>CAVUXS010000001.1:0-225516 GCA_963745545.1 uncultured Actinomycetota bacterium
GGAACGGACGTCACGGACGTCACGCGTCCCTCGGGCACCTCAGGCATGGGCGCCATCGTGCCCAACACCCGGGGCGCTGTCACGGGACAGGCCGTCCCGACCTGCCCGGGACATCGCGCCGGCTACGGGGCAGGTCGTCCCGGACACGAGGTGACGCGGCGTCTGCTGACGACGGGACGCCCGGCCCGCGAGCGTGTCCATGACGCACCGGGAGGTCCGGTGCCCATCCCAAGGAGAAGCCAGATGTCCCCCATCACCACCCCCACCAGCACCGCCACCCCGACCACGTCCCGCGGACCGGTCAGCCGCTGGGCCGGCGACGTCGCCGGCCCGTCCCCCGAGGCCACCGCGTCCCAGGACGCCCCCGGCAGCGGTGTCCGGGGCCTGGCCGCCGCGATGGTCGCGGGCCCCATCGCGATGACCGCCTGGTTCCTCGTCGAGCCGGCCGTGCTGCCCCGCGAGGAGCCGGCCGTCTTCCTCGCGTCCGTGGCGGCCGCACCCGGGCGCTACCTGCTCGCCACCGCCTTCCTCACGCTGGCCGGCGCGCTGGCGATCCCGGCCGCGCTCGGTGTCGGCCGCCTGTTGCGTCCCCGGATGCCGCGCCTCGCCGCCCTCCTCGTCGTCACGATGTCGCTGTCCGGCCTCGGTCTGTGGGCGCAGGCCGGCTTCCGGTCGTTCGTGGCCTCCATGGTGCTCGACGGGACGGTGCCGGCGTCCGCCGTCGAGAGCTACACCGCGTTCCAGCAGAACGGTCTCTTCGCGGCCCTCGTCGTGCCGGCGGTCGCGCTCGGGGCCGTGTCGACCGTCGTGTGGATCGGCGCGCTCGTGCGCACTCGCCTGGCCCCGCTGTGGGTGCCGGCGGCCCTGCTGGTCGGTACCGTGCTCGCGTCGGGCGAGTTCCCGGACGTCGTGACCATCGGCGGCGCGGCCCTCTCCGCCGGGGCGAACGTCGCCCTCGCGCGGATCCTGATCCGCAGCGCGCGCGGGTGACCGGGCGCGCTCTGCATCCACGACCCCCGGGTGACGGCCGGCCAGGCCCCGCAGGCCGCTGCCATTGACTCCCCCACCCGCGACTCATTGCGGAAAGGCCACCTCCGGTGCCCCCACACGGGGCTCCGAAGGTGGCTGATCCGCAATGAGTCGGGTTGTCAGATGCGGGTGGCGACCTCGGTGCCCTGGCGGATGGCGTGCTTGGCGTCGAGCTCCGCGGCGACCTCGGCCCCGCCGATGAGGTGCACGGTCAGGCCGCGCTCCTCGAGGGCGTCGGCGACGGTGCGCACGGACTCCTGGCCGGCGCACACGACGATGCTGTCGACGGCGTACGTGCGCTGCTCGGTGGCGGGCCCGTCGGCGCCCGCGCCCTGCCCCTGGCCCAGGGCGACGGTCACGTGCAGGCCCTCGTCGTCGATCCGGTCGTACGACAAGACACCCGTCACCTGCTCGACGCCCTTGGCCTTGAGCGCGGCCCGGTGCACCCAGCCCGAGGTCTTGCCCAGCCCCCTGCCGATCGAGCTCGACTTGCGCTGCAGCAGCACCACCTGGCGCGGGCTCGGCTCGGGCCGCGGCCTTGTCAGCCCGCCACGGGTCTCGGCCGGGTCACCGACGCCCCACTCGGCCTTCCAGGCGTCCACGTCGAGGGTGGTGGAGTGCTCGTTGGTGAGGAACTCGCTGACGTCGACACCGATGCCGCCGGCGCCGACGACGGCCACCCGGGCACCGGCGGTGCGCTCACCGCGGACCAGCTCGGCATAGGTCATGACCATCGGGTGCTCGATGCCCGGGATGGCCGGCATCCGCGGCACGACCCCGGTGGCGACGACGACCTCGGTGAATCCGGCGTCGACGAGCTCGTCGGCGTCGACCCGGCGTCCGAGGTGCACCTTGACCCCGGACAGGTCGAGGCGGCGGGTGAAGTAGCGGATCGTCTCCGCGAACTCCTCCTTGCCGGGGATCCGCATCGCGATGTCGAACTGGCCGCCCACGTGGTCGCGCGCCTCGAACAGCTCGACCTCGTGGCCGCGGTCGGCCAGCGTCGTCGCGGCGGCGAGCCCGGCCGGTCCGGCGCCCACGACGGCGACCTTCTTGACGGTGCGGGTCGGCCCGATCACCAGCTCGGTCTCGTGCGCGGCCCGCGGGTTGACCAGGCAGGTGGCGCGCTTCTTGACGAAGGTGTGGTCCAGGCACGCCTGGTTGCAGGCGATGCAGGTGTTGATCTCGTCGGCCCGCGACTCGGCCGCCTTGCGCACCCACTCGGGGTCGGCGAGGAACGGCCGGGCCAGCGAGACGAGGTCGGCTCCACCGGCGAGCACCGACTCGGCGACGTCGGGCATGTTGATCCGGTTGGTGGCGACGACCGGCACCGACACGTGCTCCTTGAGCCGCGCGGCGTACGACGTGAACGCCGCGCGCGGCACCGAGGTGACGATGGTGGGCACCCGGGCCTCGTGCCAGCCGATGCCCAGGTTGAGCATGCTGGCGCCGGCCTCCTCGACCTCGGCGGCGAGCGCGGTCACCTCGTCCCAGGTCTGGCCCTCGTCGACGAGGTCGAGCACCGAGATGCGATAGATGACGATGAAGTCGCTCCCGACCGCCTCGCGCACCGCGCGCACGGTCTCGACGGCGAAGCGGCGCCGCTTCTGCGGGCTGCCACCCCACGCGTCGATCCGCTTGTTGGTCCGCGGGGCGAGGAACTGGTTGATGAGGTAGCCCTCGGACCCCATGACCTCGACGCCGTCGTACCCGGCCTCGCGCGCGAGCCGGGCGGCGCGGGCGAAGGCGTTGATCTGGCGGCGCACGCCACGATCGGACAGCGCACGGGGGCTGAACCTGCTGATCGGGCTCTTCACGGCGGACGGCGCGACGCACCACGGCGTGAACGCGTAGCGCCCGGCGTGGAGGATCTGGAGGGCGACCCGGCCGCCGGCCTCGTGCACGGCATCCGTCACCTGGCGGTGCTGACGCGCCTCGCGCCGGGTCGTCAGCTTCGACGCCATCGGGTACAGCGTGCCCTCCACGTTCGGCGCGAAGCCACCCGTGACGATGAGCCCGGCACCCCCGCGGGCCCGCTCGGCGAGGTAGGCGGCGAGCTTGGGGAAGTCGCGTGCGTGGTCCTCGAGGCCGGTGTGCATCGAGCCCATGACCACCCGGTTCGGCAGCGTCACGTGGCCCAGGTCCAGCGGCGCCAGCAGGTGGGGGTACTCGCTCATCGGCCCTCTTCGTCGTCGGTCTCAGGTCGCGTCGGGCTGGTGGCGTCGAACGGATGCCGTGCGCCGGCATCCGTCTCGGCTCACCGCCGGCGGCGCCACCAGCGGCGCCCGGGTCGAGCCTCTCCTGTTGTTACCGGCGGGTCAACATGCGCGGGCTGTGAGGCTGCTCGCAGGACTCGCCATCGCTCGACCATCGCGTCGACGTCGACGGTGGGGGCGAGCAGCTGCGGCATCCCCGGGTCGGGCGGGCGCAGCCGGTCGCGCCGGACCCGGGTGTTGAAGTCCTCCAGCACGTGGCGCACGGCGGCCTCGGTGCGCAGGTCGACCAGCGACTCGGGGTACGAGGCGGCCTCCTTGCGCAGCTGGAGCGCGGGCGGGAGGGCGCCGGTCATGTCGAGGTGCTCACGCTCGGCGTACCGGCGCAGCCACCACATCGGGTCGTCCGGGTCGCCGAGGTCGCTCAGCGGCTTGCCGGCCCCGGGCAGGTCGTCGAACTCGCCCCGCTCCTGGGCCTCGCGGATCGCCTTCTCGACGGGGCTCTCCCACCGGGGTCGCTCGTGCTCCACGACACCAGTCTCACCCGGCGGCGGTCACCTCGCGACGCATGCGCTCAGCAGTACTTCGGCTTGTTGGACGACCACGAGCACGTGTGAACCGTCGTGCCCGCGGAGTTCTTGAGGTAGGCGGTGTCGCCGGTGTTGTTCCAGACGTACCACGTGCGCCCGTAGTAGCGGTCCGTCGACGAGGCGGTGCCCTTGCCGGTGTGGATCTTGACCTTGGCCCCGGCCTTGAGGGTGAACGTCGGGAACTTGTAGGTGTACCCGGTCTTGTCGCGCAGCGTCCACCCGGTGATCGACCGGCTCGTGGTCGAGACGTTCTTGAGGATGACGTACTCCGCGTTCAGGCTCGTGTTCGAGCCGGTGTCCGACCCCGGGGAGTCGGGGTACACGTAGTAGATCTTCACGCTCGAGGCCGCCGTGGCTTGCGGGGCGACCAGCAACGCGCCTCCGAGGACCAGTGGCAGGCAGAGCAGGGCACGGAACAGGTGACGCACAAGATCCCCCGATGTGGAGTGTCCCCCCGACGGTCGGGTGACGGCCTGACGGTATCCTCCGCAACTGGGCGCCCGCTGGGAATCGAGTACTCCAGCAAGGCATTCGAGGTGATCTAGGGCACATGACGTGCCCGACATCGCGGCCAGGCTATTCGGCGGACGGCGTCAGTCGGAGAGGAAGGTCAGGAGGTCTGCGCGGGTGAGCACGCCGATCGGCTTGCCGTCCTCGACGACCAGCACCGCGTCGGAGTGCTCGAGCTCGTGGCGTGCGGTGGTGATCGGCTCACCGGAACCGACGAGGGGCAGGCCCGGGCTCATGTGCGCCGACACCGAGTCGGCCAGGTGGGCCTTCCCGGTGAAGAGCGCCTCGAGCAGGTCGCGCTCGGACACGGCACCGGCCACCTCGCCGGACATCACCGGCGGCTCGGCGTTGACCACCGGCATCTGCGACACGTGGTACTCGCGCAGGATCTCGATGGCGTCGCGCAGGGTCTCGGTCGGATGGGTGTGCACCAGGGCCGGGATGTCGCCCGCCTTGGCGTGCAGAACGTCCCCGACGGTGCGCCCGCCGTCGGTGCGCAGGAAGCCGTAGGACTGCATCCAGTCGTCGTTGAAGATCTTGGACAGGTAGCCGCGGCCGGAGTCCGGCAGCAGCACGACGACGACGGCATCCGCCGGCAGGTCCTTGGCGACGCGCAGCGCGGCGACGACCGCCATCCCGCACGATCCGCCGACGAGCAGGCCCTCCTCGCGGGCCAGCCGGCGGGTCATCTCGAACGACTCGGCGTCGGAGACGGCCACGACGTCGTCGACCTGGGCGGGGTCGTAGGCGGACGGCCAGAAGTCCTCGCCGACACCTTCGACGAGGTACGGGCGGCCGCTGCCACCCGAGTAGACCGAGCCCTCGGGGTCGGCCGCGACGATCCGCACGCGCCCGCCCTCCCGGTCGGCGGAGACCTCACGCAGGTAGCGACCGGCGCCCGAGATGGTGCCGCCGGTGCCGGCGCCGGTGACGAAGTGGGTGACGAGGCCGTCGGTGTCGCGCCAGATCTCCGGGCCGGTGGTCTCGTAGTGCGACAGCGGGCCGTTGGGGTTGGAGTACTGGTCGGGCTTCCAGGCACCGGGGGTCTCACGCACCAGCCGGTCGGACGTCGAGTAGTACGAGTCCGGGTGGTCCGGCGGCACGGCGGTCGGGCAGACCACGACCTCGGCGCCGTAGGCCTTGAGCACGTTGCGCTTGTCCTCGGAGACCTTGTCGGGGCAGACGAAGATGCACGAGTAGCCCCGACGCTGGGCGACCAGGGCCAGCCCGACGCCGGTGTTGCCGGAGGTCGGCTCGACGATGACCCCGCCCGGCTTCAGCTCACCGGAGGCCTCGGCGGCCTCGACCATCTTCAGCGCGATGCGGTCCTTCACCGACCCGCCCGGGTTGAGGTACTCCACCTTGGCCAGCACCGTCGCCGCGATGCCCTCGGTCACCGAGCTCAGCTTGACGAGGGGGGTGTCTCCGACGAGGTCGACGATGTGCTCCGCGAACTTCACCGGCCCATCCTTGCACGGGGGCCGGGGGGCCTCGGCCACCCGAAATCACGAAGCGCCCGAGCCCACGATCGGCGACGATGGCCACCATGGACGACTACCTCGAGGTGAACCGGCTCAACTGGGACGAGCGCGCCGCCGTGCACGCCGCCAGCGCCGAGTACGGGTTCGACCGGTACGTCACCGACCCCGGCCACCTCAGCGACGTCGTGCGGTTCGACCGACCGCTGCTCGGCGACGTGACCGGGCTGACCGGCATCCATCTCCAGTGCCACATCGGCACCGACACGCTGTCGCTGGCCCGGCTCGGGGCGCGGATGACCGGGCTCGACCTGTCGCCGGTGTCGCTGGCGCAGGCGCGGCGCCTCGCGACCGACGCGGGCGCGGACGTCGAGTACGTCGAGGCCGACACCTACTCCGCACCGCAGCGCCCTGCACGGTCGCACCTTCGACCTCGTGTACACCGGCATCGGCGCGCTGTGCTGGCTGCCCGACATCGACCGCTGGGCCGGCGTCGTCGACGACCTGCTCGAGCCCGGCGGCCGGCTCTTCGTCCGCGAGGGCCACCCGATGATGTGGGCCGTCGACGAGACGCGCACCGACGGGCTCACCATCGGTTACCCCTACTTCGAGACGCCCGAGCCGATCGACATGGAGGAGGAGGGCACCTACGTCGAGAACGACCACGAGTTCGTCAACACCCGCCAGCTGTCCTGGAACCACGGGATCGGCGAGATCCTGACCGCCCTGCTGTCCCGCGGGTTCGAGGTCACCGGGTTCGCCGAGCACCGCAGCGTGCCCTGGGACGCCCTGCCCGGCCGGATGGTTCGCGACGGCGACCTCGACGAGTGGCGCCTGGTCGACGAGGCGGAGCGCCTGCCGCTGTCGTACACCCTGCAGGCCCGCAAGCCGGTCCGCCAGGTCGGCGAGGTCCGCTAGGTCCGCTGGCCCCCGAGCCGGGCGAGGAAGCGCTCGTCGTCGACGACGACGCGCTCGATGGTGCCGCGGCCGACGACGGTCCCGACTGCATCCGTCGCCTCGACCTCGAAGCCGAGGTGGCGTCCCTGGGCGGACGCCACCACCGCGACGACGGTGACCTGCTCCCCGACCCTGCTCGCCGCGAGGTGCTCCAGCCGCACCGACGTTCCGACGCTCGACGACCCCGGCGGCAGCCGACCCTCGAGAGCTCGGCAGGTGGCCGCCTCGCACCAGGCGAGCAGGCGCGGGGTGCCGAGCACCGGCAGCCCGCCGGAGGCGAGCGCGACGGCCGTGTCGTCATCCCCCACGACGGCGAGGATGACGCCCCGGTCACCCACGCTCACGCCCACGGCGCCCACCGTATGCCGGGGAGCACCGAAGCGGAACGGGCGCGGGCGCGGTCGCGTTACCGTGGGAGACCGACCGAGAGGACGTGAGCGGATGGGACGGGCACGGCGAGCCCGCAAGATCGCGGCCACCGCGGCCTACGGCGGCGGCGGGATCGCGGCGATCGGTGCTGCCCTGGGGGCGGCCGGTTGGGGGGTCATCAAGGCCGAGGCGGCCTTGGCGCGCCGGATCATCGGCACGGCCTTCGACGACTCCCCCGACGACAACGGCATCTACGGGTCCGGCCGCGGCGAGCCCTACGACATCGTGGTGCTCGGCGACAGCTCGGCGGCCGGGGTGGGCACGGAGGCCGCCCACGAGACCGTCGGGGCGATCATCGCCAGCGGCGTCGCGGCGCTGACCGGGCGGCGGGTGCGGCTGACCAACCGCGCCGTCGTGGGTGCCGAGTCCAGCGACCTGGAGCGCCAGCTCGCGAACTCGCTCGAGGACGTCATGCGGCCCGACGTCGTGCTCATCATGGTGGGCGCCAACGACGTGACGCACCGCATCGAGCGCAGCGCCTCGGTGCGCCACCTCGAACAGACCGTTCGTCGGATCCGCGCCCTGGGGTCCGAGGTCGTCGTCGGAACGTGTCCCGACCTCGGCACCATCCAGCCGATCCGCCAGCCGCTGCGCTCGCTGATGAAGCGCTGGTCGCGCGACCTCGCCGCGGCGCAGACCGTCGCGGTGGTCGAGGCCGGCGGTCGCACCGTGTCGCTCGGCGACCTGATCGGGCCCGAGTTCGCGGAGTCACCGCACGTGATGTTCAGCAAGGACCGGTTCCACCCGTCGGCGGCCGGTTACGCACGAGCGGCCGCGGCACTGCTGCCGAGCGTGTGCGCCGCCCTGGGCGTCTGGGGCGCGGACACCGCCGACCGGGCCCCCGAGGCGCGCCGTGGCGAGGGCATCGGGCCGGTCGCGGTGGCGGCGGGGCACGCCGTCAAGGAGCCGGGCACCGAGGTGGCGCCGACCGAGATCGCGGGTCAGTCGCGCGGCCCGCGCGGCCGCTGGGCGGTCACCCTGCGGCGCCGGCACGACGACGTGCCGCCGCCGGAGGACACCCCGGTCGCGACCGAGGGCGAGCCGGCGAGCACCGACGACGCGGCACCCGCGGCCCCGGCCTGAGCCGAGCCTTCACCGGGGAACCTCAGCATCGCGCCGGAACTGTTCCGGTGCGACGGTGAACGTTGCCGCACCGGGCGAGAAAGCCGGGACTACTCGACGACGACCGCGTCGAGCTCGACCTCGACCTTCCAGCGCGGGTCGATCAGGCCGGCGACGACGACCATGGTGCTGGCCGGGCGGATCTCCCCGAAGATCTCGCCGTGCACCGACGAGATCGCGTCGACGACCTCGGCATCGCCGTCGGTGATGAAGTGGCGGGTGCGGATGACGTCCTCGGGGCGGCCGCCGAGCTCGGCGAGCGCAGCGAGGGCGATCTCCCAGCAGCGTCGCGCCTGCGAGGCGGGGTCGACGCTGACGTGACCGTCGGCATTGATCGGGGCGGTACCCGACACGGCGATCTGACCGCCGACGCGGACGGCGCGGGAGAACCCCACGCTGGCCTCGTACGGCGACCCTGACGATGCGAGGCTGCGCGTGGTGGTTTCCATGACCTCATCCTGTCGGATGACCGGCCGCTGCGGCAGCCCCAGTGGCGAGACCGAGGCCACAGCCCACGCGGCGCCGACCCGGCATACCCTTGGACCCTGCACTGAGCGAGCGCTTAGTGGTCGTCACGACGACGTGCGCGGTCCAAGGCCGTCGTCCCCATCTCAGGAGCCCCCGTGACCGAAGCCGTCATCGTCGCCACCGCCCGCACCCCCATCGGCCGCGCGTTCAAGGGGTCCTTGAAGGACATCCGGCCGGACGACCTGTCGGAGCAGGTCGTGCGCGGTCTGCTCGAGAAGCTGCCCGCCCTCGACCCCGAGACGATCGACGACCTCTACTGGGGCTGCGCCGACCCCAGCGGCGCCCACGGGTCGAACCTGGCCCGCGTCATCGCCGTGCTCGCCGGCATGGACCACCTCCCGGCCGCGACCGTGAACCGGTTCTGCGCCAGCTCGACCCAGACCATGCGGATGGCGTTCCACGCGATCAAGGCCGGCGAGGGCGACACCTTCCTGGTCGGCGGCGTCGAGTGCGTCTCGAAGTACACCAGCTTCGCCGGAGCGGGCGGCAGTGACGCCGAGGCGCAGAACCCCCGGTTCGCGGATGCTGCGGCTCGCAGCGCCGAGACCGCCCGCACCAACGCGACGTGGACCGACCCGCGCGAGGACGGCCTGCTGCCCGACGTCTACCTCGCCATGGGCCAGACCGCGGAGAACGTGGCGACCTCGCGCGGGGTCTCGCGGCAGCGCCAGGACGACTGGGGCGTCACGAGCCAGAACCGTGCCGAGAAGGCGATCGCCGACGGGTTCTTCGCGCGCGAGATCCTGCCGGTCACGCTGGCCGACGGCACCGTGGTCTCGCGTGACGACGGCCCGCGGGCCGGGGTCACCCTGGAGGCGGTGCAGGGGCTCAACCCGGTGTTCCGCGAGAACGGCACCATCACCGCCGGCAACTGCTGCCCGCTCAACGACGGCGCCTCCGGGGTGGTCGTCATGAGCGACGTGCGCGCGCAGCAGCTGGGCCTCACCCCGCTGGCCCGGATCGTCTCGACCGGGGTGTCCGGGCTGTCTCCGGAGGTCATGGGCCTCGGGCCGGTCGAGGCGTCGAAGCAGGCGCTGTCGCGAGCCGGCCTGTCGATCGGCGACATCGACCTCTACGAGATCAACGAGGCGTTCGCGGCGCAGGTGCTGCCCAGCGCCGACGACCTCGGCATGGACCTCGACAAGCTCAACGTGCACGGCGGCGCGATCGCGCTGGGCCACCCGTTCGGGTCGACCGGCACCCGGATCATGACGACGCTGATCAACGGGCTGCAGTCGCGCGACGGCCAGTTCGGCCTCGAGACGATGTGCGTCGGTGGCGGCCAGGGCATGGCGATCGTCGTCGAGCGGCTCCTGACCCCGCCGCCCCGACTTCGTGCGACTGCGCGGTTTCGCCGAGGCGCGAAACCGTGTGACGACGAGTGGGGTCGGGCGCTAGGTGACCAGGACGCTGACCAGCATCACGAGGGCGAAGCCGAACACCGAGATCACGGTCTCCATCACCGACCAGGACTTGATCGTCTCGCCGACCGTCAGGCCGAAGTACTCCTTCACCAGCCAGAAGCCGGCGTCGTTGACGTGCGAGAAGAACAGCGACCCGCAGCCGATGGCCAGCACCAGCAGCGCCAGGTGGTTGGCCGACAGGGTCGGGGCCAGCGGCGCCACGATGCCGGCCGCGGTGATGGTGGCGACCGTGGCCGACCCGGTGCCGAGCCGGATGAGCACGGCGACCAGCCAGCCGAGCACGAGCACGGAGATGCTCACGCCCTCGGCCCAGTCCTTGATGACGTTGCCGACGCCGGCGTCGATGAGGGTCTGCTTGAACCCGCCGCCGGCGGCGACGATCAGGATGATGCTCGCGACACCCGGCAGCGCCGACCCCACCGAGTCGCTCACCTGGCCCTTGCTCAGGCCGGAGCCGAACCCGAGCGCGAAGTAGCAGTAGATCACCGCGATGAGCAGGGCGACGATCGGGGTGCCGATGAAGTCCATGGTCTTGCGGACGCCGGCCTCCTCGTCGGTGACGACGATCTTGGTGATCGCGTCGAGCAGCATGAGCATCACCGGCAGGGTGATGCCGATGATGGCGGGCGCGAAGCCGACCCGCTTGCGACCCGGCGCCAGCGGCTCGTCGGCCCAGTCGAATCCTGTCTCGCCCGGGCGACCCTCGCCCGGTCGGTCGGTACCCGAGAGTGCCGAGTCGGACGTGCCGTCGCCCTGCCCGACGCCGTCGGCACGGGTGTCGACGGCAACCCCGCCGTCTCCCGGGACGTCGACGTCGTGGTCCCCCGCCGCCGCGCGGGCGTCGGTCCGCCCGGCGGCCAGGCCGGGCTCCCCGGCCCGCGAGCCCACCCCGAACAGGGCGATGTCGTCGGCCGACTTCGGGACCCACCGGTCGACGTACCGCGCCAGGATCGGCCCGGCCACGATCACCGTCGGGATCGCGATGAGGATGCCGAAGATGAGCGTGCGCCCGAGGTCGGCGTTCAGCAGCCCGATGGCCGTCAGCGGCCCCGGGTGCGGCGGCACCAGCCCGTGCAGCACCGACAGGCCGGCCAGCGCCGGGATGCCGATCTTCATCAGCGACACCCCGGTGCGTTGCGCCACCAGCACGACGACCGGCACGAGGAGCACGACGCCGACCTCGAAGAACAGCGGCAGGCCGAGGATGGCCGCGATCGCCGCCATCACCCAGGGCAGCCCACCGGGGCCGACCCGGCCGACCATCGAGGCGACGATCCGGTTGGCCCCGCCGGAGTCCTCGAGCAGCTTGCCGACCATCGCACCCGAGCGCGATGAGGATGCCGACAGCTCCGGCGGTCGCACCGAACCCGGCGACGAAGCTCGTCACGGTGTCGCCCGGTGGCATCGTCGCCACCACGCCGAGCACGGCCGAGCCCAGCATCAGGGCGAGGAAGGGGTGCACCTTGCCCCAGGTGATGAGCACGACCACGGCGAGGATGCCGAGCACGCACGCCAGGATCAGCTGCGCGTTCCCGGCGTACACGGGTGGTGCTTCGGCGAACGGGAGGGTGGTGAGGGAGTTGAGGGCGGTGAGAGACATCAGGCGTGCTCCTTCCGGTGGCCGAGCGCGGCGAGCGCCCGGTCGAGGACCTGGGCGGCGCTGCCCTCGTTGGTGATGGCCACGCCCGGCTCGTCGTCCCCGAGCGGTTCGAGCGTGGCCAGCTGGCTGGGCAGCAGGGAGGGCGGCATGTAGTGACCTGGGCGGTGCTCCATCCGGTCGAGGATGAGGTCCGACTCGGCGGTGACGTGGAGGAACCGCACGTGCGGGCGGCCCTCGCGCAGCAGGTCGCGGTAGACCCGGCGCAGCGCCGAGCAGGTCACGACGGCGGACTCACCGCGGGCCTCCTTGGCCGAGATCCAGTCACCGATGGCCCCGAGCCAGGGCCAGCGGTCCTCGTCGGTCAGGGGTGTGCCGCTGCGCATCTTGGCGACGTTGGCCTCGGGGTGGAAGGCGTCACCCTCGGCGAACTCCCAGCCGAGTACGGTGGACAGCCCCTTCGCCACCGTCGACTTCCCGGACCCGGACACCCCCATGACGATGACCACGTCAGGATCGGGTCCACCGGGTCGAACATCGCTGTCGGCCATCCCCGAAACGTAGTCCCGTGGGCAGGCCGGTGGTCAGTTGCGCGCAGGGCAGATCGCTCGGGTCGGTTCCCCGGTCAGCCCAGTTCCCTTCGCGCGCTGGTGAGCAGCCCCGGGATGCCGTCGCCGCGCCCGGTCGCGTAGGCGTCCCAGACGAGCACGCTGAGCTGATCCACGACGACGGCCGGCCCGAGGTCCGGCACGACTGATTGCGGATCGCCCACCTCGCCGGGCCGTTCCGCGGCGGCCCTCGGTGGGTGATCCGCAATCAGTGGGAACGAGCGGGGGGCGAGGTCGGCGAGGAGGCGGCGGAGCACCGGCATCCGGGACTCGGCACGGTCGAGCGGGAGCTCGGCCCAGCGGCGGCGGATCCGGTCGAGCTCGACGCGCGCTTCGGGGGCGACGACGTCGGCGCCGGCGCCCGCGGCATCCGGCGACACAGACGACACCGCCGGGGCAGGTGAACCTGCCCCGGCGGTGTCGTTGGTGAGGTGCTCCGTCACGAACGCAGACGGGCGAACAGGCGCAGGAACTCGATGTACAGCCAGACCAGGGTCACGATCAGGCCGTGCGCGAGGAGCCACGAGTACTTCTGCGGGGCGCCGGTGCGGATCGCTCCTTCGATGGAGTCGAAGTCGAGTGCCAGGGTGAACGACGCCAGGCCGACGGCGAAGATCGAGATCGCGATGCCCCACCCACCGGTGCCGCCGAAGCCGAACGGCGAGTCGCTCCAGAAGGCCGCGAAGATGAAGTTGACGATCGCGAAGATCACGTAACCGAAGATCATCATCGTCATGATCCGGCGGAACTTGGCGGTGACCTTGATCAGGCCGAACTTGTAGGCCAGGAACATGCCTGCGAAGGTCGCCAACGTTGCGAGGACCGCCTGGCCGACGATGCCGGGGTACGCCACGTTGAAGAACTGGCTGACGGCCCCCATGAACAGGCCCTCGACGACGGCGTAGAGCAGGATCAGCGGGACGCTGAGCGTCTTCTTGAACGCGATGACCAGCCCGATGACCAGGGTGCCGATCATGCCGCCGATCCAGATGGCGGAGCCGGCGGCGGGGTTGTTCGCCGAGACGGCCCAGCCGCCGGCGGCCGTGACGAGCACGATCGCGAAGAGGGCGAGCGTCTTCATGATGACGTCGTCCATGGTGACGCGACGGGTGTCGACCGGCCCGGCGGAGGGCTGGTTGTACAGGTCCTGCAGCTGCTGGGCGCTCATCCCGGCCGTGGCGGCCTGGGCCGCGGCGGACTGCTGGGCGGCGCTGGCGCCGGGGCCGCCGAAGCCGGCATAGCCGTCCTGGACGTCCTTCTCGATGCGGTTGAAGGCCGGGTTGCTGGCCATCGTTCCTCCGTGACGGTCATGGCGGTGTCGTCACCGCACGTGTTACCAGCGTAGACGTGTGGCGCGCGCTCGACGTTCCCGCCCGCCACGACCCGCCACCCGTTCGCCGACTTGTTGCGGATCCCCACCTCGGAGGCGAAGCGGGCGACCCGCAAGTGATCCGGTCACGTATCGTGCAAATGGCGGGTCCGGAAGTGTCCGCCGCAGGTCGGGGGTGCCCCCGACGGGGGTCGAACCCGTACCTGTGGCGATTTTAAGTCGCCTGCCTCTGCCAGTTGGGCCACGGGGGCGAGGCCACTGTATGCCGTGACCTCGCCCTCTCGCCGCCCCTGCCGCTGGGGGCCGACGCACGTGCTACGGCGTGCTGCTCGCGCTCGGTGAGGCACTGGGCGAGGCGCTCGGGGACGGGCTGGCACTCGCCGACGGCGTCGGGACCCCGGTCGTCCCGGCCAAAGGCGGCAGGGTCAGTGGTGGCGTCCAGCCGAAGCCCGGGTCCTGCCACGCGTCGTGGCCCGGCCAGGTCAGGGGGAAGACGTCTGCGGCGACGTTCGGCAGACCGTCGTCGGGGCGCACCGGGAGGTCGGGGGTGCGGCCGTCCATCAGCGGGTCGAGGCCGACGAAGAGCGCCTGCCCCGACTGGTCGTAGATCCGGACACCCTCCAGCCGGTTGCCGGCGGCGTCGTAGGCGTAGAGGTTCTGCGCCGGCTCGCCGTTGGCGACGACCTGCGACGGGTAGCCCGCCGCCATCGCGACCTCGTCGGAGAAGCCGGACGACCCCGAGGTGTAGGACGCGACCATCGGCAGGAGCAGGAGCGCGGCGAGCACGTTCGCCGAGGCCAGGGCCACCCGCGCCGGGGTCGCCAGCGGTTCGCGACGGCGCAGGGTCAGCCCGAGCCACATCGACAGCACCGCACCGAGCAGCGGGAGCAGCACCGTCCGCCCGGTGCCGAGGATCGACGCGAGGACCCAGCCGAGCACCGCACCCCGCGCCAGCCACCAGGTGGGCCGCAGCTCGCGCAGCCACGGATGCCGCGCCACCAGCTCGTGCGCGTCGCGCACCACGCGGTCGGTCCACGGCTCCTTGCGCACGGCATCCGGCACCACCACGTCGACGCGCGGCGGCAGGCCGGCAGCGGACCGCAGCTCAGCGGCGTACGCCTCGGGCTCGCCGAGCAGGCCCCCCAGCGGCCCGCCCGACTCGGCCGCGCGCTCGGCGAGGTCGGCCTCCATGCCGGCCGTGAGGTCCTCGACCTCGTCGGCGGGAAGGTCGCCGAGCCAGGCCCGCACGGCCCGCACGTAGGCCCGGACGTCCTCGACCTGCCCCGCGCCGATCACCGTCGTGTCGTTCATGACCGCACTCCCGCCTGGTCGAGCAGACCGTCCATCGTCGCGGCGAACGCCGCCCACGTCTTGCCTTGCGTCTCGAGCACCGTGCGCCCCTGGGCGTTGATGCCGTAGTACTTGCGGTGCGGCCCTTCGTCGGAGGGCACGACGTACGACGTCAGCGCCCCGGCCGAGTAGAGGCGGCGCAGGGTGCCGTAGACCGACGCGTCGCCGACCTCGTCCAGGCCCGCGGCCCGCAGCCGGCGCACGACGTCGTAGCCGTAGCCGTCCTCCCGGGCCACGACCGCGAGCACCGCGAGGTCGAGCACCCCCTTGACCAGCTGTGTGCCGTCCACCGGCCACCACCCTTCGCTCACCGCACCTCATTGGTGCGACTGGCACACTACCGCGGATTCCGCATTACCGCAGTACGCGGAACACCTGCGCGTGTCGCGGCTGGGCTCTGGTCGAGAGGCCTGGCGTGAGGGACGGGTCAGATGATCGAGAGGGCGATGCCGTCGAGGATGTCGTGCTCGGACGTCACGACCACCGCGCCGGGCGAGCGCCGCAGCGCCCGGTCGAGCACCGCCTCCCAGACCAGCGCGCCACCGGCGATGACGTCGACCCGGCCCGGGTGCAGGTAGGGCAGCGCCGCCCGCTGCGCGTGGCCCATCGTGAGCAGCGACTCGCAGGCCGCCCGGTGCGCCGTCGGCGGTCACCCGCGCCAGGTGGATCGGCCACCGGGTCGTAGGACGGCAGCGCCAGGGCGTGCGCCGTGATCGTCGTGATGGTGCCGGCCAGGCCGACGACCGCGCCGATGCCGGTGAGGTCGACGGTCTCCTCGACCACGTCGAGCGCCGCGGCGACGTCACGTCGCGCCGCCGCAACCTCGGCCGGCGTCGGCGGGTCGGAGTGCAGGTGCCGCTCGGTCATCCGCACGCAGCCGACGTCGACCGAGCGGGCCGCCTCGACGTCGGCCGTGCCGCGCACCAGCTCGGTCGAGCCGCCGCCGAGGTCGACCACGAGGTAGGGGCCCGGCACGCCGACCGCCCGCAGGTCGCCGGTCGCGCCGCTGAACGAGAACCGCGCCTCGTCGTCGCCGGCGACGACCTCCGGGGCAACGTCGAAGTCTCCGAACGCCTCTCGCACTCCCGCGACGAACTCGCCCCGCGTTGCGCGGCGTCGCGCGACGCCGAGGTCGCGACGAAGCGCACCCGGCTCGACGCCCGAGCGCCCGGCACTGCTCGGCGTACTCGCGCGGTCACGGCGCAGCGTGCGCTCCATCGCCTCCGGGGCGATGACGCCCGGTGCGGTCGACGCCCTGCCCGAGCCGCACGATCTCCATCCGGCGCACGACGTCGGTCAACCGGCCGTCGTCACCGACGTCGGCGACGAGCAGGCGGATCGAGTTGGTGCCGCAGTCGATGGCGGCGACGCGCGGCCCGATGCCGTCACTCACGGCGCGCTGCCGGCATCCGTCGCGTCGTGGGCCGGGTCCGGGGCATCGGCCGAGCACGGGTGCCGCTGCCACCACGGGTCGAGCATCTCCAGCGCCTCGTCGCCGAGCGGGTTGACCCCGGGCCCGGCGGCGAGCGAGTGGGCGACGAGCACGTGCAGGCACTTGACCCGGGCCGGCATGCCGCCGGCGCGAGACCCCGGCGACCTCGGGCACGTCACCGAGCTCGGCGCGCGGCGCTCGAGGTAGTCGAGGTGCGCCGCGGCATACCGCTCGCGCAGCTCGGGGTCGGCCTCGAGGCGCTCGGTCATCTCGCGCATCACGCCCTGGCTCTCGAGGGTCGACAGGGCCCCGGTGAGCCGCGGGCAGGTGACGTAGAACGAGGTCGGGAACGGCGTGCCGTCGGGCAGGCGCGGCTCGGTGCGCACGACGTCGGGCTCGCCGCACGGGCAGCGGTGGGCGACCTCGGCGACCCCGCGGGCCTGACGCCCGAGCTGGCGGGAGACGGCGTCGAGGTCGGCCTGCGCGACGGGCGGCAGGTCGGCGCGTGCGGTCACCGGCGCGCCCCGGGCACGTCGGCGGTGTGGGTGGACTGCCACACGGTCTGGTACCAGGGCAGCGGCACGTCGGGCGCGGCCAGCTCGGGCACGGGGTCCTTGGTGCCGGTCGCCGGCTTCGCGTCGAGCACGATGTACGACCGCTCGCCCGGCTTGACGAAGTTCAGCCGCTGCGCGGGCCTGCTGCTCGACGTAGGCCGGGTCGCGCCAGCGCGCCTGCTCGGCCTTGAGGGTCGGCGACGTCCTGCTCCTGGCCGGCCACCTTGTCCTGGAGCGCGGCGATGTCGCCGCTGCTGGCCGACGTAGGCCGCGACGGTCGAGCCGAGCAGCACCATGAGGAACGCGACGATCGACAGCAGCACCGCACCGCGGCGGGTGCGGCGGTCCTTGGCGGCCGTGGTCAGGCGACCGCGCCACCCCGAGCGGATCGCGACGGGCGCGGCCGCCGTGGCCGCGCCCCGGGTGGACGCACGCGGGCGCCCCCCGCCCGGACGTCGCGGGGGTCGCGACGCCGGACCGCGGGAGCGCCCGGTGGCCATGCTCTGGCTCAGCCCTGCTGGCGGCGGGCGAAGCGCGGGAAGGCCCCGGCGCCGGCGTAGACGCGCGGCGTCGTCGAGCTCCTCCTCGATGCGCAGCAGCTGGTTGTACTTGGCGACGCGCTCGGACCGCGGCCGGGGCGCCGGTCTTGATCTGGCCGCAGTTCGGTCGCGACCGCGAGGTCGGCGATCGTGGTGTCCTCGGTCTCGCCGGAGCGGTGGCTCATCATGCAGCGGTAGCCGTTGCGCTGGGCGAGCTCGACGGCGTCGAGCGTCTCGGTGAGCGAGCCGATCTGGTTGACCTTGACGAGCAGCGCGTTGGCCGTGCCGGTCGTCGATGCCGCGCTGCGAGCCGCTCGGGGTTGGTGACGAACAGGTCGTCGCCGACGATCTGCACGTCGTCGCCGAGCCGGTCGGTCATCGCCTTCCAGCCGTCCCAGTCGTCCTCGTCGAGCGGGTCCTCGATGGAGACGAGCGGGTAGGCCGCGACCAGCTCGGCGTAGTAGTCGATCATCTCGGCGGACGGTCTTGGTGCCGCCCTCGAAGGCGTAGCCGCCGTCGTCGTGGAACTCGGACGGCGGCGACGTCGAGCGCGAGCGCGATGTCGCTCGCCGGGCGTGAAGCCGGCCTTCTCGATGGCCTCGACGATCAGGTCGAGCGCGGCGCGGTTGCTCGGCAGGTTCGGGGCGAAGCCGCCCTCGTCGCCGAGGCCGGTCGCGAGGCCCTTGCTCCTTCAGCACGCCCTTGAGCGCGTGGTAGACCTCGGCGCCCCAGCGCAGCGCCTCGCGGAAGCGTGTCGGCGCCGATCGGCGCGATCATGAACTCCTGGATGTCGACGTTGGAGTCGGCGTGCGCGCCGCCGTTGAGGATGTTCATCATCGGCACCGGCAGCACGTGCGCGTTCGGGCCGCCGACGTAGCGGAACAGCGGCAGGTCGGCGGAGTCGGCGGCGGCGCGGGCCACGGCGAGCGAGACGCCGAGGATGGCGTTCGCGCCGAGCTTGCTCCTTGTTGGGCGTGCCGTCGAGGTCGATCATCGTCTGGTCGACCAGGCGCTGCTCGCTGGCCTCGAAGCCGATCAGCTCGGGCCCGATCTCGTCGAGGACCGCGTCGACGGCCTTCTGCGACGCCCTTGCCGCAGGTAGCGGTTCTTGTCGCCGTCACGGCGCTCGACGGCCTCGAAGGCACCGGTCGAGGCGCCGCTGGGGACCGCGGCACGGGCGAGCGTGCCGTCGTCGAGGGCGACCTCGACCTCGACGGTGGGGTTGCCGCGCGAGTCGAGGATCTCGCGGGCGCCGACGGCTTCGATGCTGGCCACGCCGGACTCCTGGGTGTTGGGGGTGGGGGAAGGTTCGGCTCCGAGCCTAGACCTCGGGGGTGGGCATCGCTCCGACCGACCCGCGCCCCGGCCGGACGCGAGTGCGGAAGGGGTCGCCCTGGCAACCACTTCCGCACTCGGGACGGGATGCCGGGCCGCGGCTCCCGCTTCTCGCCGTCACCTACCGCCCGACGGATGCCGCCGTCGCGTGCTCCGCGACGACGCGGCGGACGAACTCGGTGTAGTCGGTCGGCGGCCGGCCGAGGAGGCGTTCGGTCGTCTCGAGCTCCTCGGGGGTGGCGTGCACGGCGAAACGCCGCAGCTTGCGAAGCGAGGAGCTCCAGTCGTCGAGGCGGTAGCCGGTGAGGTGCGCGGCCAGCGCAGCATCGAGCGCCGCGTCATCGTCACCGGCGTAGCGCACCGGGTGGTCGAGGGCCTCGGCCCACACCTGCGCGCACTCCGGGCCGGTGAGCGAGCGCGGGCCGACGATCCCGTACATGCCCGACGGCGTGCTCGGGTCGAGCAGGATGGCGGCGGCCGCCTCCCCGACGTCGCGCAGGTCGACCCGGTTGAGGCCCTTGGGGCTGCACGGGTGGACGAACTCGCCGCCGCGGATGACGTCCAGGAGCACCTCGTCGTTCTGCATGAAGTTGCTCGGGCAGATGATGACCGGGTCCGTCGCCGACGCCTCGACCATCCGGCCGATCTCGAACTTGCCGCGGTAGCGCGGCAGCAGCAGGCCGTAGAACCGGCGCAGCAGCCAGCCGACCACGCGGTTGGACGACGTGACGTGGACCCCCGCGAAGACGAGCCGGGCGCCGGCATCCTCACACGCGGCGATCACCGTGCGGGTGAGCTCGACCTCGTCGGCCTCGTGCGGGGAGATGTGGAAGACCGTCGACACGCCCACCATCGCGGCACGCACCGACGCGGGGTCGCGCAGGTCTCCGACGACGACCTCGACGCCCTCGGGGGTGGCGAGCCGGGCGGGGTCACGGACGAGGACGCGGGCGGTGGCGCCGCGGCGGCGCAGGGCGGCGAGCACCTCGCGGCCCATCAGGCCGGTGCCGCCGAGGACGAGGATCTTCGGCGAGGTCCCGGCGTCATCGGCAGCCGGAGCCGCCTCGGCCGTCGGCCCGGTGGTGGTCGTGGCGGTGGTGGTCGTCGTGGCGGTGACGTCGGTGAGCGGGTGGGGCTGGGACACGGTGGTTCTCCTTCGGGTGGGTTGGTGTCGAGGTCGACAGTGCTCGATCTGCGCTTGGCCCGGGCTTCGGTGCGCTGCCCCAAGCCCGGCCCAAGCGCGGGCGCGCACGGTGGTTCCCGACCGGCCACCGACTGCCGGGACCGACGCCGTTCGACCCACCCGACTCACCCGAGGAGAACCCGATGACGACCCGACCCGCCGCCGCGGCCCACCGCCCGCAGCTCGACCTTCCCGGCCAGACCCACGTCGCCGAGGGTCCGAACGACCAGACCGGCATGTACGTCATGCACTTCGCCTTCCGCCGTGACCTCGCGGCGTTCGCGTCGTCGGTTCGGGCGACCCCGCTCGGTGACCAGGCGACGTGGCAGGCCCTCGGCGCGCGCTGGGCGCGGTTCGCCGACACCCTGCACCACCACCACAGCGCCGAGGACACCCTCTACTGGCCGGTGCTGCTCGCGGCCGTCGAGGCCCGCGGCACCGAGGCCGACCGCGTCGAGGTGCGCGCGATGAGCGACGAGCACGCCGACATCGACCCGCTCGTCAGGGCGTGCGCGCAGGGGTTCGCCGACGTCGTCGAGCACCCGTGCGAGGAGCACCGCAACGCCCTCGACATCCGCATCACCGGCCTGCGCGAGGTGCTCGACGAGCACCTGCGCCACGAGGAGACCGTCGTGCTGCCCCTGGTCCAGCGGGTGATGACGACGCAGGAGTACCTCGGGGTGGAGAAGGAGATCGGGAAGTCGTACCCGGTCCGCGACATCCCGTTCATCGTCGGCTGGGCGCTGCACGGCCTGCCCGTGGAGGCCCGCGACCAGATGTTCGCGCTGGCGGGTGCTCCCTACCGCGTCGTGTACGCGCTGGTGCGGCGCCGGTTCGCCCGCGCCGAGGCGCGCGCCTTCCGGTACTGCGACGGTACGGGCACGCGCTGACCGGTGCTAGAACGCCATCCGCGCGCGCTGGCCGGCAAACCACCGCAGGTAGGCCGTCATCCCCCACCGTGTCGCGAGGGCCTCCGCCCGCGCGGCGAACGCGCTCGCCTCCGAGCGCTCGTCGAGCACGGCGAGGGCGATGGCCAGGTACCCGTCGATCGGGCCCGAGACGATGGAGATGCCGGACACCGCCAGCCGCCCGGACAGTGGGCGCAGGTGCTCGACGCTGCGCCGGGCGAGTGCCTCGTCACCGAGGAAGCCGGCGACGACGGCACGCACGGACGCCTCGGAGGTCAGGTACCAGTTGTCGGTCAACGGTCTCTGTGGGGCCCGGTCGAGCTCGGTGCGCAGCTCGTGCTCGAGCCCGGCGAGCGCGAGGACGTGCAGCAGGGGCGTGCGGCCGAGGTCGTTCGGCGTCGCGTTGAAGAAGTCGAGCATTCCGCGGGCGAGCGGCTCTGCGGCCCCCGTGCGCCAGCTCGCCGTCGCGTAGATCACGCCGAACTCGTTCCACTCCATCGCGGGGGTGGCCATGCCCTCGCGCATGGTGCGCATCGCGTCGGCGTGGTCGTCGGCCGCTTCGTCGTCGTCAGCGAGGAGCGAGAGGTTGAACAGCACGAAGCGCAGGGCGTACTCGACGTAGGTCAGGCGCCGCCGGCGGGCGATGTCGACGGCCGCGGCCGAGGCCGACAACCAGGTCTCGAGGTCCCCCGCCTCGATGCCGGTCCCCGCGAGGGCGGTGTGCGCCAGCGCCTCGGCGGCCTCGTTGCCCGACTCGCGGGCGGCGGCGAGCTCCTCCACGGCGAGCTCGCGCCGCCGGTCGAGGTGGGCGCTGCGCCAGAGGGCGATCCACCCGGTGCGCGCCGCCCAGCCGCGCAGGGCCGGGTCACCGATCCGGCGGGCGACCGCGGTGCCCTCGTCGACGAGGGCGAGGATCTCCGGCTCGGAGCCGGCCCGGTAGTAGAGCTGCACGGCCAGCGCGAGCATCAGCACGCAGCGGACCGGCGAGTCGTGGGTGTCGAGGCCGCGCAACGCGGAACGGAGGTCGTCGATGAGGTCCTCGTCGACCTCGTCGTACTCCTGGGGGGTCCACACCGAGTAGCGGGTCAGTGCCGCCGCGGCGTGCGCGACCCGTTCGGGGTCGTTCTCGGTGCTCGCCAGGGCCACCGCCTCGACGACCGCCTCGACGACCGGTCGCCACTTGGCGGCCCAGGCCGCGGCCTCGGCGAAGGACAGCAGAAGGTCGTAGCGCTCCTCCCTCGTGCCCGAGGGATCGAGGGCGTGCGCGTCGAGCGCGGCCCGGTAGAGGTCGGCCGCCTCGACGTTCGCGAAGTCTCGTCGCGCCTCCGCCGCTGCGGCGGCCGCAGCCCGCCAGGCCTGCGGGGCATGCACCGGGCCGGCGGCGAGCCAGTGGTGGGCGAGGTCGAAGGCGCGCTCGGCCGGGGCGAGGGAGCCACGGGGCACCGAGTCCAGGGCGTGGGCGATCCGGGCGTGCACGCGAGCGACCCGGGCCGGTGACGCACCGGCGATCACGGCATCGCGGGTCAGTGCGTGCTCGAAGACCAGCCGGCCGTCAGCGCGCTGGTGCACGATGCCGACGTCGTGCGCCGGCTCGAGCCGGTCGGTCACCTCGTCCGGGCCCCACCCGCCGACGTGGGCGAGCAGCAGCGGCGAGTGCTCGCGGCCCAGGGCAGCCGACACCAGGAGGACCTCGCGGGTGGGGTCGGGCAGGTCCGCCAGGCGCTGGGCGACGACGGTCTGCACCGACTCCGGGACCTCACCGCGCCAGCCTCCCGTCGTCGTCGCGAGGCGGGCCAGCTCGACGAGGAAGAACGGGTTGCCCCCGGTGCGGGTGCGCCAGTCGTCGACGCGCACCGGGTCCGCGTCCGCGCCGGTCACCGAGGAGACCAGGGCCTGCGCGTCACCGGCGTCGAGGCCGCCGAGCTCGATGGTGCGGGCGCCGTGGCGGGCCAGGGCCACCCCGAGCTCGGCCAGCGCACCCGTGGGGTGCGGCCGGGCCCGGCGAGTGGCGAGGAGGGCGACCCGGTCGCCGGCGCCGAGGGTGGTCACGAGGTGGGTCAGGGCCCGCAGGGTGCGGGTGTCGGCCCAGTGCAGGTCCTCGACGACGAGGAGCACCGGTGCGTCGTGCGCGCGCTCGCGCACCGCTCGGGCCAGGGCGTCCTGGACGGCGAAGGCCCGCTCCGGCCCGACCTCGTCCGAGCCGTCGGCCCGGGCCAGCTCGGCGGGGCGCTCGATGCCGAGCCCGTCGAGGAGCGCGTACCAGGGCCAGAGCGGCGGGGCCCCGTCGTCCTGGGAGCACCGCCCGACGGCGGAGACGACGTCCCGGTCGGCGGCCGCGGCGAGGGCGTGCTCGACCAGCCGGGTCTTTCCGGTGCCGGGGTCGCCGACGACGAGCACCGCGCCGGGCGAACCCGACACGGCGGCGCCGAGCACCTCGGTCACGACGGACCGCTCGGCCTCGCGGCCGACCATCGCCCAGCTCGCGGGCGCAGCGCCCGTCGTCGGGGTCGTCGACGCGGATGCCGTGCGTGTGCCGGCCGCACTTGCCGCGCCGGCCGTCGTGGCCGCCGAGCTCGCGGACGGTGGGACGGACGGCGCGGGCGCGTCCGGGCGCAGCCAGGCACCGAGCACCGGCGACTGCCGCAGCACGGCCTCCTCGAGGGCACGCACCTCCGGCCCGGGGTCGAGCCCGAGCTCGTCGGCGAGCAGCTCCCGGTAGCCGCGCAGCACCTCCAGCGCCTCGACCTGCCGCCCGGTGCGCACCAGGGCGAGGGCCTGCAGGGAGCGGGTCCGCTCGCGCAGCGGGTGCCGGCCACCGGCCTGCTCGGTCGCGGCGAGGACCGCCGCGTGCTCGCCGAGCGCGAGCAGGCCCAGCGCGGTGTCCTCCTGGGCGGTGGCCCGCAGCTCGTCGAGGGCGGCCCGGTCGGCCAACACGTCCGGGTGGTCGCCGAGGTCGGCGTAGGCCGTGCCCGTCCAGGTGCGCAGCGCCTCTTCCAGCGCCTCGACGTGGGAGCCGACCTCGTCGCGGCTCGGCCAGGCGGCGTCCGGCCCGGTCGTCAGCTGCGACCACAGCGGGGCCAGGGCCCGGTGCCGGGTGCGGACCTCACGGCTGAAGGCGACGGCATCCACGTCGCCGGGATCCACGGCGAGGCGGTAGCCGTCGTCGGTCGTGACCAGGACGGTCGGCCGGGCCCGCGGGGCGAGGTCGGGTTCGAGCACCCGGCGCAGCCCGGAGAGGTAGGCGTGCAGCGTGCCGTGGGCGCCGGCCGGCGGGTCGTCGCCCCAGACCAGGTCGACGAGGCGGTCGGCGCTCACCGTGCTGCCGGGGGTGAGCGCGAGCGCGGCGAGGATGCTGCGCGGCTTGCGGGCGGGGAGGGGAACCGCGCCCTGCGGCCCCTCCACGCCCGTGCTCCCAAGGACCCGGACCCTCACGAGGGCAAACGATAGCCAGCACGTGGGCAGGTCAGACAGTCATTCGGGGTGGTTGTCGGTGTCCCGTCCCAGCCGGTAGGGCGTGCTCACCCCCTCGTACATCAGGTGGGCCATCAGCCCGTCGGCGGCGTGGAGGAGGTTGTGGCAGTGGTCGGCCCAGATGCCCGGGTTGTCCGCGACGAACGCCACCTCGTACCGGTGGCCGTTCGCGACGGTGAGCGAGTCGACGACCCAGGGGCTGCCCGTGGCGGCCACACCGTCGCGGGAGAGCACGACGACGTGGTGGCCGTGGAGGTGCATGGGGTGCACCTCGCCGCTGTCGTTGGAGATCCGCATCCGCACCACGTCGCCGGTGCGCACCATGAACATCGGCACGTCGGGGAAGAGCGCGCCGTTGACCGTCCAGTGCAGGCCGGGTCGCCCGTCGACGATGCCGAAGCGACGCCCGATGGCGTAGTCGAACACCCGGTCCGGCGCGCCGGACACGGCCCCGAGAGCGCGCGGCGCCCCGTAGCCGAGCAGGTCGAGACGGTCGGCGGGTGGGCGGGTGGCGGTGGGCGGGACGGCATCCGGTGGCCCGATGACGAGCCCGGCTCCGGGGAGGTCGACGCGCACCGCTGACCCGTCGGTGGGGGTGGTGACCTCGAGGTCGACCCGGCCACCGGCCGCGACGTCCACGCCTTGGCCGTGAACGACATCCGGCTGGTTGACGTCGGTGCCGTCGACGGCGACGACCCGGTAGCCGGCGCCGGTGACCCACGCGGTCGTGCCGCCGTTGTCGGTGTTGACCAGGCGGACTCGGGCGGTGCCCCCCGGCGCCAGCGGGAGGCGGGTGTCGCCGGTGCGCCCTGCGATGGTGCGGCGTCCGGCGTAGGTGTGCACGAGCGCGACGGTGTCGAGGTCGGCAGTCCGGCGCGGGTCGCGGACGACGACGGCGCCGAGCAGCCCTCCGACGACCTGCTCGTGCGAGACCTGGTGGGAGTGGTACCAGTACGTGCCGGCCCGCGGCATCCGCCAGCGGTAGACGTGGGTGCCACCGGGCGGCACGGCGTCCTGGGTGATGCCGGCGACGCCGTCCTCCGCGTTGGGCACGTCCATGCCGTGCCAGTGGAGGGTCACCCCGTCGGGGACGTCGACGTTGCGCAGCACCACCTCGACGAGCTGGCCGGCGAGCGCCTCGACCGTCGGCCCGGGCGAGGTGCCGTTGACCGTGTAGCCGTTGACCCGCCGGCCGTCGGCCAGCCGGACGGTGCCCTTGCGGGTGGCGAGCTCGACGCGCACGTCCGGCCGGGCCGAGCGGTCGGTGTGCAGGCGGTCGAGGGACACGGCGGCCACCACCGGGCCGTCCGCGCCCGGCGCGACCGGGTCGTGCCCGCTCGCCGCGTGCCCGGCGCTGCCGGCCGCGGCACGGCCAGGACCCGCGTGCTCGGCCGCCTGGAGCCGGGCCAGTACGGCGGCCTCGCCCTGGGGTCGGCCGGTGTCGGGCCGCCCCATCGAGGTCACGGCGTAGCGACCGGGTGCCAGGCTCGACACCCACCAGGCGGCCACCGTCGCGAGCACGAGGACGGCGGCCACCGGGCCGGCGAGCTGCCTAGCGGAGGGCACCGGCCACCTCGACGGCGGGCTGCGGCGCCGAGGCCTCGACGCGGGCGTGGCGCTGGGCCGTGAACGCGGCGGTGAAGAGCAGCAGAGCGTTGATGCCGTGGAGGAAGGCGAGCTGCGGGTAGGTGTGGCCGAGCAGGCCGAGGGTGACCTGCGCGACGACCAGCGCGAGCACGAGCAGGGCACGCGGCACGGCGCCGGGGAAGCGGGCGACGAGGGCGACGACGACGAGCACCAGCGCGACCAGAGGGATGACGAACATGCCCGACATGCCGTGCAGCAGCAGGCCGGTGAGCTCGGGCCAGGGTCGCTCTCCGGCACCGATGGCCTCGCCGGTGGCCTTGTCGAGCACCCCGCCCTCGTCGATCCAGACACCCATGCCGGCGGTGCCCCAGACGTGGAAGGCGGCCTGGAGGGCGACGAGGGCGCAGACGAGAACGGCGAGGACGCGGTAGGTGGTGCGCATGGTGGTGCCTCTTTCGGGAGTGGATGGTGCGTCCACGCTCCCGGCAGCCGCTTGGGCTCCGCTTGGCCCCCGCTTGGGCCCTCTGGCGGGTCAGGCCAGGGCGGCGTACGCGACCGCGATGGCGGTGCCGACCACGGCGTTGTTGCGCACCAGGGCCAGGTTCGTCTCCAGCGAGCGACCCCCGGACAGCTCGATGATCCGGCCCAGGAGGTAGGGCGTGATGTCCTTGCCGTGGATGCCGTGCGCGTCGCAGTCGGCGAGCGCCTGGTCGATGACGGCGTCGATCTCCTCGTGCGCCATCTCGTCCTGTGCGGGAACGGGGTTCGCGATCGACACTCCGCTTCCCAGGCCGAGGCCCCAGGTCGCCGCCATCAGTGCGGCCACCTCCTCGGGGGTGTCGACGCGCATCGGCACGCGCGACCCCGCTCGAGCGCGAGAAGAACGACGGGAACTCGTCGGTGCCGTAGCCGACGACGGGCACCCCGAGGGTCTCGAGCACCTCGAGGGTGCGCCCGATGTCGAGGATCGACTTCACCCCGGCGGAGATGACGGCCACCTCGGTGCGGGACAGCTCGGTGAGGTCGGCGGAGACGTCCATCGAGCTCTCGGCGCCGCGGTGCACGCCGCCGAGACCACCGGTGACGAACACCCGGATGCCGGCGAGCCCGGCCAGGCGCATCGTGCTCGCCACCGTCGTCGCCCCGTGCGCGCCGGTCGCGACGACGTGCGGCAGGTCGCGGACACTGACCTTGCGGATGCCGCCGTCGGAGCCGAGCAGCTCGAGCTCGTCGTCGTCCAGCCCGATCGTCGGACGCCCGTTGAGCACGGCGATGGTGGCCGGCACGGCCCCGCCGTCGCGCACGATCTGCTCGACCTCGCGCGCCATCGCGACGTTCTGCGGGTACGGCATCCCGTGGCTGATGATCGTCGACTCGAGCGCGACGACCGGCGCCCCGGCGGCCAGCGCCTCGGCGACGTCCGGGGCGACCTTGAGCATCGGGTGCGGCGTGGTGGGTGGTGGCGGTGCGTGGTCATCGGGTGAGCTCCTCGGTCGGGGGCTGGGTGGGGGTCAGGTGGGCCGCGACGAGGGCGGCGGTGAGGTCGGCGCGCACGGTGTCGGCCGAGGCGCAGGTGAGGGCGGCCAGGACCTGGCCGTAGCGGGCGGCCTCGACGACGTCGGCGCCGCCGAGCAGGGCGTGCACGTAGCCGGCGGTCATCGAGTCGCCGGCGCCGGTGACGTCGGCGACGTCGACCGCGGGGGCACCGACGAGCACGGCCCGCGACCCGGCATCCCCGGTCCCGGTCGTCGACAGCAGGCTGCCGCGGGTGCCGCGCCGCACCCACACGTGCTCGACTCCGCGCGCGTGCAGGTGGTCGGCCGCGGCCCGCACGTCGTCGACGGTGTCGGCGACCGGGTGGCCCACCAGCGCGGCGAGCTCGTCGACGTTCGGGGTGACCGTGTGCACGCGCACCGAACCGTCGAGCACCGGCGCGGCCCCGGTCGCCTTGGCGACGCTGACCGGCTCGAACACCGACCGCACCCCGGCGTCCTGGGCGGCCGAGAGCAGCCAGCGGATGACGGTCGCGTCGAGGTTGGCGTCGACGACGAGGGCCTCGGCCGCGCCGAGCAGGGTCGGCACCACCGCGAGGTCGGCCACGGCCAGCTCGTCGGTGGCGCGCATGTCGGCCACCGCGATGTGCAGGTCGCCGCTGTCGTCGAGCACGGCGGCGTAGGTGCCGGTGGGGTGCGGCGACACCACGACGTGCCGGCACTCGACCCCGGCGGCACTGGTGCGTTGCAGCACGGTGTCGCCAGCCGGGTCGTCGCCGACCGCGGCGACGAGCACCGTGGGGCGCCCGAGCCGGGCGAGGTTCTCGGCGATGTTGCGGCCCACGCCCCCGACGGTCGCCGAGGCGGTGCCGGGGTTGCTGGTGCCGAGCACCGGGGCGAACGCGGTGCGCACCTTGGTGTCGAGCACGGCTCCGCCGACGACCACCACCGAGTCGGCCTCGGGTCGCAGGATGTAGCCGCGGCCCAGCACGACGCCCTTGCGGGTGAGGTTGCGTCAGGTGCACCGAACGGCCGCGCGGGTGAGCCGATCCGCTCGGCGAGCGCGGCGGCTCGAGCAGCGGGTCGGCGCGGCAGCAGGTCGACGATCTCGCGCTCGCGGGCGGTCAGATTCACGTTGCAGATGTTAAGCGACTTTGTACCTACAAGGCAAGGCTGGCGCACGGCGGCCGCGGGACCGGACAGGCCAGGGACCGGCGCGCCCTACGGCGTGCCGGTCCCTGGCGGTGCGGTACGGATGCCGGTCACGCCGGCGTGAGACCGCGGTGGTTGCGGCGGGAGACGACGGCCGCAGCGGCACCGGCCAGCGCGAAGCCCGCGAGCATGCCCGCGCCGACCTGGATGTACGCGACGGGGTCGTTGTCGCGGATGACGACGGTCGGCCCGGACTGGGGGTGGTCGCCTCCTGCGGCAGGGTGGACAGCTCCTTGGAGTAGGTGAAGCCACCCAGCTGCCGCTCGCGGTCGACGCTGGACGCGTTCCCCTCGCGGCGCTCGCGGTCCAGACCAGTGGGGAACTGGCTCGTGGTGGTCGCGTCGACAGCGGGCACGCCGTCGCCCGGGTCCTGGGCTGCCATGGCGGGAGCCGCCAGGGCCATGCCGAGGAGGGCAGTTGCCCCGAGGGCGGAGGCGGTGCGGCGGAATGTGGTGGTGTGGGACATGGTCGTCGTTCTCCTGACTGGACGTGGCCTCCGGCTGAGGCGTCCGGGCCCCAGTGGGTCCGGTACCACAGAGGAGAACCGGAGCCACGCTCGTGATACACGTTCTCGAGGAAGCACCATGACCGCATGCTCATCCGCACCGAACTGCGCTCTCCGCAACGGTGATTCGTCAGGTCTCCGAGGAGCCGGCCTCCTGCACGCCCGCAGCGAGCTGGTGCAGGGCTGCGCGAACCCGCTCCTCCGCCGCGGTGAGGTCAGCCCTGGCGCTCGCCACGGCATCCAGGCTCGAAGGCGTCGCGACGAGACCGCGGCGGCGGACCCGGGCGAGCACCTTCTCGGCGGCGAGGTCACCGGGCAGTGATGCGGGGATGCCGTGCAGCAGGTCGGCCGCGTAGCCGCCCGCGCCGTCGACGTCGGCGGCCTTCTCCTGGGCCTTGATCCGCTCCCAGGCCTGCTCGACCTCGGCGGGCGTCGAGGCGTCGCCGTCGGCGAAGACGTGCGGGTGGCGTCGGACCAGCTTCTCGACGAGCAGCCCCGCGACGGTGTCGATGTCGAACGCGTCCGCACCGGCCTCCTCGGCGACCCGGGCGTGGAAGACGACCTGGAGCAGCACGTCACCGAGCTCCTCGGCGAGGTGCCTGCGGTCGCCACTCTCGATGGCGTGCAGCACCTCGTGGGCCTCCTCGACGAGGTACGGGCGCCAGGCTCTCGTGGGTCTGCTCGGCGTCCCACGGACAGCCGCCGGGCGAGCGCAGCCGGTCCATGGTCGCGACGACGTCGAGCAACCGGCCACCCTGGACGTCCCAGGACCCCACGACGACCTCGACGTCCGGGGGCACCTCGAGGCGTGACACCTCGGACGCCAGCGCGTCGGACAGCCCCGGGTCACCGTCGGACGAGCCGAGCCACACGACCGACTCGGTGGCCGCGAGGTCGACGAGGCGCCGGGCCAACGCCGGTGGGGTGGCGTCGGCGACCTCCTCGACGGCGAAGCCGAACTCGTCGACCGCCTCGGCGAGCGGTTCGTCGAGGCTGCGGGCGAGGCGCACCGTGGCGCCGGCGACGGCCTCCCACGCGCCGTGCGAGAGCAGGCCGGGCGCGACGCGGGGCGACGTGACGACCAGCGCGAGCCGGCCGTCGGTCACTGCGCCGCGTTTTGCGGGGTGACCCAGCCGGGCGTCGTGAGCTCGATCGACGCGGTCTCCGGGTTGAACGTGCCGTAGCGCGGGTTGACGTCGATGTTCAGCGCCTGCAGCTGCTGGGTCAGCTCCCCGGCGTCGGCCTCGGTCAGCCGGCCGTCGCTCTGGGCCGCGGAGATGGCCGAGGCGAGCTTGATGATCTCGAGGGTGGAGTCGGCCGGGTCGGCGACCCCGCGCCCCTTGGCGTCCTGCATCGCGACCGAGTCGGAGACCTTGACCCCGAGGTCGTCGAGGTAGTTCAGCACCACCGGGGCCTGGACCAGCGCGGTCAGGGTGCCCGTGGGGGTCAGCTTCGCCTGCAGCAGTGCGGGTTCCATCGAGTTGACCTGGGCCATGGCCGACTGCAGCGAGGTCTCGCTGATGACCTGCCCGTCGACGACGGCGGCCCGGTCGGGCCCGGCGGGGCCACCGCAGCCGGCCAGAACGAGCGCGGCACCGACGGCCAGCGCCGCCACAGCGCGGCGAACCGAGAGAGTCACGAGCAGTCCTTTCGCAGGAAGGGTCCCGCTAGGTGCGGGCGGTGGCCACCCGGGCGGCCTGCCCCACATTGTCCATGACGACCGAGCGGATGACGTCACCAGCCCAGGCGAGCACGTCACGGTCGCGCAGCGGGCGGCCGCCGACCCGCGCCGTCATCGGCTTCGGCACGAGCACGGTGCCCAGCGCGTGCTTGACGATCGAGCCCGGGTAGAGCCGCTGGAGCCGCAGCTGCTGGCTCTCGCGCAGCTCGAGCGGGCCGAACCGCACGTGGTTGCCCTGCAGCGCTGATGTCGCCGAGCCCGGCGGCCCGGGCCACCGTGCGCAGGCGGGCGACCTCGAGCAGGTTGCTCACCGGCTCGGGCAGCGCGCCGTAGCGGTCGACGCAGCTCGGCCTCGATCGTCGGCGAGCTCGGCCTCGTCGACGACCGCGGCGAGCTTCCGGTACGCCTCGAGCCGCAGCCGCTCGCCCGGCACGTAGTCGTGCGGCAGGTGCGCGTCGACCGGCAGCTCGATCTTGATCTCGGTCGGGCTCCTCGTCGGCGTCGCCGCGGAAGCTCGGCGACCGCCTCGCCGACCAGCCGGACGTAGAGGTCGAAGCCGACGCCCGGCGATGTGGCCGGACTGCTCGCCGCCGAGCAGGTTGCCGGCGCCGCGGATCTCGAGGTCCTTCATCGCCACCTGCATGCCCGCGCCGAGGTCGGTGTTGCTGCGCGATGGTCTGCAGCCGGTCGTGCGCCGTCTCGGTGAGCGGCTTCTCCGGCGGGTAGAGGAAGTAGGCGTAGGCGCGCTCGCGGCCACGGCCGACCCGGCCGCGCAGCTGGTGCAGCTGGGAGAGGCCGAGCACGTCGGCCCGCTCGACGATCAGGGTGTTGGCGTTGGAGATGTCGAGGCCGGTCTCGACGATCGTGGTGCAGACGAGCACGTCGAACCGCTTCTCCCAGAAGTCGACGATGACCTGCTCGAGCTTGTGCTCGCCCATCTGCCCGTGGGCCACCGCGATGCGGGCCTCGGGCACGAGCTCGCGCAGCCGCGCCGCGGCCCGCTCGATCGACTCGACCCTGTTGTGGACGAAGAAGACCTGGCCCTCGCGCAGCAGCTCGCGCCGGATCGCCGCGGTGATCTGCTTCTCGTCGTAGGCGCCGACGAAGGTGAGCACCGGGTGCCGCTCCTCCGGCGGGGTTGCGAGCGTCGACATCTCGCGGATGCCGGTGACCGCCATCTCCAGCGTGCGCGGGATCGGGGTCGCCGACATCGCCAGCACGTCGACGTGGTGCGCAGCGCCTTGAGCTGCTCCTTGTGCTCGACGCCGAAGCGCTGCTCCTCGTCGACGATGACCAGGCCGAGGTCCTTGAACCGCACCTCCTTGCCGACAGCAGCCGGTGGGTGCCGATGACCACGTCGACGCGCGCCGTCGGCCAGGCCGTCGAGGACCGCCTTGGCCTCCTTGTCGGTCTGGAAGCGGGACAGCGCCTTGCACCATGACGGGGAAGCCGGCGTACCGCTCGGCGAAGGTGTTGGCAGTGCTGCTGGACCAGCAGCGTCGTCGGCACCAGGATCGCGACCTGCTTGCCGTCCTGGACCGCCTTGAACGCCGCGCGCACCGCGATCTCGGTCTTGCCGTAGCCGACGTCGCCGCAGATCAGCCGGTCCATCGGGACCGCGCTCTCCATGTCGGCCTTGACCTCGTCGATGGTGCGTCAGCTGGTCGGGCGTCTCGACGTAGGCGAAGGCGTCCTCGAGCTCGCGCTGCCACGGGGTGTCCGGGCCGAACGCGTGCCCGGCGGTCGCCATCCGCGCGGAGTAGAGCCGGATCAGCTCGGCGGCGATCTGCTTGACGGCCTTGCGGGCCCGGCCCTTGGTCTTCTGCCAGTCGGCGCCGCCCAGCTTGTGCAGGGTGGGCGCCTCGCCGCCGACGTAGCGGGTGACCTGGTCGAGCTGGTCGGTGGGCACGAAGAGCCGGTCGCCGGGCTGGCCGCGCTTGCCGGCGGCGTACTCGAGCACGAGGTACTCGCGGGTGGCGCCGGCGACGGTGCGCTGCATCATCTCGACGAACCGGCCGACGCCGTGCTGCTCGTGGACGACGAAGTCGCCGGGCGCGCAGCTGGAGCGGGTCGACCGCGTTGCGGCGCCGCGACGGCATCCGGCGCATGTCCTTGGTGGACGCGCCGCTGCCGGCGCGGCCGGTCAGGTCGGTCTCGGTGAGCACGGCCAGCCGCGCGCCGTGCGGCGACGAAGCCGCGGCCGAGCGACGCCGGTGGTGACCGTGACCAGGCCCGGCGCGGGGTCGGCGCCGTCGGCGACGAGCCGGCTCGGGACGTCGTGCTCGGCGAGCACCTCGACGATGCGCTGGGCCGGGCCGTGGCCCTCGGTGACGACCAGCGACCGCCAGCCGTCGGCCACGAGCCGGCGCAGCTCGGCGACGGCGCCGTCGGTGTCGCCGCGGTAGGTCGGCGGGCGCACCTCGAGCACCGAGCGTCGAGCGTCGTCGGCCGAGCTCGTCGTCACCGGCGAACGGGGTGAGGTCGACCACGCGCACGCCGAGGTCGCGGGCCTGCTGGCGCAGCTCGGCCAGGGTGCGGAACGACGCGGTGCCGAGCACCGACTGGAGGTCGATCGGCACGGCGTTGCCGCTCGCGGCGTTGGCCCAGGCGGCGTCGAGGAACTCCTGCGCTGGTGGCGACGAGGTCGTGGGCGCGGGTGCGCACCCGCTCGGGGTCGCACAGCGACGAGCACGGGCGCCGTCGGGCAGCAGGTCGAGCAGCGGCTCCATGCCGTCGACCAGGACCGGCGCGAGCGACTCCATGCCCTCGACGGCGATGCCCTCGGCGAGCTTGCTCGAGCATGTCGGCCGCGCCGGGCAGCTGCGTCGGCCAGCGCGCGCGGCGCGCTCGCGCACCGCGTCGGTGAGCAGCAGCTCGCGGCAGGGCGGCGCCCACAGCCCGTGCTCGGCGACCTCGAGGCTGCGCTGGTCGGCGACCTTGAACCAGCGGATCTCCTCGACCGTGTCGCCCCAGAACTCGACCCGCAGCGGGTGCTCCTCGGTGGGCGGGAAGACGTCGAGGATGCCGCCGCGCACCGCGAACTCGCCGCGCCGCTCGACCAGGTCGACGCGGGCGTAGGCGGCCGCCGCGAGGGCCTCGACGACCTGCTCGAGCGGCACGTCGTCGCCGGCCTGGAGCGCGACCGGGCTCCAGGTCGCCCAGGCCCTGGACGATCGGCTGCAGCACGGCGCGCACCGGCGCGACGACGACCGACAGCGCGCCGTGCGGTGTCGTCGCCGGCCTCGGGGTGGGCCAGCCGGCGCAGCACCGACGAGGCGCCGGCCGACGGTGTCGCTGCGCGGGCAGAGCCGCTCGTGCGGCAGCGTCTCCCAGGCGGGGAACTCGGCCGACGGCTCCGGCGGCCAGGCTCGCCTCGAGCGCGGCGGCGAGGTCCTCGGCCTCGCGCCCGGTGGCCGTGACGGCGAGCACCGGCGCGCCGGTGCGGGTCGGGGCGAGCGCGGAGACGACGAGGTGCCGGGCGCCCGGAGGTGCGGCGGCGACGACCTCCGCCGACGGAACGGCGAGGGCCTCGGTGAGGCGCGCGGTGCCCGGGAGGGCGGCGACTCGGGAGCGCAGGGCGGACAGCGAGGGCATCGCTCACACCCTAGTCGCGCGCAGCGACAGGCTCGGCATCCCACAACCGGGCAGCCACCGGGTAGGGCGGCTACGGCTGTCGGCCGAGCGCGGGCCTCAGCCCTTGGAACGCCGCGACGGACCCGGCGGAGCCGTCTCGATGTCGTCGGGGACGACGTCCGAGCCCGGGTGGTCGACGACCACCTGGTCGGCCGCCGGCTCGAGCCCCAGGTCGTGCCCCGGCTCGAGGAGGTCGAGGGAGGTGTCGAGCCCCCGGTCGGGGTCCTCAGGGTCGGTCTCCGCGGTCGAGGAGGAGGCGGGTCGGGTGCTGCCGCCGGTGCGCCGGCGCTTCATCTGCTGGCGGAACCGTCGGTCGTCGGAGGCGTAGCCGTAGGTCTCGTAGCCGTAGACCCCCGCGGCGCGGCCCTGCGGGATGCCGTTGAGGACGATGCCGAAGACGCGCACGTTGACGCCCTGGGCGAACTGCAGCACCTTCTTCAGGTGCTCCTTGCGGCTCTTGGCCATGAAGGTGACGACGATGATGCCGTCGACCCGCTGGGCCATGATCATCGCGTCGGTGACCGGCAGCGCCGGCGGGGCGTCGATGACGACCAGGTGGTCGCTCGACAGCTCGGCGATGAGGTCGCGCATCCGCTCCGAGCCCACGACCTCGCTCGGGTTGTGCGGGATGCGGCCGGCCGGCAGCACGAGCAGGCCCACGGTGTCGGTCTCGACGAGCGCCTCGTCGAGCGGCACGGCGCCGGACAGCACCTGGGTGAGGCCGATGCCGGAGTCGATGTCGAAGAGGGAGGCGACCATCGGGCGGCGCAGGTCGCCGTCGATGAGCACGACCTTGCCCCCGCGCAGGGCCAGCGCCCTGGCCAGCAGCGCCGACACGGTCGACTTGCCCTCGCTGGGCTGCGGGCTCGTGACCACCACGGAGTGGGGTGAGGTGTCGGGGTCGGCGAACATCAGGTTGGTGCGCAGGTGGCGAAGCGACTCGCCGACGGCACCGCGCAGGAGGTCCTCCGAGTGCAGGCGCGAGCGCAGGTCGCGCGACTTGGGGATGGTGCCGATCAGGCCGATCTCGGTCAGCCCGGTGATGTCCTCGGGCCGGCGGATCCGGGTGTCGAGGCGCAGTCGCACCATGACCACGGCCCACGCGAGGGCGATGCCGGCGACGAGGCCGATGAGCAGCACACGCCTGACGTTCGGGGAGGTGGGCGTGGCCGGCAGCACGGCGTTGGTCACCGGCACCATGCGGACGGCGCCGCTGTCGGACTCGTTGCTCTCGATGCCCGACGCGACCTCGGCCGTGGCCTGCACGACCGCGTTGGCGATGTCCTTGGCCTTCTGCGGTGACGTCGAGGTGGCGAACACCTGGATGCGCGGGCTCGACGGCTCGACGGAGTAGCCGATGCTGCCGCTGACCGCGCCGGGCGACTCGGTCAGGCCGAGCCGGCCGATGACCAGGTCGGCGACGTCGCCACTCTGGGTGAGCGGGGCGTAGGCCGACGCCTTCACCGCCGCGACGTTCGTGCCCACCGACAGCTCGGAGACCCCGGAGTCGGAGTTCGACGGCACGGCCACGTAGGCCTCGGAGCTCGCGGTGTACAGGCGCGGCTGGCTGGCGGCATACGCCGCTGCCAGTCCCACGCAGAGCAGGATGCAGGCCGCGATGGTCATCCAGAACCGGCGCGCTATACGCACTGCGTCGAGCAGCGTCATGCGACCTCCCCGAGGGTGGCGAGAACGACCACAGTAGCAACAGCAACCCCGCCCGTTCCGCCGTTCGGGGCATCCCGGTGGTGACGAGGCCTACCTCGGGGCGTGCACCCGCTGCTGCGCGTCGAGGAGGCCGAGCGCGACGAGCGACTCGACGGCATCCGCTGCCTCGTCGAGGACGAACGGCAGCTCCTTGCGCTCGGTCGGGCGAGAAGTCGCGCAGGACGAAGTCGGCGGCATCCATCCGCCCGGGTGGGCGGCCGATGCCGACGCGCACCCGGTGGTAGTCCTTGGTGCCCAGCGAGGCGCTGATCGAGCGCAACCCGTTGTGGCCACCCTCGCCACCACCGCGCTTGAGGCGCACCGCGCCGGCGTCGATGTCGAGCTCGTCGTGCACGACGACGAGCCGCTCGACCGGGACCGAGAAGAAGCGCAGCAGCGCCGAGACCGGGCCGCCGGACTCGTTCATGTACGACGCGGGCACGGCGATGACGGCCGCCGGGCCGGGGACGCCGCCGGGACCGGTACCGAGCCGCACCTGCGCGGCGTGGGCGCGGGCCTTGTGCGTGCGCAGCTGCGAGCCGTGCGCGGCGGGCGAGCTCGTCGACCACCATGGCGCCGACGTTGTGCCGGTTGCCGGCGTAGGCCGGGCCGGGGTTGCCCAGCCCGACGACGAGCCAGGGTGCGGAGTCGCTCACCGGACCAGTATGCCGTGGCGCCGGGCACGCGGCAGGGCCCGGTCCGAGTGGACCGGGCCCTGCCGTGGTGGTGCCGTTGGGCCGAGCGGCCCGGGTGGCTCAGGCCTCGTCGGAGGCCTTCGTCGCCCTCGGTGGCAGCGGCCTCGCCCGCGGGGGCCTCGCCGGCCTCCTCGTCGGACTCCTCGCGCTCGATGCCGGCCTCGGCCTCGGCCTCGGCCAGCTCGGCCTCGAGGGCCTCGTCGGAGACCTGCGCGGTGACGTTGACGACCAGCGCCTCGGCGTCGGTGACCAGGGTGGCGCCCTCGGGCAGCTCGACCTGGCCGGCCAGGATCTGGGTGCCGGCGGCGAGGCCCTCGACCGAGACGGTGATGCTCTCGGGGATGTCGGTCGCCAGGACCTCGAGCTGCAGGCTGGTGTGGTCGGTGGTGACGACGGTCTCCGGGCGCGGCCTCGCCCTCGAGGTGCACGTTGACGTCGACGACGACCTTCTCGCCCTTGTTCACGATGACCAGGTCGATGTGCTCGATGACCGGCTTGATCGGGTCGCGCTGGACGTCCTTGGCGAGCGCGAGCTGCTCCTTGCCGTCGATGACGATGGTGAGCAGGGCGTTGCTCTGCTTCAGCGCGAGCATCGACTGCGTGGCCCGGGAGGGTGATGTGCACCGGCTCGCTGCCGTGGCCGTACATCACGGCAGGGATCTTGTTGTCGCGGCGGATCTTGCGCGCGGCACCCTTGCCGAACTGGGTGCGGGTCTCGGCGACGAGCTTGTTGTCGGACACGTGTGCTCCTGGGGAGTCGAAGTCGGATGAGGCAGTCGGTCCTCGACGCGGGACGTGGCACCGAACGACCGGCGCGCGAACGGCCCGCGGATCCACCGGATCTGCGGCCGCCAGCGTCGATCACGGATGCGTCGACCGCATCACGCGGTCAGACCGGACACCATTGGCCGGTGCGACGTCCCTCGCCGAGGCAACCCCCCGAGTCTAGGCGACGGGTGAGTGAACGTCTAAATCGGTCGCTGCGACGTCATCCACGGCGTCGGCCGCCGCGCGCCAGGTCGCGCTCGCCGAGGCGCACCGCCACGACACCCGAGAGCAGCACGGCGCCGCCGACGAGCTGCAGCACCCCGGGCAGCTCGGCGAGCAGCAGCCAGGCGAAGAGCACCGCGAAGAGCACCTCGGTGAGGCCGACGAACGATGCCAGGGTCGACCCGAGCAGGCGCGCCCCGACGATGCCGAGCACGTAGGCGAAGGCCGCGGCCACGACGACCAGCTCGGCCAGGGCCAGCCAGGCCGGGATGCCGGCACCAGCGACCTCGACGGTGGAGTCGCCGACCTCCATGGGCAGGACTCCCGACGAGACCGAGCGCGGCGAGGGCCACCGCGCCGACGGTCAGGCCGAGCCCGGCGAAGGCGGTGGACGGGATGGCGGTGGGACGGCCGGCGAGCACGTAGTGCCCGGCCAGCCCGGCGGCCGCGAGCAGGCCCCACAACACGCCGGGCAGCGGCGGCGTCGACTGACCGGTGACGTCGAGGATCAGCGCGAGCCCGACCAGGGCCAGCACGATGCCGACGCCCGGTGAGCCGGTGCGGCCGTTCACGGGTCAGCGCCCACACCCACAGCACCACGAGGATGATGCCGAGGTACTCGATGAGCAGGGCGATGCCGACGTCCATGCGCGAGACCGCCTGGAAGTACCCGAGCTGGGCCGCGGCCACGGCCAGCGTGCCGTAGAGCGCGACTCGGGGCAGCTCGTGACGAATCGCTCCCCACTGCCCGCGCAGGCTCCACAGCGCGAACGGGAGCAGGAGCACGGCGGCGCCGGTGATCCGGGCCAGCACCACCGCGCCCGGCGACCAGCCGGCCGTCATCAGCGACTTGGCGAACGGACCGGAGGTGCCGAAGGCCGCGCAGGACGCGAGCATGGCGACCAGGCCCAAGCCCCAGGTGGCGTCGCATCGCCTCGACCATGGTGCCCTCCTCTGGTGCGAACCTCCCGGCGGAATGTCAGGAGCAAAGTATGCTGTTGCCCATGACGGTAGCCCGCATCGATGTCAGGAGTCAAGATGATTTTCACCCATGACACGGACATGACCCTGATGCACGCGGCGGCCGTGGCCAACACCGGCCCCGCGCTGGGCGACGAGGAGCGCGAGGACCTGCCCGACCTCGCGGCGCTGCTCGGGTGGATGGACCGCTGGGAGTGGACCGGCCGTCGCCCCACCACGCAGGCCGAGGTGGATGCCGTGCGCGACCTGCGCCCGCGGCTGCGCGAGATCTGGGGTCGCGACGAGGACGGCCTGGTCGAGGCGGCCAACACCCTGCTCGAGGAGAACCGAGCCCTCCCCCGGTTGGTGCGGCACGGGGCGTTCGGGTGGCACGTGCACGCCACGTCGGACGACGCCCCGCTGGCCCGGCGGATCGCGGTCGAGGTGGGCATGGCCCTGGTCGACGTCATCCGCGCCGGCGAGACCGAGCGGCTCAAGGTGTGCGCCGGCGACGACTGCGAGGACCTGCTCATCGACCTCAGCAAGAACCGGTCGCGCAAGTTCTGCGACGGCACCTGCGGCACCCGGGCCAACGTCGCGGCCTACCGCGCCCGCAAGGCCGTCGGCCACCTGACGAACGGACGGCGCTCCGCGGGAGACGAGCACCCGGCATCCGGCACTTTCTCGCGAAGTCAGGAGCACTTCGCGGAGTCAGGGTCCGACTACGGCCCTGATCCGGCGAAGTGCTCCTGACTTCGCATCCGTGGGCGAGCCGATGGACGGCTCGGCCGAATCGCGACGCTCCGTCGCGCGACCGATGCGGCGTCCGGAGGGGTCAGGCGCGGCCGCCGAAGAGGCTCGTGACCGAGCCGTCCTCGAAGACCTCCTTGATCGCGGCGCTGATGAGCGGGGCGATCGAGAGCACCGTGATGCCGTCGAGACCTCCTTCTCGCGGCGCGATCGGCAGGGTGTTGGTGACGATGACCTCCTCCGCGGCGCAGTCGCGCAGCCGCTCGACCGCCGGGTCGCTGAGGATGGCGTGGGTGGCCGCGATGACGACCGCCTTCGCGCCGTCGGCCATCAGGGCGTCGGCGGCCTTGGTGATGGTGCCGCCGGTGTCGATCATGTCGTCGACGAGCACGCAGACCCGGTCGCGCACGAGACCGACGACCCGGTTGGCCACCATCTCGTTGGGCCGGTTGATGTCGCGGGTCTTGTGGATGAAGGCCAGCGGCACACCGCCGAGCCGCTTCGACCACTGCTCCGCGACCTTGATGCGGCCGGCATCCGGGGAGACGACCGCGAGGTCCTGGTCGCCGTACTTCGCGGCGACGTACTCGCTGAGGATCGGGATCGCCATCAGGTGGTCGACCGGGCCGTCGAAGAAGCCCTGGATCTGGTCGGTGTGCAGGTCGACGCAGATCAGCCGGTCGGCCCCGGCGGTCTTGAACATGTCGGCCATCAGGCGGGCGCTGATCGGCTCGCGGCCGCGGTGCTTCTTGTCCTGGCGGGCGTAGCCGTAGAACGGCATGACCACGGTGATCCGCTTGGCCGACTGGCCCGCTTGAGCGCGTCGACCATGAGCAGGTGCTCCATGATCGCACTCGTTGATCGGGTTGGTGTGGCTCTGGATGACGAAGGCGTCGGACCCGCGCACCGACTCCTCGAAGCGCACGTAGATCTCGCCGTTGGCGAAGTCGTAGGCGCTCGTCGGCACGAGCTCGGTGCCGAGCTGGACCGCGACCTCCTGCGCGAGACGCGGGGTTGCGCGCGACCCGAGAACAGCATCATCTGCTTCTTCGGCCGCTTGCGGATGTTGGCCGACGGCGGCCGGTTGTTGCTCACTGGTCGTGACCTTCCGGGGTGTTCGGCTGCTCGGTCTCTGGATGCCGTGCGCCCGCCGCCTCGGCGGCGGCGGCGGTCGGGGTGCCGGCGCGGGCGCGGGCCACCCAGCCGTCGATGTTGCGCTGGCGGCCGCGGGCCACGGCGATCTGACCGGGCTCGACGTCGTTGGTGAGGGCCGACCCGGCGCCGACGTAGGCGCCGTCGCCGACGTTCACCGGGCTGACGACCACCGTGTTGCGAGCCGACGAACGAGTGGCGCGCCGACCGTGGTGTGGTGCTTGGCGACGCCGTCGTAGTTGGCGAAGATCGTGCCGGCGCCGATGTTGGCGCCCTCGCCGATGGTGACGTCACCGGCATACGTCAGGTGCGGCACCTTGGCGCCGTCGCCGATGTCGGCGTTCTTGGTCTCGACGAAGCCGCCGATCTTGCCGCCGGCGCCGAGCCGGGTGCCCGGCCGCAGGTACGAGTACGGGCCGACCGTGGCGCCGGGGCCGATGGACGGCGAGGTTCGTGACGGCCCGGGTGACCTGGGCGCCGTCGCCGACCTCGGTGTCGGTCAGGGTGACCTCGGGGCCGATCGACGGCATCCGCGCCGATGGTCGTCGCGCCGAGCAGCTGGGTGCCGGGCAGCACCGTGGTGTCCTGGCCGATGCTGACGTCGACGTCGATCCACGTGGTGGCCGGGTCGACGATGGTGACGCCGGCGCGCATGTGCTGCTCGCAGACCCGGCGGTTGAGCTCGCGCGCCGAGGGCGGCGAGCTGCACGCGGTCGTTGACGCCCTCGGTCTGCCAGAGGTCGTCGAGCACGTGGGCGCGCACCGGGTGGCCGCCGGCCGCGGGCGATCGCGATGACGTCGGTGAGGTACTTCTCGCCCTGCGCGTTGTCGGTGCCGACGCTGGGCGAGCGCGTCGCGCAGCACGTCGGCCGTCGAAGGCGTAGATGCCGGAGTTGATCTCGGTGATCGCCGCGCTCCGCGCTCGGTGGCGTCCTTCTGCTCGACGATCCTCTCGACCCGGCCGTCGGCGTCGCGCACGACGCGGCCGTAGCCGGTGGGGTCGGCCAGGTCGGGCGGTGACGCACCGACACCGCGCTGCCGCTCTCGGCGTGGACCGCGGGTGAGCTCGATGAGCGTGTCGCCGGTGAGCAGCGGCACGTCGCCGTAGGTGACGAGCACGGTGCCGCGCAGGTCGGCGGGCAGGGCCAGCAGCCCGCACTCGACGGCCCGGCCGGTGCCCTTGACGTCGTCCTGGTCGGCGATGACCAGGTCGGGGTCGAGCGCGAGGTGCACAGGGCGACGACCCGGTCACGCCCGTGGCGCACGACGACCCCGACGTGCTCGGCGCCGGTGGCCCGGGCCGCCCGGATGGCGTGGCCGACGAGGCTGACGCCCGCCGATCGGGTGCAGGACCTTGGGAGTCGCGGACTTCATCCGGGTGCCCTCGCCGGCGGCGAGGACGATGACGGCGGCCGGGCGGGGGGTGCTCACGCGCGAGGACTCCAGGTGTGCTGTGGGGTGCCACGGGACGCCGTCATGCTACCGGTCGCCGGCGGGCCGGCCGTCGGGCGGGGCGGGGCGTGGACGGCATCCGCCATGATGTGCCGTGGCACCACGTCGACACGGCCGCCCCGGCCCGTGGGCCGCGAGAGGAGCACGCGATGACGGCGAGTCAGGCAACGGCGGAGTCCCGGGACGGACGGGGATTCACGTTCCACGCCGACGCGACCGACGGGGTGGCACCGGGTGACATGGTCGTCATCACCGCGACCGAGTCGGTCGCGGCTCCTGGGCCAGGTCGTCGACGTCGTGGAGCCGACCGGTGACGACGCCCTGACCGGGTTCGGTGTCGTCATCGGCACCCTGGGCGAGGCGGGCGCGGTGCAGCGCGGCGACCGGCCGCCGTTCCGCGGGGCCGCCATGGGCCTCGCCGGGCCCACCGAGCTCGGCGGGCTGCACGGCGCGGCCGCCGGCACCCTGACGATCGGCACCTGGCGCACGGGTGACGTCGGCGCCGAGGCGAGCCTGCGGGCCGGCGGGTTCAACCGGCACACGTTCCTCTGCGGCCAGAGCGGGTCGGGCAAGACGTACGCGCTCGGCGTGCTCCTCGAGCGGCTCCTGCTGCAGACCGACCTGCGGATGGCCGTCTTCGACCCGAACGCCGACTTCGTCCACCTCGGCTCGACGCTCCCGGGGGTGGCGGAGGCCGACGCCCGGCGGATCGCCGACCGCGGCGTGCGGGTGCTCCGCAGCAACTCCACGCGCACGGAGGGCGACGAACCGCTGCGGATGCGGTTCCGCACGATGACCCGCCAGGCCCAGGCCGCGACGCTGCAGCTGGACCCGGTGCGCGACCAGGACGAGTACAACGCCTTCATCAGCTTCCTGACGCAGATCGGCCCGCACACGGAGATGGGCGCCATGCTCGCCGCTCTGCGCTCCGGCACCCCCGGCCAGCAGTCCCTGGCCCAGCGGATGGAGAACCTCGGGATGCTCGACTGGCAGGTGTGGGCGCGCGACCTGCCGTCCGCCGCGGACGTCGTCACCGGTGGCAACGGCGTCACGGTGATGGACCTCGGCGGGTTCGGCGACCCGGCCGAACCCGTCGCCATCTGCCTCGAGGTCGTCGACGAGCTGTGGTCGCAGCGCGACCGGCGCGTCCCGACGCTCCTCGTCATCGACGAGGCCCACAACCTGTGCGGCACCGAGCCGGCGAGCCCGGTGGCGCAGCGGTTGCTGGACCGGCTCATCCAGGTCGCCGCCGAGGGCCGCAAGTACGGTCTGTGGCTGCTGCTCTCGTCGCAGCGTCCCTCGAAGATCCACCCGCAGATCCTCAGCCAGTGCGACAACCTCATGCTGATGCGGATGAACAGCCCGGATGACGTCGCCGAGCTGGGCCAGGCCTTCGGGTTCGCGCCCAAGGCGATGCTGCGGGCGTCCAACGCGTTCGTCCAGGGCGAGGCCCTGCTCGCCGGCGGGTTCGCACCGGTGCCGATGCTGGTGCAGATGCGCGAGCGACTCACCCGGCAGGGTGGCAGCGACGTCGCCGTCCCGCTCGTCGAGGCCTGACCCTCTCGCGTCGAGTGCGGACGTGGTTGCCGGAGCGACCACGTCCGCACTCGACGCGGGATGCCGGGCGCTCAGAGGAGGTCGGTGAGCTCCGAGCGGGCCCGAGAGCGGACCGCCTCGAGGGCCTCCCCGGCCGTGCGGGCCTCACGCGCCACCGTGGCCAGGCCCTGGCACTCGGGCAGTGAGTGCAGCGACAGCGCCAGCCGCACGACCGGCACCTTGCTCGGCGCCATCGACAGGCTGGACACCCCGAGCCCGGCCAGCACGAGCGCCAGCAGCGGGTCACCCGCGGACTCGCCGCAGACCCCGATCGGCCGGCCGGTGCGGCGCGCGCCGTCGCAGGCGGCGGCCACGACGTCGAGGACGGCCGGCTGCCACGGGTCGAGCAGGTCGGACAGCGCGCCCTGCATCCGGTCGGCGGCCATCGTGTACTGCGCGAGGTCGTTGGTGCCGAGGCTGCCGAAGTCGACCTCGGCGAGCACGTGCGCCGGCCCGCAGGGCCGCACCCGGCACCTCGATCATCACCCCGGCCTTGGGCAGGCCGTTCTCGCGCACCCGCCGGGCGAACCAGGCGGCCTCCTCGACGGTGGCGACCATCGGGGCCATCACCCGCACGTCGGCGCCGGTGTCCTTGGCCGCGATGGCCAGCGCCTCGAGCTGGGCGTCGAGCAGCTCGGGCCGCTCGGCCGACAGGCGCAGCCCGCGCCGACCCAGGGCCGGGTTCTCCTCCGGGCCGAGGTCGGCGAACGCCAGCGGCTTGTCGGCCCCGGCATCCAGCGTGCGGACGACCACACGCCGGGAGCCGAACGGCCGGAACACCTTCCGGTAGATCTCCGCCTGCTCCTCGACGGTCGGGGCCTTGTCGGACGAGAGGAACACGAACTCGGTGCGGAACAGCCCGACGCCCTCGAGGTCGAGGGCACCGGCCGCCTCGGCGTCCTGGACCCCGCCGATGTTGGCGAGCAGCGCCACGGCGTGGCCGTCGCTGGTCACGCCCGGGCCGCGACTGGCGGCCAGGGCCGCCGGCGCGCTTCTCGCGCCGCACCCGCTGGGCCTCGACGAGCGTCGGGTCGGGCGCGATGGTCACCTCGCCGGAGTCACCGTCGAGGGCGACCGGCGTGCCGACCGGGATGCTGGTGGCGCCCGCCAGCTGCACGACCGCCGGGATGCCCATCTGCGCGGCGAGGATCGCGGTGTGGCTGGTGCGCCCGCCCGCCTGGGTGACGATGCCGACGACGAGCGAGCGGTCGAGGGTGGCCGTCTCGGCCGGGGCGAGGTCCTCGGCGACGACGACGCTCGGCTCGGTGAAGTCCGGCACCCCCGGGGCCGGCACGCCGAGCACGGCCGCGACGGCGCGGGAGCCGACGTCACGCAGGTCGGTGACCCGCTCGGCGAAGTAGCCGCCGAGCGCCTCGAACTGGGCGCAGTACTCCTCGACCGCGTTGGCGATGGCGTTCGCCCGGCCCCGGCCGGCGGCGAGCTGCTTGTCCGCAGCCTTGACCAGGCCCTTGTCGCGGGCGATCAGCGCGGTGGCCTTGAGGATCTGCTGGGCGGTGTCGTCGGCGTGCCGCGCCTTGCCCTCGAGGGAGACCGCGACGGACTCGAACGCCGCCCGCACGTCGGCCAGCGCGGCCTCGCGGTCGTCGACGGCCGGCTCGTCGGCCGGCGGCCGCACCGGTGGCGCGACCTGCACCACCGGCCCGTAGGCCGACCCCGGGCTGACGCCGATGCCCTGGCGGGTCTCCGTCGCCGCCACGGTACTCACTCCGCGTCGAGGTCGCGGGAGAGCAGGGCGACGAGGCCGTCGAGCGCCTCGTCGGCGCCGTCGCCGTCGGCGGTGAGCACGACCTCCTCGCCGAACTTGGCGCCGAGGGCCATGACCCCGAGGATGCTCGTCGCGTCGACGGCGTCCTCACCGGGACGGCCGATCTCGACGTCGAGGCCGGTCTCGCCCGCTGCCTGGACGAACAGGGCGGCCGGGCGGGCGTGCAGGCCGACGGACGAGGCGATGGTGACGGTGCGCTGTGCCATGGGAGGTGCTCCTTCGTGCTTCGAGGGGGGTGCAGGTGACGCTACCGGTGCCGGGACGGGCCCGCGGGGTGGAACCGGACGGCATCCGCGCTGAGCGTCGGATGCCGTCCGGTGCCGCACCGGTCAGACGGTGGCCACCGCCTCGACCTCCGCGAGCCGGCGGTCGCGCGACTTGAGGAAGATGACGGTCATGGCCATGACGGCCACGCCGACGACGAGCGCCAGGAGGAAGAGCAGGATCTGGCTGAAGCTGCCCATGATCGGCAGCACCCAGATGCCGCCGTGGGGGGCGCGGATGCCGATGCCGAAGGCCATCGCGAGGGCCCCGCAGATCGAGGACCCGACGACCGACGAGGCGATGATGCGCACCGGGTCGGCGGCGGCGAACGGGATCGCACCTTCGGAGATGAACGAGAAGCCGAGCAGCCAGGCGGCCTTGCCGTTCTCGCGCTCGGGCTCCGAGAACAGGTGCGGGCGAAGGGTGGTCGACAGGGCCAGGGCGAGCGGGGCCACCATGCCGGCAGCCATGACGGCGGCCATGATCTTCAGCTGCGGGCTGTCGGACGCGGCACCGGCCGTGGCGAGCCCGGCCGTGGCGAAGGCGTAGGCGACCTTGTTGATCGGACCGCCGAGGTCGAAGCCCATCATCGCGCCGAGGATGGCGCCCAGCAGGATCGCGCTGGTGCCGCTCATGCTGTTCAGGGCGTCGGTCAGGGAGTCGCTCAGGGCCACGATCGGGCGGCCGAGCAGGGTGATGAACAGCCCCGCGGTGATGAAGGTCGACAGCAGCGGGATGACGACGACCGGCATGACGCCACGCACTCCCTTGTGCACCTTCCAGCCCGCGATCCAGCGAGCGGCGAACCCGCCGACGAGGCCCGTGACCAGGCCGCCGAGGAACCCGGCGCCCATGGTGAACGCGATCGAGCCGCCCACGATGCCCGGCACGAGACCGGGCCGGTCGGCGATGGCGAAGGCGATGAAGCCGGACAGGATCGGCACGAGGAAGCCGAACGCCGCCCCACCCATGACGAAGAACAGCGCGGCCCACGAGGTGAGGCTGAGCGGGTTGAAGCTCTGGGTGATGTTGAAGTCGCCCTCGGCGGTGAGGCCGTACTTGACGATCTCGAGGGCCCCCTGCTCGCCCATCGCCAGCTGGGCGAGCATGAACGAGATGGCGATCAGGATGCCGCCCGCGGCGACGAACGGGATCATGTACGACACACCGGTCATCAGCCACTGGCGCAGCTTGGTCAGGGTGCTGGCGTCGTTGTCGACCTTCGTGGCCAGTCCGCCCTGGACCGCCGGGCCGGCCGACATCGCCTCGGCCGCCAGCTGCGGGTGGGCCTTCCACTGGGCGGCGATCAGCGCCGCCTCCTCGATGAGGGCGGGGCCGTCGGAGATGCCCTTCTTGACGCCGACGTCGACGATCGGCTTGCCGGCGAAGCGACCGGCGTCCTTGACCGGGAGGTCGTGGGCGAAGATCACCGCGTCGGCGGCGGCGATCTCGGCCGCGCTGAGCGGCGAGGAGCCGGCCGACCCCTGGGTCTCGACCTTCATGACGTGACCGGCGGCCTTCGCGGCGTTCTCGAGGGCCTCGGCCGCCATGTAGGTGTGCGCGATGCCGGTCGGGCAGGAGGTGACGCCGACGAAGGTGAGCGGGCGGGGGCCGTCGTCCACCGCGGTGGCCGTGCCAGCCGTGGCGGCCGGGGCGGCCGCGGCAGCCGCGGCGACGCGGCCGGCGCAGCAGCGGCGGGCGGCGGCGGCGGCGGCGTGGTCGTGGCGGCTGCGGCTGTGGTCGCGCGGCGGGCGCGGCCGGAGCGGGGTCGAGCGCGACCTCGGCCTCGACGATGCCCACGACCTCGGCCTCGGTGGTGGCCGCGGCCAGGGCTGCCTTGAAGTCCTTCTTCATCAGGGCGCGGGCGAGCTTGGGCAGCATCTGCATGTGGGCGTCACCGCCACCCTCGGGCGCCGCGATGAGGAAGACCAGGGTGGCCGGGCCGTCCTTGGCGCCCCAGTCGATGCCGTCGGTCGAGCGGCCGAAGACGAGCGAGGGCTCGGTGATCGCGGCGCTGCGGGCGTGCGGGATGCCGATGCCGCCGGGCAGGCCGGTCGCCATCTTGCTCTCGCGCTCGGAGACGTCGGCGAGGAAGGTGTCGAGGTCGGTGCAGCGGCCGCTGGCCACGAGCCGCTCCGCCAGGGCCCGGGTTGCCACGTGGCGGTCGGCACCGGTCAGGTCGAGGACGACCTGTTCGTCGGTGATGAGGGGCATGGTGTTTCCTTTCGGGGTCAACGCAGGACGAGCGATGAGTCGGGGGAACGGGTCACCTCGACGGGGATGCCGTCGAGGTCGTGTGGGGCCGGCACGCGACTGCCGGGGAGGGTGACGGCCGCGGCGCCCCAGGCGACGGCGCCGGCGAGGGCGTCGGCGGCGGTGAGGCCGGTCGACAGGCCGTGGAGCAGGCCGGCGAGCATGCAGTCGCCGGCGCCCACGGTCGAGAGGGGGGCCGTGATGGTGGCGCGGGCGTGCACCAGCTCGTCGGCCGTGACGAGGAGGGCGCCGTCGCCGCCGAGGCTCACCGCCACCACCTCGATGCCGTCGGCGACCAGGTCGCGGGCGGCGGCGCGCACGTCGCCGATGGTGGGCAGCGGGTGCCCGACCAGCTCGGCGAGCTCCTCGTGGTTGGGCTTGATCAGGTTCGGGCGGGCGGCGACGGCCGCGGTCATCGGGCTGCCGGAGGAGTCGACGGCGACCCGGATGCCGCGCTCGCGCAGCAGGGTGACCAGCGCGGCATACAGGGCGGTGGGGGCACCGGGCGGAAGGCTGCCGCAGGCGACGACCCAGTCGGCGCCGCCGGCGGCGTCGAGGGTGGCGGTGAGCAGGGCGTCGACCTCGGCCGGGCTGAGCCGGGGGCCGGGCTCGTTGAGCTTGGTCGTGGTGCCGTCGGGCTCGAGCACGCTGACGTTCATCCGCAGGGCGCCGGCGACGGCGACGCTGCGACGGGCGACGCCGGCGGCATCCAGCAGCTCTTCCATCAGGTGGCCCTCGGGGCCGCCCGCGGGCAGCACGGCGAGGGTGGGTGCGCCCTGGGCGGCGAGCGCCCGGGAGACGTTGACGCCCTTGCCGCCGGGGTCGACCCGGCTCGAGGTGGCGCGGTGCACCTCGCCGCGGTGGAGGGCGTCGATGACGATCGCCCGGTCGATGCTCGGGTTCGGGGTCAGGGTGACGATCACGCGGTCACGACCTCGGGGCCGGCCGCGCGCAGCTCGGCGGCCACGTCGTCGGCGAGGTCGGTGTCGGTGACGACGAGGTCGACCTCGGCGAGGGCGGCGAAGCGGTGGAGGTGGTCGTCGCCGGCCTTGCTGGAGTCGGAGGCGAGCACGACGCGGCGGGCCGAGCGGACCATGGCGGCCTTGACCAGCGCCTCGGCCTGGTCGGGGGTGGTGAGGCCGCGGGCGGCCGAGAAGCCGTTGGTGCCCATCACCGCGACGTCGACGACCACGCCCTCGAGGGAGGTGGTGGCCCAGTCGCCGACGGCCGCGCCGGTGACCCCCCGAACCCGACCACCGAGGAGGTAGAGCGTGACGCCCGGGTGGGTCGACAGGGCCGCGGCGGCCGAGACCGAGTTGGTGAGCACGGTGAGGTCGAGGTCGGGCGGCAGCAGCTGGACGACGGCCTGGGTCGTGGAGCCCGAGTCGAGCAGCACGGTGCCGCCGGTGGGCAGCTCGTCGAGCACCCGGGCGGCGATCCGGCGCTTGACGTCGGCGAGGCGGCCGGAGCGGGCGGCGAGGGTGGGCTCGAGCTCGAGCCGCTCGACGGGGATGGCGCCGCCGTGCACCCGGCGCAGGGAGCCGCGGCGCTCGAGGGCGGTGAGGTCACGACGGACCGTCTCGGCGGCGACCCCGAGGGAGTCGGCGAGGAGGGCGACCTCCACCCGGCCGGCCTGGCGGGCCTCCGCCATGATCCGTTGCTGCCGCTCCGCTGCGTACATCGGGACTCCTTCGTCCTGACCGGGGGCCCCTCGTTGGGCCGATGTGACCATCAAACCACCCGAACGGGTCGATGTAAAGAGATACGGGCACCCGTTTTTGTGGTTTTTGCCCGATCGTGTGGATTGCGGCCGGTCAGGGAGGGGTGGCGGGTGCCCTCGGCACGGTCGTCGTGGCGCGCCTTGCGCTACCCGCAGGTCCGTGCTCCGAACGCAGATCGATACTCCGGTCGTGCGTCCCTGCAGCAGCGCACCACCGGAGCAAGGACTCACCACGGGAGTTCGGATCTGCGAGCGGGACCCTGAGGCCGGGCCCCGGGGTACCGCGCGGCGGCTCGCCGGCACGGCCGGCATGGCTCTCCGCGGAGGAGCCGCGTGCGCGACCGGCGCCTGTCTCCGGGGTAGGAGCCGCGCGTGCCGCTCGGGCGCCTGCTCCCCGGGTAGGAGCCGCGTCTCCGCGCCCGCTCCTTCGTCGCGATCGCGGTGCCGCTCCCAGGATTCCTACCCGGTGCGCTGGCTCGCTTCGCCGCGCCAGCTCCCCGGGTAGGAATCGAACCTACGTCGCTTGTCCTGATTCAAAGTCAGGCGGGCCCTGCCAGCAGACCAACCGGGGACCGCCGCGCGCGCTGGGCACACGGCATACCGGCGAGGGTAGTGGACCGAGCGGGCCGTGCGACGACCGCCCACGACGCCCCGCGGGGTCGGCCATCGGGCGGACGAGACCGTCACGCAGGCACAATGGCCTGGTGAGCGACCCTTCGACGGACAAGCCCTCCCGCGCCGCCCGATCCCGGATGACGGGCCGCGAGCGGCGCGAGCAGCTGATCGGCATCGGTCGCAAGCACTTCGCCGACAAGGGCTTCGAGGGCGCGACGGTCGAGGAGATCGCCGCCTCGGCCGGGGTCAGCAAGCCGGTCGTCTACGAGCACTTCGGCGGCAAGGAGGGCCTCTACGCCGTCGTGGTCGACCGCGAGATCGAGAGCCTGCTCGCCTCCGTGCAGGGTGCGCTGATCTCCGGCGGCACCTCGCGCGAGATCATCGAGCGCGCCGCGCTGGCCCTGCTGGACTACGTCGAGAACTCGACCGACGGCTTCCGGATCCTGGTGCGCGACAGCCCGGCCGGCCAGGCCACCGGGTCGTTCGCCAGCCTGATGAGCGACATCGCCAGCCAGGTCGAGCACATCCTCGCGGCGGAGTTCAAGAGCCACAAGCTCGACCCGAAGGCCGCGCCGATGTACGCCCAGATGCTCGTCGGGATGATCGCGCTGACCGGTCAGTGGTGGCTCAACTCGCGCAAGTTCAAGAAGCACGAGGTGGCCGCGCACGTGGTCAACCTGGCGTGGAACGGCCTCACCGGCCTGGAGGCCAGGCCGACCCTGACCACCGACAAGGCCTGACCACAGCCACTTCGCGCCGGAACCTTCAGCTGGGCACCCGAACGGTTCCGGTGGCCAGCTGAAGGTTCCGGGATCGGGCGGGAAAGTTGGGGCGCGGTCAGCCCGCGGCGGACACCTTCTGCGCCACGGCGAACACCCGGCGGAACGGGAAGAGCACCCCGGCCGACGAACGCGGGTAGGCGTCGGCGAGCGCCGCGGCGTACGGGTCGGTGAAGGCGGCGAGCTCGTCGGCGTCGGTGAGGATCTCGATGACGGGCCGCAGCCCGGTCGCGGCCACCCAGGTGAGCACCGGGTTGTCGTCCTCGCCGTCGGGGTCGAGCACGTGCAGGTACGTGGTCTCCCACGCGTCGACGTCGCAGCCCAGGCGCGACAGGTAGCGCAGGTAGGTCGCGGGCTCCCCCACCGCCGGCAGGTCGAGCGCGGCCGTCAGCTCGCCCGCCCGCTCGTGGTGCTCGGCGGTCTCGCGCATCAGCCGGTGGCTCGGGGCGTCGAAGTTGCCCGGCACCTGCAGGGCGAACCACCCGCCGTCGGACATGGCCTCGACCCAGGCGTCGAGCAGGTCGAGGTGGCCCGGCACCCACTGCAGGGTCGAGTTGGTCACGACGACGTCGGGGGCCTGGCCGAGCGAGGCCGGGTCCCACTCGCGCAGGTCGGACAGCACCCACTCGACCCGCCCATCGGGGTCGAGCAGCCGGGCCGACTCGAGCATCGACTCGGAGGAGTCGACCCCGACGACCCGGGCGTTCGGCCAGAGCTTCGCGAGGGTCAGGGTGGGCGGCCCGTGCCCGCAGCCCAGGTCCACGACCAGCTGGGGGTCGTCGGCGCGCACCTGGGCCACGAGGTCGGCGAACGGCCGGCTGCGCTCCCCCGCGTACCGGCCGTATGCCGTGGGGTCCCAGCTCGCGTGCTCGCGCATGTCGTCCTCCGGACGGTCGCTGTCTCGACGTCAAGAAACTTGATGGGCAGTAGAATCGGCGCATGCCCGCTGACGATGTCGACCGTATCGTCTCCGCGTGGCGCCGTGAGCGTCCCGACCTCGACGTCAGCCCCCTCGAGGTGCTCTCCCGCGTGTCGCGGCTGGCGCGCCGCCTCGACCGGGCCCGCGGCACCGCGTTCGCCGAGCACGGGCTCGACGGCTGGGAGTTCGACGTGCTGTCGGCCCTGCGCCGCGCCGGTACGCCGTACCAGCTCAGCCCGGGCCAGCTCGTCGCCGAGACCCTGGTCACCAGCGGCACGATGACCAACCGGGTCGACCGGCTGGTCACCCGCGGCTACGTCGAGCGCGAACCCGACCCCACCGACCGGCGTGGGGTCATCGTGCGGCTCACCCCCACCGGGATGGCGGTCGTCGACGCCGCCCTGTCCGACCTGCTCGCCCACGAGCACGAGCTGCTCGCCGAGCTCGGCGCCGTCGAGCGCAACGACCTCGCCGGGCTGCTGCGCCGCCTGCTGCGCCCGTTCGAGCGCGAGGGCTGACACCGGCCGGCCAGCGGCCAGCCGTCAGCCGACGACCTCGGCCGCCTCGAGCCACTCCAGCTCGAGCAGCTCCCGCTCGTCGACCACCTCGCGCAGCTCGCGGTTCAGGCCCAGCACCTTCTCGTGGTCGGTCGCCGACGCGAGCATCGCCGCGTGCAGCTTCTCCTCGCGCTGGGCGAGCCGCGCGAGCTGCTTCTCGACCCGGGCCATCGTCTTGCGGGCCTCACGCGCCTCGGCCGGGCTCACCGTCGCCGAGACGCCGACCCCTCCACCCCCGGAGGGCGAGGTCGAGGCGGATGCCGCGCGGCCGGCATCCGCGACCGACACCGCCGACCGCTCGACCGCCGCATGACGCAGCCGGAGGTACTCCTCGACGCCGCCCGGGAGGTCTCGCAGCCGCCCGTCGCCGAGCAGCGCGACCTGGCGGTCGCAGACCCGTTCGAGCAGGTAGCGGTCGTGCGAGACGACGAGCAGCGTGCCGGCCCAGCCGTCGAGGAGGTCCTCGAGCGAGGTGAGGGTCTCGATGTCGAGGTCGTTGGTCGGCTCGTCGAGCAGCAGCACGTTGGGCTCGTCCATGAGCAGACGAGTCAGCTGCAGCCGACGCCGCTCGCCACCGGACAGGTCACCCACCCGGGTCTGCTGGCGCGGCCCGGTGAACCCGAGCCGCTGAGCGAGCTGGGACGCCGTGAGCTCCTTCGAGCCCAGCCGCACCACCGAGCGCACGTCCTCGACGGCCTCGATGACCCGCCGGTCGGCCCACGCCTCGAGCTCGCGGACCTCCTGCGACAGCACCGCCAGGCGCACGGTCACCCCGACCTTGCGCTTGCCGGCCGTGAGCGGCACCTCTCCGGCCAGCGCCCGCAACAGCGTCGACTTGCCGGCACCGTTGACCCCGACGATGCCGGTGCGCTCCCCCGGAGCCAGGCGCCAGGTGACGTGGTCGAGCAGCACCCGGTCACCGAGCTGGATGCGCGACGTCGACCAGGTCGACGACGTCCTTGCCGAGCCGGGTGGTCGCGAACCGCATGAGCTCGACGTCGTCGCGGGCCGGCGGCTCGTCGGCGATGAGGGCGTTCGCCGCGTCGATCCGGAACTTGGGCTTGGTCGTCCGCGCGGGCGGGCCGCGACGCAGCCAGGCGAGCTCCTTGCGCAGCAGGTTGTCGCGCCGCTCGGCGGTGACCCCCGCCATCCGCTCTCGCTCGGCCTTGGCCAGCACGAAGGCCGCGTAGCCACCCTCGTAGGAGTGCACCGACCCCGAGTCGACCTCCCAGGTCTGGGTGGCGATCGCGTCGAGGAACCACCGGTCGTGGGTGATGGCGACGACGGCGTTGTCCGGGCGGGCGTGCCGCCTGACCAGGTGGTCGGCGAGCCAGGCGACGCCCTCGACGTCGAGGTGGTTGGTCGGCTCGTCGAGCAGGAGGAGGTCGGGCGAGGCGACGAGCAGGGCGGCCAGCGCGACCCGGCGGCGCTCGCCACCCGAGAGCGGGCCGACCGGGGCCGACATCCCACCCACCGCGGGCGCGTCGGTGCCCCCGAGCAGCCCGGTGAGCACGTCGCGGATGCGCACGTCCGCGGCCCAGACGTGCTCCGGCAGGGCGCCGATGACCGTCTCGTGCACCGTGGCCGCGGGGTCCATGCCGTCGTCCTGGGTGAGCACCCCGATGGTGAGGCCACCCACCCGGGCGACCCGGCCGGAGTCGACCTCGCGCGAGCCCTCGAGCACGCGCAGCAGGGTGGTCTTGCCGCCGCCGTTGCGGCCGACGACGCCGATGCGGTCGCCACCACCGACACCGAGCGACACGGCATCGAGCACCTGGGCGGTGCCGAGCGCGAGGGAGGCGCGCTCGACGGAGACGAGGTTGGCCACTAGTCGACCCGGTGGTGGATGACGTGGGCGCCGTGGACCGGCCCGCTGGCCCGCCGCACGTCGCGCACCACGCCGCTCGCGGTGAGCGCCACGGCGAGGTCGATGCCGGCCTCGTTGTCCTCGACGAGGAAGGCCGTGGTCGGACCGGAGCCGGAGACGATGCCGCCCAGCGCGCCGTACTCCATGCCGGCGGCCAGCACCTCGCCGAGGTCGGGGCGCAGCGAGATCGCGGCGTCCTGGAGGTCGTTGGTGAGCTGCGGGGCGAGCTCGCGGGCGTCGCCACTGCGCAGCGCGCTCATCAGCGCCGGGGTGGCGACCGGCTCGGGCACGTCGTCGCGACCGCGCAACCGGTCGCACTCGGCGTACACGGCCGGGGTCGACAGGCCACCCTCGGCGAGGGCGAAGACCCAGTGGTAGGTGCCGCGGGCCAGCACGGGTGCGAGCATCTCGCCACGGCCGCTGCCCATCGCGGTGCCGCCGGCGACGAGGAACGGCACGTCGCTCCCCAGCTCGGCGCCGAGCTCCTCGATCTCCTCGCGGTCGAGGTCGAGGGCCCACAGGTGGTCGAGCGCGACGAGCGTGGCCGCGGCATCCGCCGAGCCACCGGCCATGCCACCGCTCACCGGGATGCCCTTGCGGATGGAGATGTGCACGGGCTCGACGTCGAAACGGCCCCCCACGAGGCGGGCCGCACGCAGTGCGAGGTTGTCGCCGTCCTGGGGGACGCCCGCCGCCAGCGGGCCGCTGACACTCACCCCCCACTCGTCGGCGACCGCCACGGTGACGTCGTCGTAGAGGCTCACGGCGTGGAAGACGGTGGACAGGCCGTGGTAGCCGTCCTCGCGTCGCGGACCGACCAGCAGCTCGAGGTTGACCTTCGCCGGGACGCGCACGGTCACGAGGCCGGGTACGAGGGGGGCTGCGGTCATGCGCCCACCCTAGTCAGACCGACGGGTCCCTACGCGCGCTCGGCACGGGCCGCTGTGCGGGCGGCGGCGATCGCCGCGAACGCCGCGACGTCGAGCTGCTCACCACGGGTGCGGGGGTCGACGCCGGCGGCCACCAGGGCCTCCTCGGCGAGGGCCGGCGAGCCGGCCCAGGTGGCCAGCGCGGCCCGAAGGGTCTTGCGGCGCTGGGCGAATGCCGCATCGACGCACGCGAAGACCTCCTCGCGGGTGGCGGTCGTGTCGGGCGGCTCGCGGCGGGTCAGCATGACCAGCCCGGAGTCGACGTTGGGCACCGGCCAGAACACGCTGCGCGACACCGAGCCGGCGAGGCGCACGTCGGCGTACCAGGCGGCCTTGACGCTCGGCACGCCGTAGGTGCGCGAGCCGGGCGGTGCGGCGAGGCGTTCGGCGACCTCGAGCTGCACCATGACGAGGATGGTGCGCAGGCTCGCGAACATCTCGAGGAAGCGCAGCACGACCGGCACCGAGACGTTGTACGGCAGGTTGGCCACGAGGGCCGTGGGCGGCGGGCCGGGCAGGTCGCGCACGGCGAGGGCGTCGGCGAGCACCACCTCGAGCCGGTCGACCAGCGCCGGGGCGTGCAGCGCGACGGTGTCGGGCAGCGCACCGGCGAGCACCGGGTCGACCTCGACGGCGACCACCCGGTCGACGACCGGCAGCAGGGCCAGGGTGAGCGACCCCAGGCCGGGGCCGATCTCGACGACGGTGTCGTCCGCGCCGACGCCGGCCACCCGAACGATCCGCCGCACCGTGTTGCCGTCGACGACGAAGTTCTGCCCCCACTGCTTGGTCGGCCGGATGCCGTGGCGCGCGGCGAGCGCGCGGATCTCGGCCGCCCCGAGGAGCGGGACGTCGGGGCCGTCGGTCATGCGCTCACCCTAGCGACGCCCGGGTCGCCTCCCGATTCGACGGCTTCCCACGACTGATTGCGGAAAACCCACGCCCGGGGCCACCGAAGTGGGCCCCTGGCGTGGGTTTTCCGCAATCAGTCGGCAGGGTCAGGCGGCGTGCGCGCAACCCCACGGGCCGAGACCGGCCTTGGCGTAGTAGCGGTTGGCGACGGTGATCTGCTCGGCGCGCGACGCGAGGTCGGCGCGCGAGGCGAAGTCGTCGCCACCGTTCGCGAGCCACGACGCGGTCGCGAACTGCAGACCGCCGTAGTAGCCGTTGCCGGTGTTGATGTGCCAGTTGCCACCGGACTCGCACTGGGCGATGCGGTCCCACATGGCGGAGTTGGCCAGGTTGATGCCGGCGCCGGAGGTGTTGCCGGCGCTGGGGCTGGAGCTGGAGCTGGTGTCGGGCGACGCGGCGGGGCGCGACTTGGTGCCGACCTTCACGACCGCGGTGACCGGCTTCCTGGTGACCTTCTGCGAGACGACCTTGGTCGTGGTCAGCTTGCCGTCGACCCAGGTCTTCTTCCGGACGACGACCTTGCTGCCCTTCTTGCCGGGCGTGACGACCTTGGTCTGGCCCTTGTAGAGCGAGGAGTCCTTCTGCTGGGTCGTCGAGTAGCCGATGGCCTCGGTCGTGCGCTCCTGCTTGGTGACGACGCGCTTGAGGACGACCTTCATGCCGTCGTCGAGCGCGGTCGGCATCGCCGGGGTCACGACGTCGTCGAGCTTCTTGGTGACACCGAGCTCGGCCAGCAGGCCGAAGACGGTGGAGCTGGTCGAGGTGACCGTGCGGGTCTTGCCGTCGGCGACGAAGGTGACCTTCTTCGGGGTCGTCACCGCGAGGGTGAGACCGCCGCGGCCGAGCGGCTGGGAGCGCGACGCGGAGAGCACGGCACCGTCGGCACGGATGCCGAGGTCCTGCAGCGCGGAGTCGACGTTGGTGGCCGTCGTCCAGTACTCCTTGGTCTGCCCGTCGACCGTGACCGTCAGCTTGCGTCCGTAGCGCACCGAGATGTGGTCACCGTCGCTCACCGAGGAGGCGAGCGAGGGAACCACGACGTCGTGCGGGCCGACGGCGATGTCCTGCTTGTCGAGGACGTCGGCGACGGTGGAACCCAGGACGTGGACCGAGCTCGGCTGCCCGTCGACGGAGACCTCGACGGCCTTGTCGTAGTGGGCGACACCGACCGAACCGGCGGCCACCGCGAGCGCGGCGACGCCCTGAGCGGCATGACGAAGAGGTCGAGTGAACAGCACAAGTGCTCCAGAGGTCGTGCTCCCCGGGCACCGGCGTCGGACGTCAGCCGCGGGCGGCCAGGAGCCCGGGACGGGGATCCTGCGTGGGTCCTGCGCCCCCCGACGCCAGCGGCGGATGGGGCGGATCCCACGTGTCGTCCGAGGCGAACCGGCCCCGGCCATTCCCTCCACCGTGCAGGACTTCGGGGGCGAAGGTCAAATTTCGGTAACGGGAGTTTGCACAGTGGGCGTCCCACTGGACACCATCACGTCACACCAGCCCCACCCGTTACGAGAGATGCGTCACTCCCGGCCGCGGCCGGCATCCGGCGCCCTCACCAGGGGCCGTAGAGCCGCTCCGCGTTCTCGCTCAGCGCCTGGCACAGGGTGGGCACCGCCACCCCCAGCACCGCCGCCATCGCCCGCACCGTGAGCGGCACCAGGGCCGGGCTGTTGGTCGCCCCGCGCCACGGGTGCGGCGTCAGGTAGGGCGCGTCGGTCTCGACGAGCAGCAGCTCGAGCGGGGTGACGGCCAGGGCGTCGCGCAGGGCCTTGGAGCTCTTGAACGTGACCGTGCCGCTGAACGAGAGGTGGTAGCCGCGGTCGACGCACTCGCGGGCCATCTCCGGGCCACCCGAGAAGCAGTGCATCACCGTGCGCTCCGGGGCACCCTCCTGCGCCGAGCACGCGCAGCACGTCGTCGTGGCTGTCGCGGTCGTGGATCTGCAGGGTGCGGTCCAGCCGCTTGGCCAGGTCGATGTGCCAGCGGAACGAGTCCTGCTGTGCGGGAACGCCGTCCGGCCCGGTGCGGTAGTAGTCGAGCCCGGTCTCGCCGACGACGCGCACCCGCGGCAGGGCCGCGAGCCGCTCGATCTCGGCGTAGGCCGCGTCGAGACCGCCGCTGGCCGCCAGCCCCGGCACCTCGTTGGGGTGCAGCGCGACCCCGGCGAGCACACCGGGGTACCGGTCGGCGGCCTCGACCGCGAAGCGGGCGCCGGGCAGGTCGCAGCCCGACCTGGACGACCCGGTCCACACCGACGGCGCGAGCCTGCGCCAGCACCGGCCCGAGGTCGTCGACCGAGACCTCGTCACCGTCCCGGCTGATGTCGAGGTGGGTGTGGTTGTCGACGACCGGGATCGGCAGCGGGTCGGGCGGCTCGGGAACACCGCGCCGGCTGGGCTGCGACGTCACCGGCTCAGGCCCCCGCCGCCCGGGCGAGCTCCTCGTCGACCACCGACTCGTCGAGCTTGGTGAAGACCGGGGCGGGCTTGCTGATCGGCGTTCCGACCACGACCGGGCGCGACTCCCACCGCGGCGTGGACGAGTAGTCGCCGGTGATGACCGGGTAGGTGCGGCCCTCGTCGCCGGCGTCGAGCCCGGTGACCGTCTCGAGGTGCGGCATCGGCACGAACGAGCCGTCGCCGCCGAGCACCGCGTCGACCCGGTTGGCCGCGTGCGGCAGGAACGGCGCCAGCATCGTGTTCAGGTCGGACACGCACTGCACGAGGGTGTGCAGCACCGTGGCGAGCCGCTCGCGCTGGTCGTCGCCCTTGAGCTTGAACGGCTCGGTGCGCGAGACGTAGGCGTTGACCTCGCCGACGACGCGCATCGCCTCGGCGATCGCGGCCTTCTGGCGGTGCCGCTCGAGCTGGCCGCCGACCGCGTCGAACCCGGCGAGCACGGTGGCGCGCACCTCCTCGTCGACCGGCTCGAGCGGGCCCGGCTCCGGGATCTCGCCGAAGTTCTTGGCGACCATCGCCGCCGTGCGCGAGACGAGGTTGCCCCAGCCGGCGACGAGCTCGGAGTTGTTGCGCTGCACGAAGTCGCGCCAGGTGAAGTTGGCGTCCTGGTTCTCCGGCCCGGCCGCGCAGATGAAGTAGCGGATGCCGTCGGGCCCGTAGCGCTCGAGGACGTCGCGCACGAGGATCGTGTAGCCGCGCGAGGTGGAGAACTGCTTGCCCTCCATCGTGAGGTACTCGCTCGAGACGACCTCGGTGGGGAGGTTGAGCTCGCCGTAGGCCCCCGGCTCGCCGCCGCGGCTGCCCTTGCCGGCGTAGCCGAGCAGCTCGGCCGGCCAGATCTGGGAGTGGAAGGTGATGTTGTCCTTGCCCATGAAGTAGTGGGAGACCGCCTCGGGGTCGTTCCACCACTCGCGCCAGCGCTCGGGGTCGCCGGTGCGTCGCGCCCACTCCACCGACGCCGAGAGGTAGCCGACGACCGCGTCGAACCAGACGTAGAGCCGCTTGGTCGGGTTGTCGCGCCAGCCGTCGAGCGGCACGGGGATGCCCCAGTCGATGTCGCGGGTCATGGCCCGCGGCCGGATGTCGTCGAGGATGTTCAGGCTGAACTTGATGACGTTGGGCCGCCAGGTGCCCGACGCCGCACGCTCCTCGAGCCAGGCGCGCAGGGTGTCGGCGAGCGCCGGCAGGTCCAGCAGGAAGTGCTGGGTCTCGACGAACGTCGGTGTCTCGCCGTTGATCCTGCTGCGCGGGTCGATGAGGTCGGTGGGGTCGAGCTGGTTGCCACAGTTGTCGCACTGGTCGCCGCGGGCCTCGCCGTAGCCGCAGATCGGGCAGGTGCCCTCGATGTAGCGGTCGGGCAGGGTGCGTCCGGTCGACGGCGAGATGGCGCCCTGGGTGGTCTGCTCGACCATGTAGCCGTTGCGCCAGACCTGGAGGAACAGCTCCTGGGCGACGGCGTAGTGGTTGGCCGTCGTCGTGCGGGTGTAGAGGTCGTAGGAGCAGCCGAGGTCGGTGAGCTCGCCGGCGATGACCGCGTGGTTGGTGTCGACGAACTCGCGCGGGGTGACCTCGGCCTGGTCGGCCAGCACCAGGATGGGCGTGCCGTGCTCGTCGGACCCGCTCACCATGAGCACGTCGTGCCCCGCCATCCGCATGTACCGGCTGAAGACGTCGGAGGGCACGCCGAACCCGGCGACGTGGCCGAGGTGGCGCGGGCCGTTGGCGTACGGCCAGGCGACGGCGGAGAGGACCTTCATGGGCCCTGATCCTAGGCGGCGCCGACAACCCGTTTTCCCGGTGCCCCACCACGTGCAACGGTTCGGTCACGGGGACGACGCCCGGGACTACGCTGGCACGGGATCGATGTTGCTCTCGTCGGTGCGGTCGCGCGGTGCGGCCGCCGTCACAAGGAGGACGCCGTGCTGGCTGCCCTCACGGGGATGGGGTTGTCCGCTGCGGCGGGCCTGAACGCCTACATCCCGTTCCTCGTCGTCGCGCTCATCGCACGGTTCACCGACTACATCACCCTTCCGGTCGGCTACGAGTGGATCGAGAGCACCTGGGCCATCGGCATCGCCGCCGCCCTGCTGCTCGCCGAGGTCATCCTCGACAAGATCCCTGCGGTCGACACGATCAACGACACCATCCAGACCTTCATCCGGCCGAGCATGGGTGGGCTGATCTTCGCGGCCACCACGGCCGCGGCGCAGCTCGACAACTCGACCTGGATGAAGGAGAACGCCTGGGTGTCGGTCGTGCTCGGGGTGCTGATCTCCGGGCTGGTGCACACCGGCAAGATGGCGGCCCGACCCGCCATCAACGTCGGCACGGTCGGCACCGGCGCCCCGGTGGTCTCCACGCTCGAGGACATCTCGTCGCTCGAGCCTGTCCCTCATCGCGCTCATCGCGCCGGTGCTCGTCATCCTCGCCCTGGCGCTGCTCGCCTGGCTGCTGATCTGGATGTGGTTGCGCGTGCGTCGATGGCGGCGCACCAGACGCGACCCGGCCTACACCGCGACCTGACGCCGGCTCAGCCCTCGACGATCTTGTCGCGAGGGCGGCTCGGTGAACGTCGTGACGCGGCCCCAGTCGGTGAAGACGAGGTCCGACGGCTCGCTCTTCGGCCCGACCACGCGCAGCAGGGTCGCGCTGCCGTCGGCGGCCACCCACATTCGTGCCCCGCCCTCCTCGCCCAGCAGGTAGGCCGGCCGGCCGTCGACCTCGGTCTCGGTGGCGGCGCCGCTGTCGGACTCGAGCACCGCGAGGTCCGGCTGGGCGAACGTCGTCGGTGAGGATCGTGCGCAGCGTGTACGACCCGAGCTCGGTCGCGTCGGACTCCGTCATCGGCGCGTACTTGCCCACGAGCGACTTGGCGGCCTTCGGGTCGCCGGTGATCTCGGCCCAGTGCGCCTCGTCCCCGCCGACCCAGTACCCGTCGCCCACGGTGAGCACCTCGGCGGTGCCGCCGTCCGGCTTGGTGATGAAGACCGTCTGGTTCGAGCCGTTGGCCTGGCCCTCGACGTCGATGCCGCAGGCTGGTGCCGTCGTGGGTCACGGTGCCCACCGCGTGCCCGGACTCCGCCGAGAGGGATGCCGTGCGGGCGGCGCGGAAGACCTCGGCCACCGACGGCGCCGAGGAGGTCGGCGACGGGCTCGGGCTGGTCGTCGCCGACGCGCTCGAGGTCGCCGTCGGGGTGGTGGTGCTCGAGGCGGATGCCGTGGGCTCCCCGTCGTCGGTGCATCCCGCGAGCAGCAGCGGTGGCCACGGCCACGGACAGCAGGCCGCTGCTCAGGCGGCCGGGACTGGTCGGCACGGTGCGCTCCTCACGTCAACGAACCGCCATGCTAGGCGCGGCACCCGGCCGCTCGACGCACCTGCGTGGCGCACCGCGTGGCGCTCACCCGGTGACGTGCAGGCCGCGGACGACGAGGGGCACCGCGGCGCGGACGAACGCGGGCCGGCGCGCGGTCGGCATCCGGATGGCTGTTGCGAGCACCCCCTCGATGGCGGCCACGCCGACCGCGGCGCGCAGCGCGGGGTCGTCACGGCCGGCGCAGCGCACCAGCTCCTCGACGACGCGCACCAGGCCCTGGCGCCAGGGGTCGAAGACGTCCATCAGCTCGGGGCGGCGGGCCGCCTCGAGGGCGAGCTCGGCCTGGGTCCGCACGATCTCGGGGTGGCGCAGCCAGTGCAGGAGGAGGTCGGTGACGGCCGCCGAGATGGCGTCGGGGTCCTCGGCGTGGGGGGCGGCCTGCGCGGCCATCGCGTCGACGTCGCGCGCCAGGATGCCCCCGACGTGCTCGGTGAGCCCGACGAGCAGCGCCAGCCGGGTGCGCAGGTACGCCGAGCAGGTGCCCTCGGGCAGCCCGCGTGGGCGTCGACGGCCCGGTGGGTGAGGCCACGCAGCCCCGACTCGGCGACGACGTCGACGGCCGCCTCGAGCAGCTCGGCCCGGCGGCCACCACGGGTGCTGGGGGGCGGCGTCACCTCGCCATTGTGTCGCGTCGCGCCCATGCCGGGCCCAAGCACCGCCCAAGGAGCGCCTGAGGAGATGGGAGTCCACCACACCGGGGCGCCGCAGTCCCGACACCGAAGGAGACCCCGTGTCATCGACCCGCTCACCGCACCTCGCCACCACCGCGCTGCTCACCCGCACCCCCTCCCGCAGCGAGCGGGCCCGTCACTCGGCGCGCACTGCGGCCCGCCCGCCGGCCCGCCGGGCCGCCCCTCCGGCCGCCACGCTCGTGCTGGCGGCGGTCGGCGTCACGGTCGTCTCCCTGGCCGGGTCGCTGCTCGCCGTGGCCGGCGGACTGAGCGCCTCATGGTGGGATGCCGTGGGCCCCACCGGGCGGCTGTCCGTCCCCCTGCCGATGAACGTCGCGCTCCTCGTGCTGGCGTTCGCCGCCGCGGGCACCCGGCGTCGACTCGCCCTGGCCGCCGCCTCCCTGCTCGCCCTCGCCTGTTCGGCGGCCGTGGTCTCCGGATTCTTCGACGGTGGCTACGCCGCCGCGATGGCGCCGGTGGAGCGCCTGACCCAGGTCACGCTCGTGCTGGGCTGACCGCCTGGCCGTCGCTGGCGCTGCTCGCGCGGTCGCGCGGTGCGCCGGCCTGGCCGGATCCGTCGGGACCGGACGTGGTCTCGGGAACAGGATGCGCCATCCAGGTTCTACTGGTGTAGAATCCTCTACATACGTAGAAAGGTAGGCCCATGACCGACCCCTCGGTTGCCACTCTCACCCTGACGCTCCTGCAGGTCCTCGTCGGCATCGGCGTGATCGCCCTGCTGGTGGGCATCGTCGCCGTCGGCACCCTGCTGACCCCCGCGCCCGCCGAACAGACCAGCCGCCCCCGCGGCGCCCGCCCGGCTCCGGCCCGGCCTGCCACGGCCCACTGACCTGCGTACGGTCCGGCGACCGGACGGCCGGACCGTACGGGAGACTCCCAGCAGACCCCCAGCCGGCGTCCGGCCGACATCCGGGCTGGCCGCATAGCCTGATCCGCATGCGGCGCAGGAACCTCACCGAGACCTGGCTCGTCCTCGGTGTCTCCCTCGGCGCCTCGGCGGTCTGGTCGCTCCTTCGCATCGTCGACAAGCTGACCCGCGTCGAGTCGCTCGGGTCGCAGACCACGGCGATGAACAGCTCGGTCACCCCCGACCGGCCCTGGCTCGACCTCGCGTACCAGCTGACCGGCATCGTCATCGCGCTGGTGCCCGTGCTGCTCGCGCTGCACCTGCTGCGGCGCGACGACCCGAACGAGCCGCACACCATGGGCTTCGACCTGCGGCGCCCGTGGATGGACCTCGGCCGCGGCGCCCTGCTCGCCGCCGCCATCGGGCTGCCCGGCCTGGCGCTCTACGCCGCCGCCAAGGCCCTCGACCTCAACACCACGATCGCGGCCGCCAACCTGGCCGGCGCGTGGTGGACGATCCCCGTGCTCGTGCTCGCGGCGGCCCAGAACGCCGTGCTCGAAGAGGTCATCATGATCGGCTACCTCTTCAGCCGGTGGGGCTCGGTCGGCTGGGGGAAGTGGCGGATCATCCTCACCAGCGCGCTGATCCGCGGCAGCTACCACCTCTACCAGGGCTTCGGCGGGTTCGTCGGCAACCTGGTGATGGGCATCATCTTCGGCTGGTTCTACACGCGCACCAAACGGGTCATGCCGCTCGTCATCGCGCACACCATCCTCGACGTCGTGGCCTTCGTCGGCTACGCCCTGCTCAGGGACCGCATCGGCTGGCTCTGACCGTCCCGGCACCGACCGACCGGTCGATGCAGGACGGGAGCCGCCGTCCCCGAAGTGACCTGCTGGTCGATCTCGGGACAGTCCCCCTCGAACGCCGTGAGGCCCGCCGCATGTGGGCGGCGGGCCTCACGTGCAACAAGACGTACCGGTCAGGCGCCGGAGCGCCAGGCCTTCATCAGGTCGTGGTTCAGCGTCGAGATGACGTCCTGCGGGATGCCCTTGGGGCAGGCCGTGGAGCAGGCGCCGATGTTGGTGCAGCCCCCGAAGCCCTCGGCGTCGTGCTGGTCGACCATCGAGACGACGCGGGCCAGCCGCTCGGGCTGCCCCTGGGGCAGCTCGGCCAGGTGGGTGACCTTGGCGCCCATGAACAACATCGCGCTGGCGTTCGGGCAGGCCGCGACGCACGCCCCGCAGCCGATGCACTCGGCCGCCTGGAAGGCCCGGTCGGCGTTCGGCTTGGGCACCGGCACCGCGTGGGCGTCCGGGGCCGAGCCGGTGTTGACCGAGATGTAGCCACCGGCCTGGATGATCCGGTCGAAGGCACCGCGGTCGACGACGAGGTCCTTGATGACGGGGAACGCGCTGGCCCGCCACGGCTCGATCGTGATGACCTCGCCGTCGCTGAAGCTGCGCATGTGCAGCTGGCAGGTCGTGGTCTTCTCGGGGCCGTGGGCCTTGCCGGAGATCATCAGCCCGCACATGCCGCAGATGCCCTCGCGGCAGTCCGAGTCGAACGCGATGGGCTCCTCGCCCGCGGCGTTCAGCTGCTCGTTGAGCACGTCGAGCATCTCGAGGAAGCTCATGTCGGGGCTGATGTCCTTGACCTTGTAGGTCACGAGCCCGCCGTGGTGCCGCGGGCCGACCTGACGCCAGATCTTCAGGGTGAGATTCATGATCGGGGTCCTCGCAAAGTATCGGAGTGACGGAGGAACGTAGAACTTCGTGGGGTGATCACTTGTAGCTCCGCTGCTTCAACTCGATGGCTTCGTACACGAGGTCCTCCTTGTGCAGGACCGGGGCGCTCATCTCGCCGTCCCCGTCCCCACCCTCGAACTCCCACGCGGCGACGTACAGGAACTGGTCGTCGTGCCGCAGCGCCTCACCGTCCTCGGTCTGGCTCTCGGCCCGGAAGTGACCGCCGCAGGACTCGCGGCGGTGCAGGGCGTCGATGCACATCAGCTCGCCGAGCTCGAGGAAGTCGGCGACCCGGCCGGCCTTCTCCAGGCTCTGGTTGAGGGTGTCGGCGGCGCCGAGGACGCGCACGTTGCGCCAGAACTCCTCGCGCAGGCCGCGGATGAGGTCGATCGCCTTGAGCAGGCCCTCCTCCGAGCGCTCCATGCCGCAGTACTCCCACATGATCTGCCCGAGCTCCTTGTGGAAGGAGTCGACGCTGCGCTCGCCGTTGATCGCCAAGCAGCTTGGCGGTGCGCTCCTCGACCGACGGTGCGGGCCGCGACGACCGCGGGGGCGTCGGCCGCGAGCGGCTCGAACGGACCCTTGGCCAGGTAGTCGCGGATCGTGTTGGGGAGCACGAAGTAGCCGTCGGCCAGTCCCTGCATCAGCGCCGAGGCGCCGAGCCGGTTCGCGCCGTGGTCGGAGAAGTTGGCCTCGCCGGTGACGAACAGGCCGGGGATCGTCGACTGCAGGTCGTAGTCGACCCACAGCCCGCCCATGACGTAGTGCACGGCGGGGTAGATCCGCATCGGCACCTGGTAGGGGTTCTCCCCGGTGATCCGGGCGTACATGTCGAACAGGTTGCCGTACTTCGCCTCGACGGCCGCCTTGCCCAGCCGGTCGATGGCGTCGGTGAAGTCGAGGTAGACGCCGCGGCGGAAGTCGCCGACCATCGGGCCGACCCCGCGACCCTCGTCGCAGACGTTCTTCGCCTGGCGCGAGGCGATGTCGCGCGGCACCAGGTTGCCGAAGCTCGGGTAGATCCGCTCGAGGTAGTAGTCGCGGTCGGCCTCGGGGATCTGGCGCGGGTCCTTGTCGCAGTCGTCGCGGTTCTTCGGCACCCAGATCCGGCCGTCGTTGCGCAGCGACTCCGACATCAGGGTCAGCTTGCTCTGGTGGTCGCCCGACACCGGGATGCAGGTCGGGTGGATCTGCGTGTAGCAGGGGTTGGCCATGTAGGCGCCCTTGCGGTGCGCCCGCCAGCTCGCCGTGACGTTGGAGCCCATCGCGTTGGTCGAGAGGTAGAAGACGTTGCCGTAGCCGCCCGAGGCGAGCACGACGGCATCCGCGAGGTGGGTCTCGATCTCACCGGTGACGAGGTCGCGGGCGATGATGCCGCGGGCCCTGCCGTCGACGACGACGAGCTCGAGCATCTCGTGGCGGGTGAACTGCTCGACCGTGCCGGCGCCGACCTGGCGCTCGAGCGCCTGGTACGCACCGATGAGCAGCTGCTGGCCGGTCTGGCCGCGCGCGTAGAAGGTGCGCGACACCTGCACGCCACCGAACGAGCGGTTGTCGAGCAGGCCGCCGTACTCGCGGGCGAAGGGCACGCCCTGGGCGACGCACTGGTCGATGATGTTCGCGCTGACCTCGGCCAGCCGGTAGACGTTGGTCTCGCGGGCGCGGTAGTCGCCGCCCTTGACCGTGTCGTAGAAGAGGCGGTACGTGGAGTCGCCGTCCTCCTTGTAGTTCTTCGCGGCGTTGATGCCGCCCTGCGCGGCGATGGAGTGCGCGCGGCGCGGGGTGTCCTGGAAGCAGAACACCTTGACGTTGTAGCCGCCCTCGCCCAGGGTCGCCGCGGCGGCGCCGCCCGCGAGCCCGGTGCCGACGATGATGACGTCGAGCTTGCGGCGGTTGGCCGGGTTGACCAGCGCGGCCTCGAACTTGCGGGTGGTCCACTTGTCGGCGATCGGACCGCCGGGTGCCTTGGTGTCGGCGACCGGGTCGCCCTCGGTGTAGAGGCCGTGGGCGATGCCGGCGTTCACGGTGGTGTCGCTCATGTCAGTGCCTCACTTGATCAGGCCGAAGGAGATCGCGAGCACCGGGATGATGAATCCCACCGCGATGACGGCGGCCAGGGCGTAGCCGATGGCCTTGGCCCGGCGGTAGGCGGCGGGGGTGCCCGTCGCGCCAAGGGTCTGCTGGGCGCTGAACGTGCCGTGTGCGAGGTGCAGGCCGAGGGCGACCATCGCGAGCACGTAGATGAGCGTCGTCCACGGCACCTGGAAGCTCGCGACGACGAGCCGGTAGGGGTTGTTGATCGATGTCGGGGCCCTGGAAGTCGGGGTTGACCGACACCTTCAGGATGGTGAACTCGAGCAGGTGCCAGATCAGGAAGAGCAGGATCGCGACGCCGCCCCAGCGCATCCACGCCGTGCGCATCGCGGTGCGGGCGGCCGAGTAGCGGGTGCGGCGGGCGTTGCCGGCGCGGCCCCACAGTGAGAACGCCGCGTACAGGTGGCCGACGAGGCAGACGATCAGGACCACGCGCAGGATCCAGAGCAGACCGCCGTACGGGAGGATCGGCTCGCCGAAGGTGCGCAGGTGCTCGGCGTAGGTGTTGTAGGCCACCTCGCCCGACAGGAGCTTGAGGTTGCCGTACATGTGAAGCAGGACGAACCCGACGAACACCAGCCCGGTGCCGGCCATGAGGACCTTGAGGGCGATGGTGGTGCGGCGGGCCGACGCCGGACGCGATGGAGCTGTCGTTGTGGCCACGAAGCGCAGCCTAACGACGGGCGGCAGGTCAGGCGAGGTCAGGCGGACCTAACCCACATGTGACATTGGCCCGGTTACCAGTCGGTATGGCTCGGGCGGTCGCCGATCGTCGTGTGGTCGCGGATCGTCGGGTGGGACCGCGGGTCGGACGTCAGGGTGCCGGGGTGACCGGCGGGAAGTTGTCCTTGCCCGGGATGCCGTTGATGTCGGAGGTGTTCATCGCGTACTGCAGGATCGCGAAGCCCATCGCGTCGCTGTTGACGTCGAGGGCGTGCAGGTCGACGTTGCCCAGGGTGTCGCAGGCCTGGTGGTAGCAGGGGTCGTAGGCCCGGCCCGCGGTGCCGCCCCAGATGGCGGCCTCCTCCGCGGTCTTGGCACCCTCGGCGCCGGTGAACAGACCACCCGAGGGGATGCCGGCCGCGATGAACGGGCCGTAGTCGGACCGTCCGCTGAAGTCGGTGCCCTTGAACGGCACCTGCCGCTGGGCGTAGAAGGCCTCGAAGGTCTTCTCGATGCGGTCCGAGCCACTCGGTCCGGGGCCGGCGCCGGTGGCGTCGGAGTCGTCCCCGTCGTAGACGAAGAAGACGGGGTTCGGCGACCCGACCATGTCGAAGTTGAGGTACAGGGCGATCCGGCTGCGCTCCTCGTCGGTCAGGCCCGCCACGTAGCGGGAGGAGCCGACCAGGGTGGACTCCTCCGCGCCCCACCAGGCGAAGCGCACCGTGTTGACCGGCTTGACCTTGGCCAGCTGCTCGGCGACCTCGAGCAGGGCGGCCGACCCGGAGCCGTTGTCGTTGATGCCCGGCCCCGCGTTGACCGAGTCGAGGTGGGCGCCGGCCATCACGACGTTGGCGTCGTTGCCGGTGGGGGTCTCGGCGACCACGTTGTACGTCGTGGCCGGGCCACGGAACGTGGAGGTGACGACGTGCAGCACCAGGCCGCCCGTGGCGGCCAGCTGGTCGCCGACCACCTGGGTCACCGAGGTGACCGGGATGTCGAGCGCGAAACCCTCGCCGAGGGTGCCGTTGAGGTCGCCGGCCGCGTTGTTGACGATGACGACGGCGGAGGCGCCCGCGTCATACGCGTTCTGCGCCTTGATCGCGAAGGTGCACTCGCCACGCCTGACCAGGGCGATGCTGCCGACCGGGAAGCCGGCGAAGTCGGCCGAGTCGCAGCCCGGTGTCTGGTCGACCGGGGGCCCGGGCAGCGCCGTGACCGGGGCGGTGACGTCGCCGCTGCCGGAGTAGCTGAGGATCGCGTTCTTCACCGTGCCGGTCGGGGCGGGTGACACGCGCTCGACGACGGACGGTGCCAGCGAGACGAAGGTGTTGAAGACGAACGCCCGGACGTCGGGGGTGTAGCCCGCGGCCCGCAGCCGCTGCACGACGTAGTCGACCGAGGCGTCGTATCCCGGGGACCCCGAGACCCGCGTGCCGTGGTTGGCGTCGGCGATCTCCTGCAGCGCGGCCTGGTGCTCGCGCACCCCCGCGAGGGTGATGCACTCGGCCAGCTTGGCGTGGGTGTTGTTGACGCGGGCGCTGCAGGCGTCGGGGGCGGCGAGCGCCGCGGGGCGCAGCGCGAGCGCGACGCGGGGCGAAGGAGAGCGCGACGGCAGCGGCCGCGAGTGCGGCCCAGGGTCTGCGTGCCGTGCGGGACATCGTGCTCCAGGGTCCGAGGGGTTCCCGGGTCAGGGGTGCTCACCGCAGCGGCGGGGCCGGGTGCGGAGAGCCTCTCCAGCGTAAGAAGGGAGTCAACGGCCGTAAAGATCTCGACGCCGGCTGGGGACAACCCGCGGCGCCCCCGCGCGAGCGCCCGGCTCGGGTCCGACTGCTCGTCAGGTGCTCACGCGGCATGCCGTGGCTCCGCCACCTCCGCAGACGCACCTCCGCGGCCCGGACGGGTCAGCAGCGCGGAGCATCGCCGATCCGTGGGTCAGGCGCGGCGGTCGGCGATGGCGGCGTCGTACAGGGCCTTCTTCGACAGGCCGGTGGCCGCGGCGACGTCGGCGCAGACGTCCTTGAGCCGCTCCCCCTCGGACACCCGTTCGCGGATGCCCTCGAGCTGGCTGGCCAGGTCGGCCACCGGCCCGCTCGACCCGGCCACCACCAGGGTGACCTCGCCGCGCACGCCGTCGGAGGCCCACGCCACCAGCTCGGACAGCGAGCCGCGGCGCACCTCCTCGTAGGTCTTGGTCAGCTCGCGGCAGACGGCGGCCCGGCGGTCGGCCCCGAAGGCCTCCGCCATCGCCGCCAGGGTTCGCGCCAGCCGGTGCGGAGCCTCGAAGAACACCATCGTGCGCGGCTCGGCGGCCAGGCCCGCGAGCGCGGCCGCGCGCTCCCCCGCCCGCCGCGACAGGAAGCCCTCGAAGCAGAACCGGTCGACGGGCAGCCCGGAGACGGCCAGCGCCATCAGCACCGCGGAGGGCCCCGGCACGCCGGTCACCCGCACGTCGATCCCGACCGCGGCGCTGACGAGGCGGTACCCGGGGTCGGAGACGGACGGCATCCCGGCATCCGTCACGACGAGCACGCGGGCGCCCTCGCGCAGCCGCTCGACGAGCTCGGGGGTGCGCTCGGCCTCGTTGTGCTCGTGGTACGACACGACCCGGCCGGTGGGGTTGACGTCGAGGTCCTGGCAGAGGCGGCGCAGCCGGCGGGTGTCCTCGGCGGCGACCACGTCGGCGAGGCGGAGCTCGTCGGCCAGGCGTGGGGCGGCATCCCGGGGGTCGCCGATCGGCGTCGCTGCCAGCACCAGCACGCCGCCGCTCATGGTGCGATCCTCGCACGCGGTGGAAGGGGCGTGGGCTGCACAAGCCGCCAACCTAGGATGTGCCGGTGACCCGGACCGACGAGCTGCGCCTGCGGCTGCTCGGGACCGGACCGACCGACCGGTTGTGGGGGTGGCTGGGCCCGGGGCTGATCGCCCTGGTCGGTGGGGTGCTGCGGTTCTGGAACCTCGACCGCCCCCAGGCCCTGGTGTTCGACGAGACCTACTACGTCAAGCAGGCGTACTCGCTGCTGCACTACGGCGTCGAGATGCGGGTGCTCGACTCGCTGAAGAAGCCGGACGACGCGTTCGTGGGCGGCAACCAGAACATCTTCTCGACGACCGACGGCGACATGGTCGTGCACCCGCCCGCCGGGAAGTGGCTCATCGCGGCCGGCGAGTGGCTGTTCGGGTCCGGGTCGGGATGGGGCTGGCGGTTCTCGGTGGCGCTGGTCGGCACGCTGTCGATCCTCGTGGTCGGCCGGGTCGCCCGGCGGCTGTTCGGCTCGACCGCGCTGGGCTGCGTGGCCGCCTTCCTGCTGGCCTTCGAGGGGTCGCACTTCGTGATGTCGCGCACCGGCATCCTCGACATCATCGTGTCGTTCTGGGCGCTGTGCGGCTTCGCGGCGCTGCTCGTCGACCGGGACCGGAGCCGCGAGATCCTCGCCGTGAAGGTGGGGGCACTGCCCCGCGGCAGCTGGCCCGCGGGCGTGGGGCCGTGGCTCGGCTGGCGGCCGTGGCGGTGGGTGGCGGGCCTGTCGCTCGGCCTGTGCTGCAGCACCAAGTGGTCGGGCCTGTTCTTCCTCGCGGCGTTCGGCCTCATGTCGGTCTGGTGGGACATGGGCGCCCGGCGCGCGGCCGGGGTGCGCCGATGGGGCCGTGGGGCCCTGTTCAAGGACGGCCCGTTCGCCGCGCTCGCGATGGTGGGCACGGCCGTGGTCGTCTACGTGCTGTCCTGGTCGGGGTGGTTCCTGACCTCGATCGGCTACCACCGGCAGTGGGACACCTTCAACCCCGGCGAGGGGCCGCAGTGGCTGCCGCCGGTGCTGCGCAACTGGTGGAAGTACCACCAGGACGCCTACCAGTTCAACACCACGCTGCACACGCCGCACCCGTACCAGTCGAACCCCTGGTCGTGGCTCGTGCAGACCCGGCCGACGTCGTTCTACTACGAGAGCCCGACCCGGGGCGTGGCCGGCTGCACCGTCGACCAGTGCTCGCAGGCGATCAACCCGATCGGCACCATCTCGGTGTGGTGGGTCGGCATCCTCGCCCTGCTCGTCGTGCTGTGGTGGTGGCTGGTGCGGCGCGACTGGCGGGCCGGGGCGATCGCCGCGGGCTTCATCGGCGGCTACCTGCCGTGGTTCATGTACCAGGACCGCACCATCTACACCTTCTACGCCGTGGCGTTCGAGCCGTGGGTGGTGCTGGCGGTGGTGTTCCTCATCGGCCTGTGGGTGGGCCGGCGCGAGGACAACCCCGAGCGCTGGCGGTGGCGCTGGTTCGTCGTCGGGGGCTACCTGGTGTTCACGCTGGCGCTGTTCGCGTTCTTCCACCCCATCTACGTCGCCGACACCCTCCCGTACGAGCACTGGCGCTGGCGGATGTGGTTCCCCAGCTGGATCTGAGCCGGCTGCCGGGTCGCCGGGTCCGACGTGCTCCCGACGCTCGGTGCGGCAGCGTTCAGGCCTCGACACCGGAGCCGTTCCGCCGGTCGAGGCGCGACCGCGCTCACGGCACATCGGCGCCGGTTCGACGGTTGCGGTGCCGGCGGCCGGCGCACGGGTGCCGCGGTCGCGCGTGCGTCGGGGCCGGTGTCGGTGGCCGGGGTTAGGTTCGGGGCATGTTCCTCCTCGGCGACGACCGTCGGCTCGTCATCAGCGCGAGCGACCTGCGCACGGCAGCGGCGTGCGAGTTCGCGCTGGTCCGCGAGCTCGACGTCGTGCTCGGCCGCGGCGAGCGGGTCGTCGTCGACGACGACCCGATGGCGGCGCGGGTCATCGCGCTGGGCAACGAGCACGAGCAGGCCGAGCTGCGCCGGCTGGCCCGGGCACACCCGGGTCGGGTCGTGCAGTTCGAGCGGCCCGGCTACTCCCCCGACGACCTCGCCCGGGCGCACGCCCAGACCCTCGACGCGCTGCACTCCGACGCCGAGGTCGTCTACCAGGCCACCTTCTTCGACGGCGGCTTCGTCGGCCACGCCGACTTCCTCGAGCGCACCCCCGACGGCTGGCTGGTCAGCGACACCAAGCTGGCCCGCATCGAGAGCGTGCCGGCGCTGCTCCAGATCGCCGCGTACGCCGCCCTGCTGCGCGAGGCGGGCGTGCCCACCGCCCCCGTCGCCCGGCTCGTCGTCGGCAGTGGCGACGTGCGCGACTTCGCCCTCGACGACATCGTGCCCGTCTACCTCGCCCGACGCGCCCGCCTCGACGCGCTGCTGCTCGCACACCGCGACTCCCCCGGGCCGGCCGGCTGGGGCGACCCCCTGTGGCTCGCCTGCGGGCGGTGCGAGGTCTGCGAGCCCGAGGTCGAGGCCGCCCGCGACCTGCTGCTCGTGGCCGGCGTCCGCGGTCCGACCCGCCGCAAGCTGATCGACGCCGGGGTCACGACGATCGACGAGCTCGCCGTGCGCACCGAGCCGGTCGCCGACGTGCGCGGGGCCACCCTCGACCGGCTGCGTGAGCAGGCCAGGCTCCAGCTGGAGCAGGAGCGCGACCCCGACGGTGGCGTTCGCTCCGAGGTGACCGACCCCGACACCCTGCGACGGATGCCGCGGCCGAGCCCCGGGGACGTCTTCTTCGACTTCGAGGGCGACCCGCTGTGGTCCGAGCGCGGCTCGCGCACCTGGGGCCTGGAGTACCTGTTCGGCATCGTCGAGGTCGACACCGGCGCACCGGTGTTCCGCACCTTCTGGGCCCACGACCGCGACGCCGAGCGGCAGGCCCTCATCGACTTCGTCGCCTGGCTCGACGCGCGTCGCCGGCAGTGGCCCGACCTGCACGTCTACCACTACGCCCCCTACGAGACCGCGGCCCTGCTCCGGCTGTCGGCCCGCCACGGGGTGTGCGAGGACGAGGTCGACCAGCTGCTGCGCGACGGGGTCTTCGTCGACCTCTACGCCGTCGTCCGGTCGGCCATCCGGGTGTCCCAGCGCTCGTACTCGATCAAGAAGCTCGAGCCGCTCTACATGGAGGCCCGCGAGGCCGCCGTCACCAACGCCGCCGACTCGATCGTCGTCTACCACCAGTTCATGGCGGCCCGCGACGCCGAGCGGCACGACGAGGCCGCCGGGCTGATCGCCGAGATCGCCGACTACAACCGCGACGACTGCGTCTCGACGTGGATGCTGCGCGACTGGCTGCTCGCCCAGGGCGCAGCCTCCAGCGTGGCCGGCCCGGTCGACGGCCCGGTGGTGGGGGTGGAGCCCGCCGTGGCCCAGACCCCCTCCGAGCAGCGACTGGCCCTGATCCGGCTCGAGACGCTGCTGCGCGACCGCCTGGTCGGCACCAAGCCGCACGAGCGCTCGGCCGAGCAGCAGGCCGTCGCCCTGGTCGCCTCGTCGGTGCTGTTCCACGCCCGTGAGGACAAGCCGGTCTGGCAGGCCCACTTCGAGCGGCTGCGAGTGCCGGTCGGCGACTGGCGGGTGGCCGACGGGGTGTTCCTCATCGAGTCGGCCGAGGTCGTCGAGCCGTGGCACCAGTCCACGCCGCGCCAGCGGCCCCGACGCACGCTGCGCCTGGAGGGCGAGCCGATGCGCGGCATCCCGGCCGGCCCCGGCGACGAGGTGAGCGCCGTCTACGTCGACCCACCGCCGCCCGGCGTCACCACCCTGCCCGGCCACGCCAACGCCCGCTCCACCGCCACCGTCGCGATCGTCGAGGCCGACGACCGGCTCGCCGAGAACGGCCGGCTGCACCAGAGCCTGCTCGTCGAGGAGCTCCAGCCCAAGGACGGCGGCGGCCACTCGCACCTGCCGGTGGCCCTCGTTCCCTCGAAGGTGCTGAGCACCCGGCCGATCGACGAGGCCCTCGCGGAGGTGGCCCAGCGGGTGGTCGACGCCGGCGACGACCTGCCACGCACCGCCGGCATCGACCTGCTCGCCCGGCGGCTCCCACGGCTTCGCCATGGCGGGCCGCTGCCCGGTGTGGGCGTCGGGCCGACCCGCCACCTCGAGGCCATCGAGGCCGCCCTGCTCGCCACCGACGACTCCTACCTGGCCGTCCAGGGCCCGCCCGGCACCGGGAAGACCTACGTCGCCTCCCGGGTCATCGCCCGGCTGGTGCTCGAGCGCGGCTGGGCCGTGGGCGTCACCTCGCAGGGGCACAAGGCGATCGAGAACGTCCTGCGCGCCGTCGTCGACGCCGGGGTCCCGCCCGAGCAGGTCGGCAAGGCGACCCGCGACCCCGAGGGCGCCACCTGGACCACCCTGGCCAAGGCCGACGAGCTCGCCGAGTTCGCCGCCGGGCACGTGCGCGCCGGCCGGGGCTACGTCGTCGGCGGCACCGCCTGGGACCTCACCAGCACCAAGCGCATCGGCCGCGGCCAGCTCGACCTCGTCGTCGTCGACGAGGCCGGGCAGTTCTCCCTCGCGAAGACCCTCGCCTGCTCGGTGGCCGGAGACCGGCTGCTGCTGCTGGGCGACCCCCAGCAGCTGCCGCAGGTGTCGCAGGGCACCCACCCCGACCCCGTCGACGCGTCCGCGCTCGGCTGGTTGATCGGCGACGAGCCGGTGCTGCCGGCCGAGCTCGGCTACTTCCTGGAGACCACCTGGCGCATGCACCCGGCGCTGACCGAGCCCGTCTCGCGGCTGTCCTACGCCGGCCAGCTGCGCTCCGAGGCCGCGACCACGGCGGCCCGGCAGCTCGAGGGGGTCGAACCCGGCCTGCACGTGCGCCTGGTCGACCACCACGACAACTCGACGTGGTCGCCCGAGGAGGCCGAGGTCGTGCGTGACCTGGTGCACGACCTGCTGGGCCGCACCTGGCACGACCCGCAGGAGCGCGGCACCGACGGCGCCCCGGTCGGGCCGCGACCGCTGCGCGCCGCCGACATCATCGTCATCACGCCCTACAACGGCCAGGTCGGCCAGCTGCGCCGCACCCTCGACGACGCCGGCCTGACCGACGTCCGGGTCGGCACCGTCGACAAGTTCCAGGGGCAGGAGGCGGCCGTGGCGATCCTGTCGCTGGCGGCGTCCTCGCACTCCGACGTCTCGCGCGGCATGGGCTTCCTGCTCGACCGGCACCGGCTCAACGTGGCGATCTCGCGCGGGCAGCACTGCGCCTACATCGTGCGGTCCACCGTGCTCACCGACTTCGCCCCGCGCACCCCGGGCGAGCTGATCGACCTCGGCGCGTTCCTCGGGCTGTGTGCCGCGGCCGCGACCACGGCCGCCGCCGGTCAGTCGGAGCCGGTTCCCGCCTGAGCCAGGGGCGCCGCACCGGGGTCGGTCGTGGCCGTCGACGCGGGCGCCGCGGCCGCCGGCGCGTCCGGTGCCAGGTTCGTGCGGTGGCCGAGCCGCTCGAGCCAGCGCACCATCTGGTGGTGCACCGTGTCGGCCCCGCGCAGCCGGCCCCGCTCGTCGAGCAGGTCCTCGTCGATCGCCCACTCCGCCGGGTGCACGATCAGCGGTCGGGTCTGCCAGCCGCCCAGGCCGCCGTGGCACCCGACCAGCTCCTCGAACGCCGCCACCTCGTCGAGGATCGGGTCGTAGAGCGAGTTGACGTAGATGTCCGGGGCGTTCTCGTACGACGAGACGTGGATGAAGTCGCCGACGGCATCCGTGCCGAACAGGGTCAGCGGGTCCTTGCCGACGACCGCGCCGGTCGTCAGGTCGTGCGTGCCCTCGGCGCCCAGGGCCACCGGCCCGTGCTCGGTGGCCACCACGACGAAGCCGATGCCCGGGTGCGCGGCCAGCATCGCGAGCAGGCCCGGGTGCAGCCGCTCGATGTCGGTCAGGGTCAGCCGCTCGGTGTGCTGGCTGAACCACACGCCGCCGAGGTTGCCCGAGCCGACGACGGTGATCTCGGCCGGGGCGTCACCGGGCCCGGTGGTGTCGGTGGTGACGCCCGACGGGCCGACCGGGGCGTCCTGGTCACGGTCGGCGATGGCACGCTTGGTCAGCCGGCCCGACACCGAGGCCTGCCCGGACAGCTGCCCGATGAGCATGTTCACCGGGCCCCAGGCCTCGACCTCGCCGGTCGCCGCCGTCACGGTCGCGTCGCCGTCGAAGTAGCCGAGGATGAGGTCCTCGAGCGAGACCCCGTAGCGCTGCAGGAACGTCGCGCCCTGGCTCTGCCCGTGGTCCGAGACGAGCACCACGTGGTACGGCCGCGGCGTGATGCCGGCGGTGATGACCTGCTCGATGCTGCGCAGCACGTCGTCCAGGCCGTAGAACGCCGCGAGCGACTCGGTGCGGGTCACCCCGGCGTGGTGGGCGATCTCGTCGTAGTCGACGAAGTCGACGTAGATCGCCTTGGAGCCCTTCATCATCGCCTCGACCACGAGGGCGACGTTGAGGTCGCGCAGGAAGACGTTGGTGACCGCGCGCAGGGCGACGTAGGCGCCACCGCGGTGGATCCGGGGCTCGACGGCACGGCGCACCTGGCGCCGGGCCTGGAACACCTCCTTGACCATCTCCCCGACGGTCATGATGACCGCCCTCAGGATGCCGGCCGGGTGGGTGAAGAAGGCGGCGTACGACTGCGACGGGCCGAGCCCCTTGGCGCCCTCCTTGAGGCCGCTCATCGTGAGCAGCGAGGTCGCGGCGTCGCCGGAGAACAGGTTGGAGATGCTGACGCCGTCGTCGGCGAGGAGCCCGCGGCCGTTGCCGACCCGCGCCTCGATGATCGCGGCATCCTCGGGCCGGTTGGCGACGAGGAGCCGGCCCAGCTCGCGGTCGAACCACCGGAACGCCGGGATGCCGTGGTTGTTGCCGTGCAGCAGCCCGGCCTGGCTCACCGGCGTGGTCGACGGCACGCGGGCCGTCCACTCCGTCCAGGTGTGGCTGCCCGACCGCACCCATCGACTGATGGTGGGGATGTTGCCGGAGCGGATCTCGCTCTCCAGCAACGGCGCCGGAACACCGTCGAGCTGGACGAACACGACCCCCGGGATGTCGGACGTCGCCTCGTGCTCCTCACGCGCGCCCATCCGCATCGCGTGGACGGTGAGGTAGTCGCGGCTGTTGATGCTGAACGCCCAGGTGATCAGCGTCATGACGAGCGCGTAGACCCAGGCAGCGAAGAACGCCACGAGAGGGCTGGACACGTCGACGCCGGGAGTGAGCCAGAGGCCGAGACCGAGCACCACGGCATTCGCGAAGAGGGCGAGGAGCACCGCGCCGATCCATCCGAAGTGCAGCGCCACGCGCATGAAGAACGGCTGCAGCAACCAGCCCGCGAGCGACACCATGACCACCGCGATGATCAGCGAGCCGGGCGAGTCGGTCGTGACGCCCGGCATCAGGGCGATCGTCCCGCCCAGGACGACGAGCCGCACGAGGAAGTCGATGACCCGGGTGCCCGACGGCTGCCGCTCGGCGCCCTCGGTGGCGATGGACTGGGCGAGCGCCCTGTTGCGTCCTTGGTCGAACCACTGTGAGGACACCGGGTTCCAGACCAGGAACAGGATGGCGACGGCGATCGCCAGGCCGGCGAAGCCGGGCACCCGCTGGAGGTCGAGCTGGGCCCCCAGGTAGAGGGAGTGCAGCTGCTGGGCGGCGAGGATCACGGTGACGACGAGCCGCGCCCCGTTCGAGCCCCTGGCCAGCTGGTAGGCGACGACCGCCTGGACCAGCCCGAAGGCGAGGAAGAGCAGGCCGACGACGCGGGCCGTGGCCAACGACTCGTCGGCGGTCATCCCGGACACCGGGCCGACGTCCTGCGCCCCCGCGAGGGCGAGTGCCCCCATGACCACGTCGAGCACGGCGACGAGCGCCGTGAGCACCACCACGACGGTGACGGCGAGGGGGCGGCGGGTCGCGGTGGCAGCGCTCATGGCGTCATGCTCGCAGCCCGCGAGACCGGATGGCCCGGGTCGGCGAGGACCCGGGTCGCGACACGACGAGCCATGACGTCCTCCCAATTCGGACCCGGGCGGGCCTCCCGGCCAGTGTTGGCGACCGTGGGAGGGCGCGATTCACCCCGCAGGGGTGAGCGCCGGGGGACGCCGGTGAGCCGCACCAGCCGCGCGGCGCTGAGCCCGCCAGGGCGCGTCGGCAGGCAGCCGAACCCCGAACGCCGGCGTGCGACCGGGGCCGGAGTCGTGTCCCGGTCACGACCCGGGGCACGACCCTGCCCGCGTGCGGGCTACGTCACGCGGGCGCGGATGCGGTGTCCGCCCCGGAGGACTCCCGGGTCACCACCGGACCGCCGGTGGAGCGCAGCGCCCAGCCGATGAGGACCATGACGATACCGAGGACCGTCGCCATGGCGGCGACGCCGAAGGCCACCACCGAGGTGAACAGCGACGCCCGCAGGAACGACGCCTGCATGGCCGTCTGGCGTGCGGGGTCCTCCCGGTCCAGCTCGGCGTAGGTCTTGCCGCCCGTGGCCTCGAGCGCGTGCTTGTTGATGACCTCCGCCTCCGCGTACGCGGTGAACGGCCCGGTCACGTCCTGTCCGGCGAACCTGGCCGCGTCCTCCGAGACGGTGATGTTCTCGGCCGCGAGCTGGTCGGAGACGATGAAGTAGGTGACCACCCCCGCCACGGCGAAGATGACCCCAACCACCATGACGATCATGCCGATGACGCCGTTCCTGCCTGCTGTGCGTGCCACGATGGCCCCTTCCCTGGCTCCGATAGGTGCTGCCAGTGTGGGCGGTGTGAAGGTGCGGGCGGGTCACCCGTGCTGGGTGACCCGCCCTCCGGGCCGTAGCGTCAGTCCGAGGTCGCCATGCGGGCCCAAGGTCACGTCTGGTCGCGACCCCGACGCGCACGCCGCCGCTCGTCGGCGAACTGTCCACTGTCGGACGCCAACCTGAGCAGCGTGGCACCGGGCGGGAACGCGGCACCGTCGAGGCGCTCGAGCCGGCGCAGCAGCTCTGCGGGCCTGACTCGGTCGGCCCAGTGGAAGGGTCCGCCGAGTCGACGCGGGAAGCCGATGCCCAGCACCGCGGCGAGGTCGCCGTCGTCGGGGTGGCAGAGGGTGGCGTCGTCCCAGCAGAGCAGCGACTCACTGACGAAGGCGAGGAGCAGTCGCTCCCCCGCCTCGCCGTCGGCAACTCCTGCATCCGGAGCGTCGACGAGGGCCGCCAGACCGGGGTCGAAGCCCTGCCGTCGCCCGTCCAGGTAGCTGTAGAACCCGCGGCCGGCGCGCTTGCCCGGACACCGTCGGCGATGAGGACACGGAGCAGCTCCTTGACCTGAGGCACGTCGATCCGGCCTGTGAGCACCGGCTCGCCCACCTGCTCGACGCTGGCGCGCAGCACGAGCTCGAGCGTCACCTCGTCGCAGGCCTGCAACGGGCCGACGGGAAAGCCGACCTGGCGTGCCTCTCGTTCGATGGCCTCCGGGTCCGCGCCGTCGAGCAGGAGCCGCAGGCCCTCGATGAGCCAGCGCGCGTAGACCCGAGAGGTGTAGAAGCCCGGGTAGTCGGCCACGACGACGGGGACCTTGCCGAGCGCCCGAGCCAGCGCTCCGGCCCGGACGAGTGCGTCGGTGTCGGTGCCGTCGTGCGGGACCAGCTCGACCAGCGGCATCTTCTCCACCGGCGAGAAGAAGTGCGTGCCGAGGAAGCGTCCGGGACTCGGCACCGCGTCCGCCAGGCTGGTCACGGGGATCGCCGACGTGTTCGTCGTGACGAGGGTGTCGTCGCGGACGCGCTCGGCGACCAGGGCCAGGGTCTGCCGCTTGAGCTGCGGGTCCTCGAAGACCGCCTCGACGACCGCGTCGGCCTCGGCGAAGCCGTCCCAGTCGCTCGTGCCGGCCCAGCTGCCGGCGGTCGGCGCCCCGGCCGCCGCCGACTCGGCGCGCACTCGAGCCTCCTCGATGCGCGACTCGTCGACGTCGCGCACGACCGCACCGACTCCATGAGCCACGGCAGTGGCGGCGATCCCGGCGCCCATCTGGCCGGCACCCACCACCGCGATCGTGGCCGGGCGGCTGCCCGCCGCGCGGAACCGGCGCTTGGCCGCGGTCTCGACGTGGAAGAGGTGGATGAGGGCAGCGCTCTCCTCCGAGCGCAGCAGCCGCTGGAAGTGCTCACGCTCCGCGGCCAGGCCGGCCTCACGCCCCTCGGCCAGCCCGACCCTGACGATCTCGAGCAGCGCACGCTGGGCCGCGACGCTCGGGGGCCGCCGCACGCCCTCGCCGGCCGCGACGACCGCGTCGATCTCCGTCGGCGTGGGCGCCGGGTGGCGACGGGTGCTCGCACCGCTCGTGGCTGCGAGCGACACGGCGGTCGCGAGCAGGGCGTCGGGCGACACGACCCGGTCGACCAGGCCCAGGCGCTCGGCCTCGTCGGCGACGATGGTGCGGCCGGACACCATGAGCTCGATGGCGTCGGCCGGAGCAACCCGGCTCAGCAGCAGCTGGGTTCCGCCGCCGCCGGGGATCAGGCCGAGGGTCGACTCGGGAAGCCCGAGCACCGCTCGGTCGCTCACGACGAGGATGCCGCAGCCGAGGGCGATCTCGAGTGCGCCGCCCAGCGCATAACCGTCGATGGCGGCCACGAGCGGCTTCGACGCGTCGGCCATCCGGGTCATCGTCTCGTGGATGCGCGCCAGGAAGTCCGGTGTCCCCGGGTCGGCGGCGAGTGCCGGCAGGGTCGTGAGGTCGGCGCCCCCGCCGAAGGAGCCGGGCTTCCCCGAGGTGAGGACCAGGCCGCGCACGACGGGAGCCGCGAGCACGGCATCCACGATGACCCTCAGCTCGTCGAGCACGCCGGCGTCGACGACGTTCATGGTCCGGCCCGTGACGTCCAGCGTCGCGATCGCGACGCCGTCCTCGTGACGGACGGTGAAGTGACGAAGCGGAGTCGGCACGGGTTCTCCTCGGTGGGGTGGGCGAGCCGTGCTGCGGCGCGGCACGGGAAGGGTCTGGGTCATCGGCGGTTGAACTCGGTGATCGCGCGGGTCGCCTCGGGCGAGGCGATCACCGCGAGCTGGTTGGTGATCTCGGCCTCGAGGGCCTCGGCGAGGGAGGTCTCCCAGGCGTCGGTCAGCAGCCGCTTGGTGCCCGAGAGCGCAGCCGGCGACGCCGCGGCGAGCCGGTCCGCCAGGTCCGAGCGTGGCCTCGGTCAGGGTCGTCGGCGGGCACGACCGCGGTGACGGCGCCCCACTCCAGGGCCGTCGCGGCGTCCAGGTCGTCGCCGAGCAGGGAGAGCTGGACGGCGCGGCGGTGCCCGACGAGGCGCGGCAGCAACCAGCTGGCGCCGCTGTCGAGGGACAACCCACGCCGGATGAAGACCTGCAGGAACCGCGCCCGGTCGCTGGCGAGCACGAAGTCGCACGCCGAGGGCGAGGTTGGCTCCCGAGCCGGCGGCGACCCCGTCGACCACGGCCACCGTCGGTACCCGCAGCTGGTGCACGGCCAGCACGCACGCGTTCGAGACCCGCATCCGCTCGGCCAGTGCGTCCGGGTCGCCGAGCAGTCCCCCGACGTCGGACCCGCCGCAGAAGGCTCCGCCGGCGCCGGTCAGCACGACCACCCGCACCGCGTCGTCGCCCTCAGCGGCGTCCAGCACGCCTCGCAGCGTCGACCACATCTCGTCGGTCATCGCGTTGAGCTTCTCGGGTCGGTCGAGGGTGATCGCGCAGGACCCCGTCGAGCAGCTCGTGCCGGACGCTCATCGCCGGCCGCCCTTCTCCAGGGTGCGCCCGATGATCTCCTTCATGATCTCGGTCGTGCCGCCGTAGATCGTCTGCACCCGGGTGTCCAGGTAGGCCCGGGCGACGGGGTACTCGCGCATGAAGCCGTAGCCGCCGTGCAGCTGCAGGCACTGGTCGACGGTGCGCTTCTGCAGCTCGGTGGCCCACCACTTGCCCTTGGCGGCGTCGACCGCGTCGAGCTCGCCGGCCAGGTGGCGGCGGACGAGGTCGTCGACGTACACCTGCGTCACGTCGATCGCGGTGACCAGCTCGGCGAGCACGAACTTGGTGTTCTGGAAGCTGGACACGGCGCTGCCGAACGCCTGGCGCTCCTGGCAGTAGGTCGATGCGTCCAGTCGAGCACGGTCCGCGCCCCGGCGACGCCGGACGCCGCCAGGGACAGCCGCTCCTGGGCGAGGTTGTCCATCAAGGTGCCGAAGCCGGTACCCGGCTCACCGAGCAGGTTCGCGGCCGGGACGCGGGCGTCCTCGAAGTAGAGCTCGGCGGTGTCCTGGCTGCGCAGGCCGATCTTGTCCAGGTGGCGTGCCACGGGAGAAGCCGGGGGTGTCTCCCTCCACGGCGAGCAGGCTCAGGCCCCGGTGCGGATCGGGGGTCGGTCCGGACCGCGGTGAGCACCAGGTCGCCGTTCAGGCCGTTGGTGATGAAGGTCTTGGACCCGTTGACGACGTAGTGGTCGCCGTCGCGGACCGCGCTGGTGCGGATGCCGGCCAGGTCGGAGCCGGCGCCGGGCTCGCTCATCGCGATGGCGCCCATGCAGCTCGCCGGTGACGAACCGCGGGAGCCAGCGCTCCTTCTGCTCGGCGGACGCCGACCCCAGGAAGTACGGAAGGACGACGTCGTTGTGGAGGGTGATGCACATCCCCGAGCCGATGACGTTGGCCCGCTGCAGCTCCTCGAGGATGATCACGTTGAACCGGAAGTCGTCGACGCCGAGGCCGCCGAACTCCTCGGGCACGGCCATGCCCAGGAAGCCGCGCGCGCCGGCCTCCAGGAACATCGCCTTGTCCACTCGGCCCGCGTCCTCCCAGCTGTCGTGGTGGGGGACGATCTCGCTCGCGACGAACGCCCGGAAGCTGCTGCGGAAGTCCTCGTGGGTGTCGTCGAACAGGGGCCTGGCGGCGCGTCTTCGTGGTGCTCATCGTGCTGTCCATCCTCCGTCGACGGCAATCATCTGTCCGGTGATGTACGTGCTTGCGGGGCCGGCCAGGAGCAGCAGGGCTCCGTCGAGCTCCTCGGGTCGGCCGGGCCGGCCGATCGGGGTGTTGCGCCGGATCCACGTCGCTGCGGCCTCGTCGGCGAGCATCTGCGCGGTCAGCTCGCTGGGGAACCAGCCGGGCGCGATCGCGTTCACCCGGATGCCGTCGCGGGCCCACTCGCAGGCCAGGTGCCGGGTCAGGGTGACGACCGCGCCCTTGGCTGCGCCGTAGGCCGACTGGGTCATCGGCGCCGAGGCGACGAGCCCGAGCACCGACGCGATGTTGACGATCGAACCGGCCGCCGCCGGACCGCATCTGGTCGGCGGCAGCGACGCTGAGCGCGAAGAGCGCGGTCAGGTCGACCTCGAGGGTCTTGCGGAACGACTCCAGCGGGTGCTCGGCGGCGGGTAGCGCCTCGGCCCAGCCGGCGTTGTTGACCAGGACGTCGACGCCGCCGAGCTCCGCAGCTCGGGCGATCAGCGCCTCGCGGTCGTCGTCGACGGTGATGTCGCACCGCACGTGGACCACCCGGTCGCTGCTCGGCGGCCAGCTACTCCAGGCGGTCGAGGCGGCGGGCCGCCGCGAGCACGGTCGCGCCGCGGTCGGCGAGCGTCAGGGCGAACCGGCGCCCGAGTCCGCTGGAGGCGCCGGTGACGATGGCGACCAGGCCGCTCAGGTCGATCGGGTCCACCCAGTGCGCCTCGGAGGTCACGCGACCCGCTCGATGATGGTGGCGTTGGCCATGCCGCCGCCCTCGCACATGGTCTGCAGGCCGAACCGGCCGCCGGTGCGCTCCAGCTCGTGGAGGAGGGTGACCATCAGCTTCGCGCCGGAGGCGCCCGAGCGGGTGGCCGAGCGAGATGCCGCCGCCGTTGACGTTGACCTTCGCGGGGTCGCGCGCCCAGTCTCGCGCTGCCAGGCGAGCACGACCGGGGCGAACGCCTCGTTGAACTCGAAGAGGTCGATGTCGTCGACGGTCATCCCGGCCCGCGCGAGCACCTGGCGGGTCGCCGGGATCGGGGCGGTCAGCATCTGCACCGGGTCGGCAGCCGACCACGGACATGTGGCGGATGACGGCGCGGGGGCGCAGGCCCAGAGCCTCGGCATGCTCCGCGCTCATGATCAGGACGGCGGCGGCGCCGTCGACGATCTGCGAGGAGTTGCCGGCGGTCACCCGGCCCTCGGGGACGAAGGACGGCTTGAGGCCGGCCAGCTCGGCGAGTGAGGTGTCGCGGATCGCACTCGTCGGCGAGCAAGGTGTCGCCGGGCTCACGGTGACCTCGCCGGTCTCGCGGTCGCGCACCTTGACGGGGCACGGGGACGATCTCGCGCTCGAAGCGGCCCTCGTCGCGGGCGGCGGCGGCACGCTGGTGGCTCTGCAGACCGTAGGCGTCCAGCTCCTCGCGGGTCAGCTTCCACCGGTCGACGATCATCTCCGCGGAGATGCCCTGCGGGACGAGCCCGCTGGCTCCGTACGCCTCGCGGTCGGCGTAGCGCTGGTGCGCCGCCTCGCCGTAGACGGCGCGGATGTCGCCGCCGGGCGCGTTGGAGAACATCGGCACGGTGGACATGGCCTCCAGGCCGGCCGCGACCACGACGTCGCAGGTCCAGGCCATGATCGCCTGCGCGGCGAAGTGGACGGCCTGCTGGGAGGAGCCGCACTGCCGGTCGATGGTCGTGGCGGGCACGGTCTCGGGCCAGCCCGCGGCCAGGACGGCCGTCCGGCCGACGTTGGTGCTCTGGCGGACCGTTCTGGGTCACGCAGCCCATGATCACGTCATCGATGATGGCGGGGTCGATGCCGGAGCGCTCCTGGAGCGCGATCAGCGTCTGGGCCGCGAGCTCGGCGGGGTGCCAGCCGGAGAGCCGTACAATGCGCTTGCCGAAGGCGGTGCGGACCGCTTCGACGATTACTGCTTCGGGCATGGTGATCTCTTCTCTGTCAGGGTGATCGGTCAGCGCGGGCGAAGCCGCGCTCGGCGAGCCAGTCGGTGATCAGCCGACGGCCTCGGCCAGCTTGGGGCGCTGGTCCGGGCCGGCGTAGTAGTGCGTCGCGCCCTGCGACCTCGTGCAGCTCCTTGTCGTCGTGGCCGACGGCGTCGAAGAGCCGCCGGGTGTGGCTCGGCGTGCAGGCGTCGTCGGCGCGTGTTGCCGATCACGAGCACCGGGCACCGTGATGTCGGCGGCGCGCCGTCAGCGGCGTCGCCGCGGGCGTCGTCGTAGCTCCACTGCGACAGCCAGCTGCGCAGCGTGGTGAACCGGGCGAGCCCGATCGGGCTCATGTTCACGACCCGCGGGTCGCCCAGGTAGCACCAGCCCGGGCTCGCGGTCGTTGGGGTCGACCGTCGGGTCGAGCCAGCGCGGGTCGGCCATCGTGCCGTGCACGACGAACGCCGAGCTCGTCGTGCTCGCAGCCCGGCCGGCGCGCAGGTCGGCCAGCTTGCGCCTTCACCCACGCCGTGATGCGCCGGTTGCGGGCGACCTGCGCGGCGCGGTAGCGCGCGAGGAACTCGGCCGGTGTACGGCGGCTGGTTCGGGTTGCCCGGGTCGTAGAGGTCGAGCTCGACGTCGCGGACCGACGGGTCGCGCTCGTCGAGGATCGACGCGTCGATGCCACTCGGTCAACGTGCCGTGGCGGCTGATGTGGGCGGCGAGCATGCAGCACGGCGTCGGCCGGGCGCAGCCCGAGCGCCGTCAGGTCGGGCGGGTCGCCGGCCGGGTGCCGTCACCGTCGGGTGCTCGGCCTGCTGCTGGTAGTACATCGACAGCGCGCCGCCGCCGCTCCAGCCGGCGAGCACGACCTTGCTCGTAGCCGAGCGCGCTCGGTGACGTGGCGGACGCACGCGCCGAGGTCCTGCGACCACCTTCTCCATGATCGAGCGCGGCGTCGACGCCCCGGTAGCGGCTGTTGCAGTAGACGACGTGGTGGCCGGCGCGGGCCAGCGCGGTCGTCATCGGCAGGTAGGCGCCGCCGCCGATCGGGTGCATGAACACGAGCACCGTGTCGGACCGACGCCGATCGGGCCGCAGGAGGTGCGCCTCGAGGGCGACGATACTCGCCGGTGCCGCCGTAGGTGTCGCGGTAGGCCGAGGTGTCCTCGAACATGACGAGGAACGGGATGCGCTCGTAGGCGTACTTCTTGGCTTCCGTGCTCATATCTGGATCTCCGGGTGCGGCGCCGGCTTCGGCCGCCGCGGTCAGGACCGCCTCGCTGGGCACCAGCCGCCGCCGGGTGTCGACGGCGATGATCTTCCATTCGACCCGGGTGTCCCGCTCGAAGCGGCGCCGGGAGCGTTCGCGGGCCTTTTCCGCGGCTCCGTGGTGCGTGCCCTGGGGAGCGTGCGAGATGATGCCCGGCGGCAGGTCGATCCCGAAGACGCTGCCGCCGTGGAAGAAGGCGATCTCGTCGAAGTCGACGTTGCGGTGCACCACGGGTAGCGCTCGGTCCCGGGCACGACCCTCGGCGACCCTGGGCAGGAAGTTCATCACGTACACGCCCAGTGGCCTGCATGAACAGGTGCACGGTGGGCGGCAGGTGCACGCTCTCGGAGGTGATCACGTTGTAGTCGATCGATGTTGAAGGTGAACGGGAAGTTGTCGCCCCGCCAGCCTTCGGCGTCGCACGGGTCGTGCGGGTAGTAGATCGAGGTCTGCTGACCGGAGTGGTACAGCCGTACCTCGTACTCGTCGCGGCCGTCGTCCTCGACCACGGCGGCCTCGGGACGGACCACAGCGCGCTGTCGAACGGGAAGTGCCGGCCGAGGACGCCCAGCCGGCGGGACGCGGAACTCGTCCACCGCCTCGACGACCAGGACGCAGCTGCCGCCCTCGTCGGGGACCTGAGCGGTAGGTGGTCGCCTTGGGGAGGTAGACGTAGTCACCGGGGCGGTAGGCCAGCGAGCCGAACTCGGTGACGAAGGTTCCGGTGCCCTGGTGCACGAAGTGCAGCTCGTCGCCGTCGACGTTGCGTACGTAGAACGGCGCGGGGGCGTTGCGCATGCTCAGCGAGATCCGGCAGTCGGCGTTGCTGAACATCAGCAGCGGTGCGCCGCTCAGGATCGTCCATTGTCGGTGGGGGTCAGTGCGCTCGCGGCGATGTCGACGCCGGTCAGCGGACCCTCGCTGCGGTACTGGGTGGGGTCGTGGCGCCGGTAGAGGTGTGCCGTGCGTCCACTCGAACCCGCCACGGCCGAGCTCGTCGTCCTTGAGACCTTCGAGGTCCGCGTGGATCCTGCGGGGCGTCGTGCCTTTCCGCAGATGGGTGAATGACTCCACTTACCGCTCCTGTCTTCGCCGGACTGTTCTTGCATCTGGCGCCACCGGTACCGAACTGCCGTACCGACTGATCGGTACAGTAATCTGGTCAAGTGTTCCCGTCAATGGTGGGCTGTCACCGCCGACTGTGCCTCGGCAAGCACGATCGGTGTTCCATCAAGGTGCTGCCGTCGCCGCCAGTCGTGTGTTCAGCGGACTCGGGTCGACGTATTCCTCGATCCGGCGGTGCCTGCTGGCTCGCAGCTGACATGGCGGGCTTCGACCGCCCGCCGTTCAACTACGTGCTGCTGTACGAATCCGTCGTCCAGAACGTCCGCCGCACGTCCACATAGTGCAGCGGGCCGGCCTTCGCGGCGAGCCAGGAGAGCAGCCGCAGGCTTTCATTCGCGCGTCTGATCGACGTCGTCGTAGTTGTGCCAGACGGTCACGTCGGGGCTGTACAGCGCTTCCAGTTCCGCGAGGTCCCACGGGAGACCGCGGCGAAGAACCGGTCGGCGAGCGCAGAGACGCCCGCGCTCATGCCTGCTCGCCCTCACGGTTCGTCCGGTTGGAGCCGTAGTTGAGGGCCAGACCGGGGCCGCGCGGCCAGTCGAACTTGCAGCACCTTGCCGGTGCTGGCGACGCGGTGATGTAGGCGGTGCGCAGGTCCGGTCGCCGCCCCAGCAGATGTTGGTGATCCCGGGGTCGCCGTCGGTGTCGATGGCGACGAACTCCACGAGCTCGCCCTCGGGGCTGATCACGACGATGCCGGGGTGGGCCAGCGAGGCCACGCAGACGTTGCCGTTCGGCCTCGACGCCGAGGGAGTCGAAGTTGCGTGAAGTCCGGGGCGGCCCAGAGGAAGTTGCCGCCGCCGGAGCCGGCGACGGTGCGACCGCCGACGATCTCGCCCGGCGCGGTGACGTCCCACCACCACACGCGGGCGGTGAAGGTCTCGCTGACGTAGAGGCGCGATGCCGTCGGGGGAGAGGCCGATGCCGTTGGGGCCCGTTCATGTCGCCGGCGACGAGCCGGATCGAGCTGCCGTCGGCCGTCGCGTAGTACACGCGTGCCCCTTGTCGCCGGTGATCCCGTCGCTCTTGCCGTGGTCGGTGAAGTAGAAGCCGCCGTGGGCGTCGAAGACGATGTCGTTCGGGCCGCGCAGCGGCAGCGCCGTCGCACTCGGTGTAGAGCGTCTCGACCGCGCCGGTCTCGAGGTCGACGGCCTGGATGCTGCCGCCGTGTGTAGTCCTCCGGGATGCCGCCGGCGAAGACGAACCCGCCGACCTCGAAGGCGTACATGCCGCCGCAGTTGGCGACGTAGACCCGACCGTCGGGTCCGACCGCGGCGCCGTTGGGGCCGCCGCCGAGCTCGGCCACCACGCGTGGTGGTGCCGTCCGGGGCGATCGCGGGATCAGCGGTGCCGCGGATGCAGCTCGACGACGAGCACGTCGCCGTCCGGGCAGCGCGACCGGAGCCCTCGGGGAACTTCAGGCCGGTGGTCACGACGTTGAATGACATGGGGGTTCTCGTGCTTTCTCTAGCGGTGGACTGGTGGGTGCCGGGTCTCGCGGACGTCGAGGGTCAGGACGGGCCAGTCGCAGCGGGCCGGGCGGTGCGACCTGGTCGCGCAGGACGTTCTTGCGGATCTTGCCGCTGACGGTCTGCGGCAGGGCGTCGATGAAGATGACCTGCGCGCGGACGCTTGAACGACGCGAGCCGGCTGCGGCACTGGGCGACGATCTCGTCCTCGGTAGACCTCGGCGCCCGTCCGCTTGCGGACGACCACGCGGTCACCATCTCGCCCCAGCGCTCGGGTCGGGCAGGCCGATGACGGCCGCCTCGGCGACCGCCGGGTGCTCGTAGAGCGCGTTCTCGACCTCGCTGCGAGTACACGTTCTCGCCGCCGGAGATGATCATGTCCTTGGCGCGGTCGACGATGTAGAGGAAGCCCTCGTCGTCGCTGGCGGGCGAGGTCGCCGGTGTGGAACCAGCCGCCGCGGAACGCGTCGGCGGTCGCCTCGGGGTTGCCGAAGTAGCCCTTCGATGACCTGGTCGCCCTGGACGACGATCTCGCCGACCTCGCCGACCGCGGCAGTCGTTGCCGTCGGGGTCCGACGACGCGCACGTCCACCAGGGACATCGGCTTGCCGACCGCGTCGAGCAGGTACTCCTCGCCGTTCGCGGCGCGGATGTGGGTCTCCTTGTCGAGGGTCAGCATGTTGCCGCCGAGCTCGGTCATGCCGCATGCCCGGCGTACACGACGGGACCGAAGCGCTCGATCGTGCGGCGCAGCACGTCGACCGGGATCTTGGAGGCGCCGTAGCCCATCCACTCCGAGGCTGCGTCAGGTCGTAGTCGTCGATCTTCGGGTGCGCCAGCAGCATCTGCATCATCGTCGGCGCGAAGCCGCCGCTGGTGACCGCGGTGCGTCTGGACGCAGCGCGCAGCCACTCCTCCGGGTCCCAGCCCGGACATCATCAGGACCGTGCCGCCGTGGAACTGGTGCAGCGGCGTGAGGTAGCCGGCGACGTGGCACAGCGGCATCGCGTTGAGGAAGCGGTGTCGGCGGTCGGCTCGTACGCGATGACGGACTGGATCAGCGCGGTGATGAGGTTGCGGTGGGTGAGCTGGGCGCCCTTCGGGCGACCCGGTGGTGCCGCTGGTGTAGATGCAGCCAGGCGACGTCGTCGTCGTCGAAGATGTCCGGCGGGCTCCGTCGGCGAGGCGCCGCCACGAGCTCCTCGTACGTCGTGCGCGCCCGGCCGCGTCCTCGCCGATCACGATGACGTGCTCGACGCTGGTCGAGCTCGGCGCGGTGGTCGGCGATGCGCCTCGAGGTACTTCGCCTCGACGATCAGCACCCTGGCGCCGGAGTCGTTGAGGATCCACACCCACTCCTGCGGGTGCAGGCGGTAGTTGAGCATCGCCAGCGTCATGCCCGCGGCGGGTACGCCGTAGTACGCCTCGACGTACTCGAGGTTGTTCTCGCGACAGCAGCGGCCACCCGGTCGCCGCGCCCGCTCAGCGTTCCGAGGCGCGTTCGCGAGGCGGCACGACCGCTCGTACAGCTGGGCGTAGGTGCGTCGACCCGGAACCGTCGGTCATGAGCAGCGCGTTCTCGCCGGGCGTCGCTGTGCGGCACGGCGGAGCAGGTCACGACAGGTATGGACCTCCTTTGGGACGAGGTGGGGAGGGTCTGGCTGGAGAGCGGTCAGGGCAGCGATGGTGGTCACATCGGGAACGGCGCGAGCGAGATGGATCGGCGACGAGCGAGGCCACGCAGACGGCTATCCTGCGGAGGGTGATGCACCTACGTCGGAGGCCGTGGTGCAGCCGCTGCGACCAGCAGCCAGGCCAGGTTCTCGGTGGCGACGTTCCCGGCGGCTCAGGCGACGATAGTTGTCGTCTCGCGCGCTCGAGTTCAGCACCGACTGGGCGCATCGGCGGCTCACGCATTGGCGAGGTGCCGCCGCGAGTGTCGGCGAAGCTGGCGCGCGTGGTAGAACGGTCGAGGCGCTCGATGAACTCGTAGCGTTTCCGCCACCTTGGTCGGTATACTGACGATGGTGTTGGGCCAGGGTGATCTTGCGCAGGCCACCGACCGCGAGGATGTCAACTGCACCACGTCGCGCAACCGCGTCGGCGCTGACTTATCTGGTAGGGGCACCTGAAGGCGACGGCGACGGCGACGGCGAGCGAGAGACTACGATGCGGCGATCTCGGCGATTCTCGAGGCCGGCGACGGCCTGGGCCACGGCGACACTGGTTGCGCTGACCGAAGAACATCAGTGGATGGCATGAACGTTCAGGCCGTGATTTTGGTGCGACCGCGCGCTGAGCGCGCTGACGTTGAGCACGGTAACCGCGCAGCTCACGCCGGCGACTCGGCTATCCTGGTCAGGACCCGCTCCTGCGTGAACATTTTACTCGGTCCGGCTGTTTAGCTGGTCACCTCGACCCGCGAGCGCCTGTGGTGACCAGCGCCGATCAGGGCGATGGTTGGTGCGTGTCAGGACGACGGCCTTGTTCGGCAGGCTGTCGCAGGGCTGACCTCGACGATCTCAATCGGGGTCGGCGCGATGTGTGCGCGGTCATCGGCGGTCTAACGACGGTCTGGCCTCAGCTGCGCGAGACAGGCAAGCGCGGTATCGATTACGCCAGGACGACGGCCGCCACGGACCAGGCCAGCCGGCCAGGCTCAAGCTCGAAGGCGTGGTCGAGCTCATGCTGCGCCAGGGCGGTGAAGGCGAGGGCGAGCAGGCCACTGACGAGGACGACAGCACCCGCGCCACTGTACTCGGCCGAGAAGCCGGTGCGCATGTTTCTGGTCTGCAGCGTTCGCCAGCAGACGAGGGCTATGGCCATGGACAGATGCATGAGGAAGCTGAAACTGAGCAGCAGAGCGGCGACACACTCGGCTACACCTGCTATGACGCGACAGGGTTCCGGCCGGACTCAAGGCGCTCGAAGTACGCGCGGTCAGCACCGGTCTGGTCTGACCTGGTGCATTCAGCTTGCGCAGGCTGTGGCTGACGAGGATGCGCTTATCGCGAGGCGCAGCAGCAGAAGTCCAGGCGCGACCACAGTCTGACTCAAGAACTCGACGGCGCGCAGCGGGACAGCAGGCGTCGCTAAACGGCGTGCATGTGCACATCGTCAAGGCGTCGTAGATTCAGCGAGGCGTGCGTACGTGCAGATCCGGCTGAGCGGGGTGTTGTCGGCTAGGCTGAGCGCGCGCGGACCTGCAGGGCTCGGTCCACCACGTCGGCCAGCATCCGCTGATCGATCACCTCGATGACGCTGATCTCTTGGCGCGCTGTTAGCTGCGTGATCTTGTGGGCTGCGTCAGGGTCAGCAGGCAGCAGGACTGGAATCCGCAAGGACCGAGACGTGCGCTGCATCAGCCGCTCGCGGGAGAGCCTCGCGAGGGTGATTCAGTGTCGAGCGGTCGCACATCAGGTGAACGCGCGCACGGGCCTGGCTCAGCTACGCATGGCGTGGAAGATCCAGCTGGGGCCAAGGCGCTGCTGGTCATCGTGAAGCCGGCGCGGCGCCACTGAGCAGGTCGCAGACCTGCAACGGCATGTTCGTGAGGTGATCTCGACTAACCTGAGCTCATACGAGGATTTGGTCTCGCGGACGATCTGGTAACCGAGCAGTGGTAGACGATGATCATCGAGAAGGCTGGTGCGGAGCGGTCTCGAGCCGGTGCGCGCACCATCGCGCAAGTACGACGCCTGCATCGCACGGTCGTGAACGATCTGCGCCGTGTACCAACCACCGTCGCTCTCGAGGACTGCTGTGGTGAGCGAGCTGGGTCGGGGTGAAGCCGGCCACGTCGGCCTGGTCTATCCGAAGCTCGGCAGACGTCGCCACGGACCAGCGGCTCGAGGAAGGTGTGCGCAGCGCTGGCTGGCGTACCTGTCCAGCACGCACAGTCTGGAGCGCGAGTGTCTCAACCGCGATCTGGCGATACGCAAGATCTTTACACGTCTACGACATGTAGTCCAGGAACGGCATCCACCGCCACCAAGCTCGCGAGGGCGCTCAAGGGCGACAGACGGAGTGCTTCGCATCGGTCTCTAGCTCAGCAATGACCGCGGTGGCTTCGATCTGCTCGGCGTACAGCACAGGCTCGGCCGGCTGATCTGCTCGGTGAGGAACGGGCACGGAGTGTGGACGGTGCAAAACGTGGTCAAGGTACAGAAGTTCACTGAGCACGAATCCGGAATGGCTGAGCGTCAGCTCGGCGCCGTCGACGCCGGCCAGCTCGCCGAGCACCTCGGCGGTGTGCTCGCCGAGGTCGGGGCCGAGTCCCGACCGAGCCCGGGGTGCGGGAGAACTTCGGCACGATGCCGGTCATCGGCACCTCGCAACCCGGCGCGGTCGGTGGCGCGCAGCACCATCTCGCGGGCCAGGTAGTGCGGGTCGGTGAGCATGTCGGGGGCGGTGTAGATCCGCCCGGCGGGCACGCCGTGCTCGGCGAGGAGCCGCGAGCAGCTCGTCGGCGTCGAGCGCCGGCCGTCCACTCGCGCGACGATGCTCGTCGAGCTCGGCGGTGTTCGCGCCGCGCGCGCCGTGGGTGGCGAAGCGCGTCGTCGGTGGCGAGCTCGGGCTGGCCCATCGCCTCGCACAGCCGGGCGAACACCGAGTCGGCGTTGCCGGCGATCAGGACGTCGGCTGCCGTCGGCGGTCGGGTACGACGTTCGACGGCGCGACGCCGGGCAGCGTGCCGCCGCTGCGGCCGCGGACGACGCCGCCGAGCTCGTAGTCGGCCATCGTCGACTCCATCAGCGCGGCGACCGCCTCGTAGATCGCGACGTCGACCTCCTGGCCCTCGCCGCTGTGCGTCGCGCTCGCGCGAGCGCGGCGAGCGCGCCGATCACGGCGAACACGCGGCGAGCGAGTCGCCGAGGCTGACGCCCGCAGCGCGACGGCGGCCGGTCGGGGTCGCCGGTCGTGTGGCGGATGCCGCCGACCGCCTCGCCGATCGCTGCCGAAGCCGGCCTCGCCGCGCGCGCGGCCCGGTCTGGCCGAAGCCCGAGACGTGGACGATGATCGACGCCGGGGTTGCGCGCGCGCAGCGTCGTCGTAGTCGAGGCCCCACTCGCTCGAGCGTGCCGGGCCGGAAGTTCTCGAGCACGACGTCGCACTGCGCCGCGAGTCGGCCGCACGAGCGTCGCGGCCCGCTCGGTCGCGCAGGTCGAGCGCGACCGACCGCTTGTTGCGCGCGATCGCCGGCCACCAGAGGCTGTCGCCGTCGCGCGTGACGCCCCAGCGGCGCATCGGGTCGCCCTCGCCGGGCGGCTCGACCTTGATCACGTCGGCGCCGTAGTCGCCGAGCAGCTGCCCGGCGAACGGCCCGGCGATGAAGCTGCCGAGCTCGAGCACCCGCACGCCGGCGAGCGGTCCGGTGGGTGCAGAGGGCTCGACGATCGCGTTCACGAGTCCTTTGTACACAATCCTCGCGCTGGTGACAAGTTTTTGGACGGAAATCGGGTAGATTGCATACAGTCACGACGAACGAGGAGTGCAGATGTCAGAGCCGACGCAGGACGAGAACGGCTGGCGGGAGGCCTTGGGCCACGCCCTGAGCGAGCGGTACGCCACGAGCGGGGCGCCCGCCCTGGAACGGCTGAGTGGCGGCGCCTCACGGACGACCTGGCGCGTCGCCGCGACTCCCGAGCACCCCACCCTGTTCCTGCAGTGCGAGCGCAGCGGCGGCGTCCCCGGCCAGGTCGGCCAGCGGGCCGAGGCCGCCGTGATCCGCGCCGCCGGCCGAGCGGGGGTGCCCGCACCGACGATGGTCCTCAGCAGCAGCGACGACGGCGCGCCCGAGGCGTTGGGCGAGTTCATGCTCGTCCACGGCCTGCCGGGGGTGGCCGACCCCGCGGTCGTCCTGCGCGCCGAGCAGTTCGCACCGGCTCGCGCGCGGTTCGCGACGGACGTCGCCCAGGCGCTGGCCCGGCTCCACCGCATCGACCCGGACACGGTCCCCGAGCTGCCGGTGCGCGACCCCCTCGTCTTCTACCGGGACCTGCTCGACCAGCTCGGCGAGCCCCATCCGGCACTGGAACTCGGTCTCACCTGGCTCGAGGCCAACCGCCTCCGAGTCAGCGGGCGCCCGCGCTGTCGTGCACGGCGACTTCCGGGTCGGGAACCTGTTGTTCTCCGAGCAGGGCATCACCGGGGTCCTGGACTGGGAGATGGCGCACGTCGGCGACCCGGCCGAGGACCTCGGGTGGCTCTGCGTGGCCTCCTGGCGGTTCGGCGGAGACGGCCGGATGGGTGGCATGGCCACGGTGGCCGACGTGCTCGCCGCTTACCACGCCGCCGGCGGCGATCTCGCCGTCACCGCCGAGGCCGTGCACTGGTGGGAGGTGCTGGGCACCTTCAAGTGGGCGGTGATCTGCGTCATGCAGGCCGCTGCGCACCTCGACGGCTCCGAGCGCTCGGTGGAGCTGGCGGCGCTCGGCCGGCGGACCGCATCCGTCGAGCGCGACCTGCTGGACCTCATCGGCGTCGCGGCTCCGGTCCCGGCGCCGCTGGACGACGACCCGCGGCCGCGACCGGGCCCCACGACGCACCGGGCGCGGTCGGCCTGATGGAGTCCGTGCGCGAGTTCATCGCCGCCGAGCTGCTCCCCGGGCTGAGCGGCAGGACGAAGTACCTGACCCGCGTGGCGATCCGAGCCCTGGAGACGAGCGAGCGCGAGGTCCGCTACGGACCCCTCCTCGCGGCCCGACACGAGGCGCGGCTGGCCGACGCTCGGCGTCGCCGACGACGCAGTGCTCGCGGCCGCCCTGCGCTCGGGGCGCATCACTCCCCGTACGGCTCAGGACGCCGTCGCCGCCGCTGTCGCGGACAAGCTCCTCGTCAGCGACCCGCGCCGGCTGCACGGCACCAGGTGACCGCGCCCTGAGCCCCCCGGGGTGATCGACGCGCGACGGGGCTCAGGCCCCTGAGCGCTCCGTCTCGCCGAGGCCGCCCGCCTGATCGACGAAGAGGCTGTCGCGGCCCTGGAGGATGTGCTCGGTCATGAGGCGTCCGGCGCGAGCGGCATCGCCACGGTCGATCTCGTTCAGGATCAGGTGGTGGAAGCTGCTGGACCGCTCGAACTCCTCGCTGTGGTAGCGCTGGAAGGAGCGGTACACCATCGGGACGCTGACCGTGCGGGCGATGAGCTGCTGCAGCCGCGAGTGTCGGCTCGCCGCGACGATCGCGCCGTGGAAGCGCTCGTTGTGGCGGAAGATCTCGCGGACACCTTCGCCCTGCGTGGTCGCGACCACCGCGACCGCCGCGTCGTAGTCGGCCAGCGCCTCCCCCATCGCGGCGAGGTCCTCCGGGCTGCGGCGCTCTGCGGCGAGCTCGGCGGCGTAGGACTCCAGCCGGGACCGCAGGTCGTAGAGGTCGTAGATCTCGGCCGCGCTGAGGGAGCGCACGATGGCGCCCCGGTGTCGCTCGGTGATCACCAGGCCCTCGGCCTCGAGCATCCGGATCGCCTCGCGGACCGGAGTGCGGGACAGGTCGAAGTCGTCGGCCAGACGCTGCTCGACCAGCCGGTCACCCGGTGGGTACCGCCCCTCGACGATGGCCTGCTTGATGCGCTCGTAGGCGACTCCGCCACCGACCGTCGGCTCACTGTCCGTCCGTCTGCTCACCGGGTCTCCCCTCTCGTCCCCGCCGCACCGCGACGACACATCACCACCGACTGTAACGACGATCGCGCGCCGGTCGGGCCCATCACGGCACCGTGGCCCAGTCGTCCAGGCGGGTGCGCAGCCCGGCCACGAGCGCCAGGGGCTGGTCCAGCATCGGATGGTGCCCGCTGTCCGGGAGCGTGGTGATCGGCACGCCGGGACGACAGTGCTCACGGGTGTGCTCGAGGTCGACGATGCCGTGCTCCCCCCGGAAGACGGCGACCCGTCCGGCGGGCAGCGCCACGCACTCGGGGCGGATGCCGTGCGCGAAGACCTTCGGGTCGACACGCAGCCGCCAGCCGCCCGCGCAGGACCGCACGCTGAGCCTCGAGAGGTGGTCGACGACGTAGTCGAGGGTCGCGCGCCACCCGCCGGCTTGAAGTGCTCACGCGCTGCTCGTCGCGTCCGGTGGATCCGCGCGCCCCGGGCAGCCCGGGCCTCGCCGGCCGCAGTCCACTCCGGCGGTTCCGGGGTGAAGGGCGCCTCGACCACGATGGTGTCCACATCGTCGTCCTCCAGTCGGCGGGCTGCCTCGAGGGCGACGTACCCGCCCATGCAGTGGCCGACGAGCACGGCGCCGGCGGCGGTCGACCGGTCGGTGGCCGCCCGGGCCACCGCCGCGACCTCGTCGGCCCATCCCTCGAGGTGGTACGCCTTGCGGTGGTCGCTGCTGCCGTGCCCGGACAGGTCGAGGGCGACCACGTGCCGGTCGACCGCGAGGTAGGGCGCCACGTGGTCCCACCACCCACCAAGTCCTGCGGCACCGTGGACCAGCAGGACGAGGGGTCGTGCGGGGTCGCCCCAGGCTCGCCAGTGGATCCGCGCCGCGTTCACTCGGGTGACGAGGCGCTCCGGGCCCGCGTCCAGGGCGGATCGGAACCACTCCGGCGAGCAGGCGCCCTCGTCCTGGCGGCCCAGAACCCGCATCGATGCCTCCGTCTGGTCGATCTAGCGTGATGGATATTGCATACAATCATGCCCCATCTCGGGCCGAGGGCGCGTCCATTGGATGGACGCGACGCCGGTTCGCATGCAATAGGGCGTGTCCGTTGGCTCGCCGATCCTCGCCCGTCGCGTCGGTCGGGCATCATGGAGCGCCGACTCGTCACGCGGCACCGGAGTCAGGACGTTCACACCCGATGGGCGCCACCCGGAGGGCGCAGGAGGAGGACTCGCATGGGTGACAGCGTGCTCGTGGTCAACGCGGGCGGCACGATCGGGATGGTGGGCACCCCGCACGGCTACGCCCCGGTTCCCGGTGCGCTCGGGCCCTACCTCGAGTGGATCGTCGAGAACTCGCGGGGCGAGCTGGCGCCGATCACGTTCCTCGAGCTCGACCCACCGATCGACTCCGCCAACGCGACGCCCGACAGCTGGCGCCAGATCGCGAGCATCCTGTTCCAACGGCGCTCGGACCACGTCGGCTTCGTGGTGCTCCACGGCACCGACACGATGGCCTACACGTCGTCGGCGCTGTCGTTCCTGCTGCCGTCGTTCGGCAAACCGGTGGTCGTGACCGGCTCGCAGATCCCCATCGCCCGCATTCGCAGCGACGGTCGGCAGAACTTCATCGGGGCCCTCGAGGTGGCGGCCGACGGCGGCATCCCCGAGGTCACCCTGCTGTTCGGGGACACCCTGCTCCGGGGCAACCGGGCCATGAAGGTCGACGCATCAGGGCTCGATGCCTTCGACTCGCCGCGGTTCCCGCCGCTCGCGGACATCGGCATCGGCATCGTCGTGAACCACCAGGCCGTGCGCGCCGGTGAGGGCGACCCGAGGCTCACCGCCGGAGAGCTCGGGAACGTGGCGTCGGTCCGGCTGTTCCCCGGGTTCTCCGCCTCCATCCTGGCGAACATCTGCCAGCCACCCCTGCAGGGGCTGGTCATCGAGGCCTACGGCGCGGGCAACGGCCCGTCCGAGGACCGGGAGTTCCTGGCCGCGATCGAGTCCGCCACCGCCGCCGGGAGTGGTCGTGGTCATCGTGACGCAGTGCGTCCGGGGGTCGGTGCAGCCCGGCGCGTACGCGACCGGATCGGCGCTGATCCGCGCGGGCGCGGTGCCCGGCTTCGACATGACGTGCGAGGCCGCCCTCACCAAGCTGGCGGTTCTGCTCGGCGAGGGCCACGACGCGAGAACGGTCGCCGAGCTGATGCAGCAGGACCTCGCCGGCGAGCTGACCCGTTGACCCGGACGGCGCGCGACGACGACGGCCGCTTCCCGTGACATGCAGAGCACAGGTCGCCGCCCGCTCGTGAGCGTGGGCGCAGGCGCCCAGGAGTCCGACTGCATGTCACCAGATGCCGTCGTCCGAGGATGCCCAACACTGGCCGATCCCTGGCTGAACGGCCTGCGTACGTGCGGCGCGCCCGAGGCCCGACCGGTCGCCGAATGCCCGGTGGCTGTCGCCCTTTCGGTCTGTGGGACCGGGCTAGGGTGCTGGAACCACCGAATGTAACCGCTTACATTCTGGTGCCCGACAATGCCGTCGACCCAAGGAGTGCGTCTCCATGTTCCTGCCCAGCGCCGCTGCAGCCCTGCTCGTGACCGTCCTCGCAGTCGCCGTCCCAGCAGGTGGTGCCGCTGCAGCCCCTCCCGACGTGGCGGTGATCGGTCACCGCGGTTCCGGCGCCATGGCTCCGGAGAACACTCTCGCGGCGATCCGCTTGGCGCTGCGCCAGGGTGCCGATTACGTCGAGAACGACATCATGCGCACCAAGGACGGACGGCTCGTCATCACCCACGACCTCAGCCTCGCCCGGACCACGGACGTCGAGCAGGTCTTCCCCGACCGCACCAGCTACCAGGTCGCTGACTACACCCTGGCCGAGATCAAGCAGCTCGATGCCGGTTCCTGGTTCGGCCCGGAGTTCGCGGGCCAGCGAATCCTCACGCTGCGGGAGTGGGTCGAGGCCGTCGGGTCGAGCGCCGGCATGCTGCTCGAGGCCAAGGACCCGTGGGCCTTCCCCGGGATCGAGACCGACATCGACAAGGAGCTCCGGTCGATCCCGACGTTCGTCCAGGCGCTGCGCAAGGGCAAGGTGATCATGCAGGCCGGTGACGAGCCGTGGCTGCGTGCCTACAACCAGCTCGCCCCGGACGTACCGGTCGCCCTGCTCTACTACACCCGCCCCACCGACGAGCAGCTGGTGTCCGCCAGCACCTGGCTCGACGCGGTCAACCCCGCGCTCGGCAACATCGACCAGGCCATCGTCGACCGCACTCACCAGCTCGGGCTGAAGACGTACGTCTGGACCGTCAACCACGGCAGCGACATGAACCGCGGCATCGACTGGGGGGTCGACGGCATCATCACCGACTACCCCGGCGTGCTCGTCCAGGTGCTGCGCAACCGCTGACCCCGACGGCGGCCGGGTCCCGTCTCAGGTCGGCCCACCGCACCAGTGCTCGGAGTCGAGGACGACGACGACGACTTTGGAACGTGCGGGGCTGTTGCTGGTACCGGCCCGACCTGACCGCCATGAGCCAGCACGTGCGAGGTTGCAGCGGCGTTGTGCTGGGTCCCAGAGGTGTCAAAGGCGCAGGATGCTGCGCCCTTGGCAGCGCGAGTCCTGCCGATCCCACCCGGGGCTCAATCCGAGTGGTAGGAAGGCTCCATGTCGCTGATGCCAACCCCTGAAGAAGCCGCCCTGTTCATCGGAGGGGCGCTCGTCGTGGGGGCCGCTGCCTTCGGGATCGTGCGGGCCTTGGTGAAGCGGCGTCCGCAAGGTTCGTAGCCCGGACGACGACGCCCTTCGCGCGGCGGCTGCCGTTACCGCGCATGGTCGCGAGGCGCGATACCCGCTCGCTCGGTCTGCTCGAGGCACCTGCGGTCTTCGCAAGGTCCTACGGCACGGCAGCGGCCCGGGACCCCTCACGGGGGACACGAACCGAGGTCGGGCACCGATGACAACGACGAAACCCCGCCCGACCAGCCACGTTCATGCTGGTCGGACGGGGTTCCCGTCGGGTGGAGCTGAGGGGATTCGAACCCCTGGCCTTCTCATTGCGAACGAGACGCGCTACCAACTGCGCCACAGCCCCGCGATGCGGGAGAAACGATAACACCAGCGCGCAGCCACCCAGAAACCGGATCGGAGCCGCTGCAGGGCAGTGCATCGCGAGCCCGGCGGTTGGTCGTGAGGGCCGCTGACCGGGCAGGACATACGATCGCCGCATGCGACTGCGCCCACCCCGCCCGGACCGGACCGCGGCCGACCCCGCCGCCATCCCCCACGCGGCCATGGCAGGGTCCGCAGTCGACCCGGGGGCCCCGGACGACCCGCACCGGCCCGCGCACTGGGCGGTGCCGCGCGGCATCCGCACGGCGAGCGAGTGGGCCTGGCGCGGTCTGGTCATCGGTGCCGCGGCCGTGGCGGTTCTCTACATCACCAACGTGCTGTCCGAGGTGGTCATCCCGATCCTCGTGGCGCTGCTGCTCGCGGCGCTGCTCCAGCCGGTCTACGCCCTGCTGACCCGGATCGTCCCGCGTGGGCTGGCCGCCGGCATCACGGTGATCGGCACCCTGGCCATGGTCTTCGGGCTGCTGTCCTTCGTCGGCTCCCAGCTCACCAGCCAGATCGACGACATCGGGGAGAAGGTCGGCGACGGCATCGACCAGATCCGCCAGTGGCTCAACACGACCTTCGGCGTCACCGACAGACAGCTCGAGGGCTACATCGACCAGGCCCGCGAGTGGCTGAGCTCGGGCACCCTCACCGACGCGGCGGCCTCGGCGGGCCTCACGGCGACGCACATCGTGGCCGGCTTCTTCATCGCGATGTTCGCCCTCTACTTCTTCCTCTACGACGGCCCGCTCATCTGGGGCTGGGTGGTGCGGCTCTTCCCGCGAACAGCGCGCGAGAAGGTGCACTCCTCGGGCCTGATCGCCTGGACCCAGCTGTCGGCCTTCACCCGCGCCACGCTGGTCGTCGCCGCGGTGGATGCCGCCGGCATCGGCATCGGCGCCGCGATCCTCGGCGTGCCCTTCGCCTCGGGCATCGCGCTGCTGGTCTTCTTCGGCGCCTTCATCCCGGTCGTCGGCGCGGCCATCTCCGGCACCGTCGCGGTGCTGCTGGCCCTCGTCGCGCTCGGCCCGGTGCAGGCGCTCATCATGCTCGGCATCGTCATCGGGGTGCAGCAGGTCGAGGCCCACCTGCTGCAGCCCCTGCTCGTCGGGCGGGTGATGCGCATCCACCCCCTCGCCGTCATCCTCGGGATCGCGGCGGGCGTCATCCTGGCCGGCATCATCGGCGGTCTCATCGCGGTTCCGACCGTGGCCGTGCTCAATGCCGTCGGCCACCACCTGCTCGACGGGCCCGAGAGCGAGGACGACGTTCCGCCCGGCAAGGCCAAGACGCCCGAGGAGGTTCTCGAGCCCGGCGAGGAGGCCCAGGCCGAGGTCGAGGCGGCGGACGTCGAGGAGCGCGCCGAGGCCGCCACCCACGAGGAGACCGAGCGCACCGACTGAGCGTCGGCCCGCCGCCTGCGCCGACGGACGGTCAAACGGCATCACGGATGCCGTGCCAAGCCACCGTTCGTGCGTGAACCCGGGAGCCCACGGTCGGGTCGAGCGCGGTTGTCCGTCCGTGGGCGCACCGTCAGCCGCCCGGCGAGTCAGGTCGACAGGAGGCAACACGCACATTGAGGCGCGCTGGCCTCCTGCGTGTTGCCTGTTCTCGACCACCGCTGACGGGGTCGGCCCGCGGTTGGCGGACTCAGGCGCCGGCGACCCGGCGCTGGTCGTAGGCCGAGTCGTCGCTCTCGCTCTCGCGCACGACCGGCGCGGGGTCCGGGGTGACCGCGGCCGGGGCGACCTCGGCCCGCTCGGCCTTGGCCTTCATCGTGTAGGTGGGGCGCGGCACGGGCACGGGGTCCCAGGTGAGCGGGATGTCGTCCTCGTCGACGATCGGCACCATGACGTCGGCGGCGGGCTCGACCGGCGCGACGGGCACGACGGCCTCCGCCGCGACGGGCTCCACCACGGACGAGTCGGTTCCGACCAGGGCCGGCTCGGTCAGCGTGACGACGTCGTCGGCGTGCTCGCGCCCGACGGACTCCGCGCCCCCGACAGAGTCCGCAACCTCGACGGGCTCGGCAACCTCGACGGGCGCGGCAGCGGGACGACCGGATGCCGCGGGGCCGGACGACCGGCGCACCCCGGCGTTGCGCGGCGCCACCGGCGCCCCGGTCCGGCGACGGGCGAGGTCGGCCTGGCGGCGACGGGTGGCCCGCACCATGGCCTGCTCGGCGCGGACACCGGCCCGGGCGAACAGTGCGGCCCAGCCGACGGCCAGCAGGGCGGGCGCGAGCGCCCACAGCGGCAGCATCGACGTGGCGACGAGCGGGGCGATGACGAGCAGCTCGGCGACCGCGGCGAGCAGCAGCAGCCCACGCACCCGACGGCTCGGGTGCACCCGGCGGCGACCTGCGCCCACCGGAGCCGGGCGACGCACCGGCCCAGCGGGCGAGGGCGACGCCGGGCGGGTGGCCGAAGCGGCAACCGGGGCAACGGCATCCGAGTCGCTGATCCGCTCGGTGACGCCGATCGGGCCGGGCTCGGCGGCCACGGCGCGCTTGACGAGCACCTGCGGGCGGGCGGTGCGCGCCGGGTGCACGGCGTACGAGCGGGGGGCCGGCTCGGAGAGGTCGGTACGGGGCAGGGGGTCACGTCGTTCGAGCACGCGCATCGCCTCACTGAACTGCTCGACCGAGCGCGCGGTGGCGACGTGGTCGCGCCGCCGGACCCAGTACTGCACGAAATAGGCAGCCCAGACACCGAGGAGGACCAGGAAGATCAGGCTCGACGGCGACTGCACGCTACGACGGTAGGTGCGCGTCGCCGTCGGGCGCCGGACCCCTCTCGGTGTGTCGCGCAAGTGACTGTTGTGACGACTGTGCTTCGAGTGCCTCGGAACCCCGGCCGGCCTCCCGCCCGGTGATCCGCGCCAGGCGGTCGAGGAGCGTCTCACCGGCGAGGTCCTCGGTGGTCAGCGCGAAGGACACGTGGTCACGCCAGGCCCCGGCGATGTGCAGGTAGTGCGGCCGCAGCCCTTCGCGGCGGAAGCCCAGCTTGCGCACCACGGCCAGGCTCGCGGTGTTCTCGGGCCGGATGTTCACCTCGATGCGGTGCAGACCGAGCGTGCCGAGCACGTGGTCACCCGCCACGGCCATGGCGGTGGGGATGACCATCTGCCCGGCCACCGACCGGCTCACCCAGTAGCCGATGTAGCACGACCGGAACGACCCGAGCACGATCGAGCCGACCGACAGCTGGCCGACGAACCGGCCCTCGACCTCCACGGCGAAGGGCAGCGCGCGGCCGGCGCGGGCGTCACGGTCGTACTGCTGGACGAGCTCCTCGAACGTGCGGCTGGGCGCGTCGGGGTCCGGCGAGGTGGCGTCCCACTCCTCCAGCCACGCGGCGTTGGCCCGGCGCACCGACTGGAAGGCCGGCCCGTCGTCGACGGTCAGCGGCCGCAGCAGCACCTCGATGCCGGTCGGCGTGCGCCCGGTCAGCTGCACCGGCCACGGCCACCCGGCCTCGGCCGGTGCATCCGCATCACCGCGCTCGAGCGACTCCGCGGCCCGGCGGCGCACCCGCTCCCACATCAGTGGTCGCCCCCGTGCACCTGGCTCAGCGCGTGCGGCAACACCTCGGCCAGCACCTCGAGCGCGTCGCGAACCCCCCCGGTGGACCCCGGGAGGTTGACCACGAGGGTGCGTCCGGCCAGGCCCGACAGCCCTCGCGACAGCACCGCGGTCGGGATGCCGTGGGCCACCCCGCGTGCCCGGATCGCCTCCGCGAGCCCCGGCACCTCGTGGGTGAGGAACGGCCGGGTGGCCTCGGGGGTTCGGTCGGTGGGGGTCAGGCCGGTGCCTCCGGTGGTGACCAGGACGTCGGGCCGGGTGGCGAGGCCCGACTCGATCGCGTGGGCCACGGCCGGCCCGTCCGGCACGACCACCGCGTCGGGCACCGCGGCCCCCCAGGCCCGCAGCGTCTCGACGAGCAGGGCACCCCCGCGGTCGGGGTAGACCCCGGTGGCGGCACGGGTCGAGCAGGTCACCACGACCGCGGTGCGGCCGGCCAGGGGCGCGGCATCCACGGCATCCGCCAGGGAACCGGTCACGCGCCCTCCTCCCAGTCGCCCGAGCGGCCCCCCGACTTCGCGGTGACCCGCACGTCGGTGATCCGGGCGTGCTTGTCGACCGCCTTGACCATGTCGATGAGGGCGAGCGCGGCGACGGCCACGGCGGTGAGCGCCTCCATCTCGATGCCGGTGCGGTCGGCCGTGCGCACGACCGCCCGGATCTCGACGCCGTCGTCGACGACGTCGAGGTCGACCTCGACGGCATGGACCGCCACCGGGTGCGCCAGCGGGATCAGCTCGGGGGTGCGCTTGACGGCCTGGATGCCGGCCACCCGGGCCACGCCGAGCGCGTCGCCCTTGGGTACCACGCCGTCACGCAGCGCGGCGACGGCCTCGGGCGAGAGCAGCACCCGGCCGGCCGCGGCTGCCCGGCGCGCCGTGACCGCCTTGGCGGAGACGTCGACCATGTGCGCCGTCCCGTCGGCGCGCACGTGGGTGAGCCCCGAAGGCGGTCGGGTCGAGGAGTCAGAGGCCACGGTCGCGATCCTGCCCCAGGAGAGGGAGGCAGCGCACCCGGTCGCCCACCTCGACCCGGTCGACGTCGGCGGGCACCACGGCCAGCGCCGTCGCGGCCGACAGGGCGCCGAGCACGTGCGACCCCTGCCCGCCCGAGGGCCGCACCCGACCGGCGGTCTCGACGACCCGGGTCAGCTCGACCTTGCCCGGGGCGGCCGCCCAGCCGGCGTCGGCGACGGCGTCGAAGGCACCGTCGGAGTCCGGGTCGAGGCCGGCGAGCCGCCGCAGCGCGGGGAGCACGAACACGTGGAACGACACGAACGAGCTGACCGGGTTGCCCGGCAGGGTGACCGCCGGCGTGCCCGAGCGCCCGACGACACCGCAGCCCTGCGGCATCCCGGGTCGCATGGCGACCTTGACGAACTCGACCCCGCCGTCGGCGGTCAGCACCTCCTTGACCGTGTCGTAGACCCCCATCGAGACGCCGCCGGTCGTGAGCACCAGGTCGGGCGAGCCCGGCAGGTCGTCGAGGAGGGCGCGCATCGCGGCGGCGTCGTCGCGCAGGTGAGCCGACCCGGCGACCTCGGCGCCGGCCGCCTCGACGAGCGCGCAGAGCATGACGTGGTTGGAGTTGACGATCTGGCCGTGCTCGAGCACCGACCCGGGGGCGACCAGCTCGTCGCCGGTGGAGATGACGACCACCCGCGGGCGTGGGTGCACCGACAGCTCGGCGACGTTGGCCGCCGCCGCGAGCGCCAGGTGGCCGGGGCCGAGCCGGGTGCCGGCCGGCAGCACCAGGTCACCGGTGCGCACGTCCTCACCGCGGTGCCGCAGCGAGCGGCCCGACTCCGGGGCGACGTGGAGCGCCACCTCGGTGGCTCCGCCGTCGGTGAGCTCGACCGGAACGATGGCGTCGGCGCCCTCGGGCATCGGTGCGCCGGTCATGATCCGCAGCGCGTGCCCGGCCGGCAGCACGTGGTGGGTGGTGTCGCCGGCCGCGATGTCACCCGCGACGGGCAGCACGACGGGGGTCTGCGCGGTGGCGCCGGCGAGCTCGGCCGCACGCACGGCGTACCCGTCCATCGCCGAGTTGTCGAAGCCGGGCAGGTCGACCCTGGCCACCACGTCCTGCGCCAGCACGAGGCCGAGCGCCGACCCGACGGGCACGGTGGTGGCGGGCAGCGGGGCGACGAGGGCGAGCACGGCCGCGCGGTGCTCGGCGACGGTGCGCATCAGACGTCGCCCTCGAGGTGGGCGCCGTCCGGGATGCTGCGCACGTCGGCGGTGACGCGCACGTCGCCGGTGCACACCACGTCGGCCCCGAACGTCACGTCACCCTCGACCCGCAGGCTCGTGCAGTGTCGGATCGAGGGCACCCCGTGCGGAAATCGCTGCTCGAAGGGGCCGATGTGGGCGTAGGCCTTCGCGAGGTCGATGAACGGCTCGTCGTGGTCGATCGTCGACTCCACCAGCGAGTCCTCGGTCAGCCGGTAGAGGTCGGAGCGGATCAGCAGCAGCTCGTTGGTCGTCTTCACCGGCCGGAACCGGCTGCGGTCGACGGCCAGCGCGCGGGAGCCGTCGAAGACCTCGACGGCCGCACCCATGGCCGACTCGATCTGGATCACCGGCGTGCTGTCCGGGCGGGTCGGGTCGACCGTCTTGCGGTTGACGATGATCGGCAGGCCGAGGATGCCGTCGCGCTCGGCGAGGCGCGCCGCCAGCTGGTCGAGGTCGACCCAGAGGTTGTTCGCGTGGAACCACGGGTGCCGGTCGGTGTCCTGGAAGTAGTGGTCCTCGCCCTCGGCCACCATCGCGCTGTCGCGCAGCACGAGGCGCCCGTCGCTCCTGCGCACGCCGAGGTGGCCGCCCTTGCGGTCGTTGCGGGTGCGGGCGCAGACCTCGGTGACGTAGGGGATGCCCTCGCGCGCCATCCACGCCGGCACCGCGCCCTCGCAGGTGGCGCCGAGGTTGTCGGCGTTGGACAGGAACGCGTAGCGGTACCCTCGCCCGCGCAGGGCCTCGAGCAGCCCGGTGGTCTGCAGCGCCACGTAGACGTCGCCGTGGCCCGGCGGGCACCACTCCAGGTCGGGGTCGTCCGGCCACTCCACGGGGCCGAGGTCGTCGGCGCGCAGCTTGGGCTCCTTGTTCTGCAGGAAGTCCAGCGGCAGCCCGTCGACCGCGAGGCCGGGGTGCCTCCCGAGGATCGTCGAGCGACTCCTCCCGGGTGCGGAACGAGTCCATCATCAGCAGCGGGGTCTGCACCCCGTGCCGGCGACGCAGCGCCAGCACCTGCCGGGCGATGATGTCGAGGAAGCTCAGCCCGTCGCGCACCGGAAGCGCGGACTTGGGTCCGCTGATGCCCATGCTCGTGCCGAGCCCGCCGTTGAGCTTGATGACCACCGTCTGGGCGAGTGCCTGCGCCACTGCGGCCTCGTCGGGCCGCACGTCGTCGAGGTGCGGCACGTCGGTGAGCGGGTCGATGCTGTCCTCGGGGATGGTGCCCGTCGCGTTGGAGCGCAGCTGGTCGTGGAACTGGCTGAACACCGACACCGCGAGCTCGGGAACCCCCGCCGCGCGCATCTTGTCCGTCGCAGCACGCAGGCCGTCGGTGGTCATGCGGCAACCCTACGATGCGGGCATGGCCCGCGATCCCGAGAAGTCAGCACGCCGCACCGAGCTGCGGGCCCGACGGCGCGCGGTCGCCGCCACGCGCGACGTCGCCACCGACGGTGCCCGGCTGGCGGACCACGTCCTGGGCCTCCTCGACGAGCTGGGTCTCGGACCGGAGTCGGTCGTCACCTCCTACGTCGCGCTGGCCGGCGAGCCACCGACGGCGCCGCTCAACGCCGCGCTGGCGGCGCACGGCATCCGGGTGCTGGTGCCGATCACGTTGCCGGACTTCGACCTCGACTGGCACGACGCCGGCGACACCACCGAGTCACCGCTGGGGCCGGATGCCGTCGCCCTCGCCGACGTCGTGCTCGCCCCGGGCCTGGCCGTCGACCACCGCGGGACGCGGATGGGGCAGGGCGGTGGCTGCTACGACCGCACGCTGCCCCGCCGGCGGCCCGGCACGCCGGTCGTGGTCGTGCTGCACCCCGGCGAGCTGGTCGACCCGGACGAGCCGCCGCTGCCCCGCCGACCGTACGACCAGCCGGTCGACGCGGTCGTGACCGCCGACGGGGTCACCGACCTCGCGCTCAGCCCGTGGCGTCGGACCCCTCCGGCCGGAGGGTGAGCACGTCGGGGTCGGTGTCTCGCACGGCGGCCTCGGTGAACGGCCACGGCCGCTGACGACCGGCCACCCAGTCGTCGATCTGGTCGGCGTAGTGCGAGTCCGCCGGGTGACCGCTCACCCCGGTCTGGTTGATCCACGTCGACGCGTCGAGGTTCGCCAGGTCGACGACCATCCGCATCGACGGCGCCGAGTCGACCTGCGTAGCCCTCGCTCGCGTTCCAGCCGTTGGCGTTGACGATCGACGAGCTGCCCGGCATCTCGGACGGGCCCTCGTTGACCAGCCAGCGCACCGGCCCCGGCACCGTCTCGCCGCCGAGCACCGCGTGCTCGAGGGTGAGCCGGTGCAGCTTGCCCCACTGCCACTTGTCCGGGTCCTTGCCGAGCTCTCGGGTGAGCTCGAGGCGGGCGTCGACCAGCGCCTGGCGCAGGATCTCGTCCTTGCCCTCGGTGACGTTGGGGGTCAGCTTGTTGTCCCACCAGGCGCTCTTGGGCGTGGTGAGCAGCCGCTGCACGGCCGAGCGCCACCGCGCGTCGCCGTCGGCCTTGAGCCCGGTGGGCAGCTCGTCGTCGAAGAGCAGCTCGAGCAGGTTGCGCCACACCGCGTTGTAGTACGCCGCGGCCGCACCGGACTCCCCGTCGCCGGTCGGTGTGGTGAAGTCCCAGGTGCGCAGCAGCTCGCGCGCCTCCCGGGTGAAGTCGAGCAGCTCACCGGTGTCGGGGGCGGCCTCGGACGCCTCGAGCGGCACCGCCAGCAACGCCGGCACGAGCACCTTGGCGAAGGAGTCCTGGGTGTCGAGCTGGATGTCGGCCATGTCGGCGGGTGCGACCTTGGGCAGGTCCGCGAGCCGCTCGCCGATCCGGGCCGAGCGCCACCCCTGGTCCCACTCCGAGGTCAGGAAGGGCGTCGAGCTGGTCGTGACGGCCTGGTTCGCGGTGACGATCACGCCGTCCGTCGGGTCGAGCGCCCACGGCAGCTCGGAGAACTCGACGAAGCCCTGCCAGTCGTAGGTCGAGTCCCAGCCCGGGGCCGGCCAGTACCCCGCGGGGGTACGGGGCAGGGCGGGGCGCCGGATCGGCACCTGGCCCGGCGCCTGGTAGCCGATGTGGCCCTGGGTGTCGGCGTAGAGCAGGTTCTGGGAGGGCACCGCGAACGAGCGCGCCGCCTGGCGGAAGGCGTCGAAGTCCGTGGCGAGGTCGAGGTCGAGGATCGCGTCGGCGGTGCGGCCGGGGATCAGCCCGGTCCAGGCGAGCGACACGGCGTACGACTCGGTCTCGTCGCCCTCCTGCTCGGTCGGCGCGCGGGACCCCGCGTCGGCGAGCCCGTCGACGACGTCGGACAGCACCGGGCCGTGGACCGTGCTGCGCACCGTGATCCGCTGGTCGGCACCCCCGGCCACCTTGATGACCTCCTCGCGGCTGGTGATCGGCTGCCAGGTGCCGTCGCGCAGGTAGGTGTCGCCGATGACCCGCTCGAGGTAGAAGTCGGAGACGTCGGGGCCGAGGTTGGTCATGCCCCAGGCGATGTTGGCGTTGTGGCCGATGACGACCCCGGGCACCCCCGCGAAGGAGAAGCCGCTGACGTCGATCGGGCAGGCCTCGGACACGGTGCGGCAGCTGCAGGCTGTTCTGGATCCAGATGCCGGGCTGGCTGACGCCGAGGTGCGGGTCGTTGGCGAGCAGCGGCTTGCCCGTGGTCGTGCGTGAGCCGGCCACGACCCACGAGTTGGAGCCGATGCCCTCGCCGCGCCCGACGAGCTGGGGGATGGAGTCCAGCGCCGCGTGCACGGTCGCGTAGGCGGCCTGGGCCGACGGGCTGGTGACCCGGCCGTCGGCGGGCGGGGCGACGGCATCCGACGTCTTCGTGGTCGCCGGCGCCGTGGTGAGGGCCGAGGGCACCGCCGACTGGGTGGCGCGCTCCGGCACCTGGGGCGACCACTCGTCGCCGTCGAGGATCGGCGGGTGCGCCTCGGCGTCGTACGGCGGGTAGATCTGGTTGATCTGCGCCGTGGTCAGCCGCCCGGCCAGCCGGGCCCGGGCGAGCTCGTCGTCGTAGTTGCCCTTGAGGTCCCAGGCCATCGCCTTGAGCCAGGAGAGGCTGTCGACCGGTGACCACTCCTCGATCTCGGCGGGGGACAGGGTCAGGCCGAGCACCGTGTACTCGACCGCCACCTCGCGGGGGCTGCGGCCGCGCAGGTAGGTGTTCACGCCGTCGGCGTAGGCCTGCAGCATCTGCCGGGTCTCCGGCTTGAGGGTGGGCAGCTCCTCCTCGGCGATGCGTCGCCAGCCCAGCGTGCGGATGACCTTGTCGGTCTCGACGCCGTCCGCGCCGACCAGCTCGGCGAGCCGGCCCGCCGTGATGTGCCGGCGCAGGTCCATCTCGAAGAACTGCTCCTGGGCGTGCACGTAGCCCTGGGCGCGGGCCAGGTCGGTCAGGCTGTCGCCGAAGATGTGCGGGATGCCGCTGCCGTCGCGCATCACGGTGACGTCGCCGGCCAGACCCGGCAGCTCGGCACTGCCGGAGGTCTTGGGCAGGGAGGCCCGTACCGTCGACACCACGACGACGGTGGCCACGAGCGCCACGACCACCACGACGGCGAGGAGTCCATAAAGGACACGACGGGCGACGACGAGGCGACTCACCCTGCGAGACTAGGTCACCGGAGAACGACGACACGAGGACGGGCCGTGGGACAGACCTGGACGTTGCCGTTCGCCGAGGGTGCCACGGCATCCGGGTTCTCCCTCGACGACCTCACGGTGGCCCTCCTCATCGGCAGCGCTCGTGCTCGTCGTCGCCGTCGCCGCGGTGCGCCTGTCGGTGCGCTCCGGGCTGCCGTCACTGCTCATCTACCTCGGCATCGGGCTGGTCCTCGGCGAGGCGGGCTTCGGCATCCAGTACGACAACCAGCAGCAGACCCAGGTGCTCGGCTACGCCGCCCTGGTCCTCATCCTCGTCGAGGGCGGCATCACGACCCGGTGGTCCGGCATCCGCCGGTCGGTGGCTCCGGCCGCGGTGCTGGCGACCGTCGGCGTCGGCGTGTCGGTGCTCGTCGTCGGGGTCGCGGCCCACGTGTTTCTCGGGTGGGACTGGCAGATCGCCTTCCTCGTCGCCGCGGTGCTCGCCTCGACGGATGCCGCGGCCGTGTTCTCGGTGCTGCGCCGGGTGCCGCTCCCCCGGCAGATCTCCGGGGTGCTCGAGGCCGAGTCGGGCTTCAACGACGCTCCCGTCGTGCTCCTGGTCACCGCCCTCGCCGCCGGCATGACCCCCGGGGCGACGTCCGACCCGTGGTGGCAGGTCGGGCTCATCGCCGTGCTCGAGCTGGTCGGCGGGGCGGTGATCGGGCTGGCGATCGGCTGGGGCGGCGCACGGCTGCTGCGGCTGGTGGCCTCGACGTCGTCGGCGCTGTTCGCGATCGGGGTGATCTCGGTGGCGGTGCTGGCGTACGCCGTCGCCGACTCGGTGCACACCTCGGGCTTCCTCGCCTGCTACCTGGCGGCGCTCGTGCTCGGCAACCTGAAGCTGCCGCACCGGCCGGCCGTGCTGGGGTTCGCGACCGCGATCGGGTGGCTGGCCCAGATCGGCCTGTTCGTGCTGCTCGGGCTGCTCGCCCACCCGAGCGACTTCGTGAACGTGCTCTGGCCGGCCCTCGTCGTGGGGGCGTCCCTGCTGCTGCTCGGGCGTCCGCTGTCGGTGCTCGTGTCGTGCCTGCCGTTCGGGATGTCGTGGCGCACCCAGGCCTTCCTGTCGTGGGCCGGCCTGCGCGGTGCGGTGCCGGTCGTGCTGGCGACCGTGCCCGGCACCCTGGGCACCCCCGGTGTGACCTGGATCTTCGACCTCGTCTTCGTGCTCGTCGTGATCTTCAGCATCGTGCAGGCGCCGACGCTGCCCTGGGTCGCTCGGCGGCTCGGCCTGGCGGCGGCCCACCACCGGGTCGACCTCGCCGTGGAGACGACCCCGCTCACCGACCTCGGGGCCGAGCTGCTCGAGATCGACATCGGGCCGGGGTCGCGGATCGCCGGCGTGCGGGTGTTCGAGCTGCGGCTGCCGGTGGGGGCCAACGTGACGCTCGTCGTGCGCGAGGGCCGCTCGTTCGTGCCCCGCGAGAACGACGTGCTGCGGCACGGCGACCAGCTGCTCGTCGTCGCCCCGGCCGCGGTGCGCGAGCGCACCGAGACGAGGCTGCACGCGGTCAGCCGGGGCGGTCGCCTCGCCGACTGGCCCTGACCTCGTCCGACCCGCGTTGAGTGCGGACGTGGTCGTCCCGGCGACCACCTCCGCCCTCGAGGCGAGGTGGGTCGGAGTGGACGGGGAACAGGGTCGGCTCCGGCTCGCTTATCCTTGGGTGACGCCGTCGCCGCCCCGCAGCGTCGTTCACGTCGCTCCTGGCGTGACCCGGGTCGGCGCACCACACCGTTTCCGCAGGAGGCCCATCGTGCCGACGTACGCCTACGCGTGCACCGAGTGCGACCACCGTTTCGAGGCCGTGCAGTCGTTCAGCGACGACTCGCTCACCGTGTGCCCCGAGTGCGAGGGGCGCCTGCGCAAGGTCTTCAACGCGGTCGGCATCGTCTTCAAGGGCGGCGGCTTCTACCGCACCGACTCGCGCTCCGGCTCCTCGGTGACCTCCGGCTCGGCGACCAACGGTTCGGGCTCGTCCGGCTCCTCGGAGAAGTCGTCAAGCTCGTCGGAGAGGTCGTCGGGCTCGTCGGAGAAGTCGTCGGGCTCCTCCGACTCCTCGTCGTCGTCCACAGCGCCCTCGAAGCCCGCGGCGTCGTCCACACCCTCGAGCTGACCGCTGCGGATGCCGTGCCACGGCGCCTAGCGTCGTCGGCATGTCGCGTCCGTCCCGCCCGCTGCCCGGCCTGACCGGGCCCGGGCGCCGGGCCCGCTGGCGGCGCCGCGTGCTGCGCCGGGTGCTGTCGGCATCGCTCGCCGCGGGGGCGGTGCTGCTCGTCGTGCTCGAGCTGCGTCCGCCACCCGAACCGGTGACGCCCGTGCTCGTCGCGGCACGCGACGATCCCCGCCGGCACGGTGCTCGCCGAGGTCGACCTGCGGGTCGACCACGTCCCCCGCGACTTCGTGCAACCCGGCGCGATGGCTGCCGTCACGGATGTCGTCGGTCGCCGGGTCGGTGCGGGGCTGGCGCGCGGGGAGAGCGTCACGGCATCCCGGCTGGTCCCCCGCGGCCCCCTCGACGGCCTGCCCGCCGGGCGAGTCGCCCTGCACGTCGTGTCGGCCGACCCCGCGGCCGTCGACCTGCTCGCGCCGGGGCTGTCCGCCCGCGTCTACCCCGCGGCCGGCGGCCCGGCCCTGGCGGTCGGGGCGACCGTGCTGGCGGCCGACCCACCGAGCCGCGGCGGCGCGCCATCCCTCGGCGACACCCCGCCGCGGGGTGTGGTGCTCTCGCTGAGCGCCACCGAGGCCGATGCCGTGCTCTCCGGACACGGCTCGCTCGAGGGCCCGGTCACCGTCACCGTGGTGGCCTCCACGGGGTGAACGGCGGTGGGTGGTCGCCCCGGCCTCGTCTCAGGGGGTGAGCGCGCGCGTCTCCCCGTGAGTGAGGCGACCGGGCGCCCGACCTAGGCTGCTGGCCGGGCACCGACCTCACACCACACCCGTCATCGACCCCACCAAAGGAGCCACCATGAAGGGTTTCAGGGACTTCATCCTGCGCGGCAACCTCATCGAGCTCGCCGTCGCATTCATCGTCGGCGCGGCGTTCGCGGCCGTCATCGCGTCGTTCACCAAGGTGATCCTCGAGGCGATCGGCAAGATCACCGGCGGCAGGGGCTTCAACTTCGACCAGTGGCAGCCCGGCGGCTGGTCGACCATCGGGCCGTTCCTCACCGCGCTGGTCGCCTTCCTGATCATGGCCTTCGTCGTCTACTTCTTCATCCTCAAGCCCTACGAGAAGGCCAAGGCGAAGTACTTCCCGGCCGAGCCTGACGCCGAGACGATCGACCCGAACACCGAGCTGCTCCGCGAGATCCGCGACGAGCTGCGCGCGCCCCGCGTCTGACGGCTCCACCCGAGGGCCGGTCTTCGGTTCTGGGGTGGCCAGTGGTCGAACCGTCGGCCTCGGCACAGCCACAACCCACCCCTCGGCGGTCACTCCCAGTGGGGTGGCCGCTGCTCGCGCAGCCAGCGGTCGTGCTGGCTCTCCCCCGGCTTCGGCTCGGCACGCGGGGGCACGACGTCCGGTGCGTCGTCGGCCGACGGGTTGGTGCCGGGTCGCTCGGCCCGGCGCCGCACCCGGCGTCGCGACGGTTTCGACGGCTCGACCGGCTCGACGCGGCCGGCCGGCTCGGACTGATCCGACTGGTCGGACTGGTCCTCAGGCTCGACCGGGTCCGGATGGTCAGTCATCACCCGGGGCCTCACGCACCCCGGCGGCCTCGAGGATCCGGGACACGTCGCGAGCCGGGTCGCGGAAGACGTCGGTCGACCACACCCGAAGGTGCCGCCAGCCGAGCCGCTCGAGCTGCTCGGCTCGCAGCCGGTCGCGGTCGCGGGTGGTGCGCATCGCGGCGTACTGGGGCCCGTCGGACTCCACCGCCAGCACCATCCGACCGGCGTGCGCCGGGTCCTCGACGGCGAGGTCGACCGGGTCGGCCGACGAGCCGACGTCCTCGTGCACGACCAGCCCGTGGCCGCGCAGTCTCCGGGCCAGGTCGGCGAGCACGACGGAACGGGTGCCGGGGACGGGCGGCGCGGGCACGGCATCCGACACCGTCGACGCTCCATCGGCAGGCACGCCGGGCAGCGGGCCGCCGGCGGCGTAGGACAGGAAGTCGCGCAGCATCACCGCACCCCGGGCGCGCAGCCGGGCCGGGTCGAGGTCGTCGGCCGCGATCGCCGACACGACGGTCATCGACCGGCGGGCACGGGTGATCGCGACGTTGAGCCGTCGCTCGCCACCCTCCAGGTTGAGCGGGCCGAAGCGGTGCAGCACCCGGCCGTGCGGGGTCTTGCCGTAGCCGATGGTGAGCACGATGTCGTCGCGCTCGTCGCCCTGCACCCGCTCGAGGTTCTTGACGAAGAACGGCTCGGGCCGGTCCTCGTCGAAGAATGCGAGGACCGCGTCGTCGGCCCCGGCCAGGGCGTGCCGCAGGGCCTCCTCCACCCGGGTCGCGTGGATGATGCCCAGGGCGATGACGCCGAGCGAGCGGTCAGGACTGGTGCGGGCGTGCTCGAGCACCAGCTCGACGACCCGGTCGACCTCGGTGGGCGTGCTCTCGAGGGCCGCGTCGCCCTCACCGATGATCCCCAGCCCCTCGACCGACACGAGGCGCACCACCGGGTCGATGCCGGTGCCGGGGAAGGTGACGAGCGACCCCTCGTAGACCTCGGCGTTGGCGAACGCGATGAGCCGCTCGTCGAGCGAGCGGTAGTGCCACGACAGGCGCCGGCTGGGCAGGGCCGCGGCGAGCACGTCGAGGATCGACTCGACGCCCTCGGTGATCGCCTCGTCGGCGCCCACCGCGGCGGGGTCGCCGTCGGTGACCGTGGTGAAGAACGAGGTCGGGGGCAGCTGGCGGGAGTCGCCGGCCACGACGACCTGGCGGGCGCGCGAGATCGCCGACACCGCCTCGGCCGGTGGCACCTGCGAGGCCTCGTCGAACACGACGACGTCGAACCAGTGCCCCGGAGGCAGCACCGACGCGACGACGAGCGGGCTCATCACCCAGCACGGGCGCACGGCCGTGACCAGGTCGGGGCACCGCGTCACGAGGTCGCGCAGCGGCGCCAGCCGCCGGGCCCGGGCGCCCTCGGCCCGGAGGAGGGTCTCCTGCTCGGGGTGCTCGTGCACGACCTCGGCGACCCGGTCCGCGACCGCGCTGCGGACCCGCTCGGCGTTCGCAGCGACGACGGCCCGGTCGGCGTCGGCGAACTCACCGACGCTTCGGGTGAGCGCCCGACCGTCGTGCGCGGCGACCCGCGGGTCGCGGAGCGCGATCTCCTCCGAGAGCGAGGACCACCAGACCCACTCGACCTCCGAGGTCACGAGCTCGGCCGGCACCGCGCGGGCGCGCAGGTCGTCGACGAGGGGCCGGAGGCCGGATGCCGTGAGCCCGTCGAGCGCCGTGGTCACCGCGGGCACGACGCCGAGCCGCCCCACGGCGGCGGCGAGCGCGTCGACCCGGGTGCGCAGCGAAGGGAGGTCGAGGTCGAGGAGGCGGGTCACGGCATCCGCCTCGGTCGCGGCCCCCGAGGTGTCGGCGCCGGGCAGGTGGTCGTCGAGCCAGCTCAGGCCGGCGACCAGGCCGACATGGGCGGCCCGGGCGCGGTCGAGGTCGACGGGGATCTCCGGGCGGCCACCGGAACCCGCGAGCTGGCGCCAGGCGACGCGCTGCTCGCTCGCGGCGGCGAGCGCCTCGTGCAGGTCGGCCGGTGGGCGCCCCGGGCGGAGCAGCGCGCGGGCCTGCCGCCGCAGCCGCCAGCGGTCGAGCCAGCCGAGCTCGGAGCCGACCGAGCGCCGGTAGGCCGAGCTGCCGGTGGCGGTGACGAGGTCGTCGAGCGGGATGTCGAAGACGTCGGGCCGGAAGATCTCGAGGGTGTCGCGGACGTCGCCGACGGTGGCGAGCACGTGTCCCCAGTCGTTGGTCGTGGGCGCGTCGGGCAGCTGGATGCCGCGGAAGACGTCCGCGAGTGTGCGGGCGGTGTCGTCGACCTCACCACCGGCGAGCCGCTCGGCCCACGTGCGGGCCTCGGCCGCCTCGTCGGGAGTACGGATGCCGGCCCCGAACCAGGGGTCGTCGGCACCGTCGGCGTCCCAGTCGGCCAGCGACGCCACCGTCGTGACCGCGGCTGCTGCGGTGGTGACCTCGTCGCGGTCGAGCCCGGCGAGCACGTCGCCACGCAGCCGCACCCGGGACCGGGGTGGCACCGGCAGGGCGGCGAACGCCGACACGGCCTCCTGCACGTCGTACAGCGTCACGCCCCACGGCTCGCGCTCCTCGTGCAGGGAGCGCACGTGACCGGTGAGCCGGTCGGCGGCGGTGCGCCGAGCCGCGGCGGGCGCGGTGACCCGGGAAGCCACGGGATCGGTGGCCGAGGACGCGCCCCGGCCACGACCACGGGCGGTCTCGGGCCGGGCGAGGCGGTCGAGGGCGTCGACGAGCTCGCGCGCCACCCGGCGTCGCCCGTGGGCGCCCGAGTGCAGGTCGAGCACCAGGTCGCCCAGGCCGACCCGATCGAGCCGGCCGACGACCGCGTCGATGGCCGCACGCTTCTCGGCGACGAAGAGCACCCGCTTGCCGTCGGCGGCGAGGGTGGCGATGAGGTTGGAGATGGTCTGCGACTTGCCGGTGCCGGGCGGCCCGTGCACCACGAGGTGCGAGCCGGAGCGCACCGCCTCGATGGCCTCCTGCTGGCTGCTGTCGGCATCGAGCACGAGCACGTCGCGATCGGGGTCGTCGAGCTCGACCCGGCTGCGGTCGAGCTCGGAGCGCACGGCCCGCAGGGCGTCGGGGTCGCCGGCGAGCGCCGCGACGACGTCGTGGTCGGCGAGCGCGTCGCCCTGGGCTGCGAGGTCGGCCACCATCGGCAGCTTCGCGTACGAGAAGGTGCCGACGACCAGGCGTGGCGTCACCGAGAAGTCGGGCACTCCGCTGCAGGCCTGGGACAGCGCGGCGTACACCGGGTAGGGGTCGAACATGGAGTCGGGGGTGGTCAGCGCCTCGATGGCGTCCTCGTCGAGGGTGATGCCCTGCTCGGACTGCAGGTAGTTGACGAGCACCGGGTTGAGCTCGAGCTCGGGCCCGAGGTCGACCTGGTAGTCGCCCTGGGCCGCACCGGTCGGGCGCAGGGTGCACGACCGCAGCAGCACCGGTGCCGCGGGCGAGCGCGGTGCCGGGCGCCCGTCCGGCAGCCGCGCAGCCCAGGTGGCCATGCCCACGGCGAGGAAGCAGGTCAGGATGCCGCGCTCCTCCGCGAGCTCGCGGCTCTTGGCCGCGATCGCGCGGGCCCGCCGGCGCGCGTCCTCCAGGGCCGCGGGCTCGCGCACGAGCTCGGACAGCTTCGTCGGACGGCCGGCCATCATGCTCGCGACCCCGCCGGGGTGGGCGGTGGTCAGGTCGAGCGTGCCGGTCGGCAGGTCGCGGTACCAGAGCAGCGTGTTGCGCCCACCGAGGTCGACGAGGTGACGGGTCCAGGCGGCGCGGGCGGCCGCCACCCGGGTCGCGCGCGGGTCGTCGTCGGTCGCCGCGTCGGGGGCGGCGCCGGTGGCCCGGTCCGCGGTCCGGGCGCGGGAGGCGTCGGTCTCGGCAGCGCCCTCGACGGGCGTTGCCTCGTCGCTCGTCGGGGACGTGTCACTCACCTCAGCAGGCTAACAACGGGGGCGGTCCCGACCGGTCAGGCGTCGCGGTGGGTCGGTCACCCTCGGCGCCCGTGCCGCCGCGACGTCGAGAGCGCTTCGCGGCGTCAGGGCCCTGGTCGATCCGGATGGCGCGAACTGCTCCTGACTTCGCGAGGACGTCGGGGCGTGCTGCTCAGGCGGCCGCGGGTCCGGGCCGGGCCGTCGACAGGGCCGCGGCGAGCCCGATCGTCACGGCGACGCCCAGGGCACCCAGCGCCAGCGCCTCGAAGCTGGCGCGGTCGACGACCACCCCGGCCAGCGCCCCGCCGGCCCCGGCCATGAGGCCCATGACCAGGTCGGACGCCCCCTGCGCACCGGGCCGCTCGCGGAGCGGGACGGCCGCGGTGAGCAGCGTGGATCCCGCGACGAGCGTGCAGGACCACCCGAGGCCGAGCAGGAACAGGCCCGCCACGAGCGTGGCCGACTCCCCCTCCGGCGACGCCGACGCGAGCAGCGCTGCCGCCGACAGCACGAGCGAGCCGAACACCGCGACCGCCCGGCCGCCGAAGCGGTCGACCGCCAGGCCGGTCAGGGGTGAGAACGCGAACATCCCGAGGATGTGGATGCTGATGACGAACCCGATGACCTCGAGCCCCGCGTCGCCGTGCGACATGTGCAGCGGGGTCATCACCATGACGCTGACCATCGTCACGTGCCCGAGCGCCATGGTGACCAACCCGAGCCGGGCGGCGGGGATGGCGGCCGCCACCCGCAGCCCCCGGGTCACCGAGCCGTGGGCCGGGCCGGAGGCGTCGCCGTCGGCGACGCTGCGCCGACGGGCCTCGAGGAGGGGGTCCGGGCGCAGCCGCAGCACGATGAGCGCGATCGCGAGAAGCAGGCCGACCAGGGAGAAGAGGAACGGGCCCGTGAGCTCCGGGACGCCGAGCGCGCGAGCCAGCGGGGCGCTGGGGCCGGCGAGGTTGGGGCCGATGACGCTGCCGACGGTGGTCGCCCAGACCACGATGCTGAGGTCACGCGCGCGGTGCGCGGGAAGCGCGAGGTCGGCTGCGGCGTAGCGACTCTGGCTGTTGGATGCGGTTGCACCACCGAACAGGACGCTCGCGACGAGCAGCAGCGGGAAGCTGCGCACGACCCCGGCGGTGATCAGCCCGACCGCACCGGCGGCGGCCAGGCCGTACCCGAGGACGAGGCCCGGGCGGCGACCGCGGGCCGCCATGACGCGTGACATGGGGATCGCGATGAGGGCGGCGCCGAGCACCTGGAAGGTGCCACCGAGTCCGGCGAACTTGGCCGACCCGGAGACGTCCTCGGCGAGCAGCGCCCCCACGGCGATACCCGCGGACAGGCCGACGCCGCCGAGCACCTGCGTGCCGACGAGGGTGCGGACGACGTGCCGCTGGACCGGGTCGCGAGGCACCACGGTCGTCGTCACCGCAGCAGTATGCCGGGTGGCGTGCGACCGGCAGACGCCTCGCGAAACGGGTTCCGCCAGCGACGCCCGTCCGGCCGGGCGTCCGGGCCGATGCCGGCGCGGTCGCGAGGTGGTGTGTGGATGCCGCGACCCGGGCCGCTAGCCTGTTGGGGCCTCGCGGGAGACCGTGAGCGCGCCCTCGTAGCTCAGGGGAAGAGCACTTCTCTCCTAAAGAAGGTGTCGGCAGTTCGAATCTGCCCGGGGGCACCCCGAAATCAGCCTGTTGAACAGCGGGTTTCGTTGTCCAACGGACTGCTCGGACATGCCTCGAGTCCGCTCCGGTCCGCAGAAAGTCCGTTGAAGCCTCAGTGCGCACGCTCCAGGCGCCCCCGCCTCTTCGTCGAGGTCGCCCGTCGAACAGGTCCGAGTAGACCTCCAGGGTCGTCGACGGCGGATCGTCTGACGTCCGCCCAATCTCGCCGAGATCCGTGCCTAGCTTGCCCTGGCGGGGAGCTGCTCCCATCCATCGCCGTGGGCCAGGTGAACGGACGACGGCGACCCGATTCGGTGCAGGAGGTCGGCGGGAGCCTCGATGAGGCCAGCCGCCTGCTCGCTGGCACGGCCGGCAATCTCCTCGGGTCCCTCCAGGCGCATCGCGCCGCACAGGTCACACACCTGCCAGGCCCCCTGGCCCTGAAGGGCCGAGGGCACCTCGCGGACCCGCCAGGGGTGCTCACAGTTGTCTGGGTCCGGACCGTCGTTCCTCCGCCACAAGCGCATGGCGAACTCTCCTCGTTCTGAGGTCGCGCGTCTGCATTCCTGGCCGTTGCCGTGTTGTCGAGCAACCTCACCGGTGATTCTCCGCCTCAGGTGGGAGCGTCGAGGACCGCGGGTGACGGACCTCTCCAACAGCGGGACGCGAAACGGCCCCGACCTCAGACGTGTCAGGGCAACCAGGCGGGTAATGCACGTCCCGGGGTTGGGTGCAGGCCAGCCCCGGGACGCTTCGGCCACGCCTCGGGGGGATGAGTACGTGGGCCTTACGCGGATTCTGGCCCAACGACCTTTGGGGCACCTTCGCACTGGCCCCATGCGCGTGCCGGCAGGGGCGGTTGGCCACCGAACCCTCGCACCTCCTGCACGACGCGAAGGCTCGGCAGCCCAACCAGGCCCTGTCGCGGCCGGAACGGCCGGGCCTTGATTCGCCGTCCGTAGTACGCCCCATACCACGCACGGCGGACCGGTAACTCCCATCCATTGGAGACCGATGTAGGGACCCGTGTGCCCTGTTTCACGAAACCCGGGGCCCCCAAAGTTGGGGGTGTCCGCAGCGCGTCGAACCGCCACCCAACCCCAGACGAGGCGGGGCGGGTCGCGGCCAACTCAGGCAGAAGGCGCGTCCCGGGGAGTCCCTGAGGCCTCAACCCGGGACGCTGAACCCACACACCTGGGGGGGCAGGTGCATGGGCCTGACGCCTACTCTCGCGCAACACCCTGAGCGCGCCCCGTGAGCCGGCTGAACGTCCCCTGACCAACGCAGACCACGGACCGCCCCGACCTCAGTCGAGATGGGCGACCGGGTCGAGCGTCGAATCAGGGTCTGACCAAGCGGGAGCCCAGGGACGTGACCCGTGGCCCAAGGGCGTCGACCGCGGCCTCGAACGCGACGGCTGGTGCCGTCGGGAACGGGGTCGGGGATCGACCAGTGGGCCCAGGCAGCGCCGCGCAGCTCCTCGTGGGCTCGGTCGCAGACGGTGATCACCAGGTCGCCCTCGTCGAGGGTGTCAGCGAGCAGCCGTGGGGCGACGTCAGGTAGCTCGAGGTGGTGGCGTCGCGCGGCGGCGAGAGCACCAGGGTTGACGCGTTCGCCGGGGTGGGTTCCGGCGGAGGTGGCCACGACGGGGCTGGCCCGTCGCCACAGGGCTGCCGCGAGGTGGGAGCGGGCCGTGTTGGCGGTGCAGACGAACACCACCCGGCGCGCTTCCGGCAATGGCAGAGCGGTACGGGCATCCGGGCCCAGCCAGGCCTCCTGCCGGTTGAGCGAGAGGTAGGTGCGCCGCCCGTCGCCCTCGGAACGGCGGCGGGTCACCAGACCGGCATCCTCCAGGGTCTTCACGTGATGGGCCAGAAGGTTGGAGGGAAGCTCGGTCGCGGCGCCGAGCTCGGAGGAGGAGAGGTCGCTGGTCGCGAGCAGGTCGACGATCTGGAGCCGGTGCACGTCACCGAGGGCGGCGTGAACTCGCGCTCGTCGCCCCAGCTCCTCAGTTTGCTCACTGTTCATTGACTCAATCTTGACTGAGCAACATGACCGGAGTCAAGATGTGACCGTGTCATCGTTCACCCAGCCACCGCTCGCGCGGCGCTTACTCGCCGAGCTCCTCGGCACCGCCCTCCTCGTCACCGGCGTCGTCGGCTCAGGGATCCCCGCGCAGCAGCTCTCCCCAGGCGCCGTGGGGCTACCGCTGCTGGAGAACAGCACCGCGACCGCGCTCGGCCTCACCGTGCTCATCCTGATGTTCGGGCCGGTCTCCGGCGCCCACTTCAACCCCGAGGTCTCGCTCGCCGACTGGTTCCTGGGCCGCCGCACCAACCAGGGCCTGCGCCTCGACGAGCTGATCGACTCTCCAAGGCCGTGCCCGAGCGGCTGTTCGGGTTCGTGCACAACGCCGGGCAGCCCATCGAGGTCGTCCGAGAGATCCGCGACGACATCCGGGCACGCGTCACCACCCGGTTGCGCAACATCCTCAGCTGACCCAGACGCTTCGCCGAATCCAGGAGAACTGCCGTGACCCACCCCGCCGCCACCAGGCCCTCGGTCCTCTACGTGTGCATCCACAACGCGGGCCGCTCCCAGATGGCCGCCGCGTACACCCGCCACCTGTCCGGTGGCGCCGTCGACGTCCTCTCCGCGGGTTCGGAACCCGCGGATCAGGTCAACCCCTCTGCGGTGGCCGCGATGGCCGAGGAAGGCATCGACATCACCGCCGAGACCCCCAAGGTCCTGACCACCGATGCCGTCAAGGCCTCTGACGTCGTCATCACCATGGGCTGCGGCGACACCTGCCCGATCTTCCCCGGAAAGCGATACGAGGACTGGGTCCTCGAAGACCCCGCCGGCAAGGGAGTGGAGTCCGTGCGACCCATCCGCGACGAGATCAGGACTCGCGTCCTGGCCCTGCTCGCCGAGCTCGGCGTCGCCCCCGTCGGCGTCTGATCCGGCCGCTCCAGAGTGGGCACGACTCAGCAGGAGACGTCAAGGCGCGCGAACTGGCTCACGTCCATGAATGTTCGCGGCCGGAGTCATCCCCCGACACGAGACCCACCAGCCGGACCGCCGCCCGGCGGAGCCCTCGGTCGACCGGGCTCAGGCCTCGCGTGGTTCGGCCGGATCGAGGAGGGGTCGCATCGTGCCGTCGGGGTCGAGCCGGGTCAGCAGCGCGTCGCCGATGGCCGCGCAGCTGCTTGAGCTGCGTGCGCGATGAGCGGGTCGAGGACGTGCTCGCGGACGGTCGCGACGTGTCCGGGCGCGGCGGCGACGACCGCGTCCCAGCCCGGCGGCGGTGAGCCGGGCGTTCGTGGCGCGCCCGTCCTCGGGGCAGGGGAACCGCTCGACCAGGCCGCGGTCCTCGAGCCGGCGCACGACGTGCGAGAGCCGCGGCAGGGTGGCGTTGGTGCGCTGGGCGAGCGCCGTCATCCGCAGGCGTGCGCTCGGGCGCCTCGGAGAGCATCGCGAGGACGAAGTACTCGAAGTGGGTCAGGCCCGCAGTCGCGCCGCAGCTGGGCGTCGAGCACCCCGGGCAGCAGCTCGACCACGGCCACCAGCCGCAGCCACGCGGCCCGCTCCTCGGCATCCAGCCATCTCGGTGTCCATGATGTGCAGCATACCGGATTACTTGACGGAACAACTATTACTGTCGAGTGCGTTACTTGTAGCAACAACCAATACACCTTCTCACTCAAGGAGCTCACCATGGCACACATCTCCATCATCGGCACCGGCAACATGGGCCAGGCCATCGCCGCCGTCGCCGGCCAAGGGCGGCCACACCGTCCAGCTGCTCGGCGCCGGACGACCTCGACACCGCCGTCACCGGCGACATCGTCGTCCTCGCGGTCCCCTACCCCGCCGTCGCCGACGTCATCGCCGCAGCGCGGCGAGAGCCTGGCCGGCAAGATCGTCGTCGACATCACCAACCCGCTGAACTTCGAGACCTTCGACTCCCTCACCGTCGCCCGCCGACGGCTCGGCCGCCGCCGAGATCGCCGCCGCGCTGCCCGAGTCGCGCGTGCTCAAGGCGTTCAACACCACCTTCGCCGCGCACGCTGGCCGCCGGCACCGTCGGCCCGCTGACCACGACCGTGCTGATCGCCGGCGACGACGCCGACGCCAAGTCCGACCCTGGCCGGCATCGTCACCTCCGGCGGCCTGAAGGCCATCGACGCCGGCTCGCTGAAGCGGGCCCGCGAGCTCGAGGCCATCGGCTTCCTGCAGATCACCCTCGCCGCCGGCGAGAAGGTCTCCTGGACCGGCGGCTTCGGCGTCGCCGCCTGACACCACACCCACACCCGATCCACGCACCGAGAGAAGCCTCGCGCCATGACCGTCAACGCCGTCCGCCTCAACCACGCCGTGCTCTTCGTGGCCGACCTCGAGCGCAGCGTCACCTTCTACCAGCAGGCCTTCGCATGGCGGTCATGGCGCGCGAGCCACGCGCGAACGCCGCGTTCCTGCGCCTGCCCCGCTCCGGCAACCACCACGACCTCGGCCTGTTCGGGGTCGGCGCGCAGCCGCCGCCGACCCCGCGGCTCGCTCGGGCTGTACCACCTGGCCTGGCAGGTCGACACCATCGACGAGCTCGAGGAGGCCCGCGCCACCCTGGCCGAACCTCGACGCCTACACCGGCGAGTCCAGCCACGGCGCGACCAAGAGCATCTACGGCCACGACCCGGACGGCAACGAGTTCGAGGTGATGTGGATGCTGCCCCGCGCCGCACTGGGGCGAGTTCGAGAACGCCGCACCGGTCGAGCAGCTCGACCTGCCCGGCGAGGTGCGCCCGCTGGGGCGGGGTCCGCACCGCCGCCGAGCTCGTCCCGCAGGACCCGCGCATGAGCGCCGGACCGACGCTTCGGCGCGCCGGTCGTCGCCACCCACGGCGCCACCGACCCGTCCGCGCCGCTGGTCGTGCTGCTGCACGGCCGCGGCTCGAACGAGCAGGAGATCCTCGTCGCTGGCACCGCACCTGCCGGCCGGCGTCGCGTACGCCGCGGTCCGGGCCCCGATCGCCGAGGGCGGCGGCTTCGCCTGGTTCGCCAACCGCGGCATCGGCCGCCCCGTCGCCGAGCCTCGCTCGCGGCGACGATGCACTGGTTCCGGGACTGGCTCGACGCCGTCGCGCCCGCGGGCCGGCCGGTGGTCCTCGTCGGCTTCAGCGGCGGCGCGGCGTTCGCCGGCGGCCTGGTTCTCGACGACCCCGCCCGCTACGCCGGGGCCGCGATCCTCTACGGCACCCTCCCCTTCGACGCCGGCGTGCCGCGTCGACACCAGCCGGCTCGCGAACCTGCCCGTCTTCGTGGCGCAGGGCGACGCCGACCAGGTCATCCCCCGCGAGCTGCTCGACCGCACCTGGCACTACCTGCCACACCGAGTCCGGCGCACCCACCGTCGGGCGACGCGACCCCGGCGGCCACGGCATCACGGCCCCGACGCTGCACCGCCTGGCCGACTGGATCTCCGACCGGCTCGCGCACCTCGCCACCCACGGCGCGGCCCCGGTCGGGCACCCCGCAGGGGCTCGGTGGCCCACCCTCCCGGATGCCGAACTGCCACACCGGGTCGGACCGCCGCCGCAGGTCGCCTGGGACATCCCGCAGCAGCAGCTCTCGCAGAACGCCCCACCCTCCCTGCAGGAGGAGCTCTTCGAACGGGTCAGCGCCCTACCCGGCGTGCACGGCGCGCCCTCGCTCATCTCGGTCCCCGGAGCGCGCGCCTTCACCCTGCCCGCTGCCGACGGCCCGGACCACGCGTTCCTGGTCCCCGACGGCCGCGAGTTCGCCCACCTGCACCCCGCCTACGACGGCTCCCTGCACCTGGCCCTACCGCCGGAGCAGGCCGCCGACCTCGTCGCCCACGGCTGGGGCGTGCCACACCCCTGGGCAGGTACCCGACTGGCCGCAGGCTTCGTCATGCTCTTCGGCCCCCGCACCCAGGACGAGCTGGAGACGGTGCTGGGCGTCGTCGCCACGGCGCACCGCCACTCGTCGGGAACCCGCCCCTGAACCGTGGCTGGACCGCCTGACCGACGCTCCCATGATTCCTCAGGTCGGTGCGGGCGGGGGCGGGGAATCGGATCGGAATAGTTGAAGAGTCAACTATGTTGCAATCGCCAGCGTCACACATCATCAGGTGGCGTGTTGAACCCTCAACCCTTGCGAGGTCCCCATGCAGATCGGAATCTTCACCGTCGGTGACGTCACGACCGACCCCACCACCGGGCGGACCCCGACCGAGTACGAGCGGATCAAGGCCACGGTGGCGATCGCGAGGAAGGCCGAGGAGGTCGGCCTCGACGTCTTCGCCACCGGCGAGCACCACAACCCGCCGTTCGTCGCCTCGAACCCCACCGCCACGCTGGCCTACATCGGTGCGCAGACCGAGCGGATCATCCTCTCGACCGCCACGACCCTGATCACGACCACCGACCCGGTGCTCATCGCCGAGGACTACGCCAAGATCCAGCACCTTCTCGACGGCCGCGTCGACCTGATGATGGGCCGCGGCAACACCGGCCCGGTCTACCCGTGGTTCGGCAAGGACATCCGCGACGGCATCCCGCTCGCCATCGAGAACTACGCGCTGCTGCGGCGGCTGTGGCGGAGGACGTCGTGAACTGGCAGGGCAAGCACCGCACCCCGCTGCAGGGCTACACCTCCACGCCGCGCCCGCTGGACGGCGTCGCGCCGTTCGTGTGGCACGGCTCGATCCGCACCCCCGAGATCGCCGAACAGGCGGCGTACTACGGCGACGGCTTCTTCCACAACCACATCTTCTGGCCGGCCTCCCACACCCGGCAGATGGTCGACCTGTACCGCCGCCGCTTCGAGCACTACGGACACGGCCCCGCGGACACCGCGATCGTCGGTCTCGGTGGACAGTTCTTCATGCGCAGGAACAGCCAGGACGCGGTGAACGAGTTCCGCCCCTACTTCGACAACGCCCCCGTCTACGGCCACGGCCCGTCGTTGGAGGACTTCACGCAGCCAGACGCCGCTGACCGTCGGGTCCCCGCAGCAGGTGCTCGAGCGCACCCTGGGCGTTCCGCGACTACGCCGGTCACTACCAGCGCCAGCTGTTCCTGCTCGACCACGCCGGCCTGCCGCTGAAGACGGTGCTGGAGCAGCTCGACCTGCTCGGCGAGATCCTTCCCGAGATGCGCAAGGGGTTCGCCGAGGGCCGTCCGCCACACATCCCCGAGGCCCCGACGCACGCCTCCCTGGTCGCCGCAGCCGGCGGCGCCAAGGACGCCACCGTGTACGCCGCGGCCGACGACGTGACCGGCCACCGGGCCGAGGAGCAGGTTGCGCAGGTGCGGGCATGACCGCGATCGTCGTGATCTCGGCCGGCCTCGGCGTCCCGTCCTCGACGCGGCTGCTCGCCGACCGCCTGGCCGCCGCCACCGCCGCGTCGGTGGACGACCTCGAGGTGGTCACCGTCGAGCTGCGCGAGGTCGCCCACGAGCTCACCGACCACCTGCTGACCGGGTTTCCCGGCCACGCGCTCGCCGCGGCCATCGACGCGGTTCGCCGGGCCGACGGCCTGATCGTGGTCACACCGGTGTTCTCCGCGTCGTACTCGGGGTTGTTCAAGACCTTCTTCGACGTCCTCGAGGAGGGCACGCTCGACGGCAAGCCGGTGCTCGTGGCCGCCACCGCAGGGACGGCTCGGCACTCGCTGGTGCTCGAGCACGCGCTCCGCCCGCTGTTCAGCTACCTGCACGCCGTGGTCGTGCCCACCGGTGTCTTCGCCGCCACCGAGGACTTCGGCAACCGCGGACTGGATGCCCGCATCGCACGAGCCGCCGGCGAGCTCTCCGCACTCATGGGGGCGAGCACCTCAGGGGTCGCGGGGCCGACCGGACGCCGCACCGTCAGCGACGAGTTCGCCGACCCGATCCCGTTCGAGCAGCTGCTGCAGCACGTTGGTGCGGCCTGACCAAGAGGCAACACGACGACAGGCATTTCGTTGCAGGAGTGAGGAGGTCACGATGGCAAGTCGGCCGGAACCCAGGTGCCCGATCCGCATCGGAGAGCCCTGCACCCTGTGCTTCCCCGGGGCCGACGGCCCCCAGAACTGTGGCCTCGTCTACCTCGTCCAGACCGACCCGGAGCTACGTGACCAGTTGGCCGCCAAGCGCGCCGAGCACCGGGCGGGGGTCTCAAGGGCCAAAAGCGACACACCGTGAGCACTGGAAGAGCGACCCCGCCACGCCTAGTCTGCAGTTGAACGCGCAAGTACCGCTCACCGGGCTCGGCCTTGGCCTTCCACTCGGTGCACACCCCACCGGACCCGAAGTGCGGCACTTCGATTCTCCGCTTCGCGGGAGGTGTGGACATGAGCACGTGGAACGCCATGACCCCGGAAGGCAAGGGCACGATTCTCGAGGTCGTGCGACAGGAAGCAGACCAGTTCTTCGACCTGGCCGACCGCGACGACGCATGGGAGGCGCCCACGGGCGCGGGGCACTGGCAGGTCCGTGATGTCGTCGGTCACCTCGTGGACACGACGGAGGCGTACTTCGTGTCGTTCGACGCTGCGCGCAACCACAAGGAGGTGAGCCCGGCCCACGGGCTGCCGGGGATGGCGGCGCGCTGCGACGAGATGGCACAGGCGCTCCGGTCGGTGCCGCGCACGGAGCTCTTGAGGCGGCTACGCACCGACTTCGACCGGATGATGGAGACGTTCGAGGGCCTCACGGACGAGGACTGGACCGACCTGATGGTCCCGCACTTCTACATGGGCCCGTTGCCCTCGTTCTTCTACCCGGCGTTCCAGCTCATGGACTACGGCGTGCACTCCTGGGACATCCGCCAGGGGACCGGCCGGGCCCACGGGCTGTCGGGTGAGGCGGCCGACCTGCTGACGCCGTTCATGTTCGTGCTGTGGCAGTACACGACCAGGGCGGTCACCCGCGACGACGTGTGCGAGATCGGCATCCGGATCACATCCGGCCCGAATGCCGGTGACACGCGCGTCTCGCTCACGGAGGACGGGTTCTCGTACTCGGCTGGGGACGCCCAGGACCTGACCGTCCTCGAGTTCGACCCGGGGAGCTTCGTGCTCACGGCGTTCGGGCGCAGCAACGCGGGCACGATCAGGGGCGACCGCGCGGTCGCCGACCGCTTCCTGAACATCTTCTTCAGGATCTGAGGCACGCGATGACCGAGCGCGACCTCGCCGCGATCGACGCCGACCGCGAGCGGCTCCGGGACGCCTACCTCCGGCCCGCCGAGCGCCGCCCCGGGTCGAGCGCTCGCGGCCTGCACCACTTCGCCGTGGTCGCTCGCGACGTCGAGGAGACCATCAGGTTCTTTCAGGGGGTCCTCGAGTTCCCGCTGACGGAGATCTTCGAGAACCGCGACTACAAGGGCTCGAACCACTTCTTCTTCGACATCGGCAACGGCAACCTGCTGGCGTTCTTCGACTTCCCGGGGCTCGACCTCGGCCCGTACGCGGAGGTGCTCGGCGGGCTGCACCACATCGCCATCTCGGTCGAACCCGAGACCTGGCAGCGGCTCAGGGGTCGGCTCGACGACGCCGGCGTCGAGTATCTCCAGGAGAGCGGTACGTCGATCTACTTCCGGGACCCCAACGGCGCCCGGATCGAGCTGATTGCCGACCCGCTCGGCGAGATGTACGGCACCAAGGTTCTGTGAGGGAGCCTCCCACCCGCACCGACCGCCATGTCCCATCAGTCGTCCGGGCTCACAGGGGTGGGCCGGTCGAGTCGCGCAACACCAGCTCGGTCGGCAGCACGACACGCGGCTGGTCGTCGGGGTCGCGAGAGTCGGCGGTCAGCAGCAGCTCGACGGCCGCGCTGCCCACATCGACGTGCGCACCACCGAGCGTGGTCAGTCGGGGCGCCGAGATGTCGGCGGCAAAGATGTCGTCGAAGCCGACCACGCTGACGTCGCCCGGCACCCGGAGCCCTCGGTGGGCGAGTCGCTGCATCACCCCGATGGCGAGCAGGTCGTTGTGGGCCACGATCACCGACGCGCCGGCGTTGATGGCCCCGTCGGCCGCGGCTCCGCCCTGGCTGACCTTCGGGGTGAACGGCCCGATCCGTCGGGTCGAGAGCCCGAAGTGCTCACCGGCCGCCTGCAGCGCGGCCCAGCGGGTGCCCGCCATCCACGAGTTCCGGGGACCGGAAAGGTAGACCAGGTCGCGATGGCCCAGCGAGGCCAGGTGGGCCACGATCTGACGGCAACCCTCGACATGGTCCAGCACCACGCTGGCGAGTCCGGGGAGCTCCCGGCTCATCAGCACCACCGGGCGCTGGTCGGCGACCTGGCGGAGGTTCTCGTCGCGCAGCCGGCTCGCCGCGAGCACGAAGCCGTCGACGGCCGGTGACAGCCGCTGGATCTGCTCCCACTCCACCCGCGGCGACTCCTCGGCGTTGACCAGGAGGAGCGTGTACCCCGAGACCCGGGCTCGCATCTCGGCGCCCCGAATCAGCTGGAAGTAGTGGGGGTTGGTGATGTCGGAGACGACCATCGCGACGGTGTGGTGTCGACCCGACAGCAGGGCTCGTGCGTGCGGGTTCGGCCGGTAGCCGAGCTCTGCCGCGACGGCGAGCACGCGGTCGCGGGTGGCCGCCGACACCCGCCCCGGGTTCGTGAAGGCTCGCGAGACGGTCGAGGTGGCCACGCCGGACGCGGCGGCGACGTCGTAGATGGTGGGTCGAGCCACACTCTCAGCAAAGCGGGTCTGGCAACTCCTTGGCAACCCCTTGCCGCATGTTGTCGAGCCTCCGTAAGTTCCTGAACTGTGACGGTCGAGGCCGCAGGCACCGAGGGCAGCACGCCGCGCCGGCCACCAGCGTGGGTGGTCCGGATCGGTCGGGTGCTGACTGCCATCGAGCTCACCATCGGTGTGGCCGCACTGTTGCTCATCTTCGGGTTGGTGCTCCTCCAGGCGGCGCAGCGATACCTGCCGATCGACGGCTGGCCGTGGACCGGCGAGCTGGCCAGGTTCTGCCTGGTGTGGCTGACGTTCGTCGTCGCCGGGGTCCTGGTCACCAACGACTCCCACATCTCGATCGAGCTGATCGACATGGTCCCCGGCACCGCCGTGCGGCGTGGGGTCCGGGTGCTCTCGTGCCTGATCGTCGCGGTGATCGGTGTCGGCCTGTGCGTCGAGGCATTGGAGCTGATGCGGACCCAGGGCGTGCTGAAGTCACCGGCCATGCAGATGCCGATGTCGTGGCTCTACGCGATCTCGTTGATCGGTTTCGTCAGCGTGGTGGCGCGTTCGCTGATCGCGGCGGTGCAGTACGCCGTCCTCGGCGTCCCCGAGCCCACCTACGACGACCTGGAGATTCCGACAGCATGAGCGTCCTCGTCCTGTGTCTCCTGATCGCGGCCCTGCTGCTGATCCGGGTCCCGGTCGCGTTCGCCTTCTTCGGGCCGTGCCTGCTCTACATGATGACCACCGACCAGTCCGTCGGCCTGGCGCTGCGGCTGGTGGCCAACTCGACGGCGAGCTTCCCCCTGCTGGCCGTGCCCCTGTTCATCCTGCTCGGCTCCATCGCCAACCACGCCGGGATCGCAGACCGGCTCTTCGACTTCGCGCTGGCGCTGCTGGGGCGGGTGCGGGGCAGCCTCGGGTACGTCAGTGTCGGCGTGAGCCTCGGGTTCTCCTGGATGAGTGGCTCCGCTGTCGCCGACGCCGCCGCACTCGGCAAGGTCGAGATCCCCGCGATGATGCGGGCCGGCTACTCCCGCCCGTTCGCGCTCGGCGTCGTCGGCTCGTCCTCGCTGATCGCGCCGGTCATGCCGCCGAGCATCCCGGCCGTCATCTACGCGGGCCTCGCCAGTGTCTCGACCGGCGCCCTGTTCGCCGCGTCCGTCGTCCCGGCGCTGCTGATGGCGCTCGGGTTGTGCGTGGTGGTCTTCCTCTGGGTCCGCCGGATGCCGAACCTCGAACGGACCGAGTTCAGCTGGGACCGGCTCTGGGCGACCGGACGGCGGGTGATCGCCCCGTTGGGCGCCCCGGTGATCATCCTGGGCGGCATCCTCGGTGGGTTCGTCACCCCCACCGAGGCCGCCGCGGTCGGCGCGCTCTACATGCTGCTGCTTGGCTTCGCCTATCGCACCCTGCGAGTGCGCGACCTGCCCAAGGTGCTCGTCGAGGCCGCCCTGACCACTGGCAGCATCATGCTGATCGTCGCCTCGGCAAACCTGCTCGGCTACGTCTTCGCCCGCGAGCGGATCCCCCAGGACATCTCGGCGTGGATGCTCGGCCTGACCAGTGACCCGACCGTCTTCCTGCTGCTGGTGTTCGCGCTGTCGATGCTCCTCGGCACGGCGCTCGACGCCATCGCTGTGCTCACCCTGACGGTCCCGATCCTGCTGCCGATCGCCGATCAGTACGGCGTCGACCCGATCGCGCTCGGCGTCCTGATGATCCTGTCGCAGATGATCGGCCTGCTGACTCCACCGGTCGGCACCGTGATCTTCGTGCTGCAGGCGATCACCCGGGCCCGGATGGCCGAGGTCTTCTGGGGCTCGCTGCCGTTCCTCGTGCCGCTGACCCTGCTGTGTTTCGCCATCATCTTCTGGCCGGACGCCATCCTCTACCTGCCCCAGAGGCTGGGCCTGTGAGCACCGCCGAACGCCGCTCCTGGCTCACCGGCCTGATCGGGCACGGGGTGGGCCCGTCGCTGACCCCGGAGATGCACGAGCGCGAGGCCGCCCGGCAAGGACTGCGCTACGTCTACAAGGTCATCGACCTGCCCGACGGGAGCATCAGCCGCGGCCGGCTCGAGCAGCTGCTCACCGGCGCGGTCGCACTCGGCTTCGACGGGCTCAACGTCACCCACCCGGTCAAGCAGGCGATGGTGCCGCTCATCGACGAGCTCGCGCCGGCCGTGACCGCGATCGGCGCATTGAACACCGTCCTCATCCACGACGGCCGCACGACCGGTCACAACACCGACGTCACCGGCTTCCGGCGCTCCTTCACCGACGGGCTCCCGGACGCGGACCTGGGAAGCGTCGTGCTCCTCGGAGCGGGCGGCGCCGGCACCGCCGTGGCCCACGCCCTGGCGGACCTGGACGTGCGCCGCCTGCTCGTCGTCGACCCGGACGCGGGCCGGGCCCAGACCCTCGCCCGGACGCTGCGCGAGCGCACGATGGAGGTCGAGCTCGTCGCTGCGGCCGCCGACGACGTGGCGGAGGCACTGCGTCGCAGCGCCGGGCTGGTCAACGCCACTCCGGTGGGCATGGCCGCACACGCCGGCTCGCCGATCCCCGCGGAGGTGCTACGTCGCGACCTCTGGGTCGCCGACATCGTCTACCGCCCGATCAGCACGACCTTGCTGGACCTCGCGCGTGAGGCGGGCTGCACCGTCCTGAACGGCGCGGGGATGGCCGTGCACCAGGCGGCCGACGCCTTCGAGCTGATCACCGGACTGCCCGCCCATCGCGCCGCGATGCTGCGCGACTTCGACGAGCTCGTGGCCACCGAGGCCGCGCTGGATCCCACCCGGGAGACCACTGGAGAAAGGAAGCGATGATGGAACAGCGTACGAAAGGGAGGAGGGCGGCCCTGGCCGCCTGCGTCGTCGCGCTCCCGATGGCACTGGCCGCCTGTGGCGGAGACGACGAGGGCGGCGGAGCTGCGTCCAGCAGCGGAGGTGGCGACGTCACCCTGCGGCTCGCCCACAGCTACACCGAGACCCAGCCCCAGCACCGCTGTGGCGCCAAGGTGATCGCCGACGAGGTGGCGAAAGCCGACGCCGGGGTCACGGTCGAGATCTTCCCGGCCAGCCAGCTCGGCGGCGACGCCGACCGGATCGCCTCGGTGGTCTCCGGTGACATCGACATGGACATCCAGGGCGCCTCGGCGCTGGGTGCGGTCCACCAACCCGTGGCCGTCCTCGACGCCGCCTACGCGTTCGACGACAGCGACCACCTGGCGCGCTACTTCGACAGCGACGCCTCGAACACCCTGCTCCAGGGCTTCGAGACCGCGACCGGAGTGCACACACTGGGCGCCTGGTCGGCCGGCATGCGGCAGTTCACCGCCAACGAGCCGATCCGCAAGCCCGCTGACCTGGATGGCCTGCGGATGCGCTTCCCCAACTCCCCGCAGTTCCTGATGAACGCCAAGGCGCTGGGCGCGGACGCCACCGAGGTCGCCTTCGAGGAGCTGTTCCTCGCACTGCAGCAGGGCACGGTCGACGGGCAGGAGAACCCGATCACGAACATCGCCGCACTGAACCTCCAGGAGGTACAGGACTTCATCTCGATGTCCAGCCACCAGGCCAACTCCAACCTGGTCATCATCGGAAAGGACAGCTGGGCGGAGCTGAACGAGGAGCAGCAGAAGGCACTCACCGACGCGGTCGGGGTGGCCGAGAAGCAGGTACCCGACTGTGTCGCCGAGGACGAGACGAAGACCCTCGCCGGGTGGAAGGAGAGCGGCGACCTGAAGGCAGTGGAGGACGTCGACGTCGAGGCCTTCCGCACCCAGGCCGACACCTACCTGCGCCAGAACTTCAACAAGGACCAGCTCGCGGTCTACGAGTCCATCCGCGGCGCGGCCCAGTGAGGGACAGGTGACCGAAGGGTGACGACGGTGGAGGTGCAGACGTTCAGCGGCCCCGCGGCTCCGGGAGACCTGGGCACGACGCTCATCCACGAGCACGTGTTCGTCGGTCACCCGGAGCTGGACCTCAACCTCCCTCACCCCGAGTGGTGCGAGGACGTCGCGATCGAGACCGCGGTCGCGGGCCTTGAACGGCTGTGGGAGCTCGGGGTCCGCACCGTCGTCGATCTGACCGTCCTCGGCCTCGGGCGCGACGTCGCGCGGGTCCTGCGCGTGGCCAGCCGGGTTCGCACCCGACTGGTCGCCTCGACCGGCTACTACACGGGCGACGTCCTCCCGGCGTACTTCGACACCCACGGGCCGGGACGTCTGGTCGGCGGCCCCGACCCGTTGGTCGAGCTCTTCCTGCACGACATCGAGGTGGGAATCGCCGACACCGGCGTCCGTGCCGGGATGCTCAAGGTGGTCACCGACCGACAAGGCATCACCCCCGACGTGCGCCGGGTGATGGAGGCGGCGGCGGCCGCGCACCTGCGCACGGGCGTCCCGATCACCACCCACACCCACGCGCCGTCGCGCAACGGGCGCGACCAGCTCGCGTTCTTCGTGGAGCGCGGCGTCGCGCCGGACCGCCTGGTGATCGGGCACTGCGGCGACACGGACGACCTCGACTACCTGCGCGAGCTGATGGACGCCGGCGCGACCATCGGGATGGACCGGTTCGGGATGGAGCACGTCCTGCCGGACGCCACCCGGATCGCGACCGTCCAGGCCCTCCTGCGCGAGGGGTACGCCGACCGGATGGTGCTCTCCCACGACGCTGCGTACTTCAGCCGCGTCACACCACCGTCGTGGCGGGCGGCGCACACCCCGCACTGGCACATGGAGAACATCTCGCGCCGCGTCCTGCCCGCGCTGCGAGCCGGCGGGGCGACCGAGGACCAGCTGCACCAGATGATGGTCCGCAACCCGGCCCGCATCCTCACCCCCTCCGGTCAGGCGGGATGAGATGCGGACCTCGATCGCGACCGTCTGCCTCAGCGGCAGCCTCACCGAGAAGCTGCACGCCGCCGCGGGCGCCGGCTTCGACGGCGTCGAGCTCTTCGAGCCCGACCTCGTGGCCTCACCGGCCAGCCCGCAGGAAGTTGTCGCCCTCGCCGCCAAGCTCGGGCTGACGCTCGACCTCTACCAGCCGTTCCGCGACGCCGAAGGTGTCGACGAGGAGGAGTTCCAGCGGGTCCTGCGCCGGGCCCGCGCGAAGTTCGACCTCATGGGGCGACTCGGCATCGACACCATGCTCGTCTGCAGCAACGTCGGCACCGCGACGATCGACGACGACGAGGTCTCCGCCGGTCAGCTGCGCCGCCTCGGCGACGAGGCCGCGGGGCACGGCATCCGGCTCGCCTTCGAAGCACTCGCCTGGGGCCGCTACGTCGACGACTACCGGCGCGCCTGGCGGATCGTCGAGCTCGCCGACCACGACGCCGTGGGTGTCTGCCTCGACAGCTTCCACATCCTCTCGCGCGGACACGACCCTGCCGCGATCGAAGGGATCCCGGGCTCGAAGATCTTCTTCCTCCAGCTCGCCGACGCCCCCGCGCTCACCATGGACGTGCTCTCCTGGTCACGCCACCACCGCCTCTTCCCCGGGGAGGGCACCTTCGACCTCGGCGCGTTCGTCGGTCATGTCCTGACGGCCGGGTACACCGGTCCGCTGTCGCTGGAGGTGTTCAACGACGTGTTCCGGCAGACCGACGTGGTGCGGACGGCACGCCAGGCGCGTCGGTCCCTCACCTGGCTCGAGGACCTGGTGGCGGGCTCGTCGTGGGTCGGCCTGCGCCGACCCGCCGGCAGCGCTGCCCGGGGTCTCGCAGCCCGAAGGGTTCGACTTCGTCGAGGTCCGCGCCGAGGACACCGGTGAGGTCGACGTCCTCCTCGAGCAGCTCGGGTTCACGTTCCGCGGGCGGCACCGCAGCAAGGACGCACGGCTGTGGACCGAGGGACCGGCGCGCGTGGTCTGCAACGAGCAGCACGCCCGTGACCGTGCGCCGACCCTGGCCGCCGTCGGCTTCGAGGTGCTCGAGCCGGCGGTGTCGGCCAGGCGAGCGCAGGCGCTCGGGGCCCCGACCGTCTATCGCCGCACCCTCGCCAGCGAGCAGGAGCTGCCGGCCTTCCGTGCCCCCGACGGCACCGAGGTGTTCCTGGGACCCGTGGCCACGGGCCGGGACGCGCCGTGGGTGCCCGAGTTCGGTGGTGGGTACGAGCCGACATCCGCCCTGTTGACCGGGATCGACCACGTCAACCTGGCGGAGCCGTGGCAGTGCTTCGACGAGGCGGTGCTGTTCTACAGCAGCGTGCTCGGCCTGTCGCCCGAGGCGAGCCAGGAGGTCGCGGCACCGAACGGACTCGTCCGCAGCCAGGTCGTCCGGACCAGCGTCGGGTTCCTGCCGGCTCGCGCTCAACGTCGCTCCGCTCGCCTGGGACGCCGCCGGCGGGTTTCCGCAGCACGTGGCGTTCTCCACCGAAGACGTCGTCACGGTCGCCCGCCGAGCCGTCGACCGGGGGTTGACGCCGCTCGCCATCCCGCGGAACTACTACGACGACCTGGTCGCTCGCTTCGACATCCCGCCGGCCGAGATCGAGACGATGGCCGAGCTCGGACTCCTGCACGACAGTGACGCCACTGGCGACTTCACGCACTTCTACACGGCAACTGTCGGAGGCGTCTTCTTCGAGGTCGTCCAGCGCCGCGGCGCCTATCAGGGGTACGGCGCCCCCAACGCCGGCGTGCGGCTCGCGGCCCAGCACCGGGGGGTCCACTAGGTGCCACGCGGCAGGGGACCGCGTCGCGGCATCGGGCCCACCAGGTCGGCCGCGACGGGCGTCCTTCCTACGGGCTGTTGCGCAGCGCCTCGATGACGCTGGTGATGTGAGCCCGCATGGCGAGCTCGGCCTCGTCGGGGTCCCGGGCCACCACAGCCGCGATGATCCGCTCGTGCTGTCCCAGCGAGACCGAGGAGCGCCCGGGCCGCAGCGAGAGCTGGAACTGGTGGCGCACCATCTGGCCGCGCAGCTCCTCGATGATCCGCTGGGCGGTGCTGTGGCCCGAGATCTCGCGGACCTTGCCGTGCAGGCGGGCGTTGAGGTCGCTGTAGCGCATCGGTTCTCCCGCTGCGACGGCCTCGCGCATGTCGGCGCCGATCTGCTCCAGCTCGGCGACGTCCTCGTCGGTGGCCAGCTCGGCGGCCTGTCGGGCGACGAGGCCCTCGACGACCATGCGGACCTGGGTGATCTCGACGGCCTCGTCGATGGTGATCTCGCGGATGCGCGCGCCTCGGTTGCGCTGGATCTCCACCAGGCCCTGCTGGGCGAGGTCACGCAGGGCTGAGCGAACGGTGAACCGGCTCGCCCCGAACTGCTCACACAGGTCTGTCTCGACGAGTCGTTGGTTCGGCGCGAAGTCTCCGCGCAGGATGGCGGCCCGGATCCCATCGGCCACGTCGGTCTCGCGTGCCGTCGTCCCGCTCGTCGCTCGTTCGCCCCGGGGGCCGCCCACGGGGCGTTTCGGCGCACGCTCGGTTGCGGGGTGCTTTCCAGTGGTCACCATCGGCGGCGGTTCTCCTCGTTCGGCAGTGCCCGGCACATACGCAGCCCGTGGGCCACGACCTTGCTCATACCTCGTGGCCGGCGTCGTCAGTGGGGCGCTGACCTTGCTTCGCCTTCTGGATCAGCTCGTAGACGTGGGCGCGCAGCTCGGCGAACCGCGCGGTCGACCGGGTGGCGAGCTGGTCGCGCTCGTCGGGCAGGTCGACGACGAACGTCCTCGAGGATCACGGTGGGGCGGTCGGAGAGCACGAGGACCCGCTGGCCCAGGTAGACCGCCTCGTCGATGTCGTGGGTGACGAACAGGACGGTGACACCGAGCCGCTGCCACAGTGCCCGGACCAGGTCCTCGAGGTCGGCGCGGGTCTGGGCGTCGACCGCCGCGAACGGCTCGTCCATGAGCAGCACCTGGCGGCTCGTAGGCGACCGCCCGGGCGATCGCGACCCGCTGCTGCATGCCGCCGGAGAGCTGCCAGGGATGAGCGTGCGTCGAGTCGCTCAGGCCGACCGCCTCGAGCGCCTCGGCGACGATCCGCTTGCGGTCGGCCTTGGGGACCTTGCGCTCGATGAGCGGCAGTTCGACGTTCTGCTGCACGGTCATCCACGGGAACAGGCTGCGCCCGTACTCCTGGAAGACGATCGCCATTCCCCGCGGGCGGTCCGGTGACCGTCGTCACCGTCGAGGACGATCTCGCCCGCCGGTCGGTGTCGAGCAGACCGGCGATGCAGCGCAGCAGCGTGGTCTTGCCGGCGCCGGACGGGCCGACGATGCAGACGAGCTGGCCGCGGGTCGATCGAGAAGGTCAGGTCACGCGATCGCCTCCACGGAGCGGTTCTGGCCGTCGTAGGTCTTGCGCAGGCCTCGGACGTCGAGCACGACGTCTCCGGCACCGTTCGTGGACGTGGTCGTCGGGTCGGTGATGGCCATGCTCAGGCTCCTCGGTTGGCGTCGCGCAGGCCCCGGTACCAGGCGAGGGCACGGCGCTCGACGAGACGGAAGATGACGGAGAGCAGCACGCCGATCAGACCGAGCAGGATGATGCCGGTCCACATCTCGGGGATCGCGAAGCTGCGCTGGAACTGGACGATGGAGACGCCGAGGCCGCGGTTGGCACCGAACATCTCGCTGATCACCATGAGGATGACGCCGATGGAGAGCGCCTGCCGCGCGCCGGTGGCGATCTGCGGGCTCGCCCCGCGCAGGATGACGTGCAGCAGCTGGGTGCGCCGGCGCAGGCGGTAGCACCGCGGCCGTGTCGACGAGCACCTCGTCGACGGCGCGAACACCCTCCACCGTGTTGAGCAGGATCGGCCAGATGCAGCCGAGGACGATCGTGATGATCTTCGACAGGCGAGCCGATGTACCCGGCGAACAGCGCGATGACGGGGACGATGACCGGGGGCGGGATGGCCCGGAGGAACTCCAGGGTCGGCTCCGCGAAGGCGCGCAGCCGGCGGGAGAGGCCGATCGGGATGCCGACGGCGATGCCGAGGCCAAGCGCGAGGACGTACCCGACCGCCAGCCGGGACAGGCTGGGGAGCACGTCCTCGCGCATCCGTCCGGCGAACCAGGTCTCCGGGAAGGCCGCGAGGATGTCCTTGAGAGGGCGGCAAGAAGAAGTTCGTCGCTGTTCGCGCGACAGCACCCACCACAGGCTCAGCAGGACGAGCGGGCAGGGCGAGGCGCGAAGAAGACGCGCCGCAGGGCAGCGGGAACCTCGCATCAGATGTCCCTCCGAACGCGTCGGGTGCCACGCGCAGGACGCGCTTCTCCACCGCTCGCGCGACCAGGTTGACGACGACGCCGAGGAGGCCGACGACGACGACCAGCGCGTACGTCTCGGCCACGGCGCCGGAGGACTGGGCGACCGCGATCACCTGCCCGAGCCCGGGCGACGCCGATGATCAGCTCGGCGGTGATCTCGAGGATCAGGGCGACGGCCGCGGCGAGGCGGAAGCCGGTGACGACGTACGGCAGCGCGGTCGGCCAGACCACGTTCCATCCCGTGCGAGCGGAACGAGAAGCGGTAGGACCGGGCGGTGTCCCGGGCGACCGGGTCGACGTCGGCGACGCCGTAGAGCACCTGGACGAGCACCTGCCAGAAGGCGGCGTAGACGACGAGGACGAGCGCCGACTGGGGCTTGCTGCCGAAGATGCAGGACGACGAGCGGGATCAGCGCCACGGACGGGATCGGGCGAAGGAACTCGATCGTCGAGGCGGTGAACTCCTGCAGGAACCGGAAGCTGCCGATGACCAGGCCGGCGGCGATGCCGAGCACCATCGCGAGGCTGAGGCCGATCGCCCAGCCACGCAGGGTGAGGCCCAGGTTCGTCCAGAAGGCAGGATCGCCGAGCAGCTCGACGAAGGTGCGGAAGATCGTGCTGGCGGGAGGCAGGTAGGCCGGGTTGACCAGTCCGGTCCGCGGCAGGATCTCCAGGACCGCGACGACGGTCAGGATGCCGAGCACGCCCAGCGCGATGTCACCGACGGGGAGCCGGAGGCTGCGTCGCGCTGAGGCGCCGGCCACCGTCGGCGTCGTGGTGGTCGTCATGGGACCGTCCTCACGGTGGTTGTCGGGATCGAGCCCAGGCCCTGGCTCGGCGGTCGGCCGGCGCGACGGCGCTGGTGCGGCCATCCGGGTGGTCCCGCGCCCCGAGGGGTCACCCAGGGCGCGGGACGGGTCCTGGTGCGTCAGGGCAGGAGCTTGGTGACGTCCGGCTTGCTCTCGAAGAGCCCGTCCGTCGTGCCGAGGTCGGCGAGGAGGTTGACCGTCTCGGCGTTGATCTGCTCGCTCCACTGCGGAAGGGTCACGGCGGCTCGGGTCTTCTCGTCGATCTTCGTGTACTTCGTGAGGATCTCGCGAGCCTCGTCCGGGTGCTCCTGTGCGTACGCCAGCGACTTGTTCATCGCCTTCGTGAACTTGGTGACCGTCTCGGCGTTCTGCTGCATGTACGGCACGGAGGTGAAGTACATGGCGACCTGGAGGTTGGGGCGGTACCCGCGTAGTTGGAACCGATGTTGCGTCATCCCCTGACCGGTGCCGGAGGCGAGGAAGGGCTCGACGACCTGGCCCGCGTCGACGTCACCCTTGGACACGGCCGCCGGGATGTCCGGGAACGCGAGCTCGACGTACTGGATCCCCGACGGGTCGCCGCCGTCCTTGCGGACGATCTCGTTGATGGTCGTCGTGTTGATGTTGTTCAGCGTGTTCACGGCGACCTTCTTGCCGGCGAGGTCCTTCGCGGCTCTTGATGGCGCTGCCCGCCGGCACGAGGATGCCGGCGAAGTCCTTCGCCGCGTCCGCGGTCGCCTGGTTGCCGGACGCCACGACCTTGACCGGAAGGCCCTTGTCGGTGGCCAGGAGCAGCGAGGTGGTGTTGCTGAAGCCGAACTGGTACTGGCCGCTGACGACGCCGGGAATGATCGCCGCACCGCCCTGGGCGAGCTCGGTCTTCAGCTCGAGGCCCTCCTCGGCGAAGAAGCCCTTGTCGATCCCGAGGTACACCGGAGCCACGTCGAGGATCGGGATCAGCCCGACGGTCACGGTCGTCGTCGCGGCCGCGCCGGCCGATGTCGAGGTACCGGACGAGTCGTCGCCCGAGCCGCATCCGGCGATCAGCAGGGCAGTGGCCGCGCCCAGCGCGGCGATGCTCGTGCGACGGGTGACGACCCGTCGGGTGGTCCGTGCGTGCATGGGGCTGGCTCCTCTTCGAGTCCGGCGCCGCTCACCGTTGAGGGCGTGGCGGAACGCTAGCATTATTGTTGACAATTTTGTCAACCACTAGCGCACCTTGATCGTTCCGTGACGTGCAGTCGATGCGCCGTCCCTTCGCGGCTGGGCGATTCCGCCACACGGAAGTGCTCTTGTCCGCGTGAACGCGGGCTGCCGTACTGGTGGCGTGGACTCATCCCAGGGACCGGCGCGGTGACCGAGGTCGTCCACGTCCTGTCGTCGATGGCGACACGGCTCGTGCTCGCGGACCTCGCCGCCGAGGCGTCGGCGCGTCATGGCATGGACGTCCGGGTGACCTCCCTGGGGGGCGTGGAGGCTGCTCGCCGGGTTCGAGAGGGCCACGCAGGAGACGTCGTGGTCCTCGCGCAGGACGCTGTCGCCGCTCTCGCCGCGGACGGTCACCTCGCGGAGCAGGGCATCAGGCCGTTGTTCCGATCCGAGGTGGCCGTTGCCGCCGCCTCCCACGGATCGACGGCCGACATCAGCACGCCGGACGGTCTGCGCCGGTGCTCTGCGTGAGTCGGCCCGCATCGCGTACTCGACCGGTCCGAGCGGCGAGGGCCTCCTGGCGCTGCTGCGCTCGTGGGGGATGTGGGACGAGGTCGCCGAGCGGCTGGTGCAGGCGCCGCCCGGTGTCCCCGTCGGAACCCTCCTGCTCGAGGGTCGTGCCGATCTCGGTTTCCAACAGCTCAGTGAGCTCAGGGAGGTCGACGGGATCGAGGTCCTGGGGCTGATGCCGCCCGGGGCAGAGATCACGACGGTCTTCGCGGGTGCCCTTGCGGCAGGGTCGTCCCGACCCGTCGCCGCCCGGGCGGTGCTCGACGGCTTCGGTGCTCGTGGCGCCGCGCCCCTCGTTCGGCGCCGGGGCATGGAGCTCGTCGAGACGCCCATCGGCACCACCCCGGAGGACGACAAAACGCCGTCGTAGCCCGTCACGGCTGGGACACTGGCCGCGTGAGCACGCCGAGGACATCCGCCGCGGGGAAGGCGCTCGCCGTCCTGGCGACATTCGACCGGGAGCGACAGAGCCAGACGCTGTCCCAGATCGCCCAGCAGACCGGACTACCGATCAGCACGGCCCACCGCATCGTGACCGAGCTCGCGGAGTGGGGGGCGCTCGAGCGCGCAGAAGACCTCTCGTGGCACGTGGGGCTGCGGCTGTGGGAGATCGCCTCGGTCTGCCCGAGGGGTCAGATCCTGGGCGACGTGGCACTGCCCTTCATGCAGGACCTGTACGAGGCGACCCACGAGAACATCCAGCTGGCGGTCCGGGAGGGCACCGAGCTCGTCTTCGTCGAACGGATCGCCGGTCACCGCTCGGTCGAGCTGCAGACCATGGTCGGCGCACGATTCCCGCTGGCCGCCACGGGGATGGGTCGCGTCCTGCTGGCACACGCTCCCGCCGAGATCCAGGATGCGGTGCTCGGCCAACCACTGCAGGCGTGGACGCGCTACACGATCACCGATCCCGACGTCCTGCGCGCCCAGCTGAACGGCATCCACCGCGAGCAGATCGTCGTCAGCGACCGCCAGTTCTCCGAGAGCACGCTCGCCGTGGCGGCACCCGTCCGGATCGGGTTGGCCGGACCGGTCCATGCCTCACTGGGCGTCGTCGTCGCGGCCGACCGCACGACCGAACGGGTCCGCGGGCTGCGGCGACCCGTCCTGCTCGCGGCCCAGGGAATCTCCATCGAGCTCGGCCGGCGGGTCGGAGCATCGGAGCACTGAGCAGGCGGGACGTCTGCCACCTCCGCCCGAGGTCCGGCCGCAAGGGCGGGCGCATGCCGGAGCGCGTGCGGCGCTGCCGGGGATGTTTCCGCGAGGCGGAAGTCGTGGTGACTCCGTGAGCGGCAGGTGCGAGGTTCGACGTGGACGACCGATGACGGACCAGGAGGAGCCATGGCGGATCCCGGGGTGGACAGCGTCACCGCGGTCCCCGTGGCCGTCGTCGGGGCGGGGCCGGCGGGCCTGATGCTCGCGCACCTCCTCGGCCGGGCCGGCATCGAGACCGTTGCGCTCGACACCCGGACGCGGCACGACATCGAGACGACGCACCGGGCCGGCATCCTCGAGGCGCAGGCAGCACGCGACCTCGTCGAGACCGGTGTCTCCGACCGGATCCTGCGAGACGGCCACGAGCACGAGGGCATCGAGCTCCGCTTCGACGGCCGGGCGCACCGCATCGACTTCCAGGAGCTGGTCGGGGAGTCGGTGTGGCTGTACCCCCAGACGGACGTCTTCATCGACCTGGCCGACGCCCGCGCCCGCGACGGTGGCGTGGTCCACTTCGGGATCAGTGACACCGAGGTCCTCGCCGTCGAGTCGGACGCGCCCCGGGTGCGTTACACCGCGTCGGACGGCTCGCGGCATGAGGTCCGCGCCCGCTACGTCGTCGGCGCGGACGGCTCTCGGAGCATGTGCCGCAACGTCATCCCGCCGGACCGGCGGACCCAGTACTTCAAGGAGTACCCGTTCGCGTGGTTCGGAGTGATGACCGAGGCGCCGATGAGCGCTCCGGAGCTGATCTACGCGCACTCCGACGCCGGCTTCGCGCTCATCAGCCAGCGGACGCCGACGGTGCAGCGGATGTACTTCCAGTGCGACGCCGACGAGTCCGTGGAGGCCTGGCCGGAGGAGCGGATCTGGGAGACCCTCCAGGCCCGGGTCGCCGGCGAGGACGGGTTCCGGCTGCAGGAGGGCCCGATCTTCGAGAGGACCGTCCTGCAGTTCCGTTCGTTCGTCCAGGAGCCGATGCGGTGGGGCTCCCTCCTCCTCGCCGGCGATGCGGCACACACCGTCCCCCCGACCGGTGCGCGTGGGCTGAACCTCGCGCTCCACGACGTCAAGGTGATGGCGGACGTGCTGACCCGCGCCCTGGCCGCCGGGGACGACGCGCTGCTGGACGAGTACCAGCCGCGCGCCCTGCAACGGGTGTGGCGGGCGCAGAACTTCTCGTACTGGATGACCCAGCTGCTGCACGCCCCACCCGACGGGAGTGCGTTCGACATCCAGCGCCAGGTCGGCGAGCTCGACAACGTCGTCGGCACCCGTGCCGGGCGCAGGTATCTCGCCGAGCAGTACACCGGCTGGCCGACCCGCGAGACCGCCTGACCCGCATCGACCGAGGAGAGAGAGACGCGCGCGTGATCATCGACTGCCACGGCCACTTCACGACCGCCCCGCCCCAGCTCGGCGACTGGCGCGACCGCCAGGTCGCCGCCGTCGGTGACCCCTCGAGCGCGCCGGACCCGGCTGACCTGGTCATCACCGACGACGAGCTCAGGCAGGCGATCGCGGAGAACCAGCTGCGCCTGATGGACGAGCGGGGCAGCGACCTGACGATCTTCTCGCCCCGCGCCAGCTTCATGGCCCACCACATCGGAGACTTCGAGGTCTCCTCCACCTGGTCGCGGATCTGCAACGACCTCGTGCACCGGGTGAGCACGCTCTTCCCGGATCGTTTCGCGATGGGTGCGATGCTGCCGCAGTCGCCCGGTGTCGACCCGGCCACCTGCCTGCCCGAGCTGCGTCGTGCGGTGGAGGAGCTCGGTGCCGTCACGATCAACCTCAACCCCGACCCCTCCGGCGGGAGGTGGACCGCACCTCCGCTGACCGACCGGAGCTGGTACCCGATCTACGAGGCGATGGTCGAGTACGACATCCCGGCCATGGTGCACGTCAGCACCTCGTGCAACCCGGCCTTCCACACGACCGGGTCGCACTACCTCAACGCCGACACCACCGCCTTCATGCAGCTGGTGCAGGGCGACCTCTTCGCGGACTTCCCGACCCTACGACTGGTCATCCCCCACGGTGGTGGGGCCGTCCCGTACCACTGGGGTCGTTTCCGTGGCCTGGCGATGGCACTCGGGAAGCCGGACCCGAAGGCGCTGCTGGACAACGTCTTCTTCGACACCTGCGTCTACCACCAGCCCGGCATCGACCTGCTGACCCGGGTCGTCCCGAGGGAGGCGATCCTGTTCGCCAGCGAGATGATCGGCGCGGTCCGGGACGTCGATCCCGACACCGGGCACTACTTCGACGACACCAAGCGGTACGTCGACGCGACCCCCAACCTCACCGACGCCGACCGCGAGGCCGTCTACTCCGGGAACGCGCTGCGCGTGTACCCCCGGCTCGCCGCACGGCTCGCCGCCACCGGCACCTGACAGGAGCACCCATGGAGCACACCGAGATCGGCGTCGTCCACACGGCGATCACCCGCGCCGACCCGGCTGCCGTCGAGGCGCTGTCCGCCTTCGGGGTCGCCACGGTCCACGAGGCGATGGGCCGGGTCGGCCTGATGCGGCCCTACATCCGGCCGGTCTACCGGGGCGCGCGGATGTGCGGGCCGGCCGTCACCGTGCTGCTCCAACCCGGCGACAACTGGATGCTGCACGTCGCGGCCGAGCAGGTGCGCGACGGGGACGTCCTCGTCGCCGCCTGCACGACCGAGAGCGAGGACGGCTTCTTCGGCGAGCTGCTCGCCACGTCGTTGCGGGCACGCGGCTGCCGCGGTCTGGTCATCGACGGCGGCGTGCGCGACGTCGCCGACCTCGAGCTGATGGACTTCCCGGTGTTCTCCCGGGCGGTCAACGCCAAGGGCACGGTCAAGGCGACCCTGGGCTCGGTCAACGTCCCCGTCATCTGCGCGAACGCCCTGGTCCGCCCCGGTGACGTCGTCGTCGCGGACATCGACGGGGTCGTCGTGGTCCCCCGCGAGCGAGCGGCCGAGGTCGCCGCGGCGTCGGCGACCCGGGAGGCGACCGAGGAGGGCAAGCGGGCGCGCTTCCGGGCCGGCGAGCTCGGGCTCGACATGTACGCCATGCGGGCGCCGCTCGCCGCGCTCGGGCTGCGGTACGAGGAGTGAGCATGGCCACGACGTTCGAGAAGACCCCGGGCTGGCTCGACTGGTACCCCGACCCGAGCCGGCCACGGTTCCGCCTGCCCGAGGGTGCCGTCGACACCCACTGCCACGTCTTCGGGCCCGGTGCCGAGTTCCCCTTCGCGCCGGAACGGAAGTACACCCCGTGCGACGCGTCGAAGGACCAGCTCTTCGCGCTGCGCGACCACCTCGGCTTCGCCCGGAACGTCGTCGTCCAGGCGACCTGCCACGGCGCCGACAACCGTGCGATGGTCGACGCCCTCCGCTCCTCCGGCGGGATGGCGCGCGGCGTCGCCACCGTACGGTCGGGGGTCTCCGAGGACGAGCTCACCGAGCTCCACGACGCCGGGGTGCGCGGCGTGCGGTTCAACTTCGTCAAGCGGCTCGTCGACGCCGCCCCGACCGAGGAGCTGATGGACGTCGTCGAGCGGATCACGCCGTTCGGCTGGCACGTCGTCATCTACTTCGAAGCCCCTGACCTCGCCGACCTGCGTGACTTCTTCCTCTCCATCCCGGTGCCGCTGGTCGTCGACCACATGGGCCGCCCCGACGTCACGAAGGACCCGCGTGGCCCCGAGTTCGAGGCGTTCCTGGACCTCCTGAGGGCACGGCCTGACATGTGGTGCAAGGTCACCTGCCCGGAGCGCCTGTCGGTGACCGGGCCCCCGGCGCTCGACGGTGAGCAGCACGCCTACCGCGACGTCATCCCCTTCGCCCGCCGCGTCGTCGAGGAGTTCTCCGACCGGGTCCTCTGGGGCACCGACTGGCCGCACCCCAACCTCACCGACCACATGCCCGACGACGGGCTGCTGGTCGACGGCATCCCACAGATCGCCACGACGCCGGAGCTGCAGCGACAGCTGCTCGTCGACAACCCCATGCGCCTGTACTGGCCGGACGCCACCTGACCATCGACGACGAGGAGTCACCATGTCCCTGGACAAGACCTACAAGAAGGTTCCCGGCACGACGATCTTCGATGCGGAGCAGTCGGCCAAGGGGTACCACCTCAACCAGTTCTGCATGTCCCTCATGAACGCCCGCGAACCGGGAGCGCTACCTCGCCGACGAGCGGGCCTACCTCGACGCGTGGCCGCTCACCGACGCCCAGAAGCAGGCCCTGCTCGACCGGGACCTCAACGCCGCGATCGCGGAGGGCGGCAACATCTACTTCCTCGCGAAGTGGGGCGCCACCCTCGGCCTGTCGTTCCAGCAGATGGCGGGCTCGATGACCGGGATGACCGAGGCCGAGTACCGCGACATGATGCTCCACGGCGGTCGCTCGATCGAGGGCAACCGGATCGCCGACCAGGTCCGCGAGGCCCACTACGTGGCCGAGGACGGGTCGACCCCGGGCGTGCACGCGACGATCACCGGTGCCGTCTTCACCTCTCACGTGCCGGCGATCGGCGCGGCCTGGGACCAGGACAAGACCGAGGAGCCGTACTGGAAGGCGGTCTTCGACGGCTACGAGTTCTCCAAGCAGTGGGAGAAGGAGAACCTGCCGGACGTGATCTTCCTGGTCTACAACGACCACGCGACGGCCTTCGACCTCTCGATCATCCCGACCTTCGTCCTCGGCACGGGCGCGTCCTACCCCGCGGCCGACGAGGGCTACGGGCCCCGCCCGGTGCCGGGGATCGAGGGCGACCCGGAGCTCGCCGCGCACATCGCGCACTCCCTCATCCGTGACGACTTCGACCTCACCCTGGTGAACGAGATGACCGTCGACCACGGACTGACCGTCCCGCTGACGCTGATGTTCGGCGACGTCGAGCAGTGGCCGTGCAAGGTCATCCCGTTCCACGTCAACGTCGTGCAGTACCCGGTCCCGTCGGGCCAGCGGTGCTTCAGGCTCGGTCAGGCCCTCCGCCGGGCCGTCGAGTCCTACGACCGGCCGGTGAAGGTGCAGGTGTGGGGCACCGGAGGCATGAGCCACCAGCTCCAGGGACCCCGCGCGGGCCTGATCAACCGGGAGTGGGACAACCGGTGGCTCGACGCGCTCATCGAGAACCCGGCAGAGCTGTCCGAGGTCCCACACCTCGAGTACGTCGAGGAGGCAGGGTCGGAGGGCATCGAGCTCGTCATGTGGTTCATCGCCCGAGGCGCACTGTCGGACATCGACGGCAGCGGCGAGGTCGAGGTCAAGCACCGCTTCTACCACGTGCCGGCCTCGAACACCGCTGTGGGACACCTGATCCTCGAGAACCAGCCGAACGCATCGGCTGCGGGGAAGGAGTGACATGACGGCCTTGCAGCCGCTCCGCATCGCCCTCGCCGGCGGTGGGGCGTTCGGCGCCAAGCACGTCGCGGCCCTGCACCGCATCGACGGGGTCGAGGTCGCCGCCGTCGTGTCGAGCAGCCTCGACAGCGCCACGGCCTTCGCCAAGGAGCACGGCGTCGACCGTGCCGTCGCGACGCTCGACGACGTGCTCGCGATGGACGACGTCGACGCCGTCGTCCTCGCGACGCCGACGCCGCTGCACGCCGAGCAGACGCAGGCCTGCCTGACGGCGGGGAAGCACGTGCAGGTCGAGATCCCCCTGGCCGACTCGCTGGGCGACGCCGAGGCGTGCCTGCGCATCCAGCAGGAGAGCGGCCTGGTCGGGATGGTCGGCCACACCCGGCGCTTCAACCCGAGCCACCAGTGGGTGCACCGCCGGGTCACCGCCGGCGAGCTCACCCTGCAGCAGATGGACGTGCAGACCTACTTCTTCCGCCGGAAGAACCTCAACGCGCTGGGGCAGCCCCGGTCGTGGACCGACCACCTCCTGTGGCACCACGCCGCTCACACCGTCGACCTGTTCACCTACCAGGCCGGGTCGCCGGTCGTGCAGGCGAACGCCCTGCAGGGGCCGATCCACCCCGAGCTCGGGATCGCGATGGACATGTCGATCCAGCTGCGTGCGGCATCCGGCGCGATCTGCACGTTGTCCCTGTCGTTCAACAACGACGGCCCACTGGGCACCTTCTTCCGCTACATCGGCGACACCGGCACGTACGTCGCACGCTACGACGACCTCAGCACGGGCAAGGACGAACCGATCGACGTCAGCCACGTCGACGTCTCGATGGACGGCATCGAGCTGCAGGACCGCGAGTTCGTCGCGGCCATCCGGGAAGCCCGCGAGCCCAACGCGTCCATCGCGCAGGTCATGCCCTGCTACGGCACCCTCGCGGCGCTCGAGGAGCAGCTCGCCGCGCAAGGATCCCCGTGACGGGGGGACCGCGGAGTTCGACCCGCCGCCTCGGTCCCTTCGAGGTCGCCCCCGTGGGCCTCGGCTGCATGAACCTCAGCCATGCCTACGGCACCGCCCCCTCCGCCACCGAGGCGGAACGCCTGCTCCTCACCGCCCTCGAGGAAGGCGTGACCCTCTTCGACACCGCAGCCCTCTACGGCTTCGGCGCCAACGAGGAGATCGTGGGCCGAGTCCTGCGGCCGCACCGCGACCGCGTCGTCCTGGCCAGCAAGTGCGGGATGACGGGCGTCGACGGCCGTCGCGTCATCGACGGTCGTCCGGAGACGCTGCTTCGCACCGCCGACGAGGCGCTGGTGCGGCTGGGCACCGACGTCATCGACCTCTACTACCTGCACCGCCTCGACCGCGAGGTCCCCGTCGAGGAGAGCGTCGGCGCCCTCGCCGGGCTCGTCGAGGCCGGCAAGGTCCGCGCCATCGGGCTGTCCGAGGTCTCCGCAGCGACGCTGCGCCGCGCACACGCCGTCCACCCGGTCGCCGCCCTCCAGAACGAGTACAGCCTCTGGTCACGAAACCCCGAGCTCGGCACCCTCGAGGCGTGCCGCGAGCTCGGGGTCACCCTCGTGGCCTTCAGCCCGCTGGCCCGTGGCTTCCTCACCTCGTCCCCGCCCGACCCGGGTGCGCTCACGACCGGTGACATCCGCAGGTCGATGCCCCGGTTCGGCCCGACAGCTACCCCGCGAACCTCGCCCTTCGTGACCGGTTGGAAGCCCTCGCCCAGGATGCTCGGCTGCACCCTCGCCCAGCTCGCGCTCGCCTGGGTGCTCTCGCGGGGCGAGCACGTCGTGCCCATCCCGGGCACGCGGTCGGTGACACACCTTCGTGAGAACCTCGCGGTCCTCCAGCAGAACATCCACGCCGACGTCCTCGAGGCAGCCGGGCGCATCCTCGACGCCAGCACCGTGCACGGCGCACGCTACGCACCAGCGACCCTGACCGAGATCGACACCGAGACCTTCGCGGCGGAGGAGCAGATCCAGAACTGACGACTCCGGAACCAGACGATGACCGCGGGATCGAGCACGGACCCGACCTCTCGCGATCCGTTTGATTTCCCGGCGAACCGTTGTCGACGAGGCGTACTGTCGAGACGTCCCCCACCGTCGGTGGCGCGGGCCGACGAAGCAGGTGTCGCATGACTGGCGCATCACCCACTCATGGATCGCTGGACCCCTCATCGGCTGTGCCCTCGACGGCATCATCAGATCGGCAGCGACTCACCGCGTTTCGCAACAGCATGAACTCGGCGCACCAGAGGGTCATGACGGCCCGCCGGGCCCCAGCGGACCAAGGGCAGCTTCGCGCCGCCCGAGTCGCACATCTGCTGGCGATGACGCAGTACGAGCTGGCTCTGACCAACTGCAGCCTGCCGATCCCCCCGCGGCTACGTCGAGAGTCGCAGCTGCTTCGGCGGCTGCTCGCGTGAGTCACCCGCACCGAAGGGCCGTCCCACGGGGATCAGCTGCCGCCTGGTCGCGTGAGCCCGGTCGCCCGCATCGCGCCACTGGAGCCGATGCCGCCCTACGCTGCGAGCATGGGGCAGGGAGGTCTCCGGGCGCGAGTGGGTACGGCATCCGTGCTGGTCATGGGCCTGACGGTGGTGCTGTGGCTCAGCGGGTGCGGTGCCGACGTGGAGCGACAACAGGCCGGCGCGGTGGCGGACGCCTTCACGGCCGACGTGTCCAGCGACCCGCAGGCCGCGTGCGCGCTGCTGGCCCCCCGCACGGAGCAGTCCCTGGAGCAGGACGGTGAGGCGTGCGCCCGGGCGCTGACCCGGGAGGACCTGCCGGCTCCGGGGAAACGTACTGCCGTGAATGTCGCTGGGAACTCGGCGCAGGTGCGCTACGCCGAGGACACCGTGTTCCTGTCCCTGTTCGACGACGGGTGGCGGGTGACCGCAGCCGGGTGCGCACGCACCTCGCCCGACCCGGCGGTGCCCTACGACTGTGCGGTCCAGGGGAGCTGAGCGATGCGTCGGGTGTTCTGGGGCTACGCGGCCTTCATCACCCTCGGCCTCGGGTTCTGCTTCGCGATGGGGCTGATGCTGCGATGACCGGGCCGTCGCCCCGCGGCTTCTGGCGGGACAACTCGCTCTCGCTCGTCTTCGGGGGCCTGCTGCTGGCCGCGCTCGGCGGGCAGGCGGTGTGGGGGATGATCGGCTACAACGAGGCCGCGCGCACGGCTGGGCTGCAGCAGGTGTCGCTCGGGCGGTACGTGACGTCGTCCGGGTTCGCCGTCGACGTCGCCGAGAACTGGCAGTCGGAGTTCCTCCAGTTCGTGCTCTACATCGCGCTGACCGTCTGGCTGGTGCAGCGCGGGTCGTCGGAGTCGAAGGAACCCGGCGACGAGGGCCGCGAGAGCGACGAGAAGCAGCTGGTCGGGTCGTTCGCCCGCCCGGACTCACCGGCCTGGGCGCGCGTCGGTGGGTGGCGCACCCGGATCTACTCGCACTCCCTGGTCCTCGTGATGGCCCTGGTGTTCCTCGCGTCGTGGTCGGCGCAGGCCGTCGCGGGACGCGTGGCCGACAACGAGGAGCGGATGCGCGAGCTGCTCGACCCGATCGGCCTCGGCGCCTACCTGGTGTCTCCGGACTTCTGGGGACGCACCCTGCAGAACTGGCAGAGCGAGCTGCTCGCGATCGGCACCATGGCGGTGTTCGCGATCTACCTGCGTGAACGGGGGTCACCGGAGAGCAAGGAGGTCGGCGCGCCCCACGGCGTGACCCGCTCCAGCGACTGACACCGCCCGACGCAGGTGGCCCGCCGCTCGGCCGGCTCCATCGGCGGCGACCTCCGCACATCGGCATCGGCGGCGAGGGGCGTGGGTCGAGAGCTCATGGCAGACGTGCGAGGCTTGCGGCCGTGACGGATGAGGCGGCGGTGGGCTCGATCGGCGATCGCGTCGAGCGCGCGATCGAGCGGCACGCCGACACGGTCGGTGAGATCCGTCGCGGCGAACGAGAGAAGCCACGGGCACTGCGGCGAAACGTGGTGTGGCTGGTCATCACGTCGATCTCGCTCTACCTGGTGTTCCCCGCGCTGGTGGAGACCTTCTCCTCCTGGCGGCAGATCACCCGCTTCTCCCCTGCGTGGATGCTGGTGATGTTCCTCCTGCAGGTCGGTGTCTGTGCCTGCATGTGGGACCTGCAGCGGGTGGCGCTGGGCGGTGTCCACTGGCGGCCGGTGATCTCGGCACAGCTGGCGTCCAACGCGCTGTCGAACATCGCGCCGGGCGGCGGGCCGCTCGGCGCGGCACTGCAGTACCGGATCTTCGTGGCCGCCGGGCTGCCCCGGTCGACCGTGGCAAGCGCCCTGACGGCAGTGAACCTGCTGGTGTTCGCCGTCGTGCTGGGGCTGCCGGTGTTGGCCATCCCCGGCCTGCTGCGCGGCTCGGTGAACCGAGACCTGCTCGAGGCGGGCGCCGCCGCGCTGGTCGCCTTCGCGGTGATCGTCGGTGTCGGCGCGCTGCTGATGACCACCGACCGACCGTTGGCCCGGGTGGGCCGCGTCGCGCAGGCCGCCCGCAACCGGATCCGCCGTCACGCGCCGCCCCTGACCGACCTCCCGCAGACCTTGCTCGCCGAGCGGGACCAGATCAGCAGCGTGCTGGGGGCGCGATGGAAGCGCGCCCTGGCCGCCACCGCCCTGCGCTGGCAGCTGGACTTCTGGACCCTGCTGGCGGCACTGGCCGCGATCGGGTCGTACCCGCGACCGAGCCTGGTGCTGTTGGCGTTCTGCGGGGCCAAGGCGCTGGGAAACATCCCCGTCACGCCGGGCGGGCTGGGAATCGTGGAAGCGGGCATGACGGCGATGCTCGTGCTCGCCGGGGTCGACCCCGGGGACGCGGTGCTGGCCACGTTCGCCTACCGACTGTTCAGCTACTGGCTACCGTTGCCGTTCGGGCTGCTGGGCATGGCGCTCGCGCCGCGACCCACCGCGACCCCGCCACCGACAGGCTCCGGTCGGTAGCCGTCCAAGGGGCGGACCACCTGGCCCACTGGGTGTGACCTCCACCACGCCCTGACCACCTCGATCCCCAGTCCCCTACTCTCGAACCACGGGGTCGAGGTGCTCAGCCTCTCCCGCCGGCAACGGGGCCACTGTCATCTCATCGGGGCCCCGCCACAGGGCATCGGTGTTCTCCCAACCGGTTGGCACGGGGGTGCCATGTTGTCCTTCGACCCTTCCCAAGACCTCGCCGGCGCCGATGCCCAGGTCCTGACCGAGCGCCGGGCCCGAGTCTCCTCGGACTTCTCGCCGGTCATGATCCTGCTGACGGTCATCGCCGCGATCGGTGTCCTGCTCTACGCGAGCTTCCTGTTCAACCCCGCCAACCGCGGCGACTGGCTGCCCTACTCGATGGTCATCGTCGCCGAGAGCGTCCTCATCCTGCAGGCCCTCCTGGCGATGTGGACCATCCTCTCGGGTGCGACCAGCCCACGCGACTACGCGTACTACACCGCCCGAGATTCGCTGTTCGAACCCGTCCGGGCCGCCCGAAACGGCAAGGACAGCACCCAGTGGCCCATCCGCGTCAACGGGCACGAGGTCCTGGTCGACGTGTTCATCACCGTCTACGGCGAGCCCATCGAGACGATCCGGCGCACGGCGGCGGCCGCCAGGGCCATGCACGGCAGGCACCGGACCTGGATCCTCGACGACGGCAGGTCGGACGAGGTCAAGCACCTCGCGGGCGAGCTCGGCTGCCACTACGTGCGCCGCCTGTCCAGCAACGGCGCGAAGGCGGGCAACGTCAACCACGCGCTGTCCATCGCCAAGGGCGACTACTTCGCGATCTTCGACGCGGACTTCGTCCCCAAGGAGGACTTCCTCGTCCAGACGCTCCCGTTCTTCGTCAGCGAGGACGTCGCCTTCGTCCAGACGCCGCAGGTGTACGGCAACCTCCACACCGTCATCGCGCGCGGCGCCGGCTACATGCAGACCGTGTTCTACCGGTTCATCCAACCGGGCCGGAACCACTTCAACGCCGCGTTCTGCGTCGGAACCAACGTGGTCTTCCGCCGCCGGGCGGTCGACGACATCGGCGGCATGTACACCGGCAGCAAGTCCGAGGACGTGTGGACCTCGCTGATGCTCCACGAGCGCGGCTGGCGCAGCGTCTACATCCCCGACGAGCTGGCCGTCGGCGACGCGCCCGACACCATCGAGGGCTTCACCAAGCAGCAGCAGCGCTGGGCCACCGGCGGGTTCGAGATCCTCCTGACCCACAACCCGCTCAGCCCTCGCCGCCGGCTCACGCCTGACCAACGGATCATGTACTTCGTCACGGCCACGCACTACCTCGCCGGCATCACGCCGTTGCTCCTCCTGCTCGTCCCGCCGCTCGAGATCTACTTCGACCTCCGGCCGGTGACCATGGACCTCGGCCTCGGCACCTGGCTGCTCTACTACGCGGGCTTCTACGTGATGCAGATCGTGCTGGCGTTCTTCACGCTGGGCTCGTTCCGCTGGGAGTGCCTGCTCCTGGCGACCGTGTCGTTCCCGATCTACACGCGGGCGCTGTTCAACGTGATCACCGGCAAGGACACCAGGTGGCACGTCACGGGCGGCAGCCACCGCCTGGCATCGCCGTTCACCTTCATGGTCCCGCAGGTCCTGCTGTTCACGTTCCTGCTACCGACGTCGTTCGTGGCCATCTGGCGCGACGTGAACCACAGCCAGCTGACGCTGGCGACCCTCTGGAACATCACCAACACGATCATCCTGGGCGCCTTCATCGGGGCTGCGTTCCGAGAGCTGGCCAGACGCCGACGCCACGTTCCGGAGCCCGAGACCGAACCGACACCCGCACCGGTGCTGCGCACGGTCATCGCCCGCCCACTCGACCACGTCGACGTGATGACGCGTGACGACCTCGCGCTGGCCGGTACGACGGCACCGCAGGAGGTCTCGTCATGACCTGGACCCAACGACTACGACTTCTCGGCGGCATCCTCGCCGTCCTCGGCCTGACCGCCGTCCTCGTGCTGGTCTTCAACCAGCGCCAGGCCCAGGCCCTCAGCACCACCGGTCAGGTCGTCTCGGCCCAGGCCTCGGTGGGCGCCGCCTACGGCGGTGTCGTCACCAAGGTCGAGGCCGACGAGGGCGACGACGTCACGAAGGGCCAGCCGCTGTTCACCGTCAACAGCCCCGACCTGCGGCGAGACCTCTCGCAGGGGCTCGAGGTCGCCTCGACCGAGGCGTTCGACGTCGACACCACGGCCTCGACCGTGACCTACAAGGCGCTCAGCGACGGCCGGCTCTCCGACGTCCAGGCCCAGGCGGGCGGGTTCGTCCAGAACGGCGCGAACCTCGCCATGATCACCTCGGACGCCTCGCAGTACGCGGTCGCCGACTTCACCCTGTCGCCGCGCGACTACGAGCGGATCGTCAAGGGGGCCCGGGTGAGCCTGCGGCTGCCCGACGACAGCACCGTCGAGGGCACCGTCCGGGCGGTGTCGGTCCAGACCGAGAACGGGCAGGCCAAGACCCGGGTGACCGTCGACAGCGACGCGCTCAAGGACCCGAGGCTGGCCGAGCTGACCCACCCGGGCACGCCGGTCGCCGCGACCCTGTCGCTGCGCGACGACGGCCCGCTCGCGGGTCCGACCGACGGCCTGCAGGCCTTCCTCATCAAGATCGGACTCAAGTGATGCGACCGCTCCCCTCGCTGACCGGGGCGGGCCGTCACCAGGCGACCCACCCAGGCCGGGCCGGCCCACTGCGCTCGGCACTGTCCCTCGTCGTCGTCGCGACGCTCGCCACCCTGACCGCCTGCACCACCACCTCGGGCAGCCGCGGCGACGACACCGAGGGTCAGGCCGGCCGAGGGGGCTGGTGACACCGCCACCCCCGTCCTCGCGCCCGCAGAGCTGCGGAAGAACGCCCAGTCCGTCGTCCAGAAGACGCCGAAACCGCTCCAGTCGGACCGCCTGGCGGAGGGCCTGGTCCCACCCACCAACCGGTGGTTCTCCAGTCTCGCCCTCGGGCCGGAGGCGCTGCCCGTGTTCGCGGTCCCGCTCAGCTTCACCGAGCAGGACACCGGGTTCGGCTTCGGCGTCCCCAGGGTCACCACCTCGGACAAGGCGATCATGGGCGGCGCCGTCTCGGACGTCACCGTCACCGTGCCCGGTGTTCAGACGACCGTGGTGTCCGGCTACGACGACCTCACCGTCACCCTCGAGCAGCGGGCGAGCGACGGAAAGGCGCTCGGCCACACCGTCCTCGCGCAGGGCTCGCCGACGGTGACCTTCACCGCCACCGACGCCGTCGACCTCGGCCAGAACGTCGCCTTCAGCCGAGGGCGAGCCGCCAACCGTCACCGTCGCCGGCCGCACCTACGGGCTGCTGCTCGACAAGGCCACGGCCAGCGGCACCGGCGATCTCCGTCGAGGCCGGCGGCAGCGTCACCTGGTTCGCGGTCCCGGACGGCGGGTCCGCCACGGCCATGGCCTCGGCTGTCGCTCCGGTCACCTCCGGGCGGGCCGCGTACTCGGTCGGTTCCGGCTCGGCGACCACCACCCTCAGCTACTCGCACGAGGGCGGTGGAGGCGGCGTGCTCGCGGTCATGCCCCACCAGAAGGCCGGTCTCGCGGCCGGCACGACCTGCGACCTCGGGACCTTTCCGAGCGTCTACGGCACCCTGTCGGTCTGTCGCGGCGACACGCTCGCGTGGAGCGCGCCGACCCGTGAGGTCACCACCCAGCTGGACCTCGGCACGCTGAGTGACGCCGACCGGGCGACGCTGGCCGACCAGGTCCGCAGGGACGTGGCCGACACCAAGGCCGTACCCCGCCGACACCTACTTCGGCGGCAAGGCGCTCCACCGGTCCGCGCAGCTCTACCAGCTGGCCACCCAGCTCGGGCTCGAGGACGTCGCGACATCGGTCAAGGCGACGCTCGTCGAGCAGCTCGACCAGTGGACCGACCCGCAGGGCTGCGCGAAGCGCCCGGCCTTCTGCTTCGTCTACGACCCGCAGGGCAAGGGGATGATCGGGCAGACCGCGTCCTTCGGCTCGGACGAGTACAACGACCACCACTTCCACTACGGGTACTTCCTCTACACCGCGGGCCTGCTCGCCGGGAACGACCCCGCCCTGGCGACCACGGTGGCAACCGGTCATGGACCTCGTCGCCGCCGACATCGCCAGCACGGGGACCAACGGGCTGTTCCCCGACCGGCGCACCTACGACGCCTACAACGCGCACTCGTGGGCGAGCGGCACCTCGCCGTTCGGCGACGGGAACAACCAGGAGAGCACCTCCGAGGCGGTGACGGCCTGGACCGGGCTGGGCCTCTGGGCCGACGCAACCGACAACCAGCCGCTCAAGGCCGAGGCCACCTGGATGCTCGCGGGAGAGCAGTCGACGGCGCTGCTGTACGGCCTGCGGCTCAACACCAGCGACCCGGTCTACCGGGGCTTCGGCCACCAGGTGATCTCGCTGAGCTGGGGTGGCAAGCGGGACTACGCGACGTGGTTCTCACCCGTCGCCGGCGGCCATGCTGGCGATCCTGGTGCTGCCCGCGAGCCCGAGCGCCGCCGCCTACCTCGCCGGCGACCCGAACCGGATCCGCGCCCAGGTCGAGGAGGCGACCGCGGGGGCGGGGTACGCGCAGCAGTTCGGCGACTACCTCCTCATGTACGCCGGCCTGGCCGGCCAGGCGGACGCCGCCGCCGCACTGAACGAGGCATCGAACCTGGACCCGAAGTGGGTCGACGACGGCAACAGCCGGTCGTACCTGCTCGCCTGGCTGATGGCTCGCGCCTGAGCGGCGAGCAACCGGAAGGCCCCAACCCCGACGGCCGTGAGCACGCAGGGGTTCAGCACCGCCCTCGGTGGGTAGGTCGTGGGCGGCGATTCAGGCGATCGCCCCTGTGAAGGAGCTGCCATGACCATCCAACAGACCTCGACCAGTCGACTCGACCAGGACCTCGAGGACCTGCGCACCGTCCTCCTGCGCCGAGTGACCTTTCCCGCTCGGCAGGACGACATCGTCGGTTCCCTCGTGGCCGGCCGCTCCCCGGCCCGGCTGGTGTGGTGCGCAGGGCGCCTCTCCCCAGAGCGGCTGTACCGCTCCGTCGACCAGGTGTGCGCCGAGCTTGCCGCCCGTCGAAGCGCCGATCGCCGGTAGCCCACCGACTCCCTGACCCTGCCGGCGGTTCAGGCGGCGGTGTTGACCACGCAGAACAGGTTGCCGCTGGGGTCTGCGAGGACCACGAAGTCCGCGTCGTCGGGGTAGTCCCACTCGACGCGTGTGGCACCGAGCGCTTGTAGTCGCTCGACCTCGGCGCGTTGCTCGTCTTCGTTCGCTGCCCAGAGATCGAGGTGGGTGCGGTCGGTCTGGTCAAGGTGCAGCCGTGGCCCGTCGGCCGAGGCCGGCGACGAGGAAGTCCGGGTTCTCCCCTCGGTGATAACCCAACGCCTGGCTCCAGAACTCGCCCCCTCGGACCGGGTCAGAAACGTTCAGGACTATCGCTCCGATGCGGACCATGAGCCGAATGTACGCCGGACGTCCGACAGGACGGCTCCGAGGGACCGCGGGTCGGCTCACGTACCGGCCCCACGAAGAATCGCCCAGTCGGAGATGTCCGTGGGGCCGCGGTGCCCGGGTCGGCCTGGCTCAGCGTGTCCAGGGTTGCGTCGACGCTGTCGTCCCCCACGCGAGCACGCCACTGCTGGATCTGTTGCGTGAAGAGCGAGGCGGACAGGCTCAGCATCTGCTGCCTCGCTGAGTCGGGACCAGCAACCGCTCACGCCCGTCGGTCGGGCTGGGCACCCTGGTGATGAACCCCAGGTCCTCCAGCGTCGCGGCCGTCTTGGCGCAGCTGTTTGGTGACCCCCAGCCGCTGCCCAGCTCCACGCTCGTGCAGCCGCTGCCGATGGCCTGCATCGCGAACCCGTGGGTGGCTCGGACGCGGGGTAGCCGGCAGCGGCGAGCCCGTCGCCGACGGCATCCACGAGACCGCGAAAGGCGGCATCAGCAGGAACGGCATCGCCAGGTCGGTCGGGGGGGACATCGATCCACCCTAGCTTGTAGACAACGTGGTTGACCATATGGTCAACCACGTTGTCTTCCGCCAAGGAGTCATGCCACATCTGACCAGCATCCGCACGCACCTTCCACCTGCACGGAGTCACGTTCACGTCCTTCGCCGCCAGCGCGTCCGGCGCGCCCAGCTCGGCGCATGGCGTGCCGACTTCGGCCCGCGAACCTCGGGCCAACCGCACCGGATGTCCTGCGAGGAGGTGCTGTTCGTGCTGACCGGGTCGCTCGACATCGAGATCGACGAAGACCGGTTCACGGCCCAGCCCGGCGATGCCGTCCTCGTCCCCGCCGGCGCGCGGTTTCGCGCCAGCAACAACGGTGCCGACCCGGCCACGGCCTGGGTCACGACCCAGCTCGGCATGCGCGCCACGATGGACGGCAGCGGCGAGACGCTCATCCCACCCTGGGCCGAGTAGCCGGTCGCGTCGGGGAGCCCGACACGCAGGCGCCCGCGACTCGGGCGCCCAGGGGCGACGGCGTTCAGCGCCGGTCTGAGTCCGCGTCATCGCGGATCCGTCGGCCTTCCTCGACGAGCTCGTCCTGCTTGCGCTGCCGCTTCTCCGCCGCCCGGGTCTCGCGCGGTGAGACATGGAGCGTCTCCTCCGCTGCGACACCGGCCTGCAGCTGGCTGGCGCGTTCGAGCTCGGCGTCGACCTCGGCGCCGAAGAGCAGCGCGAGGTTGGTCAGCCAGAGCCAGAGGAGGAACACGACGACGCCGGCCAGCGACCCGTACGTCTTGTTGTAGCTGCTGAAGTTCGCGACGTAGAAGGCGAACCCGACCGAGGCAAGGATCCAGGTGAGGATCGCGATGGTGGCCCCGACGCTGATCCAGCGAAACTTCGGCTTCCTGATGTTCGGGGTGAAGTAGTACAGCAACGCAACCAGCAGGATGACGATGGCCAGGATCACCGGCCACTTCAGGATGTTCCACAGCGTGACGGCAGTGTCACCCAGTCCGATGGCGTCGCCGACCGAACGGGCGACGGGGCCGCTGACCACCAGCCCGATGAGCACCGCCGCGACCATGAGCACGCCCACGAGCGTGATCGCCAGCTGCAGGGGCCGGAGCTTCCAGATGGGTCGGCCTTCCTCGATCGCGTAGATCCGGTTCAGAGCGCGCCCGAAGGCCCCGATGTAGGCGGAGGCGGACCAGATCGCACCGAGGAGCCCCAGGACGAGGGCGAACCCGGCCGCGTTCGACTGCGTCATCTGGTCGATCGGCCCGCGAAGCTGGTTGGCAGCGTTGTCCTGGCCCATCTGGCGCAAGCATGTCCAGCAGGGCGTTCGTGGTCGACTCCCCCTGACCGAAGACGCCGAGGAGGGACACCAGGGCGAGCAGGGCCGGAAAGAGGGAGAGCACGGCGTAGTAGGTGAGTGCAGCCGCGAGGTCGGTGCACTCGTCGCGGTTGAACTCCGTCGCCGCCTTGCGGGCGGTGTACTTCCAGGACGCCCGGCTGAGGCCGGAGAGTGGAACCTCGTCGACCTGCCGCGTGGATTCGGGCCGTGCGGGGTGGCCGGCGTCGTTCGCCCGGCTGGTACTCGGTTGCTGGTTCAGCATGGCCTGCGGCTCCTTGGTCGATCGGCGTCCGCTCCTTGAGGTTTCTTGCCCCCTGCGGCGTTGACCAAACATCGCGGGCGCGAGCGCGGCCCCGACGGGGCGCGGGGTACAGGGCCGATGGTCACGACTGCACTCCCACGAGTGAGGACGCGGCCCGGTCGCCGGGATGACGGGGCGGCACGCCGCTGCGCGCAGCAGCGCCAGCGCGGGTGACGGGCGCGTGCCCACGAATGCGGCACTCGGCCCGCGTCACGTCGTGGGGGTCACGGCGTCATCTTCAGATGAGTACCTGATCTGCGACCTCTGGGTCGACAGGTCGCTCCCGTGGACCCAGATGACAAGGAGGAGGTCGGTGCACAGCAGACCCAACGAGACATGGCCGGCGCGAGAGCCGCCCGGGCACGGCGAACGCGTTCGCCGTGCTGGCCGACGCCCTGCAGGTGGTGTCGCCGGCGCCCGATGACACCGACGACGGCTCGCCCCTCGACGAGCTCGTACGGGCCGCCGCGGCGCAGGTGCCCGGTGCCACCGCCGCCAGTGTGACGATGCTCCGGCACGGTCGCTTCAGCACCGTGGCATCGACCGGTGACGCCGGCGAGGAGGCGAGGGTCAACAGTGCCCTCTCGTACCGGCTGAACGTGCTCGACGACCCCGGGACCACCGCAACCCTGAACATCTACTCAGAGCAGTCGGATGCCTTCGACGAGGCGTCGGTGAACACCGGGCGGATGCTCGCCACGCACTGCTCCTGGCTCGTGTCCGCGATGCTCGCACGCGACCGTGCCGACAACCTCGCACGCGCGCTGCAGAGCAACCGCGAAATCGGGGTCGCGATGGGCATCCTCATGCAGCGTCACCGCCTGACCCGCGAGCAGGCGATCCACACCCTGCGCGTCGCGAGCCAGGAGACCAACCGCAAGCTCGCCGACATCGCCACCGAGGTGGCCGACACCGGCATCCTCGCGATCCGCCGCTCGCCGGGATCGACGACCTCGGCGGCCGACGGTTCGGCGGCCCGCTGCTCGACGCAGCGAGCCGCCGACGGTCAGACCTAGCCGCGACCTGCCGCCGCCGATCCATCACATCGGACCGTTCCGCACCGTGTCCGTGGAACCGAGACCCAGGACGCGGGCAGCAGGCTGGTTCACTCGCCCAACGAGAGAGGGCAGCGCACCATGGACTCAGAGTCCGCCCGAATGCTCACCGACGACGCGCTCTCCGAGGAGATCAGGCTGCTCGGCGAGCTCGTGCTGGCAGCATCCAGCGTGACGCGACACCTGACCCAGGCCGAGGTGGACCAGGTTCTCGACCTGGAGACGTCCCCGACCTGTGGCAGGCCGTCGACGTCGACGTGTCCCACGACAGGCTCGAGGCGTCCGCCGAGTCCGTGACCAGGCGCTTCGGTGCGAGCCGGGACGGGGTCAACCGGCCGACCCGAGGCCCCCGACGGCACGCGCGACGACGAGCAGCGAGGTGAGGAGCGCCGCCGTGGCCTCCAGCCCCATCAGGGTCTTGGCGCGACCCGTCAGCGGCATCGTGTCCGTGGGGCTGAAGGCGCTCGAGTTCGTGAGCGAGACGTAGAGGTAGTCGATGAAGGCCGGCCTCCAGTTGCTCGTGATGCTCGAGCTGACGGCGACCTCGCGCACGGTGTCCTGGTTCTCGTCCTGCGAGAACCTCCACTCGGCGGGTGGCAGCCGGTCCCGCGCGAGCGTGTGACGCGCGACCGGGCCGCCGCGGTCGATCTCCCAGAAGAGCAGGCCGAAGCCGATCACGTTGGTCACCCACACCTGCATCCCACCCAGCAGCAACGCGGTCCCCTCGGTGGCGGGCGAGGTGAGCGTTCGGACCAACATGCCGAGCGCGACGAGGTTCGTGGCGATCACCACACAGGCCAGAGCAATGGATGCCGCTCGCGACCACCGCGTCTGCCTGACCATCCGTCGGGGGTTGGTCAACAGCAGCGCAGCCAGGAGCAGCAGCTCGATGGCGGGGATGGCGAAGCGTGGGCCGACCAGCAGGCTCTCCGGCAGGACCGCGTAGACCAGGGCGGCCACGACCACCGCGGCCGCCGGGGGCAGTCGGTTCTCGCCCGTGATCGAGCGTGGCTCACGCCGCCGGGTCCGCGAACGTTGTGAGGGCATGGCGCCAACGTAGTGCCGCGGCCGGGCGCTGCGGTGTGACAGCGCAGGGCACGGCCGGGCCGCCTGAGCGAGCCCACGGCGCTCGGCTGGGGCTCTGGTCCGGTCAGGACGTCTAGACCGCTTCCTCGACGTCGTGGAGGCTGGCCGTCGGGACTCCGTCGTCGTCAGGGGGCGCGCTCAGGGGGTCGGGCGAGGCTGCCCTCAGCGGGTCGGGCGAGGGGGCGTCGTCGGTGCTCGGGTTGTGGATGGCGAAGGCCAGCCGGTCACGTGCAGCGTGCTCCACGAGCAGGGGTACGAAGTCTCGAATCGGGTTACCGGTGAGCTCGAGGTGCGACACCCGAACTGCCGCCTCCACCAGGGCCGGGTCGAGGTCGGGATACCGCTCGCACAACCGCTCACGCACACCGGCCAGGGCCAGCCGCTCGTGCTCGTCATCCATCGCCCAAGGATCGGTGAGCAGCGTCCCGTGGCGCAAGATCTCTCGGCCAACACGCCAGGTGCACTGCAGGCCGCGCTCGTGCGCCGATCGCCGTGTCCCCTGGTCGGCCGTGCGTTCGGCCAGGGCCTTGCCCAGGTAGGGAGCAATAGGTTAGCCTCACCTAACTATGAGTGAGGTTCTCGCCCGGACCAGCACCCCGGCGCCGTTCTGGCGTTCGGACGTGCTGACCCGGCACGGCGACGCCGCGGCCCTGGTCGACGGCGACGAGCAGGTGACCTACGCCGACCTGGCCCGCCGGGTGGCGCAGGAGGCGGCCGCCTGGCCCGGAACCGGCGAACGCCGGTTGGTGCTCGTGGAGGTCGAGCCCACCATCGACAGCGTGGTCACCTACCTGGCCGCGCTGGAGGCCGGCCACGTGGTGCTCCTGGCGGCCCCCGGGCGGGCCGAGACGATGTCGCAGGTGTGGTCCCCGGACGACCGGGCGCACCTCAGTGACCGGTCCTGGGTGGTCTCCCACGGGTCCGCCCCCGGGAGGCACGACCTGCATCCCGACCTGACGCTGCTGCTCTCGACCTCGGGAAGCACCGGCTCGCCGAAGCTGGTCCGGCTCTCCGACCGGGCGGTGCGCACGAACGCCGCCGACATCGCCGCGGCGCTCGGACTCGACGCGAGCGACCGAGCGATCACGACCCTGCCGCTGCACTACTGCTACGGGCTGTCCGTGCTGCACTCGCACCTCGCGGTGGGCGCATCGGTGGTGCTCACCGACGCGTCCGTGGTCGACCCCGCCCTGTGGACCTCGATGCGCACCGCGGGAGTGACCACCCTGGCCGGCGTGCCGCACACGTTCGACCTGCTCGAGTCGAGCCTGGCACCCACCGGCAGCGTCCCGACGCTGCGCCAGGTCACCCAGGCCGGCGGGCGCCTGCGCCCCGAGCAGGTCCGGGCCTGGGCCGTGCGCGGCGCGCGCGAGGGCTGGGACCTGCGGGTGATGTACGGCCAGACCGAGGCCACCGCGAGGATGGCGGTCAGTGCGCCGGGGCAGGCGGCCCAGGACCCGTCGTCGGTCGGTTGGCCCGTGGGGAAGGGCCGGTTCAGCGTGCGGGACGGTGCGGGCGAGGTTCCCGAGGGGCAGACGGGTGACCTGCACTTCGCCGGCGGCAACGTGATGCTCGGCTACGCGCTGGTCCCGGGCGACCTGGCGCGCGGGCGCGACGTGACGGACCTCGCGACCGGTGACCTGGCCCGGCTGCGTCCGGACGGCAGCCTCGAGCTCGTCGGGCGGCGCTCGTCGTTCCTCAAGGTCAACGGCGTGCGCCTCGACGTCGAGCGCCTGGAGGAGCTGCTCGCCGATGCCGGTGTCACCGCCCTGGTCGGCGGCTCCGACGAGCAGTTGCTCGCCCTCGTGGTGGCGAACGGGGCCCGTGACGGCCGGACGGACACCGCGCAGCGGGCGACACGCGCCCTGGTCGCGTCCACCGGTCTCCCGGCCCACCGGGTGGGTGTGGCGGCCGTACCGGCCCTGCCCCGCAACCCGAACGGCAAGCTCGACCGCGCTGCGGTCGGCCCGACATTCGACCTGCTGGCGACGACGGCGACCAGTCGGCCGCACGGGTCGTCAGCCGCGGCCCTGGTCGCGCTCTACGCGGACCTGCTGGCCCGGCCGGACGCGACGGCGGACTCGAGCTTCGTGGACCTGGGCGGGGACTCGTTGTCCTACGTCGAGCTTTCGCTGCACCTGGAGGAGCGGCTCGGCGCGCTGCCCGCCGACTGGCCACTGCGCCCGATCCGCGCGCTGGCGACCACCGAGCCACCGCGGCGACGCCGGTTCGCCCGGGTCGACACGACGATCGTGCTGCGCGCGCTCGCCATCCTGGCCATCGTCGGATCACACACGCACGTGGTCCACGTGCTGGGTGGGGCCCACATCCTGCTGGGGGTGGCGGGCTTCAACTTCGCCCGCTTCGCGGCGACCGCGCCCACCGCCGCCGAGACGTGGCGACGGGTCGGTGGCACGGTCGCGCGGATCGCCATCCCCACCTTCGTCTGGGTCGCGGCCGTCGGCCTCCTGGCCGGCACCTACTCGGTGGCGAACCTGGTCATGGCCAACTGGCTGTTCGGCAGCGACACGTGGTCGTCCACGTGGCGGTTGTGGTTCCTCGAGGCGCTGGCCTGGACCCTGGTCGCGTTCGCGGCCCTGCTCAGCATTCCGGCGGTACGGCGGGCCTACGCGAGGGCGCCGTTCGCGGTTGCCGCCACGCTGGCGGTCCTGGGTGCCGGGGCCCGGCTCGACGTCTTCGAGCTGACCTCTCCCCCGGGGCGCGGCACGGCACCGGCGGTGCTCTGGCTGGTGGCGATCGGGTGGGCGGCCCAGGTGGCGGCGAGCCGCAGGCAACGACTCCTGCTCAGCGCGGTCGTCGTGGTCACCCTGCCCGGGTTCATGGGTGACCCCGTCCGCGAGGCGACCATCGCGGCCGGGCTGATGCTCGTCGTGTGGGTGCGTACCATTCCGGTACCGCGATTCGTGGTGCCGGTGCTCGCGGTGCTGGCCAGTGCGTCGCTGTACATCTACCTCACCCACTTCGAGGTCTACCGCGCCACCGAGGTCCCCCTGGTGAACCTCGGACTCGGGCTCGGTCTCGGCCTGGCAGCCTGGTTCGCGACCACCAGGCTCACGGCTCGCTTCGGCGCCCGGAGGCAGCAGCACCGCACGACGACCCACCCGCCGGGCTCCCGGCTCACCCCTCGATCCCTGCAGGAGGTCCCTCGATGATCCGACGACTGGTGCCCGCCGTGCTGGCCGTGGCGGCGCTGACCGCCGGCTGCGGCTCGAGTGACGAGGCCCCCCCGCTCGACCCGGACAAGCTCACGATCTACAGCGCTCAGCACAAGAATCTCGTGGACGCGTGGGTCAAGGGCTTCACCGACGAGACCGGGGTGCAGGTGCAGGTGCGACAGGGCACCGACTCCTCGATGGGCAACCAGATCGTCGCCGAGGGCAGCCGCTCGCCGGCCGACGTCTTCCTCACCGAGAACTCGCCGGCGATCACGGTGGTGCAGGATGCCGACCTGCTCGCGCCGGTCGACCAGACCACGCTGGACCAGGTCGACCCGGCCTTCCGGCCGAGCAACGGGTTGTGGAGCGGGATCGCCGCCCGGTCCACCGTGCTCGTCTACAACCCCAGCCTGGTCTCCGAGGCCGACCTCCCGGCATCCATGATGGACCTGGCCCAGCCCGAGTACGCGGGCCAGTGGGGCGCCGCCCCGGCCGGCGCCGACTTCCAGGCGATCGTCGCCGGAATGCTCGAGATGAAGGGCGAGGCGGCCACCAGCGCGTGGCTCGACGGGCTGAAGAAGAACGCGAAGGTGTACCAGAACAACATCGCCACGATGAAGGCGGTCAACGCCGGGCAGGTGCCGATGGGCATCATGTACCACTACTACTGGTACCGGGACCAGGCGCTGACCCAGGACGGCAGCAAGAACACCAAGCTGCACTACTTCAAGAACGAGGACGTCGGCGCGTTCGTCAGTGTCAGCGGGGGCGGGGTGCTCAAGTCGAGCAAGCACGCCGCGGACGCCCAGAAGTTCCTGGCCTGGATCACCAGCCCCAAGGGACAGGCCGCCATCGCCGCCAGCAAGTCCATGGAGTACGCCGTGGGGAAGGACCAGCCCTCCGACCCCGCCCTGCCGCCGCTCGCCTCGCTGGAGGCTCCGGCCATCGACCCCTTCACCCTTGACGGCCCCGCGGTGATCGAGCTGATGACCCAGGCAGGCATCATCTAACCGTGACGACCACGACCCCCGGCCGCCTGGCCGGGCCCGCGCCCCACCGGCACCCGTCGCCCGCCGGCGGAGCGCTGGTGCTCGCGGCGGTGCTGGTGACCGCCGTGTCGGTGCTGCCGATCGTCGTGGTCCTGGTGAACGCGCTGGGCCAGGGCTGGTCCGAGGCCGTCGCCGACGTCGTGCGGCCGCGGGTGTGGGAGCTGCTGCGCAACACGGTGTCACTGGTCGTCGTGTCGACCTCCGCCTGCGCCGTGCTGGGGGTCACCTGCGCCTGGCTGGTCGAGCGCACCGGCCTTCCGGGGGCCGGGTGGTGGCGCGTGCTGCTGGTCGCCCCGCTGGCGGTCCCCGCCTTCGTCAACGCCTACGCGTGGGTGTCGCTGCGCCCGGCGATGACCGGGCTCGGTGGGGCCGTGCTGATCACGACCCTGTCGTACTACCCCTTGGTCTTCCTGCCCGTGTCGGCCGCCCTACGAGGGCTGGACCGGTCGTGGGAGGACACCGCCCGCTCGCTGGGCCTGGGACGGTGGCGCACCTTCGCGCGCATCGTCCTGCCCCAGCTGCGGCCTGCGGTGCTCGGCGGCTGCCTGCTGGTCGCGCTGCACCTGCTCGCCGAGTTCGGCGTCCTGGCCATGCTGCAGTTCCCCACCTTCACCACGGCGATCCTCGACCAGTACGAGGCCGCCTTCGACACCGGCACGGGCAGCGTGCTGGCGCTCGTGCTCGTCGCGCTCTGCGTCGCCGTGCTGACCATCGAGCACGTGTGGCGGGGCCGGCGCGGCCACGCACGGATCGGGTCCGGGGTCATCCGGCGCCCCGAGCCCGCGACCCTCGGCCGGTGGCTGGTCCCCGGGGTGAGCGCCCTGGCCGTGCTGGTGGTCCTCGCCCTCGGGGTGCCGGTGTACAGCCTGGGGCACTGGCTCACGACACCGGGAGCCACGGTCGACGGCGGCGCGCTGGCTGCCGCTCTGGGGTCGACGATCGGCCTGGCCCTGGCCGCCGCGGCGGTCACCTGCGTCGCCGCGTTCCCGGTGGCCCTGCTGCTGCGGCAGCGCCAGTCGGCGTTCACCACCGCGATCGAGCGACTGTGCTACCTGGCCAGCTCGCTGCCGGGGGTCGTCGTGGGACTGGCCCTGGTCCTGCTGGCCATCCGCTGGGTCACCGGGCTCTACCAGAGCGCGACGCTGCTCGTCATCGCGTACGCCATCCTCTTCCTGCCACGGGCGCTGGTGGCGATCCGCACCGCCCTCGCCCAGGCCCCCGGCGCGCTGCTCGAGAGCGCACGAGCACTCGGCGACAGCCCCGCCCGGGCGGTCGTCCGGGTCGTCGTGCCGCTGGCGCTGCCGGGGATCCTGGCCGGGCTCGCCCTGGTCTTCATGGCGACCACCACCGAGCTGACCGCCACACTGCTGCTCGCCCCCACCGGCACCCACACGCTGGCGACCGGCTTCTGGGCGGCGAGCAGCTCGCTCGACTACGGCGCCGCCGCTCCGTATGCCGTGGCGATGGTGCTGTTGTCGGCGCCGATGACCTGGCTGCTCCTGCGGCAGAGGACGGTGATCGCATGACCCGGCTGGTGGTCACGGGGGTCAGCGCCTCCTACGGCACCACCGAGGTGCTGCACGACGTCGGTCTGACCGTGGAAGGTGGGTCGACCACGGCGATCCTCGGTGCCTCGGGGTGCGGCAAGACCACGCTGTTGCGGGTGGTCGCGGGCTTCCACGCGGCGGATGCCGGTGAGGTGCGGATCGGCGACCGCACCGTCGCGGGACCCGGGTTCGCCGATGCCCCCCGAGCGGCGCGGCATCGGCTACCTCTCCCAGGAGGGCAACCTGTTCCCGCACCTGACGGTCGCGGGGAACATCGGCTTCGGCCTGCCTCGCGCCGAGCGTCGTGACCGCGCGCGCACGGCGGAGCTGCTGGAGCTGGTCGGGTTGCCCCTCGCCCTGGCCGACCGGCGCCCCGAGCAGCTCTCCGGAGGGCAGCAGCAGCGGGTCGCACTGGCCCGCGCGCTGGCTCGCCGCCCGGAGCTCGTGCTGCTCGACGAGCCGTTCGGCTCCCTGGACGCCGGCCTGCGCTCGACGACCCGCCGGGCCGTCGCCGACGCGCTCTCGGCCGCCGGGGCGACGGTGCTCCTGGTGACCCACGACCAGGACGAGGCCCTGTCGTTCGCCGACCAGGTCGCCATCATGCGCGACGGCCGGTTCGTGCAGGTCGGGGCGCCCAAGGAGGTCTACTCGACGCCGGTCGACCGCGCGACCGCGGGCGTCCTGGGTGAGCTGGTGATCCTCCCCGGGCACGGTGACGGTGACCACGTGATCACCACCCTCGGCAGGCTGCCGGTCGCCGGCGCCGACGTCACCGGGGCGGTGGACGTCGCCGTGCGGCCCGAGCAGGTGCTGATCGGCCCAGCGGTCGGCGGGGTCGGCTCGGTCGACGCCGTCGACGCAGTGGTCGACGCCGTCGACTACTTCGGACACGACGCCCTGGTCCGCATCGTGCTCCCGGCCGGGCCCGAGGGCCCGGCACCCGTCGTGTTCTCCCGGGTCGTCGGGGACGACGCCCCGACACCCGGTCAGCTCGTCGGCGTCAGCGTCCGCGGACCGGTGCAGGCGTTCCCGCACACGGTCCTGCTGCTCGCACCCACCGATCCGACCTGAGCGCCCTCAGGTACCGGGACGGTCCGGCTGGTGGCCGGTCGGGCTGGTGCGCCATTGCTCGGCACCCGCGGTCGTCCGCCGGAGGTTCCCGTGCTCGCCGTGCCAGTCCAGGACCATGAGGGTGGCATCGTCGGCCAGGGCCCCGCCGGAGAGCCTGCACCACCAGGTCGGTCAGGCCCCGGGTTGCCTCGCGGGGGTGCAGGGTCCGGGTCTGGTTGATCGCCGTCACCAGGTCGAGGCCGGCGGCGTCGCGTTCGAGCATGCCGTCGGTGACCATGACCAACCGGTCGCCGGGATGCAGCGCGATGTCGGTGGACCGGTAGCTGGTGTCGCCGAACAGACCCAGCGGAACGTCCACCGGCAGGTCGACTGCGGCGGTGGTCCCGTCACGGCACAGGTAGGGCGCGACGTGTCCGGCGTTGACCATGGCCAGCACGCCGCTGTTCAGGTCGAGCCGTCCCAGCATGCCGGTGGCGAAGTGCTCGGCCCCGCTGGCAGCCGCGTGCTCGAACACGGCCAGGTTGGCCGCGGCTGCCTGGTCCAGGTGGGAGCCACCCTGGCGCCGGGTGTTGCGCAGGCTTCCCACGCACAGGGTGGCCGTGAGCGCGCTGGCCACGCCATGGCCCATCGCGTCGGTCAGCGACAGGTGGAGCACGTCGCGTCCCAGGCAGTAGTCGAAGGTGTCGCCACCCACCGATGCCGCCGGCTCCAGCCACGCCGACAGCGTGAACGCACCGGCCTCGCAGGTGAACGCTGCCGGGAGCAGCCGGCGCTGGATCTCGGCGGGCAGCGAGAACACCGTGCTGCGTTGGGCCCACTCGAACAGGTCGGTGTGCCGCCGGTTCGCGATGACGACGAACGCCAACAGGTGCCCGATGCGGGCGATCTGGGCCAGGACCGACGGCTTCCGGGGCGGCCGGCAGGGACAGCTGCAGCAGCCCGAGGGCCTCACCGCGCTCGGTGACCGGCGCGAGCACGATCCATCGCGCGGCCTCGCCCGGGGCGTCGCCCGGCAGGGGTGGGAGGACCTGCACCGTCTGGGTGCGCAACGCCGTGGCCACCGGGCCGTCGTCGAAGTCCACCACCACCGCCTGATCTCCGTCGTCCAGCCGGGCCCCGGCCTCCGGACCGCCCAGCCCCTGGCCGGCCAGCTGGTCATCGGACGCGCCGTGGGACATCCGCACCAGGGCGCGCCCGGACAGGTCCGCGATCAGGAAGAACGCGGCCGAGGCTCCCAGGCTCTGCGCCAGGGCCTCCGTCACCGCCTCCACCGCCTCCAGCGGGGACGCATCCTCGGCAGCATCGAGCACCCGCCCCAGGGGCTGGTCGGCCTGGTCAGGTTCGCTCACACGTCGGACCCTACGGCCCGAACGCCACCCCTGGCCTCCTGCGAGCCGTGGGCCTTTCTCAGGACGACGGCACCCCGACGCCGCTCGGCTGCGGGTCGCTCATCTCGCCCGCGGGCCAGCCGCGGATGTTCAGGGTGCCGGTGTCGATGACATCGATCGCGATGTCCGCGAGCTTGCGGTTGGAGTCCTGGCTGGCAGCTCGGAGCACGTCGAAGGCCTGAGCCAGGGTGAGCCGGTGTTGGTGCATCAGCACCCCCATGGCGACCCCGATCTGCCGGTTGCTCTCCAGGGCGCGCTGCAGGTTCCGCACCCGGTCGTTGGCGAGCATGGTGTTCAGCAGCAGTCCGCCGTGGGTGGCCAGGACCAGACCCGTCGCGCGGGCCCGCTCGTCGAAGGCATCGGTGACATCGGAGTAGATGTTCAGGCCGGCGATGACGCCGGCGTCACTGCCGAGGCGCAGGCGCTGGGAGAGCACGCTGCGCACCCCGAGCTCGTCATGCACTCGAACGCCCCAGTCCAGCCACCGCTCGTCGTGGGCGACGTCGCCGCTGACGTACACGGAGTCAGCGAGCACCGCGTCGACGCACGGCCCGAACCCCATGTCGTACTGGAGGATGTCGGCCTTGGTCGCCCGGTCGTCGGTGGTCGCGTCCGTCCGGAACCTCTTACCGCGCAACACCGTCAGGCTCGCCCAGCGTGCCCGGGGGACGCGCTCGACGGCGAGGTGGACGAGGTCGACCAGCGCCGGCAGGCCCTCGACGGTCGTGGCGCGCTCCGCGAGGTCGCGCATCGCCTCGGCCAGGTCGAGGAGCTCACCCCACGGGGGATCCACCGGTTCGGGCATCGCGTTCGAGGGGTGCACCATGGCCATCGCTCCTGATCCTGACTGGACGGCTAGGAGGGCGGCCCACCTCGAGTATGCGCCCCCACGGAGGAGATCCACCGCCCAGCGGCCATTTCACGAGACATCGCTTTCGAACGTTCGCCCCGGGGAGCAGGGTCGGTGCGGCCAGTTCGACGAGGGCCGGCGAGCATGAATCGACGCCTGCTCGCTGGGTAGGGTGTCGAGCAGCCGATTGGATTCAAGCCGAGTGTCCCGACGGTGAGGTGTCTCCGCGAACGCGCTCTGATCAACGTGTTTGCGGGGGCACCGAGTCCGTGTGCGGGACAATCGACGGCGAGGTTCGTCCTCAGATGAGCGAGGAAGCAAGGCCCTCTGTCGGCGCCGCTGGAGTGGGCTCAGCTCGATCGTGGGCGGACTGCCGGCCACGCCCCAGCTGCGCGGGCCAGCCACGGATGCTGAGTGTCCCGGTGTCGACGACCTCGATCGCGATGTCGGCGAGCTTGCGGTTGGAGTCCTGGCTCGAGGCCCGCAGGACGTCGAAGGCCTGCGCCTGGGTGAGCCGGTGTTCGTGCATGAGAACCCCGATGGCGACCCCGATCTGCCGGTTGCTCTCGAGCGCACGCCTCAGGTTCCGCACCCGGTCGTTGGCGAGGATGGTGTTCATCAGCAGCCCGCCGTGGGTGGCGAAGACCAGACCGGTCGCGCGGGCCCGCTCGTCGAAGGCATCGGCCGTCTCGGAGTAGATGTTCAGCCCCGCGATGACGCCGGCGTCGCTGCTCAGACGCAGGCGCTGGGAGAGCACGCTGCGCACTCCGAGCTCGTCGCGCACTCGTACGCCCCACGCCAGCCACCGCTGGTCACTACCCACGTCGCCGCTGACATAGACGGAGTCATCGCGCACCGCGTCGACGCACGGCCCGAACCCCATGTCGTACTGGAGGATGTCGGCCTTGGTCGCCCGGTCGTCGCTGGTGGCCTCCGTCCGGAACGACTTCCCGCGCAGCACCGTCAGGCTTGCCCACCGTGCCGGGTGGACCCGTTCGACGGCCAGGTTGACCAGGTCGTCCAAGGCCGGGGAACCCTCGGCGGTCGTGGCCCGGTCCGCGAGATCACGCATCGCCTCGGCCAGGTCCAGAAGCTCTCCCCAAGCGGGTTCCACCGGTGCGGGGGCAGCGTACGACGGATGCACCATGGTGTTCGCTCCTGACCAATCCGGAAAGGCTGGAAGAGCGGCCCCGTCCTGAGTATGCGCTCATTCGGGCCCCCTGCCCCCATCGGAGCGTCCCGGGATCGGAACCCTTCACGGTCGGCGGTGCCGGACGCCTTGGTGCACCGAGCATGACGCGGGCTCCAGCGGGTATCCGTGTGCGTCGCACCGCCACAGACCACGATCGGCGTCGCCGAGGCTCCAGACCTCGCGTCACGCCAACCGCCCAACGCCGTCTTCATCGGTGTGAGGACGGCCAGATCGGCTGACCCACGTGTCCAGGACACATCCGAGGACCTCGGTCCACGAAGGAGACACTCATGTTGAAGAGCAAGACAGCCCGCACCGGAACGGCCGCCCTGATCCTCGTGGGCGCCCTCGGATTCGGCCCGGGTCTCGTCGCGGGCGCGGTGGCCGCACCCGACCACCGGTCGGCCAAGGCGACCAAGACGAGCACCATGCAGGGCCAGGCCTGGAGCTTCGCCGGGACCTGGACCGACAAGAAGGGTCGCACCGGCGACGCGGCCGTCACGATCGTGCCGCAGAAGTTCTGGAACGACGGCGACAAGCTGATGATGCGCTCCGCGGTCACCACCACCCTGGAGGGCGCCCGCGGTTCCGTGCCGCACACCAAGACGATGGACCTGGAGGTCAAGGACGTCACCAGCGGTGCGGCCGCGAGCGGTGTCAGCGCCGCCTCCTGCGACATCCTGAACCTCGTGCTGGGGCCGCTGGACCTCAACCTCCTCGGGCTCGAGGTGCACCTGAACCAGGTCGTGCTCGACATCGTGGGCGCGACCGGCGCGGGCAACCTCCTGGGGAACCTGCTCTGCGCCGTGGCCGGTCTGCTCGACGGTGGTGCGGCCCTGGGTCAGATCGCTGCCCTGCTCAACCAGATCCTGGGCATCCTCAACGGGCTCGGCGCCTGACGCTCCTGGCCCACCCACACGTGGTGGTGGTACCCGTTGCACGCGGGCCGGGTACCGCCACCACCCCCGACAACCCCGCTCCGCCGACGTCCCACCCGGAGGTCCGCATGACCGTCATCGCCTTCCGACCTCGACCGCCTGCCGCATCGGAGCCCGCTGCCGACACCCCGGTGCCCCTGGCGGGGACGTTCCGGTCACCACGAGGCCGGACGGGTCACCTGCAAGGGTCGATACGCGTGCACCGGCTCGTCATCGTGCCTCGGGGCGCGTTCGTGACCGGCGTCTTCACCGGAGAGCTGCGCGACGACGACGGCAGCCTCATCGGGGTCGACACCCGTCGAGCCACCATCGCAAGCCGACCTGGTGCCTCACGGCGACGGCTACCTGCCCGTCCTGCGGCCCTTCCAGCTCGACCTCATGGGACTCACCGTCGACGTCGCCGCGACCCCGGTCGCTCCCGAGGGGGTGCGCTCATGAAGGTCCTCGCCCTGCTCACGCCCTGCGCGATGCTCGGAGTCCTCTGGGTGCTGCAGCGACTGGAGACCTGGATGAGTCGTCCTCCTGGACGGTCTCGCAGCCTGCGGCCGACACCCGCAGCGGGCCGCTCGGCCCGTCGAGCAGAGCGACCTCGTCGACGGCCCCTTCGCCTCGGAACGGGAGCAATGAGCTTGAACCAGCACCCGCAGGTCAGGACCGCCGATCGGCTGACCCCCGCGGGCTAGTGTCGACATCGTGACCGAGCAGGCGGCCGCCGACGAGAGGGCTGAGCAGGCGGATCCGGTCGGCGACGTCGCCGAGCTGATCCCGATGCTCCGCCGGATCGTCGCCGCCCGGGTGGGGCACCACCCGGCTGCGGAGGACCTCGTGCAGGAGACCCTGGTGCGGGTCCTGGCCGCTCGCGACCGGATCGAGCCGGGGATGGTCGAGCCCTACGCCATCGTGACCGTGCGCAACGTGATCGCCACCATGTGGCGCCGGGAGGACCGCGAGCAGCGCAACCAGCATCGGGCCCATGACCCGGGCGAGCCCGAGCGGCGGACGAGGTGGTCATCGCCTCCGAGGAGCAGCGCCGCGATCGCCCAGGCGGTGCAGCGCCTCGACGACAGGGAACGCCGCATCCTGCTGGCCCACGAGGTCGACGGTGAGGCGACGCAGCTCACTCGCCGAGGGCTCCGGCAGCACCGCCGGCGCGGTCGCCGCGCAGCTGAACCGCACCCGGGCCCGGCTGCGGGTCGAGTACCTGCTGGCCCTCGAGCAGGTCGAGCCGCCGACCGACCGCTGCCGACCGGTGCTGTTCGCCCTGTCCAGCGGCGACCGACGACGCCAGCGCGAGGTGGACGCCGCCCGGCACCTGCTCGAGTGCGAGCTCTGCGCCCGGCTCAGCGAACCGCTGCTCGACCGAGGGCCAGCGCGCGACGACGAGGTGCGGGTCGCGATCAGCGGCGACGCCGACATCGTCGCCGCCCGGCAGGCGGCTCGCGAGCTCGCGGTCCGAGCCGGCTTCTCCGGCACCGACCTGACCCTGATCGCGACCGCGGTGTCGGAGGTCGCCCGCAACATCGTGCGGTTCGCCGACCACGGCGACGCGTCACCGTCGAGCTCGCTCGAGGAGCCGCGACCCGGCATCCGGGTGGTCGCTCGCGACACCGGGCCGGGCATCGCGGACGTCGAGCGCGCCATGACGCGACGGCTACAGCACCTACGACGGGCCTGGGCCTCGGTCTGCCCGGGGCCCGCCGGCTGATGGACGAGTTCGACGATCGCCTCCGAGACCGGGGCGGGCACGACGGTGACGATGACCAAGTGGTTCGACAGGAAGGACGAGCATGACGGACAGACGACCGACGCCGAGCGTCGCCGCGGACTGCCCGACGCTGGATCCGAGGACGAGGACCAGCTGCTGCCCCAGCTGGTCGCGCACCTGCGCGAGCACCGGACCAGGCTGCGGCGAGGAGTGGGCCAGCCGGATCCAGCGACGCGCACCTGCTGCGAGGCGATGACACCGCAGGAGATGGCCGCCGAGACGACCTCGGTGTACGACAACTACGTCGAGGTGCTCGAGACCGGCAGCGTCGAGGCGCTGCAGCACTACGCGCGCGACCTGTCCGAGCGGATCATCCCCCGAGGCGTGGAGACGCACGAGGTCGTCGGCATCGTGCTGCTGCTGCGTGACGTGCTGGCCCGGTCGCTGTTCGAGAAGTACCAGGGCGACTTCGCGTCTGCTCAACCGGGTGCTCGACGCCTACGAGCCGGCCGCCAACCGCATCGCCAACACGGTGGCGGTCAGCTTCGTCGACGAGCGGGAGCGGGTCATCCGGCAGCAGCAGGACTCGATCCGCGAGCTGTCCACGCCGGTGCTGCCGGTGCGGGAGCGGCTGCTCATCCTGCCGATCATCGGCGTGCTGGACAGCGAGCGCGCCCGCCAGCTGACCGAGCAGCTGCTCACGCGGCATCCGCACCCACCGGGCCAAGGTCGTCGTCATCGACATCACCGGCGCCCCGGACGTCGACGAGGCGGTCGCCAACCACCTCGTGCAGACCGTCGACGCGTCCCGGCTGATGGGCGCCAGCGTCATCATCACCGGGCTGTCGCCCGAGATCGCCCAGACCCTGGTGACGATCGGGGTCGACCTGAGCAAGATGAACACCATCGGCGACCTGCAGGGCGGCCTCGAGGAGGCCGAGCGGCTGCTCGGCTACACGCGTGACCCGGCAGGAGGAGGTGGCGCGAGCTACGTGGACACCGGACCGGCGCTCGTCTCGATCCTGCGACAGGGGCGACAACCTGATCGCGTCGATCCACACTGCCCTGGACGACTCGCAGATGGTGCGGTTCCAGCAGCGACCTGATCGACCAGATCGGCGAGCACCGGGCCCGCGGCGTCATCATCGACGTCGCCGCGCTCGACGTGCTCGACTCGCTTCGGCTCCCGCACGCTGCGCAACATCGCCGAGATGGCGCGGCTGCGCGGCGCGGTGACCGTGATCGTCGGGATCCAGCCCGACGTCGCCTTCGCCATGGTCCGGCTCGGGCATGGGCACGGGGACCGTGCCACACCGCGCTCGACCTCGAGGAGGGGCTGGCCTACCTCGACCGAGCTCAGGCGCCTGCCCCGGAACCACGAGCGACCACGACGCCCATGAGCCTCGAGGACCTGGCACGGGACTACCGCACCGGATTCCTGCGCTACCTTCCGCGCCGCAGCGAGGCGGCGATGACGGCGGGATACGAGCTCGGGAGGCGCGCCGCCACCGGTGGCGCCAGCCTGCTCGACCTCGTCCAGGTGCACCACCGAATCCTGGCCGAGGTACTGACCGGGGCGCCGAGCCCCGACACCACGCAGGTGGTGGAGGCCGCCTGCGAGTACCTCAGCGAGGTCCTGTCGACCTTCGACATGGCCCACCGGGTCCTTCACGGCCCCGCCCCGGAGCCGCCCGTCGCCGGCTGACCGGCGGCAGCGGCTCAGGACCCCGGGCTCGCGCGGCGCTCCAGGGCCTCGATGACGGTCTCGGCGATGTCGATGTCGTAGAGCCTCTCGACGCTCTGGAACCCGCCGGGACTCTCCGCGTTGATCTCCACCACCTGGCTGCCGATCACGTCGATGCCGACCAGGAACATGCCATCGGCCACGAGCTTGTCGCTCATCGCCTCGACGATGCCGAGCTCGGCCTCACCGAGCTCGAGGGGCACCGACCGGCCACCGGTGCTGATGTTGGCGCGCGGGTCGTTGCCGGTGGGCACGCGTCGGAAGGCGGCCGGCTTTCCGTCGCGCTCGAGGATGCGGCCCTCCAGCAGGAAGATCCGAACATCGCCGTCGCGGGCTCCGTCGATGAACTCCTGGACGATCGCGTAGCCGTCCTGCAGCACCGCCTCCGTCATCTGCGCGAGGTTGGTCTCTCCCGGGCCCTCGATCATGAAGACGTTGCGGCCCTTGGCCCCGTACAGCGGTTTGACGACACAGTGGCCGACCTCGTCGACGAACCGCTCGATCGCCTCCGGGTGGCGGGTCACGAGCGACCGTGGTCGGATCTTCTCGGGGAACTCCTCCAGGTAGAGCTTGCTGGTCGCCCGGTGGAGGGTGTTCGGGTCGTTGACCACCGTCACACCCCGGGCCGCGAGCATCTGTCCGAACACGACGCCCATCGGGCTGGCCCACGGACGCTCCTGCAGGTCGTCGATCGACTCGTTGCGCAGGAACGACGGCATCCAGGTCGTCCATGACGATCCGCTCGGCGTCGCGCGCCTTGATCCGCTCCATGAAGGTCGCGAGGGTGTCGTCGCTCTCCCACGTCGCGGCGCGAGCCCGTGGCCGCGAACGGCCCTTCGCTGCTGCCGAGCTCGAGGTCCCCGACCCCGACGTACCAGGTCTCGTGCCCGCCCCTGGCCGCGGCCCTGGCGAGTCGGGTGGTCGTGTACTCGTCCACCTCGGTGTCGACGTCGTTGACGACGAAGGCGAGTCTCATGCCGCCACGTCTCCCTCGTAGAGGTCGGTGACCGTCGCGCCCGCACGCAGCCGCTCCAGACGCTCCTGGGCACCGGGCACGTCCAGCCAGCGTGGCCGAACCCAGGGCGCGTGGAGCACCTCGCGGTCGAGCAGGTCCTGCACCAGGGGGATGTGGTCCAACGCGAGCTTGCCGACGAGCAGGACGTCGAGGCGGCTGCCCTCGGCGAGGGCGTCGAGGATGCGCGTGATCCCGCGCAGGTAGATCGCGTCCTTCACCGAACCGCCCCCGATGACGACCCGGATGGCGATGGACCACGCGGTCCGTGCCGGGATGCGGTGGTCGGCCCGCAACGACTCGAAGATGTCCAGGAAGCCGGCGCCGTCGAGCATCTTGCCGACCGCGACCACTCGCGCCGCGAGCACGCGCAGCCGCCGCGGGTCCAACCCGCCGGTCAGGTACTCGGCGAGCACGGCGAGGCCCTCCTGGGTCTCGTCGTAGCCGGGCAGGCCGATGGTCAGCAGCGTCAGTGGCTGCCGGGCACCGTTCTGGTAGGTGACCACGTGGGTGCCGACCTCGTGGTGCAGCAACGGCTCGACCCGGTCGGCCCGGAAGGCGGCGGACTCCGGGATGAGCAGGCGGCCGAACGACACCATCAGCTCGGAGATGTCGTCCCGGACCTCGACGCGGACCGGGAAGTCCGGGTACACGGCGCGGTAGCGCTCGAACTCGGCACGGGCCGCGTCGGCGAACGCCCCGGCCGTGACGGTCTGGGTGCTGGGCGCCTGCGGGGGGATGGTCTCGAGCAGCTCCTCCGCCGCGGCGGCCAGCGGAGGGGCCACCGTTCCGTAGAGCTGGAGCGACCCGTACAGGAACCGTGACGTGTCGCGGTCCTCCAACGCGGTGATCTGCCGGGCGATCTCGTCCCTCTTCGCCCGGAAGAGGGTGTGCAGCGCCGGGTCGTCCACGTTCTCGACCTCGAGGTCGTACAGGTCACGCTGCGCCAGGTCCGGGTCGAAGTCCAACGGCCGCAGCCGCAGGGTGGGGGCCGTGCCGAAGTCACTGCGTTCGAAGTCCGCCCACGCCTCCGCCGCGTTGAGTGGCGTGACGTTGACGAGCAGGTTCACGCGGCGCTCGATCTCGGTGAGCCGGGCGTCGATGTCGAGCGCGGGCGCCAGCTGCTCGGTCGGTGATGACATCTCTCGAACATACCCACGCGTGGTGGACCCAACCCCTCGCACGGTCCGAGCTCTTCGTCCCGCGGGCCACAAACGGTCCGGTCCTGGCTCGCGACCGGACCGGTGGCGCGGACTGGTGCTAGTACCAGCGCCGCGTGGATCCGCCGATGGGCACGAAGTTGAGCACGAGCCCGACGATGACGAGGATCACGCCGATCCACAGCAGGATCGAGATGCTGGCGATCCACCGATGAGCGCGAGGATGATGCCGAGGATGACCATGTGCGCTGCCCTCCTTGCGACGAGGCACTTCCTCGTCACCGCGACGATAGCCCCGCAGCGGTCCCTGGAGCCCTGCGGCACAGGGCATTGGTGACGGTGACCGTCGCCGAGCGGCCGATGGCCAGGGACGTGACGGCTTGGCCTCAGTCCCTGACCAGGACCACGTGCAGCCGGCGCGGGCCGTGCACGCCCTCGACGCGGCTGAGCTCGATGTCGCTGGTGGCCGAGGGTCCGCTGATCCAGGTCTGGGCGCGCAGCGGGTCGAGCCGGACGAGCGCGTCGGGGACGTCCGGCACGACCTGGCGCTCGTGGACGATGCAGACGTGCAGGTCGGGCAGGAGGCTGATGACACGTCGGCCCTGGCCGGGGCCGTGGTCGAGCACGACGGTGCCGGTCTCGGCGATGCCGACGGCGGCCTCGGTCACCACCGCGTCGACCGCATCCAGGTCGTGCGAGGTCAGGCCGTCGTCGAGGACCGCGCCCGGTAGGTCGATGTCGAGCCCCGCCGGCACGACCACCGTCGACGCACCGTGCAGCGCCGAGGCGATGGTCGTCGCGAGTTCGGTTGCGGCACAGCGAGTCACGGTGGCGCGGTAGTCAGCGACCCGTTCGGCGAACTGGTCGAGCATCGCCGCGCGCTCCTCCTCCGCGCACGTCGACAGCCGCCCGTGGCTCCGGTGCACGGGATGCCGCGGCGTCCTCGGTCGCCGTGACGGTCACGCCCCGGCCCGAGCGCGCCCCGCACGGCGGCGAGCACGTCGTCGCGGGCGCTCATCGCTCACCCTCGGTGCGGCCGATGCGGCGCCACCAGGCGCGGAACGACTCGGCGGGCGGCAGCGGCAGGTCGCGGGCCTGGGTCCAGCGCGACCCGGGCCACGGGAGCCACGACAGCGCTCGGCGACCACCCGGCATCCCCCGGCGTGGGCCGATGCGACCGGCCACGCCGGCGACGCGCTCGCCCCGGCCCATCCGGCCGGCATCCGCCATGCCCCAGGAGGCGGCCCGCATCGCCAGCGCCTCGGCCTTGGGCACCGAGTCGTCCCGGTGGGCGTCGACGACCTTGGTGCGCAGGTGGACCAGGATGCCGGGGATGTCGATGGCGACCGGGCAGACGTCGGCGCACGCCCCGCACAGCGTCGAGGCGTAGGGCAGCGAGTCGACCTGGGGGTCGTGCCCGACCCCCTTGAGCAGCGGGTTGAGGATGGCACCGATCGGCCCGGGTAGACCGAGCCGTAGGCGTGCCCACCGACCCGCTCGTAGACCGGGCACGCGTTCAGGCAGGCCGAGCAGCGGATGCAGCGCAGCGCCTGGCGCCCGACCTCGTCGGCCAGCGCCCTGGTGCGGCCGTTGTCGAGGAGGACCACGTGCACCTCCTGCGGGCCGTCGCCGGGGGTGACCCCTGACCAGGTCGAGGTGTAGGGGTTCATCCGCTCACCGGTCGAGCTGCGCGGGAGCAGGCGCAGGAACACGTCGAGGTCGGCCCAGGTGGGCACGAGCTTCTCGATGCCGACCACGGTCACGAGCACGTCGGGCAGCGTCAGGCACATCCGGCCGTTGCCCTCGGACTCGACGACGACGAGCGTGCCCGTCTCCGCCACAGCGAAGTTCGCTCCGGACACGGCCATCCGACTGGCGAGGAACTTCTCGCGCAGGTGCAGCCGCGCGGCGGACGCCAACGCGGCCGGGTCGTCGGTCAGGCCCTCCGGTGCGGGTTTCCCGGCACCGGACATCCGGTCGCGGAAGATGTCGCGGATCTCGGAGCGGTTGCGGTGGATCGCCGGCACGAGGATGTGGCTGGGCAGGTCGTCGCCGAGCTGCACGATCAGCTCGGCCAGGTCCGTCTCCCAGGCCGAGATGCCCTGTGCGGCAAGGGCTTCGTTGAGCTCGATCTCCTGGGTCGCCATCGACTTGACCTTGACGACCTCGCGGATGCCGTGTGCCTTGGCCACGTCGGCGACCACGGCGCACGCGTCGGCGGCGTCGCGCGCCCAGTGCACCGTGGCACCCCGGGCGGTCAGCGCGGCCTCGAGGGTGAGCAGGTGCTCGTCGAGGTGCGCGAGGGTGGCGTCCTTGGTCGCGGCCGCCCGCTGCCGCAGCTCCTCCCAGTCGTCGACCTCGGCCACGACCCCGGCCCGCTTGGCCCGGATCGTGCCGGTGGCGTGGGCCAGGTTGCGCCGCAGCTGGGTGTCGGCCAGGGCCGCCCGGGCGGCGACGGGGAACGGCGGCATCCCGAGGAAGGTGGCGTGCTCTGTCGTCATGACCGCACCTGCGCGGGGTCGTCGGCGGTGGAGGCGAGCACCTCGGCCAGGTGCATGGTGCGGATGCCGGCCCGCTCCCGCGACAGCAGCCCGCCGACGTGCATCAGGCACGAGCTGTCCCCGGCGACGAGCACCTCGGCGCCGGTCGAGCGCACGTGCGAGGCCTTGTCCGACCCCATCGCCACCGAGGTCTCGGCGTTCTTCAGGGCGAAGGTGCCCCCGAAGCCGCAGCACTCCTCGGCCCGGGGCAACGGCACGAGGTCGATCCCCCGCACCGCGGCGAGCAGCCGGGTCGGCCGGTCCCCCACCCGCAGCATCCGCAGCGAGTGGCAGGTCGGGTGGTAGGTCACCCGGTGCGGGAAGGACGCCCCCACGTCGACCACCCCGAGCACGTCGACGAGGAACTCGCTCAGCTCGAGGGTCCGCGGGGAGGTGCGGCTCACGGCATCCGCCAGCGCCGCGTCGCCGGACCGGGCCGCGACGAGCTCGTGCTGGTGGCGCACCGACCCGGCGCACGAGCCCGGACGGGACGACGACGTGGTCGTAGCCCTCGAACGCCGACACGAAGTTCCGCACCAGCGGCACGGCCTCGTCGAGGTAGCCGGTGTTGACCATCGGCTGCCCGCAACAGGTCTGCGCCTCCGGGACCTCCACCTCGCACCCCAGCCGACGCAACAGGCGCACCGTCGCGCGCACGGCATCCGGGAACATCGCGTCGCCGATGCAGGTCGACATCACCGCCACGCGCACGTCGCTCACACCCCTCTCGGTCGGCCGGAGCCCGTCACCGCACCGTAGCCCGACTCGACGCCCGGGGTCAGCCGCAGCTCGGCGGCGTCCCAGGCCGCGAGGTCGCCCGAGGGCTCGTAGCGGACCGACGGGTGCGTGCCCCGCACGAGCGCGCGCATCGCGGCGAGGTCGGGCAGGTCGACGCCGAGGGCCCGAGCCTGCACGAGGACGTTCCCGAGCGCGGTGGCCTCGACCGGCCCGGCGAGCACCGGCAGGCCGCAGGCGTCGGCGGTCAGCCGGCAGAGCAGCTCGTTGCGCGCCCCTCCCCCGACGAGGTGCACGACCTCCACGTCGTGGCCGGTCAGCGCCACGGCCTCCCGCAGCGCACGCCGGTGGGCCAGCGCGAGGCTGTCGAGCACGCACCTGGCCACGGCCGCGCGCCCGACCGGCGGCACCTGACCGGTTCGTTCGCACGCCGACCGGATCCGAGCCTCCATGTCGCCGGGCGGAAGGAACTGGGGGTCGTCGACGTCGACGACCGGCCCACCGGCGGGCACCGACGCGGCATCCGCCAGGACGGCCGTGATGTCGGTCTCGCCCCAGGCCTCCATCGCCTGGGTCAGCACCCACAGGCCCATGACGTTGCGCAGGAAACGCGTCGTGCCGTCGACGCCACCCTCGTTCGTGAAGTTCGCGGCCCGGGCCGCCTCGGTGAGCACGGGGGCCGCGAGCTCGAGCCCGACCAGCGACCAGGTGCCCGACGAGACGTACGCCCCGGACACGTCGGGTGAGAAGGGGACCGCCACCACCGCGGATGCCGTGTCGTGCGACCCGACGGCGACGACGGGGGTGCCGGGTCGCTGTCCGGTGCGCTCGCAGACCTCCGGCAGGAGCACTCCCACGAGCGAGCCGGGTTCGCGCAGCGGCGGCAGCACCCGGTCGGGCACCCCGACGGCGTCCGCCAGCCCGCTCGCCCAGGTGCGCTCGGTGACGTCGTACAGCGCGGTCGTCGAGGCGTTCGTCGCCTCGGCCCCGACGGCTCCGGTGAGCAGGTACCCGACGAGGTCGGGCATCAGGAGCATCGTGGTCGCCTCGTCGAGGCGCTCGTCGGCCGCGAGCTGGAAGACGGTGTTGAAGGGCAGGTGCTGGATGCCGGTCACGGCGTAGTGCTCGGCCGCCCCCACCGCGGCACGCACCCGCTCGACCCCCCGCTCCCCCCGCGCGTCGCGGTAGGAGAACGGGGCGTCGAGCAGGTCACCGGAGGCGTCGAGCAGGCCGTAGTCCACCGCCCACGAGTCGATGCCCACGGCGTCGACCGGCCCGGCGGCGGCCAGCCCGGTCAGCACCTCCTCGTGGAGCCGGCCGAGGTCCCAGCGCAGGGTCCCGTCGGGCGCGGTCACCGCGCCGTTGGGGAACCGGTGCACCTCGGTGAGCTCCAACCGTCCGGGCCCCACGTCGGCGACCATGACGCGGCCGCTGGTGGCCCCCAGGTCGACGGCCGCGACCCGGACGGATGCCGGCATCAGCGCAGGAACGCCGCGGCGACGCCCGCGTCGACCGGCACGTGCAGCCCGGTCGTGTGCGAGAGCTCGCCGGCGGTGAGGGCGAAGACGGCGTTGGCGATGTGCTCGGGCAGCACCTCACGCTTGAGCAGGGTGCGCTGCGCGTAGAACGCGCCGAGGTCCTCCTCGGGCACGCCGTAGACCTTGGCGCGCTCGGCGCCCCAGCCCTTGGCGAAGATGCCCGACCCGCGCACGACGCCGTCGGGGTTGACCCCGTTGACCCGGATGCCGTGCTCCCCGAGCTCGGCGGCGAGCAGCCGCACCTGGTGCGCCTGGTCGGCCTTGGCCGCGCCGTAGGCGACGTTGTTCGGGCCGGCGAAGACGGCGTTCTTGCTCGAGATGTAGACGATGTCGCCGCCCATCTCCTGCTCGACCATGGCCTTCGCGGAGGCACGCGAGACGAGGAAGGAGCCCTTGGCCATGACGTCGTGCTGGAGGTCCCAGTCGCGGTCGGTCGTCTCGAGCAGCGGCTTGGAGATCGACAGGCCCGCGTTGTTGACGACGAGGTCGACGCCGCCGAAGGCGAGGGCGGTCGCGTCGACCGCCGCCTGCACGGCATCGGTGTCACTGACGTCGGCACGCACGGCGACCGCGACGTCGGTCGTGCCGATACCCGCGGCCACCGCACCGGCCGCGTCGAGGTCGAGGTCGGCGACCGCGACGCACGCGCCCTCGGCGGCGAGCCGCTCGGCGATGGCCTTGCCGATCCCGGACCCGCCGCCCGTCACCAGGGCCACGCGGCCCGCGAGCGGCTTCGGCTTCGGCAGCCGGGCGAGCTTGGCCTCCTCGAGCGCCCAGTACTCGATGCGGAACTTCTCGGACTCGTCGATGGGGGCGTAGGACGAGAGCGACTCCGCCCCCCGCATCACGTTGATGGCGTTGACGTAGAACTCGCCGGCGACGCGGGCGGTCTGCTTGTCCTTACCGAAGGAGAACATCCCGACGCCGGGCACGAGCACGATCGCCGGGTCGGCTCCACGCATCGCCGGGCTGTCCGGGCTGGCGTTGCGCTCGTAGTAGGCGGCGTAGGCCGTGCGGTACTCCGCGTGCAGCTCGCGCAGGCGGCTGACCATCTCCTCGACGGGTGCCGTGCCGGGCAGGTCGAGGACCATCGGGCGAGACCTTGGTGCGCAGGAAGTGGTCGGGGCACGAGGTGCCCAGCGCGGCCAGCGGCTGCAGCTTCTCGCTGGCCACGAAGTCGAGCACGACCTCGCTGTCGGTGAAGTGGCCGACCATCCGCAGGTCGGTCGAGGCCAGGCCACGGATCACCGGGGCCAGGGCCGCGGCCTTGGCGCGGCGGTCGGCCTCGGGCAGCGGCTCGTTGCCGGCCACCACCGCGCCGAACGGGTCGGCCTTGCCGTGCTCGGCGATGTAGGCCTCGGCGGTGCGGATGATGTCGAGCGAGTTGGCCTCGCACTCCCCCGACGTGTCGGCCCAGGCCGTGATGCCGTGGCCGCCGAGGATGCAGCCGATCGCCTCCGGGTTGGCGCGCTTGATCTCGGCGATGTCGAGCCCGAGCTGGAAGCCGGGTCGGCGCCAGGGCACCCACACGACGCGGTCGCCGAAGATCTCCTTCGTGAGGGCCTCGCCGTCGGCCGAGGTCGCGATCGCGATGCCGGAGTCGGGGTGGAGGTGGTCGACGTGGGCAGCGTCGACGAGGCCGTGCATGGCCGTGTCGATCGATGGGGCCGCGCCGCCGGTGCCGAAGAGGCAGTGGTCGAAGGCCGCGACCATCTCGTCCTCGCGGTCAACGCCGGGGTAGACGTCGACGAGGGCGCGCATCCGGTCCAGGCGCAGCACCGCGAGGCCGGACTCCTTCAGGGTGCCGAGGTCGCCGCCGGAGCCCTTGACCCACATGCAGCTCGGTCGGCTGGGACGGTCACCGGGTCGATGGCCTGACCCTTGGCGGAGGTGTTGCCGCCGGCGTAGTTCGTGGTGCGGGGGTCCGCGCCGAGCCGGTTGGAGCGCTCGATGAGCTCCGCGGGGGTCGACTGGCTGCTTTGCCGTGTCACGGTCAGTTCCATCCTGCCTGGGCGCCGCCGACGCGGTCCGCCTCGATCGTTTCCTGGTAGCCGCTGTCGGCATAGGCCTGCATGGGGTTCGCGGGCAGCCCGCGCTCCTCGCGCCAGGCGGCGAGGGCAGGGCGCACGTCGGTGTAGAACGCGTCCATGAAGACCTCGTTCGCGGCGAGCACGTCACCGGAGGTGCGGGCGACCTGCAGCGCCTCGGTGTCGAGGAGCAGGGCGCGCGCGGTCATCTCCTGCACGTTGAGCACCGAGCGGATCTGGCCCGGCACCTTCTTCTCGATGTTGTGGCACTGGTCGAGCATCAGCGCGACGTCGGAGCCCGCCCCGAAGCCGCCACCCCGCACGACCTCCACCATGATCCGGAAGAGCTGGAACGGGTCGGCTGCCCCGACGATGAGGTCGTCGTCGGCGTAGAAGCGGCTGTTGAAGTCGAACGAGCCGAGCTTTCCCAGGCGGAGCAGCTGGGCGACGATGAACTCGATGTTGGTGCCCGGCGCGTGGTGACCGGTGTCGAGGCACACCACGGCGCGCTCCCCCAGCGCCGCCACGTGGGCGTAGGCCGTGCCCCAGTCGGGAACGTCGGTGTGGTAGAACGCCGGCTCGAAGAACTTGTACTCGAGCACGAGCCGCTGGTCGTCCCCGATCTGCGAGTAGATCTCGGCGAGACCCTCGGCGAGCCAGTCCTGGCGGGCCCGGATGTCGCCCTGGCCGGGGTAGTTCGTGCCGTCGGCGAGCCAGATCTTCAGGTCGCGCGACCCGGTCTCGTTCATGATCTCGATGCAGCGCAGGTTGTGCTCGAGGGCCTTGCGGCGGATGGCCGGGTCGGCGTTGGTCAGGCTGCCGAGCTTGTAGTCGTCGTCCTGGAACGTGTTGCTGTTGATCGTCCCGAGCCCCACGCCGAGGTCCTTGGCGTGGGCGCTGAGCGCCGCCCAGTCGTCGACGAGGTCCCACGGGATGTGCAGGGCGACGGTCGGGGCCAGGCCCGTGAACCGGTGCACCGCAGCGGCATCCGCGATCTTCTCCTGCACGGTGCGCGGGGTGCCGGGGCTGCCGAACACCTTGAAGCGGGTGCCGGAGTTGCCGTAGGCCCAGGAGGGCACCTCGATGGCGAGCTCGTCGAGTCGGGCCGCGATGTCGCGGAAGGTCGGTGTCATGTCAGGTCACTTCTCGTCGGTCTCGGGAGCGAGGGCAGCGAGCTGGTCCTCGAGGTTGAAGATCTCCTCCAGCTGGAGGAAGCCGGTGTCGGGTGCCGCGTCGCCGAGGTCCTCGAAGAACTCGGCCATCTGCGCCTGCCAGCGCGCGTTGACCTCGGTCGCGGCCATCCCCGCGCGGGCCAGCTCGAGGGACGGCGTCTCGAGGTAGCCGATCAGCAGGCCGTCAGCGCGCAGGAACAGGGAGTAGTTGTGCCACCCGGTGGCCTGCAGCGCCCGGAGCATCTCGGGCCAGACGGCCGCATGGCGCGCCGTGTACTCCTCGATGCGATCGGGCCGCACCTGGAGCTGGAAGCAGACGCGCGTCATCGGTGGCTCCGTCCGGGGTGGTGGGGTGGGTGGGGTGACGGGCAGGGGGCCGGTCGGCGGGCACGGAGCCCGCCGACCGGCATCCGGTCAGAAGTTGAACTGGTCGATGTTCTCGGCGTTGAAGACGAACGGGTCACCGAGGAGCACGACGCTGTCGGCCCCGACGGTGTACTCGCCCAGCGAGCCGGCGGTGAACTTGTCACCCTCCTTGCCGGTGATGGTGCCGTCGAGCGAGGGCCTTGGCCGCGAACGCGGCGAGGTAGCCCAGGTCACCCGGGTTCCACAGGGCGAAGTCCTTGACGGTGCCGTCCTTGACGAACTCCTTCATCGAGTTCGGGGTGCCGAGGCCGGTCAGGTAGACCTTGCCCTTCTTGTCGGAGGTCGACAGGTAGCGAGCGGCCGCGGCGATGCCGACGGTGGTCGGCGAGATGATGCCCTTGAGGTTCGGGTGGGACTGCAGCAGCGCCGCGGTCTTGTCGAACGAGGTCTGGTCGTCGTCGTTGCCGTACACGACGTCGACGAGCTTGACGTTCGGGTGGTTGGCCTGCGAGGTCCTTCTTGATCATGTCGATCCAGGCGTTCTGGTTCGTCGCGTTGGCGCTCGCGGAGAGGATCGCGATCTCGCCGGCGTCACCGATGCCCTTGGCGATCGAGGTCGATCTGGACCTTGGCGATGCCCTCGGCGGTCGCCTGGTTGACGAACAGGTCGCGGCAGGTGGGGTCGGTGTCGGAGTCGAAGGTGACGACCTTGGTGCCGGCCTCGCGCGCCTGGTTGAGCGGCGTCGCAGATGGCCTTGGGGTCGTTGGCGGAGACGACCAGCCCGCTGGTGCGCTGCTGTGCAGCGGTGTTGATGTACTGCACCTGGGCGTCGGGGCTGCCGGTCTGCGGGCCGACCTCGGCGTAGGTGCCGCCGAACTCCTCGACGGCCTTCTTGCCACCGGCGTCGCTGGTGTCGAAGTAGGGGTTGCCGAGGTTCTTCGGCAGGAACGTGATCGAGAGCTGTCGTGGCCGCGCTGGCGCTGCCGCTGCCGCTGACCCGGAGGTCGCGTCGTCGGTGGCGTTGCCGCACGCCGAGAGCCCGAGCGACCCGATGATGGCGGCCGCCACGAGGGCACCACCTCGCGTGGAGAGCAACTTCATGTGTCAACCTTCCTTAGGATCCGACGCCGGACGGCGTGCTTGCTGTGGGCTGGTGCCCGGGGACTTCCGCCTGGTGAGGCCGGGAAGCCAGGCCAGGACGCTGGTGGACATCACGGACGCGACGAGCAGGGCGCCGATGATGATGTTGATGACGTTGACCGTCACGCCCTGCAGGCGCAGGGCGCTCGAGATGGTGCCGATCAGCAGCACCCCGAGGACGACGCCGAGCAACCGGCCGCGGCCACCGAAGATCGACACGCCGCCGAGGAGGACCGCCGCGACCACCTGCAGCTCCAGGCCGGTGGCGTTGTCGCCGCGGGCGCTGCCGAACCGGAGAGTGAAGTAGACGCCGGCGAAGGCGGACACCACGCCCGTGAGCAGGAAGAGGACGAGCACGGTGCGCCGGACGTCGACACCGCTGAACAGCGCGGCCTCCTTGCTCAGGCCGATGTCGTAGACACCGCGGCCGAAGGAGGAGAAGTGCAGCAGCAGCGCGAACGCCCCGGCGAGGACGAGGAACGGCACCGTGATGAGCGGGACGCCGGTCGAACCGACCTGTGAGGTCGCGAGGCTGGTCCACTCCTTCGGGAAGTCGGTCACCGCAGTCGTACCGAGCAGCCCGACGGCCAGGCCGCGGAAGAGGGCGAGTGTCCCGATCGTCACGGCCAGCGACGGGAGCCCGACGTAGGCGACCAGGTAGCCGTTGAGCGCCCCGCAGGCCAGACCGGCGAGGAGGGCGAGGACCGCCGCCAGCGCGATCGGCATGCCGCTGCGGGTGAGGTCGCCGAGCAGGACACTGCTCAGTCCGACGACGCTCGCGACGGACAGGTCGATCTCGCCGGTGATGATGACCATCGTCATCGGGAGCGCGATGAGGAGCACCGGCGCGGTGTCGAGGAGCAGGAACGTCATCGTGAGCGTCGTGCCGAAGAAGACGATGTTCCCGACGGCCCAGACGACGAGCCCGACGAGCAGGGCGAGCATCACGGCCTCGCGGCTCACGACGCAGTCGTCGCCACCACGGGTGGGTGTAGTCGGCGTAGGTGCGGCTCATGCGTCGTCCCTCGATTCGATCAGCTGGCGGGCGCGGCGGACGGACAGGATGCGGTCGAGCACGATGGCGCTGAGGATCAGCACGCCCACGAGCGCCTGCTGCCAGAAGTCCGGGATCCCCACGATCGGCAGTGCCCGGTTGATGGTGACGAGGAGGACGGCGCCCAGGGCTGCGCCCCAGACGGTGCCGCTGCCGCCGAAGATCGCGACCCCGCCGACCACGACGGCGGCGACCGCCTGGAGCTCGATGCCGGACCCGGCATCCGAGCTGACGGTGCCGTAGCGGGCGGTGTACACGACACCCGCGAGCCCGGCGAGCGCCCCGCTGAGGACGAACGCCGCGATCAGCCGTCGCCGGACGCGCAGTCCGTAGAGGACGGCCGCGTCCGGGTCGGAGCCGATCGCGTAGAGCTCGCGACCACTGCGCGCGGTGTGCAGGTGGTAGCCGACCGACGACGAGGACCGCGAAGGCCACGAGGAACAGCACCGGGAAGCCCAGCACCTGCTTCGTGCCGAGGGCGAGGAAGTCGCGCGGGAGGTCGGAGGCGTTGATCCGGTCGCTGCCGGCCCAGGTGAGCACGATGCCCCGGTAGATGTAGAGCGTGCCGAGCGTGATCACCAGGGCGGGCACCCGGCCGAAGCCGACCAGGAGGCCGTTGACGAGCCCGAGGGCCGCACCCGCCAGGACGCCGATCAGCACCACCGCCACGATCGGCAGGTTCGGGTGGTCGATGAACATGCGGCCGGTGAGGTAGGCCGTCAGGCCGAGCACCGACCCGACCGAGAGGTCGACGTTGCGGGTGATGATGACCACCGCCTGGCCCACCGCGAGCAGGATGAGGATCGAGGGGGTCAGGAGCAGGTCGCGCCAGCTGTTCGAGCTGAACAGGAAGCTCGGGGTCTTGATCGTGGCCACCGCGATGACGAGCAGCAGCACGAACAGGATCGACAGCTCGCGCGAGCGCAGGAGTGTGGTGAGCCAGCGGCGACCACGCGGCATCCGGCTGGGGTGCAGGAGGACCTCGGGCGCGGCCTCCTCGTGAGTCGTCGTGTCGGTGGGCGTCATCAGGCGACCTCGGCGGTGTGGGTGGCGGCACGCATGACGGCCTCGGGAGTGGCCTCGTCGCGGGGGATGTCCGCGGTGAGCCGGCCCTCACAGACGACGAGCACCCGGTCGGCCATCCCGAGCACCTCGGGCAGCTCGGAGGAGATCATCAGCACGGCCAGTCCCTGGCTCGCGAGCTCGGAGAGGAGCCGGTGCACCTCGGCCTTGGTGCCGACGTCGATGCCGCGCGTGGGCTCGTCGATGATGAGCAGCTTGGGCTCGGTGGCCAGCCACTTGGCGATGACGACCTTCTGCTGGTTGCCACCGCTCATGGTGCTGGCGAGCATGTCGAGCGCGCCGGTCTTCACCTCGAGGCGGGCGGCCCAGGTTCGGGCGGCGGTGTTCTCGGCGGCCTGGGTGATCAGGCCCGCCTTCGCCAGCCGGGTGCGGATCACCCCGGCGATGTTGTGCGCGACCGAGGCGTCGGTGACCAGGCCCTGTTGGCGTCGGTCCTCGGGGATGAAGGCCAGGCCGGCCCGGATGGAGCCCGCGGGGTCGCGGCGCCGCAGGCGTCGGCCAGCCAGGGTCACGCTGCCCTCGTCGTAGCCGTCGACACCGAACACCGCCCGCACGATCTCACTGCGCCCGGCCCCGACGAGGCCGGCGAGACCGACGATCTCGCCGGCTCGGACGGTGAACGACACGTCGTGGAAGACACCGGGGGACGTGAGGCCCTCGACCTCCAGGACGACGTCACCGGGTGTCGAGGGAGTCTTGGGGAAGAGGTCGGAGACCTCGCGGCCGACCATGAGCGCGACCATGGCGTCAACAGTCGTGTCGGCGATGGGGACCGTGTCGATGTAGTCGCCGTCGCGCATCACCGTGACGGTGTCGCAGAGGGCGAAGACCTCGTCGAAGCGGTGCGAGATGAAGACGAGCGCTCGCCCCTCGTCGCGCAGCCGGCGGGCGACGGTGAAGAGCCGTTCGACCTCGACGCCGCTGAGTGCGGCGGTCGGCTCGTCCATGATGAGCACCCGGGCGTCGAGCGAGATGGCCTTGGCGATCTCGATGATCTGCTGGTCGGCGATGGACAGGCCGAGGGCGGGCCGGCGCGGGTCGAGGTCGACCCCCAGCCCGGTGAAGAGCCGCTCGGCCTCCTCGTACATCGCGTGCCGGTCGATCCGCCGGCCGGAGCCGAGGAGCTGGCGACCCATGAAGATGTTCTCGGTGACCGACAGGTCGGGGAAGAGGGTGGGCTCCTGGTAGATCACCGCGATGCCGGCGGCCTTCGACTCGGCGGTGGAGCCGAAGTCCACCGACTCCCCGCCCAGGAGCATCTCGCCGCCGTCGCGGCGGTGTACCCCGGCGGCGATCTTGATGAGGGTGGACTTGCCGGCGCCGTTCTCCCCGACGAGGGCGTGGATGGAGCCGGGCCGCACCCGCAGGGTGCCCGACCGAAGGGCGACCACCGACCCGAAGGCCTTGGAGACCGCCCTCAGCTCGAGAGTGGCGACTCCGTCGTCAACCGTCGACATCTACGTCCTCGCATCGTTGGAAGGATCATTGAAAGGTTTCAATAACGGAGGACTGTAGAGGCGGGTGGGCTCGGACGTCAAGGCCTTTCCGGATCACGACTTGGTTGCGCTGGAGGGACTTCTCCGGTCAGACTGCGGGCTGGATCCCCGCCCGTTTCGCGGATGGGACGTTTCAATCGAGGTCGGGAGGATGGGCGCGCCATGAGCAACGGCTCGACCCCACGCTCCGCGAGCGTCAAGGATGTCGCCGCCCTGGCCGGGGTGTCCCTCGGCACCGTCTCCAACGTGCTCAACCGACCCGACCGGGTCAGCGAGAGCACCCGGAACCGGGTGCACGACGCGATGGCAAAGCTCGGCTTCGTCCGCAACGAGTCGGCACGCCAGCTACGGGCCGGCCAGAGCCGTACCATCGCCTACGTCGTCCTCGACGCCGCGAACCCGTTCTTCACCGACGTCGCCCTCGGGGTGGAGGACGTCGCCGAGGAAGCCGACTTCTCGCTGTTCCTGTGCAACAGCCACCAGGATCCCGCCCGCGAGGCCTCCTACCTCGTGCGGCTGGAACAACAACGGGTCCAAGGTGTGCTCATCACCCCGGTCGACCCCGACGACCACCGACTCGACGAACTCCCCTCTCGCGGAACGCCGGTCGTGCTCGTCGACCGCACCCGCCCGGGCAACACCCACTGCTCCGTGGCCGTCGACGACCGCCTCGGCGGCCGCCTTGCCCTGGACCACCTGATCGAGCTCGGCCACCGGCGGATCGCCTTCGTCGGCGGTCCCAGGCGCATCGGCCAGGTCCGCGACCGGCACGAGGGTGCCCAGGCCGCGATCGCCGCCGCCGGGCTGCCTGCCGAGACGCTCGTCGAGGTGTGGACGGACGCCCTCACCGTCGACGAGGGCCGCACCGCCGGGGCTCGGATCGCGGGCATGCCGGCAGCTGCCCGGCCCACCGCCGCCTTCTGCGGCAACGACCTCGTCGCCCTCGGCCTCCTCCAGGGGTGCGTCGCCCTCGGTGTCGGCGTTCCCGACGACCTCGCCGTGGTGGGCTACGACGACATCGACTTCGCCGCCGCCGCAGCCGTTCCGCTCACCTCGGTCCGCCAGCCCCGGCGCGAGCTGGGACGGGCCGCGGCACGCCTCCTCCTCGACGAGTCGGACAACCCCGACCACGTGCACGAGCAGCTGGAGTTCACCCCGGAACTCGTGGCCCGCGCCTCCACGCGCCACCGTTAGCGCCCTCCCCGTGGGACTGGGGCGCAGGGGTCACTCAGTTCGAGGGTTGACAGTTAGAGATCAAACAGTTAGAGTTCTGACCATGAACGCACCGGAGACCGCCCTCACCACGCAGCCTCGACCTGGTCCGCTGGATCGGCTGGGCCCAGCGCAAGGCCGGCGAGGACTGGATCCGCGAGCGCGAGCTCAGCCACGAGCAGGGCTTCGTGCTCGGCTACCTGGTCCAGAACCCCGGTGCGATCCAGCGCGACATCGCCCAGGTCAGCCGCACGAGCGCGGCGAGCGTCTCGAGCCTCCTGCAGGGGCTCGAGCGCCGCGGCCTCGTCGAGCGCCGCACGGAGGACGGCGACGAGCGCAGCAAGCGCGTCTACGCGACGCCGGCCGGCATCGAGCTCATCGCCGGGTTCGACACCGCGATGGCCGCCGCCGACGAGACGATCCTCGCCCCGCTGGACCAGGCCGAGCGGGCCACCCTGCACGCCCTGCTCACGAAGATCACCGCGGAGCTGCCGCAACCCACCCGCTCGTAGCCGCGCCGGCGCGGCCCGGCCGCGCATCCACGCACCATCCCTCGCCGCGCCGGCGTCCGTCGGCGCGCGCTCGAACCTGCCCGGAAAGGAGCAGTCATGACCACCACGACCCTCGAACCCCCGCTGACAGCCGACGCCGTCGGCACCAACCGCTGGTACCTCTCCGCCGCGCCGATCGTCCGCGCCCTCGTGCACCTCTGCGTGCCGATGGCCGCCGCGATGATCGTCGGCGCCGTCTACAACGTCATCAACGCCGGCTTCATCGGCTCGCTCCACGACACCGCGCTGCTCGCCGCGGTCACCTTCGGCGCGCCGCTGCTCGGCCTGGTCATGGCGGTCGGCGGCGTGTTCGGCGTCGGCGGCGGCGCGCTCATCTCGCGGCTGCTCGGCGCCGCCGAGCACGACCCCGCGAAGGCCGGCGAGATCAAGCACGTCTCGTCGTTCGCCGTCTGGGGCTCGGTGATCGCCGGGGCCGTGCTCGGCGGCCTCGGGCTGCTCTTCCTGCGACCCGCTCGTGTCGCTGCTCGGCGCGGATGCCGCCGCCGCGCCCGCGACGAGCGCCTTCGTCGGCGTCATGCTCGCCTTCGTCCCCGTGCTCGCCGCGGCGTTCTGCCTCGAGCAGCTCGTGCGGGCGGAGGGCGCCGCGCGCCAGGTGATGATCGGGCTCATCGCCTCCACGGTCGCGAACGTCGTGTTCGACGTGCTGTTCATCCTCGTGCTGCACTGGGGCGTCGCCGGCGCGGCGCTGGCGATGGGCCTGTCGAACCTCGGCGTCGTCGCCTACTTCGCCGTCTGGCTGCAGCGGCACAGCGAGCACGTGAGCCTCGCGCCGCGGTGGTTCACGCTCTCGCCCACCGTGCTGAAGCCCGTCTTCGGCGTCGGCGTCGGCGAGCTGCTCCAGGCCGGCTTCCTGATCGTCACCTCGCTGGTGCTCAACAACCTCGCGGCCGCCTACGGCGACGGCGCGCTCGCGGCCATGGGCGTCGCGGTGCGCATCGCGCAGGTGCCGGAGTTCCTGGTCATGGGCGTCACGCTCGGCGTGCTGCCGCTGCTCGCCTACTCGTACGGCAAGGGCGACCGGGCGCCGGCTCGACGTCGGCGCTGCGCGCCTCCGCGATCACGGTCGGCGGCATCGCGCTGGTCTTCGCGACGACGGTGTTCGTGTTCCGCGAGCAGGTGTTCTCCGCGTTCGTCGGCCGACCGCTCGGTCCTCGCGATCGGCGTCACGATCCTCACGGCGCAGCTCGTGGCGATGATCGCGAACGGGTTCACCGGCCTGCTCACGTCGCTGTTCCAGGCCACCGGGCGGGCGCGTGCCCGGCGACCGTGATGTCGGTGACGCAGGGCGTGCTGTTCATCCCGATCGTGCTCCTCGGCAACCTCTGGTTCGGGCTGGCCGGCATCATCTGGGCGCTGACCGTCACCGAGGGCATCGTGCTCCTCGTCGGCGTCGTGATGTGGCTCGCGTCCCGCGCGCGATCGACCGCGGCCTCGCCGAGGGCAGCCCGGAGCGCGCCGACAGCGTCATCGCGCAGCCGGCTTGACGTTGACGCAGGGTCAACCCTGCACGCTGGTGCCATGTCGACGAACACAGCAAGGACAACAGGGTCGGTACGAGAACGAGGAGCTGCTGCAGGAGACGGCCGACGTGATGATCGAGATGTTCGAGCAGGCGGCGGGCAGAGGACAGCTCGACTGGCAGGGCGACCAGGATGCCGCGTTCGTCGGTCTGATGGACTCGTTCGCCGATGCCTCGCACCCCGCGGTGGCGCGGTTGCGGCAGCTCATCGCGCAGCGGGGCTGGACCGGCTGGACCATGGTCGAGAAGCGCGACCCCTGACCCTGCCTACTCGGCAGCGGGCCGCTCGGGCGCCAGGAGCGCGTGCAGCACGGACTTCAGCGGGCCGACGAGCTCGGCCCGGTCGGCGGAAGCGAGCGGCTCCAGGACCGTGGCGGAGCGCATCAGCGCGACGCCGAGAGCCACCGACAGGGCGAGCTGGGCTCGCAGCAGGCGCTGCTCGGCGCCCGGCCCGTCCGTGCTCCCACCGCCAGCGGTCACGAGCCCGAGGGAGTAGGTGCGCAGGGTCTCGAGCCGGATCTGCTCCGCCCGCTCGTCCCCGGAGGTCCGCAGCAGGAGCACGAGGCGGTTGGGGTGCTCGGCCGTGTAGGGCCCGGCGAGCTGCTCGGCCATCGATGCCGCCACCTCGTCGAGCGTCTTCGCGCGCGTCGACGTGCCGAGCTCGGTCGAGACACCCGTGAGGCACTCCTCGAACAGGCCCTCCTTCGAGTCGAAGTAGCGGCTGATCAGGGCGGCGTTGACGCCGGCGTCGTCGGCGATCTCGCGCACCGTCGTGTCGGCGTAGCCCTGGGTGGCGAAGCGGTGCAGGGCTGCTCGCAGCAGCAGGCGCCGGGTCTCGGCCGCGTCACGGCGCCGCGGGGACGGTGCGCCGGGCTGGTGGGCGGGCGTCGCGGGGGCGGACACGTCGGCACGGGCGGGGTCCATGGGGTCCTCTCGTCTCCGGCCCAGCGTATCGCCGGACTGCGGCTAAGTAAACGCGTGTTGACATCACTTGGTCCCGCCGAGCATACTCAGAGTCAACAAACGTTTACATCTAGCGTACCAGGAACCATCCATGTCGACCGTCCGTCGACGAGTCCGACCCCGCCGTACGCGGCCGAGGCCGCCAGTCCCGACCGCCCGGCGAGCGCTCCGGCGGCGGTCTGCTGATCCTCTACCTGTCGCTCGGTGGCCTGGCCTTCGCCGTGCTGCAGTCCCTGGTCGCGCCGGCCCTGCCGGTGCTCGCGCAGGACCTGGACGTCTCGACCGCCGACGCCAGCTGGGTGCTCACCGCCTACCTGCTCTCCGCCTCGGTGCTGACCCCGATCCTCGGCCGACTCGGCGACATGGTCGGCAAGCGCCGGGTGCTCATCGGCGTGCTGGCCACGCTGGCCGTCGGCACCCTGGTCGCCGCGCTCGCCCCGAACCTCGCGGTGCTGATCGTCGCCCGCGTGCTGCAGGGCTCGGCCGGCGCGATCCTGCCGCTGTCGATCGGCATCGTCCGCGACGAGCTGCCCCGCGAGCGGGTCAGCGTCACCGTCGGCCTGCTCTCGGCGATCTTCGGCGTCGGCGCCGGCGTCGGCATCGTCGCCGCCGGCCCGATCGTCGAGCACCTGTCGTGGCACTGGCTGTTCTGGCTCCCGCTGGTGCTCGTCGTCGTCGCCCTGCTCGGTGCGATCTTCGGGATGAAGGAGTCGCCGGTGCGCACGCCGGGTCGCCTCGACGTGCTCGGCGCCGGCATCCTGTCGGTCGGCCTGGTCTCGCTCCTGCTGGCCATCAGCAAGGGTCAGGCCTGGGGCTGGCTCGAGGCGCAAGACCGTCGCCCTGTTCGCCCTCGGCGTCGTCGCCCTCGTCGCCTTCGTGCTGGTCGAGCTGCGGGTCGCGCGAGCCGCTCATCGACATGCGCCTGATCGCCAACCGCGGCGTGTGGGCCACCAACCTCGTCGCCCTGACCCTCGGCTTCGCGATGTTCGGCACGTTCCTGCTCGTCCCGACCCTGCTCGAGCTGCCCGCCGCCACCGGCTACGGGTTCGGCAAGTCGGTCTCGCAGGCGGGCCTGTTCCTGCTGCCGACCGTCGTGATGATGGTCGTCTTCGGGCCGCTGTCCGGCCTGCTCGACCGCCGCTACGGCCCCAAGGTGCCCGATGTTCCTCGGCACCGTGCTGGTCGACCGCCGCGTTCGTCCTGCCCGCCGTCGTCCACGAGCAGATCTGGCAGGTGCTCGGCTCCGGCCTGCTCACCGGCGCCGGCATCGGCCTGGCCTTCGCGGCGATGTCGAACGCCATCATCGAGAGCGTGCCCGCCACGCAGACCGGTGAGGCGACCAGCGTCAACGCGATCTCCCGGACCATCGGCAGCAGCATCGGCACGGCGGTCGTCGCGGCCGTCATCACGTCGCACACCACCGCCGCAGGGCCTGCCGACCGACGCGGCCTTCACCGCCGGGTTCTGGGTCTGCGCCGGCGTGGCCGTGCTCGCCGTCGTGGCGTCGCTGGCCCTGCCCTCCGCGCGGCACCGTCGCGAGCAGGCCCTGGCCCTCGGCATCGACGACCTGCCGCCCGAGCCCATCGAGCTGCACGTCCCCGAGCTGCACCTGCCCGGTCACCACGGGCACCACGCCGAGTCCGGCCGGCCCCAGGGCTGACCACCCGTCAGCTCTGGTCCGTCTGACGGAGCGGCGGTGACCTGCGGGGGTGGTGGTGCCACGGCACCACCACCCCCGCAGACCGACCCGAGCCGGGCAGACGGACCAGAGCCGAGCTAGCCGTCGAGAGCGTTCACCGGTTCCGCCGGGTGCGTCTGGCCGTAGACCTCGAGCTCGGTCGCCTTGGCGGACAGCCAGACCCGCTGGCCGGCATCCAGACCGAGCTCGGCGACGGCCGCCGGCGTGACGTCGACCAGGGCGGAGGGCTCGCCCTCGAGGTCGAGCCGCACCCGGTCGGTGAGCAGGGTCAGCCCGGTGATCGTCGCCGGCCAGGTGTTGCGCACGCTCGAGACGTCGGGCTGTGACGTGCTGACCACCACGGCCGACGGGCGCAGCGCCACGAGCACCTCGCCGCGTTCGTCGTGGTCGGGCACCACGAACGAGCCGCCTCCCTCGAGCACGACGCGGGCCCCGTCGGCGGTGCCGGCATACAGGTTCAGCCCCACCAACCGGGCGACGTACTCGGTGGCCGGGCGCCGGGCGACCTCCGCCGGCGTGCCCTCCTGCACGACCCGGCCGTGCTCGAGCACGAGCAGCCGGTCGGCCAGGACGAGCGCCTCGAGCGGGTCGTGCGTCACGAGCAGGCACGGCCCGGCGAAGTCGGTGAGGTGTCGCTTGAGCTCGGTCTGGACCTCCAGGCGGGTGCGCGCGTCGAGGGCCGACAGCGGCTCGTCGAGCAGCAGCAGCGCCGGATCGCCCGCCAGCGCACGCGCCAGGGCCACCCGCTGCGCCTGCCCCCCGGACAGGTCGGCGGGCCGGCGGCGGGCGAGATCGGCCAGCCCCAGCCGCCCCAGCCACCCGGCGGCCACGGCCCGGGCCTGCGCTCGGCCCAGCCCGCGGGCGCGGGGTGAGAAGGCCACGTTGTCGAGCACGCTGAGGTGCGGGAAGAGCCGGTAGTTCTGGAAGACGAACCCGACCGGGCGCTGGGCGGCCTCGACGAAGGTGCCCGCTGTCGGCGTCGTCGAGGGTGACCCCGCCGAGGCTGATCCGCCCACCGGCCAGCGGCGTCAGGCCGGCGATCGCGGCGAGCAGCGTCGACTTGCCCGAGCCGTTCGGGCCCAGCACCGCGAGCACCTCCCCCGGCGCTGCGGTCACCTCGGCTCGCAGGGTGAAGGTGCCACGGGTCACTACCGCGTCGGCGACGAGGCCCAGCTCCGGCATCGCTCATGGGGTGCTCCCGCCGCGAAGCCACTTGTCGCGCAACGTCACCAGCACGACGACCGACACGAGCAGCAGCACCAGGCTGAGCAGGATGGCGGCGTCCGGGTCGGTCTCGAGCGCGTAGTACACCGCGATCGGCATCGTCTGGGTTCGGCCCGGGAAGCTGCCCGCGAACGTGATGGTCGCGCCGAACTCACCCAGCGCGCGGGCCCAGCACAGCACCGCACCGGCCCCGAGCGACGGCATCGACCAGCGGCAGCGTGACCCGCCGGAAGACCGTCATCCGCCGGGCGCCCAGGGTGGCCGCGGCCTCCTCGAACCCGCGGTCGGCCGAGCGCAGCGCACCCTCGACCGTGACGACGAGGAAGGGCATCGCCACGAACGTCTCGGCCATGACCACGGCGGTCGGGCTGAACGGGATCGTGATGCCGAACCACTGGTCGAGGTACTGGCCGACGAAGCCGTTGCGGCCGAACACCAGCAGCAACGCCACGCCTCCCACCACCGGTGGCAGCACCAGCGGCAGGGTGACCAGCGCGCGCACGAGACGCAGCCCGGGGAAGTCGGTGCGCGCCAGCACCCAGGCGAGCGGCACGCCGACGACCAGGGAGATCGCCGTGGCGACCGACGACGTCCACAGCGACAGCGTGAGCGCCTCGCCGGCCTGCGAGCCGTGCAGGATCGTCCCAGAAGTTGCCCCAGGGTGCGCGAAGGATCAGCCCGGCCAGCGGGATCACCAGGAACGCGACCGCGACGAGGGCCGGAACGAGGAGCGGCAGCGGCGCCGACCGCGCCCCGGCGCCGGTCACCGCCCGCCGCTCTCGCTCCCGCCGGCTCAGCGTGGCGGATGTCGTGTGCCGCCTTCCCGCGTCGCTCACGGCTGTCGCGTCACGGCTGCTGGAAGCCGGCCGCGGTCAGCACGCTCGGCGCCGTCCGGGGACAGGACGTAGTCGACGAAGGCGGCCGCCACCGCGGCGTTGGCGCTCGACGTCAGCGCGGCGATCGGGTAGCTGGTCGAGGCGTTGACGTCGGCGGGGATCTCGACTCCCTTGACCTTGTCACCCGCAGCGAGCACGTCGGTCACGTAGACCATGCCGGCGTCGACCTCGCCGAGCTGGACCTTGCTGAGCACCGCCTTCACGTCGGGCTCCAGCGTCACCGGCTGCACGGTGACCTTCGCGTTGGCGAAGACCTTCTCGGCCGACGCACCGCACGGCACCTGCGGCTGGCACAGCGCCGTCTTGACGTCGGCGCCGGCCAGTGAGCTGACGCCGGTGACCTTGCCGGGGTTCGCCGGCGGCACGGCGATCTCCATGACGTTCGTCGCGAAGGTCGTCGGGTCGGCGGCCGCGCCGGCGGCCACGACGGCGTCCATGTTCTTCGCGCTCGCCGACGCGAAGACGTCGGCGGGGGCGCCGGAGGTGATCTGGGTGGCCAGGGCCGAGCTTCCTGCGAAGCTGAAGGTCACCGTGACACCGGGGTTGGCCGCCTCGAACTGCTGGCCGATCGTCGTGAACGACTCGGTCAGCGACGCGGCGGCGAGCACCGTGATGTCACCGGACAGCGAGGACGCGCCCGACCCGGATGCCGTGCCGCCGGCGGTGCCGCCGGAGCCGGCATCGGTGCCGTCCGACGCGCAGCCGGCCATCGCCAGACCGACGATGCCGGCCACGACCGTGACGGCGAGACGGCGCATGTCAGGACTCCTCGGGGATGGACGGCGGTCGGGGGTGGCGGATCAGCGCATCCGCGGGATCTCGACGGAGACGTTGGTGGCCTTGACGGCGGCGACGGCGAGCACGCCGGGCTCCAGGCCGAGCTCGTCGACGGCCTCGCGGCTCATCAGCGAGACGAAGCGGTGCGGGCCGGCCTGGATCTCGACCTGCGCCATCACGGTGTCCTTGACGACCCGGGTGACCAGACCGCTGAACCGGTTGCGCACCGACGCGGCGGCGACGTCACCGGTCTCCAGGTGCGCCGCGTCGTGCGCGAGCTCCTCGGCGAAGCGAGCCAGCACCGCGCCGTCGACACCGAGCCGCCCCGAACCGTCGGTGGTGGTCTCGATCCGCCCACCGTCGGCCCACCGGCGCAACGTGTCGGCACTGACCCCGAGCAGGTCGGCGGCTTCCTTGATCCGAAACGTGGGCACATCGCGGACTGTAGCCGCAGATGCGGCCCAGAGTCACGATAACTGCTGCATCTGCGCCATCACAGCGTCCACAGGCACCGGCCGATGCCCGTTCGCGGCGTGGCGGACAGCTCGCCGTCCGGGCTGCGGCGGCCCGGACCCCGTCGTACCGTGGCTCCATGCGCGGAGAACTCCTCACCAGGTCAGAGCGGTCCGGCGCACCCGGCCGCTTCATGCTCCAGAACGAGCGGATGCTCAAGGTCGACCTCAGTGGCACCGGCGGCTTCTTCTACGCCCGCCAGGGCTCGATGGTCGCCTACCAGGGGGAGGTCGACTTCGCCTACGAGGGCAGCGGCGGCCTGGGCAAGATGTTCAAGAAGGCCATGACCGGCGAGGGCATGGCCCTGATGAAGGTCTCCGGGAGCGGCGACGTCTTCCTGGCCCAGGAGGCCGACGAGATCTTCATCCTCGAGCTCGAGGACGAGGCGGTCACCGTCAACGGCAACGCCGTGCTCGCCTTCGAGAGCGGGCTGGCGTGGGACATCAAGCGGGTCGAGGGGGCCTCGATGGTCAGCGGGGGCCTGTTCAACACCACGTTCACCGGCAGCGGGATGATCGCGGTCGTCGCCCACGGCACCCCGGTGGTGCTGCAGGTCGACGTGCCGACGTTCGTCGACATGCAGTCGGCCGTGCTGTGGTCGGCCGGGCTGCAGTCGTCGATCAGGAAGACGGCCAAGCTCGGCGCGGCGATCGGCCGGGGGTCGGGCGAGGCCTACCAGCTCGCACTGTCGGGCCAGGGCATCGTCGTCGTCCAGGCGTCCGAGGGACACCCGCCGCCGGCGCGGTGACGACCGGCTTCGTCCCACCACCAGCACGGATGCCGTCGCCCACCGCCCACGCAGAGCGTGGGACCCGGGGCGGGCGGCATACTGCTGCGATGGAGTTCACGACCGAGCTGTTGGCGACCGGTGGCACCACGACCGGCTTCGTCGTCCCCGACGCGGTGGTCGAGGCGCTCGGCGCCGGGCGCCGCCCCAAGGTGGTCGTCACGGTCGACGGCCACACCTGGCGCACCAGCATCGCGTCGATGGGCGGGCGGTTCCTCCTCGGGGCGAGTGCCGCGGTCCGTGAGGCCTCCGGCATCAGCGCCGGGCAGACCTACACGGTGGACGTCGAGGTCGACACCGCGCCGCGCACCGTCGACGTGCCCGACGACCTCGCTGCCGCCCTGGCCGCCTCCCCCGGGGCCGCCGCCGGCTGGGCGGCCCTGACCTACAGCCAGCAGCGCCAGCACGCCGAGTCGGTGCTCGCGGCCAAGAAGCCCGAGACCCGCGAGCGGCGGGTGGCCGGCATCGTCGACGCGCTCCGATGACCACCATCGAGGCGGTGCGCGGCGACATCACGACCCAGCACGTCGACGCGATCGTCAACGCGGCCAACTCCGCCCTGCTCGGCGGGGGCGGGGTCGACGGGGCCATCCACGCGGCCGCCGGCCCGGCCCTGCTCGAGCAGTGCCGCGAGCTGCGGCGCACCACCCACCCGGCCGGCCTCGACGTCGGTGACGCCGTGGCGACCGGCGCCGGCAACCTGCCCTGCCGCTGGGTGGTGCACACCGTCGGCCCGAACCGGCACCGCGGCCAGACCGACCCGGGCCTGCTCGCCTCGTGCTTCGCGAGCAGCCTCGCCGTCGCCCGCGGGCTGGGGGCCCGCAGCGTCGCGTTCCCGGCGGTGAGCGCCGGGGTCTACGGCTGGGACGTCGAGGAGGTGGCCCGCGTGGCCGTGGCCACGGTGCGGTCCGACTCCGCGGCGAACGACGGCATCGACCTGGTGCGGTTCGTGCTCGTCGGCGACCGGTCGCTGGCGGCGTTCGAGGCCGCGCTGGCCGACCACCCCTGACACGCGTCGGCGCCCCGGACCACGAGGGTCAGGGGCGCCGAGGTGCGGTGCGGATGGTGGCTCAGAACCGGCCGTAGCCGCTGACGCCGTCGAAGATCGGCCGCTCGGAGGTGGACTTCCCACTGCGCGGCGAGTCGATCATCATCCCGTTGCCGGTGTAGATGCCGACGTGCCAGGCCGGGGAGCCGAAGAAGACCAGGTCGCCCGGCTTGGGGTTGCTGACCGGGGTGGCGGCGTTCTGCTGGGCCGAGGCCGTGCGCGGGATGGAGATGCCGGCCTTGCCGAAGACGTACTGGGTGAAGCCCGAGCAGTCGAAGCCGGACGGGCTCTCACCGCCGTAGACGTACGGGATGCCGAGCAGCCCGCGCGCGATGTTGACGACACCGCTCGAGGACTGCGCCGGGTTGCTGTAGCGCGTGGTGCTGCGGCTGACCGGGCTGGGGCCACTGGAGTCGCTGCGACTCGACTCGGCCAACGCCACCGGGTCGGCCTGGGGCTTCGGCTTGGGCTTCGGCTTGGGCTTGGCCACGGCCTTGACGCCGACGACGCCGACGGTCTCGACGGCGACCGGAGCGGCCGCCTGGGGGGCGACCACGGCAGGGGCGAGCGCGGGCGCAGCCGGGGCTGCGGTGGTCGTGCTCACCTCGGCGCCGGGTGCCGCGGCAGCCGTCGTCGTGGTGGTGGTGTGGAGGCGCGGTGCACGGGGGCGGCCTGCGCGGGGAGAGCGAAGGCTGCGACCAGACCACCGGAGGCGGCCAGGACCGCGGAGGCCTTGACGCTGGTCTCGCCGGCACTCTTGACGATCGTCGAGAGCTCGGCAACGGGGTTGTAACGGACGGCATTGCGGTGCCGCCCGGAGCGGGTGTCATCGACCACGGGTGAACCTCTCAGTGCCTACGGGGTGAGCTGTCGGGTTCGGGCTGAGGTTGCCCGGCCGGTGCGGTCGTGAGACCTGCACCGACTTCACCCCAAGGAACCCGTGTGCTGCTGGGCTCCGATGGTGGTTCCCCCGCTCCTGCCAGGCGGTGGTGCGCTTTGACCTCTGCGGTGGTGGCAGGACTCGGCGTCCACCAGGAGGACCCGCCCATTTGAGGCGAGCCCGACGAACGTAACACGGCCTCCTGGGATAATCACAATTAGGTCACGGTGAAGTGACGAAGGCCGCCCACCGTGCGGTGGGCGGCCTTCGCGAGCCGTTCAGCGGGGGTGCGGCGAGGGTCAGTTGACCGTCACGTGCACGTGGTCATAGTGGTTCGCCGTGGGGGAACCGCGGTCCTCCATGGGGTCCCACGAGCTGCCGGGCTCCCAGTAGCGCTGCCGCCAGATGACGTACTGCACGTTGAACTCGCCGACGTGGGACTGCACCCACGCGGCGATGGAGTCGCCCTGCGACCGGCTCGAGATCATGAAGTCGACGGCCTGGCCGGTGCTGTGCTCGCCCGCGTTGGCGCGGTACCCGCCGATGCTGCCCAGGTGGAAGATCGAGTCGACGGCCGAGCAGAGCCGGGCGGCGTCGTTGTTCAGGCCGATGCTGCCGCACTGGCCCGAGATGCTCGTGCTGTACGACGAGCTGGGCGCCTCGCGGAGCGGAGGAGCCGGAGTCGGACCCGGACGACGTGGACTTGGCGACCGGCTTGGGCTTCGGCTTCGGCTTCGGCTTGGGCTTGGCGACGGCCTTCACGCCGGCGACGCCGACCTGCTCGGGCGCGAGCGGGGCCGCGCCCTCGGGGGCGGAGACGGCAGGAAGGGCCAGAGCCGGGGCCGCGGAACGGACCGAGGCGCGGGAGGCGGCCAGGCCGTCGGTGCGCCCGACCGAGCTGGTGGCGACCGGCGTGGCGAGGGTCAGCGCGGCCGGGCTGGCGTCGACGGGCAGCGCCAGCGCGACGGCGGCTCCGCCCAGGACGCCGATGGCGGCGATGGACTTGGTGGCCCACGTCGCGCCGAGGCGCGTGAAGCCGTCCGGGAGACGACGTACAGCGCCGGGAGCGCGGCGTCGACCGGGGTTACGGTGACGTGACACGAGGAGGTGAGGCCTTCCGGGGCGGGTACGGATCCCAGCCACCGTAGCCGCCCTCGGCACCAAAGGTCGCATTCAGGTAACGGGGAATTCATCCCGTGTCGAGGCTGTGGACACCGGCGCGTGCCCCTGACCAGTGCCCCTGACCAGCGCGGATGCCGGGTCACGGCCGGGTTGTCGGGTACCGCGAGATGAGACCGGGGTCACGACCGGGCACGCCCACGGTGGGGCGCGGTCGGCCGGCGGGGCTCAGGTGGCCTGGACGAAGACGTGCGAGGCGATGTCGTCGGGCAGGGACACCCCGGAGGACTCCTCGGCACCGTCACGGCACGCGATGACCCGCACGCCCTCACGCCGCACCCGGGCCGGCTGGCCCGGCAGCAGACCGGCCGCGGTGAGCAGGCCCAGGGCCTCGGAGTCGACCTGCACCGGCTCGCCGATGCGGCGGACGACGACGGTGGTCGGCTCGGCAGCGGCGATCACGTCGAGGCTGGTGAGCCCGTAGCGGAAGTCGGCCAGCTCGGTGAGGTCGCCGAGCTCGTCGAGCCCCGGGATCGGGTTGCCGTAGGGCGACTCGGCGTGGTCGGGCAGCATCGCGAGGATCTTGCGCTCGACCCGCTCGGACATCACGTGCTCCCACCGGCACGCCTCGTCGTGCACGAACTCCCACTCGAGCCCGATGACGTCGCGCAGCAGGCGCTCGGCGATGCGGTGCTTGCGCATGACCCGGGTGGCGAGCAGCCGGCCGTGGTCGCTGAGCTCGAGGTGGCGGTCTCCGGCGACGTGCAGCAGCCCGTCGCGCTCCATCCGGGCGACCGTCTGCGAGACGGTGGGCCCGGAGTGGCTGAGGCGCTCGGCGATGCGTGCGCGCAGCGGGGTGATGCCCTCCTCCTCGAGCTCGAAGATGGTGCGGAGGTACATCTCCGTGGTGTCGATGAGGTCCGTCACGCAGGCCAGCCTACGTTTACCCCGCGACAGGCGGGATGCCGTCCGCCCACCATCCGGCCCGTCATGCCTCGTCGAGCGGGGCCGAGGCGCGGCGGCGGGGGTCGTACTCGGGCAGCCAGCGGGCCAGCCAGGCGCCTCCGGCGAGGGTGAGCAGACCCACGGCCACGCTGGCGACCCCGATCGTGGCGACCGCGGCGACGGCACCGACGACCAGGGCGGCCCCGTTGTGGCCGACGAGGGAGAGCAGCCGCCAGACGCCGAGGAAGGGCGCGCGCCCGGCGGTGGGGGCGGCATCCGCGCCCAGGGTCATGACGATGCCGGAGCCCAGGCCGTTGCCGACGCCCATGAGCAGCGCGAGCGCCGCCACCCCGGCGAGCGTGGTGGTCAGCGGCAGGGCGACCAGGCCCAGGCCGAGCAGCAGGGTGACCGGCACGGCGACCCAGACCCGCCCGTGGCGGTCCATGACGGTGCCGGCCGGGTAGAAGAGCACGACCTCGACGAAGCGCGGCGGCGGCGAAGACGAGCGAGGTCTGGGCGGCGTCGAGGCCGACGTGCTCGGCCCACAGCGGCACGACGACCACCCGGGAGGACCGGGCCAGCCCGATGGCGAGCACCCCCAGCCCCACCGTGAGCAGCACGCGCCGGTTCTGGGCCACGACCCGCGCGACGGGCACCCGCTCGCGCTCGGCCGACAGACGCTCGTGGTGCGCCCCCAGGTCGGGGGTGCGCCAGGCCAGGGCCGCGGCCAGCAGCCCGGCGACCACCGCGACGGCGAACGCGGCCTGCGGCCCCCACCGTGCGACGACGGGAGCCCCGACGAGCGGCCCGACGAACAGGCCGATCCGGGTCACGCCGCCCAGGGTCGACATCGCCCGGGCGCGCAGGGCGACCGGGGCGGCGGCGGTGAGGTAGCTCTGCCGGGCCAGGAGGAACACGGCGCCGGTCGGCCCCATGAGGAACACGGCGACGCCCAGCACCCACAGCGAGGGGGCGACGAGGGCGAGCGCACAGGCCACGGCATCCAGCCCACCGGCGGCCACGAGCGCCCGGCGCTCGCCGATCCGCTCGACGAGCACCCCGGCCGGGATGGCGGCGGCGAACTCGGACAGCGTCGCGATGCCGACGAACAGGGCCGCCAGGCCGACCGAGGCGCCCAGGCTGCGGGCGCTGAGGGCCACCACCGGCAGCACGGCGCCCGCCCCGATCGACCAGATCGCCGAGGGCCCGAAGGCGGGCACGGCGATCCGCCGCAGCGAGAACTCCTCCTGCTCCCCCACACCCACCTCCTCAACTTGTCCCGCCCGATGCGGGAACCTTCACCCGGGCACCGCAACGGTTCCGGTGCCCGGGTGAAGGTTCCGGTGCGGAGGCGGGCGCCGGACCATTTATCTTGATGTCAAGATAACCCGCCCGGCGAAGGCGTGGGTAGGTTGGCGACGTGGAGATCACCATCCCGCACCGCTACTGCGGCCCCCCGGAGTCCGGCAACGGCGGTTGGGTCTGCGGCACCGTCGCGGCCCACGTGCCCACCACCTCCCCACGCCCGGCCGTCACGGTGCGGCTGGCGAGCCCGCCGCCGCTGGACCGGGCGATGTCGCTCGAGGCCGAGCCCGCCGACGGGGGCGTCCTGCTGCGGCTCGTCGACCGCGGGCACCTGGTCGCGAGCGGCACGGCATCCCCCGACCTCGTGGATGACGTGCCGCCGGCGGTGACGCTGGAGCAGGCCCGCGCCGCCGAGACGCGGTACGAGGGGCTCGCCGACCACCCGTTCCCCACCTGCTTCGCCTGTGGCACCGGGCGCGACCCGGACGACGCCCTGTGCCTGCGCCCCGGCCCGCTCGACGACGGCACCGGCCGGTATGCCGCGTCCTGGGTCCCGCGCGAGGTGACCGGCCCGCTCGTCTGGGCCGCGCTCGACTGCCCCGGTGGGTGGTCGGCCGGCATCGCCGGGCGCCCGATGGTGCTCGGCACGATGACCGGCCGCCTGCTGGCCCTGCCCGCGGTGGGCGAGCCGCACGTCGTGCTCGCCTGGCAGCGCGGCAGCGCAAGGACGCAAGCACCACTCCGGCTCGGCCCTGTTCACCGCGGGCGGCGCGCTGCTGGCGCGCGCCGAGGCCACCTGGATCGCCGTCGACCCGACCACCATCCGACCCAAGGACCAGCCATGACCTCGACCCCGGACAGCCCCGCGCCCGCCGAGCCCCGCGCGACCGGTGAGCCCCGCGCGACCGGTGACCGCGTCGCCGTCGTCACCGGCGCGAGCAGCGGCATCGGCGCCGCGACCGCCCGCCTGCTCGCGGCGCAGGGCTTCCGGGTCGTCTGCGCGGCACGGCGGGCCGAGCGCGTCGAGGCGCTGGCGGCCGAGATCGGCGGGGTGGCCGTGGCGTGCGACGTCACCCTCGACGACGACGTCGCCCGGCTCGTGGCCGCCGCCGGCCCTCGCGTGCACGTGCTCGTCAACAACGCCGGCGGCGCGCTCGGCCTCGAGCCGGTGGCGCAGGCCGACGTCGAGCTGTGGCAGCAGATGTACGAGACGAACGTGCTGGGCACGCTGCGGGTCACCAAGGCGCTGCTGCCGGCGCTGGTCGCGGCCGACGGCGAGGGGGTCGTCGTCAACGTCGGCTCGATCGCCGGCTTCCTCGCCTACGAGGGCGGCGGCGGCTACACGGTGGCCAAGCACGGCGTGCACGTGATGACCGAGACGCTGCGCCTGGAGCTGGTCGACCAGCCGGTGCGGATCACCCTCGTCGCGCCGGGGATGGTGCGCACCGAGGAGTTCTCGCTGACCCGCTTCGGTGGCGACCAGGAGCGCGCGGACGCCGTGTACACCGGGGTGCCGAACCCCCTCGTCGCGGACGACGTCGCCGACGCCATCGTGTGGATGGCGACCCGCCCGGCCCACGTGAACATCGACCTGCTCGTCGTCAAGCCCCGCGTCCAGGCCGCCCCGCACAAGGTCCACCGCGAGCCGACCGCCCCACCCCCCTGACCCCGACTCATTGCGGATCACCCACCCACATGGGGCCGGGAGAGGCCCTCAGCGGTGGGTGATCCGCAATAGGTCGGGCTGCCCTCGGGGGTCAGGGCTGGAGGCGGCTCACCTCCCACGAGGCCGCGTCGTCGAGGTCGCCCTGGTCGACCCGGGTGAACACCAGCCGGTCGTGCAGCCGGTTGCGCCGGCCGGCCCAGAACTCGACCTCGTCGGGCACGATCCGGAAGCCGCCCCAGAAGTCCGGCACCGGCACGTCGCCGCCGTCGCCGTGGTCGGGGAAGGCCGCCGCGCGCGCGGCGTACTGCGCCTCGAGCTCGGCGCGCGAGCCGATCGGCTCGGACTGCCGCGACGCCCACGCCGAGATCCGCGACGCCCACGGGCGCGACTCGAAGTACCGCTCGACCTCCTCGCGGGACACCTCGACGGCGGTTCCGCGGAACCGGATCGCGCGGTACATCGCCGGCCAGGTCAGGGATGCCGCCACCGCGGACGTCACGGTGAGCTCGCGCCCCTTGACCGATGTCAGCGCGGTGACGAAGCCCGGCCCGCGCTCGTCGAAGAAGCGCATGAGCACGGTGCGCACGTTCGGCCGCCCGTCGCCGTCGACGGTGGCCACCGAGATCGCCAGCGGCTCGAAGACGTCCGGGCTCACCTGCGCCCGGGCCACGGCGTCGTCGACCCAGGCCCGGGCCTGCGCGTAGGGGGTCGCGAGGAGCGCGTCCTCGGTCAGACCGTCACCGTCGTAGTCGACCCGCCTCGGATCGAGCCGAGGGTCGGCCCGTCGGATGCCGTCCCCGGCCGCGCCCTGGCTCATGGCCCGATCGTATGCCGCGCGCCGGCGACCGCCTCTGCCCCGGTCTCCTTCGCTCCACAACCTTCACCTTCGCGCGCGACTTCTCTTCCGGTGCGATGGTCAACGTCTCCCCATCGGGCGGGAAGGTTGGGGCGAGGTCAGGGGGTCGGGTGGCGGGCGTCGTACCGGAGGAATCCGGGCTGGCGCAGCGACAGCAGGCCGATCGCCACGATGCAGGCGATGCCGCCCCACACGGCCGTCCAGCCCTCGCCGATCCGCTCGGCCACCGTGCCGCCGAGCAGCTCGCCGACCCGCGGGCCGCCGGCCACCACCACGATGAACACGCCCTGCAGCCGCCCACGCATCCGGTCGGGCGCGGCCGACTGCAGGATCGTCGTGCGGAACACGGCGCTCACGGCATCCGCAGCCCCGGCGACAGCCATGGCGACCAGGGCCCCCCACAGGGCCTGGGTCGGCGTGAGCCAGCCGCCCGCGCCGAGCAGTGCGACCCCGAGGCCGATGATGCCCACCCCCCAGCCGACGATGCTCACCATGATCGCCAGCCCCTGGCGACGCACCCCGCCGAGCCGCCCGGACGTCAGCGTCGCGAGCACGGCGCCCAGCGCCGCCGCCGCGTACAGGTAGCCCACGGTGCTCGCCCCACCGCCGAGGATCACGGCACCAGCCGCCGGGAAGAGCACCCGGGGCTGGGCCAGCAGCATCGCCGCGATGTCGGCCACGAAGGTCATCCGCACGTTCGGGGCGCCGCGCAGGAACCGGAAACCGTCGAGCACCGACGCCAGCCCGGCGCGGGTCGCCTCGCCCTCCTCGTGCGGCTCGGGTGGCAGCGACTGCAGGCGCCACAGCCCCCACAGGGCGGCCATCGTCACGAGCGCGTCGGCGGTGTAGGCCGTCGCGAAGCCACCCCAGTCGACGAGCAGCCCCGCCATCAGCGGCCCGACCATCATCGCGGTCGACATCGCGAAGACCCCGAGGGCGTTGGCCGCGGGCAGCTGCTCGCGCGGCAGGATCCGCGGGTAGATGCTCTGCCGCGCCGGCGAGCTCACCCCGAAGGCGCCGTTCCACACCGCCACGAGCAGGTAGAGCACCCAGACGTTCTCGTTGCCGAGCCAGGCCTGCAGCGCGCAGGCCATCGAGGTCGCCCAGGCCACCAGGTTGGCGACGAGCGCCACGATCCGACGGTCGTGGTGGTCCGACAGCGATCCGCCGTAGAGCCCGAACGCCACCAGCGGCACCAGGGCGAAGAGCCCGACCAGGCCCACCGACGCGGTCGACCCGGTGATCGCGTAGACCTGCAGCCCGATGGCGACCACCGCCATCTGCGAGCCGATGTTCGAGAGGGTGAAGCCGGCGTACAGCCGCCGGTACGCCGCGTTCTCCCGCAACGGGGTGAGGTCCGGAAGGTGGGAGCGCAGCAGCACCCGCCGATCATGCACGAGGATGCCGGCCGGTCGACGCACGCCGCGTCCGACGGGGCTAGGGTCCGTGCATGGACAAACCGGCGCAGATCGCGCTCCTCATCGACGCCGACAACGCGACAGCGTCCCGCATCGACGTCATCCTCGGGGAGCTGTCGCGGCTCGGGGAGACCAACGTGCGCCGCGCCTACGGCAACTGGACCAAGACCGGCCTGAAGTCGTGGCAGGAAGTGTTGCACGAGAACGCGATTCGCCCCGTGCAGCAGTTCGACCCGAGCAAGGGCAAGAACGCGAGCGACATCGCCCTGGCCGTCGACGCCGTGGAGATCCTGCACACCCAGCGCCCCGACGCGTTCGCCCTGGTGTCCTCCGACGCCGACTTCACCCCCCTCGTCATGCACCTGCGCGAGCACGGCGCCCACGTCTACGGCTTCGGTGACGCGAAGACCCCGGCACCGTTCCAGAGCGCCTGCACGCGCTTCCTCGTGCTCAACCGGCTCTCCTCCCCCAGCGGCCAGGCGGAGCCGGGCCTGCCGGATGCCGGACCCGCGGATGCCGTGCCGGCGCCGGCCGAGGAGGCGGCACCTCCCACGACGACCCGCCGACGGGCCACGGCCAAGGCGACGAGCAAGGCGACCGACCAGCCGACGGCCAAGGCCACGGCATCCGCGAAGAAGACCCCGAGCAAGGCCGCGACGAAGGCCGCCGCTGCCGCCGAGGCGCCCCAGGGCTCCACCCCGGCGCGCGCCACCCGCGCGCAGCTGCGCGGAGACCGCAAGCTCGTCGCCCTGCTGCGCCGGGCCGTCGAGGGCGCGGCCGACGACTCCGGCTGGGCGCTGGTCGGCACGGTCGGCAACCACATCTCGAACCAGTCCTCCTTCGACCCGCGCAACTACGGCTACGCGAAGCTGAGCAAGCTGCTGGAGACCACCGACCTGTTCGACATGCGCGACAGCGGAGGCCCCGCGATGGCGGTCCGCGACCGTCGTGGCGCGGCCGTGACGTCCACCAACGGGACGGGCGCTGGGAACGCGTGACGGTGGCGTGCACAATGGGGCCGCCCGACAAAGGCGCCGAGCGACGATTGGGGACCCCATGAGCACCGCAGCACAGACCGGGACGGCCCACCCGGACAGCGACCCGAACTTCCAGCCCGGCCTCGAGGGTGTCATCGCCTTCGAGTCGGAGATCGCGGAGCCCGACAAGGAAGGTGGCGCGCTGCGCTACCGGGGGGTCGACATCAACGACCTCGTCGGCCGGGTCTCCTTCGGCCAGGTCTGGGGGCTGCTCGTCGACGACGAGTTCGACCCGGGGCTGCCGCCCGCCGAGCCGTTCCCGCTGCCGGTGCACACCGGCGACATCCGGGTCGACGTGCAGTCGGCCCTCGCCCAGCTCGCGCCGGTGTGGGGGTTCAAGCCGCTGCTCGACATCGACGACAAGGAGGCCCGCGACAACCTCGCCCGGGCGTCGGTCATGGCCATCTCGTTCATCGGCCAGGCCGCCCACGGGCAGAGCACGCCGATGGTCCCGCAGAGCGAGGTCGACAAGGGCCGCACCATCGCCGAGCGGTTCATGATCCGCTGGCGCGGTGAACCCGACCCCAAGCACGTCGAGGCCATCGACGCCTACTTCATCTCCGCGGCCGAGCACGGCATGAACGCGTCGACCTTCACCGCACGGGTCATCGCCTCCACCGGCGCCGACGTCGCGGCCTGCCTGTCCGGCGCGATCGGAGCCCTCTCCGGGCCGCTGCACGGGGGTGCGCCGAGCCGGGCCCAGCACATGATCGAGGGCGTCGAGCAGATGGGTGACGCCCGGCGCTACGTCAAGGAGGTGCTCGACCGCAAGGAGCGCCTGATGGGCTTCGGGCACCGGGTCTACCGCGCCTACGACCCCCGCGCCACCGTGCTGCGCGAGACCTGCAAGCGGCTCGGAACCCCCCGCTACGAGGTCGCCCTCGAGCTCGAGAAGGCCGCCATCGCCGAGCTCGCGGAGCGCTACCCCGAGCGCCGGATGGAGACCAACGTCGACTACTGGGCCGCGGTGCTGCTCGACTTCGCCGACGTCCCGGCCGACATGATGACGCCGCTGTTCGCCTCGGCCCGCACGGCCGGCTGGTCGGCGCACATCCTGGAGCAGAAGCGCACCGGCCGGCTCATCCGGCCCAGCGCGCGGTACACCGGGCACGGTCCGCGCCCGATCGAGGACGTCACGGGCTTCCGCGCCCACTGACACCCCAGCACGCGACGCACGGGCCCGGCATCCACCTCGGATGCCGGGCCTGCTCGCGTCGTGGGGCCGCCTCCAGCGCTCGCCGGGCATCGGCGAGCGTCGTAGGCTCGCCGGGACGCCCGGTTCCCTCGCCGGACGACGCCGGCCCCGGAGGTTCCCGTGACCCGTTCGCGCCTCGTCCCGCAGCTCGCCGTGGCTGCGACGGCCCTCGCCCTCGTGCTCGGAGCCACGTCGGCTCCACGGGCGGAGGCCGCCCCGTCGATCCAGGTGACCACGGTGGTCACCGGGCTGAGCCTGCCGTGGGACCTGACCTGGGTCGAGCGCGACCTGATGCTCTACGACCTGCGCGCCGGCCAGGTGTGGAGCAAGCGGGGGTCGGCCGCACCCCGACAGGTGGCCATCACGGGTTTCCCGTCGATCTTCGCGGTCGGTGAGTCCGGGCTGCTCGGCCTGGTCGCCGACCCGGCATCCACCGCCAACCGGCGCTTCTACACCTGCCAGGCCGTTCGTGACGGGTCGGGGAACGCCCTCGACATCCGCGTGCTGCGGTGGCGGATGACGAGCGACACCACCGCGGTCTCCGACGGCGCCCCGGTGGTCACCGGCATCCCGTTGGTCAGCGGGCGCCACGGAGGCTGCCGGCTGCGGTTCGGCACCGACGGGTTCCTCTACGTGGGTACCGGCGACGCCGCCGTCGGCACCAACCCGCAGAACCTGTCCTCGCTCGGCGGCAAGGTGCTGCGGGTGGGCTGGGACGGCTCGATCCCCGCCGACAACCCCTTCGTCGCGCGCGGCGGCAACGCGCGGTACGTCTACAACTACGGCCACCGCAACGTGCAGGGTCTCGCCCTGCGCCCGGGCACCAGCGAGCTGTGGACCGCCGAGCACGGCAGCGACCGCGACGACGAGGTCAACCTCGTCGTCAGCGGCGCGAACTACGGCTGGGACCCGGTGCCGGGCTACGACGAGTCGACGCCGATGACGGACCTGGCCAAGTTCCCCTCCGCCACGAGGGCGATGTGGAGCTCGGGGTTCCCGACGGTCGCGACCAGCGGGGCCGCGTTCCTCACCGACCCGCGCTGGGGGGCCTGGCGCGGCGCCCTCGCCGTCGCCCTGCTCAAGGACCAGGGCATCTCGCTGATGCGAATGAACCCGACCCCCGGACCGAGCCGCGTCGTCGCGACCACCGCGCTCACCCAGGCCGAGGGGTTCGGGCGCATCCGCACCCTGATGCAGGGCCCTGACGGCGCCCTGTGGTTCACGACGTCGAACGGCACCAACGACCGCATCGTGCGGATCGCGCCGACGTCGACCGTTCCCGTGCGGGCGGCCGGGACGCTCGTCCAGCCCTCGGGCGTCACCCTGGCGCGCACCGGCAGGCAGGTCAGCGTCTTCGTGCGCAGCACCGGTGACCGGGTCTACCTGCGCCGCAGCGCCGACGACGGCGCCTCCTGGGCCGGGTACACCTCCGCGGGCATCACCTCCACCAACGCGCCCTCGGCCACCTCCTCGGCCGCGGGCCGGGTCGACCTCGTCACCCGCCTGGCCTCGGGCGCCGTCGTGCAGTCGTGGTACCGCGGCGGTCCGCGACTCGGGTCGACCAACCTCGGTGGCGACGTCGTCGCGCAGCACGCCGTCTCGCTGGGTGACGGCACCCTCGACGTCTTCGCCGTCTCGAGGAGCGGCGTGGCCCTGCGCCAGCACTGGGACAGGCAGCGCTGGAGCGGCTGGCTGGCCGTGGGTGGCAGGTTCACCTCCGGACTGTCGGCGTCGGCCGATCCCACACGCAACGTCATCGTCGTCAGCGGCCGCGGCACCGACGGCGCCACCTACGAGCGCGAGTTCACCCCGACCGCGGCGTCCGGGACGTGGAGCGCCCGCGCCGACGGGCTCTCGGGCTGGTCCGACCGTGCGCTCGGCGACACCTGGCCCGGCGTCGCCCGGCTGGCCGTCGGCGCGGCGTCCGACGGGCGCGCCGTCGTGCAGCGCGGGTCCCTGGTGGTCGCCACGACGGCGGCGTGGACCTCGGCCGGCGACCTCGTGTCGCGCCCGGACGGCAGCTTCATCATGGCGGGGCGGGGTGGGGACGGCGCCCTGTGGATCACCGATGGCGGCCCGTCGAGCTACGCGAACCGTTCTCTCGGCGGCGTCGTACGCTGACGCCCGCCGGCGGACGCGGCCCGATGCCGGGCCCGCGCCGGCCCGCGACCTCGGGCCTCAGGCGGCCCGGGACCGCCGTCGCGGGAAGACGTAGGCCATCAGGGCGGTGGCCACGACGAGCAGCCCCAGCGCCCAGCCGAGCGCCCACCAGAGGTCGGGGCCGGGCGCGTTCCCCGCGAGCATCGCGCGGACCGACTCGATCACCGGCGTGACCGGCTGGTGCTCAGCGAACCCCCGCATCCACGTCGGCAGGGTGTCGACGGGCACGAACGCGCTGGAGACATAGGGCAGGAACAGCACGATGAACCCGTAGCCGTTGGCCGCCTCGGGCGACCCCGAGAGCAGCCCGATCAGGGCGAAGACGGCGGTGACGGCCAGCACCCACGCCGCGATGACGCCGATCGCGCCGATCCACCCCAGCGGTCCGGCGGTCGGCCGGAACCCGAGCAGCACACCGACGCCCAGCACGATGGCCGTGGCGACGAGGTTGCGCACCAGGCTGGCGACGACGTGGCCCACGAGCAGGGTCCAGGCAGGGACCGGCATCCGTCGCAGCCGGTCGACCATGCCACCGGAGAGGTCGTTGGCCACACCGACCGCGGTCGTCGCGGCGCCGAACCCGGCGCAGAGCAGGACGGTCCCGGGCACGACGTACGCGGCGTACGAGGCCGGGTCCCCGGCGACCGCGCCGCCGAAGACGTAGGTGAAGAGCAGCATCAGCATGACCGGCAGGGTCACGGACATGACGAGGGACTCGATGTCCCGAGCGGAGTGCCGCAGGCTGCGCCCGATGAAGACCGTTCCGGCGCTGATGACGTCGCTCATGCCGACACCTCCTCGTCGACCGGGCGTCGGGCTCCGGCAGGGTGCGACGGCACGGCCGCCGCGCCGTCGCCGGTGAGGTGGAGGAACACCTCGTCCATGCTCGGGCGCCGGACGGTGACCCGCGCCGCGGGGGGCAGTGCGCCCAGCACCCGTGCGACGTCGGCGGCCGACCCGTCGGTCGAGAGCACGTCCGTCACCGCTCCGGCGGAGTCGTGCACCTGCACGACCTCGCCGCCGACCGCGCGGCGCAGGGCGTCGGGGGTGCCGTCGGCGACGACCCGGCCACCGTCCAGGACGACGATCCGGTCGGCGAGCACGTCGGCCTCCTCGAGGTACTGGGTGGTGAGCAGCACGGTCGTCCCGGCGGCGGCGATGCCGCGGACCTCCTCCCAGAGGACCCCTCGCGAGCGGGCGTCCAGACCGGTCGTGGGCTCGTCGAGCACCAGCACGCGCGGGGTCGTCACGAGGCTCGCCGCGAGATCCAGCCGGCGGCGCATCCCACCCGACCAGGTCCCCACCCGGCGGTCGGCAGCCTCGGTGAGGTCGAACCGCTCGAGCAGCTCGTCGGCGCGGCGACGGGCGCCGGCCCGGCCCAGGCCGAGGAGCCGGCCGGTGAGGACGAGGTTCTCCCGCCCGGTGAGCACGACGTCGACACTGGCCTGCTGCCCGGTGACCCCGAGCAGCCCGCGGACGGTGCGCGTGTCCTCGACGACGTCGTGGCCGAGCACCCGGACCCGCCCCGCGTCCGGGCGGCGCAGCGTGGTGACCGTGTCGACGAGGGTCGTCTTGCCGGCACCGTTGGGCCCGAGGAGGGCGAGGACGCCGGGACCGACGTCGAGGGTGAGGTGGTCGAGCACGACCAGGTCGCCGTAGCGGGCGACGAGGCCGTCTACCGAGATAACTGTGTATGGCATACGCTGAGTATGCCGTACACAGTCTGCGATGTACACAGTCCGCGCTACGCTGTGGACCGTGACCGCCGCGCCGACCCCGATCCCCCGCGCCCTCGTCATCGCCTGGGGTATGGAGGAGGCGCCCAGCCGTGGCCCCCGGCGCGAGATGACCCACGACGCCATCGCTCGCGCGGCAGTCGCCATCGCCGACGAGGGTGGGCTCGGAGCGGTGACCATGGCACGCGTCGCCGAGTCGCTCGGGTTCACGACCATGTCGCTGTATCGGTACGTCTCGAGCAAGGACGAGCTCGTCATGCTGATGCAGGACGCCGCCACGGAGGTCATCGGGGAGGTCGAGGTGTCCACCGACGACTGGCGGCAGGGCCTGCGCGACATCGCCGCCCTCCACCTCCGGCTGTACGCACGCCACCCCTGGTTCCTCGACGTCCCGCTGTCGCTCGAGGCCGTGCTCATGCCGAACAACATCCGAGTCGCCGACGCCACCTACCGCGCGATGCGAACGCTGCCGGCCGACGACGCGCTCAAGCAGGCCGTCCTGCTCTCGCTGAGCATGTACGTACGCGCATTCGGCCTGCTGCACCGCGACCTGCAGGCGACGGACATCACCGACATCTCACCCGCGACCATCGATCTGCTCGGCCAGGTGGTCACCCCCGAACGCTTCCCCGACCTCGCGCCGGTCTTCCGGTCCGGCGGGTACGCCGGCGACGACCCCGGCACCGGCGACGCCACCGACGACTTCGGCATCGGGCTCGAGCTCTTCCTCAGCGGGCTCGAAGCGAGGGTCGCAGCCCCTCGCTGATCCACGTAGTGGACCCCCTGTCCGCCATCCGGGCAGCATCAGTGAGGATGGATGCCGGTCGTGGACTCGCCGACGACGTCGACCCGCGGCCGCCGGACCCCGCCGTGGCAGCACGCCGTGGCGGCACCGGCCCCTCGACGTCCCGCCCCGACACGACACCGGAGAAGCCTCGTGAGCGACGCCCAGATCACCATCCCCGCCGACCTGCTGCCCGCCGACGGTCGCTTCGGCTCCGGGCCCTCGAAGGTGCGCCCCGAGCAGGTCGAGGCGCTGACGACGATCAGCCGCACGGTGCTCGGCACGTCGCACCGGCAGGCTCCGGTCAAGAACCTCGTCAAGGCGATCCGCTCCGGTCTGTCCACCTACTTCGACCTCCCCGAGGGGTACGAGGTCGTGCTCGGCAACGGTGGCGCCACCGCGTTCTGGGACGTCGCGGCCTTCGGCCTGGTCCGCGACCGCGCCCAGCACCTCACCTTCGGCGAGTTCTCGAGCAAGTTCGCCACCGTCACCAAGAACGCTCCGTTCCTCGGTGAGCCCACGGTCATCTCGAGCGAGCCGGGCAGCCGCCCCGACCCGCGCGCCGAGGCGGGCGTCGACGTCTACGCCTGGGCGCACAACGAGACGAGCACCGGTGTGATGGCCCCGGTGCAGCGCGTCGCCGGTGCCGACGACGACGCCCTGGTGCTGATCGACGCCACCTCCGGGGCCGGCGGCCTGCCGGTCGACGTCAGCCAGACCGACGTCTACTACTTCGCCCCGCAGAAGTCGTTCGCCTCGGACGGTGGCCTCTGGCTGGCCCTGTTCTCGCCCGCCGCCCTGGCGCGGGTCGAGGAGATCACGGCATCCGGCCGCTGGGTGCCCGACTTCTTCAGCCTGCCGACGGCGATCAGCAACAGCCGCCTGGACCAGACGTACAACACCCCCGCCGTCGCGACGCTGGCCATGCTCGCCAACCAGGTCGAGTGGCTCAACGGCCAGGGCGGCCTCGACTGGGCCACCGCCCGCACCAAGGACTCCTCGGGCCGCCTCTACGACTGGGCCGAGGCCAGCGACTACGCCACCCCCTACGTCACCGACCCCGCGAACCGGTCGCAGGTCGTCGCGACGATCGACTTCGACGACGCCATCGACGCTTCGGCGATCGCGAAGACGTTGCGCGCCAACGGTGTCGTCGACGTCGAGCCGTACCGCAAGCTCGGCCGCAACCAGCTGCGGGTCGCCTGCTTCCCGGCGGTCGAGCCCGACGACGTCAGCAAGCTGATCGGCTGCGTCGAGCACGTCGTGACCCAGCTCGCCTGACCCTCTGCCACTCCCCGACGTCGTGGGGGCGCTGGCCGGATGCCGGGGTCGCCGGATGCCGTGAGGCCGGCGGTCACGCGTTCGGCGAGCCATGCCGACTCCGGCACCAGGGCGGGGTCGAACACCAGGGCGACCGCGAGAGGGACTCGGGCGCCAGGGGCCTTTTCCTGAGAAGCACGCGGCTCGGCGATTCGGGACGGACCGCACCACGCCCCTAGCATGGACGGAATCCGTGGCCGGACCCAGGGCCTGCGGGCGCCCGAGACGACACACGTGCAGGAGTGGTTGGTGGAGCAGTACACCCTCACCCGTGCTGACGCTGCACCCTCCGACGCCCAGGCCGCCCCAGCCCGCCCGGCACCCGAGAGCCGGCGCACCCGCCGCGAGGACCGCGCGGGCAGGGCCGCCGCGGTCGCCGCACCGCTGCGCCGCCCCAGGGTGGCGACGGTGTCCGGCGCGACATCCAGGGCCTGCGCGCGGTCGCCGTGCTCATCGTGCTGCTCTTCCACTTCTGGCCGAAGCGGCTCACCGGCGGCTACGTCGGCGTCGACGTCTTCTTCGTCATCTCCGGCTTCCTCATCACCTCCCACCTGCTGCGCGTCGCCGCCGGTCACGCCGCGTCTCCTCGCCGGCGTTCTGGGCCCGTCGCGTCCGGCGGCTGCTGCCGGCGGCCTCGCTGGTGCTGCTGGCGACGCTGCGTCGCGAGCCTGGCCTGGCTGCCGTCGACGCAGATCCCCACCGTGGCCCGCGAGACCATCGCGTCGGCCCTCTCCGTCGAGAACTGGGCGCTGGCCGCCACCGCCACCGACTACCTCGCGCAGGAGAGCGCGCCGAGCCCGCTGCAGCACTACTGGTCGCTGTCGGTCGAGGAGCAGTTCTACGTCCTCTGGCCGCTGCTCATCGCGCTGCTGTTCTTCGTCGGCCGTCGCAGCCGACCGGTCGTGTGGGCCGGCGCCGGCCTGGCGCTCGTGACCGGCGCGTCGCTGGCGGCCTCCGTGCACCTGACCCAGAGCAACCCCCCGGCCGCCTACTTCGTGACCCACACCCGCGTCTGGGAGCTCGGCCTCGGTTCCCTGCTGGCGCTCGCGGTCCACCTCGGGTGGCGGCTGCGGCAGCCCGCCGTGCGGGCCGCGCTGGGCTGGCTCGGTCTGGCGATGATCGCCTGGGCGGCGGTCATGTTCGACTCGAGCACCCCGTTCCCCGGCACGGCTGCCCTCCTGCCCACGCTCGGCGCGGTCCTCGTGATCGCCGCCGCGACCGACGGGGTCCGGTGGTCGCCTCGTGCGCTCCTGGGCTCGCGGCCGTCACAGAAGCTCGGCGACATCTCCTACTCGCTCTACCTGTGGCACTGGCCGGTCGTCGTCATCGCCCCGTTCGCGCTCGGGGGTCCGCTGCAGTGGGTGCAGAAGGTCGTCCTCATCGCCGCGGTCCTCGTCGCGGCGACCTTGACCAAGACCTTCGTCGAGGACCCGGCCCGGCGCTCCCGGTTCCTCGTCACGAGCAAGCGGCGCAGCTTCGCCCTCGCGCTGACGAGCGCGCTCGTCCTGTGCGGGTGCGGCGTCGCCGTCATCCAGCAGGGCAAGGCCACCCAGGCGGCCGAGGCGCAGGCGCTCGAACGGGGCCTGGCCGACGGCCACTGCGTGGGCGCCGCTGCGCTGCGAGACCCCGGCTGCACGTCCATCACCGGCGACGACCTGCTCTCGAGCCCGCTGGTGGCCAAGGACGACCGCGAGGCGGCGTACGGCGACGGCTGCTTCACCGGCCTCCCGTTCACGAAGCGCAACACGTGCTCCTACGGCACACCCGACGGGGACGTGCGGGTGGCCCTCTTCGGCAACTCCCACGCGGGCCACTGGGAGCCGGCGCTCACGCCCGTGATCAAGGACCGCGGGTGGCGGCTCGACACCTTCCTCGTCTTCCAGTGCTACACGCAGGCGCACCCCATCGCCTTCACGCCCGCGAAGGTCAGCGACAACTGCGTGGACTGGAACCAGTGGGCACTCGACTCGATCACCCGGGGCGGCTACGACCTCGTCGTGATGAGCAACCGCACCTCGCGCCAGCTCCGTGACGTCCCGAAGGCGGACCGGAACCGCGTCGCGGAGGAGGGCTACCGCGACACCATCCGCGCGATCACCGACAGCGGTACCCGGGTCCTCGTGATCCGCGACAACCCGGCGGCGATCCAGCAGGCACCCGACTGCGTGGCGTCCACACCTCGCGGACGTCGCGTCATGCAGCAACGACGCCGCCACGGCGATCGAGGCGGACCCGCTGTACGCCGCGGCCAGCAAGGACACGAGCGGGATGGTCTCGACGCTCGACCTCTCGGACCGCTTCTGCCGCGACGACCGGTGCTACCACGTCATCGGCGACCTCATCGCCTACCGCGACCACGGCCACCTCACGGCGACGTTCGCCCGCACGCTCACGCCCGACGTGCAGACGGCGGTCGACCAGGCCCTGGCCCGACGAGCCTCCTGAGGGCGCGGTGCAGTCGGGCGCCGTGCCGGGACCGTGCCACCTGCTCGGTCGGCAGCTCAGCGCGTGA
>CAVUXS010000002.1:0-1608784 GCA_963745545.1 uncultured Actinomycetota bacterium
ACGCGCCGCCAGCCGAATTGCCTGACGGCGGCGTGACCGGAGGTCAGGAAGCGAGGACGTGACCAGTCCGCAGCGGCAGCTGCAGGTTGTCACCGTGGTACCTGGTGGTGCTGGTCTGGCGGTGACGGCGTTGCTGTCGCCGTGGTGCGGTAGCGAAGGTGCGTGACGCGCGGGGTCTGTTGCGCGCCCAGGGGTTCGAAGGTGTGCCGCTCGGTGCCGGTGAACAGGCGGGTTCCCGATCCCAGCGTGATGGGTGCCAGTTGGAGCCGGAACTCGTCGATGAGCCCGGCATGTGAGGGCTTGTTGGGTGAGGTCGGCTCCCATCAGGATGACGTGCTTGTCGCCGGCGGCGGCACGGGCCTGGGTGACCGCCTGGTCAAGGTCGGGCACAAAGGTGAACGAGGCGCTGCTCATGTGCAGGGGTTCGTGCGCGCGGTGGGTCACCACGAAGGACGGTGCCGGGTAGGGGGTGTCGTTCCACTGGTCGAGCCCGACGTCGAAGGTGCGGCGGCCGAGGACGACGGCGCCGACGGTGGCAAAGCTGTCGGCGATGAACTGACGGTCAGCGGGCGTGGGGTCAAGGATCCACTCGTGCAACCGAGACCCGTTGACACCCATCGGAACGTCCGTTGGTGATGTCCGGTCCGGCCATGTAGCCGTCCAGCGAGATCGTTACAAGCGCGAGCAGCATCGAGGTTTCCAATCTCCGGGGAGTGGACTGTGGAAGGGGCAACGCGGTGAGGCCTTGGTCCTCCTGCCGAACGTAGAGCGCGCAACTGGTACCCGATAAGGTCCAATCTTGTGGCCGTTCAGTGGGCCGGTTGGTCACCCGAGGTGCTGATACGGCTGGACCGGTCACAGCCGCTACGCGCTCAGCTCGAGTCGGCACTGCGGGACTCGATCCGGACCGGGCAGCTGGCCCCCGGCGAACGACTGCCGTCTTCGCGCGCGCTGGCCACCCACCTGCAGGTGTCCCGGGGACTGGTGCAGGAGGCCTTTGCTCAGCTGCGCGCGGAGGGCTACCTGACGACCCGAACCGGGTCCGCGACCAGGGTCGCGCATGTGCCGGCCACACCCGGGCCCACGACGCAACCGGGCCACCCTGAGCCGCGGCGCCGCCCACGCTGCTCGCTGACTTCCGGGCCGGCGTGCCCGACCTGGGATCCTTTCCGCGCGCCGACTGGGCCTGGGCGCAGCGGGAGGCCGCCAAGACCGCCTCCACCGCCGATCTCGGCTATGGGGATCCGCAGGGTGCCGCTGAGCTGCGCGAGGTGCTGGCCGCCTACCTGCGGCGGGTGCGCGGTGCGTCAGCCGATCCGAAGGACCTGGTGATCTGCAGCGGGTTCGCGCAGGGACTGATCCTGGCCCTGCACGCGACGGGGGTGCAACGGGTGGCGTTCGAAGACCCCGGGTACGACGCCGAGCTGCTCGCAGTCGCCGACTGGCTCGGTGTGGAGGCGGTGCCGGTGCCGGTGGACGACCAGGGCGTCGACGTCGACGCCCTGCGGGCGTCCGGCGCCGGCGCGGCGGTCTTGACCCCGGCCCATCAATGGCCGGCCGGGGTCGTGCTGAGCCCCGCGCGGCGACATGCCGTCGCCTCTGCTGGCCTGTTCATCATCGAGGACGACTACGACGCCGAGTTCCGCTACGACCGCGACCCGGTCGGCGTCCTCCAAGGGCCTGGCCAGTGACCACGTCCTTCTCACGGGCACGGTGAGCAAAGTCACTTGCCCCAGGGATCCGACTGGGCTGGATCCTGTGCCCACCGACGCTGACCGAGAAGGTCACTTCGCTCAAGGCCATCCTCGATCGGGGGTCCCCACACCTGGACCAGCTGGCGCTCGCCGCGCTCCTGCGCTCAGGACGTTACGACCGTCATCTGCGCCGCATGCGTGCCCTTTACGCAGCCCGCCGAGCCACCTTGGTCCACACGCTGGCCGTGCATGCGCCGAGCCGTCCGACTCTCCGGACTCGAGGCCGGATTCCATGCCGTCGCACATCTTCCAGACCACCTTTCGGAGGCAGACGTCGTCGCCGGCGCCCGCGCACGCGGGGTAGCGCTGTATGGCATGAGTAGCCACCGATCGGACGGCGCAACCAGCCCACCCCAGCTGGTCCTGGGCTTCGGCAACGTACCCGAGCACACCATCCGGGAAACCGTTCCGCTAATCGCCGACCTCTTGCGCTGACCGGCCACCGAAGGCAGAACCGGTTCTGCCCTGCACGGGAACGGGATTCGGCCGGGCGATGAGGCTTCTTGCCGCGATCCACGAGGACCATCGGTCCATAGCCGGATGTGAGGTCCTCGTCGGTGCCAGACCTGTGCGGCGGGCGGGGTCGATCAGGAACCGGGGACCGGTCCCGTCGAGTCGCGCCTGACGATCTGAGTGGGAAGACGGACGTGAGACGGTGTCGGCTCCCGCCCGGCGAGCAGCTCGACGAGCATCCGCAAGGCGGTCGCTCCGATGTCGTGCAGTGGTTGCGCGATGGTCGTCAGGCTCGGGCGGCAGAGCACGGACTCGGGCACGTTGTCGAAGCCGACGACGGACAGGTCCTCCGGCACCCGCAGCCCGAGCTCTCTGGCGACCTCGATGGTTCGGATCGCGGAGATGTCGTTGGCGGCGAAGACGGCCGTGGGTCGGTCCGGTCGAGAGAGCAGCTCGCGGGCGGGGGCAGTTGCGGTCTCGGGCCGGTAGCCACCGACCCGGACCAGCTGTGCCTCCACCGGGACGCCGGCACCCGCCATCGCGGCCCGGAACCCGTGCTCTCGCAGCCGCGCGGACTCCAGGTCCTCGCGACCGCCGAGGAGGGCGATCCGCCGATGCCCGAGGGCAAGCAGGTGCTGTGTGGCCGCGATCGCCCCCGCGACGTTGTCGGCGTCGACGGTGGGGATGCCGGCGGGCCCGGTGTGTGGGTCGATGGCGACGACCGGGATATCGGCCGGCGCCGACACCACGGTGGGTGTCACGAGGATGGCGCCGTCGATCAGCGTTCCCCCCAGGCGACTCAACGAGCGACGCTCCCAACCGACTGACCGCCCATGGTGGCCGCCTGAGTAGGCGAGCAGCTCATAGCCGGTCTCGTCGATCGCACTGGAGACCCCCTTGAGAAGTTCGGTGCTGAACGGCTCGAACTCGGCGACCAGCACCCCGATCACGTTCGTCCGGTGGCTGCGCAGGCTGCGTGCCCCCAGGCTGGCCTCGTAGCCCAGCGCGTCGATGACCTCGGTGACCTTCTCGATCGTGCTCTGGGCAACGCCGTAGCGGTGGTTGACGACCTTGGACACCGTGGCCACCGAGACACCGGCGACGCGCGCGACATCCTCCATCCGGACCCGTCCCCCCGTCGTCATGGGGGCGACACTATCGGCAGGCTCGGGAGTACCCGAACGGTCCGAAACCGATGTCGACATCGGTCCAGTTTCCGCGTCGACAGCTCAGCCGACGAGGTGCTCGATGGCGAGCTGGTTGAGGCGGACGAACCCGTAGTCGCGCTCGGCGGCCTTGTCGGAGTCGAACCCGTCGTCTGCGGCCATGAAGTCGGCCAAGGACTCCCCGGCATCCAGGGTGGGCTCGGCGAGCGAGTTGACCCCGGCGTACTCCAGGGCCTCGGTGACCCGGGGGTCGGTGCGGAATGCCCTGGCCTTGTCGGCCAGCAGGAGGTAGGTGCTCATGCACGCCTTGGCAGACTCCCACACCCCTTCGAAGTGCTCAGTGCGGGAGGGCTTGTAGTCGAAGTGACGTGGCCCTTCGTACCGGGGTGCGTCCGGGTTCGCGGCGAAGCCGTTCTCGAGAAGGTCGACGGTGAAGAACGCCGAGAGCAGGTCACCGTGGCCGAAGACCAGGTCCTGGTCGTACTTCAGGCCGCGCTGTCCGTTGAGGTCGATGTGGAACAGCTTGCCCGACCACAGCGCCTGCGCGAGCTGGTGCGTGTAGTTGAGATTGGCCATCTGCTCGTGGCCGGTCTCCGGGTTGACTCCCACGATGTCGCCGTTGTCGAGCTCGGCGATGAACGCCAGGGCGTGCCCGACGGTCGGAAGGAAGATGTCGCCCCGGGGCTCGTTCGGCTTGGGCTCCAACGCGATCCGCAGGTCGTAGCCGCGCTCCTTGATGTACCCGGCGACGGAGTCCAGCCCTTCCTTGTAGCGCTCGAACGCCGAGTGGAGGTCCTTGCTCCCGTCGTACTCCGCGCCCTCGCGCCCGCCCCACATCACGAACGTCGACGCGCCGACCTCGGCGGCGATGTCGACTGCCCGCAGCACCTTACGAAGCCCGAATCGGCGCACCGAGCGGTCGTTCGAGGTGAGCCCGCCGTCCTTGAAGACCGGGTGGGAGAAGGTGTTCGTCGTGACCATCTCAATGACCAGGCCGCTGCGGTCGCAGGCCGCCTTGAGCCGACCCAGGCGGTCGGTCTGCGTGGCCTCGTCGGCGTCGAAGGCGAACACGTCGTTGTCGTGGAAGGTGATCCCCCACGCCCCCAGCGCTGCGAGCTTCTCGGTGTACTCCCAGGGGTCGAGGGCGGGGCGGGACGGACCGCCGAACGGGTCGGTGCCAGTCCACCCGACGGTCCACAGACCGAACGAGAACCTGTCCTGTGCTGTTGGCTGTCGCGTCATCGTTCCTCCAGGTGTCGGTGTCTTCGGCGACCGCCCGTTCGGGCGGGCGGTGGTGCTCATGGTGCTGGGGTGGTCCCGGTCGCCCGAGTGGTCCCTGTCGTCTCGGTTGCCTGGGTGACGACGCACCGCTCGTCCTGCAGCGTGACCGCGTGCACTCCTCCGGTCAGGCTGACGGTGACCTCGGTCGCGTGGTCGGCGACGGAGGCGCCGACCCACAGCTGAAGCTCGCCGGGCTCCACGACCCGGCGGCCGCCGCGGTCGGTGAAGGCCAGCCGCGCTGGGGGCACGGTGAAGGTGACGTCGGCGCAGTCGCCCGGCTCGAGGTGGACGCGGTGGTAGCCGAGCAGCTGGGCCACCGGGCGGGTCACCGACCCGACGACGTCGCGCCCGTAGAGCTGCACGACGTCGTCGCCCGCGCGGGTGCCGGTGTTGGTCACCCGCACCGGGCGACGACGGGCTCGGCGGTCGCGCCGGCACGTACCTCGAGCGCCTGGTGCCGGAACGTGGTGTAGGACAGCCCGTGGCCGAACGGCAGGGCCGGGGTCGCGGCGACAGGTTGGTGACGTCGCCGTCCCCGCCGAGGACGGGGTGCAGGTAGGTGAACGGCTGGGCACCGGCCGAGCGCGGCAGGCTGACCGGCAGCCGCCCCGACGGGTTGACCCGGCCGGAGAGCACGCCCGCGATCGCGGTGCCGCCCTCCTCGCCGGGGAAGAACGCCTGCACCACGGCGGCGCACCGCTCCAGGGCCCAGTCGACGGCGTACGGCCGACCGGTGAGCAGGACCAGCACGACCGGCGTGCCCGTGTCGAGCACCGCCTCGACGAGCTCGCGCTGGACGCCGGGCAGCTCCAGGTCGTCGCGGTCGCAGCCCTCGCCGACGGTGCCGCGGCCGAACAGGCCGGCGTGGTCGCCCGACGACGAGGACGGCGACGTCGGCGCGGGCGGCGGCCGCGACGGCCTCCGCGAAGCCCGACCGGTCGTCGTCGTCCACCGCGCAGCCCGCGCTCGAAGGCGATGTCGGCGCCGGAAGCTCCGCCGACAGCGCGTCGCGCACGGTCGGGACGTCGATGCCCGCGGGCGTCCCGGGGTGCTGCGCGAGCACGTGGTTGAGGAAGGAGTAGCAGCCGAAGAGCGCCTCCGCACGGTCGGCGTTCGGGCCGATGACGGCGACCCGCGGGGCCGGGCCAGCGGCAGGGTGCCGTCGTTGGACAGCAGCACCACGGACTCCTCGGCCAGCCGGGCGGCCACGCGGCGGTGCTCGGGGCTGTCGAGGTCGACCGTCGTCGGCGGCTCGTCGTCGAACGTCGCGTCGAGCAGCCCGAGCTCCTGCTTCTGCCGCAGCGCCCGCAGCACGGCCCGGTCGACCAGCGCCTCGTCGACCGCGCCGGCGCGGACCGCGGCCGCGAGCGGCCCGAGGTAGGCGTCGCCGGTGGGCAGCTCGATGTCGACCCCGGCGGCGAGCGCGAGCCCGGCCGCCTCGCCGAGGTCGCCCGGCGACGTGGTGCAGGAGGTGCAGGAACGCGACGCCGAAGTAGTCGGCGACGACCGTGCCGTCGAAGCCCCACCGGTCGCGCAGCACGCCCGGTGAGCAGGTCGGGGTCGGCCGCCACCGGCACGCCGTCGATCTCGGTGTAGGAGTGCATGACCGATCGTGCGCCGCCGTCGAGGATCGCCATCTCGAACGGGACGAGCAGGACGTCGGCGACCTCGCGCGGCCCGGCGTGCACCGGGGCGAAGTTGCGTCCCGCCTGCGAGGCGGAGTAGCCGACGAAGTGCTTGAGCGTGGCGTGCACGCCTGCCGACTGCAGCCCGCGCACGTAGGACGTGCCGATGGTGCCGACGAGGTACGGGTCCTCGGCGATGCACTCGTCGACCCGGCCCCAGCGCGGGTCGCGGATGACGTCGAGCACCGGCGCGAGGCCCTGGTGGATGCCGAGCGCGCGCATCGACGCCCCGATCGGCGCGCCCATCTCCTCGACCAGCTCGGGGTCGAACGACGCACCCCAGGCCAGCGGCGTCGGGAAGGTCGCCGCCCTCCACGCCGACAGGCCGGTGAGGCACTCCTCGTGCACGAGCGCCGGGATGCCGAGCCGGGTCCCGGTGACCAGGCGCCGCTGCAACTCCCACAGCCACCGGGCCCGCTCGACCGCGTCGACCGGGCGGGTGCCGTACGGGCGGGTCAGGTGGCCGAGCCCGTGCCGCGCGGCCTCGTCGAGCCCGTGCGCTCGGCGAACTCGCCCTGCAGCGGGGCGACGGCCTCGCCGTCGCCCTTCTCCCAGAAGCCGACGATCTGCGCGAGCTTCTCCTCGAGCGTCATCCGGCCGAGCAGCTCGAGCACGCGGTCGACGGCGGCAGCACCGGCCGGGCAGCGTGTGCTGGAGCTCGGTCATGGTCGATCGTGTCCTCGATGAGGTCGGTGGGGACGGGTGGCCTGGCGCGCGGGTGTGGTCATCCCTTGACCGCACCCTGGAGTCCGCTGACGATCCGCCGCTGCATCGCGAGGAAGAAGCACCAGGGCCGGGATCATCGCCAGCGTCGTGAACGCGAGGACGCCCGCGGTGTCGGACGAGTGCTCCGACGAGTAGTCGGCGACGCCCAGCGGCAGCGTCCGCATGTCGTCCTGCAGCAGGAGCAGCGGCAGCAGGTAGGCGTTCCACGACGCGACGAACGCCAGCACGCCGACGGTGACCAGCGCCCGGGCCGACAGCGGCAGCGACGATCCGCCAGAAGATCCCGATCCGGGAGGCGCCGTCGATGAGGGCGGCCTCCTCGAGCTCGCGCGGGATGCGCCATGCAGGAACGGCCGCAGGATCACGACCGTCATCGGCAGCGCGAACGCGGCCTGCGGCAGGGCGACGCCCCACCAGGTGTTGCCGAGGTGCAGGTCGCGGGTGATCAGGATGAACAGCGGGATGATCGCGACGGCCGCCGGGAACAGCAGGCCGAGGACGAAGACCATGAACAGCGGCTCGCGGCCGCGGAACTGGTAGCGGGCCAGCGGGTAGGCCGCCATCACGCCGAAGACCACGGCGATCACCGTGGTGATGAGCGCGATCACCGTGGAGTTCAGCGCGTAGCGCCAGAAGCTCGGGTTGGTCAGGACCCGCTGCGTAGTTGGTCAGCACCCACGGGTCCGGCAGGCCGGCCGGGCGACTCGGCCAGCTGCTCGTTGGTGCGGAAGCCGCCGAGCGCGCCGTACAGCACGGGACCGAGGGTCAGCGCGACGACGACGAGCGCGAGCTAGACCAGGGGCGAGCCGCCCTGGACGGCCGGAGGCCGCGGACGGCGCGTGGCCGAAGGCGCCGCCGTCGGGGCGCGGTGCCGGCACGGCATCGTCATCGGCGCTCACCGGCTCTCCTCATGCCTGCGTCCGCCTGCGATGTCACGCCGCAGGACGAACACCTGGTAGAGCAGGGCCAGGACGAGCGCGACGACGAAGAGGATCACCGAGGCCGCGCCGGCGATGCCGTAGTTGTGCCGCTCGGTGCCCTGGTTGATCAGGTAGGTCGCCATCGTGGTGGTCGCGTTGGCCGGGCCGCCACCGGTGAGGATCCAGACCATGTCGAAGAGCTGCAGCGAGCCGATCATCGACAGGAACGCCCAGGTGCGGATCGTCGGGCCGAGCAGCGGGATCGCGATCCGGCGCTGGGTCTGCCACCAGCTGGCGCCGTCGATCTGGGCGGCCTCGTACAGCTCGTCCGGGACGCTCTGCAGGCCGGCCAGGAAGAGCAGGACCGCGAGCCCGAGGTACTTCCAGGTGAGCACGACGAAGACCGTGGAGAGCGCGACGTCGGGGTGCCGAGGAAGCCCTGCTCCGGGCCGCGTGATCCCGACCGCGCCGAGCAGGGTGTCGATGACGCCGTACTCCGGCTGCAGCAGCTGGAACCAGACGACGCCGGCGATCACCTCGGCCAGCGACGTAGGGGACGAAGACGATCGTGCGCAGCAGGCCCTGGCCCCGGATCTGGCGGTTGAGCAGCAGCGCGATCGCCAGGCCCAGCGGGCAGCTGGATCAGGATCGACAGCACGACGATGATGAAGTTGTGCATGACGCGCGCCGGTGAAGACGTCGTTCGGTCAGCACGCGCACGTAGTTGTCGCAGGCCGACGAAGTCGTCCATCGGGCCGAAGCCCTTCCAGCGGTAGAAGCGAGATCTGGACCGCCGAGACGATCGGCCAGACGACGAAGACCGCCATCAGCACCAGGGCCGGTGCCGACGAAGAAGAGGATCTCCAGCCGCTGCCGCCAGGCCCGGCGCCCGCCCGGGCGGCGCCACCCGGCGCGCGTCGCGCCGGGCGACCGCACGGCCGACGGCGTCGGAGGCGCCGGGGACGCCTCGCGTGCGGTCCGCGGTGCGGTCACGGTCAGTCACTTCTCCTCGTCAGCCGCCTGCCTGCGTCGCGTCGACGACGTCCTGCGGGATCGCCTCGCCGGCGAAGAGCAGCGCGATCTCGTCGTTCATCGCGCCGCCGACGGACTGCACCGAACGCCGTGTCGAAGTAGAGCTGGACGTACGGCGCCGCGTCACGGACCTTGAGCAGGTCGGCCAGGGCCGGGTCCGAGACGGAGCCGCTGGCGGCCGGAGTTGGTCGGCAGGCCCATGTCGTTCTCGGCGAAGCCCTTCTGGACCTCGTCGGACAGCAGGTACTTCACGAAGTCGACCGCCTCGTCGGGCGCGTCCTCGGAGACGGCCCAGGCGTCGCCACCACCGAGCGCGGCGCTCGGGTCGCCCTGCGCCGCCGTCGACCGCCGGGAACGGGAACCAGCCGGTCTTGTCGCCGAGGCCCTTGCCGTCGTCGGTGAGGCCCTGCATGACGCCGGGCTCCCAGTGGCCCTGCATCTCCATGGCGACCTTGCCGGTGGCCAGCAGACCGGAGGCGGTGGTCGGCCCCCTCCTGCGCCGGGGTGGTCAGGAAGCCCGCGTTGAACGGCTCGGTCGCGAGCAGGTCCTCGAGGTCCTCGCCGGCCTTGACGAAGCACGGGTCGGAGAAGTCGAGGCTGCTTGACCGCGTCCTTGAGGACGTCCTGCGGGCACGAGCGCAGCGCGCGTGTAGTACCAGTAGTGCGCGGCCGGCCACTTGTCGCCGGCACCGACCGAGACCGGCGTCGATGCCCGCGTCCTTGAGCTTGTCGATGACGTCGTACGAGCTCGTCCATGGTGGTCGGCGGGCTCGGTGATGCCGGCCTGCTCGAAGAGCTCCTTGTTGTACCAGAAGCCGACGACGCCGAGCGAGAACGGCAGCGCGTAGGTCTTGCCGTCGACCTGCCAGCCGGCGACGGAGCCGCCGATCTTGTCGATCTCGTCCTCGGCCGCCTCGGAGAGGTCGCGGACCAGGCCCGCCTCGACGTGGTCGGCGAGCTCGCCGCCGCCGCGCTCCATGTAGATGTCGGGGATGTCGCCGCTCTGGAACGCCGCGTCGAGCTTGGTCGACCATGTCCTCGTGCTGCCATCGCGCTGATCTCGATGGTCACGCCCGGGTGGTCGGCCTCGAAGTCCTTGGCCACCTGCTCGTAGTAGCCCTTGCCGGGCTCGTTGTTCGAGTTGTGCCACCACGTGATCGTCACCGGGCCACTGGACCCGGTCGAACCGCTGCTGCCGTCGCTGCTGCGTCGCCGCCCGAGCCGCAGGCGGCCAGGACGGCCACCGCCGCGCCGAGGGCACAGCGGTGCCACGGGGATGTTCTCATCTGTGTGCTCTCCTCGCCACTGAGAGGGTTGGTACGGCCAAATTGGCAGCGTCGCCGACGCATGTCAATCGTTTTCGATAACGTTATCGAACTGTGAGCCCAACCGTTGACGAGGAGGCGAGGACCGTGCCCATCAGCCCCACTCCGGTGATGTCGGCGGCCGGGAACGGCCGGGTCGCCGCCCTCACCTTCGACGACGGACCCGACCCCGATGACCACCCCCGGGCTGCTCGACCTGCTGCGTCGTCACCGGGTCCGGGCGACGTTCTGCGTCGTCGGCTCGCAAGTCGGCGCCGGCGGCGGGGATGCCGTGCTGCGTCGCGTCGTCGCCGAAGGCCACCGGCTCGCCGCGCACGGGATGACGTATGCGGACATGGGTCGGTGGAGCCCCGCCAGGGTCCGTGAGGACCTGGTCGCGAACGTCGCCGTCATCCGGGAGGCGCTGAGGGATCCTGCCGCGAGGGTCCCCTGGTTCCGAGCACCCAACGGGAGCTGGGGTCGCACGGCCCAGGTCGCCGTCGAGCTAGGCCTACAGCCGCTGGGAGTCACCGGCACGATCGACGACTGGCGCACCCAGGACGTCACGACTCTGACCGCAAACCTCCGGGCGGCGATACGCCCGGGCGGCATCGTCCTGGCCCACGACGGCGGCGGCGACCGCCGGGGCACGGTGGAGGCGCTCGGCGTCGCCCTCCCGCAGTGGCTGGACGACGGGTGGCGCTTCACCCTGCCGACACACCCGGACGCGTCAGTGACGGACCACGGTAGTCCTTGACTGGGCTTGCCGGAATGAGTCTCCGACCGCGAGCGCACGGACCTTCGCACCACTGCAGAACGGTTGCGGCCGATCAGGATGGCGCTGACGGTCGGGAGCCGACAGGTCGCCTCGCAACCAGCGCACCGGCCCGGTGAGCGCTAGCTTCCAGGTGCGTCACTTCGCCGCGTTGATCTCGACCCACTCGGGGTCAGGCCGATTGCATTCCTCGGCGGATCAGCAGATAGGCCTTGCAGCCCAAACACAGCCCGGTGGAAGCGTCAAGTGCTGCCAAGCCGAAGGTGAGCGCCGTCAGGCTGTAGCCAGGCACATCGATGCCGAATACGAAGAAGGTCAGCGCCAAGGCGGTGAACAAGAAGCCGAAGAGCTGGGCGAATCTCGCCGGCCGAGCATCCTCCAACGCGGTTGGTGCCCCGAGCCGCGGCCAGATGAAACGGGCATAGATCTGCGCCCAGAGCGACCACTGAAAACTGACGAACGCGGTGAAGGCAAACACGGCAACCTGCGAGGCGAGTAGGCCCAGGCCCAGCGGACGAGCAACGTCAACGATGAGCAAGACCGCGGCGAGAACTCCAGCGGTTGCCCCGGCACTGAACCGCTTGAGCCGCGGATCGATCTGACCGCGGAGCGGGCACGCAACAATTGGATTGCTGGACACGAGACTTCTCCGGACATGGGCCAACTGATCCGATCCACGGTAGGCCGCCACCGCAATCAGCACCAGCACGTCGGGCCGGGCAGGGCCGAGAGTCACGCTGACCATGCGTCACATCGCCGCGAGCCGTCCGTCCTCAGTGCGGCATGAGTCGGTTCCCCGCAGCGGCGTGGCGAATCTGGTCGTGGGAGAACGCGCGGGTGGCGGTGTCCATGGCCTCGGCGAGCTGGTCGAGGGAGTACCCGATCCGGCCGCCTCCGGTCAGCGCCTGGTGCAGCCGCTGCCAAGTCACCCGGCGGCCGCTCTCGAACAGCAACGGCAGGGACTGTGCCCCGGTCGCTTCGTGCCGTGTCACCTCGGCGGGACTGGCCACCGCGGTGTCGGCGAAGCGGACCTGCCAGCGCCGGGTCGGGCCGACGACGTTGAGGGTCAGGCCGGTTTGACCTCCCGGTGACACGGCACCGGACAGGGTGACCCGTGGCCCGCTGGTCGGGAACGTCAGCGCGTAGGCGCGCTCGCCGCGGTGCAGCACTCGCAGTGCGCCAGTCGGGCTGAACAGGGGCCGAACCAGCGCGAGCTGGTCGAGCAGCGCGGTCGCGAGTCCGCCCGCCTCAGCCGTGACCAGGCTGTCCACGATGGAGGCTGTCTCGGCGTCGGCGACGACTTCCTCCTTGGCGGCCTCCCAGGTCCGGTTCGTCGCGTACGGGGTGTCGACGGCGACCACCGCGCTCCCGGCCACAGCCCGGGCCAGTGCCCGCACCCGGGCGGGTTCGACCGGGGTGGGGCTGGCCACCACGACGGCCTTGGCACCGTCTTTGACGGCCCGGGCCAGCTCATCCGGCCAGTGCGAACGACCGGAGACCACGACGACGTCGGGCGCCTCGTCACCGTCACTGATCCGGAACAGTCGGGGAACGCTGGCGAGAACGGCGCGCTGGGCGGCGTCGCTCTCGGTGCCCAGCCCTACGCTCAAGACGGTCATCGCGCCTCCAGGATCAGCTGGTCTGCACCGTCGGCGAGGTGCAGTGCGTAGAGCAGGTCGTCGACGGCTGTCTGGACCGGCGGCGCAAGCTCGGCTCGGCCGTTGACCACGTCGGACAGGTGCAGCCACTCCTGCTGGTACCCGTTGACCGGGTACTGCCACACCGACTGCGACTCGCTGGTGGACAGGGTCGAGGTGGCCGACCCGGCCAGCACGTACGACGGCGGGAACTGGACGTGCAGTTCGGACCGCGAGCCGAAGACGTGCATGGTCCAGTCGGGTCGCCACTGCCCAGGGAGCACGGCAATCAGCTGCACTGCCGTGCCACCACTGCGGAACGTGAGCTCATACCCCCAGGGGTTGAGATAGCCAGCAGACAGCACCTCGTCAACAGTTGGCGCGAACCGACGCACCAGAGGCAGGTTGTGGGTGGCAAGACCGAGGATGCCGCCACGAACCCCAGCCGCCCACACCGGCGGACCAGATGGGGCAGCGCCTGGCGCTGGTCCCGCAGGCGGCGTGGGGGCGACGGTCAGTTGGGTGGCGAGGGCGACCAAGTCGTCGTTGCTCGGCAGATACACCACCACCCGCACCAGGGATACGTCCTCGGACAGGTCGCCCCAGGCCAGGCTTGCCGCGGCGACCGCAGGGTCGTGCACGTGCATCGCACCGACAACCACCGGAATCCCAGAGCTCGCCGACACGTCGGCGATCCGCTGTGCCTCCTCGACGCTGGTCGCCAGCGGCTTCTCGCACAAGATCGCGCGCTTGCCGGCCCTGGCGGCCGCCTCCACCTGGTCGGCGTGGAACTGGTGAGGGCTGCAGATCGCGACGACATCGACGTCCGGGTCATCCAGAAGGACCTGCACGTCGGTGCTCGACCGTGCACCACTGCGGGCGGCCAGGTCCTCGGCCACCTCGGAGTTGACGTCCATGATGTGCACGACACGGAAGTGGTCGTACAGCGTGGCCAGGGTCGGCAGATGAATGGCCTGGGTCACCGGTCCGGCCCCGATGATGCCCACCCCCAAAGGCCTGCTCATGACATCACCAGCTCGGGACGTCCCGCCCACATGGACAGGATGATCGAGTTGTCGATCTGCAACGGACAGGAACAGGAAGAGGCTTTGATGTCGTCGCTGTTGGCCACAGTTCGAGGTTAGGCGCACTTCATGATCCAGAGCCTGTGTCACAGCCGCCCCGAAAGGTTCCTACGGGATCCCCAGGGTCGCCTGCAGACCGGAGTCCGACCTCGCGCTCATCGGCACGACACGGCGGATCGAGGTGCGTCTCATCGCCGCGAGGCGGCTCCTTCGAAAATCGTGGCAGTGCTCGAGGGGGCGCCGCCACGGGCTCACGGCTGGGTGCGCTCTCCGACGAGAAGGTCGCGAATCGCCGCTGTGGTGCCGTCGGGGTCCTGGAGCCAGAAGTCGTGGCCCACCCCTGGGAGCCGACGCACGTCCCAGCCGAGGTCGGCCAGTCGCTCGGCAGTCTTGTCGGGCAGGACTGCGGGTGAGTCGTCGGACAGCAGGATCGTCGAGGGGACGTCCGGGGCAGCGACCGGTGCGGGGTGGTGGGCGACGTCGCGGAAGACGCCGATCGTCATACGACGGTCGAACCGGGCGAGCGCGGCGTCACGCAGCAGGGCGTCTGCCGCCTCGAGTGGCGGCCGGCCGCGGCTGCGTAGCTTCTGGGCCAGGGCGGCGACGGTGAGGGTCACCGGCGCCGTGGCCCAGAACAGCCGGCCCTCGAGGCCCATCGAGGGGAGCTTGAGCCGGAAGCCGGGATCGAGGTAGAGCGCGTGGGCGGGAGAGAGCCGGGCCACGGCCCGCTCGACCACGGACGCCACCGAGGGAGTGCCCGACGAGGAGGTCGAGCCCGGTCGGCAGTGTCTCGACGAGGTCGTCGGCGAACGCCTCGACGGTGTAGACGTCGCTGCGGTCGCTCGCCCCGTGGCCGCGCAGGTCGACGGTGGTCACGGTGGCGCCGCCGGCGGCGACGATGCGTTCGGTGAGCCCGCGCCACAAGGCGCCGTCGGCACTCAGGCCGTGGACGAGGGCGATCCGGCGTGGGCCGTCGCCGTGGGTCTCGCGTGGCGAGCCTCACCGCGCGTCCGCCGCGTCGGAGGCCGAGAGCGAGGGTGCGCAGGTGTCGCCGTCGATCTCCGCGAGGAACTCGAGGAGGGCCTCGTTGAACCGGTCGGGCTGGTCGAAGCTGATGGCGTGGCCGGCATCCTCGATGACGAGGGCGCGCCCCAGGGGCGTCCCGGCGACGGCGGCCTCGGCGTGCTCACAGGGCCAGATCTGGCTCTCGCGCCCGGCGAGCATGAGCAGGGGCCGGGGGAACCGCCGCACGACGTCGCGCCAGTCCTGTCGTGCGTGGTCGGCGAGGAGTGGGAGGGTCTCCGGGGCCGAGGGGTCACGGAAGGCCGGAGGGCCGCCGAGCCGCTCGACGAGGCGGAGCATCTGTGCGGCGGACCGGTCGACGGTGCGGCCACGCCCGGCGTCGGGCACGCCCTCCGCGAAGAGGGTTCCGGCGTTGGCCGGGTCGTAGCCGTAGAAGCCGTACTCCCAGCCGTCGGCGTTGAGCATCTTCGGGGTCTGGTCGACGATCACCGCGCCGCGCAGCCGCGCCGGGCCGAACTGGTCGACGTAGGCCCACAACGTGTTGCCGCCCATCGAGGCGCCGACGACGACCGCGTCCTCGAGGTCGAGGTGGGCCAGGAGCTCGCCGAGGTCGCGGCCGTGGCGCGCCATCCGCTGGCCGTGCGCCGGGCGTCTCGGACTCCCCGTGCGCGCGCCGGTCGAAGGCGATCGCCCGGTAGCCGGCGTCCAGAAGGGCGTCGACGGTGAGCGCCCACGACGGCAGCGGGCGCCGTGTACCCGTGGACGAGCACGACCGGACGACCCTCGCCTTCGTCGGTGTAGGCAAGGGTGACGTCGTCGGTGGTGCGGAAGGTCGGCATGCCGTCGCGGCTCCTGGGTCGGGTGAGGTCCTTCGACGCTAGTCGGCGCGCGGCGTCGCGGCCATGGAGAGGTCCTCCGTCGGGCGAGGGATCGGATGGAGGATCGACAGCATCGGCCCGGAGGTGCTCAGCGCGGGTGGTCGGCGAGAAGGCGGTGCAGGCGCAGGGCCACCTGCAGCTCGAGTGCGCGGTCCGGCTCCTTCCACCGCGGGCCGAGCACCTCGGTGACCCGGTCGAGCCGCTGGTAGAGGGTGTTGGGGTGGATGTGGAGGGCGGCACAGGTGCGGGCGTGGTGGCGGGCCTGCTGCAGGTAGGTCTCGAGGGTCGCCGCGAGGTCGCGCTGGTGCTCGGCGTCGTAGGCTGAGGAGCGGGCCGACCGTCGACTGGATGAAGGTCGTGAGCCCGGCCCGCCCCGAGCTGCTGAACAGCGAGCGGTACAGGCCCAGCTCGTCGCTGGTGGCGGCGGACCCGGCTCGGCCGAGGGCGAGCAGCAGGGCCGCCGTCTGCCGCGCCTCTTCGTGCGCCGACCGCACCGCGCGCGGGCCGCCCTCTCCGGCGGCCAGTCCCGTCGTCGGGGTGGCGCCGTCCTGGCCGCTCAGCCGAGTGACGGTTCCACGAACCTGGTCGACACCTGCGGGGAGGAGGACGACCACCTGGTCGGCATGGGCGGCCGACCACCCGCCCAGCTCGGCCGCCAGGCGGGCCGCGAAGGCGGCGGCCGCCGCGCTCGCCCACCGGCTCCACGTCGACGACCGCCACCGTCGTGACGGCGTTGAGGTCGACACCGATGGCCCGAGCCCTGCGCAGCAGGCTCGCCTCGTCGGCGTCGGAGGAGAGCAGCGCGTGGACGAACTCACCCCGAGTGCGCAGCTCGGCCTCGGCGACCGACCGCTCCGACGCCATGAGGACAGCGACCGTGGTGGCGCCGATCCGCAGCAGGCGCAGGGGCTCCTCGTCGGCCTGGTCCGTCGGCGCGGCCACGAGGTCGCCGCCGCGCCCGCTCGGCAGGTCGACCGGCACGACGAGGCCGCCCTCGGCCGTCGGCTCGCCCGCGAGGGTCCGGCCGTGGTGGTCACGGACCCGCACCGACAGGCCGGCCGACCGCTCGAGCGCGGCGACGACGGCGGCGAGCCCCTCCCCGCGGATGACGATGTCGTTGAGGACGTCGCGCAGGTCGCTGGCCCGCTGCCGGCTCTCGTTGACGGCGTGCAGTGCCTCGTTGGCCGACCGCAGCTCGGCGGCTGCTGTGCGCTCGCGGTCGAAGAGGTCGGCGGTGCGCAGGGCGAGGGCGGCGTGGGCGGCCAGCCCCGCCAGGAGCTCGACGTCACGGTCACCGAAGGCGCGCGGACGTCGGTCCGCAGCGAGGAGGACCCCGAGGGTGTCGTCACCGACGACGAGTGGAACCCCGAGGATGCCGCCGAGCTGCTCGCTCAGGGCCGCCGCGTCCGTGCCCTCCCCGTGGGGGAAAGCGGTGTCGGCCAGGTAGCGCTCGCTCGACAGCGGTCGGCCGGTGGCAAGGACCTGGCCGCCGAGACCCTGCCCGGACTCGAGCTCGATGCCGCGCATCGCCGAGCCCATCGCCCCGTCGACCACCTCGATCCGCAACCGGTCGGCGCGAAGCAGCATGATGTAGGCGACGTCGACGCCCAGCAGCCGGCGGGCCTGCCGCGCCACCTCGTCGAGCACCTCGCGGGTGTCGTGGAGGGCGGCGAGCCGGCGGGCCAGGTCGTTGAGGACGGCGAGCTCCTCTGCGCGACGGCGCAGCTCGGCGACCGACCGCGCGACGTCGTCGTCAGCTCCATCCACGGTCCCATCCTCACGCATCCGGGCGCGCACCCGTGTCCTGTCATCGGGTCAGGCGACGACCTTGCCGGGGTTGAGGATCCCGTGCGGGTCGAGGGCGCGGCGGATGGCGCGGTGCAGCTCGACGACGGCGGGCGACAGCTCGGCCGCGAGCCCGTCGCGCTTGAGCAGCCCGACGCCGTGCTCGCCGGTGACCGTGCCGCCGCAGGCGAGCGCCTCGGCGATGATCTCGTCGAACGCGGCCTGGGCGCGCACCCGGGCGGCGTCGTCGCCGGGTGGCGTGATGATCAGCGGGTGCAGGTTGCCGTCGCCGGCGTGCGCGATGTTGGCGATGAGCACGTCGTGCCGCCGACCGATCTCCTCGATCCGGGCGAGCATCTCGGGCACGCGGCCCACCGGGACGCAGACGTCCTCGGTGAGCACGGGGCCGAGCCGCTCGAGGGCGGGGTAGGCGAGGCGGCGGGCGGCGAACATCGCGTCGGCCTCGGCGTCGTCCTCCGAGCGGGCGGCCCAGGACGCGCCGGCGCCCTCGAAGCAGGCCAGGACGGCCTCGGCCTCGGCGTCGCCCGCGGCTCCCGGGCCGTCGACCCGGGCCAGCAGGATCGCCTCGCAGTCGGCCTCGAGGCCGAGGTTCTTCCAGTCGTTGACGGCCGTCGAGGCAGTGGCGGTCGAGGAGCTCGAGGGCCGACGGCACCAGCCCGGCGCGGGCCACGCGCCGCGACGGCCTCGCCGGCCGCCGACGAGCGAGTCGAAGAAGCCGACGACGGTGTGCTCCGGCGGGCGGGCCGGGCGCAGCCGCACGGTGACCTCGGTGACCAGGCCGAGGGTGCCCTCGGAGCCGACGAGCAGCGACACGAGGTCGTAGCCGGCGACGCCCTTGGCGGTCTCGCGGCCGAGCCGGACGAGCTCGCCGGTGCCGGTGACCACCTCGAGCGCGAGGACGTAGTCGCCGGTGACGCCGTACTTGACGCAGCACACGCCGCCGGCGTTGGTCGCGACGTTGCCGCCGATCGTCGACCACGGCGAGCTCGCCGGGTCCGGCGGGTACCAGAGGCCGTGCTCGGCGCAGGCCGCCCGCAGGTCGTCGTTGACCACGCCCGGCTGGACGACGGCGAGGCGCTCGACGGGGTCGATCCGCAGGACCGCCGTCATCCGCTCGAAGCTGACGACGACGCCGCCGCCGACGGCGTTCGCCCCGCCGGACAGGCCGGTGCCGGCGCCCCGCGGGACGACCGGCACCCCGTGCTGGACGCACCAGCGCGACGATGCTGCGCACCTGGTCGGCGTCGGTCGGCCGGACGACCGCCAGGGGCAGGGCCCACGGGGCCCACTCGGCCTCGTCGTGGCTGTAGCGCTCCATCGACGCGGGGTCGGTGAGCAGCGTCGCCGGTGGGGAGCCGGTCGGCAAGGCTGGTGAGGGTCGGGGAGCACCGCAGAGACCGGGTCGCCCACCTCCGCGGGAAGCGCCGCGACCGTCATCGCACGGCCTTGATGGGGCGCACGGCCACGGCGCCGAGCATGACGAACACGATGCCTGCGACGAACAGCACGGGGTAGCCACCGGTGAGGGTGACCAGGCCGGCGGCGATCGAGGGGCTCATGGCCTGCGGCAACGTGGTGGCGAGGCCGAGGATGGCCAGGTCGCGACCAGCGCTGCTCGCACCCTGGAGGCGGGCCGGCAGGACCTCGGTCATCAGGGCAAGGTCGATGGAGATGTAGGCGCCGAACCCGAGACCGAGGAGGAACGCGTAGGCGAGGACGCCCTGGGTCGTCGGCGCCGCCAGCGGGATGGCCAGTGCGACCGACATGACGACCGACGACCACACGATGAAGGGTTTGCGACGGCCCACGCGGTCGGACAGCCAGCCACTGACGACCGCGGAGAGCAGCACACCGACGAGGAGGACGACGCCCATCGTCGCGGCGAAGGAGTTCGACTCGGCGTCGCTGAGGCCGATGTAGTCGCGCAGGATGTACAGGCCGTAGGTCTGGGCGCCGTAGAAGCCGATGACCATGAGGAAGCGCGACCCGAACGCCCACGCGAAGTCGGGGTGCTGGCGCGGGTCGACCCAGAAGCCGCGGAGGAACTCCTTGGCCCCGGTCCGCTGGCGAGGCAGGTCCGTGCTGGGCTCCTCCCGGTTGACCAGGACGAAGCCACCGATGATGACGAGGACGAGCGCCGCCAGGACGACGTACGCGAGCATCCCCTGCGAGGCGGCGCCACCGGCGACGACGACGCCCACGGCGTTCCCGATCGTGATCCCGACACCGATCATCGCCGAGACACCGCCACGACGAGATGCCGGGTAGCGGTCCGGGACGAGGGCGGTCGCAGCGGCCTGGACCGCGTTGACCCCGACCTGCACGACCAGCCACACCAGGGCGACGGTCAGCACCGACTGGGCCATCGGGAGGCCGAGGAGGAAGCCGCTCGTGAGCAGGGCGCCACCGACCATCCACGGCGTACGACGCCCGAAGCGCGACCGAGTCGCGTCGGACAGTGCCCCGGCGACGGGCTGCGCGAAGATGTTCGCGATGAAGGCGATCGTGGTCACGATCGCGAGGTTGCCGATCTTGCCGGCCTCGTCGATCCCCGCCACGATGTTGGGCAGGAGGATGCCGTTGCCGCCCGAGTTCACCGCGAGGATCGCGACGTAGACCAGCAGGAGGCCGAACGACATCCGGCGCAGCCTGGGCGCCGCGGCCGGCTCGGTGTCGGCCACCGCCTCGGAGGGCGGGGCAGGTGTGGGGAGGTCGGTCAGCGCCATGGGGTGCTCCTGGCTCGGGGGCGGCCTCGTCGCCGCTCGTCGAGGGGCGACGCTACGCAGCCCGACACCGCCCGACGATGGAGACTTCCTCCACCACGCTCCAACGTCACAGGGCGAAATCGCCACTGGGTTGTGCAGGCCCAGTCTGGTCTCACCGCCGCGCGGGGTCTCTTTCAGGGAGGGCTGAAGTAGAACAGGGAAGGACCAACGCGGCTCGTGACCTGACCTTGACGACGGTGGGTGGTGCAGCGACAGTGCCCCCATGGCAGACGACATCCAGCTCCCTGAGGTCTCCGATCGTCAGCTGCACGCGGAGACGACGTACGAGCGCCTGTTCGGGCCCCGCGACGAGGATGCCCCGGACAACGACCCCGAGCTGATGCGCATCCTGCGCGGGTTCATCTTCGGAGACGTCTTCGACACCGGCGTCCTCGACGACCAGACCCGTGAGCTCATCACCGTCACCGTGCTGGCCTGCCTGCAGACGCTGCCGCAGCTGACGTCGCACACGGGGGCCGCACTCGACGTCGGCGTCGAGCCCATCGCCATCCGAGAAGCCATCTACCAGCTGGCTCCGTTCATCGGCTTCCCGCGCACGCTCAACGCGGTCGCGACGATCAACGAGGTCTTCCGGGCCAGGGCCATCTCGCTGCCCCTGCCGGAGCAGGGAACCGTCACTGACGCCGAGCGGTACACCAAGGGCCTCGCCGTGCAAGCGCCCCTGTACGGCAACGAGATCAAGGACAACCTGGCCGACCTGCCAGCCCCGTTCGACACCGCGCTGCCCCGGTTCCTCACCGAGTTCTGCTTCGGCGACTTCTACACCCGAGACGGACTCACCCTGGCCGAGCGCGAGCTGCTGGTGCTGTGCGCGCTGGCCACCATCGGCGACACTGCCGCCCAGCTCGGCCCGCACGGCCGCGCCTGCATCCAGACCGGCAACACCAAGACCGACAGTGGTCGCCGCCCTGGTCCACTGCTTCCCCTACATCGGGTTCCCGCGAACGGTGGCTGCGATCCGGGCGGTGCAAGGACCTGTAGACCCGGTCCTGCCTTCATCCGTCTGTCACGCGGGTCACCCCGGTCCACCCCAGTCGAGGCGCCGGGTCGGCGCAGGCACAGCGCATTGAGGCGTGGCAGCATCAGCAAGGTGAACCTGACGGCATTCCTGGACCATGTGAACAGCGGAGCGGTCATCGAAGGCGGCTCTGAACAGCACCGGTTCATGCACGCCGCCGGGCAGGAGGCACTGCGGGTCGTCGCCGAACTCAACTTCGGATACCGAACACCCGAGGAAGTGCGTGACCTGCTGTCCCAGCTCACCGGCAGGGCAGTGCACGAATCGGTCACCCTCTTTCCGCCGTTCTACAGCGAGTTCGGTAAGAACCTGACCCTGGGCAAGGACGTCTTCATCAACCTCGGGTGCCGCTTCCAGGACACCGGAGGCATCACGATCGGAGACGGCACGCTCATCGGCCATGGCAGCACCCTCACCACCCTCAACCACGACGTTGATCCCAACCGGCGCGCCGACATGATTCCGGCGCCCATCGTGATCGGTCGCAAGGTGTGGCTCGGCGCCGCCGTCACGGTCGTCCCAGGCGTGTCGATCGGCGACGGCGCCATCGTGGGCGCCGGGGCCGTCGTCACGCGGGACGTCCCAGCCAACGCGATCGTCGCCGGTGTCCCCGCCACACTGATCCGCATGACCGGCTTCGACACCCCGCAATTCTGAGTGCAGCACCCCTGGGGCCGGTCGGCCCCAGGGCACCCTCGGACCTGCGTCTCAGCGCCGCCAGGTGGCCACGGGCGCCATCAGTGAACCGACCGGTAGTCCAGTTTGTTTGGTTGACCCCCGGATCCGTGCACATCCGTCGGAACGGGTCTGACGATTCGCCGTGATCAGGATGTGGCCTCAGCACCTGCGTACCCGCAGGCATCACAAGAGAATTGGCCACGGTCGGCCGTCCAGTCCAGCCGTAACCCCCAACTACGCGGCACTGTGGGCACGTCATCGTCGGCGCCATCCGCGCAATCGCCTGCCTCGACCATTCCGGCCCAGTCTGAGTCTCCCGGGATTCTGTAACCGCATCAACACTCACGTTGACGACGTAGAACCTCGATTGTTGCTGCGCTACAGGTCCTCACAGGGCGTCGAAGGTTCACGTCGAGAAGGGGATTCGTTAACCCCCCGTTCGCTCGGAGGGTCGGTGGCAACGGTGGCGCCTTCACGACGCGGCGACGTCGGTGCTGTTCTTGGGCCAAATCCGTTGTGGCCGATGAACGCGCGTGGCCGCCGGCTCGATCAAGAACCGAGCCGCGAGCAACCTCGACCAAGCCCGCGGCGGTGCATGCCGACCCCCGGACGGGTCCCGCCCGGTCCGCGTCCGGCGCGGCGGTGGCGATGCGCCACTGGTGCAGCGCGTCGGCGGGACCACGCACGAGGCGCTTGACAGGACCCGTCTGGCTCGGTTCGCTGAGTTTGCCTCGGGCCTATCCGAGTCGGAGGATGGTTTCGAGGGCAGGCTGGCATGAGCGGCCGAGGGGCTGGTCATCCCGGAGCTGCCCGGCACCGGCTTGACTCGCCCCCTGCCTCGAGGTCGTCTGCCGACCAGCCAGCTCCGTAGCTCCGCTTGGAATATTCGGCTTACCTGACGGGAAGGCACCATGAAGACCACCGGCCTCCACCACATCTGCATCCGCGTCCAGGACCAGGAGCTTTCGCGCCGCTGGTACGAGAACGTTCTTGGCTTCGAATGTGTGGAGCTGCAACCGTCAAGGGACCAGGTTGCCACTTGGCGCGGCCAGCCTGTTTCCGGAAGAGTGGTGATGATGCGTGCTGGCGACACGTACATCACGTTGCAGCCACCGCTGGAAGGGACTTCGCCGGATGACAGGTTCAGCGAGTACCGCATCGGCGTGGATCACTTGGCGTTCGCTATTCAAGAGCGCGGCGACTTGGACGCTCTCGTCGACAATCTGAAATCGGCGGGCGTACCGACGGAGGGAGTCAAGACGCACCCCGTCTTGGGGAAGGAGTACGTCGTCTTCCGCGACCCAGACAATGTTCAGTGGGAAGCCTTCATGGTGTGAACGCCCAGCGCGGCGCGATCAATTGTCACAGTCGCGAGCACGACGCCGAGGGTTCTGGCCCGCCACCAACAATGAGGGGTGGGCCCGGTGCCAACCCCGACGGGCGGGCCAGCCCGGAGGCCCCCCGAAGATTGTCGGGGCCGCTGCGCTGGCATGGGCCGACATCGCTGTGGGCGCGATCGTCCATCAGCTTTCCTTGGCCTCGTCAGTCGCGCTCGTCGTCAGCCACGCACCACCCCGTCAGCGCTGCGCCATGAGGATGGCACCTCGCGCATCCCGCTTGTCCAGCTGCGCACAACCTCCAGGTGCGTCATAGGGCCGCGTGTTCGTCTGCGCGCACCTGATCACCAGACACCTCCATGGAGGACGTTCCCCCGTACGGCCGGACGCTTCCCAAGAGACCCCGAGAGTTGGTGCCGCGACTTCAGTTTCGCTAGCCTCCCGGACCGAGTTGGTTGGGAGTCGTTGGTTCTCCGCCAGCGACGGTGTCTGGGCGCTGCGGGCCACCGAGGTCGTCCCCCGGCTCGTCCCGGTCGAGCCACGACGGTTGATGATCACCGCGATCACAGCGAAGAGCTGCCAAGAACAGAAGAATCCACCACCAGATGACGGCCTCCCTCGATCGGCCCTGACAACAACAGAGTCCTCTGCACCTGGCTCTTTTGTTACGTCCATCGGGCCGCCGAACGGCGCAGATGAGCGAGGCGAGTCTCTGCGCCTCGAGTTGGCGCCTTCTTGAGCGGCACCGGGCTCGATCAGGTCAGGAGGCGCTGGCACACTCGACGTGTGGAGTCGAGATCCTCGGCAGGTCATGGCGGTGCCTGGCAAGACGAGCCGATCGGGCCGGTTGATCCAACGATCAGGACCCTGGACGGCACCGTGGCCGCGCCGGAGAGCTGGCTAGCCTTGGTGTACACAGAACTACGAGAGCCGGGGAGCTACCTGACAGTCTCCAGCGGGCCCCTGAACGTGTACGCCCAAGCCATCAACCACGAGGGTCACTTCGATCTGGAGTACCGGGACGGCTCCCCAGATCGGCACTTCCAGGCCAAGGACGTGTCGCTGGAGTCAATCGCCGATGCCCTCTCGCAGTGGATGAACGGCGATCGGCGGTTCATCGACGACCACGAGTGGCAACTCCTGTCGCTTTGACCCGCGGCCCATCAGGCGATGCCAGCCGAGCACGCGTCTATTCACCGCCTGCCGCGCACTGTTGGTAGTTCGCCGGCGGCTGCTGGTGAGACAGCCCCTTGGTGGGGCACCCAATCGGTGGTCTCGGAGCCCCGGCGGACGGACCGCAATGCAGTTGGAGTTGCAACCAGCCCTGGTCTCTGGGCCGCCCGCAGTGCCCCGCCAGGGCGCCGTACGACGCGGCTTCGACCATGGACCGCAGCAGGGATCCTGGTGGACACTCGAGTTGTAGGACCTTTCGTCCGCTGCTGCGGGTGGGGTCGGTGGTCAGGAGGCTGCCATGGGGGCGGTTTGCCGCGCACGCTCTTCTTGGGCGCCGAGATATTCGCGGTTGGCGAGTTCCAAGGGACGCTCCATGCCACGACGGCTCCGGCTGGTTGGGGTCGTCGCCGTGTTTGCGGCGGCGGTTACTGGCTGTACGGCGGAACCGCAGCCCGCCGGGCCAAGAACGCAAAGCGCAGCGGGGAAGCCGTTGGTGGCGCAGTTCGTGGACGACGCGGAGGCGATCGAGCCTGTTGCCGCGCTGGAGGGTGACGAGGTGCCGGTCAGCGTGGCGGGGCGGCGGTTCCAGACCCGGTGCGTCGGTGCCGGCGATCCGGCGGTCATCCTGGTCTCGGGCGCAAGCACACCGCAGACCACGTGGCACGAGGTCCACGGCAAGGTCGGCGCCAAGACCCGGATCTGCTCCTATGACCGTCTCGGCGTTGGCGACAGTGGACCACCGCCGCCCGTGCAGACGTTGGAGCAGCTGGCCGCCGACCTTGACGGCGTCATCGACGCACTCGCGCTGCCGCGCCCGCTGGTGGTGGTCGGCCACTCGCTGGGGGGTCCCATCGCCATGGCGTGGGCCACCATGCACCCGGCCGACACCGTCGGTGTCGTCCTGATCGACGCTTCGTCTGCGGCGGCCCAGCGGGAGGACGTCAAGCAGGTCCAGGAGCACTACCCCGGGGACGTCGCGCTCAACGCGGATCCAGAGCAGCTGGACATAGCGGCGGTCCCGGCTCAGCTAGATGCGCTGCCGCGCTTGGGCGCGGTGCCCCTCGTCGTGCTCACCCGCACCCTGTACCAGCCTGACCCGACCTATCCCAAGATCGACTGGAACGGCCTCGAGCGGGCGTGGGTGGAGGGACAACGCCACTGGGCCACCTACTCCGACGTCTCGGAGATGGTGAGCGTGCCCAACGCCGGACACTTCATTCACGTCGACCAGCTGAACGTCGTCATCGCCGCGGTGCTGCGAATGCTGTAGTCGTCGACATCCCGTCCGGCCGCAGGTGGCCAAGGAAATGCGCGCCACCACAGTCCCTACCAGGCGGCCATTGCACCCGACTCCTCGTGAAGGACGGCACGAGCACGGAGACGTCGACACCTACCTGCCGCTCGGGCAACTGCCCGAGCGGCCGGCTTCTTCTCCGAGTTCGACGCCTTGCCTCAGGTCGGCCGCGAAGGACACGAGCATGACGCGCCACAACGCCGCCATCCGACCATCCTGACTGGGCTGCCCAAGCTGCAGGACCCTCGAAGGTCAACCGAGTAGTCGTGCGCTAGGCGTATCAGCCGCCGGCCAGCACGCTCCTTGATGACAGCCGGTTGGGCAACATACCCAGCCGAGGTTGGAGGTCGTCACGCGTGACGAATTCACAGCCCGCGTCTCGGGCTTGGCGGTGGCCGCTGCGCACTCACGACCCGGCGGGACTAGTGCTGGGCGCCGTCGATCGGGCTCGTCACGTCGCCGCCCGCCAGTGCCCCGTGATGGCCGAGGACGGACCGAAGCGGTCCGTCAACCGCCGACCCCGCTCAAGCGTCATATGGGTGTCCGTCCCAGGAAAGAAGAACCGCCATGACCAATCTTCCCGCCACCAGCCCGAGCCGCGCCCGCAGGGGTGCCCGCGCCGTCGCCGCCCTCGCCGCCGGCGCCGCCCTGATCGCCGCCCCGGCCGCCTCCGGCGCCGGGACCGCCACCGCCGCACCGTATTGCGGCATCACCTGGGGATCGGTCGCCAAGACTTCCGCGCCACTCACCGGCGGGCGCGTCCACGCCGTCCGCGCCGGCCGGCACGCGTGCTTCGACCGGCTCGTCCTCGACATGACCGGACGTCCCCCGGGCTTCGACGTCCGCTACGTGACCACCGTGCGCTCCGACGGGTCCGGCTTCCCCGTTCCGGTCGCCGGAGGTGCGCGACTCGCGGTCGTCGCCCACAAGGGAGCAACAAGCGTGCCGACGATGCCCTCGGCCGCGGGGTTCACGACCTTCCGCCAGGTCAGGTGGGCCGGCTCCTTCGAGGGCTACACCACGATCGCGCTCGGCGTCCGGGCCCGCCTCCCGCACCGCGTGTTCACCCTCTACGACCCGTCGACCAACCGCAGCCAACTCGTCGTGGACGTCGCCCACCACTGGTGAGAGACCAAGCCCGCGTCGCCGACGGCCCGGCCATGCGTCAGCTCGCGCACAGAGGTCGCACTCCGTGACCTCTGCTCAACATCCCGGCAACGTGCGCCACTTCGCCGCCAATCACCATCACGGCGTGACGCGGTCGCCATGGCTGACCGAGCCACGACCGCGGTTCACGACCATCTCGCTCTCCGGGTCTAACCCGGTGTCGCGTCTAGTCTTCGCAGATGAGCGACGACGCTCCACGCAGCCCCGAGGAACTCTTCGACGGGTACCCGGACTGCCTCGCCATCTGTCGGCAGGTCCAGCAAGTGCTGTCCGCCTTCGGAGAGGGGTCTGTGGCGGTGACGAAGAGCCAGGTCACCTTCCGGCGCCGCAAAGCCTTCGCCTTCGTATGGCGCCCGGGTCAGTACGTCTCGAGTGGCGTCCCCGCCGTGCTCTCAATCTCCCTGCCCTACGAGATCGCGTCCGATCGCTTCAAGGAGATCGCCCACCCGGCGCCGACGGTGTGGATGCATCACCTCGAGGTCCGCGGAGTCAGCGAGGTCGATGACCAGGCCTGCGGTTGGCTCGCCGATGCGTACGACTCCGCTCGTTGACTCGAACTCACGTTCGCGAGAGGTCTTAGGTGTCTGGCACTGCACGAGGGGTGCAGGCCTGCGTCTCTGCGCCGCTTGCAGGCAACGTAAGGAGCGGGCCGGTACCGCCCCTTCCGCCCCCCGGCATCGCGCGGCGTTGGCGACGACAGCGAGAAGGAGAGTTTCTCGTGGGGCCCCGGCGACCCGGTCCTCGGCACACCGACGGGTCGTCGCAGCCGTGCCACGGAAGCAGAGTTGCTGTCCCTCCTCGATCGCGCGGCGCTGCTCCCCGACGCCTCGGAAGCGCCTCTGTACGCGCTTGCCGAAGCGGCGGACGACGACCCTTCGACCGCGAGACGCCGTTCGCGACGGCCTTCAGCCACGTCCAGGATCCCCCGCCGCCCCTGCCAGAGGAGCTGCCGGAGGACCTCGCCCTGGTGATCGAGGACTGCCTGCACAAGGATCCCCAATGCCGACCACCCCACGCCACAGCCATCGCACTGCGGCTGGGCCTGGGTGACAACGAGATCATGGGCCTAGGCTTGGGACTGGCCTGGTCGGCCGAGGAAGATGCGCCCAGCCGCCCGACCACCGGCGACACCTTGCCGGACACGATCGCCGCCGAACTACCCTGACTCTCCCGCATATCCAGGTTGCCGCGGGGGCCGCTGCGTGGTTATCGAGCTGCTCTAAGGGGCGCGTCGAGGTGCTCAGTGCATCGGACCGGAGCACGCGCGGCTTCAGGGCAGAAGCGGGTCCGCCGCGAGCAGGGCCGATACGTGCCGGGCCACGGCCAGGGCCACCGGCGCCCGGCGGGTGAGGTCCATCGGGTTGGAGCCCATGACGCGGCGCAGCGCAGCGTCCGGCTGGAAGATCACGACACGGGTCCCGGCGGCGCGGACCTTGGCCGCCTCCCGATCCAGCTGCCGGCGGACCGGCACACGCAGCAGGTTCCCTGCCTCGGGCGCCACCAGGTCCGCGGTGGACATCGGGGCGGACACGATGACCAGATCCAGGCCCGCCCCGGCCAGCAGGTCCAGGCTGTGCATCGACCACGCGCCGCCGTCGACGAAGCGCTGCCCACCGATCAGCACCGGTCGGAAGTAGCCCGGGATCGCCGTGGACGCCGCGATGGCATCACCCATCGGCGGGTACTCATCCCGGCCGAAGACGACTCGCGCGCCATCAGACAGCCGCACCGCGACGACCCAGGTCACCTCGGCGGGCCAGGTCGGCAGCAGCGTCGTGAACGCGGTGATGCTCGGATCGCTCGGGACGCTCCCAGCGGGCAGGGCCGCAGACGCCCAGACCGCCGGAGGAAGACGCCACGGCCGGCGGACAGCGGTCCGCAGCAGCCCCGGCGACGCCGGAAGGGGCACCACCCGACCCCGCGGGGCCGCCGCCCTGAGCGGACCCAGCCCGGACAGGACGCGCCGCCCCTCCCGCGACATCGAGGAGCCCGTGACGCGGGCGACGTAGTCGGCCGGCGGGAAACCCGCACGCATCAAGGCAGCAGACGTCGAACCGGCGGACGTACCGACGATCACCTCGGCCGTGCGGGCATCCCACACCCCCGACAAGGCAGTCAGAACACCGGCGTGGAAAGCCATCCCCGACAACCCGCCGCCACCAAGCACCAAACCAACCCGCAAACGCGTGCTCATCTCGAACCGACCCGCCTGACGCCCAGAACACCGTGGGTGGCCGCCTCCGCGACTAGCGCGCTGGCTCGCTGCCGGCTGAAGTTGTCGCAGCCGATCAGAACGGCAACCCCAGATGAGGGTGTGGCGGGCTCATTGGGCATCCGATCCCCTCCCGAGAATCCAGTAGTTCCAGCAAGACTGTCATGGAGCCGAAGCCGCACCGGACCACTGCAACCATTCGAACTGACGCCGTGTGAGGCCCAAGCTGAAGGGTCGCCTGGCACAGCGTCACATCGCAGCCTGTACTTACCCAACTACACACATCGCGGCCCCCGTCCCACGAAGGGACAGGGGCCGCGTGGTGTGCGGTGTCGTCAGACGCGGGTGGTTGTGCGGCCGGCGATGAGGCGCTCGTAGCCGACGATCAGGATCGCGGCGACGATGACGCCCATGATCAGGGCGATCCAGTCGATCCCTGAGGTGTCGCTCTTGTTGAAGACACCGGTCCACAGCCATGAGCCGATGAGGGCACCGATGATGCCCAGGATGACGGTCATGAGGGTGGAGATGTTCTGCTTGCCGGGAAGAACGAGCCGTGCCAGGACGCCAATGATCGCACCCAGGATCACGGTGACGATGATGGTGGTGAGCATGTGTCGTACTCCTTTTGCGGGCCAAGGACCCGAACTGAACGTCGACCGGCGGTCGGAGCCGCCGGCGGGGTACCCGGTCGGGCGCCACGGAGAATGTAGTTCAGCGGCAGGGTCCGGGAGCGGCTCACTGACGCGAGAACTTCTGTTCGCTGGCTGTCAGTTTGTGACTCTCAGTCGAGTAACAAGACGAGCGCTGGCGAGCAAGGATCCCGCGTGGGTGGAGCCACAGCTCTCACCTGCCGTACCTAGCTGCTGTTCGGGCTTGGAAACCACCGGGCGTCCCGGCGGAGGGATCGCGTCAAGTAGCCGCCAGGGAACGCCTGGCGCAGCTGTGGCGAGCCGCTGCGCCGCGATCTCGAGCCGAGGGTTGTGCACCACATCTCAGCTCCATCCGTGCAGGGCCTCGCTCGGTTAGGGGCGGTGGGCTAGAACCAGCATCTGCCCGCGCCACGAGGTGGGCGTGATCTGGTCGAAGCCTGCTCCTGTCAGCAGGGCCTCGGCCTCGTCGACGTGGATGGGTCCACCGCCAAGCATGTGAGCCGTGTGCGCGAAGACAGCCATCTCAAAGGGATCCGACGCGGCGCCGGTTGCCAGGGGAACCACGACCCACCGGTTCGGCTGCAGGGCGCGGTGGACATGGGGGATGCCGGCCTCGAACGCGGTGCGAGGGATGAAGGGCTGCGCTAGCCAGGCCAGGTCGAAGACCGCTTCGTCGGACATTTCGCTGACCGACTGCAGCCGTAGCTCTACCCGAGCCGCGAGGCCCAACCCGGTGAGCTCGGCCGCCGCGAGTCGAAGCACCTCGGGCAGCACGTCGATACCCACGCAGGTGAGGCCGGGGTAGAGCTGGCACAGTCGTGCGGCGATCGCGCCCACGCCCACCCCGACGTCGAGGAACCGGGATGTCCCAGTCTCGAGCGCGTCCCGGGAGCCCGGCATTCGCGGCAACAGTTCTCGCGCGATGTGATCCGCGGCCGCGCGGCTCCCGCGGCCTTGGCTCAGGACAGTGTCAGCGGTGGCGCCACCCCAGCCGGCAGATCGGCGCTCGGTGTGCTCCAGCGCGCGGCGTAGGAGGGCGACCATCGCGTGGCCCACGGTGGTTCCATCCAGGTCGACAAGGTCGTCGTCGATGACGGTGAACCGGTCAGCACCGGTGCTATCCAGCATTCCCGCGGCGAGCAGCAGATCAGCGTCGGCGCGGTCCAGGCCGTCTAGCGCCTCCCCCACGCGAAGACGATCCCACCCGCCGACCAGCCCGAGCCTGCCCAGGGCCGCGATCACGGCGATGTGGTCTCCGGGATCGGCGCGTGGCTGATCTGACATGGCGCCATCATCGAGGATCCACCCCCGCGCGACCAGCGGATCGCATGCGTCTCAGCGCCGCCAGGCGCCGGGGATCTCGATCCTCGCGCTGGCGGTCAGAGTGGCCGGAGCTCGTTTAGGATCTCGGCGACGACCTGTTGGGGCGCGATCTCCTGAAGGTCATGTGGGCCCTCGATCGCCACCTGTCGGGAGCGTGGCGACAGCTTCAGCCAGTACCTCTGGTTCTTCTCACCGCCGGGGTCGGCTTGGGTCGCGCTGACCACCAGGACGGGGAACTCCCCGATCGGCGTAGTCAGTGTATCCAGCTCCTCGGAGTAGTCGACGTAGTCCACGAACTCCGGGTTGTCGGTCCACACGAAACCCTCCGCCCGCAGTGCCTCGGGGTCGTCGTGGTAGCTGTCGATGGTCACCAGGGCGGCCACGCGCTCCGGGTGTCGGGCCGCACAGCCAATGTTGAGGTTGCCGCCCCCCGACTGGCCGACCAGCACGTACGGCTTGGGGAGGGGCAGCTTCGCGATCACCTGGTCCTGAACGGCGCACAGGTCGTCCATGGTCCGTCGGCGGTGAGGCGCTGGGTCGCTGTCGCCCGTGCCGGGCCGGTCGTAGGTGCAGACAGTCGTTTTCGCGATCAGTGGGTTCACGAATGCTGCCGGGTAGGCGTCGGTGCCTCCGGAGTCCGTGCCCGCTTCGAGCAGCACTCCCGGGCTGCCCTGACCCGCGCACCAGTAGTAGACGGACTCACCCGTCGTGAGCGTGAGGGTGCCGCCAATCCGTGCACCCGGTGACGGCGACGACGGACTGGAGGCGCCGGCATCCGGTGCGCTGCTCTCAGTTTCGTCGGACGGGTCATCTCCACAGCCGGCAACGAGCAGCACTGCGGCCGCGGCCAGAGCAGTCGCAGTCCTATGCATCTGTCGGACCTCCTGCCATGCCCAGCCAGCATTCCTGACGCCGTTTGGGCTCGAGCCATGATCCCGCCGACGAGCGACCGAAACCAGTCCCCTTAAGGGCCGCGCCACCGTGGGGGTTCGCCGCCGGTCTACCGGTTCAGCTGCGCTGCCAACGGCAAACACCATTTCCCTGTGCGTCTTTTCGCCGCCAAGGGGTCACGTATTGGCGGGTCAACTGGCCGCAGTAGGCCTGGAGGCCGCCCTCAGAACAGCCAGATCGAGCCGATCACGCTGAAACTCTTGCGGACTGTGTGCGGACTGGGAGGAGTCGCACCCCATCTGACCTGCGCAAACGTGCCAATTCAGACGTTGAAGCGGAACTCCACGACGTCGCCGTCCTGCATGACGTAGTCCTTGCCCTCGATGCGCACCCTGCCCGGCGGCACTGGCCGCGGCCATCGAGCCCGCGGCGACCAGGTCGTCGAACGACACGATCTCGGCCTTGATGAAGCCGCGCTGGAAGTCGGTGTGGATGACGCCCGCGGCCTGCGGGGCGGTCCAGCCCTGGTGGATCGTCCAGGCCCGCGACTCCTTCGGACCGGCGGTGAGGTAGGTCTGCAGACCGAGGGTGTGGAAGCCCGACCCGCGCCAGCTGGTCGAGCCCGGACTCCTCGGCCCCGAACGACTGGAGCATCTCGAGGGCGTCCTCGGCGGACAGCTCGATGAGGTCGATCTCGAGCTTGGCGTTGAGGAACACCGCGTCGGCGGGGGCGACCAGCGCGCCCAGCCGCGCGTGCAGGTCGGCGTCGGCGAGCTGCTCCTCGTCGAGGTTGAACACGTAGATGAACGGCTTGGTCGTCAGCAGCCCCAGCCCGGACGCCAGCGCGAGGTCGACCCCGGCGGCCGCACCGGCGGCGTACAGGGTCGAGCCCTCCTCGAGCACCTTCTGCGCGGCGAGCGGCGTTCTCGAGCAGCGGCTTGGACTCCTTCTTGATCCGCGCCTCCTTCTCGAGCCGCGGCGACGGCCTTCTCGAGGGTCTGCAGGTCGGCGAGGATCAGCTCGGTGTGGATCGTCTCGATGTCGCGAGCTCGGCGAGACCTTGCCGTCGACGTGCACGACGTCGCCGTCCTCGAAGGCACGCACGACCTGGCAGATCGCGTCGGCCTCGCGGATGTTGGCGAGGAACTTGTTGCCCAGCCCCTCCCCCTCGGACGCGCCGCGCACGATGCCGGCGATGTCGACGAACGAGACCGTGGCCGGCAGGATCTTCTCGCTGCCGAAGATCTCGGCGAGCACGCGCCAGCCGCGTCGTCCGGCAGCGGCGACGACGCCCACGTTGGGCTCGATCGTCGCGAACGGGTAGTTCGCCGCGAGGACGTTGTTCTTGGTCAGAGCGTTGAACAGCGTGGACTTGCCGACGTTGGGCAGTCCGACGATTCCGATGTGAAGGGCCACGAGGCCGAGAGTCTACCGGCGCGCAGGGTCCCTCCTCGCCGCGGCGGGTGCGTCGCTCAGCCTCCGGCCGGCTCGCTGTTCTCCAGGTACGCCGTGTGCTCGGCGTCATGGGTGAGCTCCAGCATCCGCGCGGTGTACGGCGCGACGTGCGCCGCGGCATCCGCGACCGCGCGCCAGTGCGCCCCCGCGATCTCGCGGCGCAGGAAGAGCGCCGGGTCGAGCTCACCGGTCTGGTGCTCGCCGAGGTCGAACAGGTAGAGCAGCGCGTCGTCCCAGCCGCGCCACGGCGGCAGCCAGTTGACGGCGAGCAGGCGCCCGGCGGTGACGTGGATGCCGAGCTCCTCCTCCACCTCGCGCTCGACGCACGTGGCGGGCGACTCCCCCGGGTCGACGACCCCGCCCGGCAGGTCCCACTCCTTCTTGTAGCTGAGCTCGCAGAGCAGTACCTCGCCTGCGGGGTTGCGCAGGACGCCCTGGGCGATGGTGCGCTTCTTCGGCAGGCGGGCGTTGAGGATCGAGATGCGCCGCAGACGCTCCCGCTCGGACTCCGTGCGTTGCGGCATGTCCCGAGGCTACCGGCGGCCCTGTCGGTGCCGGGTGGGATGGTCGCGCCATGAACGCAACGGTGTGGGGCCTGGTGGGTCTGGTCGTCGGCGTCGGTGTCGCGGTGGCGGTCTGCCGCCTGCTGTACGCCGCGCGCTCCGCTGCCGTCGTCGCCGAGCGCGACCTGCTGCGCGAGCGGGTGCTCGACCTCGAGACCTCGCTGGCCGAGGACATGGAGACGGCCGCGCTGCTCGCGCCGCTCAAGGACGCCCTGGTGCGCGTCGAGACCCATGTCGGCTCGCTCGAGCGCGACCGCATGGAGCAGTTCGGCTCGCTGCGGGCGCTGCTGTCCCGCGTCGAGGGCGAGACCCAGCACCTCGGTCGACAGACCGCGTCGCTGGCCGGCTCGCTGCGCTCCTCCACCGTGCGCGGGGCGTGGGGCGAGGTACAGCTCCGGCGGGTGCTGGAGGCGTCCGGGATGCTGTCGCGCTGCGACTTCGACGAGCAGGTCACCGCGGTCAGTGCCCACGACCGCGGCGTGCGCCCCGACGTCGTCGTGCGGCTGCCCGGCGGCAAGGTCCTGGTCATCGACGCCAAGGCGCCGATGAACGCCTTCCTCGACGCCCAGGCCGAGGACCTCGCCGATGACGAGCGGGCTGCCCTGCTCGTCGACCACGCCACCGGGCTGGGGCGGCACGTCGCCGCCCTGGCCGCCAAGGAGTACTGGTCGGCGTTCCGCGAGGGGCCCGAGATGGTCGTCTGCTTCGTGCCGAGCGACGCGATGCTCGGGGCGGCACTGGCGGCCCAGCCCTCGCTGCACGAGCGCGCCCTGGCCCAGCGGGTCGTGCTCGTCGGCCCCGGCTCGCTGATGGCCCTGCTGCGCACGGTGGCCTTCACCTGGCAGCAGGACGCCCTGTCGGCCAGCGCCCGCGAGCTGCTCGACCTCGGCCGCGACCTGCACCGCCGCCTCGCGACCCTGGGCGCCCACACGGCCAAGGTGGGCCGCAGCCTGCAGTCCAGCGTCGAGGCCTACAACGCCATGGTCGGCGCCCTGGAGTCGCGGGTCATGGTGACCGCACGGCGGATGCACGACCTCGACCTCGTCGGTGACGAGATCCCCGTGCTGACCCCGGTCGAGACGGCGCCCCGGCCGCTCACCTCGCAGGAGCTCATCGACGCCGCGACCGCGGCCGACGAGCGCCCCGAGCTGTTGCTCGACCTGGGCCTGCCGGCACCGCGGCGCGCGCACGGCATCCGCGACGCCGGCTGACCGGCGCTACCCAGACTCTTCGTCGGCGACCGCGAACTCCCGGTCGAGCACGCCCATGATGACGTCGTCGTGCCAGCGACCCTCGACCCAGCAGCTCTCCCGCTCCCGCCCCTCCTCGACGAAGCCGCACGCGCGATAGGCGGCGATGGCGCGGTCGTTGAAGTCCAGCACCCGTACGTCGACCCGGTGCATCCCCAGCGTCCCGAACGCGTGGCGCAGCACGAGGCGCACCGACTCGGTTCCCAGGCCACGGCCCAGGAACTGCGGCGCATACATCCCGATCGCCAGGCGCGCCTTCCGGCCGGCCTCCCGCACGTCGTAGAGGAAGGCCGCTCCCGCGAGCTCACCGTCGCCCTCGACGGCCCAGCACGAGGCACCGGCGGCCGTCCTGGCGGCGAGGTGGTCGACCCAGGCCCGGATCTCGTCATCGGTCATCGCGCGCGTCAGGCAGTCCTCGCCGTAGCCGCGCTCGATCTCGCGATGCCACCCGTGCCGCTGCCGGGCAGCGCGGTCGTCGGCCACGAACGCGCGCAGCGTCACCCGGGACCCCACCAGGGTCGGTGCTGTCATGGCCCCCATGGTGGAGCAGGCGGTCAGCGGCTGGCGAGCCGCTGACCCAGCCGGCTGGCCAGCCGGCCGAGCAGGGCGCCGGTGGCGGCCCCGACCAGCACGTCAAGCGGGTAGTGCACCCCGGTGTAGACCCGTGAGAAGGCCACGGTGCCCGCGGCCACCCGCAGCGGCAGCCGCAGGGCGGGCAGCACGTCGCCGACCGCGACGGCGAAGGCCAGCGCCGACGCGGAGTGACCGGAGGGGAACGACGTCGAGGTCGGCATCGGCACCCAGCGCGGCTCGGGCACGTCGTGCCCGGCGCGGTCCGGGCGCGGGCGGTCGCCGGCCAGCTTCATCGGCTGGTTCACGATGAGTGAGGCCGCACCGATCGCCGCGACCCCGGTCGCCGCGGCACGCCGGCCGCTCGGGCCCCCGAACGCCGCGAGCGCGGCCGCAGTGAGGAACCAGGGCTTGGAGTGGTTCGCGAAGTGCGACAACCGGCTCAGTGGCGTGTCGAGCGCCGGCGTCGACAACCGCGCCACCGCCACGTAGGCCGACCGGTCCCAGCGCCCCAGCCGGTGAAGCAGGCCCGAGGCCCGCGCGGCGACCGGGTGCCCCTCGGCGCCGCGCCGCTCGAGGCGCCGAGCCAGCCGCTCCTCGACGGGCTGGACCGGCTCATCCGGCGGCACCGGCACGGCGCCGCTCATCCGGACACCACCGGCCGGCCCAGGGCGGTGTGCCACAGCGCGGCCAGCGTCGGGGCCGAGGCGACGCGCACGGCCGGCGCGGCCACCCGCCGGGAGAGCACCGATCGGGGCAGCCGCACCGTGAGGGCTCCCGGCCTGACGACGAAGCGCAGCGGCGAGTCCATCATCAGGGCCTCGCCGTCGACGCCGACCTCCACCGGTCCGCCCGACGTCAGCTCGAACTCCGTGGCGGTCCACTCGTTCCACCCTGCGAACCGGCTGACCTGCCCGGCGGCCTCCAGCAGGGCGAACTTCTCGGCATCCCCGGCGTTGCGCACGAGCACCGACACGATCCCCAGCGCTCCGCCGTCCAGCCGGGGCCGGATGGCAGCGCCCCGCAGGTGCGAGAGCTGGTAGGGGTTGTTCGACACCAGCACGAGGTTCGCCGAGGTGGCCTGTTCCCCGGTGGGAAGGGTGAAGCGCAGGTCGAGGGGCACCGCGGCCGGTCCGATGAGGTCGGGCAGGGTCTCGGCCGCCGTGCGCACCTTGGCGTCCCGGTAGGCGTCGGACTGGACGATCCTCGCGTACAGCCCCATCGACGCGTTGTTGACGAAGACGCGTCCGTTGACCTCGGCGAGGTCGATCTGCCGGTCGAGGCCGTCGCCGTACGCGTCGAGCGCGCCCACCACGTCCGCCCGGTCCAGGCCCAGGTCGAGGGCGAAGTGGTTGCGGGTGCCGGCCGGGATGACCACCATCGGGATGCCGTGCCGGCTCGCCACCGAGGCGACGAGGGCCTGCGAGCCATCACCGCCGGCCATGCCGATGACGTCGGCGCCGCGCTGAACGGCATCCTCGGCCAGCGCCAGCAGGTCAGAGCCCTTGAAGAGCACGATGGGCTCGATGCCGCGCTCGCGGCACAACCGCTCGAGCTCGAACCGCTCCACCTTCCCCCCGCCGCTCCACGGGTTCATGATCAGCACGGCGTGCCGCGCCCGGGGTGTGACCGGCACCTGCGCGGGGTCGACGGTCGGCGGCCGGAGGGCGAACCTCGCCGATCCGGTCGAGAGGGCCGCGAGCAGCACGCCCACCACGAGGACGCGCAGGCTGCTGCTCGCCACCATGACGACGGCGAAGAGCACGAGAGCCGCGGCCGCGACCCCCAGCGCCACCAGCCGGATCGTGCCACGCCGCGACACCGCGAACCACAGGGCGACGACCATCACCGCAAGGGTCGCCAGACCGGCGAGCAGCACGTCCCACCTGCGGAAGGTGACGACCACCAGGTACACCGACGCGAGGGCCAGGCTCGCGTACGCAAGCCAGGCGGCGGCCCGCTGCTGCGCGGTCGGGCCGGCGGTCGCCTCGGGCTGGTTGCTCACGGTCGCTCCTCCTGCGGCTGCACCACGGGGTCCTGCCACGTCGCCCCGGTCTCGGCCATGTAGGCCGCGACCGCCTCGTCGAGAGTCGGGTAGAAGTGGGCGGGGTCGATCGTGCGCTCGAGCTCGTAGCGCTGGATCTTCTCCCGCACCGGGTCCTTCACCTCGGCGAAGGCGAGCGAGACCCCGCGGGCGTTGAGCCACGAGTCCAGCTCGGCCAGCATGTCGGCCGCCGTCGTGTCGACGTCGGTCATCGGCTCGGCGGCCACGAGCACCCAGCGCAGGTCGCTCTGCTCCTCCGCCATGCCCCGTACGGCGTCGCCGAACATCCGCGAGTTGGCGAAGATGAGCGGTGCGTCGAAGCGGTAGACGACCAGGCCGGGCAGCAGCTGGGAGTGCGGGTAGGTGTCGGTGTCGTGCAGCCCGTCGAGGCCCTCGACCCGCCCGAGCTCGGCCCGGTGCGGCCACCAGACCCGCCGGAAGACGTTGAGGATCGACAGCATGATCGCGAGCAGGATGCCGGGCAGGACGCCGAGCAGCGCGACGCCGAGGAACGCCGCCATCGAGAGCCCGAACTCGGTGCGGCGCTGGTTCCACAGCCGCCGGGTCGCCGGGATGTCGGCCAGGGACAGCGCCGCCGCGATGACGATGGCGCCCAGGGTCGGCTGCGGCACGTACTGCATCACGCCGGTCGCGAAGACGAGCACGACGGTGATGACCGCGGCACCCGACGATCCCGGTCACCTGGGAGCGCGACCCCGCCTGCTCGGACACCGCGGTGCGCGACCCGCTGGTGCTGACCGGGAAGCCCTGGAAGAACCCGGCGAAGATGTTGGCGGCGCCGATGCCGATCATCTCCTGGTCGCCCCGCACCCGCTCCCCGCGCCTGGCCGCGAACGACGAGGCGGTCGACATCGTGTCGGCCAGGGCGACGACGGCGATCGCGACGGCCCCGAGGAGCAGCTCGGGCAGGTCGCCCAACGCCACCGTGGGGACCGTCAGCGGGGGGAAGCCCTGGGGCAGCACGCCGATGGTCTTGACGCCCTCGTCCTGCAGGTCGAACAGGTTCACCGCCAGCGCGGCGAGCACCACGACCACGAGGACCGCGGGGATCTTGGGGATCAGCCGCTGCATGAGGAGGATGCCGAGCAGCGAGACGACGCCGATCAGCGCGGCCGTGCTGTTGACGAGCTGGTCCGCGAGTCCGGTGAGGAAGGCCCGCGTCTCCGCGATCAGCCCGTCCGCGTCGACCGAGAAGCCGAAGAGCTTGGGCAGCTGGCCGACGACGATGGTCAGGGCCAGCCCGTTCATGTAGCCGATCTGGGTCGGCTTGGACAGCAGGTCGGCGACGAAGCCGAGGTGGGCCAGCCCGGCGACGGTCATGACCACGCCGACGAGCAGGGCGAGCACCGACGCCAGGGCCACGGCCTTGGCCGGGTCACCGCCGGCCAGGGCCAACGGCGCGATCGTCGCGGCGATCATCGGCCCGAGCGAGGAGTCCGGGCCGAGGACGAGGATGCGTGAGGGGCCGAACAGGGCGTAGCCGAGCAGGCACAGGATCGAGGTGTACAGACCCGTGACCGGTGGCAGCCCGGCGAGCTCGGCGTAGGCCATGCCCTGCGGCACGAGGAGCGCCGAGAGCACGAGACCGGCCACGACGTCCTTGCCGAGCCAGCCCCGCTGGTAGCTGCGGAACAGGCCGACGCCGGGGACGAAGTCCTGCCACGCCCCACCGCTGGGCGGCGCCGACGGTGCTGCGGCGGGCACGCTCATCCTGCGACCCCTTCCTCGACCACGGAGGCGACCGCCCACACGGCGTGCCCTGACCTACCCCGCGATCGTCGCGACGGGCGGGTCGTCAGGTCATCACCCCGGCCGGGTGAGAGGGCCCGGCTCAGAGCTCGAGCTCGTAGTGGAAGGCCAGCGGGCCGCCCTCGCCCTCGGTGCGGCGGAAGCCCTCCGACTCGTAGAGGTGTCGCGCCGCGACGTCGTCCTCGCTCGTGGCCAGGTCGATGAAGTCGCACCGGCGCACGATGGCCCGGTCGACGCAGGCGCGCAGCAGCAGTCCGCCCCAGCCCGCTCCCCCGGCGCCCGGGCACGACGTAGAGCTCGGCGAGGTAGCACTCGTCGGCCAGGCTCCACAGCGAGGGCCGGAACCGCAGCACGGCCACCCCCTCGGCGTCCCCCAGCGAGGAGCACCTCGGTGGCACCGTCGGCCACCAGCTGCTCGAGCCGGGCCGCCAGGGCGTGAGGACCCGGGGTCGGGTCGTCGTACTCGGTGTTGAAGTCGTGCAGCAGCCGTCCGGCGACCCGTAGCGCCTCGGCGCCCACGGCGAGCGTGACCGGCGCGGGCACGGCATCCGCGTCGCTCATCGCGCCTCCGGTCGTCAGTGCAGCGAGCCCGCTTCGGCGAAGCTGGCGTCGTGCCGCATCTTGTCGGACTTGCCGGCGGCCTTGAGGTCGCGGCGGAGCTCGTTGGGCAGCGAGAACATGATCGACTCCTCGGCCGCGACGACCGGCATCGACGTCGCCGTAGCCGCGCGCCGCGAGGTGGTCGAGCACCTCGCGCACCAGGATCTCGGGCACGCGACGCGCCGGACGTGACGCCCACGGTCGACACGCCCGTCGAGCCAGGACTCGTCGATCTCGTCGGCGTAGTCGACGAGGTGGCCTGCGCGCGCACCGTGCTCGAGGGCGACCTCGACGAGCCGCACCGAGTTCGACGAGTTGCGCGAGCCGACGACGATCATGAGGTCGCACTGCGGCGGCCATCTGCTTCACGGCGAGCTGGCGGTTCTGGGTGGCGTAGCAGATGTCGTCGCTGGGCGGGTCCTGCAGCGAGGGGAAGCGCTCGCGCAGCCGCCGCACGGTCTCCATCGTCTCGTCGACCGACAGCGTGGTCTGGGAGAGCCAGACGACCTTCTCCGGGTCGCGGACCGTCGACGTTGGTCGACGTCGTCGGGGCCGTCGACGAGCTGGATGTGCTCGGGCGCCTCGCCGGCGGTGCCGACGACCTCCTCGTGGCCCTCGTGGCCGATGAGCAGGATGTCGTAGTCGCTCGTCGGCGAAGCGCACGGCCTCGTGGTGCACCTTGGTGACCAGCGGGCAGGTCGCGTCGATGGTGCGCAGCGACCGGGCCCGGCGCCTCCTCGTGGACGACCGGGCGCGACACCGTGCGCGGAGAAGACGACGGTGGCGCCCTCGGGCACCTCGTCGGTCTCGTCGACGAAGATCGCGCCGCGCTTCTGCAGCGTGGTCACGACGTGCTTGTTGTGCACGATCTCCTTGCGCACGTAGACCGGCGCGCCGTAGAGCTCGAGCGCCTTCTCGACCGTGACGACGGCCCGGTCGACGCCCGGCGCAGTAGCCGCGCGGGGCGGCGAGGAGCACGCGCTTCGTGGAGTCAGCCATGCCCTCCATCGTAGGTGCCGGCCCGACCTGCCCCGAATCCGCGCGACCGGGCCGTCGCGCGGCCGACCGGGGGTGGCGCCGCCTAGAGTTCGGCGCATGAGCACGCCGGCACCCCAGGGCCGCGGTCCGCTGCCCGAGAAGGCGGCCGACACGACGGCCGAGCAGCCGTGGCCGGTGCGCCTGCTCGTCGATGAAGATCGGCGAGTACGTCGAGAAGATGTCGACCGCTGTGGGTCGAGGGCCAGGTCGTGCAGCTCAACCGGCGGCCCGGCGCCCGCACCGCCTTCCTGACCCTGCGCGACCCGGACGTCGACATGAGCCTGTCGGTGTCGATCCACGTCAACGCCCTCGACGCGATGCCGGGCCCGCTCGGCGAGGGTGCTCGCGTCGTGCTCCAGGCCAAGCCGGCCTTCTGGACCCAGCGCGGGTCGCTGATGCTCGACGCCCGGCAGATCCGCCCGGTCGGGGTCGGCGAGCTGCTCGCCCGGCTCGAGTACCTCAAGCGACACCTGGCGCCAGAGGGCCTGTTCGACCGCGACCGCAAGCGCCCGCTGCCGTTCCTGCCCCGCCGGGTCGGGCTGGTCTGCGGGCGGGCCAGCGCCGCCGAGCGCGACGTCGTCGAGAACGCCCGGCGCCGGTGGCCGGCCACCCGGTTCGAGATCCGTCAGGTCGCGGTGCAGGGCGCCGACGGCCGTGGCCGAGGTGACCGCCGCGCTGGCCGAGCTCGACGCGCGACCCCGAGGTCGACGTCATCGTCATCGCCCGCGGCGGTGGCGGCGTCGAGGACCTCCTGCCGTTCAGCAACGAGACCCTGGTGCGGGCGGTGGCCGCGGCGCGCACCCCGGTCGTCAGCGCGATCGGCCACGACGTCGACACCCCGCTGCTCGACCTCGTCGCCGACCTACCGGGCCTCCACCCCCACCGACGCCGCCAAGGCGATCGTCCCGGATGCCGTCGCCGAGCGTGCCGCTGTCGACCGCATCGCGCGACCGCGCCCGGCGGGCGCTCGCCGGCCGGCTGCACCACGAGCGCCGCCGGCTCGTCGAGCTGCGCAGCCGGCCGGTGCTCACCGACAAGGGCGCCTTCGTGCGCAGCCAGCGCGACGTCGTCGAGGCGCTGCGCGACCGTGCCCGGCGGCGCGTCGAGAGCCAGCTGCACCGCGCCCGCGACCACACGGCGCACCTGCGCGCCCAGGTGCGCACGTTGTCGCCGCAGTCGACGCTCGACCGGGGGTACGCGATCGTGCAGCAGGTCGACGGCTCGGTCGTCAGCGACCCGGCCGAGCTCGAGGTCGGCGAGCTGCTGCGGGTGCGGGTCGCACGCGGCGACTTCGCCGCCCGCCCTGTCGCGAGCTCCGACTAGGCTGCCCGCCATGGCGAAGAAGGCCGACCTGGCCGACCCCGGCACCACCGAGTCCCCCGACCGCCGCGAACTCCGACGTCGCGGCGATGTCCTACGAGCAGGCCCGCGACGAGCTCGTCGACATCGTCGCCCGGCTCGAGAACGGCCAGGCCGGCCTCGAGGAGAGCATGGGGCTGTGGCAGCGCGGCGAGGCGCTCGCCGCCCACTGCGCCACCTGGCTCGACCACGCCGAGGCGCGGATCACCGCCGGCGACTGACCGGCATCCGGCGCCGGCGTCAGGGGGTGACCGGCTCGAGGTGGTCGACGAACTGCGCCATCTCCTCGAAGCTCGCCGTGCCGGTGATGAGGGTGGTGAGCTCGCCCGCGGTCTGCGGGTCGTCGACCAGGCTGTTCTGCACCTTGGTGTCGCGCACGTACTTGACCCAGGTGCGTCCGCCGGCGTCGAGGGTGCCGGTCTTCGGGGCACGGTTGGTCTGCGCCTCGACCCACTTCGACGTGGGGTCCATCGTCTGCTCGACGGCGACGTAGGTGCCCGACGGCGTCTGGTAGCCGGCGTGCCACGTCGAGAAGCCGTCGGTCGTGCGGACGAACCTGGCCGACGTCGTGCTCCAGCCCTCCGGAAGGCCCACGGCCTCGACGATCGGCCAGTCGGTGCTGGCCTTGACGTCGACAGCGGCGGCGTGGACGTCGACCGGCGGCCCGCTGACCGAGCTGACCCGGGGGGTGATCATGATCAGCACCAGCACCATGCCGACCACGGCCGCCAGGGACAGCACGAGGTTCTTGGCGGACCCCATGGAGTAGCGGCTCTTGGGGGGTGCGGGCGTCGTCACCCCCATATCGTCGCCGACGGGCGCCCGGGACGCCCAATCGCCCCGGCGATAGGGTTTGACCGCAGCCCCGACGTCATCGAAGACAGGACGAGATGTCCACCACTCCCTCGACCTCCCCGTGGATGCGCCGCACCCCGAGGGCGGTTCCGTGAGCGCCGGCACCGCACCGGTCGTGGTCATCGGCGAGCTGCTCGTCGACATCGTGCACACCCCTGACGGCCAGACCGCCGAGCACGTCGGCGGGTCGCCGGCCAACGTCGCGCTCGGGCTCGCCCGACTGGGCCACGACACGTGGTTCGCCACCCTCGTCGGCACCGACGCCCACGGCATCCGGTGCACCGAGCACGTCGAGGCCGGCGGCGTGAAGCTGCTCCCGGGCAGCACCGACCCGGCGCACCCGACGTCCACGGCCGCCGCGACCATCGACGAGTCGGGCGCCGCGACCTACGTCTTCGACCTGCACTGGAACCTTCCGGCGGTGCAGCTGCCCGAGGGCACCACCCACGTGCACATCGGCTCGATCGGCACCACGCTCACCCCGGGCGACACCGAGGTCACCGCCGCCGTGCACCGCGCCCGCGTTGCCGGCAGCGTCTCGTACGACCCCAACGTGCGCCCCACGATCATGGGCAGCGCCGATGCCGTGCGGCCCCGTGTCGAGGAGCTCGTGGCCCTGTCCGACGTCGTCAAGTGCTCCGAGGACGACATCGAGTGGCTCTACCCCGGCCAGTCGCCCTCGCAGGTGATGGCCGGGTGGGCGGCACTCGGCGCCGGGCTCACCGTCGTCACCCTCGGGGCCCGCGGCGTCACCTGGCGCGCGGCGTCGGGTGACGAGGGCAGCGAACCGGCGTACGCCATCACGGTCGTCGACACCGTCGGCGCCGGCGACTCGTTCATGGCGGGCCTGGTGTCCGGCCTGCTCGACGACGGCCTGCTCGGCAGCCTGCGAGGCGCGAGACCGGCTGCAGGCGGCCGGTCTGGCGCAGGTGCGCCCCGCCATCGACCGCGCCCTGGCGACGAGCGGCGTCACGGTGCGCCACGCCGGTGCGTACGCCCCTACCCGCGAGGAGATCCGATGACCGACTTCAGCTACGAGGACCTGCTGCCCGTCGGCGGCGACGAGACCGCCTACCGGCTGCTGACCACGCGAGGGGGTGTCCGTCGCCGACGGCCCGGGCGGGCGTCGCTTCCTGCAGGTCGAGCCCGAGGCGCTGCGCCTGCTCACCGAGACCGCGATGCACGACATCGCGCACTACCTGCGCCCGGCCCACCTGCAGCAGCTCGCCAACATCCTCGACGACCCGGAGGCGAGCAACAACGACAAGTTCGTCGCGCTCGACCTGCTCAAGAACGCGAACATCGCCGCGGGCGGCATCCTGCCGATGTGCCAGGACACCGGCACCGCGATCGTCATGGGCAAGCGCGGCCAGCACGTGCTCACCCCCGGCCGCGACGAGGAGCCGATCAGCCGCGGGGTCTACGACGCGTACACGCGGCTCAACCTGCGCTACTCGCAGATGGCGCCCGTGACGATGTGGGACGAGCGGAACACCGGCTCGAACCTGCCCGCCCAGATCGAGCTCTACGCCGACACCGCCCCCGGGCACGAGACGCACGTACAAGTTCCTGTTCATGGCCAAGGGCGGCGGCAGCGCGAACAAGTCCTACCTGTTCCAGGAGACCAAGGCGATCCTCAACCCCGACGCGATGCTGCGCTTCCTCGACGAGAAGCTGCGCGGCCTGGGCACGGCGGCCTGCCCGCCCTACCACCTGGCGATCGTCATCGGCGGCACGAGCGCCGAGTTCGCCCTCAAGACAGCCAAGTACGCGAGCACGAAGTACCTCGACCAGCTGCCCAAGTCGGGCGACCCGGCCACCGGCCACGGCTTCCGCGACACCGAGCTCGAGGAGAAGGTGCTCGAGCTGACCCGTCAGTTCGGCATCGGGGCACAGTTCGGCGGCAAGTACTTCTGCCACGACGTCCGCGTCGTGCGCCTGCCCCGCCACGGCGCCTCGCTGCCCGTCGCCATCGCGGTGTCGTGCTCGGCCGACCGCCAGGTGCTCGGCAAGATCACCCCCGAGGGCGTGTTCATCGAGCAGCTCGAGACCGACCCGGCGCGCTTCCTGCCCGACCAGACCCACACCGGGCTCGGCGACGAGCAGGCCGATGCCGTGGGCGCGTCGTCAACCGGCCAGGGCGCCGTCGTCTCCATCGACCTCAACCGCCCGATGGCGGAGATCCTCGAGGAGCTCACCAAGCACCCGGTCAAGACCCGGCTGTCGCTGAGCGGACCGCTCGTCGTCGCCCGCGACATCGCGCACGCGAAGATCAAGGAGCGGCTCGACGCGGGCGAGGAGATGCCGGCCTACCTGCGCGACCACCCGGTCTACTACGCCGGCCCGGCCAAGACCCCGGCGGGGATGCCGTCCGGCTCGTTCGGCCCGACCACCGCCGGCCGGATGGACTCCTACGTCGACCAGTTCCAGGCCGCCGGCGGCTCGATGGTCATGCTGGCCAAGGGCAACCGCAGCCAGCAGGTCACCGACGCCTGCAAGGCGCACGGCGGGTTCTACCTCGGCTCGATCGGCGGCCCGGCCGCGCGGCTGGCACAGGACTGCATCAAGAGCGTCGAGGTGCTCGAGTACCCCGAGCTGGGCATGGAGGCGATCTGGAAGATCGAGGTCGAGGACTTCCCCGCCTTCGTCGTCGTCGACGACAAGGGCAACGACTTCTTCGCCTCGGTCACCAAGCCGGTCGCCTTCACGATCGAGAAGCGCACCGGACTGATCTGAGCCCGACGGCCCCACGCTGGTAGCGTCCGGAGCGTGATCGAGCGGCACCGCACGCAGCCGGGGACGCGGCCCCGCACGCCCGAGGAGGCCTGGCGCGTGCTGGCCGCGGGCAATGCCAGGTTCATGGCCGACGAGCGCGCCCACCCGCACCAGGACGTGCACTTCCGGCACCGGATCGCCGCCAAGCAGAACCCGTTCGCGATCTTCTTCGGCTGCGCCGACTCGCGCGTGGCCGCGGAGATCATCTTCGACCAGGGCCTCGGCGACCTCTTCGTCGTCCGCACCGCCGGCCACGTCATCGACCCCAGCGTGCTCGGCTCGCTCGAGTTCGGTGTCGGCGTGCTCGACTGCCCGCTCATCGTCGTGCTCGGCCACGACTCGTGCGGCGCGGTCAGGGCCGCCGAGGTGGCCGTGCGCACCGGCGAGGTGCCGGGCGGCTTCCTGCGCGACATCGTCGAGCGGGTCACGCCCAGCGTCCTCGCCGCCTCACGCGGCGGCCGCACCCCCACCATCGAGCAGATCGAGCGCGAGCACGTCGAGCGCACCTGCGACCTGATCAGCGAGCGCTCCACGCTCATCGCCGACCGCATCCGCTCCGGCGCCCTGGGTGTCGTCGGCGCCGAGTACGACCTCGCCGACGGTGAGGCCAAGGTGGTCCGAACGATCGGCGACGTCGGTCCCGTCCGCCCCGTCGCGTGATCCGGCTCGACGGCCTGCACCTGCACCCGGTCAAGAGCACCGCGGTGCGTCCGGTGCTGCACGGCGACGTCGAGCCGTGGGGACTGGCCGGCGACCGCCGCTGGATGGTCGTCGACGGCACCGGTGAGTGCGTCACGGCCCGCGAGGAGCCCCGCCTGCTCACCGTCACCGCCGACACCGCCGCGACCGACCCCGGGCTGCCCGTCGCCCTGCGGCTGACCGCCCCCGGGCTCGAGCCGCTCGACGTCGAGGAGCCATCCGGCCCAGCGCTCCCGGTGAGCGTCCACGGTCGTGGGCTGGAGGGCGTCGCCGCACCCGACGAGGCCGGTGCGTGGTTCGGCGAACGTCCTGGGCCGCGACGACCTGCGGCTCGTCCACGTGCACTCGCCCCGACCGCTGAGCCCCACCCACGCCAGACCGGGGGAGGCGACTGCCTTCGCCGACGCCTACCCGGTGACCCTCGCGTCCGCCGCCTCGCTGCGCCGGCTGCGCGACTGGGTGGCCGAGACCGCGCTCGAGCGGGGCGAGGCGCCGCGCGCACCGCTCGTCGTGGAGCGGTTCCGCCCCAACCTGGTCGTCGACGGCGACCTCGACCCGTTCGAGGAGGACGGCTGGCGCCGGGTGCGCGTCGGACCGGTCGAGTTCCGGGTCGTCAAGCCCGTCGACCGCTGCGTCCTGACCACGATCGAGCCCAGCACCCTCGAGCGCGGGCACGAGCCGATCCGCACCCTGGCGAAGCACCGGAAGTGGGACGGGGCCACGTGGTTCGCCGTGCAGCTGGTGCCCGAGTCCCGGGGTGTGGTCAGGGTCGGCGACGAGGTCATGCCCGACCGGTAGCGTGACGGCCATGGAGAACTTCGCGCGCACCTTCCCCGACGGCTTCCTCTGGGGAGCCGCCACGGCGAGCTACCAGATCGAGGGGGCCCACGACGAGGACGGCCGCAGCCCGTCGATCTGGGACACCTTCTGCCGCACCCCCGGGAAGGTCGCGAACGGCGACACCGGCGACGTCGCGTGCGACCACTACCACCGGATGCCGCAGGACGTCGCCCTGATGAAGGACCTCGGGCTCGACGCCTACCGCTTCTCCGTGGCCTGGCCGCGCGTCATCCCCGGCGGCTCCGGCGCGGTCAACGCCGCAGGCCTCGACTTCTACTCGCGGCTCGTCGACACGTTGCTGGAGAACGGAATCCGGCCCGTCGTCACCCTGTACCACTGGGACCTGCCCCAGGTGCTCGACGACAAGGGCGGCTGGCTGAACCGCGACGTCGCGGGCTGGTACACCGACTACGCCGCGGCGACCGTGGCGGCGCTGGGCGACCGGGTCACCAACTGGACGACGTTCAACGAGCCGTGGTGCTCGAGCGTCCTCAGCTACGCCCTCGGCGCGCACGCCCCGGGCCACCACGACCCCGTCGAGGCGATGGTCGCCGCCCACCACCTGATGCTCGCCCACGGCACGGCGGTGCCGGTCATCCGCGAGCACTCCCCCGGCGCCGAGGTCTCGATCACGCTCAACCCGTCCCAGGTCTGGGGCCCCGACGACGGCGACGAGCGAGACGCGGATGCCGTGCGCCGGGCCGACAACGCGCTCAACGGCATCTTCTTCGGTCCGCTGTTCCACGGCGCCTACCCCGACGGCTTCCTCGACGACACCGCCCACCTCACCGACCACGCCTTCATCCAGGACGGCGACCTCGCGACGATCTCGGCACCGCTCGACAACCTCGGCGTCAACAACTACTTCCCGGCCCGGGTGCGCGCGGCCCGCGAGGGCGAGGACACCGCCAACGCGATGCCGGGCTGTGACGGCGTCGTCGACACCGCACCCCGCCCGCCGCTCACCGACATGGGCTGGGAGCAGTCCCCCGAGAGCCACCGCCTGATCATCGAGCGGTCGGCGCGCGAGTCGGGGCTGCCGATCTACATCACCGAGAACGGCTCGGCGTGGGCCGACAGCCTGTCGGCCGACGGCCACGTGCACGACACCGACCGCACCGCCTACCTGCACGGGCACCTCGGTGCCGTCGCCGACGCGATCGAGGGCGGCACCGACGTGCGCGGCTACTTCGCGTGGAGCCTGATGGACAACTTCGAGTGGGCCTTCGGCTACGACAAGCGCTTCGGCATCGTGCACGTCGACTACGACACCCAGGTGCGCACGGTGAAGGACTCCGGGCTCGAGTACGCCCGCATCCTCGCCGCCCACCACGCACGCTGAGCCGTCGACGGCTGCCGTGACGCCCGGGCGGCGCGTCGTCGTCATCGGCGGCGGCATCGTGGGTCTCGCGGTGGCCGAGCGCGTGCTGCGGGAGGACCCGACGGCAGCGGTGACGGTGCTCGAGAAGGAGCACGACTGGGCGCGCCACCAGACCGGCCGCAACAGCGGCGTGGTGCACTCGGGCCTGTACTACCCGCCCGACAGCCGCAAGGCCCGCTGGTGCCGCGCGGGCGCGGCGTCGCTGCTCGACCTGGCCCGCGCCGAGGGGGTGCCGCACCGGGTCACCGGCAAGCTGGTCGTCGCCACCGCGGCCGACGAGCTGGAGCGGCTGGCGGCTCTGGAGCAGCGTGGGCTGGCCAACGGGCTGGCCGTCACGCGGCTCACCGCCGAGCAGGCCCGTGAGCAGGAGCCGCACGTGGCGGCAGTCGCCGCGCTGCACGTGGCCGAGACGGGCGTCATCGACTACCGCGCCGTGTGCAGTGTGCTCGTGCGGCGGCTGCGCGACGCGGGCGCGCACCTGGTGCCGGGCACCGAGGTCGTGGGTGGCGCCGACGGCCCGCGGGAGGTCGTGCTGGAGACGACGCGCGGCGAGCTCGCCGCCGACGTGGTGGTGAGCTGCGCCGGGCTGCACGCCGACCGGGTCGCCCGGCTGCTCGGGCACCAGCCGTCGGTGCGCATCGTGCCCTTCCGCGGCGAGTACCACGAGCTGGCCCCGGGCGCCGCCCACCTGGTGCGCGGCCTGGTCTACCCGGTGCCCGACCCCGAGCTGCCCTTCCTCGGGGTGCACCTGACCCGCGGCATCGACGGGCACGTGCACGCCGGGCCGAACGCCGTGCTGGCGTTGGCCCGCGAGGGCTACGACTGGGGGCGGGTCGACGCACGCGACCTCGTCGACACCCTCGGGTACGCCGGTTTCTGGCGGCTGGCCCGCCGACAGGCGCGCAGCGGCGCCGGTGAGATGGTGCGGTCACTGTCGCACCGGCGCTTCGCCGACAGCGTGCGCCGGCTCGTGCCCGAGGTCACGGATGCCGACCTGGTGCCCGCGCCGGCCGGGGTGCGCGCCCAGGCCGTGCGGCGCGACGGGAGCCTGGTCGACGACTTCCTGCTCGAGCGGCACGGCCGGGTGGTGCACCTGCTCAACGCACCGTCACCGGCCGCGACGGCCTCGCTCGAGATCGCCCGCCACGTCGTCGCAACCCTCTAGCCCGGCGTCAGGGGGTCAGGCGCTCCCGCACGACACCCGCGAGGCGCGTCGCGACGGCATCCGCCTGCTCCTGGGTCTGCGCCTCGACCATCACCCGCACCAGCGGTTCGGTGCCCGACTTGCGCAGCAGCACGCGGCCGTGGCCGTCGAGCGCGGCCTCCTCCCGGCGCACCGCCGACTGCAGGCCCTCGTCGCTCTCGACCCGCCCCTTGTCGACGCCCCGCACGTTGACGAGCACCTGCGGCAGGCGGGTCATCACCGCGCCGAGGTCGGCGATGCTGCGCCCGGTGGCGGCCATCCGGGCCGCGAGCATGAGGCCGGTCAGCACGCCGTCACCGGTGGTGCCGTGGTCGAGCATGATGACGTGCCCGGACTGCTCGCCGCCCAGGGAGTAGCCGCCGGCGCGCATCTCCTCCAGCACGTACCGGTCGCCGACCCCGGTCTGCAGCACCCGGATCCCCTCGCGCTCCATGGCGATGGAGCAGCCCGAGGTTGCTCATCACCGTCGCGACGAGGGTGTCCTGGGCCAGGACGCCTCGCTCCTTCATCGCCACGGCGAGGATGCCCATGATCTGGTCACCGTCGACCTCGGTGCCGGTGGCGTCGACGGCCAGGCAGCGGTCGGCGTCGCCGTCGTGGGCGATGCCGAGGTGCGCGCCGTGCGCCACCACGGCCGCCTTGAGCGGGTCGAGGTGGGTGGAGCCGAAGCCGTCGTTGATGTTGAGGCCGTCGGGCGCGGTGCCGATCTCGATGACGTCGGCGCCCGCGAGCCGGAACACCTCGGGCGAGACCATGCTCGCGGCGCCGTGCGCGCCGTCGATGACGACCCTGAGCCCGTCGAGCTGGTTGGGAAGCACCCGCAGCAGGTGCGAGATGTAGCGGGTGTGGCCCTCGGTCATCGTCACGACGCGGCCCACGTCGGCGCCGATCGGGCGGGCCCACTTCTCGCCCATCGCGCGCCTCGATCCGGTCCTCGACCTCGTCGGGCAGCTTGTGTCCGCCGCGCGCGAAGAACTTGATGCCGTTGTCGGGCATCGCGTTGTGCGACGCCGAGAGCATGACCCCGAAGTCGGCGCCGACGTCGGCCGTCAGGTAGGCGACGGCCGGGGTGGGCAGCACGCCGGCGTTGTAGACGTCGACCCCCGCCGACGGCGAGGCCGGCCACGACGGCCGCCGAGAGGAACTCGCCCGAGGCGCGCGGGTCGCGCCCCACGACGGCCTTGGGCCGGTGGCCCGGGACGACGCCCACTCGGCCGAGCACGCGGGCCGCGGCGACCGAGACCGACAGGGCCAGCTCGGCGGTGATGACCGGCCCGTTCGCGAGGCCGCGCACGCCGTCGGTGCCGAAGAGTCGGGACATGGATGGTGCCTTTCGCAGCGGTTGCCGGAGTCGAACCTACCCCTGAACGCGCCGAAGGCGGCACCCGATCCATGGGTGCCGCCTTCGGTGCGAGCAGCGGCACACGCGAGGGTGTGCCGGTTGCCGCCGGGTCAGCGCTTGCTGTACTGGGGCGCCTTGCGGGCCTTCTTGAGGCCGGCCTTCTTGCGCTCCGGGACGCGCGCGTCACGGGAGAGGAAGCCGGCCTTCTTCAGGGCCGGGCGGTTGAGCTCCTCGTCGATGCCGTTCAGCGAGCGGGCCACGCCGAGGCGCACCGCGCCGGCCTGGCCGGAGGGGCCACCGCCGTGGACGCGCACGAGCACGTCGTAGGCAGCCGTCGAGCTCGAGCAGGCTGAGCGGCTCGTTGACGATCTGCTGGTGCACCTTGTTGGGGAAGTAGCCCTCGAGGGTGCGGCCGTTGATCGGTCCACTCGCCGGTGCCGGGCACGATGCGCACGCGGGCCACGGCCTGCTTGCGACGACCGGTGGCGGCACCCGGCGCCGTGGCGCGCGGACGCTGGACCGGCCTCGCCGGCGGCGGCGGTGTCGGACTCGGAGGTGTACTCGGTGACCAGCGCGTCGTTGACGTCGGTCCCGGCGGTCTCGTCGATCTGCACGTTCTCGGTCATCACTGGGCCACCTGGGTGATCTCGAAGGGCTTGGGCTGCTGGGCAGCGTGGGGGTGCTCGGTGCCGCGGTAGACCTTGAGCTTGCTCAGCTGGGCCTTGCCGAGGGTGGTGCTTGGGGCAGCATGCCGCGCACGGCCTTCTCGATGGCCTTCTCCGGGTTCTTGGCGAGCAGCTCGGTGTAGGAGGTCGCCTTGAGGCCACCCGGGAAACCGGAGTGGTGGTAGGCCTTCTTCTGCTGCAGCTTGGCGCCGGTGAGGGCGACCTTGTCGGCGTTGATGATGATGACGAAGTCGCCCACGTCGACGTGGGGGGCGAAGGTCGCCTTGTGCTTGCCGCGCAGCAGGATCGCGGTCTGGCTCGCGAGGCGGCCGAGCACGACGTCGGTCGCGTCGATCACGTGCCAGGTGCGCGTGATCTCGCCCGGCTTCGGGGTGTAGGTACGCATCAGGTGTCCTGAATCGTCGAGGATGGTGGAAAGGCGTATGCCGCGTGCTCCCGTCAGGGACTGCAGGCCCCTGTCGGAGGCGCACGGCACAACAGTGCTCAAGTTTACGGGTCGACCGGTCGGCGCCCCAAATCGATCGCCGAGGCCCCGCAGGACCCCACCTGACCTGCGATGACGTGTATACACATATTCTGTGCACCCCTCTTGTGCAAAGCAAGTGTGCACAGGTATTGTGCACGTATGACCACTCCGACGCCCGTGTCACCCGCCAAACCCGAGCTCACCGGCATCCGCCTGGATGCCACCAGCCTGCGGGTGCTGGCCCACCCGCTGCGCTCGCGGCTGCTGTCCGCCCTGCGCGTCGGTGGCCCCGCCACCGCCACCGACCTCGCTGCCGAGCTGGGCACGAACTCCGGGGCCACGTCGTACCACCTGCGCAAGCTCGAGACCGTCGGCCTGGTGAGTGACACCGGGGAGGGCGAGGGCAAGCGCCGCCTCTGGCGCGCCGCCACCGACTTCCACTCCTACTACCCGAGCGACTTCGCCGGTGACGAGGACTCCGAGACGGCCCTGAACTGGCTTGCTCGCGACTACGTGCGCCACTTCTCCACCCAGGCCGAGCGCTGGGTCGACGCGTCGCCCACCTGGCCGGTCCCGTGGCAGGACGCGTGCGGCGCCAGCGACGACATGGTCCTGCTCACCGCCGAGCAGCTGGGCGCGATGCGCGACGAGATCGGCGACGTGGTGGCGCGCTACCGACGGGTCGGCCAGGGCAACCCCGACGCCAAGCGCATCGCGGTCTACCTGTTCGCCTACGCGCTCGACCTCGAGAACGCGCCGGCCCGATGAGCACCCACCTGAGCCCCCGCGCCGCCGAGCGTCGCTACTACCTGATCACGACCACTCGCTGGCTGCCGGTCGGCTTCGTCGTCGGCATCTTCATCCTGGTGATGACCGAGCCGCGGCCTCACGATCGCCCAGGCCGCCACGATCGGCTCGGTCATGGGCCTCACCTGCTTCTTCCTCGAGCTGCCGACCAGCGGCTTCGCGGATGCCGTGGGCCGCCGCCCGGTCTACCTCACCGCCGCGGTCGTCAACGTCGTCGCCATCACGGCCTACGCGGTCGCGCAGAGCTTCTGGGCGTTCGTCGTCGCCGGCGCGCTGATGGGCGCCTTCCGGGCGCTGGACTCCGGGCCGCTCGAGGCGTGGTTCGTCGACACCGTGCACGAGACGACGCCCGGCGCCGACGTCGACCGCCAGCTGTCGCGGGCCGGGTCGATCCTCGGTGTCGCGATCGCCGTCGGGGCGGTGCTCTCCGGCCTGCTCATCTGGTGGAACCCGGCCGCCACCGTCCTCGGCCACGAGGACGCCTCGGCCCTCGACGTCGCCGTCTGGGTGTCGGTGGTCCTCAGCGTGGTGCACCTCGTCGTCGTCGGCGTCGTCATGCGCGAGAACCGGCCACACGTCGGCTCCGAGCGCACCCGCCTCGCGCACGCCCTGAGCGAGGCGCGCCAGACCCCGGTCGTGATCAAGAGCGGCCTGGTGCTGCTCGGCCGCAACAGGGTGCTCATGGGCATCGTCGCGGCCGAGGTCTTCTGGTCGATCGGCATGATCACCTTCGAGTCGTTCATGCCGCTGCGGCTGGAGGAGATGGTCGGCTCGGCCCAGGAGGCCGGCGCCCTCGTCGGCCCGGTCTCGGCGGCCGGGTGGGGCCTGTTCAGCGTCGGCGCCTGGCTGGCGGGCACGACGTCGAGCCGGATCGGTGTCGCCCGGGCGGCCATCGTGGGCCGGGTGCTCAACGCCCTCGGCGCCGTCGTCATGGGCCTGGTCATGGGCCCGGCCGGCCTCATCGCGGCGTACCTGTTCACCTACTCGATGCACGGGCTGAACGGCCCGCCGCACGAGGCGCTGCTGCACCGCGAGGCGCAGGCGAAGAACCGCTCCACCGTGCTGTCGATCAACTCGATGATGGCCTTCCTGGCCTTCGGGATCGCCGGGCCGATCTTCGGCCTGATGGCCGACCGGGTCAGCCTGGCCGCCGCGATGGTGACGGCGGGAGCGGTGAGCATCCTCGGGGCGTTCTTCTACCTCCCGGCACGCCGGGCCGAGAAGGCTCGCAGCCTCCTCCCAGCGGAGGCTGGGACCCTGACCGGGTGAAGAACTTCCTGCTCGGGGTCGGTGCGACCCTCGCCGTCCTCGCCCTGGCCCTGGTGGTCGCTCGTGCTCTCGCTCGGCTCGGGGGCGTCCCCGGCCGCCGGCTCGACCGCCTCCCCGGCCCCCACCGCGTCGGCCAGCGTGGCGCAGCGGCCCGCCGACCTCACCGCCGACGAGACCTGGCTCGGGCGCCGTCGAGCTGCGCAGCCAGGACGTCGTGTCGGCCCAGGGCGACCTCGTCGACGTCGTGGCGACCGGCTCCGGCGTGCGGTTCTCCGAGGCCGGTCTGCGGGCGCAGTCGCTCGACATCGACGCCACGATCCCGTTCGCCACCGTGGCCGAGCAGGTCGGCCAGGACGTCACGGTCTACGACGCCGGCAACGGCAAGACGGGCGTCGAGCGCCAGGTCACCATCCTCGGGCGCGACATCACCCTGAAGGCGACCGGCACGGTGACCGCCGACGGCGGCCAGCTGCTCATCGAGCCGGAGACCATCGACCTCGGCGGCCCGTCGTTCCTCGACGCTGCGGCCAGCACCCTGGCCCGCAGCCTGGCCACCATCCGGCAGGACGTGCCCGGTGTGCCGGCGGGCATGTCGCTCGACGCGGTCGCCGTCACCCCGCAGGGGTTCGACGCCCAGCTCAGCGGCACGGACGTCACGATCGGCCGCTGAGCCGGGCGCGAGCACCCCTAGCGGAGGTTGCCCACCACCTCCACCCCGGTCGCCTGCACCAGGCGGCCCAGCTCGTCGTAGGCCGCCACGGCGACCTGGCCGGCGGCGGCGATCCGCTGCGCGTCCCTGGCGTCCGCCTGTGGCTGAGCCTGAGCACCTCGTCGTCGGCGAGGTCGGGGTACGCCGGCGGCCAGCGCCGCGGGCAGCCCCGCCGGGTCGAGGGTCAGGGGAACCGACGACCCGCCGACGGTCTCGGCGTCCAGGTCGAGGGAGCCCGCCGGCGCCCCAGTGCAGCCGGTAGGTCCAGGACCCCCGGTCGTCGGGCAGGTTCCACGAGATGACCTCACGGGCGTGAGCCAGGAGGCCCGCGCGGTGGACAGGTCGGGGCCGAAGTCCGGCGCGAAGGTCTCGACGGTGAGCGCCTTGGTACGACGCCTGGTAGGCGACCGTCGTGGCCAGCCCCTCCTCGACGGTGAACGCCACCGGTGCGCCGTCACCGACGGCGACGCTGTAGCTGCCCGCCGGGATGTCGATCGTCGTGAACGAGTACGTGCCGTCGCCGTCCGGGTCCTGCAGCCACGACCGCATGCACGTCGGCGTCCCCGTCGGCGGTGCAGCCCAGCTCGCTCTGGAAGCTCGCCGGTGGCCACGATGATCGGGTCCAGCTCGGTGTTGGTCACCCAGTGCGTGCGGTGGTCGTAGTAGAAGGTCACCGCCGCCGTCGGTGTCGTACGGAGATGTTCGAGCCGTTGCGCTTGCCGCCGGCGCCGTAGTTCTCGTCCCAGGACCGGTTGAGCGCGGCCTTGAAGGCGTACTGGCCGGCCTGCGGTGAGAACGTGCCCTTCCAGATCTGGTCGTCGTCGAGGGTCAGCTGGATGGCGTCACACGGCGGGTCCCAGTCGGCCGCGCAGCCGATCTCGCTGCCGTGGCTGCCCGGCACCGAGACGGCGTCGGGCTGGGTGATCGGCCCGAGGTCGAGCCGGGGTCGGCCGGGGGCTGGGGCTGGCCCACCACGGCGCTGGTCGAGACGACGCCGACGTCGCCGTCGTGGTCGCGGACGATGGCCCGGTACTCCACCGGCGTGCCCAGGGCGAGCCCGCGGACGTCGTGGAAGACGCGGTACGGCGCGTTGTCGTCGGTGCCGAGGACCTGCCAGTCCTGCGTGCCGACGGGGCGCCAAGCGAAGGTGATCTGGGTGAAGTCGCCACCCGGGACGTCGACCCCGACCTCGGCGCGGCCGGTGACGATGCCGGTGTCGCCGGGCGAGGTGAACACCGGCGCGGGCGAGTCCTGGTGGCGCGCAGCTTCGTTGGCCCTGTACACGACGGCCGACAGCGGCGGCACGGTGACGGTCACCCGGCCCTCGGCGTCGGTCTTGAGGTTGCTCGCGCCGCGGCGGGCCAGACGCCCTTGAGCATGCTGCGGGCCGGCTGGTAGGTGTCGAAGGTGGCCGTCGAGGCCTCGGTCGGCGTTGTTCACGGCGACCACGTACTCGACCTGCTCGTCGGCGTCGATCCGGCTGAAGGCGAAGATGCCGGCGCCGTCGTCGGCGTAGCGGTGGACCTGGGCACCGTCGGCGAGCGCCGGGTGCTCGGCGCGCAGCGCGGAGAGCTCGGCGATGTGCTCGTACAGCGGGTGGTCGGTGTCGAAGTTGTCGACGGCCGTCGTCGCGTCGGTGCCGATGAGGTCGTGCTGTGTTGTACAGCGCCGACCTGGCTCGCGAACATGTCCTCGCGGGCGCCTGGTCGCCGAGCCGGGGCCGTCGGACGGGCGGAGAAGCCCTGCTCGTCGCCGTAGTAGACACCGGCTGGCCGCGGGTGAGGTACATCAGCGAGTGGGCGAGCTGGTCGCGCTCGAGGAGCTCGGCGTCGTCTCAGCTGGTCGCCCTGGCGAGGAAGCTGCCGACGCGGCCCATGTCGTGGTTCCCGAGGAAGGTCGGCAGCTGAGTAGGCGTTGCAGTCGGCGTCGGTGTAGTAGTCGTCAGCGCGAAGAAGTCGCGCAGCACGGTCGTCGGCTTGCCCTTGGCGAAGTCACGCCCTGCCCTGGAAGCCGAAGTCGAGGGTGGCCTGCAGCTTGCCCTCGGTCGTGTACTGGGACATGAACGCGCGGGTTGCCGTCGTAGACCTCGCCGAACATGAAGAAGTCGTCGTTCTCGACCGTGGCCGCGTGCCCGCAGGGCCGGGCCGAACTTCTGCCAGAACTCGATGTTGACGTGCTTGACGGTGTCGATCCGGAAGCCGTCGATGCCGGACGTCGACCCACGTCTTGTAGATGTCGACCATCCCCTCGACGACCTCGGGGCGCTCGGTGAACAGGTCGTCCAGGCCGACCGGCCCGAGGGAAGTCGCCGTACTCGAGGTCTCGCCGGCGAAGGTCGAGTCGCCGCGGTTGTGGTACATCGTCGGGTCGTTGAGCCAGGCCGGGATCTTGACGCGTTGGCGTCGGCCGCGCTGCGGAAGAACGGCGCGTACGGGAAGGTGACGTCCGGGTCCATCGCCGGGAAGGTCGCGTTGACGTAGTCGCGGTCGTCGAAGGTGGTGCCGTCGGCGTTCTCGTAGGGCGCGGCCTTGGCTTCGAGGGCACTGCCTGGTGGCGTCGTACGCCGACTCGGTAGTCGATGACGTCGGCGGTGTGGTTGGTGATGATGTCGAAGAAGACCTTCATGCCCGTTGGCGTGCGCGGCGTCGATCAGCGTCTTCAGGTCGGCGTTGGTGCCGAGGTGCGGGTCGATCTGGGTGAAGTCGGTGATCCAGTAGCCGTGGTAGCCGGCGCTCTCCTCGGCCCGGCGCGCCCTGCACCGGCTTGTTCTTGAAGCGACGGGGTCAGCCAGATGGCCGTGGTGCCCAGGCCCTTGATGTAGTCGAGCTGGTCGATGATGCCCTTGAGGTCACCACCGTGGTAGAACCCCTTGGCGGTCGGGTCGAAGCCGGTGCTCGAGCCGCGTGCCCGGTGATCGCCGCCGGTGTCGTTGGCGGCGTCGCCGTTCGCGAACCGGTCGGCCATGACGAAGTAGAACCGCTCGCGGGTGAGGTCCTCGCGCAGGCAGTCGCCGGCCAGCGCCGCGTCGGCGGCGTGAGGTCCTCGTCGGCGGGACGGGTCTGACGGTGACCCGGTGGGTGTCGTGGTCGTAGCTGAAGGGCAGCGTCGTCGGGCCGGCGAGCACCAGCGGGATGTTGCCGTCGGGAAGCGCCGACTGGCGCGCCGTAGTTCTCGTCCCACGAGTCGTTGAGCGCGACCTTGTACACGAGTGTACGGCTCGGCGGGGTCACCGGCCGGCACGTCGAAGGTCGCGCGAGAACAGGCCGGCGATCACCGACACCGCGCAGCAGGTCGGTCGCCGTGCACGTCGCGCTACCAGTCGGCCGCGCAGCCCAGCTCGCTCTGCAGGGAGCCCATCAGCGTCACCCGGGAGGGCAGGTCCGTGTGGTCGGCCGAGGCGGGCGTGGCCGCGAGCACGCCGGGGACCGCGACGAGGGCGCACCCGCCGCGAGGGCGTACAGGCGTCGTGAACGGGGCATCGTTGCTCCTCGGGGTGTCCGGTCGGCACGCCGTCCGGGAGGGGGGTACAGCCGAGAAACGTAGATGCGAAAACGCTTTACATGGGGGTACGGAACCGAAATCTTACGATTTCTTTACCTCCCGCTGGTCTGGCCACTGCCGGCCAGCACGCCCTCGAGGGCGTCCGCGGCCCCCGTGCGCACCGGGCGCCGAGCGCACGGCTGCGCCGAGCCGGGCGGCGGCCGCGCGGTGCGGGCCGTCGGCGAGCAGGCCCTGCACGGCCGCGGCGATCGGCTGCCGGGCCACCCGTGACGGCGGACCAGCCGCCCGGCTGCCCGCCCGCTCGAGGCTGAGGCCGACCATCAGGTGGTCCGAGCGCGGGTCCATGGGCAGCACCACGACGGGCGCGTCGTGGGCCAGCGCCCGCATCGCGGTGCCGTGGCCGCCGTGACCCACGACGACGCTCGCGCGCGGCATCAGCTCGTCGTGGGGCACGAACCGGTGCACCTCGACCCCCGCCGGCACGCGCAGCGACGCGGGGTCGACGTGCGGGCCGGTGGTCACCACGACCCGGGCGTCGAGCTCGGAGCACCCGTCGAGCGCGTCCTGGAGCCGCTCCCCCATCCCGGCGTAGCCGAAGGTGCTCAGACTCACCAGCACGGTCGGCTCGTCGGCGACGCGTGGTGCCCACGTGACGACCGGCCCCACCTGGCACACCCGCTCGCCCTGGCGCACGTCGTCGAGCGCGGGCAGCGACGTCACCAGACGCACCGCCGCCCGCACGCAGGGCACGCCCCGGGCGCAGCCCCTTGGCGCGCAGCACGACGCCCAGCGGGCCGCGCAGCAGCCCCTGGTAGTAGCCGTCGAAGAAGTGCTCGAGCACCGCGTACCGCACGCCACTGGTCCGCACGGCATCGAGGGCGCCGATGGTCAGGGCGTCGACCAGGACGAGGTCGGCCGGTCGCCGGGCCAGCTCGGCACGCAGGTCGCGCCCGGTACCACGGTCGCCGAAGGTCGCGACCAGCTCACGGTCGGAGTGGGTACCACCGGCCGTGAAGTCACGGGTCTCGTGGACGGCCACCGGCGCGAAGCCGGCCGCCTCGATCGCCTCGCGCTGCGACCGGTGCCCGAGAACCCGGATGCCGTGACCGCGCGCCGCCAGCTCGGCGGCGATCGCGAAGGCGGGCGCGACGTTGCCTCCGCCGTCCCAGGTGACGACGACGATCTCGGTCATGACGACTCCTTCTGCTGCCCGGTCGTGGCGGCCGACCCGGCCGGCTCAGGCCGGGCGTGGTGGGTGGAGGGCGAGGACGGCGCGCACGAGCGCCTCCATCCGGGCGCGGGTCCTCGCGAGCGACAGGCGACGGTCGCGTCGCAGCAGCTTCCAGGTGTAGACGTCGGTCGCGACGACGAGCAGGTCGAGCGCCTCCTCGCGGCCCTCGCCCCGCGCGAGCAGCGGGCCGAACGTGTCGGTGACCCAGCGGCGGTGCACGGCCCGGCCGTGGGTCGTGACGCGGGCGGCGAAGGCCTCCGAGCCCTCCTGGGCGAGCAGGAGGAGCACGCCGTCGCCGCGCAGCTCGTAGTGGTCGACGACGGCGCGCACGGCGGCGGTCACGTCACCCGGCTCCACCCGTCGCTCCTGCTCGACGTCGTCGGTCGCCCACTGCAGGGCGGCCTCGATCAGGCCATCGCGGGTGCCGAAGTGGCGCAGCACGGTCTGCACGCTGACCTGCGCCTCCGCGGCGACGTCGGCCAGCGAGATGTCCGCCGACAGCCGGCGCAGGTGCAGGGCGACCGCGGCCTCGAGCACCCGGCGGCGGGTCTGCTCGACGGCGGAGGCGCGCGCCGTCATCCGGTAGGTCCGGGTCGACGAGTTCATGACAACGAACATTAACGCCAATTGATATTCGCGTCAATGCTCGTTGACGCCGAATAGGTCGGCGGTGTGAGCGCCGCTCAGACCAGGCCGAGCTGGTGGAGCAGGGCGAGGTCGTCGCCGATGATCCAGCGCTCGACGACCCGGCCCTCCTCGTCGAAGCGGCGGAAGGTCATGGCGGACCAGGTCAGCACCCTCCCGGTGGGTGCCACGCCGCGCATCGTGCCCTCGTGGGTACCGGTGTAGGTGACCCGGGCCGCGAGCAGGTCGGCCTCGGCCACGACGGCCGCCACGTCGGCCCGGAAGTCGGGCAGCGCGCGGCGGATGTCGATGAGCACGTCACGGTGCCCCGAGGCGTCCGGGGTCACGTGCTCGGGCAGGCCGTGGACGACGGCTCCCGGTGCGTAGATGGCGAGGTAGCCCTCGACGTCGCCCCGGTTGAGGGCGGCCACGGCGTCCAGGGTGCGTTCCTTGTTGCGCTGCGGGTCCATGGTCCCCAGTCTCGCGCCGTGCCCGGGGCCCGACAAGCGCCCCGGGCCGCGACGTCGCGGGCGTCAGCGCTGTCGGCTGACCCGGCCCTCGTCCCAGATCGCCTCGTCGGACTCGACCACCTTCCCGTCGGCGCGGAAGACGAGGAACCGGTCCAGGCCACGGGCGAACCAGCGGTCGTGGGTCACGGCGAGCACGGTGCCCTCGAACGCGTCCAGGGCGTCCTCGAGGGCCTCGGCCGAGTGCAGGTCCAGGTTGTCGGTCGGCTCGTCCAGGAGCAGCAGGGTCGCCCCGGACAGCTCGAGCAGCAGGATCTGCAGCCGCGCCTGCTGCCCGCCCGACAGCGAGTCGAAGGTCTGCTCCGAGGCCTTGGCCAGCCCGTAGCGGTCCAGCGCGCGGGCGGCGAGGTCACGCGGCATCCCGGGCCGGTGGTCGTCGCCGCGGTGCAGGATCTCGAGCAGGGTGCGCCCGTGCAGCGCCGCGTGGTCGTGGGTCTGCGCGAACCAGCCGGGCCGCACCCGTGACCCGAGCACGACCCGGCCGTCGTGCTCGACCGGCGTCGGTCGGATGTCGCCGACCGGCTGGTGCTCGCGGTCGGGGTCGCTGCCGCCGGCCGCGAGCAGCCGCAGGAAGTGCGACTTGCCCGAGCCGTTGCTGCCGAGCACGCCCACCCGCTCGCCGAACCAGATCTCGGTGTCGAAGGGCTGCATCAGCTGGCCACCGTCGACCCGCAGCTCGAGCGCGCTGGCCACCACGGCGCGCTTGGCCGTGCGGCCCCCGGTGAGCCGCATGGCGACCTTCTGGCGCAGCGGAACCGCCTCGGGCGGCCCGACCTCCTCGAACTTGCGCAGCCGGGTCTCGGCGGCCTGCAGGCGTGAGGCCATCCCGTCGTTGTAGGCCGCCTTCTGCCGGTACATGATGACGAGGGCCTTGATCTTCGCGTGCTCCTCGTCCCAGCGGCGCAGCAGCTCGTCGAGGCGGTCGTTGCGCTCGGCCCGGGCCTGGTCGTACGTCGAGAACCGACCGGGGTGCACCCACACGGTGTTGCCGCCGCGGCTCGGCTCGAGCGTCGCGATGCGGGTGGCCACCCGGTCGAGCAGCTCGCGGTCGTGGCTGACGAACAGCACGGTCTTGGCCGACTCGACGAGCCGCGCCTCGAGCCAGCGCTTGGTGGGCACGTCGAGGTAGTTGTCGGGCTCGTCGAGCACGAGCACCTCGTCGGGGCCGCGCAGCAGCGCCTCGAGCACGACGCGCTTCTGCTCCCCGCCGGACAGCGTGGACACCTGGCGCCACTGGGCCCGCTCGAACGGCGTGCCGAGCGAGGCGACGGTGCAGACGTCCCAGAGCGTCTCCCACTCGTAGCCGCCGACGTCGCCCCAGTCGGACGAGCGCCTGCGCGTAGTCGAGCTGGTCCTGCTCGGTCTCGCGCTCCATCATCGCGAGCTCGGTGCGGTCGACCTCGAGGGCCGCCCGGCGCACCCGGTCGGGCGCGACCGAGACGAGCAGGTCGCGCACCGTGCTGTCGTCGCGGACCTTGCCGATGAACTGCCGCATCACGCCCAGGCCACCGCTGCGGGTCACGGCGCCGTCGGATGCCGGGAGGTCACCGGCCAGGATCCGCAGCAGCGTGGTCTTGCCGGTGCCGTTGGGGCCGATGAGCGCGACCTTGGCGCCCTCGCCCACCCGGAAGGTGACGTCGCGCAGCAGGCGTCTCCCGTCCGGCAGGGAGAAGCTCACGGCGTTGACGTCGAGGTGGCCCACGAGTCACCAGTGTCCCCGACCCGGGCGACGAACTCACCCGAGATTCCCGCGGCGTCCTCGCGGCTCAGTGCAGGAAGGTCTTGAGCAGGACGAAGAAGAGCCCGAACATCCCCGCGACCAGCGTCGACGCGACCCGCTCCCGCGTCGACAACCGGCCGCCCCGCCCGATCGCCCAGCCCGCCACGCAGAGCAGCAGCGTGCTGCAGATCAGCGCCCCGAGCACCGCGGTGGTGAGGTCCGCACCGAGCACGCTCATGACGGCGAGCGTGATGAGCGGCAGGGCGGACGCGCTCACCAGCTCCCACCCGTGGGTGAGCTGGTAGCGCAGGCTCGTCCAGCTCGGGCGGTGCCCCTCGTGGATGCGCTCGGCCACGACCCGGGCGTACCGCTCGGCGCCCCAGTAGATGGTCAGCGTGACGAGCACCGCGATGATCATCTTGTAGGCCTGATCGGCCTGCGACGCCGACATCACGGCCGCGCTGACGATGACGCCGTAGATGGCGGATGCCGTGGCCTCCTCGTCGCGGTTGAAGATCCGCATCCGTTCGCTGACCGAGCTCGACCACTCGTCGTCATCCGCCGACATGGGCACCTCTCTCGGGACGCGGCCAGCGGGCTGCTCCCACCGGCGACCGTCCAATGCTCCCCCACCGTGGCCGAAACCCGGAAGCTCGGGACCCATGACGCGCCGCTCAGCCCGGCAGCACCCGTCTCACCCGGGACTCGGCGGCGCGCGCGGCGAGCTCGTCGTCCGGGGGGTAGGTGACCTGCTCGAGCGAGAGCCCGTGCGGCGGCATCACCCGCACCCGGGAGTCGCGGACCCCGCCCTGCAGCACCGCGCGCGGGACGTCGACCTCGAGACGGCCCTCGCCCACGGGCACGACCGCCCCGACGAGGGCCCGGACCATGCTGTGGCAGAAGGCGTCGGCGACGACGGTGGCCTCGACCGTGCCGTCGGGCGCCCGGTCCCAGCGGTGGTCGAGCAGGGTGCGCACGGTGGTGGCGCCCTGCCGGCGCTTGCAGAACGCCGCGAAGTCGTGCAGGCCCAAGCAGGCTGCGCGCGGCCCGGTCCATGCCCTCGACGTCGAGCGGTCCACGGACCAGCACGGTGTCGTGCCGGCGCAGCGGGTCCAGGGAGGCCGGGTCGTCGCAGATCCGGTAGAGGTAGCGCCGCCGAAGTGCGGAGAAGCGGGCGTCGAAACCGTCCGGTGCCAGGCTGACCCGGCGGACCGTCAGGTCGGCGGGCAGGATGCCGCGCAGCCGGGTCGCGGCGGCATCCTCGAGCGGGCGACCCGAGCGGCCCCGCACCTTCTCCCAGCCCGCGGGGTCGACGTCCGCGTGGCACACCTGACCGCGGGCGTGCACGCCGGCATCGGTGCGGCCGGCGACGACCAGGCGCACCGGCGTCGGGCTTCGCAGGATGGTCGTCAGGGCGTCGCTGAGGGTGTCCTCGACGGTGCGCCGGCCGGGCTGGGCGGCCCACCCGGAGAACGCTGTCCCGTCGTAGGACAGGTCGATCCGGATCCGCAGCGTCACCGCGCCAGCGTAGTGCCGGCAGTCGCCGAGGGCCGACGTGGCGTGGCGCGCGCCCGTCCCCCGCACACGGAACGGCCCCCCTCCCGCGAGGGGAGGAGGGCCGTTCACGGACGTCCGCGTCAGGCGAGGCTCAGGCCTCGTCCTCGACCTGCTTCGCGGGGCCACCGGCCGGCTCGAAGCCCGCGGCCTCGGCAGCCTCGGCGTCCGCGAACCAGAACTCGGCGATCGTCTGGTCGTACCACTGCGAACCCTCGACGTGGTACTTCCCGGAGTCGGCGTTGCCCTTGACGGTGAAGCCCTCGGGGGTCGCGCCGTCCTCGGTCGCGGCGACGGCACCGGCCGGCAGCTCGACCGCGGTCGGCTCCTCGGTGTCGGCGGCCTTCGCCTCGTCCTCGTCGGCCTTGGTCTCGGCGGCAGCCGCCTTGGCCTCGTCCTGGGCAGCCTTGCGCTTGGCCGCGTCGTCCTTGGCCGCACGCTTGGTCGCGCCCTCGGCCTCCTTGACGGTGGCCTTCTTGGCGACGGGCTCGCGGACGAGCTCGATGACCGCCATGGGGGCGTTGTCGCCCTTGCGGGCGCCGATCTTCGTGATGCGGGTGTAGCCGCCGTTGCGCTCGGCCATGTCGGGCCCGATCTCGACGAAGAGACGGTGCACGACACCCTTGTCGCGGATGACCGTCATCACCCGGCGACGGGCGTGGAGGTCACCGCGCTTGGCGAAGGTGATGAGGCGCTCGGCCAGCGGGCGCAGGCGCTTGGCCTTGGCCTCGGTGGTCGTGATGGAGTCGTGCTCGAAGAGCGAGGTCGCAAGGTTCGCCAGGATGAGCCGCTCGTGAGCGGGACCGCCTCCGAGACGGGGACCCTTCGTGGGGGTGGGCATTGCTGTTCTCCTTGGTTAGGTGGCCTGGAGGCGTTGGTCAGAGCTGCTCGTCCTCGGCGTACGCCGCGTCGTCCTCGCCCTCTCCGAAGGTGAAGTCGTCGTAGCGGTCCACGATGAGGCTCGGGTCGAAGCCGGGAGGGCTGTCCTTGAGGGCCAGGCCCATGCCGGCGAGCTTGGCCTTGACCTCGTCGATCGACTTCGCACCGAAGTTGCGGATGTCGAGCAGGTCGGCCTCGCTGCGCCCCACGAGCTCACCCACGGTGTGGATGCCCTCGCGCTTGAGGCAGTTGTAGGACCGGACGGTGAGGTCGAGGTCCTCGATCGGCAGGGCCAGGTCGGCGGCGAGCGCGGCGTCGGTCGGCGACGGGCCCATGTCGATGCCCTCGGCCTCGACGTTGAGCTCGCGGGCCAGGCCGAACAGCTCGACGAGGGTCTTGCCGGCGGACGCGATGCGCGTCACGCGGAGCCATCGAGTTCTTGGTCTCGACGTCGACGACGAGGCGGTCGAAGTCGGTGCGCTGCTCGACACGGGTGGCCTCGACCTTGTAGGTCACGGTCAGCACCGGGCTGTAGATCGAGTCGACCGGGATGCGGCCGATCTCCTGGTCGCCGGACTTGTTCTGCTGCGCCGAGACGTAGCCGCGACCACGCTCGACGGTCAGCTCCATCTCGACGCGTGCCCTTGTCGTTCAGCGTGGCGATGTGCAGATCGGGGTTGTGGATCTCGACACCGGCCGGCGGGGCGATGTCGGCCGCGGTGACCGCGCCGGGACCCTGCTTGCGCAGGTACATCACGACGGGCTCGTCGTGCTCGCTGGAGACGACCAGGCCCTTGATGTTGAGGATGATCTCGGTGACGTCCTCCTTGACCCCGGGGATCGTGGAGAACTCGTGGAGCACGCCGTCGATGCGGATGCTGGTCACGGCCGCACCGGGGATGCTCGAGAGCAGGGTGCGACGCAGCGAGTTGCCGAGCGTGTAGCCGAAGCCGGGCTCGAGCGGCTCGATGACGAAACGGCTCCGAGACTCGGAGAGGACGTCCTCGGAGAGGACGGGACGCTGTGCGATGAGCACGGTGGTTCTTCCTTCCCACGGGCGACCGCCATATGACGCCTCGTGAATGCCGGGTGCGTGGCCCGGTGTCCGCCCCACCTCTGTACGTGGTGCGGACCGCTCGCCGGGTGCCGTCCGCTCCGGTGAGCGGACGGCATCCGGCGTGGTGTCAGTTCTTGGAGTAGAACTCGACGATCAGCTGCTCGGCCAGGACCGTGTCGATCTGGGCCCGGGTCGGCAGCTGGTGGATGAGGATCTGCAGGCTGCCCGGCGACGACCTGCATCCAGGCCGGGATCGGACGGTCGCCGAAGGTCTCGCGCGCCAGCTGGAGCGGGAGGGTCTCGACGGACTGCTTGCGCACCGTGATGATGTCGTACTGCTCGACCCGGTAGGACGGCACGTCGACGCGCACGCCGTTGACCAGGAAGTGACCGTGGGTCACGAGCTGGCGGGACATGCGGCGGGTGCGGGCCAGGCCGGCGCGGTAGACGACGTTGTCGAGACGGGACTCGAGGATCGTCAGGATGTTCTCACCGGTCTTGCCGGGGCGGTTGGCCGCCTCCTTGTAGTACCGGCGGAACTGCTTCTCCATGACGCCGTAGGTGAAGCGGGCCTTCTGCTTCTCCTGCAGCTGGGTGAGGTACTCCTTCTCCTGGATCCGCCGACGGCCGTGCTGGCCGGGCGGGAAGGGACGGAGGTCGAAGTTCTTGTCGCCGCCGACGAGGTCGGTCTTGAGTCGGCGCGACTTCTTGGTGATGGGTCCGGTGTAACGGGCCATTGCTCTCTCTTACCTTTCGCGAAGTCTCGTGGCGCTCAGACGCGGCGGCGCTTGGGCGGGCGAACACCGTTGTGCGGGCTCGGGGTGACGTCCTGGATCGAACCGACCTCGAGGCCGGCGGCGGTCAGGGAACGGATCGCGGTCTCACGACCGGAGCCCGGGCCCTTGACGAAGACGTCGACCTTGCGCATGCCGTGCTCCATGGCACGGCGTGCAGCGGCCTCGGCGGCGGTCTGCGCGGCGAACGGCGTGGACTTGCGCGAACCCTTGAAGCCGACCTGGCCGGCAGAGGCCCAGGCGATGACGGCCCCGGCGGGGTCGGTGATCGAGATGATCGTGTTGTTGAACGTGCTCTTGATGTGGGCCTGGCCCACAGCGACGTTCTTCTTCTCCTTGCGGCGCACCTTCTTGGCGCCCGCGGTACGGCCCTTGGGAGGCATGTGTTCTCTTTCCTACGAGTTCTTCGGAAGCGGTGGCAGTGACGCGCGCTGGGCGCAGGTCACTTACCGGCCTTCTTCTTGCCGGCCACGGTGCGCTTGGGGCCCTTGCGGGTGCGCGCGTTGGTCTTGGTGCGCTGACCGCGCACCGGGAGGCCACGACGGTGGCGGATGCCCTCGTACGAGCCGATCTCCACCTTGCGGCGGATGTCCGACTGCACCTCGCGGCGCAGGTCACCCTCGACCTTGAGATTGTCCTCGATCCAGTCGCGCAGGGAGACGAGCTCCGTCGTCGCCGAGGTCCTTGACGCGGGTGTCCGGGTTGACACCGGTCGCCGCGAGGGCCTTCTGTGCGCTGGTCCGACCGACTCCGAAGATGTAGGTCAGTGCGACCTCGACGCGCTTCTCGCGCGGGAGGTCCACTCCAACAAGACGTGCCATCTGAGGATGGTTCCTTATCTGTGGTTCCGGAGGTCTGGAGCAAACACCGGTCCGGCCCATCCTGGTCCGGTCCTCGGCCTCCGGGCCGAGGGTGACGTCCCGCGCCCACCTGCGACATCCAGGTGACCCGTCGGGGGTCGGGTGCTGCGTGCTGCATTCACTTGTGCGTGTGCTCGAAGTCCTGTGGACCCGTGCGGCCCCTGGTCGGGGCGGTGCTGCGTCTGACTCGCGTCAGCCCTGGCGCTGCTTGTGGCGCAGGTTCTCGCAGATCACCATGACCCGCCCGTTGCGGCGGATCACCTTGCACTTGTCACAGATCTTCTTGACGCTCGGCTGAACCTTCATGTCGCCTTTGCTGTCTCGTCGATGTCTGTGTTCTAGCGGTAGCGGAAGACGATGCGGCCGCGGGTCAGGTCGTAAGGGCTGAGCTCCACCACCACGCGGTCCTCGGGGAGGATCCGGATGTAGTGCTGGCGCATCTTCCCGGAGATGTGCGCGAGGACCTTGTGACCGTTCGTGAGCTCTACCCGGAACATCGCGTTCGGGAGAGCCTCGACGATCGTGCCCTCGATCTCGATGACGCCGTCCTTCTTGGCCATACCCTCTCAATCCGCCGTTGGGTGACTCTTTCGTGGAGTCGAGCCGCCCATGGAAATCGGCCCCGTGCTGCTCACGCAGGGACACACCCATGCGAGGGACGCACACGTGACCGACGTTCAATACTACGGGAGGCGTGCCCTGAGCACGAAATCGGTGGTCGCGGGCGACGCAGCCCGCCGGCGAACGCACGACCGGGCCGGCGACGAGAGGGCCGGCCCGGTCGTGGTGTCACCGGTGGACGTGCGGGTCAGGCGGGGCGGACCTTGCTGATCGCGTCGGACATGACGGTGGCCGCACCCTGGCAGAACGTCGTCTGGGCGGTGGTGCCGCTGACGCCGCGGTTGGTGAGGTAGTTGCCCGAGTAGCCGTGGCTCACCGGACCGACGCAGTCGAGGTAGAGCTCCTTGCCCTCACTGAGCGTGAAGGTGCGGACGGTGCCCACGACGGCCTTGTAGCGGCCCTCGGCCCAGGTCTTGCCGAAGTAGTCGAGGTCGTAGTAGTCGGTCCACGCCTGGGTGGCGCCGACCTTGGCGACCAGCTCGTTCCACGCGTCGTGGTGTCCGCCGATCTCGTGCGAGACCGTCTGGGCCCAGTTGGCCGACGACATCGCGTAGTGGGAGTTGTACGAGGTGGTTCGGTTGCCCGGCGCCGAGGTGGCGGTCCACCCCGTGGCGCCCGCGTCGGAGACCGTGATGCTCAGACCGGCGCAGGAGGTGTACTCGGCGACGCTCGGACAGACCGAGTCGTGCACCGACTTGATGGCTGACGACGAGAGGGCCGTCGTGGTGGTGGTGGTCGTCGTCGTCGTCGTGACGACAGTACCGCCGGGCTTGCCCTTGGACGTCTTGCCGGCTTGTGCCGTGGTGGCCATACCGGCCGAGAGTGCTGCCACGACCGCGACGACTGCTGTCGCCCGCAGGGCAGGGTTGGATGAACGCACGTGGTGCTCCTCGAGGGTTGCAGGGGGATCTCGATGTAGTGCGCTCGACTACCGGGGGCGAGACCGGTGGTGACCCCAAGGGCGAGAGGGGCGGGCCGTTGTCGGGCGTGTTTGCATCATGCTGCTGCCGCGACACGCCGACCCGGCGGATGCCGAGAAACCGCCCATTCGGTCACCGGGACGTCAGCCGTTCGGCCACGGGCCGCGCTCAGGCGTCGGTGGGTCCGCGCAGGTCAGCGACGTACAGGTCGAGGATGCGATGGGTGCCGTCGACCGCGCTGAGCTCCCCGGCGCGCACCGCACGCTCGATCTCGGCCCGCTCGGTCCGCACCGTGGTCGCGTCCCGCACCGCGTCGTACAGGTGGGCGTCGACCATGGCCCACATCCAGTCCTGCTGCTGCCGGGCCCGACGCACCTCGAGCGAGCCTTCGGCCTCGAGGTGCTCGCGGTGCTCGAGCACGGCCGACCACACCTCGTCGAGACCGGCGCCGGTGACGGCGGAGCAGGTGAGCACCGGTGGGCGGCGCGCCGAGGGCCCCGGCATCATCAGCCGCATCGCGCCGGCCAGCTCGCGGGCCGCGCCGCGGGCCGGCCCCTCGCCGTCGCCGTCGGCCTTGTTGACCGCGATGACGTCGGCGAGCTCGAGGATGCCGCGCTTGATCCCCTGCAGCTGGTCGCCGGCGCGGGCCAGGGTCAGCAGCAGGAAGGTGTCGACCATCTCGGAGACGGCGATCTCGTTCTGGCCGACCCCGACCGTCTCGACGATGACGACGTCGTAGCCGGCCGCCTCGAGCACGAGCATCGACTCGCGGGTGGCCCGGGCCACCCCACCGAGCTGGCTGCCCGACGGGCTGGGCCGGATGAAGGCGGCCTCGCTGGCGGCGAGCTCGGCCATCCGGGTGCGGTCCCCGAGGATCGAGCCCCCGGTGCGCCGTGAGGTGGGGTCGACCGCGACGACGGCGACCCGGTGGCCCCGCTCGACCAGCCGGCATCCCATCGCGTTGATGAAGGTCGACTTGCCGGCCCCGGGGACGCCGCTGATGCCCACCCGCACGGCGCCACCGGTGGCGTCGGCGATCGAGGTCAGCAGCTCGGCGGCCCGCTCGCGGTGGTCGGCCCGGGTGGACTCCAGCAGGGTGATGGCCCGCGCCACGTGCTGACGCGAGCCCGCGCGCACCCCGGCGGCGAGGTCCGCGACGTCGCCCTGCGTCACCCGAGCCGCTCGCGCAGGTCGCCGACCAGGTCGACGGCGGCCCGGCTGATGACGGTGCCGGGCGGGTAGATCGCGTCGGCGCCGGCGGCGCGCAGGGCCTCGAAGTCCTGGGCCGGGATGACACCGCCCACGACGATCATCAGGTCCTGGCGGCCGAGCGCGTCGAGCTCGGCGCGCAGGGCCGGCACCAGGGTGAGGTGGCCGGCGGCCAGCGAGCTGACCCCCACGACGTGCACGTCGGCCTCGACGGCCTGACGGGCGACCTCCGCGGGCGTCTGGAACAGCGGGCCCACGTCGACGTCGAAGCCGAGGTCGGCGAACGCGGTCGAGATCACCTTCTGGCCGCGGTCGTGGCCGTCCTGGCCCATCTTGGCGACCAGGATGCGCGGGCGGCGGCCCTGCTCGCGCTCGAACTGCTCGACGAGCGCCTGGGCCTCGTGGACCGTCTCGTCCTCCCCCGCCTCGGCGCTGTACACGCCCCCGATGGTACGGATCTGGGCGGTGTACCGGCCGAAGACCTCCTCCATGGCGGCCGACATCTCGCCGACGGTGGCCATGGCGCGCGCGGCATCGATCGCGAGCGCGAGCAGGTTGGTGTCGAGCGTGCCGTCGGAACCGGAGCGCGCGGCATCCGTGAGCCGCTTCAGCGCGGCTCGGGTGGCCTCCTCGTCGCGCTCGGCGCGCAGCCGCTCGAGCTTGGCGAGCTGGCTGGCCCGCACCGCGGCGTTGTCGACCCGGAGCACCTCGATCGGCTCGTCCTCGTCGACGGGGTAGCGGTTGACGCCGATGACCGGCTGCTGGCCGGAGTCGATGCGCGCCTGGGTGCGCGCGGCGGCCTCCTCGATGCGCATCTTCGGGATGCCGGCCTCGATCGCCTTCGCCATGCCGCCGGCGGCCTCGACCTCCTCGATGTGCTGCCACGCCCGCTCGGCGAGGTCGGCGGTGAGCCGCTCGACGTAGGCGGAGCCGGCCCACGGGTCGATGACCCGGGTGGTGCCCGACTCCTGCTGCAGCACCAGCTGGGTGTTGCGGGCGATCCGGGCCGAGAAGTCGGTGGGCAGGGCGATGGCCTCGTCGAGGGCGTTGGTGTGCAGGCTCTGGGTGTGCCCCTGGGTGGACGCCATCGCCTCGACGCAGGTGCGCACGACGTTGCTGAAGACGTCCTGGGCGGTGAGCGACCAGCCCGAGGTCTGGCTGTGGGTGCGCAGCGAGAGCGACTTGGGGTTGGTCGCGCCCTGGTCCTTGACCAGGCGCGCCCACAGCAGGCGCGCGGCCCGCATCTTGGCGACCTCCATGAAGAAGTTCATCCCGATCGCCCAGAAGAACGACAGCCGCGGGGCGAACGCGTCGACGTCGAGCCCCACCGCCTTCCCGGCCCGGAGGTACTCCACCCCGTCGGCCAGGGTGTACGCGAGCTCGAGGTCCTGCGTGGCCCCGGCCTCCTGCATGTGGTAGCCGGAGATCGAGATCGAGTTGAACCGCGGCATCCGGGCGCTGCTGAAGGCGAAGATGTCGCTGATGATCCGCATCGACGGCTCGGGCGGGTAGATGTAGGTGTTGCGGACCATGAACTCCTTGAGGATGTCGTTCTGGATGGTCCCGGTGAGCTGCTCGGGCGCCACCCCCTGCTCCTCCGCCGCGACGACGAAGAGCGCGAGCACGGGGATCACCGCACCGTTCATCGTCATCGACACCGACATCTGGTCCAGCGGGATGCGGTCGAACAGGGTGCGCATGTCGTAGATCGAGTCGATCGCGACGCCGGCCATGCCGACGTCGCCGGTCACCCGCGGGTGGTCGGAGTCGTAGCCGCGGTGGGTGGCGAGGTCGAAGGCGACCGACAGGCCCTTCTGCCCGGCGGCCAGGTTGCGCCGGTAGAACGCGTTGGACTCCTCGGCGGTGGAGAACCCGGCGTACTGCCGGATGGTCCACGGCTGGGTGGTGTACATCGTCGGGTACGGGCCGCGCAGGTAGGGCGGCGCGCCCGGCACGGTGTCGAGGAAGTCGAGCCCGGCGAGGTCGGCCTCGGTGTAGAGCGGCTTGACCGGGATCTGCTCCGGGGTCAGCCACGGCTCACCGTCGGGCACCGGGGCGCCGTCGGGGCGGCCCGCACCGAGGTCGAGGGTGGTGAAGTCGGGGACGGTGCTCATCGCGAACCCTCCGGCGTGGTGGGGGCGGTGGGGGTGCTGGTCGTGCTGGTGGAGGCTTCCGGACCGGGGCCGGCCGCGGCGCCCAGGCGGTCGAGCAGGTCGGAGAGGAACGCCACGACGTCCATGCCCTCGTGGACCTCGCCGTCGACCTGGTCGGCGGCCGCACCCAGCTCGCTGGCGCGCCCGGCGACGAGGACCCGCTCGACGGCCGCACGCAGGTCGGCGATCGCGGCGGCACCCTCGCCGGCATACGCCGAGGGGCTCGAGGTGAGCACCGCGACCCGGGAGCCGTCCTCGGCTGCTCGGATGCCGGCAGCGGCGAGCAGGTTGTTCACGAAGGCCTGCCTGGCCCCGTAGTCACGGCGGGTCCCGAGGGTGCGCACGATGACGCTGGGGTCGACCATGGCCTGGGCGCGGTCGCGCAGCTTCTCGAAGACCATCGAGTCCCGGCGCGGGGCCAGGGCCCGCTCTCCCGCGGGCACGGTGTGTCGCGCCCGGCGCTCGAGCGTCTGGTGCCCCGACACCGGGAACATCGACACCCCGGTGAGCGGGCGCTGACGGGTGAAGATCTCGCGGTCGCGCTGGTGGGTCGCGTCGCCGACCCAGCGGTGCAGCACCCCGTCGGCGAGCGCCTGCACGGCACCACCGGCGCGCTCGACCTCCTGGAAGCGGGCCCACACGGCATCCGCCACCTGGTCGGTGAGGGACTCGAGGTACCAGGAGCCGCCACCGGGGTCGGTGACCCGGCCGACGTTGGACTCGTCGGCGAGCAGGATCTGGGTGTTGCGGGCCAGCCTGCGGCCCAGCCGCTCGGGCAGGCCGAGCACGGTGTCGTAGGGCAGCACGGTGATGGAGTCGGCCCCGCCGACGGACGCACCGAAGGCGGCCAGGGTGCTGCGCAGCACGTTGACCCACGGGTCCTCGCGGGTGAACATCCGCAGGCTCGTCACGGCGTGGGTGCGCACCCCGCGCTGGTCCTCGACGACACCGCAGGCCTCACCGACCCGGGCCCACACCCGGCGCACGGCGCGCAGGGCCGCCGCGGTGAGGAACTGGTCGGCGGTCGCGCCGACCCGCAGGTCGATCTGGCCGAACGCCTCGGATGCCGGGATGCCGGCCGCCTCGAGGTGGCGCAGGTACTCGACCCCCGTGGCGACGGCCACGGCGAGCGCGTCGACGTCGGTGGCGCCGGCCTCGTGCAGCACACGGGCGTCGACGGTGATCGCGCGCCAGCCGTCGCGGTGGGCGCACTGCCTCACGAAGTCGGCCAGGGGCGCGAGGTCGGGGGTGGTGCCGAGCCGGGCAGCGGCCCCGAACGGGTCGAGGCCGAGGTTGCCGCCGACCGACTCGCGGTCGGCCACGACGTCGAGGAGGGCGCGGGCCGCGGCCGGCTGGTCGGTGAACGACGAGACGACGACCGGGGCGAGGTCGAGGCGAACGTCGCTGAGCACCTCGGGCAGGTCGGCCACGGCCACGCCGTCGTCGCCGACGTGCACCCACACCGAGGTGACGCCGTGCTCGAGGTCGTCGAGCACGGCCGCGCGGGTCACGGCGGGGTCCGGGTCGTCGTGGAGCTGGCGCACGTCCCACGGGGTCGTCGCGTCGCGCAGGGCCCGCCCCCGCGTGAACGGCATCGCCCCGGGCACCCCGAGCGCGCGGTCCTCGCGCAGGTAGAGGGCGTCGACCTCGAGGCCGCCCTCGAGGCCGCGGCGCAGGGCGGCCTCCGCCTGCGGCCCGTCGAGGCGGGCGTCCTCGGCGCGGCCCTTGTTGAGCACGGCGGCCACGAGACGCTGCCACTCCTCGCGACCCTGCTCCGGGAAGCCGGCCGCCAGGGCGGAGGTCCGCCCGGAGGGTCGGCTGGGGGTCCGGTCGGTGGTCTGTCGGTGGTCTGGGCGACCGACGCGTCCGTCATCGTGCTCCCTCTCCTGCGGCCGCCGGCTGCGGTGCCGGCGCGGCCGCCCGTGCCACGCACCCGACTCGGGCCGGCCGTCGATGGCCGTGCGCGCTCGGGACGGACCCGTCACGAGCCCGTGGCCCCAGCCTAGTGGTGCCGGCGCGGGTGCTCACCGAGAGGTTGGGCACACCGGCGGGCCGGCGGTCCGGCGAGCGGTGGGTGTCGCGGAGTCTCCCGAGGCCGGGTCAGGCGGGGTCGATCGGGGCGAACGCCGCCCCGAGCGTGCCCAGCCGGGCCTTGCCGCCGTCGACCGCGGTCAGGACGCACAGCCCTTCCGCCGTCGCGGCCACCGAGTGCTCCCAGTGCGCCGCGCGGGAACGGTCGCGGGTGGCGACGGTCCACTCGTCGTCGAGCACGATGTTGTCCTGGTCGCCGAGCGCCACCATCGGCTCGATGCAGATCGTGGTGCCGTCGACGACCTTCGGGCCCTTGCCGGAGACCCGGTAGTTGGGCACCTGGGGGTCCATGTGCATCGAGGTGCCGATGCCGTGGCCGACGTAGTCCTCGACGATGCCGTACTCCCGGCCGCGGCGACCACCGCTCTCGGTGAGGCTGTCCTCGACGGCCGCGCCCACGGCGTACAGGCTCTCGCCCACGCGCAAGCGCGGTGATGCCGGCCCACAGCGAGGCCTCGGTGTCCTCGATGAGCGCCACGTCGTCGGGCCGGCCGGCCTGCGAGCCGCCGACGACGACGCTGACGGCGGCGTCGCCGTTCCAGATGCCGACCTGGGCGCCGCAGTCGATCGAGAGCACGTCGCCCTCGAGCAGCACGCGCGAGCCCGGGATGCCGTGCACGATCTCCTCGTTCACCGAGGTGCACAGGGTGTGCCGGTAGCCGGGGACGAGCTGGAAGTTCGGGATGCCGCCGTGGTCGCGGATGTGGGTCTCGGCGAGGGTGTCGAGCTCGAGGGTGGTCATGCCGGGCCGCACGGCGCCCTGCAGCAGCTCGAGCGTGCGCCCGACGAGCAGACCGGCGGTGCGCATGCCGGCGAGCTGCTCGGGAGTCTTGCCCTCGCAGCGGTCACGGTTGAACAGACCCATGCGCAAAACCCTACCGGCGCGCAGCCCTCACCCCCGAATCCGCCGATCCCGCGGAGAGTAGAGAACACGCCGTGCGGATGCCGTGCACGGCGTGTTCTCTACTCTCGACCGCGGGGTCCGATCAGGCGATGCGCAGCTCGAGGGGTCGAGGTCGAGCGCCTGCGCGAAGCTCGTGAGGGTCCACCGCCGCCGCGGACCTCGGTGCAGGTCCTCGGCCCACAGCTCCCGGACCCGCCATCCGTGGCTCTCCACGAGTCCCCGGCGGAAGGCGTCCCAACTGCGTCGGCGCCGATCGGCATGCGTGCTCGCCCTGGTACTCCCCCACCACGCGCTGACGGCGCCAGACGAGGTCACCCTCCGCCAGCCACTCCCCCGCGGAGTCCGTCACGGGCGCGTTGACCTCCGGCTCGGGGAAACCTGCCCCCACGAACATCAGGCGCGCCCTGGTCTCCATGGGCGACCGGACTCCGGGTCTCACGAGCGTCAGGGCGTGCCGCAGCGCGACCGCGCCACGCGGCCGGTTCCTCGCGTACAACGCCTCGCGCAGGGCAGCCACGCCGGCTGGCCGCCCAGCCCTGGCATCGAGTCGCGCCACGACGGCATCGCCCACGACGACGAGGTCCGTGATGGAGAACGAGCCACGCGGTAGCTCGCCGAGGTCGCACCGGTCGGCGCCGTCGACGACGCAGCGGACGCGCCCTCGGCCGATCGCCAGCTGCTCGAGGGCTCGGTGGCAGACGGTACCCCCCAGAGCAGCGCCGCGGTCACGTGCGAGAGCACGCCCTGTCGCCGGGCATGGCGACCTGAAACGGCGACGGGCCCGCTCGACGCAGCGGTCTCGTCGGCTCGCAGCCAGCATGTGCGCCGCCAGCGAGTCGGGTGCACGAGGTCGGCTGCGGCCGCAGCGCGCTCCGGTCGGGGCACAGTCGCGGCCAGCAGCTCGGGCGGCCGAGTCGGCCGGCCGTGCTGAACGGCCCTGGCCCGAGCTCGACCGGGAGCGGTGACGGGCGCACGGTGACAGCGTCGCCGAAACCGGCGAACGGCATCCGCCGTCATCCACAGCCCACGGCCAGTCCCCGGTCGAGAGTAGAGAACACGCCGCCTGCCCCGAAGGGCAGACGGCGTGTTCTCTACTCTCGACTGAGAGTCGGGCTCAGGTGAGGGCGGTCAGGATGCGCTTGGTGACCTCGTCGACCTCGCCGAGGCCGTCGACGTCCACCAGCAGGCCGCGCTCGCGGTAGGTGTCGGACAGCGGCCTGGTCTCGCGGTGGTAGATGGCCATCCGCTCGCGGATGACCTCCTCGGTGTCGTCGGCGCGCCCCTCGGACTCGGCGCGCTTGAGCAGCCGGGCCACGACGGCGTCGTCGTCGACGGTCAGCTCGAGCACGTGGTCGAGCGAGGCGCCGTGGGCGGCGAGCATGCCGTCGAGCGCCGCGACCTGGGCGAGGGTGCGCGGGTAGCCGTCGAGCAGGAAGCCCGGTGCGCAGTCGTCCTGGGCGAGCCGGTCCTCGACGATGGCGTTGGTGACGTCGTCGCTGACGTACCCGCCGGACGCGAGGATCTCCTTGACCTGGAGCCCGAGCGGGGTCTCGTTCTTGATGTTGGCGCGGAAGATGTCGCCGGTGGAGATGGCGGGGATGCCGTGGTGGTCGGCGATCCGGGCAGCCTGGGTGCCCTTTCCGGCACCGGGCGGGCCGAGGATGATCAGTCGCATCAGCGGAGGAACCCTTCATAGTGACGCTGCTGCAGCTGGGCCTCGATCTGCTTCACGGTCTCCAGGCCGACACCCACGATGATCAGGATCGAGGTGCCGCCGAAGGGGAAGTTCTGGTTGGCGCCGACGAGGACGAGCGCAATCAGCGGGATGAGCGAGACGAACGCGAGGTAGAGCGCGCCCGGCACCGTGATGCGGTTCAGGACGTAGCTGAGGTACTCGGCCGTGGGTCGCCCGGCTCGAATACCCGGGATGAAGCCGCCGTACTTCTTCATGTTGTCGGCGACCTCGGTCGGGTTGAACGTGATCGACACGTAGAAGAACGTGAAGAACAGGATCAGGAGGGTGTACAGGAGCATGTAGTACGGGTGGTCACCGCGCACCAGGTGGGCGTTGATCCAGTCGACCCAGCCGGGGCTGGTGCCGTCGGAGCGCTGGTTGAACTGGGCCAGCAGCATCGGCAGCGAGAGCAGCGAGCTGGCGAAGATGACCGGGATGACGCCGGCCATGTTGACCTTGAGCGGGATGTAGGTCGACGTGCCGCCGTAGACGCGGCGCCCCACCATCCGCTTGGCGTACTGCACCGGGATGCGACGCTGGCTCTGCTCGACGAAGACGACGAGGGCGATGACGGCGAAGCCCATCAGGATGATGCCGAGGAAGACGGTCCAGCCGGAACGCTGCTGGATGGCCCACAGCGAGCTGGGGAAGTTCGCGCGCGATCGAGGTGAAGATCAGGATCGACATGCCGTTGCCGATGCCCTTGTCGGTGACGAGCTCACCGAGCCACATGATCATGCCGGTACCGGCGGTCATGGTGAGCACCATGATGAGGATGGTGACGGTCGAGTCGTCGGTGAGGATGTTCGTGCACGCCGGGTTGTTGAACAGCGACTGCGGGGTTCTGCGCGAAGGTGATCAGCGTCGAGGACTGCAGGATCGCCAGGCCGATGGTCAGGTAGCGCGTGTACTGCGTCATCTTCGCCTGCCCGGACTGGCCCTCCTTCTTGAGGGCCTCGAACCGGGGGATGACGACGGTCAGCAGCTGGATGATGATGCTCGCCGTGATGTACGGCATGATCCCCAGCGCGAAGATCGACAGCTGGAGCAGCGCACCGCCGCTGAACAGGTTGACCAGACCGAGCAGGCCGTTGGTGTTGTCGGCACCCTCGATGCACTGCTGCACCAGCGGGTAGCTGACCCCGGGGGTCGGCACGTGGGCGCCCAGCCGGTACACGGCGATGATCGACAGCGTGAAAAGTATCTTCCTGCGCAGGTCGGGCGTCTTGAACGCGCGTCCGAAAGCGGTGAGCACAGGTCCTCCAGAGGTGCGGCCGGGGTGGTGGCCGCGTCGTCAACGATCCGTCACAAGATACCCGTCGATGCCGGGGCTGCCGGCATCGAGGGGACTAACGCCGCGCGCCGCAGGGCAGGTTCCCGAGGAAACCCGGGAACCTGCCCTGCGGCACATGGTCATGGGTGGGGGTCAGGCGGTGGTCGCCGAACCGCCCGCCGCCTCGATCTTCTCCTTGGCGCTGCCGGAGAACGCGTTGGCCGTGACGTTGACGGCCACCGTGATCTCGCCGCTGCCGAGCACCTTCACGAGGTGCCCGTCGCGGACTGCGCCCTTGGCGACCAGGTCCTCGATGCTCACGTCGCCACCCTGCGGGTAGTGCGCGTTGAGCCACTCGAGGTTCACGACCTGGTACTCGGTCTTGAACGGGTTCTTGAAGCCGCGAAGCTTCGGGAACCGCATGTGCAGCGGGGTGGTCCCGCCCTGGAAGCCCTCCGGCACCTGGTACCGGGCCTTGGTGCCCTTGGTACCGCGACCGGCGGTCTTGCCACGACGCCCGCCCTCACCACGACCCACGCGGATCTTGGCGGACTTGGCACCGGGCGCGGGGCGCAGGTGGTGCACCTTCAGTGCAGCGGAACCCTCGGCGGCCTTGGCAGCCTTCGTGGTGTCAGCCATGTTCACTCAACCTCCTCGACGGCCACCAGGTGGGTCACCGTCTTGACCATCCCGCGGATCTCGGGACGGTCCTCCTTGACGACGACGTCGCCGATGCGCTTCAGACCGAGGCTGCGCAGCGTGTCACGCTGGTTCTGCTTGCCACCGATCTCGGAACGGGTCTGGGTCACCTTCAGACGAGCCATCACGCACCAGCCTTGGCCTCGGCGATGCCGGCGGCCTGGGCACGCAGCATCGCGGCGGGGGCGACCCGGTCCACGGGGAGGCCACGGCGAGCCGCGACGGCCTCCGGACGCTCGAGACCCTTCAGGGCCGCGACCGTCGCGTGGACGATGTTGATCGCGTTGTCCGAGCCGAGGCTCTTGGACAGCACGTCGTGGATGCCGGCGCACTCGAGCACCGCACGCACCGGGCCACCGGCGATGACGCCGGTACCGGGGCTGGCGGGACGGAGCATGACGACACCGGCAGCGGCCTCACCCTGGACGGGGTGCGGGATGGTGCCCTGGATGCGCGGGACCTTGAAGAACTCCTTCTTGGCCTCCTCGACACCCTTGGCGATCGCCGCGGGCACCTCCTTGGCCTTGCCGTAGCCGACACCGACGGTGCCGTCACCGTCACCGACGACGACGAGCGCGGTGAAGCTGAACCGGCGGCCACCCTTGACGACCTTGGCGACGCGGTTGATGGTCACGACGCGCTCGAGGTACTGGCTCTTCTCGGGCTCACGGGCGTCACGGCCACCGCGGCCGCCTTCACGGCCACCGCGGCCCTCGCGGCCACCGCGCTCCGCGGTGGCGGGCCCGCCGGTGCCTCGACGCTGGGGTCCTGGCATCAGATGTTCCTCATCTCAACAACGGAAGTGGTCTGGTTGGCGGTCACAGTGAGAGCCCGCCTTCCCGAGCGCCGTCCGCGATGGCGGCGACGCGGCCGTGGTACTGGTTGCCCCCACGGTCGAAGACGACGGCCTCGACGCCGGCGGCCTTGGCGCGCTCGGCGACGAGCTCACCGACCTTCTTGGCCTTGGCGGTCTTGTCGCCGTCGAAGGAGCGGACGTCCGCCTCCATGGTGGAGGCCGACGCGACGGTCTTGCCGACGGTGTCGTCGACGACCTGCACGAAGACGTGGCGCGCGGAGCGCGAGACGACCAGGCGGGGGCGCACCGAGGTGCCGGTGACGACCTTGCGGACGCGGAAGTGGCGGCGGCTACGGGCGGCGGTCTTGCCCTTGGCGCGCTTGACGATCAGTGCCATGGCTTACTTACCAGCCTTTCCGACCTTGCGGCGGATCTGCTCGCCCGCGTAGCGGACGCCCTTGCCCTTGTACGGGTCGGGCTTGCGGAGCTTGCGGATGTTCGCGGCGACCTCGCCGACGAGCTGCTTGTCGATGCCCTGGACGGCGAACCGGGTCTGGTTCTCCACGGCGAACGTGATGCCGCTCGGGGGCTCGACGGTGATGGAGTGCGAGTAGCCGAGCGCGAACTCGAGGTTGGAGCCCTTGGCCAGCACGCGGTAACCGGTGCCGTGGATCTCGAGCTTCTTCTCGTAGCCCTCGGTGACGCCGAGCACCATGTTGTTGATCAGCGAGCGGGTCAGGCCGTGCAGCGAGCGCGAGACGCGCGCGTCGTCGGGGCGCTTGACCTCGAGGCCGTTCTCGCCCTGCTCGACGGTGATCGGCTCGGCCACGGTGTGGCTGAGCTCGCCCTTGGGGCCCTTGACCTTGACGGTCTGGCCCTCGATGGCGATGTCGACCCCGGCCGGGACGGTGACGGGGAGACGTCCGATGCGTGACATGTCAGTAACCCCTTACCAGATGTAGGCGAGGACTTCCCCACCCACACCCTTGTTGGCGGCCTGACGGTCGGTCAGCAGGCCGGAGGACGTCGAGATGATCGCGACACCCAGGCCACCGAGCACCTTCGGCAGGTTGGTGGACTTGGCGTACACGCGCAGGCCCGGCTTGGACACGCGGCGCACACCGGCGATGGAGCGCTCGCGGTTGGGGCCGTACTTGAGGTTGACGGTGAGCGTCTTGCCCACCTCGGCGTCCTCGACGGTCCAACCGGCGATGTACCCCTCGGCCTCGAGGATCTCGGCGATGTGGCTCTTGAGCTTCGAGAACGGCATGGAGACGTCGTCCTTGTGCGCCGAGTTGGCGTTGCGGACGCGGGTCAACATGTCCGCGATCGGGTCGGTCATGGTCATTGGGCTTCTCCGCCCTCTCTCACCGCGGTTTCCTCCGAGCAACACTCGGCGGACCTGCGCTGTAGATGGTCTGGGTTGGTACGGATGCCGCGGGGGTGCGGCGGGGTGGGTACGCGCGGCCGGGTCGGCCGGCGTACCCGGGCAATCACCAGCTGGACTTGGTCACACCGGGGAGCTCGCCACGGTGGGCCATCTCCCGCAGGCAGATCCGGCACAGGCCGAACTTGCGGTAGACCGAGTGCGGACGGCCGCAGCGCTGGCAGCGGGTGTAGCCGCGGACCGCGAACTTCGGCTTCTTGTTCGCCTTGTTGACAAGGGCAGTCTTCGCCATGCTCAGTTCTCCTTGAACGGGAAGCCGAGCGCCTTGAGCAGCGCGCGTCCCTCGTCGTCGTTCGTCGCGGTCGTCACGACCGTGATGTCCATGCCACGGACACGGTCGATCCGGTCCTGGTCGATCTCGTGGAACATCGACTGCTCGGTCAGACCGAACGTGTAGTTGCCACGGCCGTCGAACTGCTTCGGCGACAGGCCACGGAAGTCACGGATGCGGGGCAGCGCCGTGCTGACGAGGCGGTCGAGGAACTCCCACATGCGGTCGCCGCGCAGCGTGGTGTGGGCGCCGATCGGCATCCCCTCACGCAGCTTGAACTGGGCGATCGACTTGCGGGCCTTGGTCACGACCGGCTTCTGGCCGGTGATCGCGGTGAGGTCGCGGACAGCACCCTCGATGAGCTTGCTGTCCTTCGCGGCGTCACCCACACCCATGTTGACGACGACCTTGACGACGCCCGGGATCTGCATGACGTTCTCGAACCCGAACTGCTCGCGCAGGGAGCCCTTGATCTCGTCCTGGTAGCGCGCCTTCAGGCGCGGCTTGGTAGCGGTGTCAGCCATCTCTCTCACAGGTCCTTGCCCGAGCGCACGCCGACGCGGACACGGCTCGCCTTCTGGCGGCCGTCACGCTCGACGGTCTCGACGCGGGTCTTGATCCGGGTGGGCTTCTTGTCCGAGGGGTCGACGACGGCCACGTTGCTCACGTGGATCGGCGACTCCTGGACGACCAGGCCACCGGTGCGGCTACCGCGGGCGGACTGGCCGGCCTTGGTGTGCCGGGTGACCCGGTTGACGCCCTCGACGGTCACCCGGTTGGTCTCACGGTTCACCGAGATGACCTTGCCGGTGGCGCCCTTGTCCTTGCCGGTCAACACCTGGACGGTGTCGCCCTTCTTGATCTTCATGGTCGCCATGGCTCAGAGCACCTCCGGGGCGAGGCTGATGATCTTCATGAAGCGCTTCTCGCGCAGCTCGCGGCCCACGGGGCCGAAGATGCGGGTGCCCCGGGGGTCACCGTCGTTCTTGAGGATCACGGCAGCGTTCTCGTCGAACTTGATGTAGGAGCCGTCGGCGCGACGGCGTTCCTTCTTGGTGCGGACGATGACCGCCTTGACGACGTCACCCTTCTTGACGTTGCCGCCGGGGATCGCGTCCTTGACGGTGGCGACGATGGTGTCGCCGATGCCGGCATACCGGCGACCGGAGCCACCGAGAACACGGATGCACAGGATCTCCTTGGCACCGGTGTTGTCGGCGACGCGAAGTCGCGACTCCTGCTGGATCACTTATCTGTCTCCTATACGTCGTGCTGGTTCTCTGCTAGGCCCGAGAGGGCTGCAGAGCCTGGCCGAACTGGCGGGGGGTGCGGGGGGCCTGCCCCCCGCTAAGCATTACTTGGCCTTCTCGAGGATCTCCACCAGGCGCCAGCGCTTGGTGGCGCTCAGCGGGCGGGTCTCCATGATGAGGACGCGGTCGCCGACACCGGCGGTGTTGGCCTCGTCGTGCGCCTTGACCTTGCTGGTGCGGCGGATGACCTTGCCGTAGAGGGCGTGCTTGACGCGGTCCTCGACCTCGACGACGACGGTCTTGTCCATCTTGTCGCTGACGACGTAGCCCTGGCGGGTCTTGCGGTCGTTGCGGTCCGCAGCCTCGGTCACGGTCTCATCCTTCGTTGTCTTGCTCACTTGGCCTCACCCTTCACGCCGATGCCGAGCTCGCGCTCGCGCATCTCGGTGTAGATGCGGGCGATGTCCTTGCGGACGGCGCGCAGCCGCCCGTGGTTGTCCAGCTGGCCGGTGGCCGACTGGAACCGGAGGTTGAACAGCTCCTCCTTGGCCTTGCGGAGCTCGTCGACGAGTCGATCGTCGTCGAGACCGCGCAGCTCCGTGGAAGCCAGGTCCTTGGAACCGATAGCCATCAGAAGTCACCACCCTCACGCCGGACGAAGCGGCACTTCATCGGCAGCTTGTGCATCGCGAGGCGCATGGCCTCACGTGCGACGTCCTCCGGGACACCGGAGAGCTCGAACATGACACGGCCCGGCTTGACGTTCGCGATCCACCACTCCGGCGAACCCTTACCGGAACCCATGCGGGTCTCGGCAGGCTTCTTGGTGAGCGGACGGTCCGGGTAGATGTTGATCCAGACCTTTCCGCCACGCTTGATGTAGCGGGTCATCGCGATACGCGCGGACTCGATCTGGCGGTTGGTGACGTAGGCGGGCTCGAGGGCCTGGATGCCGTAGTCGCCGAACGCGATGGTCGTACCGCCCTTGGCAGCGCCCGAGCGACCCGGGTGGTGCTGCTTGCGGTGCTTGACTCGACGGGGAATCAGCATGGTCAGGACTCCTGCGGTGCTCACGGCAGCCGGGGCCTGCTCAGCGGCAGGGGCCTCGGCCACGGGGGCGGGGGCGTCGGTGCGACGGGCGCGGGCCGGACGGTCGGCGCCGTCCCGGCGCGGTCCACGACCCTGGCGCGGCGCGGTGGCCTGCTGGGCCGCGAGCTCGCGCGCGGTCATGTCGCCCTTGTAGATCCACACCTTGACGCCGATGCGACCGAACGTGGTCTTGGCCTCGTAGAAGCCGTAGTCGATCTGCGCGCGAAGGGTGTGCAGCGGCACGCGACCCTCGCGGTAGAACTCGGTACGGCTCATCTCGGCGCCGCCGAGGCGACCGGAGACCTGGACACGGATGCCCTTGGCGCCGGCGCGGGTGGCGGACTGCATGCCCTTGCGCATGGCGCGACGGAACGACACGCGGGCGCTGAGCTGCTCGGCGATGCCCTGCGCGACGAGCTGGGCCTCGACCTCGGGGTTCTTGACCTCGAGGATGTTGAGCTGCACCTGCTTGCCGGTGAGCTTCTCGAGCTCGCCGCGGATGCGGTCGGCCTCGGCGCCACGGCGACCGATGACGATGCCCGGACGTGCGGTGTGGATGTCGACGCGAACCCGGTCACGGGTGCGCTCGATGTCGACGCGGGCGATGCCGGCGCGGTCCATGCCCTCGGACATGAGCTTGCGGATCGCCACGTCCTCCTTGACGTAGTCGCGGTAGCGCTGACCCTCCTTGGTGGAGTCGGCGAACCAACGGCTCCTGTGCTCCGTCGTGATACCCAGACGGAAGCCGTGCGGGTTGACCTTCTGGCCCATCAGCGATTGCCTCCGTTCGTGGCCTTGGCGGGCTTGGGAGCGACGACCACGGTGATGTGGCTCGTGCGCTTGTTGATGCGGCCGGCGCGGCCCTGGGCGCGCGGCCGGAACCGCTTCATGGTCGGGCCCTCGTCGATGAACGCGGAGGCCACGACGAGCTCGCGCTCGTCGAACCGCTCAGCGGTCTTGTCGGCCTTGACCCGGGCGTTCGCGATCGCGGACTCGAGCACCTTGCGGATCGGCTCCGCCGCGCCCTGGGGGGCGAAGCGCAGGATCGACACCGCGTCGGTGGCGTTCTTGCCACGGATGAGGTCGACGACCCGGCGCGCCTTCTGCGGCGTCACCCGGACGTGGCGGGCGACCGCCCGTGCCTCGGTGGTGGTGGTCTCGGTGGCCATCAGCGACGACGCCCCTTCTTGTCGTCCTTCACGTGACCCTTGAAGGTGCGGGTCGGTGCGAACTCGCCGAGCTTGTGGCCGACCATCGCCTCGGTGACGAACACCGGGACGTGCTTGCGGCCGTCGTGGACGGCGAGGGTGTGGCCGAGCATGTCCGGTGAGATCACCGAACGGCGCGACCAGGTCTTGATGACGTTCTTGGTGCCCGCTTCGTTCTGGACATCCACCTTCTTCTGAAGGTGGTCGTCGATGAAGGGGCCCTTCTTCAGGCTACGAGGCATTCCAGGCTCCTATCAGCGCTTCTTGCCAGTACGGCGGCGACGAACGATCAGCTTGTCGCTGGGCTTGCCGGGGCGGCGGGTGCGGCCCTCGGGCTTGCCCCACGGGGACACCGGGTGGCGACCACCGGACGTGCGGCCCTCGCCACCACCGTGCGGGTGGTCGACCGGGTTCATGACGACGCCGCGGACGGTCGGGCGCTTGCCCTTCCAGCGCATGCGGCCGGCCTTGCCCCAGTTGATGTTCGACTGCTCGGCGTTGCCGACCTCGCCGACGGTGGCGCGGCAGCGCACGTCGACGTTGCGGATCTCACCGGACGGCATGCGCAGCTGGGCGTACGGACCGTCCTTGGCGACGAGCTGCACACGCACCCCGGCCGAGCGGGCGATCTTCGCGCCGCCACCGGGCTTGAGCTCGACGGCGTGGATGACCGTACCGGTCGGGATGTTGCGCAGCGGCAGGCTGTTGCCGGGCTTGATGTCGGCGCCGGGGCCGTTCTCGATCGGCATGCCCTGCTCCAGGCCCTTGGGGGCCAGGATGTAGCGCTTCTCGCCGTCGGCGTAGTGCAGCAGCGCGATGCGGGCGGTGCGGTTCGGGTCGTACTCGATGTGAGCGACCTTGGCCGGCACGCCGTCCTTGTCGTGGCGACGGAAGTCGATGACGCGGTAGGCACGCTTGTGGCCACCACCGATGTGACGGGTGGTGATGCGGCCGTTGTTGTTGCGGCCACCGCTCTTGGTCAGCGGACGGACGAGGGACTTCTCGGGGGTGGAGCGGGTGACCTCGACGAAGTCGGCCACGCTCGACCCGCGACGCCCAGGCGTCGTCGGCTTGTACTTACGGATACCCATGGTGTTGTCCTCAGCTTCCTCAGGCGCCGGCGCTGCCGAAGATGTCGATCGAGCCCTCGCGGAGGGTGACGATCGCGCGCTTGGTGTCCTTGCGCTTGCCGATGCCGAACCGCGTGCGACGGGCCTTGCCCTTGCGGTTCATGGTGTGGACCGAGTCGACCTTGACGCCGAAGACCTGCTCGACGGCGATCTTGATCTCGGTCTTGTTCGAGCGCGGGTCGACGATGAAGGTGTACTTGCCCTCGTCGAGCAGCCCGTAGGACTTCTCGGACACGACCGGCGAGATCAGGATGTCGCGGGGGTTCTTGCCCTGGCTCACTTCTCGTCCTCCGACTTCTGCGTGCTACCGGCCTTGGTGAAACCGGCCTTCTCGGCGGCCTTGGCGGTCTTGAACCAGAACTCGGCGACGGTCTGCTCGTACCACTGGCCGTCCGGCTCGTGGTACAGACCCGAGTCGGCGTTGCCCTTGACCGTGTAGCCCTCGGGGGCCGAGCCGTCCTCGAGCGCCGCAGCGGCGCCCTTGGGGAGGTCGACCAGGTCGGCCGCGGCCGGCTCGTCGGCCTTCTCGGCCTTGGCGGGCTTGTCAGCCTTGGGGGCCTTCTCGGCCTTGGCGGGCTTGTCAGCCTTGGGGGCCTTCTCGACCTTGTCCGCCTTCGTGGCCGACTTCGCCTCGACGGCGACCTCGGTACCCGTGAAGGTCTCGTAGGCGGCCTTGGTGAACAGGATGTCGTCGGCGCACAGCACGTCGTAGGTGTTGAGCTGGTCGACGGCCAGGACGTGGACGTCGGCCAGGTTGCGCACCGACTTCATCGACACCAGGTCGGTGCGGTCGAGCACGACGAGCACGTTGCGACGGTCGGACAGACCCGCGAGCAGCGCGGCCGCGGCCTTCGCCGAGGGGGCGTCGCCGGTGGCGATCGACTCCACGACGTGGATGCGGTCGTGACGGGCCCGGTCGGAGAGGGCACCGCGCAGGGCGGCCGCCTTCATCTTCTTGGGGGTCCGCTGGGTGTAGTCACGCGGCTGCGGGCCGTGGACGATGCCACCGCCGGCGAACTGCGGGGCGCGGGTCGAACCCTGACGGGCGCGGCCGGTGCCCTTCTGCTTGTAGGGCTTGCGACCGCCACCGCGGACCTCGGCCCGGGTCTTCGTCGAGTGCGTGCCCTGACGGGCGGCCGCGAGCTGGCCGACGACGACCTGGTGGATCAGCGGGACGTTGGTCTGCACGTCGAAGATCTCGGCGGGGAGCTCGACCTTGAGGGTGGTGATGGACATCTGGGTCATGCCCCCTTCGCGGCCGAGCGCACGAGGACGACCGCGCCGCGGGGGCCGGGGACGGCACCCTTGACGAGCAGCAGGCCCTTCTCGGCATCCACGGCGTGGATGGTGAGGTTCTGGGTGGTCTGGCGCACGCCGCCCATGCGGCCGGCCATGCGCATGCCCTTGAAGACGCGGCCGGGCGTGGACGCCCCACCGATCGAACCGGGCTTGCGGTGGTTGCGGTGCGAACCGTGCGAGGACGAGACGCCCTTGAAGCCGTGACGCTTCATGACGCCGGCGAAGCCCTTGCCCTTGGTCGTGCCGGTGACGTCGACGAGCGCGCCCACCTCGAAGGTGTCGGCGCCGAGCTCCTGGCCGAGGGTGTAGTCACCCGCGTCCGCGGTGCGCAGCTCGACGACGTGACGGCGCGGCGTGACGCCGGCCTTCTCGAAGTGGCCGGTCAGCGGCTGGGTGACCTTGCGCGGGTCGATGGCGCCGTAGCCGATCTGCACCGCGGCGTAGCCGTCGGTGTCGGCGTCGCGGACCTGGGTCACGACGTTCGGGCCGGCCTGGATCACGGTGACGGGCACGAGCCGGTTGGTCTCGTCCCACACCTGGGTCATGCCGAGCTTGGTGCCCAGCAGACCCTTTTGGGTCTTGGTGGCAATGGTGGTCATGTCGTCAGCCTCAGAGCTTGATCTCGATGTTGACGTCAGCCGGGAGGTCGAGACGCATCAGCGAGTCGACGGCCTTGGGCGTCGGGTCGATGATGTCGATGAGGCGCTTGTGAGTGCGCATCTCGAAGTGCTCGCGGCTGTCCTTGTACTTGTGCGGCGACCGGATGACGCAGAACACGTTCTTCTCCGTCGGCAGCGGCACGGGGCCCACCACGGTCGCCCCGGCGCGGGTGACCGTGTCAACGATCTTGCGCGCCGAGCTGTCGATGACCTCGTGGTCATACGACTTCAAGCGGATGCGGATCTTCTGTCCCGCCATCTGACGTTCCCGTCTCTCTCTCGCCGTACATCTGTCTGTGTCGTGTTCAGTTCCGTACTTCCGACCCCCGAGGTCGGGCGTGTCGCCCTTGCTCCGCAGCCCGACGGCGCACGGTTCCCCGCTGTCGTCGATCCGGTCGGCTGTCCCGGTTGAACCCGGGGCCTGGCACTTCGCGAAACGAGCCGCCCCGCCTTCATCGGCGGTTCGTCACCTCGTCGCGGTGGGCGACACCGACCCTCTCGGGACGCCGTCGCACGCCAAGCAACCTGATAAGTGTGCCAGACGGGGGGACGCGTGGCCAAATCGGCCGTTACACCGGCGCCGGATGACGTGCCCGTACCTGCGGATTCGCGGCGCGTCGTCACGACGCGCCGCGTCTCGCTACTTCTGCACGCTGCTGAGCACCTCGGACCGGTCGATCTTCAGGACGCCGTCGTCCTCGACGAGGCCGTACCTGGTGCGCTCGACGAAGACCCGGCCGTCGTCGAAGCGGTAGGTGATCGTCGCCTCGGCGGTCTCGGGCGGCGACCCGTCCGCGTCGGTGGCCCGGACCCGCTCCACGTCCCCCCAGTAGGCATCGAACGTGCTGCGGTTCTTGGCCGTGGTCGTCTGGTAGCGCGGCGTGAGGCGGCCCCACGCGGTGTCGAGGTCGCCGGGGAGCAGCGCGTAGTAGTCCTCCACGGCATCGGCGAGCTCGCGGGAGGTCGGGGTCCCCGAGACGGGCGCCGCCGAGGACGGCGGCGGCGTGCGCGACGCCGTCGAGGGTGCCGGGGACGCGGGGGTCGATGTCGGTGCGGCGCTCGACGCGGGTGGAGTGCTGGAGGGGTCGGGGCTCGGGCTGGACACCGTGGACGTCTGGCTGCTCCGGGGCGTCGCGGCCGTCGTCGGCCCGGCGCTGCCCTCGTCGTCGTCCTGGAGCGCGGGCAGTCCCACGCCGAGCGCCGCCGCGACGGCGGCGCCGCCCAGCACGGCGAGCACGAGGCGCCTGCGGCCCCGTCCGGCGCCGCTGGGCGGCGGCGCCGTCGTCTCGTCCTCGCGCGGTGGCCACAGCAGGTCGAGCCCGTCCGCCTCGCCCGTCGGAAGGGCCACCGTCTCCCGTGGCACGTCGTCGGGCGAGGTCTGGTCGTCGGCCGCCAGGAGCGCGGCCGCCGCACCGTCGCCGGCACCCGACGGCACCGACAGGGCCTCGGCCACCTCGTCCATCGAGGGACGGGAGGCCGGGACCACCGCGAGCATGCGCAGCAGCACCGGGCCCAGGGTGCCGGCCGACTGCGGGGGCACGACGTCCCCCGACGCGACGAGGTGCAGCAGGGCCATGGCGTTGTCGCTCGTCCCGAACGGAGGGCGCCCCTCGACGGCCGCGTACAGCGTGGACCCGAGCGAGAACACGTCCGAGGCCGGGCTCGCGTCGCCTCCCTTGGCCACCTCGGGTGCGAGGTAGGCGGGCGTGCCGGTGACCATGCCGGTGGTGGTGAGCGAGACGTCGCCCATGGCGTGGGCGATGCCGAAGTCGGTGATCCTCGCGGTGCCGTCCGGGGCGATCAGCACGTTGGCCGGCTTCACGTCACGGTGCACGATCCCGGCACGGTGGGCGGCGGCGAGGGCGGAGGCCACCTCGGCGCCGAGCCGCGCGACCTCGGGCACCGGCATCCGGCCGTGCTCGGCGAGCAGCTCGGCGAGGCTGCGCGAGGGGAAGTACTGCATGACCAGGCAGGGCCGCCCGTCGTGCTCGACGACGTCGAACACCGGGACGGCGTGCGGGTGGTGCAGCCGCGCGGTGATCCGTGCCTCACGCATCGCCCGGTGGGACCAGACCTCGGCCTCCTCCGGGTCCAGGCCGGCGCGGGTGTGCAGGCGCTTGACCGCCACGTCGCGGCCCAGCCGCTCGTCGTAGGCCCTCCACACCACTCCCATGCCTCCGGCCCCGATCTGCTGGAGCAGTCGGTAGCGACCGACGAGGACGGCGTCGTTCTCACTCATCGGGTCGGCTCCTCGAGGGGACGTCGGGTGGGGTGTGGGCGCCGCTGCGCCGGGCCCAGCGACCTGTACCCCCTACCCATCCCACGGCGCACCACTCCACCGGGATGAGAGGGGGTGCCGAGCACCCGAGCGACTGCCCAAGAACTGTTTGACAGTCGAGCCGAGCCGCTGGCAGACTCCCCAACAGACATTGGGAGGTCATTCATGGAGTCGTCCAACCACCTACGCGCCCTGGCCCACCCGGTGCGGCTGCGCATCCTGTCCCTGCTGACCGGCGCCGACCTCACCGCGGCCGACGTGGCCCGTGAGCTCGGCATCACCCACGCCAACGCCTCGTACCACCTGCGGTTCCTGCTCGATGCCGGCGAGATCGCGGTGAGCGGCGAGGAGTCCATCCGCGGCGGTCGGGCCCGGCGCTACCGCCACCACTGGCGCGAGGAGGACCGCCCGCAGACCGGGGCGGGCGCGGCCGACCCCGAGGCGCCCACGATGGTCGTCCGGGCCGCGGTCGAGGAGCTCCAGCGCCGGCATCGCGTCCGCCGTCGCGGTGCGCCCGGGCTGGTCACGGATGCCGAGCTGTGGGTCGACATCGCGACGTGGGACCGTGCCCGCGCGCTCCTGGAGGAGGCCTCCGCCGTCCTGCACGACGGCGCTCGTCCCCCGCGCACCGACGGCACCGAGCTGGTGAACCTCTCCCTCTTCGCCTTCGTCATGGACCACTCGTGAACACCGCGACCTCACTCGGGCCGCTGCGGCACCCGGCGTTCGCCTGGTACCTCGCCTCGCGCACCGTCAACCTGCTCGGCCTGACCGCCGCGTCGGTGGCGATGGCCTTCGCCGCGCTCGACCTCGGGGGCTCGGCGACCACGCTCGGGCAGGTGCTCGCGGCACGCATGGTCCCGATGGTCGTCGTGCTGCTCTTCGGGGGCGTGCTCGCCGACCGGTTCGACCGATCGCTCGTGCTGCAGGTCTCGAACCTCACCAGTGCCCTGGCCCAGGGCGCCACGGCCGTGCTGCTCATCACCGGGCACGCCGAGCTGTGGATGGTCCTGCTCCTCCAGGCCGCGGCCGGCATGGCGTCGGGTGTCGGGCTCCCGGCGATGGCCGCGATGGTGCCGTCACTCGTCCCGCTCGAGCAGCTGCAGCCGGCCAACGCCCTGCTCAGCGCGTCCCGCGGGCTCACCGCCATCGCCGGGCCCAGCCTGGGCACCCTGCTCGTCGTCACCCTCGGGTCGGGGTGGGCGGTCCTCGCCGACGCCGCCACCTGGCTGGTCGCCGCGGTCCTCCTGCTCCCGGTGCGCCGCCACACGTCGCCCCGTGCCGAGGCTCGGGTCCGCAGCGACGCGGCGACCTCGACGATCACCGAGCTGCGCGAGGGCTGGCGGCTGTTCCGGGGAACCACCTGGCTCTGGGCCGTCGTGGCGGGGTTCGGCGTGCTCAACGCCATCGCCGCCGGCGCGTGGCTCACCCTCGGGCCGGCACTGGCCGGCGAGACGATCGGCCGCCAGGCGTGGGGGTGGGTGCTGTCGGCCGAGGCTGCCGGTGCCCTCGTCGCGACCGTGGTGCTGCTGCGGGTCGCCCTGCCCCGGCCCCTCCTGGTCGGCATGGTCGCGGTCTCGCTGCTCGGCATCCCGATGGTGGTCCTCGGGGTCGACCCCAGGGTCGGCCTGCTCGTGGTCGCGTCCTTCGCGGCCGGCATCGGGCTCGAGGTCTTCGCGATGGGCTGGAACCTCGCGATGCAGGAGAACGTCGACGAGACCCAGCTCTCGCGGGCCTACTCCTACGACGCCCTGGGCTCGTTCGTCGCGATGCCGCTCGGCCAGCTCGTGTACGGACCCCTGGGCGACCGGTTCGGCTACGCCCCGGTCCTCGCGGTGAGCGGCGTCGTCTACGTCCTCGTCGCCCTCTCGGTGCTGCTGTCCCGCTCGGTGCGCTCCCTGCCCCGGGCCCGGGCCTCCCGGATGGTCACCGTCTGACCGAAGGCCGAAGGGCCCCCGCACCATGTGGTGCGGGGGCCCTTCGGTGGTGCCGGGCGAGCCCGGCGTCAGGTCACTTGTTGATCTTGGTGACCCGGCCGGCGCCGACGGTACGGCCGCCCTCGCGGATGGCGAACTTGAGGCCCTCCTCCATGGCGATGGGCTGGATGAGCTCGACGGCCATCTCGGTGTTGTCACCGGGCATGACCATCTCGGTGCCCTCGGGCAGGTGCACGACACCGGTGACGTCCGTGGTCCGGAAGTAGAACTGCGGACGGTAGTTGTCGTAGAACGGCGTGTGACGGCCACCCTCGTCCTTGGACAGGATGTAGACGTTGGCGTCGAAGTCGGTGTGCGGGGTGATCGAACCCGGCTTCACGACGACCTGGCCACGCTCGACGTCCTCGCGCTTGATGCCACGAAGGAGCAGGCCGACGTTCTCGCCCGCACGACCCTCGTCGAGGAGCTTGCGGAACATCTCGATGCCGGTCGCGGTGGTCTTGGTCGCGGGGCCGGTGTGGATACCGACGATCTCGACCTCCTCGTTGACCTTGAGGATGCCGCGCTCGATACGACCGGTGACGACGGTGCCACGACCGGTGATGGTGAAGACGTCCTCGACGGGCATGAGGAACGGCTTGTCCGTCTCACGAACCGGCTCGGGGATGTAGGCGTCGACGGCGTCCATCAGCTCGAGAACGGTCGCACCCCACTCGGGGTCGCCCTCGAGCGCCTTGAGCGCCGAGACCTTGACGACCGGGAGGTCGTCGCCGGGGAACTCGTAGACCGAGAGCAGCTCACGGACCTCCATCTCGACGAGCTCGAGGATCTCCTCGTCGTCGACCATGTCGGCCTTGTTGAGCGCCACGACGACGTAGGGGACGCCGACCTGGCGGGCCAGGAGGACGTGCTCCTTCGTCTGCGGCATCGGGCCGTCGGTGGCGGCGACGACCAGGATCGCACCGTCCATCTGGGCCGCGCCGGTGATCATGTTCTTCACGTAGTCCGCGTGACCCGGGCAGTCGACGTGGGCGTAGTGACGACCCTCGGTCTGGTACTCGATGTGCGCGATGGAGATGGTGATACCGCGCTGCTTCTCCTCGGGCGCCTTGTCGATGTCGTCGAACGCGAACACCGGGTTCAGGTCCGGGTACTTGTCGTGCAGGACCTTGGAGATCGCAGCCGTCAGCGTCGTCTTACCGTGGTCGATGTGACCGATGGTGCCGATGTTGACGTGCGGCTTGGTCCGCTCGAACTTTGCCTTCGCCACTTGATGTCCTCCTCAGGACTCTTCAGGTTGAACGCCGATACGACCAGGGCAGGACGTGGCGTCGTCTTTGGGGGGTTGGTTGGATGCTTCTCAGCCGAGACCAGCGACCAGTCTAGCGGTCACTCGCCTCGCGTCTTCTTGATGATCTCCTCGGCCACCGACTTCGGGACCTCGGCGTAGGAGTCGAACTCCATCGAGTAGTTCGCACGACCCTGGGTCTTGGACCGCAGGTCGCCGACGTAACCGAACATCTCCGACAGCGGGACCAGGCCGCGGACGACCTTGGCACCGCTGATGTCCTCCATGGCCTGGATGTGGCCACGGCGGGAGTTGATGTCGCCGATGACGTCACCCATGTAGTCCTCGGGGGTGCGCACCTCGACGGCCATCATCGGCTCGAGGAGCACGGGCTCGCACTTGCGCACGGCCTCCTTGAGGGCCATCGAGCCGGCGATCTTGAACGCCATCTCCGAGGAGTCGACGTCGTGGTACGCGCCGTCGAGCAGGGTCGCCTTGATCCCGACGAGCGGGTAGCCGGCGAGCACGCCGTACTGCATGGCGTCCTGGATGCCGTGGTCGACCGAGGGGATGTACTCGCGCGGGATGCGACCACCGGTGACCTTGTTCGAGAACTCGTACATCTCGCCGTCGGCGGTGTCGAGCGGCTCGAGCGCGATCTGCACCTTGGCGAACTGGCCCGACCCACCCGTCTGCTTCTTGTGGGTGTAGTCGTACTTGTCGATCGAGCGCTTGATCGTCTCGCGGTAGGCCACCTGCGGCTTGCCGACGTTGGCCTCGACCTTGAACTCGCGCCGCATGCGGTCGACGAGGATGTCGAGGTGGAGCTCGCCCATGCCGGCGATGATCGTCTGGCCGGTGTCCTCGTCGAGGTGCACCTGGAAGGTCGGGTCCTCCTCGGCCAGCTTCTGGATGGCCGTGCCCAGCTTCTCCTGGTCACCCTTGGTCTTGGGCTCGATGGCCACCTGGATGACCGGCTCGGGGAAGGTCATCGACTCGAGCACGACCGGCTTGTCGATGTCACACAGGGTGTCACCGGTGGTCGTGTTCTTCAGGCCGATGGCCGCGTAGATGTGACCCGCGAGGGCCTCGCCGACCGGGTTCTCCTTGTTGGCGTGCATCTGGAAGAGCTTCCCGATGCGCTCCTTCTTGACCTTGGTCGCGTTGAGCACCTGGGTGCCCGCCGTGATGTGGCCGGAGTAGACCCGGATGAAGGTCAGCGTGCCGAAGAACGGGTGCGAGGCGACCTTGAACGCGAGCGCGGAGAACGGCTCGGTGGTGCTGGGCTCGCGCGACGACCTTCTCGTCCTCGTTGCCCACCGCGTGCCCGACCATGGCCGGGACGTCGAGCGGCGAGGGGAGGTAGGAGATGACGGCGTCGAGCATCGGCTGCACACCGCGGTTCTTGAACGCCGAGCCGCACAGCACGGGGTAGACCTCGGAGGAGATCGTCAGCTTGCGGACGCCCGCGACGATCTCCTCGGCGGTGAGCTCGCTCACCGTCGAGGTACTTCTCCATCAGGGCGTCGTCGGCCTCGGCGACGCGCTCGATGAGGTGGTGGCGGTACTCCGCCGCCTTCTCGGCGAGGTCGGCCGGGATCTCCTGGACCTCGTACTTGGCACCCAGGGTGACGTCACCCTTGGCGTCGCCGGGCCAGACCAGGGCGCGCATGTGGATCAGGTCGATGACACCGATGAAGTCGTTCTCGGCACCGATCGGCAGCTGCAGCACGAGGGGCTCCGCGCCGAGGCGGTCCTTGATGGTGTCGACGGTGAAGTAGAAGTCCGCGCCGAGCTTGTCCATCTTGTTGACGAAGCAGATGCGGGGCACGTCGTACTTGTCGGCCTGGCGCCACACGGTCTCGGACTGGGGCTCGACGCCCTCCTTGCCGTCGAAGACGGCGACGGCGCCGTCGAGGACGCGCAGCGAGCGCTCGACCTCGACGGTGAAGTCGACGTGACCGGGGGTGTCGATGATGTTGACCTGGTGGTCCTCCCAGAAGGAGGTCACGGCGGCCGACGTGATCGTGATGCCGCGCTCCTTCTCCTGCTCCATCCAGTCGGTGGTGGAGGCGCCGTCGTGCGTCTCACCCATCTTCCGGTTGACGCCGGTGTAGAAGAGGATGCGCTCGGTCACCGTCGTCTTGCCGGCGTCGATGTGCGCCATGATGCCGATGTTGCGGACCTTCTTGAGGTCCGTCAGGACGTCCTGTGCCACGTGCGTGCTCTCGTCTCGTTCGCGGGGTGTGCGGTTTCTGGTGCGCGTCGGTCAACGCCGACCGCGGCCCCGGTATGCCGTCGCGAGGGTGACGCGGACGGCATACCGGAGCGGGTGGTCACCAGCGGTAGTGCGCGAAGGCCTTGTTGGACTCGGCCATCTTGTGGGTGTCCTCGCGGCGCTTGACAGCGGCGCCGAGGCCGTTGGAGGCGTCGAGGATCTCGTTCATGAGGCGCTCGGTCATCGTCTTCTCGCGACGCTGGCGCGAGTAGCCGACGAGCCAGCGCAGCGACAGCGTCGTCGCGCGGTTCGGCTTGACCTCGACCGGCACCTGGTAGGTCGCACCACCGACGCGGCGGGACTTGACCTCGAGGGTCGGCTTGATGTTGTCGAGCGCGCGCTTGAGCGTCTGGACCGGGTCGGTGCCGGTCTTCTCGCGGCAGCCCTCGAGGGCGCCGTAGACGATGGTCTCGGCGATCGACTTCTTGCCGTCGAGCAGGATCTTGTTGACCAGCGAGGTCACCAGCGGGGACTGGTAGACCGGGTCGACGACGAGCGGCCGCTTCGGAGCGGGTCCCTTGCGAGGCATCAGCCCTTCTCCTTCTTCGCGCCGTAACGGCTACGGGCCTGCTGGCGGTTCTTGACGCCCTGGGTGTCGAGGGCGCCGCGGATGATCTTGTAGCGGACACCCGGGAGGTCCTTCACACGACCGCCACGCACGAGCACCATCGAGTGCTCCTGCAGGTTGTGGCCGACGCCGGGGATGTACGCGGTGACCTCGATGCCGCTGGTGAGGCGCACGCGGGCGACCTTGCGCAGGGCCGAGTTCGGCTTCTTGGGGGTGGTGGTGTACACACGCGTGCACACGCCGCGGCGCTGCGGAGAGCCCTTGAGGGCAGGAGTCTTGGCCTTCGTGGCCTTGTCCTGCCGGCCCTTGCGCACCAGCTGGTTGATGGTAGGCAACCTGGTTCCTTTGCTTGTCTGGTCGATGCCCCGGCGACGACGCCGAGGCTCCTTGGTGTGTCCGGTGCACGACCCCCGTGGTCGGGTGTGTCGCACCGGGTGCTCTTCCCTGCACTCCCCATGACTCACCCGCGTTGACTGCAGGAGTGGGGCGCCCGGCAAGAGGTGGGCGAGGCCGGTTCCACGCCTCTCGGCGAGGAGCCCGGCTCCTGGGCCTGGACCTAGCCAGACACGATGACCAAGATTACCGGGTGGCCGGGGGGCGCTCCAAATCGCTGACGCCGGGCACCGCCCCGCGAAGCACCCCGAACCGGCCCGACCGGGGCCGTTCAGGCCTGCTCGGCCTGCTCGATGTCGAGGTCGAAGGCCGGGGGGTAGCGGAAGGCACCGGCCAGCTCGGGGCGCCAGGCCTGAAGCGGGCGCACCTGGAAGTACCGGTCGGCCCACGGGCCCGGTGACCCGATGCCGTGCTCGGCCGCGGTCTGGAAGCCGAAGTGGGCGTACCACCCGGGGTCGCCGAGCAGGACGACCGACGGCTCGCCGCCCTGGTCGGCCGTGACGAGCACCGCCGCCACGAGCGCGGAGCCGATGCCCTGGCCCTGGTGGTCGGGGTGCACCGCGATCGGGCCCAGCGCGACCGAGGGCCCCTCCCCCATCGTCGCGCGGCTGCAGACGAGGTGCCCCACGACCTCACCGTGCAGGTCGGCGACCAGGGTCAGGGCGTCGAGGACGTCACCCTCGACACGCAGCCGGTCCAGGATCCGCGTCTCGAGCGAGTGCTCGGCACCCTCGGGTACCCCGAACGCCAGGTCGTGCAGGGCCCGGGTGGGCTCCAGGTCGTCCGGGCGCTCCCGGCGCAGGACGAGGTCACGGTTCACGGCGTCATCCTCTCAGCATCGGTCGGGCGCGCGAGCGAGTACTGCGCGTAGCGGAGCACGCGGCCCTCGCGCTCGACCTCGAGGACGTCCTCGGTCACCTCGTCACCGTCGCCGGCGACCTCGCGCAGGGCCGCGTGCAGGGCGGGCGCCAGGTGCGAGGACCACACCACGAGCAGGCCGCCGGGGCGCAGCACCGAGCGCGCTGCCACCAGGCCTGCGGGCTCGTACAGCGGTGCGTTGGAGGCGTGCACGAGGAAGTCGGGGCCGTTGTCCACGTCGAGGAGCACGACGTCCCACGGCCCGCGTGGCTCGCTGCCGCCGGTGAGCACGTCGAGCACGTCGGCGACGTGCAGGGTGCAGCGCTCCCCCTCGAGTCCCGCCAGCTCGGTGACCAGCCCCGAGCGGGCCCACCCGACCAGCGGCGCCGCGAGCTCGACGACGTCGGTGTGCCGCACCCGCGGGTCCGCGAGCACCGCGCGCGTCGTCATCCCCAGGCCCAGACCGCCGACGAGCACCCGGTGGGGAGCCCGGTGGCGCCGCAGGGCGCGCTCGGCCAGGGCGACCTCGGTGCTGGTGTCGACCGTGTCCATGGCGAAGGCCCCGTCGACGACGAGCTCGAGCACCTCCCCGCGGCGGCGCAGCGCCACCTCGCCGTGCGGGGTGTCGGCGCGCGCGAGCGTCACGGCCCCGTGGTGGCCCGCCGCGATTGCCGCCACAGCCCCGATGCCGCTCACACCGCCACTGTACGGACGCCGAACGGGCGGGTCCGCGCGGTGGTGACCCACCGGCGGACCCGCCCGTTCGTGCGGCAGTGAACGACCGTCAGAGGCGGTCGAGCCCCAGCTCGCTGTCGTCGAGGCGGACGGCCTCGCCCGAGCCGGGCCCGAAGGCGGCGTAGTCGTAGTCGTCGTAGCTCGGCATCGAGTACATCGCGGCCTTGGCCTCCTCGGTCGGCTCCACCGCGATGTTGCGGTAGCGGGGCAGACCCGTACCGGCCGGGATGAGCTTGCCGAGGATGACGTTCTCCTTGAGGCCGAGCAGCGGAGTCGGACTTGGCCTCGATCGCGGCCTCGGTGAGCACGCGGGTGGTCTCCTGGAAGGACGCCGCCGACAGCCACGACTCGGTCGCGAGCGAGGCCTTGGTGATGCCCATGAGCTCGGGACGACCCGAGGCCGGCTTGCCGCCCTCGGCCACGACGCGACGGTTCTCGTCCTCGAAGCGGCCACGCTCGGCGAGCTCGCCCGGCAGGAGGTCGGCGTCGCCCGACTCGATGATCGTGATCCGGCGCAGCATCTGCCGCACGATGACCTCGATGTGCTTGTCGTGGATCGACACACCCTGCTGGCGGTAGACCTTCTGCACCTCGTCGACGAGGTGCATCTGCGACCGCGCGCGGGCCGAGGATGCGCAGCACCTGCTTCGGGTCGATCGCACCCTGGGTCAGCTGCGTGCCCGACCTCGACGTGGTCGCCGTCCTGCACGAGCAGGCGGGCCCGCTTGGTGACCGGGTAGGCGTGCTCCTCGGTGCCGTCGTCCGGCGTGAGCAGGATGCGACGGGTCTTGTCGGTCTCCTCGATGCGCGATCCGGCCGGCGGCCTCGGCGATCGGGGCGACACCCTTGGGGGTGCGCGCCTCGAACAGCTCGACGACACGCGGCAGACCCTGGGTGATGTCGTCACCGGCCACACCACCGGTGTGGAAGGTACGCATCGTCAGCTGGGTGCCGGGCTCACCGATCGACTGGGCGGCGATGATGCCGACCGCCTCACCGATGTCGACGAGCTTGCCGGTCGCGAGCGAGCGGCCGTAGCAGAGCGCGCAGGTGCCGACCTTGGAGTCGCAGGTGAGGACCGAGCGGATCTTGACCTCGTCGACGCCGGCCGCGAACAGCGCGTCGATGACGACGTCACCGAGGTCGATGCCGGCCGTGGCCAGCACCTCGCCGTCCTTGACGACGTCCTCGGCCAGCGTGCGGGCGTAGACCGAGGTCTCGACGTCGTCGTGCACCGTGCGGTTGCCGGTGCGCTCGTCCGTCGCCGCGATCGGCATCGGCAGGCCACGCTCGGTGCCGCAGTCGTCCTCACGGATGATGACGTCCTGCGACACGTCGACCAGACGACGGGTCAGGTAGCCCGAGTCGGCGGTGCGCAGCGCGGTGTCGGCCAGACCCTTGCGGGCACCGTGCGTGGAGATGAAGTACTCCAGCACGGACAGGCCCTCGCGGAAGTTCGCACTTGATCGGGCGCGGGATGATCTCGCCCTTCGGGTTGGCCACCAGGCCACGCATACCGGCGATCTGGCGCAGCTGCATCCAGTTACCACGAGCACCCGAGGACACCATCCGGTAGATGGGGTTGGTCCGCGGGAAGTTCGCCTCCATCTCCTTGGCGACCTCGTTGGTCGCCTGGGTCCAGATCTCGATGAGCTCCTGACGACGCTCGTCGTCGGTGATCAGACCGCGCTCGTACTGGGTCTGGACCTTGGTCGGCCTTCTCCTCGTAGCCCTCGAGGATCTCGAGCTTGCGCGGCGGGGTCGACGACGTCGGAGATGGAGACCGTGATGCCCGAGCGGGTCGCCCAGTGGAAGCCGGACTCCTTGAGCGCGTCGAGGCGTCGCGGCGACCTGCACCTTGGGGTAGCGCTCGGCGAGGTCGTTGACGATCGTCGACGAGGCGCTTCTTGTCGACCTGGTCGTTGACGAACGGGTAGTCGACGGGCAGCGTCTCGTTGAAGAGCGCGCGACCCAGGGTCGTCTCGACGAGCAGCTCGGCCGCGTAGCCCTCCGCGTCGAGCTCGAGCCCTCGGGCAGCGTCGCTCAGCGGAGTCGGCACGACGTGCGTCGAGGCGGATCCGCACGAGCGAGCCGAGCTCGATCTCGCCGGCGTCGAAGGCCATGCGGGCCTCGGACACCGTCGAGAACACGCGACCGGCGCCCTTGGCGTCCTCCACCTCGGTGGTGAGGTGGTACAGGCCGATGATCATGTCCTGGGTGGGCATGGTCACCGGACGGCCGTCGGCCGGCTTGAGGATGTTGTTCGAGGACAGCATGAGGATGCGGGCCTCGGCCTGCGCCTCCGCCGACAGCGGCAGGTGCACGGCCATCTGGTCACCGTCGAAGTCCGCGTTGAACGCGGTGCAGACGAGCGGGTGGATCTGGATGGCCTTGCCCTCGACCAGCTGCGGCTCGAAGGCCTGGATGCCGAGGCGGTGCAGCGTCGGTGCGCGGTTGAGCAGCACCGGGTGCTCGGTGATGACCTCTTCGAGCACGTCCCACACGACCGGGCGCTGGCGCTCGACCATGCGCTTGGCGCGACTTGATGTTCTGCGCGTGGTTGAGGTCGACCAGGCGCTTCATGACGAACGGCTTGAAGAGCTCGAGCGCCATCTGCTTGGGCAGACCGCACTGGTGCAGCTTGAGCTGCGGGCCGACGACGATGACCGAACGGCCGGAGTAGTCGACGCGCTTGCCGAGCAGGTTCTGGCGGAAGCGACCCTGCTTGCCCTTGAGCATGTCGGACAGCGACTTCAGCGGACGGTTGCCGGGGCCCGTGACCGGGCGACCACGACGGCCGTTGTCGAACAGGCGTCGACGGCCTCCTGCAGCATCCGCTTCTCGTTGTTGACGATGATCTCGGGCGCGCCGAGGTCGAGCAGTCGCTTGAGGCGGTTGTTGCGGTTGATGACGCGGCGGTACAGGTCGTTCAGGTCGGAGGTCGCGAAGCGGCCACCGTCGAGCTGCACCATCGGGCGCAGGTCCGGCGGGATGACCGGGACGCGTCCAGGACCATGCCCGCGGGCTGGTTGGTGGTGGTCAGGAACGCGCTGACGACCTTGAGGCGCTTGAGCGCGCGGGTCTTGCTCTGGCCCTTGCCGGTGGCGATGATCTCGCGCAGCAGCTCGGACTCGGCGTCGAGGTCGAAGGTCTCGAGGCGCTTCTGGATCGCCGCGGCGCCCATCCCGCCCTCGAAGTACAGACCGAAGCGGTCACGCATCTCGCGGTAGAGCATCTCGTCGCCCTCGAGGTCCTGGACCTTGAGGTTCTTGAAGCGGTCCCAGACCTGCTCGAGGCGCTCGATCTCGCGCGTCGGCACGGCGGCGGATCTGCGTTCATCTCGCGCTCGGCGGAGTCGCGGACCTTGCGGCTGGCGTCGGCCTTGGCGCCCTCGGCCTCGAGCGCGGCGAGGTCGTCCTCGAGCTTCTTGGCCCGGGTGTCGACGTCGGCGTCGCGACGGTTCTCGATCTCCTTCTTCTCGACCTCGATCTGCGCCTCGAGCGAGGGCAGGTCGGTGTGACGCTGGTCGTCGTCGACGCAGGTGATCATGTAGGCCGCGAAGTAGATGACCTTCTCGAGGTCCTTCGGCGCGAGGTCGAGCAGGTAGCCCAGACGGCTCGGGACACCCTTGAAGTACCAGATGTGGGTGACGGGGGCGGCGAGCTCGATGTGGCCCATCCGCTCACGACGCACCTTGGCACGGGTCACCTCGACGCCGCAGCGCTCGCAGATGATGCCCTTGAAGCGGACCCGCTTGTACTTGCCGCAGTAGCACTCCCAGTCCCGGGTCGGGCCGAAGATCTTCTCGCAGAAGAGTCCGTCCTTCTCGGGCTTGAGGGTGCGGTAGTTGATCGTCTCGGGCTTCTTGACCTCGCCGTGGGACCAGGCACGGATGTCGCTCGGCGGTGGCGAGGCCGATCCGCAGCTCGTCGAAGAAGTTGACGTCGAGCACGTGGTTCCTTCTTTCGTTACTTACGCAAGTCTTGGTCTGTCAGGTGTGTGTCGGGCTGGTGACGGGCCGGATGCCGTGCTGGACGGCATCCGGCCGCACACCTGTCAGACCTCTTCGACGCTGCTCGGCTCGCGCCGGCGACAGGTCGATGCCGAGCTCCTCCGCTGCGCGGAAGACGTCCTCGTCGGTCTCGCGCATCTCGATGGACGTGCCGTCGCTGGACAGCACCTCGACGTTGAGGCAGAGCGCACTGCATCTCCTTGATGAGCACCTTGAAGGACTCGGGGATGCCGGGCTCGGGGATGTTCTCGCCCTTGACGATGGCCTCGTAGACCTTCACGCGGCCGATGACGTCGTCGGACTTGATGGTGAGCAGCTCCTGCAGCGCGTAGGCCGCGCCGTAGGCCTCCAGGGCCCAGACCTCCATCTCACCGAAGCGCTGGCCACCGAACTGGGCCTTACCGCCGAGCGGCTGCTGGGTGATCATCGAGTACGGGCCGGTGGAGCGCGCGTGGATCTTGTCGTCGACGAGGTGGTGCAGCTTGAGGATGTACATGTAGCCGACCGAGACCGGCTCCGGGAACGGCTCGCCGGAGCGGCCGTCGAACAGCCGGGCCTTGCCCGTGCCGTCGATGAGGCGCACGCCGTCGCGGGTCTTGGTCGTCGAGTCGAGCAGGCCGATGATCTCGTCCTCCGGACACCGTCGAACACCGGGGTGGCGACCCGCGTGCCGGCCGGGGCCGTGCGCGCGTCGTCCGGGATCAGTCGGGCCCAGTCGGGGTCGCCCTCGATGTCCCAGCCGCGGCTGGCGACCCAGCCGAGGTGCATCTCGAGGATCTGGCCGACGTTCATGCGACCGGGGACACCGAGCGGGTTGAGCACGACGTCGACCGGGGTGCCGTCCTCGAGGAACGGCATGTCCTCGACCGGGAGGATCTTGGAGATGACGCCCTTGTTGCCGTGGCGGCCGGCGAGCTTGTCGCCGTCGGTGATCTTGCGCTTGTTGCGCCACGTAGACGCGGACCAGCTGGTTGACGCCCGGGGGCAGCTCGTCGCCCTCGTCGTGGTCGAAGACCTTGACGCCGATGACGGTGCCGGTCTCGCCGTGCGGCACCTTGAGCGAGGTGTCGCGCACCTCGCGCGCCTTCTCGCCGAAGATGGCGCGCAGCAGGCGCTCCTCCGGGGTCAGCTCGGTCTCGCCCTTGGGCGTGACCTTGCCGACGAGCAGGTCGCCGTCGCGGACCTCGGCGCCGATGCGGATGATGCCGCGCTCGTCGAGGTCGGCCAGGACCTCCTCGGAGACGTTCGGGATGTCCCGGGTGATCTCCTCGGGGCCGAGCTTGGTGTCGCGGGCGTCGACCTCGTGCTCCTCGATGTGGATCGAGGAGAGGACGTCGTCCTGCACCAGGCGCTGGCTGAGGATGATCGCGTCCTCGTAGTTGTGGCCCTCCCACGGCATGAACGCCACGAGCAGGTTGCGCCCGAGCGCCATCTCGCCATCGTCGGTGGCGGGACCGTCGGCGATCAGGCCGCCGACCTCGACGCGGTCGCCCTCGTCGACGATGACCCGCTGGTTGTAGGAGGTGCCCTGGTTGGAGCGGTTGAACTTGTCGATCCGGTAGGTGCGGCTCGTGCCGTCGTCACCGGCGACGGTGACGAGGTCGGCGGAGACCTCCGTGACGACGCCGGCCTTCTCGGCGATGACGACGTCACCGGCGTCGACCGCGGCGCGGTACTCCATGCCGGTGCCGACGAGCGGCGCCTCGGAGCGCACCAGCGGGACGGCCTGACGCTGCATGTTCGAGCCCATGAGCGCACGGTTGGCGTCGTCGTGCTCGAGGAACGGGATCAGCGCGGTGGCCACCGACACCATCTGGCGCGGCGGAGACGTCCATGTAGTCGACGTCGACGGCCGGGACGTACTCGACCTCGCCGCCCTTGACGCGCACCAGGACGCGCTCGCTCGGCGAAGTGCGTGCCGTCCTCGGTGAGCGTGGCGTTGGCCTGCGCGATGACGTGCTCGTCCTCCTCGTCGGCGGTCAGGTAGTGCGACGTCGTCGGTGACGCGGCCCTTGATGACCTTGCGGTACGGCGTCTCGATGAAGCCGAACGCGTTGATCCGCCCGTAGGACGCGAGCGAGCCGATCAGGCCGATGTTCGGGCCCTCAGGGGTCTCGATCGGGCACATGCGGCCGTAGTGCGACGGGTGGACGTCACGGACCTCCATGCCGGCGCGGTCACGGGAGAGACCACCCGGGCCGAGCGCCGACAGGCGGCGCTTGTGGGTCAGACCCGCGAGCGGGTTGTTCTGGTCCATGAACTGGGAGAGCTGGCTGGTGCCGAAGAACTCCTTGATCGACGCCACGACCGGGCGGATGTTGATCAGGGTCTGCGGCGTGATCGCCTCGACGTCCTGGGTCGTCATGCGCTCGCGCACGACGCGCTCCATCCGGGACAGGCCGGTGCGGACCTGGTTCTGGATGAGCTCGCCGACGTTGCGCAGGCGACGGTTGCCGAAGTGGTCGATGTCGTCGGTCTCGACGCGCACGGCGACGTCCTCGCCGCGGCGACGGCCGGGCACGGTGTCCTCGCCGGCGTGCAGGGCGACGATGTACTTGATCGTCGCGACGATGTCGTCGACGGTCAGCGTCGACTGCGACAGCTCGCTCTCGAGGCCGAGCTTCTTGTTGATCTTGTAGCGGCCGACCTTGGCCAGGTCGTAGCGCTTGCGGGTTGAAGTAGAGGTTGTCGAGCAGGGTCTGCGCGGCCTCCTGGGTCGGCGGCTCGCCCGGACGCAGCTTGCGGTAGATGTCGAGCAGCGCGTCGTCCTGGCCGGTGGTGTGGTCCTTCTCCAGGGTCAGGCGCATCGACTCGTAGTCGCCGAACTCCTCGAGGATGCGGCTCGTTGGTCCAGCCGAGCGCCTTGAGCAGCACGGTGACCGACTGCTTGCGCTTGCGGTCGACGCGGACGCCGACCATGTCGCGCTTGTCGATCTCGAACTCGAGCCAGGCACCGCGGCTCGGGATGACCTTGGTCGGTGTAGATGTCCTTGTCGGACGTCTTGTCCGGGCGTGCGCTCGAAGTAGACGCCCGGGCTGCGGACCAGCTGGGAGACGACGACGCGCTCGGTGCCGTTGATGATGAAGGTGCCGCGCTCGGTCATGAGCGGGAAGTCGCCCATGAAGACCGTCTGGCTCTTGATCTCACCGGTGGTGTTGTTCATGAACTCGGCGGTGACGAACAGCGGGGCGGAGTAGGTCAAGTCCCGCTCCTTGCACTCCTCGATGGAGTACTTGACCTCCTCGAAGCGGTGGTCGCGGAAGCGTCAGCGACATCGAGCCGCTGAAGTCCTCGATCGGGGAGATCTCCTCGAAGATCTCCTCGAGACCGGAGCGGTCGGGGACGTCGTCCCGGCCCTCCGCCTTCGCCGCGGCGACCCGGGCCTGCCAGCGCTCGTTGCCGAGGAGCCAGTCGAAGCTCTCGGTCTGGAGGGCCAGGAGGTCGGGGACCTCCAGGGGCTCACGGATCTTGCCGAACGACAGTCGACCAGTGATGGTCATTGCGGTGTTCATGTGCTTGGAGGTGCGCGAGGCAGCCAAGGAGGGTTCCTTCCACAGGCCTGTTCAGACTTCTGGGCTGGCCGCACCCCACCGGACAGGACCACCGAGACCACCGGTCGCGCTTCCACCCGGGAGAACCGGGGGCATGACGACACGGGGGCTCATCAGCGAGCAAGGGAAGGTAGGGGGCAGCGCAAAGAGATAGCATACCCGAGAAAGACACGACCGTCCAACCCGGTCAAGCCTGCCGGCCCGGGTGACGGCCCCCCGCCGGAGCGAGCGACGCGAACAGGATGGCGGCCCGACTCCCCCGCGTCAAGGCCGGATCGCGAATCGGCGCGCCGACGGGGGCTTCCTGAGAGGCCGTACCGCCCCCGGACACGGATCGGGCGGGCCCGGACCTGGTGGTCCGGACCCGCCCGATCGCGGTGTGGCTCAGTCCCCGTGAGGGGACGAGGTCACTTGAGGGTGACGGTCGCGCCGGCGCCCTCGAGCTGCTCCTTGGCCTTCTCGGCCGCGTCCTTGTCGACCTTCTCGAGGACGGCCTTGGGGGCGCCGTCGACGAGGTCCTTGGCCTCCTTGAGACCGAGGGAGGTCAGCGCGCGCACCTCCTTGATGACGGGATCTTCTTGTCGCCGGCAGCCTCGAGGACGACGTCGAACTCGTCCTGCTCCTCGGCGGCCTCGGCGGCGCCACCGGCGGGGGCGCCGGCAGCGGCGACCGCGACGGGGGCGGCGGCGGTGACCCCGAAGGTCTCCTCGAACTGCTTCACGAACTCAGAGAGCTCGATCAGGGTCATCTCCTTGAAGGCGTCAAGGAGCTCGTCGGTGCTGAGCTTCGCCATGATGGCGTCCTTTCTGAACTGCGGTATGCCGTGAGTGGCGTTTACGTGGTGAGCGGACCCGGGGGTCAGCTCGCGTCGCCACCCTCGGCGACGTCGGTGGCCTCGGCCGCGGGTGCGGCGTCAGCAGGGGCCTCGTCGGCCGCGGCCTCGACGGGGGCGGCCTGGGCCGGACCCTGCGTCTCGACCTTCGCCCGCAGCGCGTCGACCGTGCGAGCGGCCTGCGAGAGCGGAGCGGCGAAGAGGTAGACCGCCTTGCTGAGCGAGGCGTTCATGGCGCCGGCCAGCTTGGCGAGGAGGACCTCGCGGGACTCGAGGTCCGCGAGCTTGGTGATCTCGGCGGCGCTCAGGGCCTTGCCGTCCAGCACACCGCCCTTGATCACGAGGTGCGGGTTTGCCTTGGCGAAGTCACGCAGACCCTTGGCCGCCTCGACCGGGTCACCGTCGATGAAGGCGATGGCGGTCGGACCCACGAGCTGACCGTCGAACGCGGTCGACCCCGGCGTCCTTGGCGGCGATCTCGGTCAGCGTGTTCTTGACCACGGCGTAGGTCGCGTTGCCCCGCAGGGAGTTGCGCAGGTCGGTGATCTGCTTCACGGTGAGCCCGCGGTACTCCGTGAGGACGGCCGCGTTCGAGCTCGTGAACTTGTCCGAGAGCTCGGCGATGGCCGCTGCCTTGTCGGCACGAGACATGGGCGCCTCCTTCCGTCGTGTGGACCTCCGGTCGAGGGCCCGAACGAGAAAGAGCCCCGGCGCAGGGCACGGGGCTCATCAGGAGGCATTCCGGGGAGCGAGCTCCACGGCCTGCCGTGACGTGTTCGTGGCCTGCGCTGGTTGCCCGCTCTCGGCGGAACCTTCGGTCTCGTGCGGGTGCACGCGACAACCGGCGGTCTTTGGTCAGGTGACAGCGTACGGGTCGCGGCGGGGCGCGACCAAATCGGTTCTCAGCCGGTCGTCGCGCCCGGGGTGGACGGCGGGATCGCCGGAGGCAGGGACGACTCGCCGGGGAGCTCGTCGGTGGCCTTGCGGGTCGCGAGGGCGAGCACGACGAAGACCACGCCCCAGGCGATGGCGAGGATGCCGATGACGACCGCCACGGCCTTGGCCGAGTTCCCGGGGTTGGCGACGAACAGCCAGCCGAGGACGAGGTCGAGCAGGGCGCCGAGCACGAGCAGCCAGCGCGGTGTGCTGACCGTGGTGCTGAACGCCCCGACGAGCTCGAACAGACCTCGCACGAGGAGCCAGATACCGAGGAACCAGGTGACCGCGCTCGCGGCCAGGCCCGGGCGGAAGATGGCCACGAGGGCGACGACGAGGGCGATCAGGGCCATCACGCCGAAGAGCACCCGCTGACCGGTTCGCGCCCCCTTGTCGAAGACGTGGGCGGCCAGGCCGATGCCGTCGATCAGCGCCCAGATGCCGACCAGCACCATGAGCACCACGATGGTCGCCTCGGGCCAGGCGACGAGCACGATGCCCAGCACGATGCCGATGACACCGCGCAGGAGCAGCAGCTTCCATGCGGCGGTGAGCAGGTCCTTGGGCACGTCAACCTCCGGGTCGTCGACCGGGCCACACGGCCCGTTCTGGCACACAGGGTAGCCACGCACCCGGGCCCGCTGTGGGAGGTGCGGGCCGACGCCGAGAGCCCGCCGCCCCGGTGGGGGCGGCGGGCTCTCGCGCTGTCGCGTGGGCGCGGCGAGGCTCAGGCGTCGACCGTCGTCCTCGAGGAGGTTGCGGGTGCGGGTGTAGTCCAGCGGGATGCCGGGGCCCATCGTCGTGGCCAGCGTGGCCTTGGTGATGTAGCGGCCCTTCGAGGCGGCCGGCTTGAGCCGGAGCACCTCGTCCAGCGCCGTGGCGTAGTTCTCGACCAGGGACTTCTCGTCGAAGGAGACCTTGCCGATGATGAAGTGCAGGTTGCCGTGCTTGTCGACGCGGAACTCGATCTTGCCGCCCTTGATGTCGGTGACGGCCTTGGCGGTGTCCATGGTGACGGTGCCGGTCTTCGGGTTCGGCATCAGACCGCGCGGGCCGAGCACCTTGCCGAGTCGGCCGACCTTGCCCATCAGGTCCGGGGTCGCGACGACGGCGTCGAAGTCGAGCCAGCCGCCGGCCACCTTCTCGAGCAGGTCGTCGGAGCCGACGAAGTCGGCGCCGGCGGCCTTGGCCGGCCTCGGCCTTGTCACCGTTGGCGAAGACCAGGACGCGGGCGGTCTTGCCGGTGCCGTGCGGGAGGTTGACGGTGCCGCGCACCATCTGGTCGGCCTTGCGCGGGTCGACGCCGAGGCGGAAGGCGATCTCGACGGTCTCGTCGTACTTCGCCGACGCGGTCGACTTCGCGAGGCGGACGGCCTCGAGGGGGCTGTAGGCCTTGTCCGCGTCGATCTTCTCGGCGGCGGCACGGTAGGACTTGCTGCGCTTCATGTGCTGCTCCTGGTGTTTCGGAGGTGGAGTCGTGGTCGTCGGGCCAGCGCCGGCCCTGCCACTGGTGGGGCACCGAGGTGGTGCCCCACCCGGCATCCGTGCGGATGCCGTGGGTCCGGGCTCAGAGCTCGGTGTCGATGCCCATCTGACGAGCGGTGCCGGCGATGATCTTCATCGCGGCGTCGATGTCGTTGGCGTTGAGGTCGGGCATCTTGGTCTCGGCGATCTCGCGGACCTGGTCCTTGGTGAGCTTGCCGACCTTGACCTTGTGCGGCTCGCCGGAGCCCTTCTGGACGCCCGCGGCCTTCTTGATCAGCTCCGACGCCGGGGGCGTCTTGGTGATGAAGGTGAACGAGCGGTCTTCGTAGACCGTGATGACGACCGGGATGATGCTGCCGCGCTGGCGCTCGGTCGCCGCGTTGTACGCCTTGACGAACTCCATGATGTTGACGCCGTGCTGACCGAGGGCGGGGCCGACGGGGGGCGCCGGCGTCGCGGCACCGGCCTGGATCTGCAGGTTGATGAACCCGGAGACCTTCTTGCTCTTGGGGGGCATGTTGTTCCTTCGTGGTGGTGGTGGGCCGACGCCGTGGGCGATGACCCCTTTGCAGTGTCCTCGTGACCCCGAGGAGGGGGTACCTCAGCTCAGAGCTTGGAGACCTGGCTGAAGGACAGCTCGACCGGGGTCTCCCGGCCGAAGATGGAGACGAGCACCTTGAGCTTCTGGGTGTCGGGGTTGATCTCGGAGATCGTCGCGGGGAGGGTCTCGAACGGGCCGTCCATGACGGTGACCGACTCGCCGACCTCGAAGTCGACGACCGCGACCTCGCGCTGGCCGCCGGCGGCACCGGCCTGGCCGCCCGCGGCGGGGGCGCCCGCGGAGGTCTCGAGGTCGGCCGGCTTGATCATGCCGTAGACCTCGTCGAGGGTGAGCGGCACCGGCTGGTGCGCGTTGCCGACGAACCCGGTGACCCCGGGGGTGTGGCGCACGGCGCCCCACGACTCGTCGGTGAGGTCCATGCGGACCAGCACGTACCCGGGCATCCGGACCCGGCGGACCAGCTTGCGCTGACCGCTCTTGATCTCGGTGACCTCTTCCATCGGCACCTGGATCTCGAAGATGTACTCCTCCATGTTCAAGGAGGTGATCCGGGTCTCGAGGTTGGCCTTGACGCGGTTCTCGTAGCCCGCGTAGGAGTGCACGACGTACCAGTCGCCGAACTTGCCGGCCAGGTCGTCCTTGAACGCCTTGACCGGGTCGACGGCCTCGAGCAGGTCGCCGTCCTCGTCGGTCGGCAGGGGGGCCTCGACGTCCGCCTCGACGGCCTCGGTGACGTCAGCGGCATCCTCGACGTCGTCGGCGGGCTCGTCGGTGGCGACGGCCGTCGTCGGCGGTGCTCGTCGGCGACGGCCTCGTCGGTGACGTCAGCGGCATCCGCGACGTCGTCGGCGACGACCTCGGGCGACTCCTCGGTCACGCTCTCGGGCAGCACCTCGGGGGCGTCGTCGGACGCCACGTCGGGGTTGTCGGTCCACTGGTCGGACACGGGTGACCTCTTCCTTGTTCTCGGTATGCCGGGTGGTGCGGTCGTGAGGCGCGCGGAGGCGCTGCCTCAGGTGCCGAACACCAGCGCGACGAGCTTGCTGAAGCCGAGGTCGAAAACCGACACCAGAGCCATCATGAACGAGACGAACACGATGACCACGAGGGTGTAGTTCCAGAGCTCGTTGCGCGTGGGGCGCACGACCTTGCGCAGCTCGTCGAGGATCTGGCTGACGAACAGCGCCGCCGCTCGATACCACCGGGAGATGGGGTTGCCGCCCCGCTCCTTGCCCTTGGTGGGCTTGGAGGGAGTCCTGGTCTGACCCACGTCAGTCACGGTGCCTCTTCACGTCGAGCTGTCTGTCGGTTTGCCTTTGCGCGCGGCACGACCGCGAAGGCAACCGGAACGGCTGCAGTCGTGGACGAACCACACGTGTGACGCAGGGCAGGAGGGACTCGAACCCCCAACCGCCGGTTTTGGAGACCGGTGCTCTACCAATTGAGCCACTGCCCTACGGAGCACCCCGGTCGGGTGGGAGCTCCGCTGGCGCGACCATCACCCACCGGGCACGCCGAAGGATGGGTGATCACACCGAACGGCAAGCATACGGGACGCCCCGGCCACCGCGCGAACTCGCCCGACCCGGCCCCCATCGCCTCTGCCACGATAAGGGCGTGAGCACCCAGACCCCCGCCACCGCCGACCGCACCCCCCTCGCCGAGCGCTCCCCCGAGGCGCTGGCGGCCTACCTCGAGGAGCAGCGCGCGGCCTATGCCCGGCTGCAGGAGCGCGGGCTGAAGCTCGACCTGACCCGGGGCAAGCCGAGCGTCGCGCAGCTCGACCTGTCCGACGGGCTGCTGTCGCTGCCGCAGGGCGTGAAGGACGCCGACGGGGTCGACGTGCGCAACTACGGCGGGCTGAACGGCCTGCGCGAGCTGCGCGAGATGTTCGCCGAGCTGCTCTGGGTCGACCCCGACCAGCTGGTGGCCGGCGGCAGCTCGAGCCTGACGATGATGCACGACGTGCTCGTGCAGCACCTGCTGCACGGAGGGGTCGACTCGCCCCGGCCGTGGAAGGACGAGGAGAAGGTCACCTTCGTCTGCCCGGTGCCCGGGTACGACCGGCACTACACGATGCTCGCGTCGTACGGCATCGAGATGGTGACCGTGCCGATGCTCGGCGACGGCCCGGACGTCGCCGCCGTCGAGGCGCTGGTCAAGGACGACCCGTCCGTCAAGGGCATCTGGATCGTGCCGACCTACGCCAACCCCGCCGGGTCGGTGGTCACCCAGGAGGTCGCCAGCCGGCTCGCCTCGATGCCGACCGCCGCGCCCGACTTCCGGATCTTCTGGGACAACGCGTACGCCCTCCACCACCTCACCGACGTCGAGGCGAAGTCGGCCGACATCCTGTCGCTGTCGTCCGCCGCCGGGCACCCGCACCGGCCGATCATGTTCGCCTCGACGAGCAAGATCACGTATGCCGGTGCCGGCGTCGCGTTCCTCGCCGGCTCCCGCGAGACGGTCGCCCGGTACCTGGGTCACCAGCAGTTCGCGTCGATCGGACCGGACAAGGTCAACCAGCTGCGGCACCTGCAGCTGTTCGGGTCGGCGCAGGGCGTGCGCGACCACATGGTCGAGCACCGGTCGATCCTCGCGCCCAAGTTCGCGGCGGTGGACGCGGCCCTGACGGACGGGCTCGCCGGGCTCGGCGTGGCCGAGTGGACCCGTCCCGCCGGTGGCTACTTCGTCAGCCTCGACGTGCTGGACGGGTGCGCCTCCCGGGTCGTCGCGCTGGCCAAGGAGGCCGGCATCGCGCTCACCCCGGCCGGGGCGTCGTTCCCGCACGGTCGCGACCCGCGCGACCGCAACATCCGGCTGGCGCCGTCGTTCCCGGAGCTGGCCGAGGTCGAGACCGCCATGGCGGGGGTCGCGACGTGCGTCGCGCTCGCCGCGGCAGAGCGGCTCGCCGACATAGGGTGATGGCATGTCCGAACAGCAGGAGAACACCGCCAACGACCTCGGTGACTACAGCCTCGACGACGAGGACCAGCTCCAGCCCGAGGACACCCTCGACCAGGAGGACGTCGACGACGTGCTCGACCGCGGCTACTCGCCGGCCGACCACGCGCGGGGCTCGCTCGCGCACGGGGTGACGGCCGAGGAGCAGCACCGCGACGAGACGATCGACGAGCGGATCCTCCAGGAGGTGCCCGACCCCGCGTCGGCCTACGGCGCCCCGGACAACGAGTCGGGTCTCGACGACGACGAGCGGGTCGGCGGCGACGACCCCGACAGCATCTCGGCCGAGGACGACTGGCTCGGCGACGGCGAGGTCGGCGACGCCCGGGCCGGCCGGCTCGTGGCACCCGACGGGGGCAACGGCATCGACGACGAGAAGGACCTCGTCGGCGAGGACGTCGGCGTCGACGGTGCCGCCGCGTCGGCCGAGGAGGCCGCGGTGCACGTCATCGAGGAGCCGTTCGACGAGGACTCCGACGTCGAGTGAGCGACGCGGCCGCTGAGCGCCAGCGGTCCGTCACGGACCTGCCCAAGGCCCACCTGCACCTGCACTTCACCGGCTCGATGCGGGTCGCGACGGTCCGCGAGCTGGCGGCGCAGCACGGCATCCGGCTGCCCGTCGTCGCTGACGACCGACTGGCCGCCACGCTTCGACACCGCTGACGCGCGCGGCTGGTTCCGGTTCCAGCGGCTGTACGACGCCGCCCGGGCCTGCGTGCGGGCGAGGCGGACATGCGCCGGATCGTGCGCGAGGCGGCGCTGGACGACGGCGCCGAGGGGTCGCGCTGGCTGGAGATCCAGGTCGACCCGACCTCGTACGCGCCGTTCGTCGGCGGCATCACGCCCGCCCTGGAGATCGTGCTCGACGAGGCCCGTGCGGTGTCGGCCGAGCCCGGGGCGGCCGCTGTGGGGGTCATCGTGGCGGCGAGCCGGATGCGGCATCCGCTCGAGGCGAACACCCTGGCGCGGCTGGCGGCGCGGCACGCGGGCTCGGGGGCTGGTTCGGTCGTCGGGTTCGGGCTGTCGAACGACGAGCGTCGCGGGGTGACCGAGGAGTTCGCGCACGCCTTCGCCATCGCGCGCCGGGCCGGGCTGATGCTCGTGCCGCACGCGGGGGAGCTGCTGGGGGCGTCGGCGGTGGCCGAGACGCTCGACGCGATCGCGCCCGAGCGGCTCGGCCACGGGGTGCGCTCGGTGGAGGACCCCCGGGTGCTGGAGCGGGTGGTGCGCGAGGGGGTGGCGCTCGAGGTGTGCCCGCTGTCGAACGTGTCGCTGGGGGTCTACGACGTGGCGGAGGAGGTGCCGCTGCGCACCCTGGTGGATGCCGGGGCGCGGGTGGCGCTCGGCGCCGACGACCCGCTGATCTTCGGGTCGCGCCTGGCCGACCAGTACGCGACGGCACGGGTGGACCACGGGTTCTCGGACGCGGAGCTGGCGTCGTTGGCGCGCGGGTCGCTGGCGGCGAGCCGGGCGCCGTCGGACGTCCTGGCCGGGGCGGAACGGGACATCGCTGCCTGGCTGGGGTCGGACGGTCGCTGAGCGCCGGGCGAGCGGTTTCCTGGTCGCCCAAGGACCCGACCGGCGCCCGAATGACCCTGACCGGCTCGGAACAGGTACCTGTTCTCGGCGCTATTGGATGCTCCCCAGCAGGGAGCAACTTTCAAAGTTGCCCACCCGTGGCGAGCACGCTGCCGATTGCTCGTTGACTGCGAGCAACTTTCAAAGTTGCTCGGTCCGGGCGAGCATCCAATAGTGCGCGCGCGAGGACCTTTCGCGGCCGGCGCGGTCCCGTGCGTTCGGCCGAGTCGCTGCCTGGTCGAGGCGGGCGGCTCTTCCACAGGCCACCGTGCTCCGGGGCGAAATCCACAGCTCTGGCTCGGCGCTGTTCTCGAGGCTGCGACCGCGGTGGGATGGCGGCATGGAATGGAAAGCTCGCATGTGGCCCACCTTCGCGGCCGAGGTGCTCAGTGCCCGGGCGTCACTGCGGCTCGGGGACGAGATCGGGCTCGCGTTTCGCGCCGAGCGCCAGCGGCTCGGCTTGAGCCAGCGCGCCTACGCCGCTCACCGGGGCTGGACCCTCGGCACCGTCATCCGGCTCGAGAGCGCCGCCGATGCGATGAAGCTCGGTGACGTCGATGCGGCCCTCGCCGACACGGCGTTCCAGCTGTGCCTGTGCCATCGCCCGCCGGCCGCCGAACCGGGCGCCGCCGCACTCCCCGCCCCCGACTCCCCGACCCGACGACCACACCGACCTCATCTCGCACCCGTCCGCGCCCGATGGCGAGGCCGCCCCTCAGAACCGCACCAGCGAGCGGCAGACGCCGCCCGGGGCAACGCCCGAGACCGCACCGACCCCGCAACCGGTCCACCCGGCGTACTGGCCGCGGGCCGAGCTCATCGCGCGGGTGAGGGGCGGTCGTCGGCGGTTCCCTGCCCACCACGTCACCGAGCAGATCGGCACCGGACCGCCGTGGTGGTGGTACGCGGAGTCCAGCCGAGCCGGCACGGTGATGCCCGACTGGTACGCGCCCCAGTACACGCAGCGCCGACCCACCGCGTCGTGATCTCGCGAGCTCGTGACCCCAGAGCTCGCGACCTCAGAGCTCGTGACCCACCAGCACCGGCTCGTTGACGAGCGTCACGCCGAAGGTGTCGCACACGCCGTCGCGCACCCGGCGGGCCAGCGCCGCGATCTCGGATGCCGTCGCCTCCCCGCGGTTGGTCACGGCCAGCGTGTGCTTGGTCGAGAGCGACGCCGGGCCGGGCAGACCGAACCCCTTCGGGAACCCGGCCCGCTCGATCAGCCAGGCCGCGCTGGTCTTGACGTTGCCGTCGGCGTCCGCGAACCGCGGCGGCGCCGGCGAGTCGCTCCCCAGGCGCGCGACCACCCGCGCCTCCAGGGCCGCGAAGTCCGACGCCGACAGGATCGGGTTGGTGAAGAACGACCCACAGCTCCACGTGTCGTGGTCCGCGGCGTCGAGCACCATCCCCCGTCGACGTCGCTGGGCCAGCACGGCCTCGCGCGCCTCCGCCAACGGCACCCGCTCCCCCACCGCGATCCCGAGCTGCGCGGCGAGGTCGGCGTAGCGCACCGGCTGCGACATCGTGCCCGGGATCAGCTGGAACATCACGTCGATGACGACGAACCGGTCGGTGGCCTTGAAGACCGAGTGCCGGTAGGTGAAGCCGCAGTCGAGCGAGGTCATCGTGCGCACCCGCTCCTCACGCCGGTCCCAGACCCGCACCCGAGCGACGGTCTGCGCGACGTCCTGGCCGTAGGCACCGACGTTCTGCACCGGGGTCGCCCCGGTCGAGCCCGGGATGCCGGACAGCGCCTCCACGCCCGACCACCCCTCCTCGACGGCGAGCGTGACGAACCCGTCCCAGTCCTCGCCCGCCGCGACGGTGACGTTGGCGCCGCCGCACTGGTCCTCGGAGTCGACCACCACCCCGCGGGTCGCCACCTTCACGACCGTCCCGGCGAACCCGGCATCCGCGACGACGAGGTTCGAACCGCCCCCGAGCACGAGCAGCGGCTCGTCGGCGTCGTCGACCTCACGCACGGCGTCGACGAGCTCGTCGGGGGTCTCGACGACCACCATGCGCGCGGCGGGCCCGCCGACCCGCATCGTCGTGTGCGCGGCGATCGGCTCGTCGTGCAGCTCCTGCATCAGTCGAGCCGGACGACCGCGATGCAGCGGCCCAGCACCTTCTCGCCCTCGCAGGTCGTGGTGACCTCGACCGTCACCCGCCCGGTCTCGGCGTCGACCGTCTTGACGACGCCCTCCACGACCAGCTCGTTGCCGGCGACGGGCACCACGACCGGCTTGGTGAAGCGGGTGCCGAACTCCACGACCCGGCCGGCGTCGCCGGCCCAGTCGGTGACGACGGTGGCCGAGGCACCCATCGTCCACATGCCGTGGGCGATGACGTCGGGCAGCCCGACCGAACGGGCGAAGGCCTCGTCCTGGTGGATGGGGTTCTGGTCGCCGGAGGCGTTGGCGTAGGCGACGAGGGTGTCGCGGACGACGGGCACGGTCACCGGGCCGACGACGTCGCCGACCGAGACCTCCGAGAGCGGACGGGCAGCCATGCTCACTCCTCCCCGCCGCGGACGACGATCGTGGACGTCGACGTGGCCAGGGCTTCTCCGGTGGTCGTCGACAGCTCGGTGCGGGTGGTCACCATCGCGTGCCCGCCCGCCGAACGCACCGAGTCGACGGTGGTGGTGCCGAGCACCTCGTCGCCGGCCGTGATCGGGCGGTGGTGCACGAAGCGCTGCTCGCCGTGGACGACGCGGCTGTAGTCGATGCCGGCCTCCGGGTCGACGATGTAGGCGCGCTCGGCCTCCTGCGAGAACCGCACGGCCATGGTCGGCGGGGCGACGACGTCGGCGTAACCGGCGGCCCGGGCGGCCTCGGCATCGGTGTGCACGGCGTCGGCGGAACCGACGGCGGCGGCGAACGCCGCGATCAGGGCCGCGTCCACGGCATACGGTCCACTGGGCGGATACGTCCGCCCGACGAAGTCTGGGTTCACGGCCATGGCGACCACTCTAGGAGACGGGCGGGGACAGCGAGAGGCCGCCAGCACCCGGACGGGTGCGGCGGCCTCTCGGACTGACGAAGGGTCAGCGGGTCTCGCGGTGCGCGGTGTGCTTCTTGCAGCGCGGGCAGAACTTGGCCAGCTCGAGCCGGTCGGGGTCGTTGCGGCGGTTCTTCTTGGTGATGTAGTTGCGCTCCTTGCACTCCGTGCACGCCAGGGTGATCTTGGGGCGGACGTCGGTGGCCTTGGCCATGGGGGCAACCTGCTCTCAGAAAAAGTGAATCGATCGAAGGGTGTCGGGCCAGCACACGAGGGCTCGCGCGACACCAGCACAACAGGATACGCGGCCTCGGGCATTCCCCGAAATCGCGACCTCGGTAGCGGGAGCGGGGCTCGATCCCGCGACCTCACGATTATGAGTCGTGCGCTCTAACCAGCTGAGCTACCCCGCCAAGGGGGTTCGACCGGGTCTGACTCTCGACGGCCCCGGCGGACCTGAGCCCCCTGTCGGAATCGAACCGACGACCTTTTCCTTACCATGGAAACGCTCTACCGACTGAGCTAAGGGGGCGTGCGCCACCAGCGGAGTCCGCCCGGGCGCGACGGAGACATTACACGCTCAGGATCGGTCCAGCGAAATCCGCGCGTCGACGAGCGCAGGGCCCGTACCAGGTGAGCAGCCGACCCGACACCAGCCGGGTCGGCAGGCGCCGGAACGCCTCCGGCCCGTCGCCCTGCGGTGAACACGTACGGCTCGTCCGGCAGCAGCACGAGGTCGGCCACCGCGGGGTCGTCCAGCGCGTCGAGGTCGACCGCCGGGTAGCGCCCCGGCACCCCCGCCGTCGACACCTCGAAGCCGGCCCGCGCGAGCAGGTCGGCGGTGAAGGTCGGCCGGCCCACCACCATCCACGGGTCGCGCCAGACCGGCACGACCACGCGGTCGGACGCCGGCGGCACCGGCCCGCACCACGCCGCCTCCGCCTCGACCAGCCAGCGCGGGTCCTCCCCCACCTCGAGCACCTCGCGAAGCAGCCGCCGCATCGACGCGACCGCGGCAGGCACGGTCTCGATGTCGGTGACCCAGACCGGGATGCCGCGCGCCCGCATCCGGCGGACGTCGAGCTCGCGGTTCTCCTCCTTGTTCGCGACCACGAGGTCCGGGTGGAGGGCGGCGACGGCCGAGAGGTCGGGGTTCTTGGTGCCGCGCACCCGGGCGACGCCGCGGGCGGACAGGTCGGCGGGGTGGGTGCACCAGTCGGTCGCCCCGACGAGCCGCTCCGGGCAGGTCGCGGCCAGCGCCTCGGTGAGCGACGGGACGAGCGAGACCACCCGCGCGACGACTCCGGGCAGCTCCACGGCGTGCCCGAGGTCGTCGGTGAGGGTGCGCGGCATCCGGCCGGGGACGGTCAGCGCGGGGCCATCCGCAGGGCGCCGTCCATCCGGATCGTCTCGCCGTTGAGGTAGTCGTGGTCGATGACCGCGAGCGCGAGCTTGGCGTACTCCTCGGGGCGGGCGAGCCGCTGCGGGAACGGCACCCCGGCCGCCAGCCCGGCGCGGAACTCGTCCGAGACGGTCGCCAGCATCGGCGTCTCGACGATGCCGGGCGCGATGGTGACGACCCGGATGCCGTACTGCGCGAGGTCGCGCGCGGCCGGGAGGGTGAGCCCGACGATGCCGCCCTTCGACGCGCTGTACGCGGCCTGGCCGACCTGGCCGTCGAAGGCGGCGATGCTCGCCGTGTTGATCACGACCCCGCGCTGACCGTCCGGCTCGGGCTCGGTGGCGGCGATCGCCTCCGCGGCGACCGCGAGCACGGTGAACGACCCGATCAGGTTGATCTCGACGACCTTGCGGAACAGCCCGAGGTCGTGCACCCCCTTGCGACCGACGATGCGGGCGGACGGTGCGATGCCGGCACAGTTCACGACCGTGCGCAGCGGCCGGGCGGGGTCGTCGGACGCCCGCGCGACGGCGGCCCGGACCTGCTCCTCGGACGTGACGTCGGTGGGCGCGTACTCGACCCCCTCGACGGTGGGGCCGGACGCACAGGCGTCCGGCAGGTCGAGGGCGACGACCCGGGCGCCCTGGGCGGCCAGGGCCGCCGCGGTGGCGGCACCGAGCCCCGAGGCTCCTCCGGTGACGATGGCGGTGGTGTTCGCGAGCTGCATGGCCGTCATCCTGCCACCGGCCGCGGCCCTCCCCCGCGTCGGTGGCGGGCCGTACCGTGGGGGCCATGGAACTGCGTATCGGAGGGCACGTCGACCAGGCCGACCCGGTGGCGGAGGCCGCCGCCCGAGGGGCCACGCTGAGCCAGTTCTTCCTCGGCGACCCGCAGAGCTACAAGGGGCCGGTCGTGCAGTTCGCCGGCGGCGCCGCGGCCCTCAACCAGGCGGCGCAGGATGCCGGCGTCGACCTCTACGTCCACGCGCCCTACCCGATCAACGTCGCGTCGACGAACAACCGGATCCGGATCCCCGGCCGCAAGCTGCTCCAGCAGCACCTGCACGCGGCGGCCGAGATCGGGGCGAAGGGCGTCATCGTGCACGGCGGCCACCTCGGCAAGGACGAGGACTCCACGGTCGGCTTCGACAACTGGCGCAAGTGCGTCGACGGGCTCGAGATGCCGGTGCCGCTGCTCATCGAGAACACCGCGGGCGGCGACAACGCCATGGCCCGCCGGCTCGAGGCGATCGAGCGGCTCTGGGAGGCGATCGGCCGGGCCGAGGGCGGCGACACCGTCGGGTTCTGCCTCGACACCTGCCACGCCCACGCCGGCGGCAACGACCTCGGCAGCGTCGTCGAGAAGGTGCGCGCCATCACCGGCCGCGTCGACCTGGTGCACTGCAACGACAGCCGCGACGAGTTCGACACCGGCGCCGACCGGCACACCAACCTCGGGTCCGGTCACATCGACGGCGCCGACCTCGCCGACGTCGTGCGCGACGCCGGCCGCCCCGGTGGTCGTCGAGACCCCCGGTGGCGTCGAGGGCCAGTCGGCCGACATCGCGTGGCTGCGCGGGCGGCTCGACAGGTAGGCGTCCGCGCGACCGCGGCGTCACGGTCGGCGACGCGGCGCTGGGCCGCGCTCGCGCCCCAGTGGCCGAGGTCGAACAGCGCGGCGACCGCGACCCAGAACCAGTCCCAGCCGCTCAGGCCGCCGACCTGCCAGAGGATGACGTAGATCAGCGTCGCGAACGGCAGGAAGATCAGGCCCAGCAGGGGCCAGATGAACGAGCCGAACGCCGCGTCCACCCGCTCGGGCCGGGCGACCCAGATGATGAACAGGCCCAGGCGCGGGAAGATCCCGGCGAAGACCGCGAACAGGCACCCCATGGTCAGTGGCCCGGGCCGGTGACGATCTTGGCCCGCTCGGACTCGTGGGCGCCGCCCTTGCGCGCCAGCGTGGCGCAGGCCTCCTCGATGTCGCGGGCGAGGGTGTCGACGTGCTCGCGGCTCATCGTCTCCTTGACCAGGGCCCGCATGATCGTGACGTCCTGCGCGTTCGGCGGCAGGGTGTAGGCCGGGCACCATCCAGCCGCGCTCGGCCGACAGCTGCCAGGCGATGTCGAACTCGTCGTAGCCCGTCGTCGCCGGCGAGCCGGAACGCGACCAGCGGCAGCTGCTCCTCGTCGCGGCCGATGATCTCGAAGCGGCCCATCGCCTCGAGCTTCTCGGCGAGCACGCGGGCGTTCTGCCTGCATGTTCTTCATGATGTAGGTGTAGCCGGCGCGGCCGTAGCGGACGAGGTTGTAGTACTGCGCGAGCACCATCGACGAGCCGGTGGAGAAGTTCAGGGTGAAGGTCGCGTCGGTCTTGCCGAGGTAGTTCTCCTCGAAGACCAGGTCCTGGGCCAGGTCGGACTTCTCGCGGAAGATCAGCCAGCCGATGCCGGGGTAGACGAGGCCGAACTTGTGGCCGGAGACGTTGATCGAGCGCACCTGCTCGAGCCGGAAGTCCCACGGCGGAGTCCGGGTAGAGGAACGGCCAGACGAACCCGCCGCTGGCTCCGTCGACGTGCAGCGGCACGTCGAGGCCGCGCTCGTTCTTGATCCGCACGCAGCAGGTCGTTGATGCCGACGATGTCGTCCTTGTGGCCGGTGAAGGTGGTGCCGAGCACGGCCGCGACGCCGATGGTGTTCTCGTCGACGTGCGGGCGCGACGTCGTCCGGGCCGATCGTGTACTTGCCCGGCTGCGAGCGGCACGATCCGCGGCTCGACGTCGAAGTAGCGGCAGAACTTCTCCCACACGACGTGCACGTCGCCGCCGAACACCAGGTTCGGGCTCGTCGTCGGACGCGCCGGCGGCCTCGCGGCGCTTGCGCCAGTTCCACTTCAGCGACAGCGCCGCCGAGCATGATCGCCTCGGACGAGCCCTGGGTGCGCGCCCCGGTGGTCTCGCCCGGCGCGTGGAACAGGTCGGCGAGCATCCGGATGCAGCGCTGCTCGATCTCGGCCGTGCGCGGGTACTCGGCGTGGTCGATGAAGTTGCGGTGCAGGTTCTCGGCGATGATCCGCTGCGCCTCCGGCTCCATCCAGGTCGTCACGAAGGTGGCCAGGTTGCGGGCCGGGTCGCCCTCGAGCGCGAGGTCCTCGCGCCACGAGGCGCATCGCGTCGACCGCAGGTCATGCCCGTCGTCCGGGAACTCCCGGCTCGGCACCTCCTGGGTGACGAAGCGGTTGCCGAACAGGGCGGCGTCGGCGTCGGACGGGATGTAGCTGGTCATGCGCTTCTCCTTGGGACGAACTGGGTGCGAGGGGCTAGGCGGGTGAGTCGGCCGGCGCGGGTTCGAGCGCCCGGCGCCACGCGGGGAACATCAGGGCCGCGCCGACCAGGAAGCACACGGCGCCGAACAGGGTGCCCGCGACCGCCAGCCGGGTGTCGAGCACCTCGTCGGTGGCGGGCAGCACGTAGCTCGCCAGCGCCGAGGCCATGAACAGCACCGAGCCGAGCATGTTGATCCAGGCGATCCGCCAGGGCAGCGAGCCGGGTCGAGCCGCGAGGAACCGGCCCGAGACGGCGAGGATGCCGAAGGCGCTGGAGACGAGGAACAGGATCGACCCGAAGAGGTCGGGCCGCCAGACGTACCGGTCCTGCTCGCTGGCGCCGCGCGTTGTGGACGAGCGCCGCGAACGTGCTGATGTTGAAGAACAGGGTGCCGGGGAACTGGGTGGCCGCGGCGAGCCAGTTGCGGTCGTGCGGCAGCCACGCCCACAGCCGCACCCGGGCCGGCACGTGCTGGCCGGCCGCGTCGACGCCGGTCATCGCCGGGCTCTGCGCCTGGACGAGCTGGCAGCAGCGACGCCGACGTGAAGAAGATCGAGCCGACGAAGTAGGTGATGCCGTCGACCGGCCCGCCGACCGCGGCGGCGTAGGCCGGCACCGAGCCGAGCACGAAGCAGGCCGACCCGACCATGAACAGCCACGCGATCGCGGCGTTCAGGCGCGCTGGTCGCACGGTCATCTGGTGGGCTCCCTGCTCGACGGGCCGGTCACCCCACTATCGAGCGGCCCCCACCGCCGCGGCTCACCCGCTCGGGGTGACGGTCCGTGCGAGCGCGTCAGGTGGCGGCCGCCTCGGCGAACCTGCGGCCCGGGTCGGGGAGCAGGGTGATGACGACGTAGGCCACCGCCACCGCCACGACCACCTGGGGTGTCACCGACAGTCCGTCGCCGCCGAGCAGGAGGGTCGCCAGCAGGGTCGAGGTCAACGGAAGCCGGAGCATCGCGCAGCACATGCGCGCCGATGCCCATCCCGATCGCCGGCCGCGAGGTCCATCCCGGGCAGTCCGCTGACCGCCATCCCGAGCACCGCCCCGATGAACATGGCCGGGAACACCGGACCGCCGCGGAAGGCGCTCAGGGACAGCCCGTACGCGGCGTCTTGCAGAGCGCCGAGCACGACCAGCACGGCCACGGTGTAGTCGGCGGCGTTCGGCGACGAGCGTCCGGGAGGGCGTCCTGCCCGGAGAACAGCACGTGCGTGAAGCTGTTGCCCGGTGATCAGCTGGTAGACCGTCGCGGTCAGGCCGACGAGCACGCCGAGTCCCGCGGTCACCAGGACCCGGTTGCGGTGGACGAGCGGGCGCAGCGAGAGCCCGACCCAGCGGATCGCCCAGCCGAGAGGGCCCCGAGCGACACCCATCGGCAGCGCCCAGCTGCAGGGTCGCGAGCGTCGGCGCCACCTCGGGCGGCACCGAGGTGAGGGCGAGCGAGAAGGTGCCCAGCCCGGTCCAGCTGTCGAGGCCGACGAAGACCAGCGCGCCGATGCCGGACGCGAGGAGGCCGGGCAGCGCCACGAGGGTGAGCGTCGTGCCGGCGATGCCCGCGGTCTCCATGATGAGGAACGCGCCGAGCAGGGGGGAGCCGAGCAGCGTGCTGATCGCCGCGAAGCTGCCGGCCGACGCCATGATCGTCACGGCCATCGGCGCGACGTCCTTCTTCACCAGGCGCACGGCGAGGGCCGCGAGGCCGCCACCGATCGCGATGAGCGGCGCCTCGGGGCCGAGCACCGCGCCCAGGCTCAGCGTCGCGAACGCGGCGAGGACGACACCGGTCAGGTCGCGGTCGCGTGGCGGGCCGCCGCCCATCACGAAGCCCGAGGGCGGGCGAGTGGCCCGCGTTGCCCGGCAGGTACCGGATGGTCAGCGCCGTCAGCAGCCCGCCAGCGCCACCCAGGGCACCGGCCACCAGGCGGGTGCAGCCCCCGTCGAACAGGTCCCCCGGCAGGTCGGTGAACAGCCAGTCCTGCATCTTCGTCACGAGCACGAGGAAGCCGTAGGCAACCGCCGAGATCGGGACACCGAGGAGCGCGGCGAGCACGAGGGCCGACAGGTACGCCTTGGACCTGATCACGGTGACCGGGTCCAGGGCGGGCGGTCCAGCGGGGCCCGCGGGCGCGGTCGCCGGCGGGGGCGGGTCGGTCACCACATCTGCCTCCTCGGGGCAGCAGCGGGACGCTGCCGGCCCCACGCTAGCGAAGGCTCGACAGGGCTCCCTCGCCCATCAGGGGCGAGCGCACCCGCGCGGTTCGGCTCAGACGTTGCGCCGGTACTGCCCACCCACCTCGAAGAACGCCTCGGTGACCTGCTGCAGCGAACACACGCGGGCGGCATCCATGAGCACCGCGAAGACGTTCTCACCGGACGTCGCGGACGCCTTGAGCCGGGCCAGCGCCTCCTCGGCCTCGACGCGGTGCTCGGCCTTGTACGCCGTCACCCGGGCGAGCTGGCCCTCCTTCTCGGCCTCGGAGGCCCGCGCCAGCACGACCTCCCGGGGGGTCTCGCCCTCGTGCGGGCTGCGGAAGGTGTTGACGCCGACGATGGGCAGCGAGCCGTCGTGCTTGCGGTGCTCGTAGAGCATCGACTCGTCCTGGATCCGCCCGCGCTGGTAGCCGGTCTCCATCGCCCCGAGCACCCCTCCGCGCTCGGAGATCCGGTCGAACTCGGCGAGCACGGCGGCCTCGACCAGGTCGGTGAGCTCGTCGACGACGAAGGCGCCCTGCAGCGGGTTCTCGTTGACGGCGAGACCCCACTCCTTGGTGATGATCATCTGGATCGCCAGCGCCCGGCGCACCGACTCCTCCGACGGGGTCGTGACCGCCTCGTCGTAGGCGTTGGTGTGCAGGCTGTTGGCGTTGTCGTAGATCGCGACGAGCGCCTGCAACGTGGTGCGGATGTCGTTGAAGTCCATCTCCTGGGCGTGCAGGCTGCGGCCGCTGACGTCTGCACGTGGTACTTCAGCTTCTGGCTGCGCTCGTTGGCGCCGTACTTCTCCTGCATCGCGATCGCCCAGATCCGGCGGGCGACCCGGCCGATCACCGTGTACTCGGGGTCCATGCCGTTGGAGAAGAAGAACGACAGGTTCGGCGCGAAGTCGTCGATGGCCATGCCGCGCGCGAGGTAGGCCTCGACGTAGGTGAAGCCGTTGGCGAGGGTGAACGCCAGCTGGCTGATGGGGTTCGCCCCGGCCTCGGCGATGTGGTAGCCGCTGATCGACACCGAGTAGAAGTTGCGCACCTGCTGCGCGATGAACCACTCCTGGATGTCGGCCATCATCCGCAGCGAGAACTCGGTGGAGAACAGGCAGGTGTTCTGGCCCTGGTCCTCCTTGAGGATGTCGGCCTGCACGGTGCCGCGCACCACCTGAAGGGCCCGCGCCCGGATGTCGTGCGCCTCCTGCTCGTCCGGCTCGCGTCCCTGCTCGGCCGCCCACGCCTCGACGGCGCGGTCCATGACCGTGTTGAGGAAGAACGCGAGGATCGTCGGCGCCGGGCCGTTGATGGTCATCGAGACGCTCGTCGTCGGCGAGGTGAGGTCGAAACCGGCGTACAGCTCGCGCATGTCGTCGAGGGTGGCGACCGAGACGCCGGACGTGCCGACCTTGCCGTAGATGTCGGGGCGCTTGTCGGGGTCACGGCCGTAGAGCGTCACCGAGTCGAAGGCGGTCGACAGCCGGGTGGCGGGCTGGCCCTGCGAGAGCATCTTGAACCGGGGTTGGTGCGGAACGGGTCGCCCTCGCCGGCGAACATCCGGGCGGGGTCCTCGTTGTCCCGCTTGAACGGGAAGACGCCGGCGGTGAACGGGAAGTAGCCGGGCAGGTTCTCGCGGCGCAGGAACGACACGAGGTCGCCGTCGTCGGCGTAGCGGGGCAGCGAGACGCGACGGATCCGGTTGCCGGACAACGTCTCCCGCACGAGGGACGTGTGGATCTCCTTGTCGCGCACCGTGACGACCTGTTCGTCGCCCGAGTAGTCCTCGACGATCGACGACCAGCCGGCGAGCTGGCGGGCGACCGAGAGCGGGAGGTCGTCCTGGGCCCGGTCGAGCAGCGCGTCGACGCCCCCACGGTCGGAGCCGGCCCGCTCGAGCTCGCCACCGACCTCGGTGAGCCGCTGCACGCGACGCGCGGCGTCGGCGAACCGGCGGGTGTCGTCGTGGTAGCCACGCACCGTCTCGGCGATCTCGGCGAGGTAGCGCACGCGCTGCGGCGGCACGACCTGGCGCAGCACCGACGAGTGGCGCACGGCGACCCGGGTCAGCGCCCCCTCGGACACCTCGAGCCCGACCTCGCCGAGCAGGCCGCGCAGCTCCTGGTAGAGCGCGGTGACGCCGTCGTCGTTGAAGGTCGCGGCGGAGGTGCCGAACACCGGCATGTCCTCGGGCGTCTTGCCGAACGCGCCGCGGTTGCGCACCATCTGGCGGCCGACGTCGCGCAGCGCGTCCATCGCGCCGCGGCGCTCGAACTTGTTGATCGCGACGACGTCGGCGAAGTCGAGCATGTCGATCTTCTCGAGCTGGCTGGCGGCGCCGAACTCCGGCGTCATGACGTAGAGGTTGACGTCGGCGAAGGTCGTGATCGCGGCGTCTCCCTGGCCGATGCCGGGGGTCTCGACGACGACGAGGTCGAAGCCGGCGGCCTTGAGGATGGTGAGCACGTCGCCCAGCGCCTCGGGCACCTCACGGCTGCCGCGGGTGGCGAGGGAGCGGAAGTAGACCCGGTCGCCGTCGAGCGAGTTCATCCGGATCCGGTCGCCGAGCAGGGCCCCTCCGCCCCGCCGGCGCGTCGGGTCGATCGCGACGCAGGCGACCCGCAGCTTGTCCTGCTGGTCGACCCGCAGCCGGCGCACCAGCTCGTCGGTGAGGCTCGACTTGCCCGAACCGCCGGTGCCGGTGATGCCGAGCACCGGGGTTCGACGTGCGTCCGCCGCGTGCTGCAGCTCGGCGCGCAGGTCGTCGCCGAGGTGGCCGGTCTCGGCCGCGGTGATGGCCCGGGCGACGGCCGCGCGCTCACCGGAGATGACCGCCGCCGCCGTGGTCGGGCCCTGGTCCCACAGGTCGACGTCGCAGGCCGCCACGACCTGGTTGACCATGCCGGGCAGCCCGAGCCGCTGGCCGTCCTCGGGGCTGAAGATGGTGACGCCGGCGGCGCGCAGCCGCTCGATCTCGGCCGGGACGATGACGCCGCCGCCGCCCCCGACGACCTTGACGTGCCCGGCACCGGACTCGCGCAGCAGCTGCACGAGGTACTCGAAGTACTCGACGTGGCCGCCCTGGTAGGAGCTGACGGCGACGCCCTGCACGTCCTCCTCGATGGCGGCGTCGACGACCTCGCTCACGCTGCGGTTGTGGCCGAGGTGGATGACCTCGGCGCCCTGGGCCTGCATGATCCGCCGCATGATGTTGATCGACGCGTCGTGCCCGTCGAACAGGGCCGACGCGCTGACGATGCGCACCGGGTGCTCGGGCACGTGCAGGTCGGGCTTCGAGGTGGTCGGCTGCGCTGCCATGGGAGTCCCTTTCGTGGCGATCTTCCGATAGTAGGACGTCCTAGTACCTACTCGGAAGTCACCGCTGGGCGGCGACGGCCTCCGGAGCCGGCTCAGCGGGCGATGCCGGAGCGTACGGGTCCGGGCGCCGCGGCGTCGACCACCCACTCGAGCACCGACCGCAGGAACGGCTCGTCGACCCGGCCCGCCGGCACGTCGGCCTGCAGCCGCGACCACGACTCGGCGCGGTGCAGGCACGAGATGCGGTCGGCGTCGGCGAGCAGGTCGCGCAGCGTCGCGCGGTCCCAGCGGTCGGTCCACGGCTCGAGGTAGGCGTCGACCGCGCGCCGCAGCTCCGGCGCCGTCCGGCGTCGAGCTCGAAGCGGTTGCGCATGATCCACATCGGGATGCGCAACGCGGTCAGCGGGTGCGTCCACACGCGTCGCCGAGGTCGATGTACGCGATCGCGCCCCCGGGTCGCCGGAAGGCGTTGCCGAGGTGGAGGTCGTTGTGCTGGAGGATGGACGGCATGCCGCTGGCGGCGAGCGCTGCGGCGGCGTCGTGGATGCGCGGCGATCCCGTCGTCGACCAGCGGCGGCCTCGGCGTCGTCGGCCGACGCGGGTCGGCCGCCGGGCAGCGCGCGCGACGCCTCGACCAGGTCGACTCACCCAGCCGACGACGGCGTCGGCTCGCTCGGGGAAGGTCGGTACGCCCGGTCGCGAGCACCGCGTCGGCGTGGTCGGCGAGCACGCTGCTGAGCCACGGCGTACCCCTGCACCACGGCGACCCAGTCGCGACAGCGGGGGCGCGGTCTCGTCGTGCCACAGCGGCAGCCCGAGGTCGGCGGTCGCCAGCCACCCGCGGTCGTGGTCGACGGCGAGCGGTGGGCGCACGGCATCCGGCACGATCGCGCTCGACGACCTCGACGAGCGCGGCCTCGAACGCCTGCGACGGCGCGTTCTCCTTGACCCAGACCCGCCCGGCATCGGTCTCGACGTGCAGGCACGATCGACCAGAACCTCACCCGCTCGCGCACGACCGGGCGCGGTGAGGTGCGCACCGGCCTCGGCGGCGAGCGCCGGCAGGCCAGCCACGCCTCGAGGTCGGCCCGCCACTCGCGGGCTGCGCCAGCAGGGCGGGCAGGTCACGCTCGGCACGGCGCTCCCCGACCCAGGCGATCGCCTCGGCGTAGCCCTGCACCCCGTGGCCGATGACGTGGTGGTCGCAGACGTCGGTGAGGTAGCTGTGGTGGCGGAACTCCTCGCGGGCGTGGATGTCGCTGATGTGCACCTCGACGCGCGGCACCCGGCAGGCCGACAGCGCGTCGCGCAGGGCGACCGAGGTGTGGGTGTAGCCGGCGGCGTTGACGACGAGGCCGGCGATGCCGGCGCGGCCCTCCTGCACCCAGTCGACGAGGGTGCCCTCGTGGTTGCTCTGGCGGAAGTCGAGCAGGAGCCCGGCCCGCTCGACGGCCCCGAGGCAGAGCGCCTCGACGTCGGCGAGCGTGGCGCTGCCGTAGACCTCCGGCTCGCGCTCGCCGAGCAGGTTGAGGTTGGGGCCGTTGAGCACCAGCACCGTGCGGTCGTCCATGACCCGGAGTATGCCGGTCCGGTCAGCGCGGCGCAGGTGGCTTTCCGGCGAGCTCGTCCGTCAGGGGCGGTAGTCGTCGGTGTTGTAGGCCGCGCAGGAGGCGTCCGAGGGGTCGACCCCGGCCGAGGCCAGCGAGTCCCGCGCCGTCGCGGCCCGGCTGCGCCCGAGGTTCCACGCCAGCCAGTCGTCGGTCTCGAACGGCGTGCCCGACCACGAGCCCGTGATGCAGGACGCCATCTCGCCGGGCAGCCGGTCGACGATGACCGGCGTCGCGTCGGCGCTGAGGGTCGACAGGTAGCCGGTGTCGAGGCTCGAGCCCGCCTCGAACCGGTCGATGTTGCGCGCCGGCCACCCAGGCGTCCGGGTTCATGGCCGCGAAGCCGAGCGCGAAGACCGCGGCCGAGACGAGCACCGCGCGCGGCACCCACCAGCCGGACAGCCGCACCCCGGCGACGAGGAGGAACACGACGACCAGGCCCAGCCACAGCTCGAAGCCGTCGACGAAGACGCGCAGCACGGTGTAGCCGAAGGCGTCCTGGTAGAGCGACATCCGGTACAGCGCGCTGGCCACGACGGCGAGGGTGAGCAGGCACAGGGCACCGAGGAGCAGGCGCAGCAGCAGCCGGTCGCGGGCGGTCTCGCGGGCGGCGACGCGCATCGTCAGGGCGACGACGACCACGGTGAGGAAGGTGGCGACGGTGAGCTGGCCGAAGCCCTGGTGCACGTACTCGGCGTAGGTCAGGCCGGTGGTGCGCTCGAGGTACTCCTGGCCGCCCCACATCGCCGTGGCCTGGGCCACGAGGAACCCGGCGAACAGGGCGACGACGATGCCCACCGGCACCGCCCACTCCCACCGGTGGGCGACCCGACGGCGGTCGGGCAGGGTGACGCCGTCGACCGGCGGCGGGTTGAGGGCCAGGTACGCGCCGGTGAGGACGACCCCGGCGACCAGGGTGAGCACGAAGGTGCGCGCGACGATGGTGTCCCAGCCGAGGTCGGGCACGAGGGCGTCGGCCCACGAACCGAACAGCGCGTCACCGGTCGCGAACAGCCCGCCGAACAGGGCCAGCGCCACGAGGGACAGGCCGATCGTGCGCAGGATCGGCCAGAGCTTGGACACCCGGCTCGTCGCGGAGATGGTGCGGCCCAGCAGCGGCAGCCCGCGCAGCGCGGACAGCGGCCAGGCGGCGACGCTGAGCGGCACGGACAGCAGGGTGCGGGCCCGGGTCATTCCGGCCGCCGCGACGACGACCCCGACGAGGACCGCGCAGGGCCACGACCCCACCACCGTCGCGGATCATCGTCGTGGTGGCGAGCACCGCGGCGAGCACGGCGCAGGCGATCGTCCAGGGGTCTCGGCGGTGGCGCGCGACGACCCACATGAGCAGGCCGGCGGCGAGCATCGTCAGGCAGACGGCGAGGCCGAGGTTGCGCTCGGGCCAGGTCAGCGCCGCCCAGGCGCCGACGCCCAGGGCCGCCAGGACGGTCAGCGGCTGGACCGGGACGCCCTTCTCGGGCCACAGGGCGTCGAGCGCTCCCCCGCCCGGGCCGGCGGGTCGGGGCGCCAGGGGCGGCGGTACCGGTGGGTTCGTCGCGGTCGCGGCGGGTGCGGCTGCCGACGTCGGCGGGGTCGGCGGTGCGGCCTGGTTCGTGGGGGTGGTCGGTGCGGGCACGGTCCTGTCCTCCAGGAGGTGGGTGGGCCGGCCGGCACGGGCGCGCCGGGGCAGGACGGCGCGCAGGTGCGCGCCGGTGGATCCGGACGGGGTGGGCAGCGCGATGATCGTGCCGCCGTGCAGCTCGCACACCCAGCTCGCGATCGCCAGCCCGAGGCCGGTGCCGCCGGCCGAGTCCCCGCCGGAGCCGAACCGGTCGAAGACCCGCTCGACGCGGTCGGCGGGGATGCCGGGGCCGTCGTCGCAGACCTCGAGCCACCAGGTGTCGTCGTCCACGCCGCGGGCGACCACCCGCACCTCGCCCTGTGGCGGGCTGTGCCGCACCGCGTTGTCGACGAGGTTGGCGACGAGCTGCGCGAGGCGGCCGGGGTCGGCGGTCACGGTGAGGTCGGCCGGGTGGGTCTCGTGCCGCACCAGCACGGACCGTCCGCCGACCGTGGCCTCCGACACCCCCGCGCGGAGCAGCTCGCCGACCCGCACCTCGGTCAGGGCCAGTGGCGCCGCGCCGGCGTCGATCCGGGACAGGTCGAGCAGGTCGCCGACCAGGGCGCTGAGCCGCTCGGACTGGGTCAGGGCGGCACGCAGGGCCTCGTCGTCGTGCTGGACCACGCCGTCGACGAGGTTCTCGAGCAGGGCGCGCTGGGCGGTCAGCGGGGTGCGCAGCTCGTGTGACACGGTCGCCACGAGCTGCCGGCGCTGCTGGTCGGCGGTGGCGAGGTCGGCCGCCATCGCGTTGAACGCGCGCGCCAGCGTGCCCACCTCGTCGGACGAGGTGGTCGTGACCCGTTGCGCGTAGTCGCCCGCCGCCATCCGGCGCGCGGCGGCCGTCATCTCGCGCAGGGGCGAGGTCATCCCGCGGGCCAGCCACTGGGTGACGGCCAGCGCCGCCGCCACGGTGACCGGCACACTCATCCACCACGGCACCTCGGCCGCCTGGCCCACGCCGGCCACGATGACGGCGACCACGATGCTGGCGCCGACGAGCAGGCCGAGCTTGACCCTGATGGAGGCGACGCCGTCGAGCGGGCGGTCGGTGTTCACGGTGCGACCTCCAGGGCGTAGCCGACGCCGTGCACGGTGCGCACCCGGTCGGCGCCGATCTTGGCGCGCAGCGCCTTGACGTGGCTGTCGAGGGTGCGGGTGCCGGAGGCGTCGGCCCAGCCCCACACCTCGCGCATCAGCACGTCGCGACCGCGCACCGTGCCGGGCTCGGCGGCGAGCGCGCTGAGCAGGTCGAACTCGAGCGGGGTGAGGTGCACGTCGGCGCCGCGAACGGTGACCCGCCGGGTGGCGCCGTCGATGCCCAGACCGCCCACGTCGATGCGGGCGTCACCGGCGGCGGCGAGCGCGGCGGCCCGCTCGACGCGGCGCAGCAGGGCCCGGATCCGGGCCACGACCTCGCGCATCGAGAACGGCTTGGTGACGTAGTCGTCGGCGCCGACCGCCAGCCCCACGAGCAGGTCGGTCTCGTCGTCGCGGGCGGTGAGCATGAGCACCGGCACCGGGCGGATGGCCTGGATGCGGCGGCACACCTCCAGCCCGTCGAAGCCGGGGAGCATGAGGTCGAGCAGGACGAGGTCGGGGGCGTGCTCCGCGAACGCGGCGACCGCGCCGGGGCCGTCGTGGGCCTGCTCGACGACGAAACCCTCGGCGCGCAGCCGGTCGGTGACGGCCTGGTTGATCAGCGGCTCGTCCTCGACCACGAGGATGCGCGCGGCGGCGGTCGTCGTCCCCTCGGTCATGCTGCGAGCGTAGGACCGCGCCGGTGTGCCCCGTGGGAGCACCGTGTGGAGATCGTGTGAAGGTGCGCCGGCGGGCCGGGCAGCCCGTCAGGCGGGCAGGCGGCGCTGGGTGCGAAAGGCCGTGGGCGTGATGCCGGTGCAGCGGGTGAAGTGGTGGCGCAGCAGTGCCGCCGACCCGAAGCCGGCGTCGCGGGCGACGGCCTCGACCGGGAGGTCGGTCTCCTCGAGCAGCTGCCGGGCGCGCAGCACTCGCTGGTCGGTGACCCACTGGTGCGGCGTGGTGCCGGTCTCGGCGACGAACCGACGGGCGAACGTGCGCGACGACATCGCGGACCGCCGGGCGAGGTCGTCGACGGTGAACGCCTCGTCGAGGTGCTCGAGCATCCAGGCGAGTGCCGGGCCCAGGCTCTCGGCGGTGCTCGCCGGCACCGGGCGGTCGATGAACTGCCGCTGGCCGCCGTCGCGGTGCGGCGGCACGACCATCCGGCGGGCGATCGTGGTGGCGACGGCGCTGCCGAGCTCGGCGCGCACGAGGTAGAGCGCGGCGTCGATGCCGGCCGCGGTGCCGGCGCTGGTGATGACCGTGCCGTCACGCACGTAGAGCACGTCGGGGTCGACCTGCGCCAGCGGGTGGGCGGCCGCGAGCTCGGCGGCGTGCTGCCAGTGGGTGGTGCACTCGCGCCCGTCGAGGATGCCGGCCGCGCCCAGGGTGAAGGCCCCGGAGCACACCGACATGACCCAGGCCCCTCGGTCGACCGCGTCGCGCAGCACCTGCACGACCGCCGGCGACGGCGTGCGCGCGGACGACGACGCCGGCACGGCGACGAGGTCGGCGTCGGCGGCGGCCTCGAGGCCGAACGCGGCGGTGACCGTGGTGCCGTTGCGGGAGTCGAGCGGGCCGGGCGTCTCGGCGCAGACCCGGTAGTCGAACGCCGGGAGACCCGCGTCGGTGCGGTCCATGCCGAACACCTCGGCGAGCACCCCGAACTCGAACAGGGCCACCGGCTCCTGGAGGAGGACTGCGACGGACTTCAGCGCCATGCCCGACAGTATGGCAGATATTCGACGTACCGCGTCTTTTCCGCCACTCGTGGCAGGTATTGGTGCAGCGTCAAACTTATGCCATGGACACGAACAGCACCCTCGAGACCATCATCACCTTCGCCGCCATCGGCGGCCTCGTGGCCCCCGTGGCCTACCTCATGGAGCGCACCAACCGGCGCGAGCGGCGCGAGCACGGGGCCCGCACCACCTGGACGTGGACCCGGTACGACGCCGACAACCGGCGGATCGCGAACGAGATCCACTCCCTCGACGGCGCCGCCCACCGCTGACCGGCGTCCGCCGTGGGTGCGGACGTGGTCGCCGGGGCGACCACCTGCGCACCCACGGCGACGAGGGCCGGTCAGGAGCGGCGACGGCCGAGCAGCCAGCCGAGCACCAGCCCGGCCAGGGCGGCCACGGCGTACGGCGCATAGTTCTTGACGAGCACCGGGAGCACCGTCGCACCCAGGTCGATCGAGTCGTCCGCGGCCGGCGCCGGGCGGGCGGGCGCAGCGGTCGCGGCGCCGCCGGAGCGAACGTCTGCGGCGGCAGCCGCGGCATCGGATGCCGGCGCCGCGGCGTCGGCCGCCGGCAGCGGCGGCGGACCCGGCCGCGACCGCGGGTGGTGCGCCACCGGCATCCGTCGGCGCGGGCTCGACGACGGGCTCGGGCTCGACGGGCTCGGCGAACTGGCTCTCGATGCACCCGACGAACTGCTGGAGCAGCTTGTCGGAGACGTCCTGCATGACCCCGCGGCCGAACTGCGCCGGCTTGCCGGTGATCGACAGGTCGGTCGTGACGTCGATCCGGGTGCCCTCCCCGGACGGCGCGAGCAGCAACGTCACGGTCGCACCGGCGGTGCCGTTGCCCCGCTTGTCCTTGCCCTTGGCCTCGATGACGGCCCGGTGCGCCGTGTCGTCACGCTCGATGAACTGCCCGCTACCGGCGTACTGCAGGGCGATCGGGCCGAGCTTGACCTTCACCGTGCCGGCGAACCCGGACTCGTCCACGGAGGTGATCGTCGCGCCGGGGAAGCAGCTGCCCACCCGTTCGAGGTCCATGAACGTGGCCCAGGCGTCGTCGACGCTCGCCGGCACGGTGAAGTCGTGGCTCAGCTCCATGCGGTGGTCAGCCTCCCAGGGCGGTCGAGGACGGCCCGACGGGTGAGCACCCGCGCGAGGTGACGCCGGTAGTCGGCGTCGCCGTTGAGGTCGCTCGGCGGGTTGGTGCCGTCGGCCACCTGGGCGCAGACGTCGCCGAGGTCGGCGGCGGACCGGCCGACCAGGGCCTGCTCCACCCCGCGGGCCCGCAGCGGGGTCGAGCCCATGTTGGTCAGCCCGATGCGGGCCTCGCTGATCGTGCCGCCGTCGGCCTTGAGCGCCACGGCGACCCCGACGATCGACCACTGGTGCGAGACGCGCACGAACTTCTCGTAGTGCGACCCCCAGCCGGTGTGCTTGGGGATGCGCACCTCGGTGAGCAGCTCGCCCTCGGCGACCGAGGTCTCGAACAGGTCGTGGAAGAACTCGCCGGCCGGCACGGTGCGCTCACCACCGGCACCGACGATGACCAGCTCGGCGTCGAGCGCGAGCACCGGCGCCCCGACGTCACCGGCCGGGTCGGCGTGCACGAGCGCCCCGCCGATCGTGCCGCGGTGCCGGATCTGCGGGTCGGCGACCTCGGCGACGGCCTTCGCGAGCAGTGCGGCGTGCTCGTGAACCAGGTCGCTCTCGAGGAGGTCGCTGTAGGGCGTCATCGCGCCGATGACGAGGTGGTCGCCCGTCGTCGCGGATGCCGCGCAGCGCCTCGATGCGGCCGAGGTCGACGAGCGTGTCGGGTGCGTTGAGCCGCATCCGCAGGATGGGCAGGAGGGACTGGCCCCCGCCGATCACCTTGGCGTCGTCGCCAGCCGGCGGCGAGCGCCGCGAGGGCCTCGTCGACGGTGGTGGGTGCGAGGTAGTCGAATGCCGCGGGGATCACTGTGCCGCTCCGTCCGTCGCGCCGGCTGCTGGGTCCTGGTTGAGGGCGTCGTCCGCGAAGTGCGGCTGGGCCTCGCTCGGTCACGTCGCCGGAGTGCGCCCCGGCCGACTGGATCGCCTTCCACACCCGCTCGGGCGTGCACGGCATCTGGACGTCGTTGACGCCGAGGTGCCGCACCGCGTCGACGATCGCGTTGACGACCGCCGGGGTGGAGGCGATGGTGCCGGCCTCGCCGACGCCCTTGGTGCCGAGCGTGTTCGTCGTCGACGGCGAGGTCGGTGTGGTCGGTGACGAAGCTGATCGTGTCGGCCGCGGTGGGCAGGGTGTAGTCGACGAAGGAGCCCGTGACGAGGGTGCCCTGGTCGTCGTACTCGGCCCCCTCCCACAGCGCCTGCGCGATGCCCTGCACGAGGCCGCCGTGCACCTGGCCCTCGACGATGAGCGGGTTGATGATCTTGCCGATGTCGTCGACGCAGACGTACTTGCGCATCGTCGTGGCGCCGGTCTCGGTGTCGACCTCCATGGCGCACAGGTGGGTGCCGTGCGGGAACGAGAAGTTCACCGGGTCGTAGGTGGCGTCGGCGTCGATGCTCGGCTCGACGCCGTCGGGCAGGTTGTGCGCCGGCGAAGGTCGCGAGCGCGATCTCGGCGATCGCCGACGCCCTTGTCGGTGCCCTTGACGGTGAACCGGCCGCCGCGTGAACTCGAGGTCGTCGACGCTGGCCTCGAGCAGGTGCGCCGCGATCGGCTTGGCCTTCTCGATGACCTTGTCGGCCGCCTGGACCAGCGCCTCACCACCGACGACGAGCGACCGCGAGCCGTAGGTGTCCAGGCCCTTCGGCGCGATCTGGGTGTCGCCGTGCAGCACCTCGACGTTCTCGAACGGCACGCCGAGCCGGTCGGCGACGATCTGGCTCCACGCCGTCTCGTGGCCCTGGCCGTGCGGCGGACGCGCCGGTGATGACCTCGACCTTGCCGGTGGCGAGCATCCGGATGCTGGCGTGCTCCCAGCCGCCGGCGCCGTAGCTCAGCGAGCCCGAGCACCCGCGACGGGGCCAGCCCGCACATCTCGGTGAAGGTCGAGACGCCGATGCCGAGCTGCACCGGGTCGTTGCTGTCGCGGCGCCGCTTCTGCTCGGCGCGCAGCTCGTCGTAGCCGAACAGCTCCACGGCCTTGGCGGTGGCGGCCTCGTAGTTGCCCGAGTCGTACGTCATGCCCGGCCACCGTGGTGAACGGGAACTCGTCGTGCGTGATCCAGTTCTTCTCGCGGATCTCGAGCGGGTCGACACCGACCTCGACGGCGAGCTCGTCCATGATCCGCTCGATGGCGTAGGTCGCCTCCGGGCGGCCCGGCGCCGCGGTAGGCGTCGACCCAGGTCTTGTTGGTGCAGCACCGTCTGGCAGTTGAACTGGTAGGCGGGGAACTTGTAGATCGAGTTGAACATCCACGCGCCGAGCACCGGCACGCCGCCGCCGACGATGCGCGATGTAGGCGCCCATGTCGGCGAGCAGCTCGACCTTGAAGCCCGGTGACCGTGCCGTCCTTCTCGCGCGGAGAGGGTGAGCTTCTGCCACTGGTCGCGGCCGTGGTGCGCCGACATCAGCGACTCGCGAGCGGGTCTCGGTGAACTTGCACGGCTTGCCGAGCCGGCGGGCGACGGCGATGGTGACGAACTCCTCGGGCGTGGTCTGCAGCTTGCCGCCGAAGCCACCACCGACGTCGGGGGCGATGACGCGCACCTTGCGACTCGGGGATGCCCATCGTCGCGGCGATGACGAAGCGCAGGATGTGCGGCACCTGGGTGGCCGACCACACGGTCATCTGCTCGCCGGTCGGGTCGACGACGATCGAGCGGGGCTCCATGAAGGCCGGGATGAGCCGCTGCTGGCGGTACTCGCGCTCGATGACGATGCCGTCGACGCGCGCCTTGGCGATGGCCTCGTCGACGTTGCCGCCGGTGCCCGCCTCGGCGGAGTCGAGCTTCCAGAAGGCGCGACTTGTTGGTGCCGAGGTCGGGGTGGGCGAGCACCGTGTCGGCCGCGGCCTCCTTGAGGTCGAGCACGGCCGGCAGCTCGTCGTAGTCGACGTCGACCAGCTCGGCGGCGTCACGCGCCGCGGCCGCGGTGCGGGCCACGACGACGGCGACGATCTCGCCGGCGCAGGCCACGTGGTCGATGGCGATCGGGAGGTGCGTCGGGCGTCTTCTGGTCGGCGGTGATCGGCCAGGCGTTGGTGTTGACGCCCTGGCTCGTCCTCGAGGTCCGCGCCGGTGAAGACGCGCGACGACGCCCGGGGCCGCCTTGGCCGCGCTGGTGTCGATCGCGGTGATCGGGCGTGGGCGAACGGGCTGCGCACCATGGCGAGGTGCAGCATGCCCGGGCAGCTGGATGTTGTCGGTCCAGCGGGTGCGACCGGTGATCAGGCGCTGGTCCTCCTTGCGCTGCGCGCGGCCTGCCGATCTCGGTGGTGGGCCGGTCGTCGACGGCGGTCATGACGCCACCACCGTCACCGGGGTCGTCCTCGACGCGCGCCGCCGGCGGCCATCGTGCTCGCGCAGGCCGCGACGGCCTTGACGATGTTGTGGTAGCCGGTACAGCGGCACAGGTTGCCCTCGAGACCGTCCCGGATCTCCTGCTCGGTCGGGGTTCGGGTTCTCCTTGAGCAGCGTCGAGGGCCTGCATGATCATGCCCGGGCGTGCAGTAGCCGCACTGCAGGGCGTGGTTCTCGTGGAAGGCCTGCTGCATCGGGTGCAGCTCGCCGTTCGCGGCGATGCCCTCGATGGTGGTGACCTCGTGGCCGTCGGCCTGCACGGCCAGGACGTTGCACGACTTCACGCTCCGGCCGTCGAGGTGGACGGTGCACGCGCCGCAGTTGCTGGTGTCGCAGCCGACGACGGTCCCCATCTTGCCCGACGGTGTCGCGCAGGTACTGGACGAGCAGGGTGCGGGGTTCGACGTCGTCGGAGCACAGGACTCCGTCGACGGTGACGTTGACCCGAGTCATCGTTGACTCCTTCGGCAGTGTGGACCGTGACGTGTTCGTGATCCTCACGCGAAGTGACCCTCGCCACAAGGGGTATGGGCAGATCCGACCGGAACCGCAGGTCAGACAGTGTTTCCCGCTCAGGAAACCTCAGGTGCGGCGTGGTGGTGGATCGGACCCGCCGGTCTCCTGCAGCCGCTTGCCGCCGCCGCCCCACTGCAGGGCGATGATCTCGGCGGCGATCGACACCGCGGTCTCCTCCGGGGTGCGGGCACCGAGGTCGAGCCCGATCGGCGACGACAGCCGGGCGAGCTCGGCGTCGGTGAGCCCGGCCTCGCGCAGCCGCTCGAGCCGGTCGTCGTGGGTGCGCCGCGAGCCCATCGCGCCGACGTAGGCGACCTCCGGCAGCCGCAGCGCCACCTCGAGCAGCGGCACGTCGAACTTCGGGTCGTGGGTGAGCACGCACACCACCGTGCGCCCGTCGATCGCGCCCCGCCTCCACCTCCGCCGCCAGGTAGCGGTGCGGCCACTCGACGACGACCTCGTCGGCGTCGGGGAAGCGCGGATGGCCGTGGCGAACACCGGCCGGGCGTCGCACACCGTCACCTGGTAGCCGAGGAAGGCGCCGACGTGGGCGACCGCCGCCGCGAAGTCGATGGCGCCGAAGACGAGCATCCGGGGCGCGGGGGCGTAGGACGGCGACGAACACCCGCATGCCCTCGCCGCGACGCTCGCCGTCGGGCCCGTAGGTGCAGCGTCTCGGTGCGCCCGGCGGCGAGCAGGCCGCGGGCGTCGTCGGCCACGGCGTCGTCGGCGCGGTCGCTGCCGAGCGAGCCGGTCGGCATCCGGTCGGCGTCCTCGGGGCGCACCACGAGGCGCCGCCCGACCCACGCCGGGTCGGGGTGGTCGATCACCGTGGCGACGGCCACCGGCCGGCCGGCCTCGATGTCGTCGGCGACCTCGCCCAGCTCGGGGAAGGTCTCCTGCGACGACGGTCTCGACGAAGACGTCGAGGATGCCGCCGCAGGTGAGCCCGACCGCGAACGCGTCGTCGTCGGAGACGCCGTAGCGCTGCAGCACCGGGGCGCCCGGAGGCGACGACCTCCTGGCCCAGCTCGTAGACCGCGCCCTCGACGCACCCGCCGGACACCGAGCCGACGGCCTCACCGTCGGGGCCGACGAGCATCGAGGCGCCCGGCGGGGCGGGGCGCGGAGCGGAACGTCGCGACCACGGTGCCGACCCCGACCGCGTCGCCGGCCCGCCACCACTGCATCAGCTCGGGCAGCACGTCACGCACGCGCGACCACCTCCGTCAGCTCCTCGAACGCCGCCAGGGAGTGCCCCGCGACGAAGTGGTCGACGTGGGGCAGCACCGCCATGATGCCGCCCTGCACCGGCTCGTAGCCGGCACGACCCCGGTGCGGGTTGACCCAGACGACCCGGTGGGCGACCGCGCGCAGCCGGCGCACCTGCTCGCCGAGCGCCTCGGGCTGGTCGCGCTCCCACCCGTCGCTGAACACGACGACGACCGCACCACGCGCCATCCCACGCCGCCCCCAGCGGTCGAGGAAGACCTTGACGCCCTCGGCCAGCCGGGTGCCGCCGGACCAGTCCGGGATGGCGTCCGCCCGCGGCCACGATCGCCCGGTCGGGGTCGCGCTGGTGCAGCGGGCGGGTGATCTGGGTGAGCCGGGTGCCCAGCGTGAAGACCTCGACCGGCACGCCCGGCCACGCAGTAGGCGTGCGCGAGCCGGATGAGCGCGTCGGCGTACGCCGCTCATCGACCCGGAGACGTCGACGAGCAGCACGACCTTGCGCGCCCGGGTGCCCCGGCGCCGCCAGCGGACCTCGCCCGGCTCCCCCATCCGGCGCAGCGTCGAGCGCAGCGTGGCGCGTGCGTCGACGGACCCGCGCGGGGATGCCGTGTGCCGGTGGGCGCGTCGGCGCGGCGCCCGCGGGCGGAGGGAGCCGAACAACGCCGCCAGCGCCTCGCGCTCACGCCGGCGACAGGGTCGCGACGTCGCGGTGGCGCAGCACCTCGGTCGAGCTCGCCTGCGCACGAACGACATCGGGGTCGTCGGCGCCCTGGTCGGCCGGGCTCTCGGTCGCGCCGAGGCCGGCCTGGGCCACGAGGCTCGGCAGTGGGGGTCGGTCCTTGGTGCCGGCGCGCTGGCCACTGAACCACGCGGCGTACACCAGGTCGTAGCGCTCGAGGTCGGCCGGCGAGGCGCACAGCGTGGCGCGCCCGGCGCAGTAGACGGCCGGCTGGTCGTCGAGGCCGACCGCGGCGACCGCCTCGAGGTAGGTGCGCTCGCGGTCGGCCGTGACGGCGACGCCGGCGGCGCGCAGGGCACGGGCGAAGCCGAGGAGCACCTCCTCGGGCGGGCGACGCGGCAGCCGGCGGTCATCGGGTCGAGCATCACGTCGAGGGCCGTCTTGCACCCGCTCGGCGTCCTCGCGGTACTTCACCGCCACCCCGAGCGTGGCGGCCGCGGTCTCGGTGTCGAGCTCGCGGGTGCCGAGCTCGTGCAGGGCCCGGGCCCAGTCGAGGGTCTCGGCGACACCCGGCGGCTTGAGCATCTCGCGGTCGGCCCGGATGCCGTGCACCGCGCGCACGACCTGCTCGGCCAGGGCCGTCGAGACCTCCGGCGCGCGCCGGGCGACGATCGCGAGCTCGCGCTCGATGCCGGGGTGCTCGAGCCAGTGGTAGAGGCAGCGGCGCTTGAGGGCGTCGTGCAGCTCGCGGGTGCGGTTCGAGGTCAGCACGACCACCGGCGGCACGGACGCGGTCACCGTGCCGAGCTCGGGGATGGTCACCTGCCAGGTCGAGAGCACCTCGAGCAGGAAGGCCTCGAACTCGTCGTCGGCCCGGTCGACCTCGTCGATGAGCAGCACGGCCGGGGCGTCGCGCAGGGCGCGCAGCACCGGGCGCGCGAGCAGGAAGCGCTCGTCGAACAGCCCCTGCTCGACCTCGCGGACGTCGCGCGCGGCACCCTCGACCGCCTCGAGCGCCCGCACGTGGAGGATCTGCCGGGGGAAGTCCCAGTCGTAGAGGGCCTGGGTGGCGTCGATGCCCTCGTAGCACTGCAGCCGGATCAGCGGCAGCTCCATCGTCTCGGCGAGCGCCTCGGCCAGGGCCGTCTTGCCGGTGCCCGGCTCGCCCTCCATGAGCAGCGGTCGGCCGAGCCGCAGCGCGAGCCAGGTGATCGTGGCGAGGGCGTCGTCGGCGAGGTAGCCGGTCTCGCCGAGCGCGTCGGTCAGGTCGTGCGCCGTGCCGAACGTCGTCCGCGGGTCCATGGCGCCAGCATCCCCGACGACGTGCCGATCCGGAAGCGAACGCGCACCAGGCGCGGCGGTCGCAGCAGTTCGCCTATGCAGCGCGTCGAGCGTGACGTCAGGACAGTGCCCGCGAGACTCCGCGACGGCCACGGGCATGTCCTGCTCACTCGGATCGCCGCGCCTCGTCCCCGCCGCAGGTCGTCGAGGTCGCCCGCGGTGTCGAGGTCGCGCCCGGTCGCGAGGTCGCCGCACTCGACGAGGTGGTGCGGGGTGGCCCGCAGGTGGTCGCGGGCGCCGCGGTCGCCGCGGGCCGTGGCGACGCACCGCCGGCCCAGTGGTCGCGGCCGATGGCCACCGGGTGGCCCGGCACGCCGTCGTAGGCCGCCCGCGCCAGCGCCGCCGCGCCCGTCGCCCTGCGCCGCGGCCAGGACCCGGCGGACCACCTCGGCCGTGACGTCGGGGAGGTCGACGAGGGTGACGAGCGCGAGGTCGTCGTCGCCCTGCTCGAGGTGCGCCAGCCCGGCCCGCAGCGACGCGCCCATCCCCTCGTCCCAGTCGTCGGCGTGCACCACCTCGCGCACCCGGCCCTCCGGACGAGCGCCGCGGCCGCGTCGCCGGCGGCGCCCACGACGACGACCACGCGGTCGCAGCCGCCCTCGACCACCCGCGCCACGGCCGTCTCCACGAGGGTCGGGCCCACCGTCGGTGAGCCGCACGAGGGCCTTCGGCCCACCCATCCGGCGGCCCGCCCCGGCGGCGAGCACGAGCCCGACGGTGGTCACGCGGCCAGCCTGCCACGGGGTCCGAGCGATCCGGGTGGCGCCACGGCGAGGATGGCGCGCTTGGGTGAGCGGGTGAGCGCCGACGTCGAGGAGTCAGCCCTGCTGCTGCGCTGCCCGCGCGGCCGAACCGGCCGTGGGCGCGACCCGTGCGCTGACTTGGACCTGGCCGCCCGGGTCGGCGTGCCGGCCCACGTGACGGTGACCTACCCGTTCCGCCCGGTGGCCGCCCTGACCGAGGCGGACCACGGCCGGTTGGAGCGGCTCTTCGCACGGGTCCCCTCGTTCACGCTGACCGGCGAGCGCACGGCCTGGTTCGGCGACGAGGTGCGTCTACGTCGAGGTCAACGAGGCTCGCGCCGTGCGCCGCCCTCATCGCGGCGGTGGCCGCCGAGTTCCCGGAGCACCCGCCCTACGGTGGGCGTGTTCGAGGAGGTGGTGCCGCACCTGACCGTCGGCCACGACCACGACCACGAGACGCTGCGAGCTGCCGAGGAGGTCGTCCGCGCCCGGCTGCCGTTCACCCAGCCGCGTCAGCCGGGTCGAGCTGTGGACAGGCCCGTCGCCGGTGTCGGGCGGCAGCAGCTGGCGGCTCGTGCGGGCCTATCCCTCGGGTGAACCAGCGCGCGTCGACGAGGACGCGCGCCGACTGCGCGGCGCGCGCCGCGGCCTCCGGGTCGGCGTCGAGCGCACCGCTGGCCAGGCCACCGTCGAGCAGGAGGGTGAGCGAACGGGCCAGCCCACGCGGGTCGGGCGCACCGGCATCCGCCGCGAGGCCGGTGACCCAGTCGAGCACCGCCGCCTTGTGCGCGACCGTGCGGTCGTGGACCGGGGTGCCCGGCACGGCCTCGGCTGCGGCGTTGAGGAACGCGCAGCCGCGGTAGCCGTCGCGGCGGCACGCGGTGCCCAGGGCGTCGAACAGGCCGACCAGCTGCGTCGGCCGGGTCCGGGCCGGCAGCCTCGGCGGCGTCGTGCAGCTGGCCGCTCCAGACGCCGTCGACCCTGTCGAGGTAGGCGACGACCAGGTCGTCCTTGGCCGGGAAGTACCTGTAGAACGTCGCCTTGGCCACGTCGGACTCGGCGATGATCAGGTCGACGCCGACGGCCCGGATGCCGCGCGCGTAGAAGAGCCGGAACGCCGCGTCGAGGATCCGGTCGCGTGGGGTGCTGGGGGCCATGCGGTTGATGGTAGACAGATCTGTCTGCTAGCGTCCATTCGAGATAGACAGACCTGTCTACTGCCCGCCTCCCGACCCACAGGAGAACCCATGAACATCGCAGTCCTCGGCACCGGCACCGTCGGCCGCACGATCGCCGGCCGGCTCCACGAGCTCGGCCACGCCGTCGTCATCGGGACCCGGGACCCGCAGGACACGCTGGCCCGCACCGAGCCCGACGCCATGGGCACCGCGCCGTTCGCCACGTGGCACGCCGACCACGCGGACGTGCCGCTCGCGACCTACGCCGACGCCGCCGCCGGTGCGGAGCTCGTGGTCAACGCGAGCCCGGGTACCGCCGCCCTCGAGGTGCTCACCCTGGCCGGCGCCGAGAACCTGGCCGGGAAGCCGCTGGTGGACATCTCGAACCCGCTCGACTTCTCGAAGGGGTTCCCGCCCAGCCTGTTCGTCAAGGACACCGACTCGCTCGGCGAGCAGGTGCAGCGGGCGTTCCCCGAGGCCAAGGTCGTCAAGACCCTGAACACCCTCAACGCCGACCTGATGGTGCACCCGCAGGCTCTCGGGGCGAGCAGCACGGTGTTCGTCTCCGGTGAGGACGCCGCGGCCAAGGCGACCGTGACCGACCTGCTGACCTCGTTCGGCCACGACGACGTCATCGACCTCGGCGGCATCGAGACCGCCCGCGGGGCGGAGATGATCCTGCCGGTGTGGCTGCGCCTGATGGGCGCGCTGGGCACCGCGCAGTTCAACTTCAAGGTCGTGCGCTGACCCAGCGACCGGCCTCGTCACGGTCGAGGTCCCACGACGCGCTGACCGCCGGACTCGGGTGGTCAGCGTGTCGCGGGACCTCGACGCGATCACGACGGTGGCGGTGGCCTCGATCGCGGCGATGATCCGCGGCCGCAGCTCGTGCGGTGCGATGACGGCGTCGACCGAGCCCACCTCGACGGCCCGGTGGATGTCGTGCACCCGGTCGAACTCGGAGGCGACCTGGCCGAGCATCTCGGCCCGCACCGCGGTGCGCACCGAGTCCAGCTCGGTCGCCAGGGCGGCGCGTTCGGCACCAGTGGCCTCCCCCACGCGGGTCTGGAGCTCGGCGACCCGAGGGTCCCCGGCGGTGCGGGCGTCGACGTCGCGGGCGAAGACGACCGCCGCCGCCGGTGCCCCGCCGATGACCGAGGCGAACGACCCCTCGACGGCGAGCACCGTCATCCGGGGGTTGAGCGCCTTGGAGAACACGACGAACGCCCCGCCGTGGTAGCGCGAGACCACGACGAAGACGATCGGCCCGTCGAAGTTCACGACCGCCCGGCCGATCTCGGCGCCGTACTCGAGCTGCAGCGCGCGCATCGAGTCGGGTGACCCGTCGAAGCCGGACAGGTTCGCGAGCACGACCAGCGGCCGGTTGCCGCTCGCGGCGTTGATCGCCCGGGCGGCCTTCTTCGACGAGCGCGGGAAGAGCGTGCCGGCGGTGTAGACGTCCGGACCGTCGGTGGGGGGCACCCCGCGCCTCGGAACGGTCTTCGACTCGATCCCCAACAGGCACACCGGGATTCCGCCGACTCGGGCGTCGAAGACCACCGCGGTCTCGGCGTCGGCCATGCCGGCCCACCGCTCGAGGATGCCGTGGTCCTGGTCGGCGACCGCCCGCATCAGGGTGCGGATGTCGAACGCCTTCTTGCGGTCGGCGTTGGTCGCCGGCGAGAAGATGTCGCCGACCGAGGTGAAGTCGCTGCCCGCGAGCGCGTGCGGGTAGGGCGTGACGTCGCGGTCGTGCGGGTCGCTGGTCGGCGCCCGCCGCGGGCCGGGCTCACCCGGTGCGACCCACGTGTTCTCGTAGTGCGCGAGCAGGATGCCGTAGGCGTCGACGAGGTCCTTGGCCCAGTACTGCGCCTGGCCGTTGGGACCCATGACGCGGTCGTAGCCGCCGATGCCGAAGTTGTCCTCGGCCGAGACGCCGCCGGAGAAGTCGAGCGACTGCTTGCCGGTGAGCACCATCGCGGAGTCGGGGGTCATGACCAGGATGCCCTTGGTGTGCATGAGCATCGTCGCCTCGGCGTTCCAGTAGGGCTGCGCGCCGACGTTGATGCCGGCGACGACGACGTTGATCTCGTGCCCGGCCTGGGTGAACTCGATGATCCGCTTGAGCGCCTTGGCGACCCAGTCCATGTTCTCGGTGCCGGAGTCCATCGAGATCCTGGCGCCGGCCGAGAGCGCGAACCACTCGACGGGCAGGCCGCGCTCCTCGGCGAGGTCGAGGGCCGCGATCACCCGGGCGCACTCCGGCTCGGCCACGGCACCCAGGGCGCGCAGCGGGTCACCGCAGAGCAGCACCCGGCTCACGCCCTGCGGGTGCAGCGGCGTCGGCGTGGTGACCAGCCCGCAGATCAGGCCGGCGGTGTTCTCGCCGTACGGGCGCGTCACCGGAACGAGCCGGCCCGTGTCGTCGAGGTCGAGCTCCTGCACCGAGCCACCGGCGCCGGCGACCATCGCGACCAGCTCGTAGGGGTAGACCAGGCCGCGCCGCCGCGCCCGGACCACCTTCTCGGCGTAGCCGTCGAGCGGCGCGACCCGGGTGGTGGCCGGCTGGTCGACGGTGAAGGTGACGCCGGACCCCGGCTGGTAGGAGAACCGCGCACAGATCGGCACGGTGTGGCCGTGCTCGCCCGCGATCGCCGCCCTCGATGCGCACCTCCTCGATGCCGGCACCGGCCGTCATCGGGGCGACCTTGCCCTGCAGCGCGGTCAGCTGGTCGAGGTCGGCCTCGACCGGGGGCCAGATGTGCAGCCAGACGTGGTTGGTGTCGAGCCGGGCGCCGGCGCCGAGCGTGGCCCGCGCCCGCCGGATCGCCTCGAGGCAGTTGGCCAGCGCCCGCTCGATGTGCGGCAGCGCGGTGACCTTGCCGGTCTCGTCGCGCACGACGACGAGCTGGCGCACCTGGGCGAGCGCGACGAGGCGCTGGTCCTGGGGGTTGCCGGCGGCGACGGCGTGCAGCAGCAGCACGTCCTCGGGCGCCTCGAGCCGGGTGAGCTCGAAGTCGCGCAGCCGCCAGAGGTTGAGCCGGCGACCGACCATCGGGTGCACGTCGCGCACCGGCCGGTCCTCCGTCCATCGACCCGTCCGGCTGCGGGCGGAAGGTGAAGTAGCCGACCTCGCGCTCGTCGTCCGGCACGACGCCCACGGCGACGCGGCGCACCTGGGAGGCGAACGGCATCCCGGCCAGCCTTGCCGCGAGCGACGCGGAGGCCTCCTCCTGGTCGCGCGGGAGGTCACCCCAGTGCACGTAGAGGTCGACGACGGCCTGGTGGTCGGCGGGGCGGTCGGCGACCAGGTCGGCGAGCAGCCGGGACAGCTCGGTGCCGTCGGCGAGCTCGTCGATCGTCGCCGCCGTGCTCACCAGGTGCGAGCTCTGCCCGTCGAGCCGGTAGTCGGCCGTCGCGACGGCCCGTCCGTCGACGGTGACCTCGTGCAGGTCGTTCAGGGCGTACTCGCGGTAGTGCCGCTTGATGAGCACGGCGAGCATCGGCTCGCGCGCGGGCACGCCGTGGCGCAGCCGCTCGCCCAGGAAGCGCACGATGCGCTCGGGGATGGCGGCCAGGGCGTCGACGCGCGCGGTGCGCTCATCACCCTCGGGCAGGGCGTCGATCTGCTCGAGCTCGTCACCCACCGACCCGAGCACCGAGGCGCGGTCGGAGTCGACGAGCGGCTGGTCGAACCAGCGGAACCGGACGCTGCGGGCGAGGTCGCCGACGATCGGGAAGCGCAGCTGGGTGGCGGACACCAGGCGGTCGAGCAGCTCTCGCGCGGCGGCCTCGTCGGCCGCGACCGGAGCCGGCTCGACGAGCCAGCGCTGGAGGATCGAGGTGGCCATCGAGACCTCGGGCGCGGAGCGCTGCTGGGCGAGGAACACCCGGAACACCGCACCCTCGAGGGCCTCGCTGCGCTCGACCCCGGTCACGCCGTAGTGGCCCAGCACCCGCTCGAGCCGCCCCACGAAGTCGGCCGGCAGCGCACCGCGCTCCGGGTCGAGGGTCTGCAGGTAGGTGTGGAAGTGCTCGCGCGGGCTGTGCACCCGGTTCTCGATGTGGGCCTCCTCGCCGACCGGCCGGTTGCGGCTCAGCTCGGCGAAGTCGGCGAAGACGGTCAGCAGGTCCATCTCGTCGGTGACCGGCGACCGCCCGGCCGCGGCCAGCTCGTCGCGGGCCTGCAGGTAGCCGGCCAGGGTGCGCGTCTCGTGTCCCGGGTCGAGGTCGTAGCCGAGCAGCATCGCCGAGAGGTCGGCGCGGGCGTGCACGGCACGCTCGGCCACGTCACCGTCGATGACGTCGGCGGGCAGGTCGAGGTCGGGAGCCTCGGCGGCCGCCTCGGCCGCCGCCTCGGTGTCGCCGCCGGTGGGCTCGAGCCGGGCGAGCGCCGCACCGGTCTCGACCTGGCTGCCGGTGGCGACGTGCAGCTCCTTGAGCCGCGCGGCGAACGGCGCCGGCAGCACCGTCTCCATCTTCATGCTCTCGAGCACGAGAACCGGCGCTCCGGCGGCCACCTCGTCACCCACCGCGAGCGGCGTGGCGACGACGAGCGCCGGTGCGGGAGAACGCAGGATGCCGCCCTCGTCGCGGCTGACCCGGTGCGTGACACCGTCGACCTCGACGAGCTGCACCGGGCCGTGCGACGCGGTGACGAGGCGGTGGGTGCGCCCGCCGACGCAGACCCGGCTGGCGAACTGCCCGATCCGCTCGAGGTCGGCCTCGACCGTGACGACCTGCCCGCTCGGCTCCGCCACGGACACCCGGAAGCGGGCCGGGCCGGTGCGGTAGACGGTGACCTTGTACGCGGTGCCGCGCAGCTTGAGGTCGACGGCGCGCCCCACGTCGTGCTGCACCTGCGGTCGACCGCCCCGGGCGGTCTCGAGCAGGCGGGTGTGCTCGACGGCCTCGGCCTCCTCGTAGGCCTCGATGCCGGCGACGACGAGGGCGACGCCCGAGTGCTCGCTCGCGACGAGCCGGCCCTCGCCCCGGACCCGGTCGATCCAGCCGGTGTCGGCCGAACCGTCGATGACCTCCGGCTGGTCGAGCAGGTCGAGGATGAACGACTTGTTGGTGGCGCCGCCCTCGATGACGACCGTCGTCTCGCGCATCGCCCGGCGCAGCCGGGCCAGCGCCTCGTCGCGGTCGTGACCGTGCGCGATGATCTTCGCGATCATCGAGTCGAAGTCGGCAGGTATCGAGTCGCCCTCTGCCACACCGGTGTCCACTCGGATGCCCGGACCGGCGGGCAGCTCCAGGTGGACGATGCGCCCCGGCGCCGGGGAGAAGTCCCGATCGGGGTCCTCGGCGTTGAGCCGCGCCTCGACCGCGTGCCCGACCTCGCCGGGTCGGTTGCCCTCGAGCCTCCCGCCGGACGCCACGTGGATCTGCAGGCGCACCAGGTCGGTGCCGGTGACGACCTCGGTGATCGGGTGCTCGACCTGCAGGCGCGTGTTCACCTCGAGGAAGGCGAAGAAGCGGTCGCCCGGGTGGTAGAGGAACTCGACGGTGCCGGCACCGGCGTACCCCACCGCGATGGCGAGCCGCTCGGCCGACGCCTTGAGCTCGCCCGTCTGCGCGGCATCGAGCACGGCCGAGGCCGACTCCTCGATGACCTTCTGGTTGCGGCGCTGCACCGAGCAGTCGCGCACCCCGATCGCCCACGCCGAGCCCTGGCCGTCGGCGATGACCTGCACCTCGACGTGCCGGGCGCCGGTGACCAGCTTCTCGAGGAAGACCACGCCGGACCCGAACGCGCGCTGCGCCTCGTCGCGGGTGCGCTCGTAGGCGTCGGCGAGCTCGGCGTCGGTCGTGACCTTGCGGATGCCGCGCCCGCCGCCCCCCGCGGTGGCCTTGAGCATGAGGGGGTAACCGATCGTGGCGGCGGCTGCGATGGCGTCGTCGAGGGTGTCGACGCCGCCCCGGCTCCACGGGGCGACCGGCACGCCGACCTCCTCGGCGATCAGCTTCGAGCCGATCTTGTCGCCCAGCCGGCGCATCGCCTCCGGGCTCGGCCCGATGAAGGTGACCCCGATCCGCTCGCACAGCTCGGCGAAGGTGGGGTCCTCGGCGACGAAGCCCCAGCCGACCCACGCGGCATCCGCGCCGGTCTCGAGCAGCGCACGCTCCAGCACGGCGTGGTCGAGGTAGGGGCGAAGCGACGCAGGGCCCAGGTCGTACGCGGCGTCGGCCTCGCGCACGAACATCGCCGACCGCTCGGCCTCGGTGTGCAGCGCGACCGTCTCGATGCGGTGCCCACCCGGACCCGCCTGCGCGTTGAGGTCGCGCACGGCGTGGATGAGCCGCATGGCGGCCTCCCCGCGGTTGACGATGGCGATCCGCTGGAACATCGGTGGTCCTCCCGGGGTCCGGTGTGCGCGTCGTCTCTCGGGCAGCCTGGGTGCCGCCGGTTCCCGAGCCTGTCACCATCTCGTGGTGACGCGCGAGTAATGAACGCGTCCCGCGTGGCTCGTCGCCCAGCGGTCGGCGCCCGCGACGCGCTGACCTGCGACCATGCATCCGCTGCGTGCAACCACCCTCGCGGGCCGGCGCCCCGCCGGTAGCGTGACGCGCACCCGAGCACGTCCGTTCGACGAGGAGCCACCGTGGAGCGCACCGTGACCCGACTCCGCCCTCGGTTCCTGCTCGGGCTGCTGGCCACCGCCCTCGCCGTGCTCGTCGCCCCGGCCGCGAGCGCGAGCGCCGGTCTCGGGACGCCCGGGTGCCGCGCCCACGGCATCCGCGGCTGACGAGCAGGCGCTCGCCGAGCGGTACGCCCCGGTCGTGCGCCTCGTGAAGCAGCCGGAGAGCTGCGGGCCGGGCGAGCCGTTCGTGCCGACCGACGTCGACACGCTCCTCGGCAACGACACCGTCGCGCTGCGCGGGCCGTGGGACACCGACGACCTGGTGAAGATCGCCCCGACCGACGACGACCTCAGGCGAGGGCTGACGGGCTACCACCTCGACTTCCCGGGCAACCCCCTCGACCCGGGGTGCTCGTACGAGGAGTGGTCCGACGAGCAGACCGACGGCTCCACGGCGACGACCTACGCCCGGGTCGTCTCCGAGCCGGGCCGTCAGGGGCTGGCCGTCCAGTACTGGCTGTACTACCCGTTCAACGACTTCACCAACAAGCACGAGAGCGACTGGGAGATGGTGCAGGTCGAGTTCGCGGCGTCCGACGCGGCGACCGCCCTCACCCAGGAGCCCACCCGGGTCGGCTACAGCCAGCACGAGGGCGTCGAGGTCGCGCAGTGGGGCGACGTCAAGCTCGAGGTCGTCGACGGCACCCACCCGGTGGTGCACCCCGCCGCGGGCTCGCACGCCAACTACTACGACGCCGCCCTGTTCCTGGGCCGCTCCGGCCAGCAGGGGTTCGGCTGCGACGACACCCGCGCCCCGGGTTCCGGGCTGCGACCCGCGGTCGCCCTGGTGCCCTCCGACGCCGCCGCCGTCGGGGCCGCCTACCCGTGGCTCGACTACACCGGCCGCTGGGGCCAGCGCGAGAAGAGCTTCTACAACGGCCCGACCGGCCCGAACACCAAGGACCAGTGGACCGCCCCGCTCACCTGGACCGACACCGAGGGCGTCGACACCGCGTACGCCGTGCCCGCCAGCGGGCTCTTCGGCACCCAGGCGACCGGCGCGTTCTGCGGGATCGTCGCCACCGGCTCGGACGTGTTGCGGGCAACGGTCAACAACCCCGTCGTGGGCCGCGCTCGCGCTCGGGGCGCTCGCCGTCCTCATCGCGTGGCTGGTGCGCCGCACGACGTGGTCGCCCTCCGCCCCGCTGCGGCTGGCCCGCCGGCGCAGCACCGGCCAGGTCGTCGGCATCGGTGTGGCGGATGTACCTGCGGCACGTCCCACTCTTCGCCGGCATCGGCCTGCCGATCGCCGTCGCGACGCTGCTTCCGGGCGTGGCCACCGTGTGGATGACGTCGACCGCCGAGTCGCTGGACGGCAACCAGACCCTCTACGGCGCCATCGTCACCGTCGCCGGGCTGGCGCTGGTCCTCGCTGTCCCCGATCACCCTCTCGATCGCCGAGGCGGCCGCGATGGTCGCCGTCCGGGAGATCGACGAGGGTCGCCCGGTGGGCATCCGCCGCGCCTACCGCGGCGCCCTGCGGCGCGCCGTCCCGCTGCTGCTCACCCAGGCCGCCATCGCCGTCGTGCTGATCGCGTGCACGGCCACCGTGCGTGCTCATCCCGGTCGCGGTCGTCGGGCTGGTCCTCTGCCTGCTCGTCACGCCGGTCGTGCTGTTCGAGAAGCTGTCCGGGTGGTCGGCCGTCACGCCGCAGCGCTCGCCTGGTGCGCCAACGCTGGGTCAAGGTGGTGGTGCTGGTCGCGCTGACCACGGGGCTGGTGCTCGCCGTCGGGCCGCTGCTCGGCACCGTGCTCATCCTCGGCACGTCGCTGCCGTTCGCGGTGAGCAACGCGGTGGCGGGCATCGTCTACGCACTCCTGGTCCCGCTCGTCGCGCTCAACACCCTCTACGTCTACGCCGACGTCGTGGTGCGTGAGCAGATCGACCCGCCGGTCGACAAGGTGAGCGAGCTCCCGGCCGAGGCCACGCTCGCCTGAGTCCGCCGGGCCCTCAGGCGAGGGCCTCCTCGGTGGCGCTCGGTGCGACGCGGCGCTGCACGACGAAGTACGCCGACACCGCGAGCAGCGACGACGAGCACCAGCCGACGACGATCGCGTTGCGCCCGAGGGAGTCGGTGAAGGTCGAGACCACCGCTCGCGCGGCGTCGGCGGCGACCGGGTCGGTGAGCCGATCCGTGGCGCCGGAGACGGCGACGCGCACGCCGACCGTCACGGCGACCAGGGCGAGGAGCCCCGCGCCGGCGAACCACAGGCCCGCCACCGCGAGGTCGCGCACCAGCCACACGCCGGCCACCGCGAACGCCACCACGAGCAGGGGGCCGAGCCAGACCAGCACCTTGAGCAGCTGGTAGTAGCCCTGCCAGGTGTCCAGCTGCTCGACGGTCGCGATCGGGATCGACGCCTCGAGCGGAGGGATCCGGTCGACGAAGCTGAACCCGGCGTTGACCAGCTGGGCACGCACGGCGTTGCCGACGGTGGCCAGCTTGATGCTCACCGTGTCGCCCTCGGTCACGACGGTGCCGTTGGTCTCGCCCTCGAGGGTCGCGACCAGGTCGGTGTGCGCGGTGCGGGTGGCGTCCTCGAAGGCGCTGGCGAACTCCGGCGCCTCGACCACCTTGGTCACGACGTCCGCCGTGCGCGACTCGACCGCCGACCCGACGCCGGCGGCCAGGTCGCGCAGGAGGTTCTTGACCAGCGCAGGGGCGCTCATCGAGTCGATCGCCCCGTCGACCAGCGGCGCGGCCCGGTCGTCGATGACCGCCGTCGTGATCTGTTCGGTCATCTCCTGCTCGATGAGTGCCTGCACCTCGGGGGCCGAGGCCACCGGGGTCACTCGGGCGACGAAGGCGTCGGTGTCGGTCACGGTGCGGGCGGTCCACGTGGCGACCACCGCGACGGGCACGAGGAGGGCGGCCAGGACGAGCAGCACGATGCCGCCGATCCTGCGGGCTCGAGGGGTCATTCCGGCTCCTTGCCGTCGTCGTGGTCGTCGGCACGGGCTGGTTCGTCGGAAGGGCCGGGGTGGGCTGCGGGCGCCCCCGCCGCCAGGTCGGGCGGGCCACCACCGGTGTCGTCGTGGTCGCCCCAGCCCCGGTCGGCGCTGGGCGCGACCAGGGCGGCCACCCGGTCCTCGGTCTGCGCGGTCAGCTCGTAGCGCCGCTTGTAGATCTCGAGCATCTCCATCGCGGTGGCGGCGAGCGGCACGGCGAGCAGGGCCCCCGCCAGGCCGAACAGCTGGGCTCCGAGGATGGCCGAGCCGAACGACACGGCCGGGTGGACGTCGACCGCCCGCGCGGAGATGCGCGGCTCGAACGTGAGGTTCTCGATCTGCTGGTAGACGATCCCCCACAGGAGCACCCAGACGCCGAGGATCGGGTCGCCCGAGGTGAGGCCGACGATCGTCGGCAGGGCGATGGAGATGTAGGTGCCGACGTTGGGCACGAACTGCGCGACGATGCCGGTCCACAGGGCCAGCGGCAGCCAGTAGGGCAGCCCGATGAGGTAGAAGACGATGCCGCTGGACAGCGAGTTGATGGTGGCGAGCACGACGCGCGCGGCGATGTATCCGCCGACCTTGATGCGGGTGAGGTCCCACGCCGCGAGGAAGGGCACCTGGGCCCGAGGGCTGACCCGGTTGGCCAGCCAGCCGCGCAGGGTCGGCATCCCCACCGACATGTAGAAGACGAAGAACCCCACGGCAAAGGCCCCGAACGTCGTCGTGAGCACGGCGGCCACGAAGCCGATCACCCCGACCGCCACGTCCTGCGCGTACGAGGTGAGGTCGCCGGGGGTGATGCCCGCGCTCTCGACGAGCTGCTCGACGGTGTACTGCGAGCCGGTGACGTCGTTGAGCTTGACGAGGACGGCGTCGGCCATGTCCGGGATGGCCGCGACGAGCTGGGACAGCTGGTCGACGAGGAGGGCGCCGAAGGCCCAGAAGAAGGCGACGAAGCCGATGATGAGGCCGACCATGACGGTGGTCGTCGCGAGGGCCCGCGGCATCCACCGGGTGAGGCGCGCGACGGCAGGCTCCATCGCGAGTGCGAGGAACCAGCTGAGGACGAGGTAGTAGATCATCGTCGCGCCGCGCGTGAGGACGAAGGCGCCCGAGGCCACGATGAGCAGCACCCCCACGATCACCCAGGTGCGCTGCCAGTCGGAGCGCACCGGGGTGGTCGACTCGTCACCGGTCGAGCCGGCGACCACAGGGGTCGCGTCCATGCGCACAGAGTAGGCGTTCGTGGGCCGGCATTGCGGGACCCTCCGCGTACGGCGAAGGGCCCGATCGGCGTGTGCCGACCGGGCCCTCGTGCCACGGGTGGCAGGTGAAGGATTCGAACCTTCGAAGCTTTCGCGATGGATTTACAGTCCACTCCCATTGGCCGCTCGGGCAACCTGCCTGGTGCGCATGGAAGGATAGCAAGCCGGACCGGACACACCGAATCGACTGGAGGACCCGTGGCGGACAGCAGCTTCGACATCGTCAGCAAGTACGACAAGCAGGAGGTGGCGAACGCCGTCAACACCGCGGCCAAGGAGGTCGCGAACCGTTACGACTTCAAGAACGTCGGGGCCCGGATCGAGCTCGCCGGCGAGGTCATCAAGATCGAGGCCAACACCGAGGAGCGCTGCAAGGCGGTGCTCGACGTCGTGGAGACCTGGCTGATCAAGCGGGGCGTCTCGCTCAAGCACCTCGACGTCCCCGAGGCCGGGCCACGGCTGTCGGGCAAGGAGTACAAGCTCGACATCCCGCTCAAGGAGGGCATCTCCTCGGAGAACGCGAAGAAGATCACGAAGATCATCCGCGACGAGGGGCCCAAGAGCGTCAAGACCCAGATCCAGGGCGACGAGGTGCGCGTCACGAGCAAGTCGCGCGACGACCTCCAGACCGTCCAGCGACTGCTCAAGGACGCCGACCTCGAGGTGGCCCTGAACTACACCAACCGACGCTGACTCGCACGTAGCCGCAGCTGAGCGGCGTATTCGGCTGTCACCGAGGGGTGTCGGCCGAGATCGGAGACCGGATGGGGCAGGCGCTGCTCGGGCTGCTGCCCCTGGCCCTCGCGGCCGCGCTGAGCACCGTTCCCGTCACCGCGGCCATCTTCATCCTTCTCTCGGACAGTCGCCGCCGCTCGGGTCTGGCCTTCCTCGCCGGCACGCTGCTGGGCACGCTCGTCGTGGTCATGCTGGCGACCCTGGCCAGCCAGGCGCTTCCCGGACGTACGCGCCAGCATGACGCCCTCATCGGGCAGCTGGAGATCGTGATCGGCGCGGCGATGGTGCTGCTGGGGGTGGTCACGCTGGTGCGTCGGACCGACGCGGATGCGCCGCGTGGCCTGGGATGGCTCGACGGCATCGGTTCGCTCGGCGTCCTGTCCGTGCTCGGCATCGCGCTCGCCCTCTGCATCCGCCCGAAGGCCGGGTTGCTTGCCCTGGCGGCCGGCCTGGCCATCAACAGAGCGAACCTGGCCCTTGAGGAAGAGCTCGTCCTCGTCGTGCTCTACACCGTGATCGGCACCTCCACGGTCGTCGTTCCGATCGTCGCGACGATCCTCTTCCCTCGGCAGACGGAGCCTCGCCTCGTCGCCGCGAAGCGGTGGCTCTCCGTCAACTCCATGGCTGTGGGCGCGGCGATCATGATCCCGGTGGGCGCCTACGTCATCGCCCTCGGCGTCACCGGCTGAGTCCGCTTCGCCACGGGGCCCAGGGCCCCAAAGGCCCCAGTTGTGACAAGTCCCGAGATCAGTACTCTCCTTGGGTTCTATGAACCTCAAGCACGGCACCTCTGCTCCGACTGGAACCACTGAATCCCCACAGGCGTTCCTGTCTCTAATGCTCAGTGCATCAGTGCTGCTATATTCTTGCCCCATGGCCCGCCCCTATGGCGACCCTGTCGAGATCATCACGGCACCGGTCCCTGCCCAGTCCCCGTTCATCCCCCTCGACGCCAAGATCGTGGTGGGCGCGGTGGCACCGGCCTCCCCGGACCCGATCCCGATCGTGCTGCTGCCCGGTTTCGAGTACCGGATGAGCGAGTGGCGCCACCCGCAGACCCACGAGATCCACTGGCGGCTCGAGCGCCGCAAGGCCGCCCAGTTCGGCGACGACGACGAGTAAGCCCGGCCACCGGCCCTGAGCGCGTCCAGCACTCGCTCCGGGCGCGAGACGCGTTCGACGGCCCCTCCCGCCCACGCAGACCGTGACGTAGCGTGAGGCGATGAGCGAGCGTCCTGCCCCGACCACCGTCGGCGAGCTGCGCGCCTCCGGGCACGTCGCCCGGTCGGTGCGCGCCGAGATCCGCGACAACCTGCTCGCCGCGCTCGCGGCCGGCCACGACCCGTGGCCCGGGCTGCACGGCTTCGGCGGCACCGTCATCCCCCAGCTCGAACGCGCCCTGCTCGCCGGCCACGACGTCGTGCTGCTCGGCGAGCGCGGCCAGGGCAAGACCCGCCTCCTGCGCAGCCTGGTCGGCCTGCTCGACGAGTGGTCCCCGGTCATCGCCGGGTCCGAGCTGGGCGAGCACCCGTTCGAGCCGATCACCGTGGAGTCGAAGCGCCGGGCCGCCGAGCGCGGTGACGACCTCCCGGTCGAGTGGCGGCACCGCGACGAGCGGTACGCCGAGAAGCTCGCCACCCCCGACACCAGCGTCGCCGACCTGATCGGTGACGTCGACCCGATGCGGGTGGCCGAGGGCCGCCGGCTCGGCGACCCCGAGACCATCCACTTCGGCCTCATCCCGCGCAGCCACCGCGGCATCGTCGCGATCAACGAGCTGCCCGACCTCGCCGAGCGCATCCAGGTGGCGATGCTCAACGTGATGGAGGAGCGCGACATCCAGATCCGCGGCTACGTGCTGCGGCTGCCGCTCGACGTGCTGCGTCGTCGCCAGCGCCAACCCCGAGGACTACACCAACCGCGGCCGGATCATCACCCCGCTCAAGGACCGCTTCGGCGCCGAGATCCGCACCCACTACCCGCGCGAGCTCGACGACGAGGTGGCCGTCATCCGCCAGGAGGCGCACCTCGTCGCCACGGTGCCGGACGCCCTCGTCGAGATCGTCGCGCGCTTCACCCGGGCCCTGCGCGCCTCGCCGGCGGTCGACCAACGGTCGGGGGTGTCCGCTCGGTTCGCCATCGCCGGCACCGAGACGGTCGCGGCCGCAGCCCTGCACCGTGCGACGACCCGCGGTGAGGAGCAGGCCGTGGCCAGGGTCGTCGACCTCGAGGCGGCGCTCGACGTGCTGCGCGGCAAGATCGAGTTCGAGTCGGGCGAGGAGGGCCGCGAGCGCGAGGTGCTCGCCCACCTGCTGCGCACCTCGACCGCCGAGACCTGCCGCAGGCGGCTCGGCGGCATCGACCTGCACCTGATCGTCGACGCGATCGAGGCCGGCGCGCTGGTCACCACCGGCGAGCGGGTCAGCGCGAGCGAGTTCCTGCAGGGCCTGCCGGTGCTCGGCGAGTCCGACGTCTACGACGCCGTGTGCGAGCGGCTCGACGCCACCACCGACGGCGAGCGGGCCAGCGCCGTCGAGCTCGCGCTGGAGGGCCTCTACCTCGCCCGCCGCATCGCGAAGGACAGCGCCGACGGGGAGACGGTCTACGGGTGAGCGGCTCGGGTCGCACGTCGCGGTACGCCCGGTATGCCGGGGGGCCCGACCCGCTCGCGCCTCCCGTCGACCTGCGCGAGGCCCTCGACGCCATCGGCGAGGACGTCATGGCCGGGTCGTCGCCCGAGCGGGCGATGCGCGAGCTGCTCCGCCAGGGCACGCAGTCGCGGGTCGGTCTCGACGAGCTGGCGCGCCAGGTGGCACAGCGCCGTCGCGAGCTGCTGCAGAAGCACCAGCTCGGCGGCACCCTCGACGAGATCAAGAAGCTGCTCGACGACGCCGTGCTCGCCGAGCGCAAACAGCTCGCACGTGACCTCGACGACGACGCACGGTTCGCCGAGATGCGGATGGAAGGGCTGCCGGCATCCCCGGCCGCGGCGGTCACCGAGCTCGCCGACTACGAGTGGCGCAGCAGCGACGCCCGCGAGAAGTACGACCAGATCAAGGACCTGCTCGGCCGCGAGCTGCTCGACCAGCGCTTCGCCGGGATGAAGCAGGCGCTCGAGAACGCCACCCCCGAGGACCGCGAGCGGGTCGAGGAGATGCTGCGCGACCTCGGCGACCTGCTCGCCGCGCACGCCCGCGGCGACGACACGACCGAGCAGTTCCGCGACTTCATGGACAAGCACGGCGAGTTCTTCCCCGAGGGCCCGGAGAACGTGGACGAGCTGATCGACTCACTGGCCGCGCGGGCCGCCGCCGCCCAGCGGATGCTCGCGTCGATGACTCCCGAGCAGCGGGCCGAGCTGGCCGAGCTGTCGCAGCAGGCGTTCGGCTCCCCCGGCCTGATGGACCAGCTCGACCGGCTCGACGACCTGCTGCGCGGGCTGCGCCCCGGCGAGGACTGGGACGGCTCGGAACAGTTCGGCGGCCAGCAGGGGCTCGGCCTCGGCGACGGCACCGGGGTGCTGCAGGACATCGCCCAGCTCGACGCGCTCTCCGACCAGCTCGCGCAGGCCCACCCGGGGGCGCGGATGGACGACGTCGACCTCGACGCCCTGGCCCGCCAGCTGGGGGACGAGGCGGCCGTCGACGCCCGGGCCCTGGCCGCCCTCGAGAAGGCGCTGCGCGAGAGCGGCTACCTCACCCGGGCCACCGACGGCACGCTGCGCCTGTCGCCGCAGGCCATGCGCGAGCTCGGGAAGTCGCTGCTGCGCGACGTCGCCGGTCGGCTCGCCAACCGCTCGGGCGCGCGCGACGTTCGGGCGGCCGGCGCGGCGGGCGAGCCCAGTGGTGCCACCCGGGCGTGGGAGTTCGGCGACACCGAGGCGTGGGACGTCACCCGCACGATGACCAACGCGCTCACCCGCACGGCCGACGAGGGCACGGCCCGGCCCGACGGCATCCGGCTCGACATCCGCGACGTCGAGGTGGTCGAGACCGAGGCGCGCACCCGGGCCGCGGTCGCCCTGCTCGTCGACACCTCGTTCTCGATGGCGATGGACGGCCGCTGGGTGCCGATGAAGCGCACGGCCCTGGCGCTGCACCAGCTCATCTCGTCACGCTTCCGCGGCGACCACCTCGAGCTGATCGGGTTCGGCCGGCACGCCGAGGTCATGCAGATCGAGCAGCTGACGGCGCTCGACGCGATGTGGGAGAAGGGCACCAACCTCCACCACGCGCTGCTCCTCGCGAACCGCCACTTCCGGCGGCACCCGCACGAGCAGCCGGTGCTGCTGATCGTCACCGACGGCGAGCCCACCTCGCACCTCGAGCCGGGCGGCGAGGTGTTCTTCGACTACCCGCCCCACCCGCGCACCATCGCGCTCGCCGTGCGTGAGCTGGATGCCGCGGCTCGCCTCGGCGCCCAGACCACCTTCTTCCGCCTCGGTGAGGATGCCGGGCTGGCTCGGTTCGTCGACTCGATGGCCCGTCGTGCGGGTGGTCGGGTCGTGGCGCCGGAGCTCGGCGACCTCGGCGCTGCCGTGGTGGGCTCCTACCTCGGGTCGCGTTCTCCCACAACGCCGTTCGGCTCGTACCGAGACATGTTCGGCACTCGAGGCTTCTGGGCCGACTAGCCACGGGAGAGCGGCTCCGGGCATCGAGCAGGAACGGAGAAGCAGCCGCCACGTCCGTTGCCTAGGGTCGGGGTCAGGGCACATCGGGTGCCCGACCCAGGAAGGACTCAGACCATGAAGACGATGACGTGCCGGCAGCTCGGGGGCGCCTGCGACCTCCCGCTCACGGGAGAGACGGGCGACGAGGTCATCAAGGCACAGGACCAGCACCTGAAGGACATCGTCGCGAGCGGTGACACCGAGCACGAGAAGGCGCTGAAGGAGATGAAGGGCCGCTGGAAGCACCCCGTCGCGGGGATGGGTTGGTACAAGCAGGTCAAGCGCGACTTCGCGGCCCTGCCCGAGGGCTGAACGTCACGGACTGCGGGCTGCGCGACGCGGGAGTTCGGGTCCCACGCAGCAATGGCCGGGTGTGGTCCGAACTAATGCGTGGCGGCCCGGGCCGGGAGTTGGTTGGGTGGGCCGATGGCATCCAACGGCATGTGGTCCGAACCCGGCACCGACCCTCGTGACGACCTGGCGGCTGGTCGCGGTGAACGGGCCGTGCTGGCGCAGTACCTCGACCACTACCGGCTCACCCTCGAGCTCAAGTGCGAGGGCCTGACCGCCGAGCAGCTCGCCACCCGCTCGGTGCCGCCGTCGACGCTGTCGCTGCTCGGCCTGGTGCGCCACCTGGCCCGCGTCGAGCACTCCTGGTGGCGCCGCGTGCTCGAGGGGCAGCACGACCTGCCGCGGCTCTACCGCACCGACGCGGATCCGGACCTCGACTTCAACGGCGCCGTCGGCGACGACGAGGTCGTGGCCGACGCCTGGCAGTCCTGGCGCACCGAGGTCGCCCACGCGCGAGAGGTCTACGCGGGCCTCGACCTCGACGCGGTCGTGCGGGTCCACGGCGACGACGTCGAGGTGCGCGACGTGGTCGTGCACCTCGTCGAGGAGTACGCCCGGCACCTCGGCCACGCCGACCTGCTGCGCGAGTGCATCGACGGGCGCACCGGCCAGTAGCGACCTACTCGTCGAGCGACGCCTGCTCCCGGGCGCACGCGATCGTCGCCGCGAGGTCCAGCCCGTGGGTCGTTCCTCCCCGCGCCTGGTACGCCTCCAGGCGGCCGGCCCCGCGCTCCAGGAGCCGGTCGGCGCCGATGGCGTTGCCGCGGGCCGCATGGGTCAGGCCGACGCAGAGCTGGGCCAGGCCCTGCCAGAGGTCGCGCTCGTCGTCGGGCCCCGCCTTCCAGCGCGCCTCGAGCACCTCGTGCGCCGCGAACGGCCGTCCCGCGCGCACCAGCTCACGGGCCACCTCGAGCGTCTCCAGCGGGGGCAGCGCCTCCTCCGGAACCGGTTCGACCCCGGCGTCGCCGTAGGCCAGCGGTCGGCCGAGGGCGTCACGGGGACGCTTCTGCCGCGGACGACCGGCATCGTCGCGGTCCCGACCCGTGGTCACGATCGGCTCCCGTCGTAGCGGCGGCGGCTCGTCAGCGCCTCGAGCAGCTCGTGGTCGGCGTCCACGAGCGCGCGACGCACCCCGGGCGTGAGGTCGTCGCGCTCGAGCAGGGCCGCGGATGCCGCGACGGTCGCCTCGTCGACGAGCCGAGTGGGGTGGATGGCGGTGACGACCCGGGACACCGCGTCGTCACCCATCCGCGCCGACAGCGCCAGGACGAGGTCGTCGACCTGGTCCACGTAGGGGCGCACCAGGTCAGGGTCGGGAGCCACCCAGAACCCGCCGGCCAGGGCGAGCGCCGCGTAGTTCGACAGCTCGGCGTCGTCCCGCAGCGTCGCCCAGGCCCACTCCTTGGCCGCGGCGGTCGGCCGCACGGCCCGCGCCCCGAGCGCCGCGAGCGAGCCGGCGAGGGAGCGGTCGGCGGCCGCGGCCAGCTCGATCTCGTCGTCGCCCAGGGCGTCGAGGGACGACAGCCGCCGCAGCACCGCCCAGCGGAAGTCGTGGTCACCGTCGAGCACCCCGGGAATGCCGTCACCGGCCGCCCAGCGTCGCAGCCGGCCGGTGTCGGAGCCGCTGCCCGCCCACACGCCGGGCGGCGACGACCGCGAGCGCGTCGCCGGCGGCACCGTCGACGCGAGGCAGCGCGCTCGAGCAGGGCGTCGGCGGCCCCGGCCACCCTGGCCAGCGCGGCCTCCTGCTCGGTCGGCGGGAGGAACATCGGCACGACCCGGCTCGTCATCGCCAGTCCGGCGCGCGACAGCACCGCCGACGACGTCTCGCGCGGCCACGCCCCGACGAAGACATCCAGCACCGTGCGTGGGTCGACCTCGGCACGGTGGACCGACCCCAGCAGCGCGACCCAGAGCACCGCGCGGGCCTGGGCGTCGGGCACGTCGGCCAGCCCGGCCGGCAGGGCGGCCACCGTCGCGGGGTCGAGCGACAGCTCCGCCCAGGTGAGGTCACCGGCGTTCGGCACGACGAGCGCGCCGGCGGGCACGGCATCCAACCCGGGCAGGAGGGTGCGCTCCCCCTCGACGACGACGTCGACCCGGCCCACCTCGCGCCCGCCGGCGAAGGCCGCGACGTCGAGGGTGTGCGGCCGGTCGGCCGGGCGTTCGGGCGGCGGCGTCCGGGTGAGCACCCCGCCGTCGACGGCGAGCCGGTCGACGCCCGCCGTCTCCAGCCAGGCGGCGCTCCACGCCGTCAGGGACCGGCCCGACGCGGACTCCATCGCGGCGAGGAACTGCGCCAGGTCGCCGTTGCCGTACGCGTGCGAGCGCAGGTGCTCGACCACCCCGGCCACGAACGCCTCGTCGCCGATGTAGCGCGATCAGCTGGCGGATCACCGACGCGCCCTTGGCGTACGAGATGCCGTCGAAGTTGCCGAGCGCCGACAGGGCGTCGGGAGCCGGCGACCCCGCGACCGGGTGGGTGCTGGGAGCCCGCTCCGCGGCATACCCCCACAGCTTGCGGATGACGCCGAACTCGACCCACGCGTCGGTGAACTCGGTGACCTCGACGACGCGTGCGGTAGGCCATGTACTCGGCGAACGACTCGTTGAGCCACAGGTCGTCCCACCAGGTCATCGTCACGAGGTCGCCGAACCACATGTGCGCCATCTCGTGGGCGATGGTCGAGCTGCGGGCGAGCACCTGGTCGGGCGTCGCGGCCCCGCGGAAGATCATCGTGTCGCGGAACGTCACGCAGCCGGGGTTCTCCATCGCCCCGGCGTTGAACTCCGGGACGAACACCTGGTGGTACTCCCCGAACGGGTACCGGATGCCGAACAGCCGGTGGTAGTAGTCGAAGCAGTGCCGGGTGGTCTCGAGCAGCTGCTCGGCCTGCTCGCGCAGGTGCGGCTCGAGCGACCGCCGCGCATGGACCCCCAGCGGGATGCCGTCGTGCTCGGCGCGCACGGACGACGTACGGCCCGGCGCACACCGTGACGAAGTACGTCGCGAGCGGCAGGGTGGTCGCCAGCTCGGTGCGGCCCGGGGCGACGACGCGTGGCGGCGCCGTTGCCGAGGACGGTCCACTCCTCCGGGGCGGTGACGGCGACGGTGTAGGGCGCCTTGAGGTCGGGCTGGTCGAAGCAGGCGAACACGGTCGGCGCGGCATCGAGGAAGAGGTGGCCGTAGACGTAGTGCTCACCGTCGGCCGGGTCGGCGCTGCGGTGCAGGCCCTGTCCGTCGTGGCTGTAGGCCATCGTCGCCTCGACCTCGAGCACGTTGTCGGCCGCCAGGTCGGTGAGCTCGAGTCGCCCGTCGACCAGGGATGCCGGGTCGAGCGGCCGCCCGTTGAGCGTCACCGCGTGCAGCGCCCGCGGCCGCAGGTCGACGAAGGTCGACGCCCCGGGGGTGCGGCTGGTGAACCGGATCGTCGTGCGCGAACCGAACAGCTCCGCCCCACGGTCGAGGTCGAGGTCGACGTCGACCGCGTCGACGGCGATCAGGGCGGCCCTGGCGGTGGCCTCGGCGCGGGTCAGTGACGGCATCCCCCCACCCAACCAGAGCCGGCTGCGCCACACTGGGCGAAGCGACGAGCCGCTGGGCCGTCGACCTGGTGAGGGAGACGGCAATGAGCGGTCTGACGATGATCGTCATCGGCCTGGTGCTGGGCCTGGCCGGCGGGTGGTCGATCCGCACGGTGCTGATGCTCGTGGGCTTCGGCGCCGGCTGGCTGCTGGCGAACGTCTTCGACGCGAACCTCCTGGTGACCCTGGTGATCGCGCTCGCCGGTGCCCTGTTCGCGTGGCTCGTGGTGCGGCTCGCGGCCACCATCGTGTTCTTCGCGGTCGGGGCGTTCGTCGGCCTGCTCGTGGGGGCGCGGCTGTTCCGCCTGCTCGAGGGTGGCGACGGCAACCTGCTGCTCGCGGTCGTGTTCATCCCGGCGATCGCCATCGCCGGTGGCTGGCTGGCCGAGAAGACCCGGGACGGGTTCGTCGCGTGGGGCACCTCGATCGCCGGTGCGGCCATGGTCCTCGCCGGCCTGGGCGTGCTCGTCAGTGGGCTGGCCTGGCTGCGCGACCCGAGCCAGACCTGGGAGGCGGTGGTCGGCGCGGTCATCTGGATCGCCCTGTCGGTGTTCTTCCGGTTCACCCAGCGGGCCGTCGGGAGCAGCGACCGGGGCTGAGCCCGCACCCCCGCGACGACCGGCACGGCCGGCCGAGAACCGAGGTCACAAGTCCGTCACAGGGCTTGCGGATATTAAGTTAGTAAAGTTTACTAACCCCATGTCCAGCGCAATGCCGCGCCGCGTGCGGCCCTCGGCAGCAGTCCTCCCCACGGACGGCCGCCGCCAGAACCTCTCGCTCGTGCTGCAGACCCTGCGTCGCCTCGGGCCGACCAGCCGGGCCCAGCTGGCCCGCGAGGTCGGGGTCACCAAGGTGACCATGTCGCACCTGGTCTCCGAGCTCATCGACGAGGGCCGCGTGCTCGACGTCGGCACCGCCGCGCAGGACGGCCCCGGCAAGCGGGGCACCCTCGTCGACCTCGACCGCGCTCGCCTGCTGACGCTGGCCGTCGACCTGTCGGTGCCGGCCCGGCTGCGGGCCGCGGTGCTCGACATCACCGGCGAGGTCGTCGTGCGCGAGGAGCGCGCCGCCGCGGTCGACGTCGCCCAGGGCCGCGGCGTCGACCCCGCGGTCGTCGTCGAGCTGGTGCTCGCCACCATCGCCCGCTCCCCCTACCCGGTGCTCGGCATCGGCATCGGCACCCCGGGCCTGGTCGACCGCAACGGCACCGTGCGCACCGCCCCGAACCTCGGCTGGACCGACGTGCCGCTGCAGGCCCTGGTCGCCGACGCGACCGGGCTGCCCGTGCTGGTCTCCAACGACTCGGATGCCGCGACCCAGGCCGAGCTGAGCGCCTCACCCGGCAGCGAGGACATGGTTCTCGTGCACGTCGGGCGCGGAGTCGGCTGCGGCATCGTCACCGGCGGCCGCCGGGTCGCCGGCGCCCACCACGCCGCGGGCGAGATCGGCCACGTCACGGTCGGCACCGACGGCGGCGAGGACTGCCCGTGCGGCAAGCGCGGCTGCCTCGAGACCTGGCTGTCGATCCCCCGGCTGCGCGCCGCGCTCGACTCCCCCGACGGCCACGAGGTCGTCGAGGCCGGCGGCGAGCGCCTCGGCGTCGCCCTCGCCCCATCGTCGCCGCGCTCGACCTGTCCGAGGTCGTGCTCGCCGGGCCCGAGGAGCTGCTCGCCCCGGTCCTGCCCGTCCTCGAGCGGACGCTCGCGCAGCGCCTGCTCGCGGACCCCGACGCCCCGCTGTCCGTCCGGCTCGCCGGGTCACCCGAGGACATCGTCCTGCGCGGCGCAGCGGCGGTGGTCCTGTGGGACCGACTCGGGGTCGTCTAGGCCCCCACCCGAGAACCACCCGCACCAGCTCCATCAGACACACCAGCACAGCACCACCCACCACCACCCGCACCTCGGTGCACACCCCGGGGCCGACCGGCCCCACCGCCCGAAAGGAAGACCGAATGATTCGGCGCCTGCCCATCGTCGCGCTGACCAGCGCGGCACTCGTCCTCACCGCGTGTGCGAACGGCGGTGACTCGTCGGACGCCCCGGCGGCCACCAGCTCGACCTCGAACGCCGGCAAGACGATCACCCTGTGGCTCGCCGGCGGGGACACCCCCGACGAGCTGCGCACGTACCTCACCGACACCTTCAAGGCCAAGACCGGTGCCACGCTGAAGATCGAGGAGCAGGCCTGGCCCGACCTCGTCACCAAGCTGACCACCTCCCTGCCCGACGCCGAGAACACCCCTGACGTCGTCGAGCTCGGCAACACCCAGTCCCCGACCTTCACCAACGTCGGCGCCTTCCTCGACATCTCCGACCAGTACGACGCGCTCGGCGGCGGCAAGCTGCTCCAGTCGTTCGTCGACGCCGGCTCGGTCGACGGCAAGAAGTACGCCCTGCCCTACTACTTCGGCTCGCGCTACATGTTCATGCGCAAGGACGTCTGGAAGGAGGCCGGCGTCAACACGCCGACCACCCTCGACGAGTTCAACGCGGCCGTCACCAAGGTCGCGCAGGACAACCCCCGCCACATCAAGAACTTCTCCGGCTTCTTCATCGGCGGCCAGGACTGGCGCAACGGCATCTCGTGGATCTTCGCCAACGGCGGCGACCTCGCCAAGAAGGAGAACGGGCAGTGGGTCTCGACCCTCTCCGACCCCAACTCCCTCAAGGGCCTGCAGCAGCTCCAGCTGATCCAGAAGGCGGCGAGCAACGCGCCGGCCGACGCCAAGGACCAGACGCCGTGGCTCTACATCAACGACGCCGACGTCATCACCGACGCCGACGGCAAGGCGACCGGCAAGACCTCCCTCGCCGCGGCCACCATCATGGCCCCGGGCTGGGCGCACTGGTCGATCGGTGACGCCGCCAAGAAGGACGGCAAGGTCGTGCGCGAGTGGAACCCCGAGAAGTTCGGCACCTTCGTGCTCCCGGGCAACGACGGCAAGCCGGCCCCGGTCTTCGCCGGTGGCTCGAACATCGGCATCTCGGCCAAGTCGAAGAACCCCGAGCTGTCCAAGGAGCTGATGAAGATCATCTTCTCCGAGGACTACCAGAAGAAGCTCGGCGGTGCCGGCCTCGGCCCGGCCAACTCCGACTACGTCTCCTCGCTCGGTGACGACGAGTTCGCCAAGGCGCTCATCGACTCGGCCTCCAACTCCAAGCTGACCCCGGCCGCCCCGGGCTGGGCCGCCGTCGAGGCCTCGATGGTCCTCGAGGAGTTCTTCGGCAAGATCGAGGGCGCCACCGACCTCGCCGCCCTGGCGAAGGCCTACGACGCCAAGATCACCCCGATGCTCAACGGCAAGTGATCGAACTCCCCGGCGGCCGGTTCGCCCCGTGACCGGCCGCCGGGGACCCACCCCCGACCTGAGGACCACCGCCATGACGACCGGGACGACCACGGCCCCGACCGCGCCGAGCGCCGCAGCCACCGCAGCACCGCAACCGGAAGCGGACGCAACCGGCTCCCCCTCATCCTCATCGTCCCGACGCTGGTCCTGCTCGTCGCCGCCCTCGGCTACCCGATCGGCTGGCAGGTCGTCACGAGCTTCCGCGAGTACGGGCTCATGCAGCAGTTCGGCGCCCCGGCCCCGTTCGTCGGCCTGGACAACTACGTCGCGCTCGTCACCGACCCCTACCTGTGGACCGTCGTCGTGCGGTCGATCGTGTTCTGCATCGTCACCGCCGTGGTGACGGTCGCCATCGGCGGCGCGATGGCCGTGCTGATGAACGCCCTCACCACCTGGCCCCGCGTCGTGCTCCAGGTCGCCCTGCTCGCTCGCGTGGGCGATGCCCGTCGTCGCGGCGATGACCGTGTGGATCTGGATCGTCGACTGGCGGCGCGGCCTGCTCAACTGGGCCCTCGTGCGGCTCGGGGTCGACGGCGCGGAGGGCCACAACTGGCTCGCCGAACCGCTGTCCTTCTTCGTCGTCGCCTCGGTGATCATCGTCTGGATGAGCGTGCCGTTCGTCGCGCTGTCGATCTACGCCGGCCTCACCCAGGTGAGCACCGAGGTGCTCGAGGCGGCCGCAGCTCGACGGGGCCACCGGCATCCAGCGGCTGCGGCACATCATCGTGCCGATCATCGCCCCGGTGCTCTCGATCGTCATGCTGCTCCAGCTGATCTGGGACCTGCGGGTCTTCACCCAGATCAAGCTGCTCCAGGATGCCGGGGGCGTCACCAACGAGACCAACCTGCTGGGCACCTACGTCTACCAGCTCGGCACCGGCAAGGGCGACTTCGGCACGGCCAGCGCCGTCAGCATCCTCATCCTCGTCCTGACCATCGCCCTCAGCGGCTACTACGTCCGATCGCTCATGAAGGAGGACGTGTGATGCACCGGTCCCGCGCGAAGCGCACCCTGCTCACCGCCCTGGCCCTCGTCCTGGCCGTGGTCTGGGCCTTCCCCGTCTACTGGATGCTCAACTCGGCCTTCCTGCCCAACGTCGTGCTCCAGTCGGCCACCCCGACGTTCCTGCCGTTCGGCGGCTCGTTCGACAACCTGCGCGCGGTCGCGACCGACCCGGCGTTCGGCCAGGCCCTGACGCATCTCGCTCATCGTGACGCTGACGACCGTCGTCGCCGCGATCATGATCGCCTTCCTCGGCGCGCTGGCGATCAGCCGGTTCCGCTTCCGCGGCCGGGGGTCCTTCGTGCTCGCCCTGCTGCTGATCCAGATGCTCCCGGCCGAGGGTCTGTTCATCGCGCAGTACAAGATGATGTCCTCGCTCGGGCTGCTCAACCAGGCGATCGGGCTGGCCGTGCTCTACACCGCCGCGGTCGTGCCCTTCACGATCTGGATGCTGCGCGGCTTCGTCGCCGGCGTGCCCGCCGACCTCGAGGAGGCCGCCATGGTCGACGGCCTCTCGCGCACCAAGGCGTTCCTGCAAGATCACCTTCCCGCTGCTGGCCCCCGGGCTGGTCGCGTCCGCCGTCTACGCCTTCCTCCAGGCGTGGAACGAGTTCACCGTCGCGCTGGTCGTCATGACCGAGGAGCAGTCGCGCACCCTGCCGCTGTGGCTGCGCGGCTTCGTGCAGGCCAGCGCGAGCCGGGAGACCGACTGGGGCCAGGTGATGGCCGCCTCGACGCTCGTCGCCGTGCCCGTCATCATCTTCTTCCTCGTCGTCCAGGGCCGGATGAGCAGCGGGCTCGTCGGCGGGGCGGTGAAGGGATGAGCCTCACGGCTGACGTCGCGGCCACCCTCCAGCCCGGCTTCCCGGGCACCGACGTGCCCGACTGGCTGGTGCGTGCCCACGCCGAGGGGCTGGTGTCGGTGTGCCTCTACGGCGACAACGTCGCAGGCCCCGACGGGCTGGCCGGGCTGTGCGCCGGCCTCCACGAGCGGATGCCCGGCGTGCTCCTCGCCGTCGACGAGGAGGGCGGCGACGTCACCCGCCTGCACTACCCGGCCGGGTCGACCGCCGTCGGGCAACGCCGTGCTCGGCCGGCTCGACGACCCGGCGACGACCGCGCGCGGTCGCGGCCGGCATCGGGCACGAGCTCGCCGACGCTCGGCATCGGGCTCGACCTCGCGCCCGACGTCGACGTCAACTCCTCCCCCGACAACCCCGTCATCGGGGTGCGCAGCTTCGGCGACGACCCGGCGCTCGTCGCGCGGCACGCGGCGGCCTGGGTCGAGGGCCTGCAGTCCACCGGCGTCGCGGCCTGCGCCAAGCACTTCCCCGGCCACGGCGACACCGTGGTCGACTCGCACCACGGCCTGCCCCGCGTCGACGTGACCCTCGAGGTGCTGCGGGAACGCGAGCTCGCGCCCTTCCGGGCCGCCGTCGACGCCGGGGTCGCCGCGGTCATGACCTCGCACATCATCGTCTCGGCGCTCGACCCGCGACCGCCCGGCCACGTTCTCGCGCACCGTGATCGGCGTGCTGCGCGACGAGCTCGGCTTCGACGGCGTCGTCGTGAGCGACGCGCTCGACATGGCCGGCGCGAGCGCCGACACCGGCATCCCCGAGGCCGCGGTGCGTGCCCTCGCCGCCGGCGTCGACCTGCTCTGCCTCGGCTCGGGCACGACCGCGGAGACCTACGACGCCGTGCACGCGGCCATCGTGTCGGCCGTGCACGCGGGTCGGCTGCCCCAGGACCGGGTGGCCGAGGCAGCCGCGCGGGTGCGCTCCCTGGCGACGACGACGGCGCAGCGGATGCCGCAGCCCGGCATCCGCGACGACGTCGAGTCCGCGGCGCTGCCCGACGAGACCGTCGCACGCGCCTTCCGGGTCAGCGACGCCGCGCGGGCCTGGCTCGCCGCCCCCGCCCCGCTCGCGGTCGTGCAGGTGGGCAGCACCGCCAACCTCGCCGTCGGCGGTGTCGCGTGGGGCCCGGCCGCCCTGGGCGCGACGGTCGCCGAGACCGCGGTGCCCGCCGGGGCTCGGGTCGCGGTCGTCGGCCGGGCCGTGGGTGCCGACCACCCGGCGCTCTCCGCGGTCGACCGGTTGCGCGCCGCGGGCCACGACGTCGTGCTCGTCGAGTGCGGCTGGCCGCGCGGCGGTGCCGACATCGAGACCTACGGCGGCTCGCCCGCCGTGGCGCGCGCCCTGCTGGCCCTGCTCCGTGGTGAGGTGGGCCCGTGAGGCTCGGCATCGACATCGGCGGCACCAAGACCGCTGCGCTCGTGCTCGACGACTCCGGCGGGATCGTCGCGCAGGTCGCGGCTCCCTCCGGGCAGGGCAACACGCAGGTTCTCGTCGACCGCGGTGTCCGTCGCCGACCGCGCCGCGGTCGCTGGTCGGGGGCTGGGCGCACATCGAGCACCTCGGCGCCTGCATGCCCGGGCTCGTCGACCGGCAGACCGGCTGGGCCCGGCACGCGGTCAACCTCGGGGTGCACGCCCTCGACCTCGCCGGCGGCATCGAGGCCGCGACGGGGCGACGGCCCAGCATCGACAACGACGTCAAGGCGGCCGCCCTCGGGGCACACCACGCGGTGCGCCCGGAGGTGCCCGACGGCACGACGGCCTACCTCAACGTGGGCACCGGCCTCGCGGCCGCGATCGTCCGCGGTGGCGAGGTCGTGCGCGGCGCCGGCGGCGCCGCGGGCGAGATCGGCCACCTCCCGGTCGGCTCCGGCGTGCCCTGCTCGTGCGGCCAGGACGGCTGCCTCGAGACCATCGCCTCGGGCACCGCGCTGCACCGGCTGTGGCCGGGCTCGGCGGCCGACCTCTTCCCGGCCGCCGCCGCCGGTGACGAGGAGGCGCGCGCCGTCGTCGCGACGCTCGCCCACGGCATCGCGCTCGCCGTTCAGGTGCTCGTGGTCACCGGGGCCGAGCTCGTCGTCATCGGCGGTGGCCTGGCGCGTGACCGGGTCGAGCTCGAGGCGGCCCTCGCCGCCGACATCGCCTCCCGCGCGCAGGCCTCACCGTTCCTGCGTCGGCTCGACCTCGTGTCCAGGATCCGGGTGCTCGACGGTGACGTGCCCGTCGCGGCGATCGGTGCCGCCCTCTTGGGGGGTTCGGAGAGCGCAGGAGCCCAGCCAGTCGGTACGGTGCTCTGATGGAGGTCGTCGTCAGCCGCACACCAGAGGACACCGCCCGAACCGCCGCGGACGCGGTGCTCGCCGGGCTACCGCACGACGGGGGGCGTCCGGCGGTGCTCGGGCTGGCCACCGGGTCCTCACCACTCGGGCTCTACCGCGAGCTCGGGCGGGCCGTCGCCGAGGGACGAGCCGACTTCTCGGCGGCCCACGGCTTCGCGCTCGACGAGTACGTCGGGCTCCCGCCGGGCCACCCCGAGGGGTATCGCGAGGTGCTGCTGCGCGAGGTGTGCGGGGTCATCGGCCTGGCCCCCGAGCGCCTGGCCGTCCCCGACGGCTCGGGCGCCGACCTGGCGACCCTCGTGGCCGCGGCCGCGACGTACGAGGCGCGGATCCGCGAGCTCGGCGGGGTCGACGTGCAGGTGCTCGGCATCGGCGCCAACGGCCACCTCGGCTTCAACGAGCCGGGCTCCGCGCTCAGCTCGCGCACCCGGGTCAAGCGGCTCTCCGAGCGCACCCGCCGCGACAACGCGCGCTTCTTCCGCGGCATCGACGACGTGCCGACCCACTGCGTGACCCAGGGCCTCGGCACGATCCTCGCGGCCCGCCGGCTCGTGCTCGTCGCAACCGGCGACGCCAAGGCCGAGGCGGTGGCCGCGGCGCTCGAGGGGCCGCTCACGGCATCCGTGCCCGGGTCGGTGCTGCAGTGGCACCCCGACACGGTGGTCTGCCTCGACGAGGCCGCCGCGGCGGGCCTGCGCAACCGGCCGTACTACGACGACGCCGCGAGCGGCCTCCCCGGCTGACGGGGCGTCAGGGGTTGGCGCGGTAGCCGTACGCCATCTGCTCGAGCCGGGCGATCCGCTCCCCCATCGGGGGGTGGGTCGACATCAGCCGCGAGACGTCCTGGGCGCGGAACGGGTTGGCGATCATCATGTGGCTGGCGTCGACGACCTTCTGGGTCGGGGCCAGCGGGGCCTGGGCGACGCCGATCTCGAGCTTGCGCAGCGCCGAGGCCAGGGCCAGCGGGTCGCCGGTGAGCGTCGCACCGTCCTCGTCGGCGTCGTACTCGCGGGTGCGCGAGATCGCGAGCTGCACGACCATCGCGGCGAACGGGGCGAGGATGGCGAGCGCGAGGCCCGCGATCGGGTTGCGGTCCTCGTCGCTCGAGCCGCCACCGAAGATCATGCCGAACGACAGGAACTGCCCGATCGTCGAGATGACCCCCGCGACCGCCGCCGCGACCGACGCGGTGAGGATGTCGCGGTTGTAGACGTGCATCAGCTCGTGGCCGAGCACCCCGCGCAGCTCGCGCTCGTCGAGCAGGTTCAGGATGCCCTCGGTGCAGCACACGGCGGCGTTCTCGGGGTTGCGGCCGGTGGCGAACGCGTTCGGCGCCTGGGTCGGCGAGATGTACAGCTTCGGCATCGGCTGGCCGGCCCGCGTCGAGAGCTCGCTCACGATGCGGTACATCACCGGGGCCTCGGCCTCGCTGACCGGGTACGCGTGCATCGCGCGGATGGCGAGCTTGTCGGAGTTCCAGTAGCCGTAGATCGTCGTCGCGATGCCGATGAGGGCGAAGACGAGCAGGAAGGCGCTGTTGCCGAGCCAGGTCGCGACCACCCACCCGAGGACGAGGAGGAGGGCCCACATGCCGCCGAACAGGGCAGCGGTCTTCAGGCCGTTGTAGTGCTTGTGCATGACTGCTCCAACGACGGTGGGTGGGTGGTTCGTTCCGTCACGAGAGCAGGCCGAGGAGGAGCCCCGGGAAGACGCTGAACAGCACGAGGATGCCGGTGCCGAGCACGAGCACCGCGGTCGCGCCACGGTGCGGCCGGGCCGCGCCGGCAGCGCTCTGCGGGTCGGCCAGTGCGGCGTCCACCGGCCGGGGCGCACCGAGCAGCATGGCGAACCAGCGCAGGTAGACCGCGATGCCGAGCACGACGGCCACCACGGCGACCAGGGCCAGGAGCCAGAGCCCGGCGTCGACGGCCGGGGTCAGGGCCACGACCTTGGCGACCAGGCCGATGACGCCGGGGGGCAGGCCCGCGAGCACGAGCAGCGCGAACGCCAGCGCCCCACCGGCCAGCCGGTCGCGGCGCAGCAGGCCGCGGGTGCGCTCCAACGCCCCGGCCCCCACGACGGCGACCGCGGCGAAGGCGACGAGGGTGGCCACGGCATACACCAGGACGTACGCGGCGGACGCGCGCAGGCCCTGGGCGCTCAGCGCCGCCACCGGCAGCACGACCCAGCCGGCCTGGGACACCGTCGACCAGGCGAGCAGGCGGGTGGACTCGGTCTGGCGCAGCGCCATGACGTTGCCGAGCAGCATCGAGGCGGCCGCGAGCGCGCCGAGGACGACACTCACCGACCCGGTGTCGACGGCGGCACCGGCGAGGGCCTGGCCGACCACGAGCAGGGCCGCCAGGGCCGAGATCTTCGACGCGCCGGCGAGCGCGGCGGCGGTGCCGAGGTCGGCGGTGGAGTAGGCCTGCGGGGTCCACGCGTGGAAGGGCACCAGCGAGAGCTTGAAGCCGAGACCGGACAGCAGCACCGTCACGGCGAGCACGAGCACCGCCCGGCGTTCGGGGTCGGCCCACGCCGCGGCCACGGTGTCGGCGGCGAACGAGGCGTCCCCGGTGGCCGTGAGCCAGAGCGCCGCCCCGAGCGCGAGCAGCGCGAACGACGTCACCGAGGTGACGAGCAGGGTGAGGGCGCCGTGGGAGGCCGTGCGGGTGCCGCGCAGCGCGACCAGCGCCACGACCGGCACGGTGGCCAGCTCGAGGGTGACCAGCCAGGTGCCGAGGTCGCGGGACGCCGCCACACCGGCGCCGCCGGTGGCGGCCGCGAGCAGCAGGGCGGTCGTCACGGTCGTGTCGCGTGGCCCGCGCGCGCCGTCGTGGAGCAGCGCGAGGGCCGCCGCCGTGGCCAGCAGGATGCCGGCCTGCAGCGTGCCGGTCGTCGGCCCCGCCGTCCACAGGCAGGCGCCGTCGGGCGCCGGGAGGCAGAGGGTGCGCGCCGGGTCGTCGGTCGGGCGCAGGCCGGTGGCCAGCGCGGTGCCGGCGGCGACGGCGAGCACGACCACGCCGAGCAGGGGCTGCCAGGATCGGCGACCGGGCAGGACGGCGTCGCCGACCAGCACGAGCACCGCCCCGAGCGCGGGCAACAGTGCCGGAGCGAGGATGACGGGGTCGACGGTCACGAGGTCTGCGGCGATCACCTGCCACCCCCGGTGATGAAGGCGGCCGCGTCGGCGGTGACGGCCAGCAGCGGGCCGGGCAGCACGCCGAGCACCACGACGAGGGTGCCGAGCACCGCGAGCACGACGAGCTCGACCCCGTGGGTGTCAGGGGTGGCGGCGGCGGCCTCCGGGTCCGGGCGGTCGCCCACCCACACGGTGCGGGCGACCCGCAGCGCGTAGCCCGTGGCGAGCGCGGCACCGATGGCGGCGACCACCGCGCACCCGACGAACAGCGCGCGGGGTCGGTCGTCGGCGGGCAGCCACGCGGCGTAGATGGAGAAGAACTCGCCCCAGAAGCCGGCCAGGCCGGGCAGCCCCAGGCTGGCGGCGAGGCCGAGGATGAGCAGGAAGCCCAGCCGGGGCGAGGTCTCGCGCAGGGCCGGCCGTGCGACGGTGAGGTCGACGCTGCCCCAGCGCTGCTTGAGGCCGCCGACGAGGAAGAACAGCAGGGCCGAGATGACACCGTGGGCGATGTTGGCGAACAGGGCCGCCTGCAGGCCGGTCTCGGACCCGGCGGCCAGCGCCAGGGCGACGAAGCCCATGTGCGCCACCGACGAGTAGGCGATCAGCCGCTTGAGGTCGCGCTCGACGAGGCAGACCAGCGCCCCCCAGACGATGCCGATGACGCCGGCGACGGCCAGGACCGGCGAGAGCCGCCCGAAGCCGTCGGGAACCGTGGCGACGGGGAGGCGGACCAGCCCGTAGGTGCCCATCTTGAGCAGCACGGCAGCCAGCAGCACCGACCCCGCGGTGGGCGCGGTGGTGTGGGCCGGCGGCAGCCAGGTGTGCAGCGGGAAGACCGGAACCTTCACCGACAGGCCGAGGACGAGCAGCACCGCGACGAGCAGCTGCCGGTCGGCCGGCAGGGCTGCCCCGGCGCCTGCGGCGAGCTCACCCAGGTCGGAGGTGCCTGCGGAGGTGACCAGGGCCAGGATGCCGACGAGCATCAGCGTGGACCCGACCGCGGTGTAGAGGATGAAGCGGTGCCCGGCGTCGGTGCGGGCACGCTCGTCGTGGCGGTCGCCGAACCGGCTGATCAGCACCCACATCGGCACCAGGACGAGCTCGAAGGCGATGAAGAAGAGCACGGCGTCGCGGGCGGTGAAGGTGGCGAGTGCACCGGCCTCGACGATGAGCAGGCAGCCGAGGAAGGTCGCCGGGGTACCACCCTCGGGCACGTCGACCCAGGCGTGCGCGGCGACGAGCACCCCGATGAGCGCCGTGAGGAGCACGAGCGGCACGGCGATGCCGTCGACGCCGAACGACCAGCGCACGCTCAGCTCGGGCAGCCACGCCACGTCGACGTCGGGCCGCGCGACGGTCGACGATGACGGCGAGCGCCATCGTGACGCCCGCGGCCGCGGCGGCCACGAACCGGGCGCGGGCGACGTCGAGCGCGCGGCCCCCGGTGACGAGCCAGAGACCGACGACGGCGGGGACGAGGAGCAGCAGGCTCACGACCACGCGAGCACCCCCGCGAGTCCGAGCACGACCACGGCCGCGAGGACGAGGCCGACCGCCGAGCTGGGCCGCTCGCCACGGAAGGCGCGGGCGCCGGCCCACCCGGCGGCCCGGGTGGCGACGGCGGTGCCGCGCACGTAGGCGTCGATGACCTCGGTGTCGAGGAAGGCGACGAGGCGGGCGAGCCGGAGCACCGGGACGGCCACGAGGCGCAGGTAGAGCGCGTCGACGCCCAGACCGCGGTCGGCGTGCGGGACGAGTCGGGGGGTGAGCACCTCGGCGGGGTCGCGGTCGAGGCCGCCGCGCAGCGCCACCACCCCGCCGACGACGATGGCGAGCACCGTGATGAACACCCAGACCAGCGAGGTCTGGCCGACCAGGAAGGCGTCGGTGAGCAGCACGAGGCCGCCGACGACGCTCAGCACCACGAGCACCACCAGCACGCCCCGGACGGCGGGAGGGACCGGTGCGCTCTCCGCCGCGGGCCGCACGTGCGCGGTGAGGAGGAGGTAGGCCCGGGTGCAGTAGGCCGCCGTGACGGCAGCGGTGACGATCAGGGCGACGAGCACGATCAGGCCCGGCCCGGACTCGACGGCGCCCTCCCACGACACCGCGACGACGTGTTCCTTGGACAGGCCGCCGACGACCAGCGGCACCCCGGCCAGCGACAGCAGCCCGAACAGGAACGACACGCGCAGCAGCGGTGCGGCCAGGGCGCTGCCTCGCAGGGCCCTGGCCGCCGTCCCGCCGACGGCCAGTCCGGCCCACCCGATCGTGAGGAAGAGCAGGCCCTTGAAGATGGCGTGCGACCACAGGTGGAACAGACCGGCATCCGGCCCGGCATCCGGAGGCGCGGCGGCCAGGGCCGACAACATGACGCCGACCTGGCTGACCGTCGACCAGGCGAGGAGTCGCTTGAGGTCGCTCTGCGCGAACGCGAGCACCGCGGCGAGCAGCATGGTCACCGACACCGCGATGCCGAGCACCCAGCGCGGGGTCTGGCTCACCGAGAGCAGCGGGAAGAAGCCGGCCAGCACCACGGTGCCGGCGGCCACCATCGTCGCCGCGTGGATGAGCGCGCTGGCCGGGGTCGGGCCCTCCATGGCGTCGGCGAGCCAGTCCTGGAACGGGATCTGCGCCGACTTGCCGAGCACACCGATGACGACCAGCGTCAGGAACACCGCGCGCAGGGTGCCGTCCGGCGCGTTGCAGGCGGTGAGCGCCTCACCCAGCGGGGTGCCGGTCGTGGTCAGGCTCTCGATGCAGTCGGTCGGCCGGCGCCAGACGGCGACCACGAACCCCAGGCTGGTCGTGTGGGCTCCGGCGGCCAGGCCGATGATGCCCAGCACGAACCCGATGTCGGCCACCCGGGTGACGAGGAACGCCTTGTGCGCGGCCCGGCGGGCGCTGTGCCGTCGCGACCAGTGGCCGATCAGGAGGTAGGAGCACCAGCCCATGACCTCCCAGCCCACGACGGTGAGCACCAGGTCGCCGGAGACGACGACGAGCAGCATCGCGGCGGTGAACAGCGACACCGTCGCGGCGAAGCGGGGGTACCGGTCGTCGGTCTCGAGGTACCAGGTGGAGTAGACCTGCACGGCCAGCGCGACGAGGGCGACGATGAACGCCACGGCGACTCGCGAGTGGTCGGTCACCAGCTCGAGCGGTACCAGCACCTCGCCGGCGTGCAGCCCGGGGCCGGTGGAGGTGACCGTGTCCTCGCCCTGCACCACCCACGCGACCGTGGCGAGCAGGAGGGTGAGCGCGCCGCCACCAACGGCGACGCCCCGGGCGAGGCGGTCGTCGCGCCCGACGAAGAACCCGAGCACGGCGGCGACGGCAGGCACGAGCACGAGTGGCCACGCGTTCACGGCGCCTCCCCGCTCGGCTCGTCGAGGTCGACGCGCGACCGCTGCCGGAAGGCGGTGAGGATGATCGCGAGCGCGACCACCGTCTCGGCGGCGGCGATGGTGATGACGAACAGGGGCAGCACGCTGCCGGCGGCCCACCGGTCGGCGCCGGCGGCCTGGGTGGTGACGAGCAGCACCAGGGCGCCGCTGAGCACGAGCTCGACGCCGACGAGGAGCAGGACGGCGTTGCGGCGCACCGCGATACCGAACACGCCGAGGCCCACGAGGGCGGCGGCGAGCAGGTAGGGGCCGGCGAGGTGGATCACGGGGCCACCTCCTGCTCGGCGCGGTGCTGCTCGCGCGTCGCCTCGCGCGGGATGCGCGAGACCGCCAGGGCCGCGACCAGGGCCACGAGCAGCAGCAGCGAGAGCAGCTCGAAGGGCCACACCCAGGTGCCGAACAGCTGGCCCGCGACCTGGGTCGAGGAGACGTCGGCGCGCTCGACCGGCTCACCCGCGAGCGGCAGCAGCACCGAGCCGAGCAGCAGGGCGACGGCGCCGCCGAGCAGGGCGGCGCCGACCGTGCGCCACGGCCCGGCGGCGTGCTCGAGGTCGGGCCCGATCGGGGCCCGGGTGAGCATCAGCGCGAAGAGCACGAGCACGACGACGGCGCCGACGTAGACGAGCACGAGCACCAGGGCGACGAGCTCGGCGCCGAGCACCAGCAGCGAGCCCGCCACCCCGAGCAGCGCGACGACCAGCCACAGGGCGGCGTGCACGACGTGTCGGGTGGTCACGGCGAGGAGTCCTCCGGCGACGGCTACCAGCGCGGTGGCCGCGAACGCCGTGTCGAGTGCGGTCACGTCGCGTCCGGGGGTTCGGGCTCCGGGGCTCGGGCTCGGGCTCCGGGGACTCGGGCTCGGGCTCCGGGGACTCGGGCTCGGGCTGCGGGCGCGCGGTCGCCGGACGCGGGCGCACCGTGCGCGGCATCCGGGCTCCCGGCCCACCGGTGGCAGCCCCGCCCGCGCCGACCAGCCCGGTGCCGCGGGCCGGCTTGTTGGACGCGGCGATCTCGGCCGGCTCGGCCGACTTCTCGTCGAGCGCCGGCGGCGGCGGCACGGTCGCCATCCATTCGCCGAGCCGGTCCTTCTCGTGCAGCAGGTCGAGGATGTCGACCTCGGCGTACTCGAACTGCGGGCTCCAGTGCAGCGCGTCGAACGGGCAGACCTCGATGCAGATGCCGCAGTACATGCACAGGCTGAAGTCGATGGCGAAGCGGTCGAGCACGTTGCGCTGGCGCTCGCGCCCGCCCTCGGTGGTCGCCGGGATCGTCTCCTTGTGCGAGTCGATGTAGATGCACCAGTCGGGGCACTCGCGGGCGCAGAGCATGCACGAGGTGCAGTTCTCCTCGAGCAGCGCGATGACCCCGCGGCTGCGCGGCGGCAGGTCGGGCGCGACGTCGGGGTACTCCGCGGTGTGGGTGGGCCGCAGCGCGGTGCGCGCCGTCGTGACCAGACCCTTGAGGATGCCGGGCAGCCCGCTCACCAGCCCATCACCACCCCGGCGCCGGTCAGCATCAGCTGGAGGAGCGCCAAGGGGACGAGCCAGAGCCAGGCGAGCCGCTGCAGCTGGTCCTCGCGCAGCCGGGGCCAGGCGACGCGCACCCAGATGACGACGACGGCCACGACGAGACCCTTGAGCAGGGTCCACAGCCAGCCCAGGGTGTCCTCGAACGGGCCGTGCCAGCCGCCGAGCCAGAGCGAGGCGAACAGCAGCGACATCACGACGATGCCGGCGTACTCGGCGAGCAGGAAGAAGGCGAAGCGCAGCCCCGAGTACTCGGTCCAGGCGCCCATGACGAGCTCGGCGTCGGCCACCGGCATGTCGAACGGCGGCCGCTGCAGCTCGGCGACGGCGGCGACGAGGAAGACGACCGCCCCGGGCAGCTGCCACAGCATCCACCACGGCGACCAGCGGTCGGTGAGGGTCAGCAGCGACAACGAGCCGCCGGCCAGCGCCATCGACGCGATGGCGAGCACGATCGGCAGCTCGTACGACACGAGCTGGGCCGCCGCGCGCAGGCCGCCGAGCAGGGCGTACTTGTTGGCGCTGGCCCAGCCGGCCATCAGGGTGCCCAGGGCACCGACCGAGGTGGCCGCGAGCACGAGCACGACCGAGCCCGGCACGTCGATGGCCGCCACGCCCGGGGCGATGGGGATGGCCGCGAGCGCGACGAGGTACGGGATCAGCGCCACCGCCGGCGCCAGCCGGAAGACCCAGCGGTCCGCGGCCGCGCGGGGTGATGTCCTCCTTCTGCACGAACTTCACCCCGTCGGCGACCAGCTGCGCCCAGCCGTGGTAGCCGCCGGCGTACATCGGGCCGAGCCGGCCCTGCATGTGGGCCATCACCTTGTGCTCGGTCTGCCCGACGAGCAGGGGCAGCACGAGGAACGCCGCGAGCACCGAGAGCGCCCGCACGACCACCTCGAGCAGGCTCATCGCGGGCCCCACTCGGGTGGGGGCACGCCCGGCGCCTGGACGCGGCGGCGGCTCGGTGACTTCGCGGACTCGTGGCCCTCGCCGGGCTCCTTGCCACCGGGCCAGGGCTTGGAGGCGCGCGCGGCGAGCTGGAACGACTTGCGCAGCGGGGTGCCCTCGAACCCGTCGGGCAGCAGCAACGGGCGGATCGGCAGCCCGCTGCCGTCGTCGAAGCCGGCGAAGTCGAGGCCGAACATCTCGTGGGTCTCGCGCTCGTGCCAGGCGGCGCCGGCGAAGACGCCGGTCACCGAGTCGACCGGTTCACCGTCGGCGACCCGGGTCACGAGCAGGATGCCGCGCACCGCACCCCGGGTGCCCACGTCGAGCAGGTGCGCGGTGACGTCGAAGCCCGGCGCGGCCTCGTCGTAGGTGCGGTCGACGGCGCTGAGCCAGTCGAAGAACGTGAAGCCCTCGTCGCGCGCGGCCTCGAGGGAGGCGCGCCACACCCCGGCCTCGATCACGCGCGTCTCGTCAGCCACGTCGGCAGCCTATCGAGGCCGGTGCCCGCACCGCCGATGGCGCGACGTCCGATCGGGCAGGAGGCGGCCCGGTCACCTCCAGACCGGGGCGACCTCGCGCCGGTAGCCGCGGCCGAACACCCCGGTGAGGATGGCGAACACCACCCCCGGGACCGGGATCGCGGCCCGCGCGTCCGGGGTGATCCCGTCGGTGAGCCAGGCGAAGAACCGGCCACCGAAGGCGGGGCTCTGCTTGCGGAACTCGCCCTCCATGGCCCGGACCTCGGGGTGGTCCGCGTTCTGGACGTAGAACGCCTCGAGCTCGCGCTCCTCGTGGTCGAGGTGGGTCAGGGTGGCCGTGCGCAGGGCCTCCATCGCTGCGAGGGCGGCCTCGGCGCGTTCCCCGGTGGGCTCGCGCTGCAGGTCGGCCATCGCCGTGCGTGCCGTGGCCAGGGCGGCTGCCATCACCTCGTGCTCGGCGTCCATCTGGTCGAGCAGCTCCCGGGCGATCCCGGCCCGCTCGAGGTGGGGCCACGCGACCTCGTGCTCGCCCTCGTGGTGGTGGGTCAGCTGGGCGTCGAAGTTGGCCCAGGCCCGACCCAGCCCGGCCGCCCGTGCGGCGTCGCCGTCCTGGAACGCGCCCAACGCGTCCACGAAGCGGTCGAGGTCGCGCCGGAAGGCCCCGTGGATCACCCTGTTCATGCTCATCGTCGGCATCGCCCCAGAGTAGGGACGCCCGGCTGTGCTGAACAGGGTTTCAGGACACCACTGTTGGATCGCGGACGGGTCCGGCGTCGGTCAGGCGTGCTCCGGGTCGGCCTGGGGCAGCGCGACCTGCGCGGCGACGACCGCGATGCCGGCGATGCCGACGAACCAGCCCCACCACGGGTGGCCGACGGCGATCAGCCCGTAGGCGGTGCCGAGGCACAGCGCCGCCGACACCACCAGACGCGGCGTGCTGGCCAGCCGCCGCTTCGCCTTCGGGGCCATGAGCAGGCCCCAGAACACGAGGATGGCGGCCGTGGCGGCGGCGGCCGCCAGCCAGCCGGCCAGGCCCCCACCGACGACCTCGAGGGCGATCGCACCGACGCCGCCGAACAGCGCCAGCTCGACCACGAAGGCGACCACGGCGAGTGCGAGCAGGCTCGGCGTCGACATCAGGTCGGCTCCGTGGCCCGGCGTGGGCGTGCGCCGCTCCGGGGCGTCGTGGTTCACGGCTTGGTCAGCAGCTCCCGGGTCACCTCGCCCGCCGCGGCGGTGCGGTGACCGGCGTACCGCTCGGCGGCCGGGGCACGGCCGGGCTGGCGGGCGGCGATCGAGGCACCGCTGAGCCGCTCGTCGGCGATCTTCTCCTGCAGCCGGATGATGCCCTGCAGCAGGGCCTCCGGGCGGGGCGGGCAGCCGGGAACGTAGACGTCGACGGGGATGAGCTGGTCGACGCCCTTGGTGACGGAGTACGAGTCCCAGTACGGCCCACCGGAGTTGGAACAGGCCCCGAACGAGATGACGTACTTCGGTTCGGGCATCTGGTCGTACAGCCGGCGGATCGCGGGGGCCATCTTGTCGGTGACGGTGCCCGAGACGACCATCAGGTCGGCCTGTCGGGGGCCCGGCGCGAACGGGATCACACCCAGGCGCATGAAGTCGTGACGGCCCATCGAGGTCGCGATGAACTCGATGGCGCAGCAGGCGAGGCCGAAGTTGAAGACCCACAGCGAGTAGCGGCGGCCCCAGTTGAGCACGACCCGGATCGGCTTCGGGGCGTGCTCGGCGACGGGCCCCACCCGGGGCATCGGCAGGTCGACGCTCACGAGTGGCACCCTAGCCCCATGGGCCGGGTGCGGGCAGTGCGGCGAGCCCCGTCCTGGCGGATCGGGATGGCGGCCACGGAGGCCCCCGTCGGCGAGGACGCGCTCCTGCCGGTGGAGCGCGCGCTGGTCGAGGGGGCCACCCCGGAACGGACCGCCGAGTTCGCCTCCGGCAGGCACTGCGCGCGGTTGGCGCTGTCGTGCCTCGATCCCGACCACCTCGGCGTGCCGCTGCTGCGCGACCATCGCGGCGCACCCGAGTGGCCGCGGGGCGTGGTGGGCAGCATCACGCACTGCGCCGGGTGGACCGGCGCGGTCGTGGCTCGTTCGCGCGGGTCCCGGCTCGGGCGCGGTGTCCGTGCGCTCGGTCTGGACGCGGAGCCGATCGCCGCCCTCCCCGCCGGGGTGGTCGAGGTCGTCGCGTCGCAGGACGAGCGGACGGCCCTCGAGCGGCTGGCGGCCGAGCAGCCCGGCATCCCGTGGGACACGCTGCTGTTCAGCGCGAAGGAGGCGACGTACAAGGCGTGGTACCCGCTGACCGGCATCCTCCTGGACCACCAGTCCATCGAGGTCGACCTGACGTCCGCGGGCGCCTTCACCGGCGTTGCCGCGGCGTACGACGCGTCAGGTCGCCAGGTGGTGCACCGGGTGCGTGGGCGGTGGGGGCTCGGGCCGCGCGTGCTCGTCACGCTCGGCGTCGTCGGCTGAGCCGGGTGAGGCGGGTGAGCCGGCCGAGCCGTCAGACGGCGGGCGCGGGCGCGGCGACCAGCGGCGGCAGGGCGCGCTCGCGCAGCCACGGGCCGAGCAGTGCCACGGGGTCGACCCCGGTCCTGGTGCGCACCATCGCCTCGAAGTCGGCGGTGGTGACGACCCCGAACCGGTGGGTGTCGACCCACGCGCGCAGCAGGGCGAAGAACGCGTCGTCGCCGACGGCGCGACGCAGGATGTGCAGGGTGAGCGCGCCACGCTTGTAGACCCGGTCGTCGAAGGTGCGGTGGGCGCCGGGGTCGGTGAGCACGAGGTCCTGGGGCCTGCGGGCCAGGAGGGCGTGGTGCCGGCGCGCCTCCTCCTGCGCCGTGGTGCGGCCGACGGCCTCGGACCACAGCCACTCGGCGTAGCAGGCGAAGCCCTCGTGCAGCCAGATGTCGCTCAGCGAGGCGGCGGTGACCGTGTTCCCGAACCACTGGTGGGCCAGCTCGTGGGCGATGAGCCGCTGCGCCTCCCAGACACGGCTGAGGTGGTTGGTGCCGAAGGTCGACAGGGTCTGTGACTCCAGCGGGATGTCGAGCGCGTCGTCCGTGACGACCACGGTGTAGGCGTCGAACGGGTACGGCCCGAAGAGCTCGGCGAAGGTGGCGATCATCCGGGGCTGGTCGGCGAACGCGGCGCGAGCGGCCGGCATCCGCGCCGGCGGGGGCCACCAGCGCACTCGGCACCGCTGTGCTGGCCTGGGGCTCGAGCACGTAGCGCCCGATCTGCAGCGTGGCGAGGTACGTGGCCATCGGGCGCCGCTGCTCGTGCACCCACTCGACCCGTCGGCCGAGGCGACGCTCCGCCGTGAGGGTGCCGTTGGAGACGACCCGGTAGCCGGGGTCGGTGCGCACCGTGACCCGGTAGGTGGCCTTGTCGGCCATCCGGTCGTTGCACGGGAACCAGGTGGGCGCACCGTGCGGCTGGGCGGCCACGAGCACCCCGTCGGTGAGCTCCTCCCACCCGGTCGGGCCGTCCGGCCCCGGCATCGTCCGCGGCCGTCCCCGGTAGGTGATGGCCACGGTCAGGGCCGCGCCCGGCGCCACCGGCGCGCGGAGCCGGATCCGGATCCGCGACGAGCGGTGGGTCCAGCGCGCCACGGCGGCCCCGGTCACCCGCAGCGAGGTCACCTCGAGCGCGTGCAGGTCGAGCGCGAGGTCGGCCAGCTGCTCGACGGCGCGTCAGCTGGAGCAGCGCCTTGGCCTCGAGGTGGTTGCTGTGGACCCGGTACTCGCAGGTGGAGGTCGTAGTGCTCGACCTGGAACCGGACGTCACCGTGCCCGGGCAGGTAGGGGTCGGCGCCTGTCACTCGTCCTCCGTCCACGGTCCAACAGGGTTGCCGATCCATCTCGTCTTGTCCGGCACCGACTCGCCGCGCATGACGAGGGAGACCGGGCCCACGGTCGCATGCCTGCCGATCCGTGCCGCCGGCAGGATCACCGAGTTCGGTCCCAGTGTTCCGCCGTCCGCGATGGTGACACGGTCCATCGACAGGATGCGGTCGTGGAACAGGTGGGTTTGCACGACGCATCCACGGCCGACCGTGGCGCCGGCTCGCAGGTCGATGAGGTCGGCCTCGGGGAGCCAGTACGTCTCGCACCAGACGCCGAGCCCGATCCGCGCGCCCATGGCGCGCAGCCACAGGTTGAGCACGGCGGTGCCGGTGGCGGCGCGGGCGAACCACGGCGCCGCGACGACCTCGACGAAGGTGTCCGCGAGCTCGTTGCGCCAGACGAACGAGCTCCACAGCGGGTGCTCCGAGGGCCGCATCCGGCCGACGAGCAGCCACTTGGCGAGCACCGTGACGCTGGCGGCGACGAGCCCGGCGACGAGCAGCACCGGACCGCCGAGCAGCACGGCCCACCACGGGCCGCGGTCGAGCAGGGCGGCCAGGGCGGCGACGACGAGGACGACGAGCAGCACGTGGAGCCAGACCGGCACGATGCGGCAGACCTCGACGAGGGCCCGCCCCACCCGCAGCCGGCGCGGCGGGGCGTGGGTGCGAGCGGCGTCACCGTCGTCCCGGTCGCGGCGCAGCGGGCGCGGCGGGCTGCCCAGCCAGGAGGTGCCCGCCTTGGCGGTGCCCCGCTGCGGTGCCGCCGAGAGCACGGCCACCAGGGCCTTCTTGGGGACCCGGCGACCGGGCGCGGCCATCCCGGAGTTGCCGACGAACGCGCCCTTGCCGACCCGCACGTGCTCGATGCGCAACCACCCACCGCCGAGCTCGTAGCCGCCGACGAGGGTGTCGTCGGCCAGGAAGGCGCCCGAGCCGACGCGCACGAACGCCGGGATCATCAGCACCGTCGAGGCCTCGACGTCCGAGCCGATGTCGGCGCCCAGCGCCCGCAGCCAGGCCGGCGTCAGCCCCGAGGAGTAGAGCGGGAAGAGCCAGGTACGGGCCTCGTCGAGCACCCGCAGGATCGACCACGCCTGCCACGCCTGGCGGCCGTGCACCGGGTGGTGACCGACCTCGAGCCCCAGCGAGAGCAGCCGCACCGCGGCGAGCACCAGCAGCGCGAGCACGACGACGGCGACCACGGTCGCGAGGGGGAGCCACAGCACCGCCGTGGCCACGGCATCCGGGATGCCGTCGGCTCCGCGCAGCGCGGGAGCCGCGACCGCGAGGCCGGCGAGCACCGCGAGGATCGGGAGCAGCGACAGCACGACGGCCGAGGCGGCGTAGGCGGCCAGCCACGCCGGTCGGTTCTGGGGGCGCTCGTCACCCCAGGGTCCGCGGGCCTTGCCGGAGAACAGGGCCGGGGCGCCCGACCACGCCTCGCCGTCGGGGACGCGACCGAACACCGCGGAGCCGGCCGCGACCTCGGCGCCGTCGCCGACGTCCGCACCGGGCAGCAGGGTGCTGCGGGCCCCCACCCGGGCGTTGGCGCCGACGCGCACCGAGCCGATGTGCAGGTGCCCACCGTCGAGCCAGTGCCCGGCGAGGTCGACCTCGGGCTCGATCGAGCAGCCGCTGCCCAGGGTGAGCAGCCCGGTCACCGGGGGCACGCTGTGCAGGTCGACGTGCTCGCCGACCCGGCAGCCGAGCAGCCGGGCGTAGACCTTGACGAGCGGCGCCGACGACAGGTTGGTGGCGCCGAGCTCGTCGACGAGCCGCTCGGCGAGCCACAGCCGCAGGTGCACGCGGCCGCCGCGCGCGTGGGTGCCGGGGTTCACCCCGACGAGCACGACCCGCGCCGCGGCGGCGCCCAGGACGATGCGGCCGAGCGGGTTGACCAGCAGCAGCCAGCCGAGCAGCACCCAGCCCCAGCCCACGTCCGGGAGCCAGTCGAGGTCGAAGACGGTGCGGCCGACGAGGGCTCCCACGCCGACCCAGGTGAGCCAGCGCAGCGCGCCGATCGAGCGGAAGCCGAGCGAGGCGAGCACCTGGGCGGCCTGGGTCGCGACCGGCACGGGGAGGACGGCGGCGTTCTGCCGGCCGGTCGGGGTCGCCATGTCGTCGAGGGCCGTGGCGAGCTCGGCGAGGCCGGGGTGGTCGTAGACGTCGGCGACGGTGACCTCGGGGAAGCGCTCGCGCAGCCGGCTCACGAGCTGGGCGGCGGTCAGGCTGCCGCCGCCGAGGTCGAAGAAGTCGTCGTCGGGGCCGGACGGGGCGCCCCCGAGGATGGCCGTCCAGTGGCCGGCCACCCAGGCGGCCGTGCCCTCGACGCCGGGTGCGTCGACGGATGCCGTCGCCCCGGGTCGAGGGGGTGGCGGCCAGGGCAGCGCGTCGCGGTCGATCTTCCCGGAGGTGCGGGTCGGGAGGGTGTCGATGACCGCCAGCCGCGGGACGAGCGCGGCCGGCATCGAGGCGCGCAGCCGCTCGACGGCGGCCTTGGCGTCGAAGCCGGGCTCGGTCGTGACGTAGCCGACGAGCAGGCTGTTGCCCGGCCTCGCTGCGGCGCACGGCCGCTGCCGCCCCGCTCACGCCCGGGAGGGAGAGGAGCGCGCTGTCGACCTCGCCGAGCTCGATGCGCCGGCCGCCGACCTTGACCTGGTCGTCGGCCCGGCCGTTGAAGACCAGGCCCTCGCCGTCGAACCGCACGATGTCCCCGCTGCGGTAGGCGCGGTCCCAGCCGAGCGAGGGCATCGCGGCGTAGACGACCTCGTCCTTGGCCGGGTCGAGGTAGCGGGCCAGGCCGACGCCGCCGATGATCAGCTCGCCCGGCTCGCCGTCGGGCACCCGGCTGGCCCTCGGGGTCGACGACGGCCAGGTCCCAGCCGTCGAGGGGCAGCCCGATGCGCACCGGCGGCTCGCCGGTGAGCCGGGCGCCGCAGGCGACGACGGTGGCCTCGGTGGGGCCGTAGGTGTTCCAGACCTCCCGGTCGGCGGTGGCGAGGCGGGCGCCGATCTCGGGTGGGCACGCCTCGCCGCCGAGGATGAGGAGGCGCACGTCGTCGAGGGCGGCCGCCGGCCAGAGGGCGACGAGGGTGGGCACCGTCGACACGACGGTGATGTCGTTGGCCAGGAGCCACGGCCCGAGGTCCATGCCGGACTTGACCAGGGACCGCGGGGCCGGGACCAGGCAGGCGCCGTACCGCCAGGCGAGCCACATCTCCTCGCAGCTGGCGTCGAAGGCGACCGACAGGCCGGCCATCACCCGGTCGCCGGGCTTGATCGGCTTGTCCTGCAGGAACATCCGCGCCTCGGCGTCGACGAAGGCCGCGGCGCTGCGGTGGCTCACGGCCACCCCCTTCGGGGTGCCCGTGGAGCCCGAGGTGAAGATCACCCACGCGTCGTCGGTGAGGTCGGGGTCCTCCTCGGGGGCCGGCACGGCGGCATCCTCGGTCGAGAGGATGACGAGGTCGGCGGTGACGACCGCGGCGACCCCCGCCTCGTTGAACACGAGGCGGGCCCGCTCGTCGGGGTCGTCGTGGTCGACGGGCACGTACGCCGCGCCCGTGAGCAGGATGCCGACGATGGCCACGTAGAGGTCGGTCGTGCCGGACGGGATGCGCACCCCGACCCGGTCGCCGCGCCCGACGCCCTCGTCGCGCAGGGCGGTCGACACGTCTGCCGCGGAGGCCAGCAGCTCGTCGTAGGTGAGCACCTCGCGGCCGTTGTCGATGGCCGGCGAGTCGGGGTGGTCGTCGGCGGTGGCGCGCAGGATGTCGACGAGCGTGCGCGGCGTCGGGGCGCGATCAGCGCGAAGCAGCGGGTCAGGGCCCGGCCCGGGGATCTCCACGGTGCTCATCATGGCGGGCCGGTCGATCGCGGGTCAGACCGTCCAGCGCAGCAGGCCGCGGCGGCCGGCGTGGACCAGGCCCACGAGGATCACGCCGACGAACACGACCACCTCGACCAGGGACGCGACGCCGAGGTCGGGGTCACGGATGACCAGCGCCCACGGGAACAGGTAGACCGCGTCGACCGCGAACACCACGTAGAGGAACGCGAAGGAGATGTAGCGGATCTGGCTCTGCGCCCAGCCGACGCCCACGGGGTCGACACCCGACTCGTACGTGCGCAGCCCTTTCTCGGTGACCGCGCGGGGCGCGATCAGGCGGCGGGCGAACATCGCTGCGGTGACCAGCAGGATGCCGGCCAGCACCACCGCGGCTGCCGCTGCGTAACCCTCCATGGTCGTCAGCGTAGCCACAAGGCCTCCCCCACACAGAGCGTGGACCCGCCGCCAGTCCCGGCCAGCGCCAGCACACCCACCTGCGACTCCCCGCTCCCTGCCTGTCCCACGTTCCAGCGGTGGTCGAGGCCCGCGGTCCCTGCCCGCCGGCTCGGACTTCGTGCGACGTGGACACGGTTTCTCGGTCCCAGGTCGATCAGAACCGTGGGCAAGTCGCACGAGGTGCGCGCGGGGTGACCGCCGGCCCGTTGGGGAGTGCATGGCGTAACCCGTTGCGGGACAGACGCGCAGGATGCCGGTCCCGGGGGTCTGTCAGTGGTCGCACCTAGAGTTCTGGCAAGGGAATGGGGGACGTGGTGGAGCTCGAGACGACCGCGAAGCAGGCTCGGTCCGGGGCGCCCGGAGAGCTGCTCGAGGTCTTGGCGGCCGCCGAGGCGGGCCTGGCCTCGATGCCGTCGGCGTCGCGGACGCGTGGTTCTCGGGCGCAGTGGGCGGCGGTCGTCTCCGCCTCTCAGCGGGTGGTCAACGCCGCCTGCGCGGTGCAGGACGACGCGATCGCGTCGCTGGCCGCGATCGAGCCGGCCGAGCTCGAGGACGGCACCGAGGTCGAGACGCACCGGGCCGGTGGGCACGTCGCGTTGGATGCAGCGGCGATCGTGTCCGGGGTGCTGGCCGTGTCCGCGGTGCACGCCGAGCGTCGGGTGCGGGCCGCGGTCAGGCTGGCCGCCGACGGCCCCACCGGCACCGATACCGAGACCGGGCTCGGTGGTCTTCATGCCGTGATGCGCCGTGGCGACCTCGACGCCTACCGGGCGGGGGTGGTTGCCGAGGAGCTCGAGGAGGCCCCGGCGCAGGTCGCCGCCGCGGTGGTCGCCACCCTCGGTGACCACCTCGTCACCGACGCCGCTCCGCAGCTGCGCCGGCGGTGCCGCACCGTGCTGTCCCGGATCAGCCCCGACCTGGTCCGCGAGCGCGCGAAGCGAGCCCGCGAACGATGCGCGCTGCGGCGGTGGGCGGAGGAACCAGGTGTCGACAAGTGGGAGGGCACCTTTCCCTCCGAGGACGCCGCCCGCGCCTGGGCCGCGATCGACGCCCGCGCCCACCAGCTGGTCGCCGACGGCACCTGCCCGCGCATCGACCGCGCCCGCTCCCAGGCGCTGATCGACCTTGTCACCGGCTCGGCCACCATCGAGGCCATCGTCACGCTCAGCGTCCCCGCACCCACCCAGGACACGGTCCCGGCCTTCCCAGGCGACCCGTGCGACCCGGGCTTCGCTGGACGAGCACCGTGGCGATCCGTCCCCAGTCGATACGGCCGACCCGACCTTGGCCGCCCGCGACCAGAGCGCGGCTGCGCACCCGGCCGCCAGTTCCACCCTCGGCAACCCGGCGACCCTCGCCTCGGGTTCGCCGGATGACCTCATCGAGGTCTCGATGGGGACCAGGGGCGAGCGGGTGCTGGTTCCCCGGGCCTTCCTGGACGTGGTCACCAAAGGCGTGAACGCCAGGGTCATCCCCCGCACCTGCCACCGCGACACCGGCGCCCTGCTCGACCACACCACCAGCACCAGCTACCGCCCGACCGAACGGGTCGCCGCGCTGGTCAGGCAACGAGACGGGCGCTGCCGCTTCCCCGGCTGCCAGGTCAACGCCCGCTTCTGCGACCTCGACCACGTCAGGCCCTGGCCGACCGGCCCCACCGCAGCGAGGAACCTGATCTGCCTGTGCCGCCGGCACCACCGCATCAAGCAACGCCTCGGCTGGCGAGTCCGGCTCCACCCCGACGGCACCCTCACCTGGACCGATCCCACTCACCGAACCCGAACCACCCACCCCGTCAATGCCCTGGCGTCCCTCGTCCTCCCCGCCGCGGGTCCGGACCCAGCGAGCGCCCCGACGCACGGGTGCACCGCGCGCGGCCTCGTCGACTCGGTGACCGCTGCCAGCCCGGCCAGCACGGTCGTCACGGCTAGCCCGGTCACCACGGCCAGCCCGGCCACCTGGCGCACCACAGACCGGTTCAGCGTGCTCGAGTTCACCCTCGAACACGCCCTCGCCGGCCTCACTCTGGCCGACCACGTTCGCCGGGCAGAACTGCGGCACATCCCGCGGGCCTGCACCACCGGCCATCACGGCCGGCTGCGCATCGACCTCCACGGCCCACGAAACGAGGATTCCGGCACCACCGAGCCGGGCTCCGGCACGACGCCCATCGTGCTCGGCGACGACGGGGAACGCCGGCCGCCCCACCGCACCGGGCCCCACCGACGACACCACGACCACGGCCGCGAGGGCGACGACCCGCCGTCGACCACGACCCACCGTTCTGACCCGGGACGTGCCGATGCTGGGACGAGGGTCGGCATGAAACCGAAACCGGAACGCCGAACGCGGCCCGGGCTCCCCCGGAGCTCGTCGTACGCACCACTGTCGACCCTTCCGCCGACCGTGGCGATGGGGAGCCCTCCCCACGTGGGGCCTCGACAACCGGTCGACAACCGGTGGACACCGGTGATCTCACCCCTCTTGCGACGTACGATGGATGACGCTGCGCCCGCGGCACACACCCAGGCACAGCACCCATAGACCTTTCGCCGACAAACCAGGGTGAACAGTGAGCAGCAAGACCGTCCACACGCTCGACCGCGTGGTGATCCGTTTCGCCGGTGACTCGGGCGACGGGATGCAGCTCACCGGGGACCGGTTCACGAGCGAAACCGCCGCGATGGGCAACGACCTGTCGACGCTGCCGAACTTCCCGGCCGAGATCCGAGCCCCCCAGGGCACCCTCCCGGGCGTCTCCAGCTTCCAGCTGCACTTCGCCGACCACGACGTGCTGACCCCCGGCGACGCGCCCGACGTGCTCGTCGCGATGAACCCGGCGGCCCTCAAGGCCAACCTCGGCGACGTCCCCCGCGGCGCCACGATCATCGTGAACACCGACGAGTTCACCAGCCGCAACCTGGCCAAGGTCGGCTACACGACCAGCCCGGTCGACGACGGCAGCCTCGACTCCTTCCACGTGCACGCGGTGGCCCTGACGAGCATCACCGTCGAGGCCCTGGCCGACTTCCCCGGCCTGACCCGCAAGGAGAAGGAACGGGCGAAGAACATGTTCGCCCTCGGCCTGCTGTCGTGGATGTACACCCGCCCGACGACGGGCACCGAGGACTTCCTCACCAGGAAGTTCGGCGCCCGCCCCGACATCCTCCAGGCCAACCTGGCCGCCCTGCGCGCCGGCTGGAACTACGGCGAGACCACCGAGGACTTCGCGTCGTCCTACGTCGTCGCCCCCGCGAAGATGCCGCCCGGCACCTACCGCAACATCACCGGCAACACCGCGCTCGCCCTGGGCCTGGTCGCCGCGGCCCACCGCGCCGGCCTCCCCCTGGTCCTCGGCTCCTACCCGATCACCCCGGCCTCCGACATCCTCCACGCGCTGGCCGCCCTCAAGCGGCACGGCGTCACGACGATGCAGGCCGAGGACGAGATCGCCGGCATCGGCATCGCCCTGGGCGCCAGCTTCGGCGGAGCCATCGGCGTCACCACCACCTCCGGCCCCGGCGTCGCCCTGAAGTCCGAGTCGATCGGTCTGGCCGTCTCCCTCGAGCTGCCCCTGGTCATCGTCGACGTGCAGCGCGGCGGCCCCTCCACCGGCCTGCCCACCAAGACCGAGCAGGCCGACCTGCTCCAGGCGATGTTCGGCCGCAACGGCGAGTCCCCGGTGCCGATCGTGGCCCCGCAGACGCCCGCCGACTGCTTCCGCGCCGCGATGGATGCCGTGCGCATCGCCACGACGTACCGCACCCCCGTCTTCCTCCTGTCCGACGGCTACCTCGCCAACGGCTCCGAGCCGTGGACCGTCCCGTCCGTCGACGAGCTGCCCGACCTGCACGTCGAGTTCGCCAGCGAGCCCAACGGCACCGACCCCAAGGGCGAGCCGACCTTCCACCCGTTCCTGCGGGACGAGGAGACCCTGGCCCGGCCCTGGGCGGTCCCCGGCACCCCCGGGCTCGAGCACCGCATCGGCGGCATCGAGAAGGCCGACGTCACCGGCAACATCAGCTACGACCCCGACAACCACGACAAGATGACCCGGCTGCGCCAGGCCAAGGTCGACGGCATCGTCGTGCCCGACCTCGAGATCGACGACCCGAGCGGCGAGGCCCGCGTCCTGGTCCTCGGCTGGGGCTCCACCTACGGCCCGATCGCGGCCGCCACCCGGGTGGTGCGCAACGCCGGCCACGCCGTCGCCCGCGCCCACCTCACCAACCTCAACCCGTTGCCGAACAACCTCGGCAAGCTGCTGCGCGACTACGACCGCGTCGTGCTTCCCGAGATGAACCTCGGCCAGCTCGCGATGCTGCTGCGCGCCGAGTTCCTCGTCGACGTCCGTTCGCACACGTCGGTGCGTGGCCTGCCGTTCTCCACGGTCGAGCTCGCCGACGTCATCTCCACGACCCTCGAGGAGCTCTCGTGACGACCACCGACATCGGGATGCCGGTCAGCGGCCTCCGCTCGATCCCCCACCTCCCCGACGACGCCGGGAAGCAGACCAAGCGCGACTTCACCTCCGACCAGGAGGTGCGCTGGTGCCCCGGCTGCGGCGACTACGTCATCCTCGCCGCCGTGCAGTCCTTCCTGCCCGAGCTCGGCCTGAAGCGCGAGAACATCGTCTTCGTCTCCGGCATCGGCTGCTCGAGCCGCTTCCCGTACTACCTCGACACCTACGGCATGCACTCGATCCACGGCCGGGCACCCGCGATCGCCACCGGGCTCGCGACCAGCCGCCGCGACCTGTCGGTCTGGGTGGTCACCGGTGACGGCGACGCGCTGTCGATCGGCGGCAACCACCTGATCCACGCGCTGCGCCGCAACGTCAACATGACGATCCTGCTGTTCAACAACCAGATCTACGGCCTCACCAAGGGCCAGTACTCCCCCACCTCCAAGGTCGGGCAGGTCACCAAGTCGACCCCCGTCGGGTCCGTCGACAACCCGTTCAACCCGGTGTCCCTGGCGCTGGGCGCCGAGGCGACCTTCGTGGCGCGGGCGATGGAGTCCGACCGGGCCGAGCTCACCGGCATCCTCAAGGCGGCGGCCGAGCACCGCGGCACGGCGCTGGTCGAGATCTACCAGAACTGCCCGATCTTCAACGACGGTGCCTTCGAGGTGCTCAAGGACCGCAGCCAGCAGGAGGCCCGCATCGTGCGGCTGCGAACCGGCGAGCCGGTCACCGTCGGGGCGGAGGATGAGCGGAAGGTCCTGGTGCGCAAGGGGTCCGGCATCATGAAGTTCATCGCCGAGGCCGAGGCCTCCACGGGCGAGTCCGGTGCCGTCGTCGTGCACGACCCGGCGCTCGCGGACCCGTCACAGGCCTTCCAGCTCTCGCGGCTGGACACCCCCGAGATGTCGCACGTGCCGATGGGCATCTTCCGCCAGGTCGCGCGCCCGACCTACGACGACCTGGTCCGCGACCAGGTCGAGGCCGCCATCGACACGGCCGGTGGCCCGGCCACCGACGCCGACCTCGCCGACCTGCTGCGCGGACGCGACACCTGGACCGTCGGGTGACCCCAGCGCCCCCACCGGTGACGGAGGGGGACGACGTTCCCGATGCGGGTGACGCCGGCGAGCTGCGCAAGGGCACGATCTACGGCTTCCTGGCCTACGGCATCTGGGGGCTCTTCCCGCTCTACTTCGCCGCGCTGAAGCCCGCCGGCGCGTGGGAGATCCTCGGCCACCGGATCCTGTGGACCCTCGCCGTCTGCGCCCTCGTGCTGCTCGTGCGGCGCGACCTGGGCTGGATCCGGCCGTTCGTGGCCCGCCCGCGCCTCGTCGGCGGCATCACGATCGCCGCCCTGCTCATCGCGACCAACTGGACGATCTACGTGCTGGCCGTGCTCACCGGGCGCACCTACGAGGCGGCCCTGGGCTACTTCCTCAACCCGATCGTCACCGTCGCGCTCGGCGTCGTCGTGCTCAGCGAGCGGCTGCGGCCGCTGCAGTGGGCCGCGGTCGCCGTCGGCGCGCTGGCCTCGGTCTACCTCGCGATCGCCGGCGGGGTGCTGCCGTGGATCTCGCTGACCCTGGCGTTCTCGTTCGGGCTCTACGGCCTGACCAAGAAGAAGGTCGGCGCGAGCCTGGAGGCGATGCACTCACTGGCGGCCGAGACCACGGTGCTCGCGCCGATCGCGATCGTCGTGCTCGGCATCCTCGTCGCGCGCGGCGAGACGACCTTCCTCGACCACGGCACCGGGCACACCTCGCTGCTCGTCCTGGCCGGTGTGGTCACCGCGGTGCCGTTGCTCCTCTTCGCCGCCGCCGCACGGCGCCTGCCGCTGGTGACGGTCGGCCTCATCCAGTTCGTCACACCGGTGCTGCAGCTGCTCGTCGGGGTCCTCGTCCTCGGCGAGCACGTCAGTGCGCGGCTGTGGGTGGGCTTCGGCATCGTCTGGGTGGCGCTGGTGCTGCTCAGCATCGACTCGCTGCGCACCGCGAACGCCGCGCGCACCGAGCGGCGTCGGGTCGCCGTCACCGTCCCCGACCGCAGGCCCGGCACCGATGCGCCGGAGCCCTGCCCCTGACCGGCGGGTCAGCCGTCGGGCCCGGGAGCCTTCCGGCTGAGGAGTCCGTCGAGCTCGTCGACGGCTGCCTGCTGCTCGGCGAGCAGCACCCGCAGCTGGGCGACCCGCTCGCGCGTGTCGTCGGCCGGCACGGGCTCCGGCCCGTCACCCGGCTTCGGCGCGAGGAAGAGGTTGGCCAGGTATCCGGTGAACGTCCCGAAGATGCCGACGCCGACGACGATGATCCAGGCGCCCAGGATGCGGCCCTCGTTCGTCACGGGGTACTGGTCGCCGTACCCGACGGTCGAGATGGTCACCACGACGTACCAGAGGGCGTCCGAGGCGGTGGTGATGTTGGCGTCCGGGGCGTTCTGCTCGAGCGCGAGCATCCACAGGCTCCCGAACTCGAGCACCAGGATGCCCATGAGCAGCAGGCTGAGCAGGGCGCTGCCGGCGCGGTTGCGCAGGAGGCGGTGACCGATCAGCCGGCCGCCACGAGCCCGCATCAACCGGGAGACCCGCACGAGTCGGAACACGCGCAGGAGCTTCAGCTCGGGGAACGGCAGGCTCGACAGGAGGTCGGCCCAGCCGAACAGCCGGAAGAAGTAGCCCGACCTCGACGGCGCGGTGAGCAGCCGGTAGACGAAGTCGATGAAGAGGATGACGGACAGCAGGATGTTCATGACGACCAGCACGGTGTCGAGGCTCTGTGCCTCCACGACGTACAGCAGGAGCAGGTTGACGATCGCGAGCACCGAGACCGCGGCCACGAAGATCTCGTAGCCGATGTTCTTCAGCTCGTGCCGCACCGGTGGGGGTTTGGCGGCCCTCCTCGCGGAGCGGCGGCTCATCTCCCGGTCACCATGCCTCCACTGGTCACCATGGGCACCATTGTGCCGCTGGCGGCCCCGCGCGCCGCCTCACCCCGCGCGGGTGGACGGCACCGGCTCCAGGACCACCACCGCGGTCTCGCGACGGCCGGCGGGTCGCGTAGGCGTCGAGGTTCGCGTCGATCTCACCCCACCTGGCCCACAGCCGCGCCCGCTCCTCACCCTCGGCCGCGCGACCCCTCACCAGGGTCTGCGACCCGGCGAGCTCGACGTGCGCCTGCGGCTCGGCCTGCAGGTTGAGCCACCACGCCGGCTCGGCCGGGTCCCACCCGTTCATCGCCAGGGTGACCAGGTTCGGGCCGTCCTCGAGGTAGCCGAGGACGACGTGACGCTGCTGGCCGGTGCGCCGGCCCGTGGTGGTCAGCCGCAGGGTGCCCCAGCTCTTCGTCGGGTGCCAGAGGCCGAGGCGACCACCCGTGACGCGGATCAGCCCCCGGTGCAGCTGCCAGATCAGCCGGATGACCCAGCGCGGCGGCAGCCGTGGCGGGCGCTGCAGGTCGGTGGTCATGGCGCTCCCTTCACGTCGGCGCCGCTCCACGTGGGCACGGGCGCGGGCCGGCTCCGCCATCCTCCTCCTGCCGATCGCGTCCCGGCCCTCCCGTACGGTGGTGGCGCAGGATGCCGCCGCCCGGCGGCATCCGGGAGAGGAACGCGATGCGGAGCCGGCTGGCCAGGTTCGCCCTCTGGGCCACCCGCTGGACCGCCGTCGGCGAGGTGCCCCGCACCGGGGTGCTCGTCGGGGCCCCGCACACGTCCAACTGGGACTTCGTGATGATGCTGCTCATCATGTGGCGCGGCGACGTCACCCCGCGGGTGCTCATCAAGAAGGAGCTGTTCCGCGGGCCGCTCGGGTGGCTGCTGCCCCGGCTCGGCGGCATCCCGCTCGACCGTGACAACCCCGGCGCCGTCGTCCGCGACCTGGTGCGTGAGGCGAAGAGCGGCGAGCCGTTCCTGATCGTCCTCGCGGCCGAGGGCACCCGCACCAAGGGCGAGTACTGGAAGTCCGGCTTCTGGCGGCTCGCCCGTGCGGCGAAGCTGCCGATCGTCCTGGCGTTCATCGACGGACCGTCCCGCACCTCGGGCTTCGGGCCGACCATCACGGCCACGAGCGACGTCGTCGCCGACATGGACCAGGTCCGGGCCTTCTACGCCGACAAGCACGGCATCCACCCCGAGCGGCGCACCGAGCCCCGCCTGCGCGAGGAGCTCACCGCCGGCGGCGACCAGCCCGCCGCCTGACCGACCCGCCGTCGCTCGTCCCGGACCGAGCCCCGGGCTCAGCCGTCGAGCAGGTGCGCGACGTGGTCGTTGGTGAACAGGTGGCCCGGGTCGAGCCGCTCGCGCACCTCGCGGAAGTCGTCGAAGCGCGGGTAGAGCTCGCGCAGCCGCTGCGCGCCCAGCGTGTGCACCTTGCCCCAGTGCGGCCGGCCCTCGTGCTCGGCGACGATCGACTCGAAGGCGGCGAAGAGCGGTCGCGGGTCCATCCGGTGGTACTGGTGCACGGCGACGTAGGCGTTGTCCCGCTCGTACGCCGTCGAGAACCACACGTCGTCGCCACCGGTGAAGCGCACCTCCACGGGGAACGTCACGGGCGCGCCGGTGCGGGCGAACCAGGCGCGCAGCTCGGTGAGCACGACCTCCACACTGTGCCGCGGCACGGCGTACTCGCTCTCGACGAAGCGCACGTCGCGCGAGGAGCAGAACACCTTCCACGAGTCGTCGGCGAACTCCCGGGAGCCGATCAGCCGCGCGCTGAGCCGGTTGATCGCGGGCACCAGGGCGGGCCGGGCGGCCGCCAGCCGGTTGCCCCCCTCGAACAGCCGGTTGGCGAGCAGGTCGTCCTCGAGGCGCGACCGCCACGCGGGCAGCGGCGGCGGACCCTCGCCCGGCCCGACGACGTCGTTGCGCTTGGTGAGCACCCGGTCGGTGTGGGGGAACCAGAGCAGGTCGAGGTGGTCGGTCGCGTCGGCCTCGGCCTGGATGACGGGCAGCAGCTCGGTGAGCGAGGCGCTCGCCTCCTTCGCGTGCAGCCGGTAGGCCGGCACGCACTGCAGCTCGACCTCGGTCACGACCCCGAGCGCCCCGAGGCCGACCCGGGCCGCGCGCGAACACCTCCGGCTCGACCTGCGCCGAGCACTCGAGCGTCGACCCGTCGGCGAGCACGAGGGTGAGCCCGCTGACCGCCGCGGCGATGCCCTGGCGCCGGGTGCCCGTGCCGTGCGTGCCGGTGGCGATCGCGCCGCTGATCGTCTGGCGGTCGATGTCCCCGAGGTTCGGCAGCGCCAGCCCGAGGGCCTGCAGCGCCGGGTTGAGCACGTGCAGCGGGGTGCCGGCGAGCACGCGCACCCGGCGCCGCTCCCGGTCGATCCCGACCACGCCGCTCAGCCGGTCGACGTGCAGCAGCAGCCCGTCGGTGGCGACGAGCGGGGTGAACGAGTGGCCGGACCCGGCCACCCGCACCCGCAGCGCCGCTCGACGCGGCCCGCCGCACGGCATCCGCGACCGCGTGGACGGAGCCGACGTGCTGCACCTCCGCCGGGGTCGCGCTCACGTTGCCGCCCCAGTTGCGCCACTCACTCACCCGAAGTTCCTTCCTTCACCGCGGTACGACGGCACCGTCCCGACGAGCTCGCCCCCGGCCACCAGGTGCACCGCGTCGAACCGCTCGAGCAGCTCGCCGGCCTTGGCACCGCGCATCCACACCCGGTCGCCGATCTCCAGGCCGTCGGCATCCTCACCGCGCAGCGGCGTCTGGACCTCGCCGGTCGCCTCGGTGCGCACGAGGGACAGCCCGCGTCGCACCGGCGACGGCACCCGCGACCACCCCGGCTCCCCGCTGGAGACGTACCCCCCGCCGAAGGCCGTGACGTAGCCCTGAGCCGGTCGCCGCACGACCGGGAGGGCGAACGCCATCGCGGGGCGCAGGTCGAAGTCGTCGTAGCCGTCGAACAGCGTCGGAGCGTAGAGCCCGGACCCGGCCGCCAGCTCGGTGACGACCCGGTCGTCCCCGAACCGGTGCAGGCTGCCCGTGCCGCCCGCGTTGACGAAGCGCAGGTCCGCCTCGCCGCGCACCGCCGTCACCACGGCCCGCCGACGCTGCTCGAGCTCACGCACCGAGCGCCGCTTCATCGTGCGGATGTGCGGCCCGGCATCCGGCAGACCGGCGACCTGGGCGTCGTAGAACATCACGCCGCGCACGTCGAGCCCGACCCCGAGCGGCCGCCCGAACCACGGCGAGCGCCTGCTCGGCGTCGCGGGTCGGCGAGCGGCGCACGCCGAGGTGCACCCGGCCCACCCGAAGGGACGCGTCGCAGTCGAGCGCGACGCCCAGCCCGGCGACGTCGGCGCCCGAGGGTGTCGCGCAGCCAGCGCACGTGCTCGACGGAGTCGATCGTCACCGTCACCTCGGCCCGCAGCAGGTCGTCGGTGGCGACCGCCCGCAGCGCGGCCTCGTCGACCGACGGGTAGGCCACGAAGACGTCGCGCACCCCGGCCCCGACCAGCCACACCGCCTCCGGCACGGCATACGCCATCACCCCGGCGAAGCCCGGACGCGCGAGCACCCGGTCGAGCAGGGTGCGGCAGCGCACCGACTTCGAGGCCACCCGGATCGGCAGCCCGCCGGCCCGCCGGACGAGGTCGTCGGCGTTGGCGTCGAAGGCGTCGAGGTCGACGGCGACGAGCGGCGCCGGGAGCCCGGCCGTCGCTCTCGCCCACTGGTCCGTGCCCGTCACGGTGCCGACCCTAGTGGGATGCTGGCTCGGTGACCCAGGAGCACGGGACATTCGTCGGTGACCCACCTCGCACCAGGTGGCACCGGGCCTGGGTCGTGGCTGCCGTCACCCTCGGCGCCCTGGTGGCGGCCGCGGCCTTCCGCAGCTCCACCGGCGTGCTGCTCGAGCCGATCGAGGCCGAGTTCGGCTGGTCGCGCGCGGTGACCTCGGGGGCGGTCAGCCTCAACCTGGTGCTCTACGGCCTCACCGCGCCGTTCGCCGCCGCCTTCATGGAGCGCTTCGGCGTGCGGTCCACCGTCGCCACCGCGCTGGTCATCGTCGGCGTCGCGAGCGGCCTGACCACCCTGATGACCCAGCCGTGGCAGCTGTGGCTGCTCTGGGGCGTCTGCATCGGCATCGGCACCGGGGCGATGGCCCTGGTGCTCGGCGCGATCGTCGCCAACCGGTGGTTCCACACCCACCGCGGGCTCGTCGTCGGCATCTTCTCGGCCGCGAACGCCACCGGGCAGCTGCTCTTCCTCCCGCTCATCGCGCGCACCGCCGCCGACCAGGGGTGGCGTGCCGCGGCCGGGATCGTCGGGGTGCTGGCCCTGCTCATGGCCGGGCTCGTGCTCGCGTTCCTGCGCGACCGGCCCTCCGACCACGGCCTGCTCCCCTACGGCATGGAACCGGGCAGCGTGGTCGTCGAGGCGGAGCGCACCGGCGCATCGCCCGCCCGGGTCGCCGTCGACGTGCTGCGCAAGGCCAGCCGCCGCTGGTCGTTCTGGGCGCTGGTGCTCACCTTCTGGGTGTGCGGCTGGTCCACCAACGGCATCATCCAGACCCACTTCGTGCCGGCCGCCCACGACCACGGGATGCCGTCGACCACCGCCGCCGGGCTGCTCGCCGTCGTCGGCATCTTCGACATCGCCGGCACCGTCGCGTCCGGCTGGCTCACCGACCGGGTCGACCCACGCTGGCTGCTCGTCGCCTACTACGGCGGCCGCGGCATCTCGCTGCTCGCGCTGGATGCCGTGCTCGCACCGGGCATCGAGCCCGGCATGTGGGTGTTCATCGTCTTCTACGGGCTGGACTGGGTCGCGACCGTGCCGCCCACGGTCGCCCTGTGCCGCACCCACTTCGGGCTCGCCGACTCGGGGGTGGTGTTCGGCTGGGTGTTCGCCTCGCACATGGTCGGTGCCGGTGTCGGCGCCAGCGTGGCCGGGTGGGTGCGCACCAGCCAGGGCGACTACCACTGGGCCTGGGTGGTGGCCGCTGCGCTGTGCTTCGCCTCGGTGGCGATCACCCTGTCGATCCCGAAGGTCCGTGAGGGGACGACCGCAGAGCTGGAGCCGGTCAGCCCACCCGGGTGACGACCCCGGTCGCGAGTGCGTGCAGGGCGGCCTTGGCGTCGCTGTCGGGCAGCGTGGCGAGCACGTCCTGCGCCTGGCGCGCCACGGCGTACGTGTGCTCGCGGGCCACGCCCATCGCCCGGTGTGCGCGCAGCAGGCCGAGCGCCTCGGCGAGGCGCGCGTCGTCCTCGAGGTCGCTGGTGAGCAGCTCCTGCAGGCGGGCGTCGGCCGGGTCGGTCGAGGCGAGCACGTGCAGGACGGGCAGGGTGCGCTTGCCCTCACGCAGGTCGGTGCCCGGCGTCTTGCCGGTCTCGTCGGCCTCGGACTCGATGTCGATGAGGTCGTCGGCGAGCTGGAAGGCGACCCCGAGCCGCTCACCGAAGTCGCGCATCGTCTCGACGGTGGCGTCGTCGCAGCCGCCGAACATCGCGCCGTAGCGCGCGGCGGTGGCGATGAGCACACCGGTCTTGTCGGCGAGCACCGCGAGGTAGTAGTCGACCGGGTCGGTGCCGGGCGGGCAGGGCCGGTCGTCGCGGATCTGGCCCGAGCACAGCCGCACGAAGGTCTGCGCCTGGATCTTGACGGCCTGCGGGCCGAGGTCGGCGACGATGTCGGACGCCGTGCCGAACAGCAGGTCGCCGACGAGGATCGCGGTGGAGTTGCCGTAGGCCGCGTTGGCGCTCGGGGCCCCGCGGCGCACGTCGGCCTCGTCCATGACGTCGTCGTGGTACAGCGAGGCGAGGTGGGTCAGCTCGACCCCCGCCGCCGCCGCGACGACGCGCTCGTCGATGCCGTCGCCGAGCTCGGCCGCGAGCAGGGTCAGCAGCGGCCGGAACCGCTTGCCGCCGGCCGCGGTGAGGTGCGAGCCGGCCTGCGCGATGAACGGGTCGTCGTGGTCGACCCGCTCCGCGATGAGCGCGTTGACGGCGGTGAGCCCGTCGGCGAGCTGCACCCGCAGCCGCTCGGAGGCGCCCGGGAGCTCGAGCACCGAGGGGGTGCCGCGCTGTGCCGGTTCCGCCGTCACCGGCGTCACAGCAGGAACTGCGAGGCGTTGCTCGCGATCTCGAGGAGGAAGCTGGGCACGATGCCGAGCACCACCGTGGCGACGACACCGACGGTGATCGCGATCGTGGGTCCGATGGAGGGCGTCAGGACGACGACGACCTCCTCGCCGTCACCGGCCGGCTCGGTGAAGTACATGAGCACGATCAGCCGAACGTAGACGAACGCCGTGATCGCCGAGGCGAGCACCGCGATGACCACGAGCAGGGCGCCACCGGGCCCGGCCGCCACCGCGGGGGCGAAGGCGGCGTACTTCGCCGTGAAGCCGGAGGTCAGCGGGATGCCGGCGAAGGCCAGCAGCAGGAACGAGAACGTCGCCGCGAACACCGGGTGGTTGCGGCCCAGGCCGGCCCACTGCGACAGGTGCGAGGCCTCCGAGCCGCCCTGGCGCACCATGGCGACCAGCCCGAAGGCGGCCACCGTCGCGAAGCCGTAGGCGACGAGGTAGAACATCACGCCGCCGATCGCGTCCTGCGAGAAGGCCAGGACCCCGACGAGGATGAAGCCGGCGTGGGCGATCGAGGAGTAGGCGAGCAGCCGCTTGACGTCGGTCTGGGTGACCGAGAGCACCGCGCCGACGACCATGGTGAGCACCGCGATGGCGTAGACACCGTTCTGCCAGTCCCAGCGGTCGGCGCCGACACCGACGAAGGCCACGCGCAGGATCACGCCGAAGGCGGCCAGCTTGGTGCAGGCGGCCATGAACCCGGTGACCGGGGTGGGGGCGCCCTGGTAGGCGTCCGGGGTCCACGAGTGGAACGGCACGGCGCCGACCTTGAACAGCAGGCCGACGAGCAGCAGCACGACACCGGGCACGAGGAGGCCGTCGAGGTCACCCGGGGCGCTCGAGATGGCCACGGCGATGGCCCGCAGGTCCGAGGAGCCCGAGTAGCCGTAGAGCAGGGCGGCACCGAACAGGAAGAACGCGCTGGAGAAGCCGCCGAGCAGGAAGTACTTCATCGCGGCCTCCTGCGAGAGCAGGCGACGGCGGCGGGCCAACCCGGTCATCACGTACAACGGCAGCGAGAGCACCTCGAGGCCGACGAACATGGTGATCAGGTCGTTGGCGGTGAGGAAGATCATCATGCCGAGCACCGCGAACAGGGTGAGCGGGAAGACCTCCGAGGTGGCGTACCCGGTGCGGGTGGCGATGTCCTCCTGGTTCGAGCCCGGGGTCGAGGCGCCCATCGGGGTGAACGCGTCGGAGCCGACGCCGCCGAACCGCTCGCCCATGATGAGCACGCTGATCACGGAGAGCAGCAGCAGGGCGCCCATGAGGAACACCGAGACGCCGTCGATGACGACCGAGCCACCCAGGGTGACGGTCATCGAGTCGCGCGACCAGACCAGCAGGGCCGCGAACGCGGCGAGCAGCACCAGCGACGTGAACCACACCTGGATGCCGTGCCGGGCGTGGCGGGGCGCGAACGCCTCGACGAGCACCCCGACGAGCGAGCCGGCCACGACGATGAGCATCGGGGCGATCGCGGCGTAGTCGACGGCGACGGCCTGGAACTCTTCGGCGGCGGTCACTTGGCGCTCCCGGAGGCGTTGGTCGGCGTCGGATCGGTGACGCCGACGTACACCAGCGTCCGGTCCACGGCCGGGTTGAGGATGTCGAGCACCGGCTTCGGGAAGAAGCCGAGCAGGATGAACGAGGCGATGATCGGCACCACGACGACCTTCTCGCGCACCGACAGGTCGTGCGGCGACTCGCCGTCGGCGAAGGTGGGCTTGGGCCCGGTCATGGTGCGCTGGTACATCAGCAGGATGTACAGCGCGGCCAGGACGGTGCCGAGCGTCGCGATGACCGCGGCCGCCTCGTAGCGCATGAAGGTGCCCTGCAGGACGAGGAACTCCGAGACGAACGGCGCCAGGCCCGGCAGCGCGAGGCTGGACAGACCGGCCACGAGGAAGGTGCCGGCGAGTACCGGCGTGACCCGCTGCCAGCCGCCGTAGTCGGGGATCCGCTTCGAGCCGCGGCGGGCGACGAGGAAGCCGGCCAGGAGGAACAGGCCCGCGGTCGAGAAGCCGTGGGTGACCATGTAGAGGGTCGACCCGGCGCCGCCGACGGTGGTCAGCGCGAAGATGCCGAGCACGATCAGGCCGAAGTGGCTGATCGAGGTGAAGGCGATGAGCCGCATCATGTCGGTCTGCCCGATGGCGAGCAGCGCGCCGTAGATGATCGAGATGACCGCCAGCGTGATGACGACCGGCGTGGCCCACGTCGAGGCCTCCGGGAACAGCTGGAGGCAGAACCGGATCATCCCGTAGGTGCCGACCTTGTCGAGGATGCCGACGAGCAGCACCGCGGTCGCGGGACGGGCCTCGGTCGCGGCATCCGGCAGCCAGGTGTGCACCGGCCACATCGGCGCCTTGACGGCGAAGGCGATGAAGAACCCGACGAACAGCCAGCGCAGCGCCGTCGTCGACGCGTCGAGGTTGCCGGTGAGGCTGGTGATGAGGAAGCCGTCGTCACCGCCGGGGCCCGCGACGTAGACCCCGATGACGGCCACGAGCATGATCAGCCCGCCCGCGAGGGAGAACAGGAGGAACTTCATCGCGGCGTACTGCCGGCGTGGGCCGCCGAACAGCCCGATGAGGAAGTACACCGGGATCAGCATCGCCTCGAAGAAGACGTAGAACAGGAACACGTCGGTGGCGGCGAAGACGCCGACGATGAACGCCTCGAGCACCAGCATCAGCGCGAAGTAGCGCTTCTCGCGGCCGGAGCCCTCGTCGCTGACGTCGTTCCAGGCGGCGAGCAGGCAGACCGGGGTGAGGATGGCCGACATCACGATGAGCGACAGCGCGATGCCGTCGACACCGAGGGCGTAGGAGACCCCGAACTGCGGGATCCACGAGTGCACCTCGGAGAGCTGGAACTGCTCGACGGCGTCGGGCGTCGAACCGCACCCACGCGAGCACCGCCAGCACCAGCGTCACGAGCGAGAAGCCCAGGGCCACCGGCTTCGCGTGACGCGCCGCGCTCCCGGGCAGCACGGCGACGACGACGGCGCCGAGCAGCGGCACCACCATCATCAAGGTGAGCAGGGGCAGGGAGTTCACTGGATCACCCACAGAGCGCCGAGGACGGTGACGACACCGGTGAGCATCGTCAGGGCATACGACCGGACGTAGCCGGTCTGGAGGCGACGCAGCCTCGAGGACATCCCGCCGATCAGGGCGGCCGTGCCACCGACCGCACCGTCGACCCCGCGCGCGTCGGCGAAGACCAGGCCGCGGGTCAGGTGGATGCCGGGGCGCATGAACAGGCCCTCGTTGAGGGCGTCCTGGTACAGGTCCTGGCGGGCCGCGACGGTGAGCGGGGAGCCCTTGGGGGCGACCTCGGGCACCACGTCCGCTCCGTACATCCGCCAGGCGTAGAACGCGCCGAGCGCGACCAGGACCAGGGTGAGCACCATGATCAGCGTGACCGGCAGCACCGGGTGGTCCTCCGGGGTCTCACCGACGACCGGCGCCAGCCAGCTGGTGATGATGCCGGTGGGGCCGAGGATCAGCCCGAGGAAGGCCGAGCCGAAGGCCAGCACCATCATCGGGATGGTCATGGTCAGTGGCGACTCGTGGGGGTGCTGGTCGTCCTCCCAGCGCTTCTCGCCGTGGAAGGTCATGAAGAACATGCGCGACATGTAGAAGGCGGTGACCCCGGCCCCGAGCATCGCCGCACCCCCGAGCACCCAGGGCTGCCAGCCCTCGCCGACGAACGCCGACTCGATGATCTTGTCCTTGGACCAGAACCCGGAGAACGGTGGGACGCCGATGATGGCCAACCAGCCCAGGCCGAAGGTGACCCAGGTGATCTTCATGAAGAGCGCGAGCGCGCCGTAGCGCCGCATGTTGACCTGGTCCCTCATGCCGTGCATGACCGACCCCGCCCCGAGGAACATCCCGGCCTTGAAGAAGCCGTGGGTGAGCAGGTGGAAGATCGCGAAGGCGTAGCCGATCGGTCCGAGCCCCGCGGCGAGCATCATGTAGCCGATCTGGCTCATCGTCGAGGCGGCCAGGGCCTTCTTGATGTCGTCCTTCGCGCAACCGACGATCGCCCCGAAGACCAGGGTGACGGCACCGACCAGGGCGACGGCGAGCCGGGCGTCGGGCGAGGCCGTGTAGATGAAGTCGGAGCGCACGATGAGGTAGACCCCGGCGGTGACCATGGTTGCCGCGTGGATCAGCGCGGACACCGGGGTCGGGCCGGCCATCGCGTCACCGAGCCACGACTGCAGGGGGAACTGGGCTGACTTGCCGCAGGCACCCAGGAGGAGGAGCAGGCCGAGTGCGGTGATCGCGCCCTGGTTGGCGGTGGCCACGCCCTCGCTGACCGTCGTGAAGTCGACGCCGCCGAAGGTGACGAACATCAGCATGATCGCGATGGCCAGTCCGAGGTCGCCGACCCGGTTCACGAAGAACGCCTTGTTGGCCGCGCTCGCGTAGGCCGGGTTCCAGTTCCAGAAGCCGATGAGCAGGTACGAGGCCAGGCCCACGCCCTCCCAGCCGACGAAGAGCAGCAGGTAGGAGTCGGCGAGGACGAGCAGGAGCATCGAGGCGACGAACAGGTTGAGGTAGGCGAAGAAGCGCCGCCTGTCGGGGTCGTGCTCCATGTACCCGATCGAGTACACGTGGATCAGCGACCCCACGAAGGTGACGAGCATGACGAAAGCCATCGACAGCGGGTCGACGAGCAGGCCGGCCTCGAGCTGGAAGGCGCCCGCGGGGATCCAGTTCCACAGCGTCAGCTGCATGGCCCGGTCGTCGGCGGCGAGGCCGACGAGCTGGACCATGATCACCAGACCCACGACGAAGGAGGCCCAGGACATCCCGGTGCCGAGGAGCGGTCCGATCTTGTCGGTGCGCCGCCCGCCGAGCAGGAGGATCGCGGCACCGAGGAGCGGCAGCGCGATGAGCAGCCACGCGTAGGCGGAGGCTCCGCTCGCGTCAGCCGCCACCTCGAAGGCAAGTGAGGTCACTGGTGCTCCTTACAGCTTCAGCAGGTTCGCGTCGTCGACCGAGGCCGACCGGCGGGAACGGAAGATCGCCATGATGATCGCGAGGCCGACGACGACCTCCGCCGCGGCCACCACCATGACGAAGAGGGCGAGGACCTGGCCGTCGAGGTTGCCGTGGATCCGCGCGAACGTCACGAAGACGAGGTTCGTCGCGTTGAGCATGAGCTCGACACCCATGAAGACGATGATCGCGTTGCGCCGGGTGAGCACCGTGGCCCCGCCGATGGCGAACAGGATCGTCGCCAGGTAGATGTAGTTGACGACGTTCACCGGTCGCTCCCCTCCTGCATGTCGCGTTCGATCTGGGACTCGGACTCGAGGTAGACCTCCGGGGAGAGGTTCTGCTCGCGAGCGGTGAGCACCCGCGACACCGACAGCTCCGACGGCGTGCCGTCGGGCAGCAGGGCCGGGGTGTCGACGGCGTTGTGCCGGGCGTAGACACCGGGCGCCGGCAGACCGGCGAGGTGCTCGCCCTGGCGGAAGCGACGCTTGCTCCACTCGCGCTGGTTCGGGCCGCGGCCGAGCCGCTCGCGGTGCGCGAGCACCATCGCACCCAGGGCCGCGGTGATGAGCAGGGCGCTGGTCATCTCGAAGACCCACACGTAGCGGCCGAAGATCAGCTGCGCGACGGCCGAGACGTTGCCGGTCTGCGCGTTGATCGCGGCCACCCCGACCGGGTCGCCGAGGTTCGCCTGGCCGATGGCGGAGGTGAGGATGCCGGCGAGCCCGAGGCTGAGCACGACGGTCGCCCACCGCTGCCCGGTGAGGGTCTCGACCAGGCTGTCGGAGGAGTCGACACCGACGAGCATGAGCACGAACAGGAAGAGCATGATGACCGCGCCGGTGTAGACGAAGATCTGGATGACGCCGAGGAAGTCGGCGTCCTGGGCGATGTAGAACACCCCCAGGATGATCATCGTCATCGCCATGCCGATGGCCGCGTGCACGGCCTTGCGTGCGAACACCAGGCCGAGGGCGCCGACGACGGCGAGCGGCCCCAGGATCCAGAACAGGACTGCCTCGCCCGTGCCGGTCACGAGGTCACCTCCGCGTCGTCGGCTCGTGGGTGTGTGCGCCTCGACGAACTCACGCTGGGCCTCGGTCGCCGAGGAGACCTTGCCGAGGTAGTAGTCGCGCTCCTCCAGGCCGTCGGCCATCGGGAACGGCGGCTGGAGCATGCCCTGCTGCAGCGGGGCGAGCAGCTGGTCCTTGGTGTAGATCAGGTCGGCGCGGTTGTTGTCGGCGAGCTCGTAGAAGTTGGTCATCGTCAGCGCGCGGGTGGGGCACGCCTCGATGCACAGCCCGCAGAAGATGCAGCGCAGGTAGTTGATCTGGTAGACGCGGCCGTAGCGCTCGCCGGGGCTGAACCGCCCGGCGCCGCCCTCGGAGTCGTCGTTGTTCGCACCCTCGACGAGGATCGCGTCGGCCGGGCAGGCCCACGCGCACAGCTCGCAGCCGATGCACTTCTCGAGACCGTCGGGGTGCCGGTTGAGCTGGTGGCGGCCGTGGAAGCGCGGCTGGGTGGGGCGCTTCTCCTCGGGGTACTCCTCGGTGGCCACCTTGCGGAACATCGTCGAGAAGGTGACCCCGAAACCACCGACGGGGGCGAACAGGTCGGAGAAGAAGCCGGACTTCTTCTGCTCGTCAGCCACGAGCGGCCTCCTTGGTCTCGCTGCCCGAGGTCAGGACCGGTGCGTCGAGCGAGGGCTCACGCAGCCGCTGGCCGGGCAGGGGCGGCACGGGGTAGCCCCCGGCGAACGGGTCGATCTCCTCGGGCACGGTGGGGTGCGACGAGGCGTCCCTCGCCTCGGCGCGGCGGTCCCACATCCAGCCGAGGACCAGCGCGATCACGGCGATGACGCCGACGAGCAACAGCGAGGTGGCGGGGAAGACCCGCCCCGCGAAGTCGATGTTGCCGAGCCACTCCTCGAACCAGCCGTTCTGGCCGGCGCGGAAGAAAGCGACGAGCACGACCCAGGCGAGCGTGGCGGGGATGAGGAACTTCCAGCCGAAGCGCATGAACTGGTCGTAGCGCACCCGAGGGAGCGAGCCGCGCAGCCAGACGAACACGAACATGAACATCCACAGCTTGACGGTGAACCAGAGCAGGCCCCAGTAGCCGTCGTTGAACATCCCGTCGTTGATCGCGGCGATGCCGGGGGGCGCCTGGGGTCCACCGAGGAACATCGTGGTGGCCAGCGCGGCGACGGTGAACATGTTGATGTACTCGCCGAGGAAGAACATCGCGAAGCGCATCGAGCCGTACTCGGTGTGGAAGCCACCGGTGAGCTCACCCTCGCCCTCGGCGAGGTCGAAGGGCAGCCGGTTGGTCTCGCCGACCATCGTGATGACGTAGACGAAGAAGCTGAAGAACGCCGGGATGATGAACCACAGGCCCCGCTGCGCGAAGACGATCTGCGAGGTCGACATCGAGCCCGCGTACAGGAAGACGGCGACGAGCGACAGGCCCATCGCGATCTCGTAGGAGATCATCTGGGCCGACGAGCGCAGGCCACCCATGAGCGGGTAGGTCGACCCGGAGGACCAGCCGGCGAGCACGACGCCGTAGATGCCGATGCCGGCGACGGCGAGCACGAGCAGCACCGCGACCGAGGTGTCGGTGAGCTGGAAGGGCGTGGTGTGCCCGAACATCTCGACCTGACCGGCGAGCGGGATGATCGCGAACGAGACGAAGCACATCGTGGCCGTGATGAGCGGGGCCAGGGTGAAGACGAACACGTCGGCCGCCTTGGGCCGCACGTCCTCCTTGAGCATCGACTTCATGCCGTCGGCCAGGGTCTGCAGCAGGCCGAACGGGCCGTTGCGGTTCGGGCCGGGGCGCTGCTGCATCCGGCCGATGACCCGGCGCTCGAACCAGATGACGAGCAGCGTGGAGATGAGCAGGTAGACGAAGATGAACAGCGCCTTGACCAGGCTCAGCCACAACGGGGTGTCGCTGAAGTCGGCGACGGGGTTGTCGGTGGTCTCGGAGGCGAGCGAGGCCACCTGCGGCAGTGCCAGCAGCGAGCTCATGCGGCCGGTCCTCCTTCGTGACGGAGACGAGGGCTCCCGGCGCACCGGCCAGGGCGGCCCGCAGGTCGCTGCCCACCGAGTTGGTCGGCAGCCAGACGACGTGGTCGGCCATCTCGGACACCAGCACCGGGGCGGTGACGGTCGTGTCACCGACCCGCACGGTCAGCTCGTCGCCGTCGACGACACCGAGGTCGCCGGCGGTCGACGCGGACACCCGGGCGACCGGGGCCGGCGCGGTGCCCGCGAGGAACGGCTCGCCGTCCTGCAGCGACCCGCGGTCGAGCAGGTGGCGCCAGGTGGCGAGCACGAGGGTGCCGGCCTCGACGCTCGGGACGTCGCCGGGCTCGACGACCGGGACGGCCGTGCGGGTGCCCTGCCACGGGCCGAGGTCGGCCATCTCGGCACGCACCTCGCGCACCGTGCGGGTGCCGAGGAACTCGCCCATCTCGTTGGCGAGCATGTCGAGCGCGCGGTAGTCGCTGACCTGGGAGGTCTCGAGGGCTGCCTCGAAGGTGCGGACCCGGCCCTCCCAGTCGACGAAGGTGCCGGCCTTCTCGGCGTGCGCCGCGACGGGGAGCACGACGTCGGCGACCGCGGTGACCGCCGAGGGGCGGATCTCGAGCGACACGACGAACGGGCGGGCGAAGGCGTCGGCGGCATCGGCCACGCCGAGGTCGGCGGGGTCGACCCCACCGACGACGAGCGCGCCGAGCTCACCGGACGCGGCTGCGGCGACGATGCCGGCCGTGTCGCGGCCCGCGGTGCCGTCGAGGGACTCGACACCCCAGGCGGAGGCGACCTCGGCGCGTGCCCCGGCATCCGCGACCGGGCGGCCACCGGGCAGCAGGGTGGGCAGCGCACCGGCCTCGAGCGCACCGCGCTCACCGGCCCGGCGGGGCACCCACGCGAGGCGCGCACCGGTGGCCTCGGCGAGGGCGGCCGCGGCGCTCAGCGCACCGGGGACCGTCGCGAGGCGCTCGCCGACGAGCACCACGGCGTTGTCGCGCAGGCCCTGGCCCGCGGCGGCGACGACGTCGGTGCCGGAACCCTCGGCGAGGGCGCGCAGCACCTCGGGCTCGGTACCGGGCGCGGTCGGGATGAGCGTGCCGCCCAGCTTGGCCAGGCCGCGGGTCGCGACCGGGGCCACGGCGTACACGGCGGTGCGGTGCTTGCGGAACGCCTTGCGCAGGCGCAGGAAGACGATCGGGCTCTCGTCCTCGGGCTCCAGGCCGACGAGCAGCACGGTGCCGGCCGACTCGAGGTCGGCGTAGGTGACCGCGCCGCCGTCGGGGCCGGTGGCCACGACGGTGGAGGCGAGGAAGTCGGCCTCCTCGGCGGAGTGCGGGCGGGCCCGGAAGTCGATGTCGTTGGTGCCGAGCACGGTGCGCGCGAACTTGCCGTAGGCGTAGGCGTCCTCGGCGCTGACCCGGCCACCGACGAGCACGCCGGTGGACGTCGCGGCCGCGCAGCCCTGCGGCGGCGGCCTCGAGGGCCTCGCGCCACGAGGCGACGCGGAGCTCACCGTCGGCGCCACGCACCTGCGGCAGCTCGAGGCGGTCGCCGACCGAGGTGTAGGCGAAGGCCCAGCGGCCCTTGTCGCAGTTCCACTCCTCGTTCACCGCCGGGTCGTTCTGCGCCATCCGGCGCAGCACCGTGCCGCGGCGGTGGTCGGTGCGCTGGGCGCAGCCGCTCGCGCAGTGCTCGCACACGCTCGGCGTCGACACGAGGTCGAACGGGCGGGAGCGGAAGCGGTAGGCCGCTCCGGTCAGGGCACCCACCGGGCAGATCTGCACGGTGTTGCCCGAGAAGTAGCTCTCGAACGGCTGCTCCTCGTAGATGCCGACCTGCTGCAGCGCGCCTCGCTCGACGAGCGCGATGAACGGGTCACCGGCGATCTGGTCGGAGAAGCGGGTGCACCGGGCGCACAGCACGCAGCGCTCGCGGTCGAGCAGGACCTGCGAGGAGATGTTGATCGGCTTGGGGTAGGTGCGCTTGACGTCCTCGAAGCGGGAGGTCGAGCGGCCGTTGCTCATCGCCTGGTTCTGCAGGGGGCACTCGCCGCCCTTGTCGCACACCGGGCAGTCGAGGGGGTGGTTGATCAGCAGGAACTCCATGATCCCCTGCTGCGCCTTGTCGGCACCCTCGGACGTGTACTGCGTCTTGACGACCATGCCCGGGGCGACGGTCATCGTGCACGAGGCCTGCGGCTTCATCCGGCCCGGGGGGCCCTGCATCTGGGTGGGCTCACCCGGCACCCCGTCGGGGCCGGGGCGACCCGGCATCCACACCTCGACGAGGCACTGCCGACAGGCACCGATCGGGTCCAGGCCGGGGTGGTCGCAGAACCGGGGGATCTCGATCCCGGCCTCCTCGGCGGCCCGGATGATGAGGGTCCCCTTGGCGACCGACACCTCCCGGTCGTCGATCGTCAGGGTGACCAGGTCGGCCGCGGGGGACGCGGCCGGCGTGGTGGTGGCGGGCGTGGTCGTCATGCGGGCACGCTGTCCTTGTCGTCCTTGGCGAACAGCGTCGACGCCTTCGGGTCGAACGGGCAGCCGCCGTGGGTGAGGTGTGCGACGTACTCGTCGCGGAAGTACTGGATCGAGCTCATGATCGGACTCGTCGCACCGTCGGCCAGGGCGCAGAAGCTGCGGCCGAGGATGTTGTCACAGAGGTCGAGCAGCTTGTCGAGGTCCTCCTCGCTGCCCTCCCCCTGCTCGAGGCGACCGAGGATCTGCTTGAGCCACCAGGTGCCCTCGCGGCAGGGGGTGCACTTGCCGCAGGACTCGTGCTTGTAGAAGTCGGTCCAGCGGTCGACCGCGCGCACGACGCAGACCGTCTCGTCGAAGACCTGCAGCGCACGGGTGCCGAGCATCGAGCCGGCCGCGCCGACCGACTCGAAGTCGAGCGGCACGTCGAGGTGCTCGGCGGTGAACAGCGGGGTCGAGCTGCCACCCGGTGTCCAGAACTTGATCCCCTTGTCGGGGTCGCGCATGCCGCCGGCCATGTCGAGCAGCTCGCGCATCGTGATGCCGAGCGGGGCCTCGAACTGGCCGGGGTTCTTCACGTGGCCGGAGAGGCTGAAGATGCCGAAGCCGGTGGACTTCTCGGTGCCCATGCCGGTGAACCAGTCGACGCCCTCGAGGATGATGCCCGGGACCGAGGCGATCGACTCGACGTTGTTGACCGAGGTCGGCCGGGCGTACAGGCCCGCGACACCGGGGAACGGGGGCTTGCTGCGGGGCTGGCCGCGCCGGCCCTCGAGGCTGTCGAGGAGCGCGGTCTCCTCGCCGCAGATGTAGGCGCCCGCGCCGGCGTGCACCGTGATGTCGAGGTTGGCGCCGCTGCCGTGGACGTTCTGCCCCAGGTGGCCGGCCGCGTAGGCCTCCTCCACCGCGCGCAGCAGACGGCGGTAGACGTGGACCACCTCACCGCGCAGGTAGATGAACGCGTGCTCGCAGCCGATGGCGAACGAGCTGATCGCGACGCCCTCGATGAGCACGTGCGGGTTGGCCATCATCAGCGGGACGTCCTTGCAGGTGCCCGGCTCGGACTCGTCGGCGTTGACGACGAGGTAGCGGGGGCCGCCGTCCGGCGGGGCCATGAACGACCACTTCATGCCGGTCGGGAAGCCGGCACCGCCGCGGCCGCGCAGCGAGGAGTCCTTGACGGCCTGGATGATGGCCGCCGGCTCCATGCCGAGCGCCTTGTCGAGCGCCCGGTAGCCGCCATGACGCTTGTAGGTGTCGAGGGTCCACGACTTCGGGTCGTCCCAGAAGGCGCTGAGGATGGGCGTGAGCGTGGTCGCCATCAGGAGCCCTTCTTCTTCTTCGTGGTGGGGCTGGGGGGCACCGAGGCGCTCTGCGCCGAGACGTTCGCGGCGCCACCGGCCGCGTCGGGCTCGGCCTCCTGCGGCGGCACCGGGTCGACGGTGTCCTCCGGCGAGGGAACCTCGCGGGCGACCCCGCTGACGCCGTCACCGGTGGAGGCGACCGGCGCGCCGGGCTCCTCGGTCTTCTCCGGGGCGGCTGGGGCCGACGTCGACGTGGTGGCCTTGTCGGCCTTGGCCTCGTCGTGGTCGGGGGTGACCTCGGTGCTTCCGGGGGTGCGAGGGGCGCGGCCCCCGGAACCGGAGGCCGCGGAGTCACCCTCCGGGGCGACCCAGCCCTGCTGGTGCGCGATCCGGAGCCCCACGAGGGATGCCGGGCCGGCACCCACGCCCTCGTCGGCGAGACCGTCGTGGAAGCCCGCGAGCACGCGGCTGACCTCCTTGAAGGTGCCGACCTGCTTCGGGCCGCGGGTGGGGGCGACCGGCTCACCGGCGCGCAGCGCGTCGACGAGCTCGATCGTGGAGGCCGGGGTCTGGTTGTCGAAGAACTCCCAGTTGGTCATGACCACCGGGGCGAAGTCGCAGGCCGCGTTGCACTCGATGCGCTCGAGGGTGATCGTGCCGTCGGCGGTGGTCTCGTCGTGGCCGACCCCGAGGTGCTCGGACACGGCGTCCCAGATCTCGTCGCCGCCCATGACCGCGCACAGCGTGTTGGTGCAGACCCCGACGGTGTAGGTGCCGTTGGGGTGGCGCTTGTACTGCGTGTAGAAGGTGGCGACGCCGGAGACCTCGGCGGTGCTGAGGTCGAGCAGCTCGGCGCACAGGTCGATGCCGCGGCCGGTGACGTAGCCGTCGACCGACTGCACGAGGTGCAGCAGGGGCAGCAGCGCCGAGCGCTTCTGCGGGTAGCGCGCGACCACCTCGGCGGCGTCGGCGCGGAAACGCGCCTCGACGTCGGCGGGGTACGGCTCCTTGGACTCCTCACTGACGGTGAGGTGCCCGGACGCGGTCTGGAGGCCGAAGTCGTGGGACATCAGCGGTCGACACCTCCCATGACGGGGTCGAGGGAGGCCACGGCCACGATGACGTCGGCGACCTGGCCGCCCTCGCACATCGAGGCCACGGCCTGCAGGTTGTTGAAGCTCGGGTCGCGGAAGTGGGCGCGGTACGGGCGGGTGCCGCCGTCGGACACGGCGTGGCAGCCCAGCTCGCCCTTGGCCGACTCGACCGCGGCGTAGGCCTGGCCCGGGGGGACCCGGAAGCCCTCGGTGACCAGCTTGAAGTGGTGGATCAGCGACTCCATCGAGGAGCCCATGATCTCGCGGATGTGGTCGAGGCTGTTGCCCTGGCCGTCGCCGCCGATGGCCAGCTGCGCGGGCCACGCGATCTTCTTGTCCTCGACCATCACCGGCTGGCCCTCGGTGCGCTGCAGCCGGTCGAGCGTCTGCTCGACGATCTTGAGCGACTCGTACATCTCGTCGATGCGGATGCGCAGCCGGTCGTAGGCGTCGCAGCCGGTGCGGGTGACCACGTCGAACTCGTAGGTCTCGTAGCCGCAGTACGGGGCCGACTTGCGCAGGTCGTGCGGCAGGCCGGTCGCGCGCAGCACGGGGCCGGTCATGCCCAGCGCCATGCAGCCGGTGAGGTCCATGAAGCCGACGCCGACGGTGCGGCCCTTGAGCAGCGGGTTCTCGTTGAGCAGCAGCTCGAGCTCGTGGATGCCGCGGCGCAGCTCGGTGATGACCTCACGGACCATGTCGACCGCGCCGTGCGGCACGTCCTGGGACACGCCGCCGGGGCGGATGTACGCGTTGTTCATCCGCAGGCCGGTGACCGCCTCGAACACGCGCAGGATCCGCTCGCGCTCACGGAAGCCGACGGTCATGACCGTGGTGGCGCCGAGCTCCATGCCACCGGTGCCGAGGCAGACCAGGTGCGAGTTGATCCGGGTCAGCTCCATCATCAGCACCCGGATGATCGAGGCGCGCTCGGGCACCTGGTCGGTGATTCCGAGCAGCTTCTCGATGGCCAGGCAGTAGGCCGTCTCCTGGAACATCGGGGTGAGGTAGTCCATCCGGGTGCAGAACGTGACGCCCTGCACCCAGGTGCGGTACTCCATGTTCTTCTCGATGCCGGTGTGCAGGTAGCCGATGCCGGCGCGGGCCTCGGTGACCGTCTCGCCGTCGAGCTCGAGGATGAGGCGCAGCACGCCGTGCGTCGACGGGTGCTGCGGGCCCATGTTGACGACGATGCGCTCCTCGTGGAGCGCGGTGGCCTCGTCGACGAGGTCGTTCCAGTCGCCGCCGGAGACGTTGAACACCGGGGCGCCCTCGACGCCCTCGTGCACGGAGGCGCCGTACGCGTCGGGGGTGGCCTCGTCGTGGTCGGGCTGCGCCGACTCGAAGGTCGTCGTGTCGTGGTCGTGGGTCGTCATCAGCTGTACGCCCTCCGCTGGTCCGGCGGCGGGACGGTGCCGCCCTTGTACTCGACGGGGATGCCGCCGAGCGGGTAGTCCTTGCGCTGCGGGTGCCCGGGCCAGTCGTCGGGCATCAGGATGCGGGTGAGCGCGGGGTGGCCGTCGAAGACGATGCCGAACATGTCCCAGGTCTCGCGCTCGTGCCAGTCGTTGCTCGGGTAGACCGAGACGATCGACGGGATGTGCGGGTCGGCGTCGGGGGCGGTGACCTCGAGGCGCACCCGGCGGCTGCCGTGGGTGATCGAGAGCAGGTGGTAGACCGCGTGCAGCTCGCGGCCCTCCTCGCCGGGGTAGTGCACGCCCGAGACGCCCGAGCACATCTCGAAGCGCAGGCCGGGCACGTCGCGCATCGCGCTCGCGACGGCGAGCAGGTGCTCGCGACGCACGAAGAGGGTGAGCTCGCCGCGGTCGACGACGACCTTCTCGACGGCGTCGTGGTACCCCGGGCCGTCGCCCTCGGTGAGGGCGGTGCCGAGCAGGTCGGCGACCTCGTCGAAGTAGGAGCCGTAGGGGCGCGGGGAGGCGCCCGGGAACAGCGTCGGCGTGACGAGCCCGCCGTAGCCGGAGGTGTCCTGGCCGCGGGTGGCGCCGAACATGCCGCGCCGCTCGCCGACCAGGACGGGCTCGCGCTCGTCGTCGGAGAGCTCGCGCCAGGTGGAGATGTTGGCCGAGTGCGCCGGACGCAGGGCGTCGGGGTCGTCGACCGTCGAGGTCTCCGGGGTGTCGATCTCCTGGTCGGGGACGGCCTGGACGTCGGCGTCCTCGAGCTCGGGACCGTCGTCGGTCCGCTTCTCGTCGCTCATGCCAGGAGGTTCTTCCCGGTCGGCGCCCCGAGGTGGGCGAGGTGGTCGTGGGTGGGGGCCATCAGCGAGGTGGGGGTCGCGGCCATCGCGGCCTCCTCGGCGGCCCGGGCGGCGGCGACGCGGTTGACGCCGAGCTTGCTGCCCTGGATCTGCTTGTGCAGCTCGATGATCGCGTTGAGCAGCATCTCGGGCCGCGGCGGACAGCCGGGCAGGTAGATGTCGACCGGGATGATGTGGTCGACGCCCTGGACGATCGCGTAGTTGTTGAACATGCCGCCGGAGCTGGCGCACACGCCCATCGAGATGACCCACTTGGGGTTGGGCATCTGGTCGTAGACCTGGCGCACCACCGGGGCCATCTTCTGCGACACCCGGCCGGCGACGATCATCAGGTCGGCCTGGCGGGGGGTCGCGGAGAACCGCTCCATGCCGAAGCGGGCGATGTCGTAGTCCGGCGTGCCGACGGCCATCATCTCGATCGCGCAGCACGCGAGCCCGAAGGTGGCGGGCCAGATCGAGGCCTTGCGCATGTAGCCGACGACGTTCTCGAGCGTCGTCAGGACGAACCCTGCGGGCAGCTTCTCCTCGAGTCCCATCAGGCCTCCTTCGCGATCGTGCGGGGTGTGCGGCGTTCGGTGGTCGTCAGTCCCACTCGAGCCCCCCGCGCTTCCAGACGTAGGCATAGGCGACGAACACGGTGACGATGAACAGCACCATCTCGATCAGGGCGAACAGGCCGAGCTGGTCGAACGCGACCGCGAAGGGGTAGAGGAACACCGACTCGATGTCGAAGATGATGAAGAGCATCGCGGTGAGGAAGTACTTGACCGGCACGCGCCCGCCGCCCTCGGCGCGGGGGGTCGGCTGGATGCCGCACTCGTACGCCTCCATCTTCGCGCGGTTGTAGCGCTTGGGGCCGACCACGAGGCTGGTGCCCACCGACAGGGCCGCGAAGGCGAAGCCGAGGCCGGCCAGGATCAGCAGCGGGACGTAGGGGTTGCTCATCGCAGGACAACTCCCCTTTCGGTGCTCGTGTGCGTCGGGTGGGCACAGGTCGTCGGGAGGACAGACGGCGACTCGCTCATCCTAGGGGGGTGACGGACGCCTCACCCGGTGAGGTCGGCTGTCGGGCAGGGCCGCCGGGTGCTTGTGAATGTCTTCACGAACGGCAGGAGTCTAGGACGGCTCTCGCGGCACCTGAACTTAGGTGAACCTAACCTTCAACGGTGGGCGCGAGCGGCTTCGTCGCCCGGTGCAGGGCGACGACGCCGCCGGACAGGTTTCGCCACTTCACGCCCTCCCAGCCACTGCCCGCGATGCGCTGCGCCATGTCCCGCTGGGCCGGCCAGGCCTGGATCGACTCGGCGAGGTAGACGTAGGACTCGGGGTTGCTGCTCACCTTGCGCGCCACGGCCGGCAGCGAGCGCATGAGGTACTTGCTGTAGACGGTGCGGAAGGCCTTGTTCGTCGGCTGGCTGAACTCGCAGAGCACGAACCGGCCACCCGGCTTGGTGACCCGCAGGAACTCGCGCAGCGCGGCATCCGGGTCGGCGACGTTGCGCAGCCCGAAGCTCATCGTGACGACGTCGAAGGACTCGTCGGCGAACGGGAGGTTCATCGCGTCGGCCGCGGTGAAGCCGAGGTCCGAGCGGCGGCGGTGGCCGACCCGCAGCATCCCGAGCGAGAAGTCGGCGGGCACGACGTCGACCCCGGAGTCGGCGAACGGCTCGCTGCTGGTGCCGGTGCCGGCCGCGATGTCGAGCACGACCTGGCCGGGCACGGCCTCGCAGGCCTGCACGACCGCCCGACGCCAGAGCCGGTCCTGGCCGAGGGAGAGGACGTCGTTGGTGACGTCGTACTTGCTCGCGACGTCGTCGAACATGGTCGCGACGTCGCGGGGGTCCTTGTCGAGGGAGGCACGGCTCATGCGCGACATCCTCCCATCGATGTCAGGGGCGCCGAGCGCGGGTCGTATCCTGCTGCGCGATGACCTCGCTGCCCGCGGGTGAGCCGCCGATCGACGCGATCGACTCTCCGGCCGCCCCTCTCGTCTCTCGCACCGTGCCGCTCGACCCCGAGCTCGGCGCGGCCCTGCTCGCGCTGGTCCCCCAGGGCTCGCCGACCGACGTGTGCTCGTGGGTCCGCCGTGGCGAGGGCATCGTGGGGTGGGGTCGCGCGGCGAGCCGCACGGCATCCGGGCCCGGTCGGATGGCCGAGCTCGAGTCGTGGTGGACGGACCTGGTGGGCAGCGCCGTGGTGCGCGACGAGGTCGACCGTCCGGGCACCGGGCCGGTGGCGTTCGGGTCGGTGTCGTACGCCGCGGACTCGGCAGCCGGGGCGACGCTGGTCGTGCCCGAGGTCGTCGTGGGGATGCGCGGCGGGGTGGCCTGGCTGACGACCGTCGGGGTGGAGTCGGCTCCGGCCGTGGCGGCCGTGCCGGGCACGCCGTCGATCGCGCGGCAGGCCGCGCCGGGCGCGCCGCTCGACGTCGCGTTCGCCGACGGCGCCCTGTCCCCCGCCGAGTGGGCCGGCGCCGTGGCCGAGGCCGTCTCGCGGATCACGTCCGGGCGGCTCGACAAGGTCGTGCTGGCGCGTGACCTCGACGTGACGACCGGGGCACCGCTCGACGTGCGCTGGCTGCTGCACCGGCTCGCGGAGGAGTACACCACGACGTGGGTGTTCGCCGTCGACGGGCTCGTCGGTGCGACGCCGGAGCTGCTCGTGCGGTGCGAGAAGGGCCTGGTGACCTCTCGGGTGCTCGCGGGCACGATCCGGCGGACCGGGGACGACGAGCACGACCTCGCGCTCGCCGCCTCGCTCGCGCGCTCGTCGAAGGACCTGGAGGAGCACGAGTACGCCGTGCGTTCGGTGGCCGACGCCCTCGCCCGGCACTGCTCGTCGATGAACGTGCCCGAGGCGCCGTTCGTGCTGCACCTGTCGAACGTCATGCACCTGGCCACCGACGTCGCGGGCGTGCTCGTCGACGACGCGTCGTCGCTCGACCCTGGCGGCGTCGCTGCACCCGTCGGCGGCGGTGTGCGGCACGCCGGCCCCGGTGGCGGATGCCGTGATCAGCGAGCTCGAGCACATGGACCGCGGGCGCTACGCCGGGCCGGTCGGCTGGATCGACGCCACCGGCGACGGCGAGTGGGGCATCGCGCTGCGCTGTGGTGCGGTGTCGACCGACGACCCGTCGCGGATCCGGCTGTTCGCCGGCTGCGGCATCGTCGCGGGGTCCGACCCCGAGGCCGAGGTGGCCGAGTCGTCGGCCAAGTTCGTGCCGATGCGCGACGCGCTCACCGCCAGCGGTCCGACGCCTGCCTCGCCCGCCTGACCGCCTGACCTGCCCACCTCTCGCACGTCGTGCGACTTGCGCGCGGTTCTTCGGTGGCGCGACGTCCAGAACCGCGTCGATGTCGCACGAAGTCGGTGACCCGGCGGGCCTGCATCCGGCTGGGTCAGCCGAAGGGTGGTCGGGCGTCGATCGCGATGGAGCGGCGACCGGCCCACCGCCAGACGCGGGCGGAGCGGTCGCGGTCCTCGTCGGTGACGAGGTTGCCCATCCAGCGCAGCGCGAGCGTCATCAGCCAGTCGCTGCGCATGCCGACCGGGCCGAGCGCGGCCAGGGTCTTCGGCACCGTGAAGATGCCGGCCAGGCGGCGAGCGATGGAGAACGCCTCGCCGTAGTGGTCGCCGAGCAGCGCCGGCCAGGTGACCGCGAGGTCGGTGTCGAGGTGGTCGACGACGAGCCGGCCGGTCTCGAGGCCGTAGTCGATGCCCTCGCCGTTGAGCGGGTTGACGCAGGCGGCGGCGTCGCCGATGAGCGCCCAGTTGGCGCCGGCGACGTTGCTCACGGCGCCACCCATCGGCAGCAGCGCGCTCGTCGGCATCCGCTGCTCGCCGGAGAGGCCGAAGTCGGCGCGGCGCTCGTCGGTGTAGCGCTTCATCAGCGGCTTGATCGCGATGTCGGCGGGCCGCTTGGTCGTCGCGAGCGCGCCGACGCCGACGTTCACCTGGCCGCCACCGAGGGGGAAGATCCACCCGTAGCCCGGCAGCGCCTCGCCGCGCTCGCCGCGCAGCTCGAGGTGGCTGCTGATCCACGGGTCGTCGGACTGGGCGGAGTCGACGTAGCAGCGGCCCGCCACGGCGTAGACGGTGTCCTTGTGCCACTCGCGACCGAGCACCTTGCCCAGGCCGGAGCGCACGCCGTCGGCGACGACGAGCCGCTCGCACTCGACCTCGAACGTCTCGTCGCGCGCGGGTGAAGGTCACGGCAGTGACGCGCCCGCCCTCGAGCCGTGCGTCGACGGCCTTGGCGCCCTCGAGGCCGGTGGCGCCGGCGTCGATCGCCTCGCTGCGGATGCGGTCGTCGAGCTCGGTGCGCGGCACGGCCGAGCCGTGGTCGGGCAGGGTGCCGCCGGGCCAGGGCAGCAGGAGGGTCTGGCCGAAGCCGTGCGCCCGCAGCCCCTGGTTCACGGTGTGGTCGCGCACCCAGTCGCCCAGGCCGAGCAGGTCGAGCTCGGCGATCGCGCGCGGGGTCAGCCCGTCGCCGCAGGTCTTGTCGCGGGGGAACACCGCGGCGTCGGCGAGCACGACGTCACGGCCGGCGCGGGCCGCCCACGCCGCCGCGGAGGCGCCGGAGGGTCCCGCGCCCACGACGAGGACGTCGGTGCGCTGGGGGGTCGGGGTCACCCGCGCATTCTCGCAACCGGGTGGCACGCCGCTGAAATCGGCCCGTCGACCGTCCTCGAGAGGGTGCTGGCGGCCAGGGCGCGCAGGTCGGCGTGCGCCTGGCGGTGCGTACCGCGGTCGACGACGACCTCGACGACCCGGATGCCGTGGGGCGGCTCCGCGACGGCCGTGGTCAGGTCGGCGGCCGTGGCCGCGCGGTCGTGGCGGATGCCGTGCGCCCGGCACAGTGCCCCGAGGTCGGTGCCGGTGGGGGTGCCGAAGACGCGCTCGAAGTCGGCCGCACGCTCGGGGGCTCCGTGCTCGAGCGTGGTGAAGATGCCGCCCCCGTCGTCGTTGACGACGACGAGGGTGAGGTCGGGCGTCGGCTCGTCGGGGCCGACGAGCAGGCCGTTGGCGTCGTGCAGGAAGGTGAGGTCGCCCAGCAGGGCGTAGGTCTGGCCGGCGGTTCGGCTCAGGGCGATGCCGACCGCCGTGGAGACCACGCCGTCGATGCCGGCGAGGCCGCGGTTCGCGAGCACCTCGTCGGCGATCGGTCCGGCCACGGCAAGGTCGACGTCACGCACGGGGTTGCTCGAGCCGAGCACGAGAACGGCGTCACCGGGCAACCCGTCGACGAGGGCGCTCGCGACTCCGAGGCCACTGGGCCACGGGATGGGCTGCGCAGCAACAGCATCCGCGACCCGTCGTGCGGCCGTGCGCCAGGCCTCGCTCCAGCCGTGGTCGTCATCGGGCGTCGTGGGGCCACCGAGGCGGAGAGCGCGAGGAGGGTGCACGGCGGAGGCGACGTGCGAGGGGTCGGGCCACTGGCCGCCCTCGGACACCACCTCGACGCACAGGCCGGGGCGACGCAGGAGGGCGCCGACCGCCCTGGACAGGGTCGGCCGGCCGACCACCACGACCCGGTCCGGGAGGTGTCCATCGAGCCAGTCCGTGGCGGTGAGCAGCAGCGGCCCGTGGGGCACGGCCTCGGCGCGGAGGGCGGCGCTGCCGAACGGCTCGGCCACGACGGGGTGGCCGCGCTCGGTCGCCCAGGCGACGGCACGTTCGCCGAGGGCGGGGTCACGGGTGACTCCGACGAAGACCAGCGTTCGCGCCACCTCGGTCAGCGCCGCAGCTTCCGTGAACCCGGTGCCGTTGTCGCCCACCACCACCCACGGCTTCCCGTCGGCCCGGCCCTCCAAGGCTTCCGGCCACGCGTCATCCGTCTCGAGGCCCGCGGTGACCCACCCCCCGCCGGAGGCGGCCTCGAGCTCGGGGGCCAGTGGCTCCCGCAGGCAGACGTTGAGGTGGACGGGCCCGGGCTCATCGCCCGTGGCGCCGGTGGCGGCCGCGAGTGCGCGGCAGACGGTGCTGCGCCAGAACGGGCCGAGCCCGGGACGGACGACCGGTGCCGGGAGGTCGACGGCGTACCTGGTGCTCGCCCCGAAGAGGCCGGGCTGCGCGGTGGTCTGGTTGGCACCGGTGCCGCGCAGCTCGTGCGGACGGTCGGCGCTGACCACCACGAGCGGGATACCGGCGTGGTGGGCCTCGAGCACCGCGGGGTGCAGGTTGGCGACGGCGGTGCCGGACGTCGTCATCACGGCCACCGGGGCACCGGACCCGCGGGCCAGCCCGAGGGCGAGGAAGCCTGCGCTGCGCTCGTCGACCCGCACGTGCAGCCGGAGCCGGTCGGACCGCTCGGCGGCGAGCACGGCGTAGGCCAGCGGCGCCGACCGGGAGCCCGGGCAGAGGACGACCTCGCGCACGCCACCGCGCACCAGCTCGTCGACGAGCACGGTCGCCAGCGCCTCGGACGGGTTCACGGCCGTGAGTCTGCCATTGCCCCGGGCCGCGACGGCCCGGGGTCGTGGCGAGGGCCCCCGGGTCAGCGCGTCACGGGTTGCTGGAGCTCGGTGACCCAGTCGGCCTGGTCGTCGGACTCGGCCCGCACGTAGAGCTCACGACACGGGCCGTCGTAGTGGTAGCCGTTGTCGGAGACCCAGCGGTGCAGGGCCTGCCACGACTCCCCGATGCGCGCCATCTCGCCGAGGTGGACGCCGCAGACGGCGGTGGCCTCGGCGAGGTCCAGGGCCTCGGTCCCGTCCGGGGCCGGACCGCCCCACGCGTAGCCGACGGCGACCTCCATGCCGTCGTCGACCTCGGCATAGGTCGCGATGGGCGTGGCCAGGGCGCCGTCGACGTGGCGCAGGGCGGCGGAGACCTCCTCGAACATCGGGCCGACGTGCCTGCCGATCGCCTCGGGGTCGACGACCGCGCGGCGACCGACGAGGCGCACGGCGGGGAGGGTCTTGACGACGTAGTCGGGTGACATGGTGTTCTCCTTCTCGATCATCCTCAGCCTCGACTCGACCGCCGCCAGCCTGGTGCCGACGGCGCGCGCCTCCTCCTCGAGCTCGGCCCGGCGCAGCCGGAGCATGCCCCGCAGCTCGTCGGCCCCGACGGGGTCGGCGAGGAGCGAGCGCACCTGGTCGAGCGTGAACCCGAGGTCCTTGAGGGCGACGAGCCGGTTGAGGAGGTGGAGCTGCTCGGGCGAGTAGGAGCGGTAGCCGCTGGCCGGCTCGACGTGGTCGGGCACGAGCAGCCCCAACGCGTCGTAGTGGCGCAGCATGCGCACCGACACCTGCCCGAGCCGGGCGAAGTCCGAGATCAACATGTCCCAGTTCTCCTCCCTCACACCGTGTCAGGGTCAAGTCTGCCCGCGGACCACCTCCACCGACCGCGGACCGGCACGCTCGACGACCACCTCGGACACCGAACGGACCGGTCGACCCAGCACCCCGCCCGCCGAGGCCTGCCAGGCGTCGAGGCCGGCGACCGTGCCCCGTGGCGCTGCCTCCGCGACGCGCAGCGTGGCGACGTAGCCCTCGAGCCGGTGGTCGCGCACGTCGACGGGAAGGCCGTCGCGCGGGGTGCGCACGGTGACCCACGACGAGCGGTCGGGGTTGGGCGTGAGGTCGAGCCGCGGCACGGGGTCGTCACCGCGCTCGACGGACAGCACGCGCGTCGACGCGGGCACGGGGAAGAGCGCGACCGGCGACCCGCTGGTCACGAGGTGGGTGACCCGGTTCCGCCGGGTGAAGCCGGGGTCGCTCGCCAGCGCGGCCGCGAGGATGCCGCCCTGGCTGTGGCCGACGAGCACCACGGGGTCGACGGGGGTCGAGCGAGGACCGGCCCGCGACCGGGCCACCTCGAGGGCGGCGGCCACCCCGGCCGCGGCGAGCGTGGTGTCGCCGGTGAGGGCGCGGACGTCGGTGGTGAGGTCGAACGGGTTCGCTCCGGGATGGGGCGACCACGCCTGGGTGCCCGGCACGACCACCACCCAGGCCGACCCGCCGTCACCGCGCACCACCTCGACGACCCGGACCCGTCCACCGTCGAGGCCCTCGCCGGCCGCGACGAGGTCGGCGGCACGGCGGAAGCCGTGGTCACCGCCGAGCGCCAGCGTCGGTGCCACCGGGGTGACTGCCGGCAGCGAGGGCCGTCGGTCAGCCAGCCGCCGCGCGCCGCGAGGTCGGCCCCGGCCCCGACGCCGGCGAGCACTGCCGAGACCGACGCCTCCACCCCCGCGTAGGCCCGTGCCGCAGCCCTGAGCCGCACGGCCAGCACCTCGAGCGCGAGCGACTCCCCCCACAGGCCGCCCGGGCCGACGACCGCCAGCGTCTCCGCGTCGACCCGCACCCACCGCGACGCCAGCACCAGGTCGCCGGCACTCCGCACCCGTACGGGACCCGCGTGCGCCAGCGCCGCCGCGAGCCGGTGCGCACCGTCGCGCGTTGCGTCGGCGAGCTCGTCGACGGCAGCGGCGGCGGCCGCCAGCGCCTCCGACCGCACGGTCAGCCTCACGGGTGACCCCTCCACGCTCCCTCCGCCGCAGCGGCGTCGTCGGCCACCTCCTCGAGCGCCTCCCACGCCTCTGCTGCCGCCTCCAGCCGCGCCGAGGTCGCGGCCAGCGCCGCCACACGCTCCTGCACCCGGTGCTGGTAGGCCTCCGCCGCCTCGCCCTGCCACCAGACCAGCGCGTAGCGCGAGAGCGCCATGCGGCGCTGGTCGACCTCGGCCGCCTCGGCGAGCAGCAGCATCGCCATCCTCCCTGCCTCGTCGGCCAGCTCGGCGAACGTCACCAGCACGTCGCCTCCAGCCCCTCAGCCATCCGGCACCTCCCCTCGTCCGCCCCACCCTGTCCGCGCACCCCGGCCGGCCGACAGCCCCGCCGCCGACCTGTGGACGGTGCCGCCCCGGCGAACCGCCTGTGGACGAGCGACGCCTACGCTGGCGCCCATGCCGCACCACGACCTCGTCATCATCGGCAGCGGCTCGGGGAACTCGCTGCTCACCCCCGAGCTCGACGGCCTCGACGTCGCGATCGTCGAGGGCGGGACGTTCGGCGGCACCTGCCTGAACGTCGGCTGCATCCCGACCAAGATGTTCGTGCTGCCGGCCGACCGGGTCGTCGACGCCGCCGACGCGCACCGCCTCGGCGTCACCTTCGCCGGGCGGACGGTCGACTGGCCCGGCATCCGCGACCGCATCTTCGGGCGGATCGACCCGATCTCCGCCGGCGGCGAGGCCTACCGCCGCAGCCAGGAGCACACGACCCTCTACCGCGCGCACGCCACGTTCACCGGCGAGCGCCGGCTCGCGCTGTCGACCGGAGAGGAGCTCACCGCCGACCGAGTCGTCGTCGCGGCCGGGAGCCACCCCGTCGGCCTCGACGTCGACGGGCTGCGCGGGCCCGACCCCGACCTCGGTGTGCACACCTCCGACACCGTGATGCGCCTCGACGCCCTCCCGCCCCGGATGGCGGTCATCGGTGGCGGGTTCGTCGCGTGCGAGCTGGCCCACGTGTTCTCGGCGCTCGGCGTCGCGGTGACCCAGGTCCAGCGCGGCCCGACCCTGCTGCGCCACCACGAGGTGGAGGTGGCCCAGCGCTACACCGAGGTCGCACGACACCACTACGACCTGCGCCTGTCGACGACCCCGACGTCGGCGCAGCGCGTCGGTGACGTGTGGCGGATCGGCCTCGACGGGCCGGGCGGACCCAGCCACGTCGAGGCCGAGGTCGTGCTCCTCGCCGTGGGCCGCGTGCCCAACACCGACCGGCTCGACCCGGCCGCCGGAGGCCTCGACGTGCACGACGACGGACGGCTCGTCGTCGACGAGCAGCTGCGCACCACCTCGCCGAGGGTCTGGGCGCTCGGTGACGTCTCGTCGGCGCACCAGCTCAAGCACGTGGCCAACCACGAGGCGCGGATCGTCGCGCACAACCTCGCCGTCGACGTCGGCCGGCTCGCCGGTGAGCCGCGCACCACCGACGACCGCCCGGTGCCGCACGCCGTCTTCGGCCACCCGCAGGTCGCGGCCTTCGGTCCGACGGCGGCCGAGCTCAGCGAGGCCGGCACGCCCTTCGTCACCGCGACCCAGGCCGTCGGCGACGTGGCCTACGGCTGGGCGCTCGAGGACACCACCGGCCTGTTGACGATCCACGCCGACCCCACCGGCCGGATCCTCGCCGCACACGCCATCGGGCCGCACGCGTCGACCCTCATCCAGCCGCTGGTGCAGGCGGCGTCGTTCGGGCAGCGCGCCATCGACGTGGCCCGCGGGCAGTACTGGATCCACCCGGCCCTGGCCGAGGTCGTCGAGAACGCCCTGCTCGGCCTGCCGTTGCCGGACCCGGCCTGACCCGCCGCGCCCCCGCTAGCCCGGCGGGGCGGTCGGGCTGCGGTCGGTGAGGCAGTAGACCCGGCCCACCGGGTCGGTCATCACGGTCCACCCGTCACGCACGTCGACGACCCGCGCCCCCGCGGCCAGGTGCCGGGAGAGCGATGCCGCCCGCTCGGCGCAGGCCAGGTCGGCGTGCGCCCGCACCGGGCCGGTCGGCTCCCCGAGCCGCTGGAAGAGCAGCCGGAACGGGATGCCGGCCGGTCGCCGCAGCACGGACAGCTCCGGCTCGTCGACGTCGGCCCACCGCCAGCCGGTGAGGGCCGTCCAGAACGCCACCTCGGCGTCGTGCACGTCGACCGGGCAGTCGAGGCAGACCTGGTCGACCAGCTCGACCGCTCCCGCGCGCACCTGCTCGCCGTCCCCGTGCCAGGGCGTGAGGCAGAAGGTCAGGCCGCCGGGCGAGCGCAGGATGACGACCACGTCACCGATGGCCCCGATCCGGGTGGCACCCAACCGCTCGGCCTCGCGAGCAGCGGCCTGGACGTCGGCGACGTCGAGGTCGAGGTGGATGCCGCCGGGCCCGTCGGCGACCGCCTGCACCTTGAGCCACGCGTCGCCGCGCGGTGGCAGCAGCGTGGCGAACTCGTCGTGGTCGCCGCGGGTGGCGGACAGCGGCCAGCCGGTGACCTCGGACCAGAAGGCCCACGAACGGCCGGCGTCGGCACGCGGGGTGTCGAGGAACAGCCACATCCACCGGACGTCGATCATCGGGTCGCCGCCAGCGGGTGCTGCCGCACAGGCGGCCACGCGGTCGCGCCACCACGCGGTGCGCTCGGGTGGAGCGGCGAGCTGCTCGAGCCGGTCGGGGTCCACGACCACGCGACCCACCGGCAGCGCCCCGCCCACCGGCACGAGCGGCGTGGCCGCGACGTCGCCGGCGAGGAGTGCGACCGTGCCCAGCCCGCAGGCGTGGTCGAGGGACGGCAGGGCAGCGGCGAGCGCGACCCCGGCCGAGATGCCGACGCTCGTGTCGAGCGCCGACGACACCACGGCGGGCAGCCCACAGGCCTCGACGACTGCGAGCGCAGACCGCACCCCACCCAGTGGCGCCACCTTGACGACGATGATGTCGGCAGCCTCGAGGGTGCGTACGCGCAACGGGTCCTCGGCCTTGCGGATGGACTCGTCCGCGGCGATGAGCACATCGATGCCGTTGCGCGCCAACGCCATCCGCAGGTCACGCAGCTCCTCCACCGTCGCACACGGCTGTTCGGCGTACTCGAGGTCGTGGGCGGCGAGGCGGCCGAGCGCCAGGAGCGCGTCGTCGACCGACCACGCACCGTTGGCGTCGACGCGCACCCTCGCCGTCGGGCCCCATCGCCTCGCGCACCGCCGCGACCCGGGCGAGGTCGTGCTCGAGCGACTGGCCGGCCTCGGCCACCTTGACCTTGGCCGTGGTGCACCCGGGGAACCGCGCCAGCACGTCGGCGACCTGTTCCGGACGCACCGCCGGCACCGTCGCGTTGACGGGCACCGAGCCACGCAGCGGTTCGGGCCAGCCGAGCCAGGCCGACTCCACCGCCGAGACCAGCCACCGCGACGCCTCCGCCGGGGCGTACTCGAGGAACGGCCCGAACTCCCCCCACCCGGCCGGACCCTCGAACAGCGCCACCTCGCGCGTGGTCACCCCGCGGAACGGCACCCGCATCGGGATGGCGACCACGTGGAGGGCAGCGAGCAGGTCACCGACGGGGGGCAGCGGCATACGGCCACGGTAGGCCGTGCGACCACGGACGGGCGCAGCGCTATCCGATGGCGCGCGCGAGCCGTTCACCGAGATACGGCGCCAGCGTCTTCGCGTACGCAGCGGTCAGGTGGCCCCTGTCGCGGTACACGACCACGTTCCCGACCACCGGTCGGCACACATCCGGTTCGCAGTAGAGGTCGGTGAGGTCGATGAGGTGGGCCTGCGGGAACGACTCCACCGCACGCTGCATGCTGCGCGCAGGCAACGCGGTGGCGCGCGGCACCGCACACGCCTCCCCTGCGCCCAGACCCTTCTGCTCGACGCAGGCGGGGGTTCCGGGCGGCATCAACGGGTTGTCGACCAGGCCGAGCAACGGGACTCCATCGGGCAGTGACTTCCAGGCGGACGTCAGGCCCTGCACCGTCGCGTCCTCGACCGACGTGCCGTCCAGCGGAACGACCGGCGTCTTTCGGGCATTCGTCACGATGACGCCGTCGAGGTCGTCCGATGCCGCGATGTGTGCGGTCACCTCGTCGCGCCACTGCTTGCACTCCGCGGTCAGGTCGGAGGTTCCGGACACCAGGTTCGCGTCGGTCCAGTAGCACCCGATGCGACCGGCCACGTCGATCCGCCAGTTCATCGCGTCGGCGATCGACTCGTAGGCCCCGAGGAGCGTGTTGTTGTGGGAGTCCCCGACCGCGAGCAGGTGCTTCTCGTAGCCGTCGGCCGGACCCACGGAGCACACGCGCAGTGAGCTGTCGCCCTTGGTCGACCAGCACTCCGACCGGTTCGCATCGTCGTGCAGCAGCGCACTCATCGGGAGCAGCGTGCCCTGCAGGTCGGAATCCACGACACACCCGGTGGCGGCCACCGCGGCACCGATGCACTCCGCACCCGCCTGGAGTCGCGCGCTGGCAACCGCCGCCGCGTCCGCGCGACGCTCGGCCACCTGCACCGACGGAACACTGACGGCGAGCACCGCGAGCATCCCGGCGATCGAGCACATCGCGACGGTGCGGGGCCGACGACTCCCACCGAGCAGCCGCGGCGAGAACCTGACCGGGTCCTCGAGGAAGCGTGTGGACGCCCACGCGACGACGAACGTCGCGATCATCACGCCCACCTTGTCGACCAGGGTGAGCGGGTGACCCGTGGCATAGGGCAGCAGGATGACGAACGGCCAGTGCCAGAGGTAGATCGCGTACGACGCGGCGCCGACGAAGGCCACGGGTGCGAGCGTGCCGGACCGCTCAGGGGTGTGCCGCGGCCGCCCCAGATCGCGAGCGCCGCGCCGACGACGGGAATCGCTGCGGAGGCGCCGGGGAACGTGGTCGCCTCACTGAACAGCACGACTGCGGCCACGACGGCACCGACCCCGGCCGCGGCAGCAACCAGCCTCACCCCGATCCGCGAGGGCGACGGGACGAACGCGATCAGTGCACCGAGCCCGAACTCCCACGCCCGGGAGAAGGTCGAGAAGTACGACACGGGCGCTGCCGTCTCCGTCAGCCAGATGCTGTAGCCGAAGGAGAGCACGGTCCCGCCGGCGACCGTCACGAGCGCTGCGGTCCGCACGGACCCGGCTGCTCGACGGGCGATCCAGGCCGCGCCGAGCAGGAGCAGGGGCACCATGACGTAGAACTGCTCCTCGACCGAGAGGGTCCAGAAGTGCTGCACCGGCGAGGGGATGTTTCCCGATGCGGCCAGGTAGTCGACGCTGTTCGAGGCCAGGAGCCAGTTCTGGACGTAGAGGGTCGATGCCGACACCTCGGTGAGGAACTGCGGCCACCGGGCGGCCGGCACGAGCGCGACGACGGCCACTGCGGTGGTGAACAGCACGAGCAGCGACGCGGGCAGCAGCCGCTTGGCACGGCGGGCCCAGAAGCGGCCGAGGCGGAGCCTGCCGGTGTGAAGGACCTCGGAGAGCAGGTGCGAGGTGATGAGGTAGCCGCTGATCACGAAGAAGACATCGACGCCGACATACCCACCCGAGAGCCGGTTCGGCCACAGGTGGAAGAGGAGCACGGACAGCACCGCGAGTGCGCGCAGGGCCTGGATCTCGGGACGGAGCTCGGACGCGTCGTGACGTGCGCCCTGACCGCCCGCTCGGCCGGGGAAACCGGCGGCAGGGTCGTCGTGCTCGTGGGCAAGGTACCGTGAGAAATGTCGACTCCAACTCGAATGAGCGGGTCTGCGGCCCCGCCTGGTGCTCCCGCCCACCGGGCAGTCGTGCGCGCGACATCCTACGGCAGCGAGATCGGGCCGGCGTTCAGGAACCGCCGCACGCGCCGTCACCTCCCCGCCGACTAACCTTGCGGCCGTGAGCGCGATCCCCGGTGTCAGCGAGACCTTCGACCCCGACGCCTGGCAGGAGGTGCCCGGTTTCGAGGACCTCACCGACGTCACCTACCACCGAGCCGTGGGCCTGGGCTGCGTGCGCGTGGCCTTCGACCGACCGGAGGTGCTGAACGCGTTCCGGCCGCACACCGTCGACGAGCTCTACCGGGTGCTCGACCACGCCCGCCGCACGGCTGACGTCGGCGTCGTCCTCCTCACCGGCAACGGCCCCGGGCCCGAGGGCACCGGGAGCCACGGCAAGTGGGCCTTCTGCACCGGCGGCGACCAGCGCATCCGGGGCCGCTCCGGCTACCAGTACGCCGAGGGCACCACGGCGGACACCGTCGACGAGCGCCGGGTCAAGGCCGAGGGCGGGCGGCTGCACATCCTCGAGGTGCAGCGGCTCATCCGCACCATGCCCAAGGTCGTCGTCGCGGTGGTCAACGGCTGGGCGGCCGGCGGCGGGCACAGCCTGCACGTCGTCTGCGACCTCACGATCGCCTCGCGCGAGCACGCCGCCTTCAAGCAGACGGATGCCGACGTCGGCAGCTTCGACGGCGGCTACGGCAGCGCCTACCTCGCGAAGATGGTGGGGCAGAAGCGAGCCCGCGAGATCTTCTTCCTCGGACGCACCTACTCCGCCGAGGACATGCGTCAGATGGGCGCCGTCAACATCGTCGCCGACCACGCCGCGCTCGAGGCGGAGGCGCTGCAGGTGGCCCGCGAGGTCATGGGCAAGAGCCCGCAGGCCCAGCGCATGCTCAAGTTCGCGTTCAACCTCGTCGACGACGGGCTGATGGGTCAGCAGGTCTTCGCGGGCGAGGCCACCCGCCTGGCGTACATGACCGACGAGGCCGTCGAGGGTCGCGACCAGTTCCTCGAGAAGCGCGACCCGGACTGGTCGCCCTTCCCCTGGTACTTCTGACCGACCCCGGGCCGGTCGGCCGCGAGCGCCGGGCTCAGCCCTGGCCGGCGGCCGCGAGCACCGCGAGCCTGGCCCCGCTGTCGTCCATGAGCACGAGCGCGCCGTCCTCGGTCGTGAACTTCTTGGTGTCGTCGAGGACCTTGAGGAACGCCTGCTCCTGCTGCATCGCGTTGTCCGGGCCGGCCATCTGCGTCGAGGCGAGGGTGCCGAAGGTGAGCACGCCGTTGCTCGGGGCGTCGTAGTCGCCGTTGAAGGTGTTCAGGCCGGCGTTGCCGGTGGCCGCGCCGTTGTCCATCGAGAGGGTGGAGGGAACCGTGGGGTCGGAGGCGGCACCGTTGAGGGTCTCGAGCTTCCAGCTGCCCTCCAGCATCGTGGGTGCGTCCGGGGCGTTGTCCTCACCACCGCAGCCGGACAGCAGCGCGACGAGGGCGACGAGAATGGCGGCAACGAGGGCCAGGGGCTTGGTGCGCTTCACGGCGTCCTGCACTTTCCACGGCGTGGGGGTGACGCCGCGACGCTACTCCCGGGCGGATGCCGGGGCACAGGGTCCGCGGGCAGCATCACCCGCCGCGGGTGATGGTCCTCAGGCCGGGTCCGAGGTCGCCGCACGAGGTCCTCCGGGGCGCGCATCCGCCACGCGTCGGTCACGAGCTCGGCGAGCCGCTCCACCCCCACCTGGTCCAGCCGGAGCATCACCAGGGGGGAGCTCTCGTAGCCGGGAGCCGTGAAGAAGAGGTCGGGTTCGCCGAGCAGCAACGCCTGCTGCTCCTCCAGGTCGCCGACGAAGAGCACCGCGACATCGGTGCGGATGACGCGTGGCCGGCCCGGGCGGCGCTCCGGGTAGGACCAGACGAACCCCTTGTCGGCCACCCGGAAGTCGAACCCGGCGCTGGGGATCTCCACCACGTGCGGTAGCGACAGGGCCAGCCGACGCACGTCGTCGGCGTCAGCCACCGACCCCACCCGCCGAGCACACCACCTGCATCCGCCAGACGCTACCCGGCGCCCCCGACACGGTGCGTCCCGTCAGGTGGCGGGCGGTCAGCCGGAGCCGCCGATGTCGACGGCGTACGCCTCGTAGATCAGGTCCGAGGTGCGCTGGCGATGCCGCACCAACCGCCCGAGCAGCCGGATGCACGCCTCGCGGTGCGCGTCCACGGCATCCTCGTCGGGCATCCCCTCGTCGCGCTCCGCGAGCAGCCGCTCGACCTCGGCCAGCGCCTCGGCGTGCTCGCCGAGCTGCACCGCCACGCCGTGGGTCAGCCGCGGTGCGGTCGCGCCGATGTCGGCGTAGAGACCGCCGTCGGCCTCGGTGAGGGTCGCGTGGTCGCGCAGGTCGTGGGACAGCTCGGTCAGGGCCGCCCGAACTCGCCGCCGCCACACCGGGCCCACCCCCGCCGGGAGCGTCAGGGCGGCCTCGAGTGCCGCCATCGACTCCCCGAGCTCGGCCCGCTGCCGCCGTACCTGCTCGAGGTATGCCGGGAACGACTCGTCCATCGCGCCACCTCCTGCCGTGCGCCCATGGTCCCGCACGGTGCGCCCGAACGCGACCCACGGCACACTCGATTCCCTTCCACGGTGCGATGGCCGGCCCTATCGTGAGCCACGACCCCCGAGCACAAGGAGTGCGGATGCCGCCCCGGGCGACGATCCTCGCCGTTGACGACGACCCCCAGGTGTCCCGCGCCATCGTGCGTGACCTGCGCTCTCGCTACGGGTCGGACTACCGCGTGGTGCGTGCGACCTCCGGTGACGAGGCCCTCGGCGTCCTGGCCGAGCTCGCCCTGCGCTCCCGGCCGGTGGCGCTGCTCGTCTCCGACCAGCGGATGCCGGGCATGACCGGCATCGAGCTGATGGCGAAGGTCCGCGAGACCTCCCCGGACACCCGCCTGCTGCTGCTGACCGCCTACGCCGACACCGACGTCGCCATCCGGGCGATCAACGACATCGGCCTGGACTACTACATGTTCAAGCCGTGGGAGCCGCCCGAGAGCACGCTCTACCCGGTCGTCGACGACCTGCTCGAGGCCTGGGGCCAGGACCACCCCGACGCCAGCTCGGTGGTGCGGGTCGTCGGTCACCTGTGGTCCGACCGCAGCTACGACGTCAAGATGTTCCTCGCCCGCAACCACATCCCCTACAGCTGGCTCGACCTCGAGCGCGACGAGGAGGCCACCCGCCTGCTCGACCTCGCGGGCGCCGACCACACCGACCTGCCGCTCGTCCTCCTGCCCGAGGGTGACCCGCTGCGCCACCCGACCAGCGTCGAGCTCGCCGACGCGCTCGGTCTGCGCACCCGCGCCCAGCAGCCGCTCTACGACCTGTGCATCGTCGGCAGCGGGCCGGCCGGGCTGGCAGCCGCCGTGTACGCGGCATCCGAGGGTCTGCGCACCGTCATGGTCGAGCGCGACGCCCCCGGCGGCCAGGCCGGCCAGAGCGCCGCCATCGAGAACTACCTGGGCTTCCCGAAGGGCGTCTCCGGCGCCGACCTCACCCACCGCGCCGTCGCCCAGGCGTCGCGCTTCGGGGCCGAGACCGTGCTCGCCCGTGAGGTGGTGGGGCTCGAGCAGCGCGCCCCCGTGCTGGCGGTGCGCTTCGCCGACGGCGGCGAGGTCGAGAGCCGGGCCGTGCTCATCGCCACCGGGGTCGCCTACCGGCGGCTCGAGGCCCGCGGCGCCGACGCGCTGGGCTCGCGCGGCGTCTACTACGGCGCCTCGGCGAGCGAGGCCGCGCAGTGCGCCGACCAGGTGGTGCACGTCGTCGGGGCGGCGAACTCGGCCGGCCAGGCGGTGCTCAACTTCGCCAAGGTCGCCAGCCGGGTCGTGCTGCTCGTGCGTGGGACCAACCTGGAGGACTCCATGTCGGAGTACCTCGTCGAGCGGATCAAGGCGGCCGACAACGTCGAGGTGCGGTTCCGCACGGAGGTCGCCGCGGCCCACGGCACCGACCACCTGGAGTCGGTGACCCTCTCCGACCGCGACACCGGCGCCGAGACCGACGAGGCCACCAACTGGCTGTTCGTCTTCATCGGCGCCCTCCCCCGCACCGACTGGCTGGGCGACGCCGTGGTCCGCGACGGCAAGGGGTTCGTCGTCACCGGTCCCGACCTGCAGCTGCCCGAGCACGCCGGGCGGTGGCCGCTCCCGCGCACCCCCTACGCCCTCGAGACGAGCATCCCCGGGGTCTTCGCCGCGGGCGACGTGCGGCTGGACTCGATGAAGCGGGTCGCCTCCGCCGTCGGCGAGGGCGCGATGTCGGTCTACCTCGTGCACCGCTACCTGGCGAGCGTCTGATGGACCTCGCCGAGCTGCGCCGGCTGCGGCTCCTCGACGGCCTCGACGACGCGCAGCTCGGCGACCTGCTCGCGGCGGCCACCGAGGAGACCACGCACCGTGGCGAGCTGCTGTTCCACGAGGGCCGACCCGCCGACAGCTGGTGGGTGCTGCTCGAGGGAACCGTGGCGCTCATCCGCCAGGTCGGCACCGAGGAGTCGGTGCTGGGCTACATGACCGAGCCCGGGCAGTGGGCCGGCGGATTCGCCGCCTGGGACGAGTTCGGCGTCTACTTCGCCACCGGCCGCGCCGAGAACCCGGGGCGGGTGCTGCGCCTGGCCGCCCCGGAGCTGCGCCGTCTGTCCGAGCAGTGGTTCCCCTTCGGGTTGCACTTCATCGAGGGGCTGGTCAACACGGTGCGCCGGATCGAGTCCACCGCCCGGCAGCGCGAGGCCCTCGTGGCGCTGGGCACCCTGTCCGCGGGTCTCGCGCACGAGCTGAACAACCCGGCATCCGCCGCGACCCGGGCGGTCGACGCGCTGCAGGGCACCTCCGAGCTCGTGCTGTCGTCGCTGGCGCAGCTCGCGGGCAAGGGCATCACCGCCGAGCAGTACACCGCCCTCGACGGGCTGCGGCTGCGGGTCAGCGGCCCCGAGCCGGCCCTGTCCGGGCTGGCCCTGGCCGACCGCGAGGACGAGCTGTCCGACTGGCTCGGCGACCACGACGTCGACCGCGACTGGGTCATCGCCCCGGTGCTGGCGGCCGCCGGCGCCGACCTCGCGTGGTGCGACGAGCTCGCCGATGCCGTGCCGCCCGACTCCCTCGCCCCGGCCCTGGAGTGGATCTCGGCGTCGCTGTCGACCGCCGCGCTCGTCCAGGAGGTCAAGCAGGCCACCGGCCGCGTCTCCACCCTGGTGGCGGCGGTGCGGTCCTACTCGCAGATGGACCGCGCCTCCCTGCAGACCACCGACCTCGTCGAGGGCCTGGACAGCACGCTGGTGATGATGGGCCACAAGCTCGGCTCCGGCATCACCGTCGAGCGGCACTACGCGCCCGGCCTGCCACCGATCGAGGCGATGGCCGGCGAGCTCAACCAGGTCTGGACCAACTTGGTGGACAACGCGATCGACGCGATGGACGGCACCGGCATCCTCACCGTGTCCGCCCGCCCGGACGCCTCCGGCTGGGTGGTCGTCGAGGTCGCCGACACCGGCTCCGGGATGCCGCCCGAGGTGCAGGCCCACGCCTTCGAGCCGTTCTTCACGACCAAGGAGGTCGGCAAGGGCACCGGCCTGGGCCTGGACATCTCGCGGCGCATCGTCGTCGAACGTCACTCCGGTGACATCGACATCGAGTCGGGTCCCGGTGGCACGCTGGTGCGTGTACGCCTGCCCCGACGCCACCGGGGCACCACCTGAGCCGGCACGGGCGCGACGGAGGAGACCGATGAGCGAGACCGCACCCCGGGGGTTCGTGGACCCGACCGTGCCCCCGAGCGGGCCCGGGTGCGCCGACTGCGAGGCCGCCGAGCCTGCCGGCTGGTGGGTGCACCTGCGCCGGTGCGCCGCGTGCGGCCACGTCGGCTGCTGCGACAGCTCGCCGGCCCAGCACGCCACCGCGCACGCCGCCGCCACCGGGCACCGCGTGGTGCAGAGCTTCGAGCCGGGCGAGGACTGGTTCTGGGACTACGGCGACGAGTCGATGGTGGACGGGCCGGCCCTCGCTCCTCCGACGTCGCGGCCCGGCGACCAGTCGGTGCCCGGTCCGCGGGGACGCGTGCCGGCCGACTGGCGCGACCACATCCACTGATGCCGGTACCGCAGCCGCTCTCGGTGCCGCTCGGCCCGGCCTGCCTCGCCCTCCTGCCCCGCCTCGCCGAGGCGCTGGCGGGCGACGCCCCGGTGCTGCCGTTCGCCGCGTCCGCACCGCCGTCCGCCCTGCCGCAGCACGACCCGGCCGACCTGCCCGACGGGCTGGCCGTCGTCGTCGGCACCTCCGGCTCCACCGGCACCCCCAAGCGGGCGCTGCTCACGGCCGCGGCCCTGCACGCGAGCAGCCGCGCCACGCACGACCAGCTCGGCGGCCCGGGGCAGTGGCTGCTGGCGCTGCCGGCCCACCACGTCGCCGGCCTGCAGGTGCTGCTGCGGTCGCTGGATGCCGGCACCACCCCGGTCGCGATGGACCTCGTCGACGGCTTCCTCCCGCAGGCGTTCGTCGCCACCACCGCGCTGCTCGAGCCCGAGCAGCGCCGGTACACCAGCCTGGTGCCCACCCAGCTGCTCCGGCTGCTGGACCACCCCCGCGGGCCCGACGCCCTGCGCTCGTTCGACGCGGTGCTCGTCGGTGGCGCCGCGACTGCCCCCGCGGCTGCGTCGCCGGGCCGAGCGGGCGCACGTGCACGTCGTCGCCACCTACGGGATGAGCGAGACCGCCGGTGGCTGCGTCTACGACGGAAAGCCGTTGCCCTGCACCGAGATCGCGTTCGACGACGAGGGTCGCATCCACCTCGGCGGGGCCACCGTCGCCCACGGCTACCTCGGCCGCCCCGACCTGACCGCGCAGGCCTTCGGCGTCGACGAGGACGGGACGCGCTGGTTCCGCACCGACGACGTCGGTCACACCGACGAACAGAGCCGCCTGCACGTCGACGGCCGCATCGACGACCTGGTCAACACCGGTGGGCTGAAGGTGGCACCACGCCTCGTCGAGGAGGCCATCATCGACCACGTGCCCGGGGTGGCCGAGGTCGTCGTCGTCGGCAGCCCCGACCCGGAGTGGGGCGAGGTGGTGTGCGCCCTCGTCGTGCTGGAGCCGGGGGCGGTGCGCGCGGGCCTGACCGCCTACGAGCTGCGAGCGCACCTGCGCGGCATCCTGCCCGACCACGCCCTGCCGCGGCGGGCGGTGACGGCCGGCGCCGTGCCCACCCGCGGGCCGGGCAAGCCCGACCGGCGTGCCGTGGTGGCGATGTTCACCATGGGATGATGACGCGTGTGCTCCGCTACGTCCCGGCCCTGCTCAGCCTCGCGCTGACGGTCTACTGCGTCATCGACGCGTTCCAGACCCCGGAGGCCGACATGCGCAGCCTCCCGAAGATGGCGTGGATCATCGTCGTCCTCCTGTTCCCCGTCATCGGCCCCGTCGCGTGGCTCCTCTTCGGTCGCCCCACGCGGCACTCGCTGCGCTCCAGCAGCCAGCAGCAGGTCGAGGAGCGCCGACGTGACCAGGACCGCCGCCGGCCACGCGGGCCCGACGACGACCCCGACTTCCTCAAGGACCTCTGAGCCCCACCATGGCCTCCCTCTCCCAGTGGGTGGCGGGCGCCCGCCCGCGCACCCTGCCCGCCGCCGTCGCCCCCGTCGTCCTCGGCACCGCCGCCGCCCACCTGCTGGGGCGCGCCGACGCCGCCCTCGGCATCCTCGCCCTCGTCGTCGCCCTCGCTCTGCAGGTCGGGGTGAACTACGCCAACGACTACTCGGACGGCATCCGGGGGACCGACGAGGCCCGGGTCGGGCCGGTGCGCCTGGTCGGCCAGCGGCTGGCGGCGCCGAACAACGTCAAGCTCGCCGCCCTGCTCTCGTTCGCGGCGGCCGGCATCGTCGGCCTCGCCCTCGTCGCCCTCTCCGGGGCGTGGATCATGCTGCCCTTGGGCGGCCTGGCGGTGCTCGCGGCGTGGCGCTACACCGGCGGCGACAACCCCTACGGCTACCGCGGGCTCGGCGAGGTCTACGTCTTCGTCTTCTTCGGCCTGATGGCCACCCTGGGCACGCAGTACACCCAGGCGGATGCCGTGACGTGGTTCGGCCTGCTCGGTGCCGTCGGCGTGGGTGCGGTCGCCTCGGCGATCCTGGTCGCGAACAACCTGCGCGACATCCCGACCGACACCGAGCACGGCAAGCGCACCCTCGCCGTGCGGCTCGGCGACCGGCGCACCCGGCTGCTCTACACGGGGCTCGTCGGCGTCTCGGTGCTGACCCTCGCCGGTATGGCGTTCTGGGAGCCCTGGGTGCTGCTCGGGCTGCTCGCGTTGCCGCTGGCGCTCAAGGGCGTGCGGACCGTGGCGTCGGGGACCACCGGTCGTGACCTCGTGCCGGTGCTCGCCGCGACCGGCCTCTACGAGGTCGCCTACGCCGTGCTCGCCGCCGTCGGCGTCGTCATCGGCGTCGCCCTCGCCTGAGCCTCCTGCGCCGGTCACCGCGCCCTTCCCCGCCGAGTGCTCAGCGCCGGCTACCGCGCAGTAGCCGCTGCGATCGCGACGAGTACCGAGCGGTAGCCCGCGCCGTCGCCCGCCACGTCCCCGCGTCGAGTGCGCAAGTGGCTGCCCTGGCGACCGCTTCCGCACTCGGGGCGAGTCAGGGGGCGTTGAGGCGGACCAGGCGGGCGGCGCCGGCGGGGTCCTCGAGCACGACGTAGTCGCCGGTGGCCGTGCGGGCAGCCGACCGCACGGCCCGTGCCGGTGGACCGGTGCGCTCCCGGATGCCGTCGACCTCGCCGCCACCGTCGCTGCCGCCACCGGCGTCGCCGTTGCCGTCGCCGCTGCCGCCGCCGACGTCGCTGCCGCCGCCGCTCACCGTGAGCACGCGCAGCGCGCCGCCCGAGGCCAGCAGCACGGTCGACTCCCCGCCCCGGAGCAGCGGGGCCGTCAGCAGGTCGTGCTCCCCCACGGCGAGCGTCGGCAGCGGGAGTGCCGTGACGGTGTCGTCGGCCGCGAGCGTCCAGCCGCGCAGGGTGCCGTCGACCTCGCCGACGACCGTGCAGCGCCCAGCCTCGTCGCAGGACGCCGCGTGGGCCTCCCCGAGCGAGCCGTCGCCCGGCAGGTCGGTGCGCGTCCACGGGCCGTCCGGGCCCGGTGCCCGCCACACCGCCGGCCGCTGGCCGACGCTGCCGTTCCCGAGCAGGGTCACCGAGCCGACGACCAACAGCCCCGCACGGTCGGCCGTGGCGCCACGGGCCGAGACCAGCGCCGAGGCGCTGCTGGCCAGGGGGGTGCCGGCCGATGAGGCGCGCACCCACCTCTCCCCGTGGGGGTGCCAGAGGGCGATGTCGAGCCCGGCGCCGCCGCTCTCCCAGGACCCGACGACGACCGGGCTCGACGAGGTCTGGACGAGCGACACCAGGGCGCCCGCGCCCCAGCCACCGAAGGTCGCGAAGGGCTGCGGCAGCTCACGCACGGCGGCGGTGTCGCCGCGCCAGGTGCTCCACCGGGTGTTCGAGTGGGCCCCGGCCGGGGCGCCACCGACGAGGTCGACGGTGGTGCCGCGGGGTGCGGCCACGAGCCACTTCGCCTGGAAGGCCGTCGGCGACACCGGGGTGACCGCGACCTCGTGGGACCCGCCCGCCGGGTCGAGCACGGTCAGCCGGGGGCGCGAGGTCGACCCCTCGGGGGCGCGCGACCCGACCAGCAGGTCCTCGCCCCACGGTGTGACGACCACGGGCTCGTCGCCCGGTGGCAGGGCCACGTCGGTGGTGGTCACCCGGCCGGCCGCCGGCGCCCCGTCATCGGATCCCGACCCCGACCCGTCGCAGGCCGCCACCAGCAGCAGCGCCGCGACGAGCGGCATCCCCCAGCGGCCGCGGGTCCGGACGTTCACGCTCATCCGGCCCTCACACGTCGATCGTCAGGCCGACGGTCACCGTGTCGCCGAGCTCGACCTGCTCGTGCCGGCGCACGTCTGCGCGCAGCGGCACGATGTAGGCACCGTTCTTGGGCCACAGCGAGGTCGTCCACTCGCTCGATCCCAGCCGCACGGTCACCGGGATCATCCCCCAGCCGTAGGTGACCAGCGCCGATGCGTCCTCGATGCCGCCACACAGCTCCTGCGGCACGGACAGGAAGTGGTGCGGCGCCGGGCCGCGCCAGAACCACACCTCGCCGGTGAACTCCAGGTCCATCGGCTCAGGATAGGAGCCTGACCCGACAGGAACGGCTCAGCGGAAGGTGCCCTCGTCGCCGGCGACCTCGGCGTCCTCGGCCAGCTCGTCGGCGGAGCGGCTGGGCTCCGACGCCTGCTTCGCCGCCGCCCGGGCCTCGAGCTTGTGCGCGACCTGCGCCGAGTAGTCCTCGCGGAACCGGCGCAGTGCGAAGTACGAGATCACCGCGGAGAGCAGGGCTGCGCCGACGACGAGCAGCGGAAGCTGCTCGCGGTCACGCAGCCCGGCCAGCCAGAGCAGGCTGACGCAGCCGAAGAAGACGAGCAGGCGGAGCAGGCTGTAGCGGAGCATGGTGCGATCACAGTCCCGAGTAGGAGTGCTGGCCGACGAAGAACACGTTGACGACGGCGAAGTTCAAGATGATGCAGCCGTAGCCGACCAGGGCGATCCACACGGCGTTCTGGCGCTTCCACCCAGTGGTGGCCCGGGCGTGGAGGTAGGCGGCGTAGACCACCCAGATGACGAAGCTCCACACCTCCTTGGGGTCCCAGTTCCAGTACGAGCCCCAGGCCTGCCGGGCCCAGATCGCGCCGGCGATGACCGTGAACGTCCACATCGGGAACGCGACGATGTGCACGCCGTACGTCAGCCGCTCCAGCGCCCGGGCGTCGGGCAGCCGGCTCATGAAGCTGCGCGGCCGGTCGGTCGCCGTCTCGAGCCGGTCCTGGATGAGGTACATGACGCCGAGCGAGAAGCCGATCGTGAAGACCGCGACCGACAGCGTCGCGACGGTGACGTGGATGGCCAGCCACACCGACCGCAGCGACGGCATCAGCTCGGACGCGTCGGTGTACCAGACGGTGATCGCGAGCCCGAGGTTGAGCAGCACGGGCGTGACGACGAACAGGCCCAGCCAGCGCAGGTCGCGCCGCATCGACCAGCCGCAGTAGACCAGCAGCACGAACATCGCGCCGAAGATCGCGAACTCGTACATGTTGCCCAGCGGCCAGCGGTGCACCTCGAGCGCCCGCAGCACGACCCCGGCGACGACGAGGACCGTGCCGAGCACGGTCAGCGTCCAGCCGATGCCGGCGGCCTTGCGCGCCCCGAGCGGCTCGGCGTCGCGCCCGGTGGGGGTCGCGGGTTCGTCCAGCGCGGATGCCGCGTCGCTCGACTCGGTCTCGGCGGCGCCGCCGGCGGTCACGAGCTCGCGCTCGCGCGCGCCCTCCTGGGCCGCCTCGCGGGCCGGCACGAGCCGGGCGAGGTAGACGGCATCCGCGATCATCGCCAGGGTGAGCACCACCATGGCGGAGTAGATCGCCAGGTTGGAGAGCTCGGCGAGGGTCTGGTCGGTCATCGCGTTCCTTCGAGTGCGCTCAGGACGGCCGCGATCTCGTCGGGCATCCCTTCGTCGTCGTCCTTGGCCAGGCCGCCGACGGACACCACAGTACGACCCGGCTCGGGCCCCGGCCCAACCCGCACGAACAGCCGTCGACGACGGATGACGAGCGAGGCGACCAGCCCGGCGAGCATGAGCAGCGACGCCACGAGGGTCATCGTCTTGCCCGGGTCGGTGCGGATGGACAGGCCGGCGAACCGCTCGACGCGGTCGAAGGTGATCGAGCCGCGGCCGTCGGGCAGGTCGTAGGTCTCCCCCGGACGCAGCAGGATGCGCAGCTGGTCGGCGCCGTCCTTGCCGGGCACGGCCGTCATCGAGGCGGTGTCGAGCGAGTAGACCGACTGCGGGCTGCCGCTGGGGAACAGGTCGCCCTCGAAGGCGGTGAGCGCCAGCTGCGGGTCGACCGAGTCGGGGAAGATCGAGTGCGGGCCCTGGTCGTCGATGACGCCCGTGGGCAGGAAGAACCCGGCGAAGCCGAGCTGCTTCGGCGCGGCGCCGGGCACCTTGACCGCGCCGACCGAGGTGTAGTTGTTGTCCTGCGGCAGGAACGGCGTCGCGTCGGAGTAGAGCACCGTCCCCTCGCCGTCGCGCACGGTGATGACCGGGGCGTACCCGTTGCCGAGCAGGAAGACCGACCCGCCGCCCGTCTCGAGCGGGTGGTTGACCCGGATGCTGCGCGGCTCGCTCTTCCCGTCGGCGTCGGTGAACGTCGTGAACGCCTCGAAGTCACGCGGCGCGCCGAACTGGCCGGGGCTCTTGGCCTGCGTCTCGAACGTCGCGTCGAGCCGGTCGAGCGTGATCGTGTACGGGTCCAGGGCGTTGACGTCGACCCACGGCCCGGGGTTGAAGGTGTCGTAGCGCGACAGCGTGTTGGCGAAGGTCTTGCCCACGGGCACGATGACGTCGCCCTTCCAGCCGAGCAGGTGCCCCCAGGCGACGCCGATCAGCACCCCGATCAGGGCGACGTGGAAGACCAGGTTGCCGGTCTCGCGCAGGTAGCCCTTCTCGGCCGACAGCGTCTCGGCGTCGTGGGCGTGCACCCGGTAGCGGCGCCTCTTCAGGGCGACCCGCAGCCGCTCGCGCACCTCCTCGACCTCGCCGTCGACGGTCTCCTCGCGATGGGCGGCGAGCCGGTCGAGGCGGCGCGGGGCGCGCGGCGGGGCCGAGCGCGCCTGGTGCCAGAGGATCCTGGTGCGGGGCAGGACGCAGCCGATGAGCGAGACGAAGAGCAGCAGGTAGATCGCCGCGAACCAGGGCGAGGCGTAGACCTCGAAGAAGCCCAGCCGGTCGAGCACCGGCCCGGCGGTCGGGTGGTCGGCGATCCAGGCCGTGGTGCGCGCCGGGTCGATCGAGCGCTGCGGGAAGGTCGACCCGGGGATGGCGCCGATCGCGAGCAGCAGCAGCAGGAACAGCGCGGTGCGCATGCTGGTCAGCTGGCGCCACGTCCAGCGCAGCCAGCCGACCGGGCCCAGACGCGGCTGCGCGACGTCGGTGCGGGCGCTCACACCGACACCTCGAACCCGTTGACCAGCTCGGTCTGCAGCCACCGGTTGAGGTCCTCCCAGACCCCGGTGACCATGAGCAGGCCGACCAGCACGAGCATGACTCCCCCGACGACCTGGATCGTGCGCTGGTGCCGGCGCAGCCACCCCGAGGCGCGCCCGGCCCGGTCCAGCCCGGCCGCGATCAGGATGAAGGGCAGGCCCAGTCCGAGGCCGTAGGCCACGGCGAGCACGACGCCGCGCCAGACCTGCGGGTCCACGGTGGTGCTGGCCAGGACCAGCACCGCCGCGAGGGTCGGGCCGGTGCACGGCGCCCAGCCGAGCGCGAAGACGGCGCCGAGCACCGGGGCACCGGCCAGTCCGGCCTTGGGGCGCCAGGCGATCTTGGCCTCGCGCTGGCTGCCCACCCCGAGGAAGACCAGCCCCATGAGGATGACGACGACCCCACCCAGGCGCATCAGCAGGGTGCGGTGCTCGATGAGCGCCCGGCCGGCCGTCGTGACGAAGATCGAGCCGAGCACGAAGACGGCGGTGAAGCCGACGACGAAGAGCAGGGCGCCGGTCAGCATCCGCCCCCGGGACTTCTCCGCGAGCGGCTCACCGGTCAGGCCGGTGACGTAGCCGAGGAAGCCGGGCACCAGGGGCAGCACGCACGGGCTGGCGAACGACACCAGGCCCGCGAACGCCGCGATCGCCACGGCCAGCGGCAGCGCCCCGGAGGTGACCGTGTCGCCCGCGGCGATCACGCCCGCGGTGCCGGCGGCAAGGGTCACGAGCCGGCGACGACGTCGTCGACGAGGCCACGCAGGGTGCTGGCGGAGGTGGGCCCGTTGACCCGGGCCGCGATCCGGCCCTCGGTGTCGAGCACCAGGGTGGTCGGCGTGGTCGGCGCCTTGCCCTGCAGCGCCAGGAGGGCGACCCCGGACTCGTCGCTCAGGCTCGGGTAGGTGATGCCCGCCTTCCTGGCGAACGCGGCGCCGCGCGCCGGGTCCTCACGGAAGTCGATGCCCACGAACTCGACCGGGGCCTGGTCGGCCTGCAGCTCGCTCCACGTCTTCTGCAGGGCGGGAGCCTCGGCGACGCACGGCGCGCACCACGAGCCCCACACGTTGAGCACGAGCACCTTGCCACGGGTCGAGGCGGCGTCCCACGACGAGCCGTCGAGCAGGGTGCCCTTGAGCTCGACCGGCTCCCCGCGCTTGTCCGCGGGGATGGTCTCGACGGCACCGTCGCCGGAGACGTAGCCCTTCTGGTCGCCGGCCTTGGCCTGCGCCGCCACCGAGTTGGGGTCCTGCGTGCACCCGGCGGCGCCGAGGAGGAGCGCAGCGGCCGCGACCGCGACGGCCCACCGCGCGGTGGGTCGAACCGTCATGCGCCCGCCCCGGGCTGGGCCTGGTCGAGCAGCGCCGCGGCCGGCTCGCTGTAGCTCAGCGAGAGCAGCTCGTCGTCGAGGAAGGTGAGCGAGGTGAGCGAGGCCAGCGAGCACTCGCGGTTGGCGCGGGTTGTGCCAGAGCGGCTTGCCCTCGGTGGCGAGCCGGATCATCCAGATCGGCGCCTGGTGGCTGACGATGACGGCCTCGTGGCCGCGGGCCGCCGTGCGGGCGTCGACGATGGCCCGGCGCATCCGCTCGACGAGCTCGACGTAGGGCTCGCCCCACGACGGCCGGAACGGGTTGAGCATCTTCGGGTAGAGCCGGGGGTGCTTCAGGAGGCCGGCGCCGCCCGCCGACGGGCAGGCCCTCGAAGGCGTTCTCGGCCTCGATGACCCGCGCGTCGAGGGTGACCTCGAGGTCGTGCGCGTCGGCGATCGGCGCGGCCGTCTCCTGGGCGCGCTCCAAGCGGGCTGGAGACCAGGTGGGTGATGTCGTGGTCGGCGAGGTGGTCGGCGGCGAGGTCGGCCATCCGACGGCCGAGCGCGGACAGGTGGTAGCCCGGCATCCGGCCGTAGAGGAGCCGGTGCGGGTTGTGCACCTCACCGTGGCGCAGCAGGTGCACCACGGTGCGCTGCGGGTCGACGGTGCCGGCGGCACCGGCCTCGGGGGACGACGTCATGCGCCGATTGTCGCAAACCCGGCTGGGTGCTCAGGCACGCGTCCCGGCACCCGCTCCGGCGGCGGCCCGGGCGGCCGCGGGCAGGGCCGCGACGACCCGCTCGACGGCGGCGTCGTCGTGCGCCCCGGAGACGAACCACGACTCGAACGCGCTCGGCGGGAGGTAGACCCCGGCATCCAGCATCGCGTGGAAGAACCGGCCGAACGCTGCGGTGTCCTGGTCGCGCGCGTCGTCGTAGGTGCGCACGGCTCCCTCGCGGAAGTAGACGGAGAACATCGACCCGGCCCACTGGATGCGGTGCGGCACACCGGCACCCGACAGGGCGGCGGATGCCGCGTCGGCGATCGCGTGCGCCGCCTCACCGAGCCGGGCGTACAGGGCGTCGTCGCAGGCCCGCAGGGTGGCGAGGCCGGCGGCGGTGGCGACGGGGTTCCCGGACAGCGTGCCGGCCTGGTAGACCGGGCCGTCGGGGGCGAGCAGCGCCATGACGTCGGCGCGTCCGCCGAAGGCCGCGGCGGGGAAGCCACCGCCCATCACCTTGCCGAAGGTCATCAGGTCGGGGGCGACGTCGACGGCCTCGTGGCCCCACCAGCCGGCCCGGGCGACCCGGAACCCGGTCATGACCTCGTCGGAGACCAGCAGGGCGCCGTGCTCGGCGGTGACCCGGCGCAGGGCCTCGGTGAACCCGGGGTCGGGCGGGACGACGCCCATGTTGCCGGCGGCGGCCTCGGTGATCAGGCAGGCGATCTCGCCGCCGCGGGCCGCGAACACGGCCTCGAGGGCCTCGACGTCGTTGTAGGGGATGACGAGGGTCTCGGCGGCCATCTCCTTGGGCACGCCGGCCGAGTCGGGCAGCGCGAGGGTGGCGACGCCGGACCCGGCGCTGACCAGGAGGCTGTCGACGTGGCCGTGGTAGTGCCCGGCGAACTTCACGACGAGGCTGCGCCCGGTGAAGCCACGGGCCAGCCGGATGGCGCTCATCGTCGCCTCGGTGCCGCTGCTGACCAGGCGCACCTGCTCGACCGGGTCGACCCGGGCGACGATCTCCTCGGCGAGCAGCACCTCGTTCTCGGAGGGGGTGCCGAAGGAGAAGCCGCGCGACACGGCATCCCGCACGGCCTCGAGCACGGCCGGGTGGGCGTGGCCCAGGATCATCGGGCCCCAGCTGCAGACCAGGTCGACGTACTCGCGTGCCGTCGACGTCGGTGAGGTAGGGGCCGCGGCCGCTCGCCATGAACCGGGGGGTGCCACCGACGGCGCGGAAGGCACGCACCGGCGAGTTGACCCCGCCGGGTGTCACCGCCCGGGCGCGCGCCAGCAGGGCGGCGGATGCCGGGGCGTCGGTGGGAGTGGTCGCGTCGGTCGTCGTGGGGTGCGTCACCGCTCCATCCTCCCAGTCCGGGGCGGTGCGTCGAGGGTGGGGTCAGCAGCCTTCGTCAGGGGTGGTCGGGTCGGCCGCGTAGGCGTCGCGGACGGCCTGCATCGCCTCACCCAGCGCGGCGAACTGCTCAGGGGTGAGGATGTCGACGAGGTGGCGTCGCACGCTGCTCACGTGCACGACGGCGAACCCGTTGATCGCCGCCCGCCCGTCGTCGGTGAGCCGCAGCAGCACGCCGCGGCCGTCATCCGGGGCCGGGCTGCGCTTGACCCAGCCGCGCCGCTCCAGCCGGGCCGCGGTGTGCGTGACCCGGCTGCGCGACTGCACGATCAGGCTGGCGAGCGCCGACATCCGCAGCTGGCCCATCGCTGCCTCGGAGAGCATCGAGAGCAGCTCGTACTCGGAGAGCGAGATGCCCGCGGCCTGCAGGTCGCGGTCGAGGGCCACGTCGAGCTCGCGGTTGGCCCGCAGGTAGGCGCGCCACGAGACCTGCTCGGCCTCGGACAGCCACTGCACTTCCTCGCTCGCCATGCCACCCATCGTGGCACGTCAGCCGGGGTCGGCGAGCGGACTCACCTGGGTCGCGGGCGGTGCAGGTGTCCACTAGTCGTCCCACATCGTGAGATCGCGGAATGAAGCCGCTGTCGCATTTGGTTGAAGCATCAACTAACCACCGCGAACCAGTACCCACCAAGGAGCTCGACATGACTGCCACCACCACCCTGAACACCCTGACCAGCGGCACCTGGGCCATCGACCCCACGCACACCGAGGTGGGCTTCGTGGCCCGTCACCTGATGGTCACCAAGGTCCGCGGCTCGTTCACCGACGTGACCGGCACCGTCGAGGTCGCCGAGGACATCGCGCGCAGTGTCGCCAACGTCACCATCAAGACCGCCTCGGTCAGCACCGGCACCGCCGACCGCGACGCCCACCTGCGCAGCGAGGACTTCTTCGACGTCGAGAACTTCCCCGAGCTGACCTTCGTGTCCACCGCCTTCGACGGCGACACCCTCACCGGCGACCTGACCATCAAGGGCGTCACCAAGCCGGTCACCCTGGACGTCGAGTTCAACGGCGTCGCCACCGACCCGTGGGGCAACGACAAGGCCGCCTTCGAGGCCACCGGCGAGCTCAACCGCAGCGACTGGGGCCTGACCTGGAACGCCAGCCTCGAAAAGGGCGGCGTCCTGGTCTCCGAGAAGATCAAGCTCGTCATCGACGTCCAGCTCGCCAAGCAGGCCTGAGCCACCCCACCACGCTCCGGACCCTCCGCCGGAGCCAGCACCCGCCGCGGATCCTCCACCGCAGCCACCAGGCCGCCGCCCTCCCCGACCGGGGCAGGGCGGCGGCCTTCGTCGTCCCCGGAGACGGTTCGGCACGATTTCGGCCAAACCGCCCGCATCGGCGGCGACGGGACGGGACCATGGGCGCAAACCAGAGAGGATCGACATGGTGTTGCCGAGTGACGACCACGTCATCCTGCGTCAGTGGTTGGCGACCCGCGGCGTGGACGCGGGCGAGCTGGCCGGCATGCTGGTCACCGGCGACCTCGACGCCCTGCTCGCCGTCTCCGGTTCCGAGCAGCGGCTCTCCCCCCTCGATCGGCAGTCGGTGGACGAGGCCCGGTCAATCGCACGGGAGAGCCCGATGTGGCCTGAGCTGAGCGACCTCGGGACCGCCGCCTGCGAGCTGCGGGTGACCGCCGTGCTCGAGCGGGTGTGCGAAGCCCTGGGCCTGGCCGGCGTGCCGGCGACTCCGTACGAGGGCCTCGGTGTCACGTGGGGGCACGAGCTGCTCGAGGCCAAGCTGGTGCTGCGCGACCTCGGTCCCCTGTACGCGCGGATGGCGTGGGACAGGTCCGGTCGCACCACCTGAGCCCTCGGGACCTCCGAGGCGGGTCGCGTGAGAGTGCGCCTACGGGCAGGCAGTGGCCCTCGGACGGGCGGCCCCCACGCTCAGCAAGACCCTTCCAGCCCACCGACTGCATGTCGGTGGGCGCACTTCGGTCCCGGTGATCGCGAGCTGCCGAGCGGCCGCGCATCCGGGTCAAAGGCGGGCGGCGGCGTCCAGGGCGTAGTACGTGAGGATGATCGACGCCCCGGCGCGGCGGATGCCGGTCAGGCTCTCCATCATCACCCGGTCACGGTCGATCCAGCCGCGCTGCGCGGCGGCCTCGATCTGCGAGTACTCCCCCGAGATCTGGTAGGCCGCGACGGGGACCGGCGACATCGCCGCGGCGGCCGCGATGACGTCGAGGTGCGGCCCGGCGGGCTTGACCATGACGATGTCGGCGCCCTCCTCGATGTCGAGCTCGAGCTCGCGCAGCGCCTCGGTGCCGTTGGCGGGGTCCTGCTGGTAGGTCGCGCGGTCGCCCACCAACGAGGACTGCACCGCCTCGCGGAACGGGCCGTACAGCGCCGGAGGTGTACTTCGCGGCGTAGGCCAGGATCACCGTGTCGGTGTACCCGGCGGCGTCCAGCGCCGCACGCACGTACCCGACCTGGCCGTCCATCATCCCGGACAGGCCGAGCACCGGTGCGCCGGTCGCGGCCTGGGCCAGCGCCATCGAGGCGTAGCGATCGAGGGTGGCGTCGTTGTCGACCGAGCCGTCGGCGGCCAGCACCCCGCAGTGGCCGTGGTCGGTGAACTCGTCGAGGCACAGGTCGGCCATCACGACCAGGTCGTCGCCGACCTCCTGCACCAGCCGCGCCAGCGCGACGTTGAGGATGCCGTCGGGGTCGTCGGCGCCGGATCCCCGCGCGTCCTTCGAGACCGGCACGCCGAAGACCATGATGCCGCCGAGCCCGGCCTCGACGCAGCGCCGCGCCTCGACCACGAGCGACTCCAGGGTGTGCTGCACGACCCCCGGCATCGCCGAGATCGGCACCGGCGCCTCGATGCCCTCACGCACGAACACCGGCAGCACGAGCTCGGCCGGGTGCAGCCGGGTCTCGGCCACGAGCCGGCGGATCGCCGGGCTCTGCCGCAGCCGCCGAGGGCGCGAGGTCGGGAAGCCTCCCACGCTCAGGTGGCCCGTCGGCGGCCGCCGGGACGGCGCTGGCTGGGCCGCAGCACGGCCTCCCCGGCCTCCTGCGCGGCGAGCGCGAGGGAGCGGCCGTGGTCGGCGAGCGCGTCGACGAGGGCCTCGGCGGTCGGCTCGGGGGCGAGCACGTCGACCCGCAGACCGTGCTCCTCGGCCGTCTTGGCCGTGGCCGGGCCGATGCAGGCGACGACGGTCGTGGGGTGCGGCTTGCCGGCGATGCCGACCAGGTTGCGCACCGTCGAGCTCGACGTGAAGAGCACGGCGTCGAACGAGCCGTTCTTGATCGCGTCGCGCACCCGCGCGGCCGGCGGGGCGGCCCGCACGGTCCGGTAGGCGGTGACGTCGTCGACCTCCCAGCCCATCTCCTGCAGCCCGGCGACGAGGGTGTCGGTGGCGATGTCGGCGCGCGGCAGGAAGACCCGGTTGATCGGGTCGAGGTCGGGGTCGAAGTCGGGCCACTCGTCGAGCAGCCCGCGCGCGGACTGCTCGCCCGACGGCACCAGGTCGGCGACGATGCCCCAGTCGCGCAGCGCCTGGGCGGTGACCCCGCCGACCGCCGCGACCTTCAGCCCGGCGAACGAGCGGGCGTCGAGGCCGAACTCGTCGAACTTCTCGCGGATCGCGCGCACGGCGTTGACCGAGGTGAAGCCGACCCACTCGTAGCGACCGGTCACCATCCCCTTGACGGCGCGCTCGAGCTGCTGCGGCGTGCGCGGCGGCTCGACCGAGATGGTCGGCACGACGGCCGCCTGGGCACCGTGGTGCTCGAGCCGGGCGATCGTCGAGCCGGACTGCTCCTTGGTGCGCGGGACGAGCACCTCCCAGCCGAACAGCGGCTTGGTCTCGAACCACGACAGCGTCTCGCGCATGGTCACAGTGGACCCCACGACGGCCAGTACGGGGAAGCGCCCGTCGGCCATCGTCGTCCCGGCGGCGCCCAGCGTCGTCACGACGGTGCGCTGCTCGGTGCTGGTGCCGCGCTCGGTGACGGCGACGGGGGTGCCGGCGTCACGACCGGCGGCGACGAGGGCGTCGAGCACCTCGGCGGCCCGGTCGGGCGGGCCCAGCACGACGACGGTGACCCCGGGGTCGACCGCACCGGTGAGGTCGGTGTTGCGCGCGCCGGCGACCACGACGTGGATGCCGGTGGACGTGCTCGACGTCAGCGGCACCCCGGCGTAGGACGGCACCGCGGTGACCGAGCTGACGCCCGGCACGACCTCGAAGGCCAACCCGGCCTTGACGCAGGCGGAGGCCTCCTCGGCGAGGCCGTTGAAGACCGCCGGGTCGCCGTCCATGAGGCGCACGACGAGACCGCCGGGGTGGGCCTTGGCGGCCCGCACGACGAGCTTGGAGCGCACCGCGTGGGTGAGCCGCTCGCCGTGCTCGCCGTAGCCGGCGTCGACGACGCTGACGTCGGGGCGACACCAGCGCTCGACGACGGCCTCGCGGGCGACCTGGTCGATGACGACCGCGTCGGCGGTCGCGAGCAGCTCACCGGCGCGCACGGTGAGCAGCCCCGGGTCGCCGGGGCCGGCGCCGACGAAGACGACGCGGGCCGGGATCCGGGTGGGGGTGGGGGTGGACGAGCGCGAGGGGCTCACGGGGCACGCTCCGTTGCGAGAGGGTCGGCGGTGGGCAGCGGGGATGTGTCGGACATGAGGTCGGCGGCGCCGTCCTCGAGCAGGAGGCGGGCGAGACGACGCCCGACGGAGGCCGGGTCGGCGACGTCGCCCACGAGCGAGCGGCGCAGGTCGGACGTGCCGTCGGGGGTCGTGACGACGGCGCGCAGCGACAGCTCGGGGCCGTCGACACCCTCGACGACCTCGGCGAGCGCCCCGACCGGGGCCGAGCACCCGGCCTCGAGCTCGGCGAGCAGGGCGCGCTCGGCGGTCGTGCAGGCACGGGTGTCGGCGTCGTCGAGCGCCGCCACGACGGATGCCGTGACGGTGTCGTCGGCCCGCACCTCCACGGCCAGGGCACCCTGGCCGGGGGCGGGCAGCATCTGGATGGGGTCGAGCAGCTCGGTGGCCTGGTCGATCCGGCCGAGCCGGCGCAGCCCGGCCGCGGCGAGCACGACGGCATCCAGCCGACCCTCGCTGACGGCCCGCAGCCGGGTGTCGACGTTGCCGCGCAGACCGGTGACGACCAGGCCGAGGCCGAGGGCCTCGAGCTGGGCACGGCGGCGGGGCGACCCGGTGCCGACGGTGGCGCCCGCCGGGAGCTCGCCGAGGGTGAGTCCGTCGCGGGCGACGAGCGCGTCGCGCGGGTCCTCGCGGGTGGGCACGGCGGCGATGGTCGTGGCGTCGTCGGGGGTGGTCGGGAGGTCCTTGAGCGAGTGCACCGCGAGGTCGACCCGGCCCTCGGCCAGCGCCGTGCGCAGGGCGGAGACGAAGACCCCGGTGCCCCCGAGCTGGGCCAGCGGGGTGGTGCGGTCGAGGTCGCCCTCGGTGCTCACCTCGACCAGCTCGACCTCGTGACCGAGCGCGCGCAGGCGGTCGGCCACCCAGGTCGACTGCGTGGTGGCGAGGGCGGAGCGGCGGGTGCCGAGGCGCAGCGCGGTCATCCGTCGTCTCCCAGGATCGTGGGCGGTGCGGAGACCAGCGAGACGTCACGCGGGTCGAGGTCGAACAGCTCGGACAGGGCCCGGGCGTAGCTGCCGCCCTGGCCGTCGCGGGCGAGCTCCTTGACCCGCACGGTGGGCGTGTGGAGCAGCTTGTCGACGACCCGCTGGACGGAGCGGCGCACCTCGGCGCGCTCGGCGTCGGACATGTCGGGGATGCGGCGCTCGAGCCGGCGCAGCTCCTCCTCGACCAGCAGGGCGGCGTGGCTGCGCAGGGCCGTGACGGTCGGGGCGACGGTCTCGGCCGACCGGGCCACGATGTACGCCGCGACCTCCGCGGTGACCAGGTCGGCTGCCTCGGCGACCTGCGGCGCGGAGCCGGCGTCCGCGAGGTCGTCGCCGAGCTCGCCGAGCCCGACCCGGGTCGCACCGGGCAGGTCGGCGACGGCGAGGTCGACGTCGTGCGGCAGGGCCAGGTCGACGTAGACCTGCGGGCGTCCGTCGCGGGCTGCGAGCGCCTCGCGGACGTCGTCGAGCAGGACGACGCGGGCGGGCGCCCCCGTGGACGAGATGATGACGTCGGCGCCGGCGAGGGCGTCGCGCAGCCGGGACAGCGGCAGGGCCGAGCCACCGACCCGCTGCGGCGACGCTGCGGGCCCGGTCGTGGTTGCGGTTGGCGATGACGACCGTGCTGGCACCCGGCCCGGGCCGCGGTGGTCGCGGCCAGCGCTCCCATCCCGCCGGCCCCCACGACGAGCACGGAGAGGCCGCCGAGCCCACCGAGCTCGGCCTCGGCCCGGCTGAGCCCGGCCTGCACGAGCGAGCCGCTGACCAGGTCGATCGAGGTCTCGGTGTGCACCCGCTTCGCGACCCGCAGCGCCTGCTGCAGCACCGCGTTCAGGGCCGGGCCGACGTGTCCGTGCAGCTGGGCGCGGGCGAGCGAGCGCCGCACCTGGCCGAGGATCTGCGCCTCACCGACGGCCATCGAGTCCAGGCCCGCGGCCACCGAGAACACGTGGGCGATGCCGCGCTCCTCGTAGTGCACGAACAGGTGGGGCTGCAGCTCGCTGCGGCTGACCGCGCAGGCGTCGGCGAGTGCGGTGGTGATGTCGGTGAGCGCACCGTGGAAGGTGAGGCACTCGGCGTACACCTCGGTGCGGTTGCACGTGGAGAGCACGACGACCTCGGTCACGTGCTCGGAGCGCAGCACCGCGACCTCGAGTGCGGTGCGGGCGTCCGGGTCGAGGGCGACGGACTCCAGGAGCGACAGGGGGGCACCGTGGTGCGACAGGCCGAGGACGACGAGGCTCATGAGGGCACAACCTCCGCAACGGCGACCTTCTGCCCGTGGAAGGCGAGGATCTGCAGCTCGGTCGACAGGTCGACCTTGCGCACGACGACGCCCTCGGGCACCGCGAGCACGGCGGGGGCGAAGTTGAGCACCGAGCGCACCCCGGCGGCGACCAGGTCGTCGCAGGCCTGCTGGGCGCCCTCGGAGGGGGTGGCGATGACGCCGATGGCCAGTCCGTCGTCGGCGACCAGCGCGGCCAGGTCGCTCATCGGGCGCACCTGCTGGCCGGAGACCGTCTCGCCGACGATGCGCGGGTCGCCGTCGAGCAGCGCGATGACCCGGAAGCCCCGCTCGGCGAAGCCGCGGTACGCGGCCAGCGCCCGGCCCAGGTTGCCCATCCCGACGATGGCCACGGGCCAGTCCTGGGTGAGGCCGAGGGTCGAGGTGATCTCGGAGGCGAGCCGCTCGACGTCGTAGCCGACGCCGCGCACCCCGTAGGAGCCCAGGTGGGACAGGTCCTTGCGCAGCATCGCCGAGCTGACCCCGGAGGCCGTGGCGAGCTCCTCGGAGCTGACCGAGGCGATGCCCTCACGCGCGAGCGAGGTCAGCGCCCGCAGGTAGCCGGGGAGACGGGCCACCGAGGCCTCGGGGATGCCCCGGCGGGCGGTCGCTGCGGCGGCGGACACAGGCGGTCACCGACTCCTTTCGCGGGCCCGCGGGGCCGGTGAAAGGGCGACGGTTGCGCCCTGCAGCGTGCCGACCCGCGGGTGAGGACGCCAGCGTACGGTCTTGTGAAGGCCCGCACAAAGTCGCGCCGGACCCCGTGAGACACCTCACGTCGGCGGTGTGCTACAAGCGTGGTCAGCCGCTCGGCGGGGGCACGGCCAGGGCGGCGCGCAGCCGGGCCTCGTCGACCCGCCAGTAGTCGTGCTGCCGGCCGTCGACGAGCGTGACCGGCACCTGGTCGGACCACTGCTCGAGCCAGGCGGGGTCGCTGTCGACCGAGCGCTCCTCCCAGCCGACCCCCAGGTCGGCGGCGACCCGCTCGACGGTGTCGCGGGCGACGTCGCACAGGTGGCAACCCGGCCGCCCGATGAGCGTGATGCGGACCGGGGGACCACCCATCAGAAGAAGACCGAGCGACGCTGCATGAGCAGGGTGTAGAGGGTCTGCTGGATGGTCTCGCGGACCTGGTCGGTCAGGTCGAAGACGAGCATCGGGTCGTCCGCCGCACCCGGACCCTGGCTGTCGGTGGGGATGGGGGCGCCGAACTCGATGATCCACTTGCTCGGCAGCGGGATCAGCCCGAGCGGGCCGAGCCACGGGAAGGTCGGGGTGATCGGTGCGTAGGGCAGCCCGAACAGCCGCGCGACGGTTCCCATGTTGCCGATGATCGGGAAGATCTCCTCGGCGCCCACGACCGAGCACGGGATGATCGGCACCTGCGCTTCCAGGGCCGCCGAGACGAAGCCGCCGCGGCCGAACCGCTGCAGCTTGTAGCGCTCGCGGAACGGCTTGCCGACGCCCTTGAAACCCTCGGGGAAGACCCCGACGAGCTCGCCCTGGCCGAAGCAGGCGCTCGGCGTCGGCGTTGGTGGCCAGCGTCGAGCCGGACCGCCGCGCGACGGTGCCGAGGAACGGCGTCTGGAAGACCAGGTCGGCGCCGAGCGCGCGCATCACCCGGCGCTGCGGGTGCTCGTCGTGGATGGCCAGCTGCACCATCAGCGAGTCGAGCGCGATGGTGCCGGAGTGGTTCGACACGACGAGCGCGCCGCCGGTGGCCGGGATGTTCTCGATGCCCCGCACCTCGACCCGGAACCAGTGCCGGTAGATCGGCCGCAGCATCGGGTAGAAGACGTTCTCGGTGAAGTCGGCGTCGTAGCCGAAGTCGTCGACCTCGTAGTCGCCGTCGACCCGGCGCCGCACGTAGGCCAGCACCTGGGCGACGCGCTGCTCGACGTCCTCGGGGGCCACGCCGGCGGCCGCCGCGCCGAGGCGGAGCATGCCGACGACCGCGTCGAGGGCGTCACCGACGTCGGGCAGCGGCAGGCCGGTGCGGCTCGGGGCCTCGTGCACGGTGGGGTCGAGCGGCGGCTCGGCGATGCGCAGGTGCGGTCGCTCGGCGTCGCGGCGGGCCTTCTCGCGGGGGTCGACACGCGGCCGGCGCGCCTTCGCCGCAGCGGGAGCGAGCGGGGGCGGGGCGGCCGGCCCACGGGTACGGCGCTCACCGCTCTGTCGGGAGGCCCTGCGCGACGGGGCGGAGCGCACCTGCGGGGCCGGGCGGTGCGGTCGTCGCTCCGTCGTGGGCGCGTCGCCGGCCGGCTCGGATGCCGTGTGGTCGGCGGCCGTGGGCGCCGCCGGTTCCGGGGTGGTCGGCGTGGCGGGCACCGCCTTCGTGCTCGCCTTCTTCGACGCCTCGGCTCGCCTTCGCCGACGCTTCGCGTCGCCTTCTCCTGCCGACGCCTTCGTGGTCGCCTTCTTCGCCGACGTCTTCGGCGTCGTCTTCTGCGTCGCCTTCTGACGTGGCCTTCCGGGTCGACGCCTTCGTGGACGCGGCCTTCTTCGTCGGGGCCACGACCGGCGCGGGCACGGCATCCGGCGGTGTCCGTCGCGTCGGCCGGCACGATCGGCTCGGCACCGATGAGGGGGGTGGAGCGGCGCTTGGCCCGCTCCCCCGACGCCCGGGCGGCGCCGGCGGCCAGGGTTCCCTGACGTGCGGCCATCAGTGACCCCTCCCGCTGCCCAGGGTGCGCAGCACGGCCTGGGTGGCGGTGCCGGCGACGCCGCTCACGGCATCCCCGACGATGGCGGCGGCCGGCACGGCCGGGCCGATGGTGCGGGCGAAGTCCTCGAAGGCGCTGCGCGAGGTGAACCGCGGGTCGAACCCGAGCACGCTGCGCATCCGGGTCGTGTCGAGGCCGCGGCCGAACGCGAGGAACGACATCTGGTCGGGCGAGAAGTCGGCCACGCCCGACGCGGCGCGCGAGGCCACCGACGAACCCGGCGGCCGACATCGGCAGCGGCACCACGGATCGACCGGCGATCGCGGCCGCCTGGAGCACCGTGACCACGCCGTCGCCGGCGAGGTTGACGACCCCGGTGGCGGCACCGGTCGTCGCCAGCACGAGCGCGTCGATGGCGTCGTCCTCGTGCATGAACTGCATCCGGGCGTCGAAGCCGAGCGGCGCCGGGATGACCGGCAGGTTGAAGTAGTCGGTGATCGAGGTGCGGATGCGCGGACCGATGATGTTGGCGAAGCGCAGGGTGAGGATGTCGGTGTCGGGGCGGCGACGGGCGAAGCCGCGCACGTACCCCTCGACCTCGATGGAGTCCTTGCCGAACCCCCCGGACGGCGTGCGCTTGGCGCTCATGTCCTCGGTGAACATCGCCGGGTCGCGCGGGGTGGAGCCGTAGACCGCGGCGGAGGACTTCACGACGAGGCGGCGCACGGTGCTCGACTTCTGGCACGCCGCCAGCAGCTGCATCGTGCCGATGACGTTGATCTCCTTCTGCGGGGTGCGTCCCCCGACGAAGGTGGGCGTGGCGATGACGTTCATGTGCACGACCGTGTCGACGCCCGAGCTCTCGATGACCCGCCCGATCATCGGGTTGCGGATGTCGGCGCGCACGAACTCGACGTCGCCGACCTCCGTGGCCGGCGGGATGACGTCGACCCCGACGACGCGGTCGACGGACGGGTCGGCGGTGAGCCGGCGCGCGAGCAGGCCCCCGAGGTACCGGGAGACCCCGGTGACGAGAACCACCGACCCCATGCGCTGCTCCTCACCTCGCGTTGCCTGTGACGACCCTACCGAGTGCCCCCGTGGCCGGGGAGGTGAGCCCCCTCACCCGCCAACGACAAAGGCCCCCGGCGTGCGGGGACCTTTGAAGCACGAGAGGTGACTCGAGGTCACTTCTTGTTGCGGCGCTGGTGGCGCGTCTTGCGAAGGAGCTTGCGGTGCTTCTTCTTGGCCATCCGCTTGCGCCGCTTCTTGATGACTGAACCCATGGGATGTCCTCAATGCTGGTGCGTCTGGTGCGGCTGCCCACCCTACCGGCAGGCGTGCAGTGCTCCCAAACCGTGGTCGGGGCGGGGTCGTGCGGGGTGCAGTGCTCGAGGGGCGGCCCGCCGTGCGGGCCGCCCCTCGAGACGTGTGCTGCTGCGTCGGTTCACGCGGTGTCGACGAACGAGCTGCGCAGGTAGGTGTGCACCTCGTCCTCGGGGACCCGGAAGGACCGACCGACGCGGATCGCCGGGAGCTCCCCGGCGTGGACCATGCGATAGACGGTCATCTTGGAGACCCGCATGATCGTGGCGACCTCGGCGACGGTGAGGAACCGCACCTCCCCGAGCTGACGCTCCGTGGACATCGTGACCTCGTGCTTCTGCTCGTCCCCAGAGCCGGAAGACCCGGCATGTCGCATGTGGACTCGCAAGCGCAACCATAGGGGCAGATGTGACCCCTGTGGAAGCAAATGGACCACATTGGTCGGCGATGTCCAGCCGACACGCCGCGCCCGCCGGTGCGAATCAGCGGCGCGGCCGGCGCGCGGCGGCACCCGTCAGTCGAACCAGGGGTCCAGTCCGTGCAGCGGGAAGGTCGCCTGGCGGGTCGCCAGGACGGCCCGGTCGACCGGGTGGTCGGGGTTGTGCCCCATGTTCCACGGCTGCACCCAGATCGGCAGCGCGGCGGGGGGCAGGTCGCCCATCCGGCCGGGGGCGCTGCGCCCCAGGGCCCGCTGCACGTGGTCGAGCCACTCCTGCGGCACGGCCGTGTCGACCGGCAGCGGCACGTGGGCGGCGATGGCGGTCAGGTGGGTCCACGACCGCGGCACGACCTCGACGAGCTCGTAGCCGCCACCGCCGAGCGCGACCCACCGGCCGGATGCCGTCTCGTGCGCCAGGTCGTGCAGCGTCTCGTGGGCGCGGCGCTGGGCGTCGACGGTGATGGCCAGGTGGGCCAGCGGGTCGTGCATGTGGGTGTCGCAGCCGTGCTGGCTGACGAGCACGTCGGGGGCGAAGGCCCGCACCAGCGGCGGCACGACCGACTCGATCGAGCGCAGCCAGCGCGGAGTCGCCGGTGCCCGGCGGCAGCGCGACGTTGGCGACCGTGCCCCGCGCGGACGGGCCCCCGATGTCCGCCGGCCAGCCGGTGCCGGGGAAGAGGTGCCGACCGCTCTCGTGCACCGAGATGGTGAGCACCCGCGGGTCGTTCCAGAACATCCGCTCGACGCCGTCGCCGTGGTGCACGTCGATGTCGACGTAGGCCACCCGCTGGGCGCCGTGGTCGAGCAGCCACTGGATGCCGACGCCGACGTCGTTGTAGATGCAGAAGCCGCTCGCGTGGGTGCGCATCGCGTGGTGCAGGCCGCCGCAGTAGTTGACGCCGTGCTCGATGTCGCCCTGCCACACCCCGCGGCAGATGTCGAGGGTGCCCTGGGCGATGCGGGCCGAGGCCTCGTGCATGCCGGCGAAGGCCGGGTCGTCGTCGGTGCCGAGGCCCCGGTTGACGTCGGCGACCGTGGGGTCGGCGGACGCGCGGTGCACGGCCTCGATGTACTCGCGGTCGTGGACGGTCGCCAGCACGTCGTCGTCGGCCACCTCGGGGACCAGCAGGGTGACGTGGTCGAGCACTCCGAGCGACCGCGCCAGCCGGGTCGTGAGGTCGAGTCGCACCGGGGCCATCGGGTGCGTCGGGCCGAAGTCGTACGCCGTGAACACCTCGTCCCAGACGACGCTCGTGCCTACGGCCATGTCTGCACGCTACTCGCCGCACCCGTCGTGGCAGGCTGGGGCCCCACGACACCCGTGAGGAGGGCATCACGATGGCACGCAACAGTGCCCACGACGACGACGTGCTCGTCATCGGGCTCGGCCGGTTCGGCGCGGCCGCGGCGCTCGAGCTCCGCCGCCTGGGCCACAAGGTCACCGCCATCGAGAAGGACGGCTTCCTCGCGGAGAAGTTCCTCGGCCGGGTCAGCCACGTCATCCACGGGGACGCCAGCGACGTCGGCGTCATCCAGGACGCCAAGGCCGGCCGGTTCCGGATCGCCGTCGTCGCGATCGGCTCGTCGGTCGAGGCCTCGGTGCTCGCGGCCGCCAACCTCAGTCGACGCCGGGGTGCCCGACATCTGGGCCAAGGCGCTCTCGCCGGAGCACGCCCGCATCCTCGACCGGATCGGCGTGCAGCACATCGTGCGGCCCGAGGCCGACACCGGGCGCCGGGTCGCGCACCTCGTCGGCGGCCGGATGCAGGACTACATCGAGTTCGACGACGGGTTCGCCATCGTCAAGATGCGCCCGCCGACCGAGGCCATCGGGTTCACGTTGGAGCAGAGCGCGATTCGCAGCAAGTACGGCGTCACCATCGTGGGCGTCAAGGCACCGGGCGAGGACTTCACGTATGCCGTGCCGTCGACCAAGGTCTCGGCGCACGACACGCTCATCGTCAGCGGGCCGTCGGCCCTGATCGAGCGGCTGGCCGCCCGCCCCTGACCCTTTCTCTTTCCCGACTCATTGCGGATCAGCCACGCTCAGGCGCGGCCCAGGACCGTGTTCGGGTGGCTGATCCGCAACAAGTCGGGGCTTGGGTCACCAGTTGGCGATGCCGCCGCGGTCGCCGGACAGCGGGAGCGTCATCGCGAGCTCCTCCTCGCCGTCGTCCTCGGAGACCACGCGCATCGGCCGGCGCTGGGCCGTCGGGCGGAAGCCGAAGCCGCTGGCGAAGGCGACGGCGCGACCGTTGTCGGTGCCGACCCAGTAGAGCAGCTGGCGCTTGCCGTCCTCGGCGGCGGTGCGTGCGCCCGGCCCGCACCAGCTCGGTCGCGACACCGGTGCCCCGGGCCTCGGGGTGCACCCACAGGCCGAAGAGCTGGGCGGCCTCGGGCTGGTCGTCGTCGGCCGATCCGACGCTGGCGATGCCGACCGGGTGGCCGTCGCGCTCGGCGACCAGGCGCGTCGAGCGCTCCATCCGCAACCGCCAGAACTCCTCGCCCTCGGCGGCTTCCTCGTCGTGGGAGGCGACGAACGCGTCGGGCGACTCCTGCAACGCGACGAGACGCACCGAGCGGTACTGCTCCCAGTCGTCGACCCCCAGGGGGCGCACCGTGATGTCACTCATGGCGGTCACTCTCCCACGAGCCCTGCTGGCGACCGCAACCCGTGTCGGTGAACTTCACGCGCCGACCGGCAGGTCGAGCACCAGCGTCTCCTCCGTCACCGTGGGGTCCCACGGCATCCGTCCGACCACGCCCGTGGGCCGGAACCCCATCCGCGCGTAGAACCCACGGGCGCGGCCGTTCTCGTGCGCCACGTCGAGCACCACCCGCCGCCAGCCGGATGCCGCGGCATGGGTCAGCGCCGCACCGACCAGCTGGGTCGCGACGTCGGTTCCACGCGCGACGCTCGCCACCCACATCCCCACGAGGCAGACCTCGTCGGCGGGCTGGTCGGGGTCGTGCCACAGCCCCACGGTGCCCACGGGGCGGCCGTCGTCGAGGGCCAGCCAGGTGGGGTCGACGCCCGCGCATCGCTCGCGCCACTCGTCGTCGGTGCGCTGGGCGGCGTCGGCGTACTGCATCCAGAAGGCTCGCGGGCTGTCGATGAGCGCCGCCAGCCGCACGTCGCGGTAGGTGCGCCAGGACGCGACGGTGACCCGGTCGACCACCAGGCCGTCCTGCGCCGCCGGGTCAGTCACCGGCGAGCTCGCGGGAGCGGTTGGCGGCGGCCTCCATCGCGGTGATGAAGGCCGCGCGCACCTTGTGGTCGTCGAGCTCGCGCAGCGCCGCGGCGGTCGTGCCACCGGGCGAGGTGACCTGTTCGCGCAGCACGGTGGGGTGCTGGCCGGTCTCCTTGATCATCGTCGCGGCGCCGTAGAGGGTCTGCACGACGAGCTCGGTCGCGGTGGTGCGCGGCATCCCGAGCACGACGCCGGCCTCGATCATCGCCTCGACGACGTAGAAGATGTAGGCCGGGCCGCTGCCGGAGATCGCCGTGACGGCGTCCTGCAGCTTCTCGGGCACCTCGAGCACCTTGCCGGTGGCGGCGAGCAGGGCCTCGGCCTCGCGCAGGTGCGCGGAGTCGCAGTGCGCGCCGGGACTGATCGCGGCCATGCCCTGGTCGACGAGCGCGGGGGTGTTCGGCATGACCCGCACGACCGGGCGGCCCTGCGGGAGGCGCGACTCGAGGTAGGTCGTCGTGATGCCGGCGGCGAGGCTGACCACGAGGTTGCCCTCGGCCACGTGGTCGTGGATCTCGGCGAGCAGGCCGCCCATGTCCTGCGGCTTGACGACGAGCACCAGGGTGTCGGCGAGTGCGGCGGCCTCGGCGTTGGTGAGCACCCGCACGCCGTACTTCTCGGTGAGCTCCGCGGCGCGGTCAGCACGGCGCTCGGTGATGACGAGCTGGTCGGCCGGGCGGCCGGCGCGCAGCAGCCCCGACAGGAGGGTCTCGCCCATGACGCCAGCACCGAAGATCGCAACCATTCCCATGTCAGGTGAGTATGCCGGGTGCGGCCGCCCCGCTCGCGCGCGTTTCGGCGCGCGGCGAGGGGACGGCATCCGCCCTCTGTTGCGACCGGCGGTCCTGGCGAGCAATGCCGCGGTCCGCTTTGGTCAGCCCCGGTCGGTGGTGCTGACCACGCCGGCCCAGCCCCGGCCCCGCGTGGAAAGCTCCGCGAGCCCGCGCCCGGTGAGGGTCGGCAGCAACGGGTCGTCACCGACCACCAGGTCGAGGCGGAGCGCCCCGATCAGCCGGGCCTGGTAGCGCAGGGTCTCGGGCAGGAGGCCGAGCCCGACGAAGACGGCTCTGCCCTGCTGGTGGGCGCAGCACGAGAACGGCGTTGGGGCCTTGCACCGACTGCACCCACACGATGTCCGGCTCGAGCACGGCGGCCGAGGGGTCGTCGACGAGCAGCGGCTGCAGGCCGAGGCCCTCGGCGAGCCACGGCATCCCCGCCGACCCGGACAGGGTTGCGGCCGCGGCGTCGGAGACCTGCACGACCACCCCGCCGTCGTGGACCAGCAGGGCCAGCTCGACCGTGGTGCCGTCCTCGAGGACGGCACCACCGGTGAACAGGTCGCCCATCGAGGTGTACGAGAAGTCGGGCTGCCCGTCGGCACCGACGACGGTCTCCGGGACTCGCAGCTGCTCGAGGTACCAGTCGTCAGGCCCGGGGTCGCGGGCATCGGGCGATGCCGCGTGGCCGGCGTGCGCGTCGGGCATGGCCGGGCCGCGCTCAGCCGTTCGTGGCGAGCGAGCGGAGGAAGAAGGTCAGGTTGGCGGGGCGCTCGGCCATCCGGCGCACCAGGTAGCCGTACCAGTCCTCGCCGAACGGCACGTAGACGCGCATCTGGTGGCCGCGGTCGGCGATCCGGGCCTGCTCGGCGGGACGGATGCCGTGCAGCATCTGGAACTCGTAGCTGTCAGGCGAGCGACCGTTGTGCCCCGCGAGGGCCTGGGCGATGTCGACGAGCCGGGGGTCGTGGCTGGCGACCATCGGGTAGCCGTCGCCGGCCATCAGCACCTTGAGGCAGCGCACGTAGGACAGGTCGACGTCGGTGCCGTCCTGGAACGCGACCGACGCGGGCTCCTTGTAGGCGCCCTTGCACAGGCGCACCCGGCTGCCCTCACCGGCGAGGTCGCGGCAGTCGGCCTCGGTGCGGTGCAGGTAGGACTGCACGACGGCGCCGACCCACGGGAAGTCCTGGCGCAGCTCACGCAGCGCCTCGAGGGTGCGGTCGGTCGTGGTGTGGTCCTCCATGTCGAGGGTGACCGTGGTGCCGGCGGCCTCCGCGGCCACGCAGATGGCGCGGGCGTTCTCGAGGGCGATGGCGTCGCCGTCCTGCGGGAGCGCCTGGCCGACGGCGCTGAGCTTCACGCTCACCTCGGCCGCGCCGAAGGCGGTGAGGTCGGCCTTCGCGAGCGCCTCGAGCAGGTGCACGTAGGTGTCGCGGGTGGCCTCGGCCCGCGCCCGGTCGGTGGTGTCCTCGCCGAGGTAGTCCAGGCTCGCGAGCCGGTTGGTGGTGCGCAGCTCGGCCGCCACCGTCACCGCCTCGTCGACCGACTCACCGGCCACGTAGCGCGAGACGACCGAGCGGCTGACGGGTGCCTTGAGCACCGCGGACCGGATCAGGTCGGAGTCGGACATCTGGAGCAGGGCTCCCCGGAGCAGGTCACTGGCGTCCACGCCGACAGGCTAGCCGGGGTGACGTCGGCACCGGCCCCGGGCCCTCTCGCGAAGTGCTCGATGCGCGCGCGGGCGCGACTTCGGGCTCGCGTCGCGGCCTCCCGTTGCTCGTCGTCCTGCTCCCGGCTCGGGTCGTCCGCTCGGCGCTCCGGCCGGTCGCTACTCCGGCTCGGGTCGCTACTCCGGTGGTGCGCTGCTGCAGCGGCACGACTCGGGAGCAAGGGCACACATCCGGAGCAACGACCCGACCCCGGCACCGCCGCCCGGCGTCCACGAAGTCAGGAGCACTTCGCGAAGTCAGGGCCGCATACGGTCCTGACTCCGCGAGAACGTCCTGAGCCGGCGGAGTGCTCCTGACTTCGCACCACCTCCGGCGGGGCGCAGATCCGTGCTCCGGGCGCAGATCCGAACGCCGGTGGTGCGCTAGAGCTCGCACGACGACTGCGCCGACCGGCCGGCGGTCACGAAGTCAGGAGCACTCGGCAGGCCGCATACGGTCCTGACTCCGCACGTCTGAGCCGGCGGACTCCGACCGCCGACTGCCGGTCGCAGGTCCGCGCTCCGGTGACCGCGCACGTCGCGCCCGACGCCCCTCCGGCCGGGCCTCAGGGGGTGCGGCGGCGCAGGGTGAGGCTGCCCAGGGCCAGCGACCCCGCGATCCACAGCGCGATGACCCCCAGGCTGGGCAGCACGTCGGCGAGCGGGTCGGCCATGACGGTCACGTCCTTCATGGCGTCGACCGCGTACGACAGTGGCAGCACGTTCGAGATCTCCTCGAGGCCGGGCGGCAGCAGCTCGCGCGGAATGAGCAGCCCGCAGAGCAGGAACTGCGGCAGCACGAGCGCCGGCATGAACTGCACCGCCTGGAACTCGGTGCGCGCGAACCCGCTGGCCAGCAGCCCGAGAGCCGTGCCGAGCAGGGCGGTGAAGAGTGCCACGACGACGAGCAGCCCGAGCGGCCCGGCGATGTCGAGCCCACAGACCCACACCGCGAAACCCGTTGCCACCAGCGCCTGGAGCACCGCCATCGCCCCGAAGGCCAGGGCGTACCCGAGCATCAGGTCGCCCTTGCCGAGCGGCGTCGTGAGCAGTCGCTCCAGCGTGCCGGTGGTGCGCTCGCGCAGCGTGGCGATGCTCGTGACGATGAACATGACCACGAAGGGGAAGACCCCGAGCAGGGCCGGCCCGATCCGGTTGAAGATGTCGCCGGGCAGGTCGGCGTAGATCCACGCGAGCAGCCCGAGCAGCACGCACGGCACCACGATCATCAGGGCGACGGTGCGGTGGTCGGAGCGCAGCTGGCGCAGGATGCGGCCCGCCGTGGTGCGCGTGATGCGGACGTTCATGCGGCCGCACCCCCGTCGCTGCCGTCGGCGGCATCCGCCGCGTCGATGAGCGCGAGGAAGGCCTGCTCGGCATCCGCGGTGCCGGTGCGCTCGAGCAGCTCGGCCAGGGTCGAGTCGCTGAGGATGCGTCCGTCGCGCAGCAGCAGCAGCCGGTCGCACCGCGAGGCCTCGTCCATGACGTGGCTCGACACGAACACCGTGCGCCCCTCGCCGGCCAGTCGGCGGAACAGGTCCCACAGGTCGCGCCGCAGCACGGGGTCGAGCCCGACGGTCGGCTCGTCGAGCACGAGCACCTCGGGGTCGCCGACCAGCGTGCAGGCCAGGCTCGCCCGCGACTGCTGCCCACCCGAGAGGTTCTCGACCTTGACGTGGGCGTGGTCGGTGAGGTCGACGGACGCGATGGCGCGGTCCACGGCATCCGCCGCCGACGCCCATGATCCGGGCGATGTAGCCGACGTTGTCGCGCACCGAGAGGTCGCCGTAGACGCTGGGCGCCTGGGTGAGGTAGCCGACCCGGTGGCGCAGCCCGGGCGACCCGGCCTCCTCGCCGAGCACGGTGACCGTGCCGCCGGCGGTGACCTGCACCCCGACCACGGCCCGCATCAGGGTCGACTTGCCGCCGCCACTCGGCCCGAGCAGCCCGACGACCTGGCCCCGGGGCACCGAGAGGCTGAGGTCGGGCAGCACGTCCCGCCCACCCCGCACGACCCGCAGGTGGTCGACGACGACCGCGTCGTCACTCGCTTTATTCGCCATGTGATGAAATATGCCACCGTGCCTCGTCCGCCGCAAGACCTCGCACCGTCACCGGCGCACCGCTAGCGTGCCGGGATGTCCTTTCCCAACCCGCTGCACCGGCCCTACCCGGCCGACGCCTACCGGGGCGAGAGCGGCGAGGTCAGTGCCTGGCTGCGCCGCGACGACGCCGAACCCGAGATCACCTACCGCTCCGGCGGCACCTGCGAGTACCTCGCCACCGGCGACTCGACCGGCGGCCACTACGGCCTCTACCGCTGGACCTTCGGCGACGAGGAGTCCGGCCCCGACGCGCACTTCCACCGCGCCATCACCGAGTCGTTCTACGTGCTCGAGGGCACCGTGCGGCTCTACGACGGCGCCCGCTGGGTCACCGCCGGCGCCGGCGACTTCCTGCACGTGCCCGAGGGCGGCCTGCACGGCTTCCGCGGCGGTGGCGGCGCCCGGATGCTGCTGATGTTCACCCCCGGCGCACCTCGCGAGGACTACTTCGAGACCCTGGATGCCGTGGGTCGCGGCGCGCCGATGTCCGCCGACGAGCGGGTCGCGTTCATGCTCCAGCACGACACCTACTGGGTCTGAGGACCCCGGACGAGAGGGGACCGCCGTGTCCTTCCAGGCCTACCTCGACGCCATCGAGACCAAGACCGGCAAGACGCCCCAGCAGCTGGTCGACGAGGCTCACGCCAAGGGCTTCGGCGCGGACAGCACGTCCGGCGACATCGTCGGCTGGCTCGCCGACGACTACGGGCTCGGCCGCGGCCACGCGATGGCGCTGGTGCACGTGGTCAAGAACGGGCCCGGCATCAGCGACAAGCACGTCGGCAGCACCGGCACCCACCGCGACGAGTCCGACGTGCTCCGTCTCGACGGCATCGCCCGCCGCGACCAGCCGGCCTCCTGAGCACTACGAGCCGTCAGGCCGTCGCCGCCAGGTGCAGCCGGGCGAAGGCCAGCGCCTCGGCGAGGTCGAGCTCGCGCTGGGTCTCCCCCGCGCGACGGGTCGTGACCTCGACGACGACGTGACCGGCGTACCCCCCGGCCGCGAGCGTCTCGAGCACCTCGCCGCACGGCTGGGTGCCCCGCCCGGGCACGAGGTGCTCGTCGCGCGCCGACCCGACGCCGTCGGCCAGGTGCAGGTGCCTCAGGCGCGGCCCGAGCTGCCGCACCATCTCCATCGCGTCCGAGCCGGAGGTCGAGGTGTGCGACAGGTCGAGCGTCACGTGGTCGTAGGGCTGCGGCACCGGGTCCCAGTGCGGCAGGTAGGCCTCGAGCTCACGCGAGCGGGGCCCACGCCACGGGAACATGTTCTCGACCGCGAGCCGGATGTCCCGCTCGGCGCCGCGCCGCGCCACCCCGTCGACGAAGTCGCGGGCGTACTCGCGCTGCCAGCGGAACGGCGGGTGCAGCACGACGGTGTCGGCGCCCAGCTCGTCGGCCAGCGTCATCGAGCGGTCGATCTTCTCCCACGGGTCGGTGCCCCACACCCGCTGGGACACCAGCAGCGTCGGCGCGTGCACCGACAGCACGGGGATGCCGTGCAGCTCGGACAGCGTGCGCAGCGCCCCCGCCTCGCGGGTGAGCGGGTCGGTCCACACCATCACCTCCACCCCGTCGTAGCCCAGCCGCGCGGCGAGCTCGAAGGCTGCGGCGACCCCCTCGGGGTAGACCGAGGCCGTCGACAGGCCGACCTGCGCGCGCGGGACGTCGACCGGTCGCCCCCGGGCCGCTCCGTCCTCACCGCGCGTGGGCACGGGTCAGCTCATCCTGTCCAGGTGTCGCAGGATGATGCCCTCGCGCAGCGCCCACGGGCAGATCTCGAGGCGGTCCAGGCCGAGCAGGTCCATCGTCGCCTCGGCCACGATGGCGCCGGCGAGCAGCTGGCGCGACCGCGACCCCGACACGCCGGGCAGCTCGGAACGCTGCGCAGCCGTCATCGCGGCGATCTCGGGCAGCCGGGCGGCGAGGGTCTCGCGCTCGAGGCTGCGGGCGGCGTACATGCCCTCGGCGCTCGGCGCCGCGCCGCAGATCCGGGCCAGTGAGCGCATCGTCTTCGAGGTGCCCACCGCGTGGTCCGGGGTGCCCGCCTTGGCGAGCGGGCGCAGCTCGGCGGCGATCGACGCACGCACCTGCTTGCGCGCCTCGCGCACGAGCGTCCTTGGCGGGCGGGTCGCCGGGGAGCAGGTCGCGGGTGACCCGACCCGCACCCAGGGGCAGCGACACGGCGACGTCGGGGTCCTCGTCCATGCCCTGGGCCAGCTCGAGCGAGCCGCCGCCGATGTCGGTGACGAGCAGCGTGCCCGCCGACCAGCCGAACCAGCGCCGGGCCGCGAGGAAGGTGAGCCGGGCCTCCTCCTCACCGCTGAGCACGTCGAGCGAGATGCCGGTGCGCTCGACCACCGCGGCGAGCACGTCGTCGCCGTTCGGGGCCTCGCGGATGGCGCTCGTGACGAAGCCGCTGAGGTCCTCGACGCCCTGGTCCTCGGCGACGTCCTGGCACTGCTTGACGAAGTCGGCGAGCCGGTCGCGCCCCTCGTCGGCGATCAGGCCGCCGTCGGTGACGTGCTCGGAGAGCCGCAGGTCGATCTTGTGCTTCGACGCCGGCAGCGGCTGGGCGCCCGGGTGCGCGTCGACCACGAGCAGGTGGACCGTGTTCGATCCGACGTCGATGACCCCGAGGCGCATGCGCCCAACGTAGTGGCTGGCAGGGTCCGCCCCTAGGGTGGTGCGCGTGCCCGAGACTCCCCTCGACATCGCCCGCACCTGGGCCGAGATGCCCGACCCCGCAAACCCCGGCCAACGCTTCCGGGTCGACCTCACCTGGCTGACGTCGAGCTGGACGTGCATCTTCGGCTCCGGCTGCAAGGGCATCTACGCCGACCGCCCCGACGACGGCTGCTGCACCCTGGGCGCGCACTTCACCGACGACGACGACGTGGAACGCGTGCAGGCCGTGGTGGCCGAGCTCGGCGAGGACGAGTGGCAGATGCACCCGGGTCACGGCCGGTACGGCGAGAAGGACCCGGCCCGGCTCAAGGCCTGGACCGAGAAGGAGGACGGCGCCCGCAAGACCAAGGTCGTCGACGGCGCGTGCATCTTCCTCAACCGGCCCGGCTTCCCCGCCGGCGCCGGGTGCGCGCTGCACCAGCACGCGGTGCTCACCGGTCGCCCGCCGCACGAGGCCAAGCCCGACGTCTGCTGGCAGCTGCCGATCCGCCGGTCCTACCGCACCGTCGAGCGCCCCGACGACACCTCCTACCTCGAGGTGACGATCGCCGAGTACGACCGCCGCGGCTGGGGCCCGGGCGGCCACGACCTCGACTGGTACTGCTCCTCGAACACCGAGGCGCACGTCGGCGCCGAGCCGGTCTACCGCAGCAACCGCGCCGAGCTCACCGCCCTGATGGGCGAGGAGGGCTACGCCGAGCTGGTGCTGCGCTGCGAGGCCCACCTCGACACCGTCAAGCGGGCCCGCTCGGCGGGCGCCCGCCAGCTCATCCCGCTGCTGGTGCACCCCGCGACGGTCGAGGCAGGCACGATCGGCGGCCGGCGCACCCGGGTGCCCCGCAAGCGCACCACGGCCCCCGTGCCCGGCGCCAACGAGCCGGCGCACCCGGTGCCACCGGCGCAGGCCACCCGGGCGGCCAAGGCGTCTGCGAAGAAGGCCACACCCAAGACGCCCGCGAAGCCGGCGAAGTCGGCGAAGGCACCCGCGAAGCCGGCGAAGGCCCCCGGCGAACGCCGGGCGAAGGCCCCCGCCAAGGCATCGAAGCCGCGCCGCTCGTCGTGATCCGCAGCCCGAACATCTGGGACACCCCGGACGTCTACGAGCTGGAGAACCTCGCCTCCGACCGGGCCGGGGTCATCGACACCACCATCGACGCCCTGTACCCCCTCACCGGGGCCGATGTCGTCGACATCGGTTGCGGCACAGGGTTTCACCTCCCCCGGCTGGCCGGGCGTGGCGCCCGGGTCATCGGTGTCGAGCCGCACCTGCCGCTCGTCGCCAGCGCACGGGCCAGACTGGCGGATGCCGGGACGCGCACGGCGTGCGTGCTCGCCGGCGACGCCGAGGCCCTGCCCCTGGCGGACGCGAGCGCCGACGTCGTGCACGCACGCTGGGCCTACTTCTTCGGCGCCGGGTGCGAGCCGGGGCTGGCCGAGGTCGCGCGGGTGCTGCGCCGGGGCGGCATCGCCGTGGTCGTCGACAACGACGTCACCCGGTCGACCTTCGGTGCCTGGTTCAGGCGCTCCTACCCCACGTACGATCCCGTTGCAGTGCAACGGTTCTGGGACCGCCAGGGGTTCACGACCGAGCACCTCACCATCGCGTGGACCTTCGACCACCGCGACGACCTCGACGCCGTGACGCGCATCGAGCTCCCGCCCGGGCCGGCCGACGAGGTGCTCGCCGCCCACGAGGGGCTCACCGTCGACTACGCGGTGGCGCTTCGCTGGAAGCGGTTCTGAGCGTCTCGCCGGTGTGAGGCCGGTCCCACCACCGTTTACGCCCCCGGGATCGAATGGGATCATGGGGACCTCTAGGCACAGCGGGAGGAAGACCGTGGGCACGAGGACGAGCGTCGCTGCAGTCTCGTCGCTCACCGTCCCCATCTCCGGGATGACGTGCACGTCCTGCGAGAAGCGAGTCACCAAGGCGCTCAAGAAGGTGCCCGGGGTGCGTTCGGTGCACGTGTCCGCCACTCGCGGGACGGCCGTCGTCGGTGGCGACGCGAGGGTCGACCGCGACCGGCTCGACGCCGCGATCCGCTCCGCCGGCTACGAACCGGGCGCTGCACCCTGGCTGACCCGCGACCGGTCGGTGTGGCGAACCGTGGCGGTCGCGGCGCTCGCCGTGGCGGCGCTCGCCACAGCCCTCTCCGTCCTCGGCCCGGCCGACCTCTTGGCGGGGGTGTCCGACCCGGGCCGCGGCGGGCTGCTCCTCGTGCTCATCCTGGGTGTCACCGCCGGTGTGTCGACCTGCATGGCCATGGTCGGGGGCCTGGTGCTCGGTTTCTCCGCCTCGCACGCCGCCGCCCACGCAACCCGCGGTGGGGCACGTCTGCCGTTCACGACGCGGATGCGGCCGCAGCTCGCCTTCAACGCCGGGCGCATCGTCGGCTTCGGCGTCCTCGGCGCGCTGCTCGGCGCCCTCGGGTCGACGATGAGCCTGCCCACCCGGGTGACCGGGGTGCTGGTTCTGGCGGTCGCCGTGGTCATGTTCCTGCTCGGCATCCGGCTCACCGGGGTGTCCCCGCGGGTGGCCGCGTGGTCGCCGAGGCTGCCCGCCGGGCTCGGGCGGGTGCTCGGCATCGAGGCCGCGACGGATGCCGGCTACAGCCACTGGCGCACCGCCCTGGTCGGCGCCGCCTCGTTCTTCCTGCCCTGCGGCTTCACCCAGGCGGTGCAGGTCTACGCCCTGTCGACCGCGTCGCCGCTGGCCGCGGGCAGCATCATGGCGACCTTCGCCCTCGGCACCACGCCCGGGCTGCTCGCCCTCGGCGTCGGTGCCCGAGGTCACGACCGGCACGAGGCAGGTCACCGTGCTGCGCGTCGTCGGGGTGCTCGTCCTGGCGTTCGCGCTGCTCAACGTGTCGAGCGGCCTGAACCTGCTCGGCCTGTCGGGGGGCGCCGCCTCGGCGGCGGGCGCGCGCACGGCATCCGCGAACGTCACCGTCGTCGACGGTGTGCAGACGGTCCGCATGACGCAGACCCCGGGCGGCTACGAGCCGGCGGACACCGTGCTCTACGCCGGGATGCCGACGACGTGGCTCATCGACGGCACCTCGAAGTTCGACTGCAGCGCGTTGTTGCGGGTGCCCGACCTCGGCATCAAGGTCAACCTGGCCGAGGGACCGAACACCGTGCGGCTGCCGGCGCTGGAGACCGGCACCGTGCACTTCACCTGCGTGATGGGCATGTACTCGGGCAACCTGTTCGTCGTCGACCCGCCCCCCGCCTGAGCAGGCGCTGGTGACGACCCCTTCCGAGTCCGCTCCACCGCCCGAGGCCCGGACCATGGCCGGGAGGGTCCGCGGCGTGCGCGAGGGAGGTGTGGCGGTCTTCCGCGGCATCCCGTACGCCGAGCCACCCGTCGGCGCGCTCCGTTTCGCCGCGCCCCGGCGGGCATCGGCCTGGGGCGGTGTGCGGGAGACCCTCACCTACGGCCCGCCGCCCCCGCAGGGTGGCCACTTCGGGATGGACGCGCTGTCGCCCGACCCGGCGGATGACGACTGGCTGACGGTGAACGTGTGGTCGCCAGAACCCGACCGCCGACGCCGGCCTGCCGGTGATGGTGTGGATCCAGGGCGGCGGCTACGAGATCGGGACGTCCGGCCTGCCCGAGTACGACGGTGGTCGGCTCGCGCGGGAGGGCCGGGTCGTCGTGGTGACGTTCAACTACCGCGTGGGGATCGAGGGGTTCGCGCAGATCGAGGGGGCTCCGGCCAACCGCGGCCTGCTCGACCAGGTCGCCGCCCTGGAGTGGGTGCGCGACAACATCGCGGCCTTCGGCGGCGACGCCGCACCGGGTCACCGTCTTCGGCCAGTCGGCGGGCGGCGGGTCCGTCGCTGCCCTGCTGGCGATGCACCGCGCGGCGGGCCTCTTCCGCCGAGCCGTCGTGCAGAGCATGCCGGGCACCTTCTTCTCGCCCGAGCTCGCCGCGGACATCGCCGCCGCCTGCGCCGCCGAGCTGGGGCTGCGGCCCACCGCCGCCGACCTGTCCGGCGTCGACCCACGGCAGCTGGCGGCTGCGGGCGACGCCGTCGGCGCCGCGATGCACGAGCGGGTGTCGCGCTGGGGCCTGCCCGCGCACCGACGGATCCCCTTCTCGCCCGTCGTCGACGGCGAGGTCCTGGCGGTCACACCCTGGCAGGCCCTGGCCGACGGCGCCGGCCGGGACGTCGAGCTGCTCGTCGGCCACACTCGCGACGAGCATCGCCTGTTCACCGTCATCGGCGGACTGCTCGGCGAGGTCGACGAGGAGCAGGCCGCGAGCGCCCTGCGACGTGTTCGCCCCCGGCCCGGACGGAAGCCGTCGCTACCGCGAGGCCTACCCGGATGCCGGCCCGGAGGAGCTGTACGAGCTGGTGCACTCCGACTGGCTGTTCCGGATGCCGTCGCTCCACCTCGCCGAGGCCCAGACCTCCGGTGGCGGCCGGGCGCACGTCTACGAGCTGACCTGGCCGGCCCCGGGCATGGGCGGAGCCTTCGGCGCCTGCCACGGCCTCGACGTGCCGCTCGTCTTCGGCAACCTCGACCGCGGCCAGCCCGCGATGCTGATCGGCGACCCGCCCCCGCCCGAGGCCGAGGCCCTGTCCGCCGCGATGCGCGCCGCGTGGACGTCGTTCGCGGCCCACGGCGACCCGGGCTGGCCGGCGTACGACACGGGCCGGCGCCTCGTCCAGCGCTTCGACTCGCGGTCAGTGGTCACCGCCGACCCGGAGCAGGCGTCCCGCCTGATCTGGCAGGACCACCCCTTCTCCGCCCTCCCGCTCCTCGGGTGAGGACGGCCGAGGTCCCGCAGACCCCGGCCGATGCTCCCGGAGACATGCAGTCGAGCCGAACGGCGAGCTGACCAGCTCGTTCCGCGCTCGGCAGGCGGCCCGCCAGCGACGACTGCATGTCTTCAGGAGCGCGCCTGTCACTCGACCGCGGGTGTGCTGCGGAGCTGCGCCAGCCGGACGGCTCCCCATCCGATGCCGGCCAGCAGCGGCATGATGACGGCCAGCGCGAGGTGGAAGCCGACGTCGGAGCGGTTCACGAGCCAGTCCGACCAGGCCATCCCGATGCCGGTGCTCGCCCAGAGCACCGCCACCCAGGTGAACCCGACCCGGCGCGTGGCGAGGATGGCGCCGGTCAGCGGCGGTCCCGCGAGCACCAGGGGGATGAACAGCGGGTCGATCCAACCCAGCTGGGCGACGAGCTGGCCGAGGAGCACTGCGTAGAGAACTCGGGACGTGAGTCTGGACATGACGACCTCCGTGAGGGTGGATGAGGCCTCGAACCTGCTCGCCGGGGCGGCGCTGCGCATCGCTCTCGGGAGCGGTTTTCGCCAGCTCACTCTCTGGAGTGAGCCCCCCAGGCCGGCGCCGGTCGGTACCGTCCCGACCATGAGCTGGAGGCCACGTCCACGACCGGGCGTCCTGGACTTCGTGCTGGCCCTCGCGCTGACCCTGGCGAGCCAGACGGAGATCTGGGCCCCGCAGCTCGTGCCAGGGGTCGGCGAGGTGGTCGGATCGCGGCCCGTCCTCGCCGTGACCACGCTCGGCATGACTCTCCCGCTGGTGCTGCGCCGGGCCCTGCCGATCGGTGTGCTCGTGGCGGTGTTCGGCTCCGCCACCGTCCAGGGCTGGCTCACGACGCCGACCGAGGGCCTGGCGACGCTCGCGGCCCTGCTGGTCGCCGCCTACTCGAGCAGCGCCTACTCGGTCCCGGCTCGGGCCCCGGCCAGTGCGGCGGTGCTCGTCGTCGCGGTCGCGGTGCTGGGCCGGTCGTCGGGGGACGCCGAGTTCATGGCGGTCGTGTTCGGGTCAGCCTGGCTCACCGGCCTCGTCGTCGGGCATCGGTCCGGGCAGCTGCTCCGAGTGTCCGGCGACAACCGCGACCTCACGCAGCGACTGTCCGAGGCGACCGCCCTCCTCGCGGAGGCGGAACGGCGCCAGGCCACGGGCGCGCCGGCTCCGGCCCCCGGCGAGCTCGCCGGCCTGACCAGCCGGGAGGTGGACGTGGCGCGCGCGGTCGCGACCGGCATGTCGAACGCCGAGATCGCCGCCCACCTGGTGATCAGCGAGTGGACCGTGAAGACCCACGTGGCGAGCATCCTGCGCAAGCTCGGGCTTCGCGACCGGACCCAGGTCGTCGTCGCGGCCTACGAGTCCGGCCTGGTCCGGCCCGCGTCACGCACCGAGGGGTCGTAGGCCGTCAGTCGGCCTCGGGGTCGAGGTCGAGCGCGATGTCCAGGATCGGCGAGGAGTGGGTGAGCCCGCCGACCGAGAGGTAGTCGACCCCCGTCGCCGCGTACGCCGCCGCCACCTCGAGCGTCAGGTTGCCCGTCGCCTCGATCTCGACGGCCTCGCCGGTGGCGCGCACGGCGTCCACCGTGGTGCGCAGGAGGTCGGGAGACATGTTGTCGCACAACAGGAACCGCGCCCCGGCGCGCACCGACTCGATCGCCTCGGCAGTGGTCGTGACCTCGACCTGGATCGCGACGTCGGGGAAGGTGCGCCGCACCGCGTCGTAGGCCGCCGTGAGCGCCGCCGGCGGCGAGCTTGTGGTTGTCCTTGATCATCGCGACGTCGTACAGGCCCATCCGCTTGTTCGTGCCCCCGCCGCAGCGCACGGCGTACTTCTCGAGCGCGCGCATCCCCGGCGTCGTCTTGCGGGTGTCGAGCACCATCGCCCCCGACCCGTCGAGCACGTCGGCCCAGCGCCGGGTGTGGGTCGCGACGCCCGAGGTGCGGGACAGCACGTTCAGGATGGTGCGCTCGGCGACGAGCGTGGTGCGGGTGGCCCCGCGCAGGGTCGCGAGGTGGTCACCGCGCGTGACCCGGATGCCGTCGTCCACGCACCGCCTCGACGCCCACCTCGCCGCTCCCGAGGCGGGCCGCCACGGCATCCAGCACGAGTGCGACGACGGGCAGGCCCGGCGACCACGCCGTCGGCCCGGGCCACGAGGTGCGAGACCGACTGCTGGGATGCCGGGATGGTCGCCATCGTCGTGACGTCGGTGCCGGTGGCGAGGTCCTCGTCGAGGGCGCGCTCGACGAGCGAGCAGGGCGTCGGTCGTCGGGGAATCCGTGGTCGGTCATGTGGGGGTCTCCACCGGCCGCTCGGTGACGACGAGCGCCCCGTCGGCCGGCCGGGTCGTCGTGAGGTGCAGCAGCCAGCGCGCGTCGTCGCGCTCGGGGAAGTCGGAGCGCACGTGCCCGCCGCGGGTCTCCTCGCGCCGGTGCGCCACGAGCGAGAGGGCCTGCCCGAGGTGCAGCAGGTTGGTCGTCTCCCAGGTGGCCGGGCCCGGGTTCGGCCGTGCTCGGCGGCACCGCGGCGAGGGCGGCGAGCGCCTCGAGCGCCCCGGCCGTCGACGCGGCCGGAGCGCACCGGGCCCGACCCCCGGGTCATCGCGCGCTGCACGTCGAGGCGGTGGGAGGCGTCGAGCACCGCCGCGTCTCCGGCATCGGACGCCGGCGCCCGCAGCGGCAGCTCGCCGGCGGCGAACCGGCTGGTGACGTCGTCGGCGATGCGGTGGGCGAAGACCAGGCCCTCGAGCAGCGAGTTCGACGCGAGCCGGTTGGCGCCGTGCACCCCGGTGCACGAGCACTCGCCGCAGGCGTAGAGGCCGTCGACGGACGACCGCCCGAGCAGGTCGGTCTCGACGCCGCCGGAGGCGTAGTGCTGGGCCGGCGCGACCGGCAGCAGCTCGGTGGCCGGGTCGAACCCGAGCTCGCGGCAGCGGGCGACGATCGACGGGAAGCGCTGCTCGAGGAAGTCGGCGCCCAGGTGGCGCGCGTCGAGCCACACGTGGTCGACGTGCTGGTCGCGCATCACGTCGAGGATCGCCCGGGCCACGACGTCGCGCGGTGCGAGGTCGGCGAGCTCGTGACGGCCCGCCATGATGCGCACCCCGGCGCCGTCGACGAGGAAGGCGCCCTCGCCGCGCACCGCCTCGGAGATGAGCGGCTGCTGGCCGGTGGACCCCTCACCGAGGAAGAGCACGGTGGGGTGGAACTGCACGAACTCCAGGTCGGTGACCCGCGCACCGGCCCGCAGCGCGGCCGCCATCCCGTCGCCGGTGGCCACCGGCGGGTTGGTCGTCGAGGTGTAGATCTGGCCGAGGCCGCCGGTCGCGAGCACGACGGCCCGCGCCGTAGGCGGCGCCGACCCCGTCGACCTGCCCCTCGCCGATGACGTGCAGCGTCACCCCGCAGACCGCGCCGTCGTCGGCGGTGAGCAGGTCGACGACGAGGGCGTGCTCGACGACCTCGATGCCCGGGTCGTCGACGACCGCGGTGCAGCGCGGCGATCAGCGCGCGGGAGATCTCGGCGCCGGTGGCGTCACCGCCGGCGTGCGCGATGCGGTCGCGGTGGTGGCCGCCCTCGCGGGTCAGCTTGATCTCGCCGCCCGGCGTCACGGTCGAACTCCGCCCCGAGGGCGACGAGCTCGCGCACCCGGTCGGGGCCCTCGGTCACCAGGATGCGCACCGCCTCCGGCGTCGCACAGCCCGACCCCGGCCACGAGGGTGTCGTCGAGGTGCTCCTGCGGGGTGTCCTCCGGGTCGAGCGCCGCGGCGATGCCGCCCTGGGCCCACTGCGGTCGAGCCCGCCGACAGCACGGTCTTGGTCACGAGCAGCACCCGGTCGACCCGCTCGCGCAGCCGCAGCGCGCAGGTCAGCCCGGCGATGCCCGAGCCGACCACGACGACGTCGGCGGTCGTCGTCCAGCCGGGGGCGGGCGCACTCAGGCGACGCGGCAGCGTGACGGGCGTGGGCGGCATCCCGGTGCCTCAGACCTCGGCCCGGGCGTGCGACACGTCGGAGAACACGTCGAGCGCACCACCGCCGGGGCCGACGAGCACCGGCGTGTTGTCGATGAGGCGGGTCGTGCCGACCCGGGCGGCGACGGCGAGCAGCGCCTCTCCGCGGTACCACTCGGGCACGTCGGCGAGGGTCTGCGGGTGCACGAGCACGAGGTAGTCGACCAGGGCCAGCGGCTCCTCGACGAGCACCTCGCGAGCCGCCCGGCGGATCGCCGAGGGGCCGTACGGCCGCGGCCTCGCCCCCGGCGCGCAGCGCGCGGCGACAGGCACAGGGCGGTCTCGCGGTCGGACTCGGTGAGGTACATGTTGCGGCTGCTCATCGCCAGGCCGTCGTGCTCGCGCACGGTGGGCACCGAGACGATGTCGACCGGGAAGTCGAGGTCGCGCACCATCCGCCGGATGAGGAGCAGCTGCTGGGCGTCCTTCTGGCCGAAGTAGGCGCTGCCGGGCCGCGGTGAGGTGCAGCAGCTTGCCGACGACGGTGAGCACGCCGTCGAAGTGACCCGGCCGGGAGGCGCCCTCGAGCACCTCGCCGAGCGGGCCGGCGCGACACGCGCACGCCGGGGTCGCCGTCGGGGTAGACCACGTCGGGGGTCGGCGCGAAGATCGACGTCGACCCCGGCCGCGCGTGCAGATCTCGAGGTCGGCGTCGAAGGTGCGCGGGTAGCGCGAGAGGTCCTCCTTGGGCCCGAACTGCAGCGGGTTGAGGAAGATCGTCACGACGACGTGGTCGTGCCGCCGGCGGGCGGCGCGGATCAGCTGGGCGTGCCCGTCGTGCAGCGCGCCCATCGTCATGACGACGGCGACGTCGCGGCTCGACAGCGCCTCGCGGGCGGCCTTGAGCTCCTCGCGGGTGTGCGCGACGACGGGGACGGTGGTTGCGGCGGTCACTCAGTGCTCCTGGTCGGCGAGGATGTCGAGGAGGGGCTCGGCGGCAGCGGGCCGCAGCCGACCGCTGTCGAGAGCGCGCAGGGCGGTGGCCCGGGCGAGCGCCACGTAGGTCCTCCGGATCTCGGGCGAGAGCCGGTCCAGCTCGCGCAGGTGGTCCTCCACCGTACCGACGTCGCCGCGGGCCACCGGTCCGGTGAGGGCCGCGTCACCCAGCCGCAGCGCGTTGTCGAGCGCGGCGCGCATCAGCGGGCCGACGACCCGGCGCGGCTCGGCGACCCCCGCCCGCGACGAGCAGCTCCATCGCCTCGCTGGTCAGCGTGACGAGGTGGTTCGCGCCGTGGGCGAGCGCCGCGTGGTAGGCGGCCCGGTCCTCCTCGGCGACCCACACCGGGTCGCCGCCCATCTCCAGGACGAGCGCCTCGGCGACCGGCCGCAGCGCCTCGTCGGTGGTGACGCCGAAGGCGCACTCGGTGAGCCGGTCGAGGTCCATCGCGGTGCCGGTGAACGTCATCGCCGGGTGCAGGGCCAGCGGCAGCACGTGGTGCGCGCCGCGCCGGCTCGAGCACGGCGACCCCGTGCCGGCCGCTGGTGTGCACCGCCATCTGGCCGGCCTGCCAGGCGCCGGTCGCCGACAGCCCGCGCGACGAGGTGCGCGCAGCGCGTCGTCGGGCACCGCGAGGAGCACGAGCTCGGCCCCGGCGACGACCGTGGCGACATCGGCGAGCGGCACGCCCGGCAGCAGCTCGGCGGCCCGGGAGCGGCTGGCGTCGGACACGGCGTACGCGCCGGTGACCCGGTGGCCGGCCCGCGCGAGCGCCGCGCCGAGCACCGCGCCGACCCGGCCGGCGCCGACGACCCCCACGGTCAGCCGGGCCGGGTGCTCGATGCCGTCCACGGTCAGGAAACCTACCCCTCATCCGCCCCCGTGCGCTCGGGTGACCCGCAGGGCGCCACCGCACGGCCGGCGCGGGGATAGCGTGCGGTTCGTGATGGTCCCCTGGCGCGAGGCGTGGCACGACGCGCTCTACGGCCCGCACGGGTTCTACCGGCGGCGCCGCGGGGCCGGCCGGGCACTTCACGACCTCGACCCACGGGCCGCTGGGGGCGCCCTTCGCCGAGGCGATCGGGCGCCTCGCCGACCGCGAGGGGGTCCACCACGTCGTCGACGTCGGGTGCGGCCGCGGCGAGCTGCTGACCCGGCTGGCGGCGCAGCGTCCCGACCTGCGGCTGACCGGCGTCGACGTCGTGCCACGACCGGACGACCTGCCGGATGCCGTCGCCTGGCTGCGCTCCCCCGGCGGCGCCGCGCTGCCCCCCGGGCTCACCGACCTCGATGACGTGCTCGTCGTCGCGCACGAGTGGCTCGACGTGGTGCCGTGCACGGTCGCCGAGGTCGTCGCGCCGGGCCGGCTCGCGGTGGTGCTCGTCGACCCGGCCACCGGGCAGGAGGCGACCGGTGCCGCGCCGACCGACGACGGAGCTGGCCTGGTGCGCGCTCCACTGGCCCGTCGACGGGCTGCCCGTCGGGGCGCGCGTCGAGGTCGGCCTGACCCGCGACCTGGCCTGGGGCGACCTCGTCGCGCGGGTGCGCGACGGCATCCTGCTCGCCGTCGACTACGGCCACACGGCGGGTGAGCGGCCCGCGGGGGGCACGCTCACGGCCTACCGCTCGGGGGCCCTGGTGGTGCCGGTGCCGGACGGGTCGTGCGACCTCACCGCCCACGTCGCCGTCGACTCGCTCGAGCACGACGAGATCACGACCCAGCGGGCGGCGCTGCGCGACCTGGGGCTCGACGCCCACACCCCCGCGCACGACCTGGCCCGCACCGACCCGGCCGGCTACCTGGCCGCCCTGGCGGGCGCCTCGGCGGTCGGCGCCCTGACCGCCCCGGACGGCCTCGGCGGGTTCGCCTGGGTGCTGCGCCGCGTACGGCGGATGTGACTCCGGGCGGCGGTCCGTGGCACCGTTGTGGGGTGCGACTCCGGATGACGTGTGCCCCCCTCGCGCTCGCCCTCGTGGCCGGCGCGGGCCTGAGCGGCTGCGGGTCGGACACCCCGCAGGAGGTCGTCGTCACCGTGACGGGCACCCCGTCCCCGGCGGCCCCGAGCGCGAAGCCGACGCCGTCGCGCACCGCCTCGACCAAGGTCAAGGCGCCCACCAGCGACGTCAGGGGCCGCGCCTTCGACTTCGGCCAGGTCACCGGCGCGAAGCGGGCCGGGGACGTCGACGTGCTCGTGCTCGACCGCTGGACCGACCCGGAGGTCGACGACGAGGTGGTGGCGAAGCAGGGCCTGCCGGTCAACTCCTGGCAGGTCGGGTCCGACCGGTACGTCAACCAGAACGACAAGAAGACCTTCGACATCCCGGTGCGCGAGGGCACCACGTTCCTGCTGCACCACTGCACGGCGGCCGGGGAACCCCTCCAGACCCGCTCGGTCAGCCACGAAGGAGCTCGCCGACGCCCCCGAGGCCGATCGGCTGCTGCTCGTCACCCTCGACGGCTCCGGCTGGGCCACCGGGGGCGAGACCTTCGCCGGCTGCTGACCCCGGCCCGCGGGTGCCGTGCGGCAGACTGACGGCGTGACCTCCGAGACCGGCCAGCGCGCGCTCGACGTCGGCCTGGGCGCCGGCGGCCTCGCGACCGCCGACATGGTGCTCAACATCGGCCCCCAGCACCCGGCGACGCACGGGGTGCTGCGGCTGCGCGTGGTGCTCGACGGCGAGCGGATCATCAGCGCCGAGCCGATCATCGGCTACATGCACCGCGGGGCCGAGAAGCTGTTCGAGGTGCGCGACTACCGCCAGATCACCGTGCTGGCCAACCGGCACGACTGGCTCTCGGCGTTCAGCAACGAGCTCGGGGTGGTGCTCGGCGTCGAGGCGATGCTCGGCATGGAGGTGCCCGAGCGGGCGGTCTGGCTGCGCACCCTGCTCGCCGAGCTCAACCGCGTCCTCTCGCACCTGATGTTCCTCGGCTCCTACCCGCTCGAGCTCGGCGCCATCACGCCGGTGTTCTACGCGTTCCGCGAGCGCGAGGAGCTGCAGGCCGTCATGGAGGAGGCCTCCGGCGGCCGGATGCACTACATGTTCAACCGGGTCGGCGGCCTCAAGGAGGACGTCCCCGCCGGCTGGCTGGGTCGGGTCGAGGCGGCCGTCAACGGCGTCCGGCGCCGGCTGCCCGAGCTCGAGTCGCTCATCTCCGGCAACGAGATCGTCGAGGCGCGCACCCGCGGGGTGGGCGTGCTCGACATCGAGACCTGCCTGGCCTACGGCGTCTCGGGGCCGATCGCGCGCGCCAGCGGGCTCGACGTCGACCTGCGCCGCGACGACCCCTACCTCGCGTACGCCACGCTCTTCGCGCCCGGCGGCCCCGGCCGCGTCGTCACCCGCACCGCCGGCGACTGCCTGGCCCGGCTCGAGGTGCTGCTCGAGCAGGTGCACGTCAGCCTCGACCTCGCGCAGGCCTGCCTCGACATGCTCAGGATGCTGCCCGCCGGCCCGGTCAACCAGCGGCTGCCCAAGGTGCTCAAGGTGCCCGAGGGCGAGCGCTACACCGCCACCGAGAACCCGCTCGGGTTCAACGGGTACTTCCTGGTCTCGCGCGGCGAGAAGACCCCGTGGCGCCTGAAGCTGCGGTCGGCGTCGTTCAACAACGTGCAGGTGCTCTCGCAGGTGCTGCCCGGCTGCCTCGTGGCCGACATGGTGGCCGTGCTCGGCTCGATGTTCTTCGTCGTCGGCGACGTCGACAAGTAGGAGCCACGTCGTGCGCCGGGCACGCAGGAGCTCGCACTGCACGCAGCAATTGCTGCGTCCCGGCCGAACTTCTGCGTCCGCTGACAACTCGGTGGTCCGGGCGCGGTGCCGCGGACCTGACCGTGCGGTCTACGCGGCCCGGTCGTGGGCGTCGTCGTCGTCCTCGGCGGGCGGCTCGATGCGGCACCAGCGCTGGGCCACGAGCCCGGCCGCCGCGAGGGCCACGCCGGCGACGACGAGCGCTCCCAGCGGCAGCAGCCGGCCCCGGTTCGCGTCGAGCGAGAGGTCGGTCAGCACGACCACGAGCTGGCCGGCGTACCACCCGGCGGCCGCCGAGCCGGTGAGCGCTGCGGCCTGGGCCAGCACGACGGTGCGTGCCGCGCGCAGCGGGTCGAGCGAGGTCGTCGCTCGACCTTGGAGGTAGCGCCGCACGGGGCGGGCCAACCACAGCACGAGCCCGCCCATGACGACGAGCAGCACGCCCGACAGCAGGGACGGCTTCGGCACCAGCGAGCCGCTCCGGGTGATCATGGCGAAGACGGCGAAGCCGATGATGCCGGTGACGGCCGCGACCAGGACGAGCGTCTGCACGCGGATCTCTTTGCGCCGCATCAGTTCTCGTCTCCTCCATCGGTGGCCGGGCTGGTGGGGTCGGTCGGGTGCTGACGAACGCCGGTCGTGTCGAGCGCCGCGACGAGGTCGGCGACCGGCACCGCCCGGCCCTCGTGGCGCAGCACGGCGGTGGGGTCGGCCTCGAGCCACGGCACGAGCACGAACGCGCGCTCGTGGGCCCTCGGGTGCGGCAGGGTCAGCCGCGGCAGGTCGGAGGTGACGTCGGTGCCGGATGCCGGGTCGCCGTACTGCACGAGGTCGAGGTCGAGGGTGCGCGCCCCCCACCGCACCTCGCGGCGGCGGTCGAACGACGCCTCGATGCCGTGCAGCTCGCGCAGCAGCGACGTGGGCGACAGCGGGGTGCGGGCCGTGACGACGGCGTTGACGTAGGTGGGCTGCTCGGGGCCGCCCACCGGCTCGGTGTCGTACAGCCCGGACACGGACACCACCGTGACGTCCGCGTGCTGCGCGAGCGCGTCGACCGCGGCCCGGGCGATGTCCTGCGGTCGCTGCTCGCCGCGCGGCAGGTTCGCCCCGACGGCGACGACCACCGGCACCGGGGTGCGGCGCCGCGTCAGCGTGACCGTGACGTCGCCGAACGGCACCCCCACGGGCGCCTGGGGCTTGTGCACCGTGACGGTCACCTCGTCGACCGCGGCGTGCTCGAGGGCGTCCTGGGCGACCAGCTCGGCGAGCCGCTCGATGAGGTCGTGCGGCTCGCCCACGATCCGGGCCAGCGCGGCGGCGCCGATCGCGCCGTAGTTGACCGTGTCGGCGAGGTCGTCACTCGCCCCGGCCGGCGCGAGGTCGACGACGAGCTCGACGTCGACGACGAACTCCTGCCCCTCGCGGCGCTCGTGCTCGAAGACCCCGTGGAAACCGCGACCACGAACACCCGACAGCCGGATGCGGTCGCGGGGCACGCCGCTCACCGCTGGCTCCCGTAGCCGTGCAGGGCCTCCACGACGTCGAGCGCGTCGACCGTCGCGACGACGTCGTGCACCCGCACGCACCAGACGCCGTGGCGGGCGACGTGCACGGTCGTGGCCGCGGTGACGACGTCGCGTTCCAGCGGCGGCCGGGCCGTGTCGGCGGTGCGCCCCACGGCGCCCAGGAAGGTCTTGCGCGACGTGCCGACGACGACGCGGTGGCCCAGCGCCACGACCTCGTCGAGCCGGCGGAGCAGCTCCCAGTTGTGCTCGGCGTTCTTGGCGAACCCGAAGCCGGGGTCGAGCACGACGGCATCCGGGTGCACCCCGGCGGCGGCGAGCACCTCGACGCGCTCGCCCAGCTCGCGCACCACGTCGGCGACCACGTCGTCGTACCGCGCCCTGGTCTGCATGTCGCGGCTGTGCCCGCGCCAGTGCATGGCGACGAACGGCACCGACCGCTGCGCGACCAGGGCGGCCATCTCGGGGTCCGCGAGCCCACCGCTCACGTCGTTGACGAGGGAGGCACCGGCATCCAGCGCCGCAGCGGCCACCTCGGCACGCATCGTGTCGACCGACACCGGGGCCAGGGCGCTCAGCGCCTCGACGACGGGGATGACGCGGCGCAGCTCCTCCGCGGTGCTCGGGCGCTCCGCGCCCGGCCGGGTCGACTCACCGCCGACGTCGAGCAGGTCCGCGCCCTGCGCGACGAGCTCGCGGCCGTGCGCCACCGCCGCCTCGGGCGTGAACCACGCCCCACCGTCGCTGAACGAGTCGGGGGTGACGTTGACGACGCCCATGACGAGCGGACGGCCCGCCCGTGGTTCCGGCAGGGTCACCGGCCGGTCACCGCTTGCCGCCGAGCAGCAGCGACATCGCCTCGGCGCGGGTGGCGGGGTCGCGCAGCTGGCCGCGAACGGCGGAGGTGATGGTGCGCGAGCCCGGCTTCTGCACCCCGCGCATCGACATGCACAGGTGCTCGGCCTCGACGACGACGATGACGCCCTGCACACCCAGGTGCTCGACGAGGGCGTCGGCGACCTGGGTGGTGAGCTGCTCCTGCACCTGGGGGCGTCGGGCGAAGATCTCGACGAGCCGGCCGAGCTTGCTCAGGCCGGTGACCTTGCCGTCCGGCGCCGGGATGTAGCCGATGTGGGCGACCCCGTGGAAGGGCAGCAGGTGGTGCTCGCACGTCGAGTACATCGGGATGTCGCGCACGATGATGAGCTCTTCGTGGTCGATCGAGAAGGTCTTCGACAGCACCTCGGCGGGGTCCTGCCAGAGCCCGGCGTAGAGCTCGCGAGCGGCACGCGCGACCCGGCGCGGGGTGTCGAGCAGGCCCTCGCGGTCGGGGTCCTCGCCGATCGCGACGAGGAACTCGCGCACGGCCGCCTCGGCGCGCGGGAGGTCGACGGGACCCCGCATGGTGGCGTCGTCGTCGACGCCCTCCGGCTCAGGGCTCGACACGTCCACCGTCCGGCACCTCGATGACCTGCGTCGGGGGGTTCTCCCCCGCGGCCGGGTCGGCGCCGGCCCGGGCGGCCGCGTCGATCTCGGCCTGGGTGCGAGGGTCACCCGGGGTCACCGTGGCGCCGACGGGGGCGCCGAAGCCGTTGCTGTGGCCGTTCATCGCGGCCTGCTGCTCGGCCGGGGTGAGCACCGGCGGCAGGTCGGACAGCGTGCGGTGCTCGCTGGACAGCCAGGTCGGGCGCACCGGACGCTTGACGATGTTCGTGAACATCTCGGCGAGCTCGGCCGCGTTGAGCGTCTCGCGCTCGAGGAGGACGAGCACGAGCTGGTCGAGGATGTCGCGGTTGTCGTTGACCGCGCGCCAGGCCTCGTCGTGCGCGTCGTCGACGAGCTTGCGGACCTCCTCGTCGACCACGGCGGCGACCTGCTCGGAGTAGTCGCGCTGGTGGCCCATGTCGCGGCCGAGGAAGACCTCGCCCTGGCTCTGGCCGAGCTTGACCGCGCCGACCCGCTCGCTCATGCCGTACTCGGTGACCATCTTGCGGGCCATCGCGGTGGCCTTCTCGATGTCGTTGGCGGCACCGGTGGTCGGGTCGTGGAAGATGATCTCCTCCGCGACGCGGCCGCCCAGCGCGTAGGCCAGCTGGTCGAGGATCTCGTTGCGGGTCGTGGAGTACTTGTCGTCGGTCGGCATCACCATCGTGTAGCCGAGGGCGCGACCGCGCGGCAGGATCGTCACCTTGGTGACCGGGTCGAGGTGGTTCATCGCCGAGGCGACGAGGGCGTGGCCACCCTCGTGGTACGCGGTGATCTTGCGCTCCTTGGCCGACATGATGCGGGTGCGCTTCTGCGGGCCGGCGATGACGCGGTCGATGGCCTCGTCGAGCACCTCGTCGTCGATGAGCTTCTTGTCGGTGCGTGCGGTGAGCAGCGCGGCCTCGTTGAGCACGTTGGCCAGGTCGGCGCCGGTGAAGCCGGGGGTGCGGCGGGCGACGGCGAGCAGGTCGACGCCGGTGGCCAGCGGCTTGCCCTGGCCGTGCACCTCGAGGATGCGGTGGCGGCCGATCATGTCGGGGGCCTCGACCGCGATCTGCCGGTCGAACCGGCCCGGGCGCAGCAGCGCCGGGTCGAGGATGTCGGGGCGGTTGGTCGCCGCGATGAGGATGACGTTGGTCTTGACGTCGAAGCCGTCCATCTCGACGAGCAGCTGGTTCAGGGTCTGCTCGCGCTCGTCGTGGCCACCGCCGAGGCCGGCGCCACGGTGCCGGCCGACGGCGTCGATCTCGTCGACGAAGACGATGGCGGGCGCGTTGGCCTTGGCCTGCTCGAACAGGTCGCGGACGCGGGAGGCACCGACGCCGACGAACATCTCGACGAAGTCGGAGCCGGAGATCGAGTAGAACGGCACGCCCGGCCTCACCGGCGACGGCGCGCGCGAGGAGGGTCTTGCCGGTGCCGGGCGGGCCGTAGAGCAGCACGCCCTTGGGGATCTTGGCGCCGACCGCGAGGAACTTCGCGGGCTCGGCGAGGAACTCCTTGATCTCGTGCAGCTCCTCGACCGCCTCGTCGGCACCCGGCGACGTCGGCGAAGGTGACCTTGGGGGTGTCCTTGGTCGCGAGCTTGGCGCGGGACTTGCCGAACTGCATCACCCGCGAGCCGCCGCCCTGGGCCTGGCTCATGAGGAACCAGAAGAGCCCGACGAGGAGCAGCACGGGGAAGAAGCTGATGAAGATCGTCCAGAAGGCGCTGTCGCCCTCCTTCTTGTCGTCGTAGCCGTTGGGCACGTTGGCCGTCAGCGCATCGATCGAGCTGCTCGGCCCGGGCGTCGACGTAGTCGGTCTGGACCTTGGTGGCCCCGCTGATGTCGGCGGCCGAGTCGCTGAACGTCTGGCCCGGCTTGAGGTCCAGGGTCAGGACGTTCTCGGTGGTCATGACCGCCGACTCGACCTTCTTGTCGGTGATCAGCTTCTCGGCCTGGGCGGTCGTGACCGTCGTGTAGCCGCCGCTGCCGTCGAAGGAGAACACCGTCAGCATCACCACGATGACGGCCAGGACCCAGAAGAGCGGGGTCTTGAAGATGCGCTTGAAGTCCATGTGGGTGCGGAGCTCGCGCTCCGGTCCTCCTGCTCGTGGTCAATCGGCCGCCCGGAGGTCACACCGGGTGGGACGGGTACACGCTAGCAACGAGCCCCGTCGCCCCCGTGTTCCGCATGGCGACGGTGGTTCGACGCCCCTCGGCGCCGCGGGTCAGCTGTAGACGTGCGGGGCGAGGGTGCCCGACCACGCGCAGGCCCCGGTACGCCTCGGCGTAGTCGAGGCCGTAGCCGACGACGAACTCGTTCGGGATGTCGAACCCGACCCACTTGACGTCGACCTCGACCTTCGCGGCATCCGGCTTGCGCAGCAGCGTGCAGATCTCGACCGAGGCCGGGCTGCGCGACTCCAGGTTGGACCTGATCCACGACAGGGTCAGCCCGGAGTCGACGATGTCCTCGACGATGAGCACGTGCCGGCCGGTGATGTCGGAGTCGAGGTCCTTGAGGATGCGCACGACACCGCTGGACTTGGTGCCCGACCCGTAGGACGACACCGCCATCCAGTCGACGGGCGCGGTGACGGGCAGGGCGCGCATCAGGTCGGCCATGACCATGACCGCCCCCTTGAGGACCCCGACGAGCAGGAGGTCCTTGCCCGCGTACTCCTGCGGCGATCTCGCCGGCCAGCTCGGCGAGCTTGGCCTGGATCTCCTCCTCGCTGATGAGGACACGTTCGAGGTCTGCTCCCATGTGGGCGGCGTCCACTGCGGCTCCTGGTGGGGTGGGGCGCGGGCGGGTGGTGGTGCCTAGTCAACCCGATCGTGGGGGGCGATGGTGACCCGACCGCCGGATCGCCTCACCCGCAGGTCTCCGGGGGCGTGCACCGGGCCCTGCCCGTGCCACCCGGTGAGCAGCCGGTCGCAGGCGTCGGTGTGCCGGGTGCCGACCTGACCGGCGGGGGCACCGGCCGCGACGAGCAGGCGCCGCCAGACCCGGGTACGGACCGCGCGCGGGATGCCGGTCAGCGCCTCGACCGGCCACGGCTGCGGTCCCAGCGCGGCCACCGCGGCGTCGGCGAGGTCGGCGAGGTGGTCGGCGTCGTCACGCAGCAGGGATGCCGTGCGCGCCAGCGCCGCGGCCACCCCCGGCCCGAGGTCGCGCTCCAGGTCGGCCAGGGCCCGGCGGGCGCGGACCCGGGTGAAGGCGGGGTCCTCGTTCATCGGGTCGTCCCACCAGGTGAGGCCCTGCGCCAGCGCGGACTCCCGGCACTGCGCCCGGGTCACGCCGAGGAGGGGGCGCCGGAAGCGGCCGCGGGTGGCCGGCATCCCGGAGAGCGACCGTGCCCCGGCGCCGCGGGTGAGGCCGAGCAGCACCTGCTCGGCCTGGTCGTCCAGGGTGTGCCCGAGCAGCACGGCCACGGCCCGGTGCCGGTCGGCGGCCGCCTCGAGCGCGGCGTAGCGGGCCTCGCGCGCGGCGGCCTCCAGGCCGTCCCCGGACGCGGTGACCTCGACCGTGACCACGTCGACGGGGTCGAGGCCCAGGCTGCGCAGCCGTTGCGCCGCCTGCGCGGCCACCTGGGCCGAGCCCGGCTGGAGGGCGTGGTCGACGACCACGGCTCCAGCGCGCCACCCGGCCGAGGTCGCCTCGAAGGCCAGGGCGGCGGCCAGGGCGAGGGAGTCGGCGCCGCCGCTGCACGCGACGAGGACGAGGTCACCGGGCGCGAGGTCGGCGAGCGCGGCGCGCACGGCACGGCGAACCGCCGCCGTCGCGGCATCCGGCCGTCCCCACGCTCTGGCACTCGTCACCCCCGGATCCTCCCCGATGGTTCCGGGGTCAGCCGTGGACGCGGCGGACCCAGGCCTCGGGCTCCTCGATCTCGCGGGCCAGCGGCAGGGTGTCCGGGGACGTCCAGATGGCGTTGAAGCCCTCGACGCCGACCTTCTCCTGCACACCCCGCACGAAGACGGCACCGTCACGGTACTGGCGCATCTTGGCCTCGAGGCCGAGCAGGCGGCGCAGCAGGCGGTCGGGGGTGCCACCGCCCTTGCGGCGCTCGCTGAACCGGGCCCGGATGTGGGCGACGGTCGGGATGTGGGCGGGGCCGACGTCGTCCATCACGACGTCGGCGTGCCCCTCGAGCAGTGACATCACCGCGGTCAGCCCGGCGAGCTTGTCGCGCTGCTCCGGGGTGGTGAACAGGTCGGCGACGCCCGTGCTGCCCTCGCGGAAGAGGTCGGGCAGCTTCTCGGTGAGCCGGCCGGCGATCTCATGGAGCCGCTCGGGGTCGGGAGCGAGGTCGACGGCCAGCGAGCGCGCCTGCTCGACCATGTGGTCGCGCAGCCACGGGTTCGCGGTGAACTGCACGCGGTGGGTCTCCTCGTGCATGCAGACCCACTTGCGGAAGTCGTCGCGGTCGACCCCGAGCTCGGTGGCGATGGACAGGATGTTCGGGGCGACGAGCAGCAGGGCCGGGGTGCCACCGGGCGCCAGGTCGTACTGCCCCAGCACCTTGCTGGCCATGAACGCGAGCAGGGCGCCGGCCTCGGCACCCGGTGACCTTGCCGCCGAACGCCACCGCCGTCGCGCCGGGCGGGTTGCCGCCGCGCTTGGCGATCATCGCGTCGAAGGTCGGGTCGAGCAACGCGCTCATCGAGTCGGCGTTGACCGCGATCCAGGTGGCCCGGTCCACGACCAGGGCGTCCGGCGCGTCGGGTGGAGTCTGCATCCGGGCGGTCTCGGCCACCGGCTCACGCGCGACCCTGGCGGCCGTGCGGATCGCGGCCACCTCGGCCTCCGCCTCGGCCCGGGTGACGGTCGGGCCCGCGGGCACGAACGTCCTGCCGGTGGTCTTGGCGAACTCCCAGTCGACGTAAGCCACGCAGGTCCTGCCTCTCCTCGTGCCGCGATCAGCGGCAGCCGCACCTGGTCAGTGCGGCCACGATCCGGTCCAACGCGGCCCGGGCACGCAGCGTTCCAGCGTAGGTCCTCGGGAACCCGTCGACGAGCAGCACGTACGTCAGCGGACGCCCGTCGGCGTCGACGGTGGTGCCGGCCAGCGACGACCCGGCACGCAACGTGCCCGTCTTGGCGCGCGGCAGGCCGACGACGTCCTGCGTCGCCTTCGCCTGGAACCGTCTGGTCAGGGTGCCCGACAACCCCGCCACCGGTAGCCCGGCGACGACGCCGCGCAGCTCGTCGACCGCACCGGTGGCGGCCAGGCGCAGCACCCCCGACAGGGTGTCGGCGCTGGCCCGCTGCCCGGGGCTGAGCCCGCACGCGTCGGTGATGACCAGCCCGGCGGTCGGCACCCCGTCGGCGGTCAGCCGCTCCCGGATGAACCGGGCGTTGTCGCCCTGCCGGGTCGTCGGGCGCCCGGCCGTGAAGGCCGCCTGCCGGGTGAGGTTCTCGGTGAGGGCGTTCTCGCTGCGGTCGATCGCGAAGTCGAGCACCTCGGCGTAGGTCGCCGACTCGATGCTGCCGAGCACCTGCGCGTCGGTCGGTGCGGCCGTCGACCAGGTGCGTTCGGGAAGCAGGGTCGCGGTCACCCCCCGGGCCTTCAGCCGCTTCACGAGCGCCGTGGCGACCTCGCGCTCGGGGCTGAGCGGCGAGGGGTGCAGCGCCCGCGGCAGCTGGGTGGCCAGCCCGGTCATGACGACCGCCTGGGTGAAGCCGTCGCGCACGTCGTGCGGGTTCCACGTCGACGGGTACCGCGGCCCGGGGGCGTAGGTCAGGTCGAGACGCAGCCGCACGCGTGTGCGCCCCGACGGCGCGAGCGAGGCCGCGACCTGGGCAGCGAGGTCGGCGAGCCCGGCCCGGCCGGCGACCGCGTCGGGGTCCCCGGCACCGGGCGCGAGGAGGCTGTCCCCGCGCACGACGAGCACGACGTCGGTGGAGCCGGGGCGCGCGACCACCGAGGTCGTCATCCGGTCGGCGAGGTCGAGGCCGTCGGCGACGGCGAGCGCGGCCAGCAGCTTCTGGGTGGAGGCGGGCACGCGGGGGGTGCCGGCATCCAGGGCCCACAGCTCCTCGCCGGTGATGCCGTCGCGCACGCTGATGCCCGTTCCGCCCTTCAGCGCCGGGTCGTCGGATGCCGTGGTCAGCGCGCGCTGCAGGCCGGCGCTGGTCGGCACGGGTGCGTCCGCGCCGGTGTCGGAGAGCATCGGGTCGACGCTCGCGGCGGGCTCGGGCAGCGCGACGGGAGCGGGGGTGCCGGACACCGTCGGCGTCGGAACGGCGACGGGCCGGTCGAGCGTGAGGACTCCGGGGGCGACGTCGAACACGTCGGCGGCGGCATACCCCGCGACGGCGACCAGGGCCACGGCCGACCCGACCACCGAGGCCAGCATGACCCGTCTCACCCGGCATCCCTTCGTGCTTCGGCCCGCCCATGGGCCAGACTGTGCAGCGAGCCTAGGTCACCGACGAAGAAGGAGAACCCGCTGTGGAGTTCGACGTCACCATCGAGATCCCGAAGGGTCACCGCAACAAGTACGAGGTCGACCACGAGACCGGCCGCATCCGCCTCGACCGGATGCTGTTCACCGCGATGGCCTACCCCTCGGACTACGGCTACGTCGAGGAGTCGCTCGGCGAGGACGGCGACCCCCTCGACGCCCTGGTGCTGCTCGACGAGCCCACGTTCCCCGGCTGCCTGGTGCGGGCCCGCCCGATCGGCATGTTCCACATGCGCGACGAGGCCGGTGGCGACGACAAGATCCTGTGCATCCCGGCCGGCGACCCGCGCAAGAACCACATCCGCGAGATCGAGGACGTCAGCTCGTTCGACCGGCTCGAGATCCAGCACTTCTTCGAGACCTACAAGGACCTCGAGCCCGGCAAGTCGGTCGAGGGCGCCCACTGGGCCGGCCGTGAGGACGCCGAGCGCTGCATCCTCGAGGCCTTCGACCGGGCCAAGGCGGCCGGCGTGAGCACCGCCCGCTGGCGGATGCCGGAGCACGAGGTCGTGGTCGGGGCCGGCTACGCGCAGCGCACCGCCGACGAGATGTCGGCCGCGTCGGAGCGGGCCCGCAACGAGCTCGCGACGAAGGACCGGCCGCTCAGCGACGACTGAGCCACAACTTTCCCGCCCGATGCAAGGACCTTCACCTCCGCAGCCGAACCGTTCCGGTACGAGGGTGAAGGTTCCTGCGTGAAGGGGGTCACCAGCCCCACGAGCCAGGGCCGCCCTTGAACGGGCCGACGACCCGTGCCGTGATCCAGCCGCCGTAGAAGCCGCCCTCCTGCGCGCGCACGACCTCACCGTCGACGGTGCACCGCTCCATCGCGCCCGGCATCACGGCGACGTACCCGGCGATGCGCTCGAAGCCGGGGGACGGGGTCGGGTAGGTCCACGCGGCACGCGGCGCGACGGCATCCGCACCGTGGACGTCGAAGTACGTCGCCCGGCCCTTGAACTCGCACCACGACGAGCCCTCGGTGACGCGCAGCGCGCCCGGCTCGAAGTCGTCGACCGGCAGGTAGTAGGTCGGCGGGTGGCTGGTCTCGAGCACCCGCAGCGACCGGGTGGATGCCGCGATGCGCACCTCGCCGAGCCACACCTCGACGCGCTCGTGGCTGGGCTCGACGCGCGGCGGGCGGGGGTAGTCCCAGGCCGACTCCTGCCCCGGCCCCGGGGTCTCGGGGACCGGGCGAGGGCTCATCGTCAGTCCCGCTCGACCCACCGGTCGACGGCCCAGACGATCGCGAACGCGAGGCCCGGGTCGGCTCCGTCGGCGACGTCGACGGTGTACTTGTCGTGCACGGTGACCCACTTCTGGGTGATCCGCACGACGTCGCGGCCCCCGCTGGTCACGGTGTAGTTCTTCTCGATGAACTGGCCGGTGAGCTGCCAGGGCTCGCCGTTGGCCATCTCCATCGTCATCTTGTCCTTGACGAGCGTGAACTTCTTGGACTTCAGCGACGCGACCTCGGTGCCCGCGGCGTCGGTGATCGACATCTTCTTCGGGATGCCGAGCAGGTGCCCCCGAACGCTGTAGATCACGCTGCCGTCGGCGGCCTGCACCTCGGCCTTCGGGCGCGGGCCCATCTTGCCGTCGACGAAGAACAGCTGCGCCTCGGTGTTCGGGTCGAGCACCGCGAAGTCGCGGCCCGCGCCGAACTTGCTCTTCATGAGGAACCGGGTGAACCCGGCCGGACCAGCGGGGATGTCGCCCATGACGCGCCTCCATCGAGAGTGGGTTGCCAGCCTATCCAGCCGCCACGGGGCGGGCCGGGGCTCGTGACCCCCGGCCCACCCACGCGGGACGGCCCGCCGCGCCCGCCGGGTCAGCTCCGGCCGAGTCGGCGCAGCGTGTTGATCCGCTGCTCGTACTCCTTCTCGTCGATCTCGCCCGCCGCGAAGCGCCGGGCCAGGTCGGACTCGGCCGAGTGCACGGCGTCGCGGTACGGCGGCGGGCCCCACCCCCGTCGGCGCCCGAAGACGCCGAACACGAGGAAGAGGAGGAACACGAAGAAGAAGAACCCGAAGATCGGGAAGAACGGGAACCACCCGTAGCCGCCGTTCCAGGGGCCGGGGTGCGCGGACAGGGACTGGGCGAGGGTCGTGACGGTCGTCATCGGTCGCTCCTTGCTGGTCGGTGATGTGGCACCGCCCATGCTTCGCCGGATCGGGCCGGCGCGAATCCCCCCGCGGGAGGCTCCTGCCGCACTCCCCCGGCGGTATGCCGGGGGCCGGTCGCCTGCGCGAAGTCAGGAGCACTTCGCGGGCTCCGGGAGCTTCTCGCCGAGTCAGGGCCGTACACGACCCTGACTCGGCGGAGTGCTCCTGACTTCGCGGAAGGGCTCAGTCGTCCGACCAGCCGGGGCGGACCAGGCCCGACTCGTAGGCGAGCACCACGAGGTGGGCGCGGTCGCGCACCTGCAGCTTGACCATCGCCCGCGACACGTGCGTCTTGGCGGTGGCCGGCGAGACGACGAGGCGGTCGGCGATCTCGTCGTTCGACAGGCCCTCCCCGACGAGCGCCACGACCTCGCGCTCACGATCGGTGAGCGGGGCCAGCCGTTCCGCGGCCCGCCCCGCGCTCGGTCGGCTGCGGGTGGCGAACTCCCCGATCAGCCGGCGGGTCACCCGCGGCGAGAGCAGCGCGTCGCCGGCGGCCACGGCACGCACCGCCCGCAGCAGCTCGGTCGGCTCGGTGTCCTTGACGAGGAAGCCGCTCGCCCCGGCGCGGATCGCCTCGAAGACGTACTCGTCGAGGTCGAAGGTCGTCAGCACGACGACCCTGGTCGCGGCGAGGGCCGGTTCGGCCGCGATGAGCCGGGTCGCCTCGAGGCCGTCGGTGCCCGGCATCCGGATGTCCATGAGCACGACGTCGGGGTGCAGGTCGCGCACGAGGTCGAGCGCCTCCCGCCCGTCGGACGCCTCGCCGAGCACGGTGATGTCGGGCTCGGCGTCGAGCAGCGCGCGCAGCCCGGCCCGCAGCAGTGCCTGGTCGTCGGCGAGCACGACGCCGATCACGGGGCCACCGCCGTCGGGAAGCTGGCCACCACGCGCAGCCCGCCGAGCGGCGACGGCTCGAGGCGCACCTCGCCGCCGAGCGCTGCGGCCCGCTCCCGCATACCCCGGATGCCGTTGCCCTCGGCGAGCGCGTCGGTGGCACCCACACCGCTGCCGTCGTCGTCGACGGTGACGACGAGCCGGCCGGGCCGGTGCTCGACGGCGACCTCGGCCCGGTCGGCCCCGGAGTGCCGCACCACGTTGGTCACCGACTCCTGCACCAGCCGGTAGGCCGCGAGCTCCACCCCCGGAGGGAGCGGTTCAGGCGTGCCGGTGACGTGCGTCGTGAGGTCGAGTCCGGCGTACCTGGTGCGCTCGACGAGGTCGTCGAGGGCGGCGAGGCTGGCGGCCGGATGGCGCGGGGCCGGGCCGTCGCCCTCGCGGAGCACCTCGATGAGCGAGCGCAGCTCGACCAGGGCCTCCTTGCTCGCGCCCTTGATGACGCGCAGGGCCTCGTCGACCTGCTCGGGGTGGGTGCCGCGCAGGTGCAGGGCCACCGAGGCCTGCACGTTGATGAGGGACATGTGGTGGGCGACCACGTCGTGCAGCTCCTGGGCGATCCGCAGGCGATCCTCGCCCGCCCGGCGACGGCGCTGCTCGGCCAGTGCTCGGCGATGGCTGAGCGCCCGCTCGCGGCGGACGCGGCCCACCTCGGCGAGGGTGAGCACGAGCAGCGCCCAGGCGAGGGTCGCCGTGGCCGCTCCCCACGACCACCCCCGGGCCGGGTCGAGCGCGGTGGCCAGCCCGTGGGCGACCAGCACCCCACCAGCGACGAGCCACGCGACCAGCCGGTGCCCGGTGAGCACAGCCGCCACGAGCACGACGACGAGCGAGAGCACCACCGGCCCGTACGGGTAGCCGAGCACGAGGTAGGCGCCGGTGGCAGCCCCCACCACGACGGTCACGACCGGCACCCGGGCGCGGGTCATCAGGGCCAGCGCGACGGGGCCGGTGAGCAGGAGCGCGACGGCGAGCAGGTCGAGCGGGCGGCGACCGGGCTGGGCCTGCGCCGCGCCCAGGCTGCCGACGAGCTGCACGACCGCAAGCACGACGGCCAGGAAGACCTGCGGTGGTCGACCCGGGCCCCACGGGTCCCGGCCTCCCCACGGGGGTCCGAACCCGGCATCCGGCGCCCAGCCGCCACCCTCCGACCGGTCGTCGACCGGCGCTGGCGTCGGGCGGGAGGTCGGGCCGGGCATGCGTCCAGCCTAGGGACGAGCGCGGTGTCGGGTCGTCCCGCGCACGGCGGAGGTGCGCCTACTCCCCCGGGAGTACGCCGCCGGGCCGGACGCCGACCGCCCCGGGCAGACACCGAGGCCACCTGCCCGGTGTTGGCGCCCGGGCTGCCGGTAGGGCAGCGTTGGGCCCGTGAGCGACTCGACGTGGGTGCTGGTGTGCGCGCTCGCCGTCGGCGTCGTCCTGGGTGCTGCCGGGCGTGCACTGCTGCGCAGCCGAGTTCGGCTCAGCTGGTCGGACTCGGTCGTCGCCGGGCTGCTCGGCGCCCTCGTGGGGACCCTGGTCGGCGGTCTCCTGCCGGGCGGCCCGCGCCCCTGGCTCGCGGGCCTGGTCGCCGTGCTCGGGACGGCGGCCGTGCTGCTCGTCATGGAGCGCCTCGCCGCCCGGCGGCGGCTCGTCCGCGGGAGCGTCGAGGACCTCGTGCGTGCCGGCGAGTCGGCCAGGGTCGAGTTCAAGTCGTCGGCTCGGTACAACCGGCACTCCGGCAAGCGCGACGAGCGACTGGAGAAGGCGGTCGCCAAGACGGTCGCCGGCTTCCTCAACGCCGAGGGTGGCGTCCTGCTCATCGGGGTCGCCGACGACGGCTCCATCGCCGGCATCGAGGACGACTACACGCTGCTCAAGGCGCCCGACCGGGACCGCTTCGAGCTGTGGCTGCGGGACATGCTGACGAAGTCCATCGGCGTGGTCGCCACCAGCGACGTGCGGGTCGAGTTCGACGCGGCGGACGGGCACGACGTGTGCCTCGTCACCGCGCCCGCCGCAGGGCGACCCGTCTTCGTCCACGGCTCGGAAGGTCATGACGCGACGCTCTTCGTCCGGCTCGGAAACGGCACCCGAGAGCTCGACGTCGAGGAGGCACTCACGTACTGCGTCGACCGCTGGGGTCGACGCGCCCTACGAAGTGCCGGGTCCGCACGCGTTCTCGACTGACGTCGTGCGCGCGATGCCGTACCTGGGACGCGACTGCTGACGGGCGGGTCCATCCGAGGCGGCGTCGAAGGTGAGCGGTTCGGCGACTAAACCCCGCAGCGGCTTCGCGGCGTCCTAGTGGTGTGGGGAGCTCCCCATCAGCTGGCCTGGACGACGAACAGGAGCGCGGAGATGCCGAAGGAAGCAGGAGTCAAGAAGCGAGACCGTCGCGGCCGGAAGGCTCTGCTCGGACTTGGTTTGGCAACAACGGTATTGGCCGGGCTGGTTGTATACCCCGCCATCGCGGTCGGCGCCGAGGACGCCCCCGCCGTTCAGGACCACGGGTCGCACGCTATGGGGCAGGCCGAGCTCGCGCAGGTGCGCGCGGCCACGGCCAGGTTCCACCGGGTCGAGGAGGCAGTCGCCGCCGGCTACGAGCTCGGCTGGGTCAACGGCGCAGGCAACAGGATCGTCGCGGGCTGCGTCTCGAGCCCGACGGCCGGGGCGATGGGGTACCACTACTTCCACCCGGGCCTGATGGCCGACAACGCCGTCGACGCCCTCGAGCCCGAGGTCCTGGTCTACGCGCCCGCAGCCGACGGCGGGCTCAAGCTCGGCGCCGTCGAGTGGGTCGTCCGCAGCGCGCAGTCCAACCCCCCTGGCGTGTCGCAACCGCCGTCGGTCCTGGGGATGCCCATGCACATCCTGGTCCCACCCCCCGGGCCGGCGTTCTACATCACCCACGCCTGGGTGTGGACCAACAACCCGGCAGGCATGTTCGCGGACTTCAACCCCGAGGTCAGCTGCTAGGCCGCCCGGCCACACCGCCATGGCCCGGTCGGGCCATGGCGGTGGCGCCCCGGTCAGGTGGATCCTGAGCCCGATGACGCGAAGGTCTGACGCGAAATTCGATCGGTCGGCGACTGAACCCAGGTCCGTTCTCGCGGCGTTGAGTGGGTAGGCGACCACGCCCGGTCGCCCCGTCTGCGAGGAGGCAAGCGGTGCGGCAGAGCGACGAGGACCACTTCACCGCCTTCGTCGCGGCCAACAGTGCGACGTTGTTCCGCACCGCGTACCTGATGACTGGTGACTACCACCGAGCCGAGGACCTGGTGCAGACCACCCTGGTGCGGGTCTACCAGCGCTGGTCCAGGGTCGAGGTGATGGACCGCCCCGTCGCCTACGCCCGCAAGGTGCTGGTCAACCAGTCCACCTCCTGGTGGCGCCGCCGCTCGGCTCACGAGTCGCCCACCCTCCTGCACGACGAACGGTCCTGGGACGGTCACCTCGAAGGGCTCGCCGAGCACGAACGCGTCTGGGCGGCCGTGCTGAGCCTGCCGCCGAGGCAGCGTGCGGTGACCGTCCTGAAGTACTACGAGGACCTGTCCGAGGCCGAGATCGCCGCCACCCTGGACATGGCGCCCGGCACCGTCAAGAGCCACGGACACGCAGCCGCTCGCCGACTGGCGGTGCTGCTCGCCGAGCCGTCGGCCCTGGCCGCCGAGCCCACGGCCCCGCCCGCCAGAACGACCCAAGAGGTCACACCATGAACTTGGACCAGCTGCTCACCGACGCAGCCCACCACGTCGCGGACCAGGTCGACCCGCCGGAGGTCGACCTCGACGCCGTCCGCACCCGCGCGCACGCGAGCCGGCGACGGACGACCGCCCTCGCTGTCACCGCAGCCGCCGTCACGGCGGCCCTGATCGGCATCCCCCTCCTTGCAGACCATGACAGCACCGCACCCCAACCGGCGGTGCCGCCGAGGAGCGGCATCATCTTCACGCTGCCAGACGCGGACTGTGCCGTCGGCCGATGCCTCAAGCCCAGGACCTACGGCATCCCGCTGGGTCAGGACTCGGGACACCGGCTGCGGGCGAAGGTGGCCGTCCAGGGCGCCGGCTGGGGGGCCGACGGGGGCCGGCACCGGATCTCACGGGCGAACGCCGAGGGCGCCGTGGTCCTGAGCGTGTACCAGCCGCACCAGTTCGCGGGGGGTCCTCAGCCCTGCGATTTGGCGGGGCTGAGGACCGTCGCGACGGATGCCCCGATGGACGACGTGGTGCGTCTCCTCGCCACGCTTCCACAGTTCGCGGTGGTGGACGGGCCGCGCGCGATCCCGGCCTTCGGCCGTGACACGCGCTACCTGAAGGTCCGGGCGGACAGCGTCAGCTGCCCTGCGGTCCCCGGTAACCAGTACAACCTGGCGGAGATCTACGGGCACGAGGGTTCCGAACCCCTTGGCGACTCCGACATCGACCCCGGTCGGCCTGTCTCGATCGAGTTCCATGTCCTGCAGCTCGAGGGCAAGCCCGTCGTCGTCGAGGCGCGCCAGGAGGGCGTCCCCGACGACGCGATGATCCGGGGGCTCGAGCAGCTCCGCGAGTCCCTCACGTTCGGGTTCCGCGGCCAGTGACTCTCGACGTGGGCCCTGTCGTCTGGTCCCTCACGCGGAGACCTTGGTCGACTCTGGTTGCTGCACAACGTGGTTGCGGTGGCGCCCCCCGGTGAGTCGCTCCCTGACCTCGGCGGCCGTCGCGATCACCGTGTCGAGGTCGTCCCCGCAGGGGATGAGGTTGAACGTCGTGCACCCTGCGTCGACATACGGGGCGAGGAAGTCGGCAACGTCGACCGCGGAGCCGTAGGGCGAGTACCGCTCGAACTTGTCGAACGGCAGCCGGTAGACGGTCTGCATGGTGTGGGCGACGGCCGCCCTCGCGCCGTCGCGGTCCGAGGCCAGGCCGCACCAGACGTTGAGCCCGTGCGACCACGCTGCGGTCTCGCGTCCGGCATCCGTTGCCTGGGCAGCGATCGCTGCCGTTGCCGTCGCGAAACGGTTGGGGGAGACCCAGATACCGAGCCAACCGTCGCCGAACTGCGCGGCGCGGTCGAGTTTGCGCGGTCGCATCGGTCACCGACGTCGTCATGACAGCGGCAGTGCGGAGCGGGGCGGTTGGTTGGTCATGTCGCCCAGCATCTGCGACGCCGACCCGGCCCGTCAGCAGTGGAAATACCGCACTTCGACAGCGCCTCACCGACCTCCCGCGACGACCCAGGCCGCGATCTGGGACCGCGACCGGAAACCGAGCCGATCCCGGATCCGCTCCACGTGCGACTCCGCAGACCGTTCGCTGATCCCGAGGCGATCGGCGATGTCCCTGTTCGTGAGCCCTTGGGCGACCAGCTGCGCCACCTCGTACTGGCGTGTCGTCACCGACGCGCCGGGGACCGACCGCAGCGGCGACAGCCCGAGGAAGCGCCGGATGGCTTGCGCGACGGCGTGCCCGTCGCCGATGTAGGGCAGGTGGTCACGGCCGGTCAGCACCTCCAGTCGCGCGCCCGGGATGCCGGCGCAGAGCGCCCGACCCTGCTCGAGCGGCACCGCCCGGTCATGGTCGCGGTGGAGCACGAGCGTGGGAACCTGGACCTTCGCCATGAGGTCGGTGATGTCGACGTCGTAGGCCACGGAGAGCATCGCGCGCGCGACGGCTGGCGTCGCGGCCGCGCGCTGGTAGCGGACGAAGGCGGTCCTGGTCGCCGCATCGGCGTCGGGGGTGAAGATGTCGGCGAGCACGTCCGAGCCGAGGCCCCAGTGTTCCGTGATCAGTCCGAGGACGTGCTCGCGCACCTGGGGCGTCGCGATGTCGGCGCCGCGGACCCACCCTCCGTAGAGCACCAGCCGCGCGACCCGAGCCGGATGCCGCGCGGTCCAGGCGGCGGCCACCGCGGCACCCAACGACGCACCGAACAGGTCGAACCGGGTGTCGCCCACGGCTCGGACGACGGCGTCGAGCGTCTCCAGCTCCAGCTCCATCGACGGGGCCTGCGCCGTGGCCCCCGACAGCCCACAGCCCGCCTTGTCGTAGCGGACCAGCGTGCGTCCCTGCGCCAGCGACTCGTACAGCGCCCGCTCCGCCGGCATCGCCCAGCTCAGCTCCAGATGGGTGAGCCACCCCGGGGCATGGATCAGCACCGGCCCGCGCCCGACCACGGCGTAGGCGATCCGCGAACCGTCGGTCAACCTGGTCGAGGCGACCCGCTGCTCCACCCTGGACGCCTGGTCACATGCCGGGGATCTCCAGGAACTTCTGCGTCGAGATCGTCCCGCCTGCCGCGGTGTGCGGGTGTCCCTCGAGCAGCCCGTCGAGGTGCTCCTGCGAGTCGGCGTCGATGACCGAGTAGCCGGACACCTGGACGTCGGTGTCGCCGTCGTTCTCGAGCGGCGAGCCCATGTCGACCAGCCGATCCCCCACGCGCTCACCCCAGGTCATCCACTCCTGCATGCCGGCCGCCGACTGCTCGGGCGGGATCTGGGCCATCTGGTCGCGCATGGCGCTGGTGGTGTTGTAGAAGACCATGTACTTGGACACGACGACTCCTTCGAACTGCGAGCCGGCACCGAGTCGGTGCCCGCCCACCGATCCTCCTCCCCGACGACACGCAACGGAACGTCCTGGGCCGACCCTGCGGTCCTCAACAGGTCCTCGGATGTCCCTCTCCCGGCGCCACCAGGTGCCCGATGGCGGCCGGCACGGCAGGATCTTCACTGTCGAAGGGGCTTGCTTCCTCCCTGCCACGCCCACGCTAGTGCTGAGAGGGTGGCTTGCGGCAAGGCACCTGTCGTGACCCAGACTTCTCGGTCGTGCCGAGGGAACGAGGGCTGACATGAACGCCGTGACGATCGTCGGAGGCGGGCCGGTCGGCCTGATGCTCGCCGGAGAGCTGGCGTTGGCCGGGGTCGACGTCGTGATCCTGGAGCGGCGGTCGACCCCGGACCTGGTCGGCACTCGTGCCCGCGGGTTCCACTCACGAACGATCGAGATCTTCGACCAGCGCGGGATCGCCGACCGCTTCCTGGCCGAGGGTCGGACCGTGCAGGCCATGAGCTTCGCCAACACGGCCCTCGAGGTCGCGAGCCTCCCCACGCGCCATCCGTACACGCTGGGGCTCTCGCAGGGTCACATCGAGCGGATCCTGCGCGGCTGGGTCGACGAGCTCGGCGTGCCGATCCAGCGCGGGCTCGAGGTCACCGGCTTCGCCCAGGACGCCGCGGGCGTCGACGTCCACCTCGCGGAGGGCGACCCCCGGCGCACGGCCTACCTGGTCGGTGCCGATGGCGGGCGCAGCGTCATCCGCAGGGCAGCCGGCATCGACGTTCGTCGGTGCGGAGGCGACCCGCAGCCACCTGATCGCCGAGGTCGAGGTGACCGAGGAGACGCCCACCGGCATCCGGTACGACGACGCCGGGATCCACGGGATCAACGTGATGGAGGACGGGCGGACGGTGGGGATCGTCGTGACCGAGCAACAGGTCGGCCCCGCCACCGAGCCCACGCTCGCGGACCTCCGGGCCGCGCTGAGGTCCGTGTACGGCACGGACTTCGGGATCCACGACCCCTCGTGGATCTCGAGGTTCACCGATGCCACCCGGCAGGCCGCCACCTACCGCCGTGGTCGGGTGCTGCTCGCCGGAGATGCCGCGCACACCCATCCACCGACCGGAGGGCAAGGGATCGGCCTCGGCGTACAGGACGCCGTCAACCTCGGGTGGAAGCTCGGCCAGGTCGTCCGGGGCGTCTCACCCGAGGCCCTCCTGGACACCTACCACGCGGAGCGGCACCCGGTCACGGCTCGCGTCCTGAGGAACGTGATGACCCAAGCCCTCCTCCAGCGAGGCGACGCGCGAACCGAGGCGCTTCGCGACACGATCGCCGAGATGCTCGGCTTCGACGGGCCTCGCACGCAGCTCGCTGGGCTGCTCTCCGGGCTCGACGTGGCCTACGACCTCGGTGAGGGGCACCCGTTGCTGGGACGCCGCATGCCCGACCTCGACCTGGCCACGGCCCAGGGGCCGCAGCGGGTCTTCGAGCTGCTTCACGACGCCCGGGCCGTGCTGCTCAACCTCGGCGAGCCCGGCAGCCATCGACATCAGCCCGTGGGCGGGGCGCGTCCGGCAGGTCGACGCCGACCACACCGGGACGTGGGTGCTACCCGTCGTCGGAACCGTCAGCGCACCGACGGCCGTGTTGATCCGGCCCGACGGTCACGTCGCGTGGGTCGGCAACGGCACGGGGACGGGACTCAGCGAAGCCTTGACGACCTGGTGTGGACCGCCGAGGGCTGCCACCTCCTCGTCCTGACCGGACCGGTTGACAGAGGGAGTGCGACCTACCCTGCCGATGAGCGACCGCTCGCCAGAGGTGGCCAGCGGTCGGGTCGGCCCCCAGGGAGCAGCCCCGAGCCACCCCTCGCTGAGCAGCCAGCGACAGTAGGTGCTCGAGCCGCAGGTCACCAGGCGACGGGCATCGACTGACGAAGGCCGAGGAGGTTCCCGTTGGCGAGCCGAACGACGGCGAGCCTGGCCCCGGGGACCTCGACGACCCCCGTCTCGGCGCTTCCGTTGGTGATGGGAGCGCTGCCGAGCTCGGCGAGCGAGCCGTCGGCGACCTCACCGAGCCCGGTGGCGCCGGAGTCGACCAGCGCCTGCCGGGTCTGCTCGATGTCGTCGGTGTCGAGGAAGAGGAGCGGCTCGTCGACCCAGGGCAGGGACGTCAGCGCGATCTCGATGTCCGGCGTCTTGAACACCGCGAAGTCGGCTTCACCGGGCGCGGTCTGCTGACCGCTGCTGGAGAAGGTGGGGCCGGTGCCGAACACCGACGTCCAGGCGTTCACGCCGGCCTCGAACTCGCGGGCCGGGAAGACGACGGTGGCGATGGTGGGGGTATCCATGACGAGGTTCCTTTCGTGAATCGGACACCACGATTCCATCACCTATTGCGGCAGATTCACTTCCGCATTGCTCAGTAGCCTGATGCCGTGCTGACGACCTCCGCTCGGCTGCTTCGCCTCCTCGCCCAGCTCCAGGTGCCTGGCGACCACACCGGGCCGTCCCTGGCAGCCGAGCTCGGGGTGTCGGTGCGCACGCTGCGCAACGACGTCGCCACGCTGCGCGAGCTGGGCTACCCGGTGGGGGCGTCACCGGGTGTCGCGGGTGGCTACCGACTCGGCTCCGGGAGTCGGCTCCCGCCCCTGCTGCTGGACGACGACGAGGCGATGGCCGTGACGCTGGGGCTCATCCTGGCCGCGTCCCACGGGCTGTCCGACACGGCGGACTCGTCGATGCGAGCCTTCAGCAAGATCGTCGCGCTGCTGCCTTCGCGGCTCCGTCCCCGGCTCGAGTCGCTCGCGGGCGCCACGTTGAACGCTCCGCTCGGCAGTCCCTCGGTCGCCACGGACCCGCTGCCCCCGATCGCGGCGGCGATCCACGCACGCGAGCAGCTGAGGTTCAGCTACCACGACGCCTCCGGCAACGAGACGCACCGGGAGGTCGAGCCGTACCGCCTCGTCCTTCGGGGTGCCCGCTGGTACCTGCTGGCCTGGGACCTCGAGCGGGACGACTGGCGCACCTTTCGGGTCGATCGGCTGCGGGTCAAGGTGCCCAACGGTCGCCGCTTCCGGCCCCGTCCCGACCCCGAGGGTGGCTTCGAGGGCTTCGTCGTGCGTGCCCTGGAGACCGCGCCGTGGCAGAGCCGCCATCGGGTGCGGCTTCTCGCCTCGGCGGAGGTGATCCGCGAGCGTGCACCCGCCTCGGTCGAGGTCGAGCCCGATGGCGATGACGCCTGCGTCGTCACGGTCGGCTCCGACGACGCCGCCATGGTCGCGAAGTACCTGGCCTGGTGGGATGCGCCCTTCGAGGTGCTCGACTCACCCGAGCTGCTCGCGCAGGTGAGGATTCTGGCCCAGCGCTACGCCGACGCGTCGCGCCGTTCCTAGCACGTGCGTAGAACTGTCGGATGGTCGCGGGTGGGGACACGATGGCACCGTGGACTCCCCGGCGTTTCGGATCTGGCCCCCGGTTGCCTTGGGTGTGCCGCTCGCGGCCGGGCTCGTGCTCACCGCGGCCGCGGGCGACCCCCTCGACATCGCGAGCGTGGCCACGCGATGGATCGGTGGCGCTTTGGCCGTCGCGTTCGTGCTGTGGAACGGGTGGACCTTGTGGGTCATGGCGACGAACCGCACAGCGATCCTGCCGGGCGGGGCGACGGTTCTGGTCCTTCAGTCAGGGCCGTTCGCACTCAGCCGCAACCCTCTGTATGTCGGGCTGGTCACCCTGGACGTCGCGGTGGCCCTGCTCGCTCCCTCGTTCTGGGCGCTGGTGTTCGTGCCCATCGGCGTGGTTGCCCTGTCCTGGGGGGCGATCCGGCCGGAGGAGCGCTACCTGTCGGACAAGTTCGGCTCGGAGTACGACGCCTATCGGGCCCGCGTTCGCCGATGGCTGTGAGGAGGAGCCGCCCGGCGGGCGACCACGGTGCTGCCAGGTCGTCAGCTGCGACAGCCACCCGGTGATGCTCGAGGTGAAGCTCTGGCCCGTCGAAGTCAATGTTCGAAGCCGCGGTCCATCGCCCCACCCCTAGGAGGACAGATCTCGCACCTTCTCGAGCAGGCGGGTGCGCTCCTCGGAGCCAAGGTGCACCTCGAGCGTCGAGAGCCACTCACCGATCTCACCCTCACGCAACGGACGGTGCTCCGTCGGCATCCCGGGGGTGCGAATCGTGAGCGACTGGTGGGTCACCGTGACGTGTCCGCCGGGCAGGTGTCTCGCCACCATGAAGCCGGTGGTGAAGTGCGAACCGGGATAGGTGCTCGTGTAGTGGTGCCCCATCACGACGTCGACGGGTTTGACCTCGAGCTCGTCGGTGGTGTGAGCGAGCTCCCAGCCCTCCTCGCGCATCCGGTACAGCGCCCAGGCACCGCCCTCGGTCCGGCGCAGCTGGTACCGCCACCCGGGGAGGTAGTCGTCCTCGGCGTCATCGGTCATCGGAATCGGTCGCAGGAGGCTCATCCCGAAGCCGGGGTCGCACAGGAGTCGCTGACCGTCGAGAACCACCTCGACCACCATGTGGGTGCGCCCCTGCTGGGTGCCCGCGTCCGGGTCGCCGACCCGCCCCAGGTGCCGGCGGACCCGGTAGCCCAGCCGTTCCAGAGCGGCCGCGAAGATCGTGCTGTGCTCGAAGCAGTAGCCGCCACGACCACGACCCACGAACTTCTCCTGGACGGCGTCGAGGGAGACACCGGGGTGCTGGCCGAGCAGCACGTCGATGTTGTCGAAGGTGAACGCGCGCACGTGCGCCTCGTGGAGCTCCGCGAGCGCGGCGCGGCCGGGCTCACGCACCGGTGCGCCGAGTCGGCGCAGGTACCCGGCGAGGTCGAGCACGTCGATCTGCCATGCATCGGTCGGCATCCAGACAGTCAAGCGCAGCAGCGGTCGAGAGGGCAGCCCGGATCGTCGTCCGCACTGGACCAGCTCGCCGCGTCGCTTGAGCTGGTCGAGACCAGGGCGTGCGAGTCGCGGGTGATCTACGAGCGCTACCAGCGCGTCCGGGACTGAGTCGGGCGCGGTGGTGCCGGCACGGCCGTTGACGTGGGACATGGCCGTGCGGCTGAGTCTGTGGTGCGATGGCAGGGCACAACGCCACCACGCCCTCGAAGGGACTCCGCGATGCCCAAAGTGATCTCCACCCTCTTCATCTCGGCCGACGGTGTGGCCGAGATCGACCCCGCATGGCACTTCCCGTACTTCGACGACGCGATGGGGCGCGCGGTCAATGAGGACTACGAGACCTCCGACGTGATGCTCATCGGTCGGGTGACCTACGACAGCTTCGCCGGAGCGTGGCCCGACCGTGAGACAGCGGGCGGGGAGGACGCGCAGTTCGCCACACACCTGGGCGATGCGCGAAAGGTGGTCGTCTCGAGGCAGCCGCTCGACTTCTCCTGGCGCAACTCCGAACTGCTCGACGGCGACCTGGTCGAGGCGGTCACGGCGCTCAAGGCCGATGCGGGAATCCGCGGCATCCTGGTGCCCGGCTCCATCTCCGTGGTGCAGCAGCTGCTCGCCGCCGGGCTGGTCGACGAGCTGCGGCTGCTGGTGCACCCGGTGGCCGCGCGAAAGGGGCGCCGGCTCTTCGACGACGGCGACGCGCCGTACCACCTGAGGACGACCGCGACGGAGGTGTTCCCGACCGGCGTGATCCGGGTGATCTACGCGCCCACACCGTCACCCACACCGGCAGGCAGCGACGCCGTCGAGGAGGACCAGAGCGCCGCGCCATCGTCCTGACTCGTGTCGGGCTGGTCGAGTGAGCACGACATACCGAGCTTGCTCACCCATCCCGCGCAAGTCCTAGCTCACTCGATCAAGGAGGCAGCCGTGGGTGACACGACAGGACGGCAGAACGTGCGGTTCCCCGGGGGTGACGGCGAGGCCTTCGGTTACCTTCGGTTGCCGGAGTCTGGCTCGGGTCCCGGCGTCGTGGTGATCCAGGAGTGGTGGGGGCTGACGACCCACGTGGCGAGCATCGTCGACCGGCTGGCGGATGCCGGGTTCGTCGCCCTCGCCCCGGACCTCTACGGCGGGCCGACCACCCACGACTCCGCCGAGGCGGCCGAGCTCGTCAAGCGTCTGCCGGTGGAGCGGGCCGCCGAGGACCTCGCAGGCGCGGTCGACCACCTCGTCGGCCTGCCCGCGGTGAGCAGCTCGACGGTCGGTGCGATCGGGTTCTGCATGGGCGGTGGTTTCGTCTTCGCCCTCGCCGCGCGCCGGCCCGACCTGGTCAGTGCCGCGGTGCCGTTCTACGGGCTTCCGCGCGACGGGTCCGTCGTGCCCCGTGTCCGCGCCGCGGTGCAGGGCCACTTCGGCCTCGAGGACCGGGGCATCCCGGTCGAGCGGGTCCGTTCGGTCTTCGCGGTCCTGGACGAGCGGCCGGAGCCGGCCCTGGCAGAGCTGTACCTGTACCCGGCCGGTCATGCATTCCTCAACGACGAGAACCTCATTGGCACGTACGACCCCGAGTGCGCGGCGCAGGCGTGGTCGCGGGCGGTCCAGTTCCTCACGCAGCACGTGCGGTAGCGAGTCGACTCATTGAGCCGTGCCCTTGAGTGCTCCTGTGAGGGTGGGGTCGGAGGGGTCGTACACCAGGCAGACGAGGGTCCTGCCGCCGTCGCGCCATCCGTCCGGGTCGACGGTCCAGAAGTCCAGCTCCAGCCGTGAGTCGTCGTACCCGATGCCCACGTAGGTCGCGAACGCCGTCCGGCACTTCGCCTCGGCGGACGTGTCGATGACCTCGTCGCCGGGCCACCTGCTGGGCCCGGCCATCACCGTCCGGGTGATGACCTCGTCCTCGTGCGCGGCCCGACAGTCCACGACGGGCATGTCCAACGCACTCTCCGGTGCGGTCTTGAGGCACATGCCCGCCTTCAGGTCCTCCCAGTAGATCTTTCGTGGCTTGCTGAGCGGTCTGGTCGGCTGGCCGGCCTCCGGCGTCGCGCTCGCTGCCGCGGGGGTCGCACTGGGGGTGGCCGAGGCACCCGAGGCGACCGGTGCGGGAGCACGTTCCGGCAGGTCCGCTGCGGCGATCGTGTCGATGTTGCTCAGCAGGCCAGACGTGGCGACCAGGGCGAAGGTGGCCACGATCCACGCCGCCGACACCCCCAGAGCCGCCAGCGCGAAGCCTCGCCCACGTCCGGCGCCCGAACGGGTGCGGACCAGCCCCCACACCCCCAACGGGATTGCGACCAGGCTGAATCCGACGAGTGAGAACCCGAACGCGGTGACCGACACCCGGTCCCTGGGCCCCTTCGCATCGTCGCTCGGACCCACAACGTCGTCTTGCGGGCCGCCCGCTGCAGTGGTGTCGTCCATCTCCCCCACCTCCTCGAAAGGCACTACTTCACGATCCACCGCCTCGCGCTCGACAGGCAATGGCTCATCTGGGCCATGGCGACCCAGCTCGCGGTGCCGTGCCTCGGCTCACGCCGGATCCTCTCAGCGGCGCGGGCTCCCGGGTGGTGCCGCCGACCCGGGCACCACGAGGCCTGACTCGTAGGCCGCGATCACCGCCTGCGTGCGGTCCCGGAGGCCGAGCTTGGCGAGCACCCGGCTCACGTGGGTCTTCACCGTCTCGTCCCCGACGACGAGGCGCTCGGCGATCTCGGTGTTCGACAGACCCTCTGCTACCAGGGCGAGCACCTCGACCTCACGCGGAGTGAGCCCGGTCAGGGCGGCGGGGGCGGCGCCCGGCCTCGGGCGCACCCGGACGAACTCGTCGATGAGGCGCCTGGTCACGGCGGGGTCGAGCAGAGCCTCGCCCGAAGCGACCACGCGGACGGCGTCGAACAGTCGCTCTGCCGTCACGTCCTTGAGGAGGAACCCGCTGGCTCCGGCGGCGAGGGCGTCGTAGACGTACTCGTCGAGGTCGAACGTCGTCAGCATGAGGATCCTCGGGCCGTCGGTGACCGCACCGGTGACGGCAGCGGTGATCCGTGAGGTGGCCTCGATGCCGTCCATCACCGGCATCCGCACGTCCATGAGGACCACGTCCGGATGCTGCGTGACGCACAGCCGCACGGCCTCGGCACCGTCTCGCGCCGTCGCGACGACGCCGATGTCCGGCTGCGTCGCCAGCAGCGCGCCGAAGCCCGCGCGGACCACCTCCTGGTCGTCGGCCACGATCACCCGGATCACGGCGCACCGGCACGATCGAGCGGGAGGGTCGCCTCGACGAGGACCCCGCCCGCCTCGCCCGACCCGACCGCGAGGACTCCACCGACCATGGCGGCTCGCTCCCGCATCCCGAGCAGGCCGTGCCCGGTCGTGGTCTCGCTGTCGGGTGGCATGCCCGGACCGTTGTCCCGAACCCGCACGTGGAGCGCGGTCTCGGTGTAGTCGAGCTCGACGTCCACGGCAGCGCCCGGTGCGTGGCGCCGCGAGTTGGTCAGGGCCTCCTGGACGATCCGGTACGCCGTGAGCTCCAGGCCCGGCTCCAGGGGGACGACCTGGCCGGTGACGATCAGCCGGGTGCTGGCGCCACTGGCGGTGTCGCGCGACCCGTCGACCAGGTCGACCAGGTCGCCCAGCCCCGGTTGCGGCGCTCGCGTCGGGACAGGGTCGGCGTCCTCCCTCAGCACACCGAGCAGCCGTCGCATCTCGCTGAGGGCCTCACGTGCGGTCTCCCCGATGGCGGACAGCCGCATCGCACCCTCGGGCGGCATGCCCGGTGTCGTCAGCCGGGCCGTCTCGGCCTGGATCGAGATCAGGGAGATGTGGTGGGCAACCACGTCGTGGAGCTCCCGGGCGATCCTGGCCCGCTCCCCACGGGCTTCGTGCTCGAGCAGGCTCCCGGCGAAGTGCTCCTCGGACTCGCGGCGTGCGGAGGACTCGGCTCGAGACCGCGCCGTGGTCCCGATGATCCCGGCGAGGGTCGTCAGCGTGAGCAGGACGGCGACGGCCGTCTCGTGTCCGCCGGCCGCCCCGAGGGGAAGGGCCAGCAGGACCGCCCAGGGAACGAGCAGCAGCAGCCAGTAGCGCTGGGCGCGCTGTCGCGCGACGAGGTGGACCACGACGACGAGGGAGATGGTCGCGGCGACGGTGGGGACGTGTCCACCGGCCAGGGTCACCGCGTTGGCCGAGGTCACGAGCACCGCCACGGGCAGCAGGCGCGTTCGGACGAACGCCAACGGCGCCGTCGCGAGCAGGCCGAGCAGGAGGGCGAAGGTCGCCGGCCCGTCGTCGACGACTGCGAGGTCGCCGCCGAGGTCGACTTCCACGGGCCCGCTGCCCGTCGCCTCACTCGTCACCTGGACCAGGGCGAGGAGGGCGAGCACGACGGCACCGGTGACCGGCAGCTCGGCGGTGCCCGTCAGACGCCGGCCGAGCGCCAGCGCGCGGCTCAGGGGCGACGTCGCCTGGCTCACCCCGCCATTCTCGCCCCACCTGCCGGCCCGTGGCGTCCCCCACGGGCCGTGGTGCCGGGTCCCCCGCGAGGGGGACGCCGCGACCCCAAGACGGCTCTCGGGCGTGACGACGCAGGGATGCCGAGTGCCTAGCGTTTCCGCCATGGACCCAACCATCGAGGTGGCAGGCCTGCGCAAGCGGTACGGCTCCACCGTGGCCGTCGACGACCTGACCTTCACCGTGCGCCCCGGCGAGGTCACCGGGTTCGTCGGTCCCAACGGCGCCGGGAAGTCCACGACGATGCGCATCGTGCTGGGCCTCGATGCCGCGGACGCCGGAACGGCGCTCGTCGGCGGGCGGCCCTACCGGTCGCTGAAGACTCCCCTGACCCAGGTCGGGGCCCTCCTCGACGCCGAGGCCGTGCACCCGGGTCGTCGTGCCGGTGACCACCTGCTGTGGATGGCCCAGAGCAACGGCCTTCCGGCCAGTCGCGTCGGCGAGGTGCTCGACCAGGTCGGCCTCACGTCGGCCGCGCGCAGGCGCGCCGGCGGGTTCTCGCTCGGGATGCGACAGCGGCTCGGCATCGCCGCCGCCATGCTGGGGGACCCGCCCGTGCTCATCTTCGACGAGCCGGTGAACGGTCTCGACCCCGAAGGGATCCGATGGATCCGTGGCTACCTGCGCGGTCTCGCGGCCGAGGGGCGGGCCGTCCTCGTCTCGAGCCACCTGATGAGCGAGCTGGAGGAGACCGCGGACCACCTGGTCGTCATCGGACGCGGCCGGATGGTGGCGGACACGAGCGTCGCGGACCTCGTGGCCGGGGCCTCGGGCACCCGGGTCCTGCTGCGCACGTCGCAGCGCACCGAGGCCATGACCCTGCTCGCCCGGGCCGGAGCGACCGTGGCGGCGGTCGACCACGACGCGGTCACGGTGGACGGGTTGTCGAGCGAGCGCATCGCGGCCCTGCTCGGTGAGGCCCGGGTTCCGTTCTCGGCGCTCGGCGCACACCGGGCCACGCTCGAGGAGGCCTACATGGAGCTCACGCGGGATGCCGTGGAGTTCGGCGCCCGGGAGCCGGCCCCATGACGTACTCCTCGACCGTCTCGAGCCGGGGGGCCGGCTTCGCTCAGGTGCTCAACGCGGAGTGGACCAAGCTCCGTTCGCTGCGCAGCACGTGGATCTGTGTCGCGCTCACGATCGGTCTGACGATCCTGCTCGCCTACGTCGCCGGATCGGGCAACACGACCGACGCGAACGACTTCGGCCCCCAGCGCGTCTTCTCGGTGCAGCTCGTCCACCAGCCGCTCACCGGTGACGGCTCGATCGTCGCCCGCGTCGCGGACCAGGAGGTGACCGGGCCGGACGCGAAGGCGGGCCTGATGATCACCGCTCCAGTCCCCGACCCGGGGGGAAAGGAAGGCGGCGACCCCGACCCCCGGTACGCCGCAGTCATGGTCACGCCAGGCCACGGCGTGCAGTGGCAGTCCGGCTTCTCCCACACGGCGGCCGGCTCGAGCGACCCCGCCCCGCGGTGGCTCAAGCTCACTCGCACCGGGTCCGTCGTCACCGGGTACGAGTCGGTCGACGGCGTGACCTGGACCCAGGTCGGGACCAACGACGTCACGGGTCTTCCGACGACCGCGTCGGTCGGCCTGTTCGTCGCCTCACCGCCGACGGGCCTGAAGTCGATCCGCCGCTCCCCGACCGCCATCGAGAGCAGCCCCGACTACACGTTGAGCACCGCGACCTTCGAGTCGGTCGGCCTCACCGGGGGTGACGGCGTGCCGATCACCGGCGCCTGGGAGCACCTGGACACCGACGGAGCCCCGCGCGAGCTCCCGGACGACAACGTGGCGGGCTCGTTCACCGAGGATGCCGGCAGGTTCACCGTCTCGGGCGCGGGAGACCTGGGGATCCAGCCGCCGGGCTTCGGGGCGGACAACGACGTGGTGCGCGACAGCCTCTTCGGCATCCTCATCGGGTTCATCTCGATGGCCGTCGTCGCCACCTTGTTCATCACGACCGAGTTCCGCCGCGGCACCATCCGCACGACGTTCACCGCGACACCGCACCGCGGGCGGGTTCTCGCCGCCAAGTCCGCGGTCCTCGCCGCGCTGGCCTTCCTGACCGGCGTCGCCGCAGCCGTGCCGGCGTTCCTCATCAGCCAGCCCCTCCTGCGGGAGAACGGCTTCACCCCGCCCGCGTACCCGACGGTGTCGCTGACGGACGGCCCGGTGGCCCGAGCCGTCGTCGGAACCGGTCTGGTGCTGGCCCTGCTCGCGCTCCTCGCCCTCGCCCTCGGCGCCTGGCTGCGCTCGGGCGCAGCCGCGATCACGGTGGTCATCACCCTCGTCGTGCTGCCCCTGGTCATCGGACCCTTCCTGACCCTCGAGGGCGAGGCCTGGCTCAAGCGGACCACCCCCGGCGCGGGGATGGCGATCCAGCAGACCCGCGAACGCTGGGACGACGTCATCGGCCCGTGGCCCGGCATCGCCGTGCTGTGCGTGTGGGTCGGGGTCGCCATGGTGGCCGCCGCCGTCCAGCTCCGCCGGCGGGACGCGTGAGCGTCGCGACCCGGACGCTGCACGCCGAGTGGACCAAGGTCCGCACGGTCCGCTCCTCGGGTTGGCTGCTCGTCGGCATCGCCACGCTCACCCTCGGCCTCGGCGTCCTGGTCGCGGCGAGCGTGCGCTTCGCCGAATGCGCTCCTCCGGGTGGCGAGTGCCAGATGGACCCGACCCGTGTCGCCCTCTCGGGGGTCTACGCCGGACAGGTGGCCGCCGTCCTGTTCGGCGTGCTCGTGGTGTCGTCGGAGTACGCCGCGGGCACGATGAGGACGACCCTGGTTGCCGTCCCTCGACGGTGGGTGACCCTCGTGGCCAAGGTCGCCGTCGTGGGCGGTCCGGTGCTCGTGGCCGCCGTCCTGTCGGTCGCCGGGTCCCTGCTCGTGGGCCGGGTCGTCCTCCCCGTCAACGGGTTCACCCCTGCCAACGGCTACCCGGCGCTGTCGCCCACCGACCCGGCAACGTTGCGGGCGAGCGTCGGCACCGTGCTCTACCTGGGCCTGATCGCCCTGCTCAGCCTCGGCGTCGCCCTCGTCGTGCGGCACACGGGGGCGGCGATCGCGACGGCCTTGGGGCTGTTGTTCGTCTTCCCCCTCATCGCTGCGCTGGTCACCGAGCCACGCTGGCGCGAGTGGCTGACCGAGTGGGCGCCGATGTCCGCCGGGCTCGCCGTGCAGGCCACCCGCGGGCTGGAGGCCGCGCCGGTGGGGCCGTGGCAAGGGCTGGGCGTGCTCGCGGCGTACGCCGTCGCGGCACTTGTCCTGGGTGGCGTCGCGCTGGAGGTCCGCGACGCCTGACCGCGGCCGAGGCGCCGCAGTCGGCGGTCAGGACAGCTAGGCGGAGAGCACGGGCAGCTGGCGCTCGGCGAACTGGCTGCGGGTGCGCTCGATGAGCTCGGCGTCCGGGGTGGGGGTGTCCTCGAGGGGGAAGCGCATCCGCAGGGCCTCGTACTTGTGCGCCCCCAGCCGATGGAAGGGAAGGATCTCGACGCGCTCGACCGCGGGCCCGAGCCCGGCGATGAAGTCGGCCAGCCGGGAGACGTTGTCGGGGTCGTCGGTGACCCCGGGGACGAGGACGAAGCGGATCCACATGGCCGTGCCCCGGTCGGCCAGCCGACGGGCGAAGTCGAGCGTCGGCGCGACCTCCTTGCCGGTCAACCGGTGGTAGGTGCCGGGGTCGAAGGACTTGATGTCGAGCAGCACCAGGTCGGTGACCCCGAGCAGGGTGTCGTCGGCGCGGACGCCCAGGTGACCGGACGTGTCGAGCGCGGTGGTGAGCCCCCTTGCCCTGCACTCGCCGAAGAACTCCGTGACGAACTCGGACTGCAGCAGCGGCTCGCCGCCGCTGACGGTGACGCCGCCGCGAGCCACCCGGAGGAACCGCTGGTACCGCCGGAGCTCGTCCATGATGGCGTCGAGGTGCATGCGTCGGCCGTCGCGCATGTGCCACGTGTCCGGGTTCTGGCAGTACAGGCAGCGCAGCGGGCAGCCGGAGAGGAACAGCACGAAGCGGGTGCCCGGGCCGTCGACGCCGGTGGAGACGTCCCAGGAGTGAACCGAGGCCTCCCTGGGGTCGTGGCTCATCGCCCGGCTCTCACATCGCCTTGTGGAAGGTGCGGGAGATGACGTCGCGTTGCTGGTCGGGAGTGAGCTTGACGAAGTTGACGGCGTAGCCGGACACCCGGACGGTGAGCTGCGGGTAGCGCTCCGGGTGGTCCATGGCGTCGACGAGGGTGTCCCGGTCGAGCACGTTGACGTTGATGTGGAACCCGCCGGCGTCGATGTAGCCGTCCAGCACGCCGACCAGGTTGTCGATCTGCTCGCTGCGGGACCGCCCCAGACCGTCCGGGGTGATGGTGGTGGTCAGCGAGATGCCGTCCCGGGCCGCGTCATAGGGCAGCTTGGAGACCGACAGTGCGGAGGCCACGACGCCGCGCAGGTCGCGTCCGTTCATGGGGTTGGCGCCCGGGGCGAAGGGCTCCCCCGCCGCCCGGCCGTCCGGGGTCGCCCCGGTGTGCTTGCCGTACACGACGTTGGACGTGATCGTGAGCACCGACTGCGAGTGCTCGGCATCGCGGTAGGTCGCGTGGCGACGAAGTCGGTCCATGAAGGTCTCGACCAGCCACACCGCGATGGAGTCCGCCCGGTCGTCGTTGTTGCCGTATGCCGGGTAGTCGCCCTCCACGCGGTAGCCCACCGCCAGGCCGTTCTCGTCCCTGAGGACGTGCACGCGCGCATGCTTGATGGCCGACAGGCTGTCCGCCGCGACCGACAGGCCGGCGATGCCGCAGGCCATGAACCGGTGGACCGGGTAGTCGTGGAGCGCCATCTCCAGTCGTTCGTACGAGTACTTGTCGTGCATGTAGTGGATGACGTTCAGCGTGTCGACATACAGGTCGGCGAGCCAGTCCAGCGACCTGCCGAACGCCTCCACCACGGTGTCGTGGTCGAGGACGTCGTCGGTGATCGGGGTGCTGGGCGGCGCCACCTGGTCGCCGGTGAGCTCGTCCCGCCCGCCGTTGATGGCGTAGAGCAGCGCCTTCGCCAGGTTCACCCGTGCTCCGAAGAACTGCATGTCCTTGCCGACGCGCATCCCGGAGACGCAGCAGGCGATTGCGGTGTCGTCCCCGAGCGTGGACCGCAGGAGGTCGTCCGACTCGTACTGGATGGCGCTGGTGTCCATCGACACCTGGGCACAGAACCGCTTGAAGCCCTCCGGAAGCGTGGGGGACCACAACACGGTCAGGTTGGGCTCGGGTGCAGGCCCCAGGTTGTACAGCGTCTGCAGGAACCGGAAGCTCGTGCGGGTCACCAGCGACCGGCCGTCCGAGCCGACCCCGCCGATGGCCTCGGTCACCCACGTGGGGTCGCCGGAGAAGAGCTCGTCGTACGCCGGGGTGCGCAGGAACCGTACGATCCGCAGCTTGATGACGAAGTCGTCGATGAGCTCCTGGGCAGCGGACTCGTCGAGGATCCCCTCGGCGATGTCCCGCTCCAGGTAGACGTCGAGGAACGTGGAGGTCCGCCCCAGGGACATCGCGGCCCCGTTCTGCTCCTTGACGGCTGCGAGGTAGCCGAAGTAGAGCCACTGCACCGCCTCCTTGGCGCCCGACGCGGGACGCGAGATGTCGAACCCGTAGGACCGCGCCATCTCGGCGAGCTCGCCCAACGCCCTGAGCTGCTCCGCCAGCTCCTCGCGGTCACGGATCACGGCCTCCGACGACGGCACCAGGTCCAGCCGGGCCCGCTCGGCACGCTTGGCCTCGACGAGCCGGTCCACGCCGTACAGGGCAACCCGGCGGTAGTCGCCGATGATGCGGCCACGGCCGTAGGCGTCGGGGAGACCGGTGATGATGCCGGCCCGGCGGGCCGCCTTCATCTGGGGCGTGTACGCGTCGAAGACGCCGTCGTTGTGCGTGCGGCGGTACCGGCTGAAGATCTCCCGGACCACGGGGTCGACCTCGTAGCCGTACGCGGCCAGACCGTCTTCGACCATGCGCAGCCCGCCGTTGGGCATGATCGCCCGCTTCAACGGGGCGTCGGTCTGCAGACCGACGACCAGTTCCCTGTCCTTGTCGATGTACCCGGGCGGGAACGCGGTGATGCCGGCCGGCGTCGTCGTGTCGACGTCGTAGATGCCCCGCGCCCGCTCCTCGGGGAACAACGAGCTGACCGCCCCCCACACGATGCTGGTCCGTTCGGTCGGACCGCTGAGGAAGGTGGCATCACCGTCGAAGGGTGTGCGGTTTCGCCGCACGAAGTCGGCCACGTCGATGCTGGTCCGCCAGCTCCCCTCGGCGAAGCCGTGCCACGCACCGGCCTCCTGCAGAACCGAACCGGTTGTCATGGCCGCTCTCCTCACGTCGGGGCCGCACGGCGACGGCAGACGACCCGCCCACCCCGACCGACCGACGAGGGGACCCGTGCCCCACCCGACGGGGCCGAACGTGAGCGGGACTCACGGGTGCAGGTTCCGCGGCGCTGACGACAGGCGACCAGCCCCGAACCCCGCTCCCGTCCCGGACCCTACTCCTCGCCGGTCCCGCCGGCCGACCTGGGTCGCCCGACCCCGGACGACTCATGGGTACCCAGGCACTCGACCGTCGATGCACCAGGGAAGGCCCCCTCGACGAACGTCGCGGGGGCCTGACCTGCGGTACTGCCGTGGAGCCGCCTAAGGGAATCGAACCCTTGACCTATTCATTACGAGTGAATCGCTCTGGCCGACTGAGCTAAGGCGGCGGGCACCCGAGCGGGCTCGGGCACGCCGGACGAGTATACGGAGTCGACCGTCACGACCGCGAATCCCGGCCGAGCAGGGCACGGAGGGCTCAGCAGCGCAGCCCGTCCTTGGGCACGGTGCCCTTGAGGAAGTAGCGGTCGACGGCACCGTCGACACACTTGTTGGAGCGGGTGTAGGCCGTGTGGCCGTCACCGTCGAAGGTGATCAGCGAGGCGTCGGCGAGCTGGTCCCGCAGCCGCACCGACCAGTCGTAGGGCGTCGCCGGGTCGCGGGTGGTGCCGATCACGACGATCGGGTCGGCGCCTGCCGCGGAGATCTTCTCGGGCGCACCGGTGGCCTTGACCGGCCAGACGCCGCACGGCAGCGAGCTCCACGAGAGGAACGGGCCCCAGGTGGGCGCGTCCTTCAGCGACTCCTGCGCCAGGCGGTGGCGCTCGGCCAGGTCGTCGCTGTCGGCCTTGTCGAGGCAGTTGACGGCGTAGATGACCTCCATGATGTTGCCCGCGTACTGGCCGCCCGGGTTGCGGTCGGCGTACTGGTCGGCGAGCTGCATCAGGGCGGTGCCGTCCCCGCCGACGGCGTCGCCCATGGCATCGACCAGGGTCTGCCACGCCCCCTGGTCGTACATCGCGGCGGCGATGCCGAGCGAGGCCCAGCCCTCGGTGAGCCGCGGCACGGCGTTGTCGCCGGTGCGCGGCAACGGGCTCTGGTCCACCGAGGTGAGGAAGGTGCGCAGGCCCGTTCATCACGGCATCCACGCTGTCACCCAGGGGGCAGTCGCCCTCCTCGACGCAGTAGGCCGCCCACTGCCGGGTGGCGAGCTCGAAGCCCTTCGCCTGGCCGAGGTTGAGCTCCTGCGGGGTGAGGTCGGGGGCGACGACGCCGTCGAGCACCATCCGGCCCACGTTCTCGGGGAACAGGCCGGCGTAGACGGTGCCGAGGTAGGTGCCGTACGACTTGCCGAGGTAGGTGAGCTTCTGCTCGCCGAGCGTGGCCCGCAGCACGTCCATGTCGCGCGCGGCGTCCTTCGTCGACACGTGTGCGAGCAGCGGGCCGGCCGTCGCGCCGCAGGACTGGGCGAAGCCCCGGGCGGTGTCCGCGAAGGCCTGCTCCTCCGCGGCGTCGTCGGGCGTGGGGTCGGAGCCGAGGAAGGCGTCGAGCTCGGCGTCGGTGAGGCAGTCGATGGGCGCGGAGCGGCCGACGCCGCGCGGGTCGAACCCGACGACGTCGTAGGCGTCACGCACACCCTTGCCGACGATGAAGTCGGCCGCCCGGGCGTAGTCGACCCCGGACCCGCCGGGACCCCCCGGGTTGACGACGAGCGACCCGAGGCGCTTGGACTCCTTCCTCGCCGGCACCTTCACCAGGGCCAGCTCGAGGGTGTCGCCCTGGGGGTTGTCGTAGTCGACGGGGACCTCGAGGGTCGCGCACTGCGCTCCCTCGCAGTCGGTCCAGTCGAGACGCTGGGAGTAGAAGCGCGAGAGCGCCTCGGAGCCCGGGGGCGGGCTCTGCGGCGTGACCGAGATCGACGGGGCGGGGCCCGACCCCCGGATGTCGTCGATGACCGAGCACCCGCTGAGCACGAGGGCGGCGACCGTGGCACCCACGAGGGCGGCGACTCGGCGATGCTTCATGGGCGCACGATAGGCGAGGCGTCTGGGGACCCGCCCCGGGGGAAGGTCACGAATCGGCAATGATCACCCGCGGGCCGGCAGCGCTCCCCAGGTCGCCGTCCGTGCAGGTCGGAGCGGGTGGGGCGGGCATCGGACCTGGACGTACCGACGAACGGCCCTCGGCGAGCACTACCGCGGGAGCCGCAGGTCCAGGGCCATCGCCTCGAGCGCGAGGAGCGGGTTGACGTTGGCGCCGATCCGCTCGCGCGCCGTGCCGATGGCGTCCATCGCGCGCAGCAGGTCGTCGGGCCCGAGCAGCTCGGACACCCGCTGCACCACCTGGCGGCTGTCCTCGTTGACCAGGGCGGTGCCCGCTGCGGTGCGCACCACGAGCGCGTCGCGGTAGACCGACAGCAGGTCGACGAGCGCCCGGTCGATGACGTCGCGGGTGAACCGGGTGGCCCGCGCCTTCTGCTCCTTCTCGAGCGAGCTGAGCTGGGAGCGGATGTGCGGCGGCTGGGTGCGCGCGCCGGGGTCGGCGCCGAGCACCTCCATCAGGCGCACCTTCTCGGCGGCGTCGCGCTCGCTCGAGGCGGCGGCGGACTCCTCGGCCGCGATCGTCATCAGGTCGCTGGCCGCACCGATCGCGTCGCCGACGCTGACGATGCGCGTGGCGAGGGTGATGACGTCATGTCGCCGGATGCGCGCGTGCTCGTCGCGCGCCAGCCGCGCCGCCAGGCCCACGTGCGACTGGGCGGCACGGGCGGCGTACAGCGCCATCGACGGGTCGACCCCGTCACGACGGGTCAGCAGGGCGGCGACCGCCTCGACCGACGGGGTGCGCAACCGCACGTGCCGCGACCGCGAGCGGATCGTGATGATGACGTCCTCGACCGAGGGGGCGCACAGCATCCACACGGTGCGCGGCGCGGGCTCCTCGAGGGCCTTGAGCAGGGCGTCGGCGGCGCGCTCGGTGAGCCGGTCGGCATCCTCGACGATGATCACCCGGAACCGCCCGACCGAGGGGCGGTGGGCCGCGAGCGCGACGAGGTCGCGGGCCTGCGCGACGGTGATCGACAGCCCCTCGGTGGCGATGACGTCGACGTCGGCGTGGGTGCCGCCCAGCGCCGTGCGGCACTCGCGACACTCGCCGCAGCCGCCGTCGGGGCAGAGCAGCGCCGCGGCGAAGGCCCGGGCCGCGACCGAGCGCCCCGACCCGGGGGGCCCGGTGAACAGCCACGCATGGGTCATCGCTGCCGGGCTGCGGACCGCGTGCTCGAGCGTGGCGACCGCGCTCTCCTGCCCGATGACGTCGCGCCACACGCTCACGGGTCGACCAGCCCCATCGCCTCGAGACGGGTCATGACCGCGTCGTGGAGCCCCTCGGGCGGCTCGGTGCCGTCGACGACGAGGTACCGCTCGGGGTGGCCGGCCGCCATCGACAGGAAGTGCTGGCGGATCGCGTCGTGGAAGGTGTCCTCCTCGGACTCGAGGCGGTCGTGCGTGTCGCCGCGTCGGCGCCGCCCCTCGGCGGCGGTGACGTCGACGACCACGGTCAGCGCCGGCACCAGGGCGTCGACGGCCCACATCTGCAGGTCGTGCACCTCCGCGGCCCCGAGGTCGCGCCCGGCGCCCTGGTAGGCGACCGAGGAGTCGGTGTAGCGGTCGGTGATGACGACCTCGCCGCGGTCGAGCGCCGGGCGCACCAGCTGGTCGACGTGGTGCGCCTTGTCGGCGGCGAAGAGCAGCGCCTCGGCCCGCGGCGACACGTGGTCGCCGTGCAGCACGAGGTCACGGATGGCCGCGCCGAGCTCGGTGCCGCCCGGCTGCCGGGTGACGACGACCTCGCGGCCGCGGGCGCGCAGGGCCTGCGCGAGCAGCCGCACCTGCGTCGACTTGCCCGCGCCGTCGCCCCCCTCGAAGGCGATGAACAGCCCGTCGCGTCGCGTCACGGTGGCGAGCCTAGGCCAGCCCCGCGACACGGCGCGCCCACGGCATCCGGATGCCGGTCAGCCGCGGCCAGGTTGTCGCGGGCCCACAGGGCCGCGCTGGTGCGGTCGAGCACCCCGATCTCGCGGAACACCCGGCCGAGGTGGGCCTTGACGGTGCGCTCGGTGATGCCGAGGGCTCGGGCGATCTGCTTGTTGGCCAGGCCCTGGGAGACCAGGCGGAGCACCTCGGTCTCGCGCGGCGAGAGCCCGTCCGCGGTCGCCGGAACCACCCGCGCCACCGGTCGCGGGCAACAGGGCGGCGGCGACCCGGGGGTCGATCGGCACGTGGCCCTTGGCGGCGGCGTGCACCGCGGCGAGCAGGTCGGCCGGCTCGGAGTCCTTGAGCACGTAGCCGATCGCCCCGGCGGCGAGCACCTCCTTGACCCGCTGGCGGTCCGAGAAGCTGGTCAGCACGAGCACCTTGGTGTCGGGCCGCCTCGCGAGCACGGCCCGGGTCGCCTCGACGCCGTCCATCTCGGGCATCGAGAGGTCCATGAGCACCACGTCGGGGCCGATGCCGCCGACCGACTCGACCGCCTCGCGCCCGTTGCGCGCCTCGCCGACGACCGTGATCTCGGGGTCGGACTGGAGCAGGGTGGTCACTCCGGCCCGCACCAGCTGGTGGTCGTCGACGAGCAGCACCCGGATCACGACGCGGCGCCCAGCTCGCCGTCGAGCACGAGCCGCCAGTGCGTGCCGTGGCCCGGGGCGCTCGACACCTGCAGCAGCGCACCCGGCACCGATGCGGCATCCGCGAGCAGCTGCAGGCCGAGGTGGCCCTCGTGCGGCGCCGTGCGCATCTGCTCCACGTCGAACCCGGCGCCGTCGTCCACGACATCGAGGATGACGGATCCCGGGCCGTCGCGGTGGAGCGACACGGTCACCGTCGCCGGCCCGGCGTGCCTGGCGGCGTTGCGCAGGCACTCCTGGGCGACCCGGTGCACCAGGCGCTGGGCGTCGGGCGACATGGCGAGGTCGTCCTCGTCGGCGGTGTCGACCCGCACGACGAGGTCGTCCCGGCGGGTGGTCTGGGCGAGGTCGTGCAGGGCGGTGACGACCCCGGACCGGGCCAGGCTCGCGGGGTAGATGTCGACGAGCAGGGTGCGCAGCGAGCGGATGCTCGAGCGCACGGCGGCGGCGGCGGCGTCGAGGTCCCTGGCGAGGGCGCGCTGGCCGTGGGCGCCGGCGGTGGCCGAGGCGCCGGCGACGGTGAACGACGTGGCGGCCAGCTCCTGCACCGGCCCGTCGTGCAGGCTGGCGGCGATCCTGCGCCGCTCGTCGGACGACGCGTCGACGGCCCGCTGGAGCAGGTCGATCCGCTGCTCCTCCGCCCGCCGCAGGCGGCGCACGAGGTGCCACACGATCGGCGACACGATGACCACGAACAGCACCAGGCTGCTCGCGGTGACCCCGGCGAAGCCGCGCCACAGCTGCGCTGGTGCGTTCCCCGACCGGGTCGTACGAGGCGTAGATCTCGAAGAGCACCGGCTGACGGCTGGGGGTCCAGACCGGGCGGTAGACCTCGACCAGGCGCTCCCCGCTCTCGAACACGTTCTCGGACTGGGTCAGGTCGGTCACGTCGGCGACCGTCGCGGGCTGGGCCAGGGCGACGCGCTGATCCTTGCTCAGCGGGAAGGAGCGCCCGATGAGCTGCTCCTCGTCGGCGTAGAGCACCTTGCCCTGGTCGCTCCACAGCTTGACCCGCACGATCGAGTCGCTGAGCAGCCGGGCGCGGGCCAGGTCGTCGAAGGCCGCGATGGCCGCCGGGTCACCGGCCACCAGCGCATCGGTGAGGGACGGCACGACGACCGACTCGGCGAGCACGCCCGCGATCGTCGCGGCGTCGTTGACCGCCTCGCGCTCGGCCAGCTGCCGCGCGGCCAGGGTGCCCACCACGCCGACGACGAGCAGCGCGGCGACGACCCCCAGTGAGAGCTGCACCAGCACGCGGCGCGGGCTGAGCAGCGGCTCGAGTCGGACCGGTCCGCCCGGGTCACCCAGGGTCACCCACGCGGGGGCGACGGGGCCGGCATCCGGATCGGGGTCCTGGTCGGGGTCGGGGTCGAGGCCTCCGAACAGCTCCGCGAGCACGGAGACATCCCCGGCCGCCGCAGGCGCGGCCGGGGACTGCTCCTGGGAACCCCGGTCAGTCGTCGGATCCGTGGCCACCCGAGTCGTCTCCGCTCCCGCTGTCGTCCGAGCCGTGGCCCGAGCTGTCGTCGCTGGTGTCGTCCGAGCCGTGGCCCGAGCCGTCGTCGTCGCTGCTGTCGTCGGAGCCCGAGCCGCTGTCGTCGGACGTGCTGTCGTCCGAGCCGTGGCCCGAGCTGTCGTCGTCGGCGGTGCTGTCGTCCGAGCCGTGGCCCGAGGACTGCGAGCCGGGCCCGGAGTTGTCGTCGTCGGCGGTGCGGGGCCGGTCACCACCGTGGTCGTCGCCGGGCTCGTCGTCGGAGGCGCCCACCGGGCGGTCGCCGCCGTGGTCGTCGCCGGGCTCGTCGTCGGAGGCGCCCACCGGGCGGTCACCGCCGTGGTCGTCGCCCGGTTCGGACTCCGTGGGGCTGGGCGTCGGGGTCGGGCTCTCCGGGGCGCTCGACGAGAGGTCGCTCGTCGGCGAGTGCAGCGGCAGCCGCTCGGCGAACGAGGCGTTGCCGAGCAGGCCGACGCTGGCCGGGACGGCGACGGCGACCCCGGCGAGCAGGGCGATGAGGAGGCGACGCATGGTGGGTCCTTTCGAAGTTTCAGTGTGTCAGACAGGTTCAGCAGGGGACGGCGAGTCGGGGCGAGCAGGTCTGGTCGGAGGCGCTGGGCTCGCGCACCACGGCGCCCTGGCCCGCGGGGGCGGCGAGGGCGAGGCGGCTGCTGCTCATGGGATCCTCCGACGTGGGGGTCTGCCGGGGGTCCGGCGGGTGCTGTCACACCATGGGTCCCGTGGATGGACAGCGGCTATCGACCCTTGGTCGTAGTACCTCTCCACCCCCGGGCACGCGTCGACAGGAGGCAACACGCACACCTCGGCGTCCCCGAGCTGTGCGTGTTGCCTCCTGTCGAGTGCCTGCCGGCGCTCAGGCCTGCTGGCTCCGGTCGGCGTTGGCGTGGATCGCGTCGTGCACGTACTGCGCGAGCCCGGGTGCCAGGTCCTCGTAGGTCTTCGTGAACCGCGGGTCGGCGAGGTACATGTCGGCCAACCCCCGGTGGAACCCGTGGTCGAGGTCGTAGAACCACCGCTCGATGTGCGCGCGGTGCGCCTCGGCGGCATCCATCGCCACCGTGGACGTGGCCGGCGCACCCGACCGCAGCGCGGCCACCAGGGCCGTGTTGACGGCATCCCCCTCCGCCTTGACCTCGGCCCAGTCGGCCGTGGTGTAGCCCTTGGTGCGCCGGGAGGACTGCTTCCAGGCGTCGCTCTCGCCCCAGCGCTCCTGCGCCTCGGCCTGGTACTCCTCGCTGAAGCCGTCGCCGAACAGCTCCTTGAGCTCCTCGGTGGTGGCGGGTCGCTGGTCCATCTCTCTCTCCAGTGCTCGGTCGATCGCCGCGACGAGCTGCTCGAGCTCGCCCAGCCGGGACACGACCGCGTCGCGCTGGCGGCGCAGGTGCTCCTGCGCCGACCCCTCGCCGTCGAGCAGGGCGCGCACCTCGGTGAGGGGCAGGCCGAGCCGCCGGTAGGTGACGACGGTGGCGAGACGGGCCAGGTCGGCATCCGTGTAGAGGCGGTACCCGGCGTGGGTGCGCGCACTCGGCACGACGAGCCCCTCGGCGTCGTAGTGGTGCAGCGTGCGCACCGTGACGCCGAAGGACTCGGCCACCTGGCCCACGGTGAGCTCCACCCGTGCAGTGTGCTGGCTCGTCGCGGTCATGTCACCACCGTGCCGCCTCACGTCGCGTGAGGGTCAAGCCGGATGCCGGCACCGATGTCGGCGGGGCGCCGGGTCACCCCTTGGGGGCCTCGAACCAGTTGGCGAGGCCGCTGGCCATGCCGAGGTCGCCGCGCGCCTTGACCTTGCCCATCATGAACATCATCGCCGGGTTGCCGGTGCCGGTGATCAGCTTGAGGAACTCCGCAGGCCCCAGCATGAGCGACAGGTCGGGGGCCTCGCCGGCGCCCTTCTCGACGGTGCAGGTGCCGTGGTCGACGACCACGCCGTAGGTGTCGCTGGTGTCGCCCGGGCCGCCGGTGACCCGGAAGTCGATGCGCGCGCTGCGGTCGCCGGCCTTGTCGGGGCGGAACTGGTGCGGGAAGCGCGCGAAGATCGCGTCGAGCAGCACCCCGCGGTGCTCGCCGGCGAAGTCGTCGCGGATCTCCTGGTCGGACATGCTCTTGATCAGGCCGACGAACTCGGCGGACGACATGGTCTCGAGCAGCTCGGGGTGCAGTGCCATGCGGGCTCCCGTGACGTGTCCGTGCCCCCATGGCCCGAACGGTCCCCCGAACCTACCCGCGCGGGTGACCACGGCTGCACGCCGGTGCCCCGAGCGTCGGAGGGTGGTGCCACCGGCCGGACCCCGGCGGGTCAGGCCTTCTTGGTGGCGCGCGGGGCCGCCTTCTTGGCCGTCGTCTTCTTCGCCGCCGTCTTGCGCGTCGTCGCCTTCTTGGCGGTCTTGCGGGCGGTCTTCTTGACCGGCCCGCGGGCCCGCTTGTCGGCGAGCAGCTCGTAGCCGCGCTCGGGGCTGATCTGCTCCGGGTCGTCGTCCTTGCGCAGCGTCGCGTTGGTCTCGCCGTCGGTGACGTACGGCCCGAACCGGCCGTCCTTGACCACCACCGGCTTGCCCGACACCGGGTCGGTGCCGAGCTCGGCCAGCGGCGGCTTGGCGGCTGCCCGCCCGCGCTGCTTGGGCTGGGCGTAGATCGCCAGGGCCTGCTCGAGGGTGATGTCGAACAGCTGCTGCTCGGTCTCGATCGAGCGCGAGTCGGTGCCCTTCTTCAGGTAGGGCCCGTAGCGGCCGTTCTGCGCCGTGATCTCCTCGCCGTCCTCGGCGGCACCGACGACGCGTGGGAGCGAGAGCAGCTTCAGTGCGGTGTCGAGGTCGATGGTCGCGAGGTCCATGTCCTTGAACAGGGATGCCGTGCGCGGCTTCGCCTTGATGGCCTTGGCCCGGCCCTTGGCCGGCGCCTCGTCGGCCTCCGGCAGCACCTCGGTGACGTACGGTCCGTACCGCCCGGCCCGTGCGACGATCTCGTGGCCGGAGGCGGGGTCCTGGCCGAGCACGCGCCCGTCGTCGGCCGCGGCCTCGAGCAGCTCGCGGGCCATCGCCGGGGTCAGCTCGTCCGGGGCGATGTCGTCGTTGATCGTGGCGCGACGGGGCGTGACGGGGGCGCCGTCGTCACCCAGCGCCGCGGCATCCGTCACCTCGCCGGTGGTGGGGTCGATGCCCGCCGGCACGACCTCCTCGACGTACGGGCCGTAGCGGCCCACGCGCACGACGATGCCCTCGCCGATGTCGATCGTCGAGATCGCCCGGGCGTCGATGTCGCCGAGGTCCTCGACGAGGTCGCGAAGCCCCTCGGCCGAGCTCGACTCGTCGCCGAAGTAGAACCGGTGCAGCCAGGCCGCACGCTGCTGGTCGCCGCGGGCGATGGCGTCGAGGTCCTCCTCCATGGAGGCGGTGAAGTCGTAGTCGACCAGCCGGGAGAAGTGCTCCTCCATCAACCGGGTCACCGCGAACGCGAGCCAGCTGGGGATGAGCGCCGAGCCACGGTTCGAGACGTAGCCGCGGTCCTGGATGGTGCCGATCGTCGAGGCGTAGGTCGAGGGCCGGCCGATGCCGCGCTCCTCCATCGCCTTGACCAGGGTGGCCTCGGTGTACCGCGGCGGCGGCGAGGTCTCGTGACCGTTCGCCTCGGTGCGCACGGTGCGCAGGGCGGTGCCGACCCCGAGCCGGGGCAGGCGGCGCTCCTCCGCGGCCTCGTCCTTGCGACGGGCCGCCTGGCGCTCGTCGCGCCCCTCCTCGTAGGCCGCGAGGAACCCGCGGAAGGTGATGACCGTGCCGCTGGCCGAGAGCTCGACGGTGCCGGCGGGAGCGCCGTCGTCGAGGGTCGCACCGAGCCGCACGGATGCCGTCGAGCCGCGGGCGTCGGCCATCTGCGAGGAGATGGTGCGCTTCCAGATCAGCTCGTAGAGGGCGTACTCCTCGCCGCGCAGCTCACCGGCCACCTGGGCCGGCGTGCGGAAGCGGTCACCGGCGGGGCGGATCGCCTCGTGCGCCTCCTGGGCGTTCTTGACCTTCTTCTCGTAGTGCCGCGGGGCGTCGGGCACGTACTCGGCGCCGTACATCTCGCGCGCCTGGGTGCGGGCGGCGGTCAGCGCGGACTCCGACAGCGAGGTGCTGTCGGTACGCATGTAGGTGATGTAGCCGTTCTCGTAGAGCCGCTGGGCCACCCGCATCGCGTTGCGGCTGTTGAGCCGCAGCTTGCGCGAGGCCTCCTGCTGCAGGGTGCTCGTGGTGAACGGGGCGCTCGGTCGGCGCGTGTAGGGCTTCTCGGAGACGTCGGTGACGGTGACGTCGGCGGCGCGCAGGGCGTTCGCGATGCCGGTCGCGGCGGCCTCGTCGAGGGGGGTCGCCTTGGCGTTGGTGAGGGTGCCGTCGTCGGCGAAGTCGCGGCCGCTGGCGACCTTGCGGCCGTCGACGCCGGTGAGCTTGGCCGTGAACAGGTTCGACTCGGCATCCGGGGTGAAGTCGCCCTCGACGTCCCAGTAGCTCGCGGCGCGGAACGCCATCCGCTCGCGCTCGCGCTCGACGACCAGGCGGGTCGCGACCGACTGCACACGGCCGGCGGACAGCCCCGCCTTGACCTTGCGCCACAGCACCGGGCTGACCTCGTAGCCGTAGAGCCGGTCGAGGATGCGGCGGGTCTCCTGGGCGTCGACGAGCCGGGTGTCCAGGTCGCGGGTGGTGGAGGCCGCGCGCTGGATGGCCTCCTTGGTGATCTCGTGGAACACCATCCGCTTGACCGGGACCGTGGGCTGCAGCGTCTCCAGCAGGTGCCAGGCGATCGCCTCGCCCTCGCGGTCCTCATCAGTTGCGAGGTAGAGCTCGTCGGCGTGCTTCAGCAGCGCCTTCAGCTCGCGGACCTTCTTCTTCTTGTCCGCGTCGACGACGTAGTACGGCTCGAAGTCGTCCTCGATGTTGACGCCGAACTTGCCGAACGGGCCCTTCTTGATCTCGGCCGGCATCTCGCTCGGGGTCGGGATGTCGCGGATGTGACCGACCGACGCCTCGACGTCCCAGTCACTGCCGAGGTAGCCGGCGATCGTGCGCGCCTTGGCGGGCGACTCGACGATGACGAGCTTGCGTCCTGAGGCCATGTTGTTCACCGTGTCCGTTTCCGTCTCCCACGTGCAGCGGATTCGTCGCTGCGTCGACGTGGTGACGCGGATGACGGTAGCGCCCGGTCCGTGGTTTTGCGCAAACCCGGCCGTGTCGGGGCTGCTACTCCAGGCCCAGCGCCCTCGCCGCGGCGGCCCGCATGACGGCCCGGTCGGGCTCGACGCCGGTCCAGTGCCGCACGGCCAGGGCCCCCTGACCGACGAGCATCCCGAGGCCGTCGAGGGTGCGTGCGCCGCGCTCCTCCGCGGCCCGCAGGAGGGCCGTGCGCGGTGGTGAGACGACGACGTCGGCGACCACGAGGCCGGCGCGCAGGGTGTCGAGGTCGACGTCGACCAGGGCCTCGGCGTCGCCGAAGCCGATCGACGTGGCGTTGACGACGACGTCGGCGCCGTCGGGCACGGCGTACGTGCGGTCCCAGGGCACGTACGTCGCGGGGACGCCGGTGCCCGCGGTCACGACGCGGGCGAGCTCCTCGCCGCGGCGTGCGTCACGGTTGACGATGGTGACGGACGTCGCGCCGGCGAGTGCCGTCTCGACCGCGACCGCGCGGGCGGCACCCCCGGCGCCGACCACGACGAGGTCCAGGCCGACCGGGTCGACGACGGTGCGCAGCGACTCGACGAAGCCCTGGCCGTCGGTGTTGTGGCCGACCAGCCGCCCGTCGGTGGCGACGACGGTGTTGACCGCACCGATCACCTCGGCCGAGGGCGCCAGGCCGTCGAGGTGGTCGATCACGGTGACCTTGTGCGGCAGCGAGCAGTTGAAGCCGGCCCAGCCCATCGCGCGGGCGCCCGCGACGGCGTCCGCGAGCGCCGCGGGCGGGACCTCGCAGTTGAGGTAGCGGGCATCCAGCCCGTGGTGCCGGTAGGCGGCCTCGACCATGACGACGGTGGGGTTGCCCGCGGCGGGCGTGGAGAACGAGCCGGTGTGGATGCCGAGGAAGGTGGCGGTCACCGTCCCGCCTCGGACCAGGTGCCGGGGTCACCGGGGTTCAGGTCGGCCACCTTCGTGGCGCGCTCGACCTCGGCGAGCCGCTTCTCGAGCCGGTCCACCAGGTCACGCTGCTTGTCGAGGCGCTCACCCTGGCGGTCGACCCGGTCGGTGAGCCGGGTGAGCCGCTGGCCCTGCTGGGCCAGGCGCGACTCGAGGTCACGCACGCCGATCAGCCGGCGGCGCGCCCGGCCGAGCCGGCGACGCAGGGTGGGTGCGGGGCGCCCGAACTGCCCGGCGGGCGAGCTCTGGGCGGGCGCGGTCGCGCCGGGTGCCGGGGTGATGGGGTCGTCCATCGGGTGCTCCTTCCTCAGGGCGGGCGACGCACGCTGCCGTCGTCGATCCAGGGGTACGGCAGTCGGGCCTCACCCGCCTCGCGACCCGGTGAGGTCGAGGGCCAGGTGGACCTCACCGTGCGAGTCGACCTCACCCGTCGGCACGAAGCCGAGGCCCTCGTAGAAGGGTTGGGGCGAGCCCTCGCCCTGACCACAGCTCGTGTACAGCGTGTCGCCCCCGTCGGCACGCACGGCCTCGGCCACGAGTCGGACCGCCGCGGTGCCGTGGCCGTGCCCCTGGTGGCGGGTGTCGACCAGGAGGCGCCAGAGGTAGTACGGCCCCCACAGGCGGTCGGGCACGGGCACCACGTCCCAGCTCACCATCACGAAACCCACCGGCACCCCGTCGGCGACGACGGCGCGGATCCACGGATGGGCCTCGGGCTCGGTGGCGGCGTCGATGAGGGACCGGGCGACCCCGGAGACGAACTGCTCCTGGGCCGGCGCGACCCGCAGCTCGAGCACGGACTCCTCGATGTCGGGGGCGATCTCGCGAAGCGTGACGTGGGGCACCCGCTCAGGAGACCATTGGAAGCCGCGCCGCGTCGAGGGCAGGCGGACGAGATTTATGGTTGAATGTTCAACAACCATTTTCGAGGAGCGCGAATGTCCACCACCGCCGCCGACCGGGCGCCCGTCGTCTACCTCAGCCACGGTGCGCCCCCGCTCGCGGACGACCGGCAGTGGACCGCCGAGCTCGCGGCCTGGTCCGACGACCTGCCGCGGCCGAGCGCGATCCTCGTCGTGTCGGCGCACTGGGAGCTCGCCCCGATAGCGGTCTCGGCCACCACGGGCGACGTGCCGCTGCTCTACGACTTCTGGGGCTTCCCGCAGCGCTACTACGAGGTGACCTACGACGCCCCCGGCGCCCCCGAGCTCGCCCGGTCGGTGGCCGGGCTGCTGTCCGGCACCGGCGAGACCCTGCACCAGGACCCCACCCGCGGGCTCGACCACGGTGCCTACGTGCCGCTGAAGGAGATGTTCCCCGAGGCCGACGTGCCGGTGGTGCAGCTGTCGATGCCGACCCTCGACCCGCACCGGCTGTTCGCGCTCGGTGAGCGCCTCGCGCCGCTGCGCGACGAGAACGTGCTGATCCTCGGGTCCGGGTTCACGACGCACAACCTCGGGTGGTTCAACCCGAGCGCACCCTCGGATGCCGCGCCGCCCACCCCCTCGGCCGAGTTCGACCACTGGGCCGCCGAGACCGTCGGCCGGGGCGACGTCGACTCGGTGCTCGACTTCCTCGCCAAGGCCCCGGCTGCCCGCGAGGCGCACCCGCGCACCGAGCACTGGGCGCCGCTCTACGTCGCGCTGGGTGCGGCCTCCGCCTCGGGCGGGCTCGACGCCGACAGCGTCGAGAGCGTCATCGACGGCTTCTGGTTCGGCCTGAGCAAGCGCTCCTGGCAGTTCGCCTGAAGGTCGGAGCGTGAGCGCGGGTGGTGGCCGAGCCGAGGGCGGCGATCGCCGGCCGACGAGGAACTACCCGTCGGAGATCCCCGGAGAGGAGTCGTCGGCGGCCCACCGACGTGACTCCAGCCCAGCGCCAGCCCCGGACCCCAGCCCCGACCCTCAGCCTCGGGCCCCAGCCCGCAGCCCGTGCCCAGCCCTGACCCCCGGCTCTCCGCGCGCCCCACGTCCCGCCGCTCGCGAGCGACCGGCGAGACCGGGCACACTCACGTCATGACGCCTGGCTTCCCCACCGTCGAGCAGCACCTCGCCGGCATCGACGCTGCCGTGGACCGGATGGCGGTGTGGTCGCGGGCCGCCGGGGCGGACGCCCCCGTGCCGACCTGCCCCGGCTGGACGGTGCGCGACCTGCTCGCCCACCAGGGGATGGTGCACCGCTGGGCGACCGCGGTCGTGCGCGGCGACGACCCGGCCGGTGTCGACGACGCCGCCATCGAGGCCGAGGGACGCGCGGCCCCCGACCCGGTCGGCTGGCTGATCGACGGAGCCCAGCCCCTCGTGGACGCCCTGCGGGCCGCGCCGGACGACCTCGCGGTGATGACCTTTCTCAAGGCCGCCCCGCCGGCCCGGGCGTTCTGGGCCCGACGGCAGTGCCACGAGACGACGGTGCACGCCCTCGACGCCCTGGCGGCGCTCGAGGCCAGGCCGCTCACCGCCGCCGACGTCTGGCTCACCGATGCGCTGGCGGCCGACGGTGTCGACGAGCTGCTCGTCGGCTTCTGGCAGCGACGCACCAAGGGCCCGCGCTCCGAAAACCCTTACACCGCAACGGTGTCCACGACCGACGGTGCGGCATGGAACCTCGAGGTCAGCGACCAGGCCCCGGTGACCCGGCGCCGCGAGGCGAGCGACGGCATCCCGGCGGGGGCGCGCCCGCTGCGGGCCTCGGCCCCCGACCTCTACCTGGCCCTGTGGAACCGCGGCGGCACGGTCGACGACCCGACCGGCCTGCTCGACGCCTGGCGGGAGCGCGGCGCCGTCACCTGGTGAGGTGCCGGCCGAGGAACTCCTCGATCCGCACCCACGCGTCGTCCGACGCCTCCGGGTCCGGGCCGGCGTGCATCACGAAGCGGGTCATCGGCGCGAGGTACCAGGGCGCCGTGTGCTCCCGGTTGAGGAAGGCGTGCCCGGCGCCGGGGTACTCCTTGACGTCGTGGACGACCCCCCGCTCGGTCAGCGCCGCCTCGAGCGTCGACGCCGCGCCACGCAGGTAGCGGTCGCGGCCGCCGTAGCTCGCGACGACCGGGCAGGCTCCGTCGAGGGCCTCGAGGTCGGTGGGCAGCGCGCCGTAGTTGGCGGCCACGGCATCCCAACCCGGCCGCCCGGCGAGCACCAGGGCGAACCCGCCACCGAGGCAGAACCCGATCACGCCCACGGAGCCGTTGCACGACGGGTCGGCGAGCAGCGCCGCACGAACCACCTCGAGGTCGTCGAACGCCTGTCCCCTCCGCGTGCGCAGCGCCGTCATGGTCTGCGCCAGGCACACCAGCCTTCGGCCGCGAGCCAGCAGGTCGGGTGCGAGTACGACGAAGCCCATCGCGGCGAGCCGGTCGGCGTGCCGCCTCATCTCGTCGTCGAGGCCGAAGATCTCGTGCACGAGCACCAGCCCGGGCCACGGCCCCTCACCCGCGGGCACCGCCCGGTAGGCCCGGAGGTCTCCGACCCTCGTCATCTCGCCCATGGCCCGACCCTAGGTGGCATCCGTCCGCCGGCCCGGGAACTCAGTGCGACGGTCTGGGCTTCTTCCTCGGCGCCGGACGGGTCGGGTCGTCGGCCACCGGCTCCACGTGCTCGGGCACCTTGACCGGACGCAGGTAGGCCCAGGCGATGAAGCCGAGGCCCATGATGAGCAGCACGATGCCGGCCACGAGGTTGGCGTTCGAGCCGCCGGTCTTCTCGGTCTCCGGGTCGGCGAACAGGCCCATGAGCGTGAGGATCACGCCGTAGATCGTGAGCAGGGCCCCGATGATGTTGCGGATGTCGAAGATCCCGGCCGTCTTCTTCTCTTGCTGTGCCATGGCTGCTCCTGCTCAGAAGAGGATGTTGAGGACGGTGACCATGACGAGCGAGACCCCCGCGAGCGGCAGGGTGCGCCGGTACCAAGGATAGGTGTGCTCGAGTGGGTCCTGACGGACCTCCTTCGGTGTCTCCGAGTAGACCAGACCGACGAGGTCCTCCTGCGGTGTGGGCTTGGTGAACAGCGAGATCCCCACGGACAACACGGCATCCACGATGAACGCCGCGGACGCCGCCACGAAAGCCGCCCCTTGCCCGCCGAGCGGGATCACGCCGAGGCTCAAGGACCCGAATGCGTCCTCGGAAAGGATGGCGACGAGAACGGCCGCCAACGTGCCTGCGACAAGCCCGATCCAGGCCGCGGTCCCCGTCATCCGCTTCCAGAACATTCCCAGGATGAATGTCGCGAACAGCGGGGCGTTGAAGAACCCGAACAGGGTCTGGAGGTAGTCCATGATGTTCGAGAACGAGCTGGCCAGGATCGCCGTGAAGATCGCGATGACCGTCGCGCCGACGGTCGCCACCCGGCCGATCCGCAGGTAGTAGTCGTCGGCGCGGTCCTTGCGGATGTACCGCTCCCACAGGTCGTAGCTGAAGACCGTGTTGAAGGCCGAGATGTTCGCCGCCATGCCGGCCATGAACGCCGCCAGCAGACCGGTGATCGCCAGCCCGAGCAGGCCGTTGGGCAGCAGGTCGCGCATCAGGTAGAGCAACGAGTCGTTGTAGGCGACCCCCTGGCCCGACGCACCGCCCGGCACCTCCTCGCCGTTCTTCAGCTTGATGATCTCGGGCACGATGACCGCGGCGATCATGCCCGGGATGATCGTGAGGAACGGGACGAACATCTTCGGGAACGAGCCGATGATGGGCGTCTTGCGTGCCGAGGCGATCGAGTCGGAGGCCATGGCGCGCTGCACCTCGACGAAGTTGGTCGTCCAGTAGCCGAAGGACAGCACGAAGCCGAGGCCGAACACGATGCCGACGACCGACCAGACCGGCGACTCGAACCCGGTGAGCGCCTGCCCCGGCCACGAGTTGAGCTGCCACTCCGCCGACGGCACCTCCGCCGCCGCCGGCGCGGCGCCCGCGGCGACGGTGATCTTCTCCTCGAGCCCGCCCCAGCCACCGACCCGGTTCAGGCCGATGATGACGAGCGGCAGCAGCGAGGCGACGATGACGAAGAACTGCAGCACCTCGTTGTAGATGGCCGCGGACAGCCCGCCGAGGGTGATGTACGACAGCACGATGACGGCGGCCACGATGAGCGCCACCCACAGCGGCCAGCCGAGCAGTGCGTGCACGATCGAGCCGAGCAGGTAGAGGTTGACACCGGCGATGAGCAGCTGGGCCACCGCGAACGAGATCGCGTTGACCAGGTGCGCCTTGGTGCCGAACCGCCGGAACATGAACTCGGGGACCGAGCGCACCTTCGAGCCGTAGTAGAACGGCATCATCACGACGCCGAGGAAGAGCATCGCGGGGATGGCGCCGATCCAGAAGTAGTGCACCGTCGCGATGCCGATCTCGGCACCGTTGGCGGACATCCCCATGATCTCGACGGCACCGAGGTTCGCCGAGATGAACGCCAGGCCGGTCACCCACGCGGGCAGCGAGCGCCCGGAGAGGAAGAAGTCGAGCGAGTCCGACACCGAGCGCCGGGCGATCAGCCCGATGCCCAGCACGAACACGAAGTACGTGGCGAGGATGAGGTAGTCGACGGCGCTCGCGTCGATCAGGGTCGCGGTCCTCACCACCGCCGGTACGCCGTCAGCCAAGGTTTGCGACAGTCCCACCACTGCGACCACCCGTCCTCCACGTCGAGGCCTTCACCACCGCGGCGGTGGCGATTTCGTCACGCTAGTGGAGGGGGTGCCGCCTCATCGCCCGAGCGGACGCACGAGTTCTGGGGCACCGCCGACGGCATCCGGGTCCTCGTCGAGGTCGGTCGCGGCACCCTGGAACTGGGCGGCGTACAGCTTGGCGAAAGCGCCTCCGGCAGAGAGCAGATCGGCGTGCGAGCCGCGCTCGACGATGCGTCCGTCCTCCATGACGAGGATGAGGTCGGCATCCCTGATCGTCGAGAGTCGGTGCGCGATGACGAAGCTGGTGCGGTCGGAGCGCAGCGCCGACATGGCCTTCTGGACGAGCAGCTCGGTGCGGGTGTCGACCGACGAGGTGGCCTCGTCGAGGATGAGCAGGGACGGTGCCGCCAGGAACGCCCGCGCGATGGTGATGAGCTGGCGCTCGCCCGCACTGATGTTGTCGGCCTCGGCGTTGAGGACGGTGTCGTAGCCGTCCGGCAGCGAGTGCACGAAGCGGTCGACGTAGGTCGCGCGGGCGGCCTCGAGCACCTCCTCGTCGGTGGCCCCCGGGCGCCCGTAGGCGATGTTCTCGCGGATCGTGCCGCCGAACAGCCAGGTGTCCTGCAGGACCATGCCGATCCGCGACCGCAGGTCGTGCCGGGTCAGGTCGGTGATGTCGACGCCGTCGAGGGTGATCCGGCCGCCCTTGAGCTCGTAGAAGCGCAGCACGAGGTTGACCAGGGTGGTCTTGCCGGCACCGGTCGGGCCGACGATCGCGACGGTCTGCCCGGGCTCGACGAGCAGGTCGAGGTGCTCGATGAGCGGGGTGTCGTCGCGGTAGGAGAACGTGACGTCCTCGAATGCCACCCGACCGCGGGGGTCCTCGATGGTGGCCGGGTGCTCGGTGTCGGGCTCCTGCTCCGGGGCGTCGAGCACGGCGAACACCCGCTCGGCGGAAGCGACCCCGCTCTGCATCAGGTTCGACATCGAGGCCACCTGGGTCAGCGGCTGGGTGAACTGGCGCGAGTACTGGATGAACGCCTGCACGTCGCCCAGGCTCATCGTTCCGTTGGCGACCCGCAGCCCGCCGACCACGGCGATGACGACGTAGTTGAGGTTCCCGATGAACATCATCGTGGGCATGATGATGCCGCTGATGAACTGGGCCCGGAAGCTCGCGTGGTACAGCGCGTCGTTGCGCTCGGCGAAGAGCCGGTCGGCCTCCTCCTGGCGCCCGAACACCTTGACGAGCTCGTGGCCGGTGTAGGTCTCCTCGACCACCCCGTTCACCTCGCCGGTGCTCTTCCACTGCTGGACGAAGTGCTTCTGGCTGCGCTTGCCGATCATCGCGGTCACGACCATCGTGATCGGGATCGTCACGAGGGCGAGCAGCGCCAGCAGCGGTGAGATCCAGATCATCATCGCGATCATCGCGACGACCGTGAGCAGCGAGGTGAGCAGCTGGCTCAGGGTCTGCTGCAGGCTCTGCGCGACGTTGTCGATGTCGTTGGTGACGCGGCTGAGCAGCTCACCGCGCGGCTGGCCGTCGAAGTAGGGCAGCGCCAGCCGGTTGAGCTTGTCCTCGACGTCCCGGCGCAGCCGGTAGATCGTGCGGTTGACCGCGACGGTGAGCATCCGGCCCTGGATCCACTGCAGCAGCGCGGCCACGAGGTAGAGGCCGAGCACGAACAGCAGGATCTTGCCCAGCGCGGTGAAGTCGATGCCCTGGCCGGGCACGACGTGGTTCATCGCGGCGAGCATGTCGGCGAGGTTGTCCTGGCCCTCGGCCCTCAGCGCGTCGGCGGCCTGGGCCTGCGTGACGCCGGCGGGGATCTGCGCGCCGAAGACGCCGGCGAAGATCAGGTCGGTGGCGCCGCCGAGGATCTTGGGGCCGATCGCGCTGAGCACGACGCTCCCGACGGCGAGGGCGATGACGGTCGCACACGATGAACCGCTCGGGGTGCAGCAGGCGCAGGACGCGCTTCGCGGACGGGATGAAGTCCTGGGACTTCTCGGTCGGCATCCCCACCTGGAGGTGGGGAGGACCGCCGCGTCGGGTGGCGGCGGGGCCGCGGCGCTGCTCGGCGGCCTTCTCCTCCTCGGTCTTGAGCTCGCTCATGCCGCCTCCTCCATCGCCTGCTGGCTCTCCACGATCTCGACGTACGTCGGGCAGCTCTCGAGCAGCTCCGCGTGCGTGCCGTTGCCCACGACCAGGCCGTCGTCGAGCACGACGATGCGGTCGGCGTGGATGATGCTCGACACCCGTTGCGCGACGACGATGACGACGGCGTCCCGGGTCACCGGCCGCATCGCAGCGCGAAGCCGTGCGTCGGTGGCCACGTCCAGGGCCGAGAACGCGTCGTCGAACAGGTAGATGCCGGCCTTGCTCACCAGGGCCCGCGCGATGGCCAGGCGCTGGCGCTGCCCACCGCTGACGTTGGTGCCGCCCTGCGCGATCGGCGACTCGAGGCCGTCCGGCATGGCACGCACGAAGCCGTCGGCCTGCGCGACCTCCAGGGCCGCCCAGAGCTCGTCGTCCGTCGCGTGTGGGTCGCCGTAGCGCAGGTTGGAGGCCACCGTGCCGGTGAACAGGTACGGCCGCTGGGGCACCAGGCCGATGTGCGACCAGAGGTCCTCCGGCTCGGCCTCGCGCACGTCGACGCCGCCCACGAGCACCTGGCCGGACGTGACGTCGTGCAGGCGTGGGACGAGCCCGACGAGAGTCGTCTTGCCCGCACCGGTCGACCCGACGATCGCGGTCGTCGTGCCGGGCTCGGCGCGCAGCGACACCTCGCGCAGCACGGGCGACTCGGCACCCGGGTAGGCGAAGGTGACACCGCGCAGCTCGACCGCCACCGGGCCGGGCGGGATGACGACCGGGTCGGCGGGTGCGTGCACCGACGACTCGGTGTCCAGCACCTCCTGGATGCGGCCCGCCGAGACGGTGGCGCGCGGGATCATCATCGCCATGAAGGTCGCCATCATCACCGACATCAGGATCTGGATCAGGTAGCTCATGAAGGCGGTGAGCGAGCCGATCTCCATCTGGGCGTCGTCGACCCGCTGGGCGCCGAACCACAGCACCGCCACCGTCGAGGCGTTGAAGATGATCATGACGACCGGGAAGGCCAGCGCCATCAGCTTGCCGACGGCGAGGGCCGTGCCCGTGTAGGTGCGGTTGGCCACGGCGAAGCGCTCGCGCTCGACGTCCTCGCGCACGAAGGCGCGCACGACCCGCAGCCCGGTGATCTGCTCGCGCAGGATGCGGTTCACCGAGTCGACGGCGGTCTGCATGGAGCGGAAGTGCGGCACCATCTTCGCGATGATCAGGCCGATCGCGACACCGAGGGCCGGCACGGCGACGGCGACCAGCCAGGACAGGCCGAGGTCCTCGCGCAGCGCCATGAAGATGCCGCCGACCATCATGATCGGCGCCGACACCATGATCGCCAGGAACATGTAGGTGACCTGCTGCACCTGGGTGATGTCGTTGGTGCTGCGCGAGACCAGCGTCGGGGCCCCGAACCGCGAGAGCTCCTGGGCCGAGAACTGCCCGACCCGCTTGAACACCGAGGAGCGCACCTCGCGGCCGAGCGAGGCCGACGACTGCGCTCCGATCCGGGTCGCCCCGATCGTGGCGACGATCTGCACGAAGGACACGGCGAGCATGACCAGGCCGGTCTTGAGGATGAAGGTGGTGTCGCCGACGGCGACGCCCTCGTCGATGATCCGGCCGTTCAGGCTCGGCAGGTACAGCGAGGCGAGCGTGGCGACCAGCTGGAGGACGAGGAGCACTCCCAGCATCGCGGCGTACGGCGTCAGGTACGTGCGGACGAGTCGGTACAGCATCAGTGGGACCTCCGGGTGCCGTCGAGGACGACGGAGACGATCTGGGCCGGCGTCAGGGACGGCCCCGGGAAGAACGGGTGGACGCTCGAGAGCGTGAGCTGCGACAGCACGTCGACGACGTCCTGGGCCGGGAGCCGGAGCGAGGCCACGTCGTCGCCGATGAGCTCGACGAAGATCGCGTCGACCTCGGGGTCCGAGCCACGACGTGGCTTGTGGGTGTGGCCGTGGGGTGGCATGGCGCCGGTCGAGCGCAGCGTCGACAGCACGCCGATGATCCGCTCGACGCGGATCTGCATGATGGTCACGGCGGCCACGAGCCGCTCGTCGAGGGAGAGCGAACGGTCGATGCCGCGGAGCTCGTCGAGTACGTCGGAGGTGTCGAACACCGCTGCGGCACAGGCCTGGACGAGTTCCTCCTTGCTGCCGAAGGCCCGGAACACGGTGCCCTCGGCGATGCCGGCCGCCTCGGCCACCTGACGGGTGGTGAGGCCGGCGCCGTGCTCGCGCAGCAGCGGGATGGTCACCTCGACGAGCGAGGCGCGGCGGTCCTGCGGGCTCAGGGCGGGGGCACGTGGGGTCACCCGGACACTGTAAGTGAGTGAGCACTCACTCACAAGCGCATTCTCAGTCATGTCGGCGCCCTGCGCGCCCGGCCGGTCGCCCGACGTCGGTCGACCGGAGCCCGACCGGGTTCCGCCCCGCGGTCAGCGCAGCAGGCCGTCCTTGACGGCGTCGCGCAGGAAGGCCACGACCTCGCCGCGCACCTCGTCGCCGTCGAGGTCGAGCAGCCCGGCGATCGCCGCCGCGGCCGCCCGGGCGGTCAGGTCGCCGTCGGACACCGAGGCGAACGCCGCCGTGACGGTGGTCAGGGTGAGGTGCCGGCGCAGCCCACCACCCTGGCGCAGCACGATCGCCGTGGGGTCGAGCGCGCCGGGCATCGTGTGCCGCTCCTCGTGCACGTCCGGGGCGCACCGCCAGGCGATGTCGAGCACCGCGTCGTCGTCGTGCTCCGCCAGCCAGGTGCGGGCGTCGAGGCCGGCGAGCACGGTCGGGCCCATCGGCGCCTCCACCGGCCACGACACGTCCATCAGGTCGACGAAGGGCGCCCGGTCGGTGCGCGGCCGGTGCAGGGTCACGACACCGAAGCCGATCGCCTCCACGTCGCGGGCCTCGAAGTCGTCGAGCCACGCGGCACACATCGCGTTGAAGTCGACCGTCCCCGGGTGGTGCCCACCGTCACGCGCCCAGGTCTCGGCGTACTCGGCGGGGTCCTGCACCTCACGCTGCACGACCCAGGCGTCGAGCCCGGTGCCGTCGAGCCAGGCCTCCACCCGGTCGGTCCACGTCGAGCCGCGCGGCACCTCCCAGTTGCCGAGGAACTGGGCGATGCCGCCGCGCTCCAGGTGCTCACCCACCCCGCGCACGAGGTCACGCACGACGGCATCCCCGGCGGCGCCACCGTCGCGGTACTCGAAGAGCGGAATGGCCCCCGACCTCGGGGTGATGACGAACGGCGGGTTGCTGACGACGAGGCCGAAGCGCTCCCCCGCCACCGGGTCGAGCATCGAGCCGGCGCGCACGTCCCAGTCGGCCTCGTCCAGGGCGGCGTTGAACCGCGCGAACGCCAGGGCCCGCTCGGACAGGTCGGTGACCACCACCTCGTCGGCGTGCCCCTCGAGGTGCAGGGCCTGCACACCGCACCCGGTGCCGAGGTCGAGCGCGCGGTCGACGTGGGGACGCGGGGTCCACGACGCCAGGGTGGTTGATGCGCCCCCGATGCCGAGCACGTGGTTCTCGCGCAGCGGGCGCCGGGTCGCCACCTCACCGAGGTCGGAGGCCACCCACCAGTCCACGCCGTCGGCGGCGTAGGGGCGCAGGTCGCACAGGGCGACGACGGCATCCCCCTCGGGCTCGACCAGGCCCAGCGCGACGGCACCGTCGACCCCGAGCGTGGGCAGCGCGGCCGCGGCCTCGGCGACGTCGACCGGGTCGCCGAGGGCGAACAGCCGCACCAGGGTCGCGCCCGGCGCGGTCGAGGCTGCCGTGACCCGCTGGGCGGGCAGCGCCTGGTCGCGGTCGAGGGCGCCGGTGGCCATCGGGCCGAGCAGCTCGGTGACGCCCGCGACCGTGTAGCGCGCGGCGGCGAGGTCGGCGCGCAGGGCGGGGACGAGGGCAGGGTCGACGCGGGGCGGGTTCGGGGTCATCGAGGACGAGCGTATGCCGTTCGGCCGGCGGGCTCACCCGCGACGCCGTGGGCGGGCTCGCGGGTGGTGAACCACACGCTGCCCAGCGCGACCACCTGGCACTCGGGCTGCCCGGACACGCACGAGGGGCCGGGTTCCAGCGGAACCCGGCCCCTCGGCATCCTGATGGACCTAGATGGACACCGGGTGCTGCTGCTCCGCGGACGCCGAGTCAGGGTCGCTGTCGCTGCCGATCGCGATGTCCTTGCTCTTGGAGTACGCGACCGCCGCGATGACGATGACGAACGCGACCGCTGCGATGCCGTAGCGGATCGCGGGAGAGGCGCTGGCGCCGACGGTCAGGGACACGATGGCCGGAGCGATCAGCACCGACACCAGGTTCATCACCTTGAGCAGCGGGTTGATCGCCGGGCCGGCGGTGTCCTTGAACGGGTCGCCGACGGTGTCGCCGATGATCGTCGCCTCGTGGGCCAGGGAGCCCTTGCCACCGTGCGCACCGTCCTCGACGATCTTCTTCGCGTTGTCCCAGGCGCCACCGGAGTTGGCGAGGAACACGGCCATCAGCGCACCGGAGCCGATCGCCCCGGCGAGGAAGCCGGCCAGCGGGCCGATGCCCAGGCCGAAGCCCACGGCGACCGGCATCAGCGCGGCGAGCAGACCGGGCGTCGCGAGCTCGCGCAGCGAGTCACGCGTGCAGATGTCGACGACGCGGCCGTACTCCGGCTTCTCGGTGTAGTCCATGATGCCGGGGTGCTCGCGGAACTGGCGGCGCACCTCGAAGACGATGGCACCGGCCGCCCGCGTCACCGCGTTGATGGCGAGGCCCGAGAAGAGGAAGACGACCGCCGCACCGATGAGCACGCCGACGAGCACGCTCGGGGTGACGACGTTGAGGTCGAAGGTCGACACGACGAACTTGCCGGGCTGCTCGGTGATCTCGCCGCCGTCGACGATCGCCTGCAGCTGGGTCTGCCACGCGTCGCTGTAGGAGCCGAACAGTGCGGTCGCGGCGAGCACGGCCGTCGCGATCGCGATGCCCTTGGTGATCGCCTTGGTCGTGTTGCCGACGGCGTCGAGCTCGGTGAGGATCTGCGCGCCCTCCTCGTCGACGTCGCCCGACATCTCGGCGATGCCCTGCGCGTTGTCCGAGACCGGACCGAAGGTGTCCATGGCGACGATGACGCCGACCGTGGTGAGCAGGCCGCAGCCGGCCAGGGAGATGAGGAACAGCGCCAGGGCCACCGAGCCGTAGCCGAGGAGGAAGGCGAGGTAGACCGCACCGGCGATGATCGCCGCGGTGTAGACCGCCGACTCGAGGCCGACGCCGATGCCCGAGAGCACGACGGTCGCCGGGCCGGTGAGCGAGGTGCGCGCGACGTCGAGGGTCGGGCGCTTGTCGGTGCCGGTGAAGTGACCGGTGAGCCACAGGATGATGCCGGCGAGCACGATGCCGATGACGACGGCGAGGAACGCCGAGAGCCGCGGGTCGTGCTGGAGGGCCGCAACCTCCTGCTGCTTGTCGCTGAGGACGGCGCCCTCCTCGAACAGTCCGCCGAAGGTGCTGGGCAGGTAGGTGTAGGCCGCGATCGCGGAGAGCACCGCGGACACGATGGCCGCGATGTAGAAGCCCCGGTTGATCGCCTTGAGGGCGTTCTCGCCCGGGCGGGCCTTGGTGACGTACACGCCGAGCAGCGCGGTGACCGCACCGATCGCCGGGATGATCAGCGGGAAGACCAGGCCGTACTCGCCGAACGCGACCGAGCCGAGGATGAGCGCGGCGACCAGCGTCACGGCATACGACTCGAACAGGTCGGCGGCCATGCCGGCGCAGTCGCCGACGTTGTCACCGACGTTGTCGGCGATGGTCGCGGCGTTGCGCGGGTCGTCCTCGGGGATGCCGGCCTCGACCTTGCCGACCAGGTCGGCGCCGACGTCGGCGGCCTTGGTGAAGATGCCGCCGCCCACGCGCATGAACATGGCGAGCAGGGCCGCACCGAAGCCGAAGCCCTCGAGCACCTTGGGCGCGTCGCCCTTGTAGAGGAGCACGACGACGGAGGCACCCAGCAGGCCCAGGCCCACGGTGGTCATGCCGACCGCACCACCGGTGCGGAAGGCGATCCTCATGCCGTTGTCGCGGCCGTTCTCGTGGCGGGCCGCGGACGCGACCCGGACGTTGGCCTTGGTGGCCAGGCGCATGCCCAGGTAGCCGATCAGCGCCGAGAAGAGCGCGCCGACGACGAAGAAGCCGGAGCGTCCCCAGCGGACGCCGGCGGTGTCGGCGGGCAGCAGGAGGAGGAGCCCGAAGACGAGCACCACGAAGACGCTGAGCGTCTTGAACTGGCGTGCGAGGTACGCCTGCGCCCCTTCCTCGACGGCTGCGCCGATCTCCTGCATCTTGTCGGTGCCCGGATCTGCGGCCAGGACCTGTCCCCGGAAGACGAACCCCATGCCGAGCGACACGAGCGCGATGACCGCGACGGTGACGACGAGTGCGAGGTTCAGTCCGGTGAGGTCCAGGGCAGAGCCTGACGCAGCGGGTGCGAGCGCGAGGGGTGCCATTCCATCCTCCTTGACGGGTGTGAGGGAGTCCCGGGGCGAAGTACGCCTGCGGCAGGGACGTTCGGGCGCACCTTACCTGCACGCGGGCGGACGCGCTCCACCCGGGCTGGCGTGACGCAGATCACCTCGACCGACACCCAGGGTGCGTCGTCGGCGGGCGATCAGGCCGCGAGGGCGTCCTCGAGCGACTCGTGGATACCGAACACCTTGTCGAGCCCGGTGATCCGGAAGACGCGCAGGATGCGGTCGTTGGAGCAGACGATCCGCAGCCAGCCGGAGTGGTTGCGGACGAGCTTCAGGCGCCCGACCAGGACCCCGAGGCCGGTCGAGTCGAGGAACGAGACGTCGTCGAGGTCGACGACGAGCCGGGAGCGCCCGGCCCCGATCTCCTCGTCGAGGACGGCGCGCAGCTGGGCCGCGGTGTAGACATCGACCTCCCCGGCGACAGTGACAACACTGACGTCGTCCTGGCGGGACGTGGTCACGGACAGCTCCACGGGCGTGGCTCCTTGTGCTTACTGCAGGTCACGAGCCCGACCATGTGTGTCGGGACCAAGGATTACCGTAACCGTCGTGAGCAGTCCTGCACAGCACCTAGCCGTCCTCACGGCGCGCACGCAGGGCGAACGCCTCCTCCACGTCGAGCACGTCCCGGCTCGAACGGCCCGCCTGGCGCAGTGGCCGGGGTCCGTCGCGCCGGCCGTGCTGTCGGCGCTGTTGGCCGCTGGGATGGAGCGCCCGTGGTCGCACCAGCGGGCCGCCATCGACCTCGCCACGGCCGGTGAGCACGTCGTGATCGCGACGGGCACGGCATCCGGCAAGAGCCTGGGCTACCTGGCGCCGGTGCTGAGCGCGGCGTCCGAGGGGGCGGCCACGCCGGGGCTGCGGGGGGCGACGGCCATCTACCTCGCGCCGACCAAGGCGCTGGCCGCCGACCAGCTCGCCCGGATCGAGGCGATGGCGGTGCCCGGGGTGCGGGCGGCCACGTACGACGGCGACACGCCGCCCGACGAGCGGCGGTGGATCCGCGAGCACGCCAACGTCGTGCTCACCAACCCCGACCTCCTGCACCATTCGCTGCTGCCGGGGCACGAGCGGTGGTCGCGGTTCCTGCGCTCGCTGCAGTACGTCGTCGTCGACGAGTGCCACGTCTACCGCGGGGTGTTCGGCTCGCACGTCGCGGCGGTGCTGCGCCGGCTGCGACGGGTCGCCGCCCGCTACGGCGCGACGCCCACGTTCGTGCTCGCGTCGGCCACCGTGTCCGACCCCGCCACGCACGCGGCACGCCTGATCGGGATGCCGGTCACGGCCGTCACCGACGACGGCTCGCCGCGCGGGGCGATGACCTTCGCCCTGTGGGAGCCCGCGACGGTCGACGGCCACCGTCGGTCGGCGACGACCGAGGCCGCCGAGATCCTCGCCGAGCTCGTGCTCGACGGGGTGCAGGCGGTGGCGTTCGCGCGCAGCCGCGCCGGGGCGGAGTCGCTCGCCACGAACGCCCGCCGGCGGGTCGAGCACGACGACCCGGCGCGGGCGGAGGGGGTCGCGGCGTACCGCGGCGGCTACCTGCCGCAGGACCGCCGCGAGATCGAGCGGGGGCTGCGCGACGGGACGGTGCGCGGGCTGGCCGCGACGAACGCGCTCGAGCTCGGCATCGACGTCAGCGGTCTCGACGCGGTGGTCATGGCCGGCTGGCCGGGTCGTCGCGCCAGCCTGTGGCAGCAGGCCGGGCGCGCCGGGCGCTCGGGCGAGGAGTCGCTGGCCGTGCTCGTGGCCGCCGACGACCCGCTCGACACCTACCTCGTGCGCCACCCCGAGGCGATCTTCGGCGAGCCGGTCGAGGCGACGGTCATGGACCCGTACAACCCGCACGTGCTGGCCCCCCACCTCGCGGCCGCCGCGGCGGAGCTGCCGCTCGGCGAGAGCGACCTGCCGATGTTCGGGCCCGACGCGCGTCGCCTGCTCGACACGCTGGTGACGAGCGGCATCCTGCGGCGGCGGCCGTCGGGGTGGTTCTGGGCCCGGGAGGACCGCCCGGCCGAGCACATCTCGCTGCGCGGGGCGAGCGACGTCGTCGCGGTCGTCGAGGCCCGCACCGGTCGGGTGCTGGGCACCGTCGACGAGGCGTCGTCGCACGCGCAGGTGCACACCGGTGCCGTGCACGTGCACCAGGGCGACACCTGGGTGGTCACCGAGCTCGACCTCGAGGCCCGGGCGGCACACGTGGTGCGCGGCGACCCCGGGTGGTCGACGCACGCACAGTCGGTGAGCCGGTTCGACATCCTCGGCCGCGAGCGCACGCAGCGACGGGCCAGGGTGTCGGTGTCGTTCGGGACCGTGCGGGTGACCTCGCAGGTGACGGGCTTCCTGCGCCGGCTGCCGTCCGGCGAGGTGCTCGGCACCCACCCGCTCGACCTGCCGGAACGATCGCTGACGACCAAGGCGGTCTGGTGGACCGTGCCCGAGGACGTGCTGGCCGCCGCGGGGGTCGAGGCCACGGTGGTGCCGGGAGCGCTGCACGCCGCGGAGCACGCCGCCATCGGGATGCTGCCGCTGGTCGCCACCTCTGACCGGTGGGACGTCGGTGGGGTCTCGACGGCCCTGCACCCCGACACCGGCGAGCCCACGATCATGGTCTTCGACGGCTACCCCGGCGGAGCCGGCTTCGCCGAGCGGGCGTTCGGAGCGTTCGAGGCCTGGGTGCGGGCCACCCGCGACGCCGTGCTGGGGTGCCCGTGCGCCACGGGGTGCCCGGCCTGCGTGCAGTCCCCCAAGTGCGGAAACGGCAACGAGCCGCTCGACAAGGCCGGGGCGGTGACCGTGCTCGAGCTGGCACTGGCACCGGCGTCGGCCTGACCCTCTGACGAGCCCTCCGCCGTGCGCAAATCGGCCGTCGCGCACGGGGTTACGGTCGCCGACCCGCGGGTAGGGTCGAGAACATGGTCCTGCTCGGAGTCATCCTCGTCCTGCTCGCTGCCGCCGCCGGCGTCCTCCTCGTCGCCGGCACCGCCCAGCTCACCGACTCGGTCCAGATCGACGTGCCCGGAGGCACGCTGAGCATCCCCCCGCTGACCCTCCTGATCACCGGCATGGTCGTCATCTCGGTGTTCTGGCTGGGCTGGGCGATGCTGCGCAGCGGTCTGCGTCGCAGCAAGCGCCGCCGGGTCGAGGCGAAGGAGGCCGCGGCCGCCGCGGAGGCCCGCCGGGTCGAGGAGCAGAAGCGGCTGCAGGACGAGTTCGCCACCCGCGAGCAGGCGCTCACCGAGGAGCGCCGCCGCCGCGAGGAGGCCGAGTCCCTGGTGGCCAGCCAGCGGGCCACCACGACCACGGACGGTGGGACGGTGTCCGCCGACCCGACCCGTGCCACCGACTCGACGACGGCTGGCACGACCGGGTCGACGACCCACGCCACCGACGCGACGTCGACTGGCACGACCGGGTCGACGACCCGGGAGGCCGACTCGACGACCGGGGCGGTGCGCGAGTCCTCGGACGCCGGGGCGCGGCACGGCGACCGCCAGGTCTGACCGACCACGTACCGCCGCTCACGGTGGTTCGGCGTCGACCACGCCCGCCCGGGCTCGCGCCGCCACCACGCCAGGAAGGCCACCCCACCCCGGTGGCCAGTGCCGCCCGACGACGACGGTGACCACCACCGAACCGTCGGCTGCTCGCACGCAGTGGGTGAGCGCCGCGCCGTTGGCCGCGGCGACCGATGCGCCGACCCCGCAGTCGACGTCGGAACCGCGCGCGGCCGGGCCGGCCGCGGCGAGCGCCGCCAGGTCGGCTGCCGCCCGAGCGCGGTGCACGTCACGTACCGCGCCGGCGACGAGCAGCACCCCGGTGAGCACGAGTACCACGGTGGCCACCGCACCGACCGTGAGCACGGTCGCGCTGCCCCGCTCGGGCCCGACCGTCATTGAGCCCTCTCCAGCACGGCCCGTGCCGAGGCGCTCGGCGCCGGCAGCGTGCCGAGCGGGCGCAGGGCGGCCGGCACGGCGGCGGTGACGAGCACCGACACGCGGGTGCCGTCACTGGCCACCGAGACCTCAGCACCGTGCGGCGCCGCAGCCCGGACCTCCGCCAGCACCGACCCCTCGGGCTCGCCCCGGGCGAGCAAGCGGGCGCCGAGCCGGGCGGCGTCGACGCACCGCACCTGGGCCAGGCCCAGGTCGACCGCCGCCAGGGCGACCGCGAGCACGATGACCAGGCTGGGGAGCGCCACTGCCAGCTCGGCGGTGGCGGCCCCGCGCTCGGCCCGGCGCCCCGACCTCACGACCCCGTGCCGAGCGCGGTCATGATGACCTTCGTCAGCGCGTTCTTGACCGGCCCCGACCGCACGATCGCGAGCAGGAGTGCCGCGAACGCCACCGCCGCCATCGTGCCCACGGCGTACTCGGCCGTGGTCATCCCCTCCTCCCCGAGCTCTCGCAACCGACTCCGGACCCCCTGCAGTCTTCCTGCCGATCTCACCGACATGGTGACCCTCCCCTGCACTTCTCGGACGCGGCTCTCGCGCCCTGAGCCACTCTCCGTCGGCACCGGCGGCCGGGGCGAGCACCACCTCGAACCTGTGGACGACCGGCAGCGGACGCACCGCCCTGTGGACGACCGTCGGGCGCCCCCCGTCGCTCACGGGACCCGCGCACTCACCGCGCCAGCCCGCCGAGGAGGTGCAGGACGACCGGTGCGACCGTCGTGGCGACGAACCCCGGGAGGAAGCACGCCCCCAGCGGCAGCACCAGCAGCACGCCCGCCCGGTGAACCGCTGCCTCGACCCGCCGCGACTCCTCGGCGCGCATCCGGCCCGCGGCGGCCGTCAACAGGCCGGCCGGGGCCGCCCCGGCGGTGTGCGCGGCGTGCCAGGCGACCCGTGCAGCCGCCCAGCCCGGCCCGACGTGGGCCCACGCCTCGTCGGGTGGCTGGCCCCACCGATGGGCGGCCGCCACCACCGCGAGCTCGCGCCCTGCAGGGCCGGGGTCGACGGCCGCGACGGCCTCCAGGGCCTCGACCGCTCCGACCCCGCTGCGCAGCGCGGCTGCCACCAGGCCCAGCGAGGCGGCCGCCTCGTCGACGGTGGCCGGCCCCGAGAGCAGCGGCTCGGGCCCGTCGCCCGACGTGACGCCCGCACCGCCGCCCGGCCAGACGAGCACGGCCAGAGCCACCAGCAGCGCCACCTGGGTCACGACGGGTCACCGTCCGTGCGGCCCGGCCGGCGAGCCCGTCGCAGAAGCCCACCGGCCCACCACCAGCCCACGGCGGTCAGCAGGAGCCCTGCGGCGGCGAGCACGCGCGCGGGAGCGGAGTCGTAGAGCCGGCCGGGAGGCAGCCCGATGAGCAGCGCGGCCGCCGGCCCGGCCAGAGGCAGGGCGGACAGCAGCAGCATCGAGGCGCGCGGTCCGGCGACGGCAACCGCCGTGCGGTCCGCTGCGGCTCGCCGCTCCCGCACCGACGCGGCCGCCGACGCCGTGACCGCTGAGGCGGCCGCACCCACCTGCTCGGCCAGGCGCCACGCAGCGACGAGGAGGTCGAGGTCGCGCCGCACCTCGGCGGCGATGTCGGGTGCGGCGTCGAGCACGGTGGTGACCCCGCGACCCCCGTCGACCGAAGCCTGCAGGTGATTGGCCAGCCACGGCGCCCTGGACCGGACTCCCGGGGACCGAGCCGAAGCCAGCGCCGCGGAAGGCAGGTCGAGCCCTGCGTCGAGCCCGACCGAGACGACCTCGGCGAAGTCCGCGACCCAGGCGTCCTCGGGCCGCCGACGCACCGACCGCCGAGGCACCCAGCTGCGTGCTCGCTCGACGGCCCCCGCGGCCCGTGACCCAGCGGAGCCGCCGCCCTGGGGTCGAGGCGGCCCCGTCGCAGGGTCAGCGCTCCGGCCCGGCCAGACCAGGCAGGCGAGGACGGCCGCCAGCGCCGCGGTCAGCACGAGCCCACCCAGCGGCAGCCGGTGGCGACCGACGGCACCAGCCGGAACAGCCGGTCGCGGCCCGGACCGGCGACCAGACCACCCTCGCCACTTCTCGCCGCCTCGACGACACGCACCACCCGCGGGTCCGAGGGGTCGGGCACGACGACGCCGACCCGCTCGACGGACCTGGTCCCCCCGCGGCGCGCGACGTGCACGACCACCCGCAACGCCTCGCGCAGCTGGGCGTGCACGGCATCCCGTGGCATCCCCGCCAGGGCGCCGAGGGCCTCGAACCGCGCCGGTACCTCTTCCGGCCCGTTGGCGTGCAACGTGCTCATCCCGCCCTCGTGACCGGTGTTGAGCGCGGCGAGCAGCTCGCGCACCTCGGCACCCCGCACCTCACCGACCACGAGCCGATCGGGCCGCATCCGCAGCGCCTGACGGACCAGGTCGACGAGGGTGACCCCTCCGACACCCTCGACGTTGGGCCCACGCCCCTGCAGACGCACCACGTGGGGGTGCTCGGGGTCGAGCTCACGCACGTCCTCGACGACCACGACCCGCTGGTCGGTGGGGCACTCGGCGACCAGCGCCGCGAGCACGGTCGTCTTCCCCGCCCCGGTGCCGCCGGTCACCACGAGCGAGGTGCGGGCCGCCACCACCTCGCGCAGCAGGGTCGCCATGTCGGGCGTCGCGGCGCCGAGCCGGGCCAGGGCGTCGACACCACCGGGTCGGTGCCGGGCGAACCGCAGGCTGAGGTGCGGCCCGCCGTCCGCCAGGGGCGGCAGCACCGCGTGCAGCCGCACGCCGCCGGGCAGCACGCCGTCGACCCACGGCTGGGCGTCGTCGAGCCGACGCCCCGCGACGCCGGCAAGGCGCACAGCAAGGGGCCGCAGGTCGTCGACCTCCACCCGCACCGCCGCCCGCTCGACGCCTCTCCCGCGGTCGACCCAGACCACCCCGTCGCCGTTGACCAGCAGGTCGGTGACCGACCGGTCCGCGGCCAGCTGTGCCAGCGGCCCCAGGCCCACCAGCTGCTCGAGCATGCCGCGGGCCGCGCGCGCTCGTCCGTCGTCGCCCAGGGTGGCGGTGTGCTCGGCCACGAGCGCGTCGATCGAGGACGCCGACGGCCCCGACCCGGCGCGGATGGCGCGGTGGACCGAGGCGTCGAGCGGCCCCGTACGCGCGTTCACGACGCGACCGCCACGGCATCGACCGCAGCGACCACGGCATCCGCACACCGCCGGATGCCGTCGCGGCCGGTGCCGGGGAACAGCCCTCGTTCGGCGTCACGCGACACGTGCGGGTCGTCCGGGAGGTGGTGCAGGTGGGCTACCCCGAGGTGGGCGACCACCTCGTCGACGACGTCGGTGCCGGCCCGACCACCCCGGGTGACGAGGCGCAGGTCGGGTGGCACACCGGACGCCTCCGGGCCGTCGAGGAGGCGGGACACGGCGGCATCCGCGTCGGCGAGGGCCCGGGTGCGCAGCCCCACGAGCAGGACGACCAAGGCGCCGCCGGCCAGGACGTCCGGAAGCACCGGGCTGGCCAGTGGCAGGTCGAGGACCACGCGCGCCGGGCCATCGGCCAGGGCGGCGACGACATCGCGGGCCGCGACCTCGGGCACGCCCGGCGGCGCACCGCCCCGGGCGGAGAGCACGGCGCACCCGTCCTCGGCGGGGAGCAGCGGCAACAGCGTCGCGGGCGGCACCCGGCCGCGCACGTGGCGAAGGTCGTCCCACCGCCTCCCGGGCAGGTGCTCGACGCCGGCGGTCACCTCGAGACCCCCGCGCAGGAGGTCGAGGTCGACGACGACGGACGGTGGCCCGGTCGCCGCGAGCCGGCGGCCGACCGCGAGGGCGAGCGTGCTCGCCCCGAGGCCGCCGGAGGCCCCGACGACGGCGGTCACGCGCTGGTGGGAGGTCATCCGGACAGGCTCGTCCGCCCGCGGCGCGGGCGCCACGACCACCCCGAGTCTGTGGATGACGGCCCCGCGCACGACAGCCCTGTGGACAACGCGTCCGTACCGACACGACGGGTCTGTGGAGCGACGGGATCCGGACAGGGACGGCCCCGGTCGGAGGGCGGGGACCCTGGGCGCGGGCCGGATCAGGACGGACAGAGTCCGGACATGGGACGGCCCCGGTCGGGGGGACAACCGGGGCCGTCGGCGAGCCGAGCTCCGGGGGGGAGAAGCCGGTCCGCCGTTCGCTCAACCCCGAGGGGGAGCGAGTGAGCCCATCGTGTCTCATGACGCAGTCCCAGCGCAAGCCCCGGTCTTGACCTGCCGAAGTCGCTCTCAGGAATGCCTGTTCACGACGGAATCCGTAGGTTAGGCCCACCACGTTTAATCTTTGACCACCCTGCGAACGGCCTCGACACACCCGTTCAGTACTCGGTGCGCAGTCCAACCGGGGCCCACCCGACCGAGAGTCCACACGAGGCCCGGACGAGGCGGCGCCTCCGTCCCGAGATGGGGCGGAGGCGTCGTCCTGCCGTGGACCTCGTGGGCGACCAGGCGTGCTCCATGCCGTCGTCGTGCTGGGTCCAGCCCATCACGATCGGTCCATCAGTGGACTGCCCGCGCGTGGGTACCCGTCCGGTCCTCGGTAGCTTGTCGTGACGGCCCCCGAGGGGGTCCGTCACCACTCGTTCTACTCCTGCGACCCCGAGCCGGACAAGGGTCCACCGGCGAGTCGTCCTGCGAGCACGGCGTCCGCCACCCGCTCCCCCTCGGCCGCGGCCGCACGAACGGCGGTGCAGCAGTGCGATATCCACAACCCCACACCTGCGGCGTCACCACGGCCGTACGCCGTGAGCGCACCGAGGTAGGCCGCCCCGCCCTGCGCGCCGTGCCCGGCCTCGGTCACGGCGACACCGGTGGGGTCGAGCCCACCGGCGTGCACGACGGCCCGGTCCAGGGCCCGGGCGACGACCGCGTTGCCCCGCACGAAGGGCCGCACCGTGGCGAGCTCGGCGTGCACCAGAGCCGCCGCGACGACCACCGGCAGCCGGGGCGTCGCGAGCAGCACGTCGGACACGCCGCGCAACCGAACCGCCACCTGCGCGGCATCCGGCGCCGGTCCGAGGTCCATCGAGCTCTCCACACGACTCCCCCGCCAGCCGCGGCCGACCGAGCGCGGCGTCGTCGACCAACCCGGTCGCCGCTGCGGTGTGCAGCCGCGCCAGCGCCTGCAACGGCGCCGTGAGCACCACCCCGAGCACGTGCTCGGTCTCGGCCGTCGCGGCGAGCACCCCACGCATGGTCACCTCGACCGGGTCCGGCGAGACCGACCAGGTCGAGGCGCCACGCACGATGTCGCGCACGACGTCGACGGGCACCGACGCCCCCTCGAGCTCGCCGCTGGCGGCCGCCCCCCGCACCCTGCGACTCGGCCGCGGCCTCGGGGATGCGCCGGCGCAGTGCCTGGTGCCAGCGCAGCCGCGTGCACGCCTCGCGGGCCGCCTCGACCTGCTCCGGGATGCCGGGCAGCTCGGCCAGCCGCGCGACGGCGTCGACGGCCGGGCTCTCGTGGGGCACCCGAGCAGACTAGTTGCGGGGCAACTAGCTTCCGGGCAGGCGCACCCCGGCGAGCTGTCGGGACCGGGCCACGAGCCGGCCGGTCGAGTCCCACACGCAGACGTCCTCGACCAGCAGGTCGCCCACCACGGTGTCGGTCGTCATCTCGAGCAGCAACCAGCCGGGGGCCGGCCGGCCCAGGGTCTGGCCGGTGAGCTCCATCGTCGGGGCCCAGCCCGGCGCCCCGAGGTCGAACGACACCGGCATCAGCGCGTCGACGGCGTAGGGCAGCATCGCGGCGTCGGGCTCGCGCCCGTCGCGCATCCGCAGCCAGGCCCGGATGACGCCGCGCCCGGTCGGTCGGCCGACCGCGAAGCCGGCGGTCGACGGGTCGATCCGGGCGTCGAGCCGGTCGAGCACGGCGATCACCGCGGCCAGCGGCGAGCTGTCCCGCGTGGCCGGCAGGCACGAGTCCGGCCCCGGCACCTCCGGCGGCGCGGGAGCGCGGTGCACGGGTTCGGCGCGGTCGAGCGTGCCGAACGTGCCCGTCATCCGCACCCGCTCGTGCGACCGGCCGTCGTCACCCTGCTGCACGACGCGGATCTCCGCCGTCGACACGGTGCGCCCCACCCGCAGCACCTCGACCCGCACCTCGACCGGGCCGGCCGGCGCGGCGGACAGGAAGTGCGCTCCCCAGGTGAGCAGGTCGGGGTGACCCACCGAAGCGAGCCCCGACGCTGCCGCCGACGCCCCGAGTGCCATGAGCACCCCGCCGTTGATGGCGTGCCCGATGAGCCATCCCTCCCCGAGGTGGCCGCGGGCGACCCCCACCGCCCCGACCTCCGACGGCCCCGACGACGCCCCGTCGCCCCACGTCAGTGCCAGCACCTCGTCGAGCTCACCCACCGGGCCTCCTCACGTCGTGGTCGGGTCGTGCGGAGCCGAGCCTATGGTGACCCCATGACGGGAAGCATCCACTGGCCGACGGCGGTGCTCGTCGTCGGCACGATGCTCGTGCTCTGGCTGGCCGGCTGGTTGCTCCGCCGCAACCGGCGCCGTGGCTTCCTCTCCGAGGTCGACCGGGCCACCTACGCGACGCTGCACAAGGCATCCCTGGCCTCCCAGCACCTCGGCGACGGCCTCACCCCGGAGGCCGCGGAGAAGGCGGGGCGGCACCTGCTGTCCATCCTCGGCGCGCACGCCGTGTCGATCGCCGACCCCGGCAGCGTGCTGTCGTGGACCGGTGTCGGCGACCACCACCGCCGCACCGCCCTCGCCCTGGGCGAGCAGACCCGGGAGACCGGCCGCACCGTCGTGCACAGCCACCAGGACGTGGTCTGCAGCGACCCGGACTGCCCGATCCGCAGCGCCGTCACGGCACCGCTCGTCATGGACGACCTCGTCGTCGGCACCCTCACCGCCTGGACCACCGACCGCTCGCCCGGGCTCGCCCGCGCCACCGAGGAGGTGGCCGCCTGGGTGTCCAGCCAGCTGGCCCTGGCCGAGCTGGCCCGCACCCGCACCCGGGTCATGGCCGCCGAGCTGCGGGCCCTGCGCGCCCAGATCAGCCCGCACTTCATCTACAACAGCCTCGCGGCGATCGCGTCGTTCGTGCGCACCGACCCCGACCGGGCCCGCGAGCTGCTCATCGACTTCGCCGACTTCACCCGATACGCCCTGCGCGTCCGGTGGGCCGTTCACCACGCTCGCCGAGGAGCTGCGCAACGTCGAGCGCTACCTCGTGCTCGAGCAGGCCAGGTTCGGCGACCGGCTCCAGATCTCGTTGCTCATCGCGCCCGAGGTGCTGCCGGTGACGGTGCCCTACCTCGCTGTCCAGCCCCTCGTCGAGAACGCCGTGCGCCACGGCCTGGCCGACAAGGAGGGCGTCGGCCACCTCACGATCACCGCCAGCGACCGCGGGTCCGACGCCGAGATCTGCATCGAGGACGACGGCGTCGGCACCGACCCGCAGCGGGTGCGGCAGATCCTCGACGGTGCGCACGCCAGCGACTCGATCGGCCTGGGCAACGTCGACGCCCGGCTCCGGCAGGTCTACGGCGACGAGTTCGGCCTCGTCGTCGAGACCGCGGTGGGTGCCGGTACGAAGGTGTCGTTCCGGGTGCCCAAGTTCGCTCCCGGCATCCACGCCGCGTCGTAGCCGCTGGTCGTAGGCTCGGCCCATGTCCTCCAACGACGCCGGACTCACGGCACTCGTCGTCGACGACGAGCTGCCGGCGCTCTCCGACCTCGGCTACCTCCTCGGCCGCGACGACCGCATCGCCGAGGTCATCACCGCGTCCAGCGGCACCGAGGCGCTCCAGGTCCTCGACGGCCGCGACGTCGACGTCGTCTTCAGCGACATCTCGATGCCGGGGCTCGACGGCATGGCCCTGGCGCGGGTCATCTCACGGTTCAGCGTCCGGCCGCAGATCGTCTTCGTCACCGCCCACGACGAGCACGCGGTCGACGCGTTCGCCCTGGCGGCCACCGACTACGTCATGAAGCCGGTGCGGGTCGAGCGGCTCTCCGAGGCGATCCGCCGGGTCGTGGTCGCGCAGAACGAGAAGGCCCTCGGGATGTCGTCCGAGCCCGGCGAGCCCGCGTCTCCCGTGGTCGAGGACGAGACGATCCCCGTCGAGCTGGGCGGCGTGACCCGGTTCATCACCCGCAGCCAGATCCGCTACGCCCAGGCCCACGGTGACTACGCGCGCCTGCACACCGAGGGCGGCTCGCACCTGGTGCGGGTGCCGCTCAGCGTGCTCGAGGAACGGTGGGCCGACCACGGCTTCGTCCGCATCCACCGCAGCACGCTCGTCGCCCTGCCGCACGTCCGGGAGGTGCGCATGGACCACGGCCGGTGCTCGGTCGTCGTCGGGAACGTCGAGCTCCAGGTGAGCCGACGGCACACCAAGCACCTGCGCGACACCCTCCTGCGCCGGCCGATCGGCGACCGGCGCCCGAGCGACGGCTGAGTCGTGACCACGCCGGCCGGCGGGCCCCCGCAACGGGTGCGGGTCACCAGCTCGCGGCGCGGTGCCGCCCCGATGCACGCCCGCCCGGTCTCACGCGACCTCGACGAGCAGACCGAGCTCGGCGACGTCTACCTCGACGGCCTGATGCGGGCCCAGCTGCGGCTGTCGGTCGCGGTCATCGCGCTCACCGTCGTCGGCCTCGCCGCACTGCCCGTCACCCTCGCCCTGGTGCCCGCCACCCGCACCCTGACCGTCGTCGGCGTGCCGTTCCCGTGGGTCGTGCTCGGCATCGCCGTCTACCCCGCGGCGTGGTTCCTGGCCCGCTGGTACACCCGTCAGGCCGAGCGCATCGAGCAGGACTTCGCCGACGTCGTCGACGCCCCGTGAACTACACGCTGTCGATCGTCGCGGTCGCCCTCGTCTGCCTCACCACCCTCGTCGTGGGCGGGTTCGGGCTTCGCCTGTCGCGGCGCACCAGCGACTTCTACGTCGCCGGGCGCACCGTCTCCCCGCGCCTCAACGCGTCGGCGATCAGTGGCGAGTACCTCTCCGCCGCAAGCTTTCTCGGCGTCGCCGGGCTCATCTACGACCAGGGCATCGACATGCTGTGGCTGCCCGTCGGCTACACGCTGGGCTACCTCGTGCTGCTCGTCGTCGTGGCGGCCCCGATGCGCCGCTCGGGCGCCTACACCCTTCCCGACTTCGCCGAGGCACGGCTGGGGTCCCGCGCCATCCGGCTGGTGTCGTCGCTGCTGGTCGTCGGCATCGGCTGGCTCTACCTCGTGCCGCAGTTCCAGGGCGCCAGCCTGACCCTGACCCTCGTCACCGGCGCCCCTGCCTGGGTCGGCGGGTTCGTCGTCATGGTCGTGATCGCACTGGCGGTGGGCGCCGGCGGCATGCGGTCGATCACCTTCGTGCAGGCCGTGCAGTACTGGATCAAGCTCACCGCCCTGGCCGTGCCCGCGTTCGTGCTGCTCGCGCTCTGGTTCCGGTCGGGCTCCCCAGCGCCACAGGTCGACCCGTCGTGGCACATCCCGATGTCCCCGAACGGCCCCGACGACCACCCGACGTACCGCACGGCATCCACGGTGCTCGCCCTCTGCCTCGGCACGATGGGTCTGCCGCACGTGCTCGTGCGCTACTACACGAACCCCGACGGCCTCGGTGCCCGGCGCACCACCGTCACGGTCATCGCGCTGCTCGGCACGTTCTACCTGCTGCCCCCGATCTACGGGGCGCTCGGCCGGGTCGCCTACCCGACGCTGCCGCCGGGGGTGGGCTCGGACACCATCGTCCTGCGGCTGCCCGAGACGTTGCTTCCCGGCCTGGGCGGCCAGCTGCTCACGGCGATGCTCGCGGGGGGTGCGTTCGCGGCCTTCCTGTCCACGGCATCCGGCCTGGCCATGTCGGTCACCGGCGTCATCGACCAGGAGGTGCTGCGGCCCAGGGTCACCCGGGTCGCCGGTGGTGACGTGCCCGGCATCCGCGGGTTCCGGGTGGCCGCGATCCTGGCGGTCGTCATCCCGTACGCCGTCAGCCGGGCCACCGAGTCGCTGGGGCTGGCCACCACGGTCGGCCTGGCGTTCGCCGTCGCGGCGGCGACGTTCGCGCCCCTCCTCATGCTCGGCGTGTGGTGGCGGCGGCTGTCGACGTGGGGGGCGATGGCCGGGCTCGTCGTCGGCGGCACCACGGCGACCCTCGCGATCGGCTGGACCATCGCCACCGGCCCGGAGGGTGGCTGGACCGGCGCCCTGCTCGCCAACCCGGCGATGTGGGCGACCCCGCTCGCGATCGCCACCGCCGTGATCGTCTCGCTGGCCACGCCCTCGCGGATCCCCGCCGGTACGACCCGCACCATGGTGCGGCTGCACACCCCGGAGCGCGTGGCCCTGGCCCGCTCCCGCATCCGCGACTGACGCCAGGGCGCCGCCTGCGGCCCGGCGAACTTCCGCGACATCCCTGTGACGGCGCGGAAAGTGGCGCATGGCGCGGAAGCTTCCGCGCCCTCGAGGAACTTCCGCGCCGTCACGGTGACGGCGCGGAAGCTCAGCGGCCGGATGCCGTCAGCCGACGGCGTCGCGAGCGGCCACGAACGCGTCGACGCAGGCGCCGCACGTCGGCCTCGGAGTGCGCCGCCGACAGCTGCACCCGGATCCGCGCCCGGCCCCTGGGCACGACCGGGAAGCTGAACGCGATGACGTAGACGCCGTTGGCGAGCATGTGGTCGGCGACCTGGGCCGCGCGGCGGGCACCGTCGTCGCCGGGGAACATGACCGGCGTGATGGGGTGCGACCCCGGCAGCAGCTCGAACCCGGCATCCGTCATCAGCTCGCGGAACAGGGCGGCGTTGGCGCGCAGGGTCTCGCGCGCCTCGCTCGAGCCCGACACGAGGTCGAGCGCGGCCAGCGACCCGGCGACGACGGCCGGTGCGACCGAGTTGGAGAACAGGTAGGGGCGCGAGCGCTGGCGCAGCAGGTCGACGACCTCCTGGTGGCTCGCGACGTAGCCGCCGGACGCCCCGCCCAGCGCCTTGCCGAGCGTGCCGGTGACGATGTCGACCCGGTCCATCACGCCGAACAGCTCGGGCGTGCCCCGGCCACCGTCGCCGACGAAGCCCACGGCGTGCGAGTCGTCGACGAGCACCATCGCCTCGAACTCGTCGGCCAGGTCGCAGATCTCGTCGAGCGGGGCGTACGAGCCGTCCATCGAGAACACGCCGTCGGTCACGACGCAGACGCGGCGCGCGCCACCGGCGCGGGCCGCCTCGAGCTGGGCTCGCAGGTCGGCCATGTCGGCGTTCTTGTAGCGGAACCGCGCCGCCTTGCTGAGCCGGATGCCGTCGATGATCGAGGCGTGGTTGAGCTCGTCGGAGATGATCGCGTCCTCGGCGCCGAAGAGCACCTCGAAGACACCGCCGTTCGCGTCGAAGCACGAGCTGTAGAGGATCGTCGCCTCGGTGCCGAGGAACTGCCGAGAGCCGCGCCTCGAGGGCGGTGTGCTGGGTCTGGGTGCCGCAGATGAAGCGCACCGACGCCATCCCGAAGCCCCACTCGTCCAGCGCCGCCCGGCTCGCGCGCGACGACGTCGGGGTGGTCGGCGAAGCCCGAGGTAGTTGTTGGCGCAGAAGTTCAGCGCCTCACCGCCTGGTGGTCGCCACGTGCGACGACTGCGGGCTGGTCAGCTCGCGCTCGCGCTTGTAGAGCCCGGCCTCCTCGATCTCCGTCAGCGTGGCCGCGAGCTGGTCCTTGACTGCGCCGTACACGTCGCCTCCTAGCGGGTCCGTCAGGGTCGGGCGGGCTGCGTCGCTCCAGTCGAGGACGACCTTGCCGCCGCGCCGCGACCGGGCCGCGTCGAACGCCTCCTCGCCACGTCCTGCGCGCCGGGAACGCGGTCCGGTGATGACCGACGCGACCGCGTCGCCGCAGCGCCGGCGACGTCGTGCAGCATCGAGCCCATGAGGTACCAGGTCTCGAACATCTCGCGGCCGTAGATGCCCGCGCAGCGTGATCATGTGCGTGATGACCCGGCCCCAGTCGATCGGCGTAGCGGTCCTTGGGCAGGCCGAGCAGCGCCACCCGGCCGCCGTGGTTCATGTTCGTCGAGCATCTCCTCGACCGCCGCGCGGCGACCCGGACATCTCGAGCCCGATGTCGAAGCCCTCCACCATCCCGAGCTCGCCCTGCGCGTCGCGCAGCGACCCGACCGGCGGAGACGTCGACGACGAGGTCGGCCCCGGCCGCCTTGGCCAGGGCCAGCCGCTCGGGCGACAGGTCGGTGACGCAGATCAGGCGCGCCCCGGCGTGCCGCGCGATCGCGGTCGCCATGACGCCGATCGGGCCGGCACCGGTGACGAGCACGTCCTCGCCGACGACCGGCCACTGCAGCGCGGTGTGCGTCGCGTTGCCGAGCGGGTCGAACAGCGCCCCGAGGTCGGGGTCGAGGTCGGCGGGCTGCACCCAGACGTTGGTCGCGGGGATGACGACGTAGTCGGCGAACGCGCCGTCGCGGTTGACCCCCACGCCCACCGTGTTGATGCACAGGTGCCGGCGCCCGGCCCGGCAGTTGCGGCAGATGCCGCACACGATGTGGCCCTCGCCGGAGACCCGGTCACCGACGGACACGTGGTCGACGTCGGCCCCGACCTCGACGACCTCGCCGAAGAACTCGTGGCCGAGGGTCATCGGCACCTGCACGGTCGCCGCGGCCCACTCGTCCCACTGCTCGAGGTGCAGGTCGGTGCCGCACAGCCCGGCCCGCAGCACCCGGATCTTGACGTCCTTGTCGCCGCACGGCGGCTCGGGGACGTCGACGAGCTCGAGACCGGGACCTGCCGTGACCTTCCGTAGCGCGCGCACCGCCCCATCATGCCGGGGATGCCGGGTGCCGGTCGCGTCGCTGCGCCGCTCGTCGCACGACGCGCGCCGTTCGGCGCGGTGTGACCCACCGCACATCGCTTCGCCGACCCGCTCGTCGCGGGTCCTGCACCACGGTGCCCACGACCCGCACCGTGGCCCCACTCTGGGGTCGATCCGGGCAGCACGGTCCGGACACCGATCCTGGAGGTGACCCGTGAGCAACGATGCTCGCACGCAGACCGAGGACGCTTACCTCGCACTGCAGTCCACTTCGGAGTTCCAGGCGCTGCGCAAGAAGTTCCGCGGGTTCGTCTTCCCGATGACCGCGTTCTTCCTCGCCTGGTACTTCCTCTACGTCCTGATGTCGATGTTCGCCCCGGAGTTCATGGGCACCCAGGTCGGCGCTCCCGGCATCACCGTCGGGCTGCTGTTCGGCCTCGGCCAGTTCGTCACGACGTTCGCGATCACGATCATCTACGCCCGCTGGGCCAACCGTGAGCTCGACCCCCTGGCGGAGGCCGCCGGTGCCCAGATGGACGCGTCCGTCGTCGCCGCCGCTGCCGCCTCGAAGGAGAACTGACCCATGGCCATCACGCTCCCCTTCGCCGAGGCCACCTCGGTCGGCTCCCCGGCCCTGAACATCGCGATCTTCGCCTCGTTCGTCGTCGTCACCCTCGCCATCGTCATCCGCGTCTCGTCCGGCAAGAAGACCGCCGAGCAGTACTACACCGCGGCCGGTGCCTTCACGGGACGCCAGAACGGCGTCGCGATCGCGGGCGACTACCTCTCGGCCGCGAGCTTCCTCGGCATCGCCGGCGCCATCGCGCTGCAGGGCTACGACGGCTTCCTCTACTCGATCGGCTTCCTCGTCGCCTGGCTGGTCGCGCTCCTGCTCGTCGCCGAGCTGATGCGCAACACCGGTCGCTTCACGATGGCCGACGTGCTGTCCTACCGCCTGCGGCAGCGCCCGGTGCGCATCGCCACCGCGATCTCGGTGCTCACCGTCTCGTTCTTCTACCTGCTGGCGCAGATGGCCGGTGCCGGTGGCCTGGTCTCGCTGCTCCTCGGCATCGAGGGCGAGACCGCGCAGAACCTCGTCATCGTCCTCGTCGGCGTCATCATGATCACCTACGTGCTCATCGGCGGGATGAAGGGCACCACCTGGGTGCAGATCATCAAGGCGCTGCTGCTCATCGCCGGCACCGCGGTCATCACGCTGATGGTCCTCGGCCAGTTCGGCTTCAGCCTCTCCGCGCTGTTCCAGTCGGCGGCCGACAACTCCCGCCGCCGGGGACAAGCTCTTCGAGCCCGGCCTGAAGTACGGCAAGAACCTCACGACCAAGATCGACTTCATCTCGCTGTCGATGGCGCTCGTGCTCGGCACCGCCGGCCTCCCGCACGTGCTCCAGCGGTTCTACACCGTCCCGACGAGCAAGCAGGCCCGCAAGTCGGTCGAGTGGGCCATCTGGCTGATCGGCGGCTTCTACCTGCTGACCCTGGTCGTCGGCTACGGCGCCGCCGCGCTGGTCGGCCCCGAGGCCATCAACGCCGCCCCCGGCAAGGCCAACTCGGCCGCGCCGCTGCTCGCCTACGAGCTCGGCGGGTCGGTGCTGCTCGGCGTCATCTCGGGCATCGCGTTCGCGACGATCCTCGCCGTGGTCGCCGGTCTGACCATCACGACGTCGGCGACCTTCGCGCACGACCTCTACAAGGAGGTCTTCAAGCGCGGGCACACCACGCAGGACCAGGAGGTGCAGGGTCGCCCGCATCGCATCGGTCGTCATCGGCGCGCATCGCGATCCTCGGCGGCATCCTCGCCAAGGACCAGAACATCGCGTTCCTGGTGGCGCTGGCCTTCGCGGTCGCCGCGAGCGCCAACCTGCCGACCATCCTGTACTCGCTGTTCTGGAAGGGCTTCAACACCCGTGGCGCCCTGTGGTCGATCTACGGCGGCCTCATCGAGCGCCATCGTGCTGATCATCTTCAGCCCGGTGGTGTCCGGCAAGCCGCCGCTGGTCGAGGGTGGCCCGAGCCAGTCGATGATCACCAACACGGCGATCGACTTCCACCTGTTCCCGCTCGACAACCCGGGCCTGATCTCGATCCCGCTGGCGTTCTTCCTGGGCTGGCTCGGCTCGGTCACGAGCAAGGAGCACAACGCCCAGAAGTACGCCGAGATGGAGGTTCGCAGCCTCACCGGTCACGGTGTGGCGGAGTCGATCAACCACTGAGGCAGCAGCCTCACCGCACACGCAGCGGCCGCGGAGTGGGTTCACCCCTCCGCGGCCGCTGTATGCCGTGTGGACGCCGGGCGTCAGGCGCCGACCGACGCCTCGGCCCGCAGCCGGGCCGCGAGGTCGTCGTCGACGGTCGAGAAGAACCCGCCCACGACGTCCTCGAGGTGGGTCAGGCTGTCGGCCCGGAACAGGATCGGCTGGTAGGCCGTGATGTCGTAGTTGAGCGTGCCCATCTGGTGCAGGTCGAGCGGCCGGATGTCCATGTGGCCGAACTCGTCCATCTCGCCGTAGCTCGACAGGATGCCGGCACCGTAGGCCTTGGTCTCGCCGTCCTCGGCCATGACGCCGAACTCGATGGAGAACCAGAACACGTCGGCGACGAACTGCATCGCCTCGTCGCTCTCGAGTCGCAGGCTGGCCTGCCCGGCCGCCTCGGTGATCGCCGCGAAGCGCGGGCTCGCGAGCTGGTTCGCGTGGCCGATGACCTCGTGGATGATGTCCGGCTCCGGTGTGTAGAGCGGCTGGCTCGGGTGCCGGAGGTACTGCGTGGAGTTGAAGTGGCGCGCACCGAGATCGGCGTAGAACTCACGCAGCGGCACCAGCCCGGGGGCCGCGCGGTAGCTCCACCCGGTCAGCGGCCGCAGCCGCTCGGAGACCTCGTGCAGCTGCGGGACGTGGTCGGTCGGCAGCGCCAGGGCGGCCTTGGCCGCGAGGAACTCCGAGTGCGCGTACTTCTCGTGCTTGGGCGCGAGCTCGGCGGAGACCAGGCGCCAGATGCCCTGCTCCTCGTCGGTGTAGTCGATCGTGGGCACCGGCTCGCCGGGCCGGTGCGCCAGGGCGGCCGCGGCGATCTCCCCGCGGCGCGCGCGGTAGGCGGCATCCGTGAAGCCGGGGTGGTTCTCCCCCAGGTGCACCTGCACCTGACCGTCGGCGTCGGTCGTCACGGCTGAGTAGAGCTGACCCTCCTCGAACACCGCGCTCACCTCCTCGTGAGTGTCGTGGCCTCGTGGGCCTGTTTCCCCACGGTTCCACGGACCTGCGCACGATGGAACCGCTGGCGTGTCGTGTGGTCAATGAGCGCACAGTTTCACCACCGGCATGCCCGAAGGGCTGGACAGTTTGCCCATCTCGGGCATCGCATAGCAGTCCGGCCGGGAATCCGCTCAAACGACACGCCAGCGTCGAAGGAGGTCCGTAGACTCGGGCGTGGAACCGGGCGACCGGGACCAGTAACCGCGTCAGGGGGCGCACCGTTCGGTCCTCTCCGTGAGGTCCCGCCGAAGGCCTGCAACGCCTCTCCCCGGCTGGATGTCCTGGACAGGGCATTCACCGAAGGGGATGGACGTTGTACGCCTCCGCCCGCCGGCGCCTCGCCGCCGCCACGATCGCCCTCGCCACCACCGCCGCCGTCGCGGTCGCCCCTCTGCTGGTCGCCGACACGGCCTCCGCCGACACGACCACCTCGGTCGTGGCCGGCCCCGCCACGTTCCAGCCCACCGTGCTCGGCACCGACGCGCCCGAGGCGTACAACTCGCTGCGCGGCCAGTACCGCTGGATGGGCTACGCCAGCCAGCCGGCCAGCTGGCCCGCGCCGGACGTGTACTACCGCGACCAGGTCTACTGGGGTCGGCTCGAGCGCACCAAGGGCGTCTACGACTTCTCGTACATCGATGCCGGTCTGAAGAAGGCCGCGTGACGCCCGGGGCAAGTTCGGCTTCCGGGTCTTCGCCTACTGCCCGGGCTGCTGGATGGAGCTGCGCGAGGACCAGGCGGCGTTCCCGCCGGTGACGCCCACCTACCTGCCGGTCCAGCCCGGCACCGGAAAGGTCTACGGCCCCAACAACCGGCTGATCTCCACCGCCCCGGACTGGAACAACGAGGCCTTCCTGTCCCGGTGGGAGGCGCTGATGGCCGAGCTCGGCAAGCGCTACGCCAACGACCCCCGCCTGGGCTACGTCGACGTCGGCGGCTACGGCAAGTACGGCGAGTGGTGGGTCGACGGCGCGGCCGTGCACATCACCGACGCCAACGGGCAGCGGATGATCAAGGCCGTCGCCACCGCCTTCCCGACCAAGCACGTGCTGCTCAACACCATGTCCCCGGTCGCCTTCACGATGGCGGCCATCAACGCCAACCCCAACCTCGGCATCCGCACCGACTCCCTGGGCTGCCCGAACATGTACTCGATGGTCACCGACCCCGTCGACACCCGCCTGAGCCAGGTGTGGAAGACCCGCCCGTTCTTCAGCGAGTGGTGCACGTCCGGCGACCCGGTCGCCGGTCGCCGAGCAGGTCACCACGTGGCACGTGTCCACGACCTCGAGCGAGAACATGCGGCTGAAGTACGCCGCGATGACGCCCACCCAGCAGACCGCCTACCGCCGGGCCACCTCGAACGCGGGCTACCGCTACTCCATCTCGCGGCTGTCGGTCGGAGCGGTCCGCCCCGGGCAGAAGGTGTCCGTGTCGCTGGCGCTGAGGAACACCGGCAGCGCCCCGACCTACGACCCGTGGAGCGTCGAGCTGCGGTTCACCGACTCCACCGGCCGCCTCGCGTCGACCCTGCCGCTGTCGGTCGACCTGCGCCAGCAGCTCCCCGGCTCGCAGACCTACCTGCGCACGGTGACCGCACCGGCCGGCCTGGCAACGGGCACGTACACGGTGTCCGTGGCAGTGGTCGACCCCAGCGGCTACCTGGCGCCGATGGCGCTCGCCAACACCTCGCGGCTCTCGGACGGCTCGTACCGGCTGGGCCGTGTGGGCGTGGCCCGCACCGGTCCCACCAGCGCCCGCCGGGGCTGACGGCCCGCTCGTCGCACGCGCCGCCCGTCCACCGGCATCCCGGTGGGTGGGCGGTTGCCGTGCGGGGCCGCAGCGGGTTGGCTGGGGGCCTGACACTCAACGAGGAGGAGCCGCCGTGACCGACGACAGCCTGTCCAGCCACGTGCACGAGATGGACTTCGCACCCGATCCGGCGTTCACCGCGCAGGCCAACGGGACCGCCGCGATGTACGACGCAGCGGCGGAGGACCACGAGGGGTTCTGGGCCGAGCAGGCCCGTACCCGCATCACGTGGGCGAAGGACTTCGAGCGCACGCTCGACTGGGACGACGCGCCGTTCGCGAAGTGGTTCGTCGGCGGTGAGCTCAACGTCGCCCACAACTGCGTCGACCGCCACGTCGAGGCCGGCAACGGCGACCGCGTCGCCATCCACTTCGAGGGCGAGGCCGGCGACACCCGCACCATCACCTACGCCGACCTGCAGCGCGAGGTCGGCCAAGACCGCCAACGCGCTCACCGAGCTCGGGCGTGGGCACCGGCGACACGGTCGCCATCTACATGCCGATGATCCCCGAGACCGTCGTTCACGATGCTCGCCTGCGCGCGGCTGGGCGCCCCGCACTCGGTGATCTTCGGCGGCTTCTCGGCCGAGGCCCTGCACACCCGCATCGACGACGCCCAGTGCAAGGTGGTCGTCACCACCGACGGGCAGTTCCGCCGCGGCAAGCCGTCACCGCTCAAGCCCGCGGTCGACGAGGCGCTGCAGCACCCGAACCCCGTCGAGAAGGTGCTCGTGGTGCGCCGCACCGAAACCGAGGTCGACTGGGTCGAGGGCCGCGACGTGTGGTGGCACGACGTCGTCGACCGCCAGAGCGACACCCACGAGGCGCAGCCGCACGACAGCGAGCACCCGCTGTTCATCCTGTACACCAGCGGCACGACCGGGAAGCCCAAGGGCATCTTCCACACCAGCGGCGGCTACCTGACCCAGGCCGCGTACACCAGCGCGGTCGTGCACGACGTGCACCCCGAGACCGACGTCTACTGGTGCACCGCCGACGTCGGCTGGGTCACCGGGCACAGCTACATCGTCTACGGGCCGCTCGCCAACGGCGCGACCCAGGTCATCTACGAGGGCACGCCCGACACCCCGCACCAGGGCCGCTGGTGGGAGCTCATCGAGAAGTACAAGGTCTCGATCCTCTACACCGCCCCCACGGCGATCCGCACCTTCATGAAGTGGGGCGACGACATCCCCGCCAAGTTCGACCTGTCCAGCGTGCGCATGCTCGGCAGCGTCGGCGAGCCGATCAACCCCGAGGCGTGGCTCTGGTACCGCAAGAACATCGGCGGCGGGAAGGCCCCGATCGTCGACACGTGGTGGCAGACCGAGACCGGCGGGATCATGATCAGCCCGCTGCCCGGGCGTCACGACGCTCGAGCCCGGGTCGGCGCAGCGCCCGATCCCCGGCATCTCGGCCGAGATCCTCGACGACGAGGGCCAGCCGTTCACCGAGCCCGAGAAGGTGGGCTACCTCGTGCTCACCAAGCCGTGGCCGGCGATGCTGCGCGGCATCTGGGGTGACCCCGAGCGCTACAAGGAGACCTACTGGACCCGGTTCGGCCCGAAGTACTACTTCGCCGGTGACGGCGCGAAGTACGACGAGAAGGGCAACATCTGGCTGCTCGGTCGGGTCGACGACGTCATGAACGTCTCGGGCCACCGGCTCTCCACCGCCGAGATCGAGTCGGCCCTGGTGTCGCACCCGTCGGTGGCCGAGGCCGCCGTCGTCGGTGCCGCCGACGAGACCACCGGCCAGGCCGTCTGCGCGTTCGTCATCCTGCGCGGCGACGCCACGGACGAGGGCGAGGCCACCATCCAGGCGCTGCGCAACCACGTCGCGAAGGAGATCGGGCCGATCGCCAAGCCGCGGCAGATCATGATCGTCCCCGAGCTGCCCAAGACGCGCTCCGGGAAGATCATGCGGCGGTTGCTCAAGGACGTCGCCGAGGGTCGCGACATCGGCGACGCGACCACTCTGGCCGACTCCTCGGTGATGAACCTGATCTCCCAGGGCATGACGAGCGGTTCGTCCTCCACCTGACGTCCGGGCGGGAGAAGGAGGGGTGCCGGGCCTCGCCCGGCACCTCTCGTCGTCCCCGGGCCGTCCCTGCGCCCGTTGGAACGCGAGTGGTCGGTCGCCGCCGCGGTCACCCCGGAGGGGTCCGCCGGCCGCCGATAGACTGGCCGCGGAGCGCCGGGAAGTCTGGTCGGCACCGCCCTCGAGACCCCGCGGGGCTGCTCGCGTCACCGACCGCAGGAGAGCAGGCATGACAGGCCCGGAACCGCGCCCCACTCCCGACGACCCGGCCACCCCGGACGACTCGCCTGCCGCCGCCGCCAAGGGCCGACCGGCCATCCTGAACCGGCCCAGCTGGCCCGAGGCCCAGGCGGTCGCCGAGGCGCTGCGTACCGAGACGATCGGTGGCGCGCTGCTGCTCGCGGCCGCCGTGGCCGCCCTCGTCCTGGCCAACACCCCCTGGTCGGATGCCTACTTCACCTTGCGCGACACCGTGATCGGCATCGAGTGGGGCCACCTCGACCTCACCGTCGGTCAGTGGGCCGGCGACGGCCTGCTCGCGATCTTCTTCTTCGTCGCGGGGCTGGAGCTCAAGCGCGAGTTCCTCGTCGGCGACCTGCGCTCGCCGGCGAAGGCGGTGGTCCCGGTCGTCGCGGCCATCGGCGGCGTCATCGTCCCCGCGCTGGTCTTCGTCGCCACGGTCACGATGCTGGGCGGCGAGGGCGACGCCCTCCGCGGGTGGGCGATCCCCACCGCCACCGACATCGCCTTCGCCCTCGCGGTGCTCGCCGTCATCGGCTCCTCGCTGCCGTCGGCGATGCGCTCCTTCCTGCTGACCCTGGCGGTGGTCGACGACCTCATCGCGATCACGATCATCGCGATCTTCTACACCTCCGACCTCCAGGCCGGGCCGCTGCTGATGGCGCTGGTCCCCCTGGGCCTGTTCGCGGCCCTGACCCAGCGGCGCATCACCTACTGGTGGCTGCTGCTGCCACTGGCATTCGCGACGTGGGGGCTGGTGCACGCGTCCGGGGTGCACGCGACCGTGGCCGGGATACTCCTCGGGCTGGTCGTGCCGGTCAAGCCGCGCGCGTCGGTGCCCTCGATCAGCACCCACGACCGGACGACCGACGTCGCGCACCGGTTCGAGCACCGGATGCGGCCCATCTCGGCCGGCGTCGCGGTGCCCGTCTTCGCGTTCTTCGCCTCGGGCGTTCGGGTCGTCGACGGCGGCTTCCGGGTCGCCCTGACCGACGCCGTCGCGCTCGGCGTCATCGCCGGTCTGGTCATCGGCAAGGTCGTCGGCGTCTTCGGCTCGACCTACCTGGTGGCCCGCTTCACCCGGGCCCGGCTCGACGACGAGCTCGCCTGGCGGGACGTCTTCGGGCTCGCCATGCTCACCGGCGTCGGCTTCACCGTGTCGCTGCTCGTGGGCGAGCTCGCCTTCGGTGTGGGCTCCGAGCGCGACGACAGCGTCAAGCTGGCCGTCCTCGTCGGATCCCTGCTGTCCGCCCTGCTGGCCTCGGTCTTGCTGCGCATCCGCAACCAGGTCTACCGACGGATCGCCGAGCTGGAGTCGCGCGACGACGACGCCGACGGCATCCCCGACGTCTACGAGCGCGGCGTCACGTAGGTCTGCTGCGGCCGGTGCTGGGTAAGGTCTGCGAGGAGGGCCCGTGACGTCGGGCCGACGTGGACAGTGAGGCGGACGCGCATGGCAACCCGGACATCAGGCACGGAGCGGACCATCGGCCAGCTGGTGGCCGACGCCACCCACGACCTCGAAGGCATCGTCCGCGGCGAGATCGCCCTGGCGAAGGCCGAGGTCACCGACGGCGCCAAGGTGCTCGGCAAGGGCGCCGGCCTGCTCGCCGGTGCCGCCTTCCTCGTGCTGATGGGGTTCGTCTTCCTGCTGCACAGCGCGGCGTGGGGCATCGCCGAGTGGCTGCCGGTCTGGGCCGGTTACCTCATCGTCGCCGTGGTCGTGCTGATCATCGCCGCCGTCCTCGCCCTGATGGGCAAGAAGGCCCTCGAGACCGCCCGACCGGCGCCGGAGCGGGCCATCGACCAGGCCCAGCGGACCATCGCCGTGATCAAGGAACCGTTCGGTGACTCGGATGCCGTCGACGCCACGACGGGTGCCCCGGCACCCGGCACCACGTCACCGGCATCCGGGAACGGGTCACCGAAGTCCGGGACCGGGTCACCGGGCGGCACAGGTGGCGCACCGGGCTCACCGACGCCGTCAGCCTGAGAGGCACTCGCCCGTCGACACGGTTCGTGACGCGGACACCCCGCGGCTCAGCACCGGCGCGATCTCGTCGAGGGTGAGCGCGTAGCCGGTGTCCGGGTCGTCCAGCGAGGTCGCGAAGATCATGCCGACGACGTCGCCGCGCTGGTCGATCACCGGACCGCCGGACGCGCCGCGGCGCACCTGCGCACGCAGCGAGTAGATCTGTCGGCTCACCTCCGGGTTGCCGTAGATGTCGGCGCCCCGGGCGCGCAGCACGTCGCGCACCCGGGCTGCCCCGACCCACAGCCCGTCGTCGCCGGGGAACCCGGCGAGGGCGGCCGGGGCCCCGGCGCGCAGCTCCGCTCCGCGGTCGACCACGGGCGCCCCGAGGTCGGACACGTCGAGCACCGCGACGTCGCGTCGGGGGTCGAAGGCCACCACTCGGGCCTCGTGCTCGCGGCCGGTCCCGCGGACGCTGACCGTGACCCGGTCGGCACCCGCCACGACGTGGGCGTTGGTGGCGACCCGGCCGGGGGCGACGACCCAGCCGCTGCCGACCTGGGCCTGCCCGCAGTCGTCGGCCTCGGCGCGCACGTGGACCACCGAGGCCAGTGCCCGGGTGACGTCCGGGTCGGTCGTGGCCGCGCGGTCGGGTGCCTCGACCGGTGCGATCGGCTCCGGGCCCAAGCCCTGGAACACCTTCGGGAACACGCTGCGGTCGAATGCCTGGGTCACGTCCTGGACGAGGCCGTCGGCCGACGACGGCATGATCTCGTCGAGGGCGGTCACGACGACCGAGCGGGAGACCAGGTCGCGCGCGACCGGCGGGCCACCGGCGCTGACCGCGCCGGCCACCACCCACACCACGAGCATGGCGGTGGCGAGCACCGCCACCAGGCCCATCGCTGAGTCGACGGCCCGGGCCGCCGGGGCGGTCACCACGTCGCGCAGGCGACGCGCGAGGAGCAGCATCAGCCCCTGGCCGCACAGGGCGAAGCCGATCACGGCGGCGAGCAGCGCGAGCACCCCCACCGGCGTCGCCTGGTAGATGCCGGCGTGGTCCTCGAGCAGCGCGGGAACGAACCGCACCGCGAGGAAGGCGCCACCGAGCAGCCCGACGAGCCCGAGCAGAGCCGACACGAAACCCTGGCGCCAGCCGCTCCAGGCGTAGAGGCCCAGCAGGCAGAGCAGGGTCAGGTCGAGGGCCACCGACCCGCTCACTCGAGCGTCCCCCGCATCCACGGCGACATGACCCGGTCGGGAAGCGGTCGCTCCCGCGCGGTGTCCCAGGGCAGGGTCAGCCCGGCGAGCTCGAACAGGCTGCTGAGCAGCATCGCGGTGAATCCCCACACGAACAGGTCGCCCACCTCGAACGCCGGCCCGCGGTAGGGCCCGAAGACCGAGGTGAAGCGGTTGGCCGGGGCCAGCAGGTCGGCCACCGGCACCCGCAGCACCCGCTCGACCTCGCCGCGGTCGACGACGCCGACCGGCACCGGGTTGGGCCACCACGCGAGCACCGGGGTCACGGCGTGCTGGCTCGGGGCGAGGTAGACGTCGGGGAAGGTCGCGAGCACCTCGACGCCGGCCGGGTCGAGCCCGACCTCCTCCTCACCCTCGCGCAGGGCGGCCGCCACCGAGCCGTCGTCGTCGGGGTCGAGCCGGCCGCCGGGGAAGGACACCTGGCCCGGGTGCGACCGCAGGGTGTGGGCCCGCTCGGTGAGCACGACGTCCTCACCGCCGCGGGGGTCGGGGCCGAAGAGCATGAGCACGGCCGAGCGGCGCCCCTCGCCGTCCGGCGGCGCGAAGGTCGCGAACCACTCGTGCTCGGCGACGTCGGTGCGGGCCGCGAGGTCGGCGAGCCACCCGGGCGCTGGGGCGGTCACGCCGACCTCGCCCGGCCGGGGCGCCGCGCGGTGGCCGTCGTCATGGGCGTCATCGTATGCAGCGCGGCTGGGCGCGCCGGCAGGCTCGGCTAGGGCGTCGCGGCGGGCGGGTCGTCGGGCAGTGGCCCGGGCGGCGGGTCGGGCAGCGCGAGGGCGCCGGGCGCGAGCTCGTAGGCCAGCAGCTTCCGGGCCTTGACCGGGTCGGTCTCGCCCTCACCGTAGGACGGACACCACTGGGCGACCGGGCAGGCTCCGCAGGCGGGCTTTCGGGCGTGACAGGTGCGGCGGCCGTGGAAGATCAGGACGTGGCTGAGCATGGTCCACTCGCGCTTGGGGAACAGCGCCCCGACAGCGTGCTCGACCTTGACCGGGTCGGTCTCGGCGGTCCAGCCGAACCGGCGCACGAGCCGGCCGAAGTGGGTGTCGACCGTGATGCCGGGCACGTCGAACGCGTTGCCCAGCACCACGTTCGCGGTCTTGCGGCCGACCCCGGGCAGCGTGACGAGGTCGGCGAGCCGACCGGGCACCTCACCGTCGAAGCGTTCGACGATGGCGGCACTCAGCTTCATGACCGAGTTGGTCTTGGCCCGGAAGAAGCCGGTCGGCCGCAGCACGGCCTCCATCTCCTCACGGTCGGCGCCGGCGAGGGCCTCGGCCGTGGGCCAGCGGCTGAAGAGCGTGGGCGTCACGGTGTTGACCATGACGTCGGTCGTCTGTGCGGACAGCACGGTGGCGACGAGCAGCTGCAGCGGCGTCTCGAAGTCGAGCTCGCAGTGGGCGTACGGGTAGCGCTCGAGCAGTGCGCGGTGGATGCGCCTGGCCCGCCGGGTCAGGGCGACGGGTGACTCGGCCGCGAAGCGGGCGCGCCGGGCGGCGGTGGGGGTCGTCACGGGCACCGCGTCAGCCTACGGTGCGGGTCCGACGACCCCGCTCGCCTGCGGTCCCGTCGCGGTGGCCCGGGGTGCCCGACCCACCTGCGGGCGCTCCACCCTCCGCACCCCCGACCGTGTTCTCTGGCACACTGTCGCGCGTGGATCACGACGTCGTGCGCAGAGCGCCCCTGTTCGCCGCCCTTGACGAACAGACGGCCGAGTCACTCATCTCGACGATGAGTCCATCGCGCCTCGAGCGGGGCGACGTCCTCTTCCACGAGGGCGACCAGGGTGACCGGCTGTACGTCATCGGCGAGGGCAAGATCAAGCTCGGCCGCACGAGCAGCGACGGGCGCGAGAACCTCCTGGCGATCCTCGGCCCCGGTGAGATGTTCGGCGAGCTGTCCCTGTTCGACCCGGGTCCGCGCACCGCCACCGCCACCGCCGTCGCCGAGACCCAGCTCGTCTCGATGGGCCACGACCAGCTCAAGGAGTTCCTGTCCACCCGCCCCGGCGTGGCCTCGACCCTCCTGGCCGCGCTCGCCCGCCGGCTGCGCCGCACCAACGAGGTGCTCGCCGACCTGGTCTTCACCGACGTCCCGGGCCGCGTCGCCAAGGCGCTGCTCGACCTCGCGGCCCGGTTCGGCCGCCCGGTCGACGAGGGTCTGCTCGTCGCGCACGACCTCACCCAGGAGGAGCTCGCCCAGCTGGTCGGGGCCTCCCGCGAGACCGTGAACAAGGCCCTGGCCGACTTCGCCTCGCGCGGCTGGCTGCGCCTCGAGGCCCGCGCGGTGCTGCTCCTGGACGTCGAGCGGCTGCGCCGCCGCGCCCGCTGACCCGTTCGCTGCCGCCTCGGCGACGGCGTCGAGCCCCGGCTCAGCGCGACAGGTACTCCAGCTGCGCGCGGATCGACAGCCGCGCCGCCGGCCAGACCTCTGACGGCACCTGCGCGTAGACCCGCCGCAGCACTCCTTCCACCGGGTCGTCCTCGGCCGCCGCGCCGTCGGCGAGCGCCTGACGCACCTGGTCGAGACGCTCCGCGCGGTGGACGCGGTAGAACGCGACCATCGCCGCGGCATCCGGAACCACCGGCCCGTGGCCGGGCAGGATCGAGACCACCGAGCCGTCGCCGGTGAGCGAGCGGATCCGCTCGAGCGAGTCGAGGTACGCCGCGAGCTCTCCGTCGGGGTGGGCGACGACGGTGGTGCCTCGACCGAGCACGGTGTCGCCGGTCAGCAGCGCGTGGTCGGCGGGCAGGGCGAACGAGATCGAGTCGGACGTGTGGCCCGGTGTCGCGACGACCCGTACCTCGAGTCCGCCGGTGGTCAGCACGTCGCCGTCGCCCAGGTCGTCGTGACCGCGCCCCACCGCGCGCACCCGGGTGCCGGTGAGCTCGGCGAACCGAGGGGCCGCCTCGGCATGGTCGTGGTGCCCGTGGGTGAGCACCGTCTCGGCCACCCGGGCGCCGCGCTCCTCGACGACGCGCAGCACGGCGGCGAGGTGCCCCTCGTCGAGCGGGCCGGGGTCGATGACCACGGCCTGCGTCGAGCCGGGCTCGAGCAGCACCCAGGTGTTGGTGCCGTCGAGGGTCATCGGCCCGGGGTTGGGTGCCAGCACGCAGTGCGCGCGGGGCGTGGCGTCGCCCCCCGCCCACGGGGCGGTCACCGACGGCGGCGGGGTGGCGGTCACCTGCCCGAGTATGCCGCGGCCGGCTCCTCGTGCGGGCCCCGACAACGGCCCCGGCGACCACGATGGCGAGCACGCCCACCGTCGCCGCGACGCCGGCTCGTCGACTGCGCCGACGGACGGACAACCGACCCCCGGCGACGGCGCGACGCGCGCTGACGAGCGCCATCCAGCCGGGTGGACCCGAGCGTTTGTCCGTCCGTCGGCGCACCTTGGCCTGTGGATGACGGCCGCGCCGCGCCGATACATCGCGCCACGATGATCGGGTGACGGATCGCGGAACCCGCCACCGACGTGGCCGACACGGTCGCCTTCCTCGGTGGCGTCAGCAGGTGGCGTGAGCTGCGCGTCGTACACCCGGCCCGGCTGATCCGCCGCTCGGTCGAGACCGGGTTCGTCGTCCGCGTCACCAAGGGCCGCTACGTGCTGCCGACCACGGCCGAACAGCTCGCGACCGCGCAGTCGCGAAGCGCTGTGCTGTCGCACCTCAGTGCGGCCGTCCACCACGGGTGGAAGGTCAAGAGGTGCCGGATGCCGCGTGGGTCACCATCCCTCGGAACCGCCGACTGCGGGCGGGCCAGCGTGTCGGTGTGACCTCCCGCGCTGGCCGACCTCCCACCGGACGAGGTCCGTCAAGGGGTGACCACACCGCTGCGGACGGTGCTCGACTGCGCCCGAGTACTCCCGTTCGACGCGGCCCTCGCCGTGGCCGACTCGGCCCTTCGGTCAGGCGACGGTCATGCGGGCGGAGCTGTCGGCTGCCGCGGCCCGCGCCGCTGGTCCAGGAGCGCGACAGGCCCGTCGGGTGGCGAAGCACGCCGACGGTCGGGCAGCGAACCCGTTCGAGTCCGTGCTGCGCGCCCTGACCATCGAGGAGGGTTTCGAGCTCACCCCGCAGCTCGCAGATCGCCGCGCCCGGGCTGTACGCCGTGGTCGACCTCGGCAGCGAGGAGCTGCGACTCGCGGTGGAGGCCGACGGGTTCGAGCACCACGGCACGCGCGCGGGCCTTCGCAAGGACTGCCGCCGCCACACCGAGTTCGCGGTGTACGGGTGGTCGTCGCTGCGGTTCGCGTTCGAGGACGTCATGGGCGAACAGGCATGGGTGCGGTGGGCCCTGCGTACGTGGCGCGACGTCCGCGACGGCCGGTCGCCGGCGACGCCTCCCCTGCGCTCCCACGGACGGACAAGCGCGCCGTGAAGCCCGCTCCCCGTGCGGAGCCGCGCGGCCCGACGGCATCGTTTGTCCGTCCGTGGGCGCACCTCGTCGGCAGGGCACCGCCCTGGGTTCAGGGGAGCTCGGTACGGAGCACCGGGGCACCGTCGGCGCCGACGACCAGCACCGGGAGCACCTTCGCCACGACCGGCCGGTCGGCGAGGAAGGCTGCGGCGGAACCGAACCCGGCCAGCTGCTCCAACGAGACCACGGTGGGCGGCAACATCCGCACCTCTCCGGCGGTGTGCCGGTCGAGCAGGTCCCGCGGGCGCACCCACGCGCTGTGGTCGGACTCGGTGGTGGTGCCGGTGGCCTCCTGGTCGGCCGGCATCCCGGCGGCGAGGATCCACGTGTCGTAGCGGCGCGGCTCGAACTCCGGTGTCACCCAGTGGGCCCGGCCGCGCAGGTCGGCCACCGAGAGCCGCACCCCGCACTCCTCCTCGACCTCGCGCACCGCCGCCGCGGCATAGGGCGCCGCAGCAGCAACACCCACCCCCATCGCCGAGGCCAGCTCCGCGAGCCCGGGCGTCGACACCGGCAGGGCGTGGTCGGCGGGGTCGACCCCACCGCCGGGAAACACCACCGTCGAGGGCGCGAACGCCATCGACGCGACCCGGCGCTGCACGTAGACCTCCGGCCCGGACCCGCCGTCGCGCACGAGCATCACCGTCGCCGCAGCCCTGGGCTCGACGACGACCCGGTCGGAGGACGCCAGCCACTGCGCGGCCCGCGCCCCCAGCCCGGGGTCACGCGAGACCGGGTGGTCGACGACGCGACGCGACCCACCGGCATCCGGGACGGGTCGCCCAGCCTCCGACACCGGCAGTCAGTCCCGCACGTGGACGACGACCTCGACCTCGACCGGGGCCCCGAGCGGCAACGCCGCCACGCCGACCGCCGACCGGGCGTGCACCCCGGCCTCGCCGAACACGGCGCCGAACAGCTCGGACGCACCGTTGACGACGCCCGGCTGCCCGGTGAACGAGGGGTCGGACGCGACGAAGCCGACGACCTTGACGACCCGCTCGACGCGGTCGAGGTCACCCACCACCGACTTCACCGCAGCGATGGCGTTGAGCGCGCAGATCGCGGCGAGCTCCTTGGCCCGCTCGGGCGTCACGAGACCCGGGCCCTCACCGACGTGGCCGCTCTCGGCGAGCACCCCGTCGACGACCGGAACCTGGCCCGAGACGTAGACCCGCGAGCCGTCGAGCACGGCGGGCACGTAGGCGGCCACCGGCGGCGCCACCTGCGGCACGACCAGCCCGAGCTCGGCCAGGCGCTCCTCGACCGCGCCCACGATCAGGCCTTCGAGCGCTTGAGGTAGGCGACGAGGTTGCCCTCGGGCATCACGAGGACCTGGACCAGCTCCCAGCCGTCCTCGCCCCACTGGTCGAGGATCTGCTTGGTCGCGTGCACGATCAACGGCACCGTGGCGTACTCGTACTTCGTCATGCCCGTCACCCTAGCGCCGTCGCGCCCGACGACTACCGTGGCACGGGTGAGCGACGACGACCCCGAGATCATGGTGCGCACGGCCCGCCCGCCGGACCGCACCGAGGTCACGGGTCCGCTGCAGACCGATGTCTACGACGTGTGGGAGCCCGCACCGGGCCGCGCCCGGGGCATCACCGTCGCGCTGGTGCACGGCGGTTTCTGGCGCGAGCAGTACGACCGCACCCACGTCAACCCGCTCGCCGAGGCGCTGGCCCGCGACGGCTTCCACGTCGCCAACCTCGAGTACCCGCGCATCGGGATGCCGGGTGGCGGCTGGCCGGGCACCGGCGCCTCCGTCCTCGCCCGCCTCGAGGCCGCGCACCTCGACACCCACCTGCCCGACCGGGTCGTCGTGGTGGGCCACTCCGCCGGCGGGCACCTCGCGCTCTGGCTCGCCTCCGAGGACCACGCCCCATGGCTCACCGGTGTCGTCGCGCTCGCGCCCGCGGCCGACCTCGCCGAGGTCGACCGGCTCGGCCTGAGCAGCAACGCAGCCCGGGAGCTGCTCGGCGCCACCCCCGAAGAGGCGCCCGAGGCGTGGGCCGACGCCGACCCGGCCCGCCAGCGCCTCACCCGGCCCGCGGTCATCGTCACGGGTGAGCTCGACGACATCGTGCCGGCCGGCGTGGTCGACTCGTACATCTCGTCGCGGGCCGCCGACGAGCCGCTGCGAACCGCGGTGGCCCGGGGCGCCGACCACTTCGACGTCATCGACCCCACGACCGACGCCTACCTGCTCCTCCTGGCCGAGGTCGAGGAGCTCACCCTCACCACGCACTGACCCGCGGCCGCCCGCAGGCGGATGCGGGCGGCATCCGGGCCGCGTCGCGACCCCATCTAGGGTGGATGCCGTGGCCACCCCTCCCCTCTCGCGCGCCATGGACGGTGTGCGCCTGCACGTCGTCACCGGCAAGGGCGGGGTCGGCAAGACGACCGTGGCCTCGGCGCTCGCGCTGGCGCTGTCGCGCCAGGGGAAGCGGGTCCTGCTGGCCGAGGTCGAGGGTCGCCAGGGCATCAGCCAGACCTTCGACGTGCCGCCGCTCGGCATCGAGGAGGTCCGCCTCGTCACCCACGCCGGCGGCGGTGAGGTGTGGGGCATCTCGGTCGACGCCAAGGCCGCACTGCTGGAGTACCTGCACATGTTCTACAAGCTCGGTCGCGCCGGCGGGGCACTGGAGCGGATGGGCGTCATCGACTTCGCGACCACCGTCGCCCCGGGCGTGCGCGACGTGCTGCTCATCGGCAAGGTCTACGAGGCGGTCAGCCGCACCACCGGCACGCGCCGCCACCAGGGCCCCAGGACGTGGGACGCCGTCGTGCTCGACGCGCCACCCACCGGCCGGATCACCCGCTTCCTCAACGTCAACGTGCAGGTGGCCGACCTCGCCAAGGTCGGGCCGATCCACTCGCAGGCCGAGTCGATCACCCGGATGCTGCGCGACCGGCAGAGCGTGGTGCACGTCGTCACCCTGCTCGAGGAGATGCCGGTGCAGGAGACCATCGACGCCATCGGCGAGCTGTCGGATGCCGGCTTCGGCCTCGGCACCGTCGTCGTCAACCAGGTGCGCGAGCCGCTCGTCGACGAGGTGCTGCTCGAGACCGCGGCCGGCGAGCCGGAGCGGGTGGCCGCCCGGGTGCGCGACGACCTCGCCGCCGTGGGGGTGCGTGCCGCCGCGAAGACCGTGAGCGGCCTGCTCGGCGAGGCGCACGACCACGCCGAGCGGGTCGAGCTCGAGCGCTCCCTCACCGACGAGGTCGCCTCCCAGGGGCTGCCCACCCTGACGCTGCCCGTGCTCGCGAGCGGCATCGAGGACGGCGGCATCGCGGTGCTCGCCGACGAGCTGCTCGGCCAGGGGGTGCGCTGATGACCACCCGCCCCGGCAGCACCGCTCGCTCGTCGCGTGCCGCGCCAGCGGCTCGCACGGCCCCCGACGACATCGGCATCGACGCCCTGCTGGCCGACCCCGGCACCGGCATCATCGTCTGCTGCGGCGCCGGGGGCGTCGGCAAGACGACCACGGCCGCCGCCCTCGGTGTGCGGGCGGCCGAGGCCGGTCGCCGCGTCGTCGTGCTCACCATCGACCCGGCCCGCCGGCTGGCCCAGTCGCTCGGGCTCACCGAGCTCGACAACACCCCCCGGCCGGTGACCGACATCGGCGCGAGGGCCGGCGGGTCGCTGCACGCGATGATGCTCGACATGAAGCGCACCTTCGACGAGGTCGTCGAGGCGCACTCCACCCCCGAGAAGGCCGCGCAGATCCTGGCCAACCCCTTCTACCAGTCGGTCTCCAGCTCGTTCGCCGGCACCCAGGAGTACATGGCGATGGAGAAGCTCGGCCAGCTGCGCGCGCAGGCCGAGCGCGAGGGCACCTGGGACCTCATCGTCGTCGACACCCCGCCGTCACGCTCGGCGCTCGACTTCCTCGACGCCCCCAAGCGGCTCGGCTCGTTCCTCGACGGCCGCTTCATCCGGCTGCTGACCGCACCGGCCCGCGCCGGCGGCCGCGCCTACCTCAAGGTGTTCTCGGTCGGCGCCACGATCACCGCCGCGACGGTGTCCAAGGTGCTCGGCGGCCAGCTGCTGGCCGACGTGCAGACCTTCGTCGCGGCCCTCGACACCATGTTCGGCGGCTTCCGCGAGCGCGCCGACGTCACCTACGCCCTGCTCAAGGAGCCGGCGACGGCCTTCGTCGTCGTCGCGGCGCCCGAGCGGGACGCGCTGCGCGAGGCGGCCTACTTCGTCGACCGCCTGAAGAGCGAGGGGATGCCGCTCGCCGGCGTCGTCGTGAACCGGATGCAGACCCTGTCCGCACCGGCCCTCAGTGGCAGCCGGGCGGCCGCCGCCGCAGAGCAGCTCGAGGACCGTGCGGAGGACGAGACCGACGACGACCTCGCCGGCCTCACCCCCGCGCTGCTGCGCCTGCACGCCGACCTCGCAGCGGTGGCCACCCGGCACGACGGGCACGTGCGCCGGTTCGTGGCCGGCCACCCCGGGGTGCCGCTGTCGACGGTGCCCGCGAGCGCCACGGACATCCACGACCTCGAGGGGCTGCGCACGGTCGGCGCCGCCCTGGCGGCCGGCTGAGCCGGGCCGCCGCAGGCTCAGGGACCCGCACCACCCCCGAACGCGGGAGCGAGGGCAAGGAAACCCCCGGGGGGCCGACCGGTCACGCCTGGCTGCAGGGGGTAAGCCACGCGTGACTGCAGGGGGTGGTCGGCCCCTCCGGGGAGCTCAGTGGTGGGTGGGTGCGGTCAGGCGATCGCACCCTGGGCGGTGCCGCCCTTGGCGTGGGTGAGGAGCTCGGTCCAGGAGCGGACGTCAGGGCGACGGCGGAGCAGGGCCCGGCGCTCGCGCTCCGTCATCCCACCCCACACGCCGAACTCGGTGCGGTTGTCGAGGGCGTCGGCGAGGCACTCGGCGACGACCGGGCAGCCCTTGCAGACCACCTTGGCCGCACGCTGGGCCTTGCCCTGCACGAAGAGGGCGTCGGGGTCGGTGCCGGCGCAGCGTCCGAGTGCCGGCCAGTCGGACACCCACTGACCATCTGTGGGGGCTACCGCAGGGGGTGCGATGCTCATGTCCACCTCAGTTCTGAATGTGACCGATCGTTCTGCGCCAACCCGGTTGTGGCTGGCGACCTGCCCAAACGGTATTGAGGCGGTCGCGAAGCGGGTATCGTCCGAAACGGTTGAGGGGTTGGCCGAACGGTTGACCCTTGGATCACCCGCTCGTCGGGCCCGTTCGGCACGGCGTGCCCCGGCGCGGAGCGTGCGCTCCAGGCGCGGTGCGTCCACGCGCGGCCCGGTGGCCCGGCTCCACGGCATCCGCGGGTTACCCTTGAGCCCATGGACGGTCGCGCCCACAATGTCTCAGCCGTGCTCCGGCTCCTGCTCGGCTTCGTCGTGCTGAGCACGGTGGCCGGGCTGCTGATGGCTGGGCTCGCCATCCCGGCGGTCGGTGCCACCGGTCAGGCCGCCAAGGGCGGGGTCAACTTCTTCAACGACCTGCCGAGCGAGTTCACGGTCTCGCCGCTGGCCCAGCAGTCACGCATCCTGGACGCCGACGGGAAGCTCATCGCCAACCCGTACGACGAGAACCGCATCATCGTGCCGCTGAAGAAGATCTCCAAGAACATGCAGAACGCGCAGATCGCCATCGAGGACTCGCGCTTCTACGACCACGGCGGCCTCGACGTCCGCGGCTTCAGCCGGGCGATGATCTCCAACCTGCAGGGCGGCGACGTGCAGGGCGCGTCGACCCTCACCCAGCAGTTCGTCAAGATCACCCTCCAGGAGAACGCCCTCAAGCGGGGTGACAAGGACGCCGCGAAGGCCGCCACGACGAAGACCTACTCGCGCAAGCTCCAGGAGCTGAAGTACGCGCTGAACGTCGAGGAGAACTTCACCAAGGACCAGATCCTCGAGGGCTACCTCAACCTCGTCTACTACGGCGACCAGGCCTACGGCGTCGAGGCGGCCTCGCTCAACTACTTCGGCGTCAGCGCCAGCAAGCTCAGCCTGGGCCAGGCCGCCCTGCTGGCCGGCGTCGTGCAGCAGCCGACGGCGTTCAACCCGGTGCTGAACCCGAAGGAGTCCCAGGCCCGGCGCGACATCGTGCTCGACCGGATGCAGGCGCTGGGCGTGGCGAGCGCCAAGGACGTCACCGCGGCCAAGAAGGTCGCCGTGAAGAAGATGATCAAGAAGAAGCCGGTCAAGGGCGTCTGCCACCGCTCGCCGCAGCCGTACTTCTGCGCCTACACGCTCGAGTACCTGCAGAAGTCGCCGCAGATGGCGGTCCTGGGCAAGACCCCTGCCGACCGCCTCAAGACGATCAACCAGGGCGGGCTGACCATCCGCACCACCCTGAAGCCGAGCATGCAGAAGGCGGCCCAGAAGGAGATCACCCGGGCCGTGCCGGTGGGCAACAAGCAGAACCTCGGGGCGGCGGCCACGATCCTCGAGCCCGGCACCGGCAAGATCCTCGCGATGGCCCAGGCCACCAACTTCGACAAGGTGCAGACCAACATCAACGTCGACCAGAAGTACGGCGGCGGCGAGCTCGGCTACCAGTTCGGGTCGACCGCGAAGATGTTCGGCCTGGTCACCGCGCTGGAGAAGGGGATGCCGCTCAACGGCACCATCAAGGTGCCGTTCGCCGACGGCAAGAAGGGCCACCTCTTCGCCGACAAGAAGCTGCTCACCGAGAAGTGCGGCGCCAACGAGCCCTGGCCGGTCAAGAACGACTACGCCAGCGGCGGCAAGATGATGACCCTCGGTGAGGGCATCGCCAAGTCGATCAACACCTGGGCCGCCCAGCTCGTCATCAACGTCGGGCCGTGCGACGTGCGCGACACGATGACCAAGATGGGCCTGCACAAGGGCAACGGCAAGCCGATCGACCCGTACGTCTCCGACATCACGCTGGGGTCGGGCACGACCAACCCGATGAGCCTGGCCAGCGCCTACGCGACCCTCGCCGCCAGCGGCAAGTACTGCGAGCCCTACCCGATCACCTCGATCACCACCTCGGACAAGAAGGCCATCAAGGTGCCGGGCCCGCAGTGCAAGCAGGTCATCTCCTCCGACGCCGCCGACGGCGCGACCTCGCTGCTCGAGGGCACCCTCGAGTTCGGCACGGCGTCGGGCAACTGGGACGTCAACGAACGCCCGGCGGCCGGCAAGACGGGCACCACGGAGAAGCACAACCAGAGCTGGTTCGTCGGCTACACCAAGCAGCTCGCCTCCGCGGTCTGGATCGGCAACCTGAAGCCGGCCAGCAAGAAGGGGAAGCTGAACTCGCTCAACGGCAAGTGCTTCGGGGAGTACGGCTGCATCAGCCAGGTCTTCGGTGGCACCGTCTCCGCGCCGGTGTGGTCCAAGATGATGCGCGCCGCGTCGAAGGGGATGCCGGTCAAGGACTTCCCGGCGCCGTCGGCCAAGATCCGCAGCGGTGACCTGAAGCCGCTGCCGGGCGTCATCGGCGCCAGCGTCTCGAAGGCGCAGTCGCGCCTGAGCGACGCCGGCTTCGACAGCTACGTGGCGGGCCAGGTCGACAGCTCGATGGCCGCCGGCACGGTCGCCTACACCGACCCGGCCGGTGCGGCCTTCCCCGGCTCGAGGATCGGCCTGTACGTCTCCACCGGCGTGCCGGCCTTCCAGCCGCCGGCCGTGCAGGAGCCGCCGGCCGCGCAGCAGCCGCCTCCTCCCAACACAGATGGCGGCGGGGGCACCGGCGGCGGTGGCGGCGGCGGTGGCGGTGGCAACAGCGGCAAGGGCAAGCCCCCACCCAACGACTAGTGGAGCCCGGGCTCAGCGCCCGGAGAGCACCTGCTTGACGACGGCGGCCACCCGGCCGCCGTCGGCTCGCCCGGCCACCTCGGCCTGGGCAGCCTTCATGACCAGGCCCATCTGCGGCATCCCGGTCGCTCCGGTCGACTCCACGGCACGCGCCACGATCGCCCGGAGCGCGTCGTCGTCGAGCTGCGCGGGAAGGTAGCCCTCGAGCACGACGAGCTCGGCGTCCTCGACCGCGGCCAGCTCGGGGCGGCCCGCGTCGGTGTAGGCGGCCGAGGACTCCTTGCGCTTCTTGGCCTCCTTGGCCACCACCTTGAGCACCTCGTCGTCGCTCAGCTCGCGCGCCTCGTCACCGGCCACCTCGGCGTTGGTGATGGAGGTCAGCGTCATCCGCAGGGTTCCGGAGCGCACCTTGTCGCGGGCACGCATCGCGTCGTGCAGGTCGCGCTGGAGCTGCGCCTTGAGCGTCGAGTCGGTCATGGGCCCATCCTCCCATCCAGGGTCCAACGGATCCGGCGGGCTCCGGGGCCGGCCACCCGGCATCCGGCTGGGTGCGCGATTCGGCCGGACGCCACCGGCTTTGCGAGGATGTGCGGATGACCGACCTCGCCCGCACCGCGCTGCGCACCGTCGGCGGCCTGGTGGGCGCCGGGGTCGCGGGTGTCGCGTACGCCGCGCTCGTCGAGCGCACCTGGTTCACGCTGCGCCGGTTCGCCGTGCCCGCCCTCCCGCCGGGCAGCGCGCCCGTGCGCATCCTGCAGGTGAGCGACCTGCACCTCACCCCGGGCCAGCACCGGAAGATCGAGTGGGTGCGCTCACTGGCTGAGCTCGAGCCCGACTTCGTGGTCAACTCCGGTGACAACCTGGCGCACGCCGAGGCGGTGCCGCCGCTCCTGCGGGCGATGGAGCCGCTGCTGGAGCGGCCGGGAGCCTTCGTGCTGGGCTCCAACGACTACTTCGGGCCGGTGCTCAAGAACCCCGCCCGCTACCTCACCCGCTCGCACGCCGAGGTACGGGTCACCCGGGCCGACCTGCCGGTGGGCCGGCTCGTCGAGGGCCTGCGCGAGGGTGGCTGGGCCGACCTCAACAACGCGCGCACCGTCGTGCGGATGGGCGACCACGACGTCGAGCTGGTCGGCGTCGACGACCCGCACGTCGGGTACGACCGCTACCACGCCGTCTCTGCGCAGGCAGCCGATGACGTCGCGCTGACGATGGGCCTGGTGCACGCGCCCTACCAGCGGGTGCTCGACGCGATGGTCGCCGACGGCGCGTCCGTGGTGCTCGCCGGCCACACCCACGGCGGGCAGCTGGCCCTGCCCGGGTGGGGCGCCCTGGTCACGAACTGCGACCTCGACACCCGCCGCGCCAAGGGCGTCTCGCGCTGGTGGCCGGGTGCCGGCCACACCGGTCAGGGCGGCGGTGCAGTGCCGTCGTCGCAGGCTCCGCGCGATGCCGCGTGGCTGCACGTCTCGGCCGGGCTGGGCACCTCGCCGTACGCCCCCGTGCGCTTCGCCTGCCGCCCGGAGGCGACCCTGCTCACCCTCGTCGCCCGCGACACCTGACCCGCGCGACCTCGACCTCGCGGGCGATCGGCCGGTAGGCCCGGACCGATTTCGGTCGGCCGGGGCGGGTCGGCTATCCTCGGGTGTCGCCGCGCCCTCGGGTCGGCGGCACTGCCACGGGGTGTGGCGCAGCTTGGTAGCGCGCGTCGTTCGGGACGACGAGGCCGCAGGTTCAAATCCTGTCACCCCGACAGTCGAATTGGGCCCCTGACCTGCAGAGATGCAGGCCAGGGGCCTTCTTCATGCTCGATTCGTGCAACATACGTGCAACAACCACCTTCCACTGGGCGCTGCCAGCCCGCCGCGGACTTTTGGGGACCAGTCGGTAAAGAACGCCCAGCAGGAGGTCTCGGAGGCTGCTGAGGGCGCCCGGGCCAAGTGGGCGCAGCTGAAGGCTGACGCCGCGGCCAAACGCAGCGAGGTCAAGGCGGACCTGGACAAGCGAGCCCGGCACATGGACGCCAAGGACGCAGCGATCGACGCGGACTGGGCAGAGGCCAACGCGGCCGAGGCCCTCGACTTCGCCGACTGGGCCGTCGGGAACGCACAGCTGTCCATCCTCAACGCCATCCACGCCCGCGCCTACGCCGACAACCTCAAGGCCGCGGACAACCTCCAGACCGCGACCGCCAAGTAGTCCCTCGGACTGGCGGGCAACACGCCCCAGTCCTCCTCACCGCAGTAACGCCGCCGCGGGCAGAAACGCTCAACGCCCTGCCCGCGCGGCATCATCCAAGGAAAGTACGCAATGACAAGCAGTTTGAAGACCCAAGACCCGCTCCTCAGCACCATCCGCGCCAGCGCCCACGAGGCGTCAGCGGCGTGGGGGTGGATCGTGGCCCTCGGGGCCCTGTGGATCGGCTACGGCATGTTCGTCCTGTCGTTCCAGGTGGGCAGCCTGGTCGCGGTGGCGACCCTGACCACAGCCCGGCACGGAACCGAATGGTGACAGTGACGGGGCCATCCGGCCCGCATGGGTGGAGCGCATGGCAGTCCTCGTGTCTGCCGAGGGCCTCGAAGCCGCGGCCAGCGCCTCACGGGCAACGGACTTCCAGCTGGAGGTCTTCACCGACGCCGCGGCCATGCTCTTGTCCTGCGGCGCTCAGCCACCGACCTGCGCCTTCATCGACAGTCGAGTCCAGGACATCGCAGTGCCCTCGGCTGTGAAGTCGCTCGTCGAACGGACCGCGATCCCAGTGTTCGTCGGCGTGTGGGACGACGAGCAGAGCAAACAGGTCGCCGTCGAGGCACTGCACGCTGGCGCCAGCGGCCTCGTGGGGATGCCGGCCTCTGAGCCCGACCTGCGAATGGCGCTGCGTACAAGCGGTGGTCGCGCGAACGCGGGTTTCACGAAGGTCACGGTCGGTAGCGTCGCTGCCTTCAAGGAGAGCCGCGCGGTGTGGATCCGGGACGCACCGCTCCAGTTGGCCGAGATCGAATTCGGGCTTCTGTGGTGCCTGCTGCGTTCCTTTCCCCAGCCAGTCTCTCTAGCTGACCTCGCCGATGGCTGCGGCGAGTTCGCACCCGCCAAGCCCGCCGCGCTCAAAGCCCGCGTGTCCCGCCTTCGGCGCAAACTGGAGGCCACGGTGCCGGGTGCGGGTGTTGTCCTGACGAGTGTCCCGGGCACCGGCTACGTGGCCCGAGAGTTCCACTGACGACCGCCGTCGACGGCACCACCTGAACGCCACTCGATGCCCGCCGGGGCTCATGAGTGTTCCTAGGGACCAGCGGCGGGGCTTGGGCCCACGGGGAGGTCGATGAGCGGAACCGCGCCTCCGCAGGTTGGGCTCAGGCCGTCAAGCACGATCGTGAGGTACTTCCGGTAGGAGGTCCGAGACGCCGGCCTGGCTCGGTCGATCAGACCAGCAAGCGCACCATGTAGGAGCTCCACATCCGCGCCGATGATTCCTGGCCTGAGCCGAGCGTCCGAGTTGAGACGATCCACCAGCGCCACGATGAGCTCGCCGATCTCTCTGCGTGCTGGGTCCAGCCTCTCCGACCCGAGGGCGGGGTCGTTCAAGACCTGACTGAAGCCCCGGTCGGCTGCCTGCATCTGCAGGGACTGCTCCAAGAACCGAGTCAGGCCCGACCACGGGTCGGGGTCAGAGAGGCATCGGCGCCCAGTCCCCACCAACGACAGCAGCTTGTCCCCGAATACGATGTCGATGACCTCTTCCTTGTTCAGGAAGTTCCGGTAGGCGGTGCCAACACCGAATCCGGCCTGGTGCACCACGTCGTGGAGGGTGACGCCAACGCCCACCTGGGCATAGAGCTCGCGCGCCGCCTGCAGGATGCGCTCACGGTTCTCCACCGCATCACGGCGCCCCTTGGTAGCTGGCTGCAGCTCAGTCACAGGGCACCTCTGGAGTGGGCGGTGGCATATGGCCACGGCGGACAGGCGAGCTTCTTTGGATGCCGCGGCCGGCCGGCATCGGACCTGACAACGCACCCAGCGAGCGGCCAGATCAGGAGCTTGTGTGGGCTGATGCGCATTGGTGGGGCGGGGTCCACGGGGGCGAAGGGCGACTGAGTTGTGGACGCAGCCGGCTGCACTTCTCCCCCGTGGACGTTTGGGCCGGTCAGCCGAAGCGACCGGAGATGTAGTCCTCGGTTCGCGGGTCCGAGGGCGAGCTGAAGATCTTCGCCGTCTCGGCGAACTCGACCAAGTGACCGGTCCGGTCTCCGGCCCCTTCGGCCGCTTCGGCGGTGAAGAAGGCGGTGCGGTCTGCGACGCGTGCGGCCTGCTGCATGTTGTGGGTGACGATGACGATGGTGTAGTCGTCTCGCAGCTCGAGCATGAGGTCCTCGATGCGGGCGGTGGCGATCGGGTCGAGGGCCGAGCAGGGCTCGTCCATGAGGATGATCTCGGGCTTGACTGCGATGGTGCGGGCGATGCACAGGCGCTGCTGCTGGCCTCCGGACAGGCCGTAGGCGGACTGCTTGAGCTTGTCCTTGACCTCGTCCCAGATGGCGGCGGCGCGCAGGCTCTCCTCGACGACGTCGTCCATGTTGGAGACCTTCATCCCGGTGACCTTCGGGCCGTAGGCGACGTTGTCGTAGATCGACTTCGGGAACGGGTTCGGTTTCTGGAAGACCATCCCGATCCGCCGGCGGACCTCGATCGGGTCCACGTCCTTCGCGTAGATGTCGGTGCCGTGGTAGGCGATCGTGCCCTCAACGCGGGTGCCGATGATGAGGTCGTTCATCCGGTTCAGCGACCGAAGCACCGTCGACTTGCCGCAGCCCGACGGACCGATGAGCGCCGTGATCTCGTGGACCCCGATGTCCATCGTGACCTGGTTGACCGCGCGGAAGTCGCCGTAGTAGACGCTGACGTCGGTGCAGCTGAGGATGGCGCGGGGCGACTCCTTGTCGTTGATCCGTCCGGCGTCGATCGTTTCCGGGCGTCGCGTGACGACGGTGGTGGCGCTGTCCACGGTGGGGTCTCCTGTGGTGTTGTTCGTCGGGGGGATTGTGTGGTGCTCCGCCGCGACGTCAGCGAACGTCGGTGCCGGGGCGGGCTCCGTGGTGGGGGCGGCTGACGTCCTCGGGTCGGTCATCGCGGCGTCGCGAACTTGTTGCGGATGATGATCGCGACACCGTTCATCGCGATGACCAGGACGAGGAGCAGCAGGCTCGCGGCTGCCGCCAACTGCTGGAACGCCTCCTGAGAGCGGCTCGCCCAGTCGAAGATCTGGATCGGCATCGTCGTGAAGCCGCTCATGAATCCGTTCGGGTCGAACTTGACGAACACCAGGCCACCCAACAAAAGCAGCGGAGCGGCCTCACCCATCGCCCGCGACAGGGCGAGGATCGTGCCGGTTGCGATGCCCGGAACCGCCGCCGGTAGCGTCTGGCGTTGCAGAAGTCTGCATCGGGCTCGCGCCGAGGGCCAGCGAGCCATCGCGGATCTCGCGGGGCACGGCGCGGAACGCCTCTCGCGTTGACACGATGATGACGGGGAGGATCAGCAGCGCCAAGGCGATGCCACCCGCGATCACAGTGTTCCGGGGGATGCCGATCGCCACGACGGCCGCCGCGGCGAGCATGCCGTAGATGATGGCCGGGACCGCTGCCAGGTTTTGGACGTTGAGCTCGACGAAGTGCGCGAACCGGCTCTTCTTCGAGGCGAACTCCTCGAGGTACGCCGCCGCCGCAACACCGATCGGAACGGCCAGGAGGGCGGTGGTGCCGATGACCCATGCGGTGCCGAGGATGGCCGCCCTGGCGCCGGCGGTGGCCGGCAAGATCTGTGAGGTGTAGTTCGTCAACAACGGCGTGTCGATCCGGGCTCGGCCCTGGATGAAGGTGTTCACGATCAGCACGATCAGGACTAGGAGGCCGAAGGCGAGGCAGAGCCACAGGGCGATGAGGAAGACCAGCGAGCGAGCGCTCTTCTCGCTGTGCGCGGCGGCGGTCAGGGGCCTGGGTCGCGAGGTTGTCTCGCTAGTGATGGCGGCCATCAGTAGACCTCCCGGAAGCGGTTGACGAGTCGGATGCTGATGATGTTGATGATCAGCGTGATGACGAACAGGGTGAGTCCCACCGCGAAGAGGGTGTTGTACTGCAGGGAGCCCTGCACGCTGTCCCCCAAGGCCGCGGAGGCGATGAAACCGGTCATCGTCTGGCCACCCTCCAAGGGGTTCGTGACCATCTTCGCCTGGCTCCCTGCCGCCATGGCGACGATCATCGTCTCGCCGACGGCACGACTCAGGCCGAGGACGATCGCGGCGGCGATGCCGGAGATCGCGGCCGGGAAGACCACCCGCAGCACCGTGCGCATTCGGTTCGCACCCAAGCCATATGACGCCTCCCGCAGCGAGCGCGGTACGGCGGACATCGCGTCCTCCGCGAGTGAGGCCACGGTGGGGATGATCATGACGCCGAGGACCAGACCGGCGGCGAGCACCGAGAAGGTTCCCACCTCGATCCCCAACCACTCGTTCAGCACGACCGGCCCGACGAATGCCACGGCGAACAGGCCGTAGACAACTGACGGCACGCCGGCGAGGAGCTCAAGGGTCGGCTTGAGTACCTTGCGGGTTCGGATGGAGGCGTACTCCGACAGGTAGATCGCAGCGCCCAGACCGATCGGGATGCTCAGGGCCAGGGCGATGCCCGTGGTCCACAGCGTCCCGGTGATCAGCGGCAGGACACCGTAGGCCTTTTCGGCGAAGCGTGGCGTCCACGACGTTCCGGTCAGGAACTCGCTGACGCTGACCTCGCGGAAGAACTGCAGCGCCGGAATCAGCAGTGAGAGCACGATCCCGACGGTGGTCAGGACTGACACAGCGGCGGCGACGACGAGGAAGCCGTAAGAGAGTTTCTCCAGGTAGCGCGGCCTGGTGGAGCGCAAGGAGACGGGTTCTGGGGACGGGCGCAGGCCCCTCGAGGAGGTTGAGGGGCCTGCGCCGGCACTGACGGTGGTCACGAGGACTTGCTCCTGTGGTGGGTGCTACCGGCCTCAGCCGAGGGCGGAGAGCTCGTCCTGAGCGGTCTTCTTCTGGTCCTCGCTCAGCGGGATGTACTTCGCGGCCTCCGCGATCTTGGCGTCGTTGTCGGCGTAGTAAGTCACGAACGCCTTCAGCGCGGGGTTGGAGGCCCAGGCCTTCTTGTCGATGTAGATGAACAGCGGGCGCGAGAGCGGGGCGTAGGAGCCGTCGCGGGCAGTGTCGGCGCTCGGAGCAACGCAGCCCTTGCCGTTGTCGATCTCGACGGCCTTCAGCGCGGCCTCGTTCTCCTCGAAGTAGGTGTAGCCGAAGTAGCCCGAGGCGTTCTTGTCGCCGGAGACGCCCTGGACGATGACGTTGTCGTCCTCGGAGGGCTCGTAGTCGGTGCGGGAGGCGCCCTCTTCACCGTTGACCTCGGCGGTGAAGTAGTCGAAGGTGCCGGAGTCGGTGCCGGGGCCGTAGAGCTTGATGTCCTCGGCGGGGAAGGTGGAGTTGACCTGGTTCCACTTGGTGACCTTGCCGGTCGCGGCGGGGTCCCAGAGCTTCTTGAGCTCATCGACGGTCAGGCACTTGAGGAAGGAGTTCTCCTTGTTGGCGACGACGGTCAGGGCGTCGTTCGCAACGACGATCTCCTGGAACTCGATGCCCTTGGCGGCACACGCCGCCTTCTCCTCGTCCTTGATCGGGCGGGAGGCGTTCGAGATCTGGGTCTGGCCCTCGCAGAACTTCTTGAAGCCACCGCCGGTGCCGGAGGTGCCGACGGTGATGTTGACGCCGGGGTTCTCGGTCATGAACAGCTCGGCGGCGGCTGACGTGAGCGGACCTACGGTGCTGGAGCCGTCGGACGCGATCGCGCCGCTGACGGCGGCCGCCGACGAGCCGTCGCTGCCGGAGCCGCTATCGGCCTCCTGCCCGCCACAAGCGGACAGGGCGATGGCGCCGACCATGACAAGCGCGGCGGAGGCGCCGAAACGCTGGATCTTCACTGTGTGTACCTCTCGGAGGACAAGGGTCAGGGAGGCGGGCACCGTTGCCCGACGAGAGGACGCTAGGGACGCCGGATGTCCGCTTGGCCCGTCCCGAGTGAACGCACCGTGAACGGATTAGGGCGACTTCATATCCAGATGGTCAGGAGCCCCGTCGGGCGCCCACAACCGCCGATGTGTCCTGCTCCGGGTGCCCTTGTACGGCGGACCACTCCTCCGGAGACGGCGGGCCTTGATGACCCTCAGCGAACGCACCTACACAGCCCGCCATTTGCATCGGCGCGCTCGAGACGAGATCAGGACCCGCGTCCGGGCCGTGCTCGCTGAAGCTCGGCGCTGCGGCGCCGGACCGGGCGGCCGCATGCTGTCCTCGCAGTGCGTCACCCATTGCAGGTGGCCCAGATCCTCATCTGTCACATTCAGCAACATTGACGCGTCCGGCCCGGTCACCGTCGCGCCAGCCCGGAACTCCTGCGCGGACGGCGGTATCACCTCAAGCTGCCACGGCCCGGTCAGGATGGCGACCTCAACAGGGCCGATCACCGGCTGAAGGGCAATCAGCGGGGTAGGAGTTCGCACCACCACCCACGTCTGCCCCTCGGACTTCATCCTCGCCCACTGCCCCGCGCCGAGCGGGATGGGCTGTAGCGGGCCAAAGGACAGTGCCGCCCACACCGCTGGCTCCTCTGGGCCGAGGAGAGTCCAAAGCCGACCTGCGGCGGAAGCCAGCGTCTTCAGAGTGCGCGGTCGACCGTCGAGCCCGACCGTGCGTGGATCCTCTGCCAAGCGGTCTCGAGGGTCCCTTCTGGGCATGGCGTCATCGTTGCGGCGGCCGCTGTCCGACCTCGAAGGCACAGCCCGTCGCCGTGTGGTGACGCGCGAGCTCCCAGGATTCGGAGAGATCCCGTTGGCTTGGATGTATCCAGTGACCTGCTCAGGTGTGACTCCATTGGCAGGTCGAGAGTTGGCCATGAATTGCACGGTTTGTCCCTTCCACGTGGGCACGCGTGAAGCCAGAGAGCCACTGTTGTAGGTCCTGGTCACTTGCCGCTTCAGCGATCAGCACCGTGGACGAACCTTCGCTCGCTGTTCACGTCGACGACGCACTGGGTCTGTCTGCCAAGGTTGCTCAGTCGCGCCGCCGCCCACCTCGCGAATCAGTCGCCGGCCGTGTGCTTGGCCCGGCCGACGACCTTCGGGTCCGGGGCGAAGTGGACATCGGGGTCCTTCTCCGCGTGGTCGAACTGGCTCAGGAAGGCGCGCAACGCGTTCACGCGGGCGCGCACCTTGTCGTTGCTCTTCACCGTGGTCCAGGGGGCGTACCGCTTGTCGGTGCGGAGTACTGCGTCAAGGCTCGTCTCGGTTCTGGGTCGTCCACCTCGCGTTCACCTCAACGTGGTTCACTCCGTTTCGTGTCGGTCCTCGAGCAGCTCCGGCTCACTGTCACCGCGGTTCGTCGGCCAGCTCTCCGGCTGCTCCTGCTCGGCTACTTCGGCTACTGCTTGGCCCGTAAAGCGTCCCGGGTCGCGCTCGTCGTCTACGCCTTCGACGTGGGTGGGGTGCACACGGCGTCGATCGTCGCGGCGGCCCAGCTCATCCCCGCGATTGTCGCCCCACCGGTCGGGTCGGTGTTCGGGGACCGGCTGAGCAGCGAGTCGGCGTTGACCCTGGGGTACGTCCTCCAGGCCGTCGCACTCGTAGGAACCGGTGTGTCGATGCTGGAGGACTGGCCGCTGGTAGTCACCGTGCTGCTGTCCGCGGCGGCGGCAGCCGCGTTCACGCTCACCCGCCCCGTCTACCTCGCGACGCTTCCCGACGTGGTGGAGCACCCGGACGAGCTGGCCCTCGGCAACGCGGCGTCGACCTGGGTCGACGGCCTCGCGTCCGTTGCGGGACCTGTCCTCGCGGGCACGGGGCTTCTGTTGATCGGCGGTGGGCCGGTCATGGTGCTGCTCGGCGGAACGTGCTTGGCGTCGGCCCTGGCGTCGACGCGGGTTCGCACCGACCGGCCGACGCCGGCGAGTGCGTCCGGGGTCCAGGGAGCCCTGTTCGCAGGGGTCCGCGCCATGACCCGCGACCGCGACCTGCGCTCGGTCGCGGCGGTCACGATGTCCATGTACGCGGTCGTGGGCCTGCTCGACGTGCTCCTGGTCGTGGTCGTCGTCGACCTCCTTGGGCTGGACTCCGCTCGCACCGGGGGTCTCACGGCCGCGATCGGCGTAGGCGCCGTCTTCGGCGGGGTCACGGCCACTGCGCTGGCTGGGCGGTCCCGGCTGGCGCCGGCGGTCGTGGGCGGCGCCCTGTGCGTTGGCTTTCCGGTGGCGCTGCTCGGGGTCTCGTCGAGCTTTTGGGTCTCGGCGGCGATGCTCGCCGTCGTCGGTGTGGGTAAGAGCGTCGTGACCGTCGGGGTGCAGACCCTCCTTCAGCGCACGATCGACGAGGGCGTGGCGGTGCGCGTGTTCGGCGTTCAGGAGAGCCTGGTCCAGGCCGGCACGGCCGCGGGAGCAGCCCTCGGACCCCTGCTCGTCGCGACGCTCGGGGTGCCGGGAGCGCTGATGGGAGCCGGCGTCATCCTTCCCGCCGCCACGCTCCTCGCGCTGGCGTCGTTGGGTCGGCTCGACGCCCGCGCTGTCGTGCCGGGCGCGGTCTTCTCCCTCCTGCGTTCCGTACCCTTCCTCGCATTGTTACCGGTGCGTTCCGTCGAACGGATGGCGCGTGATGCGGTCCTGGTGTCCGTCGAGGAGGGCGATGTGGTGGTGCACGAGGGCGACGCAGGCGACCGGTTCTACGTCGTCTCGCATGGCGCCGCCGTGGTCACTCAGGCCGGTGTGTTGCTGCGCCGCCTCGGCGCCGGACAGTGGTTCGGCGAGATTGCGCTGCTGCGCGACGTCCCTCGTACGGCCACGGTCTCCGCGGCGAGCTCGCTACAGCTGGTCGGTCTCGAGCGGGAGGTCTTCCTCAGCACCCTGACCGGCACCGATCGCGCCCACCGCGCCGTGACGCGTTCGGTCGAGGGCCACCTGGAAGCCGACCGTCTGCGTCCTCCCGATGACGGCGGCGGTGGTCCGGGCCGGATCTGATCGGCTCAACCGCGCGGGCCGGCTGCTCGTTCTCGGCCCGCCGGCCTCTGGCCGGTGGCGTCGCCACAGGCAGTGATCCGCCAGAGCGAGACCCGGCCCGCACCGGCCACTTCCGCGAACCCGGGGTGACCGGCGACCGACAGGCCGCCGAAGAGCGCGCGTCGTCGGTCGCCCGACCAGAAGCCGGATGGTCCGACGAGCACGTGGCGGACGTGCAGGCGGTCGAGCGCCGCGCACACCCCGGTGGTGGTCGCGACGGAGGACAACGACGTGGCCAACAGGTCACGGTCGGAGCCCCACCGACCGACGAGGTGCGGGAACACGGCCTCGCGCCGGGCCAGCGGGCCGGTGAGCGCCGCGCCGTCCCAAGGGTTTCCGGCCACGCGCTCGGCCGCGGGCACCACGGCGCCGATGCTGCCCACGAAGGCGCTTTCGGTAGGGGTCAGCATGGAGTCCGGGCGGTACCACATGGCCACGACGCGACTCGTGTCCGCGGAGCCGGACGCGGCGCACGCCACGACCAGCAGTGCCACCAGCGCGCTTGACAGCGCGGTCACGATGGACGACCGCCCAGCCCGCGGAAGCCGCGCCGCGGGCCAGCGGGTGATCGCAGTCCACGCCGACCGCGGCGAGCGGCACGCCGGCCAGCCCGACGAGCGCTGCCAGCCGGAACGGGTCGTCCCACCAGGCCGCCGCTGACCAGTCGCGACACCGTTCCGTCGCTGCCGGCGACGAGCACGAACAGCGCACCAGCGGTGACGTGAACGGCGAGCAGCCACCGCAACCCGGGGCGCACCGCCGCCAGCACACACCCGACGAGGGTCAGACCGGCCACGAGCGCCGGGATGGGCACCCGCTGCGGCGCCAGGGCGAGCCACTCGCCGAGCGCCTGCGGCAGGCGCTCACGAGCGGGCCAGGAGGTGCTGCGCTGGGCGTCGAACGCGGGGGAGAGAGCACGAGCCAGCCGACGACGGCAGCCGTGGACAGCGAGATGACGCGCGCCCGCGCCACCGCGCCCCCACCAGCCCACGACGAGGGCAGCCGAGCCGAGCACCAGCAACGCCACGACCGCGTTGGGGTGGGCCAGAGCGAGCCCCGCCGTCGACGCGCCGAGCAGGGGCCAGCCGACCCCGCGCGGCACGGCAGGGCGCGGCCCCAGACCGAGCAGGTCGGCCAGGAGCGCCAGGCACGCCGGCAGCAGCGCGGTCGCCAGCGCGTTGGGCCACAGGGTTCCGTAGCCGGTGAGCAGCACCGGCGATGCCGTCACCGCACCCGCCAGCGCTCCGGCGGCCGCGAGCGGCACGGGCGCCGGCCCGAGCGCGACCCGGGTCAGGGCGACGCACCCGAGCGGCCACGCGACGGCGGCCGCCGTGAGCGCGACGGCGTTCGCGGCCGTGGGTGGGTCGACCCCGGTCCAGGACGCGACGAGCGCGACGAGGTCGTGCCATGCGGCCGGGTAGAAGGCCCGGGCCCGGTCAGGGGTGACCAGGGTCCCCAGCGTGAGGGCCGACCCGTCGCCGGTGCGCAGCACGTGGTCGACCGCCGACAGGTGGAAGACGGCGTCGAAGGTCTGCGGCCAGCGGTCCGCCGGACCCATCCCGCGGGCGAGCCCCACGCCGATCGACGCCGCGCCCACCGCCGCACCGAGCAGGCCCGCGACGAGGGGCCGCACCCCGTCCGGGCCCGGGGCCGGCGATCCGCCGCGCCCAGCGCCCTGGACGACGAGGCGCACGGCCGCGACGGCGAGCAGGGCCACGGACGTGCCGGCGGTCAGCGTGACGGCGCCCAGCGGTATCCCGAGGATGTGCGCCGCCACCGCGGTCATTGCTACCACGCTCACCGACAGCACCGGAGCGAGACCGGCGGCGAGCACCCCACGGACGCCGGCCGCGAGCGCGACGAGCAGCCCTGGCACGACGAGCAGCGCGCGCCGCGACGACCAGGGACGGTGCGGCGGCCGCCCACGTCACAGGGTGACCCGCAGGTGGTGCACGGCCTCGCTCACCGGCCCGTCGACGACGACGCGCCCACCGTCGAGCACCACTCCGCGCCGGCAGAGGCGCTCCATGAGGTCGAGGTCGTGGCTGACGACGACGAGCGTGCGCCCCTCGCTCGAGAGCTGCTCGATCCGGCGCAGGCACTTGTCGCGGAAGGCCTCGTCACCGACGGCGAGGATCTCGTCGACGAGGAAGACGTCGGGGTCGGTGTGCACGGCGACGGCGAACGCGAGGCGCAGGAACATGCCCGAGGAGTAGAACCGCACCTGGGTGTCGAGGAACGGCCCGATGTCGGCGAAGTCGACGATCTCGTCGAAGCTGGCCTCGATCTGGGCCGGCCGCATGCCGAGGATCGACGCGTTGAGGTGCACGTTCTCGCGCCCGGTGAGGTCGGGGTGGAACCCGGCCCCGACCTCGAGCAGCCCGGCCAGCCGCCCACGCACCCGGACCCGGCCGGTGTCGGGTGTCATCACGCCTGCGACCAGCTTCAGGAGCGTCGACTTCCCGGAGCCGTTGCGCCCGAGGAGGGCCACCGACTCGCCCCGGTCGATCTCGAGGTCCAGCGGCGCCAGCGCGACGAAGTCCTCGGACCGGGAGCGCCGCTGCGCCGCCCACACGACTGACTCCTTGAGTGAGTGGGTGTGCCGCAACCGGAAGTGCTTGGAGGCGTTCTCGACCGACACGGCGGTCAGGGCGGATGCCACCGTGATCAGAGCTCCTGCGCGAAGCGCCCGGACATCCGCCGGAACACCCGCTGGCCGACGAGGACGAGCGCGCCGGAGACGAGGAACGCGATGACGGTGTGGGCGGCGAGGTCCGGGGGCACCTGCGCGAGGTTCTCGGGCGATGCCGTCGCCCACGTGCCCCGGTGCACCAGCTCGACGGCCACGGTCACCGGGTTCAGCTGGTAGAGCGTGAACAGCCACGAGTCCGGCCCGAGCAGGTCGGCCACGAGCTGCCACGGGTAGAGCACCGGGCTGGTCCACACGAGCACCATGAGCACGAGGTCGACGACGTTCTCGACGTCGCGGTAGAGCACGTTGAGGGCGGAGAGCAGCAGACCGAGGCCCAGGGCCAGCACCCCCACGAGCGCCAGGCCCGCGACGAGCGCGAGGAGGCCGACGGCATCCGGCCGCCACCCGGCGAGGACGGTGCCCACGAACAGCACGACGAGCTGCGGCAGGAGGTGTACCGCGGCGACGCAGACGCTCGCCACCGGGAACAGCTCGCGCGGCAGGAAGACCTTGCGCACGAGCTCGCCGTTGACGACGACCGAGCGCGTGGCGTTGCCGACGGCCTCGGACAACGCCGTGACGACGACGAGCCCACCGAACAGGTAGACCGCGTAGTCGCCGATCACGTTCTGGCGCAGCACCAGGCCGAGGGCGACGAAGTACACGACGAACTGCACGGCCGGCTTGACGTAGGACCAGCCCAGGCCGAGCACCGAGGCGCGGTAGCGGACCCGCAGCTCCTTGCGCACGAGCAGGCCCAGCAGGTGCCGGCGGGCGAGCACCTCGCGCAGACCCCCGCCGAGGCCCTGCACGACGAGCCCGTCGTCGACGCGGGAGGTCACCCGCTGCCCTCGGCCGGCGGCAGCCCGAGGGTGCGTCGCCAGGCCGGCTCACCCACCACCTGGGGCGTCGCCGCGCGGTAGGCGGCTGACAGCTCGGGCCACCGCCGCAACAGCTCGCGGTGGGCGCGCACGGCATCCGCCAGTGACGAACCGGCCACCGAGCGGTCACGCCGCAGCCACGCCAACCCGGTGCCGTCGGCGGTCGCGACCAGAGCGGAGTCGAGGCGGGCCAGGGTCCACCAGCCGGCATCCGGTGAGGCGACCTCGCGCTGCGGGCTGTCGGTCGCGCCGTCGGGGACCGGCAACAGCTGGTGCGCGATGCCGGATGCCGCGGCGCGCAGGGTCGCCAGGCGGCTCGGCCGGGCGCTCGGTGTCGGGTTCCCGCTTGCGTGGCCGGGTGACCCGAACCGGGGCGAAGTCGTCGGCATCGGCCCTGGTCCGGGCGTCGGCGTGCTCGGCCCGCAGGGCGCGCACCTCACCCAGCCGGGTCGGCAGCGACCGGTGGAGGTCGCCGGGGCCGGCGAGGACGTCCTGCACCGCCTTCAGGCGCAGCGCAGCCGCCGAGTACTGCATGGCCAGCACGTGCTTCACCGAGATCGCCAGGCTCTCGCGGACCAGCCGGCCGCCGCGCTCGTAGCGGGAGTGCACCAGGGCCGCCACCAGTCGGTTGCGGGCGTGGAAGTACGCCTGCCAGTCGGTGCTGTCGTCCTTGTCGGTCCACGGCACGTGCCACACCGCTGCCCCCGGCAGCGAGACCGTGGGGTGGCCCGCGGCGGAGGCCCGCAGGCCGAACTCCGCGTCGTCCCACTTGATGAAGAAGGGCATCGACAGGCCGACGTCGCGCAGCACGGCGGTCGGCACCAGGCACATCCACCAGCCGGTGTAGTCGGCGTGGATGCGGCGGTGCATCCACGGCGTGGAGCGCAGGTTCCAGCGGGCCAGGTCGTGCTCGTGCACCGAGGGTGCGGCGGCCGCCCAGCGGAACTGCCAGGGCCGGACCACCTCGGCGTAGGCGTGCAGCACCGAGCGTTCGTGCATCGAGAACATGTGGCCGCCGACCACGGTGGGCCTGGCGGCGTGCCGGGCGAACGCGACCGCCCGGGCGATTCCCTCGGGCTCGGCCACGACGTCATCGTCGAGGAGAAGCACGTGGTCCGAGCGCCCCGCGTCGAGCGTCTCGAGCATCGCGCGGGAGAACCCGCCGGACCCACCCAGGTTGGGCTGCCGGATGACGCGCAGCCGGCCGGTGAGCGCCTCACGCGCGTCGTCGAAGCCGGGGTCGTCGGTCACAAGGCGGCTGCCCTGGTCGACGACCAGCACCTCGTCCACGAGCTCGTCCAGCTCGGGTGCCCGGCCGAGCTGGGAGAGCAGGGCCGAGCACGACGCCGGGCGGTCGAAGGTGGTGATGCCGATCGTGATCCGCGGTGCCGGTGCCTCGGCCGGCCTCGGTCGGGTCGTCGGCACTCGGGCACGCACCACTCGGCCGTGTCGAGGACGAGCGGCTCGGTGCCCGCCACCAGGTCGAACCAGTACCAGCCGCCGTCGACGAACGACGTCAGCGGCAGGGCGAGGTGGTGGGTGCCGATGCCGTCGAGCCGGCGGCTGGTCACCCTGGCGACGGCCCCACGGGCCGAGGACCGGTACACGACCAGCGTGCCGGGGCCGGTGGTCAGAACTCGGAGGGTGACCTCGCGGACCGACGTGAAGCGCCGCCAGTAGGACGCCGGGAAGGCGTTGAGGTAGGTCGCGAACGACGTACGGCCGCCGGCGTCGATGCGGTAGCTGCCGGCGGCTGACCACCTGGTCCGGGTGCTGGTCCGAGGGCAGGGTCAGGGTCGGCACGTCATCGTCGACGTGGGCCTCGGGCGTGTGGGCGCCGTCGACGTACAGCGGGAGCACGTCGGGGTCCTCGGCGACGGGCAGCACGACGCGCGCCACGACGTCGAGGGTGCAGGTCCCGACCGCGGCCCGAGCGGCGCGATGATCCTCGACGGCCGTCATCGCGCGAGCGCCTGCGAAGCGCCGCGGGACGCGCCGAGCAGGCCTTCGAGGTCGTTGTCGACGAAGGCCAGCGCCGAGGCGATCGCCATGTGCATGTCGAGGTACTGGTAGGTGCCGAGCCGCCCACCGAAGGCCACCCCCAGGCTCCCCTCGAGGCGCGCGAGCTCGCGGTAAGCCAGCAGCTTGTGGCGGTCGGACGACGCGTTGACCGGGTAGTACGGCTCGTCGCCGGGCCCGGCGACGCGGCTGCGCTCACGCACGACCACCGTGCGGTCGGTGGGGTAGGCCCGCTCGGGGTGGAAGTGCCGGAACTCCAGCACCCGGGTGTGCGGCACGTCGGCGTCCGCCTGGTTGACGACGGCGGTGCCCTGGTGGTCACCGACGGCGAGCACCTCCTGGTCGAAGTCCAGGGTGCGCCAGCCCAGGGCGCCGTGGGCGTGGTCGAACCAGCGGTCGAGGGGGCCGGTGTAGACCACCGGGACCCGGCCGACGAGGGCCGCCCGGGACAGGTCGTGACCGTCGTCGAGGACGTCGGTCTCCAGCCGCACGGTGATCCGGGGGTGGTCGGCCATCCGAGTCAGCCACGCGGCGTACCCGTCGACGGGCAGGCCCTCCCAGCGGTCGTCGAAGTAGCGGTTGTCGTAGGTGTAGCGCACCGGCAGCCGGCTGATCACCTCGGCCGGCAGCTCGGTCGGGTCGGTCTGCCACTGCTTGGCCGTGTAGCCCGCGCACGAACGCCTCGTACAGGGGTCGGCCGATGAGTGACACCGCCTTCTCCTCGAGGTTGGCCGGAGCGCCGGTGAGCTCGGCGGCCTGCCGCGAGACCAGCGCGCGCGCCTGGTCCGGGCCCAGGGCGGACCGGAAGAACTGGTTGATCGTGCCGAGGTTGATCGGCATCGGGTAGACCTCACCGCCGTGCACGGTCCACACCCGGTGGACGTAGTCGGTGAAGGTCGTGAAGCTGTTGACGTAGGCCCAGACGCGCGCGTTGCTCGTGTGGAACAGGTGCGCACCGTAGCGGTGCACCTCGATGCCGGTGCTCGGCTCCACCTCACTCCAGGCGTTGCCGCCGACGTGGTCCCGGCGGTCGACGACGAGCACGTCGAGGCCACGCGCGGCGGCGCGCTCGGCGACGGTCAGTCCGTAGAGCCCGGCCCCGACGACGACCAGGTCGGCCCGCATCAGACCTCCTCGCGCTCGGCCGCCCGCTGCACCCGGGCACCCTTGGGTCGCGGCATCCCGGCCGACGGGTGCCGGTGCCACGGCGGGGCCACCGGCACGTTGAGCGTGGCCTCGATCGACGGGGCGACGGTGAACGTCCTGCGGTAGGCCCGGCGGCGGAGGGTGGCCGGTACGAGCCGGTAGCCGCCGCGCACGGTGACGTTGCGCAGGCCCTGCCCCACGGTGGTGAAGCCCTCACTGCGCAGTCGCTGCTGCAGCCGCACCTCCGAACGCAGCTGGCGCAGACCGCCCTTGCGTTCGTAGGCGCCGGCATCGACGCGGTAGCGGACGAGCGGGTCCGGCAGGTTCACCACCGGTGGCCCCGTTGGCGATCATCCGAGCGAAGACCCAGTAGTCCTCCATGTACCGCAGCTCGCGGTACCCACCGGCCGACAGCACCGCGGTGCGGCGGTAGACGACCGTCGGGTGGTTGAACGGGTTGCGCCAGCGGGCGGTTCGGGCGATCTCGCCCGGATCGGTGGGCAGCACGCGCAGGACACCGGCGTCGTCGCGCCCGTCACCCTCGAACTCCAGGACGGCCGCGCCGACGAGGTCCGCGCCGGCCTCGATCACGGGTAGCTGCCTGAGGAAGCGGTGCGGCAGGCTGATGTCGTCCGCGTCCATCCGCGCGACGACGTCGTGGCTGCACGCCGCGAGCCCGCACTGGAGCGCCTGCGCGAGACCGACGTTGTGCGACAGGCGAAGTCGCCGAACCGGCACCGGAGAGTCAGACTCCAGGCGCTCCAAGGTGGAGGCGAGGTCGGGGCCGATGTGACCGTCCTGAACGACGACGACCTCATCGGGACGCCGGAGCTGTTCGTGCACGGTGCTGCGGAAGGCCGCCTCGAGGTGGTCCGGGCGGTCGCCACGGTAGACGGGCAGCAGGAGGGAGAACGGTGTGTTCACGTCGAGGACGCTACGGACGCCGCACGACCTGACGGTGAACGGGCCGCGACCCGCGTGTGACGGGTTCATGTGGGGCTGACGGTGGCCCGCCGAAGGTTCCACCCGTGTGGAACCCGCCGTTCATCGCGACGTTGCCGCGCGGTCGTCCCACCCTCTTAGGGTCGGCGTCGTGAGCACCCTCCCGCCGCGGGTCGTGTGCGTCGTGGTCACCCATCGTCGCCCCCTGACCCTCGCCCGCTGCCTCGACGCTCTGGCCGGCCAGTCCCGCCCACCGGACCACCTCGTCCTCGTCGACAACGGGGCCGACGACGCCACCCGACGAGCCCTGAGCCGGTGCGCGATCCCGCACACCTACCTGCCGTCGCGCACCAACCTCGGCGGCGCTGGCGGGTTCGCCTACGGCATCCTCACCGCGCGAGCGCTGGGAGCCGACTGGGTCTGGCTGGCCGACGACGACGGGCTCCCGGCCAACGACCGCACGCTGGCGACCCTCCTGCGCTGCGCCGAGGACAAGTCGCTGGATGCCGTGTCCCCCCTTGTCCTCGACCTCGCCGACCCGCAACGGCTCGCCTTTCCCCTCCGCCAGGGCCTGACCTGGGCGCGCACCCGCGCCGAGCTCGGCGCGAGCACGTTCCTGCCCGGGGTCGCGCAGCTCTTCAACGGTGCGCTCGTCTCGGGCGCGACGCTGGACGCCATCGGTGTGCCGGACCCGCGACTCTTCATCCGTGGCGACGAGGTGGAGGTGCACCGTCGGCTGGTCAGGAGCGGGGTGCGCTTCGGCACCTGCGTGCTCGCGTCGTACCTGCACCCGACCGGAGCCCGTGACTACCGACCGATCCTGGGTGGCCGGGTCCCGGTGTACGTCCCGGGGGAGCGCGGCCGCCGCGACCGGGCGTTCCGGAACCTCGGCTACCTCGCCAGCCAGCCCGGGATGCGGTGGCGCCGGGCCCCCGACGAGGCCCGCTATGCCTGGTACTACCTCGCCAACCAGCGCGACCTGCAGGAGTGGCGCAACTGGCGGGCCCGGTCGGCCGAGGGTCGCAGGGAACGCTTCAGCGCCTGAGCCCAGCGGCCACTGGCGGCCTGCCCGTTGGCCAGGCACCGGCCGCCCGCAGCCGCTCACCCAGTGCCGGGGCCAGGGTCGCGGCGTACGACCGGGTGAGGTGGTTGTCGTCGAGGTAGACCCACACGTTGCCCACCGACGGAACGCAGGACCCGTGCGGGCAGATCAGGTCAGTGAGGTCCACCGGCGTGAACCCCGCCAGCCCCTCGAGCGCGTCCGCCGGGTTGGCCGCCGCGAGCTTGTCGGCCACCGGTGCGGTGCAGGCGCGGTCACCGTGCTCGAGCACGCACGCGACGACCCCTGAGGTGAAGCGTGGGTTGTCGCGCAACCCCACCACGGGGACGCCGCGTGCGGTCAGCGCGCGGATCGCCTCCGGGTAGCCGGGAACCAGTCGCTCGCCCGACGTGCTCGGGTGCGCTGCGGTCGCCACGGTGACGACCAGGTCGACGGGGTGCTGGTCCAGGTACGACGACACCGTCGCGTTGAAGGCCGCGCAGTCGCCGTGGCGCGACGCCGGGTCGCCGAACGAGCAGGCCCCCTTGAGCAGTGCCACGACCCGCCAGTCGTGCTTCTGCGCGAGTGGGCTGATGGCCGCGAGCCACTGCTCGGCATGTGAGTCGCCGACGACGATCACGGTGGCCGTGGCGCGACGGGCGGGCTCCAGCTGGGTGCAGGCGCTCCCCAACGCGTCGTCGGCCCAGCCCGCGTGGCACACCGAGGGGAGTGACGCGAACTCCTCGCGCAAGGCCGTCACCGCGGGCAAGCGGTCCTCGCGGCTCACCGGCTGGGCGGTCGTCGGCCCCTGGAGGGCTCGTGCTCCCGGGTAGCCCGCCACCACGGTGCCCGACGAGAGGTCGCGGCCGCGCGCGGCACCGGCATCCATCCGCAGGATGCCCACTGCCGCGGTGCCGAGGACGACGCCTGCGACACCCAGCAGGAGCGCGGTGGAGCGCAGGGGCGCCACCTGCGGCCAGCGCAGGGCCCGCAGCGGCCGCTCGACCATGCGCGACAGCAGCCAGGCCAGCGCCAAGGACCCGACGACCACCCCGGCACCGTCGAGGGCGCCGGCGCGGGTGCGGTCCGCCATCGCGAGCCACAGCACGAGCACCGGCCAGTGCACGAGGTAGAGCGTGTAGGAGATGCCGCCGACGGCCACGAGAGGCCTGCTGGCGAGCACCCGGCCGACCCCCCAGCCGGTCGCGGTCGTCCCGGCGAGGACGACGGCCCCGGCACTGAGTAGTGGCCACAGCGCGGCCCAACCGGGGAACGACCGTGTCACGTCGAGCACCATGCCGCAGCAGAGCAGGCCGGCGAGGCCGACCCACCCCAGCGGTACGGCGACGGCCCCGCGGAGGCGCACCCGGGTGACGGCCAGGGCCAGCAACCCCCCAAGGGCGAACTCCCACAGGCGAGCACCGCCATCGAAGTAGGCGAACGACTGGCGGGTGGCGGTGGCGTGCACCGAGTAGACGAAGGAGGTCAGCGCAACGGTGCCCAGGCCCACCCAGACGGCGGGTCGAAGTGCCACGCGGCGGAGGCGGCGGGCCACCACCGCCAGCAGGACGAGGAGTACCGGCCAGACGAGGAACACCTGACCCTGCAGCGAGAGCGACCACATGTGCTGCAGCGGGCTCGCCGAACCCTTGTCGGCGGCGTAGTAGTCGACCGCGCGCTGCGCCAGGACCCAGTTCTCCACGTAGGTCATCGAGCCGGTGGCATCGACCAGCAGCTGGCGCCACCGCGTCTCGGGCAGGAGCACGAGCCCGGCCAGCACCGTGGCGGTGACCACGACGGCCGCCGCGGGCAGCAGCCGCTGGAAGATCCGCAGCCAGTGGCTGGGGAGGTCGATGCGCTCACCCCGCTCGAGCCGGCGGACCAGGCCACCGGTGAGGAAGAACGCCGAGAGGAACAGGAAGACGTCGACGCCACCCGAGACCCGCCCCAGCCAGACGTGGTAGGTCACGACGAGCAGCACGGCCAGTGCACGCAGCCCCTCGATGTCCCGGCGGATCACGGCAGGGGGCGACGGCACGACGACATCACAGGCCACCGACGTGACCGGCACCGGGCCCCCGCGTGACCTCACGATGAGCATTCGCCGACGTCCCGGAGACGCCCGGGCCGCTGGCGTCCTCAGGATGAAATGACGCCCAACGCCAGGTGAACTCACGTGCCGGGGTCTTGTGGCACCCGAACCGGGACATGGACGCTGGTGGTGGTACGGACGTGTGCGGTCCGTTCCTGGGCCGAAGTGGCCTCCGCGGCTGCGTCCACAACTCAGCGCGGGGGCCACTTCCCACCACCGCGAGAAGGAGTCACGTGATCGAGGCCCGAAAGCTGAGGCTGTGGGACGGTCGCTACAACCTCGTCGAGGACGGACGGTGCGTCGCCACGTGGGAGAAGTCGCCCTGGGCGACCGGGGGCAGGTTCGCGCTCGGGGGCCGCAGCTTCACGGTACGTGCCAACCTGTTGGGCGATGAAGCCAGTCTCATCGAGTCCGGCGGTCGCCAGATCGCCACGGCGCACGGCTTCATCCGCAAGAACTGGACCATCGAGGCGGAGGGAACCACCTACCACTTCTCCCGTGCCGCTCCGTGGCGGCGCGAGGAGAAACTACATGACGGCGGACGACGGCTGGGCTCGGTGCGGCGGACCAGCGTCTGGCGCGGCGATGCCGCGGCGGACCTTCCCGGGCTGCCACGCGTCGTCGAGGTCTTCGCCATCGCCATGGCGCTGACCCGGTGGGAGTCGGACGCAGCCGCAACCGGATGAGGTCGGTCACCTGGGACGCCGACCAACGGCCAGTGCCGCGGACGCACGGTGGGTGCTCACCGGGACCGAGGCGTCCAGGTCCCCGGCGGAGATGCAGTCGTTGCAGCTTGTGCTCATCGCCAAGAGGTCGATGGACGGTTCATGAACGAGCCTCACTCGCTGGTCCCAATTGCGGGTCCGTACGTCGGACTTGGCTCCATCTCCCGGCGAGGGTCCAGCGTCGCGGCCGGCGACCCATCAACCTCTCGCCGCGAGCAGGTGCTCGACGACCAACTCCGGCACCAGGTGATCGTCGGTGCCCGTTGACCAGTCCGGGAAGTCGAAGACGGCCAACATCAGCTGGAGTGGGTACCTCGGTGGTCGGGGGCAAGTGCGAACAACCTCATCGTCGACACTGAACACTGCCTCGCGGGCGTCCCAGCGCACGACAAAGTTGTGCGGCTCGGTCACATCGACCGGCAACCGCACGGCGGCGAAGTCCTCGGCCAGCTCTGGGTCGCGGAACGGCTTGATCCCGACGCCCACCTCAGCCGAGGGCGGGTCCCGGTGCACCGTGCGGCCGAATATCTCGAAGACGCAGATCTCGCCACACTGCTCCTGGGCGGGATCGTCCTCGAAACCGCTCATCCACAGGGCCGCCATCGAGCGCGCCGACAAGGTCATCCGGGCCCGGATGTCCACCCGGCCGCCGGACATCAACCAGCCCTCAAAACGTGGCTGCTCCTCGCGGACCACCTGCCCCTCCACGAACCGCTGTTGTCCCCGCGTGCTCCCCGCTGGCCCCGACCAGCTGCCCGTCTGAAGGCCGGACACCCGCAGCGGCGGGACATGCTCCCCAAGACACCACAGCGGATGGTCGACCGGCACATTCAGCCGCAACCCGTCGCCGAGCCGGAAGCACGCGCGGGACTGTGCCCTGGACGACCACGCAGGAAGGTAGTGCGGCAGCCAGACCTCACCGTCCAGGGTCGACCCGTCGAAACGCTCCTCGAGCACCTCGGTGCGCACATGGCAAGGCTACGGCTGCTGTCCTCCGTGGCGGGCCAGCGTGAGTGGCCCCACCGTGATCCGGTGGCACGCGTCGGGAAGGCTGCCGGAACCCGACTTCGTGACCGCACGAGGGCGGCCCCTCTGGCTGTCCGCCACCGTCGAGACCCGGCTCATCACGTCGGACGCATTTGTCGACCTGCGGAGCTGTGGCGCCCGTTGCATTCCCCTCGCGCACCACGCGTCGACGATGGATTTCTGACACGTCGCTCGCCCCACTGAGGTAGATCGCGGGTCGTGTGCCCGACGCTACGGCTCTCCGATCTCTTCGCGTGGCTGGTTCGGCGGCGGGGTCAGCGCCTCCTCCACGTTGCGTTCGCGGTCGGCGAAGGCGAGCCGGTCCCGGGCCGCATGCTCGACGAGCACTGGGACGAAATCTCGAATCGGACTGTCGGTCATCTGGGTGTGAGCCAGCCGCACGGCCGCCTCGACTACGGCGGGATCGAGCGCGGGAAACTGCTCTTCCAGCCGGTCCTGAACGGCGGCGACGGCCACCTGCTCGTGGCGTGCATCCATCGATCCAGCGTCAGCGCGCAGTCTTCACCGATGCGCCTTGCAATCGTGAACACACGGAAGACGTTCGGCGAATGAGTCCTGCGAGCAGCCCGGGCCAATCGCGGCCCGGCGAACGGTCTAGAACACCTGCTCCACGCTGCGGAGGGTGGCTGCAGGTTCGTCGTGATCCGTTGGCTGCGCGGCCGAGGGAGCGTCAACGGGGCCCGGGTTGCGGATGGCGAACGCCAGCCGATCACGGGCGGCATGCTCGACAAGCACGGGCACGAAGTCACGAATCGGGTTGCCCTGGAGCTCCCGGTGCGACACCTGCACGGCCGCCTCGACCAGTGCCGGGTCAATCTCGGGAAACTGCGCACGCAACCGCTCGCGCACGCCGACCAGGGCCTTCTGCTCGTGCTCCTGATCCATTGCTCAAGGATTGGGTCGCGGTCCCCGTCGCGCAAGGTTTACGGCTCAACTAAATTGGGCTGGGCCCCCTCTCGAGACCGGAGCTGCACGCCGGGCGCCTGGTTGGGCATCCACCTGTACCCGCACCGCACCCTTCGATTCCTGAAGGGCCTGCTGTATGCCGGCCAAGTTCCTCGAACGGCCCGCGGCAGGTGATCGGCGGCTGGGAGGCGCTGCGCGAGGCTGCCCCGTTGGAGTGGCGGGTGGCCGACTGAGCGGGGCGCGGGAGTCAGCAAACTTCGAGTGTCCTGCGGCCCGGACTGCGTCGGAGCAGTCCTCATCCCAAATGCCATCCCAGGGTGAATCCTTCGCCGCCTAGGCTCCGTCCGGGCGGTGCTCGCCGGCGCGGCTACTGATCGGTGAGGGCGTGCCGACCCTGGCCGCGGGACCAATCGCGGCGGTGTCTGAGGTCGCGCGGCACGGGCTCACGGGCTTTCACCCCCTCGTAGACGATCGACATGACCTCACGCAGCACCTCAGGACAAGGCGTGATGAGGTCGATGCCCGCAGCGGCGCGAATCTGCTCGACCCGCGCCAGGGCCGTGTTGAACGGGACGGCGATGAATGCGCGCGCTCGAGCCCAACGGTTACGCCGGTCGATGGATCGGCACAAGGAATCCAAGAGGTATCGAGGATGCCGTGTCCGCGGTCGACGGGACCGTCCGGCACGAGCCCCAGGTCGACCTGTCGAGGATCGACTCTACGCACTTCGGCCCGGTCACCGCTCCCCTGGATGCCGTATTCGTGGTGGGGCAACCGGTCCGAGTCGATCGACTCGCGAAGCTACGGCGATCGCGACCGACGAGCTCGTGGGCCCGGGTCGTCCTGACTTCTGCTTCACTCCTGGCCGCGGCCACGCCGGCCGGTGTACCGGGCACAAGGTTTTCAAAAGGTCTGTGAAAGGCCGGCCGGCGATGCTTGTGCTGTCGAGAAAGCACAGCCATGGAACTGGGACGCAAGGACATGCTGATGAGTCCGAGCACGACGAGCAGGTCTGCTCCGTCCGAGGGCGCGAGCCCTCCCGAGGACCTCGGGCCACCCGGGTGGACCCGACGCCGGGTCGCCCTGGTGGTGGTCGGCGCCGTGGCGGTCGTGCCCCTGGCTCGGCAAGTCATCCGCGGTGCCGGCGCGACCGGCACCAGCTTCGGCAGCGTGCAGATCCTCCGGGCCGACCGTGGGCCACGGCTCGCCGGAGGTCGCGCCCACGGCCACGTGTCGGCGGCGTCCTCCTCGCCGGCTCCCGGCAACCACACGTGGGCGGACCGCGTCGTCTTGGAGGTCGAGGTGCGCAACGGCACGGCCGACCCCGTGCTCTTCTCCCCGGGTCAGCTCAGGCTGCGGGTCGGTCCGGACGGGACGACCGTGACCCCCGAGGACGCCGACCGCGCGCCGGGTGGTCTGGAGCCCGGGACGACCGAGCGGGTGCGGATCAGCTATCTCGCGCCCTCGGGCGTGAGCGAGCTGGCCGCCGAGCTCTCGGAGCCGGGCGCCGCTCCCGTGGTCCTCGACCTGCCGCCGGTCTGGCACGGACTGGCGGCCAGGCCATGAGCGCGCCGTCGCGTGGCCAGGTCAGCCGGCGGGTCGCCCTGCGCCTCGGTGCGGCCGCAGGTGCGGGTTCAGGGGCGGTCGCCGTGGCCGCCGCGGGCCCCTCGCGGGCCGCGTCCGTGCCCGCGGCGCTGCCCCGGCCGGCCGCGGCCGCTGTCGCTGCCGTCCCCGGTGTGCTCGACCTCTACGTCAACGAGGGCTACCTGCCGATGGTCGACGGCACGCTGGTCTACCACCGCGGCTTCGGTGACAGGCCCACCGCGATCGGCGACCCGCAGCCGAGCCTGGCCGTCACCCCGCGGGTGTTCACCGCTACCGGGCAGCTCGTGGTCAGCCGCACGTACCCCCTCGGTGCAGATCTGCCGCCCAAGGGCCGACCGGCGCCGATGGCACCGGACCCGCGCCAGTCGGGGGAGTACCTGGTCCACCGCGAGCGCTGGGCCAGCTACTTCCCGGCCCGCACGATCATCGCCGAGTCAGGCAGCACCATCCGCCTGAGGGTGCACAACCGCCTCACCCAGCCGCACGCGCTGCGGCTGCACGGCGTGCCGCACCCGACCAAGCCGGAGGACCTGTCGACCGGGCCGATCCCTGCGGGCCAGACCGCCGAGCTCGAGCTCACGGCGCCGGCGCCCGGCACCTACGTCTACAGCGACCCCACGAACGGCGACGTCGAGCGGGTTCTCGGTCTCTTCGGGGTGCTGCTCGTGATGTCTCCCGACGCGCGGTGGCGGCTGAAGCCCGGTGGGACCGAGTTCGAGCGGCAGTGGCTGTGGATGACGCACGTCGTCGACCCGGTCTGGGCGAAGATCGCCTCCACGGGCGGGACGGTGGACCCCTCCGCCACCCCGGCGGTGCCGCGCTACTTCCTGCTCAACGGGCACAGCGGCTTCCAGTCCCTCGGCATCTCCCGAGACCTCGCCGCCAACGACCGGCGCAAGGAGGAGACGCTGATGTCCGGCTCGGCGCGCGAGATCGATGTGCGCAACTTCAGCCGGTCCTACTCGCCCGGCGCCGTGGGCGCCGGGCAGCTCATCCGGCTGGTCAACGCCGGCATCGTCCGGCACCAGATGCACTTCCACGGCAACCACGTGTGGACCGTCCGGCGGGGTTCGCTGGACTTCCCGAGGGACCGCGGCTACGTCGACACCGCCGGGCACGTCGTGCTCCAGCAGTGGGAGGACGTCGTCGAGCTCGAGGCACTGGAGCGCAAGGACAGCGTCCTGCCGCTCCGGCGGCCCCCCGAGGTCATCGACCCGGTGTGGCACGCGCGGAAGACCGACTGGGTCTACCCCATGCACTGCCACGCCGAGCCCTCCCAGACCGCCGCGGGCGGCCTGTACCCCGGCGGGCTCGTGGCCGACTGGGTGCTGGCAGCGCCCACCCAGTCAGGCACCGCGACGGAGCAGACGCACCACCTCTACCGCAGCCAGGTCGACTTCTCCTCCGACCAGATCCAGGAGGACGAGCCGGTCACCGAGTTCAAGCAGACTCCGGACGCCTCCATCTCGCTCGGGTTCTTCAGCCGCCGCCTCACGTTCGACGACGGTGCCCAGCACGACATCTGGAGCTTCGAGACCTCGACCTCGGGCCGCGCCTTCCCGGCCCCGCTGATCCGTGTGCGCGAGGGGCAGGTCTTCCACGCGCGGCTGCGTCCGTCGAAGGGACCGCACACCATCCACTGGCACGGGATGGAGCCCGACCCGCGCAACGACGGCGTGGGGCACTCCTCGTTCGAGGTCGACGGCGAGTACACCTACCAGTGGCGCCCGGAGCGCGGTGAGGCGGGCAACCCGAACAAGGGCGCCAGCGGCACGTACTTCTACCACTGCCACGTCAACACCGTCCTGCACGCGCAGATGGGCATGTTCGGGGCGCTGATCATCGACCCGGAGCCCCACCCGCAGATCCCCGTCGGGCGCCGGCGCGTGTTCGGCGACGGCCCCGAGTACGACATCGACACCGAGACGATCCTCATCCCCTACTCGGTGGACCCGCGCTGGCACACCCTGGACCACGCCGCGGGCCTGTCGGGCGAGGACGCCGGCCTGAACCGCTTCGACCCCAAGCACTTCTACCTGCTGGGCGGGGAGCTCGCGCGACGTCCGCGGGGCGACGGGGTCTGGAGCCTGGCGCGGATCCGGGCCAACGTCGTCGGCAGCGCGAAGGCGCCCACCCTGCTGCGCGTGCTGAACGCCAACTACAACCCGATGACCTTGCGCTTCACCGACCCTCAGGGCAAGCCGGCGGCGATCGGCGAGCTGGTGACCCACGACGGACGCCCGTTCCGTGACACCTCGCTCCCGGACGGCTACAGCCCTGCGGCCACCGACACCGACTCGCAGCTGACGACTTCGGTACTCGCGTTCGGGGGAGCCGAGCGCTACGACATGCTGCTGCGGCCGACGACCAAGGGCACCTACAAGGCCACGATCACGTGGGAGGACTGGATCACCAAGAAGCCGCTCAAGGTGCGCGAGGTCCCGATCGTCGTGACCTGATCACGGTGTCGGCGGCCCCGTCCGGTGTCCGGGTCCGAGCCGTGCCGGTCGTGCCGTCGGCGACCCGACGCCGCTCGGTGCGCGATGCGTTCGCGGTGCGCAGCGAGTCGACGCTGAGCAGCACCAGCGCAACCCAGACGATGCCGAAGCCGACCCACAGCCGCCCGCTGACGCGCTCCCCGAGCACGAGCACTCCCACGAGCAGCTGCAGCACGGGGGTGAGGAACTGGATCAGGCCGACCGTCACGAGCGGCAGGCGTCGGGCGGCGGCGGCGAACAGCAGCAGCGGCACGGCGGTGACCACCCCGGCCAGCACCGGCAGCGAGGTGTGGCCGGTGCCGTGGTCGAGGAACGTCGTCTCGCCGCGCGCGACGAGGATGCCGAGCACGAGTACCGCGATCGGCGAGAGCACCGCGGTCTTGGCCGCCAGCTAGTGCATCGCCTCGAGGCTCGCGCCGACCTTCTTCTTGGTCAGGCCGTAGAGCCCGAACGAGAACGCCAGGCTGAGTGTGATTTCGGCGTACCCGCCGTCGAATGTGCGGGCCATCCCCCCATCATGGCCACCACCTGCTGGCCGGCGGCAAACTCACCCCAACGTAGGAGCGCCGGTGACCACGCGGATCGCTCACATGTGCCACATGACAGTGCGGATCAGGGTGCGTCTCAGCGCCGCGATGGGGCCGTGGCCGGGGTTGACGCGGGGTGCGGCAAGATGGGTGCGCGTTGAGCAGTGCATCGACGCAGGGGTGGAGATTGGGAACGTGTGGCGACCCGATATGTGTCGGTAGGCAGCCGCGCTGCCGGTCAGGGGCTGCGAGCCAGCAACCGCCTGAGGTCAGGGGTGGGATGCCCGGTGTGGCGCAGGGCAGCTTGGAGTTGGTCCGCCAGGTTGCGCATCTCCTCGGGAGCGGCCCGGCTGTGCGCGCCGAACCACAGCTCCCCCCGGGGACTGTTGAGCACACGGCGCCAGTAGCCGGTGACAACTCTCGTGGGGAGGCCGTAGAGGATGCGTAGGTTGGTGGGGATCTCGTCGTTGCCGCTCGCGCGCAGCGCGGTGAACGCCTGACGGGTTGCGAGGACCATCAGGCGCATGCTGACCGGGTCGGCGGCGAGCCTGGCCGGGTCGACGCCGACCCGGTAGAGGGCGAACGCGATCGGCACGACGAATGCGGCGTGTGCCATCAGCCAGTCCTCGATGTGGGCACTGATGAGGGTGGGAAACCCCGCATCTAAGAGGACGCTGCGGAGGAGCCGAACCCGCGGGCTGGTCCTGCCGTCCGGTTCGCCGAGCATCGTCTTCTGCTGACTGATCCGCACGTACCTGACGACCGGGCCGGCCAGGGAACCCCCGGCTGCAGGGAAGCCGAAGACCGTACGATCACCCAGCGCGGCCGTCAGTTCCGCTTGGCGGCCGACCGTGTTCCCGAAGAACAGCACGTCCGAGCCGTCGGTCATCTCCCTCAGGACAGGCAGCGTGCTGACGAACTGCTCGGCGCGGACGGGGACCAGCACCAGGTCAAAGCGGCCGCCTGCGGCCTCGCTGACCGACGGCGCCGGCAACACGGAACGGTCCCCGGATTGCGCGTCCTCCAATATCAGTCCGTGGGTCTGTAGGTCGACCAGACGCGGACCCCGGGCCAGGAGGACGACTTCGTGCCCGGCCTGCAACAGCTTGCCGGCATACACGCTGCCGATCACACCAGCGCCGAGCACGAGAATCCGCATCAGTTCATCCCTACGGCCGATGCACGGTCGACCCGAGCGTCTCTTCGGCGCGGTGCTGGCCATCGCCGGTCGGTGCTCATCGAGCGCTCTGCACGTTGTAGTGGATGTCGTCGAGGTGGAACTCGAGGTAGGCGAAGTCACCTTCGGGCGCCGGTGCGCTCCACCGGGCTTCACCGGTTGCGGGTAGACGGTGCCCACCGGTCGTGCGGAACGCGGACAGGGGCGTGGACCACTGCTGCTTGGTGAAGGACTCACCGTCGGTGGAGGCTCGGGACCGGTCCTGGGACACGAAGTCGACCAGGTCGTGCTGCGCGTTGAAGGTGAGGATCGCGGAGACGCTTTGGTCGCCGGTGGTGTACACACCGCGAACGTGGCTGGCATCGATGGCCGTCCACTGCGCGGGGGCGTCGACGATGGCGCCGGGGGCGAGGACCACCAGGTCGTTGAACACCGTCACGGTCTCGCTGCGGTCCATCTCCGGCCCGGCGGCATTGACGACGGTGGCGAGGGAGAGCAGCTTGGCGCGCATGGTGGCGGTGGTGTGGTCGTACAGGTGCAGGACGGTGACGGGTAGCCCGGACCTGGTGGCGTCGATGATGAAGGCCCGAGTCGGGTGTTCTCCATAGGTGTTGACCTGCTTGCCGGTGAACGGCATCCAGGCCGCGTCCGGTCCGCTGCGGATCCTGCCGTGGATGTCTGCGCCCAGACTGGTCACCTTCGCCTTCCCGACCGCCCCCGAGCGGCGAACGTAGGCGGCGAGCGGCCGCGGAAGGAGGCTCAGATCAGCCTCCGTCACGACCGGTTGCTGCTTCTCGACATCGGCGAGGGCCCGAGCAGCTTGGTGCTGCCACTGGGCGTGGTAGCTGGTGGGGCCCACCGACGCGAAACCATGGGCGGCACCCAGGACGAGGAGGACGTTGACCACGGTGCCGGCCTTGGCATCGCCCCACGAGGTCGCGATGGCCAGCTGCGACGTCAACGCTGCAGCGCCGGCGAGACACCACCACCACGTCGGGGCGCCCGTGGCCAGGATTGCGGCCGAGGCGAGCACGAGTACGGCGGCAACGAGCCAGAGCACGCCAGCGGTGGGGCCGATCGGCTGGGAGAGCTGATTGACCTCAGCCCACCCGAAGCCCTTGGCGGCACCCAGCAAGTGGATGAGTCCGTGTCCTGTGAGCAGCACGACGACGATGAACCGCGGGATGTTCGACATGGGCAATCCCTCCGACCCCACACTCCTCCGCCGGCCGCCGGACACCTAATCGCGGCGGCCGGTGCCTTTCGAGTCACCCTCAGCGGGGCATGGCTGTCCGTTCGCGCAGGTTCAGGAGCATCCTGCGCATCATCCAGATGTCGCCGAACTCGACCAACATGGAGAACGCGATGGACGGTGAGAACCACAGGTAGCGCGACCGGACGCGGGTGACGAGTCGGGTTCCGCCGGTGTCGGTTTCGTCGAGCTGCCAAGCCCAGGTCGTCCCACCGGGCTCGCCCCAGACCATCGAGGTCGGCGCATCCACCGACAGCACCGCCATCCCCTGCTTGCCGTCCGGGCTCATCGGGACGATGTCGCCCGGGTGGAGGTGTTGCAGCTCGGGGATGATCTCTGTAGCGCTGGACCGCCCCAGGTTGTCGAGCAGGTCGTAGCTGTACCAGCCTGCGCGGGTCAGGCCGATCTGCACCAGCCACGGCCAGACCTGCTCCGGCGGTGCCTCCAAGGTGATGGCGCGGGTGGCGTCGAATGTGGGTCGGGTGACGAGGTCGTCGCTGGGCAGTCGGCGGGCGACTTCCGCATCTGTCGCGCCCCAGGTCAGCTGCCAGGGCCGGACGTACCGCAGATATGCCAAGGCGGCCGCGGACACCGCGAGCACGAAGGTCAGCCGGGGAAGCCTCATCTCATCAGTATGTGCACGCTTGGCGTTGGCTGCGGTTGAGCGAGACCGGGTTCACCGGTGGGTCGTCCGGCGACCAGGGACGCCGTCGCAGTGCCCTGGCCCGAGGCGCACGGTGAAGACAGGAGCCCGACCAACTGCCTCCACCATCTACCACTGGCAACGTCGGACGGCACTGTGCGGCGCCTAGGTCGCGGGTCGGCGAGCCGGCGGTTCTGGACCACCTCTGCGCCGTGCGTTCGGGGTGAATCCCTGCGAGTGGCGGTGCTTCTCGTGCTGACGGTCCCAGACGCGAATGGACGGCTCTGGTGGGCGTGGCGCGCCTCGAGGCGACGGCGGTGATCATCCACTGTCGGCCGACGAAGCGCCGGCGTCGATCTCACCTCGTGTCACGATCGGTGACTTGCGCTGGGCTACCGGAGCGACTGCGCCGCTTTCGCCGATGAGGACCGCGAGGACCTCGCCGACGGTTGTCGACCGGATTGCCGGTCCGGGAAGGGGCAGATGGCCTTGCACCTCGTAGCGGTTGCGTCGGCCCTCCTTCTCCTTGACCACGTAGCCACCCTTGGCCAGGTCGTTGACGATGGCGTAGGCGCTGCGCTCGGTGATGCCAAGCGCCGCAGCGATGTCGATGAGTCGAACGCCGGGATCGTGGGCGATGCACAGCAACGCCTGAGCGTGGTTGGTCAGGAAGCTCCACTCAGCCATGTGAGCCACCGTACACAGATAATTCTAGAGATACTTTGCTAGTTTTTGTCATCCGGCGTACGGTCGAAGGAGGACGACGCAAGAGGCTTGGCGGTCACCGACCGCCATGCTCGAAGGGCATCAGCGAACGCCGCGGACCGAGCGGGGGTCGCCGACCTTTCGGCCAAGTTGCCTTGCCGAGCGTTCCTACTCAAAGGATGTGCCGTAATGGCCGCATCGACCACCCTGCCCGCCGTTCCCCACCCGGCCGACCGATCCGTTGCTTCGCTGGACCCGCGGGTGCTGGGCGGAGAGTCCGACTCCTCGTCGCTGACCGCCGCCCGAGTGGGACAGGTGGCCCTGAACCTGTTGAGACTGGCGCTGGGGGTCGAGTTCCTTTGGGCCTTCTTCGACAAGACGTTCGGGCTTGGCTACGCCACCCCCAGCGCCAAAGCCTGGATCAACGGCGGATCCCCCACCAAAGGGTTTCTGTCCGGGGTGGACGCCGGTCCGTTGCAGAGCTTCTTCAACTCCATCGCCGGTGCCCCGCTGGCCAACTGGCTGTTCATGCTCGGCCTGTTCGGCATCGGTACTGCGCTGATCCTCGGTGTCGGCCTGCGCATCGCTGCCGCGTCGGGCTCAGTGCTGCTGCTGATGATGTGGCTGGCCAACTGGCCGTTGGCCTCGACCGTCGCCGGAAAGCCCACCGGATCGACGAACCCGGTGATCGATGACCACATCATCTCCGCCCTGGCCATCATCGTGGTGGGCGCGTACGCCGCCCACAGCGCCGGCTACCTGGGCCGCTGGTGGTCCAATCAGTCCGTCGTCCAACGCTTCCCCTGGTTGCGCTGAGCATCGTGATCTCCTGGTTGCCATCGCCGCCCCGCTCCTCGCGGGTCGGCGATGGCAGACAAGATCGTCAGGCAGCACGAGCAGGGCATCCGGCAAGTTTCAGGCACCCGGGGCGCTGATCGGCGCAGGATGGCGCAGGGCAAGCCAGGCCGCCGCGGGGGTCCGGGAACGCGCGTGGGACGATGGGTCCACGGAAAGGCGGGTGCATCGCATGGACTGCGCAGCCCTACTCCTGGACGACCGGTCGAGCATTCTCGACGAGAGCTACAAGGTTCTCGAACGCTCCCACGTGCACCACTACGAGGCTGCCGGTGAAGAGTTCACTCGCGCTCGGCTGGAGGGTCTGTTCGACCTCGTGGTGACCGCCATCGGCAACCGTGACCTGGCCGGAGTCAGCGCGTATGCCGTCAACGTGGCCGAGGAGCGCTTCAAGGCCGGCTTCGACATCAGCGAGGTTCAGGCCGCCTTCAACGCGCTCGAGCAGGCCATGTGGCGCCGGATCGTGGCGTCGTCACCCGCTCCGGACCTCGCCGAGGCGACCGGCCTGATGAACACCGTGCTCGGTTTCGGTAAGGACGTCCTGGCCCGCACCTACGTGTCGCTCGCGTCCCGGCGCCACGTGCGCTCGCTCGACCTGACGGCCATGTTCGCCGGCACCCAGGCCCGCCCGGAGCAGACCGAGCACCTCGCCTAGGTCTGGCCAGTACCTCGGCGCGAACTAGGCGGCCGTCACCCGCTGGTCCATCGCTACCCGCCACGGGCAAGTTCGGCGTGCGTCTCATCGCCGCCAGATCGCGGCAAGATCAGCGCCCTTGGGTGGGCACTCCACGGCCATCCGGACCCGGCAGGTCGTCCCGACCACACCGGCGCGCCGGCCGACGTCCGCATCCTGTCACCCCGACAGCGAGAGGGCGGTTGGCCGACTGAGTCGGACCAACCGCCCTCTGCCGTCACCGGTCGAGGCCGGCCCACGTCCAGTCGCTGATGTCCGGGAGGTCGGACAGGTTCTCGCGGATCCAGGTCTCGTGCTCGGCCAGCCGGGCGTCGCACAGCGCCATCAGGTCCTGCCACCCGGGCGGGCGGGTCGTGGCGCGGCGGAGCACCTCCTTGGCCAGGTGGAACCGGCTCATCCGGTTGAGCACGACCATGTCGAACGGCGTCGTCGTCGTGCCCTGTTCCGAGAAGCCGCGCACGTGGAAGCGGCCGGGGTTCGAGCGGCCGTGCACGAGCTGGTGCACGGCCCGCGGGTAGCCGTGGAAGGCGAAGACGACGTGGCGGTCGGCGGTGAAGAGGTCGTCGAACTGGCTGTCGGTGTAGCCGTGGGGGTGGTCGGCCTCCGGCAGCAGGGCCATCAGGTCGACGACGTTGACGAAACGGAAGCGCAGGTCGGGCACGTGCTCGTGGAGCAGCTCGGCCGCCGCCAGGGCCTCCTGCGTCGGCACGTCACCGGCGCATGCGATGACGATGTCAGGGGTCTCCCCCGCGGCGGCCGTGCTCGCCCAGTCCCAGACCCCGGCGCCCTGCGCGCAGTGCCGGTGCGCCTCCTCGAGGGTGAGGTACTGCAGGTGCTTCTGCTTGTCGACGACGATGAGGTTGACGTGGTCGACGCTGCGCAGGCAGTGGTCGGTGATCGACAGCGTGGTGTTGGCGTCCGGGGGCAGCCAGACCCGCACGACGCCCGGCGCGAGCGGGAGGAGGCTGTCGATGAGGCCGGGACCCTGGTGCGAGAAGCCGTTGTGGTCGTTGCGCCAGCACGTCGAGGTGAGCAGGACGTTCAGCGACGACACCGAGGCCCGCCACGGCAGGGTCTGCGCGTGCTGGAGCCACTTGACGTGCTGGATGGCCATCGACGCGGACACCATGGCGAAGGCCTCGTACGTCGCGAAGACCCCGTGCCGGCCGGTGAGGAGGTAGCCCTCGAGCCAGCCCTCGCACAGGTGCTCGCTGAGCACCTCCATGACCCGGCCGTCCGGCCCGATGCCTGTGTCCGTGTCGAGGATCGGCCCCATGAAGCACCGGTCGGTCTCCTCGAAGACCGCCTGGAGCCGGTTGCTCGCGGTCTCGTCCGGGCAGAAGAGCCGGAAGCTGCCGCCACCGTCCGGGCCGGGCCGTGGCGGCATACAGGTCGCGCATCAGCTGCCCGGCGGTCAGGGTGTTCTCGACCATGGCGACGCCGGGTGCGGCGACCTCGACCTCGTACCGGTCGAGCGCGGGCATCGGCAGCTCCTCGCGCAGCCGCCCGCCGTTGGCGTAGGGCGTCGCGGACATCCGGCGGTCGCCCTCGGGGGCCAGCGCTCGCAGCTCGGGGGCGAGGCGGCCGGCGGCGTCGAAGAGGGATGCCGGGTCGTACGACCGCAGCCACTCCTCGAGCATCCGCAGGTGCTCGGGGTTCTCGGCCAGGCCCGACAGCGGCACCTGGTGGCTGAGGTTGGTTCCCTCGACCTGGATGCCGTCGACCACGGCGGGGCCGGTCCAGCCCTTCGGGGTGCGCAGGACGACGGCCGGCCACTGGTGGCGCACCGGGCGGCTCGGGCCGTCGCCGCCCCTCGCCTCGGCCTGGATCGACCGGATCGAGTCGTCGGCCGACCGCAGCGCGGCCAGCAGCGCCGGGAACACCTGGCGCGGGTCGTCGCCCGCGACGGTCACCGGGTCCCAGCCCTGGCTGCGCAGGTAGGCCTCGACGTCCTCGTCGCTCGTGCGGCCGAGCACCGTGGGGCCGGCGATCTTGTAGCCGTTGAGGTGGAGGATCGGCAGCACCGCCCCGTCCCGTCGAGGGTTCAGGAAGGTCGGCAGCCGCCACGACGCGGCGAGCGGACCGGTCTCGGCCTCGCCGTCACCGACGACGCACGCGACGACGAGGTCGGGATGGTCGAACGCCGCGCCGGCCGCGTGGGCGAGGGCGTAGCCCAGCTCGCCACCCTCGTGGACACTCCCCGGCGTCTGCACGCTGACGTGGCTGGGCACCCCACCGGGCGACGAGAACTGGCGGAAGAGGGTGCGGATGCCGTCGGCGTCGTCGGTGACGTGCGGGTAGACCTCGCTGTACGTGCCCTCGAGCCAGGCGGCGGCGACGAGCGCGGGGCCTCCGTGCCCGGGGCCGGTCACGTAGAGCCAGTCGCCCCCGCGCTCGCGGATCACCCGGTTGAGCAGGGTGTAGACCATCGACAGGCCCGGGCTCGTGCCCCAGTGCCCCAGCAGCCGCGGCTTCACGTGGTCGAGCACCAGCGGGTCGCGCAGGAGCACGTTGTCGCGGAGGTAGATCTGGCCGATGGTGAGGTAGTTCGCCGCCGCCCACCAGCGCAGGTCGAGGTCGAGGTCGGCGGTCGGGTACGTCGGTGCCACGGCGGTCTCGCTCATGAGCCAAGCCAACCGGGCCTCGGCGCACCGGGCAACCCCTGGCGCACGGTTCACCCTCGGATCGGTCCTCAACCGACCTGAGGAGCCAGTTCAACGCGATCCGCCTGGTGCGCCGACGCCGAGTCGCACCGGGCACGCCTGATTCCTCTGACATCCTTGGGTGGTGCTCCCCACTCGCCCGTCAGCCGGGCGGCCGCCGGGGATACGGCATCCCGGGCAGGTGCTGGTCGCGGCGTTCGCCGTTGCGGGCCTCGTGGGCACCGTGCTCCTGATGCTCCCGGTGTCGCGGGCGGGCGAGGGGCGGGCACCCTTCGTCACGGCGTTCTTCACGGCCACGAGCGCGGTGTGCGTCACCGGCCTGACCACGGTCGACACGGCGACCTACTGGAGCCGAACCGGGCAGGTGGTCATCCTGGCGCTGATCCAGGTGGGCGGCTTCGGGATCATGACCCTGGCCTCGCTCATCGCCCTGTTCCTCTCGCGCCGGATGGGGGTGCGAACGCGGCTGACCGCGGCCACGGAGACCAAGAGCGTCGGGCGGGGTGACCTGCGTCGGGTGCTGCGCGGAGTCCTGGTGGTCACCGTCGTCGTGGAGTCGGTCGTCGCCACGCTGCTCACCCTGCGTTTCCGCGCCACGTACGACGAGACGTGGGGCACCGCGACCTGGCACGGCGTCTTCCACGCCGTGTCAGCGTTCAACAACGCCGGCTTCGCCCTGTTCAGCGACAACCTCATGGGGTTCCTCACCGACCCCTTCGTGCTCATCCCGATCTCGGTCGCAGTCGTCATCGGCGGTCTGGGGTTCCCGGTGATCGCCGAGGTGGTGCGCCACCACCGGCCCCGCTCGTGGAGCGTGCACACCCGGTTGACGCTGTTGGTGACGTCGGTCCTCCTCGTCGGAGGCACGGTGTTCTTCACGCTGGCCGAGTGGAGCAACAGCCGGACGATCGGATCCCTCGGCGCTGCGGACAAGCTCCTGGGCGGGTGGTTCGGCGCGGTCCAGCCGCGTACCGCCGGATTCAACGCCTGGGACTACGGGGCCGTCACCGACGAGACGCTGCTCGGCACGGCCATGCTGATGTTCATCGGCGGCGGGTCGGCGGGTACCGCCGGTGGGCTGAAGGTGACCACCGTCGTCGTGCTGTTCCTCGTCATCGTCGCGGAGGTCCGCGGTGACGACGACGTCATCGCCTTCGACCGGCGCATCGACCAGCGCATCGTCCGGCAGGCCACCACCGTGGCACTCTTGGGGGTCAGTGCGGTCGGAGGCGGCACGATCCTGCTCTCGGCGCTGACCAACCTGCCGCTTCGGGACGTGGTGTTCGAGACCACGTCTGCCTTCGCCACGGTCGGTCTGTCGACGGGCATCACCGGCGAGCTCGGTGGCCCGGCGCAGGTCGTGCTCGTGCTGTTGATGTTCGTCGGCCGGCTCGGCCCCGTCACCCTGGTGTCGGCACTCGCCCTGCGTGAGCGAAACCGCCGCTACCGCTTCCCGGAAGGAGCGCCCCTCATTGGCTAGGAAATTCGCGGACTCCGCGGGAGTGGTCGTCATCGGTCTCGGCCGATTCGCCAAGTCCCTCGCCGACGAGCTGGAGCGCGAGGGCGTCCACGTGCTGGCCATCGACAACGACCCCAAACGCGTCCAGGAGCTCGCGGGGCGCTGGAGCCACATCGTCCAGGCGGACTCGACCGACGTCCAGGCCATGGAGCAGCTCGGCATCGGCGAGTTCTCCAAGGCGGTCATCGGCATGGGGAACAACCTCGAGGCGAGCGTGCTCACGGCGTTCGTCCTGCGCAAGCTCGGTGTCGCGGACGTCTGGGCCAAGGCGATCACCACCTCGCAGTCCGAGATCCTGTCGAAGGTCGGGGTCTCCCACGTCGTCCGCCCCGAGCACGAGATGGGCGAGCGGGTGGCCCACCTCGTCCGCGGCAGGATGCGGGACTACATCGAGTTCGACGACGGATACGCGATCGCACGCACCGTCCCACCACAGAGCATCATCGGGCGCACGCTCGCCGATGCAGCGGTGCGAGATCGCTTCGGCGTGACGGTCATCGGCATCAAGTCGCCCGGACGGGACGTCACGCACCCCAAGCCCACCTCGGTGGTCAACGAGGGCGACCTCGTCGTCGTCACCGGGGAGCGGCGCAACGTCGAGCGGTTCGCTGACCAGCAGTAGCACTGCCCGCCCGGTCAGTCCTGGTGGCGCAGCCCGGTGTCGGATCCGCGGCGGATCGGCCACCTCGCCGCCACCAGCCAGCACACGCAGCCGGAGAGCAGCCCGATGGCGGCGCCCCCGACGACGTCGACCGGCCAGTGCGCCCCGATGTAGAGGCGGTTGAGCGCCACGGCGGCCGCCGTGGCCACGCCGACGACTCGTTGCGGCCAGGTCAACCACGGCCACAGGGCCGCGACCAGGCCCACCGCGACACTGGTGTGGGCGGAGGGGTAGGCGTTGCCGAACGGGTCCTTGGGGTACCCGTGCACGTCCAGCCCCGGGATCGACGCGGTCGGTCTGGCCTGGTCGGCCAGCCGCTTGAGCACCTGGGTGATCGCCTCACAGAGGGCGACGCCGACCACCATCGCCCTGACCACCTCCCATCGGGCACTGCCGCGGACCGTGACCATGATCCAGCCGAAGAGGCCGAGCGCGACCACGGCCAGCGGAACCGGCCGGAGGAGCGCGTTCGTCAGGGCCAGCACGGCCCCCAGGGGCTGCGGCGGGTCGTTGACCCACACCACGAAACCGCTCTGCGCCTGCGCCGCTCCCGGCTGTAGCGCCAACCAGTAGGTCGCGCCGATCACCAGCGCGGACAACGACGCCAGCGTCCAGGACGTGACGGGCCGGGGCACGACCGTCGCCTCGCGGGCGGCGCGCCTGCCGACGGTCGCACCGTCCCGATGGTCCTCCATGCGCGGTCAACCTACCGATGACCCGCGCCGCACCGCACCGGGTGGTTGTGGGCCAGAGGTGGCCAGTGGTCGGCTCCACCCGCTGGATTCACCCACAAGCCACCTCTCGCTCACCCGAGGCGGGCCGCACTGTCGTACGCTGCCCGCAACCAGCAGTGAGGCGACCCATGACCACGGTGTCCATGCACGAGCAGTTGCCGTTCGACGAGGAGTCGACGCCCCCGCCGATCTCCACCGGCGAGCTTCCACGGATGGAGGAGATGCGGGACGTCGTCACCGAGGCGTACGAGCGCTACCGCACCAACGGCGACGGGTCGGTGGCCGACTACATCCCCGTCCTCGCGGGCGCCTCTCCCGACCTGTTCGGGATCTCCGTGGTCGGCGCCCGGGGCAGGTCCTTCGAGATCGGGGACGTCGATACGGCGTTCTCGATCCAGAGCGTGTCCAAGCCCTTCGTGTTCGCGCTGGTGTGCGAGGCGGTCGGGTACGGCGAGGCCCGGCGCCGACTGGGCGTCAACAGCACGGGCCTACCGTTCGACTCGCTGATGGCCGTCGAGCTGAACACCGACCGGACCATGAACCCGCTGGTCAACGCCGGGGCGATGGCCACCACGAGCCTGGTCCCGGGAGACACCGCGGACGAGAAGTGGGAGCGGGTCCGGGACGGCCTGTCACGCTTCGCCGGCAGGGAGCTCACCGTCAACGAGGAGGTCTACGCCTCCGAGTCGGCCACCAACCTGCGCAACCAGGGGATCGCCCACCTCCTCCAGAGCTACGGGCGTCTCTACTTCGACCCCGACGAGGCCACGGACGTCTACACCCGGCAGTGCTCGTTGGAGGTGACGGTTCACGACCTCGCGGTGATGGCCGCCACCCTGGCCAACGGCGGGGTGAACCCGGTCACCGGCGACCAGGTCGTCCTGCCCGGCGTGTGCCGACGGGTCCTGGCGGTGATGGCCACCGCCGGGCTCTACGAGCTGTCGGGCGACTGGCTCTACGAGATCGGGATGCCCGGCAAGAGCGGCGTCAGCGGAGGCATCGTCACGGTGTCACCGGGCAAGGGAGGCCTGGCCACCTTCTCGCCACCACTGGATGTCGCGGGCAACAGCGTTCGCGGTCAGCTGGTGACCAAGTACCTCGCCGAACGGTTGGGGCTCAACCTCTTCGCCTCCGAGCCCGCCTCCGGCGACTGACCTCGGCCGCTGGGTCGTCGATGAGGCCCAAACGGCCGATGCCTCATGGACGGCGGCGTGACGGCCTCCTGGTTCTACGGAGACCTCGCCCCGGCGTGAGGTGCGGTGGACGCGAACCCATCAGGCGGGCTTCCGCCAGACCGACACGTGGCTCTCGCTGTCGCCGGTGAACGCGCCGCCGTGCCAGTCGCTGCTGCGGCTCTCGAGCTGCATCCCCGCGAGCTGCGCCATCAGGTCGCACTCGGCCGGCCAGACGTATCGGAAGTTGCTGGCGCCGTAGGTGACGGTGCCGTCCGGGTGGCGGGTGTAGTGGTGGGAGGTTCCCTGCTGGGTGGCGAGGTCGTAGGTGTCGAGCCCGACGTGGTGCTCGCCGACGTGGAAGGGCACCGCGGCCTGACCCGGCGGGAGGCGTCGGATGCCGGGCACCCAGAGCTCCACCACGAACCGGCCGCCCGGGGCGAGGTGTCGCGCCGCGTTGCGGAAGGTGGCCACCTGCTCGGGCTGGGTGCGCACGTTCCCGAGGCCGTTCCACACCAGGTAGACGAGGGAGAACTCGCCAGGCACGGTGGCGGTGGCCATGTCGCCGACCACGACCGGGAGGTCGGCGCGCTTCGCGTGCAGCCGGTCGACCATCGGCTGCGACAGCTCGACACCGCTCACCGGCACGCCACGCTCGACCAGCGGGACGGCGACCCGACCGGTTCCGATCGCCAGCTCGAGCGCGCGGCCGTCGCCGGCCAGGTCCGCGAGGAACCGCACGGCGGGGTCCAGCACCTCCGGGGCGAACATGAAGGCCGAGGTGTCGTCGTAGCGTGCGGCGGTCTCGGCGTCCCAGAGGTCACTCGTCGTCATCCCCCCAGCCTCACCCACACCGAGCGGACGTTCCAGCGGTTTACCGCTCGCCGAGCGTTTCGCGGCGGACCCACGTGCGGCGGGCCTAGATTCGGGGGATGGACCTCGACCAGTACCTCACCTCCGACGCGAGCACGCTGGCCGGCCTCGTGGCCGCGAAGGAGGTCACGGCACCCGAGCTGTTGGCCCTGGCCCGGAAGCGCTCCGACACGGTGAACCCGGCCATCAACGCCGTCGTGATGCCCCTGACCCGGGTCGCCGACGCGCGGGCGGCCGACCGGGGCCTCGACCGGGCCGTTCGCCGGCGTGCCGTTCCTCATCAAGGACCTCGGCCAGGAGTACGCGGGGTTCCCGACCTCCAGCGGCTCCCGGGCGCTGGCCCACGACGTCGCCATGGAGCACTCCCTCGTCACCCGGCGCTTCCTCGAGGCGGGCCTGGTCGTCTTCGGCAAGACCAACACACCGGAGTTCGGGGCCAAGGGCATCACCGAGCCCATCCTCTGGGGGCCGGCCCGCAACCCGTGGGACGTCACCCGCACCCCCGGTGGCTCGTCGGGCGGGTCCGGCGCGGCGGTCGCGGCCGGCATCGTGCCCGCGGCCGGCGCCAACGACGGCGGTGGCTCGATCCGGATCCCCGCCGCCTGCAACGGTCTGGTCGGCCTGAAGACCAGCCGCGGCATCGGCCCCTACGGCCCGCAGACCGGCGAGCTGATGTTCGGCATGGTCACCCAGGGCGTGCTCTCGCGCACCGTGCGCGACAGTGCCGCGCTGCTCGACGCCATCATCGCGCCGGATGCCGGCGCCGCCTTCGAGGGCGCCCTCCCGCCGGTCCCGTTCGCCGAGGCGATCCTGCGGGCACCGGGCACGCTTCGGATCGGGTACTCCGCGGCGTCCGCGATCAACGCCCACCCCGACCGCGAGGCGGTGCTCGCCGTCGAGGCCGCGGCGGCCCTGCTCGCCGAGCTGGGTCACGAGGTCGAGGAGGTCACCCCGCCGCACGACGACGAGGCCCTGGCGCGCGACTTCCTCACCATCTGGTTCGCCCAGCTCTACGCTCAGGTCACCGACGCCAGGAAGCGATTCGGTTCTCCGGACAGCCATTTCGAGGCCGACACGCTCGCCGCGGCCGAGCTCGGGCGGGCGGCCGGCATCCGGCCCCTCATCGAGGCGGTCAGTCGCATCAACGACCACACCCGCGCCCTGGCCCGGTTCCACGAGACCCACGACGTGTTCCTGACGCCGACGCTCGCGCAGCCGCCGCTGGCCGTCGGGGCACTCGACTCCTCGCGGGCCCTGCAGCGGGCGGCACGGGTCGTGTCGCGCACGCGCGCGGGAAGGCTGCTCGCGGCATCCGGCGTGCTCGACCAGATCATCGCCGACAACCTCAGCTGGGTGCCGTACACGCAGCTCGCGAACCTCACCGGCCGTCCCGCGATCAGCGTGCCCCTGCACTGGACCAACGCCGGTCTGCCCCTCGGCGTCCAGCTGGTCGGGCGACTCGGGGCCGACGGGCTGCTGCTCCAGGTGGCCGCGCAGCTCGAGGAGGCCCAGCCCTGGTTCCACCGGTACGCCGAGCTCGACCCAGCGCTCGACCGGGGCTGACCTCGGCCCACCGCAGTCCTCTGGGATGGGTGACCGGGCGAGGTGCCCTCGTCAGCCGCGGCGTGCGTGGTCCGCGCCGACCACCGACCGGATGCCGGCCAGGATGGTCGCCGGGTTCCCGTCCTTGTCCAGCACGGCAGCCGCCCCGGCCTCGAGTGAGAGCCGCACGTGGTCGGGGTCAGTGCTCGTGGTGAGCACCACGACCCGTGCCGACGACTGGGAGCTGACGATCTCCTGGGTGGCCGTCAGCCCGTCGGTGCCGGGCATGGACAGGTCCATCAGCACGATGTCGGGTCGGGTGCGGGCCACGAGGGCCACCGCCTCTGCCCCGTCACTCGCCTCACCCACCCACTCCATGTCGGCCTCTGCACCCAGAATCACGCGGATCGACGCGCGGAGCATCTGGTGGTCGTCGACCACCACGACCCGGATCGGCTGTGCGACACAGTCCTCTGCCCACACCGGCGTCGGTGATTCCGTGGACATCCTGGGAGTCATCGACGCCCCTTCCGGGGAAGAGCTGCGCTGCGCAGGGGGAAATACGCCATCCCTCACACCGTGACACACGGAGGGCGGGATGTGGGGTTTGGTGCCATTGTGCCGAGGCGGAGCCGGGCGCGCATCCCCAACGTTGGGGTGGTTACGCCGCGGCCGTCACGACGGGAGTCGGCCGTACACCCGGGTACCGGCACCGGCCGAGGAGTCGATGTCCAGCGAGCCGCCCGCGTCCGCGGCCATCTCCGAGGTGAGGCGCAGCCCGAGGTGACCCGCGGGCCCGGCGGTGGCCGTGTCGAAGCCCACCCCGTCGTCGACGACCTCGAAGGTCAGGTGGGTGTCGTCCTGCCCGATCCGGATGAGGACGGACGAGGCGTCGGCGTGCTTGACGGCGTTGCCCAGGGCCTCCCGGATCGCCCGGTAGGTCAACCGATCCGTCACCGGGTTCGAGCGCAGGGGCTCGTCGATCTCGACCCGGACGAGGCCGGGAGGGAGGTTCGGCTGGACCGCAAGGTCGCGGACGGCCCGGGCCAGGCCCTTGGTCCCCAGGTCGGGTGGGTAGATGTCCGCCATGAGGGTGCGCAGTGAGGTGAGGTCGCGTCGGAGGATGTCACCCAGCTGCTCCAGGTGCAGGCGCAGTGCCTCTCCCGCGGGACGCCGTTGCGCCTCCGAGTCGAGCGAGTAGCCGATGCCGGCCAGGTCCTGGACCACGCCGTCGTGCAGGTCCTGGGCGATGCGGCGCCGCTCGCGGTCGGAGGACTCGACGGCGTTCACCAGCAGGCGCCGCCGGTGCCGCTGCCCGAGGTCGACCCGGTGAGCGAGCGACACGGCGAGCGGCATCGTGGCCAAGGACAGGGCGATCAGAGCGACGATCGGCAGTGGAAGGATCTCGCCGATGAGGGTACGCGTCTCTTTCGACAGGTTCGCCGTGGAGACGTAGATCTCGAGGAGGAGCGGAGCGCCGGACGCGTCCGTCACCCCCGTGTAGACCTCGACGAGCCGGCCCTCCGACCGTTCCAACGCGTTCTCGGCCTTGTCGAGCTCGGAGATCCCGGACACCGTGTCGTTCGTACCGAACACGGCGTACTCCTCCTCCTCGAGCTCGAACGTCCGGCCGGCCAGTGACGCCTGGTCGGACCAGAGCACCGTGCCGTGTCCGTTTCCGGCGTCGGCCCACACCTTGATGTGGCTGATCGACCCGTCGCGTGACCGGTGCTCCATCACCTGGTCCATCCTGGCCAGCGCGGCAGGGTCCATGGCGTGGAACTCGTCGTCGGCCAGGGGCGCGACGATCGTGCGAGCGACGGCGCGCGCGGTCACCTCCGCATCTCGAACGGCTTCGTTGCGGGCGATGACCCAGCTGAGCCCCACGACGCCGATGGACACACCGACGAAGGCGACCGTGTTCCACAGCAGGTACCACCTCAGCGCCCGCCGTACCGTTTCACTGGTGGCCGGTCGCCGCGCCTTGGAATCCCCACTGCGTCCGGGAGACGGGTCGCTCGCGACCCGGCCGGAGAGCGCCACTAGCCGCCCAGTCGGATCAGGCCGGCCCGGGTTGCGATGACCACGGCCTCCAGCTGGGAGTGGACGCCGAGCTTGGCCAGGATCCCCTTCACGTAGCCGCGGCAGGTGTTCAGGCTGACGCCCAGCTCCTTGGCGATGTGTCGTGGGTCGCGACCCTCGCCGAGCAGCCGGAGCACCTCCAGCTCGCGCGGGTGTGAGGTGCCACTGGCCGTTCCTCGGGTCGCCCCCACTGACGGCCGAGAGCCGGGCGAGCAGGCCGTCGGGCAGGATCAGGCTCCCGCGGCGCGCCGTGCGCAGCCCCTCGAGCACCTCGAACAGGGACCCGTCCTTGGCCAGGAACCCCGAGGCACCCGCGGTCGCGGCCCGCTCGATGTCGGCCAGGCTGGCGTGCGCGGTGAGGATGAGGACCTTCAGGTCCGGGTGGTCGCGCACCAGCTCGGCCGTGGTGCAGATGCCGTCCCGGTCCGGCAGGTGCACGTCCATCAGCACCACGTCCGGTCGCAGCCGCTCGACGGCCGCGAATGCCTCGCCCGAGTCCTGTGCGTGGCCGACGCACTCCAGGTCCGACTCCGCGTCCAGGGCCCGGGCCAGGAGCTCGGCGAAGGTCCGGTGGTCGTCGACGACGAGCACCCTGGTCCGTTCCTCGGGAACGGCGTGCTGCTCATCGTCCGTGAGCAGTGGGCCGTCCTCGATCAACGTGCTCGTCATCATCCGGCTTCCCCCCGTGTCTGGCCCCCTGGCGAGAAGCACACATCCCAATGTGCTTCCGACACGGGGCCGCTGCCACTTGCGGCCATCGTGACCACCTTCCCTGCAGTAGTGGTTCCCACCACTGTGGAGGTGCTCGCAGCAGCCGTCCATAGCCCGTTCGGACTAACCCCCCGGGTCCGGCTCAGCGGATTCCAGGGATCGCTCAGGCGACGGACAGCTCAGGGACGAGGCGCAGGGCCGTCGGGTAGAAGGCGTCCAGGATGTCGCTCTCCGAGGCGCGCGCCTCGATCGCGGCAGCCATCCGCTCGGTCTCCGGACCGCAGCCGACTCCCAGCTCCCGCTCGAGGACGGCCCGGCAGCGGCCGAGCGCGCGACGCACGACGTCGTGGCGACCGAGCCCGTGGTTGGCGAGCATGATCAGCCGGTAGGCCTCCTCGGAGTACCGGTCGTGGCTCAGTGCGATCTCCGCGTGCCGCAGGCAGGTGGAGCGCTCGCCCTCGGTGAGCCAGTCGAGCGCCAGGTCGAGGTGGGCGCGGGTCGTGCGGTCCTCGTAGACCAGGCGGTCGTCCTGGACCCACTCGTCGTAGCGTGCGTGCTCCAGGACCGGCCCGCCGGCCAGCCCGGCGGCCTCGCTGAGCAGCCGGATGCGCTCCTGCCGCGGCGCGCGCTCGGCCTGCAGCAGCAGGTCGTCGAAGCGATCGAGGTCGAGGTTGACCTCCTCGACGGCGAGGCGATAGGCGCCCGGCCCCGTCACGATCACTCGGCGGGCCAGAGACTGGTCGACGAACATGCTGTGCCGCAGCACGCACACGTAGGTGTTGAGCGTCGCAACGACGTTGCGGGGCTCCCCTCCTTCCGGCCAGAGCGCCGTCGCGATCACGTCGGTGCACACGAGGTGCCCCCGCGCGAGCAACAGCAGCTCCAGCACCTGCCTGGGCTTGACTCCTCCGAGATCGCGCGGCCCGAGCACCCGGTCCCCGTCGCGCACCTGTAGTGGTCCAAACATCGAAATGTCCATTGTCCTGCCTTCGCTCGCGTCCTGCACCGTTCGCGTCCCCGTCAGGGAACCACGGTGCGAAAAGCTGCGTACATCCCCAAAAGTGGGGTAGTCCGTTCGGCCAGAAGCGGATCAGCCGTTCGTCGTCGAAGGCAGTATCAAAGGAGTTTCAAAGCCCTCCTTCCTACGGTCACCGTCAAACGGATCGAGAGGTAGGACCATGGCACTGTCAAGGCGAGAGATGCTCACATTCGGCGCGCTCAGCCGGGGGAGCGATGCTGATCCCCCTCGAGCGCAGCGTGCTGGCGGCGGGCCAGAGCCGGATCGCGGAGAGCGCCCTGCCGGCTCCCTTCAGCGTGCCGTTCGCCCTGCCGCCGGTCGCCACCCGGGTGACGTACGACGGCACGACGGACTACTACGCGATGACCATGCGCGAGCAGGCCACCCAGATCATCCCGGGCTACCAGACCCGGATCTGGGGCTACAACGGCTCCTTCCCCGGGCCGACGTTCGACGTGCAGCAGGGTCGGAAAGTGGTTGTCCGACAGTCAATCGACTCCCTCCATCACACCCGACGCTGGGCTACACGCCGTACACGTCCGTCCACCTCCACGGGTCGGCGTCACTCCCCCAGTTCGACGGGTACGCCAGCGACGTCACCTACCCCGGCTCCTGGAAGGACTACCACTACCCGAACTTCCAGGGCGCCCGGACCCTCTGGTACCACGACCACGGGGTGCACCACACCGCGTCGAACGTCTACATGGGGCTCGCCGGGATGTACCGGATGCACGACCCGCTGGAGCAGTCGTTGCCCATCCCCCAGGGGTACTACGACGTGCCGCTCGATCGTCAGCGACGCCATGTTCGACACCGAGGGCCAGCTGCTCTACGACGACAACGGACAGAACGGCGTCTACGGGGACGTCATCCTCGTGAACGGTCGGCCATGGCCGGTCATGAAGGTCGAGCGGCGCAAGTACCGCTTCCGCATCCTCAACGCGTCCGTCGCACGGTCCTACCGCTGGCAGCTCGACAGCGGGGAGCCGCTGGTCGTCGTCGGCACGGACGCCGGCCTGACGGCGGCACCCCAGCCGGTCACGAGCCTGCTGCACGGCAACGCCGAGCGCTACGAGGTCATCATCGACTTCGCGAAGTACAAGATGGGGCGCCGCGTGATCCTGCGCAACCTCAGCCCGAAGAACAACGTCGACTACACCCACACCGACAAGGTCATGGCCTTCGACGTCGTGGCCAAGGCGAGCACCACGTCGAAGAACTCGATCCCCAGCGTCCTCAACCCGAGCAACCGACATCATGGGGTTGACCGAGACGGCGGCGATCCCGACGAGGACGATGGCCCTGGTTCGCAAGGGCGGCCAGTGGACCATCAACGGCCAGACCTGGGCCGACGTCGAGGCCAGCGCCTACGCCAGATCACTGGCCAACCCGGCGCTCAACGCCGTGGAGATCTGGGAGATCCAGCAACGACTCGGGCGGGTGGCACCACCCCCTGCACATCCACCTCGTCGACTTCAAGATCCTGGACCGCGAGTTCGACAGGAACGGGATCCGCGTGCCGCCCGCCCCCACGAGCGCGGTCCCAAGGACGTCGTGTACGTGGGTGAGAACGAGCGCGTCCGGGTCATCACCCAGTTCGGCCCGCACGCCGGCAAGTACATGATCCACTGCCACAACCTCGTGCACGAGGACCACGACATGATGGGCCAGTTCACCGTCGGCGAGGGCGGCTACGACCCGATCACGACCGCTCCGGCACAGCCGGGGCCGGCGCCGGAGTTCTGAGCCGTCATGACGACCACAGCACACGAGGACGCCACCACCGCGACGACGCCGTCGCTCGACGGCACGAGCTGACCGCCACCCAGCTGTGGGTCGCGCTCGCCTCGGTCTTCGCGGGTGGGATCCACCTGGCGGTCACGGCGGAGCATCTCGAGCACTGGTGGGTCTACGGGACCTTCTTCATCGTCACCGGGCTCTTCCAGGTGGCCTTCGCCGCCGGATGGGTGCTGCGACGGCCGACGTGGCCGGTCGCGCTGACGGGGATCGTCGTGAACCTCGGCATCGTCCTGGTCTGGGTGGCCAGTCGCACCACGGGACTCCCGGTCACGCCCCCCGAGGACATCACCTCCCACGTCGGGACTCACGAGATCGAGGCCGTCGGCCCCGCCGACCTCGCCGCCACCGGCGCGGAGCTGGTGATCGTGTGTCTCCTCGTGACCTTCCTCCCCCCGCGGATGCGGCGGGTCACCGTCAACCTGTTGCTCGCCACCGGCCTGGGCCTGTGGGCGCTGCGGCTCAGCGGCGCGCTGGGCTGATGGACGCGCCGGCGCGGCTCGGCGACCGTGCGACCGCGTCGCGTCGCGCTACGGCGACGCGTCTGGCGGTCGCAGCCGTGGCCCTGCTGGCCGTGCTGCTCCTGACGGCGCTGGAGCCCCTGCGGGTGTCCTCGGTGAGCATGAGCCCCACGCTCGAGGCCGGGGACCAGGTCATCGTCGACAAGGTCTCCGTCCGATGCGAACCCACCGACGCGAGGGCGACCTCGTCGTCTTCCGCGACCCCCAGCACGACGAGCTGGTCGTCAAACGCGTCGTGGCGCTGGGCGGACAGACCGTGGCGATCGAGGACGGCGTGCTCGTCGTCGACGGGATGGCGCCGTACGAGCCGCAGGTCGACCGTCAAGGGGATCGACTCGATGTACTTCGGTCCCGTGACCGTTCCACCGGATGCCGTGTTCGTGATGGGGGACAACCGGTTCGAGTCGATCGACTCGCGAACGTACGGGGCGATCCCGCTCGACGAGCTCGTCGGTCGGGTCATCCTCGCCTTCTGAGTCACTGCGCCCCCACGGCCATGCCGGCCGATGGACCGGCACAAGGGCGGGCCAGGTCAACCTGCTGTTCGCCACCGGCCTGGGCCTGTGGGCGCTGCGTGGCGCGGCGCTCTGGGCTGATGGACGCGCCGGCGCGGCTCGGCGACCGGGCGACCGCGTCGCGCCCCTACGGGCGCGTCTGGCGGTCGCAGCCGTGGCCCTCCTGGCCGTACTGCTCCTCTCCGCCCTGGAGCCCCTGCGGGTGTCCTCCGTGAGCATGAGCCCCACGCTCGTCCCCGGGGACCAGGTCGTCCTCGACAAGATCCCGTCCGGTTGAGCCCACTGACGCAGGGCGACTGGTCGTCTTCCGCGACCCCCAGCACCACGAGCTGGACGTCGAGCGCGTCCGTCCCTGGCCGGCCAGACCGTGGCGATCGAGGATGCCGCCCCGGGCCGGCACAAGGAACCCAAAAGGCCTCGACGATGCCGTGCTCGCGGTCGACGGGACCGTCCGGCACGAGCCCCAGGTCGACCTGTCGAAGATCGACTCGACCTGCTTCGGCCCGGTCACCGTTCCCCCGGATGCCGTATTCGTGCTGGGGGACAACCGGTCCGAGTCGATCGACTCGCGAACGTACGGGGCGATCCCGCTCGACGAGCTCGTGGGTCGGGTCGCCATCACCTTCTGAAGTCACTCCGCCCCACGGCCACGCCCCGATGTGCCGACACAAGGTTTCCAAAAGGTATGCCGAAGACCCAGCCGGTCAAGGTGTCCCTCACCACGGTGCAGACAGGGGTTTCCGTCATGAGTAAAAGGATCATCCGTCCCAGTCACGAGCACGAAGGAGAGACGTCATGAGCGGTACTTCCAGGGCAGGGCGGGCGGCACGGCGCCGCACGCGCCTGCGCACTAAGGTGCTGGTGGCCGGCGTCGCGGTGCTCACCGCGGCCCCGCTGGCACTGACGGCAGGGTCCGCGGCCTCGGCCGCACCGGTCGGTCAGGGGTTCAACCTGAACGCCTCCGACCTGCGCTTCATCCTCAAGCAGATCAAGATCGCGGAGCAGCACGCGGACACGCTGTCGGCGGCGAACCCCTGCGGGACCATGCGAGGCAACGGTGCCGACCAGATCCCGGCGGCGAGGTGGGCGACACGCTCCCCTGGGGCCTGCGCCTGATCGACGGCACCTGCAACAACATCGTCCCGGGCAAGGTCACGGTCGGCTCCGCCGACCAGGACTTCCCGCGCCTGGTCAGCCCCCGAACCTGCATCGCGGCGAGAGGGCGGCGACCCCGACGGTCCGGGCCCGGCACCCGCAGTGGCCTCCACCAGCTACACGCAGACCACGGGCACGGTCTTCGACAGCCAGCCCCGCGTCATCAGCAACCTCATCGTCGACCAGACGGACGACCAACCCCGCCGCCGTCGCCGCCGCCGGCGAGAACCCGGAGGTCACGCCGTCCGGCGCGTTCTTCATCCCGAACGTGGCGCCTGACGTCGGCCTGTCGGCGCCGTACAACTCCTGGTTCACGCTGTTCGGGCAGTTCTTCGACCACGGCCTGGACCTGGTGAACAAGGGCGGCAACGGCACGGTCTTCATGCCGCTGCAAGGCCGACGACCCGCTGTACGTGGCACGGCTCGCCGACGAACTTCATGACGCTGACCCGCGCCACTCACAGCGGCGACCACGAGGCGAACAACCAGACCTCGCCGTGGGTCGACCAGAGCCAGACCTACACCTCCCACCCGTCGCACCAGGTCTTCCTGCGCGAGTACACGCTCGACGCCGCCGGGGACCCGCAGGTCGACCGGCAGCCTCATCACCGGTGCCGACGACGGCATGGCCACCTGGGCCGACGTGAAGGCGCAGGCCGCGACGATGCTCGGCATCGCGCTCACCGACGCTGACGCGCTGAGCATCCCCCTGCTCGCCACCGACCCGTACGGCCGCTTCGAGCGCGGACCGAACGGCTTCCCGCAGATCGTCACCGCGACCGGGCTCGTCGAGGGCGACCCGACGGCCAACGGCGGCGCCGGCATCTCGATCCCCGCGAACGCGACCCGCAGCGGGCACGCGTTCCTCGACGACATCGCCCACAACGCCGTGCCGAAGTCCGGCTCGACTCCCGACCCCGACGACGTCGTGACCCCGCGTCTCGTGGTGTGCGAGCAGCCCGGCTTCCCGGCAGGCTGCGTGACGCAGTACGACGACGAGATGCTCGACGCGCACTTCATCGCCGGTGACGGTCGGGTCAACGAGAACATCGGCCTCACCACCGTGCACCACGTGTTCCACTCCGAGCACAACCGCCTCGTCGAGGAGATCGACTCGATGATCGTCAACGCCGAGAACGTGGCTGGCGGCATCACGGACGCCGAGGAGGCCGACTGGAAGGCGACGAACCGCTACACCGCCCGTGACGGCGGCTACGACTACGGCGAGCGCCTGTTCCAGGCCGCCCGCTTCGTCACCGAGATGGAGTACCAGCACCTGGCCTTCGAGGAGTTCATCCGCAAGGTGCAGCCGATGGTTGCCCTCTTCGGTGAGGGTGGCACCGGCTACAACACCAGCATCAACCCGGCCATCAAGGCCGAGTTCGCCCACGCGGTCTACCGCTTCGGGCACTCGATGCTGACCGAGTCCGTCGACCGCGTCAGCGCCGACCGGCACCCGCGACAACATCGACCTGTTCGACGCGTTCCTCAACCCGCCGTCCTTCATGGCCGGACGGCCGCACACCGGACCAGGCGGCCGGCGACGTGGTGCGCGGCATGACCCGTCAGGTCGGCAACGAGCTCGACGAGTTCGTCACCGAGGCACTGCGCAACCAGCTCCTCGGCCTGCCGCTCGACCTCGCGTCGCTGAACATGGCCCGCGCCCGTGACACCGGCATCCCGACGCTCAACGCTGCTCGGCGCTCGTTCTACGAGGCGTCGAACAACTCCGCGCTGGCGCCGTACCAGAGCTGGGCCGACTTCGGCTTCAGCATCAAGCACCCGGAGTCGCTGAACAACTTCATCGCCGCCTACGGCACGCACCCGTCCATCACCACGGCGACCACGATGGACGCCAAGCGGGCGGCTGCGGACGCCATCGTCGCACGGCGCTGAACGGCGCCGGACGGCGAGCCCGGCACGGCCGACGACGATGCCGCGGAGAACGTGCCCGAGGACAGCTACGCGTTCCTCAACAGTCGCCGCACGAGGTGACCGACCCGGTCACGGGCGTGACCACGGTGTCAACACCGACTGGGTCGACCCGGGCACACGACCAACACCGGTGTGGACCGCATCGACCTGTGGGTCGGTGGGCTCGCCGAGAAGCAGTTCGTCTTCGGCGGCCTGCTCGGCTCAACGTTCAACTACGTCTTCGAGTCGCAGATGGAGGACCTGCAGTTCGGCGACCGGTTCTACTACCTGTCCCGCACCGCCGGTCTGAACATGCTGACCCAGCTCGAGGGCAACTCCTTCGCCGAGCTGATCCAGCGCAACACGGACGTCGAGGGCCTACCGGCCGACTCGTTCTCGCGGCCCGTCGTTCATCTTCAACCTGGCCAACCTGGGCACCACCGGCCCCGTCCTCGACGACCCGGCGACGGAGTGGAACGAGGCGGCCCTGCTCACCCGGATGCCGGACGGCACGATCCGCTACGGCGGCCCGGAGCACGTCGTCTTCAACGGCACGGCCGGTAACAACCGGGTCTGGTCCAGCGAGGGTGACGACACCATCCGCGGCAACGACGGCAACGACTGGATGCAGGGCGGAGACGGCAACGACAACCACATCGGCGGTCTCGGCGACGACATCCTGCTCGACACCAACGGTGACGACACGCTCAAGGGCGGCGACGGCAACGACACGCTGTCCTCCGGGCAGGGTTTCGCGGGCGACCTGAACCAGGGCGGTCGTGGCAACGACTTCATCGACCACGACGACATGGCAGAGGCGTTCGCAGGACCTGGCGACGACTGGGTCCTCGGCGGTCCGGAGGACGACACGGTCTTCGGCGACGACGGCGACGACTGGCTCGAGAACGGTGCGACCGTCACCGGCACCGGTGGTGGCGCGTTCAACCTGCTGCAGGGCGACAACGGCGCCCCGTTCCAGGACGACCCGAACGAGCCCGGCCACGACGTCCTCATCGGCTACGGCGGCGAGACCGACAACGACGCCGAGGGCGGTGACGACGTCATGCTCAACGGGCCTGGGATCCAGCGCAACGAGGGCATGCTCGGGTTCGACTACGCCACGCACGACGGCGACCCGGTGGCGGCGGACTCCGACCTGGACCTCACCGGTCTGCTCCCGCCGAGCGTCGAGACCAACAAGGACCGGTTCGACCTCGTCGAGGCGCTGTCCGGGTGGAACCTCAACGACACCCTGCGCGGCGACGACCGTGACGCCGCGGCGATGGAGGGCCACGAGCTCACGGCCGAGGGCACGGCACGCGTGGCCGGTCTCAGCACCGTCCTGGGTGGCGCCACCACCTTCACCGGCGGCAACATCCTCATGGGTGGTGCCGGCACCGACCTCATCGAGGGTCGAGGTGGCGACGACGTCATCGACGGCGACGCTCAGCTCAACGTGCGCATCAGCGTGCGGAGCGGCGCTCACCGAGCCGACGACGCAGATCGACAGCGTCGAGACGCTGGCCGGCGTGTCCGCCCGGCTGCTCGCCGGAACGGTCAACCCGGGTCAGCTGCGCATCGTCCGGGAGATCCAGACCCCGGCGAACGGCACCGCGGTCGACGTGGCACTGTTCTCCGGACCGCGGGCGAACTACACCATCACGTTCGGCACCGTCGGCGACCAGCGGGTGCTCACGGTGACCGACACCGTCGGCACCGACGGCATCGACACGGTGCGCAACGTCGAGACGCTGCGGTTCACCGACCAGGACGTCGCGACATCCACCATCACCGCGCCCGCACCGGTGGCCACGGTCTCGACCAACACGGTCGCCTTCGGGCCGCAGAACACCGGCGCGACGGCGACCCAGGACCTCGTGGTGACCAACGACGGCAGCGCGAACCTCACGGTCTCGGCCGCCACCATCACCCCCGCAGGACCGTTCTCCGTCGTCACCAACGGCTGCACCGCGGCCGTCGCACCGGCGGGCACCTGCACCATCACGGTCGGCTTCCGCCCGACGACGACCGCAACGGTGACGGCTCAGCTCAGCGTCACCCACAACGCGCCGGGTTCCCCGACGCTGATCACGCTGACCGGACAGGGCCGGACCCCGGTGGTGCAGCCCGTCATCACACTGCCGGCCACGACCGACTTCGGTCGCCGCGCCCGCGGCACGACGCGGACGCAGAACATCAGGGTGCAGAACAACGGCCCCGGCGCTCTGCTGTTCGCCGCGGTCAACCCGGTGAGGACCACAGGGGCCTTCACCGCCACCCTGGGCAACTGCCCAGTGGCGCCGGCCACGCTCGCGGCTGGCAGGTCCTGCAGCCTGTCGGTGAGCTTCCGGCCCACTGCGGTGGGGCCGGTGACCGGGAGCTTGACGGTCACCAGCAACGCGGTCGGCAGTCCCAGGACGGTTGCCCTGACCGGCACGGGACGCTGACCGGATCGGAGGCGGTCGTGGATCTTCACCCCAGCCGCGACCGCCTCCGACTACCCGCCCAGGTGACGGCCTTCAGCGTCACCGACATCCCCCCGGGAAACCGGACGGACGGGTAGCCGATCGGTCGGCCGGGCAACCGGCCGGCCGATCGGTCTCTCCACAAGGCAAGGCCCGCCGGGTGACCGGCCGCAGAAATCCAACAGGTACGTCAAAGACCAGCCCGTCAACCTGTCGCTCACCACCGTGCAGAGACAGGGGTTACACCATGGGTACATCGGTCATCGGTTCCAGTCACGAGCGCGCCCCCGGGCGCAGCAGGGTAGCCCGAGTCAGGTACGTCGCCTCCACGACGGTCCTGGCCATGGTTGCGCTGTTGCTGCCCATGGGTCTGGGCTCGACGGCACAAGCCGCCAACATCGTCGGCGAGGGGTTCACCGTGACCCCAGCCGACCTCTCGTTCATCCTGAAGCAGATCAAGATCGCCGAGGCGCACTCGGCTGCCCTCGCTGCCCAGGGGCCTGGCCCCTCGACCGACCCGGTCAGGTGCCAGTCCATGATCGGCACCGGCCCCAACCAGCTCGAGAGCCCGCTGCTCTCCTTCGGTCTGCGCACCGTCGACGGCTCGCTGCAACAACCTGCAGCCCGGCCAGGAGACCTATCGGCGCGGCCGACCAGACGTTCCCGCGGCTGACCACACCGGTCTTCCAGACCGCCGAGCGACGCCGCGCGCTGTTCGGCCCGCCCGCACGGCACCACGTCCTACGCGCAGACGACCGGGTCGGTCTTCGACTCCGAGCCGCGCATGATCAGCAACCTGATCGTCGACCAGACCTCGACGAACCCGGCCGCGGTCGCCGCAGCCGGGTTCCCGGTCCGGTCCCAGGGCAACGAGGGCGTCGTGCCGTGCACGACCGACCGCCGACCACCCCGGCGGGCCTGACGGGCTGCCCGGCGGGCTGCGTGCCGGAGCACCAGACGCTGTTCATCCCCAACGTGACGACCGACGTCGGCCTGTCGCCGCCGTTCAACTCGCTGTTCACGATCTTCGGCCAGTTCTTCGACCACGGCCTCGACAAGATCACCAACGGCGGCAACGGCACCGTCTTCGTGCCGCTGAAGGCCGACGACCCGCTGGTCGCCGGCCCGGACGGCATCGCTCGGCAACGCCGACGACGTGCCGCCGGAACCGCGCGTTCATGGTCCTGACCCGCGGCACGATCATCGCCCGGACGCCGGACGGCGTGCGCAACGCGCCGAACACCGACTCGCCGTTCGTCGACCAGAGCCAGACCTACACGTCGCACTCCGTCGCACCAGGTCTTCCTGCGCGAGTACGTCGACAACACCGCCGGCCGGCCGGTCGCCACCGGCAAGTTCCTCAGCTCGCCCGACGGTGACGGCCTGGCCACCTGGGCGATGATCAAGGAGCAGGCGGCGACGCCTGCTCGGTCTCGCAGCTCGTCGACGCGGACGTCACCAACATCCCGATGATCGCCGCCGACCCGTACGGCAACTTCATCCCCGGCCCCAACGGCCTGCCGCAGTACGTGACCACCACCGGTGCCTCGTCGAGGGCAACCTCGACCACCCCCGTGCCCGCGCCCGGCCAACGTGCTGCACATCGACACGGCGTTCCTCAACGACATCGCGCACAGCGCCGACCCCGGGACCCCACGGCCGCCCCGGACGCCGGATGCCAACACGACCGCCGGCGGCAGCCTCGACCCCGTGGCGGCCGGCCAGTACGACAACGAGCTGCTCGACATCGCACTTCATCTGCGGTGACGGCCGCTGCAACGAGAACATCGCGCCTGCAGCGCGATCCACCAGGTCTTCCACTCCGAGCACGACCGCCTGGTCGACGACATCCAGAACGTCCTCGACCAACGACACCTCGACGAGCGGCGCAGCAGCCCTGGCCGAGTGGCAGCTGGCACGCCGGTGCTGACGGCTGGAACGGCGAGCGGCTCTTCCAGGCCGCCCGCTTCGTGACCGAGATGGAGTACCAGCACCTCGTGTTCGAGGAGTTCGCCCGCAAGGTGCAGCCCGGCGATCAACCCGTTCGAGCCGTTCGCGTTCACCCAGACCGACGTCAACCCGGCGATCACGGCCGAGTTCGCCCACGCCGTCTACCGCTTCGGCCACTCGATGCTGACCGAGACCATCCCGCGGCACCAACGCGGACGGGCTCGCACAACGACATCCCGCTGCTCGACGGGTTCCTCAACCCGGCGGCGTACTACCGACGGCGGCACCGCGGGCACGCTGACCTCCGCAGCAGGCCGCCGGCGCGATCATCATGGGCCTGTCGGACCAGGTCGGCAACGAGATCGACGAGTTCGTCACCGACACCCTGCGCAACAACCTGCTCGGCCTGCCGCTGGACCTGCCCGCGATCAACATGACGCGGGCCCGCAGCGAGGGCATCCCCTCGCTGAACGACGTGCGCCGGCAGATCTTCGCCGCGACCAACGACGGCCAGCTCGACGCCGTACACCAACTGGGTCGACTTCGGCGCAGCAGCTCAAGCACCCGGAGTCGCTGGTCAACTTCGTCGCGGCCTACGGCACGCACCCGACGATCACTCGCCGAGACGACGCGCTGGCCGGCAAGCGTCGAGGCCGCTGCGACAGCTGATCGTCAGACCCGCGACGCCCGACGTCGGCGACGGTCCCGCCGGCCGACGCCGCGCGACTTCATGTTCGGCACCGGCGCCTGGGCCAACGTCGGCGGCAAGACCGATCACCGGCGTCGACGACGTCGACCTGTGGGTCGGCGGCCTCGCCGAGCACACCAACCTGTTCGGCGGCCTGCTCGGCAGCACGTTCAACTACGTGTTCGAGAACCAGCTGACCGACCTGCAGAACGGCGACCGGTTCTACTACCTGGCCCGCACCCCGGGCATGAACCTGCGGACCCAGCTCGAGGGCAACTCGTTCGCCGAGCTGGTCATGCGCAACACCAACGCGCACACCCTCAAGGCCGACCCGTTCGCCACGGCCGACTGCAAGTTCGAGCTCGGCAACCTGGTCGCCGGCCACCGCCGGCAGCTCGGCAGTTCACCGGCGTCGGCATCCGGTCAGCGACGACCCGGCCTCCGAGTGCGACGAGAACGCGCTGCTGCTCCGGCATGCCCGACGGCACGATCCAGTACCGCGCTGACCAACACCGTCGACCCGTCCGGCATCAACGCCCAGGCCGTCTACAACGGCACCGCCGGCGTCGACCGGATCTGCGGCGGCAACGACAACGACACCTTCTGGGGCGGCGAGGGCAACGACATCATCGAGGGCGGCGACGGCGCCGACATCGCCCTCGGCGGCGAGGGCAACGACATCATCACCGACCTCGCCGGCGACGACGTGCCCAAGGGCGGTCCCGGCAACGACGCCATCGACGGCGGTCCCGGCCTCGACATCATCATGGGTGGCGACGGGCAACGACTTCACCAACGGTGGCGCCAACACCAACGAGACCTTCGGCGGCGACGGCGACGACTTCGCCATCGCCGGCCAGGGCCTCGACGCCGTCTTCGGTGACAGCGGCGACGACTGGGAGGAGGGCGGCGACCAGCCCGACCTCCTGCATCGGTGACAGCTCAACCGTTCTTCTTCGACGACCACAACATCCCCGGCCACGACATCCTGATCGGCCAGGGCGGCGACGACGACTACGACATGGAGGGCGGCGACGACATCGGTGTCGCCGGCCCCGGCATCGAGAAGATCGCCGGCGCTTCCGGCTACGACTGGGAGATCGGTCAGGGCGACCCGCAGGCCCAGGACATGGACCTCGCCCAGGTGTTCGTCGCCGACGGCGTGCATCCTCCGGCCGGCGTCCGGGACAAGTTCAACGAGGTCGAGGCGCTGTCCGGCTGGAACCTCAACGACATCCTCCGCGGTGACGACGTGGTGCCCGACCGACGTCGGCGGCGGCGGCTTCGTCGGGTGCGACGCGCTCGACCAGACGGGTCTGGACCGGATCAACGGTCTCGACCACGCTGGTCCCGCCGCGATGCGCACCGTCGACCCGGCACGGCGATCATCGCCGTCGACGGCGACTGCACCAGTGCCTGCTCGAGGGCAACGTCTGGGGCGACGGCAACATCCTGCTCGGCGGCGGCGGCAGCGACCTGATCGAGGGTCGCGGCGCCGACGACATCATCGACGGCGACCGTACCTCGAACGTGCGGCTCAGCGTCCGGACCGACGCCGGCCGACCCGGCCACCGAGATCGGCACCACCGACCTCATGACCGGTGCGGCCAAGTCCGGCAACTTCGGTGCCGGCACCGACCGGGCATGACCCTCCAGCAGGCGGTCTTCGCCGGCCTGGTCGACCCGGGCAACATCGTGGCCGTCCGGGAGATCCTCACCTCGACCACGGCGGACACCGACATGGCGCTGTTCTCCGGCCCGCGGGCCAACTACACGGTCACGACTGTGGGCGTCGGCGCTGCGCGGGTGCTCACGGTGACCGACACCGTCGGCACCGACGGCATCGACACGGTGCGCAACGTGGAGACGCTCCGGTTCACCGACCAGGACGTCGCGACATCCACCATCACCGCACCCGCACCGGTGGCCTCGATCTCGCCGGCTACCACTGTCGCCTTCGGGCCGCAGAACACCGGAGCGACGGCGACCCAGGACGTCGTGGTGACCAACACCGGCAGCGCGAACCTCACGGTCTCGGCCGCCACCATCACCCCCGCAGGACCGTTCTCCGTCGTCACCAACGGCTGCACTGCGGCCGTCGCACCGGCGGGCACCTGCACCATCACGGTCGGCTTCCGCCCGACGACGACCGCAACGGCGACCGCTCAGCTGAGCATCGCCCACAACGCGGCGGGTTCCCCCACCGTGATCACCCTGACCGGACAGGGCCGGACCCCGGTGGTGCAGCCCGCCATCACGATTGCCGGCCACGACCGACTTCGGTCGCCGCGCCCGCGGCACGACGCGGACGCAGAACGTCAGGGTGCAGAACAACGGCCCCGGCGCGCTGCTGTTCGCCGCGGTCAACCCGGTGAGGACCACAGGGGCCTTCACCGCCACCCTGGGCAACTGCCCAGTGGCGCCGGCCACGCTCGCGGCTGGCAGGTCCTGCAGCCTGTCGGTGAGCTTCCGGCCCACTGCGGTGGGGCCGGTGACCGGGAGCTTGACGGTCACCAGCAACGCGGTCGGTAGTCCCAGGACGGTTGCCCTGACCGGCACGGGACGCTGACCGCAGATCGGAGGCGGTCGTGGATCTTCACCCCAGCCGCGACCGCCTCCGACTACCCGCCCAGGTGACGGCCCTCGGCGTCACCGACATCCCCCCGGGAAACCGGACGGACGGGTAGCCGATCGGTCGGCCGGGCAACCGGCCGGCCGATCGGTCTGTCCACACACTGGCCGGCCGGGCGACCGGCCGGCCAGTCGGGCGGATGCCGGGTTCCGGCATCCGCCCGACTCACGCCCGCAGCGAGGCGCCGGCCCGCAGGACGACGCGGCGGGCGAGGGCCTCGATCGAGTCGACGATGGTGACGTCGTCGACGCCGAGCTCGCCGTGCAGCACCGACAGCTCGGTGCAGCCGAGGGCCACCGCCTCGGCGCCCTGGTCGCGCAGGTGGTCGACCACGGCGTCGAACCGCTCGCGCGGCACCGGCTCACCGGCCTTGACCCCGTCGTAGACGATCGACATGACCTCACGCTGCACCTCGGGTGCAGGCGTGACGAGGTCGATGCCGGCGGCGGCCGCGGCAGCGGCGTACGTGCCGGCGAGCAGGGTTCCGTCGGTGGCGAGCACGCCCAGCCGCTGCAGGCCGGGCACCGCACGCCGGGCTGCGTCGACGGTCTCGGCCACGGTGTCGAGCACCTCGATCGACACGGCGGCGCGCATCTGCTCGACCCACACCACGGCCGTGTTGCACGGGATGGCGATGAAGCGCGCGCCGGCGCGCTCGAGCGCCACGGCATCCGCGACGAGCACCGGCTCCGGGCTCTCACCGTGGCCGAGGAGGAAGGCCGACCGGTCGGGGATGCTGCCGTGCTGCCAGACGAGGAGGTCGACGTGGTCCTGGTCGCGGGGGGCGTCGGTCAGCTCGACCAGCCGGTGCATGAAGAGCACCGTCGCCGCCGGGCCGAGGCCCCCGAGCACCCCGACCGGCTCGTCGCGCACCGCACCCGCCGTCATCGGGCGACGAAGTGCTTGCGGAACTTGCGCACCTGGTTCACGTGGTAGGCCATGTTGTACGCCCGCCGCTTGAGGGTGAGGTCGGGGGCGTACCAGTTCGGGTCGCTCGCCCGGCCGGCCTTCATCAGGGCCAGCGCCTTGTCGCGCAGCACCGGGTCGAGCACGTAGCGCTTCACGACGTACTTGGGCACGAAGGCGAACAGGTGCTCGCCGCGGGCGATCTCGACGCCCTCGAGCTCCTCGTGGCGCACCCAGTCGCGCACGTACCACTCCGAGACGTTGTTGCCGCCGGCGGTCACGTAGAAGTTGGAGCGGCCCAGGCGCACGTTGATCTCGAAGAACTTCAGGGTGCCGTCGCGGCGGTCGTACTTGAGGTCGAAGTTCGAGAAGCCGACGTACCCGACGTGCTCGAGGAAGCGGGTGGCCTGCTCGACGATCTCGTCGATCTCGGTGTTGATGATGACGCAGGGGTTGCCGATGGCCATCGGGTGGTGCTCCTCGAGCAGCACGTGGCCGACGGCGCCGAAGCGCACCTTGCCGTGCTGGTCGGAGTAGCAGGTGAGCACCCGCATGTTGGTGTCGTCGCCCGGGATGAACTCCTGGAGAAGGAAGTTGCCGTCGTAGTTCGAGGCCCGCACCGCTGCGAGCGCCGTCGCGAGCTGCTCGCGGGTGTCGTGGATGAAGACCTTCTTCTTGCCCGGGTAGCGCGCGTAGTGGTGCAGCGCGCTGTCGGCCGGCTTCATGACGACCGGGAACTCGAAGGGCAGGTCGTGCTCCTCGCCGAGGTCCTGCGACATGTCGACGACGACGGTCGTCGGGTAGGGCACGCCGACCTCGTCGAGCAGGCCGTAGAAGACGTCCTTGCGCACGACCCGGTCGAGCAGGTCGAGGTCGATGTACGGGATGGTGAACCACTGCCCGAGGTGGTCCTTGTGCTCGATGATCATCCGCACGTACCAGTCACCGGCAGCCACGAGCAGCAGCGGCACCCCGGGCGTGGCGTGCTCGCGGCCGACCTTCTCGAGCGCTCCGACGAACACGTCGGCCTCCTCGAAGCCCTCGACGTGGATGTGGTCGCACAACGTGCTCATGCCGATCGGGCCGCCGTCGGTCATGTTGACCACGAGCGGGCGCACACCGTAGGCCGCGTGGAAGGTGCGCACGAGGCTGTACGCCGTGATGTCGCCGCCGAGGATGACGGGGCGGAAGTCGGTGGCCGGGGCGTCGGGCACGCGAGGTCCTCCGAGGTCGTGGGGGTGGCGCGGGGGCTCCCGCGCAGGGCTCGTCCAAGGTTCCCACAGGCGAACGGCTGGCCCGGCATCCGGAGGACAGCGGTCAGATCTGGTCGTCGCGCAGGACCGTGCCGTCGGGGTCGAACAGGTCGTACAGCCGGGGCGTCCAGAGCAGCTGGGCCCGGGTCAGCTCGGGCGGCGACAGCCGGCGCAGGCGCCCCGGCGGGCGCTCGACACCCGCCGCCCCGGACCACGCCCCGGCGCGTCGCCGCCACCGCACCGAGGTGCCCTTGAGCGGCGCCTTGGGTCGCGGCAGGTGGCGCCGGCCGCGGGGGGCGGCCCCACCGGCGTACCAGTCGTCCAGCGCCGTGGCTGCGGACGCCATGCGGTCCCAGACCTCGTCGGGGTCGTCCGGCACGTCCTCGGGGGAGACGCCGAGGTGCTCGGCCACCAGCTCACGGCGCAACCGCAGCGCGAACGAGTCACCCGGCGACGGGTGCCTCGCGGTCGGCCACCCGCACGTCCTGCACCGCGCAGGCGATCTCCGAGTCGCTCGACCACGAGCGCCGGTTGAAGTTGTCGGACCCGACGCTGGCCCACACGTCGTCGATGACGCAGACCTTGGCGTGCACGTAGATGGGGTACCCCGCCTCGCTGGTGAGCCCGTACACGGCGACCCGGTCGCCCCCTGCCTCGAGCAGGAGGTCCATCGCCAGCTTGCGCCCGTAGAGCTGCGGCGGGAGGGTGACCGCGCCGTCCTCGTCCGGGACCATCGGGATCACCGCGATGAGGCGCAGCTCGGGGTTCTCGCGCAGCGCCTTCCCGAAGTGTCGGCCGACCTCCTCCGACCACAGGTACTGGTCCTCGAGGTAGACCAGCCGTCGGGCGTGCGCCACGGCCGTGGTGTTGGCGTGCGCCACGCTGCGCTCCCCCGCCGGTGCGAAGTCGTAGCCCTTGGGCAGGATCGCCGGGTAGGTGCGCAGGATCTGCACCGCCTCGGTGGCGGCCTCCGCCGGTGACGGCGGCGGCGGCGCCTGCTCGGCCAGGGGGCGCGGGACCATCGGCTCGCGCTGGGCCAGGCTCGACAGCAGCCGCCCGGGGTTGAGGGTCAGCGGCGTGGAGTCCTCCCACCGCTCACGGAAGGTGGTCTCGACGTCGAAGACCGCCGGCCCCTGGATGGCGACGTGCACGTCGTGCCAGGCGGGGCGCGCCCCGAACGCCTGCGGCATCGGGATCACCTGGCGGTCGCCCTCGTGCCCGATGTCGTCGCGGCGGCTGTGGCACAGGTCGATGCCGCCGAGGAAGGCGACGTCGCGCGAGGGGTCGTCCCGGTGCCGCAGCACGACGAACTTCTGGTGGTGCGAGCCGCCGGTGCGCACTCGCATGTCACGCAGGCACTGGCCGCCGGCCTCGTCGATCTCGATGCCGAGCACGCGCGACTTCTCGGAGTGGAAGCCGAACCTGTTCCAGTGCGAGCGCCAGAGCAGCCCCCGCACGTCGGCCCCGCGCCGGGCGGCCGCCGAGAAGGTCGCCGAGACCGTCGAGCCCGGGTCGTCGGTCAGCCGCTGGTCGGGGTCGCCGCGCCAGTCGACGAAGTAGAGGAGGTCGCCCTCCCCCAGCGCGCTCACCCGTTCGTGCAGCTCGGCCATGTACGGCCGGCCGTGCACGATCGGCCGCACCCGGTTGCCCTCGCTCCACGCGACCCCCTCCGGGTGGTGGTCGTCGATGACGGTGTGGGGGTTGTCCCGCTCGGCGGGCCGGAGGAAGAGGTCGGGGAGCACGCCGCCATCCTGCCGGTACCGCGGGGCGCACGGAGCGCCCCGTTGTGGTCGATGTCCCGTCGTACCTCGCCCGGCCCTCCTACCATGCAGACATGCCCGGCATGCGCGTGGTGCTCGCGGAGGACAGCGTGCTCCTCCGTCAGGGCCTCGTCGCGCTCCTGACCGAGCACCCCGCGGTCGACGAGGTCATCGAGGCCGGTGACCTCGGCGAGCTGCTCGACGCGGTCAGCGAGCAGGAGCCCGATGTCGTGCTCGCCGACATCCGGATGCCGCCCACGCACACCGACGAGGGCATCCGCGCCGCCGAGCGCTTTCGTCGCACCCATCCCAAGCTCGGGGTCGTCGTGCTGTCCCAGCACGCCGACGCCGAGGGAGCGCTGGCCCTGGTGGCCGGGGGCAGCACCGGGCGCGGCTACCTGCTCAAGGAGCGGGTCGCCGACGTCGAGCACCTGGTGTCGGCGATGGAGGCGGTGCGGCGCGGGGAGAGCGTCATCGACCCGCACGTCGTCGACGCCCTGATGCGGCACCGGCTGCGGTTCGAGGCCAGCCCGGTCGCCCGGCTCACCAGCCGCGAGCGCGAGGTGCTCGGCCTGATCGCCACCGGGGCCTCGAACTCGGCGATCGCCGCGACGCTGCACGTCACCTCCCGGGCGGTCGAGAAGCACATCAACTCGATCTTCACCAAGCTCGACCTGCCCGCCGGCGACCGCACCCATCGTCGGGTCGCGGCCGTGCTGCTCTACCTCGGCGACAGCGGGTCCACGCCGACCTCGGTGGCGGCCGGGCCGGCGGTCTGACGTGGCGCGGCTCCCGAGCGGGTTCGTCGGGCGCCCGGCGGGGAGTCGCAAGCTGGCCCGGTTGCGGGCCTACCTGCGCGTCAACCTCGTCGCGATCTGGTCGTCGGTGCTGGCCCTGGTCGCGATGCGGGTGGCGTTCGGCCCCTCGCACACGATCATGAACAACCTCTACGCACTGGTGGCGTGCGGCATCCTCCTGCTGGCCGCCGAGGTGCTGGCAGGGCGCGACCGGAATGCTGCGGCGGCCTCGGTCACCATCGTCGCGACCTGGGTGGTGTCGTTCGCGATCACCTGGGCGAGCCCGTTCCTGGCCCCGGTGGGGCTGCTCGCCCTGCTGCTGCCGCTCGTCGTCGTCGCCGACCACCTCGGGCCCCGGGTCCGCACGGCCACCATCGTCGTCACGGTGACCCTGTGCGGCCTGCTCTCGGCGATGGGAGTGGCGCGGTGGCCGGACTACGAGGCCACCCACCCGGTCACCCTGCGCACCGTCCTGATCGTGGGGATCTTCGTCCCGGTGCTCGTCAGCGTGCTCGTCGCGGGGTTGCGGGACAACGTCATCCGGCTGAGCGAGCGCACCACGGAGCTCGAGGAGTCGCGGGCCCGCCTCGCGGTCGCTGCCGTCGAGGCCCGCCGCTCCATCGAGCGCGACCTGCACGACGGCGCCCAGCAGCGCCTCGCCTCGATCGCCGTCGACCTCGGCCGCGCCACCCGGATGTTCGACCAGGACCCACCCCAGGCCCGCAGGATCGTGCACGGCCTGCAGGGCCAGCTCGAGGCGGCGATCCGCGAGCTGCGCGACCTGGCGCACGGCATCTACCCACCGCTGCTCGGTGAGCGTGGCCTGGTCGGGGCGCTGCCGGCGGCGGCCCGCCGCACGATCCTGCCGTGCACCGTCGACATGCACTCGCTGGGTCGGCACTCGCCCTCGGTCGAGGCGGCCGTGTACTTCTGCTGCACCGAGGCCATCCACAACGCCGACCGGCACTCGGGTGGCTCGATCATCACCGTGCAGGCGTCCGACGACGAGGGGCCGGGCCGCGGGCTGCGGTTCAGCGTCACCGACGACGGGCACGGGTTCGACCCGGCGGCGGTGCGCTCGACCCACGGCCTGACCGGCATGCGCGACCGGATCCGGGCGGCCGGTGGCGAGCTGAGGATCGTCTCCGCGCCGGGTCGTGGCACCACCGTCGAGGGGCACTTCCCCCCCGGCACCCGACAGCCGCGGTGACTCTCGGAGCCTTCGGAACCAGCAGAATCAGCCCTTCACACCTACTGATTCGCTGACGTCCGGGGTGCCTGTCGCCGGATGACACGGATGGGTGGTGCCAGCACCACCATGAGTTCGGATGGGGGCACCCGCGCGGCTGTCCGACCCCTGGGGCACAGTTGTCCCCGTGACCGTCGCAGGGGACGGTGCACGCCCACCCGGGGCCAGGTCGACATCGATCGCCCCGTGGGCGGTGGGTCGCACGGACGGCGTGCGACCCACCGCCGTGGGAACTCCCCCACCGCACTGTCGGCCTGTGGTCGTTGGCGCGGGCCCGCTCAGATCGCCAGCAGGGCAGCGATGAGTGCGAAGAGCAGCGCCACCCCGAACACCACGTCGAGCACGTTGAACGGCACCCAGAGCAGGTGGGTCACCTTCCAGCCGTAGTCGGCCTCCGGCCACTCCGGGGGTACCCAGCGGCGAGCGCGCCACAGTCGCTGCCCGACCAACAGCGTGGCGTAGACCCCGACCGCGACCCACCAGGCGTCGACCACGGTCGGGCCCCGGTCAGCCCTGCCCGATGGACTCGAGCAGGTCCGTGAACCACGGGGTGGTCGCGTCGAACGCCTTGCCACCCTTGATCCGCGGGAACTCGATGGCGCGCAGCTCGTCGCCGCGCTCCTCGTCGTGGCCGATGACGCCGGCCTCGCCCCGCAGCGCGCAGTCGACGGCGAGGTCGGTGCACTGCTTGATCAGGGCCAGGTCGCGGTCGTTGGCCGCGGCCGAGCGGGCGAAGTAGCCCGACTTCTGCACCATCGTCTTCTCGGCGCCGAGCAGCTCGGCGAACTGCTTGGCGAACCACGCGCCCGGGTTGATCTTGTCGAGCTGCACGTGGCCGAACGGGTCCCTCGGCACCTCCTCGCCGGCGGCCTCGAGCTCGGCGACGACCTCGGCCACGCCGGCACCCTCGGACAGGAAGATGTTGACGCAGCCGAGCTCGTCCATGACGGCGCGCAGCCGGTCGGCCTCGGCGTGCAGGTCGATGGGGCGCTCGGGCACGAAGACCGCGTGGACGTCCCAGCGGCGCGGGTCGTTGCCGATGCCGGGCACGTAGTCCTGCTCGGCGACCCAGTTGCGGTACGCCTCGGCGGTCGCCGCGGTGAGCCAGCCGCAGTTGCGGCCCATGACCTCGTGGACGATGAGCATCCGGGGGTTCGAGGTGTGCTCGGCGATGATGTTCTGGGCGAAGATCGAGCCCTGCTCGGCCGCGGTCCACGCGCCGAGCGACTGGCGGATCGGCACGACGTCGTTGTCGATCGTCTTGGGCAGGCCGACGACGGTCAGCTCGTAGCTCGTTCTCGTGGAGGTAGGCGGCGAGGTCGGCCGCCGTCGTGTTCGTGTCGTCGCCGCCGATCGTGTGCAGCACGTCGACGCCGTCGGCGGTGAGCTGCTCGGCCGCGACGTGCAGCGGGTCCTGGCCCTCCTGCACGAGCCCGCGCTTGACGCAGTCGGCGACGTTGGTGAGCTTGACCCGGCTGTTGCCGATCGGGCGACCCGCCGAAGCGGTGCAGCAGGTGGGCGCGCTCGCGCACCTGCGGGGTCACCTCGATCGAGTCACCCCTGAGCAGGCCGGCGTACCCGTTGGTGTAGGCGATGATCCGCACGTCGGGGGCCAGCTCGGTGTAGCGCTGGATGAGCCCTCCGACGGCGGAGGAGAGGCACGGGGCGAGCCCTCCCGCGGTGAGCATGGCGACGGTGCGGACGGTCATGGTGCGCTCCTGCGGTGCGATGGTCGTGTCGGAGGTGGAACGGGGCGAACGTGGGGTGGGAGGTGCACTGGCACCGCGGCATCCCGCGTCCCCCATTGTGGCGCGTCGGTGCCGTCACCGGTCACCCGGCCACCATCCGGGCGTCGGGTCAGTGCCCGGTGAGCTCGCGGGCCACCAGCTCGGCGGTCTGCACCATGTTGAGCGCGGCCCCCTTGCGCAGGTTGTCGCCGCAGATGAACAGGTCGAGGGTGTTCGGTGACTCCGGTGCCTGGCGCAGCCGCCCGGCGAAGCGCGGGTCGGCCCCGACGACGTCGTTGGGCGTCGGGAACTCCGGCTCGTCGGGGTCGTCGAGCATGACGACCGCCGGTGCCTCGACCAGCGCCCGACGGGCGTCGGCGACCCGCACGCGCTGCGCGAACGTGGCGTGGATGGTGACCGAGTGCGACGAGACGACGGGCACGCGCACGCAGGTGGCCGAGATCGGCAGGTCGGGGAGGTCGAGGATCTTGCGGGTCTCGTCGCGAACCTTGACCTCCTCGGAGGTCCAGCCGTCGCCGACGTGGTGCCCGACGAAGGGAACGACGTTGAGCGCCAACGGTGCCGGGAACGGCGACTCCCCGAGCTCCTCCTCGATGAGCCGGCGCACGTCGCCCGGGCGGGTGCCGAGCTCACGGTGCCCGTGCACCACGTCGAGCTCGTCGTGCAGGCGCGTCATCCCGGTGCGGCCCAGGCCGGAGGCGGCCTGGAAGGTGGTCACGACGAGCCCGGTCAGCTCCCACACGCCGTGCAGCACGGCGAGGGCGTCGATCATCGTCATGACCGTGGCGCCGGGGTTCGCGATGATGCCGCGCGGCCGGTCCGCGACCTTGCGCGGGTTCACCTCCGGCACGACGAGCGGCACGTCCGACTCGGTGCGGAACTCGGTGCTGTTGTCGATGGCGACGACGCCCCGTGACGCCGCCAGCTCGACCCACTCGCGGGCGATCGACGGCGGGATGTCGAAGATGGCGACGTCGATGCCCTCGAAGAACTCCGGCGACAGCGCCTCGACGACGACGTCCTCACCACCGACCCGCAGCGTCGAGCCGACGTCCTCGTCCCCGGCGGCCAGCCGCACGCGGCTCCAGTGCGAGTGACGGGTCGGCAGCACGTCGAGCACGACACGGCCGACGGCGCCGGTCACCCCCACGATGCCCAGGGTCGGCAGCGCGGCCCCCGTGGTCCCCTCCCCGGTGGCAGTCACGTCAGCGGCCGGTGCCTCCGTAGACGACGGCCTCACCCTCGGTGGAGTCGAGCCCGAACGCCGTGTGCACCGCCCGCACCGCCTCGTCGAGGAGGTCGTCCCGGGTGATCACCGAGATGCGGATCTCCGAGGTCGAGATCATCTCGATGTTGACGCCCGCGTTGGCGAGCGCCTTGAAGAACGTCGCCGAGACACCGGGGTTGGAGCGCATGCCCGCCCCGACCAGCGAGAGCTTGCCGATCTGGTCGTCGTACTGGATCGAGGTGAAGCCGACCTCGCCCTGGATCCGCTGCAGCGCCTCGACGGCCGCGGTGCCGTCGGTCTTGGGCAGCGTGAACGAGATGTCGGTGAGGCCGGTGTCGGTGGCCGAGACGTTCTGCACGATCATGTCGATGTTGATCTGGGCCACGGTCACCGCCTCGAAGATCTGCGCGGCCATGCCGGGGCGGTCGGGCACGCCGACGACGGTCACCTTCGCCTCGCTGCGGTCGTGGGCCACACCGGCGATGATCGGGGCTTCCACGGCGTCTCCTTGGGGTCCTGGCTGGTCCGTGACGATCGTGCCCACCTTGTGGGAGAACGACGACCGCACGTGGATGGGGATGTCGAAGCGCCGGGCGTACTCGACGCTGCGCAGGTGCAGCACCTTCGAGCCGGACGCCGCGAGCTCGAGCATCTCCTCGTTGGAGATGCGGTCGATCTTGCGCGCGGAGGGCACGATGCGGGGGTCTGCGGTGAACACGCCGTCGACGTCGGTGTAGATCTCGCAGACCTCGGCCCCGAGGGCGGCGGCGAGCGCGACGGCGGTGGTGTCGGTGCCCCCGCGGCCCAGCGTGGTGATCTCCTTGGTGCCCTGGCTGACACCCTGGAACCCCGCGACGATCACGATGTGGTTCTTGCCGAGCGCCTCGGTGATGCGGCCCGGCGTGACGTCGATGATCTTGGCCTTGCCGTGCACGCCGTCGGTGATGACGCCGGCCTGGCTGCCGGTGAACGAGCGGGCGCTGAACCCGAGGTCGGAGATCGCCATGGCGACCAGCGCCATCGAGATCCGCTCGCCGGCGGTCATCAGCATGTCGAGCTCGCGCGGCGGCGGCACCGGGCTGACGTCGCGCGCCAGGTCGAGCAGGTCGTCGGTGGAGTCACCCATCGCGGACACGGCCACGACGACGTCGTGACCGGCCTTCTTGGTCTCGGCGATCCGTCGGGCCACGCGCTTGATGCTCTGGGCGTCGGCCAGCGACGATCCGCCGTACTTCTGGACGACGATGGGCACGTGCTACTCCCGTGACGGTGGTGCGTGTGGGGTCGCGACCACTCTAACCGGACGTCCACGGACCGGACCGCGTGCCCGGATGCCGGTCAGCCGGCATCCGCGCGTTTCGACTTCGTGCGACTTGCCTGCGGTTTTCGCGGCATCGGGAGCCAGGAACCGCGGCAAGTCGCACGAGGTCGGTGGCCCGCCGACTCTTGCGGATCACCCACCTCCCGGGGCCTGCCAGAGGCCCCGGAGGTGGGTGATCCGCAATCAGTCGCTGGTGCGGGCTGCGCTGCGCAGGGGCACCGCGTAGCGTCGCGACCACCACGTCAAGGAGGTCCCATGTCGATCGTCATCGTCGGCGCCGGTCTGGCCGGCGGCACCGCCGCCACCGAGCTGCGCGAGCAGGGCCATGACGGCCCGGTCGTCCTCGTCGGGTCCGAGGCGCACGCCCCCTACGAACGCCCGCCGCTGTCCAAGGGCTACCTGCTCGGCAACGACCCGATCGACGACGCCTTCGTGCATCCGGCCGACTGGTACGGCGAGCACGACGTCGACCTGCGGCTCGGCGTCGAGGCGACCGCGGTCGACACCGACGCCCACGTGGTGCACCTGTCGACCGGTGAGCAGGTCACCTACGAGCGGCTGCTGCTCGCCACCGGGGCGGAGCCGCGACGGCTCGCGCTCGCCGAGGAGAGCGGTGCGCCCACGGCCTACCTGCGCACCATCGAGGACAGCGACCGGCTCAAGGCTGCCTTCGCGAAGGGCGGGCGGATCGCCGTCGTGGGAGCCGGCTGGATCGGGCTGGAGACCGCCGCTGCGGCGCGGGAGGCGGGCTGCGAGGTGACGGTCTTCGAGGTGGCCGACCTGCCGTTGCTGCGGGTGCTCGGGCCGACGGTGGCGCAGGCCTTCGCCGACCTGCACCGCAGCCACGGCGTCGACCTGCGGCTGGGCACCCAGGTCACGGCGGAGGACCTTGCCGGCGCCGACCTCGTCGTGGCCGGGGTCGGGGTCACCCCGCGGGTCGCGCTCGCCGAGGCCGCCGGGCTGGCCGTCGACAACGGGGTGCTGGTCGACGCCGGCCTGCACACGTCGGTGCCGAGCGTGCTCGCCGTCGGAGACATCGCCAACCACGCCCACCCCGTGCTGGGCCGGCGGATCCGGGTCGAGCACTGGGACACCGCGATCAACCAGGCCAAGGTCGCCGCGCACAACCTCGCCGGCGGCGACGAGGTCTACGACGCGATGCCCTACTTCTTCACCGACCAGTACGACCTGGGCATGGAGTACGTCGGTCACGCCGGCGCCGACGACGAGGTCGTCGTGCACGGTGACCTCGCCGGCCTGGTGTTCCGCGCGTTCTGGCTGCGCGAGGGCCGGGTCGTCGCGGCGATGCACGCCAACGACTGGGACGCGACCGACGACCTGCGCGCGGCGGTGGCCTCGGGCGACCTCCCCGAGGCTCCCTGACGGCGACTTGTTGCGGAGTGGCCGGCCCTCAGGGGTGGAGGGCGTCGAACTCGGCCTCGGACACGGCGTCCGGGTCGGCGTCGAGGCGCACGTGCGCGAGCAGCGCCTGCACGACGCGCAGGGCGCAGGCCGCCCGCTCGCCCCAGTGCGAGAGGTAGCTGAACTGCCACCACCACAGCGCCTCGACCGGCCGCCCGGCCGCCTGGTGGCTCAGCCCGTGGCTGAGGGCCGAGGCGATGTCGACCAGGTCGTTGCTGAGGTAGCCCACCGTGGGTTCGGGGTCGAGCACCGGGTCGGCGACGTCGGCGTACTCGTCGAGCCCCTCGAAGACGTTGGCCAGGCTCTCGCGCAGGGGGTCGAGCTCGGCATCCGGGCCCGGGTCGGGCTCGAAGCGCGCGACCGGCACGACGTCCTCGACGGCACCGAGCCGGGCGCCCATGACGAGCACCTGGGACAGCGCGAGCAGGGCCATCGGCAGGGTGGCGTCGGGGCTGTTGCCGGCCGCGATCTCACGGACGGTGAGGAGGTACATCCGCGCGTCGGCCGCGGACTCCTCGGACAGCACGGTCCAGTCGTCAGACATCGAGCAGCCTCCGTCCCTCGAACGCGCGCCCCAGGGTGACCTCGTCGGCGTACTCGAGGTCGCCGCCCACCGGCAGCCCCGATGCGAGGCGGGTGACCCGCAGCCCGAAGACCTTGAGCATCCGCGACAGGTAGCTGGCGGTGGCCTCGCCCTCGAGGTTGGGGTCGGTCGCGATGATCACCTCGGTGACGACGCCGTCACCGAGCCGCGCGAGCAGCTCACGCACCCGCAGGTCGTCGGGGCCGATGCCGTCGATCGGGCTGATCGCGCCGCCGAGCACGTGGTAGCGGCCACGGAACTCGCGGGTGCGCTCGATGGCGACGACGTCCTTGGGCTCCTCGACGACGCAGATGGCGTGCACGTCGCGGCGCGGGTCGAGGCAGATCCGGCAGCGGGTCGCCTCGGCGACGTTGAAGCAGAGCTCGCAGAACCGCACCCGGGCCTTGACCTCGGTCAGCGAGAGCACCAGCCGGTCGACGTCGGCCGGGTCGGCCTGCAGCAGGTGGAACGCGATGCGCTGCGCGCTCTTGGGACCGACGCCCGGCAGCCTGCCGAGCTCGTCGATGAGGTCCTGGACCGCGCCTTCGTACACACGTCGAGACTACGACCTCGCGAGCACCCTGTCCCGCGGCGCCGCGCCCGGATGCGGCTGGGCCCTGCCGGAGAGGTCAGGCGCGCACGAGAACGTACTCGCCGGCCTCGTCGAGCGCGGCGACGACCTCGTCGTCGCGAAGGTCGCGCTCGGTGACGACGGTGACCACGGACGCACCGCCGCTGACGACGTCGACCTCGGCGTCGAGCACGCCGTCGAGGGCCATCAGCTCTTCGCGGACCGCACGGGCGCAGTGCCCGCAGGTCAGCCCGGTGGCTTCGAACCGCTGGGTCGTCGACATGGGGATCCCCTTCTCAGATGCCGACCGCCGCGCCGGTGGACCCGGGCGGCAGCTCGTTGTACGTGTCGGCCCGCTCCTGGCCGGACAGGGCGGCGATGGCGTCCATGACCTCGTCGGTGAGCAGGCGCCGCGCCTTCCCGGCGGGAAGGTCGGCGAAGGATGCCGGGTAGATGGGCCGGCCGAAGGCGACCCGCACCTTCGCCAGCCGAGGGAAGCTCGCCCCGACCGGCTGCACCCGGTCGGTGCCGACCAGACCGACCGGCACCACGGGCACGCCGGCGGTGAGGGCGAGCCAGGCCACCCCGGTGCGCCCCTTGTAGAGGCGACCGTCGCGCGAGCGAGTGCCCTCGGGGTAGATGCCGAACCCACCACCTTGCTGCAGCACGAGGAGGGCGGCGTCGAGCGACTCCTGGGCCGCTCGCGAGGAGTGCCGGTCGACGGGGATGGCGTTGGAGTTCGCGAAGAAGGCACGCCGGATCGCTCCACTCACCCCGGTGCCGGTGAAGTAGTCGGACTTCGCGAGGAACGCAACCGGCCGCGGCGCCGCGATCGGGATCGCGAACGAGTCGATGAACGACAGGTGGTTGCTCGCGATCAGGACGCCGCCGGTGGGCGGGACGTTCTCGGTGCCGGTGATGGTCGGCCGCCAGAGCGTCTTGGACAGGGGTGCGACCACGCCGTGGCTGATGCGGTACGAGCGAGCGCTCACCGGGGGTCCTCCGCGATGACCGTGCCCCCGAGGATGCGCTCGACCACCGGCACGCCGACGTCGGTCAGGTCGTCGATCGACTCGTCGTCGTCGCTGATCGCCGTGTCGTCGACGACACGTTCGGTCGCGACGACCTCGGTCTCGACGGCGACCGTCGCCTTGGCCTGCTCGAGCGGGCTGGCCCACGTCGGCGCGGTGTCGGGCGGGGGCGGGGCGTCGGACCAGCTCGCGGGCTCGCGGGTGCGCGAGGAACCGCCACGCGCACCCGGCCCACCGGCGACGGCGGAGGACGCCGAGGCTCCGGGCGGTGCAGCACCGCCGCTGCCGGAGTCGTCGCTCGCCGCGCGTTCCGAGGTGGGTGAGGTCGTGCCGTCGGGGGACGCGCCCGGCATCCCGGCATCGCGGGAGCCCGCGGAGCCGGACGGCACCGACGGCGGGGGCACCGGGTGCGCCGCGGCACCGACGTCGTCGGAGGGCACCCCCTCGACGCGGGCGTCGACGCCGAGGACGTCGATCAGGGCCTGGCGCACGTAGTCGGCGTGGGCCCCGCGGCGGAACGTCTCGGCCAGCCCGACGGTCGAGATGCCGAGCAGCACCCGCTGGCCGTCGTAGTCGACGACCTGGGCGTTCTGCGCGACGAAGGTCCAGGTGACCCGCTTGTTGCGGCTCAGCCACTCGAGCACGTCGGGCCAGGAACGGCGCAACGCGTCGGTGTCGAGGCCACCGGGCCCCTTGGGGTGGGCGACCGGAGCCTGCTCGGGCGGTGCGGCCGCAACGGGCGCCGTGACGGCCGCCGGCGTCGGTTCGCGCGGCGCGTCGGATGCCGGTGGGGCCGGTGCCGCGCCCACGCTCGCCGCGTCGTGCTCGGGCGGGGCGTCATCCTCGGGCGGCGGCTCGTGCTCGGCCGACGGCGTGCTGGGCGGCGCGGCCGGGGCGGCCGCGAACACCGGGGCCGCCGCGGGGGCGGCCTGGGGTGCGGTCGTGACGGGCGGTGCCGCGGCAGCGGGCGGCGCGGGCGCGGCGTACGAGCCCGCCGCCGTCGGAACCCCACCGACGTCGAGGCGACGCTCGAGCCGGTCGAGCCGCGCGGCGTACCCGGCCTCGCCGGCGGCCCCGGGGAGCAGGATGCGGGCGGCGATCAGCTCGAGCTGAAGGCGTGGCGCGGTGGCGCCGGTCATCTCGGTGAGCCCGGCGTTGACGACGTCGGCGGCCCGCGACAGGGCCCCGGGGCCGAACGCGGCCGACTGGCGCCGCATCCGCTCGAGCTGGTCCTCCGGCACGTGGCGGAGCACCGAACCCGCACCGTCGGTGACGGCCGCGACGACGATGAGGTCGCGCAGCCGCTCGAGGAGGTCCTCGACGAAGCGCCGCGGGTCGAGCCCGGTCTCGACGACCTTGTCGATCGAGCGGAACACCGACGCCGCGTCGCCGGCCGCGAACGCGTCGATGGCGGCGTCGAGCAGCTCGCCGTCGGTGAAGCCGAGCAGCGCCGCGGCCGACTCGTAGGTGAGCCCGTCGGGGCCGGAACCGGCGATCAGCTGGTCGAGCACCGAGAGCGAGTCACGCACCGACCCACCACCGGCGCGCACGACGAACGACAGCACGCCCGGCGCCACCGCGACGCCCTCCTTGACGCACAGCTCCTCCATGTAGGCCTGCAGCCGGGCGGGCGGCACCAGCCGGAACGGGTAGTGGTGCGTGCGCGAGCGGATGGTGCCGATGACCTTCTCGGGCTCGGTGGTCGCGAAGACGAACTTCACGTGCTCGGGCGGTTCCTCGACGATCTTCAGCAGCGCGTTGAAGCCCTGCGGCGTCACCATGTGCGCCTCGTCGATGATGTAGATCTTGTAGCGGCTCTGGGCCGGGCCGTAGGACGCGCGCTCGCGCAGGTCGCGGGCGTCGTCGACACCACCGTGGCTCGCGGCGTCGATCTCGATGACGTCGACCGTGCCGGAGCCACCGCGGGCCAGCGCCACGCACGAGTCGCAGGTACCGCACGGTTCGGGGGTGGGCCCGGCCTCGCAGTTCAGGCAGCGGGCCAGGATGCGCGCGCTGGTGGTCTTGCCGCAGCCGCGCGGGCCGCTGAACAGGTAGGCGTGGTTGACCCGCCCGGTGCGCAGCGCCTGCATGAGCGGCTCCGTCACGTGCTCCTGCCCGATGACGTCGGTGAACGTCTCGGGGCGGTAGCGGCGGTACAGGGCGGTGCTCACGGTCCGAACCCTAGTCGCGATACCGGACACCCGGCACGCCGCGCATCCCGCTGTGGACGACGTCCCACGCGGTGACGGCGGGACGTGGCCGCCCGGGGCCGCTCGGGTCGCCGCGCTAGGGTCACGACGACCGGTGCAGGGCGACGCGGAGGTGGCCGACGTGACCGCAGAACCCGTCCCCGGATGCCGGGTCGTGGCCGACGGCGTCTCCAAGGTGCTCGACGTGACGACCCTGCTCTCCCGCCATCGAGCCTGGTCGCCGAGCCGGGGTCGTGCGTCGTCGTGCGCGGCCCGAACGGGTCCGGCAAGACCACCCTGCTGCGCCTCGTCGCCGGGCTGCTCGCGCCGACCATCGGCACCGTGACGATCGACGGCGACCCGGCCGACGAGCGGCGCCGTTCCACCCGCGAGAACGTCGCGGCCCTGATCGGGCCACCCGCGGCCTACCGCGACCTCACCCTGGCGGACCACCTCACCCTCGTCGACGCGACCTGGGGCCGCGAGGCGCGCAGCTGCGCCCAGCGGGTGCGACGAGCGACGACGGTCCACCCGCGAGAACGTGGCAGCGCTGATCGGACCCCCGGCGGCCTACCGCGACCTGACCCTGGCCGACCACCTGACCCTCGTCGACGCGACGTGGGGCCGGGACTCGCACACCTGCGTGGAGCGGGTCGGCCTGGCGCTCGACACCTTCGGCCTCGGCGCGATGGGCGAGCGCTTCCCGCACGAGCTGTCGTCCGGGCAGGGTCAGCTGTTCCGGTTGGCGCTCACCTGGTTCCGACCCGCGCGCCTGCTCATCCTCGACGAGCCCGAGCAGCGGCTCGACACCGAGCGACGCGTCATGGTCGGCGAGCTGGTGCGGGCCCGGTGCGAGGGCGGCACGACGGTGCTGATGGCCTGCCACGACCCGGTGCTCACGGCATCCGTCGCCGACGAGGTGGTCGACGTCGGCGGCCCGGCATGACCGCCGCCGAGCAGCGGGCCGAGGACAAGGCGCGGCTGCGAGGACGTCACGCACGTGCTCCACGGCCCGCACGGCACCGGCGCGGTGCAGCGGGTGCTGTACGCCGTCTACCTCCTCGGGTTGCTCGCGTTCACGTACGGCTTCACCGTGGCGCGGGCGCTGTTCATCACGAGCGACCCCGCGTGGCTGCACGACCGGCTGCTCGGCCCGGGCGCGGCGGTGGTCGCCGTCGCTCTCGCCGTCGCGCTCACCGTGCTCGTGCACGGCCTCGGGCGACGCCGCGGCCCGGTCGTGCCGCCGCTTCCGTGGGTCGACCACGTCGTCGCCGGCCCGCTCGACCGGGCGGCCACCCTGCGGGAGTGGTGGCTCGTCTCGGCCACGCTGCTGGTCGCGGGCGCGACGGTCTTCGCCGGGGTGCTCGGCGGTGGGCTGTGGGCCTCTGGGCACGACCGGGCCGACGTCGCTCGTCGTCGCGCTCGCTCGTCGGCCCGGCGCTGGGGGTGGTCGTCGCCGCGGCGTGGCTCTCCGGCCAGGTCGGGCGCCGGCTGCGTCGGGAGCCGACGCGCTGCCGAGCAGCCATGACGGCGGTCGCGGCCTCCGCCGCTCAGCCCGTCGGCCGCGCTGCGCCGCCTCGGGCTCACCACGCTGCGCGCCCAGAGCATCCGCTCCACGCGGCTGGGCGGCGCGGTGCTCGCGGGTGACCTGCGAGCCGCCCGTCTCGAGGCCGCCACCCCGGTCCACCGCGGGCGCGGAGCTGCGGCTGCGCTCGCACGGTCGCCTCCTCACCGTCGTCGCCCGTGACCTGCTGGGCCTGCGCCGGCAGCCCGGCCTGCTGCTCTCCGGCGCCCTGCTCGCCGCCCCGGGCGCCGCCGGCGTCGCCTGGTCGCTCAGCGACCCCGAGGTGCCGGTGGCGCTGGCCGTCGTGGCGGTGGCAGCCCTGTACCTCGGCGTCGGGGTGTGGGCCGAGGGCCTGCGCCTGCTCGGCGACACCCTCGGTACCCCGCGGCTCAGCGGCCTGGGGCTGGGAACCGAGGCCGGCGCGCACACCGTGCTCCCGGCATCCCTCTTCGTCCTCGTCTCGCTGCCCCTGGCCGTGGCGGTCCGTGCGCTGGTCCCCGGCAGCACCGTCGGTGTCGCGGAGCCTGCTGCTCTGGGTGGTGGGGGTCGGGGCGCTCGTCCTCGCGGCGCAGTGGGTGGCCGCGTTCCGGGGGCGCCCGCCGTTCCTCGCGTTCCTCCCGGACGTCGGGCCGATGGTGATGACGCTGTGGTTCGCCCGCTCCCTGCGTGCTCTGCGCGGTCGTCGGTGGCCTGCTGACCGCCCGCGCCGCGCACCTCGGGCGTCGTCGGACCCTCTCGGCGGCCACCCTCCTGTTCGACGGTGGCCGTGTGCTGGTGGTGGGGTCGCAGCACCCTGCGGTCCGCCGCGAACGAGCACCGGGTCTGACCCCACCGCCCGGGACGCCGCCACCGCCGCGCTGTCGACCCGCGTTCGGTCGCACGGGGGTTCGCGGCTTACCCTCGTGACGTGCGCATCGACGTCTGGTCCGACATCCTCTGCCCGTTCTGCCACCTCGGCCGGCGGCACCTCGAGCTCGCCCTCGAGCAGTTCGAGCACGGCGACGAGGTGGGGGTCGTCTGGCACAGCTTCCAGCTCGACCGCACCGCACCCGCCGTCGACGACACCCCGGCGATCGACCGCGTCGCCGAGAAGTACGGCGTCCCCCGGGAGCAGATGGTCGCGCAGCACGAGCGGATGGCGGTCGACGCCGCCGCAGTCGGGCTCGACTTCCAGTGGGGCACGCTGCGCGGCGGCAACTCCTACGACGCGCACCGGCTGATCCACCTCGCCCGTGCCCTCGGCCGTGAGGACGAGGTCACCGCGCGGGTCATGCGCGCCTGGTACTCCGAGGGCCAGTCCATCGGCGACCCGGAGACGCTCGTGCGGCTCGGCGTCGAGGGCGGCCTCGACGAGGCCGCCGTGCGCGACCTGCTCGCCGGCGACGACCACGGCATCGACGTGCGCACCGACCTCGCGCTCGCCTCGCAGATCGGCATCACCTCGGTGCCCACCTTCGTGCTCGACCAGAAGTTCGGCGTCAGCGGCGCCCAGCCGGTCGAGGTGATGCTCAACGCCATCCGCCAGGTCTGGGACCTGCAGGGCACCGAGCCCGAGCCGGTCGCCGAGGCCGGTGGCTGTGGTGGCGGGTGCTGCGGCGGCGCCTGCGGGTCCGGCGGCGAGGCCGTGGCCGACGAGACGGCGGATGCCGTGGAGCCGGCTCCCGCGACCCGCTGACCCGACGCTCGCGGTCACCGCGAGCCCCTCGAGAGTCACCAGTGCGCGGCATCGTGGCCGGCCCGCGTCCGGGTACGAGGACACCCCGCGTACCTGGAAGAGCCCACCTGCCCTTGCTGCATTCCTGCCCTGGGGGAGTTCGGCGGGGTACCACCACGCGGGGTGCCGGGCACGATCCTAAGGCGGGCGGGCGGCATCCCGGAAATCCGGGGTGGCCGGTCGGTCAGCCGCGGATGAACCAGATCGGCGACGCCGCGTTGAGCGCCAGGAGGGCGCCCGTGCCCACGATGGACAGGACGATGCCGATGGCGAACCCGGCCAGCCCGCTCCACCGACCGGCGACACCGGGTGGGTGCACCGTGCCCTCCAGCTCGTACCTCGGCCGGAGCAGCTCGGCGACGGCGAAGATCGGCACCCCCAGCGAGAGCGGTCCGCCGACCACCCAGAACCAGAACCACCGGGTGCCGCGCCTCGGACGCGGCCCGACGATGACGACCAGGGTGCTCACCATCAGCAGCAATGCACCGGCCTGGATCACGCGTTCTGACGGCAGGCCGCCGAAGAAGACGCTCGCGTCGGCCTCGGGGACGCCGGCTGCCTGCAGGCTCGCGACCACGCCGGCGGGGGTGTCCGAGGAGAGCCCGTTGGGGTCGAGCACCCGCAGACCGGCCACCGGCGAGTCGACCCAGTAGGCGACGGTGACCTGCTGGCCGTCGGCGGCACCGTCGACGACCCCGTCCTGGGCGTCGGACGCCGGGTAGACGCTGATGCGGTAGGGGCCGGAGAAGGGTCCATGCATGGGGTCCTCGTCGACCGTGACGACCCGGTAGGCCGTGGCGTGGCCCCGGGCCAGCTCGTCGGCGAGGACGTCCTGGGGCACGAGCCGGGGCTGGGTGACCCACAGGGCTGCGAGCCAGCCGACCCAGCCGATGACCAGGAGCCAGCCCACCACGCGCCGTGGCGTGCTCCCGGCGAGCGCCGAGCGCACCCGGTCCAGGACCGTCGGCTCGGTGGGCGCGACCGGCGAGGTCGGCGGCTCCGCGGTCGCGGCGCCCACCAGGCCGGTGCCGTCGGCGTCGCGTTGGCTCGGGTGTGTTGCCCACCCGCTGATCATGGCAGCGGCGCCCCCCGCGCGCGACGATTTCGGGCGGCGGCTCCCCCTCTAGTAACCTCACCCGCGGAGGATTCGCATAGTGGCCTAGTGCGCACGATTGGAAATCGTGTTGGGATAAAACCCTCGGGGGTTCAAATCCCCCATCCTCCGCCACACCAGAACGGCACCGCGCCAGCGGTGCCGTTCTCGTTTGGCGGCCAGGTGCCGGATGCCGGGAGCCGGCGTGGGCGCGCGGTGAGGGGCGAGGCCCGAGCACCCAGCGCCGGCGTGGGCCGGGGTGAGGGGCGAGGCCCGGGCACCCCAGCCGGTCCCCCCATCCAGATCGGTGCTCCGCACGTAGATCCGTCCTCCCGTCGTGCGCAGCTGCAGCAACGCCCATCCGGAGCAAGGACACCCATCGGGAGTCCGGATCTGCGTCGGGGGCCACCGCTGGAGCGGGCTGACACCAAACCCCTGGATGGTTCACGTGGGGAGTGGCCAACGCGAGCCGTCCTCAGGCGAGCGGCAGCCGCTCCCCCACCCGGCAGCGCGCGTCGTGCAGGGCCACCAGACGCTGCTCGTCGGGACCGGGCTCCGGCCCTGAGGCGCTGATCAGCCGGCACACGGCGTACCCCGAGGCATGACCGTCGTACTCCGACACCCACTCCTCGTACCGGCCCCGCGCAGCCTCGTCCGCGAACGGCCACGAGACCGGAAGGGCGCGTGCGCCGACCCGGAACGGCTTGGGCGTCAACCGTGCCCGGTAGCTGTCGTGGGTGGCGCACAGCTCGACGTAGAGCGGGTCCGACCCGAGCTCGGTGAGCAGGGCACGGGCGCGGTCCGAGCTGGGCGGCGACGCCGCACCCGTCACCATCACCCGAAGCCCGGCGGCCGTTCGATACACCCGCACCCCGAGGTCCGGGTGCCGACGGGCGAACTCCCACACCGGTTCACACGCCAGGCTCTCGGCCACGCTCGTCTCGCCCGGCCGGGGTGACGCGGGCACGGCATCCGCCGCCACGGCATCCGACGACTCCCCCGGCGCCATCGGCGTGGGCGCCGGGTCGCCCGACAGCAGGCGGCGCAGGAACCCGGCCACCCCCTTCCTCACCCGCGGGTTGAGGGTCGACTCGATCGCCGACCCGATGCTCGCCGCGACGCCGGTCCCCTCCCCAGCGGCGTTGCGTCGCGTCGTGGCGTCCTCGAGCTCGGGCACGTCGACGTCGGCGATGAAGAGCAGGTCGGTGCAGAGCACCTCGCACCCCATCCGGTTGCGGGTGACGACGCCGAGCAGGGCCCCGGATGCCGCGTCGACCTCCTCCAGCACCGGCTCGCGCAGCGGCACCCGCGGGTAGTACCCGTGGCCGGCCGGCAGGCCGCCTTCGCGCGCCACCCGCTCGAGGGCTTCGGCGAGCCGCTGGTTGGCGACGCGCACGGCATCCGCCTCGGACTCAGTCGACCACCCCCACACGGTGAGCGTGCCGCCCGCCCGGCCGAGGTGCGGGCTGAACCCGTCGGCCGTGACCCAGTGCTGCGGCAGCTCCATGGCGTGAGTCTGGCAGCGCCACCCACACCGCGGAAGCAACCGGGGTACCGGTCAGGCGCCGATGACCTCACGGGCGTAGCCGTCGAGAACGTCGGCGAGCGAGTCCGGGTCGGCCAGCGCCACGAGGTGCCCGGTGTCGACGACGTCGGGCTCGACACCGATCCGTTCGCGGGCCAGCGCCGTGGTGAAGTCGAGCGGGAAGAGCCGGTCCTCGCGGCCGGCCACGACCCGGGTCGGCACGTCCGGCCACTCGTCGAGCGGCCACGGGTCCAGCAGCGGACCCTCGGTCTGCTCGAAGGGTCGACGCATCACCTCGGCCCGCACGCTCTCGGGCACGTCGTGGAAGTAGAGGGTGTCGTCGTCGACAGCGTCGGGGTCTCGCCCCTGCTCGACGGCGAAGCGCTGCATGGCGTCACCCTGACCGGTCGCCTGCCACCACTCACCACCGGTCTCCCCGGGGCGCGGCACCATCGGCGCCACGAGCACGAGCAGGTCTGCGGCACACCGCTGCGCGACGATCGGCGCCACCAGGCCACCGAGCGACTGGCTCACGACGGCGAGCCCGGGGCCGCCGGCATCCCGCGCCGACCCCGGAGGCACGGACTGCACGACGGTGCGCACGTAGTCGTCGAGCCGCGCCTCCTCGTCGCCGGACGGCAGGTCGACGGCCACCGCGTCGTGCCCGCGAAAGCGCAACCGCGGCACGACTCGGTGCCAGTACCAGGCCTGCCCCCCGGCGCCAGGTATCAGGACGAATGTGGTCATGTCCCCTCCTCCGCCAGCACCATACGACGGCGGACAGCCACGAAGGGCCGTGAGCTCCGGGTCCTTCGAGGACTCGCCCCGACCGGCGTCATCCCCGGCGAGCGACGCCGGCGAGCGTGGCGAGGCCCTCGGCGAGGTCCAGCACCGCACGGCGCCGGTCCGGGTGGTCGCGGTCGAGCGGCAGGTCGAGCTGCAACCCCATGAAGGCGGCGTCCAGGAGCACCACGACGCGGTGCGCGGCGGCCGGGGGGCAGCCCGCCTCCACCACCCGGTCGACCAGCGCGGCGGTCCACCGGTCGTTGGCTTCACGCACCACGCTGGCGTAGGGCTCCTGGCCGAGCAGGCCGAGCGCGGCCGCCTCGACATAGAGCCGCTGGCAACGCTCGAGCTGACCCGAGACGCTCGCGTCCCAGAAGCCGACGACGAAGCCCGCGACGTCCGCGGCCGGCGGCAGGGCGCGGATCTCCTCGACCGACCGGTCGGTCGACACCCGCAGCACGGTCGCGACCAGGTCGTCCTTGTCGGCGAAGTGGTAGAGCAGCATCCGGTCGCTCGTGCCGATCGCGGCGGCCAGTGGGCGCAGGCTCAGGCCGATCAGCCCGTGCTCGAGGGCGTAGTCCGTCGCTCCCTCCGCCAGTGCCGCCCGGCGGGCCGGGTCACGCGCCACGCCGGCTCCTCTCCGTCGCCTCGGCGCCCTCGCAGGACGCCAGTAACTGTAGCGAGTGCTACGCTACTCTGTAGCACTCGCTACATTAAGGAAGAGTCATGATCCTCGCGTGGGCCCTCCTCCTCGCCGCCATCGGCATCGAGGTCGGCGCGACCGCAGCACTGCCCCGCACCGCCGGCTTCCACGACCCCGGCTGGTCGGCGGTCGTGGTGCTCGGGTACGCGGCGTCGATCTGGCTGCTCACCGTCGTCGTGGAGCGGATGCCGGTGTCGGTCGCGTACGCCGTGTGGGCCGGGCTCGGCACCGCCGGCATCGCCGTCGTCGGCTACCTCTTCCTCGGCGAGAGCCTGGGCTGGGTCAAGGCCGGAGCCATCGGCCTGATCATCGCCGGCGTCGTCGTGCTCAACGTCACCGGCTCGCACTGACCCGCCCGGGCGCTCCGTTCGTCGCGGGGTACGCCCGTCCGCGGACGATGCCGCCCGACCCGCTGGCGGACCCACCCCGGGGTGGGTCCACGATGGGGGCATGAGCAACGGCGCCTACGCAGCGGCATACGAGCAGTCGATCTCCGACCCCACGACCTTCTGGGGGAACGCCGCGAAGGCGGTCGAGTGGATCACCGAGCCGACCACCGTCCTCGACGACTCCAACCCGCCGTTCTACCGCTGGTTCCGCGGGGGCTCGCTCAACACCTGCTTCAACGCGCTCGACCGGCACGTGCGCGACGGGCGCGGTGACCAGGCGGCCCTGATCTACGACAGCCCGGTCACCAGCACGGTGCGGGCCTACACCTACGCCGAGCTGCTCGACCAGGTGGCCACGTTCGCCGGCGCTCTCGCGTCGCTCGGGGTCGAGAAGGGCGACCGGGTCGTCATCTACATGCCGATGGTCCCCGAGGCGGTCGTCGCGATGCTCGCCTGCGCGCGGCTGGGCGCCATCCACTCGGTCGTCTTCGGCGGGTTCGCGCCGGCCGAGCTGGCCGCGCGGATCGAGGACGCCAAGCCGGTCGTCATCGTGGCGGCGAGCTGCGGCATCGAGCCCAGCCGGGTCGTCGAGTACAAGCCGATGCTGGATGCCGCGCTCGACCGCAGCAGCCACAAGCCGGAGTCCGTCGTCGTGCTCCAGCGCGAGCAGGCGCGCGCCGCCGTCGGCGAGCGCGACACCGACTGGGAGGAGATCGACTGGGACGAGCTGGTCTCCGACGCCGAGCCGGCGGACTGCGTCGAGGTCGAGGCCACCGACCCGCTCTACGTGCTCTACACGTCCGGCACGACGGGCCGGCCCAAGGGCATCGTCCGCGACAACGGCGGCCACGCCGTGGCCCTGCGCTGGTCGATGGAGAACATCTACGACATCGGCCCGGGGGACGTGTGGTTCACGGCATCCGACGTCGGGTGGGTCGTCGGCCACTCGTACATCGTCTACGCGCCGCTGCTGACCGGCGCGACCACCGTTCTCTACGAGGGAAAGCCGGTCGGCACGCCCGACGCGAGCGCCTTCTGGCGGGTCATCGGCGACCACGGCGTCAAGGCCATGTTCACCGCCCCCACGGCCTACCGGGCGATCAAGCGCGAGGACCCGACCGGCGCCCTGATGGCCGGCCACGACCTGTCCACCCTGACGCTGCATCTTCCTGGCCGGCGAGCGGCTCGACCCCGACACCTACGAGTGGGCCACCGAGGCGCTCGGCGTGCCCGTCGTCGACAACTGGTGGCAGACCGAGACGGGCTGGCCGATCGTCGCGAACCTGCGCGGGCTCGAGCCGATGCCGATCAAGGCCGGGTCGCCGTCGGTGCGGGTGCCCGGCTACGACGTGCAGGTGCTCGACGACTCGGCCCAGCCGGTGCCGCCCGGAGTGGAGGGTGCCATCGCGATCCGGCTGCCGCTTCCCCCGGGAACGCTGCCCACGCTGTGGCAGGACGACGAGCGTTACCTCGCGGGCTACCTGTCGCTCTACGACGGCTACTACCTCACCGGCGACGGCGGGCTCATCGACGAGGACGGCTACGTCTACGTCATGGGCCGCACCGACGACGTGCTGAACGTCGCGGGGCACCGGCTCTCGACCGGCTCGATCGAGGCGGCCCTCGCCGGCCACCCGGACGTCGCCGAGTGCGCGGTCATCGGTGTCGCCGACGACTTCAAGGGCCAGGTGCCGCGCGGGCTCGTGGTGCTCAAGGGCGGGGTCGACGGCACGGGCGAGGACGGCACCCGGATCTGCGCCGAGCTGGTGCAGCGGGTGCGCGACGAGGTCGGTGCGGTCGCCAGCCTGCGCCAGGTCGACATCGTCGGGGCGCTGCCGAAGACCCGCTCGGGCAAGATCCTGCGCAAGACGATGCGGGAGATGGCCGACGGCAAGACCCCTACCGTGCCCGGCACCATCGAGGACAGGTCCGTGCTCGACGCCCTCGCGTCGGTGCTCCGCCCGGGCTGAGCCCCGCTCGAACGCGGATGCCGGGTGGGCGGTTCCAGTTCCACACGGCCGAGGCCGCACGGCCGCGCGTCCGGGATCAGCCGGCGGCGGATGCCGGGTGGCCGGCATCCGCGGTCGTCCCCCGGTCGCGGTACTGGCCCGGCGTGACGCCGACCAGCGCGGTGAAGTCACGGGTGAAGTGGGCCTGGTCGTACCACCCGTAGCGCACCGCGAGGTCGGTGAGCGTTCCGGCTCGCCCGGCGTCGAGGTCGGCGACGGCGTCGTGCATCCGGTAGCGCGCGAGCACCCATTTCGGGCCGACGCCGACGTAGTGCGTGAAGAGGCGCTGCAGGGTGCGCACCGTGACGGCGTGCCGGTCGGCGACGTCGGCCACCGTGAGCAGGGTGTGGTCGGCGAGCATGTCGGCGACGACGTCGAGCAGCAGGTCGTAGCGCGGGTCGGCCCGCTCGTCCGCCAGGGCGGCCAGGCCGCGTTCCGCCACCTCGGACCACGCAGCGCCGGTCGCCACGAGGTCGGGGTCGGCCAGCGTCCGCGACCAGAGGCGGGGGCAGCACCTCCGTCGCCGCGACCGACCGGTCGGTCCAGGCGGATGCCGGGTGGCCGGTGAGCGCCGTCAGGCCGCCGGGGCGCATCCGCAGCCCGAGGACCCTCCCCCACCCGCGCACCTCGACGTCGAACCGGCGGGTGCACACCCCGGTGACGACGACGGTCTCGCCGGGCGGCATCCCGGCGCGCGGGTGGCTGCCGAGCTCGACGGTGAGCGAGCAGGTGGGGTGCGGGATGACCTCGCTGTCGTACCAACGACCGTCGGGCAGGCTCCAGCGCAGCGACCAGCGGTTCTCGACCCAGCGGGCGGCCGAGTGCCCCACCGGCTCACGGCCGAGGTCGACGTGGCGGGCGAACTCGTCGGGCCGGAGCAACCCCGCCGTCGAGGCCGTCGGCGTGCTTGTCGCCTTTGTCCTATCGGGCACCAGCCCAGCCTAGGCAGGGTGGACGACATCCCCGTCCGTCCGGTACGGACCACCCCGACGAGAGGCACCACCATGGCGATCGCCGCACTGAAGATGCTCACCCTCGACAGCTCCGACGCCCAGCGCGACGCGACCTTCTGGTCGGCGGTGCTCGGCTGGGAGGTCGCCCACGCCCAGGCGGAGTACGCGATGCTGACCGGCCCGGGCGGGATGGCCCTCGGGTTCGGCACCCTCGACGACCACGAGGCACCGGGGTGGCCGAACGAGCACGGCAGCAAGCAGTTCCACCTCGACCTGGCGGTCGACGACCTCGACGGAGCCGCCGCCGAGTGCGTCGGTCTGGGCGCGACGCTGCCGGACGAGCAGCCCGGCGAGACCTGGCGGGTGCTGCTCGACCCCAGCGGCCACCCGTTCTGCCTCACCCAGGCCGCGAACTGGGGCTGACCGGCACCAGCCCCGAGCGGTCCTCGGGACCGGTGCGCGGAACGGTGCGCGCCCGCCGACCCGCGCCCGCGAGGATGTCGCCGTGGAGGGTGTCGTCCTGGGGTTCGCGACGATCGTCGCCGTCATCGGCGTCGGTGCCCTCATCGCGCACCTCGGCGTCGTCGACCTGTCGGCGCAGAGGGTGCTCAGCCACATCGCCTTCTTCGTGGCGTCGCCGGCGCTGCTCCTGACCACCGTGGCCGAGGCCGACACGCACGACGTGCTGTCGCGCAGCCTGGTCGCGACGGTCGTCGGGGTCGTCGTGCCCGGCGACCGTCTACGTCGTCGTCGCGTGGTGGAGGTGGCGCCGCTCGGCCGGGGAGCGGGTCATCGGGGCCCTCGCGAGCTCCTACGTCAACGCCGGCAACCTCGGGCTGCCGGTCGCGGCCTACGTGCTCGGGGACGCCGCCCTCGTGGCACCCACCCTGCTGCTGCAGCTGCTCGTGATCCAGCCGTTGGCCCTCGCGGTGCTCGACGCCGACGTGCGCGGCCACCGCCCCACGATGCGCCAGGTGATCCTGCGCCCGTTCACCAACCCGCTGACGATCGGCACGCTCATCGGGCTGCTGCTGTCGATCACCGGCTGGCAGCTGCCCCCGATCGTGCTCGACCCGATCGAGCTGATCGGTGCGATGGCGGTGCCCGCGATGCTGATCGCCTACGGCATCGCACTGCGGCTCGGCCCCGGCTTCGGGGGCGACGTGCCCACCGGCGAGCTGGCCCTGACGAGCTCGCTCAAGCTGGCCGTGCAGCCGCTGGTCGCGTATGCCGTCGCGCACCTCGCGCTCGGCCTGTCGGGTCACGCGCTGCTCGCCGTGGTGGTGTGCTCGAGCCTGCCCACGGCGCAGAACATCTTCGTCCACGCCACCCGCTACGACCGGTCGCCGACCCTGGCGCGCGACACCATCCTGGTGACGACGGTCGGGGCGGTGCCGCTCATCACGCTCGTGGTCTGGCTGCTGGGCTGACCCCCGACCCGGTTCGAGGGCGTCCCGGTGTGGGCGCCGGGGTGCTCCCGCCGACCCGGCCCGGGTGGGCTGGGTCAGAATGGCCCGATGATCACGGTCGAGCTCGCCCGCGCCCTCCTCCGCGAGGCGGGGGTGCTCTGGGAGCCCGCGGCCGGCGACCGCTTCGTCATCGACGCCGAGCTGCTCAGCGGGGAGGTGTTCTGGATCAGCGACCTCACCGTCGAGGTGCAGACCTACCGCGACCACTCACTGCTCGGGTTCAACGGCACCACCGAGTGGGCGCTCGACTCGGTGACCCTCGACCAGGCGCTCTGGCTGCCCCGCGAGGACCAGCTGCGCGAGCTGCTCGGCGACCGGCTCGAGGCGGTGCGCCGCACCGAAGGTGGCTGGGAGGTGACCTACGCCGTGAAGCCGGGGTACGTGCTGGCCGTCACCGACCCCGACCTCGAGTGCGCCTACGCCCAGGCCCTGCTCACCCTGTGACCCTGCTCCCGCCCGCAGTTCCGCGAAGTCAGGAGCACTTCGCGGAGTCAGGATGCTGTACGGCCCTGACCCGGCGAAGTGCTCCTGACTTCGCGAGGAGGCACCGGGGTCAGCGCCTGCGGGACGTACCGAAGATCGAGCGGGTGATCTCCCGGCCGAGCACCGTGCCGGCCGACCGAAGCGCCGACCTGAAGGCGCTCGACTTCACCACCGACTCCACGACACTCGGCTCGGCCGCCCGCTTGCGCTCCTCGGCGGCCCGGGCCTTCTCGGCCGCCGCGGCATCCTTGGCCGCCTGCTTCTCGGCGGCCAGCCGGTCCTTCTCGGCCGCGGCAGCCGCGGCCTCACGCACCTTGGCGTTCTCGGCCTCGAGGGCCGCGGCCTTCTCGGCCTCGGTACGGGCGACCTCGGCCTTGCCGAGCATCTCCGACGCCGACTCGCGCTCCAGGGCGGTGACGTACTTCGGGGCGATCGGCGACGCCGCGACGGTCTGGGTCAGCAGCGCGGCATCCGAGGGCGCCATCAGCGACTGGGGGGCGCGCATCCGGGTCCAGGCGACCGGGGTCGGTGCCCCCTTCTCCGACAGCACGGTGATGACGGCCTCACCGGTGCGGCAGCTGGGTCAGCAGCTCCTCGAGGTCGTAGGCGGTGTTCGGGTACGTGCGCACGGCCGCCTTGAGCGCCTTCGCGTCGTCCGGCGTGAAGGCGCGCAGCGCGTGCTGCACCCGGTTGCCGAGCTGGGCCAGCACGTCGCCCGGCACGTCCTTGGGGGACTGGGTCACGAAGAAGACACCGACGCCCTTGGACCGGATCAGCCGGACGGTCTGCTGGATGGCGTCGAGGAAGCTCCTTGCTCGCGTCGTTGAAGAGCAGGTGCGCCTCGTCGAAGAAGAAGACGAGCTTGGGCTTGTCGAGGTCGCCGACCTCGGGCAGGTCGTGGAAGAGGTCGGCGAGCAGCCACATCAGGAAGGTCGAGAACAGCTGCGGGCGGTCCTGCACGCCGGGCAGCTCGAGCATCGAGGCGATGCCGCGGCCGTCCGGGGCGGTGCGCAGCAGGTCGGTGGTGTCGAACTCGGGCAGTCCGAAGAACAGGTCGGCGCCCTGGGCCGAGAAGTTCACCAGCTCGCGCAGGATGACGCCCGCGGTCGCCGACGACAGCCCGCCGAGCTCCTTGAGGTCGGCCTTGCCCTCGTCGCTGGTGAGGAACTGCACCACCGCGCGAAGGTCGGCGATGGTGTCGAGCCACAGCCCCTTGGTGTCGGCGTAGTGGAAGACCAGCCCGAGGCTCGACTCCTGGGTCTCGTTCAGCCCGAGCACCTTCGACAGCAGGGTCGGCCCGAACGTCGAGACACTCGCCCGTACCGGGATGCCGGTGCCCTTCCCCCCGAGCGCGTAGAACTCGACCGGGTAGGCCGTGGGCTGCCACGGCAGGCCGACGTCGGCCGAGCGCTGGGTGATCTTGTCGTTCGCCTGGCCGGGCGTCGCCAGGCCGGACAGGTCGCCCTTGATGTCGGCGAGGAAGACGGGCACTCCCTGGGCGACCAGCTGCTCGGCCATCAGCTGCAGCGTCTTGGTCTTGCCGGTGCCGGTCGCCCCCGCGACCAGCCCGTGCCGGTTCATCGCCGACAGCGGGATGCGGACCGTGGCGTCCGCGTGGGCCGTGCCGTCGACGACCGCGGCCCCGAACTCGAGGGACGGCCCCTCGAAGGCGTACCCCGCGCGGATCTCGTCGACCTGTGGGGTGCTCGGGTTCTGGGTCACGGGGGCCAATCTAGCCCGCGCACTCGCGTGGCTCGCGCTGTCGGAGACGTCCCGGCATACAGTGACTTCCGTGATCTTCAAGGCCGTCGGCGACTCGCGCCCGTACCCCGACCACGGGTACACGACGCGTCAGTGGTCGACGGTGCCGCCGCGCCTGGTCCGGCTCGACGAGCTCGTCACCACCAAGCGCGAGCTCGACCTGCAGATGCTGCTCTCGGAGGACTCGACCTTCTACGGCGACCTGTTCGCCCACGTCGTCGAGTGGGAGGGAACCCTCTACCTCGAGGACGGTCTCCACCGGGCCCTGCGCGCGGCCCTGCACCAACGGCCCACGCTCCACGCGCGGGTGCTCGCGCTCTAGGGGGACACGTGAGCGACTACACGACCGAGGCCGAGGTGTCGGTCAGCGCGCGCAAGAAGCGCCGCCAGCTCATCGTGCTCGGGGTCGTGGTGCTCGGCCTGTTCTTCGCGTTCTGGTACGCGTGGTCCTACTACCAGGCCGACATCTCGGCGCGGGCCTCACGCTCGCCCAGCGCCACCTGCGCGCCGTACGACCCCAAGGTCGTCACCCCCGAGAACACCCGGGTCAACGTCTACAACGCCTCCACCCGCGAAGGGCTGGCCGGGTCGGTCGCCCGCAGCCTGGACGAGCGCGGGTTCGTCATCGGCAAGGTGGCCAACGACCCCTCCAGCCGCAAGACACCGAAGGTCGCGGAGATCCGGTACGGCCCGAAGGGCGCGGCACACGCCAAGCTGCTGCGCACGTCGCTGCCCAAGGGCACCGCCCTGGTCAAGGACAAGCGCGCGGTGGCCACGGTCGACCTCGCCCTCGGCCCGAAGTACACGACGCTCGCCCCCCTGCCCTCCACGACGGCGATGCCGATGTGCCCGCCGCCGTCCGCGTCCTGACCCGCGATGACGATGACGGTCCTCCTCGGCACTGACGCCGAGGCGCGCAAGTCCCGCCCGGTCACGCTCGACCCGACGTCCACGGCATCCACGGCGTTCGTCGTCGTCGCCACCGAGTGCACCGACCACTGGCGCACCAACGAGGCACTCCTGCTCGAGTCGCGCGCCATGCCGCACCTGCACCAGACCCGGGTCGGCATCCGGCGGCTGCGCTCGTCGTTCTCGCTCTTCCGGCCGCTGCTCGACGCGGTCCCGGGAGCGTTCGACGTGGCCCATCGGCTGCGCACGCTCGCCCTGCCCCTCGGCCCCGCCCGCGACCTCGACGTGCTGCTGACCGGCCCCCTCGTCGACGGCCTCGACACCGAGCAGGTCGCGCACCTCGCCGGCGCTCGCGAGGCGGCCTACGACCGGGTTGCTCACGATCCTGCGCTCGAGCGAGTGGGCGGATGCCGGGCACGCCCTCGACGCGCTCCTCGCCGGCGCGCCGTGGCCGGGTGTCGACGACCCACCCGTGCGCGAGCTGGCCGGGCGGGCGCTCGAGAAGCGCTGGCACCGGGTCGTCGGCCCCGTCGACCGGCTGGCCGCCATGGCGCCGTACGCGCGGCACCGGGTGCGCATCGAGGCCAAGAAGCTGCGCTACGGCTGCGAGTTCTTCGCCTCCCTGTACGCCGTCGACACGCCGCGGGTCGTCACCGACTCGGGCGCGGAGCTCACCGGGCCGGTCGCCTTCGCCTGGCACGTCGAGCAGGTCCAGACGGCGCTCGGGGCCGTCAACGACCACGCGACCGCCGACGGGTTGCTGCGCTCGGTCGGCTCGACCGCGCCTGCGGTCGACGAGCACCACCTGGTCGACGACGCGGTCGACGCGGTGCGTGCCCTGGCCGCCCTCGAGCCGTTCTGGCACTGACCTCGGCGGCCGGGTGGGGCCTCCGACGGTGGCGGTCCCTCGTGCCACCACCGCCGGAGGAGCTGGTCAGGCGACGCCGTAGAGGTGCTCGAGCGCCAGCTGGTCGAGTGCCTCGAACGCCATCCCACGACGGGCCGCGGCCTCGGCGTCGAACGACTCGGCCCGCACGTCGGCGAGGGTCTCGCCCTCCGCCAGGGTCGGCACGGCGAGCTCGTCGACGCGGGCGTCGCGCAGCGCCTGCTGGACCCGCGGGTCGGCGCGGAAGGCCCGCGACTTCTCGCGCAGGATCAGGTAGTTGCGCATGCACGCGGCCGCCGAGACCCACACACCGTCCATGTCCTCGGTGCGCGGCGGCTTGAAGTCGAAGTGCCGCGGCCCGTCGTAGCCACCGTTCTCGACGGTGTCGACGGTCCAGAAGGCACCTCGGGCGTTGCCCGCGCCGAAGCGGAGGTCCTGGTCGTAGCGCGGCCCGTGCTGACCGTTGAGGTCGATGTGGAACAGCTTCCCGTGCCACAGGGCCTGCGCCAGGCCGTGGGCGTAGTTCAGGCTCGCCATCTCCTCGTGCCCGACCTCGGGGTTCACCCCGACCAGCTCGGGGTGCTCGAGCTCGGTGATGAACGCGAGGGCGTGCCCGACGGTGGGGAGCAGGATGTCGCCGCGGGGCTCGTTGGGCTTGGGCTCGAGGGCGAAGCGCAGGTCGTACCCCTGCTCCAGCACGTAGGCGCCGAGCAGGTCGAAGGCCTCCTTGTAGCGGTCGAGCGCGGCCCGGACGTCCTTGGCCGCACCGGACTCGGCGCCCTCGCGACCGCCCCACGCGACGAAGACCTTGGCGCCGAGCTCCACGGCGAGGTCGATGTTCTCGGCGGTCTTGGCGATGGCGAACCGGCGCACGTCGCGGTCGTTGTTCGTGAACCCGCCGTCGCGGAAGACCGGGTGCGAGAACAGGTTCGTGGTGACCATGGGCACGGTGAGACCGGTCGCCTCGAGCGCGGCCCGGAACGGCGCCAGGCGGGCCTGGCGCTCGCTGGCGCTGCTGCCGAACGGCATCACGTCGTCGTCGTGGAAGGTGATGCCCCAGGCGCCGAGGTCGCTCAGCCGGCGCACGGCCTCCGCCGGGTCCAGCGGCTCACGAACGGCGCCGCCGAACACGTCGACGCCCTGCCAGCCGACGGTCCACAGGCCGAAGGAGAAGTGGTCCTCGCGGGTGGGCGTGAAGTCGGTCATCCTCAATCTCCTGAGCTGAAGGCTGCGTCGAAGGCGGCGTCGGGGCGGTCGAAGGCGAGCCGGCGGACGAAGCCCACGGCCTCGGCGGCACCGACCAGGCGGTCCATGCCGGCGTCCTCCCACTCCACCGAGAACGGGCCGTCGTAGCCGATGGCGCCGAGCGTGCGGAAGCAGTCCTCCCACGGCACGTCGCCGTGCCCGGTGGACACGAAGTCCCACCCACGCCGGGGGTCGGCCCAGGGCAGGTGCGACGACAGCCGGCCGTTGCGCCCGTTGCCGACCCGCTTGCGGACGTCCTTGCAGTCGACGTGGTAGATCCGGTCCTGGAAGTCCCAGATGAAGGCCGCCGGGTCGAGGTCCTGCCAGACCATGTGGCTGGGGTCCCAGTTGAGCCCGAAGGCCGGGCGGTGGCCGATCGCCTCGAGCGTGCGCACGGTGGTCCAGTGGTCGTAGGCGATCTCGCTCGGGTGCACCTCGTGGGCGAAGCGCACCCCCACCTCGTCGTAGACGTCGAGGATCGGGTTCCAGCGGTCGGCGAAGTCCTGGTAGCCCGCCTCGATGGTCTCGGCACTCACCGGCGGGAACATCGCGACGTACTTCCAGATCGCGGAACCGGTGAAGCCGATGACGACGTCGACGCCGAGCTTCGCGGCGGCCCGGGCGGTGTCGGCCATCCGTTCGGCCGCGCGCTGACGGACGCCCTCGGGGTCGCCGTCGCCCCAGACGGATGCCGGGAGGATGTCCTTGTGGCGCTGGTCGATGGGGTCGTCGCACACGGCCTGGCCGACGAGGTGGTTGGAGATGGCCCAGACGCCGAGTCCGTGCCGCTCGAGGATCTCGCGGCGGCCGGCGACGTAGTCGTCCTCGGCGAGGGCGCGGTCGACCTCGAAGTGGTCCCCCCAGCAGGCGATCTCGAGGCCGTCGTAGCCCCAGGACGCGGCGAGGCGGCACACCTCCTCGAAGGGCAGGTCGGCCCACTGGCCGGTGAAGAGGGTGATCGGACGGGTCATCAGGTGCTCCTTGGCGGTCGGTGTCGGCGGTGGCGGGGTCGGTCGGTCCGGGGTCCAGGTCGGCGGCGGTCGGCGCGAGACGGTCGCCTCGACGCCTCCGCGCGCCGCACGAGGTCGTGCACCTCGGTGGCCGCCACGCTCTCACGGCGGCACCCGCGGGGTCGAGAGGGTGGGGCGTGGGGCGGCCCTGCGGCGGGGGGTGGTCACCCGCCGCAGGGCCGGGTCCGTCAGCGGCGCAGCTGCGCGATCACCTCCCGGGCGTCGCGCTCCAGCGCAGCGGCGGCGGCCGCGTCGGGAACGAGTGCACGGTCGGCCAGGAGGACGATGTAGTCCTCCAGCTGCGAGACGGCGGCCGGGACGCGCCCGGCATCCGCCTGCTTTGTGGCCTGCGCCAGCCGCTTGAGCAGCGGGCTCCGTCCCGCGGCGGAGACCTCACCCGAGCCGGCGAGACGCGTGGTGAGCTCGGTGAGCTCGGCCAGCGACGTCGTCGTCGTGAAGGTGAGGCTCGAGGTGGTGGTCCGACCGGCGTTGTCCTCGGCGGTCACGACGACCGTGTGCGCCCCGAGCGTGAGGCGCCAGAGCTCGACCGGCTCGTCGCCCGCGACGGCGGCGCCGTCGAGGGTGGCGGTCACCGACTGGATGCCGGAGATCGCGTCGGCCGCGGTCCACGAGACGTCGCCGGCGTTGCCGACCTCGGCCCCGGCGGTCGCGCCGAGGAACGCCACGGTGGGAGCCGACTTGTCGATCCTGATGACCAGCCGGCCCACCTCGGAGATGTTCCCGCCGTTGTCGGTCGCCCGGTAGAGGACGGTGTTCGTGCCCTCCGTGGAGACGGTGAACGTCGGGTTGTTGGCGTTGACCGTCGTCCAGGTCGTCCCCACCGTTGGTGGAGTACTGGCGCGACGCGACGGTGCCGTTGTCCGTGGCGTTGAGACGGACGGTCACGTTGGACGTGTACCAGCCGTTCTCGCCGTCCGGTGTCGGCCGGCGTCAGCACGGCCGCGACGGTCGGGGGCGTGACGTCGGCGACGCCGCTGCCCCGGAAGGTGAGCCGGTCGAGGACGACTCCACCTGTCGAGGTGACATAGAGGGCACCGGTGCCCGACGGGACGTTCGAGAACGCCGTCGCCGCGTCACCCCATCCACTGCTGTCCACCGCAACCGTGGCGAACGGCGTGGCCTCGGCCGAGTTCCAGCGCAGCTGTAGCGTGCCCTGTCCCGAGGCACGGGCCGTGACGCCCGTGATGCCGGCGAGGTTCACCGGGTCCCACGCGAGGTGGTCGCCCGGGTCGAGCGAGGTGACCTTGCGCAGACCGCTGGCGGAGTCGTCGGAGGTGATCTCCGCACCCTCCACCACGTCGGCCCACTCGGCCTCCTGCGGCTTCGGGTTGAGGACGAGCGAGGTCGTCGTCGTCGCCGCCGGGACGCCGTTGGCGCCCGCGTCGGTGTAGGTGATCACGACGACGCCGAAGATGTTCTCCGTCTCGCCGTGCTGGGTCGCGTCGGCCGGGGTCGGGATGGCGAACTGGCATCCGGTGCCCTGGCTCAGCGGGTGGGCGTGGGCTCCCACTTGACCCGGGTCAGCTGGTTGTAGCCCTTCCACTGGTCCCAGTAGGACGCGTCGGCCCCGGCCGGCAGGGTGTTCGGCGCCGACCCGGTGGGCGTGCTGGCGATGTAGGGCGCGTCCATCGTGCGGGGCGCGTAGTAGAGGTAGACCCACTGGTTCGTCGCGAAGTCGGGGTCCAGGCTGATCGTCTGGAGCCCGTCCTCGGAGTTGTTGTAGACCGGGACCGTCGTCACGACCTTCGTGGTACCGGCATCGGGGTCGGTGAGTCGGACGTCGCCGTTGCGGGCGGTGTGCAGGACCCTGCCGTCGGGCAGGACCGCCATGTCGATGGGCTCACCGGTGTCCTTGGTGAGCGTGATCTTCTCGTAGTTGGACCAGTCGAGGGCCGCCTCCGAGCCTGGCTCGGCCCCGTGGTCGACGCCGTCATGGGCCGCGGCGGGCGCGGCGAGAGCGCCGCCCGCCGCGGTGAGAGCGAGAACGAGGGCGGCAACGGTCGAAACCACACGTGGCCGGCCCCGATGGAGAATAGACTGCATGTTCACGTCCTTCGTGAGTGTCGGGCGAGCCAGCCCCGGGGTGGCGTCGGCCGCTGCAACGGCATACGACGCCACCTCCGGGGCTGGCGCTCACCGGTGGAAACCGGCGAGCCTTGGGGTCAGCCGCGCAGGGCCGCCATGTTGTCGTAGCTGAGCTTCGCGAACTCCAGCGACTGCCCCGGTGCGGCGGCGCCGCCGGGCGCGGTGTCCTGCTCCCACATGGGGTTGTGGTACCCCTTGGCACCGACCGAGCCGAAGAACGTCGTGTAGTCGATGTCGCCCTCACCGAACGGCGTCATGACGTAACCGGCGGCCACCGTGTCGTCCCGGCGTCCGTCCTTGGCGTGGAACAGCGGGAACCGGGTGGTCTGCGCCGCGACCGTCGCCGCCGGGTCGAAGACGTCCTCCACCGAGGAGCCGTCGGGTGCGGTGTAGGTGTGCCAGCGGTACTGCGCGACGTGCGCCCAGTAGATGTCCATCTCGAGGAAGACGTACTCCGGGTCGGTGTTCGCCAGGAAGTGCTCGAGGCGGCGGACACCGGAGCTGCGGGTCGGACGGCCCGCGAGGTCGAGCGGGCCGCTGTCGAGCAGGAAGTTGTACGCCACGTCGTGGTTGTGCGTGTACAGCTTCAGGCCGTGGCGAGGCGGCCCGCTCCCCGAAGAAGTTCCACCGCTCGGCGGCGAGCACCCAGTCGGCGAGGTACGCGCTGCTCGTGGGGTCGTTGCCGGTGCCGATGTGGCCCATCCCGAGGATGTTGGCGACCTCGCAGGCGGCGTCGAACGAGGCGATGGTGGCGTCGGTGATCGAACCGGGGATGTTGCCGTGGTTGCCCTCGGCCTCGAGCCCGTTGTCGTCGAGCCACGTGCGCAGCAGTGCCGCACCCGCGGGGTTGTTGACGTTGCCCCCCGGGGCGTTGGCGTGCTGGCTGAAGCCGGCGAACTCGATCTGCTTGTAGCCGATCCTCGCCAGCTCCTCGAAGACCTCCTTGAAGCCGGAGGCGAACGGCGAGCGTGGCCGGGTCGCGGCTGATCGCGTCACGCACGGTGTAGAGGATGATGCCGCGCTTGGCCGGGGGCACGAGCACGCCGTTGGAGCCGGGGGCTGCGAGGGCGGAGGGGGCCGAGACCGCGGCCGCGGCCGCCATCCCCGTGGTCGCCGCGAGGAACTGGCGGCGGTTGAGCCCGAGCTTGGTGACCAGCCCGAGGACGTTGACGTCGTTGTCGTTCATGGTGCTCCTTCGTCACTGCAATGACAGGGGGGACGAACGGCGACCGGGGCGCTCCTTCCAGGTCTCGTGGTGGTCAGTCACGGCGTGAGTGTCGGTGTGGGTCGAGGCGGCGCATCGGCCGCAGCTCCGCCGTGGCGGCGTCAGCCGCCACCGGAGCCGTCTGTGGTGGTCCAGGAGGAGTTGTTCGCCGCGCTGGCCTCGACGGCGGCGAGGACCTCCTGCACGGCGAGGCCGTCGGTGAACGACGGCTCGGGGTCGGTCCCGGAGGCGATCGCGCCGATGAGGTCGGCCGCCTGGTGGGTGAAGCCGTGCTCGTAGCCGAGCCCGTGGCCCGCGGGCCACCAGCGCTCGACGTAGGGGTGCGCGGCATCGGTGACGATGACCCGGGTGAACCCGGACTCGCGGGCCAGGACCGACGCGTCGTGCACGTGCAGGACGTTCATGTCCTCGAAGTCGAAGGCGATGCTGCCGCGCGACCCGTTGATCTCGAGCCGGATCGCGTTCTTGCGCCCGGTCGCGAACCGGGTGGCCTCGAACGTGGCGAGCGCGCCGCCGGTGAGGCGGCCGAGGAAGATCGCCGCGTCGTCGACCGTGACCTCACCGCGGCCGGTGCCGACCTCGGCGGTCAGCCCGTGCACCGCGCCCGGGAGGGGCCGCTCGCGCACGAACGTCTCGGTGACGGCACTGACGCCGGTGATCCGCTCCCCGGTGACGAAGTGCGTCAGGTCGATGATGTGGGCGCCGACGTCCCCGAGCGCGCCGCTGCCCGCCCGGTCCTTCTGGAGCCGCCAGGTGAGCGGCGACTCGGGGTCGACCAGCCAGTCCTGGAGGTACTGCGCGCGCACGTGCCGGATCTCGCCGACCCGGCCCTCCTGCACGAGCTGGCGGGCCAGCGCGATCGCGGGCACCCGGCGGTAGGTGAAGCCGACCATCGAGCGGATGCCGCGGGCCTTGGCGCGCTCGGCGGCCTCGGCCATGGCGCGCGCCTCGGCGACGGTGTTGGCGAGGGGCTTCTCGCACAGCACGTGCTTGCCCGCCTCGAGCGCCGCGATGGCGATCTCGGCGTGCGTGTCACCCGGGGTGCAGATGTCGACGAGGTCGACGTCGGGACGGGCGATGAGGGCCCGCCAGTCGGTCTCGACGTGCTGCCAGTCGAAGCGGCGCGCCATGTCCCCGGCGGCCTCGGCGTCACGGCCGCCGACCGCGACGAGGTCGGGCACCAGGGCGGGGTCGAAGAAGCTGCGGGCGTTGCGCCAGCCTTGCGAGTGGGCGACGCCCATGAACGCGTAGCCGATCATGCCGATGCCGATCCGGCCCGGCGTGCCCACGGGGGACGACGCGGCATCCGTGTGGGGTGAGGTGGTGTCGATGGCCATGAGGCACCTTCCGACGGGCCGTCCGGCCCAGTGGGTGGGTGGTGCTCGCCGGCCGGAGCCGGCCGGCGAGCACCAAGGGTCCGGGTGGGTCAGGACTCGAAGCCCAGGGGCATGTACTCGTCGACGTTGTCCTTGGTCACGACGGGTGCGTCGAGGACGACCCGGCGCGGCACGCTCGGCTGGACGAGGTCGGACATGCCCTTGCTCTGCGCGAGGAGGCGGGCGAGGCGGACGCCGTCAGCGGCCTGCGTCGGCGGGTAGAGCACCGTCGCCTCCATCTTGCCCTCCTTGATCGCGCGCATCGCGTTCGCGGAGCCGGCGCCACCGATGAAGGCCATCTCGTCACGGTTGGCGTTGTCGAGCGCCGCCTGGACGCCCACGCCCTGGTCGTCGTCGTGGTTCCAGAGGATGTCGATCTTCGGTGCGGCCTGGAGCAGGTTGGACGCGGCCTTCTCGCCGGACTCCACGGTGAACTCGGCGGCGACGCGGTTGTCGACCGTCTGGCCACACGCCTTCAGCGCGTCGGCGTAGCCCTTGCTGCGGTCCTGGGTGAGGGGCAGCGAGTCGATGCCGGCGATCTCGGCGATGACCGGGTCGGTCAGGCTCTTGTCCTTGATGAGCTTGCAGGCGTAGGTGCCGGCGCTGACGCCCATGCCGTAGTTGTCACCGAGCACGGTCGTGCGGGCGGCGAACGGCGAGGAGAACTCACGGTCGACGTTGACGACGATGATGCCGGCCTGCATGGCCTTGGTGGCGACCTCGGTCAGCGCGGCACCGTCGGTCGGCAGCAGGACGATGGCGTCGACCTTGTCGTTGATGAACGTCTCGATCTGGCTGATCTGCAGGCTCGCGTCGTTCGTGCCCTCGGCGGCCTTGAAGTCGATGTCCGAGTACTTCTCGGCCTCCGCCTTGGCGGAGCTGTTGACGGCCGCGAGCCAGCCGTGGTCGGCCGCGGGCCCGGAGAAGCCGATGGTGACCTTCTCGCCGGGCGCGTCGTTGTCGCTGACGGCACCGGCCGGGGCGCTCGAGGCGCTCGAGTTCGTCTCGGGCTCGTTGCTCGTGCAGCCCGTGGCCAGCAGGCCGATGACACCGGCGGCGGCGAGGAGCCTGACCGGGCGGGACGTGATGATGGTGCGGGACATGCGGGTCTCCTTGCGAGGGGCGGTGTGGTGGTGAGGGTGGTGAGGGTGGAGATCGCTCGGCCTGGGGCGGGCCGAGGGCTGGTGGGGGTCGTCGTCGGAGGTCATGGAGCCCCTCGTCGAGCCGCGACCCGCTGCTGCAGGAGCACGGCGGCGACGATGATGACGCCCTTCGCGACGGCCTGGGTCGAGGTGTCGAGGTTGTTGAGGGTGAAGACGTTGGTCAGCGTGTTGAAGATGAGGACACCGAGGACGGTGCCGACGATCGTCGCGCGGCCGCCGCTGAGCAGCGTGCCGCCGATGACGACCGCCGCGATGGCGTCGAGCTCGTAGAGCTGGCCGTGCGTGGAGGTGCCGGTGGTGGTGCGGGCCATGAGCATCACCGCGGCCAGGCCGCAGGCGAGGCCGACCAGGACGTAGAGGTAGGCCGTCTGGCGCTGCACCTTGATCCCGGCGAGCCGGGCGGCCTCGGGGTTGCCACCGACGCGCGAGGGTCCGGCGACCGAAGGTCGTGCGGTTCAGCAGGATCCAGCCGAACGACCGAGACGAGGGCGAAGATGATGACGAGCACGGGGACGCCGAGCAGGCTGCCGCCGAAGAAGTCGATGAAGCCGCGCTCGGTCGACGATCTGGGTGCGTCGCTGGGCGATGATCTCGGCGAGGCCGCGGGCGGCCGCGAGCATCGCCAGCGTCGCGATGAACGGAGCGATCCGTCCGTAGGCGATGAGCACCCCGTTGACGACACCACAGCCGGCTCCCACGGCGAGGGCCGTGAACACCATGAGGATCCAGTGGAAGTCGGCCGCCATGGCCTGGGTCGCGACGGTGGTGGCCCACACGCTCGACAGGGCCACGATGGCGCCGACCGACAGGTCGATGCCGCCGCCGCCGATGACGAAGGTCATCCCGACGCTGACGACCCCGATGACGGAGGCGAGCCGCAGGATCGTCATCATGTTGTCGACGCTCGCGAAGCGGTCGCCGGCGGTGATGACGCCGACGGCGCAGACGATGACGAGCGCGATGACGAGGCCGAGGTTGCGACCCGCCGACCCGGCGAGCAGCCCGCCGCGGCCGGAGCCCTTCGGCGGCTCCGCGGCAGCGGTGCTCTGGTGGTGGCCGCCCGGCAGGGGGTCGGCGACCGCCCCGGAGGACGGCCGGCCGCCCTCGGGCTCGGGGCTCTTCGTGGTCTCGTCGACGCTCACGCGGCGTCTCCTCTCATGATGATGTCGAGCACCTGGTGCTCGTCGAGCTGGTCGGCCGGCGCCTCGTGGAGCACCGACCCCTCGCCGACGACGAGGACCCGGTCGGACAGGCCGAGCACCTCCTCGATCTCGCTGGACACGACGACGACGGCGACACCGTCGTCAGCGAGGCGCCGGACGAGGGCGTAGATCTCGGAGCGCGCACCGACGTCGACGCCGCGGGTGGGCTCGTCGAGGATGAGCACGCGGCAGCCGCGCAGCAGCCACCGGGCGAGGACGACCTTCTGCTGGTTGCCGCCGGACAGCGTGCGCATCTCGCGGTCGACCCCGGTCGGGCGCACGTCGAGGCTCTCGACCTGGGCCGACCGCGGCCTTGCGCTCGCCGGAGCGGTCGAGGTAGCCGGCGCGGGAGAAGCGGGTGAGGCTGGAGATGGTGATGTTCGACGTCACGCTGTCGCCGAGGAGCAGCGCCTGGCTCTTGCGCTCCTCCGGCGCGAGCCCGACGCCGGCGTCGACGGCCGACTGCACCGAGCCCGGGCGGAGCCGCTTACCCGCCGACGTGGACGGTGCCGGCGTCGCTCTTGCGGGCGCCGAACACGGTCTCCACGATCTCGGAGCGGCCGGCACCGACCAGGCCGGCGAGGCCGAGCGACCTCGCCCGGACGCACGGTGAAGCTGACGTCGTGGAACTCGCCGCGCCGGGAGAGTCCCTCGACGCGCAGCAGCGGCTCGGCATCCGGGACGGTCCCGCGGGGCGGGAAGACGTACTCGATGGAGCGGCCGGTCATCAGGCGGATGACCTCGGAGGTCGGAGTCTCCTTGGCCGGCAGGCCGGTTGCGACGGTCTTGCCGTCCTTGAGGACGGTGACCCGGTCGCCGATCGTGCGGATCTCCTCGAGGCGGTGGGAGATGTAGACGACGGCGACGCCCTCGGCGGTGAGGTCGCGGATCACGTGGAAGAGGCGCTCGACCTCGCCCGCGTCGAGCACGGCGGACGGCTCGTCCATGATGATGAGCTTGCGTGTCGTGGGACAGCGCCCGAGCCATGCTGACGATCTGCTGCCCGGCGGCGGACAGGCTCCCGACCTCGGCGGAGGGCGAGATCTCGGGGTGGCCGAGCCGCTTGAGGAGCCCGGCGGCCGCCTTGGCCGAGGCGCGGCGCTGGGAGAAGCCGAAGCGGGACTTCTCGTGGCCGAGGTAGATGTTCTCGGCGACGCTGAGGCCCTCGACGAGGTCGAGCTCCTGGTAGATCGTCGCGATCCCGAGGTCCATCGCGGCCTGCGGGTGGGTGAGGCGTACCTCCTCCCCCTGCCAGCTGATGGTGCCTTCGTCGGGCTGGTGGACCCCGGCGAGGACCTTGATGAGGGTCGACTTGCCGGCGCCGTTCTGGCCGAGGAGGCAGTGCACCTCGCCGGGGCGGACGTCGAGGTCCACCCCACCGAGTGCGACCACTCCCGGGAAACGCTTCACGATGTCGGCCATGCCCAAGAGGGCGGAGGCGCCGTTGCCTTCCATGGGAGCGGACGCTAGTCGTACTTTTGTCTGGGCGTCAAGCAAAAGTTGGTATCAATCTCACGATCTTGTGTCCTACTTACGCGGAGAAGTCTCGTGTGCTTCACTACCCACGTGACCAGCACGGTTGGCTCGTTCGCGGCCCCGAGCGGCTCGTCCGGAGCCGGCGAGCTGCTCCAGCTCATGCTCGACGGAACCCCCCGCACCCGTGCCGAGCTGATCCGGATGACGGGTCTGGCGCGGTCCACCGTCGGCGCCCGGGTCGACGCCCTGCTGGCCGCCGGCCTGCTCACGCCGTCCGGCGAGGCGGCCTCGACCGGGGGCCGGCCACCGGCCCGGCTCGCCTTCAACCCGGATGCCGGTGTGGTCATCGGAGCCGACCTCGGCGCCACCCACGCCCTGGTCGCCCTCACCGACCTGCGCGGCCGCGTCCTGGCGGAGAAGGCGCTGCGCCTCGACATCGCCACCGGCCCCGAGCCGGTGCTCGACCGCGTCGCCCGCGCCGGACGCTCCCTGCTGTCGGCGGCCGGGCGCACTCGCGACGACCTCGCCGGTGTCGGCATCGGCCTGCCCGGCCCCGTCGAGCACTCGACCGGGCGGCCCGTGCTGCCGCCGATCATGCCGGGCTGGGACCACTACGACGTGCCCGGGCACATCAGCAGCGCCCTCGGCGGTCCCGTGCTCGTCGACAACGACGTCAACCTGATGGCCCTCGGCGAGCACGCCACCGTGTACCCCGACGTGCAGCACCTGATCTTCGTCAAGGTCGCGACCGGCATCGGCGCCGGCATCATCAGCAGCGGACGGCTGCACCGGGGCGCCCAGGGCGCCGCGGGCGACCTCGGTCACGTCGCCGCCCTCAACGGTGGCGACACCCCCTGCACCTGCGGCAACGTCGGCTGCCTCGAGGCGGTCGCCAGCGGCCCGGCGGTCGTGAGAGCGTTGCGCGAGAGAGGAATCGACGCCGGCGACAGCCGCGGTCTGATCCTGCTCGCCAAGCAGGGCGACCTCGCGGCGGCCGCAGCCGTGCGTGAGGCGGGCCGCGAGATCGGGCACGTCCTGGCCACCTGCGTGAGCCTGTTCAACCCGTCCGTGATCGCGGTCGGCGGGCTGCTCGCCCAGTCGGCCGAGAGCCTGCTGGCCGGCATCCGGGAGGTCGTCTACGGGCGCTCGCTCCCGCTGGCCACCGGCGACCTCCAGATCGTCGCGTCACGCACCGGCGGGCAGGCCGGTGTCATCGGCGCCGCCACGATGGTGGTGCAGCACGTGCTGTCGGCCGACCAGGTCGAGCACCAGCTCTCGCGCGCCGCGGCGGTCTGACCCCGGGTCGTTCGGCGCGTGGCCGCGCCGCGAGCGGTGTTCACGACGGACGAGTGGGAGTCGTGACGGGTGGGACCGGTCGGGACGGGTGGGACGCGTCAGGACGGGGGGTCCTGCGCTCGGGTGGGGTACCGGGTGAGGTTCTCACCCGTGACCGGGTCGAAGAGGTGCGCCTGGTCCCGGTCGAACCACAGTTCGGTGTCGGTGCCGCGGGCGATCCTGCTGTCGGCGTGCAGCGACACGACGAGCTGGGTGCGCATCTGCTCGCTGTCCAGCTCCCGTTGCAGCTCCTTGAGCTGCTTGGTGACGTCGTCGGGCGCGTCGTACGGAACATAGGCGTACAGCTCGTCACCCAGCCATTCGGTCACGTCGACCGTGGCCTTGAACGTCTGGCCACGGTCGCGGGTGGCCGCGTCGACCATGGAGGCGTCCTCGAAGTGCTGCGGGCGAACGCCGAGGATGACCAGGTCATGACCGGCGGCCGCGCTCAACCGGTCATGCGTGGTCGCGACCTCACCGAACGGCGTCTCGATCGCACCGTCCCGTACCCGTCCGGGGATGAAGTTCATCGGCGGCGACCCGATGAACCCGGCGACGAACAGGTTCGCCGGGCTGTCGTACAGGTCGTGCGGCGACCCGACCTGCTGCAGGATGCCCTTGCGCAGCACCGCGATCCGGTCACCGAGCGTCATCGCCTCGGTCTGGTCGTGAGTGACGTACACGGTGGTCGTGCCCAGTCGGCGCTGCATCCTGGAGATCTCGGTGCGCATCTGTCCGCGCAGCTTCGCGTCCAGGTTCGACAACGGCTCGTCGAAGAGGAAGGCGTCGGCCTTGCGAACGATGGCGCGACCCATCGCCACCCTCGACGCTGCCCGCCGGGAAGGCATAGATGATGAGGACGGGCACGGCCGAGATCATCGCGCCGGCCATGAGCAGGTCGTAGCGGACGCGTTCGCACTCTGCAGGGTGGACAGGCCCGCGGGAAGCGTCTGCTGCTCGGGGCTGAAGAGGGTGTAGATCGGCCACAGGAAGTCGTTCCAGTTGGTCAGGAACGTCAGGAGCAACAGGGTGGCGATCGCCGGCCTGGCCAGCGGCAGGAGGATCTTGTAGAACGTCTGCCATCGACTGGCCCCGTCCAGGAAGGCGGACTCCTCCAGCTCCTTGGGCAGGCCGACGAAGAACTGCCGCATGAAGAAGACGCCGAACGCGCCGGCTGCCCCGGGGACGATGACGGCGAGCAGCGTGTCGAGCCAGCCCAGGTAGTTCAGGGTCAGGTAGTTGGGGATCAGCAGCACGACCGGTGGCAGGAAGAGCGTCGAGAGGATCAGCACGAACAGCGCCTTGGCGACCCTTGAAGGGGATGCGCGCGAGTGAGTACCCGGCCAGGGTGGCCGTGGAGACCGCGAGGAGGGCGTTGGCCGTGGCGGCGACCATGCTGTTGAGGAACCATCGTCCGACGGGCGTTGACGGATCGTTGAGCACGCGCTCGTAGGCCTGCAGGGTGGGGTGCGCCGGGAACCACTGCGGCACCGTGGAGATGGCGTCCTCCGGGGTCTTGAACGACGTCGACGCCATGTAGACCAGCGGTGCGATGAAGATCAGGGTCAGAAATCCGAGGAGGGTGTAGAAGACCCACGGACGGCGACGGCCTTCTCCCGGTCCGCCGTCCTGGTCGGGGATGGCCCGGATCTGTTCCGGGGTCATCTGCTGCGGGTCTTGTGGTCCGGGGACAGGGTGGTCATGCCGTCGCCTTCGCCTTCGACTTCTTCTGGGACTTCGCGTCACTGTCGCGGTTGGTCAGCCAGAAGACGGAGCCGCTGATGAGGACGAGGAAGAACATGAAGATCATGGACATCGCTGACCCCATGCCGGAGTCGAACTGACGCAGACCGGTGTCGGAGATCTGCATGATCGCCGTCCGGGTCTCGTTGCCCGGGCCCCCCGCGGTCATGAGGTACGACTGCCCGAACATGTTCATCGAGCTGATGATCGTCGTGCTCACGATGAACACCAGCACCGAGCGGATGCCGGGCAGCGTGACGTTCCGGAACTCTTGCCACGCGGTTCGCTCCGTCCATCGCAGCCGCCTCGTAGAGGCTGCGCGGCACTCCCTGGAGCGCGGCCAGGTAGATGGCAGAGTTGAACCCCAGGGTCCACCACACGGTCACCCCGACGATGGACACCCACGCCCACGGCACGTCCGTCAGCCAGGGGACAGGCCTGTCCCAGGTAGTAGTTCACGAGTCCGACGTTGGTGTCGAGGAGGTACCTCCACAGCACGGCGATGACTGCTACACCCAGCACGTACGGGGCGAAGTAGATCGCTCGGAAGAGGTTGCGCCCGGCGAACTTCTGGTTCAGCACCATGGCTATCGCCAGCGGGAGCACGAGGAGCAGCGGCACCGACAGGACGCTGAAGAGCAGCGTGTTTCGCAGGGACTCCCAGAAGACGTCCGACCACGGCGAGCTGCCGTCGATGAGGCTGGTGTAGTTCTTCAGCCCGATGAACGGCTTGTTCGGCAGCGTGAAGTCGTAGCGGTGAAGACTGATCCACAGACCCCACACCGCGGGAAAGATGACGAACACCACGAACAGGACCAGGTACGGCGCACAGAAGAGCCACCCCTCCCGGGTGTCCTTCCTGGCGGCTCTCTCCTGGTCCCACGTCTCCGTCTCGGCCGGCGCGGTCGGGGCCTCAACACTCTGTGGTCGTGTTCGCCATCGCTCACCCCTGGTTCGTCGCGAACTTCTCGGCATTGCTGGCCAGGATGTCGTCCGCCCGCGCCGCCTGCTGGTCGAGGGCGGCCTGAGGTGTCTGCCGTCCCAGGATGGCCTCGCTGACGGCGAGCTCGAGGGTCTGTGCGTTGACGTCACCGATGCCCGGGATCGACGGGATGTAGTGGAAGTTCTCGACCTCGGCGGCCAGTGCGGACTGCGGCATGCTGGTGAACTCGGCGCTGTTGCGGGCCGGGTTGTACGCCGGGATCATTCCGGCGCCCGCCCATTCCTGCGAATGCTCGATCATCCACTTGATGAACGTCTTGCTGGCCTGCTGCGCATTGGCGTCAGGACTGCGCTGCGAGAGCATGACCAGTTGGTGCGAGTTGGCCCAGGCCGCGGGTTTGCCGAACGCGGTGGGGATGGGCGCCAGGGACCACTTCAGCCCCGGCGCCGTGTCCTTGAGGTCGTTGATCTGCCAGATGCCGTCCCAGGTCACGGCGTTCTCGCCGTTCTTGAACGCCAGGTACTGCGAGTCCTTCGCCACGTTGGTCGGGCTCACGCCCTGCTTCACCTGGTCAACCATCCAGGTGAGTGCTTCCACGCCCTCGGGGCTGTTGTAGGTGGCCTTGAGCCCGTCCGCAGAGTACGGCTCGCCCCCGTTCTGCCACAGCAGGCTGAGGAACATCAGGTGGGCGGGCCACTGGTTCGGCATCCAGAACGGCGTGGCGATGCCTGCGTTCTGAAGAGCCGCCAGATCAGACTCGAAAGCCGTTCCGGTAGAAGCCTGCTCGTCCACGCCGGCCTTGGCCAGCTGATCGGTGTTGGCGTACGACGCGATCGTGTGGGAGTCCAGCGGGACCCCCCACACGTGACCGTTGAACTCCGTCGCGTCAACCAGCGTCTGCGGGAAGTCCTGCGCGGTGAAGCCCATCTCGGTGATCGCGCCCTCCATCGGGACGATCACGGACCGGGCCGCCTGCGTCGCCAGGTTGTCCAGCTGCATGGCAGCGACATCCGGGCCCTGCCCCGCGTGCACCGCAGCGACGATCCGCTGGTAGAAGTCGGTCCAGCCGAGGGTGTTCGACTCCACCGTGATGTTCTGGTGTGTCTTGTTGAACTCGTCGACCATGGCCCGCATGTACGGGCCGTCGCCACCGGTGAACCCGTTCCAGTACTGGATCGTGACAGGCGGACCGGCGTCGCCGCTCCCCTCGATCGGGGGACCGGTGCCGGTCGAGAGGTCCGCCGAGGCGCATCCGGCGAACCCGAGCAGCAGCACGAACGTCACGGCGACCCTGACGATCAGCCGGCGCCGGTGAGTCGGAGCGGCCATGGAACCCTCCTGGCCATGAGCGGACGTCAAGCAAGGATGTTCCGGGAACTGTCCCACTCCGTTCGATCAGGCTCTGCGTCCTCCCGGTGTCCTGGGATGGTCGTGCCTGGAACGAAACTCACCGTAGCAGTCGGTATGGCATCACTAATAGGCATGCCGGGGTGCGGCGTCCGGCGACGAGCTCGCGGCACGGCGTCGCCCCATGGTGTCCCGCACAACGGCGCCTCGTCGGCTCGTGGGTCAACTCGGTGCCGCAAAGGGCCGACGCAGGGCACGATCGGCACCACCGCTCGAGCCGGAAGCGCCTGGTAATGCCTCCAAGAGGTTGCCATGGGCCCACGGGAACGAAACACTGCCAGTGACCGGTGCCCACGGATCGTCCGACCTACACCTACCGGTCGAGGGGTTGAGGCGCGATGGCAACGATCACCTTTGACAAAGTCACCCGGCGATATCCCGGCGCAGAGAACCTGGCGGTCAACGCCTTCGACCTGGAGATCGGCGACGGCGAGTTCCTCGTTCTCGTCGGGCCCTCCGGCTGCGGCAAGTCGACCGCCCTGCGCATGCTCGCGGGCCTGGAGCACGTCAGCTCCGGCGCGATCCGGATCGGCGACCGGGACGTCACCCACGTGCCGCCGAAGGACCGCGACATCGCGATGGTGTTCCAGAACTACGCGCTGTACCCGCACCTGACCGTGGCGCGAGAACATGGGCTTCGCCCTGAAGCATCGCGAAGGTACCCAAGGACGAGATCGAGCGGCGCGTCAAGGAGGCCGCCGGCATCCTCGACCTGGAGCCGTTCCTCGACCGCAAGCCGAAGGCGCTGTCGGGCGGCCAGCGCCAGCGCGTGGCGATGGGCCGCGCGATCGTCCGGCAGCCGCAGGTGTTCCTCATGGACGAGCCGCTGTCCAACCTCGACGCCAAGCTGCGCGTCCAGACCCGCACGCAGATCGCCGCGCTGCAGACGCGCCTCGGCGTCACCACGGTCTACGTCACCCACGACCAGGTCGAGGCCATGACGATGGGCGACCGGGTCGCCGTGCTGGAGGCCGGGGTGCTGCAGCAGGTCGGCACGCCGCTCGACCTGTACGAGAAGCCGGCGAACGTCTTCGTCGCCGGCTTCATCGGCTCGCCGGCGATGAACCTGGGCACCTTCGCGGTCACCGACGAAGGGGCCATGGTGGGCGACGCCCTCGTGCCCCTCAGTCGCGAGACGCTGTCGGGAGTGCCTGCGGGCGGCAAGGTGCTCCTCGGGTTCCGGCCGGAAACCGTGGAGGTTGCCACGGAGGCCACACCCGGAGCGTTCCCCGTTCGCGTCACGCTGGTCGAGGCGCTCGGCTCGGACGCATTCGTCTACGGCGAACCGGCTCAGACCGAGGGTCGGGGGGCCTTCACCTCCGAGCAGGTGATCGCCCGCGTGGAGCCGCACGGCGCGCCCAAGAAGGGCGAGACCGTCTGGCTCAGGATCCGGCCCGGCTCGGAGCACGTGTTCTCCCCTGAGACGGGCAAACGGCTCTCGCCCTGACCGTCGCCGGGGGACCGGGAGAAGCAGCACGAGCGCGACGTCGCTGCACCCGGATCTGCGGCGCGAGCTCGCTCGGCGCACCCTCGGTCGCAGCCGGAGCACCCGGACGATTGCGGCCTCGAACCGCCCTCCGCAGATCAAGGCGCCGGCTCACCGGCGCACGCCTGCGGCCGACGCGTGCTCGTGTCGCGGAAGTCGTACGGCACGCAGGGGTGGTGTCGTGAGCCGACGTATGCAACGTTGTTCCAACGCTGTATAACTGCGGATCCGAGTCGCCCCATCGTCGTGGGAGGCAGCATTGTTGCAGGCCAAGATCGTCCTGGACCCCGCGTTCACCATCGGGGAGGTGGACCGCCGCCTCTTCGGTTCGTTCGTCGAGCACATGGGTCGGTGCGTCTACACCGGCATCTACGAGCCGGGCCACCCGACCGCCGACGCAGCACGGCTTCCGCGGTGACGTCGCGGATCTGACCCGCGAGGCCGGCGTGACCCTGGTGCGCTACCCCGGGGGCAACTTCGTCTCGGGCTACCGGTGGGAGGACGGGGTCGGTCCGGTCGAGGACCGACCGGCCCGGATCGACCTGGCCTGGCGGAGCGATCGAGACCAACGAGGTCGGGCTCAACGAGTTCACCCAGTGGGCGCGACGATGTCGGAGTCGAGACCATGATGGCGGTGAATCTCGGCACCCGCGGGGTGCAGGAGGCCTGCGACCTCCTGGAGTACACCAACCACCCGGGCGGAACGGCCCTGTCGGACCTGCGCGCCCGTCACGGTCATCCGGACCCGTACGACGTGCGGCTGTGGTGCCTGGGGAACGAGATGGACGGGCCGTGGCAGACGGGCCACAAGACCGCCGACGAGTACGGGCGGCTCGGCGGTGGAGACCGCCAAGGCGATGCGTCAGATCGACCCCGACATCGAGCTCGTGGCCTGTGGCAGCTCCAACAGCTCAGATGCCCACGTTCGGCGTCGTGGGAGGCAACGGTGCTCGAGCACGCCTACGACGCCGTGGACTACATCAGCCTGCACGCCTACTACGAGGAGCGCGACGGCGAGACCTGGCGAGCTTCCTCGCCTCGTCGGTCGACATGGACCACTTCATCCGAGTCGGTCATCGCGACGGCGGACCCGTCGGGCGCCAAGCGTCGCAGCCAGAAGCGGATCAACCTGTCCTTCGACGAGTGGAACGTCTGGTACCAGCAGCGAGTTCGTCGGACGACACGAACCTCGGCCTGGAGCAGACGCCCGCCTCATCGAGGACACCTTCTCGGTCGCCGACGCCGTCGCGGTCGGCGGGTTCCTCAACGCCTTCCTCCGTCACGCGGACCGCGTCAAGATCGCCTGCCAGGCCCAGCTCGTCAACGTCATCGGCCTCATCCGCACCGAGCCGGGCGGTCCGGCCTGGCGCCAGACGATCTTCCACCCGTTCGCTCAGACCGCTCGTCTCGCGCATGGCACCGCCCTGCGCGTGGAACCGAAGGGCGCCCAGCACGAGACCGCCGTCCATGGCGTCGTCGACACGGTCGATGCCGCGGCGACGTGGGACGAGGAGAGCGGCAGGATCGCCCTCTTTCTCGTCAACCGCCACCCGAGCCGCACCGTCGACGTCACCGTCGACGTGCGCGGCTTCCCGGGCGCGGAAGTCGCCGAGTGCCTGCGCCTCGAGGATGACGACCCTCGCCGCACGAACACCGCTGCGGAGCCCGACGCCGTGCGGCCGCGCAACGACCCGACCGTTCGCGTCGAAGCGGGGTGTCTCGAGCTGCGGTTGAGCCCGGTGTCCTGGACCGCCGTCGCCCTCACGACCGCTCATCCCTGACCGATCTCGTGCTCGACGCCGTGGAGATGGGGATCTGGCGACGGCAACGCCAAGGCCGCTCTGGAAGGTTGCCGGGCCGGACGTGCTCACCCGGCCCCAACCCCGCATGCATCCCGTCAACTGCCAGGTCGCGCGGCCATAGCCGAGTGATCCAGCCACGGGGACGCGGCGCGCCGCTATCCGCCGCATACGTGGCTGACGCTTGCCACGCTCGATGCGGTGCAGCTATCTCGGAGGGGCGGGGCGTACGCCAAGTCGACCGGGCCCGACCTATAGGCATGGGGCGGCGGTTGATGGTGGACAGATCGGAACGGCCCGGAGCATCGTGGAGGTTCCGACCACTGATCGCAGAGATGGGATCCGCCATGAAGGCTGCCGTTGTTCCGGACCCTGGCGCACCGCTGGAGATCCGCGACGTTCCGATCCCGACCCCGGGTCCGGGGCAGGTTCTGGTGAGGATCGAGACGGCTGGACTGTGCCACACCGACATCCATGCAGCTCGAGGGGAGTGGCCGGTCGAACCGAAGATCCCGCTGATCCCGGGCCATGAGGGCGTCGGCGATCGTGGAGCAGGTCGGAGAAGGCGACCTGCCGGTCAAGGTCGGCGACCGGGTCGCGCTGCCGTGGCTCGGCTTCGCCTGCGGGCACTGCCGCGGCTGCGTGTCGGGCCGGGAGACGTACTGCGCGACCCCGCAGTACATGGGCTACACGATCGACGGCAGCTACGCGGAGTACGCCATCGGGTACGCGAGCCACGTGGTCCGGGTCCCGGATGAGGTGCGGCTCGATGGACGCGGCGCCCCTGACGTGCGCCGGCGTGACGACCTACAAGGGCCTGAAGGTCGCGCACCCACAACCCAGCGACACCGTGATGGTCGTCGGCATCGGCGGCCTGGGCCATCTGGGTCTGCAGTACGCGAAGATCTTCGGCAGCACCACGGTCGCGGTCGACGTCGAGGACGAGAAGCTTCAGCTGGCGCGCGACCTGGGTGCCGATCATGTCGTCGATGCCCGCATCAGCAGTGCGTCGGACGTGGTGGACGGTGTCGATGTGGCGCTGGTGACGGTGCCGTCTCCGGCCGCGATGCAGGCAGCCCACGCGGCACTCGCCCCGGGCGGTCGCTTGGTCATCGTCGGCCTGCCCGCCGACGACCGACTCGAGCTGCCCGTGTTCGACACGGTCCTGACCGGCAAGTCGGTCATCGGGTCACTGGTGGGTACCCGCAACGACCTCGCCGACTGCTTCTCCCTCCACGCACGCGGCCTGACCAAGGTCGTCGCCCAGACACGAAGACTGGAGGACGTCAACGAGTGCTTCGAGGAAGTCCTCGAAGGCCGGGTCCCCGCGCGCCTCGTGTTCGACATGACCTGACTGACGAATCCGCCGCTGCGGGAGTGTCGTCAGTCGCGGTAGCGGACTCGGCTCGTGCTTTGATTTCGCGGACGACTCGCTGACCTCCCGGGCGGAGCCAGTCTGCCGGAGCGGTTCATGCGCTGCCTGAAGAGCACCTCCTCCACCGGCACCTTGAGTGCATCCCCCAGCTGTCCTGCCCCGCCCTCGACGTGAGATCGACCGTCGATCCATGCGTCACAGCGCCCGCGAGGCGCCCGACCTCAGACGCAAAGGTCGAGGCGGGCTGGCAACGATCGATAGTGGTCCGTCACCCGGTTCGTCGCCGTTCAGCGACGACCGGGAGACCCCATGGTGCGAACGGTGCGGGCTTCGGCCGTACCCCAGTGAACGTCGGCGAACGACCAACTGAGACCGAAATGAGACCGCCACGGGAAACGCCGGCCAGCTCCCTCGGGGCTGACCGACGTTTCCGCTGGTGACTGGCGGTGGCGGTGGGATTTGAACCCACGGAGGGCGTAAACCCTCACACGCTTTCGAGGCGTGCTCCTTAGGCCGCTCGGACACGCCACCGCCGGAGAGGCTACCCGAGCCGGTGGCCCGCTCCGAAATCGGCGCCGGACGCGACAACGCCGCCTCCCACCAGGGAGACGGCGTTGCTCACGTCGGTCGACCGCGAGCGGTCGAGCCGGGCGTCAGGCGCGCTGCGTGACGGCCTTGACGACGAAGAGGAGGAGGCACGCACCGAGCAGCGCCGTGAGGAAGCTGACGATGAGGCCGCTGCTGCCGTCGATGTTGGCGAGGCTGAGCAGCCAACCACCGATGAGCGCGCCGATGATGCCGACGACGATGTTCAGGATGATGCCCTGCTGCTCGTCGGTGTTCATGATCTTGCTCGCGACCCAGCCGGCGAGGCCGCCGATGATGATCCAACCGATGATGCCCATGTCGGGGTAGAGCCTTTCGTCGAGTTCGCGGTTCCCCGATCGGGGAACCGTCGGCCGGCGACGCTACACGAACCTTTGTCGAAGGTTCCTGCTCGTGACAGCCGTCTTTCCGGCCACCGTGCCGCGTCGCGACCCGCTCCCCACTACCCCGCGCACGCCCTCGCAAACCGCGTCATGCGGCCATCTCGCCGCGAGTGCGGAGACGGTCGCCCTGGCAGCCACGTCCGCACTCACGCCGACGAGGGTGGTCAGGCGCGGTGGGTGGCGAAGAAGCGGCGGACGACCTCGCCGCACTCGTCCTCGAGCACCCCGCCGACGACCTCGGCCCGGTGGGTCGAGCGCCGGTCACGCACGACGTCCCAGACCGAGCCGCACGCCCCCAGCTTGGGGTCCCAGGCACCGAGGACGACGCGCTCGATCCGGGCCAGCATCGACGCGCCGGCGCACATCGGGCAGGGCTCCATCGTGACGACCAGCGTGAAGCCCTCGAGGCGCCACGACCCGACCCGGTCCGCCGCCGCGCGCAGCGCCACGACCTCCGCGTGCGCGGTGGGGTCCTGGTCGACCTCGCGCCGGTTCCAGCCCTCGCCGACCACCTCCCCGGAGGCGTCCACGACGAGGGCGCCGACCGGCACGTCACCGGCATCCGCGGCCCGCTCCGCGAGCGTCAGGGCGTGGCGCATCCAGGCGGAGTACCGAGGATCGGGCGGGAGGTGCACGCGCTAAGTTTCACCCATGCGCGTCATCAACCCGGACCACCGGCTCATCGCACACAAGCTGACCTACCTGCGGGACAAGCGGACCGACTCCCCCACCTTCCGCCGGCTCGCCGAGGAGCTGATGACGCTGCTGGCCTACGAGGCCACCCGCGACGTGCGCGTCGAGCCGTTCGAGATCGAGACCCCGGTGGCGCCGACGACCGGCATCAAGCTGAGCAACCCCAAGCCGCTCATCGTGCCGATCCTGCGCGCCGGGCTCGGCATGCTCGAGGGCATGGTGCGCCTGCTGCCCAGCGCCGAGGTCGGCTTCCTCGGGATGCAGCGCGACGAGGAGACCCTGCAGGCGATCACCTACGCGAACCGGCTGCCCGACGACCTGTCCGGCCGGCAGGTCTACGTGCTCGACCCGATGCTCGCGACCGGCGGCTCGATGGCCGACGCGATCAAGTTCCTCATCGAGCGCGGCGCCGACGACATCACGGCCGTCACCCTGCTCAGCGCCCCCGAGGGCATCGCGCACCTGCAGGAGGCGCTCGCCGACGTCGCCCCGACCATCACCCTGGTCACCGGCGCCATCGACGAGAAGCTCAACGAGGTCGGCTACATCGTCCCGGGCCTGGGCGACGCGGGCGACCGGCTCTACGGCCTGGCCGAGTGACCCGCCGCTGAGCGCTCCGCACGCTGGCCACGGGAGGCGACGACACGGCATCCGGATCGCCGTCACCGACACGCCCGGCGGGTGCGCATCACCCGTCACACCCGTCACATCTGACAGCATGCTGGCTGAGGCGTGCGCGCGGCAGGCCCCGAGGCAGGAGGACGTGAGCATGCCCCCGATCAAGAAGATCGTGATGTGGCTCGTCGTCATCTTCCTCATCTACGCGATCGTCACCTCGCCCCAGGACGCCGCCGACATCTTCGGCTCGGCGTGGCAGATCGTCGTCAGCGGCGTGCAGAACATCGCCTCGTTCTTCGACTCGCTGCTGCGCGGCTGACATGGCCCGCCGGCCTCGGCTGGACCGCGAGCTCGAGCGCTATCTCGTCGACGGCGAGACGGTCATCGTGGCCGTGCGGCTGCACTGGTTCCACCTCGCCCGCGAGCTGCTCCTTGCCCTGGCCGCAACGGTGTTCGCGTTCTGGGTCGACACCAAGGTGCCGGTCGGCTCCGGCGGCAAGTACATCCACGACCTCAGCCTGCTGCTCTGGTGGGCGGCCATCTTCTGGCTCGTCTGGAAGGTGCTCAACTGGCGGCACGAGTGGTTCGTCGCCACCGACAAGCGCTTCCTGCTCTTCTACGGCTTCATCCGTCGCAAGGTCGCGATGATGCCGCTGCTCAAGGTCACCGACATGACCTACGACCGATCGATCCTGGGTCGCGTCGTCGGCTACGGCAAGTTCGTGCTGGAGTCCGCCGGTCGCGACCAGGCGCTGTCGCGGATCGACCACGTGCCGGATGCCGACACCCACTACCGCGCGATCTGCACCCAGCTGTTCGGGCCGGGGTCGATGCTGCGCTTCGCCCCGGGGACGCCCCCGCAGCCGCCGCGCGACGACGACGGCCCCGACGGCGGTGGCGGCCCGACCGATGGCCCGGATGCCGGTGGGCCGGCTCCCGCAGGCGCGCGGCGCGAGCCTGGCGGTCGCGACCGTGACGAGCACCCGAGCCCGATCAGCAGGCCGGAGTCGTGGTACCGCAGCTCGAACCTCGGCGGCCCGGTGCACCTGGGCGACACCGGCGAGATCCCCGTCGTGCGGGTGCCGCGCGACGACGAGCAGGACCCGCTGTACCCGCCGCCGCACTGGTCCGAACGGGGCTGACCGCACCACGACCGCGTTCCTCCGGTAGTGCCCGGCGGCGACCTCCACTAGCGTCGGTGCGGTCGAACGGGGCAGGCGACCGAGGAGGCGGGCACCCATGAGCGTCATGCGGACCAAGTCGATCGAGCAGTCGATCCGCGAGGGCGATGAGCCGGAGTACCAGCTCAAGAGACGGCTGACCGCCCTCGACCTCACCGTGTTCGGGGTCGGTGTCATCATCGGCGCCGGCATCTTCACGCTCACCGGGCGTGCCGCCAAGGAGGTCGCCGGGCCCTCGATCGTGCTGTCGTTCGTGCTCGCGGCGATCTGCTGCGGGCTCGCCGCCCTGTGCTACGCGGAGTTCGCGTCGACGGTGCCGGTCAGCGGGTCGGCCTTCACGTTCTCGTACGCCACCCTCGGCGAGCTCGTCGCGTGGATCATCGGGTGGGACCTCCTGCTCGAGCTGCTGCTGGGAGCGGCCGTCGTCGCGCAGGGCTGGTCGGCGTACTTCGGGGTGCTGATGGGGCAGCTCGGCGTCGAGGTGCCGGAGTCGATCGGCTACGGGTCGAGCTTCGACCTCATGGCGTTCCTCCTCGCGATCGCGCTGACGGTCATCGTCAGCATCGGCATCAAGGAGTCGATGCGGGTCAACATCGTGCTGGTCGCGGTCAAGCTCTTCGTCGTCCTCTTCGTCATCGTGGCGGGCATCGGCTTCATCAACCGCGACAACTACTCGCCCTTCATCCCACCGTCGCAGCCGGCCGAGGGCAAGGGCAGCCTCGAGTCGCCACTCATCGAGACCTTGTTCGGCTTCACCCCCTCGACGTACGGCGTGCTCGGCATCGTCGCCGGCGCCTCGCTGGTGTTCTTCGCCTACATCGGGTTCGACGTCGTCGCAACGACCGCCGAGGAGGCCAAGAACCCGCAGCGCGACCTGCCGATCGGCATCATCGGCTCGCTCATCATCTGCACGGTGCTCTACTGCGCCGTGGCCCTCGTCATCACCGGGATGATCCCGTACCAGGAGATCTCGACGGAGGCCGCGCTCGCGACCGCGTTCGAGACGGTGGGGAAGACCGGCCTACGCCACCCTGATCGCCGCCGGGGCGGTGGCCGGCCTGACGACCGTGGTCATGACCCTGCTGATCGGCGCCACCCGGGTGATCTTCGCGATGGCGCGGGACTGGCTGCTCCCGCCGAAGTTCGCCAGGGTCAACCACCGCACCGGCACGCCGCTGCGCATCACCATCACGATCGGCATCGGCGTGGCCCTCGTCGCGGCGCTCACTCCGGTGGGAAAGCTCGAGTTCATGGTCAACATCGGCACGCTGGCCGCGTTCACCCTCGTGTCGATCGCCGTGCCGGTCCTCCGGCACAAGCGCCCCGACCTGCCGCGCCCCTTCAAGGTGCCGTGGAGCCCCTTCCTGCCGCTCCTCGCCGCGGCGATCGCGTTCTACCTGATGCTCACGCTGCCGACGGAGACCTGGATCCGTTTCCTCGTCTGGATGGCGGTCGGCGTCGTCGTGTACTTCGCCTACGGCTACCGGCACTCGCGGCTGGCCGGCAACGCCAACCCCGACGAGGACGCCGTGCCGTCGATGACGAGCACCTGACGGCGACACGCAGAAGGTCGGGTGCCACGCGGCAGTTGCTGCGTGGCACCCGAGGTTCTGCGTGGTGCTGGTGTCAGGGGCGCAGCAGCGCCTCGGACGCACCGCCACCGGCCGAGGTCGAGACGCCCTCGACGTCGAGCGGCAGGTCCATCAGGGGCACGTCGACCACGGGCGCGTGCCGCTGCGGGTGACGCTCACCGGTCGCGCGACCCGCCGGGGCCGCCGCGATGGGCAGCTCGAGCTCGAGCACGCCCTTGCCGACGCGGCCGTCCTCGGGCAGGGCGATCGGGTAGGTGCCGGTGAAGCACGCCGTGCAGAGCCGGTCGGTGGGCTGGTTGGTGGCCTCGATCATCCCGTCCTCGGAGATGTAGCCGAGGCTGTCGGCGCCGATCGAGTTGCGCACCTCCTCGACACCGAGGCCGGTGGCGATGAGCTCGGCGCGGGTGGCGAAGTCGATGCCGTAGAAGCACGGCCAGCGCACGGGCGGCGACGAGATGCGCACGTGCACCTCCGCCGCACCGGCCTCGCGCAGCATCCGCACGAGCGCTCGCTGGGTGTTGCCGCGCACGATCGAGTCGTCGACGACGATCAGCCGCTTGCCGCGGATGACGTCCTTGAGCGGGTTGAGCTTGAGCCGGATGCCGAGCTGGCGGATGGTCTGCGACGGCGCGATGAAGGTGCGGCCGACGTAGGAGTTCTTGACCAGCCCCTGGCCGTAGGGGATGCCCGACTCCTGCGCGTAGCCGATCGCCGCCGGCGTGCCCGACTCGGGCGTCGGCATCACCAGGTCGGCGTCGACCGGGTGCTCACGGGCCAGGGTGCGGCCCATCTCGACCCGGGCCTCGTGCACGACCCGGCCGTTGATCGTGGTGTCGGGGCGGGCCAGGTAGACGTACTCGAAGACGCACCCCTTCGGCGTCGGCTCGGCGAAGCGCCGCGAGCGCAGGCCGTCCTCGTCGATGACGACGAGCTCGCCCGGCTCGACCTCGCGCACGAACGACGCACCGACGATGTCGAGCGCCGCCGTCTCGGACGCCACCACCCAGCCGCGCTCGAGGCGGCCGATGACGAGCGGGCGGATGCCGTGCGGGTCGCGGCACGCGTAGAGCGTGTGCTCGTCGATGAAGACGAAGCAGAAGGCGCCGCGCAGCCGGGGCAGCACGTCGAGGGCCGCGGCCTCGAGGGTGCGGTCGGGGTCGTCGGCGAGCAGCGCCGTGACCAGCGCCGTGTCGGTGGTGTTGCCGCGGGCGAGCTCGCCGCGGTGGGCGTCGTCGCCGCGCCGGCCGTCGACGAGGTCGCGCAGCTCGGCGGAGTTGGTGAGGTTGCCGTTGTGGGCGAGCGCGACGGTGCCGCCGGCGTGGCCGCCGAGGGTGGGCTGGGCGTTCTCCCAGGTCGAACCGCCGGTGGTGGAGTAGCGGCAGTGGCCGACCGCGAGGTGGCCGCGCAGCGACGCGAGCGAGCGCTCGTCGAACACCTGGGACACCAGCCCCATGTCCTTGTAGACGAGCAGCCGCTGGCCGTCGGAGGTCGCGATGCCGGCCGACTCCTGCCCGCGGTGCTGCAGGGCGTAGAGCCCGTAGTAGGTCAGCTTGGCGACGTCCTCACCGGGGGCCCAGACGCCGAAGACGCCACAGGCGTCCTGCGGCCCCTTCTCGCCGGGGAGCAGGTCGTGGGTCAGGCGTCCGTCTCCGCGTGGCACGACGCCGATTCTCCCACACCCGCGGTCAGGACCGGTCCGCGCGCCGATCCACGAGAACGGCGACCACGGCGGCGAGCAGCCCGAACAACAGGGCACCGATGACGCCGAGGTAGCCGACGCCCGCACTGGGCGCGTAGTTGGAGGCCACCGTGGGGTCCGGGTCGGCGAACCAGCCGAACAGCGCCAGCGCTGACCCGACGGCGAACCCGAGCACGGCCCCGGTGAGGATGAAGGGCAGGAAGCGAGGGCGCCGAGCAGGTTTCACGCCTCCAACGGTACGTGAGCGGGTGCTGCCCTCCGGGCCCCGGTCCGCGCACACTGGGGGCGTGACGACATCCGCCGAGGTCCTCCGCTCCGAACCTGCTGCATGACGACCATCCCGCCGACCGCTGCTCCGCGACGCCCGCGCGGATGGTGGTACGCCCTGGGCACCGTGCTCAGCGCGGCCGCCGGCGCCGGTCTGGGGCACCTCGTCGCGGGCTTCGTCTCCCCGGAGTCCTCGCCCGTGCTGGCGGTGGGCTCCACGGTCATCGACCTCACCCCGACGCCGGTCAAGGAGTGGGCGGTCGCGCAGTTCGGCACGGCCGACAAGCCGATCCTCATCGGGTCGGTCGGGATCGGCACCCTGCTCATCGCCGGCGGCATCGGCTTCGTGGCACGCAGCCACCGCACCCTCGGCCTGGCCCTGCTCGGCGCGCTCGCCATGACGTCGGTGTTCGCCGCGGTGCTGCGGCCGGCGAGCACCTCGGTCGCCGTGCTCCCCGGCTTCGTGACGGCGGTGGCCGGCGTGTTCCTGGCCAGCTGGTTCCTCGGCCTGCTCGACCGGCTCGGCGCTGCCGACCGTGACCCGCTCGCCGGTGCGGGCGCCGACAACACCGCCCACCGGGACGGGCGCAGCGACCGCCGCCACGTGCTCGCCGCGGCTGCCGGCCTCGGTGTCGTTGCGGCGGCCGGCAGCACCATCGGCCAGGCGCTGGGCCGTGGGGCCTCACCGGAGGCGGTGACGCTCCCGGCCGCGGCCGAGCCGCTGACCGCGCTGCCGCGGGGGCTCGAGGGCACCGTGCGCGGCATCTCGTCGTTCCGCACGCCGAACGCGGAGTTCTACCGGATCGACACCGCGCTCGTGATCCCGCGCGTCTCGACCGACGGGTGGAAGCTGACCATCGACGGAGACGTCGAGCGCCCCTACTCACTGACCTTCGACGAGCTGCTGAGGATGCCGCTCGTCGAGCGCGACATCACCCTGACCTGCGTCTCGAACGAGGTCGGTGGGCCCTACATCGGCGGGGCTCGCTGGCTCGGCGTGCGCACCAAGGACCTCCTCGAGCGGGCCGGCATCACGACCCGGCGTCGACCAGATCTTCAGCCACTCCACCGAGGGCATGACCATCTCCACCCCCGTGCAGGCCCTGACCGACGACCGCGAGGCGCTCGTCGCCATCGCGATGAACGGCGCGCCGCTGCCCACCGTGCACGGCTTCCCCGCCCGACTGGTCACCCCGGGCCTCTACGGCTTCGTCGGTGCCACGAAGTGGCTGACCCGGCTCCAGGCCACCACCTACCAGGCCGAGAGCGCCTACTGGACCGACCGCGGGTGGGCCACCGACGCGCCCATCCTCACCCAGTCACGCATCGACACCCCCCGCGGGTTGAACCGCCTGGATGCCGGTCGCGTCGTCATCGGCGGCGTCGCCTGGGCGCAGCAGCGCGGCATCGAGAAGGTCGAGGTGCGCGTCGACGACAACGCGTGGCAGGAGGCCAGGCTCGGCCCTGACGGCGGCATCGACTACTGGCGCCAGTGGTACCTGCCCTGGGACGCCCTTCCCGGCCGCCACCAGCTGACCGTCCGCGCGACCGACCTCAACGGCGACGTGCAGCCCGAGCAGGAGACGACCCCCTTCCCCAAGGGCGCGAGCGGGTGGCACAGCATCGTCGTCATCATCAACTGAGCGCGCCCGCCGGCATCCGTCGAAAAAAGTTCTGCCACAATCCAATCCGATCCGGATGCCGCGGCGAACCACGTGTGTACGCAAGCAGTCCCACACACGTTAAGGAGCAGTTCCCATGCGCACCAGTCGCCTGACGATCGCCGCCCTGGCCCTCGCCCTCCCCCTGTCCCTCGCCGCCTGCGGCTCGTCGGACGCCGACGCCGGCGCCGCCTCGAGCGCACCGATGGCGTCGTCCGCCGCCCCGAGCCCCTCGGAGTCGATGATGGCCGACACCGCGTCGATGCCGTTCGGCCCGGGCTGCGCCGCGGTTCCCGCCGACGGCGCGGGCTCGTTCTCCGGGATGGCCTCCGACCCGGTCGCCACCGCCGCGAGCAACAACCCGCTGCTGTCGACCCTGGTCACCGCGGTCGGCGAGGCCGGTCTCGGCGAGACCCTCAACACGGCCAAGGACGTCACCGTCTTCGCGCCGACCAACGACGCCTTCGCGGCGCTGGACAAGGCCACCATGGACAAGGCGATGGCCGACCCGGAGGGCCTGCTCACCACGGTGCTCACCAACCACGTCGTCGAGGGACGCCTGGCGCCCGACATGCTCGCCGGTGACCACACAGACGCTCGCCGGCACGACCATCACGGTCGAGGGCTCGGGCGAGGACTTCACCGTCGGCGACGCCAAGGTCGTCTGCGGCAACGTGCAGACCGCCAACGCCACCGTCTACATCATCGACGGCGTCCTGCTCCCCGCGAGCTGACCGCGGTCCATGATGGGTGACATGCCAGCTGCCTCCTCGGGTGCTCCCGCATCCGGGGAGGCTGCTGCCTCCGGGGCCGCTCGCGACCGGCGCCGAGCTCGCGGAGCTGCTCCGCCGGTCGGCCCTCGGTGACGAGACCGCCTTCGCTGCGCTGTACGACGCCACGTCTCGCCGGCTCTTCGGTCTGGTGCTGCGCATCGTGCGTGACCACGCGATGTCGGAGGAGGTGACCCAGGAGGTCTACCTCGACGTCTGGCGGCACTGCACCAGGTTCGACCCGGAGCGCGGCAGCGCCATCTCCTGGCTGATGACCATCGCGCACCGCACGGCGGTCGACCGGGTCCGGGCCAGCGAGGCCTCCCGGCGGCGCGACGACGTCCACGCGGCCACCCACCAGGACGTCGAGTTCGACACCACCGCCGAGAGCGGGCAGGCCTCCCTCGAGGCCCAGCGCGTGCGACGCGCCCTCACCACCCTGACCGACGCCCAGCGCAGCGCGGTCGAGCTGGCCTACCTCGGGGGGTACACCCACACCGAGGTCGCGCGCCTGCTCGACCTGCCGCTCGGCACGGCCAAGACCCGGATCCGCGACGGCCTGATCCGTCTGCGCGACACGTTGGGAGTCCAGGCATGAGCCCCGATCTGCACCACCTCTCCGGTGCGTACGCGGTCGACGCGCTCGACGACGCCGAGCGCACGTCCTTCGAGCAGCACCTCGCCGTCTGCGCAGCCTGCCGCGCCGAGGTCGCCGAGCTGTCGGCCGCCGCAGGATCCCTCGCCTCGCTCACCGAGGCGACACCGCCCCCGTCGCTGCGCGCCTCGGTGCTGTCCGACATCGCTCAGGTGCGCCCGCTCCCCCCGCTCACCGAGGATGCCGGTGCGCCGGCTGCCGGTGCGCCGGATGCCGGTGCGCCGGATGCCGGTGCGCTGGATGACGGTGGCACCGTCGTGCCGATCCGGCGCCGTCGGCGCACCGCCTGGTTCGCCGCTGCCGCGGCCGCCGCGGTCATCGCCATCGGCGGGCTGGCCTGGAGCCCGTGGTCGGACGACGCCGGCAGCCAGTCCCCGATGGCGCAGGTGACCGCCGCTGACGATGCGATGACGGTGAGCACCACCAAGGACGGGGCGACCGCCGAGGTCGCCTACAGCAAGCAGCTCGGCAAGGCGGCGATCTCGGTGACCGGCATGCAGCCCGCACCGGACGGCATGACCTACCAGCTCTGGTACGTCGGGCCCGCTGGCACGGCCACCCCGGCCGGCCTGCTCGGGGTCGATGCCGAGGGCAGCGGACAGGCCCTCCTGACCGGGCAGGCGACGCCGACGGCCAAGGTGGCGATGACGATGGAGCCCGCCGGTGGGTCGGCGCAACCGACGACCGACCCCCTGGTGGTCCTGGCCCTCGCCTGACCTGACCCGACTCCACGCCGACTCATTGCGGATCGCCCACCTCCCACCGGGCCTGAACGGGCGCTCGGGGGTGGGCGATCCGCAATCAGTCGTGGGAGGGGTCAGGGGCGGACGACGGTGGAGGCGACGGCCTCGAGGACCGCCTCGTCGCCGGCATACGGGCTTTCGGGCCGGGGCCAGTGGGTGACCACGTCGGTGAAGCCCAGCTCGGAGGCGCGCCCGGCCATCTCGGTGTAGAGGTCGACCGACTCCAGGGCGTAGCGCGGCGAGGAGTCGAGGAGGAGGTAGCGGTCGAGGCGGGCGCGGCCCTGCTGCGCGCACGCGTCGTCGAACCGGGCGGCCAGGCCCGCGACGTGGGCGAACCACTCGTCGACGGTGTCGCCCTTGCCTCCGTACGTCGCCCACGCATCGCCGACCCGCGCCGCCAGGGCGACCGAGCGCGGCCCGTTGGCGGCGACCACCAGGGGCACGCGCTCGCGCGGGGGCTCGGGGAGGGTGCGGGCGTCGCGCGTCGCGTAGAACTCGCCGTCGTGGTCGACGTGGTCGTCGCGCAGCAGGCGGTCGAGCAGACCGGCGAACTCGTGGAACCGGTCGACCCGCTCCCGGAGCGGGCGGTCCTCGCCGAGGATCCGGCTGTCGAGGTCACCCCCGGCACCGATGCCGAGCACGAAGCGCCCCCCGCTCGCGTCGTCGAGGGTGATGGCGTCGCGAGCCAGGACGTACGGGTGCCGGAAGTTGGGGGACGCGACGAAGACCCCGAGGCCGATCGTGGAGGTGACCGTGGACGCCAGCGCGAGGGTCGGCGCGAAGGCGAAGACGGGCGAGTCGGGCAGACCGCCCCACACGAGGTGGTCGTAGGTCCAGGCGTGGTCGAAGCCCATCTCCTCGGCGGCCGACCAGCGCGGGGCGGCCTCGCGCCAGCGGAGCTCGGGCACCACGACGATGCCGTGCCGGATGCCGATCGTCGTCATGGTGCGGACCTCGCGATCTCGGGAGTGGGCTCGGTCAGCGGGAGCAGGGCGTCGAGGTCGGCCCGCGTGCCGCTCACCCGCAGTCGCCCGTCGGCCAGCGCCTGCGCCCAGCGCTGGTCGCCCGTGGCGAGGCGCAGCCAGGTCTCGGCGTCGGACTCGACCACGTTGGGCGGGGTGCCTCGGGTGTGCCGCGGACCCTCGAGGCACTGCACCGCGCCGTACGGCGGCACCCGCACCTCGACGCTGCGGCCGGGGGCACGCGCGCCGAGCTCCTCGAGCGTGTAGCGCACCGCGGTGCCACGGGTGGCGCTGTCGACACCCTCGGGGTCGGCCCGCCAGGCGGCCACGGCCGCGCGCCCGGCATCGGGGTCGGTGCGTCGGCGGGGCGGCATACCGGCATCGTAGGCGGGGCCGGTGACGACGACATCCCGCACGACAGGCCGGCATCCGCGGCCGTCCACGCCGACGCGCGGTGACGCTGGGGGACCTCGGCCCGCGCCGCGTAGCCTGCCGGGATGGGCGAGGCGGAGTTCGAGCGCGACGGGTCGCTCGTGACCGTCGTGCTCGACGGCCAGCCGCAGTCGGCGGTCGACCTCGACGACCCGGAACGGCTCGACTTCGAGTACGTGCAGCACCTCGCCCTGTGCATCGACTGCCTCGCCCCCGACGGTCTGCTGCGGGTCACCCACGTCGGCGGGGCCGGGCTCACCCTGGCCCGCTGGGTGCAGCACCGGCGGCCCCGGTCGCCGCAGGTGGTGCTGGAGCCGGACGCGGCACTCACCGAGGCCGTGCGCCGCGAGCTGCCCCTGCCGCGCGGGCACCGCATCCGGGTGCGACCGGTCGACGGGCTCACCGGGGTGGCCGCGCTGGGCGACGCGAGCGCCGACGTCGTGGTCGTCGACGCGTACGCCGCGGGACGCGTGCCGCCGGAGCTGTCGACGGTCGAGTGGTTCGCCGACGTCGGGCGCGTGCTGGTGCCGGGTGGCCTGCTGGTGGCCAACGTCGCGGACGAGCCGGGGATGCGGTACGCCGCGCGGGTCGTCGCCGGTGCACGGGTGGCCCTGGGGCACGTCGCCGTCGTCGGCCTGCACGAGGTGCTCAAGGGCAAACGGTTCGGCAACGTCGTGCTCGTCGGGTCGACCGGCCCGCTGGACCTCTGGACGCTGCGGCGCGCCGCGGCATCCGCCGCCCTGCCGACCGGAGTGCTGTCCTGGGAGGAGATCGAGCGGCGTCGCCCCGGGGCGCGCCCGTTCAGCGCGGCCGAGGACGACACGGCCTCCTCACCGGAGCCGCCCGAGCGGGGCGCCTGGCGCCGGCGCTGATCCCCACCGACCTCGGCGAGTGCGGACGTGGCTGCCAGGACGACCAGCTCCGCACTCGAGGCGGGACCGCCGCAGCTCAGTCGACCCAGACCCGGGCGTTGCGGAACATCCGCAGCCACGGGCTCTCGGCCTCCACCGGGCCGGACGTCCACGACATCTGCGCGTTGCGGGCGACCCGCTCGGGGTGCGGCATCATCGCGGTGAACCGGCCGTCGGGAGTCGTGACCGCGGTCAGGCCGTCGGGAGAACCGTTGGGGTTGAACGGGTAGGTCGTCGCGGGCGCACCGTGGTGGTCGACGAACCGGGCCACCCGGGCCACCCGGCCCGAGTCGCCACGGGCCGAGAAGTCGGCGAAGCCCTCGCCGTGCGCCACCGCGATCGGGATGCGGCTGCCCGCCATGCCGGCGGTCAGGATCGACGGCGACTCGAGCACCTCGACGAGGGTGAGCCGCGCCTCGTACTGCTCGGACCGGTTGCGGGTGAACCGCGGCCACGCCTCGGCGCCCGGGATGAGGTCGGCGAGGGCCGCGAACATCTGGCACCCGTTGCAGATGCCGAGGCCGAAGGTGTCGTCGCGGTGGAAGAAGTCGTGGAAGCCCTCGGTGAGCCGCTCGTTGAAGAGCACCGAGCGCGCCCAGCCCTCACCGGCCCCGAGCGTGTCGCCGTACGAGAACCCGCCGCAGGCCACCAGCCCGACGACGTCGGCGAGGTCGAAGCGCCCGGTCTGCAGGTCGGTCATGTGCACGTCGTACGTGTCGAAACCCGCTCTGTCGAAGGCGAATGCGGTCTCGACGTGGCTGTTCACACCCTGCTCGCGCAGGATCGCGACCTTCGGCCGAACGCCGAGCGACGAGGTAGGGCGCCGCGACGTCGTCGGTCGGGTCGAAGGTCGGCGCGACCACCAGCCCCGGGTCGTCGTCCGCACCGAACGCGTCGTGCTCCTCCTCGGCACAGGCCGGGTTGTCGCGCAGCACGGCGATGCGGCTCGACACCGTGTCCCAGGCCTGCGCGAGGTCGCGCACCGACTCGTCGAGGACCTGCTCCCCTGCCACCGTCACGTGCACCCGCCGGTCGGATGCCGTGCGGCCGACCCTCGAGACGATCTCGGCCAGCCCGTGGGCGGCGAAGACCTCCTCGACCGCCGCGAGGTCGTCGGCGGGGACGCCGAGCACGACGCCGAGCTCCTCGGCGAACAGGGCGCCCACGGAGGGAACGTCGAGCTCCACCCCCACCGCCCCGGCGAACGCCATCTCGCAGGCAGCCGCCCACAGGCCGCCGTCCGAGCGGTCGTGGTACGCCACCGCGGTTCCGCGCGAACGAAGCTCGGCCAGGGCAGCCACCAGCGACACGAGACGCTGGGCGTCGTCGAGGTCGGGCACCTCGCCGCCGAACACACCGGCCACCTGGGCCAGGATCGAGCCGCCGAGGCGGTCACGACCGGCCCCGAGGTCGACGAGCAGCAGGGCCGAACCGTCGCGCAGCTGCGGGGTCCACGTGCCGCGGACGTCGGGCAGTGCAGCGAACGCCGTCACCACCAGGGAGACCGGCGAGGTCACCTGTCGGGCGCCGCCGGAGACCGGGTCGGTCCAGCGGGTGCGCATCGAGAGCGAGTCCTTGCCGACCGGCACCGACACCCCCAGCTCGGGCAGCAGCTGCATCGCCACGGCCTCGACGGTGTCGTAGAGCGCGGCGTCCTCGCCGTCCTCGCCGCAGGCGGCCATCCAGTTGCACGACAGCTTCAGGCCCGCGAGACCGGTGATCGGCGCGGCGAGCAGGTTGGTCAGTGCCTCGCCGACCGCCATCCGACCGGATGCCGGTGCGTCCACCGAGGCGAGCGGCATCCGTTCGCCGGTGGCCATGGCCTCACCGGTGAAGCCGACGTGGTCGGCCAGGGTCACCGCGACGTCGGCGACCGGGACCTGCCACGGCCCGACCATCTGGTCGCGGTGGGTCAGCCCGCCGACGGTGCGGTCGGCGATGGTCACGAGGAAGCGCTTCGAGGCGACCGTCGGGTGGCGCAGCACGGCATACGCGGCCGCGTGCAGGTCGAGCGCCGACCAGGTCGAACGAGCCGCCGTCCCAGTCGACCCGGGTGACGTCGCGCGTCATCCGCGGGGGCTTGCCGAGCAGCACCTCCATCGGCATGTCGATGGCACGGTCCTCGTCGTCGCGGTCGTCGGGCCCGTCGCCGAGCACCAGCCGGCCGTCGTCCCGCGCGACCCCCACGACGGCGTAGGGGCAGCGCTCCCGGTCACAGAGCGACGCGAACAGGGCGAGCGACTCGGGCGCCAGCGCGACGACGTAGCGCTCCTGCGACTCGTTGCACCACGCCTCCTTCGGCGCCAGCCCCGACTCCTCGAGCGGCACGGAGGACAGGTCGAACCGGGCCCCCAGACCGGCCCCGTCGACCAGCTCCGGGAAGGCGTTCGACAACCCGCCCGCGCCCACGTCGTGGATCGCCAGCACCGGGTTGCCCTCGCCGAGGCTCCAGCAGTGGTTGATGACCTCCTGGGCGCGCCGCTCGATCTCGGGGTTGCCGCGCTGCACCGAGTCGAAGTCGAGCTCGGCGGCGTTGGCCCCGGCCGCCATCGAGGATGCCGCGCCACCGCCCATCCCGATCCGCATGCCCGGGCCGCCGATCTGCACCAGCAGGGTCCCCGCGGGGAAGACGATCTTCTCGGTCATGTCGGCACCGATCGTGCCCAGCCCGCCGGCGCTCATGATCGGCTTGTGGAAGCCGCGACGCACCCCGTCGACGGTCTGCTCGTAGACCCGGAAGAAGCCGCCCAGCCCCGGTCGACCGAACTCGTTGTTGAACGCGGCCGCCCCGATCGGCCCCTCGACCATGATCTCGAGCGGGCTCGCGATGTGCGCGGGCGCGCCGTACGGCTCGCGCTCCCAGGGCTCGTCGAGCCCGGGCAGGTGCAGGTTCGACACGGCGAAGCCGGTCAGCCCCGCCTTGGGCTGCGACCCTCGGCCGGTGGCTCCCTCGTCGCGGATCTCGCCTCCGGCGCCGGTCGCCGCCCCCGGGAACGGCGAGATCGCCGTCGGGTGGTTGTGCGTCTCGACCTTCATCAGGACGTGCACCTCGGCCTCGCGCCCCGAGTACCGGCTCGGGCCGTCGGCCGACTCGGGCAGCCAGCGCACCCGCCGGCCGCCGACCATCACCGAGGCGTTGTCCTTGTAGGCGATGACCGTGCCCTCGCCGGCGACCTCCTCGGTGTAGCGGATCATCCCGAACAGCGAGCGCGGCTGGACCACCCCGTCGACGACGAAGTCGGCGTTGAAGATCTTGTGCCGGCAGTGCTCCGAGTTGGCCTGCGCGAACATCATCAGCTCGACGTCGGTCGGGTTCCGGCGCAGCCCGGTGAACGCCTCGACGAGGTAGTCGACCTCGTCGTCGGACAGCGCCAGGCCGTACGCCGTGTCGGCCTCCTCGATCGCGACCCGGCCGCGGCCGAGCACGTCGACGTGCTCCATCGGCTCGGCCTCGCGCTCGTCGAACAGCGCCGCGGCGTCGGCCCGGGTCGGCAGCGCGGCCTCGGTCATCCGGTCGTGGAGCAGGTCGGCGGCGGCCCCCCACTCCTCCTCGGTCAGGGGCTCGTCGGTGGCCAGGTGGTACTCGGTCACCCGCTCGACGCGCCGCACGTCGACCCCGCAGTTGTGCGCGATGTCGGTGGCCTTGCTCGCCCAGGGCGACAGGGTGCCCAGGCGCGGAGCGACGACGACGACGGCGACGTGCGCGCCCTGTGCCTCGCCGGCATCCGGCGGGCCGTAGGTGAGCAGCCGCTCGACGGTGGCCGTGGTCGCCTCGTCGAGGGGCCTCTCGCTGGCCACCCAGTGCACGTGCCGGGCCGAGACGGCGGTGAGCCCCGGCACCAGCCGACGCAGCCGGGCCAGCAGCGCCGCGGCGCGGAACGGGGAGAGGGCGTTGCCGCCCGGGACGGTGGTCAGCACGAGGTCGTGCGACGAGGCCATGGGTGCGGTCTCCCGGTCGAGTGGAGCGGGGCGGATGCCGTGCCCAAGGGTACCGGGGCCGGCTCCGCCATCGGTGCGCCGCCCGGTGGTCGGGCGGCGCGAGGCTGACGCTGCTGGCGGTCGAGATGAGGCAACACGCGGATGGTGAGCCGCCTCGGCCCTGCGTGTTGCCTACTGTCGACCGGGCTCGCGCCTGTCAGAAGGTCTCGCCGGTGAGGCGCTCGTAGGCCTCGACGTACTTCGCCCGGGTCTGCCCGACCACGTCGTCGGGCAGCGACGGCGGGGCCTCCCCCGACGACTTCGACCAGCCGGAGGCCGGGGAGGTCAGCCAGTCGCGCACGTACTGCTTGTCGAAGCTGGGCTGGGCGTGACCGGGCTCCCACTGGTCGGCCGGCCAGAACCGCGACGAGTCGGGGGTGAGCACCTCGTCGGCCAGCACGACCTCGTCGCCGCGCAGGCCGAACTCGACCTTGGTGTCGGCGAGCAGGATGCCCCGCGCGGCCGCGATCTCGTTGCCGCGCTCCAGGATCGCCACGGTGAGGTCGCGCACCCGCGCCGCGAGCGCCCCGCCCAGCTGGGCCTCGACCACGGAGTAGGGGATGGGCTCGTCGTGCTCGCCCATCGGCGCCTTGGTCGACGGCGTGAAGATCGGCTCGGGCAGCCGGTCGCCGTCGACGAGCCCGGCCGGCAGCGGGATGCCGCTCACGGCGCCGGTCGCGGTGTACTCCCCCAGGCCTCCGCCGGTCAGGTAGGCCCGGGCGACGCACTCGACGGGCAGCATGTCGAGACGCTCGACGAGCACCGCACGGCCGCGCACGGCATCCGGCACGTCAGCGGTGACGACGTGGTTGGGCACGAGGTCCTCGAGCTGGGCGAACCACCACAGGGACAGGCGGGTGAGCACCTCGCCCTTGTCGGGGATGGGGGTGTCGAGCACGAAGTCGTAGGCCGAGATGCGGTCCGAGGCGACGAGGAGCAGCCGGTCGGCCCGCGGCTCCCCGGTGGACGGGTCGACCGGCGCGTAGAGGTCGCGCACCTTGCCGGAGTAGACGTGGGCGTAGCCGGGCAGGACCAGGGTGGCGTCGGGCATGCCGCCGATTCTTCCAGTCGCGCCCGAGCCAGCGCCCGCCCGGGCCAACAACCAGCCCGCACGTGCGGGGTCGGTGCGGGTCAGTCGCCGCGGGCGGCCGCCGGCCAGCGCTGCGGCCCGGGGCCCTGCTCGGCCAGCTCGTCGTCGTGGTTGTAGACCGGGCAGGCGCGCAGCGACAGGCAGCCGCAGCCGATGCACGACGCGAGGTCGTCGCGCACCTTGGTCATCGCCTCGATCCGGGCGGTCAGCAGGTCGTGCCACCGGCTCGACATCCGCGACCAGTCGCGCTTGGTCGGCGGGTGGTCGACGGGCAGCGTCGCCAGCGCCTCCCCCACCTCGGTGAGGCTGAGGCCGAACCGCTGGCCCGCGCGCACCACCGCGATGCGCCGCAGCACGTGCCGCTCGAACCGTCGCTGGTTGCCGGGGGTGCGCAGCGACGACACCAGGCCGCGCTCCTCGTAGAAGCGCACCGTGGCGACGGACACCCCAGACCGGGCGGCCACCTCACCTATGGTGAGCAGGTCATGTCGGTCCACGCAGCCGACGGTAGTCGACTTGACCTCAAGTGCACTAGAGGTTTCAGGATGGGATCATGACGACCTCGGGGACCGCCGCGCCCACCGCTGCCGCCGACGCCAAGCGCCCCCGAGGGCCCCGTTCGGCTGCTCGCCCGGGCGAACCTGCCGGTCGTCGTCGGCGTCGTCGCGCTGGTGACCCTCGCGGCCTTCGAGAACCGCGCGGTCAGCACGATCCTCCCGACCATCGTGCGCGAGCTCGACGGCTGGGCCCTGTTCGGGGCGTCCACCGGCGCCACCCTGGTCACCTTCACGATCGCGATGGCGTGGTCGGGCGGCTGGACCGACCGCGCCGGCCCGCGCCCGGTGCTGCTGTGGGGGATGGCCGCCTTCGTCATGGCCCAGGTCGTCTCGGGTCTCGCGCCCACCATGTCCGTCTTCGTCGTCGGCCGTGCGGCGTCCGGCGCCGCCGAGGCGCTCATCGACACCGCCCTGATGGTGCTCGTCGCCCAGGCGCTGCCCGAGGCCCTGCGCGCCAAGATCTTCGCCTCCTTCGCCGCGGCCTGGATCCTCCCCTCGCTCCTCGGCCCGAGCCTGGCCGGCGCCATCGACGCCCTGTGGGGCTGGCGCCTGGTCTTCGTGGCGCCCCTGCTCGTCGTCCCGGTGGCGCTCGTGCTGCTCCGCCCGGCGCTGCGCCGCACCCACGCGGGTGGTGCGTCGACCTCGGATGCCGCCGCCACGGCATCCGAGCGCCGTCGGGTCGCCGCCGCGCTGTTGCTCGCCGCTGGGCCTGGCCGTCACGACCTTCTCGGCGCCGCTGCTCTCCGAGCCGGACACCCGGGTCGTCGGCGCCCTGGTCATCGGCGGCGGCGCGGTGCTCGTCGTGGTCGGTGCCGTGCGCGCACTCCCCCACGGCATGGCGCGGCTGGTCCGTGGCGTGCCGACCGTCATCGCGGTGCGGATGCTCGTGTCGGCGGCGTTCACCGCGGTGGCCGGGCTGATCCCCCTCATGCTCGTGCAGACCCACGACGCGTCGACGGCCGTCGCCGGCGTCTCGCTGTCGGTCACCGGCTGCCTGTGGGCGCTCGGCTCGGGGCTCAACAGCGCCAACCGGGTGCAGGCCGACATCAGCGCGCCGACCCGGGCCAGGATCGGCGCGGGCCTCATCGCCGCCGGGTCGCTCGGGCCGGTGCTGCTCTCCCTCGACGTCATCGGGCTGGTGCCCGGCATGCTGGCCTGGGCCGTCGCCGCGCTCGGCATGGGCATCGTGTCGCCGACGCTCTCGACCCAGCTGCTCTCCCTGGCACCGGTGTCGCGAGCAGGGTCGGGTGAGCGCGGCCCAGGGCTTGGCGATCTCGACGGGGGTCGCCCTGTCGACCGCGGTGGTCGGGGCGGTCGTGGCCCTGCGGGGCGCGGAGACGGACGGGATGGCGTTCGCCCTGCTGATGGCCGGCGGCGCGGCCTGCGCGCTCGTCGCGGCCCTGGCCGCCGGGCGCACCGGCCAGGCTCGGCGGCTTTCGTAGCGGGGTAGTTTCGACGGATGAACACCCTCGACAAGGCCCGTGAGCTGCAGCGCCTGCACGCCGACACCGAGCTGCTGGTGCTCGTCAACGTCTGGGACGCGATCACCGCCAAGGTCGTCGCCGCCAGCCCCGGCACGACCGCCCTGGCCACCGCCAGCCACTCGGTCGCCGCGTCGTACGGCTACCCCGACGGCGAGCAGATCCCCCGCGACCTGATGATCGAGGCGGTCGGTCGCATCGCCGACGCCGTCGACCTGCCCGTGACCGCCGACCTCGAGGCCGGCTACGGCGACCCGGGCGGCACCATCGCCCGCGCCATCGACGTCGGCATCGTCGGTGCCAACCTCGAGGACCAGCTCAAACCGCTGCCGGATGCCGTGCGCGCCGTCTCGGATGCCGTCGCCGCGGGCGAGCGGGCCGGCATCCCGTTCGTGCTCAACGCGCGGACCGACGCCTTCCTGCGTGCCGGCGACCGTGACCCGGCGGAGGTGCTCGCGGACGCCATCGAGCGCGGCCGCGCCTACCTCGACGCCGGTGCCTCGACCTTCTTCGCGCCCGGGCTGCTCGACGAGCCGACCGTCACGGCGCTCGTCGACGCCCTGGGGCCGCAGAAGGTGAACCTGATCGGCATCCCGGGGTCGTTGCCGCTGGAGACGATGCAGCGACTCGGGGTGGCACGGGTGTCGTACGGCCCGTGGAGCCAGAACGTCGCGCTCACCGCGCTGGCGAACCTGGCCGCCGACGTGCGCGCCGGGGGCGGCATCCCGGAGAACACCCGCAAGCTCAACTGAGCCCACGTCGGGTGCGCAGGTGGTTGCCTGGCGACCACTCCGCACTCGCCGCGGGCTCAGACGGTGACCTCGCCGCGCTCGGCCCGCAGCGCGATGTCGGTGCGGTGGTGCGAACCGGGCAGGTCGATGCCGGCCACGGCGGCGTAGACCCGCTCACGCGCCTCGGCCAGGGTCGCCGCCGGTCGCGACCACCGACAGCACCCGACCGCCGGCGGACACCAGCGGCGCCGTCGTCGCCCCGGGCGGTGCCGGCGTGCAGCACGTAGGCCGTGGGCGCGCCGGGCAGGTCCTCGAGCCCGCTGATCGGGTCGCCGGCGCGCGGGGTACCGGGGTAGTTGTCGGCGGCGACGACGACCGTCACGGCGGCCTCCTCGGACCAGCGCAGGACCGGGGCCTCGTGCAGCCGGCCCTGGGCGGCCGCGAGCAGCACGACGCCGAGGGGGGTGAGCAGCCGGGCCAGCACGACCTGGGTCTCGGGGTCGCCGAACCGGGCGTTGAACTCGATGACCCGCGGACCGCGGGGCGTCAGCGCCAGCCCGACGTAGAGCACCCCGGCGAAGGGAGTGCCCCGGCGGTGCATCTCGTCGACGACGGGCTGCGCGACCCGGGCCACGACGTCGTCGACCAGCCCCTCGGGCGCCCAGTCGAGCGGGCTGTAGGCCCCCATGCCCCCGGTGTTGGGCCCGGCGTCGTCGTCGCCGACCCGCTTGAAGTCCTGGGCGGGCATCAGCGGCACCACGGTGGTGCCGTCGCACAGGCAGAACAGCGACACCTCGGGCCCGGACAGGTACTCCTCGATGACGACCGCGCCGTCGGGCTTGGCCAGGCAGGCGCGCGCGTGCTCGAGCGCCTCGGCCCGGTCGTCGGTGACCACGACCCCCTTGCCCGCGGCCAACCCGTCGTCCTTGACGACGTGCGGGGCGCCGAGGGCGTCGAGCGCCTCCTCGACCTCGGCCTCGGTGGTGCACACGTGCGCCATCCCGGTCGGCACCTCCGCCGCGGACATCACGTCCTTGGCGAAGGCCTTGCTGCCCTCGAGCCGGGCCGCCTCGGCCGACGGGCCGAAGCACGGGATGCCGGCGTCGCGCACCGCGTCGGCCACCCCCGCCACCAGCGGCGCCTCGGGCCCGATGACGACGAGGTCGACCCCGAGCGAGACCGCCAGCCCGACGACCCCGGCGGCGTCGGTGACCCCGCCGGGCAGCGGCTCGCAGCGAGCCACGGCCTCGATGCCCGGGTTGCCCGGTGCGGCGATCACGGCGTCGACCGACGGGTCGAGCGAGAGGGAACGGACGATGGCGTGCTCGCGGGCCCCGGACCCGACGACGAGTACCTTCACGCGACCAACCTAGTGGCGGGCGCGGGCGAGCGGCACGGGCGTCCCGGCATCCGCGCGGGTGTTCTCGGACCGGGCGGAACCGGCGCGTGCACGGGATTAGACTGGTGAGTTCCGTGACCTCCGCCGCCGCACCGAGGAGACCCTGCTCCGTGACCGCCCCGCACCCGGGCCTGCCCGAGGCCTCCCCCGACGTCGCCGGCGAGCTGGCGCTCGAGCAGGAACACGTCGACCGGGTCTACGCCGAGCTCGAGAAGGCCAGCCGCCGCGCTGCCGACGTCGAGGCCGACGGGATGGCGCGCGGCCGCACCTCGCGCACCGGTGACGTCCGCGACGAGGAGATGACCGGGCTCTTCGAGCGCGACGCCCTCGTCTACGCCGCCGCGCGGCGCCGCTCGATGATCGACAAGCAGTACGAGGGCCTGGTCTTCGGCCGGCTCGACCTCGGCGACGAGCACTCGACCGCCGACCAGCGCGAGGTCCGCTACATCGGTCGGCTCGGGGTGCGCGACGACGACTACGAGCCGCTCGTCGTCGACTGGCGCGCGCCGGCGGCATCCGCCTTCTACCGCGCCACCCCGGTCGACCCGATGGGCGTGCTGCGCCGCCGGGTGCTGCGCTGCAAGGGCGCCACCGTCGTCGGCGCCGAGGACGACCTCATGGTGCCCGAGGCGCCGGACGACATCGTCGTGCTCGGCGACGGCGCGCTCATCGCGGCCCTCACCCGCACCCGCGGCCGGCAGATGCGCGACATCGTCGCCACCATCCAGCGCCACCAGGACGAGGCCATCCGGGCCCCCTCGCGCGGCGTCACCGAGATCACCGGCGGCCCCGGCACCGGCAAGACCGTGGTCGCCCTGCACCGCGCGGCCTACCTGCTCTACTCCGAGCGCCGGCGGTTCGAGAACGGCGGCATCCTCGTGGTCGGCCCGTCCGCGGCGTACACGGCCTACATCGAGCGCGTCCTGCCGAGCCTGGGCGAGGAGTCGGTGGCGCTGCGCGCGCTCGGCGACCTCGTCGAGGGCATGACCGCCGAGCGGCTCGACTCCCCCGAGGTCGCGGCGATCAAGGGGTCGCTGCACATCCGCCGGCTGCTCTCGCGGCTCACCTCGCGGCCGCCGGCCGGGGCGCCGGGCGTCTTCCGGGCGTTCATCGCCGGGCACGCGGTGCGGCTCGACGACCAGGCGCTGCGCCGGGTGCGCTCCGAGGTGCTGCGCACCCACCAGCACAACCTCGCCACCGATGCCGCGCGCAGCGCGCTCGCCGAGGCGGCGTGGCGCTCGGTGCGCCAGGGTGAGCGCGACGTGTTCCTCGACGCGTTCGACGCCTCGCGCGACGTCGACGAGTTCATGGCGTCGTGGTGGCGCCAGCTCGACCCGCGCGAGCTGCTGCTCTCGCTGGCCGACACCGACCACGTCTACGCCGTCTCGCGCGGGGTGCTCGACCACGAGGAGGGCGCCGCGGTCGCGTACTCCTACCGCGAGGCCCTCGAGACCGGCACCTGGTCGGTCTCCGACGCCGCGCTCGTCGACGACCTCGTGGCGCGGCTCGGCGCGGTGCAGGTGGCCGAGCGCGAGGACGTCGGCTTCTACGACATCGAGGAGCTCGACGAGCTCTCCCAGTGGGGCGTCATCGACGTGCGCGCCGGGGTCGACCGTCGGGTGGTCGACGAGCAGAGCCAGTCCGTGGTCACGCCGGCCGACGCCCGCGGGCGCCTGATGATGGGCCGCATCGACCGGCCCTCGGGGTACGCCCACGTGCTCGTCGACGAGGCCCAGGACCTCTCGCCGATGCAGTGGCGGGCGCTGGCCCGCCGCGGTCGCGCCGCCTCGTGGACGGTCGTCGGTGACGCGGCGCAGGCATCGTGGTCCGACCTCGCCGAGGCCGGGCGGGCGCGCGAGGAGGCGTTCAGCGGCCAGGAGCGCCGGGCGTTCCACATGGACACCAACTACCGCAACGCCCGCGAGATCTTCGACTACGCGCGCGACTTCATCCTCCCGCTCGTGCCCGACGCCGACATCCCGGATGCCGTGCGCGAGACCGGCGTCGACCCCGTCGACCGCGTCGTCGAGGGGTCGGTGGCGTCGGCCGCCGCCGATGCCGTCGACCAGCTGCTCGGTGAGGTCGAGGGCTCGATCGCGGTCATCGCGGGGCGTCGCTGGTCCGAGCGCCTCGCCGGGCTGGACGGGGCCGGCGACGGTCGCGTGCAGGTGATCGACCCGCTGTCGACCAAGGGCCTGGAGTGGGACGCGACCGTGGTGGTCGACCCGCAGGGCATCGTCGAGGAGTCACCGGGTGGGGTGCGGGTGCTCTACGTCGTGCTGACCCGCGCGGCGCACCGGATGCACGTGCTGCGCCCCGCCTGACCTCGACCCGTGAGCTTCCGCGCCACACCAGTGACGGCGCGGACGTGTGCTCGTGGCGCGGAAGCTGTCCGCGTCCGGCAGGAAGCTCCGCGCCGTCACGGTGACGGCGCGGACGTTCAGGGCGGCGGGCCGTCGCAGCGCTGGCTCGGCGCCGGCTCAGGCATCGCCGGCGTCCTTCCCAGCGAGCCGGGCTCGCGGAGCATGCCGATGAGCCGGACCTCGACCGGGAGGGACCGGTGCCCGACACGACCACTGAGCCCGGCTACACGACGCGTCCGCTCGAGCCCCGACACCTGGGCCGACTTCGCCACGCTCGTCGAGGCCAACGGCGGCGTCTGGGGCGGCTGCTGGTGCATGGGGTTCCACCCCGAGGGGCTCGTCAAGGGTCACACCGCCGCCCAGAACCGTGACGCCAAGCACGCCCACGTGCAGGCGGGAACCGTGCACCAGGTGCTCGTCTACGACGGCGACGCCTGCGTCGGCTGGTGCCAGTACGGGCCGCCGGCCGAGATCGCGTCGATCAAGAACCCCAAGGCCTACGAGGCCGAGCTGTCCGAGCTGCCGGACTGGCGGATCGGCTGCATCTTCACGGACCGGCGCCTCCGCGGCCGGGGCATCGCCCGGGCCGCCGTGGCGGCGGTACTCACCGCCATCGAGGCAGGCCGGCGGTGGGCTGGTCGAGGCCTACCCCGAGCAGGTCGAGGGTCGACCGCCGCAGCGTGGCGCGTTCCTCCACACCGGGCCGGAGGACCTGTACACGGAGTTCGGGTTCGAGCGCGACCGACGCATCGCGAAGTGGCGCTGGGTGATGCGCCGTCGGGTCCCGGCCTGAGCCCGACGCCCGCACGAGTTCGGGTGCAGCCCGCAGCAGGCTGCGTGCCATCCGAGCTCGCACGTGCGGCCGCTCAGTCGAGCAGGGGGAAGCGCTGGATGATCTCGTGGCGTCCGGGGCCGACACCGATCGCCGAGACCCGCGCCCCGACCAGCTCCTCGACGCGCAGCACGTAGGCCTGCGCGGCCGCCGGCAGGTCGTCGAACTCACGGCACTCGGAGATGTCCTCCCACCAGCCGTCGAGCAGCTCGTAGACCGGCTTGGCGTGGTGGAAGTCGCTCTGGTTCACCGGCATCTCGTCGTGCCGCACGCCGTCGACCTCGTAGGCCACGCACACCGGCACCTTGTCGAAGCCGGTGAGCACGTCGAGCTTGGTGATGACGAAGTCGGTGACGCCGTTGATCCGGTTGGCGTAGCGGCCGATGACGGTGTCCATCCACCCGCAGCGCCGCGGACGCCCGGTCGTCGTGCCGTACTCGACACCGGTCTTGCGCAGCGTCTCGCCGTCGTCGTCGAACAGCTCGGTGGGGAACGGCCCCTCGCCGACCCGCGTCGTGTACGCCTTGAGGATCGCGATGACCCGTGAGACCCGCGTCGGCGGGATGCCGGACCCGGTGCACGCACCCCCGGCCGTCGCCGACGACGACGTCACGAACGGGTAGGTGCCGTGGTCGACGTCGAGCAACGTCGCCTGGCCGGCCTCGAGGAGGACGTTCGACCCGGCATCCAGCGCCTGTTCGAGCACGAGCGAGGTGTCGGCGACCATCGGACGCAGCCGCTCGGCGTACCCGAGCAGCTCCTCGACGACCCGTCGACCTCGCCGCACGGGTGTTGTAGATCTTGACGAGCACCTGGTTCTTCAGCGACAGGGCCGCCTCGACCTTCTGCCGCAGGATGTGCTCGTCGAAGAGGTCCTGCACCCGGATGCCGACCCGGTTCATCTTGTCGGCGTAGGTCGGCCCGATGCCACGGCCGGTGGTACCGATCTTCCGGGCGCCGAGGAAGCGTTCGGTGACCTTGTCGAGGGTGCGGTTGTACGACGCGATGACGTGGGCGTTGGCCGACACGACGAGCCGCGAGGTGTCGACGCCGCGGGCCTCGAGCCCGTCGATCTCCTGGAAGAGCACCTCCAGGTCGACGACGACGCCGTTGCCGATGACCGGCGTCACCGTCGGCGTGAGGATGCCGGACGGCAGCAGGTGCAGCGCGTACTTCTCGCGGGTGCCGTCCTCGCCCTCGATGACGACGGTGTGGCCGGCGTTGTTGCCCCCGTTGAACTTGACGACGTAGTCGACGTCGCCGCCCATGAGGTCGGTCGCCTTGCCCTTGCCCTCGTCGCCCCACTGGGCTCCGACCAGCACGATCGCCGGCATCGCAGCTCCTCTCGCACGTGCGCCGGGCGAAGGTACCGCGACGCGCCGAAGGCCCCTCGCGGGTACGCGCCGGGGCCTCGTACACCCCACCCTATCGCGGGATGCCGTGCGCCCTCGGTTCCGCTCAGCGCCGCCGGCGCGCGAGGGCCCAGCCGAGCTGGAAGCGGGTGTCGACGCCGTTGACGGCCATCAGGTGCGCGACCCGGCGGCGGACGGTGCGCAGGCTGACGCCGAGGTAGCGGGCGATGGCCTCGTCCTTCAGGCCGAGCTCGAGCAGCTCGACGAGCTTGGGGTCGCCGGTGCCCTCGCGTCCCCCGACGACCGGCGCGGGCACCGCGTGCTTCCAGGCGAGGTCGAAGTAGGCGGTGTAGAGCTTCACGGTGAGCGGGTCGCGGATCACGGCGTAGCCGAGGGCGGGGTCGTCCCAGCCGGCCAGGGCCACGACCGCCGTGTCACCGAAGACCGCGAACTCGGTGTCGGTGGTGGGCAGGATCCGCTGGTCCTCACCCACCTCGTTCCACACCGTCATCCAGCGCTGGCCCTGCGGCGACGACAACGCGCTCGCCGGGTAGACCGCGCGCTGCTGCTCGCCGCGCCGGATCCGGTCCTCGTTGGAGCGCATCGTGCTCTCGTCGAGGGCGGGGCCCTCGGAGATGGTCAGCACGAAGTTGCGCAGCAGGCCGGTGGTCTCGGACAGCAGGCGGTTGACGACCGAGGGCGCGATGGCGTCCGAGATGGGCTCGCTCGCCAGCTCGGTGGCCCCGAGCGCGATGCTGGTGACCTTCGACAACAGCTCGCGGGACGCGGCGAGGTCACGACGACGCTCCTCGATGCGGTCGAGCTCGCGCCTGAGCTGCTCCTCGAGCACGAGGAGCACCCCTCCGTCGTACGTCGAGGGGTCGTCCATGCGGCCCACCTCCTCCCTGCAATGGGTGGCCTATACCTGCCAGTGGCACCCAAGTGTCGCACCTCCGTGGTGGTGGGAGGCACGATGGGACAGCACAGCCGAGGTTGCAGGGGACCATCGGGTGGGCGTTTCTTGGCGAGAGGGAAGCGCTCGTGTCCCGGTGGGCTCGAGATACGGCTGTACAGGAGGGCCCGGGCGCTTGCGCCCGGGCCCTCCGTCTTGCCGGCCGAGTGGGCCGCACGCCCCTCTAGAGGCCGAGCTCCCGGGCCCCGGTGGCGCTCGACGCCCGCAGGAACTCGGTGCACCGGTGCACCTCCTCGACCTCGTCGATCTGGTCGGCCGCCCGGGCCAGCGCCGCGAGGGCGCGCAGGAACCCGCGGTTGGGCTCGTGCTCCCACGGGATCGGGCCCTGACCGCGCCAGCCGGCGCGACGCAGCGCGTCGAGCCCGCGGTGGTAGCCGGTGCGGGCGTACGCGTACGCCGTGACGTCGCGGTGGTCGGCCAGGGCGTCCTCGGCGAGCACGGCCCAGGCCAGGCAGGACGCCGGGTGGGCGGCGGCCACCTGCTCGGGTTCCAGCCCGCTGGCCAGGGCCTCGGCGGCGGGGTCCTCGGGCAGGTGCGTCGGGGGGATGCCGAGCAGGTCGGAGCTCACGGGGTGCCTCCAGGGGCGATCGGGGTGGTGCGGCTGTGGTGCAGGTCTGGTGCGGGTCTGGTGCGTCGAGAGTAGAGAACACGCCGCGCGAGGTGCCCCTCACACGGCGTGTTCTCTACTCTCGACCGCTCGGGGTCGGCGGGTGTCAGCCGGGTCAGCCCTGGTGGGTGCCCGCCGAGCGCAGGTTCTGGCAGGCCTCGACGACGCGAGCGGCCATGCCGGCCTCGGCCTCCTTGCCCCACGCGCGCGGGTCGTACTGCTTCTTGTTGCCGACCTCGCCGTCGATCTTCAGCACGCCGGTGTAGTTCTTCAGCATCCAGTCGGCGACCGGGCGGGTGAACGCGTACTGGGTGTCGGTGTCGACGTTCATCTTGACGACGCCGTAGTCGACGGCCGCCGAGATCTCCTCGGGCAGCGAGCCCGAGCCGCCGTGGAACACGAGGTCGAGCGGCTTGGCGCCGGCTGCCGCACCGTGGGCGGCCACGATGGCGTCCTGGCACTCCTTGAGGATCTCCGGGCGCAGCTTGACGTTGCCCGGCTTGTAGACGCCGTGCACGTTGCCGAAGGTGAGCGCGGCCATGTAGCGGCCGTTCTCGCCGAGGCCCAGCGCCTCCACGGTCTTCAGGGCGTCGTCGGGGGTCGTGTAGAGCTGCTCGTTGATCTCGTTGGCGACGCCGTCCTCCTCGCCACCGACGACGCCGATCTCGACCTCGAGGATGATGTTGGCGGCCTTCGCGAGCGCGAGCAGCTCCTCGGCGATCTTGAGGTTCTCGTCGAACGGCACGGCCGAGCCGTCCCACATGTGGCTCTGGAAGATCGGCAGACCCGTGGACTTGACCTGCTCCGCCGACGCGGCGATCAGCGGGCGCACGAAGCCGTCGAGCTTGCCCTTGGGGCAGTGGTCGGTGTGCAGGGCGATGTTGACCGAGTAGTTCTTGGCCACCTCACGCGCGTAGGCAGCGAGGGCGAGCGAGCCGGTCACCATGTCCTTGATGGTCGACCCCGAGGCGTACTCGGCACCGCCCGTGGAGACCTGGATGATGCCGTCGGACCCGGCCTCGGCGAAGCCGCGGATCGCGGACGTCACCGTCTGGCTCGACGTGATGTTGATGGCGGGGTAGGCGAACGAGCCGGCCTTGGCTCGGTCCAGCATGTCCGCGTAGACCTCGGGCGTTGCGATGGGCACGGTGATCTCCTCGTGAGGTTGTGAGTGCCGGTACGGCTCGATCCTTCCACGGATCCCGGTGGGCCACACGGGGGGTGTCCCTACCCACCGGTAGGCGTGCGACGGCATCCCGGGACGACGTGACGAGCACCTCGTCAGGGGGCGGCCGAACCCCCTTCTCCGGCACCCCGGGAGGGGTCGAGCAGGTACGGCCGGGTGTCGGCCACGACGTGCATCCCGAGCCCGATGAGGATGGGGCGTGAGTCGGGGGACGTGTCCACGCGGGCGTAGGGGTAGCCGCGCTCCAGAGCCAACCGGGCGCGGTAGGAGGTCAGCGCGCGGTAGAGCCCACGGCCCCGCCACTCCGCCAGGGTCGAGCCACCCCACAGCCCGCAGAAGTCGGTCTCCGGCTGCACGCGGAGCACCCCGTAGGAGAGCACCTCGAGGGTGGCGGCGTCCTCGACGACGACGGCCGTCAGCAGGTCGGGGTCGCGGCGCTGCTCGGCACGCAGGGCGTCGTTGATCCAGGAGGTGTCCTCGCCCCAGACCTTGTCGACGCTCACCCGCACCCGCTCCCAGTCCTCGTCGGCGACGATCTCGCGCATCCGGGTCCCGGCGGGCAGGTCGACGTCGTGCACGAGGTCGGCGCAGCTGCCGAGCAGGACGACCTCGGGGTCGTCGGCCACGAACCCGGCCCGCACGAGCCGCTCGGGCAGGTCGGCGGGCTCGTCGTAGCCGTAGGTCTTCCACTCCACGACCTGCCCCCGCGCCGTGAAGAACTCCACCTGCCGCGCGACCCAGTGCTCCGGGTCGTCGCCGAGTCCCTCGGGGCACTCGACCATCGCCCCGTGCTCCGCGGCATCCGGCGGGTAGGTGCGGTGCACCGGTCCGTCGCGGTCGACGACGAAGCCGGGAGCGGCATCGCGGTCACGCAGGCGTATCTGTCCGTGGAACTGCTCGAGGAGCGCGTCGGGGGTCATGAGGTCCATTCCACGGCACCCCACCTCCGGGCACCACCGGTTTCGCGTCGAGGTGAGGCAACACGCACGGCGCGACCGTTGCGCCGCGTGCGTGTTGCCTACTCTCGACGGGACGCGAGCTCGTCGCGGCGACGGGTGAGGTGCTCGCGCTCGACGTCGTTGCCGCACCGCGCGATCGCAACGTCGAGCGCCTCGACGGCCGCCCGGGGCTCACCGGCCCGGGCGAGCAGCTCGCCGCGCACCGCCGGGAGCCGGTGGCTGTGCGGCAGCGCGCCGTCGAGGTCGTCGAGCGCCCGCAGACCCGCCCGGGGGCCGTCCCGCTCGGCCAGCGCGACCGCCGCCGCCAGCCGCACGGCCGGCGACGGGTTGAGCGCGACCAGGGCCGCGTAGTGCTCGCAGACCCGGTCCCAGCGGGTGTCGGATGCCGTGACCGCCGTCGCGTGCTCGGCCGCCACGTAGGCCTGGAGACGGTAGCTCTCGGCGAGCGGCGAGGTGACGGCTCCCGGCATCCCCTGAAGCAGGCCGAGCGCCTCGTCGACCTCGTCGAGGCGCCACCGCGAGCGGTCCTGGTCGGGTAGCAGGACGAGCCGCCCGTCGTCGCCGACCCGGGCGTCCCGGCGCGAGTGCTGGAGGAGCAGCAGCGCGAGCAGCGCCCGCAGCACCGGCTCGTCCGGGCGCAGTGCGAGGGTGACCCGCACCAGCCGCACGGCCTCCCCGGACAGGTCCGCGCGCAGGAGGTCCGGGCCGCTGCCGGGGGCGTAGCCGGCCGTGAACGCGAGGTAGGCCACCTGCGCGACGACCCCGAGCCGCTCGGGCAGCGCCGACGCGTCGGGCACCCCGAACGGGATGCCGGCCGTCACGATCTTGCGCTTCCCGCGGGTCACCCGCGCGGCCATCGTCGGCTCGGGCACCAGGAAGAGCCGAGCGATGTCGGCGGTCGTCACCCCGACCACGAGCCGCAGCGCGAGCGCGCTGGCGACCTCGGGGGCCAGCGCCGGGTGGCAGCACATGAGCACCAGGCGCAGCACGTCGTCGTCGACGAGGTCTCCGGGGTCGGCTCGCACCGACCCGAGGGCCGCGGCGACCTCGGCGTCGACGACCAGCAGGGGCCTGGTGCGCGCCGCCATCGCCTCGGCCCGCAGCCGGTCGAGCACCCGCCGCCGGGCGGCGGTCAGCAGCCAGGCCGCGGGCCGGTCCGGGACGCCGTCGCGCGGCCAGGTGCGCGCCCCCGCTTCGACGGCATCCCCCAGCGCGTCCTCGACGAGGTCGAGCCGACGGAACTGCGCGAGGAGGAGGGCCACCAGGCGGCCCCACTCCTCGCGCACCGTGGCCGCGAGCGCCTCGTCGGGCGTCACTGCGGGTCGTACCCCTCGATCCTGATCACCGGCCGGACCTCGACGGTGTACGCCGGAGGCAGCAGCCGCGCCGCCGCGATCGCCGCGTCCAGGTCGGGGAGCTCGACGTCGTAGTAGCCACCGATCTGCTCGGCGAGCTCGGCGAACGGGCCGTCGGTGACCATGCGCGCGCCGTCGGCGTCGGCCCTGAGCGTCGTCGCCGTGTCGGCGTCGCCCAGGGCCGCGCTGCCCAGGTGGGCCCCGTGCTCGTCCACGTACTGCTGGAAGGCGTCGTGGGCGTCGACGTACGACTGGCGAACCTCTGGTGTGGCCGACGACCAGTCCCACGGCCGGTAGGCGATGAGGATGACGTAGCGCTTCACGGCGGGTCCCCGTCGCCCGCGTGGTCGTCACCGTGCTCGTCGTCGCCGACCATGTCCCGGAGCTCGATCAGCTCACCGCGGCCCGAGAACTCCCCGCAGATCCGCACCAGGTCGGCCCGGTCGGCGGTCTCGACCAGGTAGAAGCCCACCACCTGCTCGACCGACTCGGTGAACGGCCCGTCGGTGACGAGCACCCCGCCCGAGCCGTCCGGCCGCATCGACAGCGCCTCGGCGGACGGGGTCAGCGGCGCCGGCCGCCAGGAGCCGGTGACCCCCGGCGGCGAGGTCACGATGGAACTGCTCGTGCGACCGCATCCCCTTCTCGTGCTCCTCCGGTGGGAGCAGCGCCCACTCGGCCTCGGGCGCGGGGAGCAGCACGAGGTGACGGCTCACGCGCGGTCCTCCGCCGACACCGTGGGGCGCACCTCGACCGCGTCTCCGAGCGCCGCGATGATCTGGCAGCAGTCGACGAGGTCGTCGAGGTCGTCGGTCTGCGACCTGGTAGAAGCCGCCGACCTGCTCGGTGACCTCGGCGAACGGGCCGTCGGTGACGGCGCCGCCGCCGGCCGGGATGCGTTTGGCCTCGGTCGTCGAGCGCAGCTCGGCACCACCCGTGACCGTGTGGCCCCGCCGGGTGAGCTCCTCGTCGAACCGGGTGTACTCGGCGTAGCCGGCGGCGCGCTGCTCGGCGTCCATGCTGGTCCACCAGCGGTCGGCGTCTCCGACGATGAGGACGACGTACTCGGCCATGGCGATCTCCTTCGCTCGGGTGCGGCCGCGGGTGCGACCTCACCCCTACGACGGGTGGGGGCGAGCGGAATCGACAGCGGCGCACGGGGAGTTTCTCCCGCCCACAGGTCTACCGGATGCGCGGCGGCTCAGCCCGGGCGCTGCCCGAAGACGTGCAGGCGCACCCACGCGTGCATCGCGATCGCCGCCGCCGCGCCGGCGTTGATCGACCGCGTCGAGCCGAACTGCTCGACGTGCAGCACCACCGTGCAGGCCGCGAGCATCTCGGGTGTCAGGCCAGGCCCCTCCTGGCCGAGCACGAGCACGCACTCGCGGGGCAGCTCGAAGGTCTCCAGCGGCACCGAGCCGGGAACGTTGTCGATCCCGATGAGGGGGATGCCGTTGCCGTCGCTCCCAGCGGAACCCGCCCAGGCGACGAGGTCGGCGACGCTCGGGTGGTGCACGCTCGTGCTGGTAGCGGTCGGTGACCATCGCGCCCCGTCGGTTCCACCGGCGGCGCCCGACGATGTGGAAGGCGGCGGCGTTGAACGCGTTCGCCGTGCGCACGACCGAGCCGATGTTGAAGTCGTGGCCCCAGTTCTCGATCGCGACGTGGAACGGGTGGCGACGGGTGTCGAGGTCGGCGACGACGGCATCCATCCGCCAGTAGCGGTAGCGGTCGGCGACGTTGCGGCGGTCGCCGTCACGCAGCAGGTCCGGGTCCCATTGGTCGCCATCGGGCCACGGCCCCACCCACGGGCCGACGCCGACCTCGGGGACGTCGTCGTCGCTCACACGTGGATGCGCGAGAGGACGTGGCGGGTGCGCTCCTCGCGCGGGTCGCCGAGCCCCTGCGCCGGCGGGCCCTGCTCGAAGCCGGCGGTGGCCGCACCGAGCAGGCGAACGGGGAGGGGGACGGACATCCTGGAGCCTTCGTTCTCGGGGCCGTGGACGGGCAGGGACGGCCCGGTCCGTCGCTCAATGTAGCGCCGGAGCACGGAACCCCCCGATGCGTGCCCGAAGGGCGGTCGCTTCGGCGAAGTCAGGAGCACTTCGCCGAGTCAGGGTCTATACGGCCCTGACTCGGCGAGAACCTCCTGAGCCCGCGAAGTGCTCCTGACTTCGCACGGTCGCTCGGCAGCGAGCCGTCCAAGCCCGGCAAGGCCCGCACGGCCCTGCACAGCCGTGGGAGGCAGGGATGGCCCGGATCGCCGTACCCTTGACCCCGTGATGCACGCACTCGGGCCCGACTGGATGGACCCCCAGTACCTCCTCGACACCTACGGGACCGCCTTCTTCGGGATCTCGCTGCTCATCGTGTTCATCGAGTGCGGTCTGTTCTTCCCGATCCTCCCCGGCGACTCCCTGCTCTTCGCGATCGGCATCTTCATCGCCGGCGGCGAGCTGGACATCCCCCTCCTCGTGGCGATCCCCGCGCTCTTCGTCGCGGCCTTCGCGGGCAACGTCGTCGGCTACGAGATCGGCCGGGCCATCGGGGCGCCACTGCGCCACCACGACGGCAGGATCGTCCGCAAGAAGTACCTCGACCAGACCCACGACTTCTTCGAGAAGCACGGCGCGAAGGCCCTGGTCATCGGCCGCTTCGTACCGATCGTGCGCACCTACATCACGCTGGTGGCGGGCATCGGCCGGATGGACCGCCGGCACTTCTTCATCTGGTCGGCGGTCGGCGCCGCCCTGTGGGTCACGTCCATCACGCTGGCCGGCTACTTCCTCGGCGGGGTGCCCCTCATCCGGGACAACCTCGAGGCCGCGATCCTGCTCATCGTCTTCCTCTCGGTCCTGCCGATGGTCTACGAGTACCTCAAGCACCGTCGCCAGGCGAAGGCCGTCGCGGCCGCGGCGGCCGAGGAGCTGGGCGACGTCGTCCAGGACGTCCGCGACGGCTCCGTCTGACCCGGCTCACCGGCGGGGCAGCTCGATCAGCCCCGAGGCGTAGGCCGCGGTGACGGCCGCGGTGCGGTCGGTGACCCCGAGCTTGGCGAACGCGCGGATGAGGTGCGTCTTGACCGTCGCCTCGCCGATGAACAGCTCCTTGCCGATGTCGGCGTTGGACAGCCCGCGGGCGACCAGGCGCAACACCTCGACCTCGCGCCCGGTGAGCTCGGGTCGCGCGGGTTCTCGCAGCCGGTCGGCCAGCCGGGCCGCCACCGGCGGCGCGAGCACCGTCTCGCCCCGGGCCGCGCGCCGGATCGCGTCGGCCAGCACCCCGGTCGGGGCGTCCTTGAGCAGGTAGCCCCGCGCCCCCGCCTCCACGGCCCGCACGATGTCGGCGTCCGTGTCGTACGTGGTGAGCACCAGCACGTGCGGTGCGTCCGGCTCCGCGGTGATCCGGGCGGTCGCCTCGGTACCGTCCATGACCGGCATCCGCAGGTCCATCAGCACGACGTCCGGGCGCAGCCGCGGCACCAACCCGAGCGCCTCCGCGCCGTTGGCGGCCTCCCCCACCACCTCGAAGTCGCTCTCCTCGCCGAGCACCGCGACCATGCCGGCCCGCACGACGGGGTGGTCGTCGACGACGAGCAGCCGGATCATCGCGGCACCACCAGTCGCAACGTCGTGCCGGTGCCCGGCTCGCTGAGCACCTCCACCGCCCCGCCGACCTCGGCCGCGCGGGCCTGCACGCCGTCGAGGCCGAAGCCCGACCGGGCGCCGTCGAGGTCGAAGCCGAGGCCGTCGTCGCGCACGGTCAGCACCACCTCGTCGGGGTCGTCGTAGGCCAGCGTGAGGTCGACCCGGGCGGCCGACGCGTGCCGCCGCACGTTCGACAGCGCCTCCTGGGCGGTGCGCAGGATGACGACCTCGGCCGACCCGCCGAGCGGCACCGGGTTCCCGGCCACCCGCACGTCGGCCCGCATCCCGGTCTCGCTGGTCACCGCGGCGCCGAGCCGCTCCAGGGCCTCCCCGAGGGTGCGCGACTGGAGGTGCCCGGGCGTGAGCTCGGCGACGATGAGCCGGGCCTCGTCGAGGTTGTCGGATGCCGTGTGCTCGATGAGCGCGAGCCGCTCCCGCGCCGCTGCGGTGTCACCGCGGGCCAGCGCGGCCTGCGCCGCGCGGGAGAGTGCGACCACCGAGGTGAACCCCTGCGCGAGGGTGTCGTGGATCTCGCGCGAGATGCGCTCGCGCTCCTCGTGCACCCCGCGGTCGCGTTCCGAGGCAGCGAGCCGGGCCTGGGTGGCGCGGAGCTCGTCGATCGTCTGGGCGCGGCTCTCGGCCTCGAACGACGATCCGGTTGATGAAGAGCCCGAGCGAGAGGGACAGGCCCATCGAGATGGTGCTGGAGATGAGGATCTCGGTGAGGCTGTCGCTGGAGAAGTCCAGCTGGGCCCACCGCACCAGCGAGAAGGCGGTGACGACCAGCACGGTTCCGATGACGGCCCATCGCGTCGGCACCATGGCCCACAGCTGGGGGAAGAGCGTGAAGTAGAGCAACCACGCCTGCGTGCTCGGGTCGACCCACTGGATGCCGAGCAGCGCCGACCACGCGACGACCTGGTAGGCCACCGCCCAGCGCAGGTCCCGGTGGGTCATCGCTCGCGTCCCCAGCACGGCGTACGCGGCGGCGATCACCCCGAGGAGCACCAGCGACGGGCCGCGGCCGAGCAGGCCCGGGTCGTCGACGAGGGTCACGACGACGGCGGCTGTCCACACGATGGCGAACACGGCGTGCCAGTAGGGCTGCTGCCGCCGCCACATGGCCCCGAACTCCTCGCGTGAGGTCGCTGCGTCGTCGCCACGTCGCTCATCATCGCGTGCGGGGGCTCACGTGGTGCCGCGCTTGAACCACTTGAAGGTCAGCACGCACAGCACGAGCCCGCCCACCGCCCAGGCGAGCAGCACCAGCGCGGTGCGGCCGGTCTCCCAGGCCCCGGCCATCTCGGCCGACGCGAGGTCGGAGGGGTAGAAGACCGAGCGCATGCCCTGGGCGATCCACTTGAGGGGGAACACCGACGCGACCTGCTGGAGCCACGGCGGCACGTCGTCGAAGGCGATGTAGACCCCGGAGATGAACTGCAGCACCAGCATCGGGCCGATGACGACAGCACCGACCGTGCGCGCGGTCGCCATCGACGAGTAGGCGATACCGAGCACGGTGCCACCGAAGACACCGAGCGCGAAGACGATGGCGAACACCGCCCAGCGGTCCGCCGTCGAGGGCAGCGAGACGCCGAAGAGCACGCGGGCCACCAGCAGGAGCAGCGCGACCTGTGCGGTCGAGGCGATCGCGACCAGGCCGACCTTGCCCAGGAAGTAGGCGACCGGCGGCATCGGGGTGGCCCGCAGCCGCTTGAGGGTGCCGTCGTCGCGCTCCGCGGTGACCGACATCGCCATCGTCTGGAAGCTGGTGAGCAGCACCCCGGCGGAGAGCATGCCGGGCAGGAAGTAGCCGCCGGCCGTCATGCCGTTGGCGTCGGACCCGTCGAACTGGCTGCCGAAGATCACCGAGAACAGCGCCAGCAGCAGGATCGGGAAGAGGAACGAGAAGAAGACCGCCTCCTTCTCGCGGGAGTACATCTTCAGCTCGAGCACCGTGCGGTCCAGGCCGAGGGCGATGGCACTCATGCGGGCACCTCCGTCGCGTCGTGGGCGTCGTGGGCCGTCGTGGCGCGTCGTGGCCGACGTGGGGGGCGATCATCGTGAGGTAGGTGTCCTCGAGCGAGGGCCGGGTGACGGTGAGGGCCGGGACCTCGCCACCCGGCATCCGGGCCGCGAGGCGGGCGACCTCGGCCGTGGGCGTGGACGTCGTGAGACTGCGGCGGATGCCGTCCTCCTCCCACGAGACGGTGGCCTCCTCCGCGCTGCGCCCGCCGAGCGCCTCGGGGGTGTCGACGGCCAGCAGGCGACCGGCGGCGATGACCCCGACCCGGTCGGCGAGGTTCTCGGCCTCGTCGAGGTAGTGGGTGGTGAGCAGGATCGTGGTGCCCTCGGCGGCGAGCGCGCGGATCAGGCCCCAGAAGTCGCGGCGGGCCTGCGGGTCGAAGCCTGTCGTCGGCTCGTCGAGGAAGAGCAGCTCGGGTCGACCGACGATGCCGAGCGCGACGTCGAGCCGGCGCCGCTGGCCACCGCTCAGGCCCACGATCCTGGTGTCGGCCTTGTCGTCGAGACCGACCGAGGCGAGCACGTCGGCGACGTCGCGGGGGTGCGAGTAGGCCTTCGCGGTGCTGGCCAGCGCCTCGCGCGGGGTCAGCAGGTCCAGGCCTCCGGTCGACTGCAGCACGATGCCCACCCGGTTGCGCCACTCGAGCCCGGCCCCCTGCGGGTCGGTGCCGAGCACCCGCACGTCACCGGCGTCCCGGTCGCGGAACCCCTCGGCGATCTCGACGGTGGTCGTCTTGCCGGCGCCGTTCGGGCCGAGCAGGGCGAAGCACTCGCCGGTGCGGATGTCGAGGTCGAGCCCGTCGACGGCGGGCCGCCCCGCGTAGGCCTTGGTGAGTCCCCTGATGGTGATCGCGTCTGCCATGCCTCAAGCGTGCTCCCGGTCGGCCCGTGGCGCGACGCCCACGCGGTGGACCTCACGTCCACCGACCGGTGGACCCTGGCTTCCAGCCGTATCGCGAAGCGCTGAACGGGGTCAGGTGATCGGGGACGGCGGCGTGCTGCCGGGGCCCTGGGGGGATGCCGGCGTCGCGCCGGGGCCGGCCGGCGGCGCCGCGGGTGCCGGGGGCGTGTCCTGGGGTGCGGCAGGACCGGACGCGGGCGAGGCGGGGCCACCACCGGCATACGAGCTCGGCGGCGGGATGACGGCGTCGCGCTGGCCGAAGTCGACCCGCGGGGCCTCGCGCTGCTCGCCGACGGCCTCGAAGTACTCGGCGCGGTCGACGTTGAAGATGCCGGCGATGATGTTGCTCGGCACCGTCTCGACCTTGGTGTTCAGGTCGCGGACCGTGGCGTTGTAGTAGCGGCGTGCGGAGGCGATGCGGTCCTCGGTGGCGGTGAGCTCGTTCTGCAGGGCCATGAAGTTCTCGTTGGCCTTCAGGTCGGGGTAGGCCTCGACGATGGCGAGCAGGCGACCGAGCGCCTGGCTGAGCATGTTCTCGCTCTCGGCCTGCTGGGCCGGCGACTGACCGGGGGCCATCGCCGCGGAGCGTGCCTTGACGACGTCCTCGAGGGTGCCCCGCTCGTGCGCCGCGTAGCCCTTGACGGTCTCGACGAGGTTGCCGATCAGGTCGTGCCGGCGGGTCAGCTCGACGTCGATCTGGCGCCAGGCCTCCTGCACGAGGTTGCGCAGCTTGATCAGGCCGTTGTAGGTCACGACCGCCCAGCCGACGATCACGACCAGGACGACGATGAGGATGACGACGGCAATCATGGGTGCTCCCGTGCTCGGACCGGTGCTCTGACCCCGATCCTAGGTGCCGGTCAGGCCAGGCCGAGGTCCTCGAGACCGAACACGTGCCGGTACTCGAACCCGGCATCCGCGAACTTCTCCGCGGCACCCGTCGCGCGGTCGGCGATCGTGGCGACGGCCACCACCGTGGCTCCGGCCTCCTGGGCGGCGCGGGCGGCATCGAGCGGGGACGCGCCCGTCGTGGAGGTGTCCTCGACGACGAGCACCCGGCGGCCCTCGATCGACGGACCCTCGATGCGCTGCTGCAGGCCGTGCGCCTTGCCGGACTTGCGCACGACGAACGCGTCGAGCCGGCCACCGGCGGCGGCCGCGGCGTGCAGCATCGAGGTCGCGACGGGGTCGGCACCGAGGGTCAGGCCCCCGACGGCGTCGAACTCGAGGTCGGCGACGAGGTCGCGCATGACCCGGCCGACGAGCGGGCTGGCCTCGCCGTCGAGGGTGATGCGGCGCAGGTCGACGTAGTAGTCGGCCTCCTTGCCGGAGGACAGGGTCACCCGTCCGTGCACGATCGCCTTGGCACGGACGATCTCGAGCAGGCGGGCGCGGTCGGCGGCGATGTCGGTCACGGCCCTACCGTATGCCGTCGCCGGACCGGTCCGCGGGGCGCGTCCGTGGGCGGGTCAGGTCCCCGTGCGCCGCCGTGAAGTCGGCGGCTGGGCGGGGTAGTAGGCCGACCCCTCACCGAAGGTTCCCGGCGTCGCCCACTGCTCGTGCCACATCTGGTGGTGGTCGACCTCGAGGGCCGGCTCGTACGGGCGCGGCGGCTCGACGCCGTCCCACACGTCGTAGCCGGCGCGCAGCATCCGACCGATCGGGCTGTCCACCACCGCCGTCGCGAGCCGTTCGAGGAGGTCGGGCCGCATCCCGTCGAGGAGCACGCGCGGGCGGCGACGCTCGGCGAGCACGAGCAGGCGGGCGACGGTGTGCACCTCGTCGGGCTCGAGGCGCGTCCCCGCCAGGAGCAGGCGCTGCACCTCGGTCAGGACGTCCCTGCGGTCGTCCTCGCTCGAGCGCGGTGAGGGCGTGCCGGTGCGCCGTCTCCTGCCAGTCGGCGGAGGCGGTCCGCAGGAGGTGGCGGTACTCCCGCAGCACCTCAGGCTCGGCGCCCTGGACCATCGTTCGATGGTAGGCCGGGTCGCCGAGCCTGACGAGGGGGTTTTCGTCGCCGGTGCGGCGGGCGGCTGTCAGCGCGCGGCGGTGGCCTCGGTCCGGGCCCGCCCGGCCCACGTGCCGGGCCGGCCGGGTCGGTCAGGAGGGCGACCCGGCGGGTCGCCGGAACCGGTCCAGCCGGCGCAGCGTGCCACCGCGCAGGAGCGGTCGGGGCAGCACGCGCACCCCGGCCGTCACGACCTTCCACTGGGCACCGGGCACCGAGACGACCTTGCCCCGTGCGACGTCGGTGAGCGCCTGCTGCACGACGTCGTCGGCGTCGAGCCAGAGCGACTCCGGCAGCGCGGACATCGCGATGCCGGCCCGCGCGTGGAACTCGGTGTGGGTGAAACCCGGGCAGAGCACCGTCGCGGTGACCCCGGTTCCGGCGAGCTCGCCGGCCAGTCCCTCGGTGAACACGGTGACGAAGGCCTTCTCGGCCGAGTACGTGCCGTTGGCGATGAACCCGGCGATCGACGAGACGTTGAGGATCGCGCCGTGGCCGCGTGCGCGCATCGAGCGCCCGGCCGCGTGGCTGGTGAGCATGACCGCCCGCACCATGACGTCGAGCCCGGCCTCCTCGTCGGCGAGGTCGTTGTCGAGGAAGGAGCCCTTGAGCCCGAAGCCGGCGTTGTTGACGAGCAGGTCGATCGGCCGCACGTCGTCCTCGATGCGGGCGCACACCCGGCCGGTCGCCTCGCGGTCGGACAGGTCGGCCACGAGCACCTCGACGGCCACGCCGTGGCGCATCCGCAGCGCCGGTCGCGAGCTCGTCGAGACGGGTCCGGTCACGGGCGACGAGGACGAGGTCGGTGCCCTCCCGGGCGAGGCGTTCGGCGAAGGCGCGGCCGATGCCGGCGGAGGCGCCGGTGACGAGTGCAGTGCTCATGGTGGAGGCACTGTATGCGGCCAACCTGCGACGGGTGCGCGCCATACCCGTGGGTAGGGTGAAGGCGTGCGCATCGCCACCTGGAACGTCAACTCGATCCGCTCCCGCATCGACCGCGTGGAGGCCTGGCTGGCCCGCACCGACGTCGACGTGCTGCTCATGCAGGAGACCAAGGCCAAGGACGAGCAGTTCCCGCACGCCCGCCTCGGGGCCCTGGGCTACGAGGTCGCCCACCACGGCACCAACCAGTGGAACGGCGTCGCGATCCTGTCGCGCGTCGGGCTCGACGACGTGCAGGTCGGCTTCGACGGCGACCCCGGCTGGGGCGAGCCGCTGGCGGCCGAGGCACGGTCGATCGGCGCGACGTGTGGCGGCATCCGGCTGTGGTCGGTCTACGCACCCAACGGGCGCGCGCTCGAGGACCCCCACATGGTCTACAAGCTCGAGTGGCTGGCGCGGCTGCGCGAGCAGGCCAGTGAGTGGGCCGCCGACGGCACCCCCGTGGCACTGGGCGGCGACTGGAACATCGCGCCGCAGGACGACGACGTCTGGTCGATGGAGTACTACATCGACAAGAGCCACGTCTCGCCCGGCGAGCGGGCCGCCTTCAACGCCTTCCTGGATGCCGGGTTCGTCGACGTCGTGCGCCCCCACGCCCCCGGTCCGGGCGTCTACACGTACTGGGACTACCAGCGCCTGGCCTTCCCCAAGCGGCGCGGCATGCGCATCGACTTCGTGCTCGGCTCACCGTCGTTCGCGGCTCGCGTCGCGGGAGCGGCGATCGACCGCGAGGAGCGCAAGGGGGCCGGCGCCAGCGACCACGCGCCCGTCGTCGTGCAGCTCACGGACTGAGCGGGATGCCGTCCCACACCACCGCTGCGGCGACCGGGACGCCGGCCGAGCGACCTGCTCAGCGGCGGCTGAGGATGCCGCTCGCGTAGGACGCCTGGCCGACGTGCTGGGTGCAGTCGTCGACGACGCTGACCAGCCGCACGGCGAGGGTGACCGGCGGGTCCCAGTTCTCGTCGACGACCCGGTCGAGGTCGGCGTCGGTGACCGTGCGCAGGGCCTCCTCGGCCGCGGCGAAGGCGGCGTCGAGGTAGCCGCGCAGGTCGTCGGCGGAGGCCCGCACGAGCAGCACCTCGTCGAAGGTCATGCCGTACCCGTGGGCGTCGGCGGGGAGCGGCAGCGCCATCCGCTCGCGCCAGCCGCCCGTCTCCCAGACGGCGTCATGACCGAAGACCTCCGCGACCTGCTCGTCGAGCCCGCGGGTCAGGTGCCAGACCAGCCAGGCGACCGTGTTCGTCCCCGGCGCGGGCGGGGTGGCCAGCAGCTCTTCCGGGGTGTCGTCGAGCACGCTGTGTGCCGTCTCGCGGACCCGGCTGAGGGAGTCGAGGAGGAGGTCTGCGGTGGTCGCCATGCCCCGACGCTACCGCTGTGGCTAGAGCCCGAAGGTGGTGGCGGAGTGCTCTCCGGTGCGGCGGTGCAGCCCCAGGGCCAGGGATGCGAGCGCCCCCAACCCCGCCGCGACGGCCGCTCCGCGGAACACCCACGCCACCTGCAGCACCGCGGCTCCCTTGAGCGCGTCGGTGTCGGTGGGGTCGGGCAGCGTGGCGACGACGCCGTAGTACTGGTGCAGCCCGATCGCGGTGAGCAGGGCGACCCCCACGACCATGCCCACCATGCGCGCCACGACGACGAGCGCGGATGCCGTGCCGTGGGTGTCGTGCGCTGCCTCGGCCAGCGCGGCGTCGTTCACCGGGGCCAGCGCCAGGCCGATGCCCAGACCGGTGAGCGCCAGCACCACCGTCGACGAGGCGTGGTCGAGCGAGCCCCTCCCCCAGGTCGCCATCACCGCGAGACCGACGGCGGCCAGGGCCAGCCCGGCTCCCGCGACGACGCCGTTGCCGAGCCGCCGCAGGGCCCATCCGCCCGCGAGCGCGCCGACCGGCACGGCCACGAGGAAGCGGACCAGCACCAGGGCCGCCTCGGTCTGGCTCGACGTGTGCACGATGCGCGCGAGCAGCGGCACGTCGACGACGACCGCCACGAGTGCCACCCCGACGAGCAGCGAGACCACGAGGGCCCACACCAGCCGTCCGCGCACCAGGCCGCGGGGCACCAACGGTGAGGCAGAGCGCCGGTGGTGCACGGCATACAGGCCGGCGAGCAGGGCGGCCACGGGGAGGAGGGCGTAGCCGAGCGGCCCCACGACCTCGGTGGCCGGCTCGGATGCCGCGAAGGTGAGCACGACGCAGCCCAGTGCCCCACCGAGCAGCGCGGCCCCCAGCAGGTCGGCGCGCCGGAGCAGCGGCCAGGCCCCGCGCCCTCCGACGGCCAGGGCCGCGAAGAGGAAGACGGCCGCCACGATGCCGATGGGGGTCGCCAGCCGCGAGGTGGCGTCGCCGAACGGCACGAACGGCACACCGAGCGAGACGCTGGTGGTCAGCGCCTCCGGGGCGGCGAGGGCCAGGACCCCCGCGACCGCGGCCACCAGAGCGAGCGCCACGACGACCGGGCGCGGGCGCGGCACGCGGCCGCCACCGGTCACCACGACGGCGACGACGAGCAGGGCGCCCAGCAGCGCGTTGAGCCAGAAGATGGCCCGCCAGTCGGCGACGACGAGGACGAGGGCGCCGAGCACCGGCCCGAGCACCGAGCCGAGCTCCTGCACGGCGCCGACCACGCCCAGCGGCACACCTCGCCGGTCGGCGGGCCACAGCTGCGCGACGATCGCGAGGGTCGCGGGCACCAGGCCTCCGCCGCCGACGCCCTGCACGACGCGACCCGTCACGAGCACGGGCAGGTCGCTGGCCAGGGCGGTGACCGTCGAGCCGACGACGAAGACGCCGAGGCAGGCCAGCAGCACCCGCTGGCGGTCGACGAGGTCGGCGACCCGACCGATGAGCGGCAGCACGGCCACGTAGCCGAGCAGGAAGCCGGAGATGATCGGGGTCGCGCGCTGGAGGGAGTCGATGCCGACGCCGACCCCGCGCATCATGTCGGTGAGGGCGAGCACGACGACATAGGTGTCGGCGGCGGCGAGGGAGACGGCGATCGCGGCCGTCGTGAGCAGGGCCCTAGGGGCTGGTGATCTCAACGGGCGTCCCGTAGTCGGTGAGCTTCACGACGTAGGTCGCCTGCACCCCCGGGAAGAACGGGCCGGTGAGGGTGGCGGTGCGCAGCTGGTCGGCGTCGGTGAGGCCGTAGCTCACGGCATACGTGCCGGTGCCGTCGCCGAGGTGGAACAGGTCCTCGATGCTCGACCCGGGCAACGTGCCGCTGATCTTGTCGAGCACCTCGGTGCCGGCCCGGGCCTTGCCGTCCTCCTCGGGGTTCGCCGTCTGCGGGAGCAGCGCCGAGATGCCGGTCGCGGGGTCGAAGAACATCGCCGGGTTCGGGGCGTTCAGCGTCTCGAAGTCGGTCTTCTTGTAGTCGGGCGTGAAGAACTTCAGGTAGGTGTCGGCACCGATCGCGATGACGTCGATGGTGCCGGCCAGCCCCTTGATGGTGCCGGTGATGGTGCCCTGGAACTTCGGCTCGGTGGCGCTGATGACGCCGGCGCCCTTGGCCTGCGTCACGCCGTTCTCGCGCGGGGGGACGTCGCGGCTGGTGAGGTCGAGCTGCACGGTCTTCGCGGTGTCGAAGGCGACCTTCGCGGCGGCCAGCTGCTCGGTCGGGCTCGGCTGCGGCGCTTCCGCCGGGTCGTCCGAACAGCCGGTGAGCGCGACGACCAGGGCGACCCCGAGCGGCCCTGCGGTCGCGAGCAGGGCGGAGGGTCGGCGCATGGCGGCAACAGTAACCGCAACCCCACCCCGCACTGATTGCGGATCGCCCACCGCTGGGGCCCCGTTCGAGGGCTCCTCAGGTGGGTGATCCGCAATCAGTCGGATGCCGTCCGGCCGGAAGTTCGCCTCAGCGGAGCAGCAGGCCGGCCTCGCCGAGGTCGACGGTGACGGTGTCGCCGTCGCGGACGTCGCCCGCGAGCAGCGCCCGGGCCAGCCGGTCGCCGATCTCGCGCTGCACCAGCCGGCGCAGCGGCCGGGCGCCGTAGGCCGGGTCGAAGCCCTGCTCGGCGAGCCAGGCCTTGGCGGGGTCGGTCACCTCGAGGGTGATCCGGCGGTCGCGCAGCCGGGTCGCCAGGGCGCGCGACCTGCAGGTCGACGATGCGGGCCAGCTCTCCGGTCGACAGCGGGTCGAAGACGACCACCTCGTCGAGCCGGTTGAGGAACTCCGGCTTGAACGCCTGCGCGCACCGCCGCCATGACGGCCTCGTGCTTGGCGCGTCGGGTCGAGCGTCGGGTCGACGAGGTACTGCGAGCCGAGGTTCGAGGTCAGCACCAGGATGACGTTGCGGAAGTCGACCGTGCGGCCCTGGCCGTCGGTGAGCCGGCCGTCGTCGAGCACCTGCAGCAGGATGTCGAAGATCTCGGGGTGGGCCTTCTCGACCTCGTCGAGCAGCACCACCGAGTAGGGCCGGCGCCGCACCGCCTCGGTGAGCTGGCCGCCCTCCTCGTAGCCGACGTAGCCGGGCGGGGCCCCGATCGAGCCGCGCGACGGCGTGCTTCTCGGAGTACTCCGACATGTCGATGCGCACCATCGCGCGCTCGTCGTCGAACAGGAAGTCGGCGAGCGACTTGGCGAGCTCGGTCTTGCCGACGCCGGTCGGGCCGAGGAAGAGGAACGACCCGGTGGGCCGGTCGGGGTCGGCGACGCCGGCGCGGGAGCGGCGCACGGCATCCGACACCGCGCGCACCGCCTCGGTCTGGCCGATCAGGCGCGCGCCCGATGATCGCCTCCATCGACAGCAGCTTCTCGGTCTCGCCCTGCAGCAGGCGACCGGCGGGGATGCCGGTCCACGCCGAGATCACCTCGGCGATGTCGTCAGCGCCGACCCGCTCCTTGACCATCAGGTCGGCGGATGCCGTGGCCGACTCGGCCTGCTGGGCTGCGTCGAGCTCGGCCTCCAGAGCGGGGATCTCGCCGTAGAGCAGCCGCGACGCCCCCTCGTAGTCGCCCTCGCGCTGCAGGCGGTCGGCCTGGGTGCGCAGGTCGTCGAGCCGGGCCTTGAGGTCGCCGACCCGGTTGAGCCCGGACTTCTCCGACTCCCAGCGGGCGGTGAGCACCGCGAGCTCCTCGGTCTTCTCGGCGAGGTCGGCGCGCAGCCGGCCGAGCCGCTCGGCGGACGCCTCGTCGGTCTCCTTCGCGAGGTGCAGCTCCTCCATCTTCAGCCGGTCGACGGCACGCCGGAGCACGTCGATCTCGACCGGGCTGGAGTCGATCTCCATCCGCAGCCGCGAGGCGGCCTCGTCGACGAGGTCGATCGCCTTGTCGGGCAGCTGGCGGCCGGTGATGTAGCGGTCGGAGAGGGACGCCGCCGCGACGAGGGCGCTGTCCTCGATCTCGACCTTGTGGTGCGCCTCGTAGCGCTCCTTGAGGCCGCGCAGGATGGCGATGGTGTCCTCGACGGACGGCTCGCCGACGAAGACCTGCTGGAAGCGGCGCTCGAGGGCGGGGTCCTTCTCGACGCGCTCGCGGAACTCGTCGAGGGTCGTCGCGCCGACCAGGCGCAGCTCGCCGCGGGCCAGCATCGGCTTGAGCATGTTGCTGGCGTCCATGGCCGACTCGCCGGTGGCGCCGGCGCCGACGACGGTGTGCAGCTCGTCGATGAAGGTGACGACCTGGCCGTCGGACGCCTTGATCTCCTCGAGCACGGCCTTGAGCCGCTCCTCGAACTCGCCGCGGTACTTCGCGCCGGCGACCATCGCGCCGAGGTCGAGCGCGATGAGCCGCTTGCCGCGCAGCGACTCGGGCACGTCACCGTCGACGATGCGCTGGGCGAGCCCCTCGACGACGGCGGTCTTGCCGACGCCGGGCTCGCCGATCAGCACGGGGTTGTTCTTGGTGCGGCGCGAGAGCACCTGCACGACGCGGCGGATCTCGTCGTCACGGCCGATCACCGGGTCGAGCCGACCCTCGCGGGCGGCCTCGGTGAGGTCCGTGCCGTACTTCGCGAGGGCCTCGCCGGTGGCCTCCGGGTCCTCGGTGGCGACCTTGGCCCCGCCGCGCAGGTGGTCGATCTGGGCCTCGAGGGCGGTCGCGTCCCCCTGGACGGCTCCCTTCTCGAGCAGGGCGAGGAGCAGCACGTCGGTCGACAGGTAGGTGTCGCCGCGGGCCGCCATCAGCGTGGAGGCCTGCTGGAGCACGGAGAGCGCCGCCTGGCCGAGCGCCGGGGTGGCGACGGTGGCGCCGGTGCTGCGCGGCATCCCGGACAGCACCGAGCGGGCCGTGGCAGCCATGCCCTCCGCCGTGCTGCCCGCGGCGGCGAGCAGGGCGGGCGTCGTGGTGCCCTCCTGCTCGGCGAGCGCCAGGGCCAGGTGGGCCGGGGTGATCTCGGGGTGGCCGGCGGCCTGCGCCGCGCGCTGGGCGACGGCCAGGGCCTCGGCCACCTTGGTGGTGGGCTTCAGCTCCATGCGGGACTCTCCTCGAACGAGGTGGCGGGTCAGGGTTCCTCGAGGGCAACCCGACCAAAGTTGAGTCTATTCCGCTCAACTCCCGCGGCCGCCGCGGGTGTGACGCAGGATGCCGCGTCACGGCATCGGGCGGACCCCGCTGGGTGTGCGAGGCCGGTCAGCAGGTGGCGGCCAGCGACTCGGCCGCGGAGTCGTCCGGTGTCGCGGTCGGGGTCGGCGTGCTCGACGATTCTTGGTCCTCGTCGGCGTCGGGGCGGGCGACGGGGACGCCGAGGTGGTCGGGCGAGCGGACGGCTGCTTCAGGCCCTTCTTGACGAGTGCCCGGATCTCGGCGAAGTCCGGGTTGCCCGGTCTGACGACGTTGGCCGTGAGCGGGAGCGAGCGGATCGAGCCGCCCTTCTGGATGCGCAGCGCGAGGTCGACCCAGGCGGACAGCTCGTCGCGCGGGATGTCGATGCTCACGTTGTTCTTGACGACCTTCGCGAGCTGCGGGTAGCTCTGCAGCAGCCCCACCGGGTCGGCCTGCTGCATCAGGGCACCGGCCACGCAGCGCTGGCGGCGCATCCGGCTGAAGTCGTCGCTGCCGGCCCGCGAGCGGGAGTACCAGAGGGCGTGGAGGCCGTCGAGGTGCTGCAGGCCGGGCTCGATGTACTCGCTCTTGTCGCCGTTCGTGAACACGATGCCGACCGCTGGAGGAGGTGTGGCACTCGACGCACACCCTCTGCTGCACGTTGACGTCGACCCCGCCCATGGCGTCGACGAGCGCCTTGAAGCCACGCAGGTTGACGACGACGGACTGGTTGATGTCGAGGCCGGTGATCTCACCGACGACGTCGACGGTCGCCTTGCGGCCGGGGTTCGTGACGCCGGGGAAGAGGTCGGGACGGCTCTCGGCGAGGGTCCAGATGCCGTTCATCAGGCACTCGTCGCCGCAGTCGTACCCGTTGGGGTAGAGCGCGTGCAGCGGGTTGCTCGTCGGGAAGGGCACGCGCTCGAGGTTGCGCGGGATTCCGATGAGCAGGGTGTCACCGGTCTTGGTGTTGGTGCTGACCACCATCATCGAGTCGGTGCGGGTGCCCCAGCGGTCCTTGCCGGCGTCGGACCCGATGAGCAGGGTGTTGACCCGTGGCACGTCGGCCCACGGGTCCTCGGCGGCGGTGTCGGCGAGCGCGACGTCGCGGTGCTCGCTGGGGCTGTCCTCGACGAACACCGCGTCGATGACCGACGACTGCACGTCGATGTAGCGCACGGCCAGGGCCGACGGTGCGGCGATGAGGGTGCACGCGGCGGCGGCGAAGAGCACCCGGGCCCAGCGACCTCCACGACGACGGCGCGGCCAGGACTGCTCGGCGGTGAGCACGATCGAGCCGATCCACAGCACCGCGCCGACCATGATGCCGACACCGACCCACTGCAGCAGCTCCGGCTGCACGGCCACGTTGAGGGCCGAGCGGAGCAGGCCGCCCTGCCAGGCCTTCACGAGCACCCAGGTGCCGGCGGCCAGCGACGCGAGGACGAGCAGCCAGCCCAGCACCTTCCAGCGAGTGCCGAGCAGGCCCGCGCCGGGCAGCACCGTGCCGAGAGCGATCCGCCGGTAGTACGCCCCCGGGGGGTAGCGCAGCTCAGCGCGGCTCGGCGGCTCGGTCTCACCCGGCCGCTGCGTCGAGCTCGGCAGCTCTTCCGGCATTGCCCACCAATCTTCTCGCGTGGCAGGTCAGGGCGCGATCGGCCAACACAGGGCAGGCGCCTGACCGGCCAAGAATAGTCGCCGAAACTGTGAGGTGCCTGATCGCACCGCCGGTGCTGGTGCACGGGCCCGGTGTCCGGTGAGGGGCTCCGCAGTGCGTGGTGCAATGGCCGCATGACGACGCTCACCCGGCCGGACACCGTGCCGGCCGACCGCCTGCGCCAGGTCGCGGTCACCGTCGCCGAGCTGTTCTGCGTGGTCGGCACCCTCGTCGGCGTCGGGGCGATCGGCACCCGCGTGGCGGAGTCGGCCGGGGGTGCCCTCGCGGCCGACGCGACCCTCATCGCCCCGGCCGGACCGGCCTTCGCGATCTGGACCCCGATCTACCTCGGGCTGGCCGGATTCACCGTGTTCCAGTGGCTGCCCACCCAGACCACCGAGCCACGGCACCGCGCCATCGGGTGGCTCGCCGCGGCATCCATGGTGCTCAACGCGGCCTGGCTGCTCGTGACCCAGCAGGACTGGATCTGGGTGAGTGTGGTCGTCATGGCCGCCCTCGTGGCCACCCTCGGACTCCTCGTGCAGCGCCTCGAGCGGCACCCGTCCTACGGGCACGCCGAGACGGTGCTCGTCGACGGAACCTTCGGGCTCTACCTCGGCTGGGTCGCCGTCGCCGCCTGCGCGAACGTCACCGCAGCCCTCGTCGCGAGCGGGGTCGACCCGGGTGGGTTCGTCGCGCAGCTCGCCGCCGTCCTGGTGCTCGCCGTGGCGGCGGGGGTCGGGGTGCTGCTCGCCCGCCGGCTCGGCGGCCGCTGGGCGGTCACCGTCGCCCTGGCCTGGGGTCTGCTCTGGATCGCCTGGGGCCGGCTCGTCGGTGAGCCGCGGTCGGTCGTCGTCGCGCTGGCCGCGGTCGTCGCCGCGGTGGTCGTGGTCGTCGCGACCTCCCGCATGCACTCCGTCCCGAGCGACTGAGGCCTACCCCCCGGCGTTCGCGGCGTAGTCGGGCAGCTCCTGCAGCGACCACCGGTTGCCGTCGGGGTCGCTGAAGAAGACGAACCGACCCCACGGCAGGTCCGTCACGCCCTCGGCCTGGATGCCGCGCTCGCGCAGCTCGGCGTACACGCCCTCGGCGTCGGGCACCACCATCTGCAGGTTGTCGAGCGACCCCGGGGCCATCTTCGTCAGGCCACGGCCGATCGCGATCGAGCAGCCCGACCCGGGTGGGGTCAGCTGCACGAAGCGGACCTCCTCGCTCACGGTGTGGTCGTGGTCGGCCACGAACCCCACTCGCACGTAGAACTCCTTGGCCCGGTCGACATCGGTCACGGGCACCGCCACCAGCTCCAGCTTCATGTCCATGCCGACCACGTTAGGACCCAATGAGGACAGGATCGGTCCGCTACCTTTGGCCACGTCACCAGACCTTCCACCAGCGCCGATACCGTGCGCACGATGGTTCATGGCTGCTTCAACGAACCCTGACACCCACGCTCTGACCCGTCGCGGCGCCATCACGCTGGCCGCCGCCGCGACCACCACCGCCCTTGCCGGCCCCGCGTACGCCGATGAGGCCCGGCACGGCCACCGCGACCTCCCCGACACGGTGGCGCTGCCCGACGGCCTCCGCCCCGAGGGCATCACGTCCGGGCCCGGTACGACCTTCTACGTCGGCTCGGTCTCCGACGGCCGGATCGTCACCGGCGACCTCTTGGAGGTCGGCACCACGCGTTCTGCTACCCGCCGCCACCGGACGCTCGCTGCGCGGGCTCTTCCACGACCGGCACACCGGGCTGGTCTGGGCGGTCGGCGGCCTCGGCGCCGACGCGCACGTCTGGGCCGTCGACGACACCACCGGGGCGGTCGCGGCAGACATCACCGTGCCCGGAGGGGTCTTCCTCAACGACCTCGTGGTCACCGAGCGCGCCGTGTGGGTCACCGACTCCCGGGTCGACCGGCTCACGCGAATCGCCCTGAACCGTCGAGGCCTCCCGCGCGACACCCCTCCGACCTTCGTGCCCCTCACCGGCGAGTGGCCGGCCTTCAACGGCAGCACCGCCGCCAACGGCATCCGCGAGCTGCCCGACGGGTCTCTCGTGCTCAACAACAGCACCGCCGGTGGCCTCTGGCGCGTCAACCCGCGCACCGGCGTCACCCGCGAGATCGAAGTCCGCGGCGGCCCGGGGCTGGTCGGCGGGGACGGTCTGGTGCTGCGCGATCGCACGCTCTACAACGTGCGCGGCAGCGGTCCGAACCAGGTGTCGGTGCTCCGGCTGTCGCGGCGCCACGGCCGCTGGGTCGCGACGTGGCGAGTGGCGCTCTTCGACGAGACGCTCGACGTGCCCTCGACGGCGACCTTTGCCGCGGGGTCGCTCTGGGTGGTCAACGCCCGCTTCGGCGTCGCCCTCGCCCGACACCGCCTCCTACTGGGTCACCCGGCTCCCGGCCGGCTAGCACCCGCCGGAGCGGCTACCGGCCGTGCAGGGGGCGCCACACCACCAGCGCGGTGGAGCGGTCGTGCCGAGGACGCTCGCCGAGCCGCGCGGCGTACACGTCTCCGCTCGGTGAGACCGAGAAGACGCGGGTGCTGCGACCGGTGCTGACATGGGCGGCATCCAGCTCGCGGCCAGCTCGGCGACCCGGGCCTGCAGGGCGATGACCTGGTTCTCGAGCTCGAGGATGCGGGCGATGCCGGGCAGCGAGACGCCCTCCTCCTGGGAGAGGCGCTGCACCTCACGCAGCAGCGCGACGTCGCGCTGGGAGTAGCGCCGCCCGCCACCCCTGGTGCGCGACGGGGTGACCAGGCCGAGCCGGTCGTACTGGCGCAGCGTCTGCGCGTGCATGCCGGCGAGCTGCGCGGCGACCGAGATGACGAAGACCGGGGTGTCGTCGTCGGGGCTGAACGAGGAGAAGCTCATCGCCGGCACCGCCCTCAGCTCCCGGCCTGCTCGAAGAGCGCGGCCCGCGGGTCGACCTCGGCCTCCTCGGCGCGCAGTGCCTCGACGGCGGTGCGGGCGGTGTCGGTGAGGCGCTGGGGCACCAGCACGCTCACCCTGGCGAGCAGGTCCCCGGTGCCGTGCCGGCCGGTGACCCCGTGGCCCTTGACCCGCAGCACCCGGCCGCTCGGCGTACCGGGCGCGACCTTGACGCGTACCGGGGTGCCGTCGAGGGTCGGCACCGAGACCGTCGCGCCGAGGGCCGCCTCGGCGAAGGTGACCGGTAGGTCGACGGTGAGGTTGTCGCCGTCGCGGCCGAACACGGGGTGCTTGTCGACGGCCACGGTGAGGATGAGGTCGCCCTTCGGCGCGCCGGGGTCGCCCTCGGCACCCTTGCCGCGTAGCCGGATCTTCTGGCCGTCCTTGACCCCCGCGGGGACCTTGGTCGTGATCCGGCGGCCCTCGGCGGTCTGCAGGGTGACCGTGGCGCCCTCGACGGCGTCCCGGAAGCTCAGCGTGGTGCGGGCCTGGACATCGACGCCGGCCCGCGGGCCGCGCGGTGCCGCGAACCCGGAGAACGGGTCGGCGCCGCGTGCGCCGCGGGCGCCACCGGCAGCGGCCGCACCGCCGAACATCTGCGCGAGCAGGTCGTCGAGGTCGGGCTGGCCCGGGCCACCGGCGCCACCCGTCGAGAACCGCACCCGCTGGCCGTCGCCGCCACCACCGAACGCCGAGAAGACGTCCTCGAACCCACCGTTGCCGCCGGGGCCGCCCGCACGGAAGCGGGCGCCGCCGTGCGCCATCTGACGGATGGCGTCGTACTCCTCGCGCTGCTTGGGGTCGGAGAGAACCGCGTTGGCCTCGCCGATGTCCTTGAAGCGCTTCTCGGACGTCGCGTCCCCGGCGTTCTGGTCGGGGTGGTGCTTGCGGGCGAGCTTGCGGTAGGCCTTCTTGATCGCGGCCTGGTCGGCATCCTGCGGGACGCCGAGGATCGCGTAGAAGTCCTTCTCGAACCAGTCCTGGCTGGCCATCGGCGCCTCCTCTCGGTACCTGGTCGAACTATCGGTGCGCGGGCGGCCCGGTCACTCGGGGTCGGCGACCGCGACGCGAGCCGGCCGCAGCACCTGCTCACCCGCACGGTAGCCCGGCTGGAGCACGGTGACGACGGTCGTGCCCGCCGCGTCGGCCGGCAGCTCCTCGTCGCCGACCGGCCACGGGGCGTGCATCAGGGCTTCGTGCTGCATGGGGTCGAACAGCTCACCCTTGCTGCCGAAGCGGCTCAGGCCGTACTTGCCCAAGGTGGTCTCGAGCTTGTCGGCGATCGCGGCGAACGGGCCCTCGACGAGGTCGCCGTGGTCGCGCGCGGCCTGGATGTCGTCGAGCACCGGCAGCACCGACTCGAGCACGTCGCGAACGGCGCGCTCCTGCACGAGGGCCCGGTCACGGTCGACCCGGCGCTTGTAGTTGACGTACTCGGCCTGCAGTCGCTGCAGGTCGCCGAGCCGCTCGGCGGCGAGCGCGGTGTCGGGGTGCGGCGCACCGGCATCCGCGGCGTCATCGGTGGCGTCGTCGGTACCGGATGCCGTGGCGCTCCCGGGTGCGTACGCGCCCCCGGCGGGGGTGGCCCCGGAGTGCTCCGGGGCCACCTCCGACCCGTCGTTGACGGACTCGGTGTTGATCGCGTCGTCGGCGTCCGGGCCCGTCGCCGGGTCCTCGGGCGGGCCGTCGAGCGGCCCACCGGTGGCGGTCGGGTCGGTCACTTGCGGGCCTCGTCGTCGTCCTCGACGACCTCGGCGTCGACGACGTCGTCATCGCCCGCGTCGGTCGCCGGCTGGCCGCCGTCGGTGGACTCGGCGCCCGGCACGTCGCCGGACTCGCCCTGCTCGGCCGCGGCCGCGTACATCGCCGCACCCATCTCCTGGGACTTGGTGTTGAGCGTGTCGATCTTGGCCTGGATGTCGTCCCGGGACGCGCCCGAGTCGGGCTTGATGGCGTCCTTGAGGGCGACGAGGGCCTCGTCGACCGGCGTGCGCAGCTCGGGGCTGACCTTGTCGCCGCTCTCCGAGAGGAACTTCTCGGTGGAGAACACGAGGGACTCGCCCATGTTGCGGGTCTCGGTCTCCTCGCGGCGGACCTTGTCCTCCTCGGCGTGCGCCTCGGCGTCCTTGACCATGCGCTCGATCTCCTCCTTCGACAGCGCGGAGCCGCCGGAGATGGTGATCTTCTGCTCGCGACCGGTGCCGCGGTCCTTGGCCGTCACGTGGACGATGCCGTTGGCGTCGATGTCGAAGGTGACCTCGATCTGCGGCACGCCGCGGGGGGCCGGGGCGATGCCGGAGAGCTCGAAGGTGCCCAGCGGCTTGTTCTGCTGCGCGATCTCGCGCTCGCCCTGGAAGACCTGGATGAGCACCGACGGCTGGTTGTCCTCGGCCGTCGAGAAGACCTCGCTGCGCTTGGTCGGGATGGCGGTGTTGCGCTCGATCAGCTTGGTGAACAGGCCGCCCTTGGTCTCGATGCCGAGCGACAGCGGGGTGACGTCGATGAGCAGGACGTCCTTGCGCTCGCCCTTGAGGACACCGGCCTGGAGGGACGCGCCGAGCGCGACGACCTCGTCGGGGTTGACGCCCTTGTTGGGCTCCTTGCCGCCGGTGAGCTCCTTGACGACGGCGCTGACGGCCGGCATCCGGGTGGAGCCGCCGACGAGCACGACGTGGTCGATGTCGCTCAGCGCGATGCCGGCGTCCTTGATGACGTTCTGGAACGGCTGCTTGGTGCGGTCGAGGAGGTCCTTGGTCATCTGCTCGAACTGGGCGCGGGTCAGCGTCTCGTCGAGGTGGATCGGGCCGTTCTCGGACATCGAGAGGTACTGCATCGAGATGTTGGTGCTCGACGCCGACGACAGCTCCTTCTTGGCCTGCTCGGAGGCGTCGCGCAGCCGCTGCATCGCGATCTTGTCCTTGGACAGGTCGACGCCGGAGGAGTTCTTCACGACGGTGAGCAGGTGGTTGACGACGCGCTCGTCCCAGTCGTCGCCGCCGAGCTTGTTGTCACCGGAGGTCGCCTTGACCTGGATGGTCGAGAAGCCGTCCTCGGGGTCCTTGCCGACCTCGAGGAGCGAGACGTCGAAGGTGCCGCCACCGAGGTCGAAGACGAGGATGAGCTCGTCCTCCTTGCCCTTGTCGAGGCCGTAGGCGAGCGCGGCCGCGGTCGGCTCGTTGACGATGCGCAGCACGTTCAGGCCCGCGATCTCGCCGGCCTCCTTGGTGGCCTGGCGCTCGTGGTCGTCGAAGTACGCGGGGACGGTGATGACGGCATCGGTGACCGTCTCGCCGAGGTAGGCCTCCGCGTCGCGCTTGAGCTTCTGCAGGATGCGGGCGCTGATCTCCTGGGCGTTGTACTTCTTGCCGTCGATGTCGTCGGAGCGCCAGTCGGTGCCCATGTGGCGCTTGACCGAGCGGATCGTGCGGTCGGCGTTCGTGACGGCCTGGCGCTTGGCGATCTCGCCGACCAGCACCTCGCCGCCCTTGCTGAACGCGACGACCGACGGGGTGGTGCGCCCGCCCTCGGCGTTCGCGATGATGGTGGGCTCGCCGCCCTCGAGGACCGCGACGGCGCTGTTGGTGGTACCGAGGTCGATGCCGACTGCACGTGCCATGGTGGCTGTTCTCCTTGCGTTGGAACCGGGGTTGAGTGCTTGAGGCTCAAGATAGAACGACCGGGATGCCGTGAGCAAACCGACCGCTCGAAACTTGCGTTCACCTCACTCAACTCTGGGCCGCCCTCCCCTTGTTCCCAACTTTCTCGCCCGATCCCGGAACCCTCACCTTCACACCGGAACCGTTGTGGTGCTCAGGCGAAGGTCCTCGCACCGGGCGAGAAAGTTGAGGCGACGTCGGTGGGAGGTGGCAGGGTGCCGGGATGGAGAGGCTCACCACCCAGGACATCGTCGACGCCGCGCTGGCCGACTGGCGCAAGCTCGCCCAGCGACTGCACGGGAGGTTCCGCACCGGCGACCCCGGCGTCGGCGCCGCGCTCGTGTCGGATGCCGTGCGCGCGGCTGCCGAGGCCTCGCTCGGCGACCACCTCGAGGCCACCCTCACCCCCACGCACGTCGACCTGCGGGTCGCGACGCACGGTGACGGCATCTGGGTGACGGCCGACGACGTCGCCCTCGCCCGGCTGCTCAGCGACGTCGCGAGACGGCACGAGGTCACCTCGGTGCCGGGCGAGGTCACCCAGGTCGAGCTCGCGCTCGACACCGCCGACGACGGCCGGCTCGGCCCGTTCTGGGCGGCGGTGCTCACCGGCGACCCCGACGGCGTGGTGGCCGACACCGTCTTCGACCCCACCGGCCAGCTGCCGTCGATGTGGTTCCAGGGCACCGAGCCGCACGAGGTGCCCCGTCAACGATGGCACCTCGACCTGTGGGTCGCGCCTGAGGTCGCCGACGCGCGCATCGCCGCCGCGGTCGCGGCCGGCGGCACGGTGGTCGACGACTCCGAGGCGCCTTCGTTCACGGTGCTCGCGGACCCGGAGGGCAACAAGGTCTGCGTGTGCACCTTCCTCGACCGGGGCTGAGCGCTTCGGCGACGAGGGGCGGCTCGGTCAGAACAGCGGAGGCTCGGCCAGGACGGTGGGCTCGGCCAGAACAGCGGAGGCTCGGTCAGAACGGCGGAGGCTCGGTCAGAACGGCGGAGGCTCGACGGCCACGAGCTCTCGCTGCGGTGTCGTGGCGCTCGCGGCAGGGGCGTGGGCCGCGGGCCCGGACGTGGTGGTGGTGGTCATGGTGATGCGTCCTTACGTGTGTCGGTGTGTGGAGCACCAACCGTCGCCGCACCGGTGTCCCGGCCGACAGGGCCCGACGTCCCGACCACCCGGGAGGTTCGGGCAGGACTCAGGGCGAGCCGGTCGTTCCCACGTCGATCTCCTCGCCGTAGGTCGTGTCGACGACGATGGCCAGCCCGTCGGGCACCACGCCGTCGAGCTGTTCGAGCAGCTCGTCGGTCGGTGGGAGGTCGCCCGGGGGCACACGTACCTCGATGCGGAAGGAGCTGGCGGCGAACTTCACGTCGGTCACCTCCGCCTGCGGGATGCCGGACAGCCAGCTCTCGGCGACCGTCTGGATCCGCCCGGTCCACGAGTGCAGGAGCAGCACGAGGGTGGTGTTCAGCGTGAGGGGGACGAGCACGGCGACGAGGAGTACCACGAGGGTGACGCTAGGACTTGCGCCCAGCGCCCACCCGGCGGGCCTGCCGGTCGGCCTCCGCGGAGTAGCCCAGGGCCGCGAAGAGGACGGTGCCCGCGATCACCATCGAGACGAGGTTGGAGACGAAGAGCACCAGTGCCCCCATGGCCAGCGAGATCGACCCCTCACCCAGGCAGATCCCGACCACGGCGAGCGGTGGCACGAGCGAGATGGCGATCGCGACTCCGGGAAGTACCGCCGCGACGTCGCGCCGAGAGAGCCCCACGGCTCCGGCGAGGCCCGTCGCGATCGCCGCGATGAGGTCGACCATGGTCGGCGAGGTTCTGCTGGTGATCTGCGAGTTGCCGTGGACGTCGACGTCGGGGACCACGAACGCTGCGATGACCCCGATGAGCACGACGAGGAGCGCTCCGAGGATCACGAACCGGCCGGCCCCGATCCGCTCTTGCTTCACGACGCCGAGCGCGATGCCCATGATCGGTGTCGAGAGCGGGGCGATGATCATGGCCCCGATGACGGTGGCCGTCGAGTCGGCGAGGATGCCCGCCGACGCGATGATCCCCGAGAGCACGAGCATGGTCCAGAACGCCGACTGCTTCGCGCGGGTGTCGCCCGACCGCAGGTCGAGGTCGTCGGACAGCTCCTCGAGGGTCCGCCGCTGGTTCTCCGGCAGGACGCGGTCCCGCAGACCGATGTTCATGGCGCCGAGTATGCCGCTCGGCGCGAACCCGGTCGGTGACCTCGGGGACCCGCCCGGCCGGATGGGCGAGCCGCACCGGGCCGGTGGGCCGGCGCGGGTACCGTCATGAGTGGGAGGTCCGCATGAACAGGTTGCGCATCGTCGGCACCGTCACCGTGCTGTCCGTCATGTCGCTCGCGCTCGTGGGCTGCTCGGACGACGAGCCGCCGAGCCCGACGCCGACCCAGTCCGCGACGACCGCACCGACCTCCTCGCCCAGCCCGAGCACCTCCGCCACGACCGGCACGGCGTCCCCGACGACCAGCGCGTCGCCGACGGGCACGGCATCCGTACCCGCCGGGTTCTCGCTCGACGCGGTGAGCTCGCCCAGGTATCCGGACCTCGGTGGCGACCTCGGCGCGATCGGCGTGGTCCGGGTCGGCCGGCACACCGGGTACGACCGGGTGGTCTGGCAGTTCCCGGAGGGCGGTCGCCCCTCGTTCCAGGTGCAGTACGTCGACCAGCCCATCGCCGACGGCAGCGGTGACGTCGTCGACGTGCCCGGCGACGCCTTCCTCGAGGTCCTGATCAGTGCGGTCGGCATCCCCTCGGCGACCGCGCCGCGACCCCGCAACGCCTCCGCCGCCTCGCTGTCCGGCACGGTGATCGCACAGGCCCGGCCCGTCTACGGGGGCTTCGAGGCCGTCGGCCAGTCGTTCGTCGGAGTGCGCGACCGCGAGCGGCCGTTCAGGGTCGCCGTGCTGACGAACCCGACCCGGCTCGTGGTCGACATCTTCTCGGGCTGAAGCCTCCGGGCCGGTCAGCGCAGGTCGAGCTCGCGGTGCCAGGACTGGGTGCGGTAGTCGGCGACCCAGCCCATCGACGTGTAGAGGCCGTCCGCACCGGTCGGTGAGTCGGCGTCCACCTCGAGGCCCACACGGTTGCGACCGCGGCGCACGGCATCGGCAATCGCGGTGTTCAACAAGGCTTTCGCGACACCTCGGCCGCGGGCTCGGCGGTGCACACCGATGTAGTCCACGTAGCTGCCCTCGAACCCCGCAGCATCCTCGCGCAGCACCGTCGACACCAGCGCCCCGGCGGGGAACACGCCCTCGTCGGTCTCGACGGTCGCCAGCCACCAGTGGTCCCAGCGGTGGCCCGGGTCCTCCCGCAGCCGCATGACGAACTCCGGGAAGCTCTCCCGGTACGAGCTGAAGTGGTCCTGGAACGACTCCTCGAGCACGCGGTGCACGTCCTGGAGGTCCTGGGCCACGGGCAGGCCGTCGTCGTGGCGCTCGACGGGCCGCACGCTCACGCCCTCGCGCGGCGCCGGCAGGGTCGACGCCTCGTCGGCGGTCACCGGGCGGGTCATCTGCAGCCAGGTGCGGGTCTGCTCGAAGCCGGCCGCGGCGAGCCACCGTTGCTGGCGCGAGTCGTCGGCGTAGGCGCCGGAGTCGAGCAGTGAGGTGCGCAGCCCGCGCATCCCGGCGATGTCGACGGCGTGGCGCTCACTGGCGCCGAAGAGCGAGGCGGCGAGTGCGGCGGCATCCGCCTCGGGCAGGTCCGGGGTGACCGTCACCTCGACGAGGGTGCGGCCGGAGGCACGGTCGTGCACGGACAGCCAGGCGACGAGCCGCCCGCTCGGGTCGTGCACGAGCACCTGCCGGCGGGTCCACGACCCCGTGCCGACCAGCTGGCCGAGCACCGCCTCGGGGTCGACACCGGCCGACCCCTTGGCGGCCCGCTGGTGCACGGCCAGCAGGGTCGCCACGTCGGGGGCGTCGGCCGCGGTCGGGAGCCGGGCGGTCAGGCCCGAGGGGAGCCCGTCGATCGTCACGTCGGCGTCGGTCACGCGGACCACTCTCCCACCCGCCGCGCCCCTAGACTTCACGCCTGCACGAGGGAAGGACACCGATGGCCGGCACGAAGGGCGAGGACGAGCAGCCGTCCGCAGGAGACGCTGACCCGCAACTGGGACGAGCTGCTCCAGGAGATCCGGGTCACCCAGACCGGCGTGCAGATCCTCACCGGCTTCCTGCTCACGGTCCCGTTCTCGAACCGCTTCGGCGAGCTCACCGCGTTCCAGAAGGACGTCTACCTCGCCGTGCTGGCCGGGTCCGTGCTCACCACCGGGCTGGTGGTCGCACCGGTGGCGATGCACCGGGTGCTCTTCCGGCAGCGGCGGCGCGAGCTGCTCGTCGAGTGGGGCAACCGGTTCGCGATGAGCGGTCTGGCGCTGCTGGCCCTGACCGTCTCCGGGGTCGTGCTGCTGGTCGTCGACGTCGTCGTCGGCACCACCGCCGGGTGGGTCGCCAGTGGCGCACTCCTGCTCGTGCTGACCGTGCTGTGGGCCGTGCTGCCGCGGGTCGTCGACCAGGTCGACGACCGCCCGCGCAACCCGCCGCCCTCCGACGACGAGTGACGACTCATTGCGGATCAGCCACCTCGACCGGCCGTGTCGGGCCCCGGTCAGGTGGGTGATTCGCAATAGGTCGGGGGCACTGGTGGGTCAGCGGCGGACCCGGTGGTGCAGGTGCACGACGTCGCCGACCCGGTCGACGGCCACGAGGTCGAGGCGCGCGTGCACGTCGTCGGGAAGCGCCCGGGTGCCACCCCCGACGAGCACCGGGTGCAGGAACAGGTGCACGTCGTCGACGAGGCCTGCGCGGAACGCCTCCGCCGCGAGAGTGGGGCCGGCGATGCTCACGTCGAGGATGCTCGTGGCCTTGAGCTCGTCGACGGCCGCCGCGTCGAACGACGCTGCCAGCCGGGTGCGCGCGGTCGTGACGTCGTCGAGGCTGGTGGAGTAGACGACCTTGTCGGCGGCCCGCCAGATCCGGGCGAACTCGCCCATCGGGCCGGGGACGTCACCGGGGGCGGTCTCCCAGAAGCGCATCGTCTCGTACATCCTGCGGCCGAGCAGGTAGGTGCCGACCTCCCGCTCCTGGGCGTTGACCACCTCGTGCAGCTCGTCGGAGGGCGCCGCCCAGGAGAACCCGCCCTCGGCGTCGTTGACGTAGCCGTCGAGGGAGGTGATCGCGGTGTAGCGCAACAGGGCCATCCCGGCATTGTGCCCGTCCGGCCCGATGCGTGCCGCTGCGGACTCTGCTTGCCGCGGCTGCGGCTCGTGGGCCCGAGCGCTCAGTGCGCCCCGAGCCGGCGCGCGGCCACGAGTGCCAGCGCCCTGGCCACCTGCACGACCTCGGCGATCGGCACCGACTCGCGCGGGGCGTGCGCCAGCCGCACGTCACCCGGGCCGTAGTGCAGCGTCGGGATGCCGCCGACCCCGGTGTAGAGCCGCAGGTCGGAGCCGTAGGGGGCCGCCGCCTCGACGGGCCGTGCGCCGGTGACGACCTCCACCGCGTCGGCCACCTCGCCGACGAGCGAGTGGCCCGCCGGCAGCCGCCCGGACGCGAACTGCCCGCCGGGCCAGGTCACCCGGGGTGGGTGGTCGCGCAGCCAGGGGTCGACCGCGGCGGCCGCGGCGACGGCATCCTCGAACGTGGTCCGGGCGACGGCGGCGTCCTCCTCCAGCCGCACGCCCATCCGGCCCTCGGCGACGAGCAGGTCCGGCACCGAGCTGGCCCAGTCACCGGAGCGAACCGTGCCGACCGAGATGCCGTAGGGCAGCGGGTTGTCGCCGAACAGCGGGTGCCGGTCGGTGTTCCGCCGGGCCTCGAGCTCGCGCAGCGCGAGGTGCACCGGCCAGAACGCCTCGAGGGCCGACACGCCCTCCTGCCGGGTGCTGCCGTGCGCGGCGCGGCCGGCGACCTCGATGCGGAAGGTGAGGGCACCGGCATTCGCCGTGACCAGGCGCCCGCTCGTCGGCTCGGTGATGACGGCGACCTCGCCGCGGTGACCGCGCCGCAGGGTGGCGAAGGCCCCGAGGCCGCCGTCCTCCTCGCTGACGACGCTGTGCAGCGCCAGCCGGCGCTCGGTGCGGACACCCGAATCGTGCAGGGCCCGGGCGACGGCCAGGTTGACGGCGACACCGGCCTTCATGTCGCAGGCACCGCGCCCGTGCAGCACCCCGTTCGCGATCCGCGCCGAGAACGGTTGTGCGTCAGGCCAGTTCGTGAGGTCACCGACCGGCACCACGTCGACGTGACCCTGGAGCACCAGCGCCGGCTCACCATCGCCGGATGCCGTGCCGACCACACCGTGCCCCTCGACCCGTGGCGCCTCGGTGCCGGGGAAGTCGGGGTCGGCCCGGAGGTCGTCGAGGTCCAGCGCCCAGAGGTCGACCTCGAGGCCGGCCTCCTCGAACCAGCGGGCCACCGTGTGCTGCAGGTCGCTCTCGGCGTCGGTGCCGGTGACGCTGGGCACGCGGACCAGCTCGACGAGGGTCTCGACCAGCGCGGCCTCGTCGAGGGCGTCGAGCACGCGGCGTTCGGCGGCGGTGGTCTCCGCGGCGGTCTCGGACCCGGGCATGCACGGCACTGTATGCCGGACGCCCGCCACGCCGCCGGGTAGCGTCGAGATGTACGGATCAGCGCGTGCCCGGAGGAGGTGTCAGCGGTGAGCGGAGACCACGGCCACGGGAGCCCGAACGCCGGCGCCACCCACCGGTGGCGGCTGCGCGTCGCGTTCGCCCTCATCGCGGCCTTCTTCGTCGTCGAGCTGCTCTCGGCGCTGGTCAGCGGCTCACTGGCGCTGCTCAGCGACGCGGGACACATGGCCGCCGACGTCGTGGCCCTGGGAGCCGCGCTCGTCGCGACCCGGATCGCCGGGCGCCCCGACACCACCGGCCGCCGCACCTTCGGGTCGTACCGGGCGGAGGTCTTCGCGTCGGGGCTGGCCGTCCTGCTCATGCTCGGCGTCGCCGCCTACATCGTCATCGCCGCGATCGGGCGGATCGGGGACGAGCCCGAGGTGGCGACGAGAGCGATGGTGGTGGTCGGCAGCATCGGGCTGGTCGTCAACCTCGTGGCGCTGGTGCTGCTGCGCGGCGGAGCCGGGGAGAGCCTCAACGTCAAGGGCGCCTACCTCGAGGTGGTCGCCGACACCGTCGGCTCGGTGGGCGTGATCGTCGCCGGCCTGCTCGTCGCCGCCACCGGCTCGTCGGTCTGGGACACCGTGATCGCGCTGGCCATCTCGGCGTTCGTCGCGGTGCGCGCCGTGCTGCTCGGGCGCGAGGTGCTCGCGGTGCTGGGCCAGCACGCACCGGCCGGCATGGTGCCCGCCGAGGCGGAGGCGGCGCTGCGGGGTGTCGGTGCCGTGGTCGACGTGCACGACCTGCACCTGTGGACCCTGACCTCCGGCATGCACGTGGCGACGGTGCACCTGGTCTGCGACGACGACGCCGACCCGACCGTGGTGCTCACCGAGGCGGCCGGCGTGCTGCGCGACCGGTTCGCGATCGAGCACGCCACCATCCAGGTCGAGCCGCGAAGCGCGCGCGCCTGCGTCGAGACGAACTGGTGAGCCGGCCCGGCATCCGGGTGTCGAGGGTCGGAATGCTCGCCGCGGGCCGGGGGTTGGCCGTGAGGTGACGACCTCCGCGGGCACCAGGGTCAGCCGTGCCAGCGTCGGCCTGCGCAGCGAGCGGGGGCCGGTGCTGCTCGCCGTGATGCTGAGCACCGGGCTCGTGGCGATCGACGCGACCATCCTCGCGGCCGCCGTGCCCGCGGTGGTGCGCGACCTCGGCGGCCTCAGCCAGTTCCCGTGGCTGTTCTCGGTCTACCTGCTCGCGCAGGCCGTGTCGGTGCCGATCTACGGCAAGGTCGCCGACCTCGTCGGGCGCAAGCCGGTGATGCTGCTCGGCGTCGCCCTGTTCCTGGCCGGGTCGCTGCTGTGCGGGCTGTCGTGGTCGATGGGCAGCCTCATCGCCTTCCGTGCCCTGCAGGGGTTGGGAGCCGGCGCCGTGCAGCCGGTCGGCATGACGATCGTCGGCGACATCTACTCCGTCGCCGAGCGCGCCACCGTGCAGGGCTACCTCGCGGCCGTCTGGGCGATCTCGTCGCTGATCGGCCCGACCCTCGGCGGCGTGTTCGCCGACTACGCGTCGTGGCGCTGGATCTTCCTCGTCAACCTCCCGCTCGGTGCCGCCGCCGCATGGATGCTGTGGCGCAAGTTCGAGGAGCAGCCCAGGGCGCGCGACCCCGAGCGCGCGCGGCCCAAGGTCGACGTGCTCGGCACGGTGCTCATGCTCGTGGGCACGGTGGCCCTGCTCGTGGCCCTGCTCGAGGGCGGTGTGCTGTGGGACTGGGCCTCACCGGTCAGCATCGGGCTGCTCGTCGGGTCGGTGCTGGTGCTCGTGGCGTTCGTGCTCGTCGAGCGCCGGGCCGCCGAGCCCGTGCTGCCGTTGTGGGTGTTCCGGCACCGCGTCGTCGGTGCGGCGATGGCCACCTCGCTCGTCGTCGGGGTGCTGCTGCTCGGACTGACGTCGTACGTGCCGCTGTTCGCCCAGGGGGTGCTCGGCACCGGGGCGATCGTCGCGGGGTTCGCCCTCGCGGCGATGACCATCGGCTGGCCGATCGCGGCGGCGACGTCGGGGCGCTTCTACCTGCGGTTCGGGTTCCGCACGACGATGCTGATCGGCTCGCTCATCGCGCTCGCCGGCGCCGCACTGCTGCTCACCGTCGACGCCTCGAGCTCGGTGCTGCACCTCGCGGCCCCCAACTTCGTCATGGGCCTCGGCTTCGGCTACGTCGCCAGCCCCGCGATCATCGCCGCCCAGTCGTCGGTCGGCTGGGAGCGGCGAGGCGTGGCCACCGGCGCGACGCTCTTCGCCCGCTCCGTGGGCTCGGCCGTCGGGGTCGCTGCGTTCGGCGCGATCGCCAACTCCGTCGTCCGCACCAAGCTCGGGTCGGAGCCGACCAGCCTCGAGGACCTGCCGGCCGGGGTGCTCGACCCGGCGATCCACGCGGTGTTCATCGCGTCGTTCGTCGTGGCGGTGACCCTGGTGGTGGCCGCGGCGTTCATGCCCAAGAAGGTCGTCGAGGTCACCGGCTGACCCGCTCCCCGACTCATTGCGAATTACCCACCCGGATCAGGCCCGCAGGCCGCGTCTGAGATGGGTGATTCGCAATGAGTCAGGGGGTTTCAGGCCACGCGGGCGCCCGCGGAGGCGACGCCGAGCCAGTCGTGCGGGTTGCCGTCCCAGCACCAGCCGAGCTTCGGCGCCTTCGCCGAGATCCACATCGCCGGCACCCGCCGGTCGCCGCGCCGCGACCCGGACAGCATGAAGCAGCGGTTCTTCTCGAGCAGCTGCGGGGCGTGGGTGACGACGGCGATGCCCTCCTCGATGGTGAGCGGCGTGCGAGCACGGCCCACGATGACCGGCAGCGCCTCCTCCGGGCGGACGCCGCGGAACTCCTCGCCGCGGTCGACGTCGAGCAGCAGGTAGGCGGTGGCGCTCGGGAGGGCGACCTGCTCGATGGGCCGGTACGGCGCCAGGCCGGCCTCGCCGTGGTTGCGGTCGACGACGCCCGGCAACGTGCCCTTCGGGGCCAGCCGCAGCAGCGGAACGGTGGTCTCGGGGTCGACGAGGTCGCGGGTGACGACCAGCACGAGCGACGTGTGCCCCGGCTCGCCCTGTTCCGGGACGTCGGCAAGGGTGCCGGCCACCTCGCGCAGGGGCTCGAGTCGGTCGGTGAACTGCGTCGGCGTGAGACCGGCGAGGGCGGGGTAGCCGAGGTCGAGCAGGGTGTCGACCTGGCGGTCGAGGACGGTGAGCGCGGGTACGGCGGTGGTGGAACTGGTGATGGTGACCTCCGAGGTGGTGGGTCGGGCCGTCCGGATGCGGACGGCCCATGGTCAACGCGGCCGCACCCTCCCCAGTTCCCCGCGCCGGACGGCGCCCCGGCTAGCCTGCGTCGTGACCACCAGCACCGAGACGGCGTCCGGGCACGAGACCGGCCCACGCCGGTCCCGGCGTCGGCGCCGGGTGCTCGTCGGGCGTCGGCGCCCTCGCCCTCGTCGCCGTGTCGCCCTCGGGCCGTGGGCCTGGGTCAGCCTCGCGTCGCGCGGCCACGTGCACACCTCGACGACGCCCCCAGCGCCCCGGTGGCCCTCGTGCTCGGTGCCGGCCTGAACCCCGACGGCAGCCCCTCGGCGTTCCTGGCCGGCCGGCTCGAGGTCGGCCCGGGCGCTCTACGCGTCCGGGCGGGCGCGCGTCATCCTCGTCTCCGGCGACAACCGGGTCGCCAGCCACGACGAGCCCACCGCCATGCGTGACTGGCTCGCCGCGCACGGGGTTCCGGCGGATGCCGTCGTGCGCGACTTCGCCGGCCGCGACACCTACGACTCGTGCACCCGGGCCAAGCGCATCTTCGGCGTCGAGCGGGTGCTCGTCGTGTCGCAGGGCTACCACCTGCCGCGCGCGGTGACGACCTGCCGAGCCGTCGGGCTCGACGCCGAGGGCGTCGGCGACTGGACGGCCAGGGCGTACCCCGCGCAGTGGACCGCCGGCGCACGTCGCGAGAAGCTCGCCGCCGCCAAGACCGTCGTCGACGTGGTCTCCGGGCGCGACCCGGTGCTCGGACCGGTCGAGACCTCGGTGCAGGACGCCCTGCCCGCCCGTCCACCACGGGCTGACCGGCACGGCATCCGGCTGGTTCGAGGTGGAACGCCGGCGCCGGGAGCGCACATCCCCTGACCAGCGTGACCTCAGGCCTCGCGCGAGCTCTCGGCGACGGTGGCCTCGATGTCGGCGGCGTCGGTGCGCTGACCGGCATCCGGGGTGGGCGCCCCGTGCCGCACGTCGTGGGTCTCGCGGGCGAACAGCCACGGCACGACCGCGAGCAGGGTGATCAGGCCGGTGATGCCGAAGGCCAGCGGATAGCTGCCGTGGTCGATGAGCAAGCCGGCCAGGATCGGCCCGACGATGGCGCCGCTGTCGGCGGACATCTGGAACGTGGCCAGGGTCGGCCCGCCGTTGCGCTCCCGCCCGACGATGTCGGCGAGGGCGGCCTGCTGGGCCGGGTTGAGCATGCCGGCGCCGAGCCCCGCGACGACCGACAGCACCACGAGCACCGGCAGGTCGGACGCGAACCCCGTGACGATCGTCGCCAGCCCGCTGATGACCAGGCCCGCGATGATGAACGGGCGACGCCCGACGCGGTCGGACAGGCGCCCCGCCACGGTGAGCCCGATGGCGTTGCCGGCGGCGAAGACGGCCAGGGCGGTGCCTGCCACCCACGGCTCCTTGCCGATGACGACCGCGGCGAACAGCGGCAGGATCGCGTTGCGCACCCCGAAGTTGGCCCACCCGTTGGCGAACGCCGACCCGATCGAGGCGCGATAGGCGCTGTCCCGCCAGGCGTCGCGCACGGCCATGACCGGCAGCACCGGCGCGCCCTCGGCCGGGCGCAGGGCCGAGCCACTGATGAAGATCGCGACCAGCGAGGCGGCGATGAGCAGCGCCACGGCATACACGAGGAACGGCACGCGCAGCCCGAGGTTGCCGAGCAGACCACCGACGACCGGCCCGAGGATGCCGCCGAACAGGAACGCCGAGGCGTAGACCGACGAGACGCGGGCCCGGATCGTCGGGGGTGCGAGCCGGACGATGAGCGCGACCGCCGACACGGTGAACATCACCGACCCGATGCCGCCCAGGCCGCGGTAGAGGAGCAGCTGCCAGTAGGTGTGCGCGAAGGCCGTGGCGCCGGTCGAGATCGCGACGATGACCAGTCCGGCGAGGTAGATCGGGCGCTCACCGAAGCGGGCGATCAACCGCCCACCGGCCGGGGCGAAGAGCAGCCGGAAGAACGCGAACGCGCTGACCACGATCGAGCTGGCCGTGGCCCCCACGCCGAAGCTCTGCGCGAACTGCGGCAGCACCGGCAGGATCAGCCCGAACCCCAGGGCGATGACGAACGCCGCCGCCACGAGCACCCACAGCTCGCGCGGGATGCGGACCCCCACGGCGGGCTGGGTCACGGAGGTGGCAGACACGATCAACCAGTATGCCGTCCGCCACCGACGGCCCCGAATCCCACGTCCCCGCGACTGCGACCTCGTGCGACTTCCCTACGGTTCTGCCCGGGTCTTCGTCACTGGAACCGCACCCAAGTCGCACGAGGTCGGCCGAGGAACGTCAGAAGGGCTGGGTGATGATCGGCGGCAGGTCGCGTAGCGGCTTGCGCCAGGTGCGCTGTCGACGGTTGTACGCCCAGAGGGCAAGGACGAGGAGCGTCAGCCCGAGGAGCGGCACCCCCCACGTCCACAGGCGCTCCTGCCACAGTGCGACGTGGTTGGTCACCGGAGTGCCCCGCAGCTCGTCCCCCGCGAAGGCGACACAGGGCTCGCCGTAGCCCGACGACACGGCGACGAGGTGGCTCACCCCGCGACGCGGTGGCCGTGCGGACGGTCCCGTCGTCGGTGACGACCGGCTCGCCGTGGCGCCACGCCGGTCGACAGCCCCAGCCGCCCCACTCGACATAGCTGCCCGGAGCCCAGCTGGCGGAGTCGAGGACCCCGTCCCCGTCCGGCATCCCGATCTGGGCGCCGGTGCTCGAGTCGAACATCATCGCGCGGGTGCTCTGCAACCCGGTGGGCTCGGGATCGGTGACCGACCGGGTGAGCAGAACGCGAGAGCGGTCGGGTGAGAGCGACGCACGCACGATCTCGTCCTCCGGCGGCTCCAGCTCGTCAACCGTGGACCACTCCACGATCCGCGTCGGACACGTGCCACGCGTCGTCACCGACCCGCCAGGTGCGGCCCTCGAGTCGCGAGGTCCCGGGGCCGAGGTCGAGCAGGGCGAGCAGCGTGCCGTCGTCGAGCCACCCGGCGAAGACCGGTATCAGCCCACCCTCGACGAGCGGCACCGGGGTCGTCGAGCCATCGGTACCGATCACGAGACCGCCGAAGCTCAGGGCGCCCTGGTTGAAGGTACCGACGAAGACCCGGCTCGAGTCCGGCGCCCACCACGCGGGGTGCTCCGGCGGCGCCCAGGCCCGCACCAACCGACGCCGCTCGGCCTCCGACGGAACCGACCTTCCGTTCACCAGGTCGGTGAGCGCGGGACCGCGGGAGACCCACCGACCGTCGGGCGAGAGCGAGGGTCCCCCGATTCCCCACTCGTCGCGCGGCAGAGGGACCCGAGTCAGCGCCCCCACCGGGGACACCGCGTACATCGGAGCGAGGTCGCCGGAGCCCGGGATGAGGGCGGCCATCACACCCGGTGTCGTCGTCGTCCGGATGGACGGGGGCTTGGCGATGACATCGGGGTAGGCCGTGAGTCGCGCCGTTCCGTCGTCGTCGACCGTGACGGCGGGCACCGAGGCCCGCGGTGCACCGCTCGGCCAGACCACCAGGGTGACCAGGGCGGCGACACACGCCGCGGCCAGGGCAGGGACGAGCCGAGCCGTGCGACGACGCCGTCGGCCCCGTACCCAGAGGGCGTCGGCCACCGGCGGCACGAGATCCGCCTCCACGTCGTCGACGAGGTCACGCAGCGCGGTGCCGATGGGGTCGGGGCTCATCGGACGATCTCCTCTCGGCCGAAGGTGGCGGCGAGCTCGGGCGCGAGCACCCGTAGTCGCTCCAGCGCGTGCCGGGTCTGCGACTTCACGGTGCTCACCGAGCAGCCGAGCACCCGGGCGGCATCGACCTCGGTGCGGTCCTCGTAGAACCGGGCCACGAGCACCGCTCGCTGCCGCGGGAGTGAGCCGGGCCAGCGCCTCGGCGAGCGTGAGGCGGGTGTCGACGGCATCCGCGCCGACACCCATCTGGGATGCGACGGCGTCGTGCTCGGCACGGTCGACCGGGTCGGGCTGGTGCCGCCGCCAGCGCCAGGCGTCGACCGACCGCGTGTAGAGGATCCGGCGCACGTAGGCGTCGGCCGTGGCGGGCTCGACCCGGCTCCAGTGCTGGGCGGCGCGTACCAGCGTCTCCTGCACGAGGTCCTCGGCGGCGTGCCGGTCACCGGTGAGCAGGGTCGCGGTGCGCAGCAGCGGCGCCCAGCGCTCGCGCACGTAGGCGTCGAAGGCCTCCCGGTCGGCCATCCCACCTCCTGTGTCGCGCCCGTTGTACTCGTCATGGAGGAGTACGGATACCGACCCACCCACGGGTGGATGCCGCGCCCGACTGATTGCGGATCACCCACCCGAAGCGTGCCGCACCGCGACCCGGAAGGTGGGTGATCCGCAATCAGTCGGATGCCGTGGGGCGCTACCGGGCGAGGACCGCCACCACGAGCGGCACGGTGGCCAGCGCGACGAGGAGGCTGTCGCGCCACCGCCACGGCGCCGGCATCCACCACGAGCGGGCGAGCGCGGTCGCGAAGCCGCGGGCATCCATGGCGACGGCGAGGTCGGCGGCGGCACGCAGCGTGCGCACGAGCAGCCCCATCGTGAGGGCGCCGAGGTGGGCGACCACGGTGCGTGGCGCGCGCCACGACACCCCGAACCCCCGGACCCGGCGGGCCCGGCCCAGCTCGCGCCAGATCTCGCCGAACGAGTGCACCCGCTGCAGGGCCGCCGAGGTCGCGACCACCGGCCGGTCGGGCAGCCGCAGTCGCTGGGCGAGGGCGTCCCCGAGGGCGTCGGGGTCGATCCACGGGATGAGCACGGCCGACGGCAGCACGATCACGAGCACCCGCAGGCCGACGGTGAGTGCCGGGTCGAGGTCGCGACCCGCGAGGAACCAGGTCGACCAGCCCACCGAGAGGGCGGCGACCAGTCCCGGGACCATCCGCAGCACCACCCGGCGGGCGCGAACCACCACCCCGCCGCGCCCGCCCGGGGCCCAGAGACCGACCACCGCGAGCACGAACTGGGTGGCGAGCACCGCGAGCGAGGTCGTCCAGTGCGGCGAGAGCACCCCCGCGGGCACGGCGAGCAGGGCGCCCGTGAGCAGTGCCAGCGCGCCGCACCGGGCGACCAGCGGCACCCCGGCCGGCACCGGCACCGCGGGCTCCGGGGGCGCCAACAGGTGGTGCACCTGCGTCGCGCGGTCGACGACGTGGGCGTCGTGCGTCGCGGTCACGACCGCACCCCCGGCCTCCCGGTAGGCCGCGACGAGCCCGACGACGGCCGCCCAGGTGCCGCGGTCCTGGCCGACGGTCGGCTCGTCGGCGAGCAGCACCGGAGGCCCGTGGTGCAGCGCCGCGGCCACGGCGAGCCGCCGCTGCTCACCCCCCGACAGCTGGCGCGGGTCGGCCGCCTCGAGGTGCCCCAGCCCCAGGGCGAGCAGGAGCGCGCGGGCGCGCTCGGTCGACTCGGACTCGCCGTCGCCCGTGCCGTCGGTGAGCTCGACGGTGCGCGCGGTGGTCAGCACCTCGTCGAGCACGGTGCGGGCCACGATCGTCGAGCTCGACCACTGCGGCACCCAGGCCAGGGTCCGGGCCAGGTCGGGAGCCGACAGCGAGGCGGGCGGCACGGCATCCGGCACGCCATCGGCCGGTGGCGTCAACGGGTCCCGGGGCGGGCTCACCCGCACGGCGACCGGATCGGCCGGCTCGAGGAAGCCGGCGAGGGCGTGCAGCACGGTCGACTTGCCCGACCCGCTCGGCCCCACCAGCGCGGTCAGCGTGCCCGGCGCAGCCACGAGGGGATCGGCCAGCACGGCGACCCGCCGGGTGCGGGCGGTGCCGTCGACCTGCCGGGTGGTCCGCTCGACGACGAACGGTGCGGCCGCCAGGGACGCCGTGCGCCCGGCCCGGTGCGGCGCCACCAGGGCCGCGTCGACGGGCAGCGGCTCGGGCGGCCCGGCCCCCGGCACCCAGATGCCCATCGCGAGCAACCGGTCGCGCTCGCTCGCGAGGGTCTCGCGCACCGGACCGTCGGCGACGACCAGGCCGTCCGACGAGAGCACGACCAGCCGGTCGACGAGGTCGACCCACGGCCCCAGCACGTGCTCGACGACGACGAGCGTCGGCGAGGGGTGGCCGGTGGCCGGTTCCGAGGGGCCCGGACCGACCCCCGGCCGCCTCTCACCGGAGGTGAGCGCGGCGACCGCGTCACGCACCTCCTGCGCCGACGCCGGGTCGAGCATCGCCGTCGGCTCGTCGAGGAGCACCACCGACGGGTCGAGCGCCAGGGTCCCGGCGAGGGCCAGCCGCTGGGTCTGCCCGCCCGACAGCGCGGACGTCGGGGTGTCGAGCGGGAGGTCGCCGAGGCCCACCGCGGCGAGCGCGGAGGCGACGGCGCCGGCCATGTCGGCGCGCGGCATCCGGACGTTCTCCGGGCCGAACGCGACGTCGCGTCCGACCGATGCCGCGACCACACCCGCGCCCGGCTCCTGCAGCACCAGCCCGACCGCCCCCGGGCGGTCACCCGGGGCCACACCGTCGACCGTCACGGCCCCGGTCAGCTCTCCCGCATCGACCGTCTCGAGCAGCCCCGCGAGGGCACGGAGCAGGGTCGACTTGCCCGACCCGGACGGCCCGACGAGGAGCACCCGTTCGCCCGGTCGCAGGGTCAGCGACACGTCGCGCAGCACCGGCTCGCGCCGGCCGAACGGCCGCCAGGTGAGCCCGTCGACCTCGACCCGCCCGCGCGAGGTGGTGGTGGCGGCCTCAGACAGCGTGCTGCTCCCGGTGCTCCTGGCCGGCGGGGAACGCCGACAGCGCGCCCGCCCGGGCCAGGGCTCGCACCAGGAGCCAGCCGACCAGCCCGGCGAGCACCGCCCCGGAGACGGCCATCGCACCGAGGTAGACCAGCTTGTCGCGCAGCACCCACTCGGCGTACCACCCGCCGCCGTCGGCGAGCACCGACAGCACCGGCACGTCGGCCCACGACGCGGGGAACTTCACGACCTCGAACGCCCACTCCAGCGGCGCCGACAGCACGCCGGCGAGCGCTGCCGCGACCGCGCCGAAGGCGGAGTAGCCCAGGATCGCGAACGCCAGCTCGGCGCCGAGACCCTGCAGGATGCCGGACACCAGGACCGTCGCCCCCCACTCGGTGCCGGGGAGCATCGAGACCAGGGCGGCCACGACCTCGCAGAAGAGGGCGGCGCCCGGCCGGCGCACGACGAGGCCGCCGACGACGCCGGCGAGGAACCACGGCCCGACGAACAGCCCCATCAGCGGGGCGTAGCCGATCTTCAGGGCGGTGAGCGGGCCGTTGTAGAACACGCCCCAGCCCCAGAACGCGACACCGAGGGCGGCACCGAGGAAGGCGATGGTGAGGATGTCGACCGTGCGCCAGCCCATCAGCGGGCGGGTCGCGGTGATGGAGCGCCGGGTCGGCGCCTCCCTGAGCTGTGTGGCCATGTGATTCTCCCGTGGTTTCCGATGTGGACACCTCGGGGAGGTGCGACACCCGGCACCTCGCGGCCGTGGCGAACGCGGGTGTGCCGGAGACGCACCTGAGATTCCCGACTCCCTTCGCCGGTGCTAACCGGATCAGGTTCGAGGGTCTGCGGCGAACCGCACTCTCAGCGCTTGGGGCGCTCCCCTGTCGTTGACGTCACCACCATAAACCCCCGGGACTAGAGTGGATACCGACCCGTCGGACCTCCTTCGTCCGGCCACACGGAGCACTGGGAAGGACCACCATGGCGATGGGCAAGGTCGCGTGGAAGATCATGGGCACCGGGGGTGCCATCCTCGCGGGGGTAATCGCCACGAAGGTCATCGACGCGATCTGGGCGCGGGCGGGCCAGGACGAGATCAACCCCAAGAACCCGCACGCACCACTCGCGAAGGCCGTCGCGTACGCCGCGATCACCGGTCTGGCCGTGGGCGCCGCGAGAACCATCGCGACGCGCAGGGCGGCGGCGTTCTACGAGAAGTCGTCCGGCCACCTGCCCTCCGAGGTCCGCGACGACCCCGTCTGACCACGCTTTGGCTCGTCGAGAGTAGAGAACACGCCGTGTGGCTCCCATGGCACGCGGCGTGTTCTCTACTGTCGACCTGGGCGCCGGGGTCCGGCCGGACGCGGGTTCAGCCGAGGTCGAGGGCGCGGGCGAGCGGCATCCCGGGCCGGTAGGCCAGGTGCTCGTAGCGACGGCGCCTCGAGCACGGCCAGGTCGGCACGCGACCCGACGGCCACCCGTCCGACGTCGGTGCGTCGCAGGGCCCGGGCACCGCCCACGGTGGCGGCCACCAGCGCCTCGGCCGCCGTCATCCGCATCTCGCGCACCGCGAGCGCGACGACGAACGGCATGGATGCCGTGTTGCAGGTACCGGGGTTGCAGTCGGTCGCCAGGGCGAGGTCGACCCCGGCGTCGAGGAGGTGCGCGGGCGTCCGGGTAGGGCGAGCGGGTCGAGAACTCCACCCCCGGCAGCAGCGTGGCCACCGTGGTGCCGGCGGCGCCGACGAGCGCGTCGACGTCGGCAGCGGTGAGGAACGTGCAGTGGTCGACGCTGGCGGCCTCGAGCTCGACCGCGAGCTGCACGCCCGGCCCCGCCGAGAGCTGGTTGCCGTGCACGCGCAGGCCGAGCCCGGCATCCCGCCCGGCCGTGAGCACGCGCCGGGCCTCGTCCTCGGTGAACGCGTGCGGCGAGGCGGGCTCGCAGAAGACGTCGACCCAGCGGGCGAACGGCGCGCACGCCGCCAGCATCGGCCCGCAGACGAGGTCGAGGTAGGCGGCGCGGTCGCCGCGCGCCTCCGGGGGGACGACGTGGGCGCCGAGGAAGGTCGTCTCGTCGGTGACCTCGCCGGCCAGTCGCAGTGAGCGCACCTCGTCGTCGACGGTCAGCCCGTAGCCGCTCTTGATCTCGACGGTCGTCGTGCCGAGCGCGCGCATCTCGGCGACCCGGGCCCTCAGCAGGCCTCGCAGCTCGTCGTCGGTCGCCGCCCGGGTGGCCGCCACCGAGACGCCGATGCCGCCACCGTCGTAGGGGACGCCCGCCATCCGCGCCGTGAACTCGGAGGCCCGGTCGCCGGCGTAGACGAGGTGGCTGTGGCTGTCGACGAACCCGGGCACCACCGCGCGCCCGCCGACGTCGACGACGCGGTCGGCCGCGGGTGCACGTGCGGACGGCCCGACCCAGGTGACCCGGCCGTCGGCCACGACGACCGCGGCGTCGTGGACGATGCCGAGCCGGTCGGCGGCCGGCGTCGTCAGGTCGTCCGTCGGGGTCGACCCGTCCGGTCCGGCACAGGTCACCAGCTCGCCGATGCCCTTGACGAGGACCGTGCCGGATGCCGTTGTGCCGCTTTCGATCTCGTGCGTCACCTCCGCACCGCCCAGATCGCGTCGTTGAGCAGCCGGCCGACATCCCCCGCCCGGTGTCGGCCCTCGCTGACCACCTGCTCACCCGCGACCACGACGTCGGTGACGTCGGTGGAGGTCGCTGCGTAGAGCACGCCGGCCGGCGCCGCAGCCGGCCGTGCGCGGGCTGTCGAGCCGCACGGCGACGAGGTCGGCGACGTGCCCGCTCGCGATCACACCGCCGTCGTCCCAGCCCAGCGCGCGGTAGCCGTTGAGCGCGGCCATGGCGAGCAGGTCGGCCCCCGCGAAGCGGCCCCGCTCCAGGCTCTCGAGCCGCTCGTGCATCTCGACGCCGCGGATCTCCTCGAAGGGGTCGATCACGGCATGCTGGTCCGACCCCAGGGCGAGGTGCACTCCGACGTCGTGCAGCCGACGGGCCGGGCCGATGCCGTCGGCGAGGTCGCGCTCGGTGGTCGGGCAGAAGCACGCCGTGGCGCGAGCCGCCCCGAGCAGCCCGATGTCGTTGTCGGACAGGTGAGTTGCGTGCACCAGCGTCGTTCTCGGAGTGAGCAGCCCCTCCCCGTCGAGCAGCTCGGTCGGCGAGCAGCCGTAGAAGCCCTCGCAGGCGAGGTTCTCCCCGGGCTGCTCCGACAGGTGCACGTGCAGCGGCCGATCGTCGCGGGCCGCGACGTCGCCGACCACGGCGAGGTCGTCGCTCGGCACGGCGCGCACCGAGTGCACCGCCGCACCGATGCGCACGGTGTCGTCGTCCGACAGCGGCGCGACCCGCTCCGCCCACGCCTCGACGGTGCCGTCGGAGAAGCGCTGCTGCACCTCGTCGAGGGGCACGTGGCCGCCGGCGGTCAGCCCGCCGGCCAGGTAGCAGGTGTCGAGCAGGGTGATCCGGATGCCGACCTCGCGCGCCGCGCTGATCAGCGCCTTCCCCATGACGTTCGGGTCGTCGTAGCGGCGACCGCCGGCCGCGTGGTGCACGTAGTGGAACTCCCCCACGGCCGTGTACCCGGCGAGCAGCATCTCGGCGAAGACCGCCTTGGCCAGCGCGTGGTAGGTCTCCGGGTCGAGGCGGTGCGTCACGGCGTACATCGCGTCGCGCCACGTCCAGAAGTTGCCGCCGTCGTCGTGCGTGCGCCCGCGCAGGGCCCGGTGGAACGCGTGGCTGTGGCCGTTGGCCAGGCCGGGCAGGACCACTCCGGCGAGCCTGGTGTCGCCGGGCTCGGCCTGCTCCTCGGGGCGCACGTCGAGGATCCGGCCACGGTCGGTGACGACCCGCACCGACCGCCGTACACCACCGGGGAGCACCGCGTGCTCGCACCAGAACGTGGTCATGCACCAGCCCCGGCGAGGTCGGTGACGACGTCGGCCAGGGCCGCGATGCCGTCGAGGCAGTCGTCGGCCGAGGCCCACTCGTCGGGCGAGTGCGACACCCCGGTGGGGTTGCGCACGAAGAGCATGGCGCTTCGGATGCCGTCGTTGGCGAGGATGCCGGCGTCGTGGCCCGCACCGGTGCCGATCACCGGCAGGCCGTCCAGCCGGGTGGCGATGCGACGGACGAGGGCCGGGTCGAAGTCGGTGGTGGGGGTCCACGACTCCTGGGTGACCAGTCCGTCGAAGTCGGCGACGACGTCGCGCACCTCGGTGACGACGCGCAGCACGGCATCCGCGTCGGAGCCCCTGGCGTCGAGCCACCCGGTGGCGCTGCTGGCGATGGCGTTCACCCCTCCGGGCAGGACCTGCACCTTGCCGACGGTGGCGACGCAGCCCTGCGTCTCGGCGGCGCGACGGGCCGCGATGATCATGGCGGCCAGGCCCAGCATGGCGTCCTCGCGCTCGGCGAGCGCGGTCGTGCCGGCGTGGTTGGCCTCGCCGGGCACGTCGACGCGCCAGCGGCCGTGCGGCCAGATGTCGCTGCCGACTCCGACGGAGTGACCGAGGTCGACGAGGAGTCGGCCCTGCTCGACGTGCAGCTCGACGAACGCGCCGATCCGGGCGAGCGTCTCGTCGTCGCGGCCGAGGGCGGCCGGGTCGCGACCGGCGCGGCGCATCGCCTCGGCCATCGTCACGCCGTCGTTGTCGGCGAGCCCGCGGGCCCGGTCGGCCCCGAGGGCGCCGGTGATGACGCGTGACCCCGCACAGGCGACGCCGAACCTGGCGCCCTCCTCGTCGGCGAAGTTGACGATCCCCACCGGGCGGGCCGGGGCGAAGCCGTCGTGCCGCAGCTGGTCGACCGCCGCGAGGGCACCGACGACCCCGAGCGGGCCGTCGAAGGCGCCACCGTTCGGCACCGAGTCCAGGTGCGAGCCGATGACGACCCCGGGGTCACCGGCGGCCACCGCGGCATCCGGGTCTCCCCACCACGCCCACTGGTTGCCCATCCGGTCGGTGGTCAGGTCGAGCCCGCGGTCGGCACACTCGCCGGCGAACCACTCGCGCAGGTCGTGGTCCTCGCGGGTCCACGCGAACCGGTGGTAGCCGCCGCTGTCATCGTCGAGGCCGAGGGCCTCGAGGTCGTGCCACATGCGTCGGAACCCCGATGCGGCCCCGCCGTGGAGTGGCGTCGTGGACATGGATCCATTTGACCGTGTCGGCGCGGCGGATTGGGTCGCACGTACCGGGTGATTGTCTCGGTGCCCAGACCTTGGACACCGGCCCTAGGCTGGGCCGATGACCGCGAGTGGTGAGGAACGCGCCGCGGGCGCGCTGACGGCATCCGGCATCGCGTACACCGTGACCCGGCACGGGCGGGTGGGCTCGCTCGCCGAGGCGGCGGCCGCCCGCGGGGTCGAGCCGCGCGACATCGTCAAGACCCTGGTGGTGCGCCGCTCGGAGGACGACTTCCTGTTCGTGCTCGTGCCCGGCGACCGCGAGATCTCGTGGCCCAAGCTGCGCGCGCACCTGGGGGTCAACCGGGTGTCGATGCCGGACGCCGCGACGGCCCTGGAGGTCACCGGCTACGAGCGGGGCACGATCACGCCGTTCGGGTCCAGCACCGCCTGGCCCGTCGTGGCCGACGCGACGATCACCGGGCGCACGGTGTCCTTGGGTGCCGGGGCGCACGGTGTGGCCGCGACGATGGCGGCCGACGACCTGGTGCGTGCGCTCGGCGCCGACGTCGCCGACGTCACCGACCCCGCCTGACGTGGCCGAGCGTCGCCCGGTCGACCTCGGGCCGCTGGTGCTGTCCGTCGTCGAGTGGCGCCCGGCCTCGCCGGTTGCGCCCCCGGTCGTGCTGCTGCCCGGCACCGGGCACACGGCGCGATCGTGGGACGCGGTCGCGGCATCCCTGTCCGCGACCCGCACCGTGCTCGCCGTCGACCTGCGCGGGCACGGGGAGAGCGGGTGGCCGGGTGAGTACTCGATCGCCCTGATGGCGCAGGACGTCGTCGCGCTGCTCGAGCGGCTCGACGAGCCGTCGGTCGACCTCGTCGGCCACTCGCTCGGCGGGCTCGTCGCGCTGCGCGTGGCGGCGACCCACCCGCACCGGGTGCGCCGGCTCGTGCTCGAGGACGTCGGGATGCCGCACCCGCGGCGGCCCGACCCGCCGTCCCGACCGGACGGCGAGCTCGCGTTCGACTGGCGGGTCGTGGAGCAGGTGCGCCCGGAGATCGACGACCCCGACCCGGCGTGGCCGCAGGTGGCGCGGTCGGTGGCCGCGCCGACGCTCGTGGTCGCGGGTGGCCCGCGCAGCTTCGTCGCGGCCGAGCACGTCGCCGAGCTCGTGGCGGCCCTGCCGCACGGGCGGTCGGTGACCCTCGACACCGGTCACGAGGTGCACCGGACCGACCCGGAGGGCTTCACCCGCGAGGTCGCGACCTTCCTCGAGTGACCCGACTCATTGCGGATCACCCACCTGGGAACGCCTTTCGGGGGCCGCCTCACGTGGGTGATCCGCAGCAGGTGGGGGTGGGGCGGTCAGCTCTCGCGCATGGGGATGCGGACGCCCTGCTCCTGCGCGGTGCGCTCGGCGATGTCGTAGCCCGCGTCGACGTGCCGGATGACGCCCATCGCCGGGTCGTTGGTCAGCACCCGCTCGAGCTTCTGCGCCGCGAGGTCGGTGCCGTCGGCGAGCGAGACCTGGCCGGCGTGCAGCGAGCGGCCGATGCCGACCCCACCGCCGTGGTGGATCGAGACCCAGCTGGCGCCGGACGAGGTGTTGACCAGCGCGTTGAGCAGCGGCCAGTCGGCGATGGCGTCGGAGCCGTCGAGCATCGACTCGGTCTCGCGGTACGGGCTCGCCACCGACCCGGTGTCGAGGTGGTCGCGGCCGATGACGATCGGGGCCTGGACCGCCCCGGTGCGCACGAGGTCGTTGAACGCCAGGCCGGCCTTGTCGCGCTCGCCCTGGCCGAGCCAGCAGATCCGGGCCGGCAGGCCCTGGAACGCGATGCGCTCCTGGGCGCCGCGGATCCACTTGTGCAGCTTCTCGTTGTCGGGGAAGAGGTCGAGCACGGCCCGGTCGGTGGCCGCGATGTCCTTGGGGTCGCCGGAGAGCGCGGCCCAGCGGAACGGGCCCTTGCCCTCGCAGAACAGCGGGCGGATGTAGGCCGGCACGAACCCGGGGAAGTCGAACGCGCGCTCGCAGCCGCCCTGGCGGGCCTCGTCGCGGATCGAGTTGCCGTAGTCGAAGACCTCGGCGCCGGCATCCATGAAGTCGACCATCGCCTGCACGTGCTTGGCCATCGAGGCGCGGGCCCGGTCGGTGAAGTCCTCGGGCTTCTTCTCGGCGTAGTCGGCCCAGTCCTCGACGGAGATGCCCTCGGGCAGGTACGACAGCGGGTCGTGGGCGCTGGTCTGGTCGGTGACGATGTCGATCGGCACCCCGCGCCGGAGCAGCTCGGGGAACACCTCGGCGGCGTTGCCGGCCACCCCGACCGACCAGGCGCGGCGCTCGGCCTTGGCCCGCAGGGCGATCTCGACGGCGTGGTCGAGGTCGTCGGCGACCTCGTCGAGGTAGCGGTGCTCGACCCGGCGGTGCAGGCGGGCCGGGTCGACGTCGACGATCAGGCAGACGCCCTCGTTCATCGTGACCGCGAGCGGCTGGGCGCCACCCATCCCGCCGCAGCCACCGGTGAGGGTGAGCGTGCCGGCGAGGGTGCCACCGAAGCGCTTCTCGGCCACGGCGGCGAAGGTCTCGTAGGTGCCCTGGACGATGCCCTGGGTGCCGATGTAGATCCACGAGCCGGCCGTCATCTGGCCGTACATCGTCAGGCCGAGGTGCTCGAGCCGGCGGAACTCGGGCCAGGTCGCCCAGTCGCCGACCAGGTTGGAGTTGGCGATGAGCACGCGCGGCGCCCACTCGTGGGTCTGCATCACGCCGACCGGCCGACCGCTCTGCACGAGCATCGTCTCGTCGGCCTTGAGCGTGGTGAGCGTGCGCACCATGGCGTCGAAGGACTTCCAGTCCCGCGCGGCCCGGCCGGTGCCGCCGTAGACGACCAGGTCGTCGGGGCGCTCGGCCACCTCGGGGTCGAGGTTGTTCATCAGCATCCGCAGCGGGGCCTCGGTCGACCACTGGCGGGCCGTGAGGGTGGTGCCGCGGGGGCTGCGCACGGGGCGGGCGCCGTCCATGTCGTTCTCCGTTTCTTCGGCTTCGACTCGTGCGGCTACACACGGTTCGGTCACCGCTGGGCAGACCGTGTGCAGCGCACGACGTCGGGGATGTGTGGTGCTGGGTCAGGTGAGGGGGCCGGTCTCGGACTCGGCGGCGCGGCGCACCGTGCCGTCGAGGACGAGGCCGTGAGCGGTGTCGATCTCGGGCGAGAGCCAGCGGTCGCCCCCGGGGCGGCTCGCGCCCGCGGTGACGAGGGCGTCGACGACGGCAGCCGTGGCCGGCGCCGGCGCGAGCGGAGCGCGCAGCTGGATGCCGCGGGCGGCGGTGAGCACTTCGACCGCCAGCACGCGGGAGAGCCCGTCGACGGCGCGGCGCAGCTTGCGGGCCGCCGACCAGCCCATCGAGACGTGGTCCTCCTGCATCGCCGAGCTCGGGATCGAGTCGACGGATGCCGGGGCCGCCAGCCGCTTCATCTCCGAGACGATCGCGGCCTGCGTGTACTGCGCGATCATGTGCCCGCTGTCGACGCCGGGGTCGTCGGCGAGGAACGGCGGCAGTCCGTTGCTGCGTGCGACGTCGAGGAACCGGTCGGTGCGTCGCTCCGAGATCGACGCGACGTCGGCCGCGACGATCGCGAGGAAGTCGAGCACGTAGGCCACCGGCGCCCCGTGGAAGTTGCCGTTGCTCTCGACCCGGCCGTCGGGCGTGACGACCGGGTTGTCGACGGCGGAGGCGAGCTCCCAGCCCGCCACCCGGGCGGCGTGGTCGACGGTGTCGCGCGCCCCGCCCGCGACCACCGGGGCGCAGCGCAGCGAGTAGGCGTCCTGCACGCGAGTGCACGCCTCGGTGCGGTGCGACTCGCGAATCGCGCTGTGCGCCATCACCTTTCGGATGTTCTCGGCCGACACTGCCTGCCCCGGCTGGGGGCGCAGCCCGTGCAGGTCGGCGGCGAAGACGTCGTCGGTGCCGAGCAGCCCCTCGACCGACATCGCCGCGGCGACGTCGGCGACCACGAGCAGCTCGCGCAGGTCGTGGATGGCGAGGCACAGCATCCCGAGCATGCCGTCGGTGCCGTTGATGAGGGCCAGGCCCTCCTTCTCCTCCAGCTCCACGGGTCGGATGCCGGCCACGGCCAGCGCGTCGGCTGCCGGCATCCGCTCGCCGTGGACGTCGCGCACGACACCCTCGCCCATCAGCGCGAGCGCGCAGTGCGAGAGGGGCGCGAGGTCGCCGGAGCAGCCGAGCGAGCCGTACTCGTGCACCACGGGGGCGATGCCCGCGTTGAGCAGGGCGACGTAGGTGGTGAGGGTCTCCTCGCGGATGCCGGTGCGCCCGGTCGCGAGCGTCGAGATGCGCAGCAGCATCAGCGCACGCACCACCTCACGCTCGACCTCGGGGCCGGACCCGGCGGCGTGCGACCGCACGAGCGAGCGCTGCAGCTGGCGGCGCATGGCGACCGGGATGTGTCGGGTGGCCAGGGCGCCGAAGCCGGTGGAGACGCCGTAGTGCGGCTCGGTGTCGTTCGCGAGCCCGCGGATCACCTCGCGGGTGCGCCGCACCTCGACGAGCGACTCCTCGGCCAGGACGACCGGCGCGCCGTCCCGCGCGACGCGCACCACCTCGTCGATCGTCAGCGGGCCGGTGCCGATGGTGACGGGCTCCAGGCCGGGGCGCGCCTCGGCGGCGGGGGTGGCTGGGCCCCCATCGGTGTACACGGCGGGCAGTCCGGGCCGCGGGGCCTGGCCGGGGGTGGTCGCTGGGCTGGTCATGTCGTCCATTGGAGCGCCCGGGACACCACCCTGCACAGGTGCGGGCCCGGCATACCGTCTCAGTGACGAGACGCGGGTGGGTCAGGCGGCGCGGGCGGGCTCCGTGGCGGCGACCAGGGCCGCGTACCGGCCGTCGGAGGCCACGAGCTCGTCGTGGGTGCCCGCCTCCACGAGCCGCCCGCCGTCGAGCACCGCGATCCGGTCGGCGTCGCGAACGGTCGACAGCCGGTGCGCGATGGTGATGGTCGTGCGCCCGCGGGCCAGCTCGTCGAGGGCCCGCTGCAGCGCCCGCTCGGTGGCGGTGTCGAGCGCGCTGGTCGCCTCGTCGAGCACGAGCACCGGGGGGTCGCGAAGGATGGTGCGGGCCACCGCCAGCCGTTGCTGCTCACCCCCGGAGAACCGGTGCCCGCGAGCGCCCACGACCGTGTCGAGCCCGTCCGGCAGCGAGGCCACGAGGTCGGCGACCTGCGCCGCGGCCAGCGCCGCCCACAGCTCACCCTCGGTGGCGGCCGGCCGCGCGAGCAGCAGGTTCTCGCGCACCGACGCGTGCACGAGGTAGCTCTCCTGCGACACCACGCCCACGACCGAGGCGAGCACGTCGGGGTCGAGGTCGCGCACGTCGATGCCGTCGACGGTCACCCGGCCGGCATCGGGGTCGTGCAGCCGGGCGAGCAGCCCGGCCACCGTCGACTTGCCCGAACCGGTCGGCCCGACCAGCGCCAGGGTGGACCCCGCCGGCACGGACAGCGTGAGGTCGGCGACGGCATCCCGGTCGGAACCGGGGTAGCGCAGCGTCACGCCCTCGACGCTTGCACGTCACCGCGCACGGATGCCGGGTCGAGCGCCACCGGGTGCGTCGGCGCGGGCACCTCGGGCACGAGGTCGAGGTACTCGAACACCCGCGAGAACAGCGCCATCGAGGCCACCCACTGGGCGCCGACGTTGAGCAGGCCCATGAGCGGGCGGAAGATGCCGGCCTGCAGGGCGGTGAACGCCACCAGGGTGCCGATGGTCATGCCCCCCGCGGTCGCCGGCAGCCCGGCGGCGAGGTAGACCAGCGCGGGGATCACGGCGAAGACGATCTGCATGGTCGCCATCCGCCAGCGACCGGCCAGCTGCGAGCGCAGCTCGAGGTCGACGAGCTCGTGCGAGGTGTCACCGAACCGCTCGGCCGTGCGCGCCGACGTGCCGAGCGTCTTGGCGAGCCGCACCCCGCTGACCGACAGGCCCTCCTCGATCTGGTGGTTGAGGTCGGCCAGGTGGCGCTGCTGGGCGGAGGTCACCGCGCGGCGGAGCAGGGCGACCTTGCGGGTCAGCCACAGGGCCGGCGGGATGACGAGCAGCGAGAGCAGCGACAGCCGCCACGACAGCGCGACCATCGCGACGGTGGTGGCCACCGCGGTGGTCAGGTTCGACGCGATCGACGTCGCGGTCGAGGTGACGACGCCCTGCATCCCGTTGACGTCGTTGGTGAGGCGCGACTGCACCTCGCCGCCACGGGTGCGGGTGAAGAAGCCGAGCGACTGGCGCTGCAGGTGCGCGAAGACCGAGGTGCGCAGCTCGTGCATCACCCGCTGCCCGACGTGGGTGGACAGCCAGGTCTGCACGACACCGAGCAGCTGGGTCACGATGGCCACGGCGACCATCGCGCCGACGGCGAGGAGGAGCAGCCGGGAGTCCTGCTGGGGCAGCGCGACGTCCACCACCTCCCGCACGAGGAAGGGCTGCGCGAGCGCGACGACGCTGGTCACGACGATGATCGCGACGACGACTGCCACGCGCAGCGCGGTGCGGCCGGAAGAGCGCGAGCACCCGCGACAGGGGCACCGGCGTCTCGGCGAGCTGGGCGCGGTCGCGCGGGTCGACGCGCATGGCGCCACCGCGGCCGCCGCCTCGGCCTCCGCCGTGGGATGCCGTGGGGTCGGCTGCGTCGCGGCCGCCGGTGACCGCGGTGGTGACACCGGGGGCGACGCCCGCGCCGGAGTGGTCGGTGGGACGGGTGGAACGGGTCGGGGTGAGGGTGGCTGTCATGCGCACCCCTCCTCTCGGGTGGAGGTCGGTCGGTCCGAAGTCTTGTTGTGAGGTTACCTCACAATGAGCCCAACGCAGCACCTGGCGCTAGCATTCCCGGGTGAGCACCCCGCGGCCCGATCGACCGACCGAGGCCGACCTCGGTGACCTCGTCATGCGGGTGGCCCGGGGCCTGCGGCACCGCGGGGCTGCCGTGACGGCCCCGTGGAACCTCGCGCCACACCAGGCCAGGGCGCTGCGGGTGGTCGCCCGGCACGAGCAGATCCGGCCCGGCGAGCTCGCGGGGCACCTGCGCGTCGCACCGCGCTCGGTCACCGACGTCATCGACGCCCTCGAGGAGCGCGGCCTCGTCCAGCGCACCCCTGACCCGACCGACCGGCGGGCCACCGTGGTGACGCTCACGGCATCCGGGCGCGGTCTGGTCGACGAGATCGACGCCGCGCGCCGGGCCGACTCGCACGCCTACTTCTCGCAGCTGTCCGACCGCGACCGGGAGGCGCTGCGCCGCATCCTCACCCGCCTCGACGCGACGGACTGACCGCGGGCGGCCCCTTCACGCAAGAACCTTCAGGTCCGCACCGGAATGGAACCGGTGCGGACCTGAAGGTCCCGGGATGGGGCGGGAAGGTTGGGGCGGCGGTCAGGGGCGGGTCGCGACGACCCCGTCCTCGTCGGCCCAGACGGTCTGGCCGGGTACGAACTCGGCCCCGCCGAACGTCACCGGCACGTCACGCTCCCCGACACCGTCCTTGGCGCTCTTGCGCGGGTTCGACCCCAGCGCCAGGGCGCCGAGCGGGAGGTCTCGCAAGGCCGCCACGTCCCGGACGGCACCATGGATGACGACACCGGCCCACCCCTGGGCGACGGCGGACGCCGCGATGAGGTCGCCCATGAGCGCCGACTCGAGCGAGCCGCCGCCGTCCACGACCAGCACCCGACCGTCGCCGGGCTCGGCGAGCGCAGCCTTGACCAGGGCGTTGTCACGGTGGCAGCGCACCGTGCTGATCACCCCGGTGAACGCCGTCCGCCCGCCGTAGTGCCGCAGCTGCACCGAGCAGGACTGGAGGGCGTCGCCGTGCTCGTCCCAGAGGTCGGCGGTCGAGACGGTCATGCGCCGTCCTCCTTGACGGCGAGCACCGGGCAGCGGGCGTCGAGCAGGATCCGCTGAGCGGTCGACCCCATGATGAGCTTGCCCACCGGGCTGCGGTGTCGCAGCCCGATGACGATCACGGATGCCGACCGCTCCTCCCCCGCGCGGACCAGGGCGTCGGCCGGGTCGCCGCCCTTCTCGATCCGCACGACCTCGACGTCGACACCGAGCTCGGCGACGTCGCGCTCGACGCGGGCGAGGTCGTCCGACCCGGCCCGGTGCGCATCGACGAGTACGTCGTCGCGCGACATGTTGACGACGACGAGCGGCTCGGCGCGGCGCCGGGCCTCCTCGACGCCGGCGCGCAGCGTCGCCTCGCCGAGCCGGGTGGGGACATAGCCCACGAGGACGGTCATGACTCGGGCTCCTTGCTGGTGGGCGTGGTCGATCTCGAGTCGGACGCGGTGGAGGTGTCCGGGCGACTGCGATCGGGGGTGCGTCGACCTGTGTGGCCGCGTCGTGCACCGTCGCTTCCGGGACCACCCGCCCCGTCGTCACGGCCACTCGGGCCACCGGTGCCGTCGACGCCTCGGTCCACGACCCGGCGCAGCCGGGCGATGAGGGGCCACAGCAGCACGACGATGATGATGCCGTAGCAGACCCAGGCCACCGGGCCACCGAGGAGACCGGAGACCTCACCGCCGCTGGTCTGCAGCGAACGACGCAGGTGCCGCTCGAACAGCGGGCCGAGGATGGCGCCGACGATGAGTGGCAGCACCGGCAGGCCGAATCGCCGCATCGCGAAGCCGATCAGGCCGAGCACGAGCAGGAGGTAGAGGTCGAACGGCTGCCCGTTGACGGCATACGCGCCCATCGACGCGAAGAAGAGGATCCCCGCGTAGAGGTAGGGGCGCGGGATGCGCAGGAGCTTGGCCCAGGTCGGCGCGAGCGGCAGGTTGAGCACGAGGAGGAAGGCGTTGCCGATGAACAGGCTCGCGATGAGCATCCAGACGAGGTCGGGCTGCTTGGTGAGCAGGAGTGGCCCGGGCTCGATGCCGTAGCTCATGAACGCCGCGATGATGATCGCGGCGGTCGCGTTGGTGGGCAGGCCGAGCGCGAGCAGGGGCACCATCGTGCCCGCAGCCGAGGCGTTGTTCGCGGCCTCGGGACCGGCCACGCCCTCGATGGCGCCCTTCCCGAACTCCTCGGGGTGCTTGGAGAACTTGCGCTCGGTGAGGTAGGACAGGAAGGTCGGGATCTCGGCGCCGCCGGCGGGGATCGCGCCGAACGGGAACCCGAGCGCCGTGCCACGCAGCCAGGGCTTCCACGACCGGCCCCAGTCGGCCTTGGACAGCCACGGGCCGGCCGACGGGGATGACGGTCGCGGCCTTGCGACGCAGGTGCGCCGCGACCCACAGGGCCTCACCGACGGCGAAGATCCCGACGGCGATGACGACGACGTCGATGTTGTCGGCGAGGAACGGGCTGCCGAAGGTGAGCCGCTGTTGGCCCGTGACGAAGTCGGTGCCCACCAGACCGAGCGTCAGGCCGACGAGCAGCGCGGCGAAGCCGCGCACCCGTGAGGAGCCGAGGATCGCCGCGGTGCCGACGAAGGCGACGAGGATGATCGCGAGGAACTCCGGCGAGCCGAGGGTGATCGCGAAGTCCACGACCTGCGGCATGACGAGCACGATGAGCATCGTGCCGATCGTGCCGGCGACGAACGAGCCGATCGCCGAGGTCGCCAGGGCCTGGGCGGCCCGGCCGGACTTGGCCATCTTGTTGCCCTCGAGCGCCGTGACGACCGACGCGGACTCGCCGGGGGTGTTGAGCAGGATCGAGGTCGTCGACCCGCCGTACATCCCGCCGTAGAAGATGCCGGCGAACAGGATCAGGGACTGCTCGACGGGCAGCCCGTAGGTGATCGGAAGCAGCAGCGCGACGGTCATCGCCGGCCCGATGCCCGGCAGCACACCGACCGCCGTCCCGACGATGACACCGAGCAGTGCGACGAGGAGGTTCATCGGGGTGATGACGTCGGCGAAGCCGCCCATCAGGGCGTTGAGGTTGTCCATCAGAGGATTCCCTGGAGGATGCCCGCCGGCAGGTTGACCCCGAGCCCGATCGCGAACGCGTAGAACGTCACGAGGCTGAGCACGATGCCGATGGCCAGGCCACGGACGTGGTGGCGGTTGCCGAGGGCGAAGGCCGCCATGGCGAAGAGCAGGGCCCCACTGATCACCCAGCCGAGCGGTTCGATGAGCACGGCGTTGAGCAGGAACGACGCGGCGAGCAGGCCCACCGTCTTCCAGTCGGCCGGGTGGCCGAGCTCGATGTCCTCGCCGGCCTCGGACTCGCCGACGCCACCGCGGGAGACGTCGAGGGCGTACAGGCCCGCCACCAGGAGGAGAGCGGCTCCGATGACGAAGGGCAGCGCCTTCGGGCCGACCGGGTCGTTGCTGCTCGTGGCGGCACCGATCCGGGTGGCGTCCCAGATGACGACCAGCCCGACCAGGGCCAGGGCCGCGCACACGCCGTACTGCGCGCGGTCCCTGACCCGGCTGGGGGCCGTGGTGGCCTCGGTGCTCATGTCAGGCCGAGGGTCTGCAGGAGCTCGGCGACCTCGGTGTCCTGCTCCTTGAGGAACGTCCCGAACTCCTCGCCGGTGGCGAAGGCGTCGACCCAGCCGCGCTTCTCGAGCTCGGCCTTCCACGCCTCGCTGGCGTGCATGCGGGTGAAGGCGTCGATCCAGACGGCCTTGTCCTCCTCGGAGATGCCCGGAGGCGCCACGACACCGCGCCAGTTGGTGAACTCGAGGTCGATGCCGCTCTCCTTGAGGGTGGGCACGTCCTTGAGGGCGTCGACGCGCTCGTCGCTGGTCACCGCGAGGACGCGGACGTCACCGGCCTCGACCTGGTCGAGGAACTCGCCGAAGCCGCTGGCTCCGAAGGCGATCTTGTTGCCCAGCAGCGCCGGGAGCAGCTCACCGCCACCGTCGTAGGAGACGAAGCTGACCGTCTTGGGGTCGATCCCGACGGCCTGGGCGAGCTGCATCGGGAGGCAGGTGGTCCGGGCCGCCCGGGGATGAGCCGCCGCCGACCGCGAGGGAGCCCGGGTCCTTCTTCCACGCGTCGACGAGCTGGTTGATGTCGGTGTACGGGGAGTCCTTGGGCACGACGATCGCGCCGGCCTCCTCGATGAGCTTGGCGATGGGGGTCGTGTCGTTGAGGGAGGCCTTCGTCTTCTGCGTGTAGGCGGCGCCGAGGACGCCGAGGCCCATCTGCATGGCGAGCTTGCCGTTGCCCTCCTCGTTGACGACGCGCTGGAGGCCGACGGTGCCACCGGCGCCCGGGAGGTTGAAGACCTGCACCGTGCCGGTGATGCCCTCCTTCTCCATGACCTGCGCGGCGGCGCGGGCGGTGGTGTCGTACCCGCCGCCCGGGGCGTTCGGGACCATGTACTGGAGGCCGGTGGCGGGTGCGTCGTTGCCGGCGGCGGACGACGCGCCATCGGACCCCTGGTCCTTGGTGGCTCCGCAACCGGTGAGAGCAAGGGTGGCCACGACGACGGCGCCGAGGGCGATGCGGTGGAGTCTCATCGTTGAGATCACTTTCGTGGAGGGAGTACGAACGTCATGATCGTCAGGGGACCGAAGGGCTACTGTCGCGCTTCTGTCAGCAGAGAAGGTTGAGTTCATAGTGGTCATACGCCGGAGACGTCGCTGGACGCTGGCGGGGCAGCTGTTCGCCCTCCAGCTGGCGATCATCTCGGTCGTGCTCGTGGCCGTCGCCGCGGTGTCCCTGGCACAGTCGGAGGCGACGTTCGAGCGGACCGAGGGTCGTCGCGTGGCGGCCCTCGCGGAGCAGGTGGCCGCGAGCCCGCTCGTGCGGGCGAGCTTGGCCGAGACCGGCACCCGCACCGGCCTCGCCACCTTCGCCCAGTCGCTCGTGACGCAGACCTCGGTCTCGTCGGTGAGCTTCGCCGAGCCAGACCTCGACGTCCGGGTCTCGACCGACCCGTCGCTCGAGGAAGGCAGGCTGCCGATCGGGGACCCGAGGGTCGGGACGGGGGCGAGCTGGTCGGGCACCCTCGAGCTGGAGGGCGTCGAGCACCTCATCTCCCAGGTGCCGGTGCTCGGTGCGTCCGAGGATGACGTCGGCACCCACCTCGGGACGGTCATGGTCGCCGAACGGGTGCCGTCGACCTGGGAGCGACTCCAGGGGACCTCGTCCTACCTCCTGACCTACCTCGGCATCGCGCTCGTCGTCGGCCTCGTGGGCTCCTGGCTGCTCTCGCGACGGATCAAGCGGCAGACGCGCGGCATGGAGCCGGGAGAGATCGCCGGGCTCGCCGAGCACCGCGAGGCGATGCTGCACGGCATCGCCGAGGGCGTCATCGCGCTCGACCCGCAGCACCGGATCACGCTGTTCAACGAGGTCGCCCGCCAGCTGCTCGACCTGCCGGAGCACGCCATGGCGATGTCGATCGACGACCTGCGCATCGAGGGCCGGCTGCGCGAGGTGCTCGTCGGCGAGAACCCCCGCGGCGCCCGACGGCTCGACCCCGACGACCACGTCACCGCGGCGCGTGACGAGGTCGTCATCCGCCGAGGGCGCGTGCTCGTCATGAGCACGATGCGCGTCGTGAGCGGCGACCGGGTGCTGGGCACGGTGACGACGATGCGCGACCGCACCGCGCTCGCCGACCTGGAGCGGGAGATCGGCTCGTTCCGCTCGACGGCGCACGTGCTGCGTGCCCAGGCCCACGAGTTCGCCAACCAGCTGCACACCATCAGCGGCCTCATCCAGATCGGTGAGCTCGAGGAGGTCGTCCGCTACGTCGACGCCGTGAGCGAGAAGCGTCACGCTCTCGACCTCACCCTGAGCACGCTGGTGCGCGACCCCACGATCGCCGCGCTCCTCATGGCGAAGGTCGCCACCGCCAACGAGCGCCGGGTCGAGCTGACGATCAGCGAGGAGAGCGGGCTCGAGCGCCTCGAGGCGGCCGACGCGGCCGACGTCGCCACCGTCCTCGGCAACCTCGTCGACAACGCGCTCGAGCACGCGCCGCACGGCACGGCACCCGCCCCGTGGGTGCGGGTGCGGGTGCGCCAGGACCAGAGCAGCGTCGAGATCGTCGTCACCGACTCAGGCCCCGGCATCCCCGACGACCTGGTGCCGCACGGTCTTCGAGCACGGCGTGACGACCAAGCGCGTCGACCCCTTGGAGCACGGAGTCGGCCTCGCCCTCACCCGGCTGGTCTGCCGCCGAAGAGGTGGCGAGATCCACGTCGAGCGGGAGGACGGAGCGACCTCGTTCGTTGCCGTGCTCGGCGTAACCACCGTCACGGATCCCGTTGCTGCGGAGTCGTTCTCGTGATCCGGGTGCTCGTGGTCGACGACGACTTCATGGTGGCCCGGATCCACGTGGGGTTCGTCGGGCGCGTCGAGGGGTTCGAGGTCGCCGGAGTCGCGCACTCCGGCGCGGAGGCTGCGGATGCCGTTGCCAGGCTTCGACCCGACCTCCTGCTCCTCGACCTCTACCTCCCCGACCGGTTCGGCCTCGACCTGCTCAGCGACCTCCGGGCCGGGCCGCACCCGTGCGACGCGATCGTCATCACCGCGGCAAAGGAGGCGGATGCCGTGCGCGCCGCGGTCCGTCTCGGGGTCGCCGACTACATCCTGAAGCCGTTCGGCTTCCCCGACCTCGAGGAGCGACTGCTGCGGTATGCCGCGCAGCGCCGGCTGCTCGACCGCACCGAGGTCCACGGCCAGGACGACATCGACAAGGTGTTCGTGCGGGCGGCGGGGGGCGGCACCGGGGCCCTGGCCCTCCCCAAGGGCATGAGCGCCGAGACCGCGCGGCTCGTCGAGGGCGCACTGACGCGGTGCGGAGGGCGCTCTGTCCGCTACCGAGGTCGCCGACCTCGTCGGCCTCTCGCGGGTCAGCGCACGCCGCTACCTCGAGCACTTCGTGGCGATGGGCCAGGCCGACGTCCGCCTGCGCTACGGCTCGACCGGGCGCCCCGAGCGGCGCTACCGCTGGGTGGCGTGAGCGTGGCCAACGCCCCCGCCGCCGGTCAGGCCCTCGACGTGCTCGCCCTCATCGCCCGCCGCGGCGAGCCGGTGCCCGCCGCGGCCATCGCCCGTGACCTCGGGCTGCCCCGATCGAGCGTCTACCACCTGCTCGCGGTGCTGGTCGACCGCGGCTACGTGCGGCACCTCCCCGAGGAGCGGCGCTACGGCCTGGGGCTGGCGGCCTACGAGCTGGGCTCGGCGTACCAGCGCCAGGCGCCGCTCGAGCGGATGGCCCGGGGCGCGATGGACCGGCTCGTCGACGCGACCGGCCACAACGCGCACCTCGCCGTGCTGCACGGACGCGACGTGCTCTACGTCATCGAGCAGCGCGCGACCGGGCCGCCCCCTGCTCGTCACCGACGTGGGCGTGCGGCTGCCGGCGGTGCTCACGGCATCCGGCCTGGCGATGCTGGCCGCCCTGCCGGCCGCCCAGGTGCGCGCCCTGTACCCCGACCGCGCGGCGCTGGTGCAGCGCGACGGTCGCGGGCCGACGTCGACCACCCAGCTGCGCTCGCAGCTGCAGGCCGTGCGGCAGCGCGGCCACGCCGTGGAGGACGGCCTCGTGACGCCCGGGCTCGGGTCGGTGGCCGTCGCCGTGCTCGACCACAACGACTACCCGGTCGCCGGGGTGGCGGTGACCTACCCGCAGGCCGACGTCGACGCGCAGACGACCGCGCGGCTCGTCGAGGCCGTGGCGCGGGCGGCCAGCAGCTTGAGCACTCGGCTCGGTCGCGCGACGAGCCGACCCCCGGTTCGAGAGTAGAGAACACGCCGTCTCCCTCAGGCGGCGACGGCGTGTTCTCTACTCTCGACCGGCTTGGGGCCGACCCTTCGTCAGACGCCGATCCGCTCCCAGGGTCCCCAGATCGCGAAGGTCATGCCGCGGCTGGCCTGGATGTTGACGAACAGCGTGTGCCCGTCCGGGCTGAAGGTCGAGCCCGGCGAACTCGTCGCCGCTGCGGTCCACCCCGGTGCCGCTCCTGAGCCGGTTGAGGGCGATGTCCCAGAGCTGGCCGCCCCGGGAGAGGCCGCGCAGGTAGTTGTCGTTGGTGTTGTCCTCGCAGAGGATCAGCGTGCCGCGACGACTCGTCGTGATGTTGTCCGGGAAGTCGAGGACCTCGCGGCTCGGCGACTGGTAGACGAGGAAGAGCGTCTCGGACCGGGTGTCGTAGCCCCAGACCTGCCCGGAGCCGTTCCCGTAGCCGGTGACCGTGTTGGGGCCGGTCATCGCGGCGCCGCCGCCCTGGGTCGAGGTGAAGTAGACGACGCCGTTGTCGTGGATCGTCCCCTCGAGCCTCGAGAAGTGCGCAGCGCCCTGGTCCCGTCCCTGGTCGCCGACGTACACCAGAGCGTCGTTGTTCGTCGTCGGCGCGGGCTGGCCCGGTGTGTACGGGAAGGATGGCGCCGGGTCGTCGATGTCGACCCACTCGACGTGGTAGCGCGCGCCCTTGGCCTGGGAGGCCTCGAGGTGGGCGTTGTCGACGCCCTTGACCTTGAGCATCTGGAGGCGGCCCTCGTTGTCGAGACTGCCGCTCTCAGTGGGCGAGGTCCGCGGCGTGTAGCGGTAGAAGCCGGAGGGGAAGCCGAAGTTGTCCTCGCTGAGGTACAGGCTCCCGCCGCGGGGGTCGAAGGCGACCGACTCGTGCGCGAACCGGCCTGCACGGGTGATCGGCTCGGCATCCGAGTGACCGGTCGTCGGCACCTCGAAGATGAAGCCGTGCGGCTTGGTGAGCGGGACGTTCGAGACACCGGTGAAGTCCGCGGCGACGTCCGGTCCGTTGACGGTCTCCTCGCAGGTGATCCAGACGCCCCACGGCATCGGGCCGCCGGAGCAGTTCATCTGCGTCCCGTTGAGCCCCGTCCAGGCCTGCTCGACCTCGCCGAAGAGCGTGGTGTCGATGACCGTGCAGCCGCCGAGGGCCTTCGGGTCGTAGGTGTGGTCGCCGATCGTGCCGAAGGCCGTGCCGGACCCGTTGAGCTCGTGGTTGCGCACGAGCGTGACGCGCCCGTCCTCGCCCGCGAAAGCGGCCATGCCGTCGTGGCGACCGGGCAGCTCGGTGCCGTCGTCGAGGAGTGACCGTGCTCTCGGTGTCGTGGAAGGAGCGGTAGCGGAAGCCCTCGGGCAGGTGCAGGCGCACGGTGCCGTCACGCAGGTCGGGGACGGGCCGCAGGCCGCGGAACGCCGGAGCGCCGAGCGCCCCGGCGGGCGCGGCGACGAACCCCTGGAACGGTCCTCCGAGGACGGCTCCCCCGGCGACGGCGGCGGTTCCGGTGAGGACGGTGCGGCGTTGGATCGACATCGTGGCTCCTTGGGTGGTCGGTGGCCGGACCGATCCACCGTAGGGCGGCACCCGGGCCCGTGGTGGGGTCCGGGACGCGGGAAGTGAGCCACGCCTCCGCGCCCCCCGGTGCCCTGCGGCGGGCTCAGCCGATGAGCGGTCCCTTGAACGAGGGGTTCCCACCCTCGTAGGACTTCTTCTCCCGGCCGCACCGCGCGCACAGCTCGTACGTGGCGCCCTTTCCGCCCATCTCACGGTTGACGTGGTGCTCCCAGTGGTGCACACCGACCAGACAGAGGACGTGCCGCATGACCCCACCTCCCGCAACGAGGAAACGTCCATCGTCCGCCCGTCGCTGGTTGCGCGGCAATGGCCCGATCGGGTCACGGTCGGTCGACGGGCGCCGGAGACACGGGACCCGTCACGGACGGACGGGAGCACGGCATACGGTGGCGGGATGAAGGCCATCACCCTCCCCGAGTTCGGCGGGCCCGACGCTCTCGTGCTCGCCGACGTCGACACCCCCACCCCGCGCGCCGGCGAGGTGCTCGTACGGGTCGCCGCCGCAGGCGTCAACCGCGCCGACCTGCTCCAGCGCCAGGGCCACTACGCGCCGCCGGCCGGCGAGTCGGAGGTTCCCGGGCTCGAGGTGAGCGGCGTCGTCGAGGCGCTCGGCGAGGGCGTCGACGACTGGGCGGTCGGCGACGAGGTGTGCGCCCTGCTCGCCGGCGGCGGGTACGCCGAGCAGGTGCGGGTGCCCGCCGGGCAGCTGCTGCCCGTGCCGGAGGGCGTGTCACTGGTGGACGCGGCTGCGCTGCCGGAGGTCGTCTGCACGGTGTGGTCCAACGTCTTCCTCATCGCCAACCTCCAGCCCGGCGAGACGTTGTTGGTGCACGGCGGGTCGTCCGGCATCGGCACGATGGCGATCCAGCTGGCGCGTCAGGTGGGGGCGCACGTCATCGTCACGGCGGGGTCGGCGGACAAGCTCGAGGCCTGTCGCGAGCTGGGCGCCGAGGTGCTGGTCAACTACCGCGAGGAGGACTTCGTCGAGCGGGTCGCGGAGGCCACCGATGGCCACGGCGCAGACGTCATCCTCGACCTCGTCGGTGCGAAGTACCTGTCCCGCAACGTTGCTGCGCTCGCGACGAGTGGGCGGCTGGTCATCATCGGCATGCAGGGCGGCACCCGTGGCGAGCTCGACATCGCGGCGCTGATGGCCAAGCGCGGGGCAGTCATCTCGACGTCCCTGCGGGCGCGCCCCTCGGCCGAGAAGGCCACCATCGTGGCAGCGGTGCGCGAACACGTCTGGCCGCTCATCGCGGCCGGGCGGGTGCAGCCGATCGTCCAGACTCGGCATCCTCTGGCCGACGCCGCGGCGGCCCACCGCGAGCTCGAGGCGAGCGACCACATCGGAAAGATCCTGCTCACCACCGGCTGAGCCCGACGAGGCGCGTACAGCCGTCGCCGGCACGGGAATCGTGGTTCGGCGCGGCCGCCGAAGTGGCCCGTCCCGCGATCTCCCACCACACCCCATCGGGCGGGCGCGTCACTCCGCCCGCGACCCGACGTCCCCGTCCACGACGCCGTGCGCGCCAGACGCCGGGGGCCGCCGTGCGGTAGACATCGGGCATGACAGCGATCGCCACGGTCCTCACCGCCCTCGTGGCGCTCATCCACGTCTACATCGTGGTGCTCGAGATGGTGCTCTGGGACACCCCACGCGGACGCGCCGCCTTCGGCACCACCCCCGAGCTGGCCACCCAGACCAAGGTGCTCGCCGCCAACCAGGGCCTCTACAACGGGTTCCTCGTGGCGGGCCTGCTGCTCGCCCTGGTCGGTCCTGAGGAGCACCGGTACGCGTTCGCGGTCTTCACCCTGTCCTGCGTGATCGTCGCCGGCGTCTACGGGGCCGTCACCGCGAGCCGCCGCATCCTGTGGGTGCAGGCCGTGCCGGCCGCGCTCGCCCTGATCGCCCAGGTGCTCGCGCACTGACCAGTCGACGGCGGGTCAGCGCCACAGCAGCAGGTTCAGCCCCACCGTCAGCAGCACCGACAGGACGACGGAGACGAGGATCATGGCGAGGCAGCCGAGGGCGCCTCCGACGGGTCTGACCTGAAGTGGACTCACCCGGTCCTCCTGCCCACGTCGGTCCGAACCATGCTTGACGCGACTCACCATACTGGGTATACATGCCCCATCACGCACGACATACCCGGTATGTCGTGCCACGGGAAGGAGACCGCGATGTCGGTCAGGTCGGGCCTGATGGCCCTGCTCGCCGAGGGCGAGAAGTACGGCGCGCAGCTGCGCAGCGAGTTCGAGGCGCGCACCGGGGCCACCTGGCCGCTCAACGTCGGGCAGGTCTACACGACCCTCGACCGCCTCGTCCGCGACGGCCTCGTGGAGTCCGCCGGAGCATCGGATGCCGAGGGGCGCATCGCGTACCGGCTCACGCCCGCGGGCCACGCCGAGCTCGGCGCCTGGTGGACCACTCCCGTCGACCGCACCAGCACGCCGCGCGACGAGCTGACCATCAAGCTCGCCCTGGCCGTCACTGCCCCGGCCGTCGACGTGCAGCGGGTCGTGCAGACCCAGCGCACCGCCACCCTGCGGCACCTCCACGACCTCACCCGGCTCAAGCGCGAGTCCCTCGGCCGCACGGAGGGGGCCGCCGAGAGCCCTGCCCGCGGGGATGACGGCGCGCGGCTCGGAGACCGCGCCGAGCCACCCGTTGCCAGTGACAACGGCCTGGCCTGGCTGCTCGTCCTGGAGAACCTCGTCTTCGCGGCCGAGGCCGAGGTCCGCTGGCTCGACCACGTCGAGACGATGCTGGCGCGCCGACCCACGCGCCCGGCATCCGACGTACCGGCCACGACCGGCATCACCGCGACGCGGCGAGAGCCGGCCGTCGTCACCAGCACCAACGTCGGGGGGGCCCTGTCATGAGCACCGCACCGCACGTCGTCATCTCCGAGGTCACTCGTGTGCACGGCAGCGGCGAGACCGCCGTGACCGCGCTGGCCGGTGTCAGCCTCGAGATCCACCCGGGCGAGCTCGTCGCCGTGATGGGCCCGAGCGGGTCGGGCAAGTCGACCCTGCTCAACGTCGCCGGTGGCCTCGACCGCCCGACGTCGGGCACCGTCAGCATCGGCGGGGACACCCTCACCGACCTCGGCCCGCGCGACCTGGCCAAGCTGCGCCGCCGCCGGATGGGCTTCGTCTTCCAGGACTACAACCTGATCCCCAGCCTCACCGCGGCCGAGAACGTCGCCCTGCCGCTCGAGCTCGACGGTGCCCGCGCGCGCCAGGCCCGTCGGCAGGCCCGGCACACGCTCGACCTGATGGGGCTGATGGACCTCTCCGACCGCTACCCCGACCAGATGTCGGGTGGCCAGCAGCAGCGCGTCGCCATCGCCCGGGCGCTGGTCGGGAGCCGCCGGTTCGTGCTCGCCGACGAGCCGACCGGGGCGCTCGACAGCCACACCGGTGAGGAGGTGCTCCGAGTGCTGCGCGACCGCTGCGACGAGGGCGTCGCCGGGCTGCTCGTCACCCACGAGGCGCGGCACGCGGCCTGGGCCGACCGGGTCGTCTTCCTGCGCGACGGCGTCGTCGTCGACACCACCGGCCACCGCGAGAGCCCCGAGGACCTCCTCGCCGCGGGTGAGGCCGCCCGATGACCACGCTGGTCCGCCCCGATGCCCCGACCGACGGCGGCGGTGGCGGGGCCGAGGCGCCGCCGAGCCCCCACGAGCCGAGCCGGTACGCCGCGTGGCGCTCGAGCTGGGCCGTCGCCCTGCGGATGGCGCGCCGCGACGTGCGCCGGCACAAGGGCCGCAGCGCCCTGATCGTGGTCATGGTGGCGGTCCCCACCCTCCTGCTGAGCCTGATCGTCACGTTCGCAGCGACGAGCGAGCTCAGCGGGGCCGAGAAGATCCCGTCGACGATGGGCAGCGGTCAGGCTCTCGTCGAGGGCCCGGATGCCGGGCAGGTCCTCCAGGGTGGCGACCCCAACGCGGGGGCATCGTTCTCCGCCGCCACGGCGAGGGCCATCCCCGGGTACTCCCCCGAGGGGTCGGTCGTCGACAACGCGGATGCGGTCGCCGCCCTCGTCGGGGCCCCGGTGTCGCCGCTGAGCACCTTCCCGGTCCGCACCACGGTGGGCGAGCGCAGGGTCAGCGTCGAAGGGCTCGCGCTCGACGGCTCCGTGGGGCTCGGGGATCGTCTGCGCCTGGTGTCCGGGCGCTGGCCCCGGGGCACCGCTCAGGCCCTCGTCACGGGGTACGGCATCTCCCGCGGACTGCCCTCCAGTGGCAGCGTCACGGTGAGCGTCGACGGCACCGACCACACCTTCGACCTGGTCGGCGTGGCGCAGACCCAGAGCTACTACAGCGGGAACGAAGCCATCGTCGTGCCGGTGCCACCCGCGGGCGCATCGGCCGGAGGCAACGGCTGGATCGTGCGGGGCAGCGATCCGGTGACCTGGCAGGAGGTCCAGGCGCTCAACGAGTACGGCCTGCGCGTCACCTCGGCCGCCGTCCTGCGCGACCCGCCCTCACTCGACCAGCTGCCGGCAGACCTGCGTGACGTGACGTCGGGCGACGCGAGCCAGATGCGGCTGCTCCTCGGCCTGGGCGCAGCCATGCTGCTCATCATCACCGCGCTGCTCGTCGGGCCGGCCTTCGCCGTGAGCGCAACCCGCCAGCGACGCACCCTCGCCCTCGCCGCGAGCAACGGTGCGAGCACACCGGTGTTGCGACGCACGGTGCTGGCCCAGGCCCTCGTGCTCGGCAGCGCATCCGCCGTGGCCGGCACCGTGCTTGGAGTGCTCGCCACTCCGGCCGTCATCGACGCGATCGGCTGGAACGAGGGCACCGCCCCGTCGGCTCCCCTCGACCTGCGGTGGGGCCTGCTCGCCGGCATCGCCCTCTGCGCCGTCGCGAGCACGCTGGTCGCGGCGCTGGCGCCGGCGCGTCGCCTCGGCCGGCTCGACATCGTCGGGGTCATGCGCGGCCAGAGCGTCTCCCCCCGGCCGAGCCTGGTGATCCTGGCGGCCGGGGTCGTGCTCACCGTGCTCGGTGCCCTGGTCGTCCTGGGTTCCACCGGCGCCGCCGGCCTGCCGAGCGTGGCGACCCTGCTGGGCATCGAGACCGGCGGGGAGTTCGCCGTGACGATCGGCGCCGTGGTGCTCATCCTGGGCACGCTCTTCCTCGTCCCGGTCATCCTCGCCGGTGTGGGACGGCTCGGCGGCCACCTGCCGACGACACTGCGGATGGCGGCCCGCGACCTCGCCCGGCACCGGTCGCGCAGCGCCCCCTCGGTGGCGGCCGTGCTCGCCGCGGTGGCCGGGCTCACCTTCGGGCTCACCGGCCTGGCCAGTGACACCGAGCAGGCCCGTCGCGACTACCTGCCGCAGACGCTCACCGGTGAGGCGCTGGTCAGCTACTCGGAGCCGCTGCCCATGGATGCCGTGCGTGCCGCCGCGCCCGGTCTCGTGCTGCTCGAGAACCGCTCGTTCGACAGTGGTGACGCGATGACGCAGGGGGGCCAGCCTCCGACCGAGCCGTACGACGTGGGCTTCGTCAACGTCATCCCGCGCGGCTGCACCGCCGAGCGCACCGTGCAGGACCTGCAGTGGCAGCCCGGCTCCGACGCCGAGGCCGCCCAGGGCCCGCCGTGCATGGTCGCCGGCACCCATGCGACCGGCACCGGCCAGGTGATGGTGCTGCCCGCGGCCGAGGTCGTGCGACGTCTGGGCCTCGACTCCACCCAGGCCGCCGCGGTCCGCGAGGGCGCCGCCGTGGTTCGTGGGCTGCCCCCGACGGCCGTGACGGACGGCACGGTCACCCTGGCCCGCGGCACCTACGTCATCGACCCGCAGGCGACCGAGGCCACCGACCCCGGAGTCAAGGTCGAACAGCGGGTGGACGTACCGGTCATCACCCTCCCGCCGGTGGCTGACACGGACGCGCGGATGCTGGGGTCCTCCCTGGTCCTGGCATCCGACACCCCCGTGACGACCGGCTGGCCACTGCGCGCCCACAGCACGACCCTGCGTGACGCATCGGGCGCGGCTGTGACGGATGACGTGGCGGAGCGCCTGCAGGAGGTGCTCGGCGACGAGGTGGGCATCACCGTCGAGAAGGGCTTCTCGCGAGACGACGCCATCATCGTCGCCGTCCTTCTCGGGGTCTTCGCCCTGTTGATCCTCGTCATCACCCTCACCTCGACCGCACTCACGCTGGCCGAGCAGCAGACCGACCAGGCGACGCTGGCCGCCCTCGGGGCGACCCGTGGCACGCGGCGACTGATGGCCGCGGCAGCCGCGTTCCTCCTCGCCGCCGTCGGGTGCGTGCTCGGCGTCGCGGTCGGGCTGGTGCCCGGCATCGCGATCGCGCGACCGCTGACGAGCGACGGCTGGAGCCCGAGCGGCATCCCGATCGAGGGCCCCACGATCCTCGTCATCCCGTGGCTCTCCCTGCTCGTCGTCGGGGTGCTCGTCCCGCTGGTCGCGGGCGCGATCGCGTGGGCCGGCATCCGCAAGGCGCCGCAGGTCACCCGCCGCACCACCTGACCCCGACTGATTGCGGATCACCCACCCCCGGGCGCAGTTCTGGGGCCGCCAGGGTGGGTGATCCGCAATGGTCGGGTTCTCACCTCGTGCGACTTGAGCGCGGTTCTGGCGCTCGGGGCGGTGCGAGAACCGTGCGTAAGTCGCACGAGGTCGGGGCACCCCGGCCGGGCCGGTAGAATCGGGGGTGCACAGGGTCCTGGTGCGTCGTTGGAGGCGGGTTCGACGCACGCTCGCTCCGCCCTACCCGGGCGCAGACCTGGAAGCCCTCGATGTCCCCCCTTGCCTCCTACCGGCGGTTGTTCACCCTCGCCGGTCCCCTCTACGTCGCCGTCGCGTTCGTCGGCCGCCTCCCGCTGGCGATGGCCCAGATGGGCACCCTCCTGCTCGTCGCCGGCACGACCGGCTCGTACGGCACCGGCGGTGCCGCGGCCGGTGCGCTGGCCGTCGCGAATGCCGTGGGCGCCCCGGTCGCCGGCAGCCTCGCCGACCGCGTCGGTCAGCGACCCGTGGTGCTGGTGCAGTCGCTGCTCGGCGGGCTCGGCCTGCTGGCCCTCGTCGCGCTCGCCCAGGCCGAGGTCGCACCCGGACTCGTCGTCGCGATGGCCGCCGTGGCGGGTGCCGCGATGCCGCAGATCGGGCCGCTGGCGCGGGTGCGCTGGCGCCCGATCACCCGCGAGGAGGAGCACCACCAACCGCACCTGATGGAGGCCGCGTTCTCCTACGAGGGCGCCGCCGACGAGGCGTCCTTCGTGCTCGGCCCGGCCCTGCTCGGCCTGATCGTCGTCGTGGCCAGCCCCCAGCTGGCGCTCGTCGTGGCGGCCAGCATCCTGCTCGTCTTCGGGTGCGCGTTCGCCCTGCACCCGACCGCTCGCCTCACGCACGCCCACCGTGCGGCGGCCGTCACCGGCGCCCGGCTGGTGAGTGCGGCGTTCGTCGTGCTGCTCGTGGCCCAGCTGCTCATCGGCGTGGTGTTCGGCTCGATCCAGACCGGCACGACGGTGCTCGCCACGGATGCCGGACAGGCCGGTATCGCCGGCCTCGTGCACGCCTCGCTCGGAGTCGGTTCGGTCATCGCCGGGCTCGCCGTGGCCGCACTGCCGGCCCGGTTCGGGTACGCCTCGAGGGTTCTCGTCGCTGCCCTGGGTCTGGCCGTGCTGTCGTGCCGCTGCTCGCCACCGACACCATCCCGCGGCTGTTCGCCGTGGTGCTGGTGCTCGGCTTCGTCGTCGCGCCGTACATGATCAGCGTGTTCATGCTCGGCGAGCGCGCGGCTCCGGCCTCCCGGGTCGGCGCCGCGATGACGCTCCTCGCCGGAGCCACCGGCATCGGCTATGCCGTCGGGTCAGCCGTCGCCGGTCGCCTCGCGGACGTGCACGGCCACACCGGCGCGTTCGCGGTCACGGTGGCGGCGGCGACGTCCGCCGCGGTGCTGGCGGCCGCCTCGCAGCCCCTGCTGCGACGCATCGGTCACCGGGATCCCCGCCCGGCGGCCACGCCGGGCTCCGGGACGAACGACCCAGCCGTCATCCCGCCAGCCGCTCGACCGTGAGCACGTCGCCCACCTGGCACTGCAGCACGTCGCAGATCGCGGTCACGGTGCTGAACCGCACGGCCTTGGCCCGGTTGTTCTTGAGCACCGAGAGGTTGACGACGGTGACACCGACGGCCTCGGCGAGGGCGGCGAGCGTCATGCCCCGGTCCTCGAGCAGCCGGTCGAGGTGGCAGACGACGCGGTGCGGCTCGTCGACCGGCATCAGACCAGCCCGTCGACGTCGTCGCGCAGCCGACTGCCGGCCTTGAACGCCTCGGCGAGCATGGCCACGACCAGGCCGGCCAGCATCGGCACCCAGGGGATGTCGAGCATGAACGGCAGCGCCAGGCTGCCGAAGTCGAGGCCATCGAGCAGCACGGTGCCAACGAGGGACTCGAGGACGTCGACGACCGGCACACCGAGGACGAGCACTGCGGCGACGACCCGTAGCCGGACGACGTTGACCGGGGCGAAAGGGTCGCCCGCGGCGACGGTGCGCAGCAGCAGCACGATGCACCAGCAGGCGAGCACGACCAGCACGGCCCCGAGCACGCCGGGCACCAGGTCGAGGAGCCGCTGCCCCGCGCTGGGGTCGACCAGGTCGACGCCGTAGGTGGCAGGGCCGTAGCCCACGCCGGCCGCGTCGAGCGGCGGCACGGTGACCTCGCTGACCACCTCAGGGGTCAGCGGGGCGCCGGTCGCCCAGTCGGCCAGGGGCTCGACCACCCCGGCGAGGATCGCACCGAGGGCGACGGCCCCGAGGAGGACGACCAGCCCCCAGCGGTCGAACCGGTCGAACGCCAGCAGGTCTCGGGGCGGCGGCCCGCTGCCGGTGCGCGCTGACCGCTGCGTCTGGCCGGTGTGGTCGGTCCGGTCGCCCTCGGGGGTCCGGTCGGGGCGTTCCGAGTGGTGCGGGTGGTCGGTCATGGCACGCTCCCCATCATCGACATATCGATTTACGATAACAATGAGGAACGATATGGCTATCGAAAGTCGATGTCAACTCCGAGAGATCGACACCATTGTCGGAGTCGAGTGCTCAGGTGGTTGCCCGGGCAGCCACCTGAGCACCCGAGTCGACTGGGTCGGCGGCGCTGTGGGGCAGGATGGGGCCATGAGTGAGCAGCACCACCCCGAGCAGGACCAGGACGACTCCGAGCGCCAGGGCACACCGGTCACCGTGACGAGCGACGGCGAGCGCGTCGTGGTCGTCACCCCCGACGGGATGGGCGTCGCCGCGCACGACGACCCTCCCGCCGACGAGCGCCGTCAGCGCCCGACCAACCCGGCCGACCTCGTCGAGCAGCCGGCCAAGGTCATGCGGATCGGCTCGATGGTCAAGCAGCTGCTCGACGAGGTGCGCAGCGCACCGCTCGACGAGAAGGGGCGGGCGCGCCTGGCCGAGATCCACCATCGCTCGATCGCCGAGCTCGAGGACGGGCTGGCTCCCGAGCTGGTCGAGGAGCTCGAGCGGATCACCCTGCCCTTCCAGGACGACTCACCCTCCGACGCCGAGCTGCGCATCGCCCAGGCCCAGCTCGTCGGGTGGCTGGAAGGCCTGTTCCACGGCATCCAGACCGCGCTCGTCGCGCAGCAGATGGCCGCGCAGGCGCAGCTGCAGCAGATGCGACAGCTGCCTCCGGGCACCGGACACCCGGGGATGCCGTCGCCCGGCACCCCCGGGATGCCCCAGACCCAGCGCCCGCACGGCGAGCCGGGTCACACCGAGGGCACCGGCCAGTACCTCTGAGCCACTCCCCCCGGCTCCGTGACGGTGCCGGGGGCCGGCCCTACAGTGAGCCGATGGACGTACCGCCGCCGACGATGGACCCCACCGTGTTCGACGCGCCGCTCCGGCGCCAGTTCGACGCGTTCCTGGACGACCACCGCCAGATCCTGCTCGACTGCCTCGACGGGCTGACCGACGAGCAGGCGCGCCGCCGGCTGGTGCCCTCGAAGACCACCCTGCTCAGCCTGCTCGCGCACGCGACGTTCGTCGAGCGGGTCTGGTTCGACGAGGCGGTGACCGGCCGGCCGAGGGCCGAGATCGGCATCCCGGAGACGGCGGAGGAGTCGTGGGACGTCGACGACGGCGTCACCGTCGCGTCGCAGCTGGCTGCCTACCGCGCGGCGTGCGACGACTCTCGGAGGGCGATCGCCGATCTGGGTCTGGACGACGTGCTGCCCGGGAACCGACGCGGCCCCCTCCCCCTGCGCTGGGCCATGCTGCACATGCTGCGCGAGCTGTCCCAGCACTGCGGTCACGCCGAGATCCTGCGCGAGCAGGTACTCGCGGGGCACCGATGACCGACGCACACAGCCCCACGGGCACCGCACCGGATCCGCGCGCGCTGACCCGCGCGCACTTCGACCGGGTCGCTCGGGTGACGACGCGGTGGTCCGACAACGACATGTACGGGCACCTGAACAACGCCGTCTACTACGAGCTGTTCGACTCGGCGATCAACGGCTGGCTGATCGCCGGCGCCGGCGTCGACGTCATGGCGCTGCCAGAGCTCGGGGTGGTCGCGGAGTCGGGCTGCCGCTTCTTCCGCGAGCTGGAGTACCCCAACCCCCTCGACGTCGGCGTTCGCGTCGAACGGCTCGGGCGCAGCAGCATCACCTACGCGCTGGGCCTGTTCGACGGCGAGGCGGTCGAGCTCGCCGCGCTCGGCCACTGGGTCCACGTGTACATCGACCGCACCTCGCGCGCCACGGTGCCGATCCCCGTCGCGATCCGGGACGTCCTCGCCCACGCCGAGCAGGCCCGGTCATGAGGATCACCGGTGCCGTCCTGGAGGAGGTCGGCCGGCCGGGGCCCTGGGCACGGACCCGGCCCCTCACGGTGGGTGAGCTCGAGCTCGACGCCCCGGGCCCTGGTGAGGTACTGGTCCGGATCGCCGCCGCTGGGGTCTGCCACTCGGACCTGTCCGTCGTCGACGGCAACCGAGCCAGACCCGTCCCGATGCTGCTCGGCCACGAGGCGAGCGGACACGTCACCGCGCTCGGTCCCGGCGTCACCGACCTCGCGATCGGCCAGCAGGTGGTCATGACCTTCCTGCCCCGCTGCGGGCGATGCCCCGGCTGCGCGACCGGCGGGCGGATGCCGTGCGGCCCCGGGTCCGCCAGCAACGCCGCCGGTGAGCTGCTCGGGGGCGGTCGCCGGCTCGCGCGCGACGGGACCCCGGTGCACCACCACCTGGGCGTCTCGGCGTTTGCCACCCACGCGGTCGTGGACACCCGCTCGGTCGTCGCGGTGGACGACGACGTGCCGCCCGACGTGGCCGCGGTCCTCGGCTGCGCGGTGCTGACCGGGGGCGGCGCCCTGCTCAACGCCGCGCCACCCGAGCCGGGACAGAGCGTCATGGTCGTCGGGCTCGGTGGCGTGGGCATGGCCGCCCTGCTCACCGCGGTCGCGATCGGGCGCGGGGACGTCGTCGCGGTCGACGGGGTCGCCGCCAAGCGCGACCGTGCACGCGAGCTCGGGGCGACCACCGTCCTGGACCCGGCCGAGCTCGCGTCGAGCGGAGCCAGGTGTGACGTCGTCGTCGAGGCCGCCGGGAACGCCCCGGCGTTCGAGGCCGCGCTGGCCGCAACCGCACCCGGCGGACGCACCGTCACCGTCGGCCTCCCTCACCCCGACGCGCGCGCCAGGGTGTCGCCACTGCAGCTGGTGGCCGAGGCCAGGACGGTCATCGGCAGCTACCTCGGGTCCGCGGTGCCGTCCCGGGACATCCCGGTGTTCGCCCAGTGGTGGCGCGAGGGACGGCTCCCGGTCGAGGCCCTGGTCTCCTCACGGATCGGGCTCGACGACGTCAACAGGGCCATGGACGAGCTCGCCGCCGGGACGGCCCTGCGACAGGTCATCGAGTTCTGACAGCACCCCCGGCCCGGTGCGGTCTGCCTAGCGGGCGTTCGAGGGTCGACCCCACGGACCGGTGATGGCCAGCGTGTAGCCCGGCGTCTGGATGTTCGTGAACAGCGTGCTGCCGGAGGCGTTGAAGACCGGGCCGGCGAACTCGCTGTCGTTCGCCAGGTTGAGGGCGAGCGGGTAGGCCTTTCCCTGTTCGGTCACCCCGACGAGGTGCGAGCGCCCCTCTCCGTCCTCGGCGAGAATGAGGCCGCCGTGCGGTGAGACGGTGATGTTGTCGGGCCCGTCGAAGTTCGAGTCTCCCGTGGCGGGGTCAGGGTTGACCCCGAAGATCGTCGTGAGCACGACCCGCGACTTCGCGGGGTCGTAGAACCAGACCTGGCCGTCGTGCTCGTTGGTCGAGCCGTCCGAGTGCCGGGCGAAGCTGGCGACGAAGTAGGCGCCGCCATCGGCCCACCACTGACCCTCGAGCTTGCGCGACCTGGTGATCTGGTCGTCGGTGAACTGCTTTCGGACCGAGACCGCACGTGCGTCGCGGTCCGGCACCGACACCCACTCGACGGTGTAGACGGTGTTGACCTCCGTGGCGATCGAGAGGTCCGGCACGTGGTTGCCGTCCTCGTCGAAGCACTTCATCGCGTGGAGCGTGCCGACCTCCACGGCGCCGTCCGCGGCGAGTGCGTGCAGCGCACCCTTCCCCGAAGTGAAGCCGGCGGGCGGGGTCCAGCGGAAGTACAGGCCGTTGGGTCCGCCGGCGTCCTCGGTGAGGTAGATGGTGCTCGTGGCCGGGTCGACCGCGGCCGCCTCGTGGGCGTACCTGCCGAGGAACTTCAGCGGGAGGGGCGACCTGCCGATGTTGGCGGCCTGGCTGGTGGGGTCGACCTCGAAGACGTAGCCGTGGTCCTTCGTGAGGGTGCCGCCCGCCCTGGCTTCCGTCTCCTCACAGGTCAGCCAGGTGCCCCACGGCGTGACGCCGCCGGCACAGTTGTTCCACGTGCCCGAGACCGAGGCGTACTGCTCGATCACGTTGTTGTCGGCGTCGAGCACGATCGTGGAGGTGCCCCCGATGCCGCCCGTGTCGTAGACCAGGCCGTCGACGTGCGGGACCGCGTGCCGGTCCGAGCCGGCCAGCTCGTGGTTCGACACGACCACCGAGCCGCCGTTCGGGCGAGCGAAGCAGCCCATGGCGTCCGGGTCCCCCGGGTGGACGAACCCGCTGGCACCGGCGACACCGGACTGGCCGATCACCTTGTAGGAGAAGCCCTTCGGAAGGGAGAGCAGCGGCCCAGCCGGGGAGAGCGGACCGTAGCCCGCGCTGGTCCGGGTGGCTGCGGCGGCAGAGCTGACGAAGGGGTCGAGGCTGCCGGCGCCGGCGAACGCGAAGCCGAGCGTCGCGGCCGAGCCGCCGAGGAAGGCGCGCCTGGGCACGGGGTTGGGCATGGTTGCTCCTCAGGATGTGGATCGTGGATGTGTGGATCCTTTCCGTCCGAGCCACCGGGCAGGTGGCCGCAGATCGAACAGCGCGTGAATCGTCGGGGACCAGTCCCCACCACGTCCCACCCGCCCGGGCCAAGATGGGCGCATGGCGACGGCAGCGACCGAGGACGAACGAGCGGCTCAGCCGTCCTGCTGGTGCTGCGGCAACACGTTCGACGAGTCGGACCTCACCGCCTTGGGGGCGCACCCCGAGGTCCGGGTGTGCGCCGGGTGCGCGCACTGGTTGCATCGGCGTGCCCGTGCGACGGCAGACCGCGAGCTACGGAACCCGGGTGCCTGGCTGCGCCGCGTGCTCGGTACGGCGCGCGGGCGGGTCATGCGGGCCGGTGCCCACGACTGGCCGGTGGTGGGCGCGCTGTTGCGACGCCTCGACCGGCACCTTCCGTGACGCAGGTCAGCAGTTCGTCAGGAACCGATCCCCGCGAGCAGCCAGTCCAGGCCGTTCTCGAAGTTGCGGCGCAGCTCGTCGGCGCGGATGACCCCGGCACCCGCGCCCTCGGGGCGAGCCGAGAAGGCCGCAAAGCCGACCGTGTTGACGATCAGCACGCGCATCGCCTCGCGGGCTGACTCCTCGTCGAGACCTGCGTTGCCGAGCGCGCGCATCGTCACGACGCCGAGCCGTTGGGCCTGCACTCCGCGCGCGCCCTGCCGGTCGAGGTACGCGGGCACCAGACCGGGGTGGGCGAGGAGCACGTCGTAGGAGTCCAGCATGATCGCGCGCACGGCTCCCCACGGGTCACGCCGGACCTCCTCCTCGGCCGGCACCGCCACCCCACCCAGGACGTCGTCGAGCACCAGGTCGAGGAGGTCGTCCTTGCCCGCCACGTGGCTGTAGAGGGTGTTGGGTGCCACGCCGAGGCGGCGCGCGACGGCGCGCAGGCTCAGTGCCTGGATGCCGTCCTCGCGCAGCACGGCCCGGGCGGCGGCGAGCACCTGAACGGTGTCGAGACCGGCGCGCTGGCCCGGCCCTCGGGAGGTTGACATGACTCAACTGTACGGCATACAGTTTGTATTGGACATCGTTCAGTTTGGACCCACCCAGGAGGCATGATGACCACCATCGCCCTGTTCCACTCAGCCCTCGGAATCCGCCCCGGTGTGGAGGACGCGGCCGCGCGGCTGCGCGGCCACGGGCACACGGTCCACGTCGTCGACCAGTACGACGGCCGCGTCTTCGACGACCACGCCGCCGCGCACGCCTATGTCGAGGAACGCGGGTTCCCGGCCCTGATGCAGGGCGCCCTCGACGCCACGGCCGACCTGGACGACGGGTTCGTCGTCGCCGGCTTCTCCAACGGAGCCGGGATGGCCGAGCACGTCGCGCTGCATCGCCGGGTGGGTGGCGCGGTCCTGCTGTCGGGCGCACTGCCGCTGTCGTTCCTCGGCGCTGACGCCTGGCCCGGCGACGTGCCCGTGCAGCTGCACTATGCCGAGGCCGACCCGTTCCGCGACGACGCCTGGGTCGAGGCGACCCTGGCCGACATCCGCCGGTCCGGGGCGCGTGTCGAGTTCCACGAGTACGCCGCATCGGGCCACCTGTTCACCGACGAGTCGCTCCCCGACGAGTACGACGCCGAGGCCTGCGAGCTGCTCTGGAAGCACGTCGACGACTTCCTGGACTCGCTCGGGGGCTGACCTCGAGGGAGGGCGTCGAGGCCGGAACGCTCCACGCCCTTGCTCGGCCTACGACGCCACCGAGGAATCCGCGAACGAGTGGTGCTCGTGCGCGACCACCCACCGGTCGCCGTCTCGGCGCAGCCCCACCGTCAACCGGAGCCGAGGCTCCACGACGGGGTCCTGCTCGGTGGGCTTGCCGCATCGGAGCACTGCGTGCGCGAACGCGACGTCGTCCCCGGCGGTGACCTCGAGCTCGTCGATCTCGAACACGGCTCCCGATCGTTGCCAGTCGAAGAAGCCGGGCCAGGTGGAGCGGTACTCCTCGAGGCCGCGGGCTCCTCGGTGCGGCGGCGGGACGTCGAACATCACGATGTCATCGGCATGATCGGCGAGCACCGTGTCGAGGTCACCGTGGTGCACGGCCTCGGCCCACCGGTGGATCAGGGTGCGGATGTCGTCGGTGTCGCTCATGGCTGCTCCTTGTTCGGTCGGTTCTGTCACCCGTACAACCCGTGCCGAGACGAGAACTCATCGGTCCTCGTCAGGAAACTTCGTCGGGGAATCCGAACCGACCGAAGATCTCCGGCGTCAGGAACGAGACGACCTCGGTGATCATTCCGCCGTGGACCCGAACCAGATCGAGGCTGAACGCCACGTAGGTGCCGCGTTCGTCGTCCCACGCATAGGTGCCGAAGGCGACCTGCTCGTTCGCCCGGCCGGTGACGAACCGCCAGCGAAGGTGAATCGGACCGTCGAGGATGAAGGCACGGATGTCGTCGTGGCCCTGGAACCACTGCGGCAGCGGCGGCATCGAGTAGCGGGCGTCCGAGCTCAGCAGGGCCACGATGGCATCGACGTCCCCCTGCTCCCAGGCTCGGACGTAGAGCTTCGCCGTCCGAGCGACGTCGGCGCCGACGGCGGCATCGGTTCGAGGTAGGCGCTCGCCGACCCTCGCCCGAGCTCGTTGAAGGGCACTGTTGAGGGCAGGCACGCTCAGCCCCAGCATCGGCGCCGCGTCCGCTGCGGGGAACCCCAGCACGTCGCGCAGCACCAGGGCCGCCCGTTGTCGTCCCGGCAGGTGCTGGAGCAGGGCGATGAAGGCGAGCTGCATCGCCTCGGTGGCCTCGTAGCGGGCTTCGGGCCCGACGTCGGCCGGCGCGGGTCGCGCCGGGTAGGGCTCGAGCCACGCAACTTCTTCCACGGGCGCGCCGGGCGAGAGGTCGACGGGGAGCTCCCGTCGTCGGCGGCGCTCGATGAGGGTCAGGCAACGGTTGGTGGCGATGCGGTAGAGCCAGGCGCGCACGTTGCTGCCGGCTGCCAGGCCATCGATCGCCGACCAGGCCCGGACCAGCGTCTCCTGGACGGCGTCCTCGGCGTCCTGGACGGACCCGAGCATCCGGTAGCAGTGCACCTCGAGCTCGGGGCGGTGACTCGCGACCGCGGCATCGAAGTCGTCACGGTGCACACCGAAGAGACAACCACATGCGTACGGCGGTGCGCATCGATGACCCTGGCTCCGGGGTTGATTCCGGTGAGTCGCAATCACTACGCTTCGAGCGAAGATCTTCCTCCAGGCGCACACCGCCGGTGGGCTGCGCCCGGTCGCGTTCGTCGATCGACGGACGGGCGATGGCGAAATGAGCGAGGTGCCGAGGTGCGTCCTGTGGCTGCACTTCGCCGAGCCGGACGTGATCTTCGAAGCGACCGCCCCGTTCGCCGGAGCGTCGCAGGCGCGGAACCCGTTCTCGCTCGTCGTGAGTGGCTGCGAGAGCCTTTGCGTCGGGCGGTCGTCGAGGGGATCGGCGGGCTCGGCGGCCGGCGCCGCCGTGCCGTGCTGGTCCGCACCATGTCAGTGCTGTTCGAACAACCACCGAGGGAGAACCGATGAGCCTGAACCTTGCCTACATCCTGCGAGAGTCCGCCAAGGCCTACCCCGACAAGCCGGCGCTGCTCTTCGACGGCGGGCGGATCAGCTACGCCGAGCTGGACGCGCTGAGCGACCAGTTCGCACGAGGACTGCAGGCAGCGGGGTTCCAGCCCGGCGACCGGATCGGGCTGCAGCTGCCGAACCTGCCGCAGTTCGTCATCGCCTACTTCGGCATCCTCAAGGCCGGCTGTGTCGCCGTGCCGATGAACGTGTTGCTCAAGGCCCCGGAGGTCGCCTTCCAGCTCGGCAACTCGCACGCCTGCGCACTCATCACCTGGAGCGGCACGGCGTCGGAGGCGGCCAAGGCGACCGAGGCGGCCGGGGTCGAGCACCTCTACGTGGTCAACACGCCGGGCATTCCCGAGGCGACGGTCGGCGTGCCGTTCGAGCCCTGATGACCGCAGACCCGAACCTGCCGGCGCCGTTCGAGTCGACGCGACCCGGGCGACACCGCGGTGATCATCTACACGTCGGGCACCACGGGCACCCCGAAGGGCGCCGAGCTCACGCACTTCCAGCTGCTACATGAACTGCGACACCCCGGGCCGGGTGTTCGGCATCCGCGCCGACGACGTCACCCTCGTGCGTGCTGCCGCTGTTCCACGTGTTCGGGCTGTCCAGCCTGCTCAACGTGGGCATCCGGTTCGGCGCGACGCTGTCGCTGGTCCCGCGCTTCGAGCCGGCGCAAGGTGCTCGAGGTCATCAAGCGCGACCGGGCCACCATCTTCGCCGGCGTCCCCACGATGTTCCTCGCGCTGCTGGACCACCCGGACGTGAACCCGGACGACGTCGCGTCGCTGCGCGTCGGCATCTCCGGCGGCGCCGCGATCCCGGCCGAGGTGCTCGACGCGTTCGAGAAGCAGTTCGGCGTCGCTCATCCTCGAGGGCTACGGCCTGACCGAGACCGCGTCGACGACGACGTTCAACATCAGCGCCGACGAGCGCCGGGTCTACAGCGTCGGCAAGCCGATCTGGGGGGTGGACCTGCAGATCTGGGACGGCGAGCGACCAGCCCGCTGCCGGCCGGGCGCGGAGAACGTCGGCGAGATCGTGGTCCGCGGCGTGAACGTGATGCGCGGCTACTACGACGACCCGGAGGCGACCGCGGCGACCTTCACCCGCGGCTGGTTCCGCACCGGCGACCTCGGCTACGTCGACGCCGACGGCTTCGTGTTCATCGTCGACCGCAAGAAGGACCTGATCATCCGTGGCGGCTACAACGTCTACCCGCGCGAGATCGAGGAGGTCCTCTACACCCACCCCGGCATCGCCGAGGCCGCCGTCATCGGCGTGCCCGATCCGCGGCTGGGCGAGGAGGTCAAGGCGTTCGTGACGCCGATGCCGGGGTCCACGCTGACCGAGGACGGAGGTCATCGACTACGTCAAGGAGCGGGTGGCCGTCTACAAGTACCCTCGGCTGGTGGAGTTCCGGGCCGAGTTCGAGCACGGCGCCACCGGCAAGATCCTCAAGAAGCTGCTGCGGTGACCCACGACGACGGGCCGGGGTCGACCGGGCCCGCCACGGTCGCACCGGCGGTGCCGCGCGACCGGTCCGACGACTACACCGAGGAGTCCGCAGCGGGTCGGCGGGACTTCGTCCGCGAGGTCACCGGCGTGGCGCTGGCGCACGTCGGCGCCTACTCGGTCGACCCGGCCGGCTTGGCGGGCAACATCGAGAACTTCGCCGGCGTCGCGCAGGTGCCGATCGGGATCGCGGGGCCGCTGCGGATCAACGGCGAGCACGCTCGCGGGGACTTCTACATCCCCATGGCCACCACCGAGGGCACGCTGGTCGCCAGCTACAACCGCGGGATGCGCCTGCTGACCGCTGCCGGTGGAGTGCGGGCCACGGTGGTCGACGACCGGATGCAGCGGGCACCGGTCTTCGTGTTCGACGACGCAGTCGCGGCCCGTGACTTCGGGCGGTGGGTCGAGCACCACCAGCCGGCGATCGCCGAGGCTGCGGAGGCGACCACCCGCGTCGGCGCCCTCCTGCAGATCGAGCAGTACGCCGTCGGCCCACTGCTGTACCTGCGCTTCGACTTCACCACGGGCGACGCGGCCGGGCAGAACATGGTGGGCCGGGCCACCCTCGCTGCGTGCCAGTGGATCGTCGAGAACCACCCCGCCACACCGCGGTTCGTGCTGTCCGGCGGGATCGACACCGACAAGAAGCACTCCGAGATCAACGCGCTGCGCACACGGGGCAAGCGTGTCGTCGCGGAGGCGACGCTGCCCGCGCACCTGCTGCGCGAGGTGATGGGTGTCGAGCCGAAGACGCTGTTCTGGGCTCGGCAGCTGAGCAAGACCGGAGCGTTCCTGGCCGGCTCGGCCAACAACGGCGCGCACGCGGCCAACGGTCTGGCCGCCCTGTTCATCGCCACCGGCCAGGACGCCGCCAACGTCGCCGAGTCGCACGCGGGCATCGTCTACACCCAGCTGCTGGACTCCGGTGACTACTACTGGTCGATCACGCTACCGGCGCTCATCGTGGCGACCGTCGGGGGTGGCACGGGGCTGGCCACCCAGCGAGAGTGCCTGGAGATGCTCGGCTGCTTCGGCCCGGGCAAGGTGCGCAAGCTGGCCGAGATCTGCGCCGCTGTCGTGCTGGCCGGCGAGATCTCGCTCAGCAGCGCCGTCCTCGCGGGCGACTGGGTGTCCAGCCATGAGCGCCTGGGCAGAAACCGCGGTTGACAGGGGGTTGTCGTGCGGCCAGGGCTTCCCGCGTGCCCGAGAATCGGGCAGGCTGACCCTTGACCGGGAGCGTCCGAAAGGGGTGTCGAGGTGGAGATCGACCGACAGGAGATCGTCGACCAGCTTCGCGGCCGAAGCGAGGACGAAGCAGCCGACCGCGCCGAGCGCGAGTTACCCGAACAGGTCGACACCGAGGAGGACGCGGCCCTGCTTCATCAGCTCGGGATCAACCCGGCAGATCTGCTCGGCGGAATCGGCGGCACCTTCGGCTGACCCCGCGGCGCGCTCACCTCGCGCTCGGGTGCCTGCGCCGGAACCACCTGCGGTGAGCAGGCATGCTCGGACGTGGGCTGCCTCGCGCACAGATGGCGCAGTCCGGCCGGCCGCAGCCGGGCGGCTCGAGCGTCGCCAACAGCTGGAGCGCCTCGTCCGTGTACTCGTCCGCGAACTGCCAGACGAGGTCCATCCGGTCCTCGGCGACCGCCGCGTTGACCTTCCACACATACGCGTCGTGGAGCTCGCGCAACGGGTCCGTCTCACCCATCGTGCACCTCCGGCGTCACCCGCCCGGCAGCGGGCCAGGCGTCTGGTTCGGCCTACGAGCGTGGTGGCTTGGAGTGCCGTGACGCGAGGATGCCGGGCTTGGTCGATTGTATTCGCGGTCAGCCGACCTGTCCGGTGGTGACCCGGCCGTCCTGGACGTGCCACCGCTGGTCGAGCCGGACGTTGTCGAGCAGCCGGCGGTCGTGCGAGACCAGCAGCAGGGACCCGTCGTAGGTCTCGAGCGCCTCCTCGAGCTGCTCGATCGCCGGCAGGTCCAGGTGGTTGGTGGGCTCGTCGAGGACGAGGAGGTTGACCCCGCGGGCCTGGAGCAGCGCCATCGCGGCACGCGTCCGCTCACCGGGCGAGAGCCGGCCGACCCGGCTGGTGACCTGGTCGGCCTTGAGGCCGAACTTCGCCAGCAACGTCCGCACGTCTGCGGGAGCCATCTGCGGCATCGCCACCTCGAACGCGTCCCCCAGGGAAAGGTCCTCGGCCAGCCCCGTGCGGGTCTGGTCGATCTCGCCGACCGCGACCGAGGCCCCCAGCCCTGCCCTGCCGGTGTCCGGGGCGAGCCGGCCGACGAGCAGCCGCAGCAGTGTCGTCTTCCCGGCCCCGTTGGGCCCGGTGACGCCGATCCGGTCACCAGCGCTGACCTGCACCGACACCGGGCCGAAGGTGAACCGGCCCAGGCTCGCGGTGGCCTCGTCGAGCGTCGCGACCACGGAGCTGGAGCGTGGGGCGCTGCCGATCGTGAAGCGCAGCGCCCACTCCTTCCGCGGCTCCTCGACCTCCTCCAGGCGTGCGATCCGGGACTCCATCTGGCGGACCTTCTGGGCCTGCTTCTCGGAGGACTCCACCTGCGCCTTGCGGCGGATCTTGTCGTTGTCGGGGGCCTTCTTGATGGCGTTGCGGACGCCCTGCGAGCTCCACTCGCGCTGGGTCCGGGCGCGGCTGACGAGGTCTGCCTTCTTGTCGGCGAACTCCTCGTACGCCTCACGAGCGTGCCTCTGGGCGACCGCCCGCTCCTCGAGGAACGCGTCGTAGCCGCCGTCGTAGACCGCGACCCGGCGCTGCGCGAGGTCGAGCTCCACGATGCGGGTCACCACCCGGGAGAGGAACTCGCGGTCGTGGGAGACCAGAACCACCCCTGAGCGCAGACCCCGCACGAACCCCTCCAGACGTTGGAGCCCGGCGAGGTCGAGGTCGTTGGTGGGTTCGTCGAGCAGCACCACGTCGAAGCGACTGAGCAGCAGCGCGGCCAGCGCTGCCCTGGCGGCCTGCCCGCCGGACAGGGAGGTCATCAAGGCGCGTGTGTCGACGTCGAGGCCGAGCTCGGCCAGCACCGGCGGGAGGCGCTCGTCGAGGTCCGGGGCGCCGCTGGCCTGCCAGTGGTCGAGGCTGTGCGCGTACGCGTCCTCGGCGCTCCGGGAGTGCTCGCCCGCGCCGAGCGCGGTGGCGGCTCGCTCCATCTCGGCGGTCGCGGCGGCGGCTCCGGTGCGACGGGCGACGTAGTGGCCGACGGTCTCGCCGGGGACCCGCTCGTGCTCCTGGGGGAGCCAGCCGACGAAGGCGTCGTTGGGCGCGGTGGACACGAGGCCCTCGAGCGGGTCCAGGTCGCCGGCAAGGATCCGCAGCAAGGTGGTCTTGCCGGCGCCGTTGGCTCCGACCACGCCCACCACGTCTCCGGGCGCGACCGTCAGGTCCAGGGAGTCGAACAGGGTGCGGTGAGCATGGCCGCCGGCAAGGTTCTTGATGACAAGGTCGGCGCTCATCCAGCGATCGTAGGTTCTGGGTGGACACGGTGCTCGAGACCTCGGACGGACACCACAGGGACGGACGCGCTCATCCGGCCGCGGTCGGCGGTGTGAACCTGGCCGAGATGGCCTCCCACACGACGTCCCCGCGGTCGTGACCACCCAGCCCCCTGGTCAGGTACGCGGCGCCGTAGCTCGCGGCCGGTTCGGCCCATGCCGAGCATCCGCCTGCGCCCCCCATCCCGAGCTCGACCCGCCCGCTCTCCTCGCTCACCTGGAAGCCGAGGGTCCAGGTGACCGGCCGGTTGAGCACCAGATCATGACCGGATGCCGCGGGCTCGACATACGCTCGCCACAGGTCGTGGCCGAGGCGCGCGGCGACGAGACCCTCGGTTCGGATCACGTCGTCGTAGAAGCGCGCCAGGGAGAGGGCAGTGGCGTGCAGTGCCACGGCGGGGAACGGGGTACCGCGGAAGCGGTCGGAGTTCAGCACCTCGGGGTCGAGCAGCCCGGCCGGTCGGCTGAGTGCCGGGCCCCATCGCGGGTCCTCGAGATAGCCCGACTGCCACGTTCCGGTGAGTTCCACCAGGGTTGCCACGCGTGCGAGGTCGTGATCCTCCACGCGCAGGTGCAGGTCCCACCCGGCCGCGGCCGCGAAGCGGGCAAACCGTTCGGCCAGTGGCTCGCCAGTGGCTCGGCGCAGCACCTCGTCGAGCAGGTGACCGTACGTCAGGGCGTGCTCGGCGACCCCGGCACCCGGGGGGTGGATCGGGGACGCCTCGGCCAGGAGGTCGACGAGCGCCTGCCGGTCGTCGTACTCGACCCGCAGCGCGCTCTCGGGAAACGCCGGCAGCCCGGCCTGGTGAGACAGCAGGTGCCGCATCGTCGTGGACTCCTTGCCGGACCGACCGAACGCGGGCCAGACCGACGTGACCGGCTGCTCCAGGCCGAGATGGCCCTCGGCCACCGCGTCGAGGAACGCCAGGGCGGCGAACGGTTTGGCGACCGAGAACGTCATCACCAGGGTGTCCGAGGACCATGGCGAGGCCCCGTCCCGAGTGCCAGCCGAGTGCTCGATCTCGACGGCGCCGCCGCGGACCACTGCCACGGCAGCGCCCGGCTCCCGGCCCACGGCGACGAGCTCGTCGAGCACGTCGGAGGGATGGCTGCTCACGACGCGCCACGCTACGCCTCGCGAGGGCGCATCCCGGGGAGACAGCATCCGGCACGTGGTGCGAGGCTGCGGGGATGAGCACGTCGACCGAGGCTTCGGTCACGCTGGGCGCAGGCGCTGTCCTGGCGGATGGAGCGACAGCTGCTCGACCCCGTGGGGTCCGAGTCGGTCGCCGGTGTCGTACGCCGGCTCGGCGCGGTGCTCTCGATGGACGAGTCGCTCGCTGAGCTGGCTGTTCGGACCCGTCGTGCGACGTCGCGTCCGGGTGAGCTCGCGACGGCCCTGGCCGACGGTGAGGTGATCAAGGCCTTCGCGTTCCGCGGGTCGATGCACTACCTCTCGCCCGAGGAGGGCGGCATCTATCTGGCCCTCCGATCGGCCGGCCGGCAGTGGGAGCTGCCGAGCTGGGTGGAGTACTACCGGCTCACTCCATCGGACTGGCCGGACTTCCGGGCCGCGGTGCGCGCGGCGCTGAGCGACGGACCGTTGACCGTCGCCGAGCTCGGCGAGGCGCTGGCGAGGCATCGCGCGTACCGGCACCTGAAGCCGGTCTTCGACGAGGGCGCGGGAACGCTGATCAAGCCACTGACCTGGCAGGGAGACATGAGCTTCGGTCCACCGCGAGACGGACAGCGCACGTTGCAGCGCCTCGACAGCAACCCGAGGTGGCGGGGCATCCCCGACCTCGACGACGCGGGACCGCGGGCCATCACGGCGTACTTCCGGACGTACGGGCCGGCGACGCTCGACCACCTCCACTACTGGCTCGGCGACGGCCTGAGCGCGGGACGCAAACGGCTCGAGACCTGGTTCGCCGGGCTCGGCGACCGGCTGGTCGCGGTCGATGTCGAGGGCACCGTGGCGTACGTCGTGCGCGAGGACGTCGACGCCCTCGAGGCCACGCTTCCGTCGGAGGCGGTGCGGTTCCTTCCCGGGCACGACCAGTGGGTGATGGGTCCCGGCACCAAGGACGTCCACGTCACCCCGTCGTCCCGACGAGACCTGATGACCCGCAAGGCCAACCCGGTGATCGTCGGCGGGGTCGTGTGCGGGACATGGGCGCGAAAGGGTGACGAGCTCACGGTCACCTGGCTCGACGAGCGACGCCGACCCGACGAGGCGATCGAGCGGGAGACCCGCCGCCTGGCCGACGTCCTCGGCCGGGACCTGCGTCTGAGTCTGACCTCTCGCTCACCGTGACCGGGTCGGGCGGTCGCGCCAGGCTCCGCTCGACCACAGGGCCCACACGACGAGGACCGGTTGGAAGAACAGCCGCACCAACCTCTTCCTGTCCGTGTCGAGCCCGAAGGCGTCCTTCCCGTCGAGGTACTGAGCGATGTTGCCCGGAAAGATCGCAACGAAGAAGGCGGCCGCCAGCAGCCCGACGCCGACCCGTCCGCGGGCGAACCCGATCAACGCCGCGCCGAGCGAGATCTCCACCAGCCCCGAGGCGAGGACGACGGCGTCGTCATCGACCGGGACCCAGTCAGGCACCTGCGCCTGGAACTCGTCGCGAGCAAAGGTCAGGTGGCTGACTCCGGCGAAGGCGAGGATCGCGCCGAGCAGGATCCGGGCCACCGTGCGGGTGCCGGAGGTGGGCGGCGCGTTCAGGAGGCTCATCCCAGCCACCCTAGGGGGAAGATCAGTCAGGGACACGTCCCAGGATCTGGCGTACCACGTCGGACTTCGCCTGGGCATAGTGCTGCACGTGCCGCCACTGCTGCCCGGCCAGCCTGCGCTTGGTCCGGGCATACAGCTCGCGATCCCCCTCATCGGCTCGCAGCCGGTCACGGAAGCCGAGCATCCGGTCGATCTCGGCCGAGCCGTCGGAGAAGACGTGCATGTTGATGTCGGTGCCGGGACCCTTGAACAGGCGGTGCTCGAACCAGTCGGGTTCTCGGATCACCAACCGGTAGCCGGCCGCGGTCAGGGCCGGGACGTAACCGGGCTCATCGGCCGAGTCGAGCACCACCAAGACGATGTCGATGATCGGCTTGGCCACCAGCCCGGGCACCGAGGTGGACCCCGCGTGCTCGAGGCGCACCACCGCGGGGCCCAACACCTGGCGGACGCGGACAGCCTCCCTCTCGAACAGGATCGGCCAGCTCGGGTCCGACTCCACCAAGGTGATCGTGCCCTGCTGAAACGTCAGTGGCTCCAACCGAACCCGCTGAAGCTCCTCATCGCTGATCGGATCGATCTGACCCATCGCCCCTCCCATCGCACCATCTCGAGGTTCCCTGGACGAGCGGACGCCCAGTGCTCGGCGGCGCCTACGCCCCCGCCGGCTCGAGGACCTCGACGGCCAGGACGGTGGGCAGGTGCCGCGCGATCTCTTCCCAGGTGTCTCCCTCGTCGCGGCTGGCGAACACCGAGCCGGTGTTCGTGCCGAAGTACACCCCGGCGGGGTCCCGCCGGTCGCCGCTCATGCCCTGGCGGAGCACGGTGAAGAAGCACGCCTCCTGGGGCAGCCCGGCCCGTTGCGCCTCCCACGACGCACCGGCGTCGCGCGAGCGCCAGACCGCGGCGGCCGCGTTCGGCGGGTACCGGCCCTCGGTGTCGCCGTTGAGCGGCACGGTCCAGATCGTCCGCCCGTCGCGGGGGTGGGCCCAGAGGGGGAAACCGAACGTGGATGGCAGGCCCGCGGTGATGTCGTGCCAGCTGCGACCTCCGTCCTGGGAGTGCCAGACCCCGTGGTGGTTCTGCTGGTAGAGCGGGTCTCCGTCGCCGATGGCACGTTCGATGTGGTGCACGCAGAATCCGGTGTGCCCGTCGGATGCCGCCGCGGGGTGGGCGTGGCCCTCGCCGTCGGCGGGGTCCGCCAGGTCGTTGCGCCGCTCCCACGTCACACCACCGTCCTCGGTGGCGAAGACTCCGGCGGCGGAGATCCCGACCCACATCTTCTCGGGGTCCTGCGGGTCGGCGACGATCGTGTGGAGGACGAGCCCCGCGGCGCCGGGGCCCCACTCGGGGGCCGACGGGTGGTCGGTCAGGCCCTTGACGGTCTCCCACGTCGCGCCGTCGTCGTCGCTGACGAGCAGGGTGGCCGGCTTCGTGCCCGCGTAGAGCCTGGCTCCGACCCGCCCGAGCGACCAGACCTGGGAGAAGGTCTCGCCGAACGGGGCGGGCGCCTCGGTCCAGCCGATGGACTCGGCGAACCCGGGGTCGTCCGCGGCCCAGGCGTCCATCTGGCCCGACGTCAGCTTGGTCAGCGCCCAGGTCCGGCCGTCGTCATCCGAGCGCCAGACCCCGGCACCGGACCAGTCACCGCCGCCACCGGCCCACATCGTGCCGGTGACCGGGTCGCCGATGGCATGGTTGATCGGCCACCCGTCGCAGTACGGTCCGCGGACCGCCCAGTGGCTGCGATCGGCGTCTCCGTCGAGGACGAAGGCCCCCTTGGTCGTTCCCACCAGCAGGTGGATGGCTGTACCGGACATCCGTCGTCCCCTCCTCGAGACACCACCGTCCCTCGCCGTGGACGGGTTCCGTCCAGTCTCTCGACGTGTCCACGAGGCGGCAACCCCGCGGCCCTCGTCGATCCCCGAGGGGCCTGCGATGATGCCGGCATGCTCGAGGTGGTGCAGCGGTACGCGGCGTTCTCGGATCGTCCGGACGGTGGCAACCCGGCCGGCGTCGTGCTCGATGCGGCCGGGCTGAGTGACGTTCGCATGCTCGCGATCGCCGCCGAGCTGGGCTACAGCGAGACCGCCTTCCTGTCCGGCAGCGACATCCGCTACTTCTCACCGCTGGCCGAGGTCCCGTTCTGCGGGCATGCCACGATCGCCACGGCGGTGGCCTTGGCGGAGCGCGACGGGCCCGGCGAGGTCGTTCTGGCCACGGCCAGCGGCACCGTGCCGGTCACGACCCGGCGCGATGATGACGGCCGCCTGCTGGCCACGCTCACCAGCGTGCCGGCGCGGATCTCGGACATCGCACCGTCGGACCTCGAGGAGCTGCTCGCCTCACTGGGCTGGAGCACCGCCGACCTCGACCCGGCGCTGCCGCCACGCATCGGCTACGCCGGCGCCTGGCATCCCGTGATCGCCGCGGCCACCCGCCAGCGCCTCGCCGCGCTCGACTACGACTTCGACCGGCTGGCGACACTCATGGCCGCGCGCGAGTGGACGACGATCCAGCTGGTCTGGCGCGAGGCGGAGACGCGCTTCCATGCGCGCAACCCGTTCCCGCCGGGCGGCGTCGTCGAGGATCCTGCGACCGGGGCCGCCGCCGCTGCGCTCGGCGCCTACCTGCGCGACCTCCAGCTGGTGTCGTTGCCCGCCACCGTCACCATCCACCAGGGGGAGGACCTCGGGCGACCTGGTCAGCTCGTCGTCGACATCCGCGACCGGGCCGAGATCGAGGTCACCGGAACCGCCGTCGCGATCACCTGAGCTGATCCCGGGTGCGATCCGAGCGGCATCAGGCGTGTGGAGGTGGGGCGTGCGGCACGTTGACCGTCGGGATGCCGACACCGGACCGGGCGATCACGGCCAGTGACGGCTCACGCCCCGGGTTCGACTCCCGGTGCACCGTGAACGCCGGGACTCGGACGTAGTCGCCCGCGACCGCGTCGACCCAGCCCTCGACACCCTCGCACTCGAGGCGGAGCACGCCGCGGACGACGTAGAGCATCGAGGAGTTGGAGTCGTGGTGGTGCCACCCCGAGAAGGCGCCGGGCTCGGTCACCACCTGGCCCGCCCACAGGCCGGGTGCCTCGAAGGCACGCCGACGCAACATCCCCGACGTCGGGTCGGCCTCGTGCAGCTCGCCATCACGGACGACGCGTACGGGCTCGGGATGCTCCATCAGGCCACGCTAGCCCCTGGAGCCGGAGCGCCACGAGAGCGAGAACGCCGTGCACGCGCACGCCCCGCCGGCGGAGCCGACCGGCACGTCAGTGCGTGGAGTGGGTCGCCACGGGTCGGACGGTGGGGAGCGCGGGAGGCTGGGTCGGGTCCTGCGTCGTCACCATCCGCGTCACGGCCTCGGGCATCGCGCCCACCGTGAAGACGTGGACGGCCGGCCCGATGGACACGGTGACGAACGATGCCACGGGCGGAACCTCGGTCGGGAGCGGGATGACGTACTCGCCGGCCCCACAGTGAGTGTCGACCACACGCATCGAGGTACTCGTCGGCTCCGGTGGCGTGAACGACGTCGCCCACCACGCGTCGACGACCACCTGGGCGGGGTCCCGCACGGTGAGCTCGAGTGTTCTCTTCCTCGGGTCAAAGGCCACGTCGTTGTCGTCCCCGTCAACCGACATGACGCCCTCGACCTGGACGGCGATGAGGCCCGCGATCCCGGCAAGTCCCTGGACGAAGGCAGCGTGGCCGTTGACCCGGGAGATCTCGTCCCTGAGGTGCTCCTTGGTGCGTGGCGCAACCATGCCACCGAACACGACGACATCGAGGTTCGCGGTGTCGTACTCCGTCAGCACGTCGTCGAACTGGTTCGTTGCATCGGCGTGGAAGCCCTTGCTGCGCAGGATGTCCGCAGCCTCGAGGATCACGCTCGGGCTTCTGCCGATGACCAGGATCCTCGCGGGCGGACTGGTGGGTGGACGGGTCATGGGCGGACCTCCGATTAGTGTTGGCGCTACCAACATACATAATGTTGGTCCCACCAACAACTGGTACCGTCGGGGCGTGGAGACGAACCACCCCGGAACCGGCCCTCCTGCCCGAGTGAAGGATCGGCCGACCTGGTTGATCAGTCGGGCCTACGCCCGCTCCTCGGGCCTGCTCAAAGCCGGGTTCGAGTCACATGGGAGCGGCTTGCGCAGCTACCACTACCGGCTCCTGGCGGCGCTCGAGGAGGGTGGCCCGGCCAGCCAGGCTGTGCTGGGGCGCGGGACCGGAATCGACCGGAGCGATGTCACGGCGGCGCTGTCCGAGCTCGAGTCGCGTCGGCTCGTCGAACGCACCGTGGACCCGGTCCACAGGCGCCGCAAGATCGTCACCCTCACGCCACAGGGTGTCGACCAGCTCCGTGAGCTGGACGCCGTGGTCGACGACGTCCAGGAACAGGTTCTGGGACCGTTGACAGCCACCCAGCGGCGCCAGTTCGTCGACCTGCTGTCCCGCATGCTGGCCTCGGAGCACGACGCGCTGTGACAGGACCGCGCCGGGCGACCAACGCTTTACCAGCCGCTGGGCATGCGGGAGGCTGACAGCGTGTTCACGCGGGTCTGGCAGTACGAGGTCGTCGAGGGCCGGGAAGCTGAGTTCGAGCGCGTGTACGCCGGCGATGGCGCTTGGGCCCAGCTGTTCGCGTGCTCGGAGGGCTTCCTCGGAACCGAGCTCTTTCGGAGCCTCGGCGAACCTCGCGGCTACCTGACGGTGGACCGGTTCACCAGCGAAGCCGCCTTTCGGAGCCTTCTCGAGCAGCATGCCGCCTCCTACGCCGAGCTGGATGGACAGTCGGAAGCGCTGACGGTGAGCGAGCAGGAGATCGCCCTGGGCACAGAGCCCTAGACCGCCGGCCCCACACTGCAGTGCCGGCAACCTGTCGCATCCGGAGCGCGGCGTTCGTAGTACAGGTGAGCGGCCGACTCAGGGGTCGCTGGGACAGGAGTCGTGGGATGACGCGTGCCTGATCGCGCTCGGTCTCGCGACCCTCGAAAGGAATCGCAATGTCGAAGATCGTCGCAATCATGTCCATGTCGCTCGACGGCTACGTCGCCGACCGCGACGACGGCGTGGCCGAAGTGTTCGACTGGTACTCCAACTCAGGGGACGTCGAGATCCAGACCGGAGGGTCGGACCCCATGACGTTCAAGGTGTCCGGGCCGAGCGCCGAGCACTTTGGTGCTCTCACGTCCGAACTCGGTGCCGTGCTCACCGGTCGACGCACCTTCGAGGTCGCGCAAGGTTGGGGCGGAAATCACGCCTGGGGACCAGCATTCGTACTGACCCACCAGATCCCCGACGGATGGCCCCGCCCCAACTCGACGGTGCAGTTCGTGACCGACGGCATCGACAGCGCCGTGGCGCAGGCCAAGGCCGCCGCCTCCGGGAAGTCCGTCGCAGTCCATGGCGCCGACACCATCCAGCAGTGCCTGAATGCCGGCCTCCTCGACGAGGTGAACATCGACCTCGCCGCTGTACTCCTCGGCTCCGGGGTCCGGCTCTTCGACCACCTCGCCGGCACCCCATCCGTCCTCGGCAACCCGACGGTCGTCCAGGGCGTCGGCGTCACGCACCTGCGCTACCCGGTGCGCACGGCGTAGCCCGAAGGGCAGCTCTGGTCCGTGGTGCGTCGGTCTGCCGCGACCCACAATGACCTGACGACGTGGTGAGGAGTAGCCATGATCAAGCGGGTCTGGCGTGGCTGGGCGAGCGTGGACAAGGCCGACGAGTACCAGCAGCTGCTGAACTCGACGATCGTTCCGGGCATCACGGCTCGGCGAGTCGCAGGCCACCGAGGCACCGAGGTCCTTCGGGAACGCGACCCTGGGGGGACCGAGGTCCAGTTCGTCACGATCATGACGTTCGACGACTGGGATGCCGTCCGGGAGTTCGCCGGCGGTGATGGGCGTGGCAGCGTGGTCCCTGCTGCTGGCGTCGACCGTGCTTGACGACCGCGCCGTGTCGCGCCATGGTGGCGGTCGTGGGCGTCATCGAGTTCGAGGTGGTCCGCGAGATCCGGGCGCCGGTCGAGCAGGTGTTCGCTCGCCTGGCTGACATCGACGGACACAACGACTGGATGCCCCGGAAGGGCAGCATCCTGCGGCACACCCGACAGACATCACCCGGGGCGCCCACCATCGGGACGACCTACCTCGACGACACGTCCTACGGTCCGACTCCCGGCGAGGTCGTCGAGTTCGAGCCACCCCACAGGTTGGTGTATCACTGGTGGGACAAGTCCAGGGCGGGCAAGCTCAAGCTCGAAGGCTGGCCGAGCTACTCGCTGGAAGCCACCGATCGCGACACGACGATCGTGCGACACCACGCAATGATGCACACCCACGGTCCCTACCGGGCCGCGACCCCGCTGCTGCGCAGGATCGCCCTCAAGGAACGCACGACCACGGTCGAAGCCCTCAAGGCGTCCTTCGAGTGATCGCCAACCGGTCGTAGTTCCCCTCGTGGTTGGCGCGGATCCGGCTCAGGTCGTCCTCGGCCATGAAGTTGATGTAGCCGCCCCGGGGGCTGATACCGAGGTGCACCTCCTGGCTCAGGCCAGGGCCTCCGCCAGCAGTTGGCCCATGGCACGCACACCGGCCACGAGGCGCTCGTCGGGCACGCCGGAGAAGCTCATCCGGGCGTGGTTGGCCTCGGGGTGGTCGGCGAAGAAGGGCGTCCCCGGCACGACGATGACCCCGGCGCGCGGGATCAGGACGTCGCGCTGGAACGCCGCGATGTCGAGACGTTGCGGGAACGTCGCCCAGGTGAACAGGCCGCCGTGGGCCCGGGTCCAGCTGGTCCCTGCGGGGAAGTGCTCCTGCATCGTCGCGAGCATGAGGTCTCGCTGATGCCTGTAGGTGGGGAGCATGTCGGCGATGTGCCGCTCGATGTCGAACCGGCTGAGGTACGCCGCAGCCGCGCGCATGTTGAGCGTGCCGTTCTGGGTGTCCGCCGCGAGCTTGAGCAGGGAGAGCTTCTCCCGGATCTCGGGTGTCGCCAGGGCCCAGCCGAGCCTGAGTCCGGGGGCCAGGATCTTCGAGAAGCTGCCCAGGTGGATGACCCGTCCGGTGGTGTCCAGGCTCTTGATGGTCGGCAGGCGTTCGCCCTCGTAGCGCAGCTCGCGGTAGGGGGTGTCCTCGAGGATGACGACGTCGTACTCCTCGGCGAGCTCCACGAGGCGCCGGCGCCGGGCGAGGCTCATCGTGCGACCCGTCGGGTTCTGGTAGTCGGGAACGGTGTAGACGATCTTGACCCGCTCGGTGTGGCGCAGCACCTCCTCGAGGGCGTCGGTGTCCATGCCTTCCTCGTCCATGGGCACCGAGCGGTACTCCGGCTCGCACGGGTTGAAGGCGATCAGCGCACCGAGGAAGGTCGGCCGCTCGGTGACGATGACGTCACCGGCGTCGATGAACAGCTTGGCCGTGAGGTCCAGGCCCTGCTGCCCGCCCTGGGTGATGAGGACGTCGTCGGCGGTGCACGGCATCCCGTCGGCAGTGAGCCGAGCGGCGACCAGCGCCCGCAGCTCGGGCAGCCCGTCCGAGGCCGTGTACTGCAGCGCCGACGCGTTGCCCGTCGAGAGCAGGTCGCCGTAGATCTCGTGCAGCTCGTCCATGGGGAAGAGGGTGGGGTCCGGGTACCCGCCGGCGAAGGACGTGATCCGGGGATCGCCTGCGAGAGCGAGAAACTCGCGGATCGCCGAGGGCTGCACGCGCTCGGCGCGACGGGCGAACGTGGCCATCGCGAACCTCCTGATCTCGACGGTGGACGGCATCGAGCGCCGCTCGGTCGACGGTGTCGGCGTCCAGCCCATGGTGTCGGTACATGCCGTCGACGTCGCCCGACTGTCCGAATGGCGCGACGACTCAGCCGAAGGCCAGGCCCCCGGGGCGCCCGTCGCGCAGCGCCGCGAGGTGCTCGTCGTAGTTCATGACGTCGAAGAGCGAGGCACCGTCGAGCATCCGGGCCTGGAGCCCCTTCTCCCTGGTCTCGATCGCCTCCGCCCCGTCGACGGCCGCGCCGAACTCGCTCTCCGAGCCGACGACGAGCCCGTCGTCGTCCCCGATGACGAGCTCGCCCGGGTCCACGCGGACACCATCGAGCGACAGGGTGATCCCGGTCTCCGGGAGCGACTTCGCCGCGTACGCGTTCGGGGCCGACCCGGTCGACCAGACCGGGAGCGGCAGCCCGGCGAGCGTGGCGGTGTCACGGGACCGACCCAGGATCACGAGCCCGGCCAGGCCGCGCCGCAGGGCCTCGGTGCCGAACAGCTCACCCGCGACGGCTCGGTCGTCGCCGCCGGCATCCACCACGAGGACATCCCCGGGCCCGGACTCGCGCAGTGCGTGGATGACGGACATCAGGTCCCGGTTGGCGCGGGCGGTGACGACGCGGCCGACGAGGTGCCGACCAGGCACGACGGGGCGCAGACGAGGCGGAAGGATGCGCAACGTGGGCGAGGCGTCGACGAGGCTGGTCGTCGACAGCCGGCCCAAGCGGTGGAGCAGGTTCTCGGTCGTCATGAACTGGTCCTCACGTCACGCGATGGGGAGGGTCTTGCGGCACGGACAGCGTCCGACGGCGACCCCGTGCTCCGCAACCTGTGCCCATGATCTCGTCGACGCCTGCACACGTCGGGCGGACGGCCGAGTGGCCGGTCTGCCCCACCGTCAGCCCCCCGTGCCCGGCCAGCCCTTGACGGCGATGTACCAGACGGCGGACGTCATCACCGCCCCGATGAGGAGCACGAAGAGCAGGCCGCCGGCCACGGGCAGGAACCACCCGGGTGCGCGCCTCGACCGCACCGCGACCACCTTGACCACCAAGGCACCGATGACGGCGCAGCCGAGTAGGCCGTGCACGACCGTCCGCGTCGACACGGGCTCTCCGTCCGCGAACGCCCCGGACGCCAGGCCCAGCGTCCAGAGGCAGTGGTAGGACACGAAGACGATGAGCAGGACAGCGACCGCACCCGAGACACGGTGTGCGGTTCCGAGCCATGAAGGCGCCCTGATTCCCAGCTTGCCGTAGATCCAGAGCGCTCCGACGAGCTGCAGCAGGGCGAGCACTCCGATCACCACGGAGAGCACGACCTTCATGTCGATGACCGTGCGGAAGCCGAGCGTCGTCGTGTCGGCGAGGGTCGGGTCGTGCACCTTGCCGAACACCCCGACGAGCAGCGCAACGACAGCTCCTGCGGCGAATGCCGTCAGCGGGATGGCCATGCTCTTGGGCTGGGTGCTGTCTGCCATGCGCTCAGGATGCTCCTGCCCCGGCTCATCCACCTGTCTCAGGTGCAACGACGCTGTTGTGCACTCCTGCCGGGCTGCACCAATAACTTTTCAAAAGGATGACGGGTGCATCCTCGCCGAGACGCAACTCGGAACCCGGTCTGGAGGTCGTTGTGAATGGGTTGTCCATGGTGGGCATCTCCCATCGCGGCGCTTCGTTGAGCCTGCTCGAGCGCGTATCGGTTCGGCGGGAACGCCGCCCTGACCTGCGCGCCGCACTGCGCACGCTGGGCTTCGACGAGGCAGTCGTGTTGTCCACCTGCAGTCGGGTCGAGATCTACTTCAGCAACCACTCACCCGTGGTTGGCGACCCCGTCACGATGCTCCTCGACGTGCTCGCGGCGCATTGCGGGGCGGCCCGCGACGAGCTCCGCGCCGTCGTGGAGGTCCGGAGGGGCCAGGCCGTCGTCGAGCACCTCTTCGAGGTCACTGCGGGGTTGCAGTCCCGGTTGCTCGGCGAGGTCGAGATCCTCGGCCAGGCACAGTCGGCCTTTCGCGAGTCGCAGGCGGAAGGTATGACCGGCCCGCTGCTGGGCCGCCTGTTCCCCGCCGCCGTGCGTTCCGGTCGTCAGGTGCACGCCCTGACGACCTTGGGGGAGTTTGCGCGCTCACTGGGGCACCAGGCCGTGGACGTCGGGCTTGCGTCCTTCAGCGGAACGCCCGACCCGATGGTTCTGGTCGTCGGTTCGGGGCAGATGGCGCGCGCCGCGGTCGACCACCTGGCCGGGCGTGGCCTGCGGCCGACGGTTGCCGCTCGGGACGAGGCGTACGCCGCGCGGCTGGCCGGCCCGGGAGCCGTGTGCCCGTTGCCGGCCCTCACTCGGGGCATCGCCGAGGCCGACCTGTTGATCTGCGCCACGTCGGCCGCGCAGCACGTCGTGACCGTGGATCACGTCAGGCGAGCCATGGCCGGCAGGGACGGCCCACTGGTCGTCGTGGACCTGTCGGTGCCACGCAACGTCAACGCCGAGGTCGCGGGCATCCCCGGGGTGACGCTCATCGACGTGGAGGGCTTGGCCGACGACGGAACCGCTGAGCCGACCATGGCGGCGGCGCTCTCGACGGCCAGGGCCATGGCCAGTGCCGCGGCACGACAGTTTGCGGAAGGACTGGCTGCACGGGATGCCGGTCCAGTGATCGCCGCCCTGCGTTGGCGGGTCGAGGAAATCTGCCGTGCCGAGCTGGTGAAGTCGGCCGGGCGGGACGCTGTCGACCCGGATGCGCTCGCGCGCTTGACTCACTCCATCGCCGGCAAGTTGCTGCACGGCCCCACGATGGCCGCTCGTCGAGCTGCGGCAGCAGGAGACTCCGGCGGGCTGAGGAGTCTGTGTGACATGTTCGGCGTCCCACCCCCCGATGTCGGTCTGGCTGAGCCGAGTGGCGAAGCTGGGCGCCTGGCGGGGTAGGAGACGGAGTCGGTCGGCCTGACCGACTCAGGCTTCGTCGTACTCCTGTGTCGTCGGTGGCGATGCATCGAGCTGTGCAGACGAGTCGTCGTCGATCGTCAGCACGATGAGCGGGCTGTACAGGAGCATGTCCGGCAGGTCCGTGCGAGGCCGCGGGCACTCGCTCACGATCGACAGCGGGTGGCGCACCGTCGCCGACGCCACGCTCGAGTGGCTCGCCTCGAAGAGCCTCGGCGCGCCGATCGACGTCACCACCGCGTAGGGGCCGCACTCCTGCGGCGGAGCCGTGACCACCAACGCGGCACCCGGCAACTCGCGACCTTGGGTCAGCGCACCCACTGGAGGCTGGCGTCGCGCGCCGCCTCGACCTGCGAACCGGTCTGCCGGCGCGCCATCCGCCGCAGCACCATCGGCGTCACGAGCGCGCCCGCGATGGCCCAGATGCTCAGCACGACAACGGTTTGCGTGGTACGCCAGCTCCCGCCGATCTCGAGTGCGGCTGCCTGCTCGGGGAGGAAGGCCGACCGCATCCCGAGTGCGATCCAGTACATCGGGAAGATCTGCGCGATGACCTGCACCCAGCCCCACAGGGCCTGGACCGGGTAGAAGATGCCGGAGATGCCGGCCATGACGAGCACCGGCAGCATCCCCCACGTGCCGACCTTCTGCGTGCTCGGAACGAGGGCACCGATGAGCATGCCGATCGGCATCGTCGCGAGCAGGCCCAGCGGGATCACCCACGCGACGGTCAGCCAGCCCGACGGCTCGGCCATGAGGTCGTCGAAGAGGAGGAAGCTGGGGACGAGGATGACGACCATCTGCGGCAGGAGCGACATCGACTGGAAGAGCAACTGGCCGGTGAAGTAGCCCTGGAGTCCGTGGGGAACCGCCTTGTGCCGCAGGAGCGTGCCGTCCTCCTTCTCCATCGCGAGCGCGTAGGCCGGACCGATGATGACGCCGAACGCGATGAGCGCCCCGAGGATGCTGGGCAGGGCCACCGACGGCAGCATCAGGTCGGTGCCCGGAACCTCGGTGTTGCGCCGCAGGAACAGGTAGCCCACCGTGATCCCGGCCGTGAACAGGTAGAACCCCTGGTCCTGGGTGCTGCGCACGCTCTGCGAGAACTCCGTCCACCCGCGGCGCAGGCCCAGCCGGATCGCGTTCCGCGTCGGGTTCACCGGGTCACCTCCGCGAAGAGCCTGGCCGCCGCCTCACCGTGACCGGCCTCGTGCTGCTGGACGAGGGCGATGTACGCGTCCTCGAGGCTGGCCCGGCGCACCTCGAGGTCCTGCACGTCGTCGCCGAGCTCGTCGAACAGGCGCCGGACGAAGGCCGTCGCGTCGGGAGTGGACTCGGTGCGCCGCTCGCCGGATGCCGTCCACTTCACCTGCGACTCCCCCTCGAGCCGACGGGAGAGCCCGTCGACGGTGTCGTCGGCGACGATCCGCCCGGCAGCGAGGACGAGCACCCGGTCGGCGAGCTTCTCGGCCTCGTCCAGGTCATGGGTCGTGAGCAGGATCGTCGTACCTTCACCGGCGGCGAGGTCGCGGACCAGGCCGTGGAACTCGCGGCGGGCCTGCGGGTCGAACCCCGCCGTGGGCTCGTCGAGGAAGAGCAGCTCGGGCCGGCCGACGATCCCGACCGCGACGTCGAGCCGCCGCCGCTGTCCACCGGACAGGGTGGCGATCTTGCGGTCGGCGAGGTCGGTCAGGCCGACGGTCTCGAGGAGCAGGTCGATGTCGTGGGGGCGCTGTCGCTCGGGCGTCGAGTAGGGCGCGAAGTACCCGCCCAGCTGGGTCAGGAGCCGGCGTGGCGTCCACCGCGGGTGGTCGCGCCAGGACTGGAGGACGACACCCGTGTGAGCCCGCCAGTCCTCGTCGGCCGAAGCGGGGTCCTGGCCCAGCACCATGACCTCACCCGCGGAGCGGATCCGGAACCCCTCGAGGATCTCGATCGTCGTCGTCTTGCCGGCGCCGTTCGGCCCGAGGAGGCAGACGACCTGGCCCCGCTCGATGTCGAAGTCGACCCCCGTCAGCACGTCGGTGTCCCCGTATCGCATCCGCAGGTCGCGGACCGTCACCACCGGTTCCACGGGTGGCACCTCCCCGCTGAGCGCGGATGCCGGACCTCAGAAGAGTAGGTCCACCCACCCTCAACGCACCAGAGGCCGCTGCGCCTCACCGCTCCAGGTCCGCCGGGGTCGCTGGAAGGCCGCCGGCACGGCGGGCTCTCGCTGCGGGCCACCGCGCTGCGCGTCTGGCGTATGCCCCCGAGCGGTGCGGCCATGGCCGAGCGCACGTTCCCGGGCTCGAATGGGTCCATGACCACGACCACGATCCTCGGCGGCGCGACCTTGCTGGGCGCCACCCTCGCGACTGCCATGGTCGCCGGCCTGTTGTTCTGCTTCGCGCACTCGGTGATGCCTGGGCTTCGCACGCTGGACGACCGCGGCTTCCTCGTCGCGTTCCAGCGGATCGACGCGGCGATCGCCAACCCCTGGATGATGCTGACCTTCCTCGGCAGTCCGGTGCTGACCCTCGCGGCGCTGCTCCTGCACCTGCACGGCCGCAGCCCGGCGGTGCCGTGGCTGGCCGTCGCTCTGGTGTTGGTCCTGGCGACGGTGCTGATCACCGGTGCGGTCAACCTGCCGTTGAACGCCGCGATCCAGGACGCGGCTCCGGGCTTCCCGGACGCCGCCGGCCTGCGGTCCCGCTTCGAGGACCGCTGGGTTCGATGGAACGTGGTGCGCGCCGTCACCTCGACCGGCGCCCTCTGCGCCTTGTCATGGGCGGCGCTGTCCGTCGGCGGCCGGGTCGCCGGCTGACCCCAACCAACCCAACACCACCGACACCACCAACACCACCAACACCACCAACACCACCAACACCACCAAGGAGTCATCATGAACATCACCATCTTCGGCGCCACCGGCACCATCGGTCGCCACCTGGTCGAGCAGTCGCTCGCCCATGGGCACGACGTGACAGCGTTCACCCGCGACGCGGCGCGAGTCACCGTCGAGCACGACCGGTTGACGGTCGTCGAGGGCGACGTCACCGATCCGGCCGCGTGCCTGCCCGCCGTCAAGGACGCCGACGCGGTGATCGTCGTGCTCGGCGCAGGACGGCAGGGCGAGGTCCGCGAGGCCGGCACCCGCGCTGTCGTCACGGCGATGCAGCAGGCCGGCGGAGGGCGACTCGTGTGCCAGTCCACCCTCGGCGTCGGGTCGAGCCGGCCCAATCTCAACGCATGGTGGAAGTACGTCATGTTCGGCGCTCTGCTGCGGCCGGCGTACGCCGACCACGTGCGGCAGGAGCGGGTGGTCGAGGAGAGCGACCTGGACTGGACGATCGTGCGGCCGTCCGCCTTCGCCGACCGGAGCCCCGCACCGGTCCGTCACGGCTTCGGTGGGTCCGAGAGCGGACTGCGGCTGAAGATCGCCCGCGCCGACGTCGCGGCCTTCCTGCTCGCGCAGGTCGAGGACGAGACCTACCTGCGCCGAGCGGTGTCGGTTTCGTCGTGACGTTTTCCTCGTCGGTCGCCACGGATAGCCTGATCCGTGTGGACGTGCTGGAGGCGCTGCTCGACGGTCCGCGCGCGCGGGGTGCGTTCCTCCTCCGCGCCCTGCTGGACCCACCGTGGGCAGTGCGGATCGAGGACGAGGCGCCGCTGACCGTCCTTGCGGTCCTGCGGGGCGGCGCCTGGCTCTGCCCCGACGACCAGCCGCCGCTGCGCATGGAGGCGGGACAGGTGGCGATCGTTCGCGGGCCGGACCACTACACGGTCGCGGACGATCCGAGCACGCCCGCGGACGTGGTGGTCTACCCGGGCGGGCGCTGCACCAGCACCGAGGACGGCAGGGCCCTGTGGGACGAGTGGTCGCTCGGGATCCGCACGTGGGGACGCGATCCGGACGGTGAGTGCGTCCTGCTCGTCGGCACCTACGAGGGCAAGGGCGAGGCCAGCCAGCCACTGTTGACGGCGCTCCCGCACGTGGTCCTGCTCAGCCGCGAGGAGGCCGGAACCCCGCTGCTCCACGTCTTGGCCGACGAGATGCAGGTCGACGCTCCCGGGCAGCGGGCACTGCTGGACCGCCTGCTCGACGTCCTGCTCATCTCCGCGCTGCGCACGTGGTTCGCCGGACGTCAGGACGAGGCGCCCGGGTGGTTCCGCGCCCAACACGACCCCGCAGTCGGCCGGGCGCTCTCGCTGCTGCACCAGGACGTGGCTTACCCGTGGACCGTCGAGGAGCTCGCCGCGCGGGTCGGCCTGTCCAGGGCGGCACTCGGCCGACGCTTCACAGGCCTCCTCGGGGAGCCGCCGATGAGCTACCTCGCCGGCTGGCGGCTCGCGCTGGCCGCCGATCTGCTGGTCTCGTCCGACGCCACGGTCGCTGCCATCGCGCGCCAGGTCGGCTATGGCAGCCCGTTCTCCTTCAGTGCCGCCTTCAAGCGAGTGCACGGTGTGAGCCCGCAGCAGTACCGCCTCGGCAGGCTCAGCGCGTAGCGAGAGGCCGCGACCAGTCGACCGGGATGCGGCCCGGGTCGGGCAGATGGCCTCTAGTCCTCGGCCTCGTACAGTTCCTCGGGGTGCACCCGTGAGCGGACCTGGGGTTGCCGTGCCAGCTGCTTGGCCAGCTCCTCGACGTGCGACCACGCACGGTCCAGCTCCCGCGCCCACTTCTCCTCGGTGTCATGGGGGTCGTGGGCCGGGTCCCTCCAGTAGTCGTAGACCCGCACCATGTCGCTGCTGCCACCGGTCTGCTGGATCCCCGCCAGCACCCGCCACGGGTCGTCGGGATCGAGGTAGCGCGCCTCAGCCCACGAGCCCGCCCACGCGATGAACGCGCGGTTCTCCTCGGTGGTGTCGGTGTAGTGCTCGGCGACGTAGGCGGTCCACCCGTTGTCCATGCCGTTGAAGAACTCCGTCCCCGGGTCGGGGTCGACGTTGCCCTGCGTCTCCGTCCGGCCCGCAACGCAGAGCACGGCCGCCGTCGCGTGGCCCGCTTCGTGGTACGCGATCTCTTCGACCTCAGGGTCGGACGCATCGTCATCGAGGGGCACGGTTGCACGCTACAAGCCCCGAATCTGCCTGTCTCTGGCCCGTTCTGGCTACGACCAATGGACACTTTCGAACAGGCCCAGGACATGTGTCTCGGGTGGCCGGTCCCTAGCCGCGAGCCATCTGGTCGACACACACCGAGATGGCGAGGATGAGCGGCACGTCCTGACCCTGGGCCAGCTGGACCCCGTAGGTGTCCCGAACGCGGAACCACTTCTTCGAGACCTCGGCGACCTTCGTTCCGTCGCGCTCGATCTCGTACTCGTGATCGACGATGTTGCCGTGGGCCTTCAGGTCCTCGCCGCCCTCGACCTCGATGGTGTAGTGGTCGCGGATGCCGATCAGCCGCTTGTGGACCGTGGCCTTCGTCGACCCGCTCTCGATGGTCATCTTGTCGCGGACGCTGAGCTTCTTCTCCTGGATCTTGGAGACCTCGTTGCCGTGGGCATCCTCGAGGATGAACGTCTCGCGGAGCCGCACGCCTTGCCGTCGACCTTGAAGACCTTGTTGCCATCCGCATCCTCGATCCAGAAGTCGTCACCGATCGCAAAGATCTTCTCGCGCATCTGGAAGGTCGGTCCGTCGAGCCTGTGGTTCCGCAGCCCCATCGCATGTCCCTTCGCCACTGAACGTAGGTCACGCGGCCTGCGCCAGCCACGACGAAGGCCACGACGCCACGCTACGACTCTGATGCCCGTCGACGACGAACCCGTCCGAGCCTACGCGCCGAACCGCCGCCCCTGAGGCCAGGGACGGTTCGACGTCTCCGATCTGGGGGCGAGAACTCTCCCGCTCGGGGCTACCCACACCCCGCCGGGAAAGCGCATACTCGCCGAGGAGGACGACAGGCGCACTCCAGGGGAGGTCACCCATGCGGCTCTGGGGAAGGAACCACCGCACCGACGGGCCCGACCCCGACACGTGCGAGCACACGTGGCGGCTCCGGGACGTGAGCCTCGCCCTGCCCGGTCCCTACGTCTGCGAGGTCTGTGACCACTGCGGCGCGTTGCACATCGACGGACCCGAGGCGATCACCGGGCCGGCGACTCACGTGGCCGACGGGGCCGCCACCCACCTCGAGTCGATGACGCGCCGATCGGCACCGCGTCATGCCGCGGCCCCACCGCCGTCCGAGTGAACGCCGCCCCTCTGAGGCCGGCGGTGCCGTGACCGCCTGGCTGCCGCTGGCGGTGGACATGGCAGGGCGAGCGATGACGCGAAAATGCCCCCGTCGACACGTCCTCGGCGGGTAGCCTCGAAGGATGGTCGGGGGACTTGCTGATGTGGGGACTGCCAGGGCGGACGCTGAGCGGATGATGGAGCTCGGCCGCCCGGTCACCTACGAGATCGTCCAGAGCTTGCTCTCTGGGCTGTGTACCGCGGACACCGAGATCGTCCAGCTGCGGGCCGAGCGCGACCACTGGCAGGACGCCTACTGCGAGGCACGCCTCGAGGCCCGTCTGCGCCGCGCGCGGGAGGGTTAGGGCGTCTCCTCGGGTCGCAGCATCCCTCTGCCCGGTGACGGGCGCAGGTGGCCGGGTCCGCGACTGCCACGAGGCTCTCGTCGGGGTGGTCCGCCGACGTTAGGTTGGGCGGGTGACCCCGACCCAGCTCCGCGCCTTCGCCGCCGTGGTGCGGCTGGGGTCGGTGAAGGCCGCCGCCGAGGAGCTCGGCGTCAGCGAGGCGGCGGTGTCGATGCACGTCGCGCAGCTGCGCAAGGAGTTCGACGACCTGCTGTTCACCCGGACCGGCGTCCGGGCTGGCGTTCACCCCGGGCGGGCTGCGGCTGGCCAGCCGGGCGGTGGAGATCCTCGGCCTCCAGGACCGCACCGTCCGCGAGGTCAGCCAGGCCGGCGCACGGCCGGCGGGTGCTGCGGGTGGCGACCTCGAGCCTCTTCGCCGAGCACGCCGCTCCCGGCCTGATCGACCTGTTCACGAGCCGGGCCGCCGACCTCGAGGTGGAGCTGAGCGTGCACCCGGTCGCGCAGCTTCCCCGCGCTGCTCGCCGCCCGCACCGTCGACGTGGCGATCGGTCCCGGCGCCGAGCGCCCCGCCCGATGGGCTCGTGCAGCAGCCGTTCCTGATCTACGAGGTGCTCGTCGTCGCCCGTCCCGACCACCCGCTGGCCGGTCGCGCGCCGACCCACGACCAGGTGCGCCGCCAGACCTGGTGCCTCGGGCCCGTCCGCCGTCGACGACGGACGGCGTGGTGCCCGCGACTGCTCCGGCGACTCGGCGTACCCGAGCAGCAGCAGCGGATCTTCCAGAGCGACGCCGCCGCGCTCGAGGAGACCAAGCGCAGCGACGGGCTCGCGCTCGGCGGTGCGCTTCGCGGTGCCGGGCGACCTGGCCGCGGGCCGGCTGGTGACCGCTCGACGGTCCCGGCCTGCGCGCCCAGGGGCGGCTGGTCGGCGATGGCGCTGCCCGCGCACGACCAGACCGCCGGCGGCCGCCGAGCTGTTGCGCTTCATCACCACGCCGCGGGCCACCCAGGCGATGGTGCGCGGCGCCGGCGTGCACCGTCGGCCGGTTCAAGCCGGCCGTGCACGTCACCCTCTGGAGCTGAGCCCGTCGGGTGGTGCCCGCGATCGCGTCGAAGACGTCGGGCAGCGCCACGCAGGGTGTGCGCCGGCAGGAACGCGTCGCAGAACGGCAGGGCCGCCGCCATCGACCCGACCAGCGGCTCGAAGCCCGGCGACCCCGGCCCGCGGGTTGAGCCAGACGACCCGCCGGGCCCGGCGCCGGGCCCGCGCCATCACCGCGGCGAGGTCGGCCGGGTCGTCGCTGTCCCAGCCGTCGGAGGCGATCACGAGCACCCCGCCGCGGACCGCGTTGCCGTGCCGCGAGGCGAGCAGCTCCCGCAGGCAGCGCGGCCAGGTGCGTGCCGCCGAACCGGTCGACGACCTGCTCCTCGGCCAGCGCGACCGCCGCCGTCGGCCGAGCGGTGCGCGAGCGCCGGGGTCAGCCGGGTCAGCGAGGTCGAGAACGCGAACGTCTCGGCCCGGCCGGGTGCGCGCGAACGCGCGCATCAGGTGCAGGTAGGCGGTGGCGTAGGCTCTGCATCGACTGGCTGACGTCGCACGAGCAGCGTGACGGTCAGCGGGCGGCGCACCGGGTGGTAGCGCTGCAGCTCCATGCGGCTCCCAGCCGGTACGCCGGGAGGCGGCGATCGTCTCCCGCAGCGCGACCCGGTCGCCCGCCGGCCGGACCCGCGTGCCGCCGGCTGCGCCGGGTCGGCCAGCGCGGCGCCGACTCCTCCAGCCACCGGCCGAGCACCGCCAGCTGCGCCGTCGTCGAGCTCGTCGAACGGGGTGTCGGCGATCCGCGCCACCGCGCTCGGCAGCAGCTCGGGCAGCGCACGCTCGCGGCTCGTCCTCGTCGTCGGCCGTCGACGGTCCGCGGCAGCGTGTGCCAGGGCAGGCCGCCGCCGAGCGTCACCGCCCGCCGGGGCACCCGCCGCCGGGGCGAGGACGTCGTCGGTCGACTCTGGCGCTCGGTGGCCGGTCCGGCGGGCGTGCGGGTCGACCGGCGAGCACCGCGTCGCCGAAGACCGCCGTCGAAGACCCGTCGAAGGCCGCCAGGTCGTGCTGGCGGTGGACCAGGGTGAGCCGGGCCAGCCAGTAGAGCGAGTGCACCTGCGCCGGCGGCGCGACGCCGAGCGCCTCGGCGAACGCCGACATCGACCGTCAGGGTGACCGGCACGCCGGCGGCGCGCAGCCGGTCGCCGAACGCGGCGACCAGGGCCGCCCGGTCGACGCCGCCGAGCAGCGGCGCCGGCGGCCCGGCAGGTGCCACGGCGTCAGCCGAACGCGTAGGTCTCGAGCGACGCGAGCGACCAGGTCCCGGTCGTCGGGGGTCTTGGCGAGCGCGCCGAGCGTCGCGCACCACGACCTCGCGGACCAGCTCGGTGGCGCCGAGCGCGGACAGCGCGGCCACCCAGTTGATCGCCTCGGCCACCCCGGGCGGCTTGTCCAGGTCGAGCGTCGCGCACGTGGCCGACGAACTGCGGCGGCCGACTCGATCAGGGCCTCGTTCGCCGTCGGGCACCGTGCGGCGCAGGATCGCGCACGACGCGCGCCGGGCTCGGGGTAGTCGAGCCAGTGGTAGAGGCAGCGCCGGCGCAGCGCGTCGTGCAGGTCGCGGCTGCGGTTGGAGGTGAGCACCACGATCGGCGGCCGCGACGGCGGTGAACGTGCCGAGCTCGGGCACGGTCACCGACCCCTCGCCGAGGACCTCGAGCAGCAGCGCCTCGAACTCGTCGTCGGCCCGGTCGATCTCGTCGATCAGCAGCACCGGCGGCGCGCGGCCCGTCGTACCGGACGCAGCGCAGGATCGGCCGCTCGACCAGGAACTCCTCGCTGAACAGGTCGGCCTCGCCGAGCCGCTCGTGCTGCGACTCGGCGAGCCGGATCGCGAGCAGCTGGCGCTGGTAGTTCCAGTCGTAGAGCGCCTCGCTCGCGGTGAGCCCCTCGTAGCACTGCAGCCGGACCAGCGGCGCGTCGAGCGCCTGCGCCAGCACCTGGGCGGCGGCGGTCTTGCCGACACCGGGCTCGCCCTCGAGCAGCAGCGGCAGGCCGAGCCGCAGGGTGAGGAAGACCGCGGTCGCCATGCCCTCGTCGGCGAGGTAGTCGTGCTCGTCGAACCGCCGGCGGACCTCCTCGGCGCGACGGCCAGGTCGCGGTCATCGGTCGTCCTCGAGCAGCGCCTGGTAGTCGTCCCAGGTGTCGACGTCGCGCGGGCACGTCGGCCCGTCGACCCGGACCCGCGACCACGTCGTCGCTCGGCGTCGACCAGCTTCCAGACCGCCTTGTCGCCGTGCAGGCCGGCCAGCGTCGTCGAACATGCTCCGATCGAACCACAGCGGGTGGCCGAGCCCGTCGTCGTACGCGCAGACGCCGACGGCGTGCCCGCGTGCGCCGGCCACGAGCGCCTGCGATCGTCTCGACGCGTGACCCCGCGGCTGGTCTCCGAGCAGCAGCACGACGCCCGTCCGCGTCGTCGCGGCACGCGCGCCAGGGCCGTGCGGATCGAGGTGGCGCAGCCGTCGCCGAAGTCGGGGTTCGAGCACCACGTCGACCCCGGTCAGGTCGACCTGCGTCCCGCACCTCGTCGGCGGCACCGCCGAGCGCGACCACGACCTGGTCGGCAGCCGGCCGCGCGGGCCGCGGCCAGCGTGGCGTCGAGCAGCGGTGGCGCCGCCGGTAGGCGAGCAGCTGCTTGGGCTGACCGAGCCGGCGGGACCCGCCGGCGGCGAGCACGAGGGCGGCGACGGTCACGGGGCGTGGTCCGCCACGAAGCGGTCGCGGCAGCCGGTGCATGCAGAACCAGTGGTCGACCCCGTCCACCACCGCGTGGACGGTGTCCGGGCCGACCGTGACGGTCATCCCGCACACCGGGTCGACCGCCTGGGCGGGCGCCGGCGCCACCGTGCACCGGGGTGCTGCCACCAGCCCGTCGACCCGGATGCTGCGGACGATCTCGCGCCAGGATCGACAGGCGCGATCTCGGGCGCGGTGCGCGCGCCGATGTCGAGCCCGACGTGCACGTGCACCCGCTCGGCCTCCGTCGGGGGTCAGGTCGAGCTCGGCGAGCAGCGCCTCGCCCCGGGTGCGGCTGCAGACGACTCCGACGAACCCGACCCCGGCCGTCGAGCGCCGCCCGGATCGCCCCGACCTCGTCGCCCCCGTGGGTGGACGACGACCACGGCGGTCGCCGGCCTGGCGAGGCGCCTCGGCCGCCGGTCGACCACGAACCCGAGCAGCCGGCGCGAGCATCGGCGACCGCGTCGGCGATCGGCGAGGTGCCGACCAGGTGCAGGAGCGGCGCGGGCAGCAGCGGCTCGAGGTAGATCTCCAGCGCTCCGCCCGACAGGCACGGGTTGACCACGATGCTCGCACCGGGCGACTCCGGGAAGACGTCGTCGCCGTCGGGCAGCACCCGCAGCAGCACGCTCTCGCCCCGAGCCGAGGGCGTCGAGCGCCGCCGTCCGCACCGACCCGGCGGCGCAGTGACCGCCGACGAAGCCCTCGATCGAGCCGTCGGCCAGGACGATCGCCCGGTCGCCCGGCGCGCGCCGAGCTCGGCTCCTGGGCGCGCACCACCGTGGCCTGCACGAACGGCACGCCGGTCGGGCCGAGCTCGTCGATCCGCGCCGACAGGGCCATGGTCATCGGTGTCCTCGTCAGATCGGCGGCGTGGGTCGGCCCTGCATGGCGTCCCACACCCGCGACGGCGTGAGCGGCATGTCGGCGTGCCGGATGCCGAACGGCTTGAGCGCGTCGACGACCGCGTTGACGACGGCCGGCGGCGAGCCGACGGTGGCCGACTCCCCGACGCCCTTGGCGCCGATCGGGTGGTGCGGCGACGGCGTGACGGTGTGGCCGGTCTCCCAGTGCGGCACCTCGAGCGCGGTCGGGATCAGGTAGTCCATCAGCGAGCCGCCGAGGCAGTTGCCGTCCTCGTCGAAGGCGATCATCTCCATCAGCGCCATGCCGACGCCGTCGGTGAGGCCGCCGTGCACCTGGCCCTCGATGATCATCGGGTTGATCCGGGTGCCGCAGTCGTCGACCGCGATGAACCGGCGCACCTTGACCACGGCCGTGCCGGGGTCGACGTCGACGACGCAGATGTAGGCGCCGAACGGGTAGGTGAGGTTCGACGGGTTGTAGCAGATCTGCGCCTCCAGCCCGCCCTCGATGCCCTCGGGCAGGTCGCCCGCGCCGTGCGCGCGCATCGCGATGTCCTGGATGGTGACCGACCGGCTCGGGTCGCCCTTGACGTGGAAGGCGCCCTTCTGCCACTCCAGGTCGGCCACCGAGACCTCGAGCATCCCCGAGGCGATGATCTGCGCCTTGTCGCGCACCTTGCGGGCCACCAGGGCGGCGGCGGCGCCGGACACCGGCGTCGACCGGCTGCCGTAGGTGCCGAGACCGAACGGCGTCTGGTCGGTGTCGCCGTTGACGACCTGGATGTCGGCCGGCGGGATGCCGATCTCCTCGGCGACGATCTGCGCGAACGTCGTCTCGTGGCCCTGGCCCTGGCTCATGCAGGAGAGCCGGACGACGGCCTTGCCGGTCGGGTGCACCCGCAGCTCGCAGCCGTCGGCCATGCCGAGGCCGAGGATGTCCATGTCCTTGCGCGGCCCGGCGCCGACGGCCTCGGTGAAGAACGCGACGCCGATGCCCATCAGCTCGCCGCGCGGCCCGCTTCTCCGCCTGCTCGCGCCGCAGCTCGTCGTAGCCGGCCATCTCGAGCGCCAGGTCGCATCGCCGTCTCGTAGTCGCCGGAGTCGTAGACCCAGCCGGTCTTGGTCGTGTAGGGGAACTGCTCGGGCTGGATGAAGTTCTTGCGCCGCAGCTCGACCGGGTCCATCTCCAGCTCGTAGGCCAGGCAGTCGACGATCCGCTCGACCAGGTAGACGGCCTCGGTGATCCGGAACGAGCAGGCGTAGGCGACGCCGCCCGGGCGCCTTGTTGGTGTAGACCGCCGTCATCGAGCAGTAGGCCGCCTCGAGGTCGTAGCTGCCGGTGAAGACGCCGAAGAAGCCGGCCGGGTACTTGATCGGCGCCGCCGTGCCGTTGAAGGCGCCGTGGTCGGCGAGCACGTTGGTGCGGATGGCGAGGATCTTGCCCTCCTTGGTCGCCGCGATCTCGCCGCGCATGACGTAGTCGCGGGCGAAGCCGGTGCTGACCAGGTTCTCGGAGCGGTCCTCCATCCACTTGACCGGCTTGCCGATCACCAGCGAGGCGACGATCGCGCAGACGTAGCCGGGGTAGATCGGCACCTTGTTGCCGAAGCCGCCGCCGATGTCGGGCGCGATGACCCGGATCTTGTGCTCGGGCAGCCCGGACGACGAGCGCGTAGACGGTGCGGTGGGCGTGCGGCGCCTGGCTGGTCGTCCAGAGCGTGAGCTGGCCGTCGACCCGCTCGTAGTCGGCGACGCAGCCGCAGGTCTCCATCGGCGCCGGGTGCACGCGCGGGTAGACGATGTCCTGCGGTGACCACGACGTCGGCCTTCGCGAAGACCGCCTCGGTCGCGGCCTCGTCGCCGGTCTCCCAGTCGAAGCAGTGGTTGTCGGTCTTGCCCTCGAGGTCGTCGCGGATCACCGGCGCGTCCGGCGCGAGCGCCTTGCGGACGTCGACGACCGGCTGGAGGACGTCGTACTCGACGTCGATCAGCTCGAGGGCGTCGCGCGCGGAGTAGCGGTCCTCGGCCACGACGAAGGCGACCTCCTGGCCCTGGAAGCGCACCTTGTCGGTGGCCAGCACGGCCTGCACGTCGTTGGACAGGGTCGGCATCCAGGCCAGCCCCTGCTCGGCGAGGTCGGCGCCGGTGATGACGGCCTTGACCTTCGGGTGCGCCTGGGCGGCGGTGATGTCGATGCTGACGATGCGGGCGTGCGCCACCGGCGAGCGCAGGATCGCGAGGTGCAGCATGCCCGGCAGCTGGATGTCGTCGACGTAGCTGCCCATGCCGCGGATGAAGCGCGGGTCCTCCTTGCGCAGCATCCGGCCGTGGCCGACCGGGTGCTGGTCGTTGTCGGCGTGCTCGAGGTCCTCGGGTGGCGGCGACTCCTCGTCAGGTGGTCATGACGCGCTCCCCACGGTCTCGGCTCGGCGGCTCGTCGGCTCGGCGCCGTCTCGTGCTCGGCCGCCCACTGGACCGAGCGGACGATCGTGGTGTAGCCGGTGCACCGGCAGATCTGGCCCGGAGATCGCCTCGCGGATCGTCGTCCTCGGTCGGGTCCGGGTCGCGGTCGAGCAGGGCCCGGGCGGTCATCATCATCCCGGGCGTGCAGAAGCCGCACTGCAGCCCGTGGCACTGCATGAAGCCCTCCTGGACCGGGTCGAGCACGCCGTCCGGTCTCGAGGCCCTCGACGGTGCGGACCTCGCGCCCGCCGGCCATCGCGGCCAGCACGGTGCAGGACTTGACCGGCTCGCCGTCCATCCAGACCACGCAGGTGCCGCAGTTGCTGGTGTCGCAGCCCCAGTGGGTGCCGGTGAGCCCGAGCTCGTCGCGCAGGAAGTGGACGAGCAGCAGCCGGCCCTCGATCTCGCGCGTCACGCTCTCGCCGTTGACGGTCATCGTGACCTGCATGTCAGCGTTCCCTCTCCTGGTCGCCGGCGATGCCGGCCTGGATCCGCTCGACGGCGGTGCGCAGCGCCCGCCGGGTCAGCTCGTCGGCGAGGTGCCGCTTGTAGTCGGCGGTGCCGCGCTTGTCGGTGACCGGGCGAGCAGCTCTCCGCCGCGAGCGCGCCGGCCCGCGCGTAGAGCTCCTCGGACGGGCGCCTGGCCGCGCAGCGCCTCGGAGATCGCCGGGATGCCGGTCGTGTTCGGACCGACGGCGGCGAGCCCGACCCGGGCGTCGGTGATCACGCCGCCGTCCATCCAGACCGCGGCGCCGGCCGACGACGACCGCCCAGTCGCCGGCCCGGCGCTCGACCTTCTCGTAGGCGCTGGAGCCGCCGGGCCGGACCGGGATCCGGATCTCGGTGAGCATCTCGTCGTGCCCGACCGCGGTCTCGTAGGGGCCGCGGTGGAACTCCTCCATCGGCGACCACCCGCTCGCCGCCGGCGCCGCGGATCACGCAGCTGGCGTCGAGCGTCGTGCAGACCGCGGACAGGTCCTCGGACGGGTCGGCCTGGCACAGCGAGCCGCCGATCGTGCCGCGGTTGCGCACGACCGGGTCGGCGATCACCCGCTCGGCGTCGGCGAAGATCGGGAAGAGCGCGGCGAGCTCGGCGGACTCGAGCAGCTCGCGGTGCCGGGTCATCGCACCGATCCGGACCTCGTCCGGCCCCGACCCGGACGTAGCCGAGCTCGTCGTGCAGGTCGTTGATGTCGATGAGGTACTCGAGGTTGGCCAGCCGGAGCTTCATCATCGGCAGCAGGCTGTGGCCGCCGGCGACCAGCCGGGCCTCGGCGCCGAGGCGTTCGAGCAGCCCGATGGCGTGGTCGACGCTGGTGGCGCGTTCGTACTCGAACGGTGCGGGGACCTGCATGTGCGACCTCCCAAAGACGACTGTGACTCCGGTCACACGACTCTCGCCCTCCGCCGGGCGGCCCGTCAACGCCCACCTCAGCAAAGTGTTGATTTGGGTCAGAGGAAGGTCGAGCATGTAGCCCATGGCGGCGGCCATCGCCACGTCACAGGACGCGGCGAGTCGCCGGAGGTCGTCGGGGGCGCGTCGCCGGCCGCGAGCACCCGGCCTGCGGCAGTACCTCTACGCGGTCACCGCCTGAGCGCGAGTAGGAGCCCGATGCGCAGCCCGTCACGTGCCAGCCCGCCGTCGACCTGCGTCGCAGCCAGCGTCCGTGACGCCGGTCGTGGTCAGGTTCGGGCGTGCGTCGCCGGGCACCCAGATTCGAGCTGCGAGCTGCTCGAGGCAGGTTGATGTCAGGGTCGTCGACGGTCGCGGTGAATGCGAGGTCGGCGCCGCCGGAGACCAGCGAGTCCAGCCGTCCGGGGAACGCGCGCGGGTACGACCGGCTCAGCGGCTCCGCGAACCCGTCCGGCGGCGGGCTCAGCTGGCCCGTGCGGCAGTCGACCGAGACGAAGTTGCCGCTGCTCTCCGCATCGTCACCGGTCTCCGGGGAGCCGCAGCCCTGGCGCCACACCCAGAACGCGCCGCCGACGCCGAGCCGGTCCTGGGCGGCGACGAACCGCTGCACCTTGGCGCCGTCCACGTCCGGGTCGCCGAACCATCCCCACTCCCCCAGCCACAACGCGGCGCCGTACGACTTCGCCGCCTCCGCCGACATCGCCAGGTTCCGCTCGATCGACGCGATCGTCAGCCCGAGGCTCTGGTCCAGGCTGATCGACTCGCTGTACGGGTGCGGCGCGAACACCAGCTGCGTGTCGGAGGTGAACCCGGGGGGCGGGGTCACGTCGAACGCGAGCCCGGACCACAGGACGCTCGGCTCGACGAAGACCAGGTGCGCGAACCCGGCTGCCTCCGCGTCGCGGATCGCCGTGATCGCCGCGTCGTAGTACCGCCCGAGCAGCAGGGCGTTGCTGACCGGCGGGGTCGCGCCGATCCCGGGCTCGTTGAACAGGTCGTAACCGGCGACGGCCGGCTCGTCCGCGAACGCCTTCGCCACGGTCGCCCAGGTGCGGATCAGCTCGGTCTGGATGCCGTCGCGGTCCGTGTAGAAGTTGGTGTAGGCCGTCGCGACCGCCGGCGCCAGGTCCCGTGCCATGAACTGGCAGTGCTGTGCACCGTCGGTGATCGTCGCCCACGCCGGGGCACCGTCCCACCCGGTCGTCGGCGACATTCCACCGCCGCACTTCTCGTCGGGCGCGGCCAGCGCATTGCCCCAGGCGTCCTCGTGCATGTCGAGCACGGTGTAGAGGCCATGTTCCTTGGCCGACGCCACGGCGGCCTTGATCTCGTCGAGGTAGGCCTCGTCGAACTCGCCCCTGGTCGGCTCCAGCCGCGACCAGGACATGCCCAGGCGCACCACGCTGAAGCCGAGCGACGGCGATCTGCGCGAAGTCGTCGTCGGCGGGCTTCTGGGTCGCGGGGACCGCGGGGTCGCGCAGGTAGTAGTCGATCAGCTGGTTCACGTTGACGCCGCGCAGCAGGACCCGTCGGCCGGTGACGTCGCCGATGACGGGCAGCCCGTCGCTGGTCTGCGCCGGCAGCAGGTGCAGCCGTTCCAGGCCACCGCTGGCGGGGACCGGCGCGACGGCATCGGGGCCCGGGGTGCTCGTCGGGACGACGAGCGGGACGGCGAGCAGGATCACGACGGTTCCGGCGACGACCCAGGTCCGCGCGCGCGGGCGGTCGCGCGTCGTGCTGCCGCTGTCACCCGGGCAGACGCGCGCTCGCCAGCGCCACGTGACACCGGTCGCCACGGCCGCGACCAGGCCGATGCCCACGCCGTACCCGATCCCCGTCGCAACGGAGATCAACGTCGTCGCGATCCACCAGCTGTCCGGCCCCGCGTCGTCGAGGTGACCGGTCAGCGCCGCGACAACCGCCCCGACCACGCCGAGCCCCAGGCCCGCGACGAGCGCCGCGAGCCAGACCGCCAGCGGGGCCTCGCCGGGAAGCCGCCGCAGTGCTGCCCGGACGGTCAACGCGAACAGGCCGAGGAACACGACCATCCCGGCCAGCGTGCCGAGCGCGCTCGCGGCGCTGGTGGGGGCCAGCAGGGGCCCGGCGAACGCGTACCCGACCGGCCCGCCGCGCCAGTTCGAGCCGCCCACCGCCGCGAGCGCCACGACGACCGCAGTGACCGCCACCGCGAAGGCGCTGCCCGACTCGAGCCACGGCCCGCCGCCCGGTGTCGTGGTCGTTCCGGACGCCGTTTCGGGCTCCGTTTCGGACTCCGTTCCGGACGCGCGCCGGCCGCGCGCGAGGACTGCGGCCGCGCCGACCAGCGGTCCAGCGACGAGGCCCTTCAGGCCGGCGAACCCGCTCGTCGCCACCGCGAACTTCAGTGCGGCAACCACGCTCAGGTGTGGCCCGACCAGCGGGAGTGCCGCCGCGAACCCGGTCGCGGCCGCAGCGATGGCGACCGCGCCGACAACGGCGACCCAGGTGAAGGCGAACAACGCTCGCCCCGAGCGGCCCAGCGCGTAGACCGGCAGCATCGTCACGGCAAGCAGCACCGGCAGTCCGACGACCAGCGGAGCCCACTGGTAGACGCCACCGAACCGGACCACGGGCATCCCCTGCCCGCCCACCGGCGCCAGCAGGCCCGTCGGGTCCACGACCGCCAGCACGGCGACGAGAAGGAGGACGACCGCGCCGGCGGCGGCGGACGCGCGGAACTGACGGCCTCGCAGCAGCGTGCGCCACCGGGCCCGGGATGACGTCGTCTGATCGGCCATAGCGCGCGAAGCCTAACTGGACTGCCCATGGACGCACGTCCAGTTCAGCCGTTTACGTCGAGTGGGGCATCAGCTCCGCACCTGGACGACCGATTGCCGTCGGCACTGGCTCGATGTTCACGACGGAAATCGGACGTAGGTTAGCCAGATGACGCGCTGGACGCGCTGGGTCATCGTCATCACCCTGTCGGCAGCACTGGCTCTGGCACCCGTGGTGGTTCGGGTCCTGCCGGTGTCCCGCGCCGGCGCCGAGGGCTCGGTGGTCGCCCTCCTCGAGCGGATGCGGGCCTCATGGACCAGCCCGTACGCCGGGTACGTCGAGTCGACAGGGCTCGCTCGCGCTGCCGGTCTCCGACCAGTTCGACACCGTCGCCTCGCTGCTGGGCGGCCGCACCCAGCTGCGGGTCTGGTGGCGAGCGTCCGACGACTGGCGTGCGGACACGCTCGGCGCCACGGGCGAGCACAGCATCCGCGCTTCGGCTGATGGCGTGTGGGCCTGGGACTTCGAGGGAAACCGCGTCACCCACAGTGCGCCTGTCCCCGGTGGCGAGGTGCGCCTGCCCCAGGATGCCGACGCCCTGCCACCCGCGCTGGCTGCCCGCATGCTCAGCGGCACCCGGCCCGACGAGATCTCGCCGCTGCCCTCCCGGCGCGTTGCCGGCCGCACTGCCGACGGCCTGCAGCGGCGTCCGTCCGAACCACTGTCGAGCATCGCTCGCATCGACGTCTGGGCCGATCGGGCGTCCGGCATCCCCGTGCTCGTGGAGGTGTTCGGCAAGGCCCCCGGTGTCGCGTCCCTGTCCACCACCTTCCTCGACTTCACTGACACGAAGCCGTCGGCGCTGGACACCGCGTTCACGCCGCCCCCCGGGGCACGCCTCGGGACCCGCGGTCGCTTCGACGTGGTCGGCATCGTGCGGCGGTTCTCCCCAGCCACCCCTCCGGACACCCTGCTCGGTATGCCACGGACGGCCTCACCGACCGGCCTTGACGCATTCGGTCAGTACGGCCGCGGCGTGACCCAGGCGATCGTGGCCGCCCTGCCACGGCGGTTGGCTCGGTCGCTGACCACTCAGCTGCAAGCAGCGGCCGGCGTCACCCGTCTCCCTGAAGGCTTGACCGTCGCCGTCGGCCCGGTCGGCCTGCTGCTCACCGACCCGGGGCCGGGCGGTGAGCGCTGGCTCGTCGCCGGGACCCTCACCCCCGATGGCCTCGCCCGCGCCGCAACCGAGCTGGACACCACCCGGGGGGCCGCTGGGTGATCCGCACCGAGGGCCTGACCAAACGGTTCGGGGCTGTGACCGCAGTCGACGGCGTCGCCCTCGACGTGGCCGAGGGCGACATCTACGGGTTCCTCGGGGCGAACGGGTCCGGCAAGACCACCACCATTCGGTGCGTGCTCGGTCTGGTCCTCGCGACGTCGGGGTCCATCGAGCTGCTCGGCCAGCCGATGCCTCGCTCTGGTGCGCAGGTCCTGCACAGGGTGGGCACCCTCGTCGAGGGCCCCGCGGCATACGGTCACCTGTCGGGGACCGCCAACCTCCGCCTCCACGACGCCAGCGGCCGCTTGCCGCCGGGCGCCAACGGCGGCGGGCGACGCGACCGCGGTCGCAGGGTGCGCGAGGTCCTCGACCTCGTCGGACTCGGTGCGGTGGGACGGCGACCGGTGTCGGCCTACTCCTTGGGCATGCGTCAGCGGCTCGGCCTGGCAGCGGCGCTGCTTCGCCAACCCGAGCTGCTCGTCCTCGACGAGCCGACGAACGGGCTTGACCCCCAAGGGATCCGCGAGGTCCGGGAACTGCTGCGGCAGCTGCACCACGACGGGACCACGATCTTCCTGTCCAGCCACCTGCTCGCCGAGGTCGACCAGCTCTGCACCAAGGTCGGGCTGCTCGACCGCGGCCGCCTCGTGCTCCAGGAGGACCTGGCCGCCCTGCGCGCCCCGACCGGGCGGACCGTCGTCGAGACGTCGGACGTGGAACAGGCGCTGGGCGCCCTCGACGGCACCGTCGAGCACCGCGATGGTGAGCGGCTCCTCGTCCGGGCTGCTGACCCGGCCGAGCTCAACCGGTATCTGGTGCAGGCGGGGGTCCGGGTTCGCACGCTGGGCGCCGAGCGACGCACCCTCGAGGACGTCATCGCCGAGCACACCAGCGCCCGCGACCCGAACGAGGTGCCGCGCTGATGCTGGTGGAGCTGCGCAAGATGTTCGGCCGTCGCAGGACGTGGCTCGCCTTCGGGCTGCTCAACCTGCTGCCGACCATCGTCGCGGGGCTCTTGGCCTGGACGGGTATCGCTCCGCGCCCGGGGCAGGGGCCGGCTTTCCTGTCGGCGGTCTCGGCCAACGGTTCGCTGTTCGCCATCGCCGCGCTGGCGATCGTGCTGCCGTTGTTCCTGCCGGTCGCGGTGGCGGTGGCCGCAGGAGACACCGTGGCGGGCGAGGCCCAGGCAGGAACGCTCCGGTACCTGCTGGTCCGGCCGGTTGGCCGTACCCGGTTGCTCGTGCGGAAGCTCGTCGCAGTGTCGGTGTTCGTGGTCGTCGCTGTCCTGAGCGTCGCGTTGGTCGGCTTCGTCGTCGGCCGGCTCCTGCTCGGCAACGCCCCGGTGTCACAGGCCATGGTGAGCGTGTCGGGGTCGGTCCTGTCACCGGGGCAGATCGCCTGGCGCACCGCCATGGCCATTGGCTTCGTGACCGTGTCCATGCTCTCCGTGGTCGCCATGGGTATGTGCCTGTCGACGATGACCGATGCCCCGCAGTCCGCCAGCCTCGGCACCCTGGCCTTCCTGATCGGGTCGTCCCTGTTGTTGACGCTGGATGCCGCGCGCCCGCTGCAGCCCTACCTGCCGACCCGCTACTGGCTGTCCTTCGTCGACTTCTATCGCGACCCCATCCTCTGGAGCAACATCGAGCGCGGCGTGGGGTTGCAGGCGGTCTACGTGCTGGTCCTGCTCGGAGCCGCGTGGGCGAACTTCAGCACGAAGGACATCACCAGCTGAGGGTCAGCGGTCACGAGGTCAGCCCGGTGCAGTCGGCCGGTCCCCACGTCGGTATCGGGCTCGGCGTCAGCGCCTGCGCGACGAGCCGCTGCACCAGGGGATCACTGGGGAGCCCACTGTGCCGCACCTGCGAGTCAGGGCAGACGCTCTGCAGCGAGGGACTGGGCACACCGTCGATCACCGCCGAGCTCGGCGGTATCACCACGTCGTCGCGGTCGGTCCAGAGCGAGAGGTACCCGGGCCCGGCGGGCAGGGGCTCGGCGTCGAGCCTGGCGAGCAGCGGGCTGGAGGGCGACAGCTGCTGGCACGCAACCGGGCACGTTCCCTGCACCAGCGCGCCGAGCTCAGCCAGATCCGTGCCGTGGTGCGGCGATCCCAGCGTCACCAGCCGCCGCACCGATGTGGCACCACCGTCCTCGGTCACCCACAGCCGCGCGACGACGCCACCGGCCGAGTAGCCGACGACGTCCACCGACCCGGCGCTCGTGCGGTCCAGGGCCGCCTCTGCCGCGGCCGCCAGCGACGTCGCCTGCTCCGCGAGATCGCCGAGGGCCTGGTCGGGCAGCGCGACGATGGTGACCTCGCGGCCGGTGGCGCGCAACGATGCCGCCAACGGCTCCAACGAAGCCACGGACCCGCCGTACCCGGGCACGAGCAGCACGGGGCCCGGCCTGCTCTGGTCGACGGCGCCGGCCGTCCCGACAGGGCGGTCGACCACGAGAAGGGCCACCACCACGGCCGCCGCCAGGAGGACCGCGAGGCCGACCAGGCGCATCCTGCGTCGGGCCGGCGCGAGGTGGGCGATCACCAGCCCATCATGCGCCGCAGCGGCTAGGACCCGAACTTCATCCACTGCCCTTCGGAGACCACCTCGACGGTGCCGTCGACGACCGTGATGGCCGTCTGTTCGTCGATGGCGTAGGCCGGGACGCCGATGTCGGCGGCCCACCGCTGGGCGTCCGCCAGGGTGTTCGTCGGGAAGGCGTTCAGGTGCGGGAAGATCGAGAAGTCGACGACTCCCAGGGTGCGGTCGTCCGGCGCGGACGGCCACTCGACGAAGTACGTACCGATCCGGGGCGTCATCACCATGCTTCCGGCACTCACACCCACCCAGACCGTGTCGGGCAGCGACGGCAGCAGGTCGGCCAGCCCGGACTCCCGCACCCAGTGGCACAGGTACGTCGCGTCGCCGCCGTCGACCAGGAGCACGTCGGCCTCCCGGACCCAGGGGACCCATCGCTCCGCGCCGATGGTGGGAAGGGCGGTGAGCTCGAGAACACCGAGCGACGCCCAACCCAGGCCGGTGAAGTGCTGCCAGTCGGGCTTGGCGGCTACCAAGCCCTGCACCGAGGTCGGACCGCACATCGGGTGGCCCCACTGAGCGGTCGGGACGCAGAGCGCGTGGCACTCGGCGATCGGCTTGCCGAGCAGCTGGACGAGCGCCGAGTGGATGCTCGGGTTCGTGACGCCCCCTGACGTGAGCAAGAGCTTCATGGTGCCTCCACACGCGGACGTGGATGTGACGGGGTGACCGGTCAGACGCCGGAATCAGCTGCGGTCATCATGGCGCCGCTTCAGTGCGGCGGCCTGCGGTACGCGCGGATGGCGCCGGTGTCGGGCGCGAACCCCAGGCTGCGGTAGACGCGTCCGGCCGAGTTCGTGGGCTCGGTGACGATGACCCAGTGGTCGCAGCCACTCTCGGCGGCCCACTGCGCGGCGACGCCGAGCAGGTGGGAGGCCAGGCCTCGCCGCCGATGACCTGCGTCCGTGCCGACGCTCTGGTAGCGCGCCGTGGTGCCGCACCGGACGATGCCCAGGTCGGCGACGAGCGTGCCGTCGGCGAAGGCACCGAACCAGGCGCCGAGGTCACGCTGGGACAGCGCGGCTCGGGCCTGCGCCTGCGCCCGCGCGAATCGCCCGAACGACGTCGGGTCGTGCTCCCCGGTTCGGTCGTTCTCCGCCACGGCCTGGGCCACCGACTGGGCCCAGTCGCCGCCGCCCAACCGGCGCACGGTGTATCCGTCGGGAAGTGCTGTCCGGCGAGGCAGAGTCCGTGTCGTGAGCACGTCGTCGAGCTCCAGGTCGAGCCCCTGCGCGACCCACGCTTCCTGGTCCTCGGGCATCCGGGACAGGCCGATCGCAACCCAGGACACGTCCGGAAAGGCGCCCCGGAACGTGCTGACCCACCGCTCCGCGTCGCTCAGTGCGTCATCGTCGGTGACGAACAGGCAGTTGCCCCAATGGAAGTCTGGGTTGTGTGGGCGTCCGAACCACCAGATGGTCTCGGTGGTCCTCGACGACTGAGCCGGTGAGCTCGAGGACGGCCAGGTCGGTTGCCCAGCCAGGCGGGCCCATTCGCATGACGCGACGCTACCGGAGAGTCCGTCGAGGGACTCCGCCCCCAACTTCACGTGATTCGCGTGATGCACCCGGCCCTGACTTCCGGTCGCATGGTGGGTGCAGCAACCGACCAGCCGATGAGCGGAGCCACGCTGGTGCAACGGCCCGTGCGTTCGCGGTCCGGGGTGGCACGAGGCGGTCACAGACGTAGTAGTTCCCACTTCGAAAGGACGACGACATGCCCAGGATGTTGAGAAGGGCCGCAGTGCTCGGAGCGACGGCGCACGTCGCGTCGAAACGTGGCGAAGCCCGAGGAGCCGAGGAAGCCGAGGCCGAGGCACAGGCAGCCGCAGCGGAGGCGCCGCCCGCGCCCGTCGCAGCTCCCGCCCCGGTTGCGGCTCCGGCCGGCCCGGCGCCGGTGGACTACGCCCAGCTGACCAAGCTCAAGGAGCTCCTCGACGCCGGAATCCTGACCCAACAGGAGTTCGACGCGGAGAAGGCCAAGGTCCTCGCCGGGTGACGAGCCGACCCGGCCCCACCCACTCCCACCCCCGCAATGCACAGGAGCACGAACATGACCCTTGGACCGGTACAACTCCTCGTCGTCAGCTTTCCCGAACCGAACTTCTCCGGCCAGATCATCGCCGAGCTCAACCGGCTGCGCGAGGCCGACCTCGTCCGGCTGGTCGACGCTCTGGCGGTGCAGAAGAACTCGGACGGCACCTTGGTCGCCCTCCAGTGGAGCGACCTGTCCATCGAGGAGGCCGAGGACCTGGGCGCGACAGTGGGTGCACTGATCGGGCTCGGTCTGGGTGACGCCGACTCGGTGACCGCGGGGGCCGAGGCCGGCCGGGCCGCCGGCGCCGACGGGCACCTGATCGACGACGACGAGATGTGGGACATCGCCGACTCCATCGAGGAAGGCAGTGCCGCCGTTCTCGCTCTCATCGAGCACCTGTGGGCGGCGCCCCTGCGCGACGCGATCGCCGAGGCCGGCGGCATCCCCGTCAGCGACAGCTGGGTCCACCCCCTGGACCTCGTCGAGATCGGTGTAGCCGCTTCCGAGCGAGGCTGAGTCGCTCGGCAACCGCAGCGCCCGGCCGCCGGCTCCACGGCGTCTCGCACGGGTGATGGGCCACCGATCCATCGCACCCCCTCCAAGTACGAGGGCTCGGCGGCCCATCAGGGCCCGCCACCAGGTCCGGGCCCGATCGTCGTGCGTCGGGGCGCCTCATACCGCGCACCGCTCACGGCGGTATCTACACGGGGGCGGGACGGGCGGACGAGCCCACACCCGGGTTGTCGCGCGCCCACTCCTCGAACGCGCTCATTGCCTCACGCACAGCCGGTCGGCAACTCCCATCCATTGCAACCCATGCGCGCTCGCCGTGTGACCTGTTTCACAAAACCCGTCTCGACACCACGGATGCCGGGTGCTCACCCAGGCGGAGACCCAGCGCACACGAAGGGGTGGCCAGGCGGCGACATGACCCCACTGGGGCCGGGACAGCTACCGCTCCCGGACGGCGTAGCTCAGGTGGGTCACCCGCTGCGTCGGCTCTGCACGGACCAGCTCCAGGGCCACGCGGCCGGCGTCCACGCCCTCGAACAGGCGGACACCGGAGCCGAACAGCACGGGCGAGAGCGCGATCGTGAACTCGTCGACCAGGCCGGCGTTCACGTACGCCAGGATCGTTGCGCCGCCACCGGCGATGCGAACGTCCCGGTCGCCGGCGGCGTTGCGCGCCTGGTCGAGCGCGGGCTCGATGCCCTCGTTGACGAAGTGGAAGGTGGTCCCACCCGGCCTCTGCCAAGGGTCACGCTTCTCGTGCGTCACGACGAACACCGGCGTGTGGAACGGCGCCTCCTCCGGCCAGGCGTGCTCGCCGGCGTCGAACATGCGCTTGCCCATCACGCTCGCGCCGGTGCGCTCGAACGTCTCGCGCAGGATGTCGTTGTCGCGCCCTTCCTCGCCTCCCTCGCCGAGGTTCAGGTTCTCCCGGAAGAACCGCTGCGGGAAGACCCACTGCTGCAGCTCCATCCACTGCTGCCCCATCAAGTCCTCGAGGGACTCGGGCGCGATGAACCCGTCCAGTGACATCGACACGCTGAAGAACACCTTGCCGGCCATCAGCCCTCACCTCCCTTCCGAACGATCTCGGTGACGTAGGCGGCCAGGTTGCCCAGGGTCTGCTGGCCGCCCTCGATCGCGTGGTACGTCTCGACCGCTTGGTCGCGCAGCTCCTGGGTGGGGAACACCGTGCGCATCTCGATCCGGGTCGCCGCACCGTCGGGCGCGAAGGTGAGGACCGACTCGAAGGCGTTCGGGTCGCCGCGGGACTCACCGTGCAGCAGCGCGATCCGCTCCGGCGGGGCGATCTCGGTCCAGCAGATCCACTCCTGGAAGTCCGTGCCGTCCGGTCCGTGCATCACGAAGTCCCACTCCCCGCCAACCCGGAACTCGAACGCCCGCGTGGTGGTGGTGAACCCCTGTGGCCCCCACCATCGCGCCAGGTGCCGCACCTCGGTGAACGCCTCGAACACCAGTTCCCGGGGGGCACTGATGAGCCGCGAGATCACGATCTCGCGGGCGGCCGTCGCTGACTGCGCCGGCGCGTCCCGTCCTGTCGTTGCCATCGGTCACTCCTCCTGCCGTTCCTGCTCGAGGTCCTGCACGTACACGTCCAGCCGGTCGAAGGTCTCGTTCCAGAACCGCTCGAACCCGCCGGTCCACTCGTGGACCGGTCGCAGGCCGCGGGCGTCAAGGCCGTACAGGCGCTGCTTGCCTGCCCTGCGGTCCTGCACCAGCCCGACCTCCCGGAGCACCCGCAGGTGCTTGGATGCCCCCGGCTGGGTCATCCCCAGCTCCTGGGCCAGTTCGGTCACCGGCCGCTCACCAGCCCGCAGCAGCACCAGGATCTGCCGGCGCTGCGGCTCGGCGATCGCGTTGAAGACGTCCGAGGTCGTCGCTGCGCGGGCCATGAACGCCATCATATGCCGATATCGGCATGCGTCAAGCCGGAGGACTCAGGCGGGGCCCTGGATGGCAAGGCCCGCCGTGCGGTGTGGCTGTCACCGCGACAACGGCTGCCCGGTGCGGACGGCGGACACCACCTCGAGGATGGCCTGGCTGGTGGTGGCGGCGTGCGCCTCGTCGCCCACCAGCGCCGCGTGGCTGGCGCCGTCGACGACGCGGTGCACACTGTCGGTCGAGAGCGCGGCGAGGCGTTCCTGCTTCTGCGGCCAGTCGGCGTCGCTGCCGACGCCGGCACTGAGGACCATGAGGGGCTTGTCGGCGAAGTCGCGCAGCGAGGCCGCCTCCACCATCGAGGCATTCGCCCGTCGCGTACTCCTCGAGCGTGCTGCGCACGGTAGCCGCGGTCGCGCTGCTCGCCTGCACCTGGGCCTGCTCCCGGGGCGGGAGGTCGGCCGGGGCGACGGCGGCGTAGAGCCGGCCCAGGCCCAGCCGGGCCACCGACGAGGTCAGCGCGGCGACCCGACCCACGAGGTCGTAGGCACCCGGCCGGCTCGACGGGCGCGACGTCGCACCGTCCGCGTCGTAGTCGGGTGAGGTGGAGTCGATGAGCACCATGCCGGCGACGTCGTCGGGGTGGCTGGCGGCGAAGGTCAGCGCGTAGAGGCCGCCGAAGGAGTGACCGGCCATGACGTAAGGGCCGGGCACCCCGGCACGGTGGAGCAGGGTGTGGAGGTCGGTCGAGATCGCGACGGCGTCCTGGGGGGTGTCGGCATCCTCGCTCCAGCCGCGGCCGGCGCGGTCGTAGACGCAGACTCGTGGTGTCGCGCGCCACGGCGCGGGGTGATCCAGCCGAGGTTGGCGGCCATCTCGCCGCCACCGGCCTCGAGAACCACGGTGGGGCTGCCCGGTTCCGGTGCAGTTCAGGTGCAGGCGGTGGCCGCCGACGTCGACCAATCGGCCCGGCATCGATGACGATCGACGCGTCGGCGGCGGCGCCGACGGTCTGGTAGGCGCCGCCGACGGCGGCCAGACCCATGGCACCGATGGCGGGGTAGAGCATCCAGCGCGCGGCCCTGCTGTGCAGGTCGCGATGGATGTGCACGGCCATCCACAGGGCGAGTGCGAGCAGGACCGGCGGCCAGATCCAGTCGACCGCGGGGGTGGCCGAGGTCCCCGAGGGCCATCAGGGTGATGCCGCTCTGCGCCGAGCGCCAGCGGCGGGCACCGCGGCCCAACGCTGTGGCTGCGCGGTGAACCGCGTCGAGAGTCCGGCCAGGTGCGGCCCAGCCGATCGCGAAGCCGCACAGGACCGCCCCGGTGAGCGCGCTCTCGGTGGCGGGCACGACGGGTGCGGCGACGAGGGCCGACGGCGGCCAGGAACCCGGCGACCGCCGATCCGGCCACCACCACGGCCACAGGTACGCGGCGGCGACGGGTCGGCGAGCCGACCGCTGGCGCGAAGGGCGCGAGCTGCGGCCGGAGGATGAGGCGACGTGCGGGTTGATGCGGGTCGGGGTGGTCATGGCGGGCTCCTGCGGGTGTGATGAGGACGAGCGGGTAGAGGCACCCACGCTCTGGTGGGTGGTCTTCGGATTCCGTGTGAAGAGCGGATCGTGTCAGCGGGTCAGGGCGTTTCCTGGGAGGTTGGTCGCGGTGCTACTCGCGGTTGGCGAGGAGCTGCGAGCCGAGGTCGCTGGCGTCGTTGGCGACGTCGGACAGGACGATGACGGCCTTGTGTCCGGCCCGGTCTAGTCCGAGGTAGGAGGCGTAGCCGCCGGTCTGCCCGGCGTGGTGGGTGATGGTCTGACCGTTCTGCCAGGTGGAGGTCTGCCAGAAGTCACCGATCCGGGTGTGCCACCGGTCGGTGGGTGTCGTGGGTTCCAAGGCGGCCATGCCGGGTGCGGTCCCGTCGAGCAGTGCGGTGGCGAGCTTCGCGAGGTCCCCGGTGGTGGAGACGGCGGCGGCGCCGGGGGCGTAGGCATCCATGACCCACGGCTGGACCGGGAGGCCGGTCTGCGACCGTCCGCCGGCAACGAGTGCGTGGTCGACCTGAATCGCGGTGTGGGACATCCCGAGCGGCTCGAACAACCGGGTGCGCATCAGGTCCGGGTAGGACATCTGCGCTGCCGCGGCGACGGCCTGGCCGGCGGTGGCCGAACCCAGTGTGGAGTAGGCGAAGCCGCCACGGCCGCTGAGCGTCTGGTTCCTGATCTCATCGGTCATCTGCGCACTGTCGGCGGTGAAGAAGTTCTGGCCCAGCGGCGCCTTCCAGGCGGCACGGCGCAGGGTCGCGGCGCCGAACTCGGCGTATCCGGAGGTGTGCGTGACGAGTTCGTGCATCGTGGCGGTGCCGGCCGGTGAGCCCTTCAGCTGAGGAAGGTAAGCGGCCACGGGGGCGTCCATGCGGATCTCGCCGCGACCAACGGCGTCCGCGATGACCAGGCCGGTCATCGCCTTGGTCATCGACCCGACCTCCATCACCGTCGTGTCGTCCGCGCCGATTCCGGCCAGCCGCACGGGTTGGGCCGCATCCAGGTCGACCTCGGCGACCGCGACGTCGTGGTAACCGGTCAGGTTGCCCCACCCGGCTTGCTGGTCCAGGTGCGCCAGAACTGTTGCGTCGCCGTTGGTGTCGGTTGCAAGGTTCGGAGACATGACCCAGGCCGCGACCCCGACGGCGACGCAGGCAGCAAGCACGGTCAGCAGGAGTCGACGTGAGATGAGGTAGGTCCCGGCCAGGACCGCGAGCATGAGCAGCGCTTTCCAGCTGTCGTCGGCGTACCGGCCGTACCGATGGCCGGCCACCGAGGACAGCACCATCGCGGCAGGGATGACAATCAGGATCACGGCGACAGTCACCTTGCCCACCCAGCTGTGGGCGAACGATGCCGTGTCACGAACGAGCAGCGACCGCAGCGGCCGGCGCCGAACCAGGATCTGGAACACCGCAACGAGCAGCACCCCTAGCGCCACTACGCTCACGAATCCCAGGCCGAGCAATGGGCCGGACAGCAGCCAGGCGCCCACCAGAACCACCCCCGCGACCACCTGCAGGATGCGGTGACGGCGACCTAGGGGGCGGCCACCAGACGGCGGAGGCTGGGCGGATGAAAGCTGGGTGGGCGTGTCGAGGAGGACGTTCTGGGTAGCGGTCATCAGCTGCACCTTTGTGCGTAGAAGGAACTCACGAGCTCGCCGATCTCGGCGGGCGCCTTCGCCGGAGAACCGGCGTCGTAGGGGGGTTGCGGGTCGTACTCGAGGGCCAGCTGCACTGCCTGGGCGACAGCCGGGCCATGGCTGAGGCCCAGCAAGGTCAACGCCAGGTCGATCCCGGCTGAGGCACCGGCCGAGGTCAGCACCTTCCCGGCCCGCACGACCCGCTGCGGGCTGTAGGTGACGCCCACGTCACGCAGGCGCTGCGCCGAGGCCCAGTGGGTGGTGGCCGCGGCACCGTCCAGGGCACCGGCGGCGGCGAGGTAGCTGGACCCGGTGCCGACGCTGAGGGTCCACGTCGTGCGTCGGGTGCACGACACGGAGCCACTCGACCAGGGCGGGGTCCAGGTCGCACGCACATTCGCTGCCGGGGACGACCACGACATCGGCAGAGGCGACGTCACCCAGGCACGCGCCCGCCTGCAGCGCGCACAGCCCGGTGTCGTCGATGACGGCACCGGCACGGGCAGCCACGAACACGCTCTGGATGCCGGGTGCGGCGGCGAGAACCTGGAACGTGCCCACCACGTCCAGCGCGGTGAACCGGGGGTAGAGCAGGTAGGCGACCTTCATGACTTCAGCGTGTGGCCGAGGCGGTACGGCCACAAGGACACGTCCTTGACGATGTCGGCCACGGCATCCGCGGCGTACCGTCAACGCATGGACTCCGTACGGACGGGGCGATGAAAGCACCGCTCGACCGAGCCGAGTCCCGAGGAGCCTCGCGAACGAGACGTGGTCATGGTGACCTTCGACTCGGGGCAGATCCTCGACGTCACCGGGCCCTGGAGGTCTTCTCCCACGCCTCCCGGTTCCTGCCCTCGGTCCGCTACCGCACCCAGGTCGTGACCGGCCGGGGCGGCCCGGTCGATTGCCAGCTGCGGGCTGGAGTTCACCTCCACCCCGATCAGCGAGGTCACCGGGCCGGTCGACACGTTGATGGTGGCCGGTGGCGCCGGTATCGACGCAGCCGTCGCGGACACCGAGCTGCTCGACCAGATCCGACGGCTCGCCACCGACGCACGCCGCGTGACCTCGGTCTGCTCCGGCGCGTTCCTCCTCGCGGCGGCCGGGCTCCTGGACGGACGACGCGCCACCACCCACTGGGCAGACTGCGGACAGCTCGACGACACCTACGCCGACGGTGACCGTCGACCCCGACGCGATCTACGTCAACGACGGCAACGTGTGGACCTCCGCGGGCGTCACCGCCGGCATCGACCTCACGCTCGCTCTGGTCGCCGACGACCACGGACACCAGGCCGCCGCCACCGTCGCGCGTCAGCTGGTCGTCTACCTTCAGCGCTCGGGCGGCCAAGCGCAGTTCTCCGCGCTCCTGGCAGGGCAAGCAGCCGACACCGAACCGGTGCGCGACCTCCTGTCCTGGCTGCGCGACCACCTCACCGACGACCTGTCGGTGGCAGCGCTCGCCCGGCAGATCAACCTCTCCGAACGGCAGTTCACCCGCGTCTTCAAGGCCGAGGTGGGTGCCACCGCGGCAGACCACGTCGAAGCCGTCCGGCTCGAGTCCGCGTGCCGGCTCCTCGAGAGCACCAACCGGACCATCGAACAGATCGCCAAGACCTGCGGTTTCGGCACACCCGAAACCATGAACCGGGCATTCCGCAGGCGGCTCAACACCACCCCGGGCGACCATCGCCACCACTTCCGCGACGACAACTCCGTGCCCACCCATCAGGAATGAGCGCGAGGATCACCTTCAGGTGAGTGCGCCGCGTGGCGGGCTACTGGTAGGGGTCGGTGATGTCACGCAGCGCGGTCAGGGCGTCCCGGAGGTGGTCCATCAGCTCGGGGCCGAGCTGGGCGCGCCACTCGGCCTCGATGCGTTCCTCCTCGGCGCGCGCGATCGGTAGGGCGGCTTCGGCGCGGGCAGTCATCCGCACCAGCCGCGCCCTGCCGTCGGAGGGGTCTGCCACCCGCTGGACATAGCCGGCCCGCTCCAGCTTGTCGACCAGGGCGGTGGCCGTCTGCTTCGCGATCTGGGCGCGCTCGGCCAGCACGGACAGTCGCGTGCCGTCGGTGTCGATGCCCATCATCAGCCGGCTCTGCGCGATGGTCACGTCGTCGAACCCGGCCTCGTGCACGGCACGGAAGATCCGGTCCCCGGCCGCGCGGGCGGCAATGAACATCAGCAGGCTGCTCGGCAGCTCTCGGCTCATCTGACCCCTTGCATAGTCCCACAGTCGAACTATAGTAGTTCGATCATGGGACTAGCCTAGCGAGCGTGGGAGGCCCTCGTGACCACGACACCCGACTCGAACGTCGTCGACTTCTGGTTCGACCCGGTCTGTCCGTACTCGTGGACGGCGTCGCGCTGGTTGCGCGAGGTCGAACAGCGAAGACCACTGCGGGTGCGGCATCACGTGATGAGCCTCTACCTGCTCAACGAGCACCGCACCGACGTCTCGGCGGCCTACCGCCACGACGTCGAGAGCTCCCGGGGGCCGTCCCGGGTCGCGACCGCTGCGGTGGCCAGGTTCGGCGAGCAGGTCCTCGACGGCTTCTACACGGCCTTCGGAGAGCTCGTCTTCGACCGGTGGCGGCGCCCCAGCAGCGCCGAGTACCACGCGGCGGTTCGCTCGGCCCTCACCAGGGTTGGCTTGCCCGGCGACCTCGAGGACGCCATGGACTCCGACGAGCACGACGAAGCCCTTCGGCTCAGCCATGACAACGGCATCGCCCCGGTCGGTGGGGAGGTGGGCACGCCGGTCACGCACATCGACGGGGTGGCGTTCTTCGGCCCGGTCCTGAACGCCATCCCGCGCGGTGACGACGCCGTCCGGGTCTTCGACGGTGCGTTGCTGCTCGCCGGCTACCCGCAGTTCTTCGAGCTCAAGCGCACCCGGGTCACGCCCACCAGTCTTCACCTGACGGAGGATGAGATGACCAGGATGACGGCCGCTCAGGCGGATGCCGTGTGGGACGCGATCGACGGGCAGCGAGCACGCACCGCCGACCTGCTCGTGCAGCTCACGGCGGAGCAGTGGGACCACCCGTCGCTGTGCCGGGGCTGGAGCGTGCGGCATGTCGCCGCCCACCTGACCCTGCAGCAGCAACGCCCCCGTGACGTCGCCGCGTTCGTCGCCCACAACCCCCGGATGCTGCGCAGCGTCACCCTCAACGCGACGATCCACGACTCCGCCGTCCTGCAGGCAGGCGTGCTGTCCAGCCGGGAGATCACCACCCGGATCAGGGCCATGATCGGGTCCCGGCGCCACAACGCCTTCGTGACACCGCTGGAGACGCTGACCGACATCCTCGTCCACAGCCAGGACATCGCCATCCCGCTCGGGCTGGACCTCCCGATGCGACCCACCGCGACCACCCTCGCCGCCACCCGCCGATGGGACACCCGGAGGACCTGGCTGAGCATGGTCTTCCGCCGACTCCCCCTCGAGGACTACCGCCTCACCGCCACCGACACCGACTGGACGCGCGGGCAAGGACCCGAGGTCGCCGGGCCCATCGGTGCACTCCTGCTCCTGCTCACCGGTCGCGAAGCCGCCCTCGAGCACCTCGCCGGCGACGGCGCCCACGCCTTGCGTTCAGTGGTCTCCAGATCCGTCTAGTCACGGCTCCCGACGGCGCCCGGCGCCTGCTGTCGGGAGCACGGCCCTCGCGCCGACGGGCGTTCGCTACAGCGGTCTGACGGTGAACCTGCCGCCGTCCTCGACGAGCAGCACACCGGCCCCCTTGCCGAGCGGCTCGACGACCTGACCCGTCAGCCCTGCCACCGCGGCCTCGTTCGTGGGGCTGTGGCCGACGACCAGGGCCCGGCCACCGTCCGGAAGTGACTCGGCGATCCGCCGCAACGCTGCGCCCAGGAGCCGCTCCTCATGGTCGACCAGGTCTGGGTCGACCCCACGGATCTGTTCGACGGTGGCGCCCTTGCCGGCAGCCTTGGCAGCGGACCGCCAGCGATCCTCGACCGTCGAACGCAGCCCGGTCACCTCGGAGATCGGGCTGTCGTCCTGCCCGGCGGCGTGACGCAGGATCGTGAGCATCTGCGTGGCGCGGGCCGCGCCGGAGGAGACGAACGCGGCATACGGCGGCTGCAGTCCCTCGTGGCCGATCGACTCCGCGTCAGCCACACCCTGGGCGGTCAGCTCGTCGCCGTCGTTGTCGGTGTGCCGCCGCAGCTCGACGTAGCGCATCCCCCATCGTCGGCACAGGACCGCGACGAGCGCAAGCAGTGGGCGAGGCACTCCTCACCGGTCAGGGTGGTGCCCGGTCATGGCGTGCTCGGTGTCCACGTCCAGCGTCAGGGCGGTGTTGACGAGCCCGACGTGGCTGAAGGCCTGGGGCGTGTTGCCGAGCTGCCGCTTGGCGTGCGGGTCCCATTCCTCGCTGAGCAGGCCCACGTCGTTACGCAGGTCGAGCAGCCGGTGGAAGAGGTCCCGCGCCTGGTCGTGGCGGCCGGTCAGCGCGAGGGCGTCCGCCAGCCAGAAGCTGCAGGCGAGGAAGGCCCCCTCGGCGCCGGGTAGTCCGTCGACGGTGCCGTGGTGGGATGTCGGGTCCGCATCGGTTCGGTACCGGAGGACGAAGCCGTCCTGCGACAGCTCACGCCGGACGGCATCCACCGTGCCCACGACCCTGGGGTCGGTCGCGGGAAGGAAGCCGACGCGCGGAATGAGCAGGAGGGCGGCATCCAGACCGTTGGACCCGTAGTACTGCGTGAAGGTGCCTCGGTCGGCGTCGTAGCCCTCGGCGCACACCTCCTCGTGGATGGCGTCCCGGGCGGCCCGCCACCGCTGCAGCGGGCAGCGCAGACCGGAGCGCTCGGCGGTGTTGATCATCCGATCCAGCCCGACCCACGCCATGACCTTGGAGTGCACGAAGTGCTGCTGCGGCCCGCGGACCTCCCACAACGAGCTGTCGGGCCGCTGCCACACGCTCTCGAGGTACTCGGCGAGCAGCGTCTGGAGCGTCCAGGCGTCGGCGTCCATGGAGAGCCCGGCCCGGCGGGCACTGTGCAACCCGTCGAGGAGCTCGCCGTACACGTCGAGCTGGAACTGACCGGCGGCCTCGTTGCCCACTCTGACCGGCCGGGACCCCTCGTATCCGTCGAGCCAGCCCAGTTCCGCCTCGGGGAGGCGACGGCGACCGGTGAGGGAGTACATGATCTGCAGGTCCTCGGGGTCGCCGGCGACGGCTCGCAGGAGCCAGTCCCGCCAGGCCTTTGCCTCGGCGGTGTACCCGCTCCCGGTGAGGGCTTGCAGGGTGAAGGCCGCATCCCGCAGCCAGCAGTACCGATAGTCCCAGTTCCGCGGGCCACCGATCTGTTCCGGCAGCGACGTCGTGGCCGCGGCCGTGATGCCCCCACTCGGGGCGTAGGTCAGCGCCTTCAGGACGAGCAGTGAGCGTCGCACCGCCTGGCTGTAACGCCCGTCGTAGGTGCACCGGCCGATCCAGTCCCTCCAGAACCGGTCGGTCTCGCCCAGCGCCCTCTCCGGGTCGTGGCGGGGCGGTTCGTCCTGGAAGGAGGAGACCCAGGTCAGGACGAAGGGAACCCGCTGGCCCGCCTCGACCGTGAACTCCGCCAGGCTGCGCATGTTCCGGCCCCGGAGCCGGACCGGCGAGTCGAGCCACAACGAGTCCGGGCCAGCGACAGCCACCCACCGGTCACCGGTGTGCCGTACCCACGGCACGACCCGCCCGTAGTCGAACCGGGCGACCAGCTCGACCCCCATCGGCACGCGCCCGCTGACACCCTCGACGATGCGGATCAGGTCAGGTTGGGTCTGCCGGATGGGCATGAAGTCGAGAACCTTGACGGCGCCCTCGCTGGTCTCCCAGGTCGACTCCAGGACCATCGTGTCGTCGCGGTAGGCACGGCGCGTGCACGCTCCCCCGGACAGCGGGGCAATCCGCCACCGGCCGGCCCTCGGCCCGCCGAGCAGTGCGGCGAAGGACGCCGAGGAGTCGAAGCGGGGCAGGCACAGCCAGTCCACCGAGCCGTCACGGCCGACCAGCGCCGCGGTCTGCAGGTCGGCGACGACGGCGTAGTCCTCGATGCGCGAGGGTGGCCCGCCCTCCCAGAGGCCGGCGTCGTCCGGGTCCGGCTGCCGTCGGTCGGAGGCCGTCGACCCTGCATGACCGGGAGACCCCGGACCGACGTCCTGGTTGGCTTCCGCAACCTCGGTGGCGGCCGGGTCCGTCGTGTCGGGAGCAGGCTCCTGCGTGCGACTCATGGCGGCCAGCCGCCTCAGGGCACCTCGTCCGGGGTCTGCGTGGACTCGCGTCTGGTGCGCTCGGGGTGCTCGGTGCGGTCGTCGGACTCGGCGAGGATCGCCCGGGCCTGGAGTTCGGGGTCGTGGCTCCCTGCCGCCAGCTCCTCCGGCAGGAGCTCGGCGCGGGCGCTGACGCGGTCCTCGGCAGGTCCTTCGCTCATCGTTCGACCGTACTCGTCCGGATGTCGGCCGTGGCTCCGCGCTGCGACCGCCTTGTCGACGGCAGGCGTCATCGCGCGTAGGACCCGCCTGACCCGGCCTCCCCAGGAGCGCCGCGAGAGGATGGAGTCGTCAGATGAACTGCTCCAGGAAGGCCCGGGCATAGAGCGTGTCGACGCGCTGGTAGCCAGCGGTTGCGTTGCAGGAGAGCGAGTTCACGAAGGAAGAGTCACCCACCACGAAGGGGCCGAGGAACGCCGGCCCTCCGGAGTCACCGAAGCAGGATCCACCGCCTGCCTTGGAGTCGCGGTCGTTGATCTGGAAGGTGACGACCTCGTCCTGCACATTCTTGAGGAATGACGTGGTGGAGCGCCGTTCCAGAACGACGACCTGCGCCTTCTTCGCGCCGATGTCGACGCCGTAGCCGACCAGGGTGAACGTCCGGTTCTTCAGCGCGCCCTGGTTGCCGTCGAGCGCGCCGACCGGCAGCAGCGGAGCAGGCGTGATGTCGGGCCACTTGGAGGTCGCCGGGGCGTCAAGCACCACGACCCCCTGGTCGTGCTGCTGCGAGATCGACAGCTTGCCGGTCCAGCCGGGGTCCGGGTGGGCCGTGCCGGTGATGTAGTTGGCCGCGCGCGCGGCGCTCTCGGCCGGCGAGATGCCGGGGGCGAGCGGGTCGAGCGGCAGGTCGGTGTTGAACGAGGCGTACACGTTGGTGGCCGGGCTGGTGCCGCTGTCCCCCGGGCAGTGGCCGGCGGTGAGTACCACCGTTGGCGAGATCAAGGTGCCGGAGCAGCGGAACCTGCCCGAGTCGGTGGTGAACCGCACGATGCCGACGTTGGTGTGCACGTCATCGCGCTGCCCCCCGACGATCGCGGCTGCCGGCTGAGCTGTCATCACCACCCCGAGAACAAGCAACAGACCGCCGATCACGCCACCCGACGGACACTTCGAGATCGCCACATCGCGCAACTCCTCACCGAGGCTCTCTCGCACTATCGTCACGCCCTGCCACAGGGGCAAGCGCCCCCGGGCAGGGTCATTGCCGTTTGCCGGGCGCGGGGGGACAGTGGGCTCGGGCCGAGGTGTCCGCACGCACCGGGTCCGGATCGAGGAGGCGGGACAGGTGAGCGACTATCAGCCGTTGGGTCGTAGCCCCTTGATGGTTTCCCGGCTCGGTGTGGGCGCGATGACCTGGGGGAACCCGGCCGGGTTGGCGCGATTCACTCCAGCGAAGCTGGCCTATGGGGGCCCGGAGAGCGCGGCGGATGAGGAGGCCGCATTCACCACCTCCGTCGCGGTCGGAGTGACGCTGTTCGACACCGCCGCCATGTACAGCGGCGGCGCGTCCGAGCGCCGCCTCGGCGAGCTCGCCGAGGGCACCACCGCCCTGGTCGCCACCAAGTTCCCGCCCCGGATCCGGGCCACCGACGCGGACCTGCCCGCTGCGCTGCAGTCCAGCCTGGCTCGGCTGCGCCGCGACCGGCTGGACCTGTATCAGCACCACTTCCCGACCCGACGGGTGGACATCCCCCGGCTGATGGGCCTGATGGCCGACGCCGTCGAGGCGGGCAAGGTCCGGGCGGTCGGGGTGAGCAACTATTCGGCCGAGCAGCTCCGGGTGGCCGCGGGCGTGCTGGCCGACCGGGGCATCGTGCTGGCCTCGAACCAGGTGCAGTACTCCCTGCTGCACCGGCAGCCGGAGACCAACGGGGTGCTGGAGGCCTGCCGCGAGCTGGGCGTGACCTTGATCGCCTACCAACCGCTGGCCAGTGGCGCCCTGACCGGCAAGTACCTGACCGGTCCGCGGCCCCGGGGCCTGCGCCGCATCAACCCTCAGTTCCGCCGGGCTGCAACCGAGAGGATCGCGCCGGTGGTGGCGTTGCTCCGTGAGATCGGCACCCGGTACGACCAGGGCCCGGCCCAGGTTGCCCTGCGCTGGTTGCTCGAGAACCCTCTCGTGGTGCCGATCCCCGGGGCCAAGGACGGCACCCAAGCCGCCGACAACGCGGAGGCGCTGACGTTCACGCTCACCGCCGACGAGGTCCGCGCGCTCGACTCCGCGACAACTTCATGGCGCGAGTAGGGCACGCGGCACTCGCCCTCGTTGCCTCACGCCGGCGAGGACGGATCCCATCGGTTCACGGCGCGGACGTCTCGCAAGGGGTCCCGCGCGGGACTCTTGAGTGGTCGGACTCCGAACGGCTGTGCTATCCGGCCAGTCCGGGACAGCGCTGGAACGCGGGGAAGTTCGGGTCTGGCTCGATGAGCTGGAGGTAGAGGGGACCCACAGGGGTCTGCCCGATGACGACGTACACACCCGTGCCGACGACCTTCGACGCCGGGTGGCCGAAGTCGAAGTCGACGAGCAGGCCCGGCCCGGCGCTTCCGGTGAAGGGGACCGTGCCGCGGATGAACCCGTTCGCGTTCAGCGGCTTGGCAAAGTTGTCCGCATTGCTGCCCCCCGAGATCCCGGGAGGTTCCAGCGGTTCGTGGCCGGAACACCACTGGGCGACGATCTCGTGAACGGTCGCGGATGCCGGGGCAGCCGGTAGCAGTGTCGCGATTCCGACCACTGCCGCCGCGGCCAATATCCTGGCCGATCTTCTGGTCATGAGGAGATCTCCTTCTCTGGTACGCGTGGCTCTGGCGGCTGGACCCACGACCCAGCAGGACAGAGGCGAGAGGAGGGGTGGCGGGGCGCATGACCCCGTAGGGGGCTGACCCACGGGAGACCACGTAACTCCTCGGAGGGGTCCCTGTCCATGACCCATCCGGGCTATACGGGGCGGACCCGCTCTGGCCACTCCGATCTGGGCGCGAACGCCCCGGCCGGCCGACCCGGACGGTCGATCAGTCCTCAAACCAAGAGCCGGGGATGAAGCCGGGGTCGACGTTCTCGGCGATGAACGCAGCGATGTCGGCGGATGGCGTGAAGACGACTCCGTGCTGCTCGAAGTGCCGTTCCCATTGCTCGAGCTCGTCCCGCGACGCAGCGGTGAGACCGATGTGGTCCATACCCGTGTTCAGTTCCGAGAAGGGACCCACCATGGCCACCTCCATGAGTCACCAGCGACAAGACGAAGCCGATCAGCGGGGCGGCACCTACGTGGCGCGAACCCCGGGTAACGCTTCGGCGATGCGGGCCTTCGCCGGGGCCTTGGCCGACGCGGGGGTCATTCCTGCAGGTCCAGGCGCAGGAGGATCTCGCCGTCGGGGTCGACGTCTCCCGTCGGGACGAATCCGAGTCGCGCGTAGAAGCCGGCCGGGCCGCCCTCGCCAGGCACATAGCTGGTGAGCAGCTCGGTCGCCCCGTGCGCGCTGATCAGCTCCACGACCTGGCGCACCACTTCCTGGCCGTAGCCGAGCCGTTGGTAGCGGGAGTCCATGAGCAGCTTCCACAGGAACCATGGTCCGTTGATGTGCGGTGGCTGCGGTTCCACGTCCCAGCTCAGCATGACGAACCCGACGGGTCGTTCGTCGGCGTAGACGGCTCGGTACCACGGGCTTCCCTGGGGGTTCGCGGCCGCCTCGGCCATCGAGTCCGCGACGGTGCTGACGAACCGTTCCTGATCCGGGGTGGTGCGCAGCGCGAGAACCGACTGGAGGTTGGCCTCGGTGATCTGGCGCAGGGTAACCGTCACAGGCGACACGCTAGTCCGACTGAGCCGCCGTTCTCCGCCAAGTGGTCTGCTGCGCCGACCTTGGCGAGAGGTCGCGTTCTGCCGACGGCTTCGAGTCGCTCCTTGACGGCCGTTGAGCCGCACGTGTGTTCGCCTGCTGACGAGCGCAGAGGAGGGTCAGCGAGCGATGTACCCGCCGTCGATGTAGAGCTCGAGCCCGGTGACGAACTTCGCGTCGTCGCTGGCCAGGTAGGCCACGCCGGCGGCGATGTCCTCGGGCTCGCCGAGGTGGCCCATCGGGGTCATGGCCGTCATGGTGTCCCAGTACTCGGTGCCCCGGGTGGGCTCGAGAATGGGGGTCAGGATGAAGCCGGGGTGGATCGAGTTGACGCGGATGCCTTCCGTGGCCCAGTGCAGGGCCGCGTTCTTCGTCATGGTGCGCACCGCGCCCTTGGCGGCGTGGTAGGCCGGAGAGGTACCGAAGCCACCGCTGGTGCCGAAGATCGAGCTGATGTTGATGATCGAGGCGTGCTTGGAGGCCTTGAGGTGGCGCGAGGCGACCTTCATCCCCAGGAAGACACCTGTCTGGTCGATGTCGATCGTGCGGTTCCACTCCTCGAGCGTGGTGTCCTCGATCGTCTTGAGGTCGCCCATGCCGGCGTTGTTGACGACGATGTCCAGGCTGCCGAACTCCTCGACCGCACGGGCCGTGGCGGCCTCCCAGTCGGCCTCGCTGGTGACGTCGTGGCGGAAGAACGAGGCCCTGCCGCCGGCCTCGGTGATCTCCTTGACCGCGGACTCGCCGGCCTCGCTCGCGATGTCCGTGATGAGCACGGCCGCGCCCTCGCTCGCGAGGCGCCGGGCGGTGGCCTTGCCGATGCCGCTGGCCGCCCCGGTGACCAGGGCCACGCGACCGTCAAGCCTGTTCATGATGAACTCCTTCGTTGTGGTTGGAGGTTCTTCACCGCTGACGTCCACGGTGAAGAGCCGTCACAGGTCACTTCTGGCGTTGGTGCAGGGCAAGGCACGGGTTGGCCTGTGAGACAGCCACGTTGGAAGGGCCGATGACACCTGACACCTCGTACCCCCTCGATCCACAATGTCGCCTCGCGCGTCCGACGCCGAGGAAGGGTGGACACCATCGTCCTCCACCCTCTGCCGTCGCACCACAGGTCGCGGCCAGGTCGGTGCCGGCGCCGCGGCAGCCGTGGTCGACCTCCGCGCCCCGTTTGTTTGCCACTGCTCGCCCCAATCCGTAGGGTCGCGGCATGGCTGCGGCCCTGGCCCTCGTTGCGGCGCTGCTCTTTGCGTTGGCGGCCACGCTCCAGCAGAAGGGGGCGATGCACCTCCAGAAGGTGTCATTGGCGCACCCGATGTCGCTCATCCGGCTGGGCGGCCAGACGATGTGGCTGATCGGCACCCTGGTGTTGGGGGCCGGTTACCTGTTCCAGGCCGCGGCGCTCGACCGCGGCCGCCTCTCGGTCATCCAGCCGCTACTCGTGTCGACGGTCGTCTTCGCCCTGCCCATGGGCTACTTCCTGACGAGGCAGCACGTGGGCCGTCGGGAGGTGTCGGGCGCCGTCGCGATCGTCGTCGGACTCGGCTTGTTCGTGTACTTCGGCGACCCGGCCGGCGGGAAGGCAACCGCGTCGAACACCCAGTGGGCCATCACGATCTTCCTCTGCGTGCTGGTGTGCGTCCTCATACTCATGGTCCGCAGCGCCGATCCATCACGCAAGGCGGCCGTCTACGGCACGGTCGCCGGGGTCCTCTACGGGCTCGCATCGTCCCTCGCCATACCAACGCTCGCCTATCTCGACGAGAGCGTGGGCACGATGCTCTCCCACTGGGAGTGCTACGCGCTCGCGCTCGCCGGTGTGCTCGGCTTCGTCATCCAGCAGGTCTCGCTCGGGACCGGGCGACTGGCCCCTGCCGTTGCCACGGTTGCGGTGGCAAACCCGGTTGTCGCGATCCTGATCGGGATCGTCCTGTTGGACGAGCGCCTCAGCCGGCCGGCATGGCACATCCTCGTCGCCGTGGCCGGTCTGGGCCTGACGTTCGCCGGCGCGGTCGTCATCTCGCTCGCGCGCGACGCCACCGGCCCGGAGCCCACCCCCGTAACGACCGGCGCTTCCACCGAGCCGGCCTAGGGTCGACTCCGGCTCGAGACGGCAACCAACCGCTCCCCAGCGGCGGCACTCTGATGGTGTCAGGGTTGCGGCATGGGAGCTGCTCAAGGGAGAGGTGCCGCCACGGCGCGTGACGCCCGCCTGACGGTCGAGGTCGCCGCGGCGTGCGTGGCCGCCTTGGTCGTCTTCGTGGTGGTGCCGTCCTCCGTCACCGGATTCGCACTGCCTCCCGGCGTGGACGCTGTGTGGATGGTGGGCGGTCTGCTCACGATCTTCCTGGGTCCGGTGGTGGCCGGTATCTGCGGTTGCGTCAGCATCGCGGCTCTCTGGACGCACAGTGACGTCATGAGCACGCGCACCCGTCGCCTGCACCTGGTCACCCTGCTTCTGGTCGCCGTGGTGTGGCTCGGGTACGTCTCCACCTGGGGCTCGCACGTCATGGCGTGGTGGTTGGACTGATCGCCTGGAGGAGCACCGATGACGACTGGCGCTCTGCGCGACTGAGGCACGGTGGTCATCCGAGGGGCGCGAAGCCCCGCTGGGTGAGGAGTTGGGTGATCTCGTCGTTGCCCAGCTGGGACGGGTGCGTGTAGTCGGTGGCGAGCAGGTCGGCCGAGGGCTTCGAGCCGTCTGCGCCGTTGAAGGCGTGGTAGACGTCCGTGCAGTCGAAGTTGTTCGCCTCGGCGGAGTCGCACAGCATCGTGTTCCACGCGTCGTGGAGGATCACCGTCTGGTCCGCCTGCTCGGGCGTCAGGTTCGCCTGCTCGAAGCCGATCCAGTCGTTGTACCGGTTGACCGTGAGCAGGATGGTGGGTTTGCCTGTCCGCCAACCGGAGACGGTGGAGAACAGCTCGTCGTACACGGGTCGGTACGTCTTGGTCGCCTGGGCGGCGCACGCCGCATCGACCTTGGACCAGTCCTCGATGGTGCCGGCTGTCGGGTCGACCGGTGACCCGCAGGGGGCCTCGTCGTTGAGCGGGAAGCTGTTGTGGGCGATGCCGACGATGATGGCGTCAGCGCTGCTGAGCTCGCCGCGCAGCTCTGGTAGCTCCTTCATCAGGTCGGGCAGGGTCAGGCCGGTGTGCTCCGACCGGTTCTTGGTGGTGACCTCGCGTCCGGTGGCCTTCGCCAGCGCGTTGGCGTACTGGGAGACGAAGCCCTGTGCAGTTGGGACAGTCTTCCTGGCCGTTGTAGGGGATGGAGTCACCGATGACCACCAGCGACAACGGAGCCGCCGCGGTCGCCGGCGCCGAGGTCTGGCTGGAGGGTGGGTCCCCCGCCGAAGAGCAGCCCGTCATCACCAGCGATGCGCCCGCGATTGCCAGCATCAAAGCCCTGCGATTCATCGGTTTCCCCTCGATGGAAGGTCGCTGCCCGTGAGCCGGGCCGGCGCGTTGTGGCACGGCGCCAGTGGCGGCGCGCGCTCGAGCCACGGCTTGCGTCACCGGGCCCCCACGGCGGCGTCCGTCATCGTGATCCGACGGTTGCGCTGGATCAGCAACTTCTCGTGAACGCCTTGGATTGCTCACCATCCTCAGGTGGCCTCCCCGTGTCAACCCACTTTCCGCACAAGCGGATCCGCGTCCTCGTACCTCCCGGCGACCTGTTCGTTCCTGAGCCCTCACCATGGTCCGTTCTGGCCATGGACAACGCGGTTCGGCCGCGAGTAGCGTCGCAAAGGACCTTTTCGGGTCAGCGTCACTTTGACGACTGGGGACCCCATGAACACGAACGCTCGTTCTGCCACCCGTTGCGCGCTCGTCACCGCAGCCCTCCTCGGAGTCGCCGCGCTGACGGGGACGTCCGCCGCCGCCGACTCGGGGGAGGTCGAGTACTCCTGTGAGTTCGGGGTCGCAGACCCTGCGGACCCTGACGGCCCGGGCGACCGTGGTGAGGGCACGACCACGGCGTCGTTCGACACCGGCATCCCCGATGGCCTGGTGGTGGACGTCGGCGACCGGGTCGACCTCGACCCGTTCAGCGGCACCATCACCCTCCCCGAGGCCTTCGTCACCATGCTCCGCGAGTCCGGGGTCACCTCGATCGAGGGCGGCGGAGGCGAGACGATTCTCCTGGTCGACCCGTCCGACGAGGAGCCGTTCGCGTTCTTCGAGTTCGGCCCGAGCGAGATACCCGAACAGGGAGCCCTTGACCTGGCGGTCGAAGGCGATGCCGATCGTGTCCGGCCCCGGGATGCGGGTGTGCACCGTGTCCTACTGACGGACTTCGGCCTCTTCCTCGACACGGGAGTGGACCTGCCGGGCGCTGACATGTCCTGCAGGGCGGACGACGACGTCGTGGTCGACACGTTCGAGGCCCGTTCGACACCCGCACCAACCGTGACCGTCACCGCGGCCCCACCGGTGCGTCCTGTGGTGGTCCAGACCGACTTCGCCGAGCGCGACGGCGCCTCGCCGGCCCCTGCGCTCGCGGCCGGCGCGTTGCTCACCCTCGCCGCGGGGGCCGTCGGGGTGGGACGTGCGCGCCGTGGGTCCGCGCGTCGCCACTGACCACTCTCGGGCGTCCGTGACGTCATGAGCAGCCTCGAGCCCCGTCGACCGTCGCCTCCTCGGCGGCGCCGCCGCCGTGCTCACTCTCCTCGGCGCCTGCGCTGCGGACCCCCCGGCGACGCTGCCGCAGCCCGCGATCACCTCGAGGCCCGCCACCTCGACGCCCACACCCACGCCCACGAGGACTCCGGCACCGACACCGCGCGGGTCGATGACCGAGCCGGCACCCACCCTGACGCCCCCGACCGCACGAGCCCCTCGAGGGCGCCCGAGCGGAGAGCCCGAGCGGGTGCTCGTGCGGAGCCGGCGTGGGGACGAGCTGGTCGATGCTGCCCTGGTCCGCACCGGGCTCGACGAGCAGGGTGTCCTGGCCCCTCCCCCCGGCGTCGCCGGCTGGTACGACGAGGCGGGATGGCCCAAACCCGGGTTCCCGGGCGCGTCCATCCTCGCGGGTCACATCAACACCCGCAGGAACGGGCCAGACACCTTCGCCCACCTACCTGAGGTGCGCCCGGGTGCGGTCGTCACGGTGCACTACACCTCGGGAGACGAGGTCGACTTCGTGGTGACGCGCTCCAAGGCAGTGCCGAAGACACAGACCCCAAGGGACGACTCGATCTGGGACGCGGGCAACCCGCGCCCACTCCTGCGGCTCATCACCTGCGACCCGACCACGCCTGTCAAGGGCGGACACTACGTCGGCAACTGGGTCGTGTGGGCCTCACCACCGGCGTGAACCACCCTCGCGCCGACGTAACACAACTAGCACTAGAGGTGAGAAGGATGTTGCGTAATCGAACTGTCGCGGTTGTCACGGTGGCAGTCGGTGCGCTCTTGGGCGCGCTCGGCGTGTCCAGCGCAACGGCAGCACCACCGACGGGCACCGACGCCAGCGAGGTGACTCACTGGAACCAGGTCGCTACGAGCGTGCTCGGCGCGGTGCCGGGGCCGAACGGCGGCGCCCCACCGGCGTTCGCGATCAACATGGGCATGGTGCAGGGAGCCGTGTACGACGCGGTCAACGCGATCGGGCCGAAGCAGCACCGTCCTTACCTGCTCGATCGGCGCACCGGTGCGAGGGCGTCGATCGACGCCGCTGTCGCAACGGCGGCCTACGACGTGACCTCGGAGCTGGTCTCCACGGCACCGGAGCGGGCGCCGTTCCCGGGTCGCGCGGGACTGCTGAGCACGCTCTCCTCCGAGTACGCGGCCTCGCTCGGCGCGGTGCCCGGCGGCTCGTTCAAGAAGCAGGGCATCGCGGTGGGGCACGCAGCGGCCGCAGCAATGCTCGAGGCCCGAGAGGGCGACGGACGGTTCGGACCCTCTGCGTGGGTGCCGAACTCCGCTCCCGGACACTGGCAGCCGCTCCTGTCCTCAACCGGCGCACCTCTGCTCGACCCGACCCCGTGGGCGGGCGACGTGCGGCCGTTCCTCATCCAGAGCTCCTCGCAGTTCCGTTCGGTGCCACCGCCCGCGCTCGAGAGCGCGCAGTGGGCGGCGGAGTTCAACGAGGTCAAGTCCCTGGGCCGGGCCGACAGCTGCGACCCGGTCTGCAACCCAGACCTACGTCGCCAGGTGGTGGCAGAGCGCACCCGTGTTCAGCTGGAACGAGGTCGCCCGCCAGCTCATCACCCGCACCGACCTCGACGCCGCCGACAGCGCCAGGCTCCTCGCGCTGCAGAACATGAGCGCAGCGCTGACGCGTCGATCAACTGCTGGAACGACAAGTACCACTTCGACTTCTGGCGGCCGTGGAACGCCGTCACCCGAGCGGACGAGGACAACAACCCCGCCACGGTGGCCGACCCGACCTGGACGGCGCTCATCACCGCGCCGTACCCGGAGTGGACCTCGGGCCACAACTGCCTCGACGCCGCGAACACCACGGTGCTGCGGATGTTCTTCGGCGACGACCCCGTGGGTGGGCCCTTCGAGATCACCAGCTTCTTCGTGAACCCCGGAGGCCCGGCGGTGCGCACGTTCGACACGTTCACCCAGCCGCTCACCGAGCTGATCGAGGCACGGATCTGGGCCGGCCTGCACTACCGCAGCGCAGACGTGGCCGGCCAGATCCTGGGCCGCAACGTCGCCACCTACGGCGCCGCGAACTACCTCCAGCCCGTCGGCAACTGAACCCTCACAAGCCACCCGACCGCAGGGAGAGGGCCCGCCCACGGCGGGCCCACTTCCCCGCGCCCAGGCAGGGTGCGTCGGTGGTCAGCCGCGGCGTGAGGCCCTGACGACCACGTCGTGGACCGTGGTCGGGCGGCCGCCCGGACCGGGCAAGGTCCGGTGCGACTCCCCGGCCGTTGCGATTTCCCAGACCTCGGGGTCCAGCAGGGCCGTGATGGCGTCCGGCGTGGCTGTGGCCGCGGAGGGCGGCTGAGTCTGTTCGTCCCCGTGCCCATGGTCCTGGGTGGAGCGGTGGTCGTGGTCGTGGCCCTGGTGTCGGAGGTGGCCGACGATGAGCAGGGTGCCCTTTGGTGCCACCCAGGACGCGATGCGGTCGTAGAACTCCAGCTGAGGCATCTCGGGGTGGGCGTAGTGAGTGGTGACCAGGTCGTACTGACCGTCCGGTTCCCAGGTGGAGAGGTCCGCCTGAACCCACTGAACCTGTCCGGCAACACCGGCGGCAGCTGCGCGCTGCTCGGCGAGCTCGAGGGCCGCTTCGGCGACGTCGGCCGCCGTGACCGTCCACCCCTGCGTGGCGAGCCAGATCGCCTCGGCGCCGGCGCCGCAGCCTGCGTCGATGGCCGACCCAGGGGCGAGCCCGCCGACCTCCTGGATCAGGTGGGCGTTCGCTTCGCTGGTGCCCATGGATCCGGCACGCTCGCCGGTCCAGATCTGGTCCCAGTAGTCCTTGTCGAACGAGTGGTTCATCAGTGGTTCCTTTCGGTCCGGGCGTCGGACACACATCTCGATGATGCGTGGCCCACGGCTGATTCGCAAATCATGTTGCCGAATGGCAAACTGCTCGCATGGACGACACCGATCGCACCCTGGACGCAGTGGGTCCAAGGCTCAAGGAGCTGCGCCAGCGGCGCGACATCACCTTGAACGAGCTCGCCGACGAGACGGGCATCTCGATCAGCACGCTGTCCAGGCTGGAAGCCGGCCTCAGGAGACCCACCCTCGAGCAGCTGCTTCCGCTGGCCCGCGCGTACAGCGTCACCCTCGACGAACTTGTCGACGCCCCGCCGACAGGCGACCCGCGTATCAACCTGCGTCCGATCCCCACCAATGACGGCCGCACGATCCTGCCGCTGAGCCGTCGCCCCGGAGGCATCCAGGCCTACAAGTTCATCCTCCCCGCCGGGCATGACGACGACAGGCCCGACCTACGGACTCACGAAGGCTACGACTGGGCGTTCGTCCTCAACGGCAGACTCCGCCTCGTGCTCGGAGAACACGACCTCATCCTCGAACCCGGCGAGGCCGCCGAGTTCGACACCCGCACCCCGCATTGGTTCGGAGCCACGAGCTCTGGCCCCGTCGAGTTCCTGAGCCTTGTCGGCAAGCAGGGCGAACGAGCACACCTCCGGGCAGCCCCGAAACGTCACGTGGCGACCTAGCGCTCGATGCCGGGGTACGTCGGGAACTGAGATCCTCGACCCGTCCAGTCGTGGAGCCTTCAGTGTGAGGGTGACAGGCGTCGCCGGACATGACGGATGTCGCCCCCTCCTCCAGCACCCTGGCCGTGGTTGGCGCGCCAGTCCTAGTCTTCGACGGTGGATGCTGCCACGGTCGTTGCGCTCGTCGAGATCGCTGAGGAAGCGCGCGCCCGTGCCAGGCAGCAGGATCCGGGTGCGGATCTGACGGTCGAGGATCGATACCCCGAGATGCTCGAGGCGCTGGACTGGTGCCTGGCGTCTGGGCAGCCAGAGACGGCGTACCGGTTGGCGTCGGCGCTGGTGCCGTTCTGGGTCTCGACCAATCGAATGGGCGACGGTGACGCCTGGTTCGAGCGCGCGCTGGAGACGGTCGCCGGAAGCGACGCATCTCGGGCGAGGGCGCTGTACGACCACGGGTACCTCGTCCTCTGGCCAGGACGCTACGACGTGGCGAGGCAACGGTTCACCGATGCCTTGGCGTTGGCGAAGACGCTGGGTGACGGTTCGCTGCAGGCCCTCGCCCTCGCCGGGCTGGCGCGGGTGGCGCTGTACACCGACGTGGACGAAGCCCTGCGCCTCCTACGACAGGCCGACACGGTCACCCGGAACCTTGCGGACAGCGACCCCGGGCGGTCCAGCGCCCTACACGTGCTCGGCGTGGCGCTGCAGATGTCGGGAGACCTGGAAGCGGCGCGCGAGGTCATGTCGGCTCGGCTCTCGATGGGCCGCTCCACGGGTGACGACTTCGTCGTGTGGGTGGAGTCGGCGAACCTCAGCATGGTCGAACGTCGGCTGGGCAACCTGGAACGCGCTGAGGAGCTCGCCGTGCAGGCGCTGCAGATCGATGCCGAGCGCGGTGACGAGATGTCGGTTGCCTGGATCATCAACAGTCTCGCCGCGGTGGCGGCCGCACAGGGCGATCACGAGCGGGCTGCCACCCTGATCGGGACTGCGGCGGCGATGCTCGAACGTGCTGGCGGTGAGTGGCCACCCGACGAGCGCGAGCAGTTCCACGAGACGCTCGCCATCGTGACGGCCGCACTCCAACCAGGCGTGCTCGCCGATGCGCGCGCACGCGGTGCCGCGTACTCGGTCACCGACGGCATCGCTTATGCCCTGCGCGCGTCTGACTGACTACCTGTCTCTCCTTGACAGAGGACACCCGTGAGCCTGCCAGGCGGCTGGGTGGTTCGAGCCTGCCAAGCGCGCACTCGATCGGACTAGGGTGCAGTTCATTCGCACGTTGGCGAGGTGTGCCATGGACACGCACGAGAATCGGGTCGCCGAGTTCCACCGGCTGCACTCTTCGGGATGTTTCGTCATGCCGAACCCGTGGGACGTGGGCAGCGCGCGAGCGCTGGAAGGGTTGGGGTTTCCGGCCCTGGCCACGACGAGCGCCGGACTTGCCTGGACGCTCGGTGTCGCGGACATGCACGTCACCCGCGCTCAGGCACTCGACCACCTTCGCCTCATCGCGGGCGCGGTGAGGCTCCCCGTCAACGCCGACTTCCAGGGTGGCTACGCGGTCGACCCCGCTGGTGTCGCGGCAAACGTGACCATGGCGGTGGCCACGGGGATCGCCGGGCTCTCGATCGAGGACTCTTCGGGGGACGAGGCCGATCCACTCTTCGAGTTCGACCTGGCCGTGGAACGTGTTGCCGCCGCACGGCGAGCGATCGACGACAGCGGCACGGGCGTCGTACTCACGGGACGTTCCGAAGGCTTTGTGTGTGGGCGCCCCGACATCGACGAGACGATTCGTCGGCTCCAGGCCTATGCCGAGGCCGGCGCGGATTGCCTCTACGCACCCCGGATCGACCATCTCGAGCACGTCTCCGCGATCGTCGCCGCGGTGTCACCGAAACCGGTCAACCTGCTGATCAACGCCCCGTTCACCACCGTCGCGGAGGCGGCAGAGTTGGGAGTACGGCGGATCAGCGTGGGGGGCACCCTCGCGCGTACCGCCTGGGGTGGATTCCTGCAGGCCGCCGGGGAGATCGCAGACACGGGGACGTTCTCACGGTTCCAGCACCTACCCGACGTCGACGCCCTCTTCCAACACTGACTGCGCGACCCCATGACGACACGAAGCCACGGACCTCACCCTCGCCTTCGACCGCCTGTTGCAGGCAGCCGCCGCCGAACTCCCCTGAAGGAGTGAGAATCTCACGCGTCGGCGGCCGTCACGACGATGTCGAGCACCTCGGATTGCGGCCCAAGGTTCTTGGCCTTCTGCTCGTTCTCGCCGGTGGTGAAGGTCGTACCGTCCATGGCCCACACCGCCAACAGTGGGGTGGCGTGGGGACGCCCGTCCGCTCGAACGGTGCACAAGGTGAACTTCTGCAGTCGTCGTATCGCGTCAACCGTGTGGGCCCACGGCCTGGCGTTCGCCTCGGGTCCGGAGAACGGGCCGAGGTCGGTCCTTGGCAACGGGTTCACGAGCGAGGCCGCCGCTTCGCCGGCGGGCCGGGGGCGTGAGCGGGGCGATGGGTTCTTCGGAAGTGGCGGGAAGCCCAGCGAGCGGCCTCGCTGCCGACCGCCACGATGCTCACGGACAGGGTCAGAGCAGCAAGGGCCAGGTCCCCCTTGTTGTGGTCGCGCAAACGCATGCCTGTCCTGTGCCCGTTGTCGCGTCCCCTACACCTTCCCGTGGGCGCCCAGTCAGGTCCACACCATCGGCCCTCGCGACCTGCCCTCGCTGGACGGTGCTCACCGAGAGGTCGAGGACCACCGGCCCGCTCGTCTGCGGTCGTCGCTGGTGGTGCTTGACTGTCTTGGGTGAGTGCTGTCGCAGGTCGGCCGAAGGCGTGGCTTGACCTGTACTGGCTCCCGCTCGGCGCGGGCGGCCACGTCGTGCGCTGGAACGGACGCGTGTACGAGTGGCTGTCGGCGAGGCGACAACATCGGGCAGCGTCGGATCTCTACCACGCGGCCCTCATGCTGACTTCTCATGACGTCACCTACGCGATCGAGATGGGGCCGGTCTGGAACGTCGCCGAGAGTGAGCGCGGTGCCGTTTGTGAAGGGCCGGTTGGAGCAAGGTGGCTCGGCCGGTTCCGCCTCTTCCGCTACGAAGTGCGGTGCTGGCCCGGCGGTACCTTTCCGGACATCGCCGAGGCGGTCGGGAGCCCGGTGCGGATCACCGATGACCCGGAAAGCGTCGACCGCGCGCTGAGCATCGTGCGAGAGGCACCGCCGCTGACGTGGGGCCGTGACGAGCTGGGAACCGGCGAGATGTGGAACTCGAACTCGTTGGTTGCGTGGGTACTGGCGTCCACGGGCCAACCCATGCACGACATCGAGCCGCCGGGCGGAGGGCGGGCCCCGGGATGGGACGCGGGCCTGGTGCTCGCGCAACGTCAGTCCACCAACTTCCACTAGTCAACACGTCTCCTCCTGCGGTGGCGACCACCTCGAGCTCACCCGCCGCTGCCCCGAGCGGATGGCGTACGTGCACCTCAAGCGGGTGGAGCCCGGCGAACGCGCAACTACCTCGCCGAGTGCGGGTTGCGAGCCTGAGCGTCTGGCCGGGACTCGGCGAGTGGGTCAGGATTCGAGAAGCGTCGGTCGCCGATCGGCTCGTAGCGTGTGTGTCATCGATGACGTGGCGGTCAGCGAGGTGACCGTCCTGACCAGGAGGTGAGGAAGATGGGTCCCACGATCCAGAGTCTGGTGATCCCGGTGTCCGATCTGGAGGCCACCAAGGCCCTGTACACCGCACTGCTCGGCGCACCGCACACCGACGAGCCGTACTACGTCGGGTACAACGTCAACGGCTTCGAGGTCGCCCTCAACCCGGCCGGCGCAGGCGGTGGCCCCGTGGCCTTTGCCGATGTCGAGGACCTTGACGCGACCCGCGCGACTCTCCTTGCGGCGGGAGCCACCGAGCGCGACGCGCCGCGTCAGGTCGCACCGGAGGCGCGGGTGTGCGTGCTCGCAGATCCGGACGGCAATCCATTCGGCCTGCGTGGAAAGTAGCCCGACCGCCGCGCGGCCGTCGCGCGCCCCCGGGTGAGTAACGGCTCAGGACAACTGAGTTCGTGTGGCTCTCAGCACGATGTCGTGGGTGTGGCGCGCACCGGCGCCGCCGGTGACCGTCCGCTGTCGGAGCTCGTTGACATCGATGTGCCAGTCGTCTCCGAGAAGTTCGGCGACATCGCGGGGGCCGACCCAGTCGCTGGGGTCGAAGCCGTGTTCGAGTGACACCGTGGGGTCGCTGACGTCGTGGTGGACGACCAGCAGCGTGCCGCCCGGCGCGACAGCGCTGAGCAAGGCACGTTCGGCGTCGTCGGCGGGGGTGCGCCGCAGGGCTGGGTACTGGGCTGAGACAAGGTCAAAGAATGCGTTGGGCAGACCCGCGTCCAGCAGCCCCGTGTGAACCCATGTGACGGTGAGGCCGGCCGCGGCGGCATGCGACTGCGCTCGCTGGAGCGCGACCCGGGAGACCTCGACCGCCGTCACCTCCCATCCCCTCTGGGCCAGCCAGATGGCGTCCGCGCCCTCTCCGCAACCCACGTCCAACGCGCGTCCCGGCCGCAGGTCGGCTACTTCGCGAACCAGTGCACCGTTGGGCTCGCCACTCCAGACCCGGTCGGCAGCGGCATACCGTTCATCCCACTCTCGCGTGACGCGCTCAGCCTCGTCCACTGCGCGAGCCTCGACGTCGGCGCCGTCCGCAGTCACGTTGCGCTCATCGCTCATGACGCCAGCGTGCTGCACCGCCGCACCACCAACAACTCCTCGAACTGGCCGCCCCCGTCCTGGGAAGCGATCAGCACGGGTGAGCCGGCAGGCGACCACCGGGCCACGATGCCGTTCGGCCTGCGACTAACCGGTGGCGGGCTGGTGAGGTGGTCGGATGGGTTGGCCGGGCTGTTCGGGGCCGATGCGGTAAGGGCGCATCATCTCGTTGTCCTCGTGCTCGACGATGTGGCAGTGCCAGACGAACTGGCCCGGCGAGTCGAACCTCGCCCTGATCCTGGTCACTTGGCCGGGGTAGGCGATGACGGTGTCCTTGAAGCCCGACTCACCGGCTTCAGGCGGCGTGACGCTGCCGTCCAGCTGGATCGGAAGGGCCACCTCGTCCTCATCCTGCTGCAGGACCAGCCCCTCGCGGTTGACCACCTGGAAGGTGATCTCGTGGATGTGCATGGGGTGCGCGTCGGCCGTGGTGTTGTAGAACTCCCAGACCTCGGTGCTGCCGAGGGTCGGGTTCTCGGTGACCTCGTGTCCCCAGTGCCGCGCCACCGGCAGCCAGTTGACGAGGTTGCCGAGCTGGGCCTCGATCGGGCCGTCGACCGCCTCGGGAGGATCGCCCGCTCCGGTGCCGATACCCGCCTTCTCGATCAGGGCCAGCGGCCGGGTGAACGACTCGGGCGGGAGCGGGGTGATGGCCGGAAGGACGAGGCGCTGCGGGGGTGTCGTGGGGTCGGGTGCCACGGACGGGACGACGCGGAACTGCAGGACCTGGCCGGTGGAGTCCGGATCGGCGGGCTCGAAGTCCACGCCGGGGGTGCCTCCGCCGAACGGCTCGTCAGGACCGAGGTTGCCGAGCACGTAGCTGCCCACCGGCACCTTCGTGAAGTCGACGATCACGTCCGCCCGCTCGGCGAGACCCAGCAGCAGCTGGTTGCCGTTGGTCGCCGTCAGGTTCACCGGTGCGGCCAGGAAGCCACCCTCGTTACCGATCTGCCAGACCTCGACGCCGGGGATCTTGCCGAAGTCGAGGATCAGGAAGCGTGACTGGCAGCCGTTGAGGAAGCGCAAGCGGTACCGCCGCTGCTCGACGACCTGGAACGGCCAGGTGTTGCCGTTGGCGATGAGCATGTTGCCGAAGAACTCCGGGTTCCAGATCGGGGAGAACTCACCGTCCGGGATGTAGGGCCCCACGAGGCTGTCGAAGAACTCACGCGTGTCGGGGTAGAAGAGCGAACCATCGGCGTTGAATGACCGGTCCTGCACGGCGATGGGGATCTCGTAGTAGGTCTTCTTCGACGGGAACACCTCCCCTTCCTTCGGCGCGGGTCCGGGGAGCACGGCCGCCTTGCGGGTGCGGCTGTCGAGGACTGCCTGGTCGCCGGCAGGTCCCCCGCGGATCAGGAAGAAGCCGGCAGGCCCGGCGTACACGTTGAGGCGGGTCATGCCCAGGGTGTGGTCGTGGTACCAGATCGTCGACGCGCGCTGGCGGTTCGGGTACTGGAACGTGGCATAGCCCGGTCCCCACGTCGCGCCGTACGACGCGGTCGCCTTGCCGGCGAAGAAGTCGTACCACGTCCCCTCGCTCGCGTAGCCGTCCGGGATGTCGCCAGCGGCAGGGAGGTACCACGCCTCCGAGTAGCCGTCGCTCTCGTCGCCGACGCCGACCGCGCCGTGCACGTGGGTCACGATCGGCACCGGACCGGTGTAGCGACCCGGAGTCACCTCGAACGTCGGCCTCTCGTCGCGGCCCATCGGCCCACCCGGTGGGTTCGCCCAGTGCAGCGTGGGATCCACGGGCAGCAGGTGGGGCAGGTAGGTCCCGTCCTGCATCCTTCACGAGGTCGTTGATCCACTTCACCCGCACCGGTCGGCCCCACTGGGCCTCGATCGTCAGCGAGGGCGCGTTGTGGATGCAGCAGGCCTCCGCCTACTCATCGACGCCACGGCGCCGTACCCCCACACCGTGGTGGCCGGCAGACCGCCAGGCAGGATCTGCTGCTCGAACTGCCGCATCGAGATCTCGTAGTAGTCAACCGGCTTGCCACCGCGGCTGGGGAGCACACCCGCGCGCGGCATGACCGGTGGGACGAGCAGCGGGGTCCGGTACTTCGGCACCGACATCGGGCTGAGATCGCCACCCGGGATCACGGCCAGGGCCTGCAGGGTGCCCCCCGGCAAGTAGGCGTACATGACGAAGCCGGCCCCGGCGGCGCCCGCCGCCCTGATGAAGGTGCGCCGGGTGAGGGGACGACCCAAGACAGTGGATGACGGGGTTCCGGCGTCCGACGAGATGTCGGCGTTGGACACAGCCGGGTGCGACCTGGTGGGTGCGGTTGTCATTGGGCTTCCTTCCCGTTCGGTCACGCTGAGCCGGCCGGACCCCCTGTCAAGGATCCCGATTCAACGTTAGAACCGTGGGTTCGCTGCAGCAGGAAGGTGTAATGAACGAGACAGCCGGCGCATCGCGAGGTGTCGAACTCACGGCGGTCACCGCACCTGCCACCCCTCTGCCGCCCTCTCACCCATGTCGCGCAATGCACAGCGAATCTCGTTCGGCGGTGGCAGCATCCTGCGGGCGGGCGAATGGACTGAGGCCGCCCGACCTGCGCCGGTCGTAGTACCTACGGACGGTGCGCACCTGTGCCAAACGGACACTGTCCACCGGCCACGCGGCCTTCCTACCGTGCAGGGATGAGACGCGAGACCACCCGGGGAAGCGCCGTCTCCAGCGCGCCACGGCGCCCGGTGAGGGTGCTGACCGGGGCCTCAAGCCGGCACGACCGTGGTGGCCTCGTCGGTCCGACCCAGGTGACGGGTGCTCGATGCTCATGATCCCCAGTCCCCAGTGCCCCGTCGACGACCCGCCCCTGGGGCTGGCTTGGCGGCGAGCCTCCACCGACGGCTCGGGGATCCTCCACGGCCTGACACGCGGGGCGGTGCTGCGGCACGTCGTCGGACGACGGGTGACGGTGGCGGCCCGAAGGGCGGGCGAGCCCCTGGTCGTCAAGGCGTTCAGCTCGCCGAGGGCGCGTGGGAACGCACGCCGGCTGGACCTCTTCGCCATGTCGGGGGTGGGGGACCTGGTCCCGGCAGCGGCCGGTGAGAGCCGCGACGGGCACGTGGGGCTGTTGGCGTTCCGCGAGGGAACCGTGATGGACGAGACCGGCGACGACACCTTCGTGACCGGGGCCCGTGCGGCCGGCGTGGCCCTGCGCAGGCTGCACAGCTGCGGGGCGGAGCTGGACCGGCGGTGGACCCACGCCGACGAGGTGGCACGGCTCGTCCGTCGTGCCCCGGCCTCGTGCGCGCGCGCCGGCGCCATGGCCGCCGCCCGACCGGTCGACGCCTACGAACCGCTGGTGCCCTCGCACCGTGACCTGCACCCGCAGCACGTCATCGTGAGTGGCGAGGCGGTCGGGTTCATCGACCTCGACGACTGCGCCCTCGCGCCGCCCGGGCTCGACGTCGGCAACATGGTCGCCCACTTGCGTCGCGAGGCCCTCGTGGGGCGGCGTCGGGTCGAGGTCGCGGCACGCGCGGTGTCGGCATTCCTGGAGGCGTACGGGGCCGCACCACCGGACCTGTCGACCTGGGTCGCGTTGGCCCTGGCCCGGCTCGCCGGTCTGGCCGAGACGCACCACGGCAGTCGGACCGAGCGCAACGCTCTGCTCGCGGAGGCTCGCCGAGCCGGACGGGGATGCCGCGCGCCACGAGTGGGCTCGGCACCGGACGGAGCCATCCACAGATGCCTGTGCCGGAGCTCCTCAGATCGCCTTCCGTTGACGACGGAGCGACACGGAAACGCTTGACGTTCCGTCCGCACGTGCCGCCATCAGCTCGGTCGACTCACACGGCGGAACGGCGCTGGTTGCGGCGACCCCGTTCACGCGGTTCCGACGGCGTCAGCTTTGCGCGGGACACTTGAGTTGCTTCAGGGTGGAAGGACTCATGTGGTACCGACTGGGCGCTGACGCCGCCATGGTGGCCCACTTCTTGTTCCTGGCGTACCTCGTGGTGGGCGGGTTCATCGCGTGGAAGTGGCCGGGGACCATCTGGGCGCACATCGCGGTGGTTCTTTACGGGCTCTTCAACGTGCTCATCGGCTGGCCGTGCCCGTTGACCCACGTCGAGAGCTGGGGTAGGGCTCGGGCCGGCGAGGCAACCCTGCCCGCGACCGGCTTCATCGACCACTACATCGCGGGCGTCGTCTACCCGAAGGAGCACGAGGCCCTGGTCCAGGCGCTCGTTGCCGTTGTCGTCCTCACCTCGTGGATCGGCTTCGTCCTGCGTCGTCGACGAGTCCGTAAGTGAAGTCGCGTATCCCTAGGGTGTCCACATGCGTACGTTGCACGTCGGCCTGCGGGTCAGCGACCTGGAGCGTTCCCTGGCGTTCTACACCGCCGTCGGCTATGCCGTCGTCGGTTCCGTCGAGGGGACGGCATTCGGCGATCTGACCATGCTCCAGCTACCCGGCGACGACTTCGTCACCGTCGAGCTGGTCCACGACCCGGCCCAGGGCGAGGCCGGTCCCGGCACGGGCATCAACCACCTGGTCATCCAGGTCGAGTCGCTGGACGCAACGCGCGCCGACCTTGCTGCCAACGGCATCGAGCCCGAACCGCTCGAGTATCCCGGCGGTCCCGCCGGGCCGCGTACCTGCTGGATCACCGACCCGGACGGCTACCGGATCGAGGTCCTCCAGTGGCCAGAGGGACATGCCGACGGCATCACCCAGGCCGACTTCGCCTGATCCGGTCGACCCTCGACGGGCAGGACCGCATCCGGGTGATGACCGATACACGGGCGAGGGTGGGCCTGCTCGAGAAGCAAGCGAGATGGCGATGTCGGCATCGATGCCTGGTGCGCCGCAGTTCGTCACGGGGTCGGGCGGGGCGCGCTGTGGTTGACTCGTCGTGAGCACCTCCCGCGAGCGAGCGAGGATGACATGGCGACGTTGACGCAGCGATTCTGGAAGGCCGGCAACGCGGCGGCCGTGTGGATGTACCGGCGCACCGGCGGCAAGGTCGGCGGCAGGGCGAAGGGCGGCAGCCCCGTCCTTCTGCTCACCGTGGCCGGACGCAAGTCGGGGCTACCGCACACGGTGCCGGTGGCGTATGTCGAGCGCGATGGCGACTACTACCTGGCGGCGACTGCAGGGGGCCAGCCGAAGGAGCCGCAGTGGATCCGCAACCTGCGCGCCGCGTCGACCGCGACCATCGAGGTGGGCCGCGACAGGAGGACGGTGTCGGTGGAGGTGCTGCGCGGAGCTGAATCCGACGCGGCGTGGAGGGACGTCATCGTCGCGACGTACCCCTCGTTCGGCCCCTACGAGGCGAAGTCGGGTCGCAGGATCGCGGTCGCGCGCCTGACTCCCACCGCGTAAAGGGGCCGTGTTCTCGCATCAGCACGTGGCTGAGCCCAGTGTGGTGCACGGGTCCTTCCGGCCCCAGCGCGACAGGAGGAAGGCTGGCGAGCGGCTGTCTCGAAGCACCGCCGGAGCCGACGGTCAGCAGCATGGCTCGGAATAGTGAGGCCAGCATCATGGCTGCAGGCGGGGTGACTCGACTCCTCCCCCGCCATCTCCGTCCTCGACCTGGTGCCGGTCCGTAGCGACCAGAGCACCGCGGACGCCCTTGCTGCGACGCGCCGGCTGGCCCGCGTGGCCGACGAGCTCGGTTTCCGGCGGTACTGGCTCGCGGAGCACCACAACATGCCCGCGGTCGCCGCGACCAACCCCCCAGTGCTCGTCGCGATGGTGGCGGGCGTCACCGAGCGCATCCGGGTGGGCTCGGGGGGCGTGATGCTGCCCAACCACGCGCCGCTCGTGGTTGCCGAACAGTTCGCCTTGCTCGAGGCCGCATTCCCCGGTCGCATCGACCTCGGCATCGGACGGGCGCCGGGCACCGACCCGGTCACCGCGTGGGCACTGCGACACGGCGGCGGCGGCGTTGAGGACGACGCCGTAGCGCGCTTCCCCGAGTACGTCGACAACATCACCGCGATGCTCTCGCCCGACGGCGTCGGGCTTCGTCTCGCCAGTGGAACCCACGTGCTGCGGGCGACGCCGCACGCGACATCGGTGCCGGGCGTGTGGCTGTTGGGGTCGTCGGACTACTCGGCCCGCCTCGCCGCAGAGAAGGGGCTGCCGTACGTGTTCGCGCACCACTTCTCCGGCCGCGGCACTGCCGAGGCGCTCGCGCTCTACCGCAACGAGCTACCAGCCTTCGGCCGACCACCCCGAGCCGCGAACCTTCCTGACCGTCAACGCGGTCGTGGCACCCACACGGCAGGAGGCTGACCGCCTCGCCCTGCCGAACCTGCGGTCGATGGTCGCGCTGCGCACCGGGCAGCCACTGCGGGCACAGCAGCTCGTGGAGGAGGTCGAGGAGAGCGACCTCGCCCTCACCCGCGGCGACCTGGCCCGGCAGATGCTGGACCGCTGGGTGGTCGGCACACCCGAGTCGGCGGCCGCGCAGTTGCGCGAGCTCGCGGCCACCTTCGGTGTCGACGAGGTGATGGTGCACCCGGTGGCCGGAGCCGTTCGTGGCACGCCAACCAATGGGTCCCCGGCCCGTGAGGAGACCCTCCGCCTCCTGAGCGCGGCGCTCACCTGAGCTCGGCGAGAGTGTCCCCTGGACCTATCGAGCGCCCTGGCCACGCGGCGGACAGCGGCCCCCATCCGTCGGAAGCGAGGTCACGGCGTTCGATGGAGCCCCACGCCGGGTGGTTGACCCAAGAGTCGTCGCCCAGGTCAATCGGTCGCACGTTTCCGCCGCCGGCGGTGCTGGTGCACAGTCTGTCGCGCTGAACCCGGGTGTCGAAGCAGCCCATCAGCAGCTGGTGGCCGTCGGGTGACCAGGCCATCTTGAAGAACCCCAGGTCGGCCGTACGGGCTCGCAGCACATGAAGGGCCTTGCCGTCGGGTCGAACCGCGATGACTGCACCGGAGTCCGCGAGCTCGGGGCTTTCGGGGGCAATGTTGAAACCGAGCCACTTCCCGTCGGGTGACCAGTCCGGGTGCTCCAGACCGGCTCGGGGCGCCACGACCTGCCGCAGGCCGGTGCCGTCGGTGTTCACCACGTGCAGCGAATTGACCTGTGGGTGGTCCTCGTCGCCGTCGTCGACGATCCTGGCGAACGCGATCTGGGTGCCGTCCGGCGAGAACACCGGCTCGACGTCGAAGCCACCGGAGGTGACCCGCCGCGCATCCGTGCCGTCGGCGCGGATCACCCAGATCGAGAGGCTGAAGAACGGCAGGCTCGCGTCCATCGCTCCGTAGGTGATCCACTCACCGTCCGGCGACCAGTCCGGCGTCTCCTGGACACCCGGTTCCGAGATGAGCGTCCTGACGCTGCTCTCCGTCGGGCGTGATGGTGGCGATGTGGAAGCCGGTGTCGTCGGCGTAGTCGAAGGCGATCCGGGTGCCGTCCGGAGACCAGTCGGAGAACGTGCTCGGGCCGGTGACGAGCTGCTGCTGGTTCTGGCCGTCCGCGTCGGCCACCCACAGGGTCGAGGCGTCAGTCGCCGGGTCGTAACGGCTGAAGGTGATCCGGCCGTTGTCAGGCCCTTGGGCCGCACTGGCGGGTACGGCTCCGCTGACTGCGAGGCCGGCGGCGAGGACGGTGCCGAACAACAATGTCGTGCGCATGACGACTCCCCTGACCGGGCCCAGCCCACGCCGGCACCGGCGCCCGTCATCGTGATCCGACGGACACGCAGCTTGAGACACCCTGCTCGCGAACGCCTTGGAGTGCTCACCATCCTCAGGTCGAATCCACGTGTCAACTCACTTTCCGCACAGGCGGATCCACGACCTCGTACTCCACAAAGCACCCCTGGCGTACGCGACTGCTTCGTGCCCGGCGTCGTCGGTGCCGGGGGCCCGTTGGGCCAGCGTGAGCATGGTGCGCGCAGGTCGGTTCACGACCGCGGCCTCGACGGACGACAGGGCCGTTCGCGCAGACCTTCTGCAGTACGAGCTCGGAACCGGTCCGTGCGTGGACGCCGTCCTCCACAACTCGGTCTCGTCACCGGGGACGTACGCACCGAACCGCGCTGGATCGAGTGGGGCCAGCGGGCCAGCGCCGAAGTGGGCGTCAACAGCGTGCTCTCCCAACGGCTGCACCATCAGCACAGGGGCGGTGTCCTGGCCGGGCTCAACATCTACTTCGACGCACCCGACGCCTTCGACCGCGTGGCAGTCGGTGTCGGGCTGGGCCTGCCACCCATGGGGCCGGTCGAGCGGTCGTGCGCGGTCAGGTCGGCGGGTAGAGGACGTGGAAGCGTTCGAGGACGACCGGCATGTCCGGGTGGAAGCCACCATCGGCGTGCTCGGTGAAGTAGCGCTCGTGGGCCACCCGCCAGTTCTCGAGGCTACCGTCGCCCTCCCCCTCGTCCCGGGCGTGATCGGCGTCCACCTGGTCGAACGGGACGACCCGCGCCTCCGTCGTCACGACCAGGGCGCGCGGGTGGCCGGCCCCATCGAGGACGATGCCGAGCGTCCCGGGCTCGGGCAGCTCCTCACCCTCCTTGGCGTAGTCCGCCTGCGAGCTGGCGGTCGCCGTCTTCCTCCCGTCGAGGACGAGGCCGAGCAGCTCATCGGACTGCTCGGGGGTCGCGCCGAAGGCCCACGCCGGGGGCCGAAGCGTTCTCACCGGGTTCGCACCGAAGAAGACCGGCACCCCGGAAAGATCCGCATGCTCCCGGGCGATGTCCCAGAACGCGTCGAGCTCGTTGTCGTCAGCGGTGACCATGCCCCACCCTCCCACGCCACGGATGTCGGAGTGAGGGCCGGTCGGTCCGTGGCGCACCTCGTCAGGCCCTCCAGCCCTGTCAGTGAGTCGCTGCAACCAGGACGGATGGGCGGTGTGGGTACTGGCGCTCGCACGACGCAGTCGGCTGCGGTTCGCAGGACGTGTCGCCGTACGAGCGCACAACACCGCTGTGCCCGGGCCATCCGCGGGTCCCGGTGACGGCGAGTCTGCGCTCGGCGCGTAGCCGCGGGAAGTCGCCGGGCCTACTGGTCACCGGCGGGCGAAGGCAAGCCCGACGGCGGCACCGCCGGCGACGATGAGCGCCATCGGGTGGCCACCCTTGCGTCCCGAGGGGCGTCCCGCATTGCCTGCGGCCGCGACCGACGCCGAGGCCGACGATCACCCCGTCGGCGGAGTGCCGGACGGCGGAGCACGGCGGCGCTACGGGATCGGGTGGAGTCGGTGGGTGGCACCGTCACGATCTCGTCACCGTCGGGCGCCGGCCACGGTGCAGGCGATGTTGTGATGCGCCTCGTGTCGGCGAGGACTCCGTGCTCGGCCGGCGCTGGGCGGCTGTCGGACGCGACTCGCGCGGTGGGCGACGCGGAGGTCATTGGCGGAATCCGATGCCCCCTGTGATGCCGACGGAGCGCGAGCGGCCGCTCGGATCCGGGTGACCAGTCCCGGGGTGGGCATCCTGCTGCTGTCCCAGCACATCGAGCTGCGCGAATGCCTCGACTGGGCCGCCCCGGCTGGCTACCTCCTCAAGGACCGAGTCCTGCACCTCGCTGAGTTCGACGACGCCCTGCGTCGCGTCGCCGGCGGGAGCGCGATCGATCCGGAGATCGTCCGCTCACTCGTGCGGGCACGCCGGTCCTCGGCATTGACTCCCTCACCCCGCGGGAGGTGGAGGTGCTCGCCCTGGTGGCAGAAGGGCACTCCAACGCCTCCATCGCGGCCACCCTGTTCCTGTCCGAGCGCACCGTGATGGCGCACGTGCGCTCCGTGTTCACCAAGCTCGGACTGACCGAGGACGGCGCCACGCATCGGCGGGTGCTGGCCGTCATCACCAACGGCCGTCGCAACCGGCAGCATCCCTGGCCCGTCGGGTGATTCAGCGATCAGGTGTACCGAGCCGCAGCGGCTCATCGCGCCAGGTCGGTCCTACCGGACACCCGGTGGAGTCCCTGCTCGGATCCCGGCGGTCCGGTGCGTGGCGACGTGAGCGGCGAGGGCAGGAGGGCACCGATGGTGAGCCCCGCGAGGCCGGCCAGGTACTCGTTCACCTCCTGGCCACGCACCGACAGGTAGATCACGGCTCCCAGGGTCGAGAGGGCTGCAACGACTACTGCCAAGCCCGACACGCGGGCTGTGAATTCGTCACGCATGACGACCTCCAACCTCGGCTGGGCAGGTCGCCCAACCTGTTGTCCTCAAGGAGCGTGCAGGCCGGCCGCTGATACCGCGAGCGCACGACCGCTTGACCTTCGCGGGGGACTCCAGCCGGGGGCAGCCGCCGTCAGGATGGTCGGCTCTCGCGGTGAGCTGGTCAGCTGTGCCAGGTGGGAGTAGCGGGGCCGCCGAGGACTGCCAGTTCGACCCCGCGCTCCGGAAGGGAGGTCACGGGTTCGATGATGTCCCGAAAGCCCTGTGTCACGTCGGCCGAGGCCTTGAGGTTCGCCGGCTCGTACCCGCCCTCCATGAAGTGGTTGACGGCGCTGCTGGCAACGCGCACGGACAGCGCCCGCTCGTTCGTGATGAGACGCCGGCCACCGTTGAACGCGCCGTCCCGGTGCCTTCCTGCTGAGCTTCGTCTTCGCCCCGAGGAACAGGTTGTCGACCTTGTACGTCCAGTTGAGCGGGTTGTGCCGAATCGGGTCGGATCCGCTGGCGACGTAGTGGGTCAACAGGGGCACGTCGAAGACGAGGCCGGCATCGTGGGCCTCGCGCGCCATCCACAGCAGCGACGTGTCCGACAGGCCGGTGTCGCGGTAGCCGCCCCCGACGTCCGAGTGCGCCCCTTCGAACCAGACCTGCTTGACCCGCGGGTCTTCGGTAGGGGCGTCCGCATCCCCCTCGGGGGCCTCCCAGAAGGTGGGTGCGAACTTCAGGCGCGTCTCGTCGATGGCCAGGGCGTGGCGAGCGCGCAGCACCTGGCCGCTCAGCTGGACGTCATGGAACCGAGGCGCGGCCTGCAGGCCCGGCACGCCGAGCGCACCGACGGTGTCGAACACGCCGAGGAAGTTCACCTTCGCCGAATGACAGTGGTCGTGCTTGAACTCCTCGGCACTGGCCCCGAAGGCGCCTTCGGGCCCGTCGATGCGCTGATACATGTGGACCGCGGTGGGGAGTCTCTCCTCCACCAGGGACACCTTGGTGAGCAGACCCACGCGTCCGACCATGCCAGCCACCGAACGCGCCGTGTAGGCACCACGGCTGAAGCCGATGATGAAGATCTCGTCGCCAGGTTCGTAGTTCTGGGCGAGGAACCGGTAGCAGGCGATCACGTTGTGGAACAGCCCGAATCCGAACGCGCCACCCAAGAGCTTGTCGACCGCGTAGCTGCCGGCGCCGACCCCGCTGACGTAGTACACGAGCTGGTACGCGCCGCCGGTCGCGCTCGGGTCGCTTTGCACCGTGCGCGCGATCTTCTCGACATTCGTGACGGTTTGGCTGTCCGGCTTGTTCCAGGTGCCGTCACAGCAGACCACCAAGCGCTTCATGCTCACGATGCTGACAGACGTAGCGCCCTCGTGCATGGCCCGACTGAGCCAGGCCAGCCCGGAACAGCTCGACCTGCTCCGCCCAAGCGACATCGACCGGCTCATCGCGAACCTCGGCCCGCGCCAAGGGCGCGATGACGCGCTACAGCCAGGTGTGGATCCGGACGGTGGTGCCGGTGGCGCGGGAGCGGATCTGCACCAGGTCGCACAGCTGGTTGGCCAGCCAGAGTCCACGGCCGCCGACGTCGTCCCGCGCGGGCAGCTGACGGCCCACCAGCGGGTCGGCGATGCGCCCCGCGTCGCGCACCTCGACCACGAGTGCGCCCGGCTCCTCCCACACCCGTATGTCGCCAGAGCCACCGCCGTGCTCGACGCTGTTGACGGCGACCTCGTGCACCGCGAGAGCCAGGTCCTGCCCTTGATCGGTTCTCAGGCCGGCTGAGACAGCGCGGGTCTCAACCTCTGCTCGGACGGCTGCAAGCTGGCCACGCTGGAAGTCGCGCACGGGAACCCGGGGGTCAGCCGGGCTCAGGTCGGCCGCGAACAGGGTCGCGATGTGGCCGTGCCCGCCGTATGAGGACTCCGTCGGCGCCACGTCCTCCACCACGACTGGATGCGAACGACGCGCCTCGGCCAGGACGTCCTCCGGCAGGCCGTCGGCGTCGTAGGGGCACATCAGCCACAAGGGAGTCGCGGGTGCGACGGCGGCGTTCAGCAGTGCCTCGTGCAGCTGGCACTCAGCGAGCTCGCTCCCTCGCCGAGCCGACCAGACCGGCTCTCCGATGCCTCGAACGGGTCGGCCCGGTCCCGCGTGGGTGTCGGTGAACTCGCGCCACACAGGGATGATGCGCGCCGGGTTCGCGCCGAGCTGGCTCATGTCAAGCAGTTGGACGTCGCCGGCTGCGCCCCCCAAGGCGTCGCGAAGCAGATCGACGTGCCTCGGGACGACGGCCGCCATGACCGGTTCGCCGGCCTCCAGACCTTCGAGGACGAACGGCACTGTCCTGGCCAAGAAGTGATCGTCACCTCGCCAGAAGAACGCCTCGTGCAGGTACCGGTCGTGAGCGACGGGTCGCGCCGACGATGCCTCATCGGCAGAACGCACCCCGCTCGTGCTGGGAGCACCGCCCTGTACCGTCGTGAGGCCGAGGCCTGGTGGACGACATGACACGCTCCCTCCCCAGTGCGCATCAAGCATCGCGGTGTGCACCTATGGGTCCCTCGCAGGATACGTCGGTGAGCCTGCCGCGGGGTTGTTTCCGGAAGACGATTCGCCCGACGGGCATTTCCGGGTGGCGCTCAGGCGAAGGTTCCGAGGGACCGTCTCACTGAGATGGCTCGTACGGGCCAACGCCGGCACCCGAAGAGGTCAGAGCTCGCGCTCATGATGCCGATGAGCGTTGGTGCAAGGTGTGACGCACCGTGCTCACGGTTCAGGGCGATCATCGCTCGGACCGCTACCGCTCTCGAGTACTGCGAGGTCGCGCACCGCATACCGGTGATGCTCGACCTCCTCCTTCAGCACTACTTTGAGACAGCGGCGGACGACGTACTCCTGGTCGGGATAGGGCTTCGCCGGCTTGCGACCGCATGTCCGATCGAGCTCGGCCTCGGTGAGCCCTTCGACGACGCGACGCATGGTCGCCATCCGACGTCGCCGCGGCGCCAGCACCTCGTCGAGGGTCGGGGTGGCGTCGAGGGTGAGCCCGAGCTCTGCCGCCTGGTCAGCCGGCATCCCGCCGTAAGGGAACCCCAACGGGTGGTACGGCGCCTGCTCCTCGAGCACGGCATTGCCCAGCCAGGCATCGCTGCCGTGCAGCAGGTGCCGCTGGGTCTCCACGAACGACCACTCGCCGTCGACGCGCTCGTGCAGCTTGGCCTCGGGCAACAGGCTGGCGCGCTCGAGCGTCGCCGCCCACAGCGCCTCGATGGCGTCCCAGGTGGCCCGGTAGTCATCGGGGGATGCGGCCTCACGCGCCATCCGGCGTGCCGGGTTCTGACGGTCGAGCTCGGCCTCGACGTACGTGGTCACGTCGACGTCGTTGACGACGACGCGCTCGAAGGCACCGCCGAGGTACACGACGCTGCCGTAGCAGTCGACGACCTTCAGACCGCTGACCTCACAGTCACGAATCTCCAGGCCGGCCAGGTCGCACTGGTGGATGCGGGCACCGCGGAACTGGTCGGACTGGGCGTACTCGACAGTCATCGAGGCAGTCTCGCGGAACGGTTCCCTCGATGCCAAGTGCCGGCAACCGACCAGTGGCGCCACGCGTGACCCCTTGACATCGGCGGGGCTAACCGTTAGTCATATGGCTAACGGTTAGAGGGAGGCCCACATGCAGCAGGAAGTGGTGCTGGCGATGCTGGCCAAGGAGCCATCGCACGGGTACGAGCTGCGCGCGCGGCTTCGGGACGCGCTCGGCCCTCTCGGTGACGGGATGAACGCAGGGCAGGTCTACGTCACGCTGACCCGGCTGGAGAAGGCCGGTCTCCTGGAGGTCGAGACGAGCGCCGGTGGCGCCGACGGGTCGGATCGCAAGGTGTACGCGCTGACCGCCGACGGCCACCAGCGAGTCGCCGAGTGGATGGCCGAGGTGAGCTGGGCCAAGCCCGACCTCGCGGAGTTCCACCTCAAGCTGATCGCGGCCGCGTCGGCCGGGCTGGCCGACCCGCTGACCATCGTCGACACCCAGCGCCGCGAGCTGCTGCGCCGGCTGCGTGACGCCCAGCGCGCCGCGATGGCCGAGCCGGACCGTTCGGCCGCGGCGCTGCTGCTCGAGGGCATCGTGCTCCGGCTCCAGGCGGACCTGCGCTGGCTCGAGGCCTGTGAGGCGAGCTGGACGCACCGAAGGAGTGGGTCGTGAGCAACGCCGCCGACACATCCGTCCTGCACGCCCGCGGGCTGCGAAAGGACTACGGCACGGGGGAAGGACTGGTGCGCTCCGTCGACGGGGTCGATCTCGACATCGGCGCCGGGGAGACGGTGGCGGTGATGGGGCCCAGCGGCTGCGGGAAGTCGACGCTGCTGCACCTGCTCGGAGGGTTGGACCGGCCCTCGGCCGGTGAGGTCTGGCTGAACGGTCGCCGCATCGACGACATCGGCGAGAAGGCCCTGGCCCGGATGCGGCGCACCGATGTCGGCTTCGTCTTCCAGGCCTTCCACCTGATGGAAGAGCTCACCGCGGTCGAGAACATCGAGCTGCCGGCGCTCCTGGCCGGACGCACCCCGCGGGCCGCGAGGCGTCGCGCGGAGGAGCTGCTGGAGCAGGTCGGGCTCGCCGACCGGGCGCGTTTCCTGCCTTCCGCGCTGTCCGGTGGTCAGCGGCAGCGGGTCGCGGTCGCCCGCGCGTTGAGCAACGAGCCGCTGGTCGTGCTCGCCGACGAGCCGACCGGGAACCTGGACAGCGCCGCAACGCTCGACGTCCTCCAGCTCTTCGAGGGGCTGCACCAGACCGGGCCAGACACTGGTCATCGTCACCCACGACGCGCGGGTCGCGGCCACCGCGGACCGGATGTTTGCCATGCGTGACGGCGCACTCGTGGACGAGACCCGACTCAGCGGAGGCACCACCGGAATGCTCGGCGGGCTCGTCGGACTGGAGGGCTGACCGGAGATGGGCCGCATCCTGCTCGTGGTCCGCCTCGCCCTGCGGGACCTGCGGCGGCGCCGCACCGAGGCCGCGCTCCTGCTGCTCGCCATCCTTGCCGCCACCACGACGCTGACGCTCGGACTGGTGGTGCACGACGCGGCCAGCGACCCGTACCAGAGCACCCGGGCGGCGACCAAGGGACCCGATGTGGTCGCCGGCAACGACCCCTTCGCCAGCCGTGCCGACCTCGAGAAGCTGGCCACCGCATCCGGCGTGACCGAGCACAGCGGGCCCTACCCCGTCATCGCAGGCAAGCTCGAGGCGTCCGGCCGGACCTCGGACGTGCAGGTCGTGGGGCGGGACACCGCGATCGCCACGGTCGACCAGCCCGACGTGACACAGGGCAGCTGGGTCAGCGACGGCGGCGTGGTGCTCGAAGCCGCCTTCGCCAACTCGCTCGACGTGAGCGTCGGCGACTCGGTGACGCTCGGCGGCACGGCCGTTCAAGGTCGTCGGCCTTGCCGTCACCGCGGCCATGCCGCCCTACCCGGCGACGTCCTGCATCGTCACCGTCGGTTGCATCAACGGCGCCGTCCCGCAGGACCGCAGACCTGCCCCCTGGGCTCTTGCACAACCCCGGGCTGGTCTGGCTCACCCAGGCGGACGTGCTGAGCCTGGCCCCAGCGCAGGACTCCATTGCGTACGTGATGAACCTGAAGCTTGCCGACCCGCGCGAGGCCGAGGCGTTCGTCGCCGCGAACACCGACGAGCGCAGCGGCCCGATGATGTTCATGCAGACCTGGCAGGGCATCCTCGCTGACGCCACCGAACTGGCCAGGGATTCCCAGATCCTGCTGCTGATCGGCGCCTGGCTGCTCGGCCTGCTCGCAGTGGCCAGCCTGTCGGTGCTGGTCGGCGGCCGGATCGCCGATCAGACCCGCCGCATCGGGCTCCTGAAGGCGGTCGGCGGGACACCGGGCCTGGTCGCTGCCGTGCTGCTCGCGGAGTATCTCCTGGTGGCCGTCGTCGCGGCGGCGGCCGGGCTGGCGATCGGGACGCTGACCGCTCCGCTGCTCACCGAGTCGAGCGCGGGCCTCGTCGGCAGCGCGGGAACGCCGTCGTTGACCTGGACCACGGTTGGCCTGGTCACCGGCGTCGCCCTCGGGGTCGCGGTCCTGGCGACCGCCGTGCCGGCCGTGCGCGGCGCCCGCACCAGCACCGTCAGCGCACTGGCCGACGCGGCCCGCCCACCCCACCGCACCGGTTGGCTGATCGCTGTCTCGGCGCGACTGCCCGTTCCGCTGATGCTCGCCCTGCGGGTCGCCGCCCGCCGGCCGCGCCGAACCGTGCTGGCAGTGGTCAGCATCGCGGTCACCGTCAGCGGGATCTACATCCTCCTGGTGCTCAACACCTTCCTCAGCGAACAGCCAACCATCCGCGCCTACAGCGAGGCGCAGGTAGGGGTGCTGCGGCACGTGCTCGGAGTCTGGACAGTCATCCTGCTCGCCCTGGCCGCGGTCAACGCCATCGTCATCACCTGGGCGACGGTGATCGACAACCGACACGCGTCGGCGCTGGTCCGAGCCCTCGGCGCAACCCCCCGGGACGTGAGTGCGGCAACGGCGGCCGCGCAGGTGCTGCCCGCTCTCCTCGGCGCCGTCCTGGGCATCTTCCCGGGCGGCTACCTGCTGTTCGCAGCCATCATCACGATCACCGACGGCGACAGCGCCAAGGCGACCCTTCCCGGGCCCTGGCAGCTGCTCGTCCTGGTGCTGACCACTGTGCTCATGGTGGCGGCGCTCACCAGCGTTCCTGCCGGCCTCGGTGGCCGCCGTCCCGTGTCCGAGACGCTGTCGACCGAGCTCGCCTGACTGGGCCGCTATCCACACCGCCTCCACCTGCGACTGGTGGCTCCGGCGCTGAAGGACAGATTCCGCCCTCGGGATCAGCCCGCGCCTAGGCAGGTTCGATCGGCAGCCAGAGCTCGCAGGTTGCGGTACCGGCGTCCGGGTCGAACGCGAGGGTCGCGACGATCTCGGGTCCGGGCCGCAGCCGCCACGGCTGGGAGGGGAACCACTCCGTCGCGGTGGCGGCCCAAGCCTCCTGCAGGGCGCTCGGGTGCGGTCCTTCGGTGCGGAACACCGCCCAGGTGCCGGCGGGTACCTCGATGGTGTCGAGCCCCTCGGGCGATGTGGTGGTGGCAACGCCGTGCAGGTAGGTCAGCTCGGTGCCTTCGGCGCGGTCAGGGTCCAGGTCGTCGCTGACGGCGAGGACGCCTGAGGGCTCGGTGTCGTTCAGGGTCTTGAGCCGACGGGTTTCCTCGACCGGGATGGCTGCGACGTGTTCGGCGATGAACGGGTTCACGCCCTCGTGCACCAGCGGTACTCGCTTGGCGTGGCCGACGAGTCGAACTGTGGGTAGGTCGGTGATGCGGGTGTCCATCGGGATGCCTCCTTGTACGGTCAGGTGGAACCTGATCTGCGGTTGGGTGCGTAGCGGCCCCCCGTCGCGGCGCACGTCACCAGGTCCGGTGCCGTGGACGGCGCGGAACGCACGGCTGAACGCCTCGGTCGAGCCGTAGCCGTACCGGACGGCGACCGTGAGCAGGTCGTCGTCCCCGGCCACGAGGTCGGCGGCCGCCAACGACATGCGGCGCCGTCTGACGTACTCCGAGAGCGGCATCGCGGCCAGCGACGAGAACATGCGCCGCAGGTGGTGCTCGGTCGTGCCCAGCCGACGCGCCAGCGCCGACAGATCCAGCGGGGTCGACGGCTCTGTCGCCAAGTGGGTCTCGACGGCCTCGACGGCCGAGTTGAGGGCAGCAATCATGCGGGGGCCTCCTTTCACGCTCAGTCTGCAAGGCCGGCGACGTTCGTCACCCGATCATCCGGGGCCGATCCGGTCGTCCCCGCCCGGCATCCCGGACACCACCGTCAGCCGCTACGACGACATGGACCACGGCCTCCCCGACGGTCAGGACATGTCCCGCAGTGCGGTGCGTCCGACACGCCGTGCAGGTCCACTGTCCGCCTGGACCAGCCGCCCAGCGGTGGCACGGACGGCCTCCTGCAGGGAGGGGTTGCGTCGCCCGATCGCCCGCAGGGACATCGACATCGACTTCGTGACCAGCGGTCGCTGGTCCGCGGCGTACTGCTCCACCAGCGCGAGGCCCACGACGAACTGGGCATCGGCGGCCGAGGTGTCGTGCAGGGCCAGGCTCCACAACAGGGCGAACGACGCCCGTCGCACGAACTCCCGGTCGTCGCGTGCCCAGGGCTCGAGCCTTGACCAGGCGTGCGGCGCCCGGTCGAACAGCGAGAAGCAGACGGTGTCGCACAGCGCCCAGTTGTCGAAGTCGGCACACCAACGGTCCATCTGCTCGAGCGTGACCCGCTCCGGCTCGTCCACGAGTGCCGCGACGATGCGCGCCTCGTAGATCGCGGTCGCCCACAGCTCCGCAGCGAGCTCGTGGTCGCGTCCCACGTCGCGCGCGATCCGCTTCATGGCGGCCATCGGCACTCCCAGGGACTGCTCGGCGTGGATTCCGTACCGGGGACCCATCTGGGCGAGCGTCTCGTCCGAGGCGTGCTCGCGGAGCACCGCCAGCACGCCGGCACGATCAGCTCGCGGCCGGTCGCTGGGCGCACCGGCTCCGCTGAGGCCGTGCGGGGTGCCGGTCATGGTGGTTCCTCTCGTCGGATGCATCATCCGTGGAGGGTCGGGCCAGAAGTCAACCCATCGGTGGGCCCGGCTGGGGCCACGCGCGCTCATGCCAGCGGTCGATACCGCGATCCTTCCCACCCACTCAGGACGCGGCCCTCTAGAGTCACGAACGCTCCAGCGGGAAGGGCGTGACGTGACGACGCAGCCACAAGAAGGCAAGGCCCGGATCGACGGGCGGGTTCGCCTGCCGGTGCGCTTGGGGAATGCACGTTTCGAGCCCCAAACGTGACGAGCCGCAGCGCCCCGCCACGCTTGTCACGGCTCTGGCGCTGACCGCGCTCGACCGGGCTGGCGAACGTCCTCGTCGGGGGCGTGGTGCTCAACCTGCTCCTGATCGGCACACTGCCCAACAGCCCGGGCCTCTCCACCCCGACGCTTCTGACCATCGGCGGGTCCTACCTACTTCTTGGTGCCCTCACCTTGGTTGGCGCTTTCGGGCTTCTGGTGGGCAAGCCGGGCAGCCGGGCCTTCGTCACGGTCGTGATGTTGCTGCGGATAGCGACGGCGTGCGTCAGCTTCGGTGTCATCGACGCGTGGTACTCCGGCGGTTCGGCCATCGGAATCCTGGTGTCCGTGGTGGTCATCGGGCTGCTGTGGGACAGCCGAGCCAACGCGTACTTCCACGGTGCTCGCTGACCGGGGGCGGTCAGGTCGCAACGGAGTCCGCGCGTGGCGGCGCTCAACCGGCCTGATCGACGGTCATGCCGTGTCGGATGGCCGCCTGAAGGGCATCGACGTTGATGACTGAGAGGCGTTTGAACTTGATGCAGTAGCCCGTGACGCTGGCCTTGCCGATCGAGGCGCCGTAGGTGCGCGCCAGGTAGGTCTTGTCGTCGAGGCCGAGCACATAGACCGAGATGCCCGTCGTGTTGGCGCTCAGGCCGATGCGATAGAACTCGCGCGACGACCCATCGGCGTAGGTGATGGTGTAGACGCCGTAGCCGATGTTGGGGTTGGCCACGACCTTGCCGTCCTCGTTCGTGCCGTCGTTGAACCACAGCCTGGCACTCGGGAAACTCCGCCAGCATGCGCGCGTGCAGCTGTCGGAGGTCGGTCTGCTTGGGCTCGGGTTGACCGGCGAGGTAGGCCTCGACTCGCTCAGCGATCTCCATCTCGCGACGCTAGCAACCGTGTGACGTTGCCGAACAGGGTCCAACGGCCGAGAGCGACGAAGCCCCCCGCCCGAGCGAGCACGCAGATGGGCAACGGACGAGCAGTGGGGGGCGGGGGAACCCCAAACGCGACTCGGGGTCGAACGGAGCCTTTGGGTAGGCTGACAGCACGTCCGCGAGACAGGGGTTGATCACGTGTGACCGTTGCCGGACCAACGTTCGACCTGGTGGTTGCCGCGAACCGCCTCCCAGTTGACTTCGTTGTCGACGCTCACGGCGAGGGCGCGTGGCAGCGCGGTCCGGGGGGACTGGTGTCAGCGATGGAGGGGGCCATGGCGGACCGGGATGCGGCGTGGGTCGGCTGGGCCGGCGAGCCCGGGCCTGCACCTGAGCCGTTCCATCGGGACAACCTCTTCTTGCATCCGGTACCGCTGACCTCCGTTGAGATCGAGGAGTACTACGAAGGTTTCAGCAACGACACCCTCTGGCCCATCTACCACGACGTGATCGTTCAGGCGACGTTCCACCGCCACTGGTGGAACACCTACCGGACGATCAACGATCGCTTCGCGCACGCCATCGCTGGGCTGGCCGCGCCGGGTGCCACCGTGTGGGTGCACGACTACCACCTGCAGCTCGTACCGGCGATGTTGCGGGCGATCCGGCCCGACCTGCGAATCGGATGGTTCAACCACATACCCTTCCCGCCGGTCGAGCTCTTCGCCCAGCTGCCATGGCGTGGCGCGCTGGTTCAGGGGCTGCTGGGCGCGGACTTCCTGGGCTTCCAGCGCACCGCCGATGCCGAGAACTTCCTGCGTTCCTGCCGCCGTCTGCTCGGCATGTCCACCCAGGGCCACACCGTGACGTTCACCTCCCCTGATGGCGACGCGGCGCCACGAACGGTGCGGGTGAGCGCCATCCCGATCTCGGTGGACTTCCGGGGTCTGTCGGCGCTGGCGAGCACCCCGCAGATCCTCGCCCGCGCGGCCGAGATCCGGGCTTCGCTGGGTGATCCCGAGATCCTCATGCTGGGCGTCGACCGACTCGACTACACCAAGGGCATCCGGCACCGGCTCAAGGCCTACGGAGAGCTCCTACGGGACAAGGCGCTGGCGCCACCCACGGTGACCCTGATGCAGGTTGCGATGCCGACTCGGGAGCGCGTGGACGCCTACCGCGTGCTGCGCGACGAAGTGGAGCGCACGGTTGGACAGATCAACGGCGAGTACGAGGTCCTGGGCTCGACCGCGATCCACTACCTGCGCCATTCCTACCCCCGTGAAGAGATGGCGGCGATGTTCGTGGCCGCGGACATCATGCTCGTGACGCCCCTGCGTGATGGCATGAATCTCGTCGCCAAGGAGTACGTCAGCTGCCGCAACGATCTCGGTGGCGCCCTGGTGCTGTCCGAGTTCACCGGTGCCTGGCACGAGCTGCACCAGGCCTTCATCTGCAACCCCCACGACATCGAGGGCGTCAAGCAGACGATCATGCGCGCGATCAACACCCCCGAGGACGAGCGTCGCCGCCGGATGAAGGCGATGCGCAAGCGTGTCGCCGACCATGATGTCCAGCGGTGGGCCTCCCGCTACCTCGAGGCGCTCGCGTCCGCGCCGTCTGTACCCCATCGGTCGACCCGGCCCATCACCAGGCAGCGACTGGGCGCCGAACGCGACGACATGGGCCAACCTGTCGTCGGCCGACAGAGCTTCAGAGGCGATCGGCAGGTGAGCGAGGTGGGCCAGGAGCTACGCATCGCGCTCAGGGCCTTTGCTTCCCGGCCACGGGTGCTCGTGGCTGTCGACTTCGACGGCACGCTCGCTCCGCTCGTCACTGACCCACTACAAGCCAAGGCCGTGCCCGGTGGTCTCGAGTCGTTGCGTGATGCGGCCACCCTGGGCGGAGTCACCACGGCGGTCGTGTCGGGGCGCGACCTTGCGACCTTGGAGAGGTTGACCGCCATCGGTCCGGACGACGGCGTCACCCTGATCGGCAGCCACGGCGCCCAGACCAACCGGGCGGACCGGACGGCGCTCGGGTCGACCGCCGGAGCCGCCTTCCTGGACAAGGCCGCGGCGGCTCTGCTGGAGACCTTGCGTGACGAGCTCGAGGCGATTCGATCCCGTTACCCCGCAGTGCGTCTGGAGCACAAGCCCGCCGCTGTCGCTCTGCATACCCGCGACGTCGAGCCGTCGGCGGCGAAGGCAGCCACCAAGGCCGCCAACGAGGCGGGCCGACGCCATGCGGGCGTGCACGTCATACCCGGCAAGGAGGTCGTCGAATTGTCTGTGTCCGCGGCGGACAAGGGCAGCACCTTGGCCCACCTGGCGCTCGCGTCGAGGTCGAACGCGACTCTCTACGTCGGGGACGACTCGACGGATGAGCGAGCATTCGCCGCGCTGCAGCCCTTGTCGGGCGACCTGACCATCAAGGTCGGCACCGGCGAAACCGTTGCCCTGCACCGGGTCCCTGGCCCTGAAGCTGTCGTGGAGCTGCTCAAGCTCTTCGTCGAACTGCGGCGTCAGCAAGCCTGACGCTGCGGCGCGGGAGTGAAGCTGCCCCGAGCCCGACCGGGACATCCAGCTGGCCCCTCGAGAGTCGAAGGGTCTGATGTGGGTAAGGGCTCCTTGGGCGCCCCACCAGGTTCCCGGCGTGCAGCTCCAGCCGCGCGTCAAACGAGGGATCAGGGTCCTGGACCCGAAGAGGAGTACCACACATGCTCACCACCATCATCGTCACCGTGATCCTGGGTGCGATCATCGGCGCCCTGGCAAGGCTCGTGCTGCCCGGTCGACAAGACATCTCCACCCTCATGACCGTGGTCCTCGGCATCGTCGGTGCCCTCATCGGCAGCTGGCTGTGGACCGGTGTCTTCAACAAGGGCGACACCTCCGGAATCGACTGGATCGCCTTGATCATGGGCGTGATCGTTGCCGCCGTGCTGATCGTCGTCTACGAGCGTGTGGTGGCCGGTCGTCGTACGACCAACCGGGTCTGACGCCACGTCGCGCTGAACCTGCGGTCAACTCTTCTTGAGCTCCTCCGCGAGCATCACGAGGATGCCGCTGGGACCGCGGACATAGGTCAGCTTGTAGATGTCTGCGTAGGTCGCCACGCCGCGCAGCGGGTGGCAGCCGTGCGCTGCGGCGATCTCGAGGGCCTCCTCGATGTCGTCGACCGAGAACGCGACTCGGTGCATCCCGATCTCGTTGGGTCGGGTGGGTTCGGTCTCGATGGCGTCGGGGTGGATGTACTCGAAGAGCTCGAGGCGACCGTTGCCGTCCGGTGTCTGCAGCATGGCGATCTTTGCGTGGTTGCCGTCGAGGCCAACTGCGGTGTCGGTCCACTCCCCACTGACGGTGTCGCGGCCGAGAACGGTGAGCCCCAGGTCGGTGAAGAAGGCGATCGCCGCTTCCAGGTCGCGCACGGCGATGCCGACGTTCTCGAGCTTGATGGGCATGTCCTGCAGGCTACCCAGTCACGATGTCGTCACCAGGTCAAGAGCCCGGCCGCTCCGCGCGGAGCCGCCCCTAGAGCTCCCCGAGCAGCCATAGCGCCGCTCGCGACACCAGCGTCCTCCGCGGGCACGCTCCGGTACGACCGCTCGTCGTGGCCGAGAGCGTCGTAGACGACTCGCGCAGCGCCGTAGTGGTGCGTCCACAGCAGCGGGTGCCGCGCGCCGTCATGCTCGTGCCACGCCAGCCCACGCACCTCCGGGGAGATGCGCATCCACGAGTAGCGCTCGTCGTGCACCTCGAAGTCCGCGACGCCGGCGACGATCGGATGGGCGTCGGTGTCGACCTCGATGCACGCATCGCCCTGGTCGGGATGCATCGTCGTGCCGGGCACCCAGGCCCCGCCGAGGATGCTCTCCCACTCCGGCACGTAGCCCAGGCTCGTCAACGACACGTGGAGCGCGAGCAGCGGCCGGCCGGCCGCCAGATGGGCGAGAAGCCCCGAGCGCGACCGCTCGTCGCGGGCGGGGTCGGGCGCCGCATCAACGGCGTTCTCGGGACGCAGGCCCCCGGGATCGCCGATGTTCAGCATCAGCAGGTCGGGCGCGGACTCGGCCAGCCCGGCCAGGGCGCCGTCGACATCCTCCGCGATCTCGACGGCGAGCCCCGCATCGGCCACGAGCTCGGCGATCGCCGCCGATGTCCGCGCGAACGGGTGCCACGGGTCGGCGTAGCGACCCGCACCGGAAATCAGGAGGGCACGAGCGGTCATTGACCGCAGTCTAAAGTCAGTCCGTCTCAACGGGACAGCACCGTCTGGCGCGGCGACTCCTGACCGAGCCGGTGCTTCTGTACATCAGGCCGCCGATTGAGAATCATCGAGGAGTGCCCTCGCGACAGCTTGCGGTTGGCCTGACGCCGATGGAGACGCGGCGTCCGGTCGTGCTGCACGTGGCCGATCGCGCCGAAGCACTCGGCTACGACGCGTTCTTCGTGGCCGAGGGCTGGGGGCACGACGCGGGCGTGCTCCTCGCGGAGGTTGCGACGCGAACGAACCGGATCACCCTCGGCACCGGGGTCCTCAACGTGTGGGGGCGCACACCGGCCACCATCGCCATGCTCGCCACCAGTCTTGCCGAGGCGTCGGGCGACCGGTTCGTGCTGGGACTCGGCGCGGGGAGCCCGCCGCTCGCCGAAGGGCTGCACGACGTCGAGTTCGCCGAGCCGGTCCAGCGGCTCGCCGCGGTGACGCGGCAGGTGCGCCGGCTGCTGAACGGCGAACGCCTCGACGCCACCGTCGAGCGGGACAACCGGCCGCTGAAGCTGGCCTTCACGCCACGGCGGGAGGTCCCCATCCATCTGGCCGCACTGGGCCCCCACTCCGTGCGGCTGGCCGGTGAACTTGCCGACGGCTGGGCCCCGTTCCTCCTCCCCCTCACCGGGCTCGCCCCGAGCCTGCGGCTGCTCCGGGAGGGCGCGGCGCGTGGCGGTCCGCACCGGCCCCTTCCGCTCATCGCTCCCTGCGTCCCTGCGGCCGTCTCGGCCGACCCGGCCCAGGCCCTCGGGATGGCCTCATGGTGGGTGGCCTTCTACCTCACGAGCATGGGCCCGCTCTACCGCCAGACCCTGCTCCGACTCGGGCACGGCCGCGGCGTCGAACAGGTGCTCGCGGCCAACGCCTCCCGAGGCACGTTCGACGTGCCCGAGTCGGCACGCGTGCTGTTGGACGAGCTGACCCTGTGGGGCGACGCCGAGCAGGCGGCCCACGGTCTGGACCGCTGGTATGCGGCCGGTGCGCAGATGCCCACAGTCGTCCTCCCACCCGGACGCCCGGTCGAGGAGCTCGACCACATGCTCGAATCTCTGTGCAGCTGACCTCGCCAGTGCTCCAGAGGTCGACTGGCGGCGAACGGGCGCCCGTGACCGGCACGAGCAGGGTCCGGTCACGGACACCGTGTCGGCTCGGCCACCGGGCGTTGCTCCCTTGCCGTACCGCTGCGCTGGACACGGCCGGTCGCGCGCCGGAAACTCCAGGTATCGACGGAAATGGTTTACCCGAGCCTGGACAAGTTCTCGGAGCACGGTGGCACTGGCGGCTGACAAAGCGCCGGGACTCATCCAAAGTGATTCCACATGTCTCTTCACCCTCAGATCCGTCTTGTCGCCGCAACGGTGCCGTTGCTGTACGCGCTGAACGACGACCGCTCCCTGTTCAGCGAGTTGATCGGCTCGCCGGTCCCGAACGGGTGGCCTGAGTTCCCCGAGGCCATCGGCTTCACCTTGGAGCACCTGCAGGATGCGTCCGACGCTGACCGTTCGTGGTCCATGCAGTTCTTCGTCGACGACACGAACGGGCAGCTTGTCGGCTCTGGCGGCTTCGCGGCTCCGCCGCTGGCGCGGACCGTTGAGATCGGCTACGAAGTCGCTCCTGAGTTCCGTGGTCTCGGGCTCGGCAGTGCCGCTGCTCGGGCGCTGGTCGAACGCGCCGTCGCCAGCGGAGAGGTTGACCACGTCATCGCGCACACCCTGCCCGGCCCCAACCCGTCCACAGGTGTGCTCGTGTCGCTGGACTTCGAGCACGTCGAAGAGCAGGAGGACCCGGAGGTCGGCGTCGTCTGGGAGTGGCGATGGACCCGGTCGTTGGCCGGGTGACCTGGCGAAGCAGTCAGCGGCTTGGCCGACAGCGCCGGAGGCCGTTCGTCACGCGGGTCTGGCCCGTGGGTGGACAGGGAGCGCTACCTGGCCTCACCACGATCGTCCTTGGGGTCGCGATCGGCCGGCATCGCCGGGCACGACGATCTGAGTCTCGATGGGCTGGTGATGTCGGTGGGGGGTGTGGGTCGGCTCAGTCAGCGAATTCAGCCCCGTCAGCCCAGGGCGTCGGCCCTGAGCTGGTAGAGCTCGTCGTCGACCCTGCGCACCCCCGGCGCCTTCGCCAGCGCCCGCAGGGACTTCTCGTTCTCGGGATCGATCCCCGCGTAGACGAGGTCGAGCGCGACGCGTTCGAAGAGGTCACGGGCGGCAGCCAGGCCGGCCTCCAGCGCGAAGCCCTTGCCCCAGTGGTCGGGGTGTACGACGACGCCGATCTCGACCGCGTCCGCGTCAACGCTGCTTCCCTCGCCGATCGGTGCCACCTCGACGAAGGCGACCGGCTCGCCGTCCAGCAGCACCAGCCAGGAACCCCATGCGTGCTCGCGCCAACTCTTGCGCCGCCGCGCGAGTTGGTCCGCCATGGTCCGGCGCGGCAGCGCTTCGCCCGTGCTCGTCGTCGCGACGACCGCGGGCGCATTGCGGATCTCGAGCAGCACGTCGAGATCGTCCTGCTCGACGGGACGCAGCAGAAGCCGAGGGGTGCGAAGCTCCAGCGTCACGTCGGAATTCTACGAGGCGTAGGGAACCGGCTCGGCCGCGCACACGTGCTACCCCAACGGCACACAGCCGTGGGCCGCACCAAGCCCTCCTCGCGCTCGGCTCCCGTGCCAACGCTCCCAGCCAGGACGCGTCGGTGCACCAGTGCGGGGAAGCCATTGCTCCGAGCGCTCCGTGTCGACCCCAGCGGGCACCAGAGAGCCCCACCGTGCAGGATTCGGTGGGGGCTCTCTATGCAGGAATCTACGGGGTCACCCCTGCTCTGGTTCATTGGACCTTGGTACTACTCCCCCCACAAGACCGGCACGAAGTTTTCGGATCGGGACCGGCGCCTTGGGCCCCTGACACCGCTCAGGCTTGCGGCCATGAGTCGGCTTTCTGCAAGCGAGAGTCGCCCAGCCGGCGTGCTGCGGCCTGACCAAGTGAGCGAGCTCCCGGCGCCCTCATACGCCACGAGACCCCGCATCGACTCGAGCTGGCCGAGCTGCGCGTTCACCTCCACCAGCGCATGACATCTGTCATGCCGAGGTGGTGATTCCGGGCACTACTGCGGCAGCACCGAGGACGCGAACCTTGGGACATGACGACCACGCAACGGACACACCATGACCTGCCCACCAGCCACGGCACCCCCGTTCTGGCCGAGCTGTTGGGTGCCTCCAAGCAGTTCGCAAAGGGAGTGGCAACGGTCCAGGCGGTCAGTGGACTGGATCTGGAGGTGCGACCAGGCGAGCTCCTGGCCCTCCTGGGGCCCAATGGGGCCGGCAAGTGCACGGCGATCGGGATGCTGACGGGCCTGACGGCACCGACGTCCGGACGTGCGCGTCTGTTCGGGCGCGACCCCCGCGACGGGCGGGCCCGGCAGCGCCTGGGCGTGATGCTGCAGGTCTCGGGGGTGCCGGAGACTCTGCGTGTGGGTGAGCTGCTCCGGCAGTTCCGCGGCTACTACCCCGACCCGCTGCCGATGGGCGCAGGTCATCACGGCGGCGGGCCTTGGCGGGCTTGAGCGCCGTTGTTCGGCGACCTGTCGGGCGGTCAGCAGCGTCGGGTGCTGTTCGGGATCGCCCTGTGCGGCGATCCCGAGCTGCTGTTCTTCGACGAGCCGACCACCGGCCTGGACGTGAGCCCGGCGCAGCCTGTGGGCCACGCTGCGCGACCTCACCCGTTCCGGGCGCGGCGTCGTTCTCACCACTCACTACCTCGAGGAGGCCGACGCGCTGGCCGACCGGATCGTGGTCCTCGACCACGGTCGTGTCGATCGCCAGGAAGGCCCACCGAGATCAAGTCACGGGTGCCGGGCCGCCGGATCCGGGCCCAGACCGCGGTGAGCCGGCCGTGGCGAGCGAGTGGCCCGGCGTCACCACGGCATCACGCGACGGTCAGCTGGCTCGAGCTGCTCGTCGGGCCGCCGAGCCCGTGCTTCGGGAGCTGCTGACCGGACCCGCTCGGCCACCGGGGTCACCGTGACCGAACCCAGCCTCGAAGAGGCGTTCCTCACCCTCACCAGTCCGCAACGGAGGCAGCACGATGACCACCCCTACTGCGACGTACGACGACCGACGGTGGGCAGGCCTCGATCGAACCGGTGAGGATCTACGTCACCGAAGCCCACCACGAGTTCCTCAAGCTGATCCGCATCCCGATCTTCGCCGTGAGCACGTCGCGCTGCCGGTGATGTTCTACGTCATCTTCGGGGTGACTTTCGCCGGCGACGACACCGGTGGGGTCGGCGGGACCACCTACATGCTCGCGACCTACGGCACCTTCGGCGTCATCGGCGCGGCGCTGTTCGGCTTCGGGGTCTCGGTCGCGGTCGAGCGCGGGCAGGGCTGGATGCGACTCAAGCGGGTCTCGCCGATGCCGCCCCAGGCCTACTTCGTGGCCAAGGTCGTGATGAGCACGACGGTTTCGCCGCTCATCATCGGCGTCGCTGTTCGTCCTCGGCGACCACGGTCGGCGGTGTGCGCATGCCCGCCACCCAGTGGGTCAGCCTCGGCTTGGTGCTGGTACCGGGGCGCTGCCGTTCTCGGCCATGGGCCTGGCCTTCGGGTACCTGGTTGGCCCGAACTCCGCGCCGGCGATGCTCAACCTCGTCTACCTGCCGATGGCGTTCGCCTCAGGGTTGTGGATCCCGATCTACCAGCTGCCCGCCTTCGTGCAGGGGATCGCTCCGGCTCTGCCGCCCTATCATTTCGCTCAGCTCGCCCTCGGCACCGTTGGTGCCGCGGAGGGCGGATCGCCGGCGCTCCACGCAGTGGCGCTGCTAGCGTTCACGGCGTTCTTCCTGATCGTGGCCACGTGGGGCTTCCGCCGCGACGAGGGCCGGACCTACGGATGAGGCGCACCTGATGAGCCAGAGCTCGCCGCCACCCCCGCGTTGACTGCGCTACGTCTGGTTGGTCTACCTCGGCGCGCTGTTCTATCAGCCCGTGTTCGACCCCTCGACCGACGCCCGGGACTGGCTGGCCGTTGCGGTGCTGGTCGCCCTGTTCCTGCCGATCTACGCAGCGACGTTCCGGGCTCGCAGCAACCGGCAGATCCTCATCCTCATCGCGTGCTTCGGCGCCCTGGCCCTTGCGGGTTCGCTGGTCAACAGCGGGGCCAGCGTGTTCGTGATCTACGCGGCGGCCACAGCCGGTCGCCTGTACCCCGTCCGTCGAGCCGTGGAGGTGATCGCGGTTCTCGTCGGAGTGGTCGGGCTGATCTTCGTGATCTCGCCCGTCCCGATGCCGTGGCGGTTGGCCACGCTCGGCCCCGCGCTGTTCTTCACCCCGGTCGTGGGCGCGACGAGCGTCGTCGACGCGGAGCGCGGCCGGACGAGCAGGCGTCTCCTGCGTGCCAATGAGGAGATCGAGCGACTGGCGACGTTCGCCGAACGGGAGCGGATCGCACGGGACCTGCACGACCTGCTCGGGCACACCCTGTCGGTCATCGTGCTGAAGTCCGAGCTGGCCGCGCGGCTGGTGCGCGCAGACCCGGATCGAGCATCGGCCGAGGTCAACGACATCGAGCAGATCGGCCGCGAGGCCCTGGGCGAGGTGCGCGCTGCGGTCGCCGGGTACCGGGCCCGCGGTCTCGGCGCCGAGCTCGACGGGGCACGGGTGGCGCTCGTGGCAGCAGGCGTCGACGTCGAGGTGCACGCCGACCCGACCGATCTGCGCCCCGAGCAGGAGGCCGCCCTGGCAATGGCGCTACGGGAGGCCGTGACCAACGTGGTGCGTCACGCCGATGCCCAGCACGCCACCATCAGCATCACCGCGGTGGGGACGGAAGTTCGGCTCGAGGTGACCGACGACGGCCGCGGCTCCGCGGGGCCGGCAGGATCCGGGATCACCGGCATGCGCGAGCGGATCGCCGCCCTCGGTGGCCTGGTCCGGGTGGGAGTCCCGAAAGGCCGTGACAACGCGCACGGGACCGTCGTCGAGGTGACGTTGCCCCTGGCGGGGACCGCCGACGACAGGCGCCGGGCAGAGGAGCTGGGTGGGCGATGACGATCACCGTGGTCCTGGCCGAGGACCAACTCATGGTCCTCGGTGCGCTGAGCACCCTCCTGGGGCTGGAGTCCGACATCACCGTGGCGGGCACCGCGTCCGACGGCGAGGAGGCCGTACGCCTGGTTGAGGCGCTGCGGCCCGACGTCCTGCTGACGGACATCGAGATGCCCACAATGACTGGGCTCGAGGTGGCCGCCGAGGTCCGACGACGGGGCCTGCCGACCCACGTGGTCATCCTGACCACGTTCGCCCGCGGGGGGTACCTTCGGCGAGCGCTGGATGCCGGTGCCGTCGGCTACCTGCTCAAGGACGCGCCCGCCAGCGCCCTCGCCCAGGCCGTCCGCGACGTGCACGCCGGAGGCCGCGCCATCGACCCTCAGCTCGCCGCCGACGCTTGGGGGGAGCCGGACCCGTTGACCGACCGGGAGCGCCAGGTCCTGCGCCTGGCCGGCGACGGGCTGTCCAACGGCGAGATAGCCGGGCAGCTGCACCTGTCCGAGGGCACGGTGCGCAACTATCTGTCCGAGGCGATGAGCAAGCTCGGAGCCTCCAACCGAGTCGCGGCGGCCCGACAGGCGCGGGACCGGGGATGGTTGTGACGTCGTCAGGTGGGCTGCAGGCTGCCACGCGCTCCCCGACCGCACCTCGGGTGGCTCTATTCCCACTGACGCCGGCGCCGGGCCGAGGGGTCGCGTGGGATCAGCCGGACGTGGCCGCCCGTTCCATGGCGCGTTCAAGGGCGCTGGGGAACCGCTGCTGGAAGTCCAGGATCGCGACCCACTCTGGTGTGATGACGACGCGCATCATGCGCGGACAGATCGGCCGCAAGTTCTCCAGCCATGCGCGACCTGCTTCCTCGCCCAGGGTCTGCAGTGTCATGGCCTCGTACTCCGGGGCGATCCCGTCGACGACGTCGGTGCGCACGCTGCCCCGGATCTGGAGCACGTTGTAGGGCATCGTGTCGGTATCGATGGAAACGGCCACCTTCGTCCCGTCGGCCAGCGCCTTCGACTTCGGCGAATCCGGCGGGGTTCCGAGCACGAGCTCGGTTCCATTCCAATGGAACCCGATCGGCACGACTCGAGGGGTCCCATCGGTCCAGATGTAGGCCAACCGGGCAGGTGCAGTGGACCGTAACAGGCGTTGCGCCACCGGATCCTCGAGCAGTGCCAGGTCACCTTGACGTGTCGGCATGGCCCCTCCTCCAGCTGCGACAGCAACGTCGCTGCCCTTCACAGATTCCTCTTCTCGAACGCCAAGGTCAACGCCCGGCGAATCATCCGAAGTGGTGCACGCGGCTAGCCCTCCTTCTGCGCTTTGAGGTCGTACGTGAAGTGGAGCCCGACGTCCAGCGAACCATCTGGTTTCTGCGGCTTGTACTCGAGGTCGACCTTCGCGAATGCGAGCACGACGCCCTCGATGGTGGATCCCTCCTCAGCATCGACGCTCGTGGAGACGCTGGTCACGAGGATGTCCGTCATCTTGATGATGAGGTACTCCTGCTGGCCCTGGCCGGCCTTGCGGACCGTGATCGTCGCATCACTGATGTGCTGGCCCGTGGCGCACGCCCGCATCAGAAGAGGCGAGGCCTTGTCGACGTGATGGGCGAAGCTGAAGTCGTGGAAGCTCGCCTTTCCGACACCACCTCCTGCTCCGTGGCCCGCGGTGCCGGACTGGGAGACGCCCCAGGCCCACGACAGGACGTCGATCTCGTCCTTGTGCCTGGCGTCCCGCGACTCACCCTTGATCGTGCCGATTCGGGCGAAGATCGACGTTGCCATGACGCTCTCCTCCGCTTGGGCCGCGTTGGCGGACTGACCCCAAGGTCGTCCTGCCGGTGGCCGGTGTCAACCTCAGCCAGTTCACGGGGCCACACACCGCTGAGCTCGGTTTCCAGCGGGTGTGGGGCGCCCCCATCATGAACCCCGCGTCGCGGCGATGAGACGCAGTCAGTGGCGGTGGGTCGTCTGCAGTAGATACTCGGCCACCAGCCGCGGCTGCACGAGGGGCAGCAAGTGCCCACCCGGAATCACGTCGGCCACGACGCCAAGCCGGTCACGAGCGACCCGGCGCTGCAGGCCGACCGGAAAGAAGCGGTCCTCATCGCCGGCCAGAACACGAATCCCGACTGCTGGCCACGCCGTGAAGTCACACACCGATTCAAAAGCGATATCGGCCTCGGAGCGCTGATGCGGCTCGCCCTCGGCCGCGACATGTGCGTCGACGTCGTGCAGGAAGTAGGTGGCAACGTCGAAGGGACCGTAGCCACCGGCGTTGGCCGCCTCGTCCCGGGCCTCGAGAGCGCCCGTGTGCGCCCACCAGTCGCGCGCTGTCTCACCTGGGACAGGGATCATCGCGTTGACCAGAACCAGCTCGCGGACGGGCACCCTCTCGCAGACGAGCGGGGCGGTGAACCCTCCGAGCGACCCTGCGACCAGTACGACGTCGGAGCGTGAACCGATCGCGTCGACCACCAGTTCGGTGTACCGGGACAGTCCTGCGGTCTCGTCGTCGCCCGGCAGGTCAACCGCGATCGCTTCGTGGCCGGCCTCGACCAGGAACCGAGCCACCCGACTCCAGACCCACGCCGACCCACCGGCGCCCGGAATGAGAGCGAAAGTGTGCACACCCGACCCTAACCAGACGCGCCGCGCGTGGCGGCTCGCGGCGCAAGGACGCACGTCGACGTCCACGCGTCGTGCTTCAGCCCGCTGAGCACGCAAGCCATACCTTGGCGCACTTCACCCACCGCGGTGCTCGAGCGGGGTCAGTCTTCAAGGAGCAACTCGAACTCAAGTTCGTGGTCGATCCGGACACCGGCGGCGTCACGCTCCGGAATCGTCGTCTTGAGCTCCCTCGACACTCGCAGGGCATCCCGATGCAGCGCCCGCAGATCCATGCCCAGGCGCTGATAGAAGGCGATGGCGGTGATGTTGTTGTTCGTTGTCACGAGCCAGACGCGGCGACATCCGGTAGCTCGCGCCTCGGCGAAGCAGCGCTCCATCAACGCTCGCCCCACACCTCGCCGGGGCTCGCTGGTGCTGATGGCCACCACCTCGTACTCCCGGTGCCTGACGTCGACCAGAACCAGCCCGACGCGGCGGCCCGCCAGCGTGGCGAGGTGGCCCGGCAGCTCGGCGGCTTCCACGAGCTGACCGAGCCGTGCCACGGATGTCGACGTCCACTCCCGCACCAACGTCTCGGCCACCCAATCGCGATCACCAGACGCAATCCGACTCACTACTGGAGTCGCGTCGAACGGCACGCCCCCATCATCCGCCGGCGGGCGGCCGCCTGCCCACCCACTGGGGTCGCGCACCTGCCTTCCTCAGGAAGGACAGCAGGCGGCGATGAGCGGTCGCTTCGCGACTGACCCACGCACGCGTGGCCACCATCGAAGCCCAACTCGTGTGCACCCGCCGATGGCTCAACAGTCGAAGACTGACCAGCAGATGTCGTTCCGTAGGCGCTGGTCGTCCAGGACGAGCTCGCGAATGGGCTCAGGGAGCTGCTCACGTTGCCACTGGCACTCTCGTCGACCTGCGGCCTCGCCTTCCCCCTGCACCGCAGCAGCACGTACCGCCTTGATCGCATACGCGGCGGCGCCGAGCTCGTGCGCGGCGACATGGGCGACGGCGCCGGCCTGCCCGGCCGCGTATGCGGCATACCGTGCGGCGCCCTGCATGGGGCGGGCGGCACCCATGGCGTGACCGCCGGCCGCACGAGCCTGCATCATCGGCATGTCGCCCCGCACCCAGGCGCCGGCCGCGGCTATCGCATCACGCGGTCGTGGATCGCCGGGCTGCGCCGATTCGAACAGGGGCAGGACGTGCTCGGCGCACGAGGCGGCCCACAGCGCGAGGAGATGGTGGTTCGCATCGGTGAGGGTCCCCCCGCGGCGCATTGTCACAAACCGAGGATCGCGAACCTTCGGGAGGATCATCGGCGTCCGGCCCGCCCTGGTTGCGTGTGCACCAGCACACCCGGGTGCACGGAGGGCTGCATGGCTATCACCGTAACTCGCTCCGAGAGAGGACGGTAGGCGACGACGTGACGCACACTGCGCCGAAGAGGCGCCCCCTCGAACGAGCGGGTCGCGACAAGGAGCGCGATGCTCGAGTGTCGGGCCGGCTGGCCGAGCGCCGTGCTATCCAGGGTTGAGCCGCCACAGTCGGTAGCTCCAGGGAACGTCATAGCCGACCACCCAGAGGGTGTACGGCGTCAGGGCAATCATCGACGGGGGGTCCGAGGCGACTGGCCTCTGCAGCGCCAGCAGCGGAACGAGGAAGACCTGGGTTCCGGCGAATCCGTTGCGAGGACTGCGTCGGCCCAGGAACGCGACAGTTCGTTGCCGGCCAACACGATCAGCGCTCGACGACGCACCTGTGGATCGTCGTTCAGGTACGCCCGATAGAGGACCATCCCGAGCTGGACGTAGTAGATGACCCCCACGAGCCCGAAGGCCGGCAGCGGCAGCTGAAGCCGTGGTGTGGCGCAACTGGCGATACCAGCGCAGCGAGTCTCGGCCGATGAATGCGTTTCCGGCAACAGCTGCGGCCAGCGGCGGTCCCACCGCGGCCGCGAGCACTCTGAGGTCGTGCGACCTGCTCATCGGCAAAGTCTGCGCGCCACTACTGCTCTTGGGAAGCAGCCGGAAACCCGGGAAGGTTGGCTCCAGCGCGTCCCCAGCGGGCCGGACGGGGCCTCGATCGGCGAGGGGCCATCTCACCGCGCGCGGTTGAGCCAGATCGCCATCGCGAAGGCAGCGGCTGCTAGCGCACCGGCCAGCGCGGCGAACCAGGCTGCGACGTCGACGGACTCCTTCGCGGCGGCGATGTGCTGGGGCAGGTCGGCGAGCGCGTCGATGAGCTGGTCGGCGCTCTCGGCGCGGTAGTACGTACCGCCGGTGAGATCGGCAACCCCTTGGAGGGTCTCCTCATCGATCGTCCGGTCGCCGCCGCGCCCGCCCGGGCCTCCGGGCCCGGCACCGAAGCCACCACCGGGCGCGACCTGTGCGGCGTTGCAGACGCCGGGCGCCGGCGTCTCGGTCCCGAACCCGATCGTGTAGACGCGGATCCCGCGATCGGCGGCCTGTTCCGCTGCCGTCGCTGGGGCGACTCCGTTCCTGTTGGAGCCATCGGTCAGGAGCACGATCACCGCCGCGGCGTCGTCCGGAGTCGCGCTGTCGGGGACGTCCGCACCGGTGGGGGCTACCGACGGGTCGAGCTCGGCGATGGCATCGATGGACGTCAGGATGCCCTGGCCGATCGCCGTGCCGCGCGATGTCACCAGCGACTCGACAGCGCGCACGAGGGCCTCGGTGTCGTCGGTCGGGGGCACCGACACGGTGGCGAAACCGGCGAAGGTCACCAGACCGATCCGAGAGCCCTCGGGTTGTGCCTCGATGAAGTCGGTGGCTGCCTGCTGGGCCGCCTCCAGACGGTTGGGGTCGACGTCGGTGGAGCACATCGACCTGGAGACATCCAGCGCGAGCAGGATGGTGGTCGCGTTGGAGGCGATGGTGGCCTCCCGATGAGGGCGAGCCGCGGCCACCCCGAGCGCCACCAGGGCCAGGAGGAGGAGGGCCGGTGGAACCACCCTGCGCCACCTCGTGGTGCTCGGTTGCGCCGACCTCACCAACGCGACCGAGGAGACGAGCACCGCGCCGCGCTTGCGGCGACGTGCCTGCCACCACCGGAAGGCGAGCAGCGCGGGCACGACGGCGACGACCAGCAACGCCCACGGCCATGACAGCGACATCAGATCAGCCTTCCGTGGCGAATCAGGGCGCGGGCCGAGCCCAGGGCGAGCAGCACGGCCGCGAGGCCTCCGAGCGGGCCGGCAAGAGGAAGTGGCTCCTGAGCGACGGTGAGCCGGCGGTCGATCGAGTCGGCGAGGTCCAGGACGTCGGCCACCTCGGACGACGGGTGGTACTCGCCACCGGTGGTCTCCGCGATCTCGATCAGCGCATCGTCGTCGAGCGCGGTGTGCACGGTGTAGCCGTCGGCGTCGACGGTGGTACCCGCCGCCGTCCCGACGCCGACGGCCTCGATGTGTACGCCCGCGGTCAGTGCGAGGGCCGTGGCGGCCACGGTCGCATCCCCGTCATCCGTCGCCTCACCATCGGAGACCAGGACGATGGTCGCCGAGCTCCAGTACCCCAGGTCCGGCGCCGGATCACCCTCCTCCGGCAAGGTCACTGCCTTCCCCGTGATGGCCGAGAGGCTGCCCAGGATCGCCCCCGCGAGCGAGGTGCCCCCCGAGGGGGTCAGGCGCGCGACGGCGGCTGCGGCGCGCGCATGGTCCGCACTCGGTTCACCGGCGCTCAACGGCCCGGCCCCGAACGCCACGACACCGATGTCCACGCTGTCGGGCTGCGCCCCGATGAGGGTGGTGGCCACCTCCTTGGCGGCTTGCAGCCGGCTGGGGGCGACGTCCGTGGCCGTCATGCTCTGGGAGACGTCGATGGCCATGATGACCGTGCCGGCCGAACGCGGTGTCGGGACGTCGACCGTCGGGCCCGCCATCGCGATGGCGAGCACCGCCAGGCCGCTGAAGGACAGCCACCGGCCCGCGGGCACCGGGCGCAGAGCCGACCTGGCCGGGACTCCCGCCGAGGCAAGTACCCGCACGCGCCGTCGACCGGTGACGAGGGTGCCCACGACCAACGCCCCGACCGCGAGGAGGCCCATCGGAAGCAGCCAAGGGGTGGTGAGGTCCATCACCGCCGCCATCGCGTCGAGGCGACCAGTCGGACCAGCGCGTCGACGAGGTCCTGGTCGGTGCGCACCTGGTGCAGCGGCACCGCGACCTGGCGCAGCACGTCGCTCACCTCGGCATCGCGTGCGGCCACCGCGCTGCGGATGCCGGCCCGGAACACCGGGTCCGACGCGTCCACGAGGACCTGCTCCCCGGTCTCGGCATCCTCGACGACCAGCAGTCCCACCTCGGGGATGGCGTCGTCCGCCGCATCGACGATGCGCAGTGCGACCACGTCATGGCGGTGCGCGAGCTTCGCGAGCGGCCGCTTCCACGGGCCGCTGCCGATGAAGTCCGAGATCACGACCACCAGGGCCCGCCGCCGCGCGGGCACCGCCACCGCATCCAGCATGCCGGCCAGGTCAGTGGTGGTCGTGACCGACCTCGTGTCCCGTTGCAGCTCGTGGCCGATGCGCAGCGCCTGTGCCCGGCCCGTCCCGGTCCGGATCACCCTGGCCGTGGCACCGTCGTAGAGAACTGCCCCGACCCGGTTGCCCGAGCCCGCGAAGAGTCGTGCCAGGAGCAGCGCCAGCTCGGTCAGGACGTGGGCCTTCGTGCGGCCCTCGACGCCCACGCCCATCGACGCGGAGCGGTCGAGGACGAGCCAGACCGTGAGGTCTCGGTCCTCGTTGTACTCGCGGACGAGCGTCTCGCCCACCCTGGCGGTGGCCGGCCAGTCGATGCGGCGGGCATCGTCGGTGTCGACGTACTCGCGAAGCCCAGCCAGGTCGACGCCGGCGCCACGGTGGTTGGTGCGGTAGGCGCCGTTCAGCCTGCCCTCGAGGCGGCGGAGAACATGCCACTCCAGGTGGTGCAGCAGGCGGTCGGGCGCGGTGACCACGACGGTCAGGCCCCCTGCAGCACGACGCGCGGGGCCGGCACCGTGCTGAGGACACGGGTGACGACGGTGTCGGGGTCGACGTCGTCGGCCAGTGCCTCGTAGGAGAGCACGAGACGGTGCCGCAGCACGTCGAGCGCCAGGTCGCTGAGGTCGGGCGGCAGCACGTAGTCGCGCCCGCGCAGGAAGGCGAGTGCCCGGGCACCCGCCACCAGGGCGATCGAGGCGCGCGGACTGGCGCCATAGGTCACGTAGCGGTCCAGGTCGCCGAGCCCCACGGCGGCGGGTGAGCGGGTCGCCGTGACCAGTCGGACGGAGTAGTCGACGATGGCTGGGTCGACGTAGGTCCCGCGGACCTTGGCCTGCATCGCGGTCAGGTCGTCGAGGCTGAGCATCGGCACGTGCTCGGGAGGGGGCTCGATCGACCGTTGCACGATGGCGTGCTCCTCGGCGGCGCTCGGGTATCCCACGACGACCTTCATCATGAAGCGGTCGACCTGGGCCTCCGGAAGGGGATAGGTGCCCTCCGACTCGATCGGGTTCTGGGTGGCCAGGACGAGGAACGGCGTCGGGACGGCGAGCGTCTCGCGCCCGATGGTCACCTGCCGCTCCTGCATCACCTCCAGCAGCGCGCTCTGCACCTTGGCCGGGGCGCGGTTGATCTCGTCGGCCAGCAGCAGGTTGGTGAAGACGGGTCCCCTGGTCGTCTCGAACTCGCCGGTGTTCTGGCGGTAGACACGTCCGCCGGTCAGGTCGGCGGGCACCAGGTCCGGCGTGAACTGGATCCGCTGGAACTGGCCGCCGATCGCGGCGGCGAGCGTACGCACTGCCAGCGTCTTGGCCAGCCCGGGCACCCCCTCCACGAGGATGTGCCCACCGGTCAGCAGGGCGACGGCCATCCGTTCGAGGAGGTTGTCCTGACCGACGATGGTGCGCTTGACCTCGAAGAGCACCTCTTCGAACGGGTTCACTCCCGGCCTGCGGGCGGCTCCGGTGGGGGCGGTCATGTCGACTCCTTGGGTGGTGGTGTGGTCAGGTCAGATCTGTGGGCCCGGCCCGTCTCCGCCGATGGCCGTTCCGATCGGGACCGCGAAGCCGATGCCGGCGAAGGCCCTGTCCTTGCCCGGGTCGGCGATCGAGACGACGATCCCGACGACGTTTCCACCCGCGTCCAGGAGCGGCCCTCCCGAGCTGCCGGGGTTGACGGCGGCATCGAACTGGATGAGCCCTGCGAACGTGCCGTCGGCCGTGTCGGCCCGCCGGTCGAGTCCTGACACCACGCCCGCGGAGGCGCTTGCGGCGAGACCGAGCGGGTTGCCGATGGCGACGACCGGGCCCCCGACCTCGACGGCCCCGCCGAGCGTCGCGGGCACGAGCGTCTCGGGGAGGGCGGCCGGGATCAGGGTGGCGATGTCCGATGCCTCGTCGGACGACGCCACGGTGGCCGTGGTCTCCGTACCGTCGGCGAATGCCACGTGGATCGTGTCAGCGCCGCTCACGACGTGCGCAGCGGTGAGGATCACCCCGTCGCCATTGGCGACCACCCCGCTGCCCAACCGGTCGCCGTCCGCAGTGATGACGACCATGGACACGACGACCCGGTCGTAGATGTCAGCGACCGTGGGTGTCGGTGACTCGCTCGCGGCCACGGCGGTCGGGCGACTCTCGGCGGGTGCCGACGGAGCGGCCAGCCTGGTGCCGAGGAGGATGCCCACGCTCAGGAGCGCAACGATGCCGAGCGCGACCACGGCGACGACGAGGCCGCGGCGGTTCTTGTCCGGTCGAGCTGCCTCTGCCACGAGATTCCCCTCAGCCGACCGCGTGTCCGTCGAAGCACTCGACCTGCCGTGCCTCACTGCGGCTCGTGTCCTTGTCAACCAGGTCGGTCGCCCTGTTCTGTAGGAGGGTGGTACCGATGGCGAGCGCTTCGCTGGCGGTCCCGCGCTGTAGGAGGGCCGGCCAGCGCGACCGCAGGGACGCACAGGGCCCCTCATCCCGACTACGCGCAAGCATGGGTATAGCGTCCCGCCGCGGTGTGCATGTCGTCCATAGGCGGGGACGGGTCGCCGCGAGCGGCTCGCGATTGACCCGCCGGAAGCTGGCGGTGGCCAGGCGGGGCGGTGGCGAGAAGTCGGTCGGTGGCTCGGTACGACATCCGTGGTGGTCGGGTGACCTCCCAAGTGCGGTATTTCCACTGCTGACGCCGTCCCCGCGCCCGCGTCAGGCTGGATGCATGACCACTCGAGCCCCGCAAACCGCAACCCGAACGACCACGTGCACTCGTGCGCCCGAGGAGTTCGTGGAGTTCGACGAGCACCCGGCCCGCGGCCGGTTCAACTCGGCCTTCTTCTGGGTCATGGGCGGCTACATCGACTGGCACATGCACAAGAACAAGGAAGCCGCTTTTGCCGACCTTCCGCCGACCGTGGTCGAACTGGGATCCGGGGTCGGCGCGAACATGCGCTACCTGCCGGTCGGCGCGCGCCTGATCGCGATCGAACCCAACCCCTACATGCACACGCGGCTCAGGCGATCGGCCCGATCACGTGGCGTCGATCTCGAGATCCGCAGGGTCGTGGGCGAACGGATCGACCTGCCCGATGCCAGCGCCGATGCCGTCATCTCCAGTCTGGTCCTGTGCAGCGTCCGTGACCCTGGCGCCGTCCTCGCCGAGGTTCGCCGCGTTCTGCGACCTGGGGGGCGGTTCAGCTTCACCGAGCACGTCGCGGCGAAACGTGGCACGCCGACCCGCTGGACGCAGCGGATCCTGCGTCGGCCGTGGGCGTGGATCTTCGAAGGCTGCTCCTGCGAACGAGACCTCGCGAGCGTGATCCAGGCCGCCGGCTTCACCAGGGTCGACCTCGGCCACTACCGGATCCACTCGCCGTTCCTGCCGTTCAACACTCACATCGCCGGCACGGCCATCGCCTAGCCGGAACCCGCCCGCACCCGCGGGCGGCACGCGGCCCCGTGGGCACCGCGTGCCACCACCGCGCTCCGGCGGGCACCCCAGACCTGGAACAGGAAGGCACTCTGATGCACGACCCGGTCATGGCTACGCACGTCACCGCGAAGCCAGCCCAGCTCATCGTCGAGACCGAACACGAGAGCACCCCATCCATCGCCGCCGCCCGAGCGCGCCGGCTCTCCCGGGCGCGACGGCACCATCCAGCTGCGCTGCCTCACGCCCGCTGACGGGCATCACGTGACAGACCTTCTTGAACGACTGTCACCGCAGTCGCGCTACCAGCGCTACTTCCGGCTCGTCCGCTCGCTGTCGCCGGCTGACGTCGCGCGCTTCGTCGCCGTCAGCCCGGACCACCTGGCCGTCGGGGCGTTCGACGGCAACCTCCTCATCGGCGCAGCGCAGTACTTCCGACTCTCGCGGCGCCCCGACCACGCGGAGCTCGCCCTCGAGGTCGCCGACAGCCACCACCGACGCGGGGTCGGCGCCCGGCTGGTCCACGAGCTCGCCCGGCTCGCAGCCGGCGAGGGCATCACCCACTTCACCGCGACCGTACTCGCCGAGAACCGGCCGGTGCTCGGCCTGATGCGCCACTCGGGTTGGCACATCGCAACCACCCCTGACGGGACCTACAACGACGTCGTCGTGACCCTGCCTCCAGACCTGGTGGACGCGGGGGCCAGGTGTGACAGGGCGGGCTGGGCCTGCTGACCCTCGGGATGGACGCACGAGGCTCCCCCCGAGGCATGTGTCCAGCACCGTGCCTGCGCTCGCGCCGGCGGAGGCGCACTGTCAGGAGGTGGGGCCGAAGGACGGGTGGGAATGCGAGTACGTCTCGACCGGGTTGACCGGTATACCCGGCAGCAGTAGTATACCGGTATACCACCAAGGAGGAACCATGGAACCACTGCTCAACACCCTCGTCCGCGACCTGGCGCACGGCACTGCCGCCAGCGCTCTGCCCGGCGCACCGGTCGTCCCCCACACCCCGCGACGGGCCACGATCGTGCGCCGTCGTGCCGGTTCCGCGCTCCACCGCCTGGCCCGACGGATCGAGCCCCGTGAGACGCACCGCGTGGAGGGCGCCTGCTACGGCACGGCATGATCGGTTCGGACCTCTCGGGCGCCCGCCCCGAGGTGATGGTCAACCGAGGAGGCGTCGTGGCGAAGGTGACGCTCCAGGACGTCGCGGATGCCGTCGGCGTCAGCCGGATGACCGTCTCCAACGCCTTCAACCGGCCACACAAGCTCTCACAGTCGCTGCGCGCGACCATCCTCGAGACCGCTACCGAGCTCGGGTACGGCGGCCCCGACCCCAGCGCCCGCGCCCTGGCGAGAGGCCGGTCGGGCACCGTCGGCCTGCTCCTCACCGACACGCTCGGCGAGGCGTTCCGAGACCCGGTGTCCACCGAGTTCCTCGTCGCCATCGGCGACGCCCTGGCCGAACGATCGCTGGCCCTGACGCTCGTCGCGACGGCGGGTGACAACCCGCCACTGGGCAAGGACCTGCCGATGGACGGCGCGATCGTCTACGTGTGTGACCCACGCGTCGACCTCGACTGGCTGCGGCAGCGGGGCACCCCGGTCGTCACCGTCGACCAGACCCCGACCAAGGGAGTCCCTGCGGTCAACGTCGACGACGCCGGGGGCGCCCGGGCCGGGGCCGAGCACCTCCTCGAGCTCGGCCACCGGCGGATCGGCATCGTCACGGTCGGGCATGACCTCGACGGGCGGATCCGTCCCGCCGGCCAGCGTGGAGCCGGCTGGCGCAAGGCCCTCACCGCCGCAGGGGTGGAGCCGCTCGTCGCCCACGCCGGCCCCCACCCGGTCACCGCCGCGTACGACGCGGCGAAGGTGCTGCTCGCCCGACCGGACCGCCCGACGGGCCTGCTCTGCTTCTCCGACGTCTACGCCGCCCACGCCATCCGGGCCGCCGAGGACCTCGGGCTGCGGGTCCCCGAGGACCTGTCGGTCGTCGGCTACGACGATGCCGACTTCGCCTCGACCTTCCGACCCGCGCTCACCACGATCCGCCAGGACGTCGGCGCGAAGGGCCGCGCCGCCGTTACCGCGCTGACCGCGCTGATCGATGGCATGGCCCCCAAGGCCCGAACGGTCCTGCGCACGGAACTCGTCATTCGCGACTCAACCGCCGTGGCGCCGCCGAGCTCCAGGCACGCCTCCTGACCGCCCAGACCTGGTCTTCCGGTGAGCCCGTTCGGACGCGAAATGCGACGGTCTTGGCCGGCTCGTCGCGCAGCCTCGTCCGAACGGATGAAAGGGCCGTTGCGGGCGCGAATTCACATCCGCCGACTTTCGAGTGCTGATTGAGTACGTCCAAGAAGCGAGCGTGAGTTCAGGCCGTTTCTCCGCCGGACCCAATCGATGATCGATGCATGGGGTTCAGTAGAGGAGACAGGTCAGCAATGAGTATCAGCGAGGCGGTATCCCGCTCCATCAGCGAGGCAGTGTCCCCCTCTGCCAACGACGCAGCATCTACGCCCGGAGAGGCTGAGGCCTCCTCTTCCGGGAGAAGACAGCGGCGCTCTGGGTCTCGACGCTGCTCATCCCTGGGCCTGGTCGGAGCGTTGGGGTACACCCAGTGGTGGATTCCTCGCGAAGAGGCACGGCAGATGGCCCAGGTGAAGCACCAGCATTGTCTGGAAGAGGTGAAGGTGTACTTGGGCAAACGCGGCTACGCGGGCCGCCTCGCCCAGTGCAACAAGTTCCTCAACGAGTGACCACTGCGACCTGGCCGATCACGGCCGGGTGCCGGAGACGACGAGCATCTCGCACGGTCCGACGAACCCGTCGGGACCGTCGAACTCACTCAGTGCCTGCTCGATCTCGCTCCATGCTGCCGCCCGTCCCGGGGCATCCACACCGGAGAGCATCTGGTGGAGGGCGCCGAACGACTCCTGCTCGAACCGCACGCACTCCGCCGCGCTGGCGAGGCGGACCGGTGACGGGACGGCGGTCACGGTGATGTCGGCGAGACCAGCGGCCTCGTAGGCACGCTCCGCGACGCCCGGCGCACCCAGGCTGAACGGACCCGGGAGGCCCGGAGCAGGCGCGGGCAGGCCGGCGATACGGCGGATGATGCCGACCGGGATGGCGAAGAAGCCGTTGCGGTCGGGCGTGGAGTACACGACCGCGGACAGTCGCCCGCCGGGGCGCAGCTTGCGACAGATCTCGGTCAGGGCGCGGTGCTGGTCGGGGAAGTAGATGAGGCCCACGCGTGAGATCGCGGCGTCGTAGGAGTCGTCCTCTACCGCCGACAGGTCCTCACCGTCGGCCTCCAGGGTCTCGACCGTTCCGACCCCTTCCCGCGCTGCCTCACCTGCGGCGAACTCCAGGATCGCCGGGGAGATGTCGGTCGCGAGCACGTGTCCCGACGGGCCGACGCGGCGGGCGGCCGCCAAGGTCTGCCCGCCGGCCCCGGCGGCGACGTCGAGCACCCGCATCCCGCTGGTGAGGTGGGCGTGGTCGAGCATCGTCGCGGTGGCCGTTCCGAGCCAGTCCTCGATGGCGGGCCCCCAGTGGTGCCAGGCGCCTGCGGCCGCCTCCCACTGCGATCGCGTCGTGCTCTTGAAGGCGGCGGGGTCGAAGGTGGTTGACATGGTTGCTCCCAGCTGTCGGTTGGTGATCGGGCTGCTTCGAGAGTCGTCGTACGACCTGTCGCCCTGCCAGTCCCAGAGCTGGACCCGGGCGGGACAAGTTCTGGACTGGCCACGAGCGTGGGCGGAGGATGAAGGGATGAAGGACTACGTCCAGTACTGTCCGGTCGCGCTGGCGAGCTCGGTGATCGCGGAGCGATGGACGCCCCTCATCGTGCGTGAGCTGGTCCTGGGAGGGCGACGGTTCAACGAGATCGACCGTGGGCTGCCCGGCATCTCCCGCTCACTGCTCAAGCAGCGGCTGGACCAGCTCGAACGCAAAGGTGTCGTGACCCGTGTCGAGCTGAAGGACGGACGCGGTCACGAGTACCGGCTGACTCCCGCAGGTCGCGACCTGGAGGGGGTGCTCATGGCGGTCGGTGAGTGGGCGGTGCGCTGGATGTTCAGCGAGCCGGAACCGCGTGAGGTCGACCCGGTGACTCTCACCTGGTGGATGTCGCGCCGGATCGTCACCGAGGCCGTCCCCGAGGACAGGACGGTGATCGAGTTCGACTACAGCGGCCAGGACCCCACGCGGATCTGGATGGTCCTCGAGCGGCGAGAGACGTCGGTCTGCACCGAACCTCCCGGCTTCGACGTCGACGTCGTACTCACCACGGAGCCCGTCGAGTTGATGCGTGTGTTCTCGGGAATCACGACGTACGGCGACGCCTTGGCCACCTCCGCAATCTCTGTCGCTGGACCTCCCCGGCTGACGCGCGCTCTTCCCCACTGGTTCGCCTGGAGTCCTTTTGCCCCGGCTGTCCGCGCGCATCTGGCCGGAGAGACACCGTGACGTCGCCCGGGCGGAAGAGGGCGGCGCCCCTGTCTCGAACAGGCTCCGCCTGACTGCAGGCGGAGCAAGGATGGACCACCGAGGCCGACCAGGTGGTTGGCCAGATCTCCCTGAGCGGCACGCTCGTGTTCTTCATCTTCGTCGGCGTGCCGTTCGGGCTCGCAGTCGGTGTCGCCTACGCTCTGGCCGCGTTCTTCCTGCCGCGAGGGATGACTGGTGGTGCCGTCTTCGGTGGCGCATCACCGGTGGTGTTCGGCAGCACTCTCGATCCGCTGAAGTCCGACAAACCCGGACTTCGACATCGTCGGACCCGGCTGGCTGAGCGTCACCGTGTTCGCGGTGATGGCGGTGCTGACGGGGATGCTGACCGCCCCGATCGCGGGTCGGTTCGGCGCAGCGCTCCCGTACCCCAAGAAGTGGTGGGCGGTCTGGATGGACCAGTCGGTGGGGTGGCGGTCGCGGTACTGGCAACGGTTCCGGACGCGCTGGTGGCGGCACTGTGCCGGCTCGCTGGTGTTCGTCTCCGCTCAGAGGTGTCGTGCGGATCACACCTTCGCGGTGGCCCCGGTCACTCCGTCGCACATACCCATAGGGGTATACCTGAAGGCATGACCGCCACCGCGAAGAACCTCGTGGTCCTCGGTGCAGGTACCGCCGGAACCATGGTCGTGAACAAGCTCCACCGTGCCCTGCCCTCCGAGGACTGGACCATCACCGTCGTCGACCGCGACGACGTCCACGACTACCAGCCGGGCTACCTCTTCCTGCCGTTCGGAATGTCGACCCCCGAACAGGTACGCCGCCAAAAGCGACCTCTCATCGCCGACGGTGTCGAGCTGGTGATGGCGGAGGTCGACAGGGTCGACGCGGCGGCGAAGGCAGTGCGCCTGACCGGTGGTCAGGTCCTTGCCTACGACCAGCTGGTCATCGCCACCGGTACCACGCCGCGCCCCGACCAGGTCCCCGGCACGCTCGGCCCGCAGTGGCACCACGAGGTCGGCGAGTTCTACACCTACGAGGGCGCGCTCGCCCTGCGCAACCGGATGGCCGGTTTCAACGGCGGTCGCCTCGTTGTGCACATCACCGAGATGCCGATCAAGTGCCCCGTGGCACCGCTGGAGTTCACCTTCCTCGCCGACGCCTTCCTCACCAGGCGTGGCCTTCGCGACCGCACCGAGATCGTCTTTGTCACCCCGCTCGACGGCGCGTTCACCAAGCCGGTCGCGAGCGAAGCCCTCGCCTCGCTGCTCGCCCAGAAGGGCGTCATCGTCGAACCGGACTTCATGATCGAGCGGATCGACCAGGAGCGGAAGGTGATCGTCTCGTACGACGAGCGCGAGGTCGCCTACGACCAGCTGGTGACCGTCCCGCTCAACATGGGGGCCGACTTCGTGGCCCGCTCCGGCCTCGGTGACGAGCTCAACTACGTACCGGTCGACAAGCACACGATGCGGTCCACCGCCCACCCGGAGATCTGGGCGCTCGGTGATGCGGCCAGCCTGCCCACCTCGAAGGCCGGCTCGGTCGCGCACTTCTCGGTCGAGGTGTTCGTCGCGAACTTCCTCGAGCAGGCAGCCGGCCGGCCGATGACCCACTCCTTCGACGGGCACGCCAACTGCTTCGTCGAGTCCGGGCACGGCAAGGCACTGCTCCTCGACTTCAACTACGAGACCCAGCCGCTCACGGGGCACTTCCCCTTCCCGACGGTCGGCCCGATGACGCTGCTCGGGGAGTCGCGCGCGAACCACCTCGGCAAGCTCGCCTTCCGCCACGTCTACTGGAACGCCCTGCTGCCCGGCCGTCCGCTCGGCCTACCCGCCGAGATGTCGATGACCGGCAAGAACCCCGCGTAACCCGCACAAGGAGATGCAGATCACCATGACCATCACCACGATCGCCGGCCACGACGTCGACGTGAACGAGGAGGGCTTCCTCACCCAGCCCGCCCAGTGGGACGAAGCGCTCGCCCTCGAGCTGGGGAGGCTGATCGGCATCGAGCTCACCGAAGCGCACTGGACCCTCATCCGCTTCCTGCGCGACGACTACGCCGTCCAGGGCGAGACCGCGACGCTGCGCCGCGTGTCGACCCAGACGGGCACCCCCGTCAAGGAGCTGTTCGTGCTCTTCCCCGGGAAGCCGGCCAAGAAGATGGCCTACGTCTCCGGGCTGCCCAAGCCGAAGGGATGTGTCTGACCATGACCGCCACCGACACCGCACCGGATGCCGCACCCAGCGTCGCACCGATGATCGTCCCGTCGTTCGACACCCCGAGCAGCCAGGGCCGCAAGCTCGCCATCATCTGCTCCAAGGGCAACCTCGACATGGCCTACCCCGGCCTGATCCTCGCCAACGCGGCCCTGGGTGAGGCGGTCGAAACCCACCTCTTCTTCACCTTCTGGGGCTTCGACATGATCAACAAGGCCACGATGGGCGACCTGAAGTTCTCCTTCGTCGGCAACACCGCGATGCATCCGCCGGGCCACAGCGGCATGGGCATCCACCACATGCTCGGCGCCCTGCCCGGTGCCACGGCCGCGGCCACGACGATGCTCAAGAAGCAGATCGCCGAGCAGGACGTGCCCGAGGTGCCAGAGTTCCTCGAGCTGCTCTCGGCCTCCGGGGCCCACCTGTGGGCCTGCCGGATGTCGGCTGACATGAACCACCTGACGATGGACGACCTCTACGAGGGGGTGGAGGGGATCATCTCGGCCAGCGACTTCATCGAGCTCACCGAGGGTGCCCAGCTGCTCTTCATCTGACAGCGGGGATGGCGTCACCGGTTCACGCGGCCCTCCGCCTCAAGACGGTCGGCGATTGCCAGGTTGCGGCCCGAGGTGGTTCCCCGAGCGCGTCTGGGCGCGAACTGGAGGTACGACTGCGAGTCGTAGGCCCGTCGGGTGCTTTCCCTCCACCCGTAGGCGATACCCGCCTCGATCAGTTCGTGGAAGCTGACCGAGGGCACACCACTCGACGTCTGCAGCTTCACCCAGATCCCGGGCTCTGGCCGGGCTGGTGAGATTCGCGGAGCGACTGACCTGACGTCGGCACTACTCGCGGCGTTGCTCGAGGTAGGTGCGGGCGACGCCGGTCGGGGCGTGCACCAGCCACGCGTCGAGCAAGGACTCGCGAAGGTCGTTCTCGCTCGCACTCGCCAGGTGCAACAGGACCGCCGGATAACCGTCGAAGTGCGGGATGGTGAACAGGTACTCATGATGCGCCTGGAGCAGGGACTCCTTGTCCTCCAGCCCATCGGTCACCAGCGCGAGGATGGGGCCCTGAGGCACCGGATCCCCGGAGAAGCGCTTGATGTCGGCCTTGCTGAACGGCCGCTCCCAGGCGAACCCCTTGTCCCCCACAGCCCACGTCCGGTGGCCGTGCCGGGTGCCTTCGGAGATGGCCGGCAGCATCGCGACAAGCCGCTCGACGTCCCCGAAATCGGCCATCGGGCCAGCGTAGCGCCGGTTCCAGCCAGCCGTTCTGTGGTTCCTCGAGGAGGCGGATATCGGCGTACTCAGGCCTGCTTGCGCTGTTGCCTCTTGGCCACCGTGAGGTCGCTGAGGCGCTCGGCGTCGGCGCGCGTCCTGGCGGCGGACTGCTTGGTCGTGCGGGCGTCGTCGAGCTCGGACTTCGCTGCGCGCTGGGCGGCCTGCTTCTTGGCCTCGGCGGCGGAGTCGACGCGCGCCTTGCGCTGCTACGACGGTGGCGGTGCGCCGGGCCGCCCGCTTGTCGGCGGCCGCCTTCTTCGACGAGGCCGTCTTGGTGGCCTTGGCCCTGGCCTCGCGACTTGCCGCGCGCCTCGGCGGCGTCGGCCTCCTTCGAGACCGGAGACGACTCGCTTCTGGGCGGCGTTGCGCTTCTGAGCGGCCTGTCGACGTACCGGCGGCAGCGGTCTCGCGGGCCTGCTCGCGTCGTGTGGCGGCCTCCTGCTCGAGCTGGGCGGCCAGCTGGAGCTTGTCGGAGCGCTCGATGCGGTCAGCGCCGCGCTGGGCGATCTTGCCGGTTGCGCAGCAAGGCCCCGGCGAGCTGGTCGGACAGAGCCGATGGCTCGGTCCAGGGCTCACTCGCGGGCACGGAGGTCTCCGGCAGCCGCGGACAGGCTGGTATCGAGCGACAGCCAGGGGAAGGCGGGCGAGCTCGTAGGGAAGGGCGATGACGGTGCTGATCATGGTGGTCCTCACTTCTCGGTCTGGGCGCGCAGCTGCGCGGCCTGCTGGTCGGCGGCGGCGGCCTCGCGCTCGAGGCGACGCTTCTCGGCGGCGGCCTGCTGCTCGGTGGAGTCCGCGTCGGCCGCGATGGCCTCGGCTTCGCGCAGCCGGGACTCGGCGAGCTCATCGGCCCGCTGCTCGGCGGCCTCGCGACCCGCGGCCTCCTGCTGCTCGGCCTCGCGGGCGGCGACCGCGTGCTCGCCGTCGCGCTGCCGCTCGACGCACGGACTCCTCGCGCTCGGCCTGGGCCTGCGCCGCGCCCTTCGCGCTCGGCGGCCTCCCGGCTGGTCTCGCGCATGCTCCTGCGTGGCCTCCTCGGCGCTTGGCGTCGGCGACCGCCTCGTCGGCGAGGGCGGCCTTGCGGTTGCGGGCCTCGGCCTGCTGGAGCTGCCCCTCCTCCACCAGGTCGTCCTTGCCGCTCACGGCGCCGGCCACTTCCTTGGCCTTGCCCTCGACGCTGTCGAGCAGTCCCTCGCGGGCCTGTGCTGCTTTGTCGTTGCTCATGGACCACCCGTGCCCCGAGCACCGGACCTGAACCCCTCGTGCCGCCGTGACCTGGGTCTCAGGCCGCCAGACCATGTCGGCTTCTCGCGCGACGGGGCGGACCGCGCAGATCCGGTGAATCCCTGCCGGCCTGTCGCATTCGGGAGAGTCGTTCGTAGGACAGGTGACAGGTGGTGGACGCGCCTGCACAGCGCTCACGGTCCGTCCAGGTCGATCAGTCTGGCGGTGGGACGCGGTTCTGCACCTACACCGACCACTGCTCGAGACCCGAACCCTCGACGGTCAGATCCAAGAGCTCATCTACCGACCCACCGTTCACTGACCTGCCCGAACTCGCGAGAGGACCTCCATCGTTCCGACGGACATCGACCCTCGAGCGCAACTTTCCGCCCCTGGCCCGCGGGGTCGCACCACGCAGGACAGCAGCCGTACCTTTGCCAGATGCGCACCGAGGCTCTCGAGGAGCGTTTCGACGCGTCGACCTCGGACCATGGGGTCTGGCTCCCGCATCACCCGCGGCGTGGTCGTCGAGGGCACTGTCCCGCGCGAGCTCCGGATCATTTCGTTGGAGGGCGGACCGGCATGTCGCTGACAAGGGAGCTCGGGTCGACGGGCATCGAGGTGACGCGGCTCTGCGCCGGCGCCGCCGCGTGGAGCCCTCTCGACCACCCACACGGTGGCAGCGACCCGGCCGAGTCGGCCGCTCTGGCCGACGCGCTCTTCCGTGGCGAGGTCGTGCGCTACCTCGACACCTCGAACAGCTACGGGGGCGGCGAGAGCGAGCGGCGAATCGGCACTGCGCTGCGCCGGGCCGCCGGGGGCATCCCGGCCGGATTCGTCCTGCAGACCAAGGCGGACCGCGACATGGCGACCGGCGACTTCTCCGGGTCCCGGATGCGCGAGTCGATCGCCGAGAGCCTGGAGCGTCTCGGCCTCACTCACCTGCCGATCGTCTTCCTCCACGATCCCGAGAACACCACGTGGGAGCGGGCCACGGCCGCCGACGGACCGGTCGCGGCTCTCGTCGCCGCCCGCGACGAAGGCCTGATCGGACACCTCGGCCTGTCGGGCGGACCCGTAGGGCTGCTGACCCGCTTCCTCGAGACCGGCCACTTCGAGGCAGTCATCACCCACAACCGGTACACCTTGGTCGATCGCAGCGCGGACCCGCTGCTCGACCTCGCCGCCGCGCACGGGATCGGCGTACTCAATGCGGCACCGTACGGCGGCGGCATGCTGACCCGCTGGCCCGTTGTTCGCAGCCGGTACGCGTATGGCGAGGCGCCGGCGGCGCTGATCGAGGCGGCCAACGAGATGGGCAGGCTGTGCGCCGACGCGGGTGTGCCCATCGCCGCGGCCGCCCTGCAGTTCTCGACCCGAGACCCGCGGATCACCTCGACGATCGTCGGGATGCGCACGGTCGGCGACCTCGAGGCGTCGATCGAGCTCGACGAGATCGACATCCCAGAGGAGCTCTGGGCCGCTCTGCTCGCCGTTCCGCTCGACCCATCGACCTGGCAGGACGCCGGCCGCTCCGCGCGGCGCCGCCCCTAGAGGCGCCCGAGCAGCCACAGCGCCGCTCGCGACACCAGCAGCCGCCGCGGGGCGCTCCGGTACCACCACTCGTCGTGGCCGAGAGCGTCGTAGACGACCCGCGCACCGCCGTAGTCGTGAGTCCACAGCAGCGGATGCCGCGCGCCGTCATGCTCGTGCCACGCCAGCCCGCGCACCGGAGATCAGGAGGGCACGAGCGGTCATCGACCGCAGTCTAGAGTCGGTTCGTCTCAGCGGGACAGCGCAGTCTGGGGCCGGCATCAAAGTCGCTCTGTCCCAGGCGAAGACGCAGAGCCACGCGGGCGTGCTGGCAGGCATGAGGGCATGGCTGCACGTTGGAGCCGGTGCGCCACGTCTTCGTGCCACGGGCCCGAGCAGTCGTGACAGGTTCATGGCAACCGGGCAGCAGACCGCAGTGAGCGGCGAGACCGTAGGCATCTACCTCCTCCGCAACACGGCTGCCGTACCTGACTCGTCTCGTCCGAAGCCGTACGAGCGGATTGCGGCTGTCGGGACGGGGGGTGCGCCGACGGACGGACAAACGGCCCGCTGACAAGCCCAGCCGTGCCCGAGCAACCACCGGTGACAGCCCTTTGTCCGTCCGTGGAGGCAGCGGCAGGGCGCCCCAAACGAGAACGAGAGGTCAAGACATGCCCGGCGCTGGCCCGCGGGCTCGCTGGGTGGCGGTGGTTGTTTCCGGCGCCCGGTCGGCCCCCACGCGTGCAGGCCTGCTGGCGCTCAGCGCGTCATCACGACGAACCGTCGGCACGCGGTCGGCACGCGTCGACGGCGGCGGTCACCGTGCCGTGGAAGTGGTCGGTACCGATCGTCTCGACCAGGCCGACCGCGTCGAGACGCTCGCGCAGCTCCAGGGTCGCGCGGGCGAGGTGGAGTTCAATGTTGCGCTCTCTCAGCCCGTCGATGACCTCACGCAGTGCCTCCTCGGCGCTTGCGTCGATGTCGCTGATGAACGAGCCGTCGAGCACGACGTGCCGCACGGGCTTGGGTGCACCGTCCACCGCGGCCCAGAGCCGGCGCTTGAAGTAGTGGGCGTTTGCGAAGAAGAGCCGGTCCTGGATGCGGTAGACGACCACCCCAGCGGTGATGCCGGCATCAGGGTGCTCGACGACGTCGACGTACCGGTCCTCGGAGGCGGACCAGCCGAGCACGGCGTCCGCGGGGCGGGCCGCGCGGCGGATGATGTCGGCGACCGACAGCACCACGGCCACGACGATCGCCTGCAGCACTCCGACCATGACGACACACGCGACGGTGATGGCGGCGATCACCACCTCGACCCTGCTGCTGCGAGTCAGGGCCTGCCACTGGGCGGGGTCGATCAGCTTGGCCCCGGCATACATGATGATCGCGGCGAGCACGGCGGAGGGCAGGTACTGGATGGGTCCCGTGAGGAACATCAGGATGGCGGCGATGGCCCCCGCGGCGGCCAGCCCGCTGACCTGGCTGGTCGCACCCATGTCGTCATTGACCGCCGTGCGCGATCCGCTGGTGCCGACCGGGATGCCCTGGGTGACGCCGGCAGCGATCTGGGCGACCCCGAACGCGAGCAGCTCCTGGTTGGCATCGACGACCTCGTGGTGGCGTGCAGCGAAGGAGCGCGAGATGAGGATGGAGTCGGAGAACGCGACGAGGAAGACAGCCAGTGCCGGCAGGACGAGGGAGCGGACATCGCCGGGGCTCAGGTCGGGCACCTCCAGCCCGGGCAGGCCGCTGGGAACGGGACCGGTGATCGACACACCCTGGCCCGCGAGATCCAGTGCCCACGACGCGGCGATGCCCGCGACGACGAGGATGAGCGCGCCAGGGATACGGTTGTTGACCCGTCCCGCCACGACCAGGAAGGCGATGGACAACGCGCCGACGACGACCGTGACGCCGTTGGCGTCTCCGAGGTGTCGCAGGATGTCGATGGTCTCGCGGATGGCGTCGTCCTCGTCGCTGGAGATGCCGAGCAGCTTGCCGAGCTGGCCGAGGATGAGCACGACAGCGACCCCGGTGATGTAGCCGACCAGCACCGCTTGGGAGAAGTAGTCGGCGATCCAGCCGATGCGGGCCACCCGCGCCACGAGGAAGACCGCCCCGACCATGACCGCGAGCATCGCGGCGAGGGCGGCGTACTGCGCGCTCCCGCTGGCGGCCAGCGGGGCGATCGCCGTCGCGACGAGCAGCGCGACGGTGCCCTCAGGCCCGACGGCCACCCGCGGCGCGGACCCAAGGAAGGCGTACGCCAGGACCGGGAGCAGCAGCGCGTAAAGGCCGGCGCTGACCGGGACACCGGCCAGCTGCGCGTACGCCATGGACGCCGGCAGCGCCAGCGCCGCCACCGTGACCCCGGCAACGACGTCGGTGCGCAGCCGGCCGCCCGAGTAGCCGGCCATCGACCTCGCGAACGGCACGTACCGCGTCGTCATCGGCGGCCGGCTCGCCGACGCGAACGCGCCGCGCCCCTTGTAGGCCTTGCTGAACGGCTGCACGTTCATACCCGATCGCAGCGGGTGGCACCCGTCATCGCCCGACGAGGATGACTCGCTGGTAGCGAGAGCCTCCCAAAGGTAGTCCCGGAGCGGTGCTTCGAGGCCCGCGGGGCCTGTCGCAACGGAGCTGGCGGCCGTGGACTGAGCGAACACGCCTGCCCTGGACCCCGGTGGCGACCTCCGGCACCAGAAGTCGGGGGCGCGACCACGGCGTCTCAAGCCAAGGGAAACCCCCTGCCCGGAAGCCCGCCGTAGACCGCCTTCTCCTTGTGGCACCGACGGCACAGGTCAAACGCGGCACCCGCCCCTCCGACGTTGGGGTTGCGTTGGTGCTCCCAGTCGTGACGACCAATGAGACATAGCAGGCGATTCATGAGGCACCTCACTCACAAGCAGATCCCAAGTGTCCGCCCTTCTCATTCGCCGGGTCAACGGCCGACGGCATTCGACGGCGGATACGGCTGCACCCCCGCAACTTGGCCGATCCGCAACATCCGCTCACGCAATCGAGCGGAGGATCAACTGGCGGCGATGACGCGGCTGGGTCGCCTACATGTCGACGCCCGTTCTCGCGCGCCGCAAGCCCGGTGAACTACCCGGCTGCCGGGCGCGGAGTGACGGTCTGACCACCCCACTGCTCTGGCGCGACGTCGATCAGGGTCTGGTTGAGCACCCACTGGTGCCCGAACGGGTCATCGACGGCGGCCTGCCGCTCGCCGTACTCCCAGTCGTGCTGAGGGTCAACCAGCGTCGCGCCTCGGGCCACAGCCGCCTCGACCACGCTGGCGACGTCCTCGACCTTGAGCATCACCTGGTGCGATCGTCCGTGCTGCGGCGTTCGCCGTCCGGGCCGAACCTCAGCGACCACCACCTCGGCCGCCTGCCCGTCTGGCAGGCCGAGCTGAGCGCGATGCCCTTCGCCGATGCGGACGTGTTCGACGAATCCGAACACCTCGCCGTACCACGCGACCGCCGCTCGGACATCAGCCACCGTCAGCACGGGAGTCACGCGAGCATGAGGCGCCGACCGGTTCATGAGCACCCGGCCACACTAGATCGAAGCGGCCGCCGTGCCCAGAGAGCCGCGACGGCCGACTCCAGCACCGCAGGCGGTGATGTGACGCGTGTTCAGGGGCGCTCGTGGGAGCGTCGGGCTGCGTCACATGGGCCCGGCAGGCGCGCCGCTACGCTGCGCGGGTGACCCCAGAAGACGTGGCCGAGTATGTGGAGTCACTCCCGCTGGTCAAGCGCAAAGGATCCGAGTCCCGTCCTGGCTGGTACGTCCACAACCGGTTGGTCGTGCGCCTGCAGGACCCAAAGACGTTGGTGATTCGGGTTCCGCTGAGCGAACGAGAGTCGTTGCTGGAGGCATACCCGGACAGTTTCGGCGTGCCGCCTCGAATGGAGGCTCACCACAAGGTCGAGGCCTATCTCGATGACGCCCAGCCCGAGGCTGTGCGCGCCGCCATCGACCTCGCCTGGGACATGCAACGTCGCTGAGGATCGACCCAGCCGACACTGCTACCGGGTGACTGACGCTGAGCACGGTCCGCGCCGAGCTCGCGCGCATCGTGGAGCAGCGCTCCACCGGCGACCCCCACCTGCGCTATCTCGACGGCCGTCTCCTGTACGGCGAGGACGACGCGGTCGCGCTCCCACTGCCCGACCGGCTCCACCCCGACCCGGCCACACACCGCCTCATGGGGGACCGGTTGCGCCGCCCTCGCCCTCCATCCAGGCGCTGAGCTGGCGGAGGCAGGCGACGAGCGGACGCGACAAGATGGGGCGCATGCTCGCTGACCGTTGGGGTGTGACCGTCGAGGAGACGAGGCGGCACTACCCCTGTGACGACTTCGTCAACGCTCCGGCCCTCGAGGCGTGGCGCGCAGTCGACATCGCGGCGGCGGCGGACGTGGTGTGGCCGTGGGTTACCCAACTGAGAGTCGCACCGTACTCCTACGACTGGATCGACAACCTCGGTCGCCGCTCACCTCGACACCTACTGGACCTGCCCGAACCCGAGGTAGGCAGCAACTTCACCAGCGTCGGAGGGCGCCCGCGAGGTCGAATCGTCTCCCTGGACCCTGGTCGACAACTGACCGGCGCCCTCATGGGCGCCCACATGTCCTACGTGCTGTTCCCCCGAGGTGAGCTCGCCACCCGCCTCCTCCTCAAGGTCGTCATGCAGGCCACCCATTTCGCCGTCGCCTTGTCCCTGGGCGACCTCGTGATGGCCCGCCGCCAGTTGCTCAACCTCAAGCTCCTCGCCGAGCTGGAGCAACAACCGAGGCTTCCCGACACGCTGACATCGCTCACCCACTGTGAAAAGACTTCGATACTTGATGTCGAAGACCCTCACGGCCGTTCGACGTACGTGCGAGAAGCAACACCCCGGCAACCAGGAGGAGTGATCGACGATGCCGCGTTTCATGGGATTCGTGAGGATGGAAGAGGACATCGGCACGCCGCCGCAGGCGCTGTTCGACGCGATGGACGTCCACATCGGCGAGCGGGCCGCCAGGGCGTCTTCCTCGACGGCGGCGGGCTCTACGGCACCGAGGACGCCGTCAACTTCGTCGTCCGCAAGGGCGAGATCACCCGGGTCGACGGGCCGTACGCCGAGGCCAAGGAGGTCGTCGGCGGGCTGGTCGATCCTGCAGTACGACACCCTCGAGGAGGCGGTGGCCGACCAGCAGGAGTTCGCCGAGCTGCACGCCAAGCACTGGCCCGAGGTCACCGTGGTCTCGACCCTGCGCCAGATCTCCGGACGGGCCGCCGGAGGCGCCCGACGCCTGACCGCGGGCTCACTACGCTGGCCAGCGTGCCGGCGGAGCCCAGTGCGGATGACCACCACCGAGGCCATCACCGCCGCCTGGCGGGCCGAGTCGGCCCGCCTGGTCGGCGCACTCACCCGGATGACCCGCGACGTCGACCTCGCCGAGGACCTGGCGCAGGACGCGCTGGTGGCCGCGCTCGAGCAGTGGCCGACCACCGGCGTCCCGGACAACCCCGGCGCGTGGCTGATGACCACCGCCAAGCGGCGCGGCGTCGACCACTTCCGGCGCGCCGACACCCTACGGCGCAAGATCGCGGAGCTCGAGCACGCGCCGGGGAGAGGAGGACGGCGATGCCCGACCTCGACGCGCCAGGTCGACCACATCGAGGACGACGTCCTCCGGCTGATCTTCCTGTCCTGCCACCCGTCGCTGACCGCCGGAGTCCCGGGCCGCGCTGACGCTGCGTCTGGTCGGCGGGCTGACCACCGCCGAGATCGCGCGCGGGTTCCTCGCCACCGAGTCCACGATGGGGCAGCGGATCTCTCGGGCCAAGAAGACGCTGACCGACGGCCCACGCCGAGTTCGAGCTGCCCACCGGCGACGGAGCGGACCCGGCGGCTCGACGACGTGATGGCCGTGATCTACCTGATCTTCAACGAGGGCTACACCGCCACCGCCGGCGACGACTGGATGCGCCCCGAGCTGACCAACGAGGCGATGCGGCTCGCCCGGATGCTGGCCGACGCTCGCTCCCGACGAGCCCGAGGTGCTCGGGCTGCAGGCGCTGCTGGAGATCCAGGGCTCGCGGATGCGCGGCCCGGCTCGACGAGCGACGGCGCGCCGGTCCTGCTCGAGGCACAGGACCGCAGTCGCTGGGACCAGCTGCTGATCCGGCGCGGCCTGGCCGCCCTGCAGCGGGCCGAGCAGCTCGCCGCGCGCGGCACAGCCGGTCGGGAGGTACTTCCTGCAGGCCTCGATCGCCGTCGCAGCACGCCCGCGCCGCACGTGCCGAGGACACGGACTGGCGCCGGATCGCCGCTCTGTACGACGTCCTGGCCGAGGCGGCGCCCGGACCCGTCGTCGAGGTCAACCGGGCCGTCGCGCACGGGCGGGCGTTCGGCCCGGACGCGGGCCTCGCCGTGCTCGACGACGCTGGACGCGGGCGCCCTCGGCGACTCGCCGCTCGTGCCGAGCGTGCGCGGAGACCTGCTCGAACGGGCCGGCCTGCACGCGCGGGCCAGGCGAGGCGTTCACTGACGCGGCTACCCGCACCAGGAACGAGAGTGAGCGGGCCGTGCTGCAACGGCGGGCTCTGGAGAACCTGACGTTCGGGTCGTCATCGAGGTGACCCCCTCGCCGCCGGTCCACGGCACCCCGCTCGGCGATGGTCCGCACGGAGCGTCGGGTGGCGTAGCGTCCGAGAATGCGCAGCTTCCAGGTAACGGATGTGGTTCGCTCCTACGCCGTCGCTCACGGATCATGGCGCCCCGACAGTGTGGTCCGTGAGCTGCAGGCTGAGACGGCCAAGCTCGGGGACGTGGCAGCCATGCAGATCGGTGACGACCAGGGACAGTTGCTGACCATGCTCGCGCGGCTGACCGGCGCACGCCGGGCCGTCGAGGTGGGGACGTTCACCGGCTACTCGAGCATGTGCATCGCCCGGGGACTGGCCGAGGGAGGTTCGCTGCTGTGTTGCGACGTCAGCGAAGAGTGGACCGAGATCGGCCGGCGTGCCTGGGCCGCCGCCGGCCTGGCCGACCGGATCGAGCTGCGTATCGGACCGGCGCTGGACACCTTGCGGGCGCTGCCCGCGGCGGCAGACATCGACCTGGTCTTCATCGATGCGGACAAGCCCGGCTATGCCGCCTACTGGGCCGAGCTGGTGCCACGGGTCCGCCCCGGGGGACTGTTGCTCGCGGACAACGTCCTGTGGAGCGGCCAGATCACCGATCCCGAGGTCACCGACGCGAACACCACCGCGTTGCGCGCCTTCAACGACCTGGTGGCCTCCGACGATCGCGTCGATACCGTGGTCCTGACGGCCTTCGATGGACTGACCATCGCCCGACGGCGGTGACCCAGGAGCTGCCGAGAAGTGGCCGCACCCGGCCGCTTCCAGCCCTCCCTCGCAGGCGGCGGATGGACGCGGTCCACGCCATCTCAGTCCCGCTCTGGCGTGCTGTCGCGCTCGCTCGGCTCTCCCCACGCCCCTTGACGTGTCAGGCCAAGGGCTGCGCTTGCGGGGCGAGGAGCACTCACTGCTTTGCTGACCGCCGGTGCAGCCAGCGGTTGTGCAAGTCAATGCCGATGCCTATCCCGGCCACGGGCCCGAGCAGCTTCAGGGCGGGGTTCGAGTAGAACATGCCGATCGACCAGGCAAGGATCGAGCCGATGACGAAACCTCCGACGACCCCGATCCAGACCACACCCATGGCGATCTTCAGGGAGCGTTCCCTTGCTGCCGAAGAGTGCGATGGCTTTGGGGCCGAAGGGTCAACCGGCACTGACTGCCCACTCGTTCACGATGGACCCGTTGGCCTCATCGCCGGGCCGGAGGACGTTGGCCTTGTCGCTCATCGGTTCCAGCTCTCCTTTGCCTCCAGTCTCGACTACCGGGTCAAACCCTAGCCGGGTACGGGTGCAGCCCGGGCGGCCACAACGGAGGTCCCCCCAGCGCCTTGGTGCACGGCCTGGTTCTGTGCGGGAGATCTCCTCCCGCACAGCTCGGACCTGAGCGACGAGGCGCAATACAACCGGTGTGAGCCGACGGGAAAGGCGGGCCGAGCCCTGGAGCCCCGGTGAGGCGGACCGCCGGGCGCTGAGGCTCACCCACTCCCCCGAGCCGCCGGCACGGTCGGACGATCAGGCGCAGTCGCGGCAGACGTTCACGCCCGGCCTGGACTCCTGCGATCGGTGCGCGACCAAGTAGCAGCGCATGCAGGTGAACTCGTCCGCCTGCTTGGGCAGCACCTGCACCTCCAGCGACAGGTCTGACAGGTCCGCGCCCGGGCAGCTCCAGTCCGCCGTCCGGGTCACCCTCCTCGAGCAGGTCGACAGTGCGCGATCCGCTCTGATGCAGCCCCTCCAAGGTCTCGGCCTTGTCCTCATCGCCTTCGCGTAGTCGCGGGGCGTCGTAGTCGGTCGCCATCAATGGTGCCTTTCCCGTACAGGGTGGGACCCGAACAACGCTCGAGCAGAGCTGAGTATGCCCACACGCCGGCGCCCCTTGTCGACTTGCGTCCCGCCAGATCCGAGCGAGCAGTCCGAAAGTCACCGGAAGGCCGGTGCTGACGACCAGTAGGGGCGAGGTGACGCGGGTTCTGAGACGAGTTGGGTTCAGTGGGCGTAGGCGTCTGCATGACTCGAGGTGGTCGCGACCGAGGACGAGCACGTCAAGCGGCCGCTGTCCGTGCCGTAGCGTGGATGGTGTGGAACTCGTGAGTGAGCGTCTCGTGCTTCGCCCGGCGACCGAGTCGGACCTCGACTTCTACTTCGAGATGCGCAACTGTCCGGAGATCCTCGCTCGTGCGGACCATGAGCCCAAACCGCGTTGGCTGGTTGAACGTCAGCTGCAGGGGTGGATCGAGCGGTGGCAGGAGCACGGCTTCGGGTCCTGGACCGTCTTCGACAATGAGAGCGATGAGCGCCAAGGGCGTGTGGAGCTCGACCCGATGGGCGCGGGTTGGCAGGGCATCGCGCCGGGTGAGACCGAAGTCGGGCTCATCGTCCATCCGATGCACTGGAACCGAGGCATCGTGACCGACGCGGCGGGCCTTGTCGCGGTGGATTGCTTCACTCGAGCCGGGCTCGATCGACTGATCGCGCTGACGACGCCCGACAACAAGGCTTCGCTCCGCACGCTCGAGAAGTTAGGTATGCGCCACCGTGGCGAGACGCAGCACGTGAGCGACCCCACGACGTACCAGATGTTCGAGCTCGCTCGGCCTGCTCCGCGGCCGTAGGTAGCCGAGTGGTCCATCGCGTCCCGGTAGCCGTCCGGGCAGCTCGCCTTGGGCTTGCTCGTCAGGCGTAGGACGGTGCCTACCATCGCTTTTGCGACCAGCAACTGCGGGGTCTCACAGTCCTGGGGTCCTGGTTGGCGCCCCTGCCAAGAACCGCTTCAGGCCGGGTGCTGCATGGACGACTCGTTGGTCCGGCGCGACGTCACACACATCCGCGGGGTCGCGGCGAGGGCCTCCGCGCCGGCAAGTCGGTCCAGCACTCGACGACCCGCGGGCGGTGATGGGAGGCAACTGCCCACGCCTGAGGGCGAGTTCACGTTCCTGGCGTCGACGTGGACGTGTCAACCATTGAGAAACGCATGCGGTTTGGGCTGCCGCCGGCGCCTGCCGAGTGCGGTGTCGCGCCGTGCCTGCGTCGAGGCACTCCTTCTGGGCTCGATCGCGGACAAACACGAGATGCAGTCCGTCGAGGTCACCCGTGCGTCGCGGTCCGAGTCCTGGCTGGGTTAGTCCGAATGGGCTATGGACGGGGCTTCCACTCCCCTCCACAGTGATGGGGACCACACTTTGCAGGAGGGGTGGTGTTCACGATGGCCGTAAGTGGCGACGGTCCCGTAGCTACGGGGGCGCGACGTGATCAGTGCTGTGCTCCGCGGGTCCAGACTCGAGGGGAAAGCGGATGACGAGCACGTTGATCGAGGGCGGCCTACGGCTCGTTGACGATGGGCGGCAGACCGTTCCGGTGGGACGGACCAGGGTGCTGGTCGTCGACGACCACCAGACCTTCGCCGAGCTCCTGGCCCGGGCGCTGGACGCGGAGTCGGACCTGGAGTGCGTCGGCCACGCACAGGACTCGGGCGAGGCCCTGGCCGCCGTCGAGCGGCTGCGACCGGACGTGGTGCTGATGGACGTGCACCTGCCGGACCGGGACGGCATCTGCACCACCGCAGAGCTGGTGCGCGACCACCCGGACCTGAAGGTCCTCATCCTCACCGCGCACGCCAGCCTGGCCGACATCGAGCGGGCCGCGACCGCGGGTGCCTCGGGGTTCCTGGCCAAGGACGGGTCCCTGTTCGAGGTGCTCGACGGGCTGCGCACGGCGCGCCGCGGGAGCCTGATCCTGCCCGACGGCCTGCTCGCGCGGCTCTCGGCCGTCGGCGAGGGCGACCCGACGAGGGGCCACTGGCACCTGACACCGCGCGAGCTGGAGGTGCTCCGGCTGCTCGGCGAGGGTCGCGACCCACGGTGCATCGCCAAGGAGCTGGGCGTCAGCCTGAACACCTGCCGCGGCTACGTGAAGGGGATCCTGGCCAAGCTCGACGCCCACTCCCAGCTGGAGGCCGTGGTCATCGCCACCCGGGCCGGCCTGATCCGACTGGCGGCCTGAAGGCGCCTTCGCATCGCGTCGTCGTGGCCTTCGACCTGCGGCGGAAGCTCGCCGGAGCCGGCGCATTTGGTGGGGTATGCGGACTGTGGAACAGCGGCGGTGAGGGCAACCGGGACCGGCGCCTTGGCCCAACACCCCTCAGGATCCCGGCCGAGAGTGGCGTCGCGGCGATGTGACGCAGGCTCTGAAGCCGGTCCGTTGAGCTCTCGGCCGCCCAACGTGGTCAGGGACGGGAATGGCCGTGGCGCCATCGCGATTCACGGGATCGCGATTCGACCCGCGCTGGGCAGTGGTGTGCTGCGACCTGCACGGCGCCGCCGGGAAGGTGTGCCTCCCGAGAGCTGAACGTCGAAGATCGCACGGTCGCACTCGCTCCGGTCTCTGCGCCGGTACACCGTGCCGGCGTGAAATCTCAACCTTGCGGCAGCGGCCCGGTGACCTCGATCTGGACCTGCACTTCACAGGTCTCCTCCACGGCAAAGTCCGCCCCTTGCTGGCCGTTGCAGACGTCCTTCGACGGTCCTGGCGGCAGGATCGGTGAGGGGTTGTCGCCGGTGATCAGGTCATCGCCCTTGCCGCCGAGAAGGACGTCGTCGCCGAAGTTGCCGACCACCACGTCGTCGCCGTCACCACCGCGGACGACATCGTTGGCGGGCCCGCCGAAGAGCTGGTCATCGCCACCGCCGCCGGCCACGTTGTCGACCCCCATCTGCCCGGTCGCGAAGTCGTTGCCGGCACCGGCACGGATCGTGTCGCTGCCGCCCTCGCCGGCCAGCTGGTCGTCGCCCACCCCGCCGACGATCGCATCATCACCGCCGGGAACGTTCAGACCTCCGGGGAAGCCGAGCAGGAACGTCTCGCCGGTGTCGCCGAGGACGAAGTCGCTTCCCGCGCCCGCGTCGATCGTGTCGTCACCCAGGCCGCCGCAGATGAAGTCGTCGCCTCCTAGCCCCCAGATGACGTCGTCGCCCGGTCCGGCCAGGATCACGTCGGGCCCGTCGGTGCCGCGGATGAGGTCGCTGCCGTCAGTTCCGGTGATGGTCGCCGCGCTGGTTTCGAAGATGACCAGACAGGGGTCGGCCTCTTCCTGGGCGTTTGCGGCGGGGGCAAGCCCCAGCCACATCCCCACGACGAGACTCCCGGTCGCGACGAGCGGTGTCTTGCGCATGTTCCCTCCCCAATCCGGAGATGGGCGCGAACCGCGGTGGACACACGCCCAACGACCCCGACAACACTAGAGGCAGCCCTCGCCCATGTCACGACCGCAGGTAGTGGATTGACGGGCCGACCGCCTCGCAGGGACTCAGCCGCTCGGCGGAGGGCTCAGGGTGCCCGACAGTGGCTGTCATCACCGACGGCGCCCACCGCGCCAGGCTGCGCGAACGCCCGGGCGTCCGTCGTGCTGTCAGGCGGCTGCGCGCATCCGCCGGCATCCATGCGCGATACCGCATAGTGGCGGGACATGACCTGACCTGGTCCTTCCCTTCCAGGGCGTCGGGAAGATGAGGGTCGGGCAGATCCGAGGGTTTCGGATGGCACCATCGCAGGCCGACCCACACGTTGCAGTGGGGGCCGGCCGCAGTATGGGGGGCGAGTGACCGGCCGACTGTCGGCGGAGGTCAGGCGTTCCTGATCGCGGAGACCTCGAGCTCGAGCACGATCTTGTCGCTGACCAGCACGCCGCCGGTCTCGAGCGCGGCGTTCCAGGTGATGCCGTAGTCCTTGCGGCTGATCGACACCGAGCCCTCGAAGCCGATGCGGTGGTTGCCGAACGGGTCGGTCGCGCCGCCCTCGAAGTCGAACGGCACGGTCACCGAGTTGGTGACGCCCTTGATGGTCAGGTCGCCGGCGAGCTCCAGGCTGGTGGCGCCGGTCTGCTTCACGCCGGTGCTGACGAAGACGATCTGCGGGAACTCCTCCCTCCCGAGGAAGTCGTTGCTGCGCAGGTGGCCGTCACGGTCGGCGTTGCGGGTGTCGATGCTGGCCGCCTCAATGGTCAGTGCGGCCCGCGACGCGGCCAGGTCGGCTCCGTCGGCGACGATGTAGCCCTCGAACTCGTTGAACGCGCCGCGGACCTTGGTCACCATCGCGTGCCGGGCGACGAACCCGACCCGGGTGTGCGCGGCGTCGACGGTGTAGGACCCGGACAGCTCGTTGAGCGTCGCGGGGGTGCCGACGCGGTCGGTGGCGATGGTGGTCATGAGGTACTCCTGAAGGTCCGGGTCAAGTGCTCGCCACCTGATCGGTGACGTGTCACGTCGACGAAACCTAGTTCACTGTTCAACTATTCCCAGACGTGTCGCTCGCCACGGTCCGCGGCACCCTGGGCGACTGTCCCGCCTGGAAGGGACGCGGACCGGCCCCGCTGACGGCGAGTGGGGCCAGGCTGAGTCATTCGTCTGCGGATCATGGGGGCGATCGGCGAGGTCTCGAGCAGAGGTCTGCCGTCAGCTTCGGCTCGTGGCGCGCCAGGCGCTGGGACTGATGCCGAACTGTTGGTGGAACCACCGTGAGAAGGCGCTCGGCGCGGTGAACCCGAGCAGCTGGCCGATGTCGGTCATCGAGTAGCGGTCGTTGGCGAGGTAGTGCTCGGCCAGGCTCGCCCGTGTCGAGCACAGCACGGAGCTGAACGACTCGCCCTCCTCCGCGAGGTGACGGTGGAGGGTCCGTCGGTCCACGCCGAGCGTGCTCGCGATGTGGTCCATGGTGCACTTGCCGAGGGGCAGCAGGAACTCGACGAGCTCCTTGACCCGGTCGCGCGAGGTCGCCGCTCGCGGTGACACCACCGACTCGAGGAACTGCTGGGCGTAGGGCCGCATCAGCGGGTCGGACAGCGGGTTGGTCGCGCTGAGGTCGCGGGCGTAGATCACCAGGCCGGTGAAGTCGTGCTCGAACTGCAGGCCGGCGCCGAAGACGCGGTGGTACGTCTCCAGGCCCGCGGGCGCGCGGTGCGGGAAGCAGATGGCCAGGGGCCTCCAGTGTGGACCGACGCACTCACGAACGATGCCGTGCAGCGCGGCGGCACCCAGGGCGAGGGCCTGGTCCGCCGGGGCCGGCTCACCGAACTCGAACCACAGGCGGATGGTGGCGACCTCGTCGTCCTCCTCCAGCCGCATGCGCAGGGCCTCGTTGTAGCTCTGCTCGTACCGCAGGAGGAGCCGCAGGGCGCTGCGCAGGTCCGGCTCCTCGCGCAGGACCACGCTGAGGGGGCCGAGTGTGGAGAGCCGACGCTGCTCGGCCAGCCTGACGGCGAAGTCGGGTCGGCCTGACGCCTTGGCCGAGATGTCGAGCAGGCGGGCCACGTCGGCGGCCGGGATCCACTTGTCGGGGACCGCCAGGTTGGCCGGGTCCAGACCCACCCGGTGCATCAGGCGCGGGCCGTCGAGCTGCAGCGACCGGGCCAGCCCCAGGTAGCCGTTGAGCGTCGCGGAGCGGACCAGGGGGCGTTTCGTTGCCATGTCCACCCCTGTCCTCAATGGATAAGGAGGTCGTCCACTTCGGTAAAGCGCTGGCGGTCTGCCAAACCTACCTTTGTGGAAAGCACTTCAGCAACCACAAGGACGTGGCAATGCCCGCACCGACTTCCCACCCCGTGACCCTCGGGTCCCCTGCCGACCAGGTGACCCCGCAGGGCCCGACCGACGCCAGCGGCGCCGGCGACCCGCTTCTGGTCCTGACCGAGGCAGACCTCGCCGAGCTCGTCGCTGCCCGCGATGCAGTGCGTCGTGCCTCCCTGCCGCTGCTCGGCGTGGGGCGTGCGGACTTCCCCCTCCCGACCCTCGGCCCCCGGCTTGCACGCCTCGCCGAGCAGCTCGACACCGGCCACGGACACCTCGTCGTCCGCGGCATCCCCGTGCACCGGCTCTCCGAGGCCGACGTCCGGCTCGTCTTCTGGGGACTGGGCCGCCACCTCGGCGTCGCCGTCTCGCAGGACTCCCTCGGTCGCCACATCCGCTCGGCCGACACGAACCGCACCGACTTCCACAGTGGCGGGTCCGACGTCACCGCGCTGCTCGTGCGTGACGAGGGCCGCACCATCAGCCTGGCCGACACCGGCCGGGTCGTCGACGAGGTCGTGCTGCGACACCCCTACCTCGCCGTGCGGCTGTTCGACACCTTTCCCCACGACCGGATGGGCGAGGACGAGCCGGGCGAGAAGCCCTACCGCTCGACGCCTCTGGCCTGCCGGCACGAAGGTCGGCTCACCCTCCGCTACGACCGGCGCACCATCGAGAGCGCCCAGCGACTCACCCACGTCCCGCCCCTCGCGCCGGCCGACGTCGCGCTCCTCGACCTGGTCGACGAGACCGCGGCCGCCCCGGCCCTGCGTCGCGACCTCGAGCTGCGTGCCGGCGACCTGCTCCTCATCAACAACTACCAGGTGCTGCACCGCCACGCCGGGCCGGTGAGCACGGCGGCCCCGGAGCCGCTCCGGCTCTGGCTCACCCTGCGCCATGGCCGCGCCCTTCCAGCGGCTTTCACCTGGCGGACACCTGCCTACGGCGAGACCGGGGGACGAGGCGGCGTCGCGCCACGTGACGTGGTCGACCCCACCCACCGCCGCACCGCTCAGGCGCACACCCGCAGCTGAGACCCCGCTGGCGCCCGCGGTCATGGCGCCGGCACACCAACACCCGAAACCACCCCCGTGGGGCGCGACGCCCCACACCCCAAAACCACACCTGTGGGGCGCGACGCCCCACACCCCGAGACGTACAGGAGAAGAACACATGGCGAAAGGCATTCGCTTCTACGAGACCGGCGGCCCCGAGGTCCTGCAGTGGGAGTCGATCGAGGTCGGCGCGCCCGGGCCCGGCGAGGTCCGCGTCCGGCACCAGGCGGTCGGCCTGAACTTCGCCGACACCTACTTCCGCAGCGGCCTCTACCCGGCCGCCGCTGCCGGCCGGCATGGGCGTCGAGGCGCGCCGGCGTCGTCGAGGCCGTCGGCGCCGGCGTCACCGACTTCGCCGAGGGCGACCGGGTCACCTACACCGGCAGCCCGCTGGGCGCCTACAGCACCGAGCGCGTCATGCCCGCCGACCCCCTGATCAAGCTGCCCGGACGCCATCTCGTTCGACACCGCCGCCGCCATGACGATGCGCGGCCTGACCGACGTCGTACCTGCTGCGCCGCATCGCGCCCGGCCTCAAGGCCGGCGACACCGTGCTGCTGCACGCCGCGGCCGGCGGCGTCGGCCTGATCTTCACCCAGTGGGCCGCGCCTGCTCGGCGTCAAGGTCATCGGCACGCGTCTCCACCGACGCGAAGGCCGAGGTCGCCCGCGCGCACGGCTGCGACCACACCATCGTCTACACCCGCGAGGACGTCGCCGACCCGGGTCCGCGAGCTCACCGACGGCGCCGGCGTGCCGGTCGTCTACGACAGCATCGGCCGCGACGACCTTCCAGAGCTCGCTCGACTCGCTCGCGCCGGCGCGGCCTGCTCGTCTGCTTCGGCACCGCCTCCGGGCCAGGTCCCGCCGATCGACGCCATGGAGCTCGCGATCAAGGGCTCGCTCTACGTCACCCGCCCGGCGCTGGCCGACTACATCGCCGACCCGGCCGAGCGCGCGGCGCTGGCCGGCGAGCTGTTCGACCACGTCGGCGCCGGCCGCATCCACGGTCGAGATCAACCAGCGCTACGCCCTCGACGACGCCGTCCAGGCCCACCGCGACCTCGAGTCCGGCCGCAGCATCGGCTCGTCGGTCTTCGTCCTCGAGTCCGCGGCCTAGCCGCCCGCTCACCTCACCGTTCCAACCCGAAACACCCAGGAGAACCCACCATGACCCAGACCATCGACCGGATGTCGATGCAGGAGACCGGCGCTGCGCGTCGCTCGAGCGGCGATCGAGGTCGCACCGGCTGACCAGCTTCATCGGCGCCGAGCTGCGCAACGTCAACCTGGCCGACGCGCGCGCAACGACCGGCCGTCTTCGCCGAGATCAAGGACGCTGCTGCTGCAGCACAAGGTGCTGTTCTTCCGCGACCAGGACATCAGCCGCGCCGACCACGTCGCGCTCGCCGAGCGGTTCGGTCCGCTCGAGGACCACCCCGTCGCCGGCAGCGACCCCGACCACCCGGGCCTGGTCCGCATCTACAAGGACCTCGACAGCCCGCCCGAGCACTACGAGAACGCCTACCACTGCGACGCGACCTGGCGCGAGGCCCCGCCGATGGGCTCCGTGCTGCGCTGCGTCGAGGGCCCGGCCGGTCGGCGGCGACACGATCTGGGTCAACATGGTCGCAGGCCTACAAGCGGCTGCCCGAGCACATCAAGACCCAGATCGCCGACCTGCGCGCCCGGCACAGCATCGAGGCGACCTTCGGCGCCGCGATGCCGCATCGAGAAGCGCCACGCGCTGCAGGGAGCAGTTCCCCGACGCCGAGCACCCGGTCGTGCGCACCCACCCGGAGACCGGCGAGAAGGTCCTGTTCGTCAACGCCTTCACCACCCACTTCACCAACTTCCACACCGCCGCGAACGTCCGCTACGGGCACGACTACGCCCCGGCGGCAGCGAGCTGCTCAACTACCTGATCCGCCAGGCCGTCCATCCCCGAGTACCAGGTGCGCTGGCGCTGGACGAACAACAGCTTCGCGATCTGGGACAACCGCTGCACCCAGCACTACGCCGTCCAGGACTACTGGCCCGGCCGTCCGCAAGATGGAGCGCGCCGGCATCGTCGGCGAGCAAGACCTTCTGACCCCGACCCACCCACACCTCACCACCACCCGAACGGAGACACCACCATGCACTTCCACGACGACGCCCTCTTCCCCGAGAACCAGGAGAAGCTGGTCATCACCGTCGCGCCGTACGGCCCCGAGTGGGAGCCGGACGACTTCCGCGAGGACCTGCCGCTGACGATGGACGAGCACGTCCAGACGGCGGTCGACTGCTACGAACGCCGGCGCCACCGTGCTGCACATCCACGTCCGCGAGCTCGACGGCAAGGGCTCCAAGCGGCTGTCGAAGTTCAACGAGCTGCTCGGCCGCCTGCGCGAGGCCGTGCCGGACATGATCCTGCAGGTCGGCGGCTCGATCTCCTTCGCCCCCGAGGGCGAGGGCGCCGACGCCAAGTGGCTCAGCGACGACGCCCGCCACATGCTGGCCGAGCTCGACCCGACGCCGGACCAGGTCACCATCGCGATCAACACCAACCAGATGAACATCGTCGAGCTGATGACCGACGACGACATCGCCGGCACCTCCTTCGAGCGCCCCGCGGTCTACGAGGCCTACCGCGAGATGGTCGTCCCGGCCGGCCCGGAGTGGGTCGAGGAGCACCTGCGCCGCCTGCGCGCCAACGGCATCCAGCCGCACTTCCAGCTCGCCAGCATCCCGCAGCTGGAGACCGTCGAGCGGCTGATCCGCCGCGGCCACTACACGGGCCCGCTGAACCTGACCTGGGTCGCCATCGGCGGCGGCTTCGACGGCCCGAACCCGTACAACATGATGAACTTCATCAACCGGGTCCCCGACGGCGCCAGCCTGACCCTGGAGACCCTGATGCGCAGCGTGCTGCCGGTCAACACGATGGCCATCGCCATGGGCCTGCACACCCGCTGCGGCAACGAGGACACCCTCTGGGCCAAGCCAGGGCGAGAAGATCACCTCCGTCGCAGCAGGTCGAGCAGCTCGTCCGCATCGCCAAGCGAGCTCGGCCGCGAGGTCGCCACCGGCAAGGAAGCGCGCGACATCTACCGGATCGGCGAGACCTACAACAGCGTCGACGAGACCCTGGCCCAGCTCGGCTACGCGCCCAACCGCCAGCCCGGCCAGCTCGGCTTCACCTTCCACGCCTGAGTCCACCGGCACACACGCGTCCCACTGAACTCCGTGGGGCGCGGGGCGACCCCCCGCGCCCCACGTCTGCCGCGGCCAACGAGGCCCGCGGTCCGCATCACCCACACTTTTGGAGCATCACGTGTCAACCCTCACCACGGCCGCACCGCCGAAGCTGCGACCGTCCGCCCCCCGGCGGCGGCAGTCACTCGGTCCCGGCTCTTCCCCGTCGCCGTCTTCGTCCTGACCTTCGGTCTGCTGCTGTCCGACTACATGTCGCGCCAGGTGCTCTCCGCGGTCTTCCCCTTCCTCAAGCTCGAGTGGGCCCTCACCGACACCCAGCTCGGCTGCGCTGACCAGCATCGTCGCGCTGACCGTCGGCCTGCTCGCCGTCCCGCTGTCGCTGCTCGGTGACCGCTGGGGCCGCTCCAAGGCCATCATCTCCATGGGCGCCCTGTGGAGCCTGGCCACCATCGGCTCGCGCCATCGCCGCCAACTACGAGCAGATGATGCTCGCCCGCTTCTTCATCGGCCTCGGTGAGGCGGCCTACGGCAGCGTCGGCCTCGCCGTCGTCCTCATGGTCTTCTCCCCGACCAAGCGCGCCTCGCTCACCGGTGCGTTCATGGCCGGCGGCTCGTTCGGCTCCGTGCTCGGCGTCTTCCTCGGCGGCATCCTCGCCGTCCAGCTCGGCTGGCGCTGGTCCTTCGGCGTCATGGCCATCCTCGGCCTCGTGCTCGTCGCCCTCTACGCGCTGTTCGTCAACGACCGCCGCCTCGCCCGCAACCAGCACCCCGGCAACGTCCCGGTCCGCCGACGGTCGACGGCACCGTCGCAGCGCGCCAAGCTGCGCACCCTGGTCTCCACCCCCGCCGTCATCTGCGCCTACGTCGGCTGCGGCCTGCAGCTCTTCATGGCCGGCGCCCTGTTCGCCTGGCTGCCCAGCTACCTCAACCGCGCCTACGGCCTGCGCCCGGACAAGGCCGGCATCGCCGCCGCCGGGTTCATCCTGCTCATGGGCGTCGGCATGATCGTGTGCGGCATCATCACCGACCGGCTCAGCCAAGCACGTCGCCGATCCGCAAGTGGACCACCGCCCTGGTCTTCACCGCGCATCTCGCTGGTCGCTGCTGACCGTCGGCTTCGCCCAGCAGCCCGGGCACGCTGCAGCTCGTCCTCATCGCGGTCGGCGCCTTCTTCGCCGCCGGCACCACCGGCCCCGCCGGCGCCATGGTCGCCAACCTGACCCCCGCGTCGATCCGGGCGACCGCCTTCGGCACGCTGACCCTGGCCAACAACCTCCTCGGCCTGGCCGCCGGCCCGCTCGTCGTCGGCGCGCTCGCCGACCAGGTCGGCCTGGTCGACGCGATGAAGTTCGTCCCCCTGGTCTCGGTCCTCGCGATCGTCGCCCTGCTCATCGGGCGTCGGGCCTACCCGAGCAGCCTGCGCCGCATCGCGCACCGCCGACGCGGCCTGACCCACCACCCACTGAAAGGAGTCCCGGCATGATGCTTCGGGATACACACCACACGCTCGTCATCGTGCCGGGACTCCGCGGGCACGTCGAGGACCACTGGCAGACCAGGCTCGCCGCCAAGCTGCCCGACGCCGTCGTCGTCCCCTCCTTCGGCCGCGACAAGCGCGACCTGGCCGGCCGGGTCGCCGACCTCCACCAGGTCATCTCCGACGCCGACGCCCCGGTGACCATCGTCGCCCACAGCGCCGGGTGTCCTGACCACCCTGCACTGGGCCCGCCAGCACGACCTGCCGGTCCGGGGGGCGCTCCTGGCGACACCCCCGGACCTGGCCAGGCCGCTGCCCCCCGAGTACCCCACGCTGGACCAGCTCGAGGAGTCCGGCTGGCTGCCCGTGCCGCGAGCCCGGCTGCCCTTCCCCAGCATCGTCGCGGCCAGCACCAACGACGCGCTCGGCGACTTCGAGAACGTGCGCAGCCTCGCCCAGGACTGGGGCAGCCGGTTCATCGACATCGGCCCGGTCGGCCACCTCAACCCCGCCTCCGGCTACGGCGACTGGCCCGGAGCCGAAGCACTCCTCCACGTCCTGAACGGCATGTCGCAGGCCCCCGCCGGAGCCGGCCGCGTCGCCTGAGCCCGCAGGCCTGCCCGGCTGACCCAAACGGCACACACACCTGTCCTGATGGGTAAAGCGCGGCCAGCCGCGCAGCCGTACTTTTGATGCAGTACCCGCCCCGGTCGACGAGCAGCGGCTCCGGGCCGGCGGGCGGGATGTCACCCGGATGCGGGCGACGCCCCTTCTCTCGCGGCGGCCATCGTGGCCGACCTGACCTCCTGTCCGACAACCGTGCATCACGCACGCCCCAGAAAGCCAAGGATCACGTCATGCTCAACCTCTCCACCCTCCTCGAGGACAGCGCCCGCCGCCACCCCGACCGCGACGCGGTCGTGCTGGGCGACGTCCGCGTGGACTACCAGACCGCTCAACGCCCTGGCCAACAAGGTCGCGAACCTGTTGGTGAGCCGCGGCGTCAAGCCCGGTGACAAGGTGGCGCTGTCGTGCCCGAACCTGCCGCAGTTCCCGGTCGTCTACAACGCGATCCTGAAGGCCGGTGCGGTCGTGGTCCCGATGAACGTGCTGCTGAAGGGCCGTGAGGTGGCCTACCACCTGCAGGACTCGGACGCGAAGGCGTACATCTGCTTCGAGGGCAGCCCGGAGCTGCCGATGGGTGCGGAGGGCTGGGCCGGCTTCAACGACGCCGACGAGCTGCGAGACCTTCTTCCTGATCACCGCCACGCCCGGAGCCGACTCGCCCATCGAGGGCGCCGAGACCCTGCACTCGGCCGTGGCCGGGCACCCCACGACCTTCGAGACCGTCGTGACCGAGGCGACCGACACGGCCGTGATCCTGTACACGAGCGGCACGACCGGCCGCCCGAAGGGTGCTGAGCTCTCGCACGCCAACCTGCTGCTGAACGCGCTCACCTGCAACCGTCAGTTCGGCGTCGCCGAGCACGACGTGCACCTGATCACGCTGCCCCTGTTCCACTCGTTCGGCTCGACGGTGCAGATGAACGCCGGCTTCTCGGTGGGCGCGACCCTGGTGCTGCTTCCCCGGTTCGACGCGGCGAAGGCCGTGGAGATCCTCCAGAACGAGAACGTCACGTTCTTCGCGGGCGTGCCCACGATGTACTGGGGCCTGCTCGGCGCGCTGACCGACGGCGTCGACGTCGACCGCATCGCGGCGAACCTGCGCGTGGCGGTCTCCGGCGGGGCCTCGCTGCCCGTCGAGATCATCAAGCAGTTCAAGGACCGCTTCCAGGTGCAGATCCTCGAGGGCTACGGCCTGTCCGAGACCTCGCCGCTGGCGACCTTCGCGGACGCCGGCCGCGCGCCCCGGCCCGGCTCGATCGGTGTCCCGATCTGGGGAGTGGAGTGCCAGCTGGTCGACAAGGACTGGAACGTCGTCGAGGGCGCGGACAGCATCGGTGAGATCGCCATTCGCGGCCACAACATCATGAAGGGCTACTACAACCGCCCCGAGGCCACGGCCGAGGTGATGCGGGACGGCTGGTTCCGCACCGGCGACCTGGCCCGGCGTGACGAGGACGGCTTCTACTACATCGTCGACCGCGCCAAGGACATGGTCATCCGCGGTGGCTTCAACGTGTACCCGCGCGAGATCGAAGAGGTCCTCATGACCCACCCCGACGTCTCGATGGCTGCCGTCGTCGGTGTGCCGCACGAGACCCACGGCGAGGAGGTCAAGGCGTTCATCATCCGCACCGCCGGCGCCGAGGTCACCACGCAGGAGCTCCTCGCCTGGGGCAAGGAGCAGATGGCGGCCTACAAGTACCCCCGGATCGTCGAGTTCGTCGACGACGCTGCCGATGACGTCCACCGGCAAGATCCTCAAGCGCGAGCTCGTGGCCAAGTGACCACCACCGCCGTCCGCGAGCACACCCCGATGACCCTCACCGAGAGCGTCGAGACGCCCCTGCGGCCGTCGACCGGGTGGCGCAGTCACGCACTCGTCGTCGCCGTCCTGGCGCTCGGTCTCGGTGGTGCATTCCTCGGTCACCGGCTCGTGCCCGCGGTCGGCGTGCTCACCTGGTCGATCGGCCTGGGCGTCGTCGCCGCCAACATCGGGGTCCTGCCCCGCAGCGGCACCGCGCCGCTGGCCCGCGTCACCAAGAAGCTGCTGCGCGTCGGCATCGTCCTGCTCGGCTTCTCGGTGTCGTTCGGCTCGATCGCCGCGCTCGGCCTCCCGCTCATCGCGGTCGTCGCCGTGAGCCTGGTCGGCACCCTCGTGGTCACGACCTGGGTCGGGCGGCGGATGGGCCTCAGCCCGTCCAGGAGCCTGCTCATCGGCACCGGCACGGCCATCTGCGGGGCCTCGGCCATCGCGGCGATGGAGGAGACCGCCGGAGCCGACGAGGAGGACGTCACGGTCGCGATCGCGATGGTGACGCTGTTCGGGACCATCGCCCTCATCGCTTTGCCGCTGCTCCAGGGTCCGCTCGGGCTCAGCGACCAGCAGTTCGGTGCCTGGGCCGGCGCCAGCGTCCACGAGGTCGGCCAGGTGGTCGCCGCGGCCAGCCCGGCCGGGGCCGCCGTGCTCGCCATCGCGGTCGTCGTCAAGCTCACCCGCGTCGTCATGCTCGCGCCCGTCGTGGCCGCCGTCAGCGTCGTCCAGCGGATGAGGTCCACGGCCCCCGCCGCCGAGGGCGGTCGGGCACCGCTCGTGCCGCTCTTCGTGCTCGGCTTCCTCGCCTGCGTGGCGCTGCGCAGCACCGGCCTCATTCCCGAGGACGCGCTCGGCTGGATCACCCAGGTCCAGGTCGCCGCGCTCGGCGCCGCCCTGTTCGGCATGGGCTGCAGCGTCAAGCTCGCCTCGCTCGCCAAGGGCAGCGGCGCCGTCCTGGTCACCTCGACCGTCGGCACGCTCTTCATCGGCGGCATCACCCTGGCCGGGATCCTCCTGGTCTCCGGTCTCTGAGAACTGAAGGAAACGTAGTTATGGACAAGGTTGTCTGGTCGGCCGCGGATGCCGTGGCCGACATCGGGAGCGGGTCGTCGATCGCCGCGGGCGGGTTCGGTGTCTCCGGCATCCCCTCGGTGCTCATCGAGGCCCTGCTCGAGACCGGGGTCGGTGACCTCGAGGTGGTGTCGAACAACTGCGGCGTCGACGACTGGGGTCTCGGCCGGCTGCTCTCCGCGGGCCGCATCCGCCGGATGGTGGCGTCGTACGTCGGCGAGAACAAGGAGTTCGCCCGCCAGTACCTCGGTGGCGAGCTCGAGGTCGAGCTGACCCCGCAGGGCACCCTCGCCGAGCGGCTGCGTGCCGGTGGGTCCGGCATCCCGGCGTTCTACACCGCCACCGGCGTCGGCACCCAGGTGGCCGATGGCGGCCTGCCGTGGAGGTACGACCGCCACGGTACGGTCGAGGTCGCGTCGCCGCGCCAAGGAGGTCCGTCGCTTCGGTGGCCTCGACCACGTGCTCGAGGAGTCCATCGTCTGCGACTTCGCGCTCGTGCGGGCCTGGAAGGGCGACCGCCACGGCAACCTCGTGTTCAACAAGTCCAGCCGCAACTTCAACCCGCTGGCCGCCATGGCCGGCCGGGTGACCATCGCCGAGGTCGAGGAGCTCGTCGAGCCCGGCGAGCTCGACCCCGACCAGATCCACACCCCCGGCGTCTTCGTCCACCGGGTCCTCCCGCTCACCCCCGAGCAGGCCGCCGACAAGCGCATCGAGAAGCGCACCGTCCGCGACGCCGGCGCCGCGAACCCGGAGGTGGCGGCATGAGCTGGACCCGTGAGCAGATGGCCGCCCGCGCCGCCGCCGAGCTCGAGGACGGCGCCTACGTCAACCTCGGCATCGGCCTGCCGACCCTGGTGCCCAACTACGTGCCCGACGACGTCGAGATCGTGCTGCAGTCCGAGAACGGCATCCTCGGTTTCGGCGCCTACCCCACTGACGACGCCGTCGACCCCGACCTGATCAACGCCGGCAAGGAGACCGTGACCGTGCGTCCCGGGGCGTCCTTCTTCGACTCCGCCACGTCGTTCGGGATGATCCGCGGCGGCAAGATCGACGCGGCCATCCTGGGCGCCATGCAGGTCTCGGCCGGCGGCGACATCGCCAACTGGATGATCCCCGGCAAGATGGTCAAGGGGATGGGCGGCGCGATGGACCTCGTCCACGGCGCCAAGCGCGTCATCGTGCTGATGGAGCACGTCGCCAAGGACGGCTCGCCCAAGATCGTCACCGAGTGCTCGCTGCCCTACACGGGCAAGGGCGTCGTCGAGCGGATCATCACCGACCTCTGCGTCCTCGATGTGACCCCCGACGGGCTGCGGCTCGTCGAGCTCGCCCCGGGCGTCACCGAGGCGGACGTCCGCGCCGCCACCGAGCCGCCGGTGCTCTGACCGAGCACCCCTCCCCCAGAACCCCTTTCACGAACGGACCACCATGTACCTCGTCAACAGCCCCGCAGCCGAGCCGCAGGAGCGCGGCGCCGCCAGCGCCCTCCTGGGCGCGCTCGCTCGGACCCCCGGCATCGTCGACCGCGGCGCCTCGCTCGCCGGTGGCGTCGCCGCGGCGGTGCTCGGCCGCTCGACCGTCACCCCCCACAAGGGCGACCGGCGGTTCGCCGACCCGGCGTGGGTGTCGCACCCGTTCTACCGCAGGCTCGGCCAGGCGTACCTGACGGTCGAGCGAGCCATCGGTGACGCCGTCGAGGACGCCGACATCGACTGGAGCACCCGCGAGCGGGCGCGCTTCGCGGCCGGCATCCTCGCCAGTGGCCTCGCTCCGACCAACACGCTCGTCGGGAACCCCACCGCCCTCAAGCACGCCTTCGACACCGGCGGGGCGAGCCTGGTCCGTGGCGGTCGCAACCTGCTCGGCGACCTCCGGCACACCCGGATGCCGCGCCAGGTGGACGCCAGCCCGTTCACCGTCGGGGAGAACGTCGGCGCGACCCCCGGCGAGGTCGTGTGGCGCAACGAGGTCCTCGAGATCATCCAGTACACGCCCACCACGCCGACGGTGCGCACCGTGCCGCTGCTGGTCGTCTGGTCGGTCATCAACCGGCACTACATCCTCGACCTCGGCAAGGACCGCAGCTTCATCGAGTACGCCGTCGGCCAGGGACTGCAGGTGTTCGTCACCAGCTGGCGCAACCCCACCGCCGAGCAGGCCGACTGGAACCTCGACACCTACGCCCAGGCGCTGCTGGACGCCACCGACGCGATCCGCGAGATCACCGGCAGCGAGCAGATCGGCACGGTCGGCCTCTGCGCCGGCGGCCAGCTGCTCGCCGCGGTCATGGCGCACCTGCAAGGCGCCGGCGACGACCGTGTCGCCCACGCGGCGTTCGGCGTCAGCCAGATCGACATGTCCGTCCCGAACGTCGCCGCCCTGGCGCTGCACCCGGCGCTCACCGGCGTGACCCGCGTGGCCACCGAGGCCACCGGCGTCGTCGACGGCCGGGCGATCGCGGCCGTGTTCTCGTGGCTGCGCCCGACCGAGCTGGTCTGGAACCAGTGGGTCAACAACTACCTCATGGGCAAGGACGCCCCGCAGTACGACATCCTCGCGTGGAACAACGACACGACCCGCGTGCCGGGGGCCCTGCAGCGCGACCTGCTCCGGATCGCGATGGACAACCTCCTCGTCACGCCGGGCGGCCTGAGCCTCCTCGGGACCCCCGTGGACCTCGGTGCGATCACCGCGGACACCTACGTCGTGGGCGCCGAGACCGACCACCTCGTCCCGTGGCAGGGCGCGTACCGCTCGACCCAGCTGCTCGGCGGCGACTCGACCTTCGTCCTGTCGGGCGGCGGCCACATCCAGCACCTCGTGAACCCGCCCGGCAACCCCAAGGCCCACTTCAGGACGGGACCGGTCGCCGAGCAGGCAGACGCCTGGCTCGAGGGCTCGTCCCAGCAGGCCGGCAGCTGGTGGCCGCACTGGGCCGAGTGGGCCGTTGCCAGGTCGGGCGAGGAGCGGCCTGCTCCGAAGCGGCTCGGCAGCCGGCGCAACAAGCCGATCGAGCCGGCCCCGGGGCGGTACGTGATGGAGCGATGATCGTCGACTCGACCCACGTCATCGACGGGTTGTCCACCCGGGTGCGAGTGAGCGGCGAGGGCCGGCCCCTGCTGCTGATCGGTGGCCTGTGGAGCCAGGCGCCGATGTTCGACCCGGTGCTGCCGTACCTGGACGGGTTCCGCACGATCGCCTTCGACCCACCCGGCATCGGCGAGACCGACCTTCCGACCCGTCCCTACAGCGTCCAGCGCCTGGCCCAGTTCGCCGCGGGAGTCCTCGCTGCGGTCGGCGTCGGCCGCGCCGACGTCCTGGGCGTCAGCCTCGGTGGGGCTGTCGCCCAGGAGCTGGCGCACGCGCACCCCGAGCGGGTCGACCGCCTGGTGCTGGTGTCGACCGGGCCCGGCACCATCGCCGTGCCCGGCCGGCTGGACATCCTGGTGAGGTTCGGCCGACCCACGGCCTACACCAACATCACCGAGCTCGAGCAACGTGCCGGCCAGATCTTCGGCGGCCGGCTGCGCGAGCACCCGGAGCTGGTGCGCGGCTGGCACCTGCGGCCACCCGCGAGCACGAAGGCCTGGCTCTACCGGCTCGCCGGCACCACGGGGTGGAGCAGCCTGCCGTTCCTGCACAGCGTGACGCAGCCGACTCTCGTCATCCATGGGGATGACGACCCCATCATCCCGCTCGTCAACGCCCGGCTCATCGCGTGTCGCCTACCCGACGCGCGCCTCGAGGTGGTCGAGGGCGGCGGCCACCTGCTACTCCTCGACAGTGCGGCCGAGGTCGCACCCATCATCGCCGGGTTCCTCACCCGCACCGCCCACCGACCTGCCTGACCGACCACGACCCGAGCCAGCCGGCTCACCACGACTCGAGCCACCGGCTCAGCACGACCTGCCCACGGAAAGGGGCCACACCATGACACACAACTCCGACTTCGACCTGTTCCGGGTCTCCGAGGACCACGACGCCATCCGCGAGGCAGTCCGGGCGATCGCCGAGAACAAGATCGCTCCGTACGCCGCTGAGGTGGACCGCACCGCGTCCTTCCCGACCGCGGCCCACGACGCGCTCGTCGCCTCCGACTTCCACGCCCCGCACGTCCCGGAGGAGTACGGCGGCGTCGGCGCCGACGCCATCGCGAGCGCCATCGTCGTCGAGGAGATCGCTCGGGTCTGCGCCTCGTCCTCGCTGATCCCCGGCGCCAACAAGCTCGGCAGCACGCCGCTGATCCTCGCCGGTTCGGAGGAGCTGAAGCAGAAGTACCTTCGCCCGCTGGCCGAGGGAGCCACCACGTTCTCCTACGCGCTCTCCGAGCGCGAGGCCGGCAGCGACGCGGCGTCGATGCGCACCCGCGCCACCGCCGACGGCGACGACTGGGTGCTCAACGGCCAGAAGTCGTGGATCACCAACGCCGGTGTGTCCGAGTACTACACCGTCCTCGCGGTCACCGACCCCGACGGCCGGCGCGGCGCGAACGTCAGCGCCTTCGTCGTCGAGAAGGCCGACGCCGGCTTCACCTTCGGCGAGAAGGAGCGCAAGCTCGGCATCAAGGGCTCCCCCACCCGTGAGCTGTTCTTCGACAACGTGCGCATCCCGGGCGACCGGATGATCGGCGCAGCCGGGCGAGGGCCTGAAGATCGCCTTCCGCACCCTGGACCACACCCGGATCACCATCGGCGCGCAGGCCGTCGGGCTGGCGCAGGGCGCCCTCGACGTCGCCCTGGACTACGTCAAGGAGCGCAAGCAGTTCGGCAAGCGGATCGCCGACTTCCAGGGCATCCAGTTCATGCTCGCCGACATGGCGATGAGCATCGAGACGGCCCGGCAGATGGTCTACGTCGCCGCGGCCAAGTCCGAGCGCGAGGACGCCGACCTGACCTTCTTCAGCGCCGCGGCGAAGTGCTACGCCTCCGACGTGGCCATGCAGGTCACCACCGACGCGGTCCAGCTGCTCGGCGGTGCCGGGTTCACCGAGGACTTCCCGCTCGAGCGGATGATGCGCGACGCCAAGATCACCCAGATCTACGAAGGCACCAACCAGATCCAGCGCGTGGTCATGGCGCGTCACCTCCTCGCCGGCTGACGCGCGTTCATGGCGCGCCCATATGCAGACCCGGTGGAGGTCTTCACCGCACCGGTCCCAGCCCAGTCCCCGTTCATCCCCCTGGACGCCAAGATCGTGGTGGGGGCGGTCGCACCGGCACCCCCGGACCCGACCCCCATCGTGCTGCTGCCTGGTTTCGAGTACCGGATGAGTGAGTGGCGGCACCCGGAGACCCATGACATCCACTGGCGGCTGGAGCGCCGAAAGGCCGCCCAGTCCGGCGACGACGAGTAGGGCTCCCCGCGGGCACCATCGGGGCTCGCGGCGAGAGGCCGGACGGACTTGACGTCGAGCCGGCCCGACGGTCGTGGCGTGGGCGAAGCGCAGAGGCCCGGCAGCGGTGCTGCCGGGCCTCTGCTCTGGTCCTTCCGGCTGTCGTAAAGGGTCAAGGGAACTGTCCTGCTCCGTAAAGCGCCGGACGTTAGGGCTTCCTAACATTGATGCAGTGACGCAAGGGGCGCGCAGCAAGTCTGCGGTGCCCCTTCGCTGATCAAGGAGACCGGTTGACCGGGCCAACCACGTGCCCAGCGAATGAAGGGACTGCCGTGATCATCTGCCAGTGCGCGGTCGTGAGTGACCGTTTGGTGACCCAGGCGATCGCCGCTGGTGCGCGAAGCCTCGCGCAGGTGTGCACCGCCACCAACGCTGGTCGCGACTGCGGCGCGTGCGTGTTCAACGTCAAGCGAGTGATCACCGAGCACCGGCGCAGCGCATCTTGCGGCGTCGGAGAACACCGCATCGAGCGTGGAGACAGCCGGCTCAGCTCCGAGAGCCCGGTCGCGAAGTCCGCGTGATCCGACTCGTTGCCGAAGTGTTCAAGAAGGCCGGGCGGCGAGCGAGATGGTCGCCCCCTCCAGTCCTCGGCAGGCTCCGGGGCTTGCCCTTGGCACCTTCCGCGTATGCGTCCGACGCGCTGACCACACGCAACCGCGGCGATGAGATGCACCAGCTGCTCAGCCTGCGGCTCCAGGGAGTCGGCACGTTTCTCTTGCGTGGGCTTGCGGAGCCCCCACGCCGCCGACAGAAGCATGATCACCCCGCCTGCTCCGAGGATCATCCAAGCGGGTCTCCAATGCTGCTGTCGCCCATCGGTCAGTCATCGCCAAGACGCAACGTCGGCTCGCGCTCAAACCCATTTGGCTGGACCCGCACCGCAATACTCGAGCGGTGCGGTGGGTGGTGGAGTTCGTGCTGCAGGTCATCGGCTGGGCGCTGCTCGCCGTGGGTGGCGGGTCGCTCTATCTGCTGGTGACCACCGGTACGGCGCCAGCGATCGACTCGGCACCCGTGGCCAGCGCTGTCGTGCTCGGGTCCGCCGCGCTGATCTGGGTGACCCGCAGGAGCCTGTACAAGAAGCAGTACCGCGGCTACTGAGCTTCGACGACGGCAGGGGAACTCATGACGGACGACGTTCTGGGCTGGGGCATGATCGCGCTCCTCGCGACGATGGTGGCGGCCGTGGCCCTGCTGTGGCGACGTCGCCCGCCGGAGGCTGTGGTCACGGTCGGCACGGTGCGTGGACAGCGCGGGCTGGCGATCCATCCATGGCGCGGCCACTGGTTCAGCACGGCGGTGGCCTGGCTGCTGCTGGCGCTACTCGTGATCTGGGGGCTGTCCGAGATCGGGTCCAACAACTACGCCGCCGGGTTCTTCTTGGTCTGCGCTCTGCTCATGGGCTACGTCGGATGGTGCCGAGTGACCGGCCGAGCCGGTGACGGCACCATCACCCTGACCCCCGAGGGCATCCACCAGCTCTACGCCGGGTCGGAGGTCTTCATCGACTGGGACGACGTGCGCGGTCTGGTCACGACCCCGAAGGACTTCATCGTCGAGACCACGCGCCCCGTCATCCCGACCCAGCACATGCTGCCCCTGGTCGGGGGACGGCGCGGCCTCGTCATGGACGACGCCATCACCCTGCCCCGCCGCGGGCTGCCCCCGCTGCCGTTCCAGGACATGCTCTACCTGTACTCCACCAGTTCCACGGCGCGCGACGAGCTGGGCGGCGACGAGGTGGTCGAGCGGGCTCGGGGTCTCCTGGCAGAGCTGCCCTGACCAAACCGTGGGAGCGACCCGCGCTGGATCACAAGGCGAACCGACAAGCGCATCCACACGTCGCGCACCAGGGGGACCGCGGGTTCCGGAACGGACGGTGCAGCGGTCCGATCAGGGCCAGAGAACCCCAGCATTGCGCAGCATGAACTCGGAGTTTGCATCCCGGCCTTCCTGCGGGTCGGGTGCCGGCTCGACGTACTGCCACAGGGCGAAGTCCGCATGTCCTCTGGCAGGACCCGCGGCAGGTCGATGGGCGACCCGACGTTCGACGGATGGCCTGCGTACTCGGCGAGAGACTGGCCTGTCTGACGAAGCGTCAGGCGCCCAGGACGCCTCGCCACGTCCTGGTGGTCAACGGGCGTTCCCGTGGGCGTTGGCGAGCCGCCGCAGACCTGGTGTCGACTCGTGACGTGCGGAGCTCGAGGTGATGCATCCGGACCGTCGGCGCCGGATGGGCGATCTCCTTGAACCGATCGGAGGTGACCTCGTGGGGCATGGCGATGGAGAGCACGGCGGGGACGCCACTCGAGACGTACTGACCCGGGCGCCAGACGAATGCGAACGCCTTGCGGCGCCGGAAGGTGACCTGGCTCTTCGTCACCGCCACAGACGCTTCCCCGATGGCGGACACCGCCTGCTGGACCCGGCGAAAGATGGCGAGGCCCTCCGGAAACCCGTCGAAGAGTTCCTGCAGGGCTGCGTGGAGCGTCGTCGCTCATCTGCGCAGACTAGACGCGGCGCGGGGTTTGACCCGAGTGAGTCACACCGTGACAGTCAGCGCACGAGAAGTTGCGCGTCAGTGACCCGCTCCACGGGGCTGCCGCTGAACTACATTCTCCCGTGGCGCCCGACCGGGTACCCGGCCGACGGTTGCGACCGCCGGTCGACTGTTCAGTTCGGGTCCTTGACCCGCAAAAGGAGTGCGACACATGCTCACCACCATCATCGTCACCGTGATCTTGGGTGCGATCATTGGCGCCCTGGCACGGCTCGTTCTTCCCGGCAAGCAGAACATCTCCACCCTCATGACCGTCATCCTGGGCATCATCGGTGCCCTCATCGGCTCATGGCTGTGGACCGGTGTCTTCAACAAGAGCGACACCTCAGGGATCGACTGGATCGCCCTGATCATGGGCGTCATCGTCGCCGCGATCCTCATCGTCGGCTACGAGCGCCTCATCGCGGGTCGCACGACCACTCGCGTCTGACGACACCACACCGCTTCGCGGCCCCTTCCCGTCGTGGGACCGGGGCCGCGCTGCGTGTATGGCCCATGGAAGGCACGTCGGCGAAGAGACGCACCGGACAGGGGTAGTTCACAGCTGCTCCGCTCGCGTCGGGGTTGGACGGTCGAGCAGCCGCCCTCGGAACAGGCAGAGGTACACCGGCGGGCGGCCTACCATCGGGCGCATGATGCGGGGCGGTCTGGCGTGTGTCGGACGGGTACGTCTCCGAGGCGCCGACGGGCGACGCGTGCAGTGGTGGTGGTTGGGGCTGCCCGTGGTGCCGGTCCAGGGATACCGACTCGCCCGCACGCTCCCTCGCTTCGCTGATGCTGACGGCGTCACGGGTCGAATCGGCTCTGGCGGTCGCCGCCTGAAGGTCGTCGCACTCGGGGACAGTGTCACGGCGGGGTACGCCATCGAGCATCACCGATCGTCCGTCGCCGGCCAGCTCGCGGTCCGACTCGCCGACCGATACGACGCGACGGTGGACTGGCAGGCCGCGCAAGGACCGGTGCCACCGCGGGGCAGGCGGTGAGCCTCGTCTCCGCCGAAGCTCTGGTCGACGCTGACCTGGTGTTCGTCTCGATCGGCGTCAACGACCTCAAGAACCTCCACAGCGCGGCCCGTTTCCGCCGCGAACTTCACACGCTCCTCGATGCGATCCTCGCCGCGGCTCCTCGGGCGCAGGTCTGCCTCCTCGGCATCCCACCGCTTGACCACTTCCCGGCGTTCCCGCGGCCGCTCGCCGACGCCCTCGGCTGGCGAGGCCGGGTCTTCGACGCCATCGGGGTTGCAGCAGTCCAAGCTCGCGAGAGAGCCTTCCGGATCGAGACCGACGAACCGCTCGGGCCGGAGATGTTCGCCGGCGACGGGTTCCACCCGAGCCCGACGCTTCACGCCGCGTTCGCCGACGCTGTCATGGCGGGTCTGTCGATTCCCGAAGACCCCGATGAGGGCGTCCGAACCGGTTGAAAGGCACGGGCGGTGAAGCCCCAGCGTTGACGATCGGGTGCTCGCGTGCAACGTCGGGGAGGCGCTCCGGGCAGGTCCGGGTGGCGACTGGCTCCTACGCGGGCAGGGTGACGGATCAGCGTGGCCCGTGAGCGTGTGTTGGTATGCCGGGCACCGAGGTGGACCGGAACCAGTCGGCCAGCTGGTGCACGAGCTCGGGATCGCCGACGGCCGTGACGGAGCCGTCCCGGACAGCGTCCGTCCAGTCGCACCGGCCCTTCGCCAGCGCGAGGAGCGCCGGCATCGAGGCCTCGACGTAGAGGTAGCGGCTCTCGTCCAGCAGCGGGTCGCGAAGGCAGCCGTAGGCCTCGATGCCGCCCTCGAGCACGAGCCAGTACCTGCGGTCGAGCCGGTGAGACAGGCGGAGCTCGAGGACGACCGGGCGCCGGGGCCCGTCGGTCGGGGTCGGCGCGCTGGGCCAGCCAGCCAAGCACGACATCAGGATCGCGTTCCCACATGTCGGGGTCCTCCGGGAGCCAGGTTTCCGCCCAGTCGCGCAACGAGCCCAGTGGCCCCATCAGACCGTGACCGACCGAGGTCAGGCGGTAGGCCGAGGACGGGTCCTGCGGGTCGACGCGCGAGACCACCCCCAGCGTCTGCAGCCGGCGAAGTCGATCCGCGAGCACGGACCGCGAGATCCGCCCGGGCAGCCCGGCGATGAGGTCGTTGAACCCCTGCGGCCCGAACGTCCCCAGCTGTCGCACGATGAGCAGGCTCCACCGGTCACCCAGGTGCTCGATCGCCTTGGTGTAGGAGCAGTAGCCGCTCTCCTCACGCGAGCCCACGATGCCCAGTGTCCCACCGACGCGTCGAGGCGGGAGTTCGAGTTTCGAACTGGCCCAGTTCCTCTTGAGCGCCTCACCGTGGAGGGAGGACGCGTCCATCCAGAGGAGTCACGATGCGAGCACCCACCAACACGAACCGGCCCTCCTCCCTCCCTGCCCACCCTGCGGCGCTGCGCGAGCGCTATGAGCGGATGGTCCGGTCAGTGGGCGCCACGAATCGCCTGATTCGGATGCCGGGGGGCGGAGCCGTCCACGTGATCGAGGCGGGTGACGGCCCGCCCGTGGTGCACCTGCACGGCAACAACACGTCGTCGCTGTCGCACCTGATGCTGCTGGAGCACTCCACGCGAGTGCGGTCCTTCCTTGTCGACCGACCCGGGTTCGGCCTCAGCGACCCGGACACCTTTCCCCGTCGAGCCTTCCGGCGCCACGCGGTCCGGTTCGTCACCGAGGTCCTCGACGGGCTCGGGTTGGACGCGGCGGTGCTCGTCGGCGCGTCGGGGGGCGGGGCCTGGGCGCTGTGGTGCGCGCTCGACCGCCCGGAACGGGTACGCGGACTGGTCATGCTGGGGTCGGTCCCGCTCCTGCCCGGAAGCCGCATCCCGGTTGGCATCCGGGTCGTCGCCACACCGGTGCTGGGTGATGTCCTCACCCGCGTCCTGCGACCGGGCCCTCGGATGCTCCGGCGCCTGATGTCGCAGATGGGTGAGGGCGACACCATCGTGCGCCACCCCGAGCTGTTCGAGTCGCTCCTCGACGCGGCCCACGACCCGGTGGCTTCGGCCGCCAACGCGGCCGAGTTCCGGTCCCTCCTCACCCCGTTCGGCGCGCGGGCCCGGACCCGGATCCGCCCTGATGACCTGCGCCGACTGACCGTACCGACCCTGATGATCTGGGGAGACCACGACCCGGTGGTCCCGGTCGCACAGGCACGAGCCGTCGCGGGACTGATCCCCGACGCACACCTCGAGGTGCTCGCAGCAGGCCACGTGCCCCAGCTCGGCCACCCCGAGCAGGTCGCGAAACTGCTGGAACGGTTCGTCGAGGCTCGTTGCTGATCCTCCCTGACAACCCTGGTCCGCGAGGCACAGACGGAGAGGTCCAGTGGCACCGTCAACCGGCTGTGGTGAAGCCCTCCACGGAGTCACAGGCCGCAAGCAGTGCCATCGCGTAGGCGCGCGCCGTGCTGAGCGGGATCTCTTCGCCGCACGCGCCGATGAGCTGCACCGATCCGCCGGTGTCGCAACAGCCCTCCTCGAGCTCGACCTTCCAGCCCTCGCCTTCGACGATGTGGTGGTGGAGGTTGACGTCGTCCTCGGCCTGATCGCCGTAGGAGAAGTTGTGGGAGTTGCACCACGCGGGGCAGCCTTCGATCACCACGGACTCCGAAAGCCTGAGCGAGGCAAGGGAAGCGACGCTGAGTGTGCGGTGGTGCTCGTCGTGGTCGATGCGGCCGGCGAGCCAGTCCTCGGCCGCTTGCTTCCTCAGGGCGCGGACCTCCTCGATGGTGCGCAGGGTCGAGACCTGCCTGTGGAGGTCGTGCAGCTCGGCGTCGACAAGGCCGAGCGGGTACGCGGGGGTGATGCCGCCCGCCGGGCCGACGGCATCCACCTTGGGTGAGTGGTACGTGGTCATGTTGTCCATCCCTGTCCGAATATGCTGAACAGTTTGACAGACGAACGCACCGATGGCCCAACAGGGGTGGTTCCAGCCGAGGCGGTGAGCGGCTTGCCCCGTTCTGGCAGCGGAGGCGGGCTCATCCGGTGCCGGCCGACCCCGGCGCCGTCTCAGGGCGCGGCCGCGGAGGTTCCCGCGCGGGGCGCTTGGCGCTGCGGGCCGTCGTGGAGCCGAGCTGGAGCAGGAGTCCCAGCCGGTCGGGTACTCCCCCCGGGACCGGATCTGTGTCGCCGCCAGACGGCTCTTCGCGGTCGAGGGGTACCGGATGACGTCGGTGGCGGCCATCGCCGCGGAGGCCGGCGTCGCCGAGCGCACCGTCTATGCCGCGTTCGGGGCCAAGCGCGAGATCCTCTCGGCCATCTGCGAAGCCTGGCTCGAGGACGCGCACGCCCGAGAGCTGGTCGCCGCTGCTGTCGCCGAACCGGACCCGCGGCGCACCCTCGAGCTGGCCGCCCGCTTCCTTCGATCCCTGTTCGAGACCGGCTTCGACGTCATGGTCCTGTTCGACGCGGCCTCGGCCGAGGACCCCCAGACCCGGGCCATGCTCCGTGCCAAGCTGGAGGGGCGAAACCACGTCCAGAACCTCATCGTCGACTCGGTGCGCGACCACCTGGCCCTGCCGCTGCCGGCCGCCCAAGCCATCTACCGCGCCTTGGCCGCCGTCGGTGTCTACCAGGAGCTCGTCGTCGAATCCGGCTGGACCATCGACCAGTACGAACAGTGGGTCCTCGCTCAGCTCGCCGGTCAGCTGCTGGGCTCGCCCACAGAACAGCCATCCCAGTGAGGCCGACTCTCTTCCCGACGCGGGCCGCCGTATCCATGTAGGGCCGCGGCGCGCCGCGCACCGCGCGCCACGGAACCGGTCGCCTTTCCCGGATCCTGGCCCCAACCGGCGCCGGCCCCACACGCCGCATGCCCGGGGCGGCTCATGACGCGCGCACGCGGCGCTGTGACGCCGGCCGATGAGTCTGGGACTGCCGAGGAGCGGATGCCCGCGGCGAATGTCTGGTGAGCCCTAGGGTGGGCGAATCTGATTCCGGTCGGCGCGTGAGGATTCCAGGATGGGCGGCACGAGGCTGGCGAGCTGGAATGAGGGAAGCGCCAAGGACGCGGTCCTGGACTTTGTCCAACGGGTGACCACCGAGGGGCCGGACTTCGTGGCGGTCGCGGATCGGATTGCCGCGTTCGACAACGACGGCACGTTGTGGGTGGAGCAGCCATTGCCTCCGCAGTTCGACTTCGTGTTCCGCAAGTGGGCCGAGGAGATCAAGGCGGACCCGTCGCTGGCGGCGCAACAGCCGTACAAGGCGATCTTCGAGAGGGACCCGGCCTTCTTGGAGGGGGTGGCGACCCAGGAGCCTGCGGTGATCGAGTCGTTGCTGAAGGCGTTCGCCCGGTCGTGGGCAGGCAGCACCCCGGCCGAGTTCGACGCCCAGGTCAACCAGTGGCTGGTGACGGTCAAGCAGCCCAAGCTCGGTGTGCTCTACAAGGACCTGGTCTACAAGCCGATGCTCGAGCTGTTCGACCTGCTCAAGGAGAACGGGTTCCGGGTCTTCGTCTGCTCCGGGGGCGGACGTGACTTCATGCGCGTGTTCGCCGAGGCGACGTGGGGGATCAACAAGGAGAACGTGATCGGCACGGCTGCGCGAGTACACCTACGTCGACGGGGCGGTGGTCCGGGGGGAGAACATCCTGGGCAGCCTCGACCTGGGTCCGGGCAAGCCCGAGCACATCTTCGCCCAGACCGGTCGCCTTCCGGTGTTCGCCGGTGGCAACGCCGACGTGGACATCGAGATGCTCGAGTCCGCCCAGTTCGCGTTGCTGATCAACCACGACGACGCCCAGCGCGAGTTCGCCTACACGGCGTCCGCGGAGGCCTCGCTGGCCAAGGCCAAACAGCTGGGCTGGACGGTCGTGAGCATGAAGGACGACTGGAACACCGTCTTCGGAAAGCTGGCCGACCAGTGAGCGACCTGACCGAGGTCGACATCCTGATCGAGCCGGACGCCGCCGCGATCGAGCGCGCCCGTGCGGTGAACCGGCGGATGCCGCTGAGCATCCCGGCCGGCATCACCCTGGACGACACCCCCTGCCGCACATCACCGTGCCGCAGCGGTACCTCGTCACTGCCGACACGCCGCGTTCGTGCGCGACTCGGGTGAGGAGATCAGCCAGACCACCAAGGACTGGGTCGAGACTCGGCAACAACGGCACCGCCCGCACCCTGCTCAAGGCCTGGCCCCTGCGTCCCTGATGGTGCGTCCACACATGACCCCGTGTGGGCGCGTGGCTCGGCCGCAGTGACGCATCGACGAGGTCACGGGTCGACTGTCACGGCGTCGTTGACTGGCGCCGGCCCGCCACTAGTCTCGCGGTGTGCCCGAGTTCAGCTGGCGACCGGCCAACGACGCGACGAGCGAGGACGTCGAGGCCGTGTTCGACGCCGGCGGCGCCCGCAAGTGCCGCTGCCAGGCGCTCAAGGTCCCGGGCTGGATCTGGCGCGACACGACCCAGGAGGAGCGCGACGCCGCGCTCCTGGAGCAGGCCGGCTGCGGCACGAGCGGCCCCACGTCCGGCCTCGTCGGGTACGTCGACGGCGAGCCGGCCGGCTGGGTCGCGGTCGAGCCGCGGGAGAACTACCCGAGGATCTGGGCCCGGCAGAAGTCGTGGATGCGGATGGACCCCGACCTCGAGGGCGTCTGGTCGGTCACCTGCTTCGTCGTGCGCAAGGGCTTTCGTCGACAGGGGCTGATGTACGAGCTCGCCGCCGCCACCGTCGAGTACGGCAGGCAGGTCGGCGCTCGCGTCCTCGAGGGCTACCCCACCGAGCCGCCGCCGGGGAAGACCGTGATCTGGGACGAGGCGTCGGTCGGGCTGCTCCAGGTCTTCCTCGACGCCGGCTACGAGGTCGAGGCGTCGCCCACCCTGCGCCGGAGGGTGGTACGACACCGACTCGGCGCGTCGTCCTGACGGGGGTCGGTTGCGCACACCTGGCGCGGCTCGTGAGCCGGGTAGGCGCGACCACGAGTGCTGCTGCGGAGCACCTCGGCGGGTCGACTCCGCACCGGAGGAACCGCTCAGGCGAGCAGACTGGCGCGGATCTCGGCGTGGCGGACGAGGAACGCGCGCTCGTCCAGGCGCTTGCGTCGCATCCAGGACGTGACTTCGTCGTTGCACTTGCTGGCGTTGCACGGCCCGCAGGCCGGCGCGACATTGTCGAGTGTGTAGCGCCCCCCGCGCGAGATGGGGAGCACGCAGTCGCGCTGCACCGGTCGCTCGGTCGTGCCGCAGTACGCGCAGCCACCCCACGCGGCCTTGAGTGCCGTCCACTGCTCGTCCGTGAGGTCGTGCTGGACACCAGCCATCCGCCGCTGGCGACGCCGCGCCACCCGCGCCCGTCGGCTCCGGTTGACCGCCATGGCGACAGCGTAGACACCCTCACCGCCGACGCTACGGGAGACCCGGCTGCCTGCCGCACGTCAACGCGATGGCGGATGTTCCTGGCCGGGTGGTCCCTACGGAGCGAACGGGTGCTTCACGTTGCGAAGGGGTGCAGGTTTCGACACCACCCGTGCGCCAGATCCGGATCGGTGACCCCCGTCGGCGAACCTGGCTTCGGCGGCGTGGCGCTGTCGATCCGGCCCGGAGAACCGGTGGCTGCACCTGGGAGGGGTAGCACGACAAGCTCTCGTTCCAGCGCGACGCGCGCAGTTCGTGCCCATGGGCGATGGCCGGTGCACGCGGAAGGGCCCGCACCCCGAGGGGAGTGCGGGCCCTTCGCGTGCCTCACCCGGTCAGGGGGTCGGCGGCGTGATGCGGATCTGCGCGGACTGGTTGCCCGCGGAGGTCTTCACGACCTGCACCTTGGTGTTGTACGCGACACCGTCGTCGGCCGGGTTGCCCGTGCCGAGCAGGCGTCGCCGCACCGACGTTCGAGACCGTAGTACTGCGGGAGCGGGTTGCCGGCCGCGTCCACCACGCGGGTGGAGTACGGCGCGTTGCCCGGCGACGGGACGACCGTCGAGGCGTCGGCGTCGCGGTAGAAGATGCTGCTGCCGCGGATCTCGATGCCGGGGTACCAGCTCTTGGCGTCGGTGAACGTGCTCACCGGCGCCTGGGCCGCGAAGTCGGTGCAGTCCTCGACCGTGACAGTCGGCGTCCGGTGACGCACTCCTTGAACGGGTACGTCGGCTGGAGGCCGAACGCCGCGTTCGAGGACTGCGCCCGCGACGGCAGGTTCTTCAGGGTGCGACGGGTCGAGCGCGGCCGCGGCGCCGGTGCGACGCAGCGGGTCGAAGTGGCTGTCGACGATGAGCAGGCCACCCTTGGCGCCCGTCGCTCGGCAGCGCCGTGAGGTTGTTGAGCGACGTGGTTGTTGTTGCCGTAGCGTGTCGCGGTACCAGACGAGCGCGCCGGGGGCGTTGTACTTGATCTTCTCGACCTTCCACGCCCCGTCGCGCCTGGTAGGTCGTGTCGTAGGCGTACTTCAGGCCCTCGTCGAACCCGTCGAAGTTGCGCCACTCGACCAGGTAGTACTGCGCCTGGCACTCGAGGTGCCGGTGTCGATGCGCCAGCCGGCGCCGGTGGTGTCGGCGAAGGTGCCGACCGTCGGCGGTCCAGCCGTTGTCGCCGCCTCGACGTCGTCGCTCCAGACGGTGGTCGCACCGTCGGTGACGCGAGAAGTCGTCGACGAACCAGCCGCGCTCCTGGAAGGCCGCGTCGGTCGCGTAGCCGCAGGCGCACCTGGACGTCTGGCCGGCGTACGCGCGCGAGGTCGACGTAGTCGTGCCGCCAGCCGTCGGTGGCACCGGTGAGGCCGTACTTCTTGTCGCCGAAGTCGGCCATGCGGCCGTTCGGGTCGGCGTAGCCGTCGGGCGTGGTGACCTCGGTCGCCGGCCTCGTTGAAGACCTTCTGCTCGGTCCACGTGGTGCCGCCGTCGGTCGAGACCTCGACGAAGCCGAAGTCCCAGTCCTCCTCGATGATGTAGTTGTTCCACATCCAGAACTTGGCGTCGGTCGCGCCGGCCGGCACGTCGATCGTGCGGGCCAGCCGGACGTCGGCCCAGTCCTGGTCGGCGCTGGTGTACCACATGTTCGGCGCCGCTGTGCGGCGTCGGCCAGGGTGACGATCTTGTCGGGCAGGTTGACCTTGACGCCGTCCTCGGTGCCCTTCGGCGTGCGCGAGGTCTGGCCGACGGTCGACCGTCTGCGCCGGCGTCGCCCGGGTTCGACGACGACCGGGTCGGCCCAGCCGAGCACCCACTTGTCCCAGAGGCCCATGTGCGTCGGCATCGACTGGAAGATCGGGCCCGAGTGCGAGCCCGAGGACATGAGGTCCCAGAAGTCGACGTCGGAGTCGCCGCCGGCCGAGGTGTCGTACAGGTCGGGCAGGCCGAGGTCGTGGCCGTACTCGTGGGCGAACACGCCCACGCCGGAGTCCTCGGGCTGCACGATGTAGTTGCGACAGCTTCAGGTCGGTGCCCGGGATGGTCGCGCCGCCGGCGACCGCGGAGGAGTGCGCCCAGATGGCGTAGGTGCCCTCGGCGCCGCCGCCACCGGACTTGTCCTCACCGGCGTGCACGAGCACGACGTGGTCGATGACGCCGTCGGGCTCGTTGAAGTTGCCGTCGCCGTCGCGGTCGCCCTGGTCCTCGATGTCGTAGTCGGCCCACGGGAAGTCGGGCTGGCGCTGCGGCGAGCGCCGTCGACCGCGTCGATCGGGAGCTGGCCGGCGCCGAGCGGGTTGTCGGGGTGGCCCTGCATGTCCTGGATCGCGCCGGCACTCGTACACGCCGTCCTCGTTCTGGAAGCAGACGGTCGCGCCGTAGTAGGCCTCGGAGTGCGGCACCGTGACCCACGGGGTCGCCGCGCCGGTCGACGGTGTAGGCGCCCTTGCGACATCTCCTCGTACATGTTCTTCATCGTGTAGCCCGGAGATGTCGAAGCCCGGCTTGCCGTCGGGCCCCTTGAGGTCGGTGCGGACCCGCTCGGTGATGCCCGTCTTGGTGAAGAGCATCTTGTTGAAGTGCTCGGGCGAGAAGTCCGGCACCCACATCGAGTTGTTGTCCTCGAGCGCGTAGCGTTGGCCGGGTTCGGGATGTTGTTGTGCAGCGGCCCGTTCTGCACCGTCGCCGGGCTCGCAGGTCGGTCGCGCCGAACTCGCGTCGGCACCTGCACGCCGGTGAAGTCGTCGTTCGCGTTCGTCGTTGAACTCGACGAGGATCGTGAGCAGCTTCGCCTCCTGCGTCGCCTTGGCGCCCTTGTACTGGCTCTTGATCTGCTTCGGGTTCTTGCCGGTCTTGATGGCCTTCGCCTCGAGCTTGGCCAGCTGGCGCGCCGCGACCGGGTTGCCCTCGGGGTGCTTGCGGTCGACCTCCATGGCCTTGGCGATGGCGTCGTGCTGCTTGGCGCCGTCCTTCTTGCCGACCTTCTTGTCGGTGCCGAAGGCCTTCTCGGCGCGGGGCTGGACGTAGTTGATCCACGCCTCGCTCGCGGCCGCGCCCTGGCCGGGCTGGACCGGGGCCGGTGCCGCGGTCACCGCCCCCGCGCTCGCCGCGACCATTCCGGTCGTGGCCAGGGCGAGGGCCGGGACGAGTGCCGCCCCTGCACGCAGGCGGGCGCCTGCGCTCCTCCGTTGAGTCATCGTGTCTCCCTTTGGTGGTGTGTCCCGCACAGGGACGAGCCCCCGGGGTGACGGGGGCCGGGAGTGATCATGCCCAAGGACCGGCCCAGAGGGAAGAGATGGGGACACGGCTTCCTCGTAACGATCGCGTGTCGGTGTCGGCGGGCGTCGCCCCTTGGCCGGTTGGCCCCGGGCCGAGCTGCGCCACTGGGGTACCGGTCGGGCAACCGACGCCACAGACTTGGCCGCTGTCCGCCCCACGGCCGTTCTCCTGTTCGGCGCCATCGCTGACTTCGCCAAGCGCACGTCCTCCGGGCTGTCGCGCTGGTCACGTGGTACGTCTACGACGGCATCACTTCAAGGAGCTCGTTCGATGGGGAGCCCAAGGTGGCAATGAGGAAGGTGGCCTGTACTTCACCGGGTGGTGCGACGACGCGGATGGCAACTTCGAGGGCCTGCCACTGTTCTCGGGATCAGTCACCTTCAAGTGGGAGAAGCCACTTCCCACCGTGGCCTTCGAGTAGCCACAGGGGGCCGCAAGGAAAGATCGCGGCCGAGTAGGGCAGGTGCCCGATGCGCGCCCACCTGATCGCTTCCTAGTCTCCGGGGAACCGCACGGGCAGGGAGTTGGTCATGGGTCGTCGGCTGGCTGGGGCACTCGGTGCATCGCTCGTCGCAGCAGCGTGGTCAGTGTCGACGGCGCCCGCCGCCTCGGCCACTCCCACCAGGAGCGGGTTGCCGTCAGGCGGCTGCAGCCGTCCCTTCGATGACGCGCGCGTCAGGTGCCTGTTCGACGCCACGGGCGGGCTGGAGTCGTGGGTGGTTCCCACCGACGTGAGCTTCCTACGTGTCGACGCGTGGGGCGCGCAGGGCGGTTCGATCTTGCGGCCCGACGGCAGGGGGGTCGCTGGCGGGAGGGGTAGCGGCGTTTCCATGGGCGTCGACGTCAGCGGCGGTGAGACGCTCACCGTCGCCGTCGGCACCCGCGGCGGGACCGCAGGGGCGAGCACCGGAGCCGCCCCTGGTGGCTTCGGTGGTGGGGGTGCCGGAGGGCGCTCCGGCGGCGGCGGGGGTGGGGCCACCACCTTGTCGGACGCCGAGGGTCGGTGGATCGTGGTGGGCGGCGGCGGTGGTGCCACAACGGAGGCGCAGCGCAGTGACACCACGGGGACGACCGCCGACTACGACGTGACTGCCTCACGGCAGCCGAATGACTCCCTGGCCAGGGTGGCGGGCCGAGCCGGTTCGCAGGGCGGGCCCCGAAGGGACGCGGCGACGTGCTACGCCGGCGCCGCTGTCGCAGGCGGGCATGCCCCCACCGTTCGTCGCGGACGGACCATCGCCCGCGGGGGTGACGGCGTATCCGGACCCGCTGGCGGTGGTGGCGGGGGCTGGCTCGGCGGTGGTGCGGGATGGGTCGGCGCCTCCTGCGATCGCGTCGCCCAGGGTGCTGGAGGGACCAACGGCACCCGCGCGGGACGCGAGGGCTTCACCTTCTCGGTCGACCCCGACGGAAAGGTCGGTGACGGCCGGCTGAGCCTCGAGTACTACGAGTACGACGTCGACGGCGCGCCCACCGTCGACGTCGACCGGGCCGTATGCGGCCCCGAACTTCTCGAGGAGCGCGGTTTCCTCCGCTTGGATCTGGGCGCGGTCGATGAAGACGACGAAGCCCACCACTGGTAGCAGCGCCGGTCCACGAGCCTCGCCACACGGCGTGCGCCAGCAGAAGTCCTGCCATGCCCACGTACATCGGGTTCCGCTGGCTGCGTCGCCGCTGAGGTGGCCGGTGCCGACGCCGAGGTGGACGGAACGGCTGGAAGGGTAGTGCCCGACGAGAGAAACGCGTCGCGGAGCAGGTCCAGCGGGCGAAGGACACCGAGCGAGCGGCGTCGTCCCGGCCGTGCCGCCACGAGACTCGCACCGCACGGTGAGCACCGTCGCGGAGGGGAGCGGCTCGACCAGCACTCACCGGATCAGTGCTCGGGAGATGACGGTTGAGGAGCCATGGCGGCGGCGACCCCGTCCTGGTTCCTCCGCGCGGACTCCAGGAGGTCCTGCAGCTCGGGGAGCGGCTGGCTGGGCACCCGCGAGTCGGTGCATCCCATCGCCCGCAGGAAGACGGCGGAGTAGTCCACGGCCACCCGGTCCCCCGCCGCAGACCCGCCGGCGAAGGCAGCCAGCAGAAGACCCTCGGCGTGTTCCACCTGGCCCTGCGACAGGCTTGCCATCCCCACCCACATCCGAAACCGGGCCAGCCGCCCCGGGTCGCCGTAGTGCTCGGCAAGCGCCAACCCTTCCTCGATACCGGCTCTGGCAAGGGCCATGTCGAGAGTGAGCGGCAGAGTGCGGATCGTCAGCTCGAGCGCGTCGAGGAGGGCCACGCTGTCGCCGGAGGTGCGCGCGACGCGGATCGCTTGGTGGACGCGGTCGAGGGTCCAGGCCGCGAACGCCTCGCGGTCGTCGACGTCGGCAGGCAGGTGGCTCACCGACCAGACCAAGGCGCGGGATGCGAGCACCGCATCGTGTCCGGGTACCTCGAGCAGGCCCTCGACCCGCGTGGCGACGGAGGCACGGGCTCCGGGGGCTGCGGTCACGCGGGCCGCTTGCAGGGCCAGCTCGAGGGCGGCATCCGAGGTGCCGTCGAGCTTGCGCGCGGTCGAGCGCGGCGAGGACGTCGGCCACCTCGTGCGGGAGCAGGGGCCGCCCGGTGCGGCAGCGGGCCCTCACGTAACGGTCATGGCGACGCAGCGCCTCGGCTCGCTCCCCCTTGCTGGTGAGCCGCTCGCTGGCGAAGGTTCGCACCGACGGCAGGAGCGAGAACAACGGTTCCTCGGCGTCGCCGGCATCCACGTCCACCAGGGAGAAGTCGAGCAGGGTCGAGAGCACGTCGAGCGCCATGACGTCGGGGGGTGCCACAGACGCCACCGCCTCGAGGGTGGCCGGACCATCGAAGACGGACAACGCGGCGAGCAGGACTGCCGCTGAGGGCGAGAGCAGGTCGACCGTCAGGTGAGCGCCGCGCGCAGGCTCCGGTGCCGTTCGGGAGCTCCCGCCGGTGCGTGGTCCAGCAGGCGCAGACCGGTCGGTTCCGACAGTTGTGCGGCCATCAGCTGCAGCGACATCGACCCGGCTCGTGCGGCCGCCAGCTCTATCGCAAGTGGCAGACCACCTACCGCGCGGCAGATCCGCACGGCGGCGAGCAGGTCTGATTCGCTCGGCGGGTGGGTCACGTCCCGCCTCAGTGCCCGCTCGACGAACATCTGCAGGGCCGGAGCGAGGGCGGTCATGGATGAGGCCTCGTCGCCGTCGTCGACGAAATCTGTCGCGTCGTCCGCGAAGCCGCTCGCGCGATCGGGCGCGCGATTGCCGCTTCCGTCGGCCGGGACGGGCAGCGGTCCGAGCCGCACGACCCGCTCCCCGGGCACACCGACATCACCCAGGCTGGTGGCGAGCACGGTGGCTGTCGGGTAGTCCTCGAGCAGGCTCAAGGACGATGTCTGCAGCGCCGTGAACCTGCTCGAGGTTGTCGAGGACGAGCAGCACCGGGTCCCCGCCATGGGCACGCCACAGTGCATCTGCGGGTCGCTCCGAGAGTGCCTCGGAGCCACCGATCCGCAGCACCAACGCGTCGGCCATCACGTCGGCCTCGCGCACGGCACTGAGCTGCACGACCAAAGCCAGCGGGAAGGGCGACGCGTCACAGGCAGCGAGAGCGAGCTTTGTCTTGCCCACCCCGGACGGACCGGCAAGCACGACGGTCCGCACGGCCGGATCGCCGAGGAGACCAAGCACCACCGCGAGCTCGGCGTCACGGCCGAAGAGCGGCCCCAACATCGTCAGCAGCCCAGGGCGCTCTCTCTCGACCTCGACCGACCGCATGGGCTGGAGCCTATGGTCGGAGGCACCCCCCCTGTCGAGGGTCCCGCCTCACGCCTCGCCTTCGATCGGACCTCGCTCAGTGCAACGGGCCAAGAGGGGAGAACACCGCCAACTGGGCGGTCTCCACCGATGGCGGCTGGAAAGCCGCAGCAGAGTCGTTGGGGTGGAATGGGATTCACCACGCGGCGACCAGCAGGGGCCCAGGCCGACCACGGCCACCGCGGCCACCGCGGCCGGTTGACCACCCGACGCTCTTTCAAGCTGCGAGCTGGTCATGGCTCACGCTGTGGGTCGCGACCGTGAACGCCGGCTCCGCCGGCAGACTGGGCTTCGTCGACTTAGGCCGAGTGCTCAAGATTCGCTGGGCGTACCCCGAGCACTCGGCCTAGAGCGCCGGGTCAGGGCACGTAGTTGATGGTGTCGAGACCCGTGATCGGAGTGCCGTCGTAGGTCGCGGCGATCACGGTCGCTGTCGTCGACCCTTCGACGAAGACGCCGTCGGTGTCGACGATCTGGACGACGAGATCGAGGTCTCCGTCACCGTCGACGTCCTCGAGGGCGCCAGCTGTCATGCTCTTGCCGCGGACCTTGGCGGCCGCTCCGTTCATGGTGACCGTCAAGGGGTTGACCGTCGCAGCGTCGAACGTCGCCGTGGTGAGGATGGCGATCGGGATCACACCGTGGTCATTGCCGTTGACAGTGTTCTGGGAACTGCCGGGCTTGACGTCGACACTGATGCCCAGGCAGTTGTACTCGACGACGTAGCCACCAGCAGCTCCATACAGCCACGTGCGCGGCGCGTCGTTCCATGTGGCGTTCGTCCAGAACGCGGTGGCGTCTTCGCGCGGGAAATCCGTTCCTTCGTAAAGGCTGTTGGTCGGCTCGCCCGTGGCCCAGTTGGTGTAGCCCCAGGCCTCGCCGTTGGCCCAGGTCCAGCCGTCGTTGGCGTTGTCGCTGTCGGGCTGGATGCCGCCAAACCACTTGAACAGGAGCGTCGCTTCCCCGAACTGGTCGGCAAGGAATGCGTTCTCGTCAGCGCTGGTGATTGTGGCCAGGTGGCCGCTGCAGACGCCGGCCTCGCCCCACGACATGGCTTGAGCCGCGGCCTCGGCATCAACCCAGGTCACGTTGCCCGTGACCACCTCGTAACCGTGACCGTTGGCGCCCCAGACGGCGATCGGGTCAGCGGCCGCAGCGGGAGACACCATGGTCGCTGTCAGGCCACCGGCGAGGGCAAGGGCCAGAAGTCCTCGTAACTTTCGACTTGCGCGCATGGCGTACACCTCTTCATCTCAGCTGGCGCGTCGCCACGATTGAGGCATCACCAGCGCCGCACTTCACACCCCAGCGGGATTGCTCAGGCAAGCGGAGACTAAGACAGTGCAATAGCCAGCACATCGGGCAAATGCCCCACACCGCGCAGTCGCGGTGGCCGACTGTTCTCACGGGATGACGCAGCTTTGCTTCGTCCGACGGCACCATGGGACTTCGCCACTTCAGCTGGGGCGGTATGCGTCACTGCGGCGGTCGATCCGCACGGCCACGACCCCCCGCCCGTCCTCGTTGATGCGGTCCAACACCCGGTAGGTACCACGCCCAGCGGAGTGAATCCCAGCCAGCTCTCCTGGAGGGCGCCAGTCGTGCGTCTGGAGTTCGCGGACGAGCGCAGCAGCGGGCCTCGTCGCTGTCCTGGTCGGGCTTCAGCCGGGCTCCGGCACGAACGCAACCGCTCGTCGCATGCCCCTTGCCTCAGCGCTGGACGAGGTGGACCATGGCCGCGAAAGCGTGCCCGTCCACTCGTGAGCACCTTCGCTCCCACGGGTGCGTTGGAGGAGGGGCCATGAGGACACGGCCCACCACCGTCGGAGTCGCCGTCCTCGCTGCTGCGGCGTGCGTCCTGGGGGCGACCGCAGCGGACGCAAGGGACCGGCCGTTCTCCACGAGCAAGATGACCGTGCGCCCCGTGCTCGACCCGGGTTTCGGTGGCGCCACCACGGGTGGCAGTGGGCAGTTCAGTGCCCGCCAGATCGAGCAGTACCGCTGTGCGGTCGCTTCTGGGGCGCTGTACGGAACCCCGGCCGGGGCGATGGACATCTCGTGCAACGACCGGGAGCCTTACCGGCAGGACTTCAATCCCGACAACGAGCTCGCCATCGTGGTCAACCCGAAGGTGCCCACGCACCTGCTGGCGGGATCCAACGACTACTTCTACCGGATCAACAACTCCACAGGCGCGCGCCAGGCGCTCGTCCCGACCGGCTTCTTCACCTCGTTCGACGCCGGGGCCAGCTGGGTCGACGGACAGGTGCCGATGCAGAGTGGCAACGGCGCGGGGGATCCGTCCCCGGCGTTCGACGGCAAGCTCTCGGGGAGCACCCCACAGACCGGCTGGGCGATGATGGCCCAGCTCGAGAACGTCGGTGGTCTGGGCGGTCCGTTCGTCTCCCAGGGGAACGTGTCGGTGAGCTGGTCCTCCGACGGTGGCGTCACGTGGAGCCAGCCCACGATCGCGATGAAGGGCCAAGGTGCCTCGATCGGCCCGGCCAACAACGCCGTCTTCTACGACAAGGAATGGCTGACCGTCGACAACAGCCCGAGCTCTCCGCACTACGGACGGGCCTACCTGGTCGCCGTGCGGTTCCTCAACGACCTGCACGGCGCCTACGCCGAGTCACCGGTCTACCTCGCGACCTCCGACGACGGCGGCCGCACCTGGTCCTCACCGAGGGAGATCTCCGGCTCGAGCCCCCAGTGTTCCGCGCAGAGCACCGGACCGGCCGGGGAGTGCGACGAGAACAGCTTCCCCATCCCCGAGGCCGCACCCAACGGTGACCTCGTCGTGCACTTCGCGAACAGCAACATCGACTCGGCCTGGGAGACTCCGGGCGAGTTCGAGCAGACGCTGCTCGCGGTGAGGTCGACCGACGGCGGAGCGACGTTCAGCGACCCGGCGGTGATCGCCCACCTCGAGGACGGGGCGGCCGACACGCCGTGGAGCGTCATCGGACGGCAGACGGTGACCGGCCACCAGATCCGCTGGCAGTCGCCCGGGACCATCACGGCAGACCCGACCGACCCTGACCACTGGGCCGTCGTCTACAACGACAACTTCGCGGGCACCCACGACGCCGCGCCGGCAAGCTGCCTGGACGACATCCCGGGCACGGCACCGAACTACAACCCGTGCGACGCGGTGACCGACACGAACATCTACATGGCCGAGAGCTGGGACGGCGGGACCACCTGGAACCCGCGCATCGCCCTGGACACCTCCGCCGGGGACCAATGGTTCCCATGGGCTGACTTCCACACCGACGGCTCACTGGCGGTGGCGTACGACTCCAACGAGGACATCGCCGACCCCGGCGGAGGCCGCAACGACACGTTCAACCACGTACTGCTCACGGTCGGCCCCCGAACGGCCACCAGTGGTGCAGCGGCCGTGACCGGCCGTGAGGTCCTCGTTCCGAATGGGCAGGGACGCACGGCCAGCGAGCAGGTCGACGTGTCCGTGACCCACTGGGCCGGACAGTACGTCCCGCAGAGCGCGTGGCCAATTGTGTGCGGGCCCGACGGCTACACCGACCCGCCAGTCACCGACGCCGAGGGCAAGGACTGCAACGTCTTCGACGGCGACTACACCGGCCTGGCAGTCGGCAACGACAACCGCGTCAACGTGGTGTGGACCGGTCTGAACCGCTCGGCCGTCTCGCCACAGGTCGACGCCTACACCGGCTCACTTCACGACGGCTACGCCCAGGACGCCATGTTCGCGCGGCGCTGACCAAGCCACGTCGAGGGCCCACACCAGCCAGGTGCGGGCCCTCGTCCGCTGCGGAGGTCGCCAACCCGGCATGTGGCCGTCCCTGAGGCGCCGCCCGCCGACGCCGAAAGCACCAGGACGGACGTGGATTCTGGCAGGAGCGAACAGACTTCCGTTGTCGTCCCTGAATCGAGACGGATCCGCAAGCGGCACAGAGACGCACCTCCCAGAGCGCCCGGTTGGGATCTGCACGGACGGGTGCGTTGCTCGGACCAGTACGTGGGCTGTGGTCGCACCGCGTCCCTCGGGAGCTGCCTCGCACATCGTTGGCAAGCGCCGGGTCCCAGGGGCCCTTGGCGGGAACGGCGCTGCGCGTGACTGTGGCCTCAGGGGCTGAGCGGGGTGAAGAAGCCGACCGCTGTCACGTGGTTCCCCGAGGGGGTGACGTAGCCGCACGTGACGAGGTCGCGCCCTTCGAGGCCCTGCAGGCCTCTCACGTCGACCGTGTCGTCCCCACCAGGCCCGGTCGGGGGTCGGTCAACACTGAGCATCTTGTAGATGAAGACGCTCTGGTCGACGGTCACGTTGAAGTTGCTGCCGTTCTCGCCAGCGAAGACAGCGTCAACGGTGCGCCCGTTGTCGCACTCGAGAGTCCGCTGCAGGGTGTTTGAGTTGTTGGGATCAGCGGCGACAGGTGCCGCCCCAAGGACGAGCACGGCCAGGGCACCAACGACTGCTTTGAGGATCATGCGTGAACCTTCCTCCCACCGGGAGGTGTGCGCCATGGTCAATACGGACCATGACCCCGTGGAGAGCGTGAGCACCGTGTCCTGCCCGGAGGCGTAGCCGCCGTCGTCGGCATCGGTCCGGTCGTGGATGCTCTCCGATCGTTCGGCGCCGCGTCCTCGTCCCAATTCGGTTGGACTACACCCGATTCGCAGGGGTGCTCGTGAGGCGGTGACGCGGGGTGGACGTCGCGAGAGATCAGGCGGGTGCCGACTGCAGGGCCGAGCGCGGCGACGTCGGCTGCGGTCGGGTCGTGTTCTCGCGCGGTCCTGATGCCCAGTTCGTTGCGCCGCCGGGCCAAGTTCTGCCGTCTCGGTCAGCCGGGGTCAGAGCGGGGCGCGGCGCAGCAGCGTGTACGTCGCGGCCAGCGTGGCCACCGTCACCGCCAGCAACCAGCCGGTGAGGGTTTGGGGGGTGAGCCCGGTGATCCACCGCCCGATCGTGGCCCAGGCGTCGGCCGCTGTGAGGAGCAGGGCGGCCGCGGTGACGACGACGACGCCGACGAGCGAGGTGACGAGCACGCCGGTTTGGCCGAACCGCGCGTACAGCGAGGACATCAGTGCCCCCAGGGCGAGTACGAGCAGCATCGGAACGGCGTAGACCGCGAGCAGCTGGTAGGTCGGCACGTCCGTGAGCCAAGGCACGCGGAAGAACCGGCCGCCCTGGCCGAACCCGTCGGTGACCTGCTCGAGGCGGTTCAGCAGGGTCAGCGCCACACCGGTTCCGACCGCGCTGCCGATGGCGTACAGGAGGCTGCCGCCCATGAATGCCCGGCGGGTCACGCCGAGGCCGAGCGTGAACGGCAGCTGGCGTGAGACGGCCACGGCCGCGATGAACAGTGCGGTGGCGTAGAGCGAGAGCAGCCCACCCGTGGTCTTCTCGAAACTGTCCAGGTCGCCCAGCGTCACCCAGAGCACCAGGTTCACCGCGAAGGACGTGGCGAGGATGGCCCAGGGCCAGATGATCTGCTGCACGTCGAGGGTGTGCACGCGTGCGACGGCGACGGCGCGGCTCATCGGTCGGCTCCTTCGGTGGTTCGATGCGGGTCGTCGGACCCGCCGGTGGTCGCGTGGGCGACCAGCTGCTGCAGCGAGACGGGTGACAAGTCGAGGCTCAGCTCGTCGGCGAGCCGACGCTGCGGTTCGTCGAGACGGCCGCGCACGGTGGCTGAGGAGTACGCGCCGGCGTCCTGGCGTGCCACGACCTCGCGTCGGCCGACGAACTGCGCGACGGTGCCGGTCGGGCCGACGACGGTGTAGGCCGTGCCCCGGACATCCTCCGCTTCAGCGTCGATGACGACTCGGCCGTGGTCGACGACCACGACGCGCTCGAGCAGGTTGGCGACCTCGTCGATGAGGTGTGTCGACAGCACCACGGTGCGGGGGTGCTCGGCGAAGTCGGTGATCAGCCGGTCGTAGAAGAGCGCGCGGCTGGGTGCGTCGAGCCCCAGGTAGGGCTCGTCGAACAAGGTGAGCGGGGCGCGCGACGCCAGCCCGATGACGATGCCGAGGGCCGAGCGCATGCCGCGCGACAGCTTCCGCACCCGCCGCCCGCGCGGAAGGTCGAAGTCCGCGACCAGCGCCTGGGCGAAGTCCGTCGTCCCACCCGGGCTGCAGCAGCCGCGCCGAGGCGAGGACCCGGTCGACCGACAGGTCGGGGTAGCTCTGCGACTCCTTGACGAAGCAGGTGCGGCTCAGCACTCCTTCGTTCTCGAACGGGTCCGAGCCGAAGACCTCGATCGCGCCCGAGGTGGGTCGGTCGAGCCCGGTGATCAGGCGCATCACCGTGGTCTTGCCGGCGCCGTTGCGACCGAGCAGGCCGTGGATCCGGCCCGCCTCCAGCGTGAACGACGCGTCGTCGACGGCAACCACGCCGCGGAAGCGGCGACTGACGTGGTTCACCCGCACTGCTGTGCTCATGCGGTCACCTCCTGCTCGGCGATGAGGCGAAGCAGCTCATCGGGGCGGATCCCGAGGCGCGCCGCCTCGCGCACCAACGGCTCGACGTACTCCGCGGCGAACCTCGCCCGCCGTTCGGCGAGCGAGGCGCTCCCGGGCGCCGGTGGCGACGAACATCCCGATCCCTCGCTTCTTGTAGAGCACCCCGGCGTCGACGAGCTCGTTGACTCCCTTGGCGGCCGTCGCCGGGTTGATCCGGTGGATCGCGGCGAAGTCGTTGGTCGAGGGCACCTGGGCCTCCTCGGCGAGGGTGCCGTCCAGGATCTGCGCGGCGATGCGCTCGGCGATCTGCCGGAAGATCGGACTGCCGTCGTCGATCACGGGCCCCTCGTTCGTATCGATGGAACCTGCTTGCGTGGTTAGTTACTCAACTAATGAACCACCGAACCTGCTCGATGTCAACCCGCGTCGGCAGTGAGCGCCACTCTTGGTGTGCCGCATGGAGACGGAGCCCTGAAGCCCCTCACCACGCGTCGTCGTCATCCCCGTCTACAGGGCGACGCACCCTCGGCCCGGTCGTTGACGGGCGGCCGCGATAGGCGCTGGCCAGCAGCCGTCTTTCTCGAGCCGGCCGTTGCTACTTCCCGCCCGAATCGACCTCGCCGCCGATGGACTCCTGATAGATGTCCGCGTAGGTGCGCGAGTCCTTGATCAGGTCGTCGCAGAAGGCAGGCGACGTCGTTGCCGATGAGTTCCAGGACTCCCTTGCCGGCCGCGGCGCCCTCCTCGAAGAAGTCGACGATCCCGGAGAGCAGGGTTCCGTCAGCCAGGTCGACCGGTCCGACCTTGAAGAGGTACCTCTGGATCTCCTTGTAGACGATCTGGTAGTCCGGCGGGAGCGCCTTGACTCGCGCCATGTGCGCCCGCCACTGCTTCTTGCCCTCGATGATGTCTTGGATGCCCACGTCAGCCTCCTCGCCTGGCCCAGCTTCCTTGCGACGTTCCTGTTCAGCTGCTCGCGCCACCGGTCGCGATAGCTCCGGGCCCCTTCGCCGCCGGCCAGCGCCGCACAGAAGCCGCTCGATGTCGTCGCCCAGCACCTCGTGGATGCTCTGCCCATCGGCCGCGGTCTCTTCGAGCAGCCCCAGAGCGCCGTCGAGGATCGGCATCAGGTTGCGGCCGGTGAAGTCCGCGTAGGGCAAAAGGTGCGCCTTGATCTCTTCCCACGCCGCCCGGTAGTCGGCCGGCAGAGCCTCGGCCCGAGCCTCGAACGCCTTCCATTCCCTGGTGAGGTCGCTGCCGGTGATCGGTCTCCCAGAAGTTCATCTTCCGCCCTCCTTGAGCTTGTCGATCCGTGATGAGACGTACTCCATTTCGCCCAGAACTTCCCGAGTTCCGCGCGCCCCGCGTCGTTGAGCGCATAGAACTTGCGCGGCGGGCCCTGTCTCGGACGGCCGTTTCGTCACCTGGACGAGTCCGTTGCGTCTCCAGTCGCAGCAGGATCGTGTAGACCGTGCCCTCGACGACGTCGGCGAAGCCGAGTTCGTTCAGCCGACGCGTGATGGCGTACCCGTAGGTCTCCTCGCTGTCGATGATCTCAAGCACGCAGCCCTCGAGCGTGCCCTTCAGCATCTCCGTCAGGTCGTCCATCGCTGGCCCGTCCTCGGCTTCCTCTAGTACTCGTACTGCTAGGTACCGGTACACGGTAGCACAGAGTAGTGGCACCCGGTCGACCGGGAGCACCAAGCGACCGGTACAGGAAATGCATTGCCGGACTCGACACCAGTCCGTCGGAAGTCGAACTGGAGCGGGCGGTCCGTAGGCGGTGAATAGACGCGCTTCATTGACCATGGGCCGTCGAGTTGCCCGCAGTACTCCGGAGAAGCTTCTCCGCGCCGAGGGACTGCTACGTCATCGGGTGGACTCCCGCAGTCAGCGGGGACAGACTGTCTGACGTGAGAGCGAAGCGCCTCATCTGTGCCGTCCGCGGCCACCGGTGGCGCCGGTTTCGTCGCGAGGGCGAGGCCATGCGTGAATGCCGGCGATGCGGCTACCTCGTGCGGGCGGACGCGGATCCGCCGAACATGGTGAGCATGTGACACCTATCCGTGTGGCAGACCCGGACGCCGCGCCAGCCCGCCTCGCCGATCAGCGTCGGCCGCCATCGACGTGGATCGTCTGGCCGTCGATGTAGCTCGAGCGGAGGAGCCAGATCGTCGTGTCGACGACGTCGTCCAGTTCGCCGCACCGGCCGACAAGGGTCTGCTCGGCCGCCCCGGTGAGGAACGCTGGTTTCGCCTCGCCCTTGCCGTCCCAGGCGCCACTGTCGACGATGCCCGGCGCGACCGCGTTGACCCGGACGGGCGCGAGGTTCGCGGCGAGGTGGCGGGCGGCGAAGTCGACCGCACCGTTGGTGATTCCCTTGACGATCGACCCAGGCCCTGGTCGCCAGCCGACGACGCCAGCGAAGAGCGTCATCGAGTGGCGGATCTCGAAGTGCTTCGCGACGAGAAGCGGGCCGATCACCTTCGTCTCGAACGCGGCGACGATCTGGTCGCGGTCGAGCTCGGCGATCGAGGCGCCGTAGGGTCCGAGCCGAGGGTCACGACGTGGTCGACGGCGCCGATCTCGCGGCGGCGGCGGCGATCGACGCCTCGTCGTGAGGTCGAGGTGTACGGCGCCCTCGATCGTCCGCGGGTCGCGTGCCCCGACCACCACGTCCATGCCTCTTGTCGCGCCCGCGTTGCGATGGCCGCGCCGATGCCCCGTCCGCCGCCGATCACAGGACTCGCTGTCCGTCTAGTTCGTCATGGCGCGACGGTATGCTTTGATACCGAGTTACTGCAAGGGAACCGGAGGTGCCGATGGACTACAACGTGATGGCCCGCACCTGTCCCTCCCGCGTCGTGCTCCACCGCATCGGCGCCCGCTGGACGGTCTTCATCATCACCGCGCTCGAGCATGGACCGAAGCGCTTCGTCGAGCTGAAGACGCACATTCAGGGCATCACCGCGAAGGTCCTCACGGAGACACTGCGGACCCTCGAGCGCGACGGCCTCATCACTCGCACCGACTACGAAGAGAACCCGCCCCGCGTGGAGTACGAGCTCACCGAGCTCGGCCGCTCACTGCTCGAGCCGCTGCGCGCCGTGCGGCGCTGGGCCGAGGCGCACGTTCCGGAGATCCAGGCCGCGAACGCGGCGGCGGCTGGAATGCAGCCGGGCGGTCGCTGATCGCGACAGGGACGTCGGCTCACGCCACCTGTGAAGAGAAGGTGGAGTACCCGTGCTCGGCCGTTTCTTGGCGGTGGGCGGAAGCCAGCCGGTCGGCGTCGCGCTCGGGGAGGAAGCCTGAGTCTTGGCCACAGTCGTGGCAGACCGCGACGGCTCGTCGACCAAGGTGGACGACCTCGATCAGGTGAGGATGACAGGCCTCTTCACCTCCGTGGTGGTGGTCGCGTCGATGGACCGCGTCGACGGTGCAGGCGGCCACCGGATCGCACTGATTGTGTGTCGAGTCAAACATCGGGTCCGCCCTTCCGGAGGGGTGTCTCTGCATCCATCGAACGACGTGGAGTCTGGCAGGACGACCTTTGGGTGTCCTTCGGTCTTGCCGGTGTCCCCGGAAGGCCGCCAGGAGCTCCGTTCACCGCGCCGAGGGCGCACACCGGGATGGCCGCGGGCCGGGTGTGCGGGAGCGTCCGTCCATCGGCTTGAACCAGGGAGTTCATCGACCAAGAGTCATCCGACACCGAGCGAACAGACTTCCGTTGTCGTCCCTGAATCGAGACGGATCCGCCAGCGGCACAGAGACGCACGCATGAGCGACCTCAAGCTTCACGTGCTATCACCACCACGGCAGTGACGAATACCTCCGGGCCTGCTCGCGATGCTGCAGCCGCAGGGCCCCCCGGATCACACGGCCCCACGGTCCTGGGAGATAGGGAGTCTCGCTCAGGCTCCAGGCATCCGGCGCATGGACAGTCTCCGGTCAGGACCGACGTACGAGGCTGCGGCGGACAAGCGCACCCTCACGGTGCGCGAGGCGATCACGGCCCAGTCCGCCTTCCGCTGACGAATTCCCCAGGGACCGGCGTGTCAGGCGGTGTCCGGTGGTTCTGGCCCCGGAAGGATACGTGGTGCACCACCTCGCTCACCCGCCATCGAGGAGAACACCATGAACGCCAAGCCCGCGACCGAGCCCAGCAGGACGGCAGCCGGCCTGACCGTCTTCGCCGCCCTCATGATGATCATGGTCGGCGCCTTCCAGGCGATTCAGGGCCTGGTCGCTCTGGTCAACGACACGTTCTACGTGGCTGGCGAGAAGTACATCTTCACCTTTGACCTCACCACTTGGGGATGGATCCACCTCGTCCTCGGTGTGCTGGTGGCGGTCGCGGGCTACTTCGTGCTTCAGGGCAAGGTGTGGGCCCGCACCGTCGGCGTCGTCGTCGCCCTGGGCAGCGCCTTGTTCAACTTCGCCTGGCTGCCCCAGTACCCGCTGTGGGGGTTGGCCATCATCACGTTGGACGTCTTCGTGATCTGGGCGCTGACGGTCCACGGCCGGGACGTCACCAGAGCCTGACCTCCCTCGAGAGGGCTGCGTCACTGCAACTTTGCAAGGATGGCGCAGCCCCGGTTGGGGCGTCCGCGTCGATCCCTTCCAGGTCCGGGGAGCCTCCCGCCAGAACCTCTCTCGCTGAAGTGACTCTAGTCGTGCCGCACCAGGCGATTGCCGCATGTACCCGGCGGCACACCCGCCGTCGATCACTGTGCAAAGAACTCCCCAAGGCCAATCGAGTTTGGGACGTGGACCGGCGGGTCTTGTGGACCTCCTGACTGGGGCGGTCGTCCTACAGTCGGGCGGCGAGTCTGTGGTAGGCCGCGCTCCACCGCAGCTCGTTCTGGACGGCGGGGATGGTGGTGGACTCGTCGATGACGACGAGCTCGGTCGACAGGATCGCGGCCAGGTCGCGGAACTCGGGCGTGCCGACGGCAGTGGACAGCACGGTGTGGTGGGGCCCGCCGGCCAGGATCCAGGCCTCCGCGGAGGTGGCGAAGTCCGGTGCAGGTTCCCACACGGCGCAGGCGACCGGGAGGTTCGGCAGCGGGGCGTCGGGCTCGACGACCGCGACCTTGTTGAGGGTGAGCCGGAACCGGTCGCCCATGTCGTTGATGCCGACCACGACCGCAGGCCCGGGTGCCGCGGTGAAGCGCAGGCGAACGGGGTCCTCGCGGCCACCAATCCCGAGCGGATGGATCTCCAGCGTCGGTCGGGCGCCGGCGATGGTCGGGCACACCTCGAGCATGTGGGCGCCGAGGATCTTCTCCTTACCCGGCGTGGCCAGGTCGTAGGTGTAGTCCTCCATGAACGAGGTGCCGCCGGGGCGCCCGGCGGCCATGGCCTTGGTGGTGCGCAGGATGGCCGAGGTCTTCCAGTCGCCCTCGCCACCGAAGCCGTAGCCGTCTGCCATCAGTCGCTGCACCGCCAGGCCGGGCAGCTGCCGCAGTCCGCCGAGGTCCTCGAAGTTGGTGGTGAACGCCGTGAATCGGCCCTCGGTGAGGAAGTCGCGCAGTCCGACCTCGATGGCGGCGCCGTAGCGCAGGGACTCGTGTCGCTCACCCCCGGGCCGCAGCTCGGTGGCGACGTCGTAGGTGTCGAGGTACTCGCTGATCAGGGCGCTGACGGCTTGGGGCCCGGCGGCGTCGACCCGCTGGGCCAGCTCGGTCACGCCGTAGGTGTTGACCGAGACACCAAAGCGCAGCTGGGCCTCGACCTTGTCGCCCTCGGTGACTGCGACGTCGCGCATGTTGTCGCCGAACCGGGCCAGGCGCATGGTCCTCAGGTCGTGTGCACCACGGGCAGCCCGACTCCAGGTGGCGACCCGCTCGACGACGGCGGGGTTGCTCACGTGCCCGGCGATCACCTTGCGGGCTACCCCGAGCCGCGCCCCGATGTACCCGAACTCGCGGTCGCCGTGGGCGGCCTGGTTGAGGTTCATGAAGTCCATGTCGATGGTCGACCACGGCAGGGCGGCATCCGCCTGCGTGTGGAGGTGCAGCAGCGGTTTGCGAAGCGCGTCGATACCAGCGATCCACATCTTCGCCGGGGAGAAGGTGTGCATCCAGGTGATGACGCCAGCGCAGTCCGGGTGAGCGTTGGCCTCGAGCACCACAGTGTGGATGGCCGCGCTGTCGGTAAGCACTGGCTTCCAGACGATGTCGGCCGGCACGGCCCCCGACTCCTGGAGGTGCTCGGCCACCTGCTGCGATTGCTCGGCGACGACGCGCAGGGTTTCATCGCCGTAGAGGGCTTGGCTTCCGGTGAGGAACCAGATCTCCACGGTGCGTTCGGCGATCGGTGTCATGGGAAGTCCTTTGGTTGCAGGCGGTTTGCCATCGCTCAGCGCTGGCCGTAGACGTTCTGGTAGCGGTCGAACAGGGAGTCGACGTGGTGCGGCGCGATGCGCGCCGGCTCACCGAGCTGGCGCGCGATGTGCACCGTTCGGGCGACGTCCTCGCACATGACGGCAGCCTTGACGGCGGAGCGGGCGTCCTCGCCGATCGTGAAGACGCCGTGGTTGCGCATCAGGACGGCCGGGGACCGGCTACCAGCGAGTGTGTCGACGATGCCGCGCCCGATGGAGTCGTCGCCGATCAGGGCGAACGGCCCGACCGGGACGTCGCCGCCGAACTCGTCAGCCATCATCGTGAGTACACACGGGATGGGTTCGCCGCGCGCGGCCCATGCAGTCGCATACGTCGAGTGGGTGTGCACCACGCCCCCAACGTGGGGCATCTCGCGGTAGACGTAGGCGGCAGCCGCCGTGTCCGATGAGGGGGCACGGTCGCCCTCGACGACCTCACCCTGTAGGTCGCACACAACCATCGAGTCCGCGGTGAGCTCGTCGTACGAGAGCCCGGAGGGCTTGATGATCATCAGGTCTTGGCCCGGGACGCGAGCCGAGACGTTCCCGGCCGTCCACACCACCAGCTCGTAGCGGGTCAGCTGTGCATGCAGGTCACTGACCGTGCGGCGAAGCTCCTCAATGGTGTGCCGGACGTCTTGATCAGCGGTCATGTCGACCCCTTTCGTGAGCGAGCGCTTGTGGTGCCGCGGACGATGAGCCGCGGCGGCAGGAGTGGGACGCTGGGCGTACTCACATCGCGGATCGCCGCGATGTGGACCTCGATTCGTTCAGGCGCCACGGCGGGTGAAGTCCGGGTGGACCGACGTCAGGCGCGGGACGACGGCAGGCGTGCGCGTGTCGTCGAAGCCGACAACGGACACCGGGTCCGGGACGCGCCACCCCGCCTCGGGCGCGGCCCGCAGGACTCCAGGTGCCATGTGGGTCACTGCCGGCGAAGACCGCTGTCACGAGAATGTCCGCAGTGGTCGAGCAACCCGCTTCGTACCCGGATGCAGCGCTCCAGTCACCCCACAAGCGGCTCACTTTGCACTTCCCTCGAAGTCATCGAAACGCTTACGGTGGCGCTAACGGCATCCCCCGTCAAGCCCCGACGGTCAGCCCCGTAGGGACGTTTCTGTCACGCGTCGCTAGCGTCCCGCAACCTCCGGCGCTGACGCGCCCGGCCAAAGGAGTCTGACCATGGCGAGCCACGATGCTCCCAGCGCCCGCGACGTGATTGCACTCGGGCGGGCGGTGCTCGGCATCGAACTGGGCTCAACACGAATCAAGGCAGTGCTCATCGACCCGCAGGGCCGCCCGCTGGCGGGCGGAAGCCACACGTGGGAGAACAGGTTCGTCGACCGGGTGTGGACCTACACGGTTGAGGACATCTGGTCGGGAGTTCAGGGCAGCTTCGAGTCGATGTGCGCGGACGCGCAGGAACGGCACGGAGTCCGCCCCACCGCGTTGGGGGCCCTGGGTGTGTCCGCGATGATGCATGGCTATCTCGCCTTCGACGCCTCGGGCGAGCTGCTCACGCCGTTCCGGACGTGGCGCAACACGACAACTGACCAGTCGGCGGCCGAGCTCACCGAACTGTTCGGGTGCACCATCCCGCTGCGCTGGTCGATCGCTCATCTCTACCAGGCGATCCTGGATGAGGAGCCCCACGTTGCGCAGGTGGCGTCACTGACCACCTTGGCGGGCTACGTCCACCGCTGCCTTGCAGGGCTGCACGTGCTCGGCGTCGGCGACGCGTCGGGCATGTTCCCCATCGACGCGGAGACGAAGACCTACGACGCCCAGCGCCTCGCGCAGTTCGACGCCTTGGTCGCCGATCGTCACCCCGACCTGTCGCTGGCTCGGCTCCTGCCGCGGGTGCTCACCGCAGGCGCGGAGGCGGGCCGGCTCACCGAGCAGGGCGCGGCGCTGTTGGATGCCAGCGGGGAGCTCCTGCCGGGGGCACCGCTCTGCCCGCCTGAGGGCGACGCCGGGACCGGCATGGTCGCCACAAACGCCGTGGCACCGCGCACCGGAAACGTCAGCGTGGGGACGAGCATCTTCGCCATGGCCGTCCTCGAGGGACCGTTGTCGCAGATCCATCCTGAGGTTGACCTGGTGACCACCCCCGCCGGGGACCCGGTCGCCATGGTGCACTGCAACAACGGCGCCAGCGAGCTCAACGCCTGGGCGTCGGTGTTCCAGGAGTTCTCGACCGCCATCGGGCACCAGGTGCATCCCGATGAGGCGTTCCGCGTGCTCCTGAACGAGGCCCTGACCGCGGACCCCGACGCGGGTGGCCTGCTCGCATTCAACAACCTGTCGGGTGAGCCCGTCACCCAGCTCAGCGAGGGGCGCCCCCTCGTGCTGCGCACTCCCGAGAGCCGATTGACCCTTGGGAACTTCATGCGCGCCCAGGTCTTCGGTGCCTTCGCAACCCTCAGCCTCGGGATGCGTGTCCTGGCCGACGAAGGCGTCCACCTCGACGTCATGGTCGCCCACGGCGGCCTCTTCCGCACCGAAGGCGTGGCCCAGCGCCTTCTCGCGGCGGCACTGCGCGCCCCCGTGGCCGTGGGCCAAGACGCAGGTGAGGGTGGGGCCTGGGGCATTGCCGTGCTCGCCTCGTACCTTGCTCACGCCGACGAGGCAGACCTGGCGGAGTTTCTGCAGGCCCTGTTCTCAGCCGGCGCTCCAGCGTGCATCGTCGAGCCCGACCCCGTTGACGTTGAGGGGTTCTCGGCTTTCATGGAGCACTACGTGGCCGCACTGCCGGTCCAGCGAGCCGCCCTCATCGCGACTTAGCCCCAATCCTGCTACGTTGCGAATCTGTCCCTGTCTCAGCGACAAGGAGGCACTCGGTGCCCGTGGATGCCGTGGCGAACCCCATCGTGCTTCAGCGCGCCGATCCATGCGTCCTGCGCCACGACGGCCAGTACTACTTCACGGGTTCGCACCCGCTGTATGACCGCATCGTCCTGCGCCGGGCCGAACGCCTCGCGGACCTGCAGGCCGCGCCCGAGGTGACCATCTGGAGCAAGCACGCCGAGGGGCCGCAGTCCAACCTCATCTGGGCGCCCGAGCTCCACCGCATCGGCGATGCCTGGTACATCTACTACGCCGCGGCGCCCAACCCGGACGTCACCTTCGACGTCCCCGACGCGGACGACACCTTCAACCACCGTGTCTACTGCCTCGAGTGCCTCGACGCGGACCCCCTCACCGGCACCTGGACGGAGAAGGGCCAGGTGGACACCGGCTGGGAGTCCTTCGCGCTCGACGCGACGAGCCTCGTCCACCGGGGAGACCAGTACCTGGTGTGGGCGCAGCAGGACTTCGCGGTGAAGGGGCACTCGAACCTCTACATCGCGCGCATGGAGAACCCGTGGACACTCGCGACGCCCGCGGTCATGTTGTGCCGGCCGGAGCTCGACTGGGAGGTCATCGGGTTCTGGGTCGCGGAGGGTCCTTCGGTCCTGCAGCGGGACGGGCGGCTGTTCCTCACGTACAGCGCCTCCGCGACCGGGATCGACTACGCGATGGGGCTGCTCACCGCGTCCGCGGATGCGGATCTCCTCGACCCCGCGAGCTGGACCAAGTCTCCCGAGCCGGTCTTCACCAGCGCCCCCGAGAACGGCATCTACGGTCCGGGCCACAACAGCTTCACGGAGTCGCCCGAGGGGGAGACGGTGCTCGTCTATCACGCCCGCAGCTATACGGAGCTGATCGGTAACCCCTTGTGGGAGCCCAACCGGCACGCCTGCGCGCAGGTCCTGCCGTTCGCGGACGGCGAGCCCCAATGGGGGGTCCCGCAGCCGCTGAGCCGTCCGGTGCCCTCCGGCGTCGAGGTGCTTGCGTCCGACGGGACGATGCGATGAGCGCCGACGGTCAGGGCACCGCGGCACCGGCCGCCGGGCCCAGATTCCTCGACTCGATAAAGCGCCTGGTGCTGTGGAACTACGGCGGGATCTACTTCTTCTACTTCGTCGCCTGGCAGTTCATCTTCACGTTCATGGGCCTGTGGCTCGACGAAGAGGGCATGTCGTCGACGAGCATCGGCAGGGTGAGCACGGTCATGGCGCTCACCGCGCTGTGCCTGCAGCCGCTGTACGGATTCCTGCAGGACCGCCTGGGCTTCCGCAAACCGCTGTTCGCGTTCGTGGTGGTGTGCGCCGCGATGATCGGGCCGTTCTTCCTGTTCGTGTTCAAGCCGCTCATCGGCGTCAACCAGGACCTCGCCGCCCTGGTCGGAGGCATGTACCTCAGTCTCGTCACCTACGCGGGCGTGTCCGTGGTCGAGGCATACAACGAGCGCGCGAGCCGCGCCAACGAGTTCGAGTACGGCCACGCGCGGCTCTTCGGTGCGCTCGGCGGCTCTTTCGCCTCGGCCATCGGCGGACTGGTCTGGTCCACCAACCCCGACAACATCTGGTGGGCCGCGTCGTTCTCCGCGGTCGTGCTGGGCGTGCTGCTCTTTGTCGCACGGGTGCCGCGCCGGGCGGTCGATGCCCGCCAGGCCGGGGGCGAGTCGCGGGCGCACAAGGTCAGCAAGGAGGACATCGTCGGGCTGCTCACGGACCGCAACTTCCTCGGCTTCGTGGTCCTCATGATGGGCACGGCCGCCCTGTACGACGTGTTCGACCAGCAGTACTCGATCTACTTCACCGGCCTCGTCGACCACACAGACCCGGAGGCGCTGTTCGGCACGGTGGTGTCGGTCCAGATCCTGCTCGAGGCGGTGGTGCTGGTCTTCACGCCCGCGATCATCAACCGGATCGGCGCCAAGCGCGGACTGATGGTCTTCGCCGGAATCCTCGTGGTGCGGGTGCTGGGCTCCGCGCTCTTCACCAGCACGGAGGCACTGGTTCTTTGGCGTTGGCTCGCCGCGGTCGAGATGCCGTTCATGCTCGTCTCGGTGATGAAGTACATCACCCGGATGTTCGACGTGAGGATCTCCGCGACCGCGTACATGCTCGGTTTCGGCGTCGCGAAATCCCTTGGAGTCGCGGTGTTCTCCGGGGCGTTCGGGCGGTCCTACGACAAGAACGGGTTCTCCCAGTCCTACCTGATCATGTCCGCGGTGATCTTCGTCGCGACCGTCATCGCGATGCTGCTCATGGGCGACGACAGGGGCCGTGAGGCTCCCACGGGCGAACTCGCCGACGGGGCCGACGACGAGGTCGACGACGAGGAGACTGCCCCCGCGCGTTGAGCCGCGCGCGCTGCGCCGCGCGTACTGCGCCACGAGGGCCCGTCCGTCCTCCAGCAGTCCGGCTGGGTCTACCTCACCACCTCGATCGAACTGGGCCCGATCAGTTGCGACACCGCACCCCCTTTGGGCCGATGGCGCCGTGTCGAGTGAGTCAGCTCATGAAGTCGAGGATCGGTGCCTCGACCCCGCATTCGTAGTAGCGCATGGTCAGGCGTGAATGCTCTACATCGATGGTGCCCTCGCCGACGGCGATGACATCGTTGAGCCAGAGGTGGGACGCGACCGCGGTCTGGAACGTGATGACGTGGACGCCCAGACCGTCGGTGAGGGACGACAGACCGTTGAGGGCGAACAGCACCTCACCGTGACCCGGCACGTGGATGACCCCTCGCGCGTCGGGCAAGGCGTAGCCGGCACGGACTCGAGGGAAGTTGGACCACTGGGCGGAACCGGACAGTCTGCCCCGGAAGGTCGCTGTGCCCTGGCCGTAGAACCGCCCATCACCGGACTGCGATGGCTCGACCTCATGAAGCAGGTCGTAGCTCCAGCTCACATCGCACAGGTGGTCCAAACGCATGCCCGCACCCCACCAGGGACCTCGGTCGACTATCGACTGCGACGCTACACCGCGCGTGCAGAGGTGAGGGGCGCGCGGGGCCCCACGGCAGGGCCGCCGCCTTCGGCAAGACGGCATCACCGCTTGGCGGCGCTGTGACGCACCACGCCGTCCGAGTTCGAACGAGCGGATCGCGACAGTTCCGGACGTCGACGTCGAGGGACGTCACTTCGCGTGCCCGCTCAGGTCGGTCAACGGCGCACCCGATACCGCAGGTGAAGCACCCGGTTGCCCTGGATCACCACGTCAGGATCCCCCAACAGGTGCTGCGAGTGGACCGAGCCGAAGTAGCGCTTGCCGGACCCGAACACGACGGGTACGACGTCCATGCGCACCTCGTCGACCAGACCCGCGGCAAGCACTTGGCCACCGACGTCGCCAGCGGCGACCTCGACCAAGCGGTCACCTGCAAGCTCCTGCGCCTTGGCCACGGCTGCCTCGACGCCGTCGACGAAGTGAAACGGCGCCTCGGGGTCCCAGCCGTCAGGCTCCGGCCGGTGTGTCACGACGACCACGTGGTCGATCCCGCTCGGAGGTTTCCCGTCCCAGCCGTCCGTCATGTCGAAGACGTGGCGGCCGGCGATCGTCACCCCGATCTGGTCCCAGTACGGCCGGGTGTAGTCGTAGGACGTCTGCGACACCTTCAACTCGCCGCTCTCGTCCAACGGCACGTCACCGCTGGCCAACCAGTCGAACAGGGGTCCGGGCTGGTCGTTCTCGTCCGCGACGAAGCCGTCCACCGACACCGTGCCGTACATGACCACCTTGCCCACGGGGCTCTCCTCTGCTCTGGGGTGCCCCCAAATTAGCGTGTCGTGAGCTGTCCCTCTTGTAAGAAATCAATCGGCCGGCAGCGGCCAGCCGTCCAGCGCGTGACTGACCGGGACTGCTTCGGTTGCGCGCGTAGCCTGCGCCGCGTGCGGGCTATGCCAGCCGGTAGTCAAGGACCGGATGCCCTGTCCGTTGGTTGGTGCGAGGTCAGGTACTCCGCCAGACGGGCCTCGATCTCGTCTCGCGGGATCTCCCGCTCCCGCAGCTCGTCGAACCAGCCGGTGAGGGTTGCGTTCGAGGCGCTGAGCTCAAGGGCGATGTGGTCGGGGTCCCGGAAGTTCAGGTGTGCTCCGAACTCCATGTCCCGGATCGGTGTGTACTCCACACCGAGCACCTCCAGGCGGCGCTCCCACGTCACGAGCTCCTCGCGAGAGTTGACCGCGAAGCCGAGATGGTCCAGCCCGGTGGCCAGCTCCGTGAACCGGTCGCCGTGCGCCGCGTCGTGGTGGACGAGGGCCAGCATGAACGACGTCGGCCGGTGCAGGAGGATCCGGACCGTGCCGAAGTCGGCCAGTCGGACAAGCCCCAGCACGTCGGTGTAGAAGCGCTCGCTGCGGTCCACGTCGGTCACCGACAGGCTCGCGTGGTCGACGCCAGCGAACTCAGGCACTGAACCGCTCCGATTTCGCCGGAGTACCAACAGGGCGCCGTGGCCCGGAAAGCACGAACACCGGGTAGTACCAGATGGTGCTGTTCACCCAGCTGGGACTGGTGAGCGCGCGCTCGAGTGACCTTAGGATCTTTGGTGATGTCCGCACGGTGGCCTCCCTCTGTAGGAACTTCTCCGGTCGAAACTCGCACCGGCGGCGCTGGTGTCGCGTCCGGCAAACCCCCCAATTCCTCGGTCCTGGCCGGGCGCGAGCACGAGCTCGCGCGCATCGACGCCCTGCTGGGCAATGCGGCTGCGGGACGCAGTGGGGCGCTGCTCGTCGTGGGTGAGCCCGGGGTGGGCAAGACGACGCTGCTCGAGGTGGCCCGGGCGCGGGCCGATTCCTTCACCTGCCTCGGTACCCGCGGGATCCAGGCTGAGTCTCATCTGGCGTGGGCCGGGTTGTTCGGCTTGCTCAACCCGATCCGGGACCGGGTGGCCGATCTCACGGACCCACAGGCGTCGGCGCTCGGGTCGGCGCTGGCCTGGACGAGCGGTGCGGCGACCGCCGACCCGTTCCTTCTGGGTGCCGCCACCCTCTCGCTCCTCGCCGCGGCCGCCGAGCACCGGCCGGTGCTGGTGCTGGTGGACGACGTGCAGTGGCTGGACCCGGAGTCCGCGGCCGCGATCGCCTTCGCGGCGCGTCGACTCGGTCCGGATGCCGTCGCATTCTTGTTGGCGGCCCGAGAGGGCACGGCCCCGGCTCAGCTCAGCCAGGGCCTGCCGGTTCTGCCGGTCGCTGGCCTCTCCGCCGTCTTCTGCGGCGATGCTCCTGCCCCCGGGCGCGGCACCGGGTGTCGTGGAGCGTCTGGTGGCCGCGACGCAGGGCAACCCCCTCGCCCTGCTCGAGGTGGCGGCGCGGCTGGACGACGCGCATTGGCTCGGCGCAGCCGAGCTCCCCGACCCGGTGCCCTCCGGAGATCGATGGCGCGAGCACTTCCGAACGACGCTCGCCGAACTCTCTGCGGACGCTCGCGACGCCGTGCTGTACCTGGCTCTGGTCGGTGATGCGGGGTCGGCCGCGCCCGCCGTCATGACAGCGCTGGGCCATGCCGGCATCAACGTCGATCAGGCGCTGCGGGAGGCTTGTCGGCGTGGCGCCCTCGTGGAGGAGCGAGCGGGGTACCGGATCCGGCATCCACTTCTGCGCAGCACCCTGCTCGAGCTGGCGACCCCTCGCGAGCAGCGCGAAGCCCACGCGGCGCTCGCCGCGGTGTTGCCCGTGAGTGACCCGAACCGGGTCTGGCACCTGGCAGCGTCCGCCGTGGGCACTGATCCCGGGCTCGCAGACCAGCTCGCGACGCTCGCGGGCAGCGACCGTGACCGTCGGTTGGGTTTCGCCGCCGCAGCGACGGCGCTCGAACGCGCTTCCGAGCTGACAGCCGACCCGGACCTGGCGCGGCAACGACTGGCCCTCGCCGCCCACGACGCGTTCCAGGCCGGCGACGTCGCCCGGGTCCGTGGCCTGGTCGACCGGGTACTGGCCGACGGGGCGAAGGACCGGTCCCGCGGTGAGGCCCTGTTCACCCTCGGGATGTTGGAGCAGTACGCCGGATCAGTGCCGCAGTCCGTCGAGTACCTCGACGAGGCGTCGTATCTACTCGAGGGACCGGCCCTGGTCCGTGACCTGACCGAGCTTGCGATGGCGCGGTTCCGTCTCAACGACCTTTCCGGCATCGCGGACTGCAGTCTTCGGATCGACACCGTCGCCGACCTCAACGACGCTGAGCAGCGGCTCATGGCCGCCTTCTGCGGTGGCGCAGCACGCCTGCTGGCGGGTGACCTCGAGGCGGGCATGGTCCGGCTTGGTGAGGTCGGACGGCTGGCGGACCTGCCCGCGTTGCGTCACGATGCGCGGGCTCTGCTGCTGATGGCGCTGGCGGCCGGCTTCACCGGGCAGGTCGGGCACGCCGTGACAGTCGGTGCCGCTCGGCTCCAGGAGGTACGGCGCCGCGGGGCGATCGGGGTCCTCGTCCCATGCCTGGCGATCTTGGCCTCCGGCCGGGCCTGGATGGGCGACCACAGGGGCGCCTTCGCGGATGCCGGTGAGGCCGCAGAACTTGCAGAGCACCTCGGCTACGCCGCCGACGGGTCGGTCGCGGTGGAGATGCTGGCCTGGCAGTCGGCCGCTCGCGGGCTGCACGAGGACGCAGGCAGAGCGCTGACCCGGGCGCGCGAACTGACCGACCGGGCCGGCACCACCACCTTCGCAGCCCACCAGGCGATCACGGCGGCATTCTGCGCGCTGTGCCGCGGCGAACTCGGCGAGGTGGTGACCCTGCTCGAGGCGCGGGTCGCCGCCGACGGCGGCACGGGTGCCAGTGGCGAACCCCTCGGCGTGGCACCGCTGCTGGTCGAGGCGTACCTCGGGCTGGGCAGAACCGACGACGCGCGGGTGCTCGCAGCGCGGTTTGCCGAGGCCACCCCACCCGGGTCGCCTGCGCTGTCGGTCGCGCTGACCGGGCGATGCGTGGCGCTGACGGTGGCCGACGAGGCGACGGCCGATGCGACGGTGGAGGCCGCGCTGACAGCGCACGTCGAGGGGGGAGACCCATTCGAGACGGCCCGTACCAGGCTTCTGTACGGCGGGCGCCTACGCCGTACTGGCCACCGGGTTGCCGCCCGCACGCACTTGACCGCGGCGTGCAGCGCGTTCACCGAAATGGACCTGACGCATTGGGTCGCCGTCGCTGAGCGGGAGCTGGCCGCGACCGGCGCGACCGCTCGGCGGCAGCCAGCGACAGGGAACGAACCGCTGACGTCGCAGGAGACGCGGGTCGCGATCCTGACGGCCCAAGGCCTGTCCAACAAGGAGATCGGGGCCGCCCTCTTCCTGAGCCCGAAGACCATCGAGCGCCACCTGGGCAACGTGTTTCGCAAGCGCGGGGTCCGGTCGCGGACCGAGTTGGCTGTGGCATACGCCCGGGCGCCGGAGCAGGAGGTCTAGACCGCAGACGGTCGGAGAGTCCGTACCGAGTCGAGTTCCACGTGGTGTGAAGCGACAGGCGGCGAGGTGACGCAGGTGCGCGAGCCTTGCCCGGCCCAGTGCACAGCGATGCCCCTACCTCATATCCTGTCTGCCAATGTGTCGACGATGTCGGCGAGCTGAGCGAGGCCGGGCGCTCGAGCCATGCTGGCTGCGATTCGCTGGGCGGCCTCGCGGTGGCGGGGGTCGTGCAGCGCGGTGTGTACCGCTTTGCGCACGGCGATCGGTGTCGGGGTCTCGCTCTTGAGGCGGATGCCGACGCCGGACCAGGCGACCCGTGCTGCGACTTCCGGCTTGTCCTCCTGACCGCTGCTCGTGACGATGGGTACGCCGTACCGCAGGGCGTACTGCACTCCGCCATAGCCGCCGTTGGTCACGTACACGTCGGTCTTGGGGAGCATTTCGTCGTAGGGGAGGTACTCGGATGCCCGGGCGTTGTCGGGCAAGGGGGGAGCGTGCTGAGCGGGCGGCCGCCGGTGGAGACCACGACGAGGAGCTCGTCATCAGCCAAGGCCTCGAGGGTGGGCGCGATGATCTGGCGGTAGTCGCGGTTGGCGATGGTGCCCTGGGTGACGTGCACGACGGGTCTGGTCCCGTCCAGGTCGCCCCACCAGTCGGGGAGGTCGGCGCGTGAACCGGTGGCCGAGATCGGGCCGGCGAAGTGCAGCGTGTCCGGGGCGTCGGAGCGGGGGTACTCGAACTCCGTGACGGTGAACTGCACGATGGCCTCGACGTGGCGGGGCCAGTCCAGGACCGGAAACGGCAGTGGTGTGCCGTGGAGCTCCCCATGGACCTCGTTCGCGACGCGCTGGGCTGAAGGGAACACGGTGCGGGCGGCCAAGGCGCTCAGCAGGGAGTTGCGCAGCCGCCCGACAGGCCCGCGCAGCGGGGTGAGTCCCATCCCGTAAGGGGCGGTGTCACGGCTGGCGATCATCAGCGGTAGCACGCCGCAGACCACGATCGGCGGCCTGGTGCCGAGCGGGTGACCGGTCAGCAGTGCCCCGCCGGCCAGCGCTGGGTCGGTGAGCACAGCATCGGCGGCCTCCTCGGCGTGCGCGGCCATGATCGCGTCGTACTGCGGCCGTGCGGGCCTGACGAAGACATTCTCGACGTCGAAGGCGATCGCCTTCGCCCCTCGCAGTGACGTGCGTTCTGGAAAGACCTCGTCCCAGTCCTGGCGATCGTCGAAGTCGGCTTCGGGCGGGAGCGGGATGTGTTGCGCACCCGTGGCTTCGACGGCGGCCGCGAACCGGGCGCCCGTGATGAAGCGCACCCGGTCCCCTCGCCCGGCGAAGTGCGCCGCGACGGCCAGCAGGGGCGTGACGTGTCCGTGAATGGGAACGGCGGCGATGATGATCGAAGGCATGTCGCCTACCTCTCGACGTCACCCTGAAAGCGGGGCTCACGAGGCAGTATGCATGACCGTGACCACCGGCCACGTCGTCCCTGACCTCCCACGACGGTGAACCGTTTGCCTATCAAGCCGGGCGCGGCAACCCCTCGACTCGGCGCCTCGTCGTGGGACATCCGCTGGTGATGGCAGCAGTCTCCGCCAGGACGGGCAAGCGGCAGGCGGCGCTGTGACGCACTGGATGTCCGGCAGCGGCGAGCAGCCTACGTACCGTTGAAGCCGTCATTCGTGTCGATGCGCCCGGCCGTCCGTCATGGATGACCGGAAGGTCTGCTGCGGCTCGCGCCTTGCGAGCCCTGCCCGAGGTCCGTCCACTCCGCGGGGGACGACCGTGGCGATGAGCGTGTCGACACCTCCCACCCAGTTTCACGTGATTCGCGTGATGCACCCGGCCCAGACTTCCGGTCGCATGGTCATGGTGTGCCCAGCCCTGCACAGGTCACGGCTGAGGGCAATGGACGCTACCCGGGCGCATCGGCTGCAGAAGGGACGAGGAGATGGTGGGCACAACCGAGCCGGTGCCGCAGGAGACGCCTACCCCACCCGCGTCCAGAGGTCGGTCGGTCGCGGCGGTGGTCTGCATCGTCCTCGCGGCACTGCTGACCTTGCCGGCCGCTGCGGCTTTCTGGGGGCAGCGCACCATCAACGACTCGCAGCGTTACCTGCAGACGGTGGGGCCGCTGGTGGACGACCCCCAGGTTCAGGCGGCGATCGCGACCAAGGTCACCGAAGCCATTCAGGCACAGGTGGACGTCGAAGCTCTCCTGAACCAGGTGTTCGCCGGTGTCATCACCGACCGGCCGCGCCTCCAGGCCCTGGTCGGCCCGATGTCGGGCGCTGTCAACGGGCTGATCGAGTCGCAGGTCAACGAGTTCGTCGCTTCCGACGCGTTCGCCGACTTCTGGGTCACCGCCAACACCCGGGCGCAGGCGGCACTGGTGCGCCTGCTGCAGGGAGACGACACGGGGGCCATCTCGCTCCAAGGCGATCAGGTCGTCCTGGACGTCTCCCAGGTCATCGAGCAGGTCCAGCAGCGTCTGGTCGCTCGCGGCCTCACCCTCGCCGACCGGGTGCCGATCCCGGACAAAGACCGGCAGATCGTGCTCATGACCGCGCCCCAGCTGGAACAGGCGCGCACCATCTACGCCTTTGCGAACCCGGTGGCGAAGTGGCTGATCCTGCTCGTCGCCGCCCTCTATCTGGCGGCATTGGTCCTGTCGCGCCGCAAACCGCGGATGACCGTGATCATCGGTGTGGCTCTCGCGGCGAACTCCCTGTTGCTGGCACTGGCCTTGTCCATCGGTCGACAGCTCTTCGTCAACCAGCTCGCCGGCACCGTCTTCGGTCCCGCGAGCAGGGTGTTCTACGACCAGCTGCTGTCCTACCTGCAACGCGGTCAGCAGGTGCTCCTGGTGCTCGGGCTGCTGTTGGTCGCCGTGGGCTGGTTCACGGCGAGCAGCGGCACGGGGGCCGCCGCGCGCGCAACGGTGGCCGGCGGCCTCGAAACGGTCGGCACCCCGCTCGCGCACGGGCCAGTGGCCAACACCGGCACGTGGGTTGAGAGCAACAGCAGCTGGCTGCGGGTCGCCATCGGCGCACTCGGTGTCGTCGTGCTCCTCTGGGGCAACGACGTCTCGCTGTCCCGGTTGTTCTGGTCCGCGGCGGTCGTGGCCCTCCTGCTGGCCATCGTGCAGGTCCTGATCGGCGCAGCACACCGATCCCACCCCGGACACACCGAGGTAGAACCGACGACCGCGTGACCGGCTCGCCGACATCTCGACGAAGAGGCCCGCCCCGATCAGCAGCCGGGCTCTTTCGCTCACCCGTTGTGACATCGAGCGTGCCGATCGGTTCACTCCCGGTTCCAGGTCGATCACCGAAATGCGGCGATGAGACACACCCGTGATCCGTTCTGTCACGCCGATTTTGGCGTCGCTCGGCGCAGGGCCAGGTGACCCCCCCGACCCCCTGGGTCTGCTCGGGGTTCGGTTTCACTGGGTGTGTCTCTATCGGTGGTCTTCAGCAGGCGCGAGCTCGGTGCTCAAGCCGTCATCGGCGCCGCAGAAGCGCCACTCCGAGCGCTGTCCAGGTCACCGCCTGGGCGACCACCGTCAGGTCGGTGAGATCCACGTTGTACGAAGCCACGGTCGTCTCGACTGCGTACATGGCGTCCGGCCAGAAGACGAACGGCACCCAGGCGGCGACCGCCAGCGCCGGCGGGACGGCGAGCCAGCGTGCCAGCAGCGGGCCGCGCCACAGCGTCGCCGCCAGGCAGGCGAGTCCAGCGCCGAGCGCAAGCGCGCTCAGCGAGTACAACGGCCAGATCCAGGCCGCGGCGGCGCCGCCGGCCAGGCCAGCGCCGGTGAGCCATCCGGCCGCACGCGCGGTCCGACCCGTGTGCAGGGCTGCCACGACCGCGACCGCGAAGGCGACCGGAACCGCGAACAGCGGCCCCACGTGGCTCCACTCGTCATTGCTCAAACCGAGCACGACGCCGTGCTCGTTGACGATGGTCGGCCCGTGGCCGATGCCCCAAAGGACGTGCAAGACCAGGCGGGCCGGGCCGCCGACCAGCAGGGCCAGCGCGGCGGCTAGGACGATCCGGTCAGGCACAACGCCAGCCGCGGTGGCCGACGGGGCGGGGGTCGGAATGGGGGTAGAGGTGGTTGTGGTGGTCATGGTGGGCTCCTTCGCTCACCCGTTTGTGACATCAAGCCTGCCGATCGGTTCACTCCCGGTTTCGTCCGCGACAAACCGACGCGCGGTTCCTGCGGCAGTCGCACGTTCATTGCCGCAGTGCGGGAGTTCGGCGCCCGCGGCGGTAAGACGCAGCCACCTGGCCGACTCGGGCCCTACGTGGCTGATCGCAACAGGGACGTAGCGCCAAGGGCCCCCGAGCGTCCACCCAGCACCACGACCAATTCGAGACCGGGCGCAACTCGTCGAACGGCGAGCCTTCCAGTCGCTCGCTGGCGCGCCGTAGCGGAAGGCGCCAAACCGGGAGCTCTCTCCCATGTTCCTTGTTAGCCTGCGCGGAGAGCAGAGAGCCCTACCGGTGCAGGACCCGGTGGGGCTCTCAGCACATGGAGCCACGGGGCCCGGGTGACCCTGCTCGGGTTCATTGGGCATCGGTACTGGGCCCGCATGAACCGAAGGCGTCCATGGCACGGTACGGGCACCAGTGCAGGGCGAGACCCCGGGCAGTACGCCCCCCGGCGTCGACGAGCTGCCGGGCAGACCCAGCCGAGGGCCCAGTGCCGAGACTGGGTGCCGGGCCACGACGGGCGGCACAAGAGAGCCCCACCGGTGCAGGACTCCGATGGGGCTCTCAGTCCGAAGAACTGGGCTCACTCCTGAACTACGGCCTCACCCCGGAATGGGTTCACCAGAAAGCCGGTACTCCGCCCCTTGGACTGAGAGACGTCCCCCGGTACGGTCACCGGTGCAGGGCGAGCCCACGGGCCGCACCAGCCCTAGGGCCCGTGGCCTACACGGTCGACCCAGCCGAGGGACCGGCGCCGCCGTCCAGCCACGCGGTCACGGCCTCAGCCCTCGTCGGCGGCAGAGTTCGATGAGTGAACTGGGCATGGCTCACCTGCTATCAGCCGCGCCCGCCGATCGGCGACCTCGGCTCCATCGATCGCACGACCTGGGGACATGTGCGGCCGACGGACTACCCTCGATCAGTGTCAGTTTCCCTGAAGTACGCAGTAGTGGAGCGGGAGCGTCGATACGTCCTGGCGAGCATCCCCACCGGCGTGACCAGCACCAAGGAAATCGTTGATCGCTACGTGACTGGAACGCGGCTCCGCCTCCGCGAGGTGCGCCAGGGCGACAGCGCTGTGGTCCGCAAGCTCGGACACAAGGTACGCCTTGGCAAAGGGCCTGAGGAGATCGCTTGCACGAACTTCTACCTGAACGACGAGGAATGGGCCGTGTTGGCCGCGTTACCCGCCCGAAAGCTGCGAAAGAGGCGACACATGGTCGCTAGGGATGGGTGGCTCGTTGCAATCGACGAGCACGAGGATGGCACGCTCGTCGCGGAAATTGATGACGCAGACAAGCCTTCCGACGCACTTCCAGGCTGGCTCGACGTCGTCAGTGACGTGAGCAATGACGAATCCTGGACCGGTGCAGGGCTGGCGCGCTAGAGGAGCACTCACATCGGCAGGTCCGGTATTTGAGCATGAGGTCTTCGTCCGCCTCGCGGTGGAGCGACGCGCCGTCGCGGTGGTTGCCCGGGTCACCGGCGCGCTCACCTCGGGACGGCATGCATCGTCGTGGGCGCGCTCGGCGCACCTGCCGATGTCGCTGTGGCAACGACCCCTACGTGCGTTGAGTCACCGTGGAGTGAGCAGCCCCGACGCGAAGGGCACCACGCGACCACGACCCAGCGAGGCATCGCCCTCGTCGCCCACGACAACAAGAAGACCGAGCTGCTCAGCTGGGCTGCCTACAACAGCCAGACGCTCTCGGAGCACCGCCTCTTCGCCACCGGCACGACGGGCACGTTGCTCATCTACGAGCTCGGCCTGACCGTGACGCGACTGCTGAGCGGCCCGGTCGGTGGCGACCAGCAGATCGGTGCACGGATCACCGAGGGCACGATCGACCTGCTCGTCTTCTTCTGGGACCCGCTCGAGCCGCAGCAGCACGACCCTGACGTCAAGGCGCTGCCGCGCGTGGCTGCAGTGTGGAACACCGCCGTCGCCTGCAACGTGGCGAGCGCTGACCTGACCGGCTGGCGGCGAAGTGAGGCACCCTGATGGCATTTGGGATGAGGACTACTCCGGCGCAGTCCGGGCCGCAGGACACTCGATGTTGCTGACTCCCGCGCCCGGCTCAGTTGGCCACCCGCCACTCCACCGGGGCCGCCTCGCGCAGCGCCTCCCAGCCGCCGATGACCTGTCCCGAGCAGACCAGCAGCCCGGTGGTTCGGTGCGCCCAGATCAGGTCACCCCGAAACCAGGTCCGAAACACCTCGACCGCGCACCACCTGCAGACCGGTGGCTCCGCGAGCCCGTCCACGAGCCCTTCCACGAGCGCGCCCAGCCGGACGACCCCGTCGTCGTCGATGTAGGCCTCCATCAGCACGGCTCTCCCGTCCCGGTCTCCAGCCACACGGTCGCCGTGGCCGCCTGGACCGTCTTGACCTGGCTCGACCGCGGGCACGTGGTCTTCATGTCCAGGTGCACCCACATCAAACCCGACACAGGGAGACGTCCATGCCTCATTGCCGTTGGCACACCGAGGGAGGCCGATGGCAGCCCGGCCGTCGTCTCAACCCGAGACCGTTGCTACCTATGTCGTCGTAGGGGTTGGGCATCTTTCCGCCCTTGCCACCAGGGAGATGGTCATGTGAGCCGCTGGGCCGGGGATGTACCCATGAAGTGTCCACCTTGGGTCAGGCTTGCGTCCACAGCGTGGCGTCCGTGGAGCATCGGGGTTTCGCACGCCTTGAGCACGGGTGCGCGCAGGGGCCGTGCTTGTCGCTTGACGAGTACGCGGTGATGCGATCTGGAAGACTGCCCGGATCCGAGCAATGCACCACCTCGGGACTCCCCTGGGACGAGTGATGACGATGTCGACACCGGACGCGAACGCGTCGAACTCCGAGATACCTCCGACCGTCGTGGTCCCGACGACCAAAGGTGGCCTGAACGTCACCGTGCGCTTCGACCGCGCGTCGGTGTGGCGATCGGGGCTGGTCCTTATGGGCCTGGTGGCGGGGCTGCTGTTGTTCCTGTGGCTGTTCTCCATGCTCAGCCACTTCTTGTTCCTGGTCCTGCTGGCCTGGCTGCTGTCTATCGCCCTGGAACCCGGGATCCGCTGGTTGGTCCAGCGTGGCCGGTCGAGGGGCGTCGCGACCGGCGTCGTGGGCGGAAGCGCACTACTCGTGGCTCTCGCCCTGGCCACAGTCTTCGGGCAGTTGTTCTTCAACCAGATCGCCGACTTCGTAACCGGCGTGCCCGAGCTGACGACCTCGGTGATCGACTGGGTCAACGCGCGGTTCGGGACGGCGCTCGACCCGACCACGATCTCCTCGAAGCTGCACTTGGCCCCCTCCCAGATCGCCTCGTGGGCCGGTTCCCTCTCCGGCGGAGTCCTCGGTGTCGTCGGATCCCTGTCCTCGGTCCTGTTCGACCTCGTCACGGTTCTGGTGTTCGCCTTCTACTTCGCCGGCGACGGTCCCAACCTGGTCCAGCACCTCGCCTCATGGATGCCACCGCGCGGTCAGCAGGTCTTCATCACGATCTCCGAGATCACGATCGCCAAGACAGGTGGTTACGTCGTCTCCAAGATCGTGCTCGCGGCGGCCTCCGCCCTCTTCCACGGGATCTTCTTCGCCGCCATCGGCGTTCCCTACTGGTTGCCCTTCGCACTGTTCGCCGGCATCACGGCCCAATTCGTGCCCATCCTCGGGACTTACCTCGGGATAATCCTTCCCGTCCTCGCAACCGTGTTCACCAGCCCATGGACGGCCGTCGCGATCATCGTCTTCGCCGCGCTGTACCAGCAGATCGAGACGTACTTCTTCACCCCCCACGTCAGCAAGAAGACGATGGACGTGAACCCGGCAATCGCACTCGGTGCCGTGTTCGTCGGCGCGGCCATCTGGGGACCACTCGGAGCGTTGATCGGCATCCCGCTCGCCGCGGCGGGCGTCGCCATCCTCGACACCTACAGCCACCGCTACGAACTGGTGCCCGACGTCCTCAGCGTCGGCGACGCGACGCCCGCACCGGAGCCGACCTGATCCATGGGTCCCGACATGGCCACTGCCCCGCCCGGACCCAGATGGGAACCGAGGAGATTCGCAGCTATCAGGCCAGCCCGGTCCTGGGGCCGGCCAAGGCGGGGAACCAGCAGGACCTTCTGCCACGAAACGCCGACCGTGGTGAGCAACTGATCGTAACCGGGCGTCCATCTGAACAACCGGCGCGCCAAGCGGCAAGACGCATCGAGGAACTCCTCCTCAGCGGTGTTTCGTGCTGGCTCTGGCGCCTCCTCGTGCGCCGATTGACAATCGGGGTGTTGCGAGCACCAGTGGGCGGAGAGAACCATGACGTTGACCGAGCACTTTGTGGTGCAACGGGACCGTCGTAATGCTGGACCGTGGCAGGTCCTGGCGGGTGGTGACCGTACTGCCGGGTCGGTCATCTGCGGTGAGGCGCGGCTACCCGCCCATTCCTCCGGTCCCGGGCTGCACGTCCACACCCGCGAGGACGAAGCGGCCTTCGTCATCACCGGCGTGATGACCTTCGTGGTGGGGGATCGGCGCTTCGAGGCACACGCCGGTGAACTGGTGTGGTTGCCGCGTCACGTGCCTCACACCTTCGCCAACCTCGGCGATGAACCGGTGTGGGCTTTCGGCGTCACGACGCCGGCCGGACTGGAGGGAATGTTCCAGCAGCAGAGCGAGTACTTCTCCACATTGGACGGACCGCCGGACCCCGTCAGGATCGGCGAGATCGGCGACCGGTACGGGGTGCTGGACTGCGCGAATCCCGTTCGCGATCCGGCTTATCCGGCCGAGGTCGGTGGGCGTCCGGCGGCGCGCAGCAGTCCGCGGACGCGACCAGCGCCATCCCACGTGCTCGTGAGCTCGATGACCGCGAGTGCCGAGGTCGGCATGGGCACTCTGTCGCCGGTGAGGGTTTCGGCGAGGTCCTCGATCGCGGGATTGTGGCCAACGAGCACGACCGTTCCAAGTGCCTCGTCGAGGTGGCGGACGATGTCGAGGAGCCCTCTGAGGGAGGCCGCGTAAGCGTCGTGATCGTGCCGAGTCTTGGGTGGCTGTTCGAGTTCGTCCGACACCAGATCCCAGGTGGTCCGGGCGCGTTTCGCGGTGGACACGACTGCCAGGTCGATCGAGTCGACGTTGACGGCCAGCCACCGGCCGGCGTCGGGGGCCTGGCGCCTCCCCCGCTTGGCGAGCGGGCGATCGTGGTCGCCCTCGTGGCCCGACCAGTCCGACTTGGCGTGTCTCAGGAGGATCAGCGTGTGCTCGGCCACCAGCCCAGTGTGCGCCCACAAGACGGGGCCTGCGGACGCGACGAGACATGAAGCGGCCGAGCTCTTGTCTGGCGCGAGCATGACGGAACGGCGGTGAGCGGCCGCACCGCTGCCGAACCCGGGAGCTCGAGGCGACCCGGAAGGGGCTCCATTCAGGATCAAGCGGGCCTTGGCTCGCAAGGCCGACGAAGGGCCTGGCAGGAGCTTTGCTCTCGTCGCGGCCATCTGCTTTACCGGAGAAACCCTCGCGGCTTCTAGCCCGTAGTCGCTTGTCCGGCGCTACTCGCGTCAGCGACGGCGCGCGCCTTGAAGCCAATGACCAGCAGAGCGGTGAGAACTGCCCCACCACGGTTCGCCAGATGGCGCCTTCACCGCCGGCAATCGAGCTGCCACCCACAACCCACGGCGGCGATCACCGCGAAGGCGAACGAGAAGTCCTCGGAGGCCCGCGCGCCAAGCGACTGGGCCGCACCGACGGTGCCGGCGAGCTCGACCGCCAGACCGCCCATCGCGAAGCTGATCCACAGCAGCCGCGACACGCGCACGCCGGACAGGGGCGCCGCCTCCGGGTTCCCAGCGGCGAACACGTCGCGGCCGGTCCACGCGCCCCAACGCGAGGTCCACCCGGGAGGTACGAGCGGATGGGCCGGGTCGAGGCGAGCTCCCTGACCCGCTTCGGCGCGCGCGGTTCTCGCTCGGGAAGCGTCCTAGTTCTCGGCGTCCCAGTCCTCGACGGCGCGCCACCCGTATGGGTTGCATTTCGAGCAGTGCGACGGCGTGTCCTGGCCCGTCCAGACCATGGATGGGCGCAACCAGTCGGGCACGTGGCCGTCGATGTACCACGGGAACTGGCCACTGGCATCCAGCCGCGCGGTCTGGAAGTCGGCCAGCTGGTCCGCCGCCTGGTAGGGGAACTCCAGGTCGCAGCCGGTGCACACGGCCCAGCGGGGCTGCAGGCGGTCACACAGTTTGCACATCGTCAGCCTCCCAGCGCGCGGTCCCATCGTCGAACACTCTCCGCTGGTCTGTCGAGAGGGAGACAGGGCGCGGTGCTCCGGCGAGCTGCGGTGATGTCGCTGCATGCAGCAGCCGACCACCTCAAGGGCGCGAACCGGGACGGGCCAAGGGGGCGTTGATTGGCGGCGGTGTGACGCGCCATCGACGGCCGGCTCGGACGGTCTTGGTCGGTGCGTCGTTCCGGTCGACGCTTCCGGCATCGTCAGTGCGATCGGGCCTCGTCGGCTCGGTGTGACGCCGGTCGGGCCAGCCGGTCCCAGAAGCTGCGGACGTGCAGCGCCAGGGCCTCCGGTTGCTCCAGCGGGATCAGGGTGCGGGCCGCTCGGATCGTGACCGCCTCCGCGTCCGCGGTGAGGGCGGCGGCGAGGGCGTCACCGATGCCGTACCCGAGGTCGCAAAGGGCATCCAGGACACCCTGACCGAACTGCTGGAGGCAAGCCGACCCGCCTGACAGTCACCGGTCACCTCCGTCCGCCGGTCACACGGTCCCGGTGGCCCACATCCGTCCCGAATCGAAATGGACCCCAGCACGGCGTGCGACAGCTCTCCGGCGGAGACCAGACATCCGCAACGTCGCCTGTCGGATCATGTGGGGCTTTGGGACGGATGCTCCTATGCGTTGTCAAGCGGCGCTGTGACGCGCGTCCTCCGGCGGTGCTAAGGCTGCACCTCAGCGGCCTAGGTCCGCGGGCAGCTTGAACTCGGCACGTGAACCAGACGACGGCGACCGACAGGCAGGCCCGCCCTGCCCGGGCGCCTACTGGCGATGATCACATCTCGAGTCCTCACGGCTCTTCGGGTGCGAGCACGACGTCGAAGACCGTACGCGACCATGTGCCCTCGATCACCCGTCCGTCGGGCGTGGGTGTTCCCGGCGCTTGGCGGTGGAAGTCTCGGATGAGGGAGTCCTTCACCCCGAACACGGCGTCGGAGTCCAAGAATGCGTCACCACGCACGAAGATGTGCGTGACCAGGGTTCGGTGACCAGGCGCCTGCGCCATGACGTGCAGATGTGCCGGCCGCATGGGCGACCGCCCCGTCGACTCGAGCATCTTGCCGACTGGGCCGTCGTGCGGGATCGGATACGGCGTCGGGGTGATTGCCCAGAACCGGTATGAGCCGTCCTCTCCGCTGAAGAGATGACCGCGGGCAGCTGTCCTGTCATCGCCGTACTGCACGTCGTACAAGCCGTGGTCATCGGCTTCCCACACCTCGAGGCGGGCAGCGACCGGGTGACCGTCGGTGTCGCGGACCGTACCCTCCACCCAGCAGGGTTCACCGGCCGCACCGAATGCGATGTCCCCGCCGGTGCCCACCTCCGGAGAGCCCTCGACGAAGAACGGACCGAATACGGTCGCCTCCGTGGCGTCCCCGCGCGCCTCGTTGTTGATGGCGATGGTCTGCATGGACGCACCAAGGGTGTCCGAGAGCAGGATGAACTCCTGGCGTCGATCGCCGGTGATGTGGCCTGCCGCGGCCAGGAATGCGATGGCCACGCCCCACTCCTCCTCGGTCAGCCTGACGTCGCGCAGGAAGGCGTGGAGGTGGGTGACAACTCCGCGCATCAGTTCCCCCAGTCGCGGTTCAGCGCAGCCGTCGAACGATGCCAGCACCCGCGCGACGACCTCGTCCTCGCGCGCACGCTGCTCCGCCGACATGTCTTGGGGCCGGCTGCTGGTGGCTTCAGTCATTGGGGCTCCTCTCCCGCCCAAGCCGCATACAGGAGCGCGGCCGGGGTTTGTCCCATTCTCGTTCAGGTGATTGGCCGTCACTCTTTCCGGCCTTCGGCCCGGAAGAAGTGGCGAGTCCTTCACCTCGCGAGCGTGCGGCCGGTTTGCCTCTGAGCGGTGCCAGAACATGGCAGTACCGGGCGTTTGATGTCACGAGCTCTGGCGGCGTTGTGACGCATGGCGATCCGTCCGGATCTGCCTGAGCGGCGTGCTGCTCCTTGCTCCAGTCTGGGAAGTCGGCGAGCCTCGCCCGCCCCGGCGTTGACTCCGCTGTGGCCGCGTGAGCCACCGGACGCCGAACGTCCGCGATCCGGAGTACGTTGCCAGGCATGTCCGACTTCACGATCAAGGCGCTCACGCCGGAGACGTTCGACGACTTCGCCGCTCTCGTCGAGCGGAACAAGGGCATGTTCGCCAGCTGCTGGTGCACGCAGTTCCATCCCGACTGCGCGGAGAAGGGCCAGAGCGCCGAGGGGAACCGGGCGCTCAAGCAACGTCTGGTGGCCGACGGGATCGCGCACGCGGCGCTGGTCTACGACGGCGACCGGGCCGTCGCCTGGGCGGAGTACGGATCACCCGAGGAGCTGCCCAACATCCAGCACCGCAAGGAGTACCTCGCCACTGCCGAGCGACTGCCCGACTACCGGGTCACCTGCATCCTGGTCGAGCGCGGCCTTCGCGGTCAGGGCCTGGCGGCGATCGCCCTGCGCGGAGCCGTCGAGCTGATCGCGCAGGCCGGCGGCGGCCTGGTCGAGGGCTACCCGCACGACACCGGCGGGGTCCGGAAGAAGAACTCGTCGTTCCTCTACAACGGCACCCGCACGATGTACGAGCGCGAGGGCTTCACCTACGACCGGCCCAAGGGCCAGGGCAACTGCGTGATGGTGCGCGAGGTGGCCCCGAGCGCTCCCGAATGATCCGCAAGCCGGTCGCCCTTCGTTCCCCTGGACCCGGTGTGGATGGAAGCCGGCCGACCACCGAATCGGAATCTCGTACCGGCACGGAACCGTGTTGGTCGAGTGACCGCGCATGCCGCCGATCGGAAGATCGGCAAGCGGCGAGGAGACGCACGGAGATCCGTCCTCTCCAGCCGAATACACGCAGTTGGATCTCAGCCGCGGTGGCTCCGCATCGCCTCCACCAGAGCCGTGCGCACGACCACGTGGGCGGGAGGAGGCAACTCCTGAAGGCCGAACCACCCGATGTCGTCGTGTTCCTCGGGAGCGACGTTCGCAGGCGTTCCCTGCCAGTCACGCACCAGCCAAGCACTAAGGAGTGCGGGCTCTTCTGCAGGTCCTGCGCTCACCCGACACAGATGAGACGCCGAGCCCGTTGCTATCTGCACGCCGAGTTCTTCGTGCAGTTCCCGCGTCAGCGCGCCCAGTTCGGACTCGCCAAACTCAATGACTCCACCCGGCAAGTCCCACACGTCCGGGTAGGCACGCTTCTTCGGACTCCGGTGTACGAGGAGGACGCGACGTTCACGAACCAGCGCGCCGACAACGACCTTGTGCATTCGCGGATCAAAGCATGGACATCCGACAAGCGAACGTCCGCGCATGCCGCCACCCCCGCGGTCCACGGAGGCACAGCCCATCCGTCCATCGGCAGAACACCCTCAGGCTGAACCGCGCATCCCGCCAACCGGCCGCTCCAGACGCGCGTAGCCGCCGGCCAAGCGAAGTCAAGGGCCTGGGTCCGGCGCTGCTGCCGCCGTGGGCCTAGGGTCTCAGCCATGAACTCGCGTGACCCCGAGCCGGCTGCCCGCTCGCTCTCCTACGGCTGGTTCGCCGTCATCATCGTCGCCTACCTGGCGATCATCAAAGGTCTCGGCTACCTCGCCGGCGAGCTCTGGGACACCAACGGCGGCCTGTACACCACCAAGGACGTCATCGTTCAGATGTGGGTGCCGTTGGGTGCCGCCCTGCTGTTCACCTACGGCGTCGTCGCCGCCCTGCGGTGGGGGGACCCGGTTCTTCGCGATCGACACCCCGTGCAGCGGTGGGTGTGGGCGGTGCCGATCATCTTCGCGGTCTGCATCGCCGCGGCCATCGACTACGCCGACCTGTTCGACAAGAGCCTCGGCTTCATCCTGGCGTTGCTGGTCGCAACACAGTTCGTCGGATGGGGCGAGGAGGGCATGTTCCGCGGGATCGGCGTCACGACCCTTCGAGATCACGGCCTGACCGAGAGCCGGGTCGCCTTGTGGTCCAGCGTGATCTTCGGCGCGGTTCACATCAGCAACGCCCTGACCGGCGAGCGTCAGCAAGGCACTCCCGCAAGCCATCGCCGTCAGCTTCGCCGGCTACTTCTTCTACCTCATCAGGCGGGTGAGCGGTGGCAACGTCCTCAACTCCGTCATCCACGGACTCTTCGACTTCTCGATCCTCACAGGGACGGCGATCGCCATCGACCAAGGCGGCTACGCCGGATCAGCAGCGGCGATCGTGGCCTACCTCGTCGTCGGCATCCTGCTCATCGTGAGGCGACGCCACATCGAACCCAACGCCTCCCCCATGCCGGTGCCCACCCCCTGACGGCACTGCCTCCCGCAGTTCGCGAAGATTGCGCTTGGCGCGCTCCATCGCCATGCAGCCACCGCCGCAAGGACCAACCGTGACCGCCCTACCGCCGGAAGGACCAACCGTGACCGCACCTGCCATCCCTACCGCCCACGCCCCCGCGACCACGCCGTCCGTTGGTGCAGCCGCAGCAGTGTTCGTTGCGTACTGCGTCGTAGTCCTCAGCCTGATGAAGCTGTCCGGGGTCTCCTACGAGCACTTCTTCGACACCACAACGACTACCCTGCGCAGCGCCGTGCTGCCCCTGGCGGCCGGTACTGCGCTGCTGGTCGCGGTGCTCTGGAAGACCCGCTGGCGCGTCATGCACGACGAGGGCGCGCGCCTGCGGATGGGTTTCCTTTGGGCTCTGCCCACCTTCGCAGTGCTGACCATCGTCCTGCAGCTGGCAGGTCTGTCGTGGGGGAAGCTCACCCCCGGGCAGGTCGGCGCTGTCCTGCTCGCCAGCGTGCTGGTCGGTTTCACCGAGGAGACCCTGTTCCGCGGGATCATCCTGACCGCGCTGCGCGGTCGACTTCGCACCGAAGCCGCTGCTGCCGGCGTGACCACCGTGTGGTTCGGGTTGTTCCACCTCACCAACCTCGCGCTCGGTGAACCCGGCGCCGTGCTGCAGGTCGGGTTCGCCACCCTGACCGGCCTGGGGTTCTATCTCGCTCGACGGGGTACCGGCATCCTGATCGCCGCCATGATCCTGCACGGCGCCTGGGACTTCGCTGCCTTCCTCGTCGGCGTCGCACCCAACGAGGACGGCGCCCTCGCGCAAGCGGGCGCGTTCTGCATCGCACTGATCTACCCGCTCGCCGCCATCAGCTTCGTCGTCTTGCTCGTCCGCGACAGGAACACCCCCGCGCGGGCACCAGCAGAACAAGGATCCGCTGAGACAAGCTGAAGGCAGATCACCGGGGTGAACGTTCCGTCGGCGGTCACGTCGTTGCCCGTTTCCGGTGGCACCGTGGGGCGAGCCACGCAGCCGAGCTGGCCGCGGCATCCGAGCTCGGCTCCTTGTTACGGTGATCGGACCATCTTCCGTCGTCCTTGAGGTGAGTCATGCAGGTTGAGATCGAGGGTGGGCCGGCGTTCGCGTTCGGTCAGGTCACCTTGGCGCCCGGCGGCGCGGTGCGCGTCGAGGGGGGTGCAATGGCCACGACCCGGGGAGACATCGAGATCGTGACCTCGACCCAAGGTGGCTTCATGCGCGGCTTGCGGCGCTCGCTGGCTGGCGAAAGCTTCTTCGTCAACGACTTCACGTCGCGCACCGGGGGAACGGTAGGCGTCGCCCCGGTCTTGCCCGGGGACATGGCCCGGATCGAGGTTTCAGGTCAGGACCTGCTCGTCGCCTCCGGGGCGTGGATCGCTTCGGACACCACGGTGGAGGTGAACTCCTCGTGGGGCGGTGCCAAGGGCTTCTTCAGCGGAGCGGGCCTCGTCCTGCTGAGGTGCACCGGCGCCGGTGACCTACTCGTCGGCGCGTACGGTGCCCTCCGACACGTGACCCTCACCTCCGGCGAGAAGATGACCATTGACACCGGGCACATCGTCGCGTTCGACGCGTCGGCGAACTACAGCGTGCGCAAGGCCGGTAGCTGGAAGACCACCCTGGTCGGGGGCGAGGGCCTGGTCACCGACTTCGTCGGGCCCGGCCGGTTGTGGCTGCAGACCCGCAGCAGCAGCGGCCTGATCATGTGGCTCGACAGCAGGCTGCCGCGCCACGACTCCAACCGCTGACCAGGATCCCTCCTGCTTCAAGCACAGACAGCCCTCGGCGGCCAAACGCCTCGACACCGACGCCAGACGTTGCCTCGCCTTGCCTGAGCTGCTCGGCCGTCGCCCGTGGGGCGGCGCTGAGACGCAGGGCCGATCCGTGCGTAGCTGCGAATGTCCGGACCCTTCGAGGCCAGCGTTAGCGGGGGTGGTGCGGTGGAGTACGCACCGATACAGTCCTCGAACCGTTTCTGCACAGGCTTTCCACAAGGTGCGGCGTTGAGTCGTCGCTGGTTGAGAGGAGTCTCCCGGTGGCGATGACGCTGGATGCTGTTCGGCGGGTTCCGGTGGAGCAGCGATGGCTGGGGTTGGACCGGCGGTCCCTGCCCTACGGGTTGGTCGCACTCGCGATCCTCGCGCTGTGGGCATGGGTCCTGCCGTGGGTGAACGGGCGCGTTGCGTGGGACGACCCCACCCGCGCCGGTGACGCGATCCAGGTGACCGAGAACGTCACGATGACCGTCCCGCCCGGCTGGGGCGTGGTCGCCGGGCTGCGCACCACCGATGATCCACGCGGGCCGGACCAGTCGGCTCCACAGGTCGTGCTCGTCAAGGACGGGGTCGTCTTCTCCATCCTGCAAGGTCCCTTCGCGGAGAGCCCGACTCGGCTGCTCGACCAGGCGAACCGGATCACCGGGGCGCAGTCCTCGGGGTTCCACACCTCGGATGAGACGCACAACGTCACCACCGCGGGCGGTCTGCGTGGCGTCACCGAGAACTTCACCGCCCCGGCCGCCATCGGCAACGTGACCGCCTTCGTGGTCGACGGCCAGGGCATCGAGCTCCAGGTCGCCGGCCCCCGGCCGCAGGTCAACTCGCTGCAGGAGGACACCGACGCAATGATCCACTCCTTGGCCCGGGACGGGAGCGGGTCCTGATGAGCGCCCACACCACCACCGCCCCGCAGGACCGAGCACTCCTCGACCGGCGAGTGGCCGCCATCGAGGAGTCCGGCTGGGGAGCCCGGTTCCACCTGTTCCAGCCGCGCAACCTGTGCCTGTGGGTCTACCTGCTGATGGTCGGTATGGGCGCACTTCAGCTGTGGCAGCTCGCAGCACCCACCGCCGGCGTGTTCGCCGACGCCAACCTTGCTGCCGTGGGGACGTCCGGGCTCTTCTGCCTGGTGTTCCTGCTCTTCCTCCACCACGCCGACCGCTACGAGCGAACCCCGGCCGCGCTCGCCGTTGCCGCGTTCATCGGCGGCGGCATCGGCGCCCCGTGGGCGATGGCGCTGGCCGGGAACAGCGCGATGATGGACCTGTACGGCAAGTTCTTCGGCCAGGCGTGGGCAAGTGACTGGAAGGCCGGCCTGACCGCCCCGTTCGTGGAGGAGACCGCCAAGGGCATGGTGTTCCTGCTCCTGCTCGGCCTGGCACCGGTGGTCATCCGTACCGTCTACGACGGCCTCATCGTCGGCGCCTACATCGGCCTCGGCTTCCAGGTCCTCGAGGACATGCTCTACGGACAGAACAGCGCCTATGAGACTTTCGGGGTCGACCAGGTTGGCTCAGTGCTGCACACCTTCGTCATCCGCAGCCTCACCGGCATCGCCTCTCACGCGATGTACACCGCCATCGTCGCCGCCGGCATCGTCTACCTCGTCGGCACCCGCGCACAGCCGCGACGAGTCGGCCGCGGCCTGCTCCTCATCGTGGGGGTGATGCTCATCCACGGCCTGTGGGATTCGTTGTTGGCTCTCGCTAGCGGCAACGGGGTCGTCGTGTGGCTCCTCATGTTCGTCATCACGGCTGTCAGCATCATGGTTCTCCTCGTCGCGCTGCGATGGGGCGCACACCGCGAGCGCGGCTGGCTGCACGACGTTCTCGCCCCCGAGGTCGCCAACGGCACCATCACCGACCTCGAGCTCACCGCCCTCGCCGGCGAACGCTCGCGCCGCCGCAAGGACCGCAAAGCTGCTCTTGAGGGCCGCGCCGAAGGGATCAGTCGACGGCGTGAAAAGCACGTCCTCGCCGCGAGCCTCGACCTCGCCCACGACCTTGCCGAGAGCCACGGCCAAGAGACCCAAACAGTCGAGCAGTCCCGCGCCGAAATCCAGCGACTTCGAACTCACTGAGTGGGCGGTACTGCTGGCGGCGCTGTGACGCGGCTTTACTGGCCCGCTTCAGGCCTCGTACTTGAAGGAGATCTGGAGGCCGGTGTCTCGCCATGACGGACCCGAGCACGGGGATCGTCACCTCGCCGCACGCGATCGTTCCGATGGTCGCCCAAAGTGACTTACCCGCTCTGATCCGTCGCCGCTACGCCGCCGGGGGCGCCATGAAGTGGCGCACCGTCCTGGCGGAGTTCGGTGTCACCGATGCGGTGTCCGTCACGTTCGACGACCAGTGGGGAAGGTGGGGGTTCTTGGAGCTGTGGCGCTGTTCCGCAATGTTCTCCGACGGCGAGCGTGACCGGCTCGCCGCGCTGTCCCCGGTTGTGACACCGTCGCTTCGGATGGCGGTGGCGCGTACGTTCACGGTTCCCGACGCTCGACCCACGCGGCTGGAGTCGGGGGCGATCCTGGTCGACGATGACCTCAAGGTGCGTTCGGTGACCTCCGGCGCTGCGGAGGCCCTGATGCGTCTGCTGCCGCCCACAGAACCAGGCCCGCCGGTGCCGGCAGCCGCCTACAACGTGGTCGCAGCACTACTCGCCCATGAAGACGGCATCTGGCCCGGCGAGCCCTGGGCGCGCGTGCACCTCGGATCGAACCGCTGGGCGAGCGTTCGGGCCGAGCGGCTCGATGACCGCATCGCGGTGTCCATCGGCCCCTCGACCACAGCCGAGCGGGCCGACCTGTTCGCCCGGGCCAACCAGCTCAGCCGAAGACAGACCGAGGTACTCCGACTGGCACTTCACGGCATGGACACCCACGCCATCGCCGACAAGCTGGTCATCGCCCACTCGACAACCGAAGACCATCTCAAGGCCCTCCTCGCAAAGACCGGCTCCGCGTCCCGCCACCAGCTCCTCGCTCGCGCACTGGGCGGTTGAACACGCGGCGGAGTGACGCGCCCACCGCACCAGAACGTGGGGACCACCCCTTGCTGGTGGTGGCCCGACCGCCGCGGGGACCGTGTGCGAGCGATGCCCCGAGGGCTTGGTGCGAGAGTGGTGTCATGAGCACGTCGATGCCGTTCGACGAGGACATGACGCGTCGACTCGTCGATATGTACACGACGCCCGATGTCGTGGCGCAGCGCGATGCGACGCTGGAGATGCTGGACCTGCAGGTGGGCGAGCGGGTACTGGACATCGGTTCGGGGCCAGGCTTCTTGGCGGCCGGGATTGCCAACCGTGTGGGCGAGTCCGGCGCCGTGTCCGGCATCGATCTGAGCGAGCCGATGATCGCGTACGCCAGCGGTCTGTCTGCGGCACCGGGCTCGGCGCCGATGACTTTCGAGCTCGGAGACGCAACGGCGCTCGGCTACCCCGATCAGAGCTTCGACGCGGTGGTCTCGACCCAGGTGTACGAGTACGTGCCGGATATCGAGACAGCGATGGCGGAGGTCCACCGGGTGCTGGTCCCTGGTGGGCGGGTGCTGATCCTCGACACGGACTGGGACTCCGTGGTGTGGCACACCAGCGACCGCGCCCGCCACTCGCGGGTGATGAGCGCCTGGCAGGAGCACCTGGCCGATCCGTGGCTGCCAAGAACGCTCAGCGGGCGACTGGAGTCCGCCGGGCTCACCGTCGAGCGTCAGGACGTCCTGGTGCTGTTCAACCCGGCGTTCGACCCGCGCACGTTCAGCGCCGGCGTGATGCAGCTGATCGCCAACTTCGTCCCGGGCCGCCGCGGCGTCACCGATGAGGAGGCGGCCGCCTGGCTGGCAGACCTCCACGACCTGGGCGCGCGTGAGGAGTACTTCTTCTCGGTGAACCGATACCTGTTCCTCGCCCGCCGCATCGACCCATCGTCCGGTCACCCCTGCCCCCGCCGAGAGGCCGGTCACGATGACGGTTCCGGCCAATGACTTCTGCACCCCATGGGTCGAACAGCTCACCGACAGTGGGCGGCCCCATCCAGGCCACGATCACACGGTCGCCGTCCCCGGCGACCGCAACGCGCAGCCGAGCCCGTCCTCGCTCTCGACCAGGCGCCCCCGCGCCCTTTGTGTCCGGATGCCTTCGACAGCGGGCCTCGTCGACCGTGACCCGGTAGTCATCGTGAGATGCCCCGTCACAGTGGCGCAGGCGGCTACATCTCGGATGCCCGACCCGGAGGAGTCGCCATGGCTTGGTGGCCGAGCCTGTCGCTAGTAGGCCGGCAACGCTGGCTCGTCGGTTTGGGTCGCTCCGATCCGAGCAGCGGCCGAGTCGCGCCCGGGCCTGACCGGGGCCACGGCGGTAGCCGCCGCCAACCCGTGGGGCGGCATGTTGCCGTAGATCGTCTCGATGTTCGCGGTCATGACGCGATACGTCTCGTGCCAGATCCCGACGTCGCCGGAGCGGCCGATGCGCCGGTTGAACTGCCGCCACGGCTCGAGGTGGGGGTCGTCACGGTCCCGCGCAAAGCGTTCCAGGTCTTCGAACGACCGCCAGTACTGGACGAGCATCGGTGACGGGAAGAACGCCTGTTGGTAGCCCAACAGCCCCTTTTCAGGATGCTCGTCGAGGTACTTGAGCATCTTCGGCATCGCGACAAAGACCGGCCACCAGGCGTGAACCTTCCAGGGCTTGTTGATCCTCATCCCGATCAGGAAGACGATCACTTCGTCTCCGAGCGAGCTCACGTCTGCCGTGAAACGGCCGTTCTGAACGTGCGGCATGACTGGTACCTCCTGAGCGGGACTGGTGCGCGGGAGCCCGGTCTGGCACGTCGCCGAGCCGGAGGGCGAGGGCTGCGACCTCGCCGGCGATCGGGTGCTGCGGAACGTGTGGACGCGAACGCGCCGGCGCCTGCTCACTGATGCACGCGGCGGCGGCCCTGAGCCGTTCAGGAGCCCTTGCGCTTCCAGGCGCCGAGCAGCAGCGGCCACAGGAGCGGGCGATCCGGATCCTCGGCGACCGCGTCGTGCAGCTGGGCGAGAAGAGCGTGTGCGTCGGACTCGGTCACCAGGCCTCGGCCGATCGCGGCCGGCAGGAGGCTGCGGACGACCCCCTCCAGCATCGGCGCGGCGTCGACGAGCCGGTCCAGCCGGCCGGCGACGTCGGTCGCGTCCGGGAGTCCGACACCCGCCTGCTCGAACAGCCGGGGCAGCAGGGCCCCGGCGCGCACCTCGCAGCCGGCCGCGGTGAAGGCACCCGCGATGAATCCGGCGAGCTGGTCGTCGATCGGCATCCGGGGCACCGACCCCACCGCCGCGAGGTCGTAGTCCTGCACGACCAGGTGGCCCCCCGGGGCCACGGCGTCCCAGAGCCTGCCGAGCACGGCGACGCGCTCCGGGAGGTGGAAGAGCACCAGTCGCGCGTAGACGAGGTCGTAGGGAGCACCAGGGATCGCGGTGTCACTACGCAGGTCGTGGGCGCGGAACTCGCATTGCCGGTGACCTTCGTCGCGCAGCCGCGCAACGCTGTCCGCGCCCAGGGCCTCGTCGACGTCGATACCCACGACCCGTCCCCGCGGACCGACCCTCTGGGCCAGCTGACGCATCGTCACCCCGGGTCCACAGCCGGCGTCCAGGCAACGCGAGCCCGGAGCTGGATCCACCCGGTCCAGCACCCGCTCGGTGGCGCGCTGCCACACTTCTGCCTGCCGTCGCACCCGCTCGTACTCTCGCTGGGTGGTGCCGAGCACGTACGTCGAGCCGGCCTCGGTTCCGATGGTCATCGATGCCTCCAGGTGTGGGTCGCGGTCCGTTCACCACGACCTTCGTCGGAGCCGGAGAGCCGCGCGTCGTGGTCGGGACCACGAGGTTTCGACAGCGTCATGGACACCGTCGGCACACTCGGCCCAGACTGAGGAGATGCGCGATGGCCTGTTGCAGCGCAGCTTCGAACTGGCCGCGCTCGAGCGGCAGCTCCAGCAGATCCGTGCCGGAGCGGGCCGCGTGATCGTCGTCCAGGGGCCCGCGGGTGTCGGCAAGTCGAGCCTGGTACGCGCCGTCGCCCAGTCCGCGAGCGGCGCGGGCGTGCGCGTGCTGAGCGCCTGGGCCGGACCGCTGGAACGGGAGGCCGGCTGGGGCGTCGTACGCCAGCTCTTCGGCCCGACCGCTGCTGGTCCGGAGTGGGAACACCTCGGTGTCGGCGCGGCGGCGCTCGCGCGGCGGGTCCTGGACCCCGATCCCTTCGCCCCCACGCCCACCGGCGATGCGGTGCACGCTGCGTCGTACGGGCTGAGCTGGCTCGCCTACGGGCTGGCCGAGCGCACGCCCACGCTGCTGGTGGTCGACGACGTGCACTGGGCGGATGGGCCGTCACTGCGCTGGCTGGCCCAGCTGAGCGGTCACCTGGCCGACCTGCGCCTGGGGGTGCTGTGCGCGGTGCGCTCGGGGGAGCCGGCGACGGAGCCCGCGACGTTGGCCGACCTGATGGCCGCGGCACCGGAGCCACCGCTGCAACCGAGACCGCTGGGTCCGGACGCGGTCGAGACACTGGTGACCGAGCGGCTTCCCGGCGCCGACCCGGCGTTCGTCGCTGCCTGCCACGCCGCCAGCGCCGGCAACCCGTTCCTGCTCGGCGCCCTCGTCGACCAGGTGATCGCCGAAGGGGTCGAGCCGTCCTCCGAGGTCGCAGCGAGGCTCACCACGTTCGGCCCGGAGCAGGTGGGCCGGAGCGTGGAGGTCCAGCTCGCGCGACTGCCCGCGGGCACCTCCGACCTGGCCCGTGCCTTCGCGGTCCTCGGTCGCGGAGCGTTGCTGCGCCAGGCCGCGGAGGTCGCCGGTCTCGACCTCGTCCGATGCTCACCACCTGGCCGACGGGCTGGTGGCCAGCGGCCTCGTCGGACGAGCCGATGACGGGTTCGCACTGACCCATCCGCTGGTGGCGAACGCGCTCTACCTCGGACTTCCGGACGGTGAGCGCTCCCTCCTGCACCGGCGCGCCGCCAGGGTGCTGGCCGCCGAACGGGTCGACGTGGAGACCGTCGGACTGCACCTGCTGCACGCTGAGCCGGCCGGCGAGCCGCAGACGGTCTCGACTCTGCGTGCCGCAGCGGAGAGGGCCAATCGGCGAGGAGCGCCCGAGAGCGCCGCGGTCTTCCTGCGCCGTGCGCTGCTCGAGCCACCCGACAGCCGTGCGCTCACGGCCGACCTGCACAGCGAGCTCGGCCTCTGCCTGTCCGCGCAGGTGCGGCCCGGCGCTGCTGCCCTCCTCGCCGACGCGGTCGAGCTTGCCGCCACGCCGGAGCAGCGCGTGCGGATCGCCCTGTCCGGGAGCCGTGCGCTCGGGATGGCCGGTCACTTCGACCGTGCCATCGAGCTCTGCCGACTGGGGCTGGGCCAACCGGTCGACGCGGGCGCACAGCTACGTGGGTCGCTCGAGCTGGAGATGGCGTGCGGCATGCTCCTCACCGCGGACACCGTCGAGGAGGGGCTCGACCTGGCACGCAGGCACGGGGTGCTCGACGATGACGTGCTGTGGCGGGTGATCGCCGCGTGGGCGCTGCTCAACGAAAGCTGTCCCGCCAGCGAGGTGAACCACCTGCTGCTGCCCGCCCTCGACGCGGTCACCCCGCCGCGCAACGCCGAGTCACTGGTGAGCACGACCGCGAAGTTCCTGCTGATCGCCAACGGCGAGCTGGACACCGCCCGCCGGCTGTGCGACGGGCTGGTCGAGGTGGCCCGCCCCCAGGGATGGCTGATCGCCCTGGCGCACGGCAGCTTCATGCGGGCCATCGCGCTGCTCCACCTCGGCAGGGTCCACGAAGCCCATGCCGACGCACAGCTGTCCTTCGACTTCAAGCAGGGCAACAGCCCCCCGGCCGCGCTCGTGTGGTCGCTCTTTCCCCTGGTCGAGGCGCTCACGGAGATGAACGAGCTGGACGCGGCCGAGGCGGCGCTCGACGCCGGCCATCGGCTGGGCGACCCCCCGCCGGCCTGCGTCTCCAGCACCTTGTTGCTCGAACGGCGGGCGCACCTCCGGCTGGCCCAGCGCCGGTACGACGAAGCCCACGCCGACCTGCTCCTTGCGGCCGACTGGTGGCGCCGACTCAGGGTTCAGCACCCCGGGGTCGCAAGCTGGCGCGTCGACGACTGCGAGGCGCTCGTCGCGCTCGGCGACTCGGGTTCGGCGCGCACCCTGGCGCTGGAGCAGCTCGAGCTGGCAGAACGCACCGGCCTGCCCGAACCTCGCGGAGCCGCACTGCGGGCGCTCGCTCACACTGCCGAGCCCGCGGACGCGGTGGGGCTGCTGGAGCAGGCCGTGGGTCTGCTCGACCCGAGTCCGGCGCGACTGGAGCACACCAGGGCCCTGGTCGATCTCGGTTCCGTGCTGCGCCGGATCAACCGGCGCGCGGCCGCCCGCGACCCGCTACGGCGGGGGCTCGACCTCGCCGAGCGCGGCGGCATGCTTCGCCTCGCCCACCGGGCCCGCTCCGAGCTACGGGCGTGCGGCGCCCGTCCGCGCCGGAGCGCCGTCACCGGCATCGAGTCGCTCACTCCCGCCGAGCGCCAGGTGGCCGACCTCGCCGCGGCCGGCCACGGCAACCGTGAGATCGCCCAACGGTTGTACGTCACCCGCCGAACCGTGGAGACTCACCTGACACACGTGTTCGCGAAGCTCGGCATCTCCGGCCGATCCGAGCTGGTCGACCTGTTCGCCCACGCCGCCCCCACCGTGCACCAGCCGTGATGACTCGAGGGTGCACACGCTGCATTCCGGGCGGACAGGCGGCGAGTGACGCAGGTGAAGCTCGCGCTCATCGGGCGACGACCAAAGGGAGCTGTTCGAGCGGGGATGTGTTCGAGGTCCCCCCGCTCGGGGTCGGCCCAACCCCTGGTGAGTCCACCGTCGGTGACCAAGAGGCGGATGCGTAGGGCCGGTATGGCTAGCCGGTCGATGCCAGTGGTCCGTGGTCGTCATCGCTCGTGGTGTGTCGTGGGCGCCTGGAGGAACGACAGCACGGCGGCGACGCGCCTGTTGACGCCGATCTCGGGGATCGAGAGCTTGGTGAAGATCGAGTTGACGTGCTTCTCGACCGTCGACGACGACAGGAACAACCGTCCTCTCGCGAGACGGGGCGGCGGCACGGGGCAGCCCGTGGGTGGTCGACTCCCTCGACGTGCGGCCGGGCGAGAGCTACGAGGTCGCGTTGGTCGCCGACAACCCCGGCATCTGGAGCGACCACTGCCACAGGCTCGTCCACGCCGTCGACGGCCTCATCGCCCACCTCATGTACGAGGGCGTCACCACGCCCTTCACGATCGGCGGGCACGCCGCCAACCACCCGGAGTAGTTCGACCCCACGCATCAGGAGGAGCGTCGATGTCACGACCGAGCGAACAGTTGGCCACGCGCAAGGGGCGTGTTGTCACAGGCCCGCGAGGCTTCACCAGAATCCATCCGACGGTCGTCGCGTGCAGGTGAGAAGGGCGCCGACCAACACCGACCGGATCCTGGATCGCCATGACCTGTGTGTGCCTCATCAGCCTCTCGGGTCCCAGGACTGAAAGGAGTTCCATGAGCACCACCGCCCCGACTTCCGACACAGTCGCTTGGCGGCGCCTGTGCAGGGTCACTGCCGTCGCCGGGCTGGGCTCTGTGATCCTGCTCTTCGTCGCTCTGGTCGGCACGCATGCAGAACCGCCGTTCAACGCCCCGGCAGACGAGTTCCTCACCCACTACCGGGCACCGAACACGGTTGCGTCCGACCTCCGGTCCTTCGTCTTCACCGTTGCCTTGGTCACCTTCGCCTGGTTCGTCGTCGCGCTGGCAATCCTCCTGCGGCGCGCTGAGGGTGAGCCGCCGTGGCGGTCGTCAATCGCAGCGGTCTCCGGCGTGCTCTTCTTGTCGCTGGTCCTGACCGGAAACGAGGTCGCTGCCACGTTCCGTGCCGATGACCTCGACCCTCAGATCGCGAGGTACGCCTTTGACGAGTCCCAGGCGGCGTTCGCGAACGCTCGGGTGGCCCTTGGCAGCTTCGCCGCGTGCTGTGGCTGGGTCATCGTCTCGACCCGCTTCCTCCCCCGCTGGCTTGGCTGGCTCGCCATCGCAAGCGGTGTGGGGCTCGCACTCGGCCGCATCAGCTGGTCCAACTACATGTGGCTCCTGCCCTACCTGATGTTCTGGCTGTGGGTCCTCGCTCTCTCCGGGCTGCTCCTGCGGCGCAACGATCGCGGGCTCGACCAACCCAGTTGAACACCGAGACAGACCTGGTTCTGCCTCTCTGGGCTCGGCTGCCTGCAGGGCTCAACCGCGGCTGGCGCGCCCGCAACGCAATCGACTGCACTGCCCGCGTTGACCGGCGGCGGAGAGACGCAAGTTGAAGTCCTCGCTCGTGCCCACTCGGGAGACCTTCTGACGCAACGCGCCTGACGGCATCCGCGCGTCAGCGCAATGTCGGCGCTAGCTGGTCGCAGGCAGCGCCACGTCGCAAACGAGCAAACGGCTGGGTCGTCAGTGCTGGGCCCCGCTCTGGTGCAACGGCAACGGGGGAAACGGCGCGGCTGGTCTGGTCACCCGTTGGGACGAGCTCTCTGCCATGGGCAAGTGTGGTCACCCGGCCGCGTTGTCGAGCCGGTGGGTTCGGGGCCTCACCTCTGGCGGCGATCCAACTCCGAGCCCTAGCTCAGCGGGTCACCGTACTTGCGGACAGCCGTGGCCGGCTTCGGATCCGGGATGGGGGCCGGGGGGGACGTTTCTGGGGCGAGCATCACCAGACCATCCACCACGCGCAGCCCGTGGGTGCGTGCCTGGAGCTTCCGCGGGTTCCGCGGACGCCCGTGCACGAGGTCGAACTTCAGACCATGGGCAGGGCAGCCGACTGTCGTGCCCTCCGTTCGGCCGCCGCTCAGCGAAGAGCCGGCATGCGGGCAGCTGTCATCGATCGCGTAGACGGCATCGCCGACCTTGAACACGGCCAGGTCGTACCCGGCGGTGCAGACACGGCGGCCGCGTCCGTCGGGCAGCTCGTCCAACGCGATGAGCGGGATGAGGGGTGTGGGCGGCCCCGTGGTGTCGATGGTCATTTCGGAGCCTCGTGAGGTGGGGGGATGAGGTCGAGCGGGTTCAGGCGCCGGTCGACGACTGGGGCAGCTGCTTCGTCGACGATGGAAAGGAGTCCACACCGGACTCGCCATTCACGCTGCCGGGCGGTCACCCGAGACTGCGCGACGCACCAGGCGACCGTCCCATTGGTGAACAGCACCGCAACGAAGACCAGGAGCCACCAGGAACTCATCGCCTGGAGGCCATGTCGGTCGCACGGACAGGGGACTGACGCACCCCGGTGCCCCCACTGGGGCGGCCGATTCGTACCCACTGACTCGCCTGGCCGCGGACGTGCCCATGTGGCGCGCCACCGGGCTTGAAGGTGTTGGTTTGGCCCACAGCACTGTCCATCTCTCATCGCTGGTGTGGGGACTTCAGCGCCCCAGGTCTCGAAGACGAAGGGATGGTCGGACTCACACCGTTGTGGCCCTACGTCAAGCCGGGACTGGCCCGAACCGACGTCAACTGTAGGTGTCTTCGGGCGGCTCGGCTTTACAGAAACGGACAGGTCACTTGCCCCTTGAGGACACCCCACCCGGGCAGGTGCAGGCGCAGCTACTCGTGGTGCGGCCGACCGGGATGTGGAAGGCAGTCGACGGAACACCTGGCTGCCGGGTACGGCGTTCAACTGGCGTCGCAGGGACGCAGTGTGAAAGTTTCCAGGATTCGCCGAGCGTTCCCCAGAAGTTGCGGCACGCTCGCGTCGCTGGTGCGGGAGACGAGGTCGACGTCGTTGAGCGCCACCCGCTGTCGTCGGGTTCCCGGAGTAATGTCTGGATGTGGCGTCTCCGGCGGCACATTCCGAGGACAGCATCCGGACCCTCGAGGTTGTCGGGTCGCTGTGCTTGGCGACCGATTTGGCCATGGGGTTCCCGTTCGAGCATGGGTTCCAGAGCGCTGTGGTTGGGATGCGACTCGCGGACCGGCTCGGTGTCTCCGACGACCTTCGACGCGACACGTTGTATGCGTGCCTGCTGTTCTACGTCGGCTGCACGGCTGATTCCGAGGCGGCCGCCAGGCGCTTCGCGCCGGGGGCCCTGCTCAGCCACTTCCAGCCGGTCATCTTCGGTTCGCCGGGGCAGCTGGCCCGCGGCGTGGCGCGTGCCTTGGCCGACCCGCAGCACCCGGCTCCGGTTCGTGCCATGGAGGGCGTGTTGCGGCTTCCGGCGGCTGCCCGAGGCCACCGACTGCATGCGGTCGCGATGTGTGAGGTCGCCGAGATGCTCGCGTCGAGGCTGGGTGCCCCGCCGGCCGTCTCGGCCATGTTTGCTGATTTCACCGCGCGTTGGGACGGCAAGGGATTCTCCGGGGCTAAGGGCGAGGAGGTGCCTGTGGCGCTGCGGGTTGCCCAGGTGGCTCGCGACGCGAGCTTCCAGTCCCTGCTGTGGGGTTCCGAAGGCGCGGTCGCGGTGATCCGGGAACGCTCGGGCGGTGCGTTCGACCCGGACGTTGTCGCGGTGCTCACGAGCGAGATGCTGTCCCCGGTGTCCGTGCCCGGTGCGCACGACGAACTGCTGGCGGGCGAGCCGAAACCATGGCTGACGCTGCGGGGGGCAGGGATCGACGAGGCACTCGGCGGGATCGGTGACTTCGCAGACCTGGTTTCCAGCTACTTCACTGGACACGCCGCGGCGGTGGCAGACCTGTCCGTTCGTGCTGCCGCGCTGTTGGGACTGTCGACCGAGGACGTTGTCGCAGTCGGCCGCGCTGGCCGAGTGCACGACATCGGTCGAGTCGCTGTCGAAACCCATGCGTGGAACCACGCCGAGGCCCTGACGGTGGATCAGTGGGAGCGGATGCGGATGCACCCTCACTACACCGAACGAGTGCTTGCCTCATCAGCCTTCCTCTCGCGCCTCGGCGCGATCGCGAGCGCTCATCACGAGAGGATCGATGGGAGCGGCTATCACCGGGGTGTTGCCGGGCCCTTCCTGGGCCAGGCCGAGCGGGTGCTCGCGGCGGCCGACACATTCTGTACCGCGTGCGAGCCCCGGCCGCATCGTGCGGCCCTGGCTCCGGAGCAGGCATCGGCGCGACTTGGCGGGCTCGCGGCCGAGGGACGTCTCGACGCCGACGCCGTGACCGCCGTACTGCAGGCTGCCGGGCAGCCGGTGCCGCGCATCCCGCGCCCGGCCGGGCTGACCGACCGGGAGGCTCAGGTCGTCGGGCTTCTCGCTCGTGGGATGCAGACCAAGCAGATCGCCCATCGGCTTGGCATCTCGGCGAAGACGGCCGATCGTCACATTCAGAACGCCTACGTCAAAATGGGAGTTTCCAGCCGCGCGGCGGCGACGATCTTTGCGATGCAGCACGGGTTGGGCGTATGGGGAGAACTCCCGATGGGCGATGCAAACCTCCGGACCTAGCGTCGATGACGAGCCTGCGCCAGGCGGGCTGGACATGGACGGAGCTCGTCATGAAAGACCAACGGTATCGAGACAGCCGGACCCCCGGCGCTACACCCCGAGGCGGACGTCTGCTGCGCGCCACGGCTTGGGCGGGGATAGCCGGACCGGTGATCTTCACCGTCTCGTTCCTCGCGCAACAGCAGTTCAGGCGCGGGGAGTACAGCCCGATGGCCGAGCCGATCAGTGCCCTTGAGGCCGGCCCCAACGGTTGGATTCAGCAGGTGACCTTCGTCGTGTTCGGTGTGCTGACCATGGCCCAGGCCGTTGGTCTCCATCGCGCCATCGCTCCGTCGCCCGGCGGGTTCGCCGGGCCGGCCTTCCTGTTCCTCACCGGGGTCGGGGCCATCATCGCCGGTGTCTTCCCTTTGCGTGCGGACGCTGCCGGTGCGACGTACGACCCGGGTGGTCACCTCGCCGGTGGAATGCTCTTCTTCCTCGGGTCGCCGGTTGCGTTCCTGCTGCTGTCAACGCGGCTGCGGCGAGACCCGTCGTGGCGGTCGCTCTCGCCCTATGCCGTGGCCGCCGGGGCCGCACTCCTCGGATCGGCCCTGGTGATGAACCTATTGGTGCTCCCGGAGCAAGGGCCCCTCCACGAGCGGTGCAGGGCTGGCTCAGCGCCTGATCGTGCTGGCGCTGATCTTTCCCCTGCGGGTGGCCCTTGGAGTGCGCCAGCTCAGGCTGACGGCCCGATCGGGACCAGTTTTCGACGCCCGTGGCCGCGTGAACGAATCAGTCACGTGGCGGTAGAACTAGCAGGGATTGGTGGCGACCCATCGCAGAGGTAGGAGAGGTGAATGCCTCGCATGAGTGAGTCTGAGTCGTCTGATCGCGTGCTCATCGCCGGGGGCGGCATTGCCGGGCTGGCAACTGCCGCGGCGCTGGGTCGGCACGGTATCCCTGCGGTGGTCCTTGAACGTCGCGATCATGCGCTCGACGCGGGGCTCGGGATCAACCTGCCGGGCAACGCCGTGATGGCCCTCGGTGCTCTCGGGCTGGGAGATGGCCTGGAGCGGCTTGGCGCCCCGCTCGGGCGACGGGAGTACCGCAATCGGCGCGGTCGCCTGCTGTTCTCCGTCGACGAGGACGTGTTCTGGGGGGTCGAGGCTCGGCCGCGTTGTGTCCTGCGTGGTGAACTGTTGTCGCTGCTGCGAACGGCTGTTCCCGAGGGCACCGTGCGACTCGGTGCGGAGGTTCGCGACATGGTGGAGACCCCGGACCGGGTCACCGTCGAGCTGGGTGACGGCACGCAGGAGGACGGCGCCCTGCTCGTCGGCGCCGACGGCGTCCACTCGACCGTGCGCCCTCTCGTCGCCTCGGGTCAGGCTCCGCAGGCAGCCGTCCTCTCACCCTCGAGCTGGCGGTTCGTGACGCGCAACCCCGGCATCGACTGTTGGGTCGTCTGGAGCGGCGGCCTGGACACGGTCCTCTTCATCCCACTTGGTGACGAACGGCTGTACGGCTGGGTCGCGGTCGCGAACGATGCGACGTCCTTCGATGACGTGACCGCCGCCTTCGACGACTTCCCACCCCAGGTGCGCGAGGTGCTGGCCGCGGCGGCGATGGAGCGGGTCCCGCCGTTCCTGTCGCCGCTGGAGGAGGTGCGGCCCACGGCGTGGACACGCGGACGGGTCGTGCTCGTCGGCGACGCGGCGCACGCCACGGCACCTGTGTGGGCGCAAGGCGCAGCGCTCGCCGTCGAGGACGCCCTCGTGCTCGGCGAGATCCTCGCCGACGCGGCGGACTGGAACGAAACGGGGCGTGAGTTCGAGCGGCGTCGGCACACGCGGGTCGAACATGTGCAGACCATGACCGACCGGCTGTCTCGCGCCGCGCGGCTGCCCCCCTGGATACGCGACCCCATCCTCAGGACGATAGGAACCCACAGCTACCGAGCCACCTACGAGCCATTGCGCGCAGCCCCCACCTAGACCGAGCCTGCGCGGCCGTCGATCCTGCGTCAATGAAACGAGTAGCCGCCTTCAGGATTGGTCGCCTCAGGCGGCTACCAGACGATTGTCGGTAGGTCCGGTGTCTGGCCAGACTCGGTCCAGGGATCGGCGGGTGGCGCCCACGCGGCTGCCCACCAGCGCGTTCGGTGTGGCTCACCATCGGGCTGCACCCTGCCGGGCACCGTGACGAGGCGTGGCTCAAGAAGGGACTGCCCTGCTCGTAGTAGCACTGCCCACCTCGCCGTCCACGCGGGTACGAGACAACCTGCAGCTCCGCTCCCCGGCCAACGACCAGACCAAGCTGACCCCTCGAGCCCGCACCCATGACCGCAGTGTCCGCCGCCCCGGGGGCAATGTCACGGTCGCTCCCCACGGACTCCGGTCTCCCAGGCCCCGCAAGGCGGCGCTTTGACGCACTGACCTCGGTCGAAGGTGGCCCCGGTCCTCTTCGGAGGGCCGTGCCTTTCGCATCAGTTCGTGGCGTTTCGACTCGCTTCGCTCGCTCAACGACGGGGTCCGGGTTGCCGGTCGGGAGCGAGGACACCGCCTCAACCGGCGTCAACCCAAGTTGACGACATCCGATCTGTCAACTACGGTTGACGCCGTGAGCGACGACATCCGCACGGCCATCGGCGCCGCACAGGGCGGCGAGCCGCTGCCCGAGCTGCGCCGGCTGCAGGCTCTGCACGCCGACCTCGCCCGCGCCGAGGCCGAGCAGGTGCGCCGGGCCCGGGCTCAGGGATACTCCTGGGTCGCGATCGCCGGCGCCCTCGGCGTGAGCAGACAGGCCGTGCACAAGAAGTACGGTCGTAGATAGGGCTCTCGCCCGCTCTCCCGCATCAATCGGCAGGGAACCCTCATGTCCAGCACAACCACCCCCACCCGCGGACGCCGCGGCCGTCGCGCGCCTGAAGAGGGTCCGCGCGCGAGCCTCAAGCAGCTGCTGCCATTCCTCTTCGAACACCGTCGCGTGCTCGTGATCGTCGTGGTCCTGAGCATCTTCGGCGCGATCGCGACCCTCGCCCAGCCGCTGCTGGTGGGCCTGCTCATCGGCCGCGTGCAGGCCGGCGAGCCGCTGGGCATGATCGTCTGGGGTGTCTTCGCGCTCGTGGTCGCGGCATCCGTCATCTCAGGCTTTCAACACTTCCTGCTGCAGCGCACCGGCACTGCCGTGGTCTACTCATCGCGGCGCAAGCTGATCGGGCGCATCCTGCACCTGCCGATCAGCGAGTTCGACGCGCGGCGAACGGGCGATCTCGTCTCGCGGGTCGGCACCGACACGACTCTGCTGTACGCCGTCCTCACGCAGGGTCTCGCCGATGCCGTCGGAAACAGCCTGGTCTTCTTCGGCGCCCTCGTGGCGATGGCGCTCATCGACCCCGCGCTACTGGGTCTCATCGTCCTCGTGATCGGTCTGTCGATCGGGGGCGTCGGGCTGCTCAGCGGACGGATCCGCACGGCAACGCGAGACCAGCAGGAGAAGGTGGGCGAGCTCGCGTCGGGCGTCGAGCGATCCGTCGGATCGATCCGCACCGTGCGCGCGGCCGGCGCCAGCCACCGCGAGGAGGCCGCGATCTCGGGGCTGGCCGAGGGGGCCTACGACCAGGGTGTGCGGATCGCCAAGGTGTCGGCGCTCATCGTGCCGATCGCGGGGATCGCGCTGCAGCTGTCGCTGCTGGTCGTGCTCGGTGTCGGCGGACTCCGGGTCGCCTCCGGCGCGATCACCGTCGCCGCGCTCGTCACCTTCGTCATGTTCCTGTTCATGCTGATCGCCCCGCTCGGATCGACCTTCGGCGCGATCACGTCCGTCAACCAGGCGCTGGGCGCCCTCGGCCGCATCCAGGAGATCCTCGATCTGCCGACCGAGACGCAGGGCGACGCCGCGCTGGCGACGCGCGTGCGTGACGCCGACGACCGTCGTGCCGGTTCGCCCGGCGCGGCGATCGAGTTCCGCGACGTGCACTTCCGCTATCCCGAGGCCGTCGTCGCCGCGCGGCGCACGGCGGAGTCCGAGGCGCTCGCGGTCCTCGAGAACGCGCACGTCGACCCCTACTCCATGTCGGGGACCGAGGAACTCGCACCCACCCCCGTCGCCGGAGAGGTGCTGCGCGGAGTGTCCTTCTCGGTGCCGCGAGGCGCTCGCGTCGCACTGGTCGGGCCGTCGGGCGCAGGAAAGAGCACGACCCTCGCCCTCATCGAACGCTTCTACGACCCGTCGGACGGCGCCGTGCTGGTCGACGGAGAAGACGCGCGCACACTCGACCGTGCCGCGCTGCGCGCGCGCCTCGGCTACGTCGAGCAGGATGCCCCGACCCTCGCCGGGACGATCGCCGAGAACCTGCGACTGGCCTCGCCCGAGGCATCCGATGACGACTGCGAGCGCGTGCTGCGCGCCGTGAACCTGGGCGAGGTGCTCGAGCGCAATCCCCTCGGCGTGCATGCCCCGGTCGGCGAGAGCGGCGTCATGCTCTCGGGCGGCGAGCGCCAGCGTCTCGCGATCGCCCGTGCGCTGCTGGCCGCACCCCCGATCCTGCTGCTGGACGAGTCGACCTCCTCACTGGACGGCCTCAACGAGCAGCGCATGCGCGACGCGATCGACGCCGTCGCGACCGATCGCACGCTCATCGTGATCGCCCACCGCCTGTCGACCGTCGTCGACAGCGATCACATCGTCGTCATGGACCACGGTCAGGTCGTCGGTCAGGGCACGCACTCCGACCTCGTCGACTCGACGCCGCTCTATCGCGATCTCGCCCGGCATCAGCTCCTGGTCTGACTCGGGCACCTCGGGCGCCGATGACGGATGCCTCGGCCCGCACGCGATGCGAGGCCGAGGCATCCTGTCCGGGACGTGAATCCCGTCCACCGACGCGACAACCTCCAAGAACGACACGGCGCCCTCGCCACAGGCCATACCGGAATCGCTTCGAAGCCAGTCGGTCGAGCGCGGCCCCTCCACATGCGTGCGCCGGCCCCGCTGGTTCACGCGGGCGATGTGACGCGGGTACGTGCGGGGGGAATGAGCGGCATGGCGGAGCAGGGCCGTCCGGGAACCCGACCGTCGTGCCGAGGCGTCTTTCAGGTATGGGCCGTGACGACGACTTCGAGGAGTACGTCGCTGCGCGCTGGGGTCGACTCGTCCGGTCCGCTGTCCTCATCGGCTGCTCGCCACCCGAGGCCGAGGACCTGGTCCAGGTGACCCTCATCCGGTGCATGGCCAGCTGGTCGAGGATCGCCGAGGCGGATGACCGCGACGCCTACGTGCACCGCGCGCTCATCAACGGCCTGATCTCCGCCCGGCGGCGCCGGTGGACCGGGGAGCGCCCGACCGCGCACCTCCCGGAGCGACCCTCTCCCGACGAGTACGCGCTCATCGACGAGACGGACGTCGTGCTCCGGGCGCTCGACCGTCTCCCCCAGGACCAGCGCACCGCAGTCGTGCTCCGGTACTACAGCCACCTCGGTGAGGAACAGATGGCCGACGTGCTCGGGGTCGCTCCCGGAACCGTGAAGAGCCGGCTGTCCCGGGCGCTGAAGCGGCTCCAGGACGATCCGAACCTCCAGGAACTGCGAGGAAGCAGATGAGTGACCCAGACCTTGTCGAGCTGCTCGAACGAGCCGCGGAAGCCACGCCCGTCAGCGCGCCGCCGCTCGGTGCGATCGCCGCTGGGGCACGACGCCGGCGTCGGCTCCGGTTGCTCAGCCTGTCCGGCCTGGCCGTCGTCACGCTGGCCGTCATCGTCGGGCTGGCCGCGGCGCTTCCCGGGGGGTCCGGCGGAGGCGTCCTGCAGCCCGGGGCACCCCCCGCAGCACCCACGAAGGCCGCACCCGAGGTGCCGGACCGCGGCGACCTGCCGTCGGATGCCGAACTGGCCGCCTACGTCTCCAGGCTCGAGGCGACGGTCGTGCCGGTGCTCGAGGAGCTGAAGGTGGAGTACTTCATGGACGAGCCCGACTGCGCGGGAATGACCTACGACCGTCCCGCGCCCCGCGACTTCACCAGCGGCGACCCCGAGCACTGCGGTGGCTCGACGAACGACCCGAAACCGTTCGACGACGTCGTCCGCGCCGACCACGCACGGGTCGCCGCGGCCCTGGAGCGGTCCGCGACCCCGATCGAACGGGCCGGTGGGACGTTCAGCGCCGACGAGCTCCGTGGCGCGTTCTTCATGTCGACGCACCGCGCGCCCTTCTCCACCTCGTGGGAGCTCATCTACGACGCCGACGCGCAGCCACGCACGCCCGAGGGGATGGTCACCATCGTCGCCCCCGTCCCCGGCAAGCCCGGCTGGTGGTTCCAGTGCTGCTCGGACTGACGACATGGCGGCCGGTTGAGGCAGCGCCGGAGGCCGCACCGGGGGTTGCGGGCTCCCGCCCTTCCCCCGGACATCTCTGCGAGGACTTCGACGTCGACCGGACCGGGCTGGCGAAGGCTGCCGCGAAGTGTTGGACACCGCCATGTTGCAGAACTACGCAAGCCCGCGGGGACATTCGACCAGCTCCTTCCCCATCCTCTTCGAGCCCGGTGGCGACGCTCAGGGGTGCGCGTGGCATCTTCACCGACTCGATGGGTATGTCAGCCGCGGAGCGCATATCGGACAATGGCGAAGGGGGTACGGGAGTGGGGCGACACAGTGGCGCGGTCTGCAAGGCATGCCAGCGACGCATCCTCGTTCGTGACGGCAAGCTCATCGAGCATTGGCACCAGTTCCCCACGCTGGGCAAGTCCCTGCTTTGCGTCGGTTCGCACAGCGAGGTACCCGACGACTGGGCTAGGCAAGAGGCGCTGAACGGTAGGGCCAAACCTGGCGGGCGTGTCCGGCCAGATCCGGCCCGGGCGGGCTGAGCCTCTCACCCGTCTTCACCCCTCAGATGAGGTGGCGGCGAGAACGCCCTGCTCTGACCGCAGGGACGTCACGCTTGGTCTGCTGCCGCCAGAACAAACGACAGGCAGCGAAGAGGCGCTCCGGGGACACGGTGCATGAGCGGCCACGTGCCCGGGGATCTTCGGGATCAGCTCCACCCCTGGTGCGGCGACCAGTCCCTCGGGTTGACCGCGGCGGTTTCGCCGGAGGCGTCGGCGCGTGGCCAACCTCTGGTGTGCTGGGGATTGGAGCCATCGACCCCATCAATGTCCTGCCTTCTGATCAAGGCATCCAACGAGGAGGCGACCTCCCGTAGTCGACGATGTCGCCGGCCTTGCCCCTTGCTCGAACGACCCCAACCATAGAGAGAAGTCGTCCTGGTACCGATTCAAGAATTCCTCGAAGTCGATCGCGGCAATCCTCAACAAGGCGGCGCGGCACCGTCCCCCGCAGGCCTCGAGCCGGCCGTACTTGGACTTCCCGGTACTCAAGAGAATCACGTAGTCAGTTCAGCGCAGTTCCGGTCAGGCGCAAACCGAGTCAGCGGCAAGATCGCCCCGCCCCGGCCCGGTGTGACAGTGGGCTAGCACGCGGCTAGCGCACTTGCGTGCCCCCTTCGCGCGGGTCAATCGGTCGGAGCGACGCAGTCTCGAGGCGCCGCACGTTCGCTGCGGTGGCGCATCCGGCCGAAGGGGGCCATCGTGGTCCGTACCTGGTCCTCAGTGACCACAGCGCGGGGCGGCAGTGCCGTTTGGGCCCCAGGTTGGTGATGGCGAGGGGGGCCTCGCTCGCAACGGGGCGAGCGAGGTGATCGGACCTTCGTGAAGGGGATTGTCATGACTTCGTCGATCAACCGTCGCAACTTCCTCGGGGGCGCCACTGCAGCTGGCTTGGGCATCGCGATCGCCGGCAGTGTCGACGCTCTGGCCGGCTCCGGGAGCGCGCTCGCAGCTCCGCGGTCGTCGACGGGCTACGGCCCTCTCGTCCCGGATCCGGCGAAGCGCCTCGCCCTGCCGGCGGGGTTCTCGTACCGCATCGTCTCGCAGACCGGTGTGACCCAGACGCTGGACGGCGTCCCGACGCCGAGCGATCCCGACGGGAACGGTGTCTTCGCCAACGGGACGGGATCGACGATCGTCAACAACCACGAGATCAGTGCATCTGAGCCCTTCGGGGTCCCGGTCCTTGCCGGGCTCACCTACGACCCGGGCGCCCGCGGCGGCACCACGAACATCGACGTCGATGCGCAGGGCAACCGGATCCGCGAGTACACCAGCGTGGCGGGCACCCACAACAACTGCGCCGGGGGCGTCACCCCCTGGGCCACCTGGCTCACCTGCGAGGAGACGGAGCAGCGCAGGGCCGGCAGGTTCCAGGAGGACCACGGCTACGTCTTCGAGGTCGACGCGGCCAGCCAGCAGGCCAACGTCGGCAAGAGCCCCGTCCCGCTGAAGTTCCTCGGTCGCTTCGCGCACGAGGCGGTGGCCGTGGACCCCGTGACGCTGGCCATCTACGAGACCGAGGACGCCACGGCACCCAACGGTCTCTACCTGCGGTGGACCCCGCCGGAGGGTTTCACCGGAGGCAAGAACGCCCTCCGGGGGCTCGCCCTGGCCGCGGGCGGGGACACGGCCGGGCGGCTGCAGGCCATGACCTGCTACCGCGGGGGCAAGCACATTCCCGACCTCTCGCTGGCCACCCAGCCGGGCACGCAGTACAAGGTCGAGTGGGTGGAGGTGCCGGATCGAGAGGCTCGCACGACGTCGGTTCGCATGCAGTTCACCGACGACCAGGTCACCCGCAGCCGCAAGCTGGAGGGCGCCTGGTGGGGTGACGGAGGCGCTTACTTCGTTGCGAGCTTCGCCAGGAACAGTGACGGCAGCGTCAACGAGCACGACGGCCAGGTCTGGTTCTACGACCCGCACACCGAGATGGTCACCCTCACGACGATCTTCGGGGTCAACCCCGACCCGACCGTCGACACGGACAACTACGACGGCCCCGACAACATCACGGTGTCGCCGTACGGCGGCATCCTCCTCGCCGAGGACGGCGAAGGCATCCAGCATCTGGTCGGGGTAACCGATCAGGGCAAGTCGTACCCGCTGGCCCGCAACGAGCTCAACGGAAGCGAGTTCGCTGGCGTCGCGTTCAGCGCGGACGGTTCGACGCTCTTCGTCAACATCTACTCACCGGGGCACGTGTTCGCGGTCACCGGGCCGTGGGAGCGACCCAGCAATGCCCAGCCCTGAGCGGAAGCCCACGGCACTCGCCCGCCCGCGCCGCACTGACCCAGTGACCCCACTGCCGTAGCTCGGGTCGGACGACGGGCTTGCTGCGGCGCCCGCACCCTCCGGCCCTGGAACGACCCCGTGGCCGATACGCCGCTTCTAGACGATTGTCCTAGAGCCGGTGTCTGGCCAGACTCGGTCAAGGTGATGGTCGCCGACACGAGCAAGACCCCAAGCCGTTTCGTTGCACACTCAGACCGCTTGCGAGCAGCCCGGCACGAGAGTGTTTGCGGACATCCGCTGATGCCGCAGTCCGGAGGGGCCGGCTCGCGGCGGTATGACGCACTCTCGTGTCGCAGTGCGTGATGTGGCTTGCCTGGCATCCACAGCGACCTCGGCCCGAGGTGGATGCGAACGATGCAGTGGCTAGGTGGCGTTGCGGCGGGTGTCGACGTGGTTGACGCAGGTCCGTGCCGTTGGTCTCGCCTCCAGCCGTGCCACGGCGATCGGTTGTCGGCAGACCTCGCAGGTCCCGTAGGTGCCGGCACTGACACGTTCGAGAGCAGCTTCGACTTCGCGCAGGTGGTCGTGCGTCTGGTTCGTCACCGCCGACAACTGGGATCGTTCGTAGGCGATCGTCTGCCCCTCGGGATCGTGTTCGTCATCGGCATTGGAGTCGCGCGAAGCAGCAACCAGGGCGGCCATGTCGTCGGCGAGCTGCGAAGCGCGAATGCGGAGGGCATCGCGCTCCTCGTCCAGCCGGGCAACGGCATCACTGAGTTCGGACCGCCGACCAGAGCTTGGAGTCGTTCGCGTCATGACGGTGCCCTTCGATGATCGGAGCTGGCCGCCGCCCTGTCTTGGGTTGGCGCCTTTGCCACAGTGGCATTGGAGCACAGCTCATGCTGCGGTGAGAGCGGTCGCCTCACGCGGCGAAACGACGCACGCGGCGGACAACCGCGCGATCGCCCCGCAGACGGCCGCCGTGCTCTACGTCGCAGGCCCCACCCTGGCCGCGGCCTCGAGCGCTTGCGCGGTCCCTCGCACCAGCCTGGCGACGACCTCGCCGGCGCGCGGAACGTCGTGGACGCTCTCGGTGGACTGTCCTGTGAGCGGCATCTCTCCCTTCATCAACGCCCTTGACGCAACCATTCAGTTGCAATACGGTGTAGCAACTGAATGGTTGCTACTGCATGGAGACGCGCGATGGGATTTCCAGATCGGATAGAGCGGACCGTAGAGATCGCTCACCCGCCGGCCAAGGTGTGGGACGCACTCACGACGGCCGAAGGGCTGGGCGCGTGGTTCGGCGACGAGGCGACGCTCGACCTGCGACCCGGAGGGTCGGGGCGGATGACCTGGACGAGCGGCGAGAGCACGGCCTTCCGAGTCGAACGTGTCGAGGAGCCGAAGGTCTTCGGTTTCACCTGGCAGGTCTTTGGGGTCCCCGGTGACGACCCGCGACGCACCTACGTCGAGTTCACCCTTGTGGCGAACGGAACGGGCACGCGGCTGACGGTGGTCGAGTCCGGCTTCGCCCAACTACCGGACGAGGCCTACCGGAGGGCCTACGAGGGCAACGTCAAGGGGTGGGCGCTCGAGCTAGGTGAACTGATCGAGTTCCTCGATGCCCAATGACGAGGAGTCGGTGGCCGAGCAGGTCTTCGTCGCGCTCGCCGACCCGACCCGGCGCGGCATCCTGGCGACGTTGGCCGCTGCGGGTCCTGCCACGGCGACGGACCTGGCCGATCGTCTCCCGATCACGCGTCAGGCGATCGCAAAGCATCTTGCCCTCCTGGCAGAGGCCGGTCTGGTGACGGCCGAGCCGGGCGAGCGGCGCAGGGTGCGGTATCGGCTGCGGTCCGCGCCCATGCGGGTGGCACAACAGTTCCTGGCGGCGCTAGCCAGAGATTGGGACGGCCGACTCGAAGCATTGATGGACCACCTCGAACGCGAAAAGGAAAGCGACAAGGAGAAGGAGTCGTGACATGCGCAAGTTGATCGGCGGAATGAAGCTATCTCTCGACGGGAAGGTGGCGGGGCCTGAAGGGGTCGCTGATTGGGTAGATGGCTGGTCGGAGGACTTCGGCCTCACGGCACAGGTGGACGCGTGCCTGCTGGGAGGGGCCATGTATCCGACGTACGAGCAGTATTGGACCGAGATCCAGAACGAGCCGGCCAAGCGCCATCCGTTCAGCGGGGAGGTGCCGACCCAAGGCGAGGTCGAGTGGGCGCGCTTCGCTGCGCAGACTCCCCACTACGTACTGTCTGGCAGCTTGGCCTCGGCGCAATGGCCACACACAAGGTTCCTCACGACGCTCGACGAGATCGTCTCCCTCAAACAGCAGCCGGGCAAGGACATCTACCTCATCGGCGGAGCTCGAACCACGGCGAGCCTGATCGACGCCGGGCTCGTCGACGAACTCAGACTCCTGGTCTATCCGCTGATCGCCGGCGAAGGGACCGCCCTTTTCACGACGCCCACACGCCGTGGACTCGAACTGCGCAAGGTCGAACAGCTTGCCGACGGCCGTCTCGCCCTGAACTACGAGCTTGCCTGAATCTTCAAGAGCTCCCATGGACGACGATTACAACGCCGCGATCATCGACGAATTCCGCGCGAACAACGGCCGCGTCGGCGGGTCGTGGACCGGCTACCCCGTGATCCTGATCCATCAGGTCGGCGCCAGGTCCGCAGTGGAGCGGACCACCCCGCTGAGCTGCTTTCCCCTGGACCACGACCGATCGGCGATCGTCGCCTCCAACGGTGGATCGGAACGACACCCGCACTGGTACTACAACCTCAAGGCCAACCCCGTGATCACCGTCGAACTCGGGGCCGAGACCTTTACGGTCTTGGCTGAGGAGCTGCACGGAACCGCACGCGCGGCGATGTGGCCGACGCTGGTAGCGCAGGTCCCCCGACTCGGCGACTTGCAGCAAGGAACCGCGCGACAGATGCCGGTATTCATCCTGACCCGCCAACGGGAGCAACTCTCGCCGACGCGTCCGGCTCTGCCGACTGCATCTGAAACCTGAGCTGGAGTGGCGCGGAGGCGGCGTGGACCCACAAGGAGACGCCAGACGTCGCCGCGCCCGCCCATGGTGGGTGGGTGGCGCCTCGGGTGGACACCCCGATGGCCATGCCTCGCTCGGCCCGCTTGGCCCGTCCCGAACCGGCCCACACACGTGCGGTGGGGAAGAGGAAGCCCAGGACGCTGGCGGCAGCCCAGATGGAGCCTGGGATGGTCCTCTTCCGCGTCGCTCGGGGCGCGGGTAGCGTCGATGGCGCGGTCCAGGGAGTGGCTGATCCGCTGCAGCGTTGATGGTGGACCGCGCACCCTCATCGGAACGACCGAAGGAGCCTCCCGTGAAGCGCATCCTCGCCGGCGTCGTCATCGCCGCCTCTGTGTCCGCCGTCCTGCTCACCTCGCCCGGCCTCGCAATGGCCGCGGCACGCCCCGACAGCTACCAGCTACCAGGCGACCCGGGTGGGTCCAGATTCGAGGGCATCGGCGCCGATGCACGTCGAGGTGTGTTCTACGTCAGCGAGGTGACGGGGGGCGAGATCCACCGAGGGACCACCCAGGACCGGACTGCGCGCGAGTGGCTGTCGGGAGACGGGGTCGACGGGCGGTTCACGGCCAGGGGCATCACGGTCGACGCGGCCGGCCGTGTGTACATTGCCGGCGGCCCCAACGGGATCGGGCAGCCCAGCCGGCCGGACCTTTGGGTCTACTCCCCCGCTGGTGACTTGCTGGCCGCGCTTCGGGCGCCCGGGGACAACGTGTTCCTCAACGACGTCGCGATCGGTCCCGACGGTGGCGCGTACTTCACGAACTCGAACGCACCCCAGGTGTTCCGTGTGGCGCTCGGCGCAGCCGGCTGGCGGGCGCAGCTCTGGGCCGACGCGACCGGCACCATCGCCACCCAGCCGGGCTTCAACCTGGGGGGCATCGTGACCTCCCCGGACCGCTCGGCGCTCGTGGTCGGCCAGGGAACGACCGGCCAGCTGTGGCGCTTCGACCTCCTCGACGCCTCAGTGACCCAGGTGCCCACCGGCGGCGCGGACCTGACCGGCGCGGACGGCCTGGTTCGGCAAGGGGCCCAGTTGACGGTGATCCGCAACTTCCAGCGCATGCTCGCCACCCTCCGGTTGTCCGCCGACGGCTCGGCCGCGTCCTTGGTGGGACAGCGTGCAACCGACCCGACACGCGTGCTGACCACAGCCAAGATCCTGCGCGGGCGGATGCTCCTGGTGGACAGCAAGTTCGAAGAGACCGTGGCGACCCCGCCCTACGAGGTCATCACCGACCCCTTCGCCTCCTGAGAGGTCCGTTGCTCGTCTGATCCACCTTGAGGCTCATGCCGCTCTGCGGTAGGTGAACTCGCGGCGGTAAGACGCACGCTCGGCTCACATCCCAACCCGGTCAGGCAAAGGCGGGCATGACCCTGTCGTGGACGAGCTGCAGCTGGGTGTTGACGTCGGGGACTCCCTCGATCTCGCGTCCCATCAGAGCCTTCACCAGCGCCTTGTCGGTGATGGCGAGGATCATGTGGTTGACCCCGGCGGCCGCGATCTCGTTCTGCATCTTCTCGACGCACTCCTCCGGGGTTCCCGCCACGGACAGGCGCTCCGCGAGGTCAGGGGTGGTCAGCTCGATGCCCTTGGCCATGTCGCCGGCCCCGATCGCCTCGATGATCGGCGCCACCTCCGCGGGGTCGACACCGTTGCGCTTGAGCTGCTCGGGCGGCATCGAGGAGGCGTAGAGGCCCGACCATGCTGCGCGCGGCGTCCTTGGCCACAGCACCGTCCTCGGCGACCGAGAAGACGATCCAGGCGCCGAGGTCGAGGTCCTGCACGTTCTTGCCGGCGCGCTCGGCGCCGATCGTGCAGTGCTTGATCATGTAGTCGTAGGCCTCGCGGGTGTAGCTGAGCGCATGGTGGCAGCCGTCGGAGAGCTCCGCAGCCGCTTCGAACGACTTCGGCCCGCGCATCGCGCCCATCTTGACCGGCAGCCGCTCCTGCACCGGCCGGGCGAACGTGAACAGGCCGCTGTACTTGAAGAACTCGCCGTCGTGGGTGATGGTGCCGTCGTCGAGCAGGGTCCGGATCACGTGGACCGCTTCCTTGACCCGCGAGAGCGGCTTCGTCTCGGCCCAGTCGATGTTGTACTCCGCGAGCAGGCCGAAGTTGCCGCTCGACACCGCGACCTCCGCCCGCCCGCCGGTCAGCTCGTCCAGCGTGGCGGCTGCCTGCGCGATCAGGGTCGGCTCGCGCAGCACGACGCCCGACACACTCGGCCCCATCCGGATCTGGCTGGTCTGCGCGGCCGCGGCGGCGAACAGGAGCCAGAGGTCCTTGTGCCAAGTCTCGTCCGCGGCGTACACGGCGTAGAAGCCGAGCTCGTCTGCCTTCTTGATCGAGGCCAGCGACTCGACCAGCGGGTAGTCCGGCAGCATCGCGTAGCTGAATCTCATGGTGACTCCTTCTCGAGAACTCGGCGGTTCAGGGTCCGTCCCCCGGGGGCATCGCGGTCACGCTCCACCGTCCTCTGCCTGCACCTCGGCCAGCAGCTTCGGAGCCCGCCATGACCGTGGAGGCGAAGTGCTGGTGCATCCACTCGAGGTGGTCGCCCCGGCTGTTCATGATCCGCAGGCTGTCCCAGTTGGGGAACTCCTGCTGCAGTACCCAGCGCTCCATCAACCGCGGGTCGACCTCGAAGAGGTGCGGATGGGTGGTGAGGGCGACGTCCGAGACGCGGTCGGGCCGCGGCGGCGTGTACTGCTCGTCGTAGCGGAAGCCGATCGGCGTGCCCACGGCCTCGTCGCTCATGATCGGGTTCCCGTCTCGTAGGCCCGGTCGAGCAGGTACTTTCCGGGGTTCATGATGTTGTTCGGGTCGAGCGCGCGCTTGATGTCGAGCATCACGTCGAAGCCTCGGCCGAGCTCGTCGGGCACCAGGTCGACCTCGCCCTCGCGACACGAGCCGTGGCACGCACTGATCGAGCCGTGGTGAGCCAGCGCCACGGCAGCGATGTCACGCTTGGCCCTGACCCACATCTCCCAGGCCCGGTCGTCGAGCTGTTGTTCCCAGATCCCCACGTCGATCTCGGTGAGGTAGTCCACGCCGGTGTTGCCCGAGGTGTAGGCGAACATGCCCCAGTCGTCGAACACGTCGGTACGACGGCGCAGGTCCGCGACGATCTCGTGCCAGGCCTTCGTCACCGACGGGAGGTCGGTGTAGTTGATCGCCGCGTCCTCGCAGTGCCAGCTCATCGGCACCACCTGGCCGGCCTTGGTTCGACCGTGCAGGGGCGTGGCATAGCGGTCGTGCCGCGCAGCCCAGTCGCCCTCGTGAGATCTCGTCGCCGAGGTAGCGGGCGCCGTGCTCCTTCGCGATCCGGAACAGCCGCTTGCCGGCGGGCCTGACCTCGTCCTCGTAGCCGTACATCGCCGCGCACACCAGCGCCCGCACGTCGCCGGGCTGGGGGATGTAGGCCTCGTCGTCGCGGCGGAGGTAGGCGACCTTCCACTCGTCGAAGAGCACCGCCCCCGCGAAGGTGGCGACCCCGGCGCGGGCCAGTGCACCGACGCAGGCGTAGGCGTCGTCGTAGTTGTCGAACGCCCAGAATGGTGAGAGCTCCGCCTCCGGCTTGGGGAAGAGTTTGAGGGTGGCCTCGGTGGCGATACCGAGCGTGCCCTGGTGCCCCATGAACAGGTGCTTGAGCTGGTAGCCGCTCGAGGACTTGCTGACCTTGTGTCCGATGCCGTCGCCGACGTGCATCACCTCACCGGTCGGGAGCACGTGGTCGAAGCTGAGCACCAGGTCGCGGGTGTGCCCATAGCGCGAACCGATCAGCGACCAGCCGCTTGTGCCGATGCGTCCGCCGACCAATGAGCACGGGTAGGACGCCGGGTCGTCGGGGTAGAACAGCCCGTGCCGGGCGAGCTGCTCGTTGAGCTTGAGCATGTTGATGCCGGTGCCGACCGTGACAGTCCGGTTGGCGAGGTCGAGCTCCTTGATGGCGTTCATCCGCTTGACGTCGACGACGATGCCACCGCGCAGGGGTACGGCGCCGTCTGTGAGGCCCGTGCCGCCGTCGCGGGGTACGACCGGCACGTGCAGGTCGTTGGCGATCCTGACGATTCCGGCCACCTCTTCGGTGCTGGTGGGCAGCACCGCGAGGTCGGGCAGTCGCTCGGACCAGCGGTGCACCGGGAACGGTGCCGGGACGCGCGCCCGGTTGTAGCGGTCCGGTTTGGAGGTGAGGATCTGCTCGTCGCGCAGGACGGTGCGCAGTGCAGTCACGAGCTCGTCGAGGCGTTCGACCGCGATGGTCATGAGCGGTCACCCTCGCGGGCGCCAGATCCCTCGGAGCCGCGGCGGGAGCCACCGACCTCGATCCCCAGCGACTCGGCCAGCATCTCGTGGATGTCGACCACGTCGATGCCCACCGCCTCGCCCGCCTGGCCGAGTGGCCGTTCCGACCAGGGACAGGCGCTCACCAGCGTGTCCACCGCCAGCGCCGACGTCTTCTCGAGCCGGCTGGCCGAGATCGCCGCGGTGAGCTCAGGCTTCTCCACCGGCAGACCGCCCCCACCACCGGAGCAGTAGGACCACTGCGTCACCCGGTCGACGTCCTTGAAGTCGAGGCCGGGGATCGAGCGCAGGATCTCGCGCGGCTCCTTCCAGATGCCCTTTCGCTTGTTGAGCCGGCACGGGTCGTGGTACGTGATCGCGCGCTCGACGGGCACTCGCGGGGTCAACTTTCCCTCGCGGATCAGCTCGGCGAACAACTCCACGACGAGGACGACCTCGATGTCGAAATCGGCGCCGAAGTACTTCGGGTAGTCCTCGGTGAAGGAGATGTAGTCATGCGGGTCGAGTACGAGCACGCGCTTGGTGCCCGTCGAGCGCCAATTGTCGAGGTTGTGCTGGGCGAAACGCTTCGCCTGGTCGACGTACCCCATCTCCGCGGCTGGTCCCCCGCAGCACCACTGGTCGCCCATCAGCCCGAACTCATAGCCAGCCATCTGCAGGATCTGTGCGACTGCGCGGGGGACGGAGGTGCGATAGAACGCAGCCTCGCAGTCGACGAACAACACTGTCTCGCCGCCGACAGGCAGGTCGAGCCCGTCGGACCAGTCGCGCACATGCTCCTGGCTCACCGGGGTTTCGCCCAGCACCGGCTCGTGGCTACGCGCTTCGGTGCGCTCGTTCCACGACTGCCACGCCGGCTGCTGCACTCCGCTCTCGACAGCGAACGCCCGTACCGCCTTGACCACGTCGACCGTGCGCGTCCGGAAGCGGTAGAAGTCGCCGGTGAAGAGCGTGTTCGGGCAGCGAAGCTCGCAGGCACCGCACTGGGTGCAGTTCACATAGTCGGCAGCGATCTCCTCGATCGTCATCTCGCCCTTGTCCATCGCCACGACGTTGGCGTGGAAGGCTGTGGGTGTCCACGACTCGTTGCGGGTCACCTGTGTCACCGGGCAGACCTCACGGCAGAACTTGTGCCCAGAGGAGAAGCAGTTGTACGCCGTATTTCGCCACTGTTCGGTGAACTCCTGCGTCGGCGTCGGCTCAGGCGGCAGCTCGTGCGAGCGGGCGATCTCGTCGGGGATGGCAGACAGTTCTTCCGGATTGTCACGCATGCCGGGAGTGAACGGCACCGACACCGGGTCCGATGGTCCCGGCCGGTCCAGCTGGGTCATTCGAGGCCTCCTGCCAGAGGACAGTGACGCAGGTCACAGTCTTTGCAAGATACGGCTCCCGACTTCGTGCCACAAGAGGCAAGGCTTGTCCGCAGACGATCTCGTCCGTCGTCATCCGGGATGTCGATCCGCCGCAGAGGTGCGCGCCGACGAACTTGGAGTCCGCCCGCCGGAACCCAGCTTCGTCGCGTCTGTTGGGCGGACAGGCGGCGCTGAGTAGCGCCGCCCGAAAGGGTCAGGTTCGGAAGGCGTCAGTTGCATCGTGCCGAGCGCCCTCATTGACGCGCGGTCTTTGCGGCTCAATCCCCAGTGCGGTGCACGACCCACACGTTCGGCTCGACGTAGGTCGCGACGCCGTGTTCGACGTCGCAGTGCACCGGAGCGAGTGCACGGGGCACCAGGACAGGGCCGGTCTCATCGAACGGCAGTCCAGTCCAGTCGCGCCACTCCTCGAGCGTGCCGGGGACCACCATTGAGCGAAGGGCCACGTTCTCGATGCGGCCACCTGCCCGGACGTGGACTCGCAGCCATGGGTCGACGGGCAGGCCGTCTTCACGCACTCGGAACGCATACGTCGACATCGGCTCGTGGACGTCGGCCTTTCCGTTGGGACGGACCGGCGCGACGAGCTCGGCGAAGCCCCGACGCGCAGCGTTGTCGCGCAGCGCAACGAGCATCTCGTGGGCGAGACCGGCGCCCTGACGGTCGGGGCGCACGGCGATCTCGACCGCCGAGATCGCGTCGGCCGGCTGCCCGCGCAGGCTGGCCAGCAGCCCGTTGCGGATCACGAAGTCCCAGCCGTTGTCGGGCAGAGCGGCGCCCTCGAGCACGAAGGGGACGGAGTACGCGCAGGCGACGACCCCGCCGGTATCGTCCTGCGCAACGAGCACGTAGTCGGGGAACCGGGCCTCAACATTGCCGTAGAACAGCCCGCCGATCGGGTCGTGGCGCATGAACTCCGGCCACGAGTTGGGCATGTTCCACATGGCCGCGACGAGGTCGGGCCGGTCGGCGAGTACCGAGATGTTGAGCGGCACACCAACATCGTGCCCGTTGCCCGAGTGGCGTCGCGACCCCATAAGCACCGAGCACCGGGTGGTTATCAAGCTGGCGCGGAGAAGGTTCGGCCGGGGTGAACTTGCGACCGGCCGCTTCTCGACTTCCGCTACTCGAAGTCCCGCGGGTGTGGCGGCGAAGAGACGCATTTGCGGGCAACGCGCCATGTGCTGGGCGTTTGATCAGGCTCCCGGCCACGTCGCATGCACCTGCTCGCCGACGGCCAGTGCCGTCACCTCTCGCCGCCGTCCGTGGCGCTCCACCCACGTGCCGTTCATGCGGCCAACGTCTGCGTCCTCGCCCTGTCCGGCAAGGTGGTCCCGGCCGCGCTGAGCCCGCGATGAGAAAGCCGACTTAGCATGACGGCTCACCGAGCTGACCCCCGTCCGCCCCTACCTTGGGAGGAACCGCGATGAAGCTGCCGACCAACGAAGCCCGCACCCGCTTGGGCGCCCACCTGCACGGGGTGTTGTGCACGCTCCATCCCGAACGCGGCCCCGACGCGCAGCCGGTCGTGTACGCCATGAGCCACGACGGACACGTCGGGGTCCCCATCGACCGGGTCAAGCCGAAGAGCTCGTCGCGGCTGCAACGCGAGGACAACCTTGCGGCCGACCCGCGCGGCTCGCTACTGGTCGAGTGGTGGGAGACCGAGGACTGGTCGCGGCTGTGGTGGGTCCTCGCCCGGCTCAAGCACATGCCCGACCCGCCGCCCGAGCTCGTCGACGAGCTCGCCGACCGGCTGGCGCGCACGGTGCCTCAATACGCCGACAAGCCCTTCCACCGGGTGCTCGTGTTCCGCATCCTCGACGTCACGGGGTGGGCCGCCAGCAAGGACCCCTGAGCAGCAGTGGCGGAGGTCGTCCTTCTGACCCACTCATTCCAAGCCCCGGAGTTCTACCGGCGGCGAGGCTACAGGCTAGTCGCGGACGTGCCGGACTACCCAGCGGTTACGCGTGGCTACTCTTCACAAAGCCCCTGTAGGCGTACCGAATTGCTCGACGACTATGCCCGACTGGCGGCTTCTAGACGATTGCCGGTAGGTCCGGTGTCTGGCCAGACGGTCCAGGTGCTCGGCGGGAAGCTCTCCTTGCGGCTGCCCACCCGTGATGGGTGTGGCTCATCTTCGGTTTGCGTTCCCGCCGGTCACCGTGCCGGCGTGTGGCTCCAGAGGGGTCTGCCCTGCTCTCAGGAGCAATGCCCGCCCGGCGTCCATCAACCGATCGACGGCGGAAGGCGAAGCTCATGGCGAGGGTGTTCATCGGGGTCGATCCCCACAAGCTGTCGGCGACCATCGAGGTCGTCGACGACCGAGAGACCGTGTTGGCGACGGGCCGGTTCGCCACGGACAAGGCCGGGTACACCGCGATGCGCAAGCACGTCGCTGGGTATCCGCGAGCGGACCTGGGCGGTGGAGGGCAGCAACGGTGCCGGCCGCCCGTTGGCGCAGCGGCTGCTGGCCGACGGTGAGCACGTGGTGGACGTGCCGGCGAAGCTGTCGGCGCGGGCGCGGTTGTTCGACACCGGACACAACCGCAAGACCGACGCCCACGACGCGCACGCCGTCGCGGTGGTCGCGGTGCGCACCCCGGCGCTGCGGGTGCTGGCCTACGACGTGCAGCTCGAGGCGCTGCGGTTGCTGGTCGACCGGCGGGCCGAGCTGAGCCGGTCCCGGATCCAGACCGTCAACCGGGTGCACCGGCTGTTGTCGGAACTGGTTCCGGGACAGCGCAAGAAGAACATCACCACCGCCCAGGCCAAGCGGATCCTGGCCACGGTGCGGCCACGCGACGTGGCCGGCAAGACCCGGCGCCGGCTCGTGGCCGAGCTCTCGCCGAGCTGGTGGCGATCGAGAAGAAGACCAAGGCGCTGACCAAGCGAGCTCAAGGAGATGGTCCTGGCCACCGGCTCGACGCTGATGGAGCTGCCCGGGGTCGGACCGGTCGTGGCCGCCCGCACCCTGGCCGACACCGGCGACGTCGCCCGCTTCGCCGACCGCAACCGGTACGCGTCCTGGACCGGCACCGCCCCCATCGAGGCCTCCTCCGGAGAGGTCGTCCGGCACCGCCTGTCCCGGGCCGGGAACCGGCGGATGAACCACATGATCCACATCGCCGCGACCACCCAGATCCGCCTCGACACCCCTGGCCGGGCCTACTACCGGCGCAAGATCGCCGCCGGCAAGTCCCGCCGCGAAGCGATGCGCTGCCTGAAGACGGCGGATCTCCGACGCCCTGTACCGCCGGCTGCGCACCGACGCCGCCATGGGGCGTGCGGACGCGGGTCCGGGAGGGCACCGCGGGGCGACACTTCAGTCCAGCGCGGCCGGCTTGCACCCGCACACCGGCACTTCGGATCAGCCACTTCCCGGACCCGCACCAACGACGCTACCCGCGCCGAAAGTCACACGGAAGACCTCGACCTCGAGACCCCTCGAACCAGCCTCTTGACATCAGAGGGGTGCCGAAGGGACGCACCTTGTTCCGTCCGAACATGCCGATGAGCGTGCGCGACGGTGGCGGTGGCTACCTGGCCTGACGTGAGGACACATGGCGGCGCCCTACTCCTTGGTCGCCACCACCATGTACCCCTCAGCCTCCGGGTCGAACGTGCTCTGCTCGACCCGTAGTCCGAGGCTGTGCAACTCAGATCCGAGTTCGTCGTATCGGTATGGCCAGCACGACAACAGTTCCGAGCGGACAAGGACCGACCCATCCGCCGTGACTTGCGCGACAGCAATCTCGATGTGGTGCTCCTGCTCCCAGTGCGGCGCAATCTCCCAGCGATAGATGACGAGAGCATCGCGGCCATTCCGGCGGACCAGGTGGTCACGGATGTCCAACCGGGAGCCGCCAGCGCGCACGAGTTCCCAAGTGCGGGAGGTGAGAACCAAGCGTCCCCCAGGGCGCAGCAGCCGCGACATGGATTCCAGCGCAACAAACCTGCCTCTCGCGCCCTCGGCATGATGCAGCGAGTTGCCGACGCAGAACACCATGTCGAAGCTGGCGTCGTCGAAATGGTCGGTCAACTCATGCCAGTCAGCTCGAACGGTCCGCAGAGATGCGCCGTATTCCTCAGCCAACTCCTCAGTCCGACGAACCATCGCTGCGCTGGCGTCGGTCGCGACAACCTGCATGCCGAGACCGGAGAGACCAACCGCCAGCTGCCCAGTCCCGCATGAGCAATCGAGGACGCGGGCGTTTGACGGAAGGAGACGGATGACGTCATCGAACGCCGCGGCAAACTCGGCGGGCGTCAACTTCGCGTCCGAGATCAGCCACTCGTACACCTCGGCAAGCGCGTCATAGCCCGTCACAACGACTACCTCCGTCAACGGCAGACCCAAGGTGGCACACCAGTACATCAGTGGAGCAAGTCAGTCACCACCGCTTTCCCGTGGAGTAACCGTCCCCCCATGCCGCTGTCGGCGCGGGACGCCTGAGGTCCCGTTGTCTGAACACCCGCGGCACGTGGCTTGGGGTCGGCAACCCTCCACGGGCGAGAAGCGGGCGAGTGGCTGCACGTTTCACGACTCAGCAGTGACGCGCTCGAAACCGGAGAGGCACGGCGCCGGGCCCGTGGACCGCTGGCGGGCAGTGGCCCAGGCTTCAGCAGCAGCGGTCAACGGGCGGACGTCCGGATCTGCCGCGCTACGGGCGTTCGGCAGGCGTCGAAGAGAGGCAGCGAGCGCCTCGGCGCTTGTTGTTCTGCGACGGCCTTCTTGCGTGCAGCTGGCCAAGTAGGTTGCCGACTGTGGGCGTTCTTTATGACTACTTCTCCGCGCCGGATGACGCAGCCGCGGCAGCGGTCATTGATCGCGACGCAGGGCCCGGCGGTACGGGTGCCTGGGCCCCGAGCGGCGGCGGGTTCTTCGGTCGGCGCCGCCAGCAGCAGGCGCCGGCTGGGCCGGCATATCCGACAGTCGCCGACACAGGTATCGATCCTGTGGTGCAGTGCGGAACTCTCGAGGAGTTGTTGACCGGACGACCGTATGAGGACATCGAGGTAGATCCCCGATGGGGGCAAGCGCTGGCGATCCGTGATGAGGGAGAACAGCTGGTGCTGACCCTGACAGATGCGCTCGTGGACGCCTTGGCCAGAGCCCAGGCAGATCAGTTGGCCTCCGTGGCAGTGCCTTGGTCCAAGACCAAGGAGTTCTGGGGTACCGGGGATCCTGCAGCGCTTACAAGCTTCCTCATCGACATGTCCGCGACCGCGAAGGACGCGCGAACCAGAGGCGAAACCCTCTACTGCTGGGTCTGCGTCTAGTTAGGTGCCGTGGGGGCGGAGAGGGGCCACCTCGCGGCGTTGTGACGCACCGAAGGCTCGCGCGCTGCCGATGTCTGGACGCTCCACGGCGCGCCGTAGTTGCGCGAAGAGACCGCGAAACGGGCTGTTGGTCGGTAGGTGGTCGGTGAACGCGCTCAGCTCGCATTCAAGGCGCCAGCTCGGCCTGTATGGAGGGCTTGGACAGCGAGTTCCAAGCGAGGGCGACGAGGGCCACCCGCGCGAGACCGGTCAGCCACGGAAGGGGCAGTGCGAAGCCGATCCAGAAGACCGCTTCGACCGGGAGTGCGGCCAGGTTGAGTACCGCACCGATCCTCCGCCGCTGCCAGAGCAGCCAAGCGGACCACGCGGCTACGAGGGTCGCCGCACCGAACAGCAGGAGGAGTACCGAAGGCGCTGTCCAAGACACTGGCCGACCCAGGGCCGCCGTACATCTCGATCAAGCCGAAGAAGCTGGGGAGCTGACCGTTCCTCAGTAGATCGAGACGGGCACGGCGGGGAGTCCGAACCCGAGGGCGTACACCCAGGTCACGATCGCCGCGGCCCGCGCGCTACTCAATGCGAGGTGGCCCGCGGCGTCGGGGCGTTCGTAGTCGCGGGGTGGCTCTCGAGCACCGCCTTCAGCCGCCGGTCGTCGCGGCGGCTGTCGTGGCGCAGCACGCGGGCGAGCAGCGGTTCCACCAGTCCACCAAGGCCCCGGGCTCGGAACTCCATCCGGCAACAGACCCGGCTCCCACCGTCGATCTGAACCACGTCGTAGGCGGCGCGGCCGCTGATCCAACCCTTCGGGATCTCGAACGCAATGCGGGTCGGGGGTTGCAGCTCAGTGATCCGGTTGCGCGACTTCAGCGTCCGGCCGGCGAACCGTCGCTCGAAGACGTGCTCACTGCCCACCCTTACCGGACCCGGCGGGATGCGCTCAACGAGGTGCAGCCCCGACTGCCAGAACGGAGCGTTGGTCATGTCGGCCACGAAGTCGAAGACCTCAGTGGCCGGCCGTTCAATCTCCACGACACTGTCGACGACGAACATGCGACCCTCCAACCCGACCAGCACACTAGAGTGCTGCTCTAGTGTGTTCGAGTATTCTCCGGTATGTGAGCAACGTCAAGGCCTCCCCCCGCCGCGCGCGGGCGCTTCGCACCCGCCGGTCGATCCTGGATGCGGCGTGTGCCGAGTTCATCGAGCGCGGCTACCACGGCGCGACGATCGCCTCCATCGCGGCCCGGGCGGGCGTGGCTCCACAGACCATCTACTTCGTCTTCCACACCAAAGCCGACCTGGTGAGCGCGGTCATCGACGACCGAGTCCTCGGTCCGGACTCACCGGAGGACCCGCAGGCGTCGGCCTGGTGGGCGGCCATGACTGTCGCCCCCACCGCGACCGCCGTGCTCGAGGCCTTCGTGCACGGCGCGGCGCCGCTGCTGGCCCGGGCGGCGCCGGTCTCCGAGGTGGTCCGGGCCGCCGCCGCGACCGACGACGAGGTCCGCGCTGTCCACGACAAGCACGACGAACTGCAACGCGCCGGCTACCGACGCGTCGTCGAGCTCACGGCAGAGCGAGGTGCGCTCGGCCACGGCCTGACGATCGACACCGCGACCGACGTCCTGCTCACCCTCTGTGGAGATGGCGTCTGGGTGCAACTCACGGCGGACCGCGGGTGGACGACCGACCAGGTCATCAACTGGCTCCTCACCGCAGTCCCGGCGGCCATCCTCGCCAAGTGACCACAGCCCACCCGGAACCGGACGGGCCACACGCCCTGGCAAGCAGTCGCACAACGCCCGATACGCCGTCCCCAAAGCCGGCCGGCGGCGAAGAGACGCACCCGTCCGCCCTGTCATGCCGAGGGTCGGACGTTGCCGAGGGATGGTCATCGGCCCTCGATCACTACGGATCCAGGGCCACGAACCATCCTTCGTCGCCCTCTCCGTCGAACCCGGGGGCATCGGGCCGTGGGCCGGGTTCAACGAGGGCCTCAGGAGCGCGCGCGGGCCCGTGCCGCGGCGATCTGGTCGTAGCTGGGGATCCGTTCGGCCAGCGGGTTCCCGGTGAAGTTGCCGACCCACCCGTCCTCGTCGTGGAAGAAGCGGATGGCGGTGAAGTCGGGGTCAGTCCCCATGTCGAACCAGTGGGTGGTGTTGGCGGGGACGCTCAGCAGGTCACCGGCCTCGCACAGCACGGCGTACACCTTGCCCTGCGTGTGCAGGTAGAAGATGCCGCTGCCGGATACGAAGAACCGCACCTCGTCGTCGTCGTGGGTGTGCTCGGAGAGGAACTTGTTCCGGGCCGCAGTCTTCAGTTCCTCCCACCCTTGGTCCTCGGTGCGGTGCAGCTGGGTGACGTCGACGAGCACGTACCCCTCGGCCTCGATGATGCGGGCGACGTCCTCGCGGTAGTGGTCGAGGATGGCCTTCTGGTCGCCGCCGTCAGCGAACTCCTCGGCGACCTGCCAGCGTTCAAAACGCACGTCGATCTCCTTGAGCGCGAGCGCGATGTCCGCCGCCTCCTCGGACTCAAGGACCTTCTCGGGGGCGTCGCCGTCGGTGTACACGGTAAGCAGGGTCACGCGATCCTCCTATTTTCGTCGATCGATCATGTGGTTCAGGCGGTCTGCACCTGGAACGACAGCAGCCACTCGAGGGATTCCGTCCGGTGGCGGGCCTGGACGAGGTCGTGCCCCCAGACGTAGAGGCCGTGGTCGGCGACAACGACGCCGGGCGTGGCGGGGTCGTAGGCGTCGTCGAACCGGTCGGCGAGCTCGGTCATGTCCTGACTGTTGGCGATCACGGGGACGAGGAGGTCGTCGTCGGCCGCGCGGCCGAGCGCCTTCTGCATCTCCAACCCCTGCACGCGTACGCCCTTGGGCCAGCGCCGGCCGGCGACAACGGCCGCCAGCGCATGGACGTGCACGACGGCGCCCGCTCCCGTCGCTGCGGCGATGTGGGCGTGGAGCGCAGCCTCGGCGGAGGGCTTCAGCGGGGGCAGGCCCTCGACGGGGACCGGTCGGCCGGTGCCGTCCACGACCACGATGGAATCGGGCGTCAGCTCGGCCTTGTCCAGGCCGCTCGCGGTGACCGTGACTCGTAGCGGGTCCGCGGCGACGACCTCGGAGAGGTTGCCCGAGGTGGCACGCATCCACCCGTGGGCCGCGAGCAGCCGGGCGGTGTCGGCCATCCGGGCGCCCGCCGCCACCGCCGTGTCGCGGTCGACGGTCATGACGGGCTCCGGTCCAGGGTCACGGGCAGGACCGTGAGGTCGGCGAAGGACGCCACGACGGGGTGTGCCCCGAAGTCGGCGTCCTCCTGCGGCTCGCCGCTGCGGGCGATGCCGACGGTGACCCAGCCTGCCTCCGCCGCGGCGTCGAGCTCCGCGGGCACGTCCGAGAGGAAGACGAGGCCGGCCGGGACGCCGAGCGCGTCGGCGATCCGCCGGTACGCCGCCGCCTCCTGCTTGGGGCCGGCGTTCTTGGTGTCGAAGTAGTCCTCCAGCAGCTCGGACAGGTCGCCGACGTCCGTGTGCCGGAACCAGGGCCGCTGGCTCGCGACGGATCCCGACGAGAAGCACGCCAGCCGGACGCCGGACTCGTGCCAGGCCCGCAGCGCCGGTGCGACGTCGTCGAAGAACGACGCGATCAGGTCCCCGGCCGCGAACCCCTCGGCCCAGATCTGCCCCTGCAGGGTCTTCAGCGAGGTCGCCTTGACGTCGGAGTCCATCCAACCGTGCAGGACTCGGACGAGGTCCTCGACGGGCGCATCATCGGGCAACCTTCCATCGCGCCGCACGTCCGCGACAGCGCCGGATACGACTGGGTCGTCGCCGTGGGCGCTGATCCAGGGGCCGAGCCGCGGCCGTGCGAAGTCGTAGAGCGTCCCGAGCACGGCGGACGTCGGGCTGGTGGTGCCCTCGATGTCGAGGACGATGCACCCAGCTGTCACTTCGACGGGCTCAGATTCGGTCCTGCTCACTTGTCTCCTCCTGGGTGACGGTTCTGGGAGCGACGGCAACCTCAACAGTGTCCTCCTCGTACACCGGCAGCCCGACCGACCGGGATCGCGGTGGGGCAGGCCCTGCCGTGGGTCCGCGTCACCGGGGCGTCGTGCTCGACTAGGTGAGCCACTGGAGCGGTCATGCCCTCGATGTTGCCAGAGGCGCTTTCGCAACGACCGCACATGCCGCGGAGAGGACTCTCCGCTGCCGACTCAAAGAGTCGAAGTCTTCGACTTCGTGACCCTCGTTCGGACCCGCCGCTCCTGTTCTGCCACGCGCGAGCCTGACTCCAGCCAAGCCTCCTGCTCAGTCAACCGCGCTTCATGCCTGGCCCCACGCCAAGGAGCAGGTTCATCGCGGGCATACCACGGGCGCAGCCACTTGGGCCGTCCCGAGCAAGCACACACTGGCCAGCCGAAGCCGAAAAGTGCCAGGCCGCCCATAGTCAGAAGAGTGGCCAGACTGCGCCAGGACGATTCCGCCCCCGCGAGAGAGAGCGGCGCCCCAGTGCCCACCATGAACAGCCCGATGGCACTAACGATCGACGCATCAAGCACCCCCGCCGCCCAGCCACCGTGCTGACCAAGGCGGCCAGCAAGCTGTTTCGCGCGGTTGCATTGCGTCGTGAGGGACTCTTGCGACAACCGAGCCACTCGTACAGCTGAAAGCAACCGAGGAAGACTGCAAGGGCGGCGCCTGCGCAGACGCCCATTCGACCCCACCGGTGCTCGGACGCAGACCGTCGTGCGCTGGGCTCATCGTGCCAGAACGCCAACGGAGTCCGATGCCGCTCCCAACACGTCCGCACATGCCGCTGTCGGCGCGGCGCCGGGTGCCGTGGATGTCGCCGTCGGGCACTTGCCACGACGGTGAGCACCGTCTGGCGCCGGGCGCTTGTCACAGTCCCGTCAGGGACACTGGGTGAACACCGACCGTAGCTTCGACAAGGAGTCAGCCGTGACCGAGGGAACCGTCCGCTGGTTCGATGCCGACCGGGGGTTCGGCTTCATCGCCCTCGGGCAGGAGGCAGAGGACCTGTACGTGCATGCGTCCGAGATCGTCAGCGACGACGCGATGAAGCTGCTCCGGGAGGGGCAGGTGGTCGAGTTCGAGATCGGCGAGGGTGACCGCGGCCCGCAGGCACGCCGCGTCCGGGTCACGGCCGACCAGGCCGCCGATACACCGCTGGGCGTGCTCGGCACCGTCTCTTGGTACGAGCCCGCCAAGGGGTACGGCTTCATCACGCCCGACGGCGGTGGTGCCGAGATCTTCGTGCACAGTTCGGCCATCGTGGGGGGCGGCGTGGTCTCGGAGGGGCAGCGGGTGGCGTTCCTCGTCGTCGACGGGGAGAAGGGACCGCAGGCTGACCATCTGCTGCCCTTGGGAGCCCAGGCCGCCCAGCAGGCCGTGGCATCCGACGGGGCGGACGGCACCGTGTCCTGGTACGACGGCGGACAAGGGCTTCGGGTTCATCACCCCCGAGTCGGGCGGCCCCGATGTCTTCGTCCACGTCCGGGAGCTGGCCGACGGGCTCCCCGAGCTGGGCGAGGGGGACCGGGTGACGTACGACATCGTCGTGAGCGAGAAGGGCCCGCAGGCTCGCGACGTGCGCCTCGCGCGCGGCTCGACACCGCGGGGCGCACCCGCGACGTCGACGACCCGCGCTCGGTCGGGACACCGGGAGGCATCCGACGTCCCGGCGCGCGGCGGCGAGGGAGTGGTCGCGCGCTACGACGCGGAGCGGGGGTTCGGCTTCATCGCCCCGGACGCGGGAGGCGCGGACCTGTTCGTGCACGTGTCGGTCCTCAGAGGCGCCGAGGCGCTGCACCAGGGCGATCGGGTCCGGTACCAGGTGCGACAGAGCGATCGAGGACCACAGGCCGACCGCGTCGAACGGGTGTGAGCGGGACGGCGGTCCGGGCGGATCTGGTGCTCAGGCGCGTCCCGATCCCGCCGCACGCTCATGCCGCGGATTGGACAGTCGCTAGTGCCGAGGGCCGCCACGTCAGCCTGCGAGTCTGAAATCGTTGGTGCGTGACCTCAGCCCTACTCCACCTGGTTCGACACGCGCATGCTGCCGGGTCCGACTCCGAAGATCCGTCGCTATCGGACGACGGGTGGGGTTCTTCCGCCTGCATTCGGGTGTGCATTGGCTGACCGAGGTTCTCGCCGGCCGGCCGCTCGCCGCCGCGTTTGCCTTGCTGTTCGCCAGCCTGCGGCTGATCGGCCCTGCCCCTCGGGATCGGGGCTCGCCCAGCACCGCGGCCACGGAAAGGCCCGCTCGATATATTGAGGGATGTCGGCGGGCAGCCGCTGGGTAGCGGGAGGTCATGATGAGAGTGTTCGCCGATGACGGCGGCCTGTCCTCGTTGAGCGGGCCGCTGATGATCAGCCTCACGCTGGTGCTGCTGGTGCTGCTGGTGCTCGTGCTGACCGCGACGCTGATCGTGTGGCGGGTGTACCGGCGCGTCCGCCGCTGGCGGGGATGGCACCGGGGCGCGGCCGCAATCCACTCGCGGGCGCTGATGCCCGGGCCAGGACGTGACATCGCCCGGTTGCGTCGTGACTTGCGCAAGGAGGTCGAGGCCGCCGACGTGATGCTGTCTCGCGCGAAAGACGGCCGGCTGTTCATCGCCGACGCACGTGCCCTCATTGACGAGCTCAAGAGCAACGCCGCGGCGGTGGATGCCGACCTCGCCAGCATCCAGGACTACGCGGATATGACCCAGCAGCGCAGCGCCCTGGACGCGCTTGGTCCCCAAGTCGCGAAGCTGATCCAGACCAGCTACCTGGCTCGGCAGACGATGCTGCACACCGAGATCGCGGACCGCGAGCGACACCTCACGCACCTCAATGAGCACGTCGAGCGGCAGGCCGCCGCGCTAAAGATCTATCGTCAAGGGGCGCACGGTCTCGACCTGGGCGATCCACAGGGCAACCTCGACAACTCGAGCGACTCGCAGTCCCGGAGCCCAGCCAGTAACACGAGTTACCCACCGGGCAAGTCCTCGCCGAACCGGTGGTCAGCCAGGATGCGCTGAACAGCTGCAACGCAGCGGCTTGGCGGACTCGCGCCCGATGTGGCTGATCGCGTTCGGGACGTCGGCTTACGCCACCCATGAAGAGAAGATGGAGTACTCGTCCCCGTCGGTTTCTTGGCGGTGGGCGTACGCCAGGCGGTCGGCCTCGCGCTCGGGAAGGAAGCCTGAGTCTCGGCGACAGTCGTGGCAGACCGCGACGGCTCGTCGGCCCAGGTGGACGACCTCGATGATGTGGGGACGGCAAATCAAACAACCCACGACGGTCCGCCTGGCGGCGAAGTGAGGCACCTTGTTCCGCAGCCTCATAGCGAACAGGGCGCTGACGTCGATCGACGAGGCGTAACGACGGCGGTGTCACGGGCTTGGAGCGCCGTGCGGCTTGGACTGGTTCGAGGTGACCGAGATCAGCGGCAACATCAAGGAGGGCGCGGTCGCGCACTACGAGGTCGGCCTCAAGATCGGCTTCCGCCTCGAGGAGTAGGCCTGCCACCCCGCCGGACCCCGGGCCGTCGAGCTCAGGAGAGCCGGGTCCGGGTCCACCAGAGGCAGAGCCCTGCGAGGAGCCCGGACCCGACGAGGAACAGGCCGGTCTCGACGAGCTGCAGCGGCCAGAACCGGTCCTCGGGCTGGTAGACGATCCGCTGTCGGTAGCCCTCGGCGTCGAGCCGCTCGAGGCAACCCCCGATGGGCGGCGCCTGCTGGTTGGTCTGGGTGGTCCCCGACGGACCGCCCGGGCCCGGGAGGCACTCCGTGAGCCAGGCGGGCAACGCTGTGGCCTGCCCCGCTGCGTTCACGGTCTCGTTGGTGAGTACCCAGTCCTCGCGGTTGGGCGTGTGCAGCTCGATGCTGGCCGGCCCCCCGGTGGGGCTCCCGTTGATCGAGTCGAGGGAGTCCTCGCTGATGGTGAGGGTCACCGTGACCGGGGTGACGAGGTGCGGGCGCACCCACAGCGGGACGGCGACCTGGACGAACGCGAAGATCGCGAGGGTGACGGCCATCGCGGGCAGGGAGCGTTGCAGGATGATCCCCACCGTGGCGCCGAGGACGACGGCGAAGACGGCGTACCCCACGGGCACGAGGCCGCGCATCGCGAAGGACACGGGGGTCAGCCGGCTGGGCAGGCTGCCGCGCGTGTGGCTGACGGTCCCGTCCATCGGCTCCGACCACCAGGTGACCGCCCACGTGAGCAGCCCGACCGCCGCGGCCGCTGCGAGGGTGGTCAGGCCCAGCTTGGTCGCGAGCCAACGGGTCCGGGTCACGCTCTGGTTCCAGACGAGCCGGTGCGTGCCGTTCTCCAGCTCACGAGCCACCAGCGGCGCCCCCCAGAAGGCTCCGATGACCGCCGGGGCAGCGGCGACGGCGAGGACCCCGGCGTAGAACAGGACCTGATCGGTCCGGCTGAGGCTGTCGTAGACGTCGGCGCCGTTCGTGACCAGGTCCCGCAGCCGAGGACCGGTCACGAGGGCGACGACGGCGACCGCTGCCACGAGGGCGTAGACGGCGGCGGCCTGGGTACGCAGCTGGCGCCAGGTCAGCCAGGTCATCGGAGCACCTCCAGGGCCGGGGTGAGGGTGCCGCCGGCGTCGCCTCGGCTGCCGGCGGGCGCCTCCATGTACGCGAGGACCAGGTCCTCGAGCCCGAGCTGGCCGACGGTCCACGCGGGGTCGAGGACAGGCGCCTCCGTCCGGACCACGAGGGTGGTCTGACGGTCGGTGTGGCTGGCCGAGACGAGGTGCTGGTCGCCGGGCAGCGAGCGGGTGTCGCGGCGGGGGCCGGTCAACCGGTGGTGCGTGGCGAGCAGGGTCTCGACATCGCCCTCGACCCGCACCTCGGAGTCGACGAGGACGACGAGGTGGTCGCACACGCGCTCGAGGTCGGACACCACGTGCGAGGAGAGCAGGACGCTGAGCCCGTGCTCGGCGACCGCCTCCATCAGGATCTGGAGGAACTCGCGGCGGGCGAGCGGGTCGAGGCTGGCGACGGGCTCGTCGAGGATGCAGCAGCTCCGGCCGCTTGGCGAGCCCCAGGGTGAGGGCGAGCTGGGCGCGTTGGCCGCCGGACAGCCTCCCGGCCCGTTGGGTCGGGTCGAGACCGAGCCGCTCGATCCGGGACCGGGCGATCGAGTCGTCCCAGCCAGGGTTGAGGTGCGCGCCGAGCCGCAGGTGGTCCTGGATGCTGAGGTTCGCGTACGTCGGGGTGTCCTGCGCGACGAACCCGACCTTCGCCAGCTGCTCCGGATCCGGCAGCAGGGACGCCCGCCGCACACCTCGATCGTCCCGGCCGTCGGGGCGAGCAGGCCGACGGCCAGGCTCAGCAGCGTCGTCTTGCCGGCGCCGTTCGGACCGACCAGCCCGGTGACGTGCCCGGCCGGGATCTCGAGGGTGCAGTCCGTGCAGGGCCCATCGGCGGCGGTAGCGCTTGCCGAGCCCGCGTGCCTCGATGACGGCGGTCACGCTACTCCCTCCCGGGCACTGCGAAACGTGCTCAGGAAGAGCGCCTCGATGCTCTCGTCGTCGAGACCGGCGAGCCTCGCCTTCGTCAGCCACCGCTCCAGGTCCTTGCGCAGCGGCGCGTGGGCGGCGAGCGAGTCGTCGGTCAGGGTCCGGGTGACGAAGGTGCCGATCCCCGGACGAGCGGCGATGAGGCCGTCGCGCTCGAGCTCCCGGTAGGCCTTGAGCACGGTGTTCGGGTTGATCGCCAGCCGCGCCACCACGTCCTTGACGGTGGGCAGCTGGTCGCCCTCCTCGAGCAGGCCCAGCCGCAGGGCCTGACGAACCTGCTGCACGACCTGCAGGTAGGGCGAGACGCCGGACCGGGCGTCGAGGGAGAACTCGATCATGGGGACTCCAAGTATCTAGGTACCTAGGACACTAGGAGTCACGACAGCCCGCGTCAAGGCCCCTGACGGCCCGGGCCGTCAGGCCGCTCAGCGGAAGCATCCCGGTCGAAGTCAATCCTTCGGGGATCCTCGCCTGAGGTGATCCTGATCCCTTGGCCTCAGCGCCCAGGAAACGCTGCGTCGAGGTCGGTATCGTCAAAGTCGGCCGCCGCCTGCGGTGGCACGAACTCCGCCCGCGTGGCGGCGACCCGCTCGGCGAACCGGCTTCCGGTGAGGATCCGGACGGTGTGGCCGGCCCCGCGCAGGTGCGCTGCGATCGAGAGCATCGGGTCGACATGCCCGGTGATGGACGAGGAACCGACGACGACATCGGCCATCGAGAAAGCGTGACAGAAAGGCTGGTATCGGCGCCGAGTTTCCCACGGAACATGAACCTGGACTCGTGGCTGGAGCGCAAGCGTCGTTGGCCCAGGCACCGCGCTAGATAATGTTGGTGGGCTTTCGCACTTGCCCATCTCTGCGAACCTGAGACGCGACCAATTGGTGGCTTTGCGCTCGCAGCGCATCGACAAGAGGGCGCGTGTCTCTTCCCGCCAAGTTTCACGGCGATGACGTGTGTCGAATTCGCTCAAGCTGATGAGTGGCTAGACCCGACCCGACCCGAGGCGGGAGCACGGGCTTTCCGTCGGCTCTCATGGAGCAACGGCTCCCTTTTGCCTCGACGGCGACGGTTTGGGCGTCTTATTCTGGTTGCCATTGCGGTAGGAGCGAGGGGCTCACGGGGGACCGCCAGGGGCCAGCGCTCGTGAATGTCAAGGCATTGGCGAAAGGAATGCACCCATGTATGCACGACGAGTGATTGCGGTGTTTGGCTTGGCCGCGGCCGGACTCAGCTTTGCGATGCCCATGCCGGCAGCGGCCGACGCGGCGCCGTCAGCGGCTGTGGTGACGGACGAACAGGACTGCCGCGAAACCAACGTGGCCCGGGCCGTCCTCACCAGCGGACTGGACCCTCTCGTTCCCGATCGGTACAGCCTGTTTCAACTCAACGCGACCGCGTCGCGTCTGATCGTGACGACCTATACCTGCTCCCGGGTGTCGGTCGACGGGCAGCCGGTGGTGGGCCACGACAAGCCCACCACTGTCACCATCGGCTCAGCAGCAGTCACGCACCGCGACGGGGTGCAACTGCCGACCCAGCAGCAGTACATCCTCTGGTACGGCACCGACAACCCGGTCCAGTTCGCCAAACTGCAGCAAACCGGGCTGCCGGTGTCCTTCCTGCCCGGGTCGAGCTCCACCGTCACCTCGGGTGGAGGGACCACCACGATCGACTGGGCGATCCGCGGAGCAGGCTTGGACTACGACCAGCAGGCTGTCGCGACGGAGCCGGTCACCGACCCTGAAAGTCGGACAAGCTTCTGGTGGCACGACGGCCCGAAAGGCGACTTGATGATCACGTACGACAACGTGCGGGCACTCTCCACAGCGATCATCACCGCTGATTTCACCGACAACCAAGTCCTCAACGAGATCATCGCCCTACCGACCTTGCTCAAGATCACCGGCGTGCCATTCACCTTCGTGCGCGGCTCCTGGACCTCGAAGGTTTCCTTCGTCGAGTAGCACGAGGGGCGCACGGCCGAGCTCGAGGGCCTGCCGTGTTGGCCCTCTCCGCAAAGAACCCGTCGTCGAGGCGTTGGGCCCCGCGTACGACGGGTTCGGGACCCGCGGATGCGACCCCATGGTCACGATGGGAACCCTCGAGAGCCTCCGAACCGACATCCGCTGCGACGAGCTCGAGGGGAATCCCGCGTGGGGTGGCTCACCGACTGAGTCCGAGCCGCCGGACAGCGTCGGTGTCATGACGCTCACCGAACGCCTGCGCGACGCTCTCGCGGCCGCAACCGACGTTGACCTCAACCGCGTTGCCGAGCCGTGGTCTCGAACGGAAGAGCCCTCCGGGATCGGATGGGACGGCGCGACCGTTGCGGACCATCTCCACTTCGTCGAGCAGTTGCGGGAGCTGGCCCGTCCCGCGAGCCAGCGTGACCACCACCTCTATTGCTACTTCGAGGGCTAGCTGTACTGCCCCGCCAGGTTGGGAACGCGGTCGGCGGGTGAGGCGCCTTGGAGCGCGGTGTGGCCGCGGTGGTGATTGTAGGTGTGGAGCCAGTTGGTGAAGGCGGGAAGGCGAGGCGGCCATGACGCAGGTGTTCATCGGGGTCGATCCCCACAAGCTGTCGGCGACCATCGAGGTGGTCGACGAGCGCGAGACGGTCCTGGCGACCGGCCGCTTCTCCACGGACAAGGCCGGGTACGCCGCGATGCGAAAGCACGTCGCGTCCTACCCGGAGCGGGTGTGGGCGGTGGAGGGCAGCAACGGCGCCGGCCGGCCGCTGGCGCAGCGTCTTCTCGCGGACGGGGAGCCCCTGGTGGACGTGCCGGCCAAGCTGTCCGCGCGGGTCCGCGAGCTCGACACCGGGCACAACCGCAAGACCGACGCCCAAGCCCGTGAGCTGCTGGCGCAGGCCCTCACCCAACTCGGCTTCGGCGCCGAGAACGGGTTGTGGCGAAACATCTACCTGCGCGGCGCCGAGGAGCTGCGCGGGCGGATCGCCGACCCGTCCCCCGACCTCGCCTCGCGGTCGGTGCTCGGCGCCCTCACCATCGAGCAGCTCTTCGACTCGATCTCGATCCGGGTCGACGGGATGCGGGCGGCGCAGGAGTCGCTGTGCGTCGACTGGGTGTTCACCGACCTCGAGCGCACCTACCGCACCGAGCTCTCCAACGGCGCCCTCATCCACGGCGACGCCGGGTACGGCGGCGGCGACCCCACGCTCACCGTGACGCTGACGAAGGCGCAGATGCTCGGCATCCTCGCCGGCCACGGACTCGAAGACGTGCAGAGCGACGGCGACACCACGGTGCTCGGCACCCTGCTCGGACTACTCGACACCGTCGACCACTCCTTCGCCATGGTCACACCCTGAGCGCGGGGCTAGGCGGCGAAGAGACGCACGTTGATCCGTCCGGTCATGCCGCCGTCCGGTACGTTTCCAGACCTGTAGCTTCCCTGCCGCGGAGCTCGTCCTCAGTCGTCCTCGACGGCGACAAAAGCTCGTCGTCAACACTGAGCAGCTCAGCGACCTTCTTCGCGCTGACTGCCATTGAGTCCTCAGCCGTGTCGAGCCCGTTTCGGGAGCCCAGCAGGGGGAAACCCGGGCTAGCCCGCTAGGTCCTTCAGTCGCGCCAGGTCGTCGCGGACCGACTCGCTTTCCTCATCGGTGAGTGGGACCGCGGCGGCCCTTTCCAGCGCGGACACGGCCGTCGTCTCGTCGCCGAGCCGCCCGGCCACGTCGCCGCGCAGGACGAGGAGGCGTACGAGCTGTACGGGTGTCGGCCGCTCGTCCTCGAGCCCGAGCACGCGATCGATGATCTTCGCCGCGCCCGCCGGGTCCTCCTTGGAGTCGGCGAAGAGCGCGGCGTTGTGCAGGGCCCGCGCGAAGGTCTCCTTGGGGGCGGGCCGGTGGTGCTGGTCCTCGCTGGTGGGCTGCCCGACCCGGACGCAGTTGCCTCCGGGGTCTGTCATCAGGAACTGCCGCACCCCGTAGGACATGTCCTTGAGCGGCCCGATCCGCGGTATGCCCCGGCTCGGGATCTTCCCGTACGCGGCCTTGAGCCCGGCCCGGAAGGCCTCGTACAGCCCGTCCACGTCATCGGTGAGGACGTAGCACGTGCTGTACGACTCGCTGGGCTCGTACTTCTTCATGCCGAAGAACTGCAGCTCGATGTCGCCCCGCTCGACGACCGCGAACGGATTGGGGCTCTTCTGCAGGAAGGTCACCTCGAAACCGAGGGCCGTGTAGAAGTCGATGACCGGCTGGATGGTCTGACACGGGAGCAAGGGGATCGTCTTCTCGGCCATACCCGCTACACTAGTCAAAGTTTACTAGTAAGGAAAGTGCTCTCTCCGTGTCCGCCATCCGTCTCCTCGTCCTGGGCGCCGTCCGCCAGCACGGCCGTGCGCACGGCTACCAGGTGCGCAACGACCTGGAGTCCTGGGGCGCGCACGAGTGGTCGAACGCGAAGGCCGGCTCGATCTACCACGCGCTCAAGCAGATGGCGAAGCAACGCCTGCTCCTGGCCCACGAGATCGCCCCGTCCACGGCGGGCGGCCCGCCGCGCACCGAGTACGAGATCACGGAACGGGGCACCGAGGAGTTCCTCTCCCTCCTCCGCGAAGCCCTCGTCTCCTACGACCAGAAGATGGACGTCGTCTCGTCCGGCATCGGCTTCATCGTCCACCTGCCGCGCGAGGAGGCGGTGGCGCTGCTGAAGAAGCGGGTGGAGGGGCTCGAGGAATGGCGCAGCAGCGTCACCGACTACTACACCCCCGAGGACGGGCCCGGACAGTTCGGCCACATCGGCGAGATCATGCACCTCTGGGTGCACTCGGCGGACGCGGGCGCGGAGTGGACCCGCGGCCTGATCGAGCGCATCGAGGGTGGCGCGTACATCTTCGAGGGCGAGGGAACCGTTCGTCGAGCGTCGTCGCCGAGGATGAGGAGAACCCCTTCGCGACTGGTGAGTTGCACGCGGACGATCGCGTGTAGTCGAGTCTGACCGCATGCCGGCGAGGGAGTACCCAGCCAACGGCGAGGATGCAGCACGCCGCGCCCCAGTCAGCCCGTCGCTCACACCGCGATCGTCTCCGGCGTGCACCGCGGCCCGCCCGGTCAGGCCGCGATCAGGATGGGCGGCGGGCGGCGAAGTGACGCACGTTCTGAAGTTGGCCGGCGCCCGTGTCTAGGGAGCCCTGTCAAGGTCGCCACCGCACCCCACCGCATCGAACCGGACCCACGTGTTGGTGCATTGGACTTCGAGTGTCGGCTCACCACCGCCATCGACGCTGACGTCCCGCGGTGGGACGCTAGGTCGCCTCGAGAATGCTTGTCGCGGCCGAATGGATGTTCGTCGTGACTCCACCCACCCGTGGTGAGTCGAGGAGGCGGCGTGTTCGATGGAAGGAATCGGTTCGGATGTCTGCAACGAGTGAGGCTGCGCACTCGGGCGGTGGAGGCGGATGGGTTCCCGACGCCCCGTCGAGGCTTCGATTCGAGTACCACCACCCGGGAGCCATCGGCGTTGGGGAGTCCCGGCCGCGACTCTCCTGGCAGGTCGCGACTGCGCCGTCCGGGTACGTGCAGCAGCGCTACGAGGTCGAGACCGTCGTCGACGACCCGACGCGCAGCACGGGGCGCCGCTCACGTGTGGTCGTCGAGTCCGCTGAGCAGGTCTTCGTCCCGTGGCCCGGGCCTGAGCTGCAGTCCAGGCAGCGAGCCACGGTACGGATTCGGGTGGCCGGGCAGGACGGAGGCTGGAGCCCGTGGAGCGAGGCGGCATCCGTCGAGGCGGGTCTTCTCCACGACGCCGACTGGTCGGCGCAGTTCATCGAGGCACGGTGGTACGAGGAGCCGACATCCGGTTCGCGGCACCACGCCGTGTCCCCCGATCGGCGTCCCCCGCTGTTTCGGCGGGAGTTCACCCTCGACGATGGCCTTCGTTCGGCGCGGTTGTACGTCAGCGCCCATGGCCTTGCCGAGTTCGAGATCAACGGCGTGCGGGTCGGGCGAGATGCCCTGATGCCGGGGTGGTCCAGCTACGGCAACCGGCTGCGCTACGCGGCGTACGACGTCTCGGAGCACCTGCAGCCGGGCCAGAACGCGATCGGCGCCTGGACGGGGGACGGCTGGTATCGCGGCAGGATCGGCTTCGAGGGAGGCACGTGGGACATCTATGGCGATCGGATCGGTGTCCTCGCCCAGCTCGAGGTCGTGACAGACGGTCGGGAACGGGTGACCGTCGCGACCGACTCGGGGTGGACGGCCTCGACCGGGCCGATCCTCTCCAGCGGGATCTACGACGGGGAGACCTACGACGCGCGCCTGGCGCCCGCGGGATGGTCGTCACCGAACTTCCGTCGCAAGTGGTCTCCGGTTGCCGTCCGGGAGACCGATCTCTCGATCCTGGCAGCGCACGACGGCCAGCTGGTGCGCAGTGATGATGCGCTGGATGTGGTGGCCATCCACGAGCGGCCCGACGGACGTCGGATCCTCGATTTCGGCCAGAACCACACCGGCCGGCTCCGGGTGGAGCTGGAGGGCCCGGCGGGCACTCGCATCCAGTTCCGGCATGCCGAGGTCCTGCAGGACGGCGAGGTGTACACCCGCCCGTTGCGGGAGGCGGCTCAGACCGACACCGTTGTCCTGGCGGGAGAACCCATCGTCTGGGAGCCGCGCTTCACCATCCACGGCTATCGCTACGTGGAGGTCTCGGGATGGCCGGGTGAGATCGCACCTGAGGCCATCCGGTCGTTGGTCTACAACACTCCGATGGACCGCACCGGCTGGTTCTGGTCCTCGGACCAGGGCCTCCAGCAGCTGCACGACAACATCGTGTGGAGCATGAGGTCCAACTTCGTCGATGTGCCGACCGACTGCCCGCAGCGGGATGAGCGCCTCGGCTGGACAGGCGACGTGAACCTCTTCATGCCCGCGGGTGCCTGGATCCACGACGCCTCGGGGATGCTCTCGGACTGGCTCAGGAGCGTCGCGGCCGAGCAACGCCACTATGGATCTGTGCCGTGGTACGTGCCCTTCGTGCCGGGCAACGACTACTGGGACGCCTACAAGCCGGGCGCGGTGTGGGGTGACGTGGCGGTCATGCTGCCGTACCTGCTCTTCGAGCGGCACGGCGACGAGGAGGTGCTGCGTCGCCAGTACCAGAGCGCACGGGCGTGGGTCGACCTGGTGGACGAGCGTGCCGGAGCCAGCCACCTATGGGAGGCCGACTGGCAGGCGGGGGACTGGCTCGACCCCGCTGCGCCCCCGGAGAACCCGCTCGCGTCGCGTACCGACCCCTACCTCATCGCGACGGCCTACTTCGCCCGCACCAGTCACCTCCTGGCGAAGACCGCGAGCGTGCTGGGGTTCGCCGACGACGCGGCGCGCTACGCGGCGCTGGCGTCCGACATCCGCCACGCATTCGTCGAGCGGTACCTCGAGGACGACGGGCTCGCAACCTCGGACACCCAGACCGCCTACGCGCTGATCATCGTGTTCGACTTGTGCCCGGACAGGGTCCCAGCGCTGGGCCGTCGACTGGCGCAGCTCGTCGAGGATGCTGGCTGCGTCATCTCCACCGGCTTCGTCGGCACGCCGATCATCTGTGATGCCCTCGTCCAGGCGGGTCGGCCAGACCTCGCGTACCGCCTTCTCCTGCAGCGAGAATGCCCCTCGTGGCTCTACCCGGTCACGATGGGCGCCACCACCACCTGGGAACGCTGGGACTCGATGCTCCCCGACGGGTCGATCAATCCTGGCGAGATGACCTCCTTCAACCACTACGCCCTGGGTGCCATCGCCGACTGGCTCTACCGGCATGTCGCAGGAATCAATGCCGAAGCCCCCGGATTCAGGGTGGCCCGGATCGCCCCAAGACCCGGCGGAGGCCTCGCGTCCGCGGGTGCCCGCCACCAAACGCCGTACGGCCCGCTCGAGGTCCGATGGTCGACCGGGGAGGGTGGTGTCAGGATCGACTTCACGGTGCCTGTGGGGATCTCGGCGATCCTGGATCTGCCCGGGATCCCGCAGAGAGAGTTCACGCACGGGAGCCACTCGATCGAGCTCAGCGCAGAAGACGCACATGCGATCGAGTCGGATGGTGGAGGGAGCGCGCATGCTTAAGGGAATCCCGCACCTCATCAGCCCGCCACTGCTCGACAGCCTTGCCCGATGGGTTACGGCGACGTGCTCCTCGTCGTCGACGAGAACGTCCAGGAGCCCCGAGTGATCGCCGGGATGCAGCAGGGTGATCCGGGGTGGGGTGTCGAACCGGCCGATGCGGTGGCCGCGCTGCGAGTCATTGAGCCCGCCCGTACCTCGGCCCTCGAGCAACGGGTCGTCCGGCTGGAAGGAACACGCTGATGATGTCGACCGACGAAGCCCGTGCGCTCATTCCCGAGCTCGAAGTCGAGAGGAGCCGCCTGGTGCTGCCCTCGTTCGACAACACCGACGCTTGGGTCCTCGGCTCGTTGCTGGTCTCCGCGGCCATCGCGCTCGACGCCGCGGTCACGATCGACATCCGTCGCCCCGGCCAGATCCTCTTTCACCACGCACGACCCGGAACGACAGCGGACAACGACAACTGGGTGGACCGCAAGTCGCGCACCGCGTTCCACTTCGAGGAGTCGTCGTGGCTCGTTCGTCAACGCTTCCTCGCCCGGGGCGAGGCCTTCGAGGAGGCTTCCGGCCTAGACCCAACCCGTTACGCCGCCCACGGCGGCTCCGTCCCACTCCGGGTATCCGGCGCCGGAACGGTGGCGGCGGTGACCGTGTCGGGATTACCGCAGCGCGAAGACCACGACTTGGTCGTGACGACCCTCGCCGAGTACCTGAGTGACCCATCGGAGCCAGGTCGGCTTGGCGCCACGAGTTGACGAGCATGGGCAACGAGGAACCGGGCCAGAAGGTCCCCGGCGCAGTCCAGGACGTGATTGGCCGGTGTCTTCAGCTGCCTGACAGGGGTAGCCGACGGCCGTGCCCTCCTCACCCAGGTCCGGGTCAGCCGCCGCGAGCTCGATCGACCCCGGCACGGCCTGATTGGTCGTGTCCGGGGCGACGTCTTCCGTCGTGGTCGCTCCGTTGGGGTGTCCTCTCCCTGTCGCGGCCGTCGTGAGGCTCAACGTGCACGTCGTCGGCGCGCGCCGACGACTTGCCGGTTGGTGGCCAGCAGGTGTAAGCGGAGCGGGCAGGGGGCGGGCGACCGTGACCATCCGGGCGACGTCAGGCGGCGCAGAGACGCGCCTCTTGAGGCCGCCGCTGATCCCCTCACTCATCCCGAGGGCGGCGAGGTGGGGAAGAATGCGATTCATGACTGAGCCGATCGCCTGCCCTCGGTGCCGTCACGCTGACCTCACCTCCGGCGTCATCGTTGGACGGTCACCTGGAGTGAAGTTCAAGCGCAGCAAGGGGCTTGCCGGCGATCTGACAGGAGTTCCTGTGACCACCGGATTCTTCAACCACAGCGCACCGGCCCTCAGATGTGCCGAATGCGGCACGGTCATCGTCCTACCCGCGCGCTGAACGCGGCGAAATACGCTCGCGATGCCACGACTGGCCAAGTGCCGCCTGGCGGATGCCGTCAAGTCCGCCACGGAGTCCGTGAGCGACCGATACCGTCACGCCATGGGGCGGATAGGACCGGTTGAACTGCTGATCATGGTGCTGATCATGGCCGCAGTCGTTGGGGTGATTATTCTGCTGGGGCGGCGGCGCAGTGGTTCGCGGCCGGTGCAGCCGTCAACTGCATCAGGCGGTCGATGGGGCGCAGACCCAACGCGTCGACACGAGCTCCGCTGGTGGGACGGCCAGGCATGGTCGCCCTCTGTGTCGGACAACGGGGTCCTTGGCCACGACCCGATCGAGTAGCCGAGGCCGCGACCCTGCCCACTGGTCAAGCCTCGTGACGCCCACGCCGGCTGGCGGCAATGAGACGCACATCCCGTCGTGCGCCGACCCGCTCGCGGCTGCTGGTTCCGCGGCTGTCCGGTGAACGCAGCGATCGACCCCCGGGCACAACCTTCCATCTCCTCGCGCGCACGGTCGCACACGCAGGAGGGAGCAGCCCATAGCCTTGGCAGATGCGACGGTCGAAGTCACCGTCTCGCGCGTGCTTCCCGGTCGTTCGACGGGAGGAAGGGCCGGCATGGCGATCACGAGAGAGCTCGGTTCGACGGGCATCCAGGTGACTCGCCTGTGCGCGGGCGCCGCCGCGTGGAGCCCTCTCGACCACCCACACGGTGGCAGCGACCCGGCCGAGTCGGCCGCCCTGGCCGACGCGCTCTTCCGTGGCGAGGTCGTGCGCTACCTCGACACCTCGAACAACTACGGGGGCGGCGAGAGCGAGCGGCGCATCGGCAGCGCGCTCCAGGCCGCCGGGGGCATCCCGACCGGATTCGTCCTGCAGACCAAGGCGGACCGCGACATGGCGACCGGCGACTTCTCCGGGTCCCGGATGCGCGAGTCGATCGCCGAGAGCCTGGACCGTCTCGGCCTCACCCACCTGCCGATCGTCTTCCTCCACGATCCCGAGAACACCACGTGGGAACGAGCCATGGCCGCCGACGGACCGGTCGCGGCTCTCGTCGCCTCCCGCGACGAAGGCCTGATCGGGCACCTCGGCCTGTCGGGCGGACCCGTCGGGCTGCTGACCCGCCTCCTCCGCACCGGCCACTTCGAGGCAGTCATCACCCACAACCGGCACACCCTGGTCGATCGCAGCGCGGACCCGCTGCTCGACCTCGCCGCCGCGAACGGGATCGGCGTACTCAATGCGGCACCATACGGCGGCGGCATGCTGACCCGCTGGCCCGTCGACCGCAGCCGGTACGCGTATGGCGAGGCGCCACCGGCGCTGATCGAGGCGGCCAACGAGATGGGCAGGCTGTGCGCCGCCGCGGACGTGCCCTTCGCCGCGGCCGCCCTTCAGTTCTCGACCCGTGACCCGCGGGTCACCTCGACGATCGTCGGGATGCGCACGGTCGGCGACCTCGAGGCGTCGATCGAGCTCGACGAGATCCAGATCCCAGAGGACCTGTGGGCCGCTCTGCTCGCCGTTCCGCTCGACCCGTCGACCTGGCAGGACGCCAGCCGCTCCGCGCGGAGCCTTCCCTAGAGCTCCCCGAGCAGCCATAGCGCCGCTCGCGACACCAGCGTCCTCCGGGGCACGCTCCGGTACGACCGCTCGTCGTGGCCGAGAGCGTCGTAGACGACTCGCGCAGCGCCGTAGTGGTGCGTCCACAGCAGCGGGTGCCGCGCGCCGTCATGCTCGTGCCACGCCAGCCCACGCACCTCCGGGGAGATGCGCATCCACGAGTAGCGCTCGTCGTGCACCTCGAAGTCCGCGACGCCGGCGACGATCGGATGGGCGTCGGTGTCGACCTCGATGCACGCATCGCCCTGGTCGGGATGCATCGTCGTGCCGGGCACCCAGGCCCCGCCGAGGATGCTCTCCCACTCCGGCACGTGGCCCAGGCTGGTCAACGACACGTGGAATGCGAGCAGCGGCCGGCCGGCCGCCAGATGGGCGAGAAGCCCCGAGCGCGATCGCTGCTCGCGGGCGGGGTCGGGCGCCGCATCAACGGCGTTCTCGGGACTCGGGCCCTCGGGGTCGCCGATGTTCGGCAATCAGCAGGTCGGGCGCGGACTCGGCGAGCCCGGCCAGGGCGTCGTCGACATCCTCCGCGACCTGGACGGCGTGTCCCGGTCGTCACCGGGACCAAGGATCACGCCGGAACGAGGAGACGACCGGCCGTGACCCTCGACCCGCTCGCCGCTTCCGCCCAGCGCACCTGACCCGGCGGAGGACACAGCCCACCCGCCCCCGCCACCTCACGAGCAACGACCAAACCTGCCACCGCCAAGATCGCAGCGGTCACCCCGACGGGGGCAAACGGAGTGGCGGTCAGCGGAGTGCTGCCTGGCTCAGTGCTGTCGCGAGGGGGCCGAGGTCTTCGAGCTCGCCTCCGAGGGCCAGGATCGCGACTGCGGTGGCGCGCTCGGGGAAGACGACCATGACGGTCGTCTCGACCGAGCCTTGCCCGCCGTGTCCGATGCCTGCGGGGGCGAAGATGGCGGCGTCGGGGTGGGAGTAGTCGATCGTTCCGAGCCCGTACCACTGCCCCTGGAATGACGTCATCTCATCCAGTGAGGCTGGTGCGAGCACGTGCCCTCCGTAGAGCGCATAACCCCACCGGGCCAGGCTGGCTGAGTCCGACTGCGTGTCCCAGTCGTCCTCGGCCCCCTCGTAGGCCGGGACCAGAGTCATCCCGACGAGGTCCTGTTCCTCCAACAGGACCTGGAGTGCGAGGTGTTGTGGCTTCCCGGTGACGTGGGCGACGAGCTCGCCGAGGAGGAGATAGTTGAGGTTGGCGTACTCGACGTCGGCGGGGGCCGGGCCGCTGGTCGCGGCGGCGTCGAGGACGTTGGCGCCGGTGCCACCTGATAGGAGGATGGCGTCGAAGCTGTACGGGTCGCGCAGCCCGCTGCGCATGCCGAGAAGGTCCCGGACCCGGATGCCGTTGACCTCCAGGCGCCCGTACCCGGCTGGGAGGTGCTGGGAGGCATTGTCGTCCAGGCCGATCAGGCCTTGCTCGACCAGCCGCATGACGGCGGCAGCTGTCATGGTCTTGGCGATGCTCGCGATCTCCAGGACGGCGTCGGGTTGCATCGGGGTGTCGGAGCGGTGGTCCACCCCAGCAGCCCCGGACCAGTTCCCTACGCTGGCGACGGCGACCGCGGCGGTTGCCGCTCGCACGGTCCCTGCGTCGATCGCATCGTCGAGCACCGCTTGCAGGTCGATGCTGGTGTCCTCGGACAGCCTCCCCTGCGGGAAGGCAGGGAACTCCTCGATCGAGGCGGTCGTCGGCGACGGGCTCGGCGCGGCCCGCTCCGTCGGAGGGCTCGGGTTGCAGGCGGCGAGCAGGAGCACCGCCCCAGCTGCGGCAGTGGTGAAACGGCGGGTACCTGTGCCCATTACGTGCTCCTCACCGCTCGATCAGCCCGTGCTCGACAGGGTCGCGCCGGGGACTGCGGCGTACATGGTGCCGTCGGGACGTCGTCGAGGTCTCCTACACCAACGACGCATCGACACCGCCGACCGGTTTAGTCTCACCCCCACCAACTTTCCGCCGCCCACGACATCCCGGCGGGCCCAACGCGCCTCATGCCGCCTCCCGCGGGAGCAGTCAGGCGGCGAATGACGCACCCGCGATCCGTCCTGTCGTGCCGATGAGCGTGCGTCGATTCACCCAGCCGTGGCGTCGGTTGGCCGCTCGCCTGGGTGTCCGACCGGTCGTCTCAGTCCGAAGTGGGGTGGCGCTCCTGCCTCATGATGGGGACTGCGGCTTCACGACGGGGCGGCTTGTCGAGTCATGGCCTGATCTGCGTGGACGTGTCGCGGCAGTAGGGCAGTCCGCCACTGGTGTCGACGAGCCGGCTATTCCGTTGTCGGGTACCCCGTTGGGCTGGGGCATCGGCGCGGTTGATCTGGATCACTGGGCGGGCGCGGGTGTGGTTTGTGCGATGTCGCGCAGGGACACCACCAGTGGCTGGATGTCCTCAAAGTCATCGGCGAGCGACAGCACGGCGACGACGATGCCGGTGTCGGGGAAGGCGACGAGCCTGACGACGGACCCGTCGCTCTGGCCTCCGTGGCCGACAGCCGGCGGGTCGTAGCCGTTTTGGGCATCGGGGTGGGAGAAGTCGATGGCGCCGAGGCCGTACCACTCGCCGTTGAAGTCGGTCATCTGAGCGAGGGAGGCGTCGCTGAGGACGAACCCTCCGTAGAGGTCGTATCCCCATCGGGCCAGCGTCATGGCTCTGACGTCGTCTCCCTCAAGCTCCTTTCGGCCGGGCGCTGCGAGGACGCCGGCTTCGAGGACTGTGGTCTCTGACTGACCGGTGGCGTTCTCGATGATGGCGCTGAGGAGGTCGTAGTTGACGTTGGCGTAGGTGATGGTGGGCCCGGCCGGGGTGCGCGCCGGAGGGATCGCTGCGACGCGTTCGGCCAAGGGGGTGTTCGGGCCCAATGAGTCGGTTGACGTGTCAGTCAGCCCGCTGCGCATCCCCAGCAGGTGGCGGATGGTTGCTCCGTTTGCGGTGAACGGGCCAAGCCCTCCTGGCAGGTGTTCGGCTGCTGGGTCGTCCAGCCCGAGAACACCTTGCTCCACCAGGCGCAGGACTTGGGCTGCCGTCACGGTCTTGGGCGTGCTGGCCGGGTCAAGGGCGGTCTCTGCGGTCAGGGCGTTGCCCTCCAGGTCGCTGCCTGAGGCCCCGGCCCACGTCCCTGACCCGGCGACGATGACTGCTGCCGTTGCCCCGCGGATGGTTCCTTGGGCCACCGTCTCGTCGAGCGCTGCTTGCATCCGGGCGGCTCCAGGCTCGGGCAGGGCGCCGCGTGGCAAGTCCGGGAAGTTGCCCAGCTTCGTCTCCGGGGTAGGGGAGGCGGCGTTCGACGCGGTGCTCTTCCGGGCGACGGGCTGGTCTGCGTGCGACGCTGGCCCCGGTGATGGGCTGCACCCGCCAAGCAACACCACGGTGACCGCGAGGGCCCACCGCGGGGCCTTGGGGCGCGAATCGCTCATCTGCTTGCCTTCCTTGGCTTCGTGAAGTCGGGTGTCGTTGGGCTGACATCTCGGGGACCGGGGCACGCCATCCGTTCGCCGTGGGGCGCTACTGGACGGGTAGCTGGCCCGAGAGGGTGGTCGGGTCGGAGCAGGTCGCTGTCGACGCGTCGCAGGTGGTCACCCCGCCGGGGCCGGCCACGGTCACGGTCGTCGCCCCGGACCAGACGAACTGGGTGGCCTCGGCTAGCCCGATCCGAGCCAGCTCGTCGCCGATTCGGCGGATCTCGCCGGTGCGGGTGACGACGAAGGCGGTGCTGCCGGGGCTGTACCAGAACCGGCCGTCGGGGCTCAGACCGCCACCCTCGTTGCGGTCCGAGACGACCACGTCGGCCTCGGAGAGGTGCTCGCCCTTGGAGGTGATGAACGAGAGGGCAGTGCTGTTGGGGCGTTGCACGGCCCAGACGTCGGTGGTCATGTCGTGGATGACGGTGCCGTCGGGTTCGACCCAGGAGTGCCCGGTGGCGCGCAGCCCGGCCCCGGTCGGCCATTCCCACACCCAGTAGCTGCACCCGTCCCGGCTCTGCGCGCTGAGGGTTGGCCGGCCGTCGGAGGATTCGCCCGGCGGGGAGGGGGCCGGACACCGGCGCAGGTGCACGGTGCGCTCGTCGATCGAGCGGATGTCCAAGGTCTCAGCCTGCCCGCCGCTGATCACCGTGCGCGCCACCTGCTCACCCGTGCTCGCGCGGACGACAACGAGGTCACCGCGGCCCGAGCCCTGCAGGATCCAGGCCACGTGGTCACCGAGGGGGTTGCCCACCACGTCGCGGCGCAGGGCCCTGGTCGGCCAGCCTTCTCCCCTGTCGCGGAAGGTCGAGAACGGCTCGACGGCGGGCCACGGGTTCGACCCGATGACCTTCGTCTGCCCCGCCCAGCTCCGCCACGTGACCAAGGGGTCGTTAGTGTCGTCCTCGACGGCCACCACGCCACCAGCCAGCGTGGTGAGCTGCGCGGCCCGCCGGCCCAGGTCCACCGGTTCGGCCCCGATCTGCAGCCCCCCGCCTTCCAGGTACACCGGGCCTGAGGGGGCACCGGACGTGTCGTCCCTCGTGGTGGGCGAGGTGGCGGGAACCGGCTCGGGGACAGCCCCCTTCATGCCGTTTGCCCACAGCAGCGACACACCCACCAGCATCAGGACGACGACCGCTGCCAGCCCAGCAGCCAGACCGGCCCGCCGGATCCGCAGCGACCGCCCGGCCGCGACGAGCGCGTCGAGATCTGGCTCCGGGCAGGGCAGGTCGCGCACGCTGTCCTCAAGCGCCTGTCGCACCACCTGGTCGGTGTTCATCCCGACTCCTCCACTTGGTCCAGCCGGATCGAGCCCGGGAGTAGGTCGGCGGCCAGCGCGGCGAGTGCTGCTCGCGCGTGGCCCTTGACCGTCCCGGGCGCGATGTCCAAAGCCTCGGCGATGTCCGCCTCGGACAGGTCGACGTAGTAGCGCAGCACGACCACGGCCCGTTGCCGTTCGGTCAGCGCGGTCAGGGCGGCCCACACGGCCTGGGCGTCCACCACCGCGTCCTCCGGGCCGGCGTACCACCCAGCACCTGGCAGCTCTCCGGCCCCGCCGGTCGGGATCTCGTGAGCACTGCGACGCCGGTGCATCGAGACCACCTCGTTGGCCAGCATCCGGTGCACGTACGCCACCGGTCGCTCCGCGCGCCGCACCCGCGACCATGACGCGTACACCTTCACCCAGGTCGACTGCACCAGGTCCTCCGCGGTGTGGTGGTTGCCGGTCAGCAGGAACGCCGTGCGGTACAGGCCGGCATGGCGCTCCTGCACGAACTGCACATACCGCTCCCGCTCACGCGCGCGCACCCGAGCCTCCTGACCGTCACCGCGCCCACGCCACCGGTGCGACGTCGTCGAGGTCTCCTACTACCAACGACGCATCGACACCGCCGCCCGGTTTAGTCTCACCCCCGCCAACTTTCCGCCGCCCGCGACACCCCGACGCCCCAACGCACTCTCACGCCGCCGACAGGAAGGAGTCAGGCGGCTGCGAAGAGACGCACCACGATCCGTCCTGTCCTGCCGATGAGCGCTCGTTCGTCTGGCTCGGGATGGAGCGCTGCCTACCGTGCAGTAGTCGCTGGGACTTCGACAACTACTGCGCGGGAGGCGGCTACTTGGCCCGGGCTGGGAATGGCTCGACGGGCGGCCGAACAGACGGACCTCGTGGTTCGAGCGCTGAGCGTGGCTGGGGTCGATGGTGGGCGCTACGGGCGCGCCAGCTTGGAAACGATCGGACGGCCGGTGAGAGCATCCACGATTGGTCGGTTGCCGACCGGCTGAGTCGTGCGCACTTCGACTCGCTGCGGGACAAGGGAGGTGTTGCAGATGGTGCCCGCCTCAGGTGGTGAGACGGAACCACCGACCACGATCAGCTCTGGGAACTCCCTCACGAGCCCCTGCGCGCCCTTGTCACATGCCCCGATACCGACGTCGAAGGCTATGACGTTGCCCTCACGGGATTCCAGCTGCATCGCGGACACGATCCCGTCGGGGTTGTTGGGGCCGGGTAGCTCCACCACCGGCGGGGACGTCGTGGCCGAAGAGGCGACGGCAACCCGTAGGAGCGGCTGCGGCAGGCCGTCGAGGGTGAACGACCACGCGGGCACCTGGGCCGGGCCACGGGAGGTTGCGATCGCCACGGTCGACAGGTTGGCAGAGGTGATGGTCACCCACTGGCACGTGGGCGGCTGGCCGTCGGTGGGGCAGTCACCTACCCGTGATGGCAGCAGGCTGTAGGCGGTCTGCGCGCCGGCCAGCGGGACTGGCAAGGACGTGCCGTCCGCGAACTGGATGACGCCGCGCCCGCTCAGGTCGGAAAGCGGAGCCGCCGTGCGGATCCAGCCGTTGCCGAAAGACGCCTTGAGGACGTCGTTGGGGCTCCAGTCCGGCTCGACGACGAGGTCTTGCAGTGGGATGAATCCAGTGGTCCAGGCGTCTGTGACCCCGCGCTCATCCCACGCCGCTGCGACCGCGGTCGCCCGTTCCTGGAACGCACCATCGCCCGCACCGGGGGTGGCCGACGGCTGTTGCCGCCCGCAACTGACAAGGACGAGGCTGCAGGCGACCAAGATCGGGAGGGGGCTCGTCACGCCACTACGACGCAGTGCGATCCATGCGGACCCGGCCGGTCGCAATCCGTGGAGTGCCATGCCGGGCGAACCTGAGGGATCGTCCGTCACCTCACCGGAGACCCGGTCGGTCATCACAGTGCGCGATGCGTCGACCAACGACTCGTCTGCCCGCCGCAACCGACAACACATCCGACTGAGCTTGGCCGCGACCCAGCTTGAATGCCCGACCGTTCCCATCGAAGCAGTGTCGCAGCGTCGAGTGGCGGTCGCCTGAACATCCGCAATAGCCGCAGATCGGAAGGTCGGACAGGCACGCTGAGACGCATCCCCAGCTAGCCGCCACCCAGCGTGCGGTCCCGCTGGTCGATGCCCAGCTCGCCGTACGGGTAGTCGCTGGCGTCGAGGTCGCTCGCCTTGTCGAGAACCGCGTACTCCCCGGCCGTCAGCTCGAGTCCGGCGGCTCGCAGGTTGGTCGCCAGCTGCGCGGTCGTTCGGGCACCGATAATCGTGGAGACCACAGCCGGCCGGTTGTTGACCCAGGCGAGCGCGACCTCAGCCATCGACAGTCCGCGGCTCTCGGCGACCTGGCCCACCGCGTCGATCACCCGCCACGTACGGTCGCTTCCCCGCCGGTCGTAGGCCTCCATCCCCCGGGCAGGGTCTTCCCCGAGCCGGGTGTCGCCGGTCGGCCGTTGGTCGCGCCTGTACTTGCCGGAGAGCCAGCCGCCCCCGAGCGGGCTCCAGGGCAGCAGGCCCAGACCCAGGTCGAGTGCGGCCGGCACGATCTCCCACTCGATCTCGCGGACAATGAGGCTGTACTGCGGCTGCAGCGTCACCGGCTCACGCAGCCCCAGCGCGCGGGCAGTCAGCACCGCTTTGGTCAGTTGCCACCCCGTGAAGTTCGACAAGCCGTAGTACCGGATCTTTCCGGCCTGCGCGAAGCCGTCGAGCGTGCGGAGCGTCTCGTCCATCGGCGTGTACGGGTCGTACGCGTGCACCTGGTACAGGTCGACGGCGTCGATCCCGAGCCGGCCCAGCGATGCATCGAGGGCGCGGGTCAGGTGCCGCGCCGACAGGCCGTTGCCGTTGGGGCCTGGATCGGTGGCGAACCGGCCCTTGGTCGCGATGACGACGCGCTCGGTCACGTCTCGCGGGCGTGCCGCAAGCCAGCGCCCGATGATCTCCTCGGAGACTCCGGCGGAGTACACATCCGCGGTGTCGACGAGCGTGCCGCCTGCCTCAACGAACATGTCCAGCTGCTCGTGCGAGCCGGTCTCGTCGGTCTCGGCACCGAAAGTCATAGTGCCCAAGCACAACTCGGAGACCGCGCATCCGCTGTGGCCAAGTAGTCGGTAGCGCATGAATTCACCCTAGCTCTGGGGCTGGTCTTGAGGACCGAGCCGTCTTGACCTTCCTGCCGGTGGCGGAGATCCCACGGTCAGGCGGCGACAGGACGCAACCCGCAGGACTCCGGCGGGGTTGCTGGTCACCCTCAGTTGCGGACGCGATATCGAAGGTGCAGCACCCTGTCGCCTTGGATGAGAAGGCTAGGATCGTCGAGCAGATGCTGAGAGTCCGTCGCGCCGAAGTACCTCTTGCCCTTGCCGAACACCACGGGTACGACGTCCATCGCCACCTCATCCACGAGTCCGAGCGCGAGCGCTTGACCCCCGACGTCCCCGGCGCAGATCGCGACCACACGGTCACCTGCACGCTGCTTCGCCTCCTGGACGGCGGCGGCGACGTCCTCGACGAACGGGACGTCGGCCTCCGGATGCCAACCATCTGGCTTCGGTCGGTGGGACACCACGACCAGATGCTCACCGGCCGGCGGCTCGCCCTCCCAGCCGTTGGTCAGGTCGAACAGGTGGCGTCCCTGGATCGTGGCGCCGATGCTGCCCCAGAACGAGCTGACGTACTCGTGGGATCGACCGCCGACTCGGAAAGGAGCGTGACGGTGCTCCCCCGCCTCGTCGGTGATGGGCATGTGGCCGTTGAAGTACCACTCGAAGAGCGGCCCCACGTCATCGTGTTCGTCGGCGATGAAGCCGTCCACAGACACCACTGCGTGCATGATTACGGTTGCCATGCCATGACAGGTTAACGACGCTTTCTGACTCATCGCGGTTACACGTCGCCCCGGTTGAGGCCGCACACTCGGACACCGTCGGTCGCGCCAGACCAAATCAGGAGACGGCTGGCTCTGGGCCCCTCCCGGCGCTATGACGCACCTCAGCCACCCAACTGTTGTGCGAGTGGCCCCAGCGTCAGGGGCGCAGCCGAGCGAAGTGGCGTTGCCAAATCCTTTGCGTTTGTGGGCAGCGTCAGGCGGGGAAGTCGGGCCCGGCATCCAGACGCAGCCGGAGCAGGACGTCCAGAGCCACCGAGTCACCGTCCCGGCCACCCGCTCCGACCTGGAGCGGGGCGTCGCTGGGCTCGACGTGGACGCCGGTCAACCGTCCGCGCAGGCTGGGCGCCACGACGAGGACGTACCAGCGGCCGTCCGTGCCGACGGCAGCCCGGTGGTCCCGTCGCACGTACCAGCCGACGACGTCGGTGCGCAGGCTCCCGCCGCCGCTGTAGGGGAGCGCCCGCAGCCGGGTGGCTTCGACGCCCGCCGCCCGCATCGCCTCGGCGAAGGCCGCCACCATCGGGGCCGTCCGCCGCGCCTCGGCCTCCGCCGCCCGCGCTGCGGCCGCGTGGTGGTACTGGGCGTTCTCCCGCGCCTGGCGGCGACGGACGGCGGCCGGGTCTGTGGGCTCGCTCTCCGGGCTCATCGGCCGATCATCGCAGCGGGTGAGGCCATCTGTCGGCGCCGGTGTCGGCAGTTGGCAGGCGAAGCCGCCGATCGCGGGTGGGAGAGTTCCTTTAGAGGATTGCCGGACCCTGGAACTCGTAACGCCGTCCCTCTCAGAGGTGTCATCACGCGGTCGCGCTCGACACCGGGCACAACCGCAAGACCGACGCCCACGACGCGCACGCCGTCGCCGTCGTGGCGGTCCGCACCAGTGGCTTGCGGGTGCTGGCCTACGACGCCGAGCTGGAGGCGCTGCGGTTGCTGGCCGACCGGCGCGACGAGCTGAGCAAGACCCGGGTCCAGGCCGCCAACCGGCTGCATCGCCTCCTGGCCGAACTCGTTCCGGGACAGCGCAAGAAGAACATCACCACCGGCCAGGCCAAGGCCATCCTGGCCACCGTGCGCCCACGCGACGTGGCCGGCAAGGTCCGACGTCGGCTCGCCGCCGAACAGATCGCCGAACTGATCGCGGTGGAGAAGAAGATCAAGACCCTGACCAAGGAACTCAAGGAGATGGTCCTGGCTTGCGGGTCCACCCTGATGGAGCTGCCCGGGGTCGGACCGGTCGTGGCCGCCCGCACCTTGGCCGACACCGGCGACGTCGCCCGGTTCACCGACCGCAACCGGTTCGCGTCCTGCGAAGAGACGCACCTCGATCCGCCCTGTCTGCCGATGTGCGGTGATCGGATAGTCATCGGTACCGCTCACGTGGACGCCGCTCTCAGCGCACGTTGAGTTGCGCGATTGTGCGGTGCAGCCGCCAGAACATCGAGGGCGGTAGGGGTGTGCCGAGCGCCGCGGCCTCCAGATAGCTCAGATGAACGCACCATCCATCCCGATATGACTCCGCGAGGTCACCGAGCCCACTGTGGGTCAGTTGGAGGGCGGTGATGCCACCCGACTCTTTGAGTTCCATGCTCACCTTCGAGGCTGGCTCATCGGGGAAGTGCCAGGTGAAGTCGAGTCTGTTGGGTCCGGAGCAAGCCAGAACGGACGATCGGCAGCAGTAGTCGTCGCCGTGGTCCACCACGAATTCGGACTCAGCACCGACGACACCGCTGACCAGCTCGCCCAGCCACTGACTGAGCAGGTCGGCATCTGTGATGCACTGCCATACCCGAGCACGAGGGACTTCAATACGCCAAGTGAGGCTGACGTTGACCGAATCGTCGTCGACTTGGATCAATGGCACGGCAGCGAGCCTATTGGGCGGCCACTTCAGAAGCGTCCCCATCTGCCGCGTTCATCGACCATTGGCGTGGGGATGGAAGAGATGTCTGGACGGGAGATTACTGGGCCGTCCAGACCCTCGGCTCTCCCTGCGACACACTCATTTGCCCAAAGGTCAGGGCCCTCTTGAATCTGCTTCGCGTGTAGGGGAGCAGCACAACCAGGCTCGTTCCCTCTTGGTGCTCAAGCTCCACGCGCACGGCATCAGACCCATTGGCCCGAACGTCGGCGACGAACGCGGCGGCGCGCGTGCTGGTGGCGTGACCGCGTGCTCCCGCGTATAGCGCCGCCAGGACTTCGTCAGAGCCGGGCCATTCTCCAAGTCCGGGATCAGCAGCCGTCAACGATTCCTCGCCCTCGGAGGAGACGGATCCGCCGAAGGGAAAGAACTTCCCATGCTTGCCAAGCAGATCCTCGGCCAGGGGAAGGACGGTGTTGAGCAAGCCATCCAGGTCGTCCTGGGCCGAAGCGGATGCTGCGTCACGCCATGAGCTCATGGCAACAGAACATGGCATAGGGAGTCCGTGCGCTTCCCTATGCGGATCCGGACATCAGCGTGAGGCGTTTTGCGTCAAGGGTTGGGTCGGGTGCCTGCGTCCGTCGTCGGTCCCTGCATAGCGGTAATGGGGTTGGTGCCCGGCAGCGTGTGATCGGGTTGTGTCGACGACGGGCGGGGCTGCCCGTGATGTCCGACGAGATACCCGGTGGTGTCTCAATGCCGCGGAAGGCTCGCCCCGACCGCCAGCTTGGGGTGCTTCCACCTGACGTGGTTGGTGACGAATCGGGTTAGGCGGCAGCCACCTCCAGTGATCTGGTGCCGTGGGTGGCGATGGCGGGGTCCCACACCTGTCGGTGGGTGATCGACGTCGTGCAGCTGACGCAGGATCGCGGCGGCGACGACGGTCTGGGCCTGGGTGGGCTTGAGCCGGTTGGTCTCGCGGGTGGTCAGGTGCCGGTAGCGGGCGGCGTAGACCGGGTTGGTCTGTGGGCAGCCCCACACGGCCCGCCAGGCGGCAGCGCGCAGCCGGGGCGGCCGGCTCCGGACAGGCTGGGCCTTGCCGGTGAAGGTGCCGGACTTGCGTTCGCGCGGGGCGAGGCCGGCGTGTTTGACCACAGCCCGGGCGGAGGTGAACCTGCTCAGGTCGCCGGTCTCGGCCAGGATCGCGGCGGCCCCGACCGCGGATAGCCCGTCGATGCTGCAGGCCAGCTCGGTCAGCTCGAGCTCGTCCAGGACGGCGACCATGCGTGCCTCGGTGTCGACCAGCTTGGCCGTGGCGTGGTCCCAGTCGTCGATGACCCAGGCGATCCGCTCGAACGCGGCCGGTCGGTGAGCCAGTACCCCGGCCGGGTCGCTCAAGGCGGTGAACAGGCGGCGGGTGATCCGCAGGCAGGGGCGTTGCCCGCCGCGTCGGGTCACCTCCTTGCGGACGGCGTGCTCGAACCGAGCCGGGCCGAGGCGGCGGGTGCGCTGAAGGTCGCCGCCGTCACGGGCCATGACCACGGTCAGCGCGGCGACCCAGGTGGTCGACTTGAACGGGTGTTTCGCGGCCTCGAGTGCGGCCGGCCACACGCACTCGAGCAGGTCACGGACCTGCTGGACACAGGCGCACGATGCTCACCGATCAGCTGCTCGCGGCGGGTGCCCAGGTGCCGCAGCCGGGCCCAGGTCTCATCGACCGGTTCGGGCAGGTAGCAGCGCAGCTGGGCGACCAGGCGGGAGATCAGGACCGCGTCCTTGTCGTCGGTCTTGTCGGTGGTCAGGTCCTCGGACCTGCGCGCCCACGCCGAGGCCGCCGGTTGCACGCACACCAGCGACATCCCGCGTTGGTCGGCGAGCTGGCCCAGGACCCGCCACCGGTGCCCGGTCGGCTCACACGCCACCGTCACCCCAGCGAACCCGGCCCTTGCGGCCCGCTCGGCGGACCAGTCCAGCGCGGCGCCGAGGTCCCACGCCTTGACACCGGAACGTACGACGGGCCAGCACCTTCGAGTCGTGGTCGGTCACCACGACCATCTGCTTGCGATCGGCCAGGTCGATCCCGACGATCGCGTTCGTCATCGGCACCGCTGAGCGCAGCCTCGCAAGGCGTGCGTTCCGGTTCCGATCCCCACGAGAGACACCACTACCGTTAGACATGAACGTCCTCCTTCATGCGCTTTGGGACACCAAGCCCGACAAGCGCATCAGGAGGACGTTCCCAACGCCAGACCGAAGACGCTCAACGCCTTCCTATCAGCGTGAGGCGATTACCGGATTTGCCGTATACCTGAAGCACTGAGGCCCGCGTTCACTTCGGCGAAATGTCCTCGGCTGGACTCACCTCTACGATCTGCCCGGTGGATTGGTCAACAACGGTGCGCGTGCCGAGCGGTACGTTCAGGGTCACTGCGACGCCATCGGCACAGTCATCAGCGTTGTGACCCAACCAACGTCCGCTCGTGACTTTGACACGCACCTCGGTGTCGGACTCCACCACTTCGGCCGTCGGATTCTCGTTGCATGACGCGACGTTGAGCTCTAGGCGCGTGGACGCGGCGTCGCCGTAAGCCGCGAAGACGGATCGAATCCGGCCGTCACACCCCGTCGAGGCGAGGAGCACGCAAGCCCCAACAGCTATCGCTCCCGACCTCCGGTGAAATCCCACGTTCTGACGGTAGCGACCAACACGACCGCACCGCTCTGCTCACGGCCTCAAACGTCCGCACATCAGCTGAAAGGAAGCCGGTCGGTTCGCCAGTGTGGCCTAGGGAAAGTTCGCGAGGTGCTCGCGTAACGCCGTGACCTCGTCGCCCAGTTGCTCAGCGGGGTAGGCCTTGGACTTAGTGGGAAGGTACTCGCGTACGAGCCGTTCCGTCTCCGGTAGAACCTCCACCAGCCACGCTCGCACCTTCTCGACTGTGTCGAGTCCGTGGGGCACTGAGTGCCACACGATGAACCGCCGTTGAGTGCGACCGACCGGTCCCGGCGTGACCCCCAGCGGCTCTCGCGGCTCTCGGAAGTTGTGTCGGTTCCGCGCGGCGCCCGGGGGGCCCTTACCGGACATGCCGCGGATGGGGCGATCGATCCTGCCGATGAGCGCTCGTTGGCCAACGCGCCGAAGCCGAGCATCCGACGCGCAAGGAGTCCATCTTTGGCGCGCCTGTTCGCTGTATGCGATGTTCCTGTGCTCATGACGCTGAGTACCTGTGCTCGTGTCAGCAGCCGTCATCGAGTGCTTCCATGATTCATGAGAACTGACCAGCGGCCGTGGGGCGCCGACGCACGTAAAGTGATCAGCCTTGGCCACCTGCTGGTAGGTGGGGCTGCCCTCGTTCTCGCCGGCGTGATGATCGTTGCCAGCCGAGCGCCGAACGCCGAGTTGGGCACAGTGCTCCTCGGACTGGGGCTGCTGCTCGCCCTGGCCGCCACGCTATTCACTTGCTCGGCAGTCCTCGTTCTCCGAGGTGCGCACGATAGTGGTGCTGGTTTGATGTCGCTGATCCTCAGCATCGTCGAGCTTGTCGTCGGGGCGGCTATGGCGGCGGCCTTGGCCGTCGCCGTGCAAGGCTACGGCGCCTTCGAGCCGTGGCGCTCTCCACTCCTGCTGCCGTCTGCACTGCTCATCGCTCTCGGCCTCGCAGGACTTGCTCTGGAGTTCGTTGCCCGCCGCCCGCAAACGCACTGATCTGCCGCAAACAGTCAGGGCAGGAAGCGGCCGGGGCGGCCGACCTCGGGCTGCTGCATCCGGCGATGTGCGTCCATGACACCGTGGCGCACGGCCAAGCGAATGATGAAATAGCCGGCCACCAACGGCAGGGCGCTGAGCAATAGGTACGCAAAGATGTCCATGCCGAGACCGTAGGGGCATACGTACTCGCAGGCGGCCAACGCGGACGACTTGGTGCACCATCAACCCGCACTCTCATGCCGCGAGCGGTCTGGGCTTCATTGCGGGAGCCGTTGTGGCGTCGGACGGTCGCGGCCACACTCGAGCCATGCGGGGGCGACCGGGTCGGGGGACAGTGATCGGCCTGGTGGTCGGTGCGTTGCTCGTGGCGGTGTTGATCTGGCTCCCGGCGGCCCTGTCAGGCGACTTCTACGAGTTCACTGACCCACTGATCTTCATGGGCCTGCCGATCGTCACCATCTGCGTCGCAGCGGGCGCCCTCGTCGGCGTCTCAGGCGCACCCGTAACCGGAGACGGATCGACCAGGCCGGCGCGAGGCACCTCGCGCGCGGGACGAGCTGTGATTGCCGTCGCGGCCGTGGTGGCGGCGGCTCTCGCGGTGGGGTTCTTCCTGATGGCCACCGGACTCCTCTGATTCAGAGTCGCCCTAGGTACTGTCCGGAAGGCAGACGGCTTGCTCTGGCAGGCCCCGTGGAAACGTCCGGAACTGCCGCGGCGAGTGAGGTTTCGCCCTACCGGTCGGTTGCCTCGAGTCGGTCGCGACGCACGACGTTGGTTCGGGGCAGCCACTCGCTCGCCATGGCGGCCACAGCGACGACGAGCGAGATCAACGCCACGAGAACCCACCGCTGGAAGTTGGCCTGCGACTCCACGGTCGAGTGGCTTATCCCTCCACGATCGGACCCCGCGTCGAGGTTCGCGAAGGAGGTCCAAATGCTGTACCAGTTCATTGCGGCAATGCTGGCCCCCACCGCGACCAACAGCCCAACCACCACAGCCCACCGGGACCAACGAGACACTTGTGCTGACATCTCAAGAGGCTAGCGCCGGTAGGGCTGCAAGGGGCGGCCGAACGGGACATCCTCACGCACATGCCGCGGATAGGTAGCCTCACCTCCTGAAGCGGATGGTGGTCGACGGTGAGCAGCCACCGAGCGCGTCGGCGAGCCCGGCGTCTACGAGCTTCGATGGACTCGAGCCCAAACGCGGACTACGGCTTCGCGACGTCGACCCACAGCAGTGAGGGCCAGACCGACGCTGAGCTCGAGGACGCCATCCGCAACTTCCTGAGCCAGGTCGATCCCACCACTGGCTACATCGAGCAGGCCAACCGGATCTGCCGCGGTAGGGGCAGGTATCCCGTCCCGCCAAACGTCCAGGCCTGCTTCACTCGAGCCATGCTCGATGACGGCCAGGCTAAGGAATGGGCACACGTCGCCTCGGTGCACGGGGTTGCCTCAAGCCCTCCGCCACCACTCGAGAAGGTCGGAGTGGCCCTCAATGTGCGGGACGCCCTGTGGCCCGTCAACGGGCTTCGACACTCACCGGCAGGCAACACCTGCGGTTGGTACATCTGGGCCGGCGAAGAACTGCCAGCCGCCGACGACGACTTCTTCCGTCCGGTGCATGTGGAGCACCTTAATGAGTGGTGTCCTGCAGCCGTTCCCTTCTGAGGGCTCCCACCCGGATGGCGTTTCCTCGTCGGCCCCGGCCAGAAGGATGTCTGGTTCGATCCCTCACTCCTGTAGTCGCGAGAGCCGAATCAGTGGCTCGCGCGCATGCCGCTATGCGGTAGGTCGCCTGGCGGCGTTGTGACGCCAGTTGCAGTTCGCGCCCGCGATTTACTGGGTCGTTGGATGGCACAGTCTTGGGCTGGGGCGGGCGTGGGTGCTGGCCACACGGCCCCGAGACCCACCAGCCCGTGATGCGAAGGGAATGACCATGGGGCGCTTGAGCGTCGTGAACTTCATCAGCATCGATGGGGTGGTCCAGTCGCCCTTGTCTCAGGACGAGGACCGTGACGGCGGCTTCGACCGTGGTGGGTGGGTGGCGCCCTTCAGCGACGACGTCGTCGAGCGGTTCATGCGGGACTCGACTGTCGGAGCCTCTGGCATGCTGCTGGGCCGCCGGTCCTACGAGATCCTGCGCACAGCGTGGGCAGACGCCGACGAGACCGAGCCCGCCGTCGCTGCGATGAACCGCATGCCCAAGTACGTGGTGTCGTCCTCGTCGGAGAACCTCGGTTGGTCGAACTCGCATTGGGTCGAGGGCGACCTGGGTTCCGCTGTGATCAAGCTGAAGCGAGACATGGACGGTGGCCTAGTCGTGTTCGGCTCCGCCGCCCTCGTGCGAGGGCTCGCCCGGCTCGACCTCGTCGACGAGTACCGGCTGCTGCTGTTCCCGGTGCTGTTGGGTGGCGGCAAGCGGATGTTCGACGACGATGCGGCCCTGGCACGCTTCAGTCTGATCGACACCGTCGTCTCGCCCAACGGCGTCGCGATCCACTCCTTCGTGCGTGACACGGTTACCTGACGGCCGTCAGCGTGGTCGACGCAACGCGGCGCAGAGACGCATGGCGATCCGAACTCTCCTAGGTGACCAAGCCCCTTCGGGTGCCGGATTGCCGGCCATCGATCCGTCTCAGACGGCTACCGCGACAACGTCAAGATCGATGTCGAGGTAGCGGCCGGCAAAACCCCGTGAGCCCGTGATGCCGAACGCGGTGCGGTCCAGGTGATCGGCTCGACCGTGCATGCGGATGCCGCGGGCCTCCTGCTGAACCTGGTCGAATAGCACGTGGACCGGGAGGGTGCGGCCATGAGCGGTCAGGGTTCCGATGGCGAGCCACCCGTCACCGCTGCGTCGAAGCTCGTGGGTCGCAAAGGTGATCTTCGGCTGGTTGGCGACGTCCAGCAGCCCAGCAGAACGCACGTCCTTGTCTCGTCGCGCACTATCGGAGTGGAAGCTGGCCGCGTCCACGACGACGGTGGCGCTGGAGGATTCGATGGGGTCGGCGACCTCGATGTGGCCCTGCTCGATGGTGAACGTCGCATGGACCGTGCCCAGTCCGAACATGTGCTTGCCCGTGTAACGCACCTGCGACTGGTTCTGGTCGATGCGGTACGTCCCTGGTGCTAGCACTGACTGCGACGTGGTTCCACTGTCGGTCATCTTCGGTTTCCCCTCGGGTGGCTGGTGTGTATCAGGTGCGCCTGCCCCTGCGCCGATTATTCATCGGAGCATCGCTCTATTAACTAGAGTGCTACTTTATCCATGTGTCCGTCAAGAGAAGGGCCTACACCTCTGACACGCGCCGGGCCCAGGCGCGTCAGACCCGCCGTTCGATCCTGGATGCGGCCCACGAGCTCTTCGTTGCCCGCGGATACGCCGCGACGAGCCTGCAGGCGATCGCCGAACAAGCAGGCGTAGCCGTACAGACCGTGTACGCCGTCTTCGGCAGCAAGCGAGAACTGCTCCGCCAACTGTTCGAGAGCACGATCACCGGGGATGACGAACCTGGGCCCATCGCCGAGCGGCACGAAGCGCAGGAGGTCGGTGCCGAGCCCGACGCCCACCGACGCGCAGCGCTGGATGCCGCCTTGAGCCGCTCGATCATCGAACGGGTGGCGCCGATAGCGCGGGTGGCGACCGAGGCGGCAGCCTCCGATCCCGAGCTCGCCGAGATGTTCGAGGCGGTCAAGGCGGCGCGACGGCAGGAGATGACCTCAGCGGCCACCGTCCTGGCCGGTCCCCAGGGCTTACGCGTACCCCACGAAGAAGCGGCCGCAACGCTCTACGTCCTCTACAGCCCACAGGTCGCCGACATGCTGATGGGCGACTACCAATGGCCCCCAGAACGATATGAGCGCTGGCTGACGCGCATGCTCCTCCAAACCGTCATCCAATGACACGAACCCGACCCGCGAACCGGCGAGACTGCAGCGGGTGAGGCGTGCCGCGGCGTCCCGCGCTCGCGGTCCATGAGTTCTCCACGAGTTGGCCACGGCATCGCCAAGGTTGGGGACAGCTGACGGGCGACGGTGGTTGCCATGACCACCTCACTGATGGCAGCTTCGTCCAACAAGAAGGCACAGGACCGCCGACGCCTTCGGGGTGTTCTGCGCACAGGCGTCCAGGCAACCTCACCGTGGCGGATGGCTGCTGTCGACGTGACCGCGATCGCGTCGGGCTTGGTCGCGTTCGGGCTGGTCCTTGGGATCACCATCCACACCCTGGGCCGGGACGCTGCAGCCGGGATCATCGGTGCAGCAGGGGTCTACGGCGGATCGGCGCAGCTCACCACCGTCACCCTGTTGTCCCAGGGCTCGACGCTTCTGCTGGCCGTGCTGAGCGGAGTGGTGGTCAACCTGCGCCTGCTGCTGTACAGCGCGGCCCTGGGTGAGCGGTTCGCTGGCCAACCGACCCTCTTCCGCTGGCTCGCCCCTCATCTGATGATCGACCAGACCTTCCTCATGGCTCAGGGCCGTGCAGACCTCACCGGGCGAGTCTTCCGCCGCTATTGGCTGTGGCTGGGGGCGCTGGTGCTCGTGGTGTGGTGCTCGTCCGTGGCCGCCGGAGAACTTCTCGCGCCCGTCCTGCCATCCATGCCGCACCTGACTCTGGTGTGCACCGCGATGTTCCTCGGCCTCCTCCTGCCCCGCCTGGGAACGCGGCCTGCCGTGACTGCCGCCCTCACCGGCTTCATCACTGCTGCGCTGGTGAGCTCCCTCGTTCCGGAGCTCGGGATCGTCACCGGCGCGGTGTGCGGGGTTGCCGCCGCCATGACCCGACGCAAGTCCACCTCACCCGCATCGTCGTGAAGGAGCCCGCCATGTCCATCCTTCTCGAAGACCTGACCGCCGTCGTAGCCCTTGGGCTGGCGTGCTGGATGCTGCGCGCCACGTTCGTGCTGCTCGTTCCGGCCGACCGACTCCCTGCTGTCGTTGCGGAGGCGCTGCAGAACCTGGCGCCCGCCGCACTGGCGAGCATCATCGCTGTGGAGCTCACCAGTGCTGTCGACATCTCGAACCCCGCCTCGACCGTGCAGGCACTGGGTGTCGTGGTGGCCGCTGCAACGGTGGCGCTGCTGACCCGCAGCATGACCTGGACCGTTCTGGCCGGCAGCGTCGGCGTGCTGGTCGTCGACCTGACCCCGCTCGGCTGAGCAGGCTACGAACGCTCAGACATCCGCCGCAGCCGCCTCGTGCTGAACCTGACCCCCGGCAACGTGGTCGCCGCCCCGCGAAACGACGTGATGTTGTCGTCACCGAGTTCGGGCTGGTCAACCTCAAAGGGAAGTCCATCCCCCAGCGCGCCACGGGGATGTTCCGCCTCGCCCATCCCCGACTTCCGCGCGACGACCTCGAACGCGAGACCCGCACCAACGGGGCTCATCCCGCGGCCATTCCGCTGAACCGTGATCCGAGCCTCGCCCCGACAACCACGGGTCCCCACAGCGGTGGCCAAGCTCGCCGGCTCGACTTCTGAGGTCCTCCGGCCGGCCGATCAGGACGTGGTCGGAATATTCCTTGCGCACACGGAATGTTAGGGACTAACATTCCGGCCATGAGCACGCCACCAACGGTCAGCCCGGCTCCGGCCCGGCCGGGCAAGGTCGAGCGGACCCGTGCGCGGATCCTCACTGCCGCAATAGATCTCTTCACCCGCGCCGGGTACGACAAGACCACGGTCGCGCAGATCGCCGCGGCGGCCGGCGTCACGGAGATGACGTTCTACCGGCACTTCGGATCCAAGGATCAGCTGCTGGTGGACGACCCGTACGACCCGCTCATCGTCGCGGCGATCGCCGCTCAACCTCGGACGCTGTCGCCATTGCACCGCGCCGCCCGTGGCGTGCGGTCGGCCTGGCGAAATCAGCCGATCACCGACGAGGAACCCGTGCGCGAGCGGCTGGCCATCGTGGCGGTGACCCCCAGCCTGATGCCCGCCGTCCGGGGCGGGACGGCGGCGACCGAGACCGCGATCGCCGACCAACTGACCCGCGACGGCGCCGATGCCACCGACGCCGCTGTTGCGGCCGCCGCCGTGATGGCCGCGCTGATGACCGGGCTCCTCCGCTGGGCGTCCGCGAATGACGGCGCTCGCCTGTCCGCTGCCATCGAACGCTCCCTCGACGTCCTGGAGTTGCCATGACCGAGCACGCCCTTTCGTTGACCGACGTGTCCCGCACCTATCGCGGCGGCGCAGGGGTCCAACAGATCGACCTGTCCGTTCGGCGGGGGGAGATCCATGCGCTCGTCGGCCTCAACGGGGCCGGGAAGTCCACCCTGATGAAGCTCATGGTCGGCATGCTGCGGCCGACCTCCGGTCGTATCGAGGTCCTCGGCCGCAGCGCCGCCGAGGCCGATCCGGCCACCTGGTCGAGAGTCGGCGCGCTGCTGGAACATCCGCTGATCTACGGCGAGCTGGACGGCCGGACGAATCTGCAGCTCGCCACGCGGCTCCGCGGCGTCCCGGCGACGCAGCGCGGCCCGATGGTGGAGGCCATCCTGGCGGAGCTCGACCTCGGCCGGTACGCGTCGGTGCGCGCTCGGCGCCTGTCGCTGGGGAACCGGCAGCGGCTGGGGTTGGCCGGAGCCTTGCAGCACCAGCCCGACCTGATCATCCTCGACGAGCCGACCAATGCCCTCGACCCATCGGCCGTGATCCGGCTGCGCGAGGCGTTACTGCGGAGGGCGGGGGCCGGCGCCGGGATCCTGGTCTCCAGCCACCATCTCGACGAGGTGGCCAGGATCGCCACCCGGATCTCCGTCATCGCGGAGGGACGGATGGTCGGCACCCTCGACCCCGACCGTATTGACATCGAGCGGGCGTTCTTCGCGCTCGTTCACGACGCGATGGCGAGGACATCATGAACACCTTCCTTGACGGACTGGCGGTCGAGGCCCGCAAGGCCCGTTCCTCCCGGGTGCTGTGGTCCACGGGCTTGCTGCTGGTGCTCGGTGCCAATGGTCTCGCGGCGACGATGGTGCTCGCGGCTCGGAGCGGCGACGCCCAGCTGGTTGCCAAGTTGGGACCGCAGGCCGCGGCCGGTGATTGGACCTCGATGCTGTCGGCAGCCGCCCAGATCACCTCGGCGGGCGGGCTTCTCGCCTTCGGGGTTGGCGCGAGCTGGCTCTACGGTAGGGAATTCGCGGAAGGGACGGTGTCCGGGCTGTTCGGCCTTCCGGTGTCCCGCGGTCGCCTCGCCGGCGCGAAGCTCGTGGTGTACGCGGGCTGGGCCCTGGTCATCTCCGCGCTGATGACGGTGATCCTGTTGGGTGCGGGAATCGCGATCGGACTGGGTGTTCCGGATGCGACCGTGTTCGCCGGCCTGGGGCGGCAATTCGCGTTGGGCGTTCTCACCGCATCGATCGCGGTGCCGGCCGGCTGGGCGTCATCGCTCGGTCGCGGGTTGCTGCCCGGGATCGCCGCCAGTGTCGGCATTCTCGTCCTGGCGCAGGTGGCCGTGCTGGCCGACTTCGCCTCGTGGGTGCCGTTCGTGGCGCCGGCGTTCTGGGCGTTGCAGCCGGCGGCGTCGGCGCTGCCGTTGCTGGTCGTCCCGGTGATCCCGATCCTTTTCGGTGCGGCAACGGTCATCATCTGGCGACGGCTCCAGCTGGACCGGTAACGATCAGGGATGCTGTCGGGATGGATGGGGCTGACCAGCAGGACGCGCCGGAGCGGGTGGGCTACCGGCGATCGACCGGTTCCCCCCGGGGCGAAGCCCGGCGTCGGGAACTGCTCGACCGGGTCACCGACGACTTGGCGGTCACTCGGTCAAGACTCCCAACGGGTCGGTTGGCTTCCTCCAGGTCGTGGGAATCACCGCCGACGAGCTCGAGCGGATGCAGCAGTCGTCGACTGCAGCCGTCCTACAGGAACTGGCGGATCAAAGTCCCAACCTCGTGACCGATCCGGCCCGCTGAGCACGTTCCCCCCACTGCGCTTTCGCAGCGGCGGTAGGCGGCGAAGAGACGCACCTTGAGGCAGTGCTGCTCTCTGCTGCCTTGGGCGGGCTTGGGATGGCGTCCAGCCGGCAGCGCGCAGAGACTTCCTGAGGCTCAGATGCGGCCGGTCTCGTGGGCCCACATGGCGACCTCGACGCGGTTGCGTGCGCCGAGCTTTCTCATGAGGCTGGCGATGTGGGCCTTGACGGTGCTGGGGGTGATGTACAGGTCACTGGCGATCTCGTTGTTGGTGCGTCCTTGAGCTACCGGGAGGAGGACTTCTTCCTCGCGGGCGGTGAGCGGCTCGATCGGCTGCCGGGGCGATGAGGTCGGTGCATTGCGCGAATGCGGCCAGGAGTCGGACGGTCACGCTGGGTGCGATGAGCGCGTCTCCGTCGGCGGCGGCGTGGATGGCCTGGGTCAGCAGGGCGGGTCCGGCGTCCTTGAGCAGGAACCCGCGGGCGCCGGCCTTGAGGGCGCCGTGGACGTACTCGTCCAGGTCGAAGGTGGTGATGACCACGATCGGGAGGGGGTCGGTGACATCGGGGCCGGCGAGCCTGCGGGTGGCTTCGATGCCGTCCATCAGCGGCATCCGGATGTCGAACAGGCCGACATCGGGGCGCAGCTGGAGCGCCAGGCGCACCGCCTCGCGCCCGTCGGCGGCCGCGCCGATGACGTCGATGTCGGGCTGGGCGCCGAGCAGCATCGTCAGCCCGGTGCGCACGATGGGCTGGTCGTCGGCGATGAGGACCTTGATGCTCATCGTGGCGTCCCGGTTCGGGGCAGGATCGCCTCGACCCGCCAGCCAGGGCCGGCAGTGGGGCCGGCGTGGAACGTGCCGCCGAGCAGCGTGGCGCGCTCGCGCATGCCCACTAGGCCGTAGCCGGCCGGGGCGCGACCGGTCGTGCTGGTGGAGCCATCGTCGACGACGGTCAGCCGTACCTGGTCAGTGTCACCGGTGACGGCCACGGCGACGCGGGTGGCGTGGCGGGCGTGGCGTCGAGCGTTGGTGATGGACTCCTGGGCCAGGCGGTAGATCGCGGACCCGACCGCGGGGCTGAGGTCGTCGAGCTCGCCGGCGAGCGTCACCTCGACGCAGGGGCGCGCCCGGCCATCGGTGGCCAGCTGCACGACCTCGGCCACGCCGGGCTGCGGCGCGAACTCGGTGTCCTGTGGCACGCGCAGTACCCCGACGATGGCGCGCAGCTCGGTCAGCGTTCGGGTCGCCGCGTCCTCGATGGCGGCCAGGGCCTCGACGGCGCGCTCGGGGTGGGCGGCCGCGACGGCCCGGCCTGCTTGAGCCTGGATGGCGATGCCCGAGACATGGTGGGCGACCGTGTCGTGCAGCTCTCTGGCGAGCTGTTCACGCTCGCGGGCCTTGGCCTGGTCGATGTCGCGGGTGCGAATCCTCGCGCTGAAGCGGATCGCGGCGCCGAGCGCTGCGGCGAACAGGAAGAACGCGTATCCCGCGACCGTCTCGGCCAGGCTGGTCGACTCGGCGACCAAGGTGATGCTCAGCCAGAGCAGGATCACGCCAAGGCCGCCTGCGGCCTCCCGGCCGGAGCCCCACCGGAACAGCGCGTAGGTCAGCACCAGGGTGGCCGAGACACCGAAGGGCAGCACGCCTTGAGATCCGGTGAGGATCCTGACGATGTCGACCACCGTCAATGTGCCGAAAGCGACCGCGACCGCCAGGAGCGGGTGCGTACGTCGCCACGGCAGGGGGGCCACGGCCGCGAACGCAGCGATGAGCAGCAGCGGGACCGGCGCCATGTCCTGGCGAAGCACCCCTTCGACGACGGACCAGCAGCTCAGTGTGGCGACCAGCACCCAGTCCCGTGGCAGAGGGCCTGAGGGGTTGGCGGGTCGCGGTTCGGCCCACAGCGAGCGCAGTGCGTCGGGGACCATGCGGTCAGCCTAGGCACCTCGCGCGGTCGGTGTACCCGCCCAAAGTACGAGAGGACGACTGTGCCAGCGGCCAGGTCAGGTCAGGCCCCCGGGCTGATGTCCCCGACCCCGACATCCGTGACGGTGGAAGCACCCACCCAACCAAGGCAACGGAGCTTCTGATGACGACACCTCTATCGCACACCAGGCTGAAGGGCCCACAGTCCCTCACCCCGCTGGAGGGCCTGCGCATGCCGGTGCAGGCCAAGATCGCCGCCGCATGGACCACATTCATGTTTCTCTACGTCTACGTGGACATTCTCGCCTTCTACAAGCCCGGCGTCGTCGATGGCATCCTGGTCGGCGTCGTCTGGGAGTTCGACATCACCCAGACCTGGGCGCTGACGGCGCTGACCCTCCTGGCGATCCCGATCTTCATGGTCGTGCTGTCGATGACGCTTCCCGCCCGGGCCAACCGCATCACTAACCTCATCGTGGCCTCGGTACAGGTCCCCTTCGCGGCATTCAACGCGGTGGGCGAGGTGGGCGAGCCCTGGATGTACTTCTACGTCCTTGGCGTCGCACTGGAAGTGATCGTTCTCGCCTTCATCCTGCGCTCGGCCTGGACCTGGCCACGCCGCACCGCATCACCGGCGACCCTGACAACCAGCCTGGACACAGAGCAGTTCCGGATGCAGCGCCAGGCCTGACTCCCGTCTACGCGCCTTCGCGGCGTAGATGACGCACGTGGAAGCTCGCGCTTGCCGGTCTTGGCGTCATAGGCGGGGTTATTCACTGGTCTCTCCTCACCTTCGAACTTCATACCTATTACGCTTCTTGTGACCGAGTACTGCGGGCTTTGTGCGAGCAGCGCGGCTCTACGGTGAGCGGGTCACGAACTCAACGGACTCGACCATCGCGGTGAGCCGTTCCAGAGCGGCCTTCGGCACGCTGGCGTCGGCGGTGACGGTGAGGACGACCACGTCTCCCTCCACGTTGAGAATCCAGAGTCTGTCGAACTCGCCCGGGCCTCCCATGTGCCTGGCGCCAGCGGGATCGCTTTCCCACAGGTCGTATCGCGGGCACGCCGTGAAGTCGACGCCTTCGGGGACACCAAGCTCGAGGGAGAGCCCGTTGTAGTCGTCAACGGTGACCGGCACGGGTGCGGTTAGCCGAGTCAGACGTTGCTGCTGGAGGGCGGACACCAGGTCCTCCACGGTGTTGCCGACGTCCATCGGCTGGGGATCTCCGCACGGGTTTCGCACGACCTCGGAGACCGTCCAGTAGCCCACGCCGCCGCCGCCCTCAGGATCCTCGTCGAAGATCACCCACCCGTCGATCGTGCTGAAGCCTTCCGGCACCTCCACCACTGCCCATGGTGATTCCGGTCGGCCGTTGGCCGTCATGCCGAGTCGCCCAGCCGGGAGAGCCTCATCGAGGCTGATGGGAATGGGCGTCCAATCGGCAGGGCTCGGTGCGGCGGGAGATGTTGAACCTTGGGGCGGGGAGGATGGCAGCGTGGCTTTCCCGGCCGACGAGCGAGCGTCGTCGCTGCAGGCGCTGAGCAGCATCGCGATCGTGGTGACGGCGGCCGCCAGGCCAAGCGTTGAGCTTCGTGAGGTCATGATGGGCTCCTCGGCGACCGCGTTCTGCGGCCTTGGTTGCTGACTGACGGGGCGGGTGCTGACGAGGGCTCAACCCGGGCGGAGCTGGGCCGCCGCGCGAGCTGTACCGGGTTCACCGCTCGGAGATGAAGGCGGGTGCGGGCACCCCGTTGCCGGTCAGGTTGTCGCACCGGACGAACTGGGTCCCCACTCGCTCGAGCAGGCATGAGCCGGGATGACTGACGTTGGGGACGGGCGGCCCTATGTCGGGCCGTGCCGAGGAGGGCATGGCGCCGAGAACCATGATGACGAGCGCGGCTGCGATTGGTGCGATGGCACGGACCACGTGATGGCTGTGCTGGCTGGTGGTGGACATTTCGATCTCCCTGCTGCGGTGCGGCTTGCGCCCTGGTGATTGATCCCGGACGAGACGTCCACCGCCGTTGTCGCACGCGGTGGTACAGGGACGGCACCAACCGGGTATCAGGCGGGTATCGGCGGCGTTGACGCGGTATCGGAGGGAGGGTCACATTCAATGTGTGCGCATTGCCGTGCTCGGCCCGCTCGAAGTCGACGAGGGGCGGATCCTGCTGGCACCCCGCGACCAGGTGGTGCTAGAGGCACTGGCTGCGCGTCCTGGAGAGGCCGTGCGGGCGGAGGCCCTCGCTGAGGCCCTGTGGGGCGAACGCCTTCCGGCGTCCTGGCACAAGGTCGTCCACGGATGCGTCTCCCGCCTACGCAAGGCGCTCGGCAGCGCTGCGATCGTGACGTCCGGCACCGGGTACCGACTCGACCTGCACCGGGACGACGTCGACCACGTGCGCTTCGAGGACTTGCTGCTGCGCGCAAGCGAGCTGTTGGCGACGGGTGAACCAGACCGGGCCTGCTATGCCAGCGGGCAGGCCCTCAGCCTGTGGCGTGGGGACCCGCTGGATCGGCTCGCCGAGTGGGAGGCGGGTCGGATCGAGGCTGAGCGTCTCAGCGAGCGGCGACGCGACGCGGAGGACCTCTATGCCGACGCCGCCATCCGCGCGGGTCGCCATGGTGACGTCATTGGCGAGCTGCACCGGTTGGTGGCCCAGCAGCCCACCCGCGAACAACGGTGGGGTCTGTTAGCCCTCGCGCAGTACCGGGCGGGCCGTCAGGCCGAGGCACTCGGCACTCTCCAGCGCGCTCGCGCCACCCTCGTCAACGAGTTCGGGCTGGATCCCGGCCCTCAGCTGGCTGAGCTCGAAGAGGCAATCCTGCGTCAGGACCCGGCACTGGTGGCTGAGGGCACATTGCCGGTGGCCGCGGCTGTCTGCCCCTACTTGGGACTGGTGGCGTACGACGTCGGCGACGCCCCGGCATTCTTCGGCCGAGAGGCCGACATCACGGCCTGCCTGGGTCGACTCGACGAGGCCGGTGTCCTGGCGGTGGTCGGCCCGTCGGGTAGCGGCAAGTCCTCACTGATCCGCGCGGGGGTGGCCGCGGCCCTGGTTCGCGACGGTAACCAGGTCCGGATCGTCACGCCCGGGCCCCACCCCGAGGAGGTCCTCACTCTCGCGCCGGAGGGCGCCGGGGAGGTGCTCGTCGTCGACCAGTGCGAGGAGGTGCTCGCGCTGGTCGTGACCGCTGCGGAGCGGGAGTCGTTCTTCGCCGGGCTGGTCGACTTCGCCTCGTGCGGCCGCCTCGTTCTCGCATTGCGCGCCGACCGCCTCGGCGAGTTGGCAGCCCACCCACCGTTCGCTCACCTCGTGGAGAACGGCCTCTACCTCCTCGGCGCCATGGGTCCGGCTCAGCTGCGCAGCGCCATCCAGGGACCGGCCACCCAAGCCGGGTTGCGCCTCGAGCCCGGGCTGGTGGACCTCCTCGTGCGCGAGGCCGAGGGCTCTCCAGGGGCGCTGCCCCACTTGTCGCACGTGCTGCGGCAGACCTGGAGGCGCCGCGAGGGAAACACCCTGACCGTATCGGGCTACGCCGCGACAGGGGGTGTGCGCGAAGCCGTCGCGCAGTCCGCTGAACGGCTCTACCGCGAGCTGACCCCGACCCAGCAGCGCATGCTGCGCGACCTCTTGGTGCGTCTGGTCTCGGCGGACGACACCGGCGAACCGGTCCGCACCCGAGTCGCGCGACGCACGGCGGCATCGGACGACGAGCACACGGCAGTGGTGGAACGGCTGGTCGGCGCCAGACTCCTGAGCAGCGACGGGGACACCGTCGAGATCGCGCACGAGTCCCTGGCGGTGGCGTGGCCGCGACTGCGGTCGTGGCTGGACGACGACGTGGACGGGCTGCGGATCATGCGCCACCTCGCCATCGCGGCCGAGAGCTGGGACGACCTTGGGCGCCCCGACAGCGAGCTCTATCGGGGCGTCCGGCTCGCGCGGACCCTTGAGTGGCGCAACCGAGTACGCCCGTCCCTGTCCGCTGCAGAGCCGGACTTCCTCGACGGCGTCGGCCCAGCTGGCCGATAAGGAACAGCAGGCGACCGAGGCACAGGTGCGCCGCGAACGGCGGCTCAACCGGCGGCTGCGCCTCGGGCTCGGCGCCGTCGCCGCCCTGCTAGCCGTCGCAGTCGTCGCCGGTGGGATCGCCTTCACCGCGCGGGACCGGGCCAACGTGGCAGCGGCCGCGGCCGAACAGCAGGCGCGTGTCGCTGACGCCCGCCGGCTGGGCGCCGAGGCACTGCGGTCCGACGCCATCGACCAGTCGCTGCTCCTCGCCGCGGCCGGGGTCTCGCTAGAAGACTCCGTGGACACTCGCAACAATCTGCTCGCGACGCTCGACCGCGCCCCCGCGCTCGTGAGCAGTGCTCGAAGCGCCGGCCGCGTCTTCCACATGTCGGTCAACACCGCGACAGACCAGCTCGCGGTGATGGCCGCCGACGGCGTCGGACTCGAGCTCTACGACGGACCGACCCTGCGCCGTGTTCCCGTCCCGGAGAACCTCATCGGCGGGTCGGTCGTGGCGCGGCCTGATGGTCAGGGCTTCGCGGCGACGATCTCGGGCGACCTCGTCGAGGACGGAGTGGAGCCGCCGGTCCTGCTGCTGGACCGCAACGGCGCGAGGTCCACGGTCCAGCTCGGTGGCATCCCGCCGGGGTACCACGTCCTCGACATGGGCTTTCCCCGCCGCTGGTACCTGGGGTACTCACCCACCAGTCGCTGGTTCACGGTGTCCTTGGTCCGCATGCCCGAGGACGGGCGCACGCTCACGTTCGTCTGGGATCTGGAGTCCCCAAGCCGGCCAGTGGCCACCCTGAAGCTCGGGCACGTCGGCAGCGCCCCCACCATCAGCCCGGACGGGCGCACGCTGTACTCAGGCGAGTTCGGTCCACGCAACACTGCGGGCCGGCTGCTCGTTACGGACATCCCCAGCGGGAGGACCCGCCGGGTGCTCACGCCCGCCGACCTCGGTGTCCGTCTGCTGGACGATGTGCTGGCCCAGAGCCCGGACGGCCGGACCCTGGCCGTCGGCGCCGGCGACGAGGCCGTCCTGGTCGACACCGCCACGCTGGAGCCGCGATCCCGGCTCTCCGGACAGGGCTTGACCCAGGCCCTGGCGTTCTCGCCCGACGGTACTCACGTGGCGGCGGGCGGAGACCGCCTCACGGTGTGGGACGTCACCGGCGCGAAGCCTGTGGAGGTCCTCGCCCAGGACGGCGACGCGGATGACCCCCAGTTCAGCCGGGACGGCAAGACGCTGTACACCATGACGGTTGCTGGGTTGGTCCAGGCGTGGGACGTGGCCGGTGAGAAGCGGTTCCTGCAGACCCGGCGCGGTGAGTACCTGGACTGGGCCGACTACTGGGGCAGATTCTCCCCAGACCGGCAGAAGATCGCGTACGTGGCGGTCGGTCCACGATTCCGCGTTCGCGACGTCACCACCGGCAAGCTCTTTCCAGAGGTGACCCCCGAAATGGCCCAAGGGCCCTACAACGACATCGCCTGGCACCCCGACAGCACCATCCTCAACACCACCTCGGGCGACCCCCTCGTTGCCACCTGGGACAGCACGACCGGCCGCCAGCTCGCCGCCAGCCGACTTGCACCACCTCCGTCCGTCGAAGGAGCCGCGGTCGCCTTCTTCAGCCTCGACGGGACCCGCCTGCTCGTCGGCTCCACCGAAGGGCGCCTACACGTCCTCAATGCCAGAACACTCCTCCCCGTCCGAGAACCGATCCAGGTGTACGAGACCGACGAAGGCGACGCAGATCCGCGAGCGATCGAGAACTTCGTCCCGAGCGGAGACCTCCGCACGGTGTACCTCAACGACGCCATCGTCGACTACGTCGCCGGAACAGCTCGTCCCGTTCCGGACCTCGGCTTCCCGGTGGTCGACCTGTACCCCTCACCCGACGGCAAGCGACTGATCGTCGGCACCGGCTCGACCGGCGTCGGGCTGCTCGACGCCACCACCATGAAGTGGATCTCCCGGCCCAACCCGGCACAAGCCGGGCTCGTCGGTGTCGACACGGCGTGGAGTGACGATGGGTCCCTCGTCGCCAGCATCAATGAAGGTCGACTGAGCCACTGGGAAGGGAAGACTGGCGCCTACCTAGGCACAGTGGCGGTGACGTGGGCAGGCAGCCCGGCATTCTCAGCAGACGACAAACAACTCTTTCTCGCGGGCGACGACGGTTCCGTCCTCACCTGGAACCTCGACCCGCACACCTGGACCACAACTGCCTGCCGCCTCGCGGGCCGAGCCTTGACCGAGCAGGAATGGCACACCTACCTACCGAACCGCGCCTTCAGGCCGACCTGCGCATCCTGACCCGCCGAACCACCGAACGGGGCCGCGACCCCAAAGGGATCGGCCAGGGGCGAGAGCCCGGACCCGCTGACGCGCACGAAGTCGACGGCCGGCCCGACCACGGACCGCACCCGCATGCCCGTCAGGTTGGTCGCCTCACGCGGCGCAGAGACGCATCGCTGCAGGACCTTGGGCGTTGACCGAGCGACGAACGCAGCGGGACACTGAAGGATTCACATCGATGGGCGGTGGTTGCCGTGAAGGACATCCGATGCATGGTGGGGCGCCATGACTGGCAGCATCACGTCAACAAGGAGATGGGCGGGGCCGGCGCCGGCTACGACTTGTGCTCCCGGTGCGGCGCCGAGAAGAAGGTCTACGGCAAGCCGCCGTCCAAGGGCGTGGCCGGGCCAGGAGGCTTCTAAATCCTTGGCGAGTTGAAGTCCAAGGCGCGACTGCAAACGAGTTCGCCCCTGACCTGAAGTGGGAAGTGGCGGCGATGAGACCCTCGATCCGTCGTGTCATGCCGATGTGCGGGTACTCAGCATCACCGCAGCGGTCAGTCAATGGCGTGCCGTCCGAAGCAGGGGCTGTCATGATCGGGAAGTGAACGACACCTTTGCGCGACTGGCGTCGGAGAACGACCTCGAAGACCGGCAGGGCCTGTCCCCTGACGGTCTGACCGAGAGGTACTTGTACTCGTCGGACATGGTGTTTCGGTACGCGTTCGGCCGATGGTGGGGAACCACCGACCTCGCGACGACCGCGGTATGGGTGCTGCTCAATCCTGCGACCGGTGACACTGAACAGCGTCACCGGCCGACCTTGGAGCGTTGCATCTCCAGGTCGCGGGCCGCCGGGCACACCGGGTTGGTCATCGTCAATCTCTTCGCCTTCCGCGATACCAACCCACGCAATCTTCGGAGCGCACCCGACCCAGTCGGTCCCGCCAACGACGACGTGCTGCGCGTCATGACGACAGCAGGCGCCTTGACCATCGCCGCGTGGGGTGGGCACGGCCGCCTGGGCGGGCGCTCGACACAGGTCGGGCCGCTGCTGGACTCACCCATGTGCCTGGGCGTCACGCAGCGTGGCGAACCACGGCACCCGCTGTACGTGGCGGGGGACACCCCGTTGGTCCCTTGGGTGCCGGTGCGTCTATCGACCGACCCGCAGAACGAAAAGCTGAGGACCGTCCTGCTGCGGGCCACTCCGGCCGCGCGCAAGCGGCTTCGCGCCGCCCTCGAGGCCGTGAAGAGCCGCAGAGTCGGGGACCCGCCCCCCGTCATCTGGTCACCCATGACAGGGACAGGGTCAACCGCGGACCCGCTCGTGCTGTCGTACCCGAGCTACGACGAAACGATTGAGGAACTCCTCGCTGCGCTGATCGCCGTCAACGCCCAACCCGCATTCGACTGGATGAGCTGGCACGGACCTCGGCGATACCCACGCGGAGCAGGGCTGGCCGAAGCCCCGGTCGCAGACGCAATGCGACTGATCACCGCCATCGTGCGCGGCGAACGCTTCTGTGACGGAACCATCGCGAAAGCCATGGATGACGGCAGCCTGGTAGCTGCCGCGGAGCGAATCACCGCCGAGCTTGACCAGCCAGCACTCCCCAAATGAACCGACGCTTGCCGGCGGCTTGACTCGAGCTTCAGGAACGCGCGGACTGCCACCCACCTATCGCTTCCGGGAGCGCCATGCGGCTATCACGCACTGGGGACGGGGTCCGCTCGCCAACGCAGAGCGGCCGGTCTGTTCGCTCCGGCTACCCCAGACGACAGGCTCAGCGGAGCCCGAGTTCGTGCCGGGCATGCGCGTACTTGCCCTCGAGCCGGGCACGCTGTTGGGGATCCAACAGGGCCAGTCGGGCAGGGTCGGTGTTGTCGGCCAGGTCGGCGGCCTTGACTTTCAGCGCGGTGGGGTTGGTCCTGACACGCGCGTAGTAGTGGTCGCTGTCAGCTTCGTCTGGTCGACGGGTGATGGCGTTGACCGCGGCGGCGACCGTTGAGCCGAACTCCCTCTCGATTTCCTCGAGGGTGACCTCGGTGTCCTCAACGACATCGTGCAGCCACGCCACGACGACCTCGTCCGCGGTGGGGTTCACGAGGTGCCCGACGACCCGTTCAGGATGCTCGATGTACGGGCGACCTGCCTTGTCGGACTGCCCTTGATGAGCCTGCGCCGCTCTGGTTTTCGCGCGCTGGACGCCGGCTTCATCGATCGCTGCGGCTGCGCGCCTCGCGTCGGCGTCACGATCGTCGGTGTTCACCATCAGGCCCTCCGTTCGAACCGTACCGCGAAGGACGCGAGCTCCCTGTCGTGGAGCGCACGTCGGAACGCGTCGTCACGTTGCTGCGGGGAAGCGTGCTCGCCGCTGGCGCGCGGCTCAAGACCGCGGGGTCAGCCGGAAGGAGCTCGACAAAGGAGGGCTGCGCGCACTGCTGAGGCGGCGACGAGACGCGGATCGAACTCGACGCCACTAGATCGACGGCCCGCGCGGCTTCACATGCGCCTGCTAAGCGCCGGAGGCAGCGGCTTGTGGGCGGGCCTAGTCCGATGGGGCATAGCGGGATATCTGTGACGGGTGGAAGATGGCGTTGTGGGTGGCTGAGGGAGGTGCACCATGCGTGACATTCGTTGCATGATCGGCCGGCATCGCTGGGAGTCCCGACACAACCCTGAGGTCGAAGGACCGAAGGGCGACTATCAGACGTGCGCACGCTGCGGCGAGGACAAGGCGGGGTACGAGCCCCCGCCGAAGAACATGTACCGCGGCGTCATTGGGTAGGGGCTGAGACTGGGGCGTCCATGACCCGTTCTCCGACGGGGACTGGCGGCGATATGACTCACCTCGCGTTGCGTGTCCGAAGGAGTGGATCGCGCCACGAGCGTTCGTCCACGGCCGACGGCCAGCGTCCCTTCTATGTGCTCGCGGCCGGCGAGGCCGCGGTGGCGGTCTCGCGCCACTCGCTGGGGCTGACACCGAACTGTTGCTGGAACCAGCGGGAGAAGGCGCTGAGGTTGGCGAAGCCGAGACGGCCCGAGACGTCGGTCATGGAATACCGGTCGTCGGCGAGATAGCGCTCAGCGAACCGTGCACGGGTCGCGTGCAGGATCGAGGTGAACGACTCGCCGTCGCTGGTGAGATGGCGATGGAGGGTCCTGCGCTCCATGTTCAGCGCACGAGCGACGTTGTCCAAGCTGCACTTGCCCAGCGGCATCAGGAACTCGACGAGTTCCCTGACCCGGTCTGCGGTGGTGGTGGCGCGTGCCGAGACGACGGTGGCGAGGTACTGCTGGGCATACGGTCGCAGGAGTGGGTCGGCAAGGACGTTGAGCGAGTCGAGATCGCTGGCGTCCAGGACGATGCCACTGAATGCGTGGTCGAACTTCAGCCCCGGGCCGAGGACCCGGCGAACCGTGTCGAGGTTTGCGGGTGCCCGGCTCTGGAAACAGACCGACAAGGGTTGCCACCGCGGTCCGGCGCACTCTCGCAGGATGCCGTGCAGCGCAGCGACACCCAGGCCAAGCGCCTGTCCGTCCGGGGCCGGCTCGCCGAACTCGAACCAGACCCGGATCGTCGCCAGGCCGCCGGACTCGTCCAGGCGCATGCGCATGGCTTCGTTGTAGGCGTACTCGTAGCGCATCAGCAGCGCCAACACGCTGCGCAAGTCTGGCTCCTCGCGCAGCACCACGCTCAACGGGCCCATGGTGGACAGTCGGCGCAGCTCTGCGAACCTGACCCCGAAGTCCTCCCGTCCCGCTTCGCGAGCGGAGTCGTCGAGCAGCCGGGCCACCGAAGCAGCTGGAACCCACCTGTCCGGAACGACGATATCGGCGGGGTCCAGCTTGACGTCGCGCATCAGGCGAACCCCGTCCAGGCCCAGGGACTTGGCCAGGTTGAGGTACCCGGTAAGACTTGTCGTACGGATGAGTGCACGCATTGATCACCTTCTAGTGTCTTCCCGAAGACTAAGGACCGGGTCCAGACCTAGGCAGTCGCCCCCTGCGCAGTTCGGGCACTCGACAGTCCGTCCAGCACCCAAACTCGGCATCCGCTCAGTGTGCCTGTCGGCCTCGCCCTCGCGCGGCGAAGAGACTGTGAGGATCGCCAACGCAGCCTGAAGGTGCTGGGCTGTGGTTGGTGACCGCGGGTGTGACCCCCGAAGAGACTGGCCTCGTGCCTTGTTGCGACCTGTCCGCTCGTGGTCACCGGCCCCGACCCGGTTGGAGGAGCTGGCCTGATCAGGAGCTTGACCACCTGGCGTTAGCGGCGCCAGGCGTGTCTCATCACAGTCCTGCCGAGCCTCCGTCCCGGACCGGAACCACGTCCCGTCCGGAGAAGGAGAGAACGCATGAACAGTCTGACCGATCTGCGTGAGGTGGTCGATGTCGTCATCGGCGTCGACACCCACGTCCATACCCACTCCGCGGCCGTGGTCGATGCTGCCACTGGTGGTGTCCTCGACGAGATCACCGTCGAGGCGACAGCCCAGGGCTATGCCGAGCTGGTGGAGTTCGCCAACAACCACCCGATGTTGCGGGCCTGGGCGATCGAAGGGACCAGTGGCCACGGCGCCGGTCTGAGCCGTCACCTGCTGGAGCGCTCGGAGATCGTCATCGAGCTGGACCGCCCGAAGCGGGCTGCGCGCCGCAACGGCGCGAAGTCCGATCCGCTCGATGCGATCCGCGCCGCGCGTGAAGCGATGGCCCGGCCGCGGTTGGGAACTCCCCGCGCGGGCGGCGAACGCCAAGCACTGTCAGTGCTTTTGGCTGCACGCCGCTCCGCGGTCAATGCCTCCACCGAGGCCCAGCAGCAGGTCTTCAGCCTGGTCATCGCAGCACCCGAACCCATCCGAGTCAGGTTCCGCGGCCAGAAGCTTGCCGCGATGCTCAACACCGCAGCGAACCTGCGGGTGCACGCTTCCTGGGACACCGAGACGACCAGCACCGTGGTGGCGCTGCGGACCTTGGCTCGTCGCGCGCACGCGATGCTCAAAGAGGCACGCGAGCTGCAGAAGGCGATGGTGGCCATCATCCGCAGCTGGCGCCCTGACCTGCTCGAGGAGTTCGGCGTCGGACCGATCGTGGCCGCGACGGTGTTGTGCGCCTGGTCCCACCCCGGCCGGATCCACTCCGAGGCGGCGTTCGCGATGCTCGCCGGCGTCGCACCGATCCCGGCGAACAGTGGCCAAGTCACCACCCGTTATCGGCTCAACCGTTACGGCGACCGCCAGCTCAACAACGCACTGCACACCGTGGTCGCGAGCCGGATCCAGTACCAGCCAGCCACCCGCGACTACGTCGCTCGCCGAACTGCCCAAGGCAAGACCAACCGAGAGATCAAACGCTGCCTCGCCCGCTACGTCGCCCGCGACCTCTATCGGCTCCTCGAAAACACGGCCACGGCGGCTTGACGAAGCATAGGAGCGTCGCACCTCCTTGATAGCGGGAACTGGCAGGTCGCTCTGGCCGATCGGCCGATCAGCTCGGACAAGTCGACCGGGCCTGCGGTGGCCCTAGCGGAGCGCTAGAAGCCGCCACAGCAGTCCGAATACCGCGAACAGGGCGAGCGCGGCTGCGGCCATGGCGATGGGGCCTTGCTCCGCCTCGATCGCGACGAGGAACACCAGCACCCCAGTCGCCAACCCCGCGAGCCACTTGCGGACGGAGACCTCGAGCTCGGTCGTGCCCTCCTTCATGCAATCGAGTGAACACCCGGAGGATGACCGACGACTGAACGGTCGGTGACGACTGGGGGTGCTGAAGAAGGGCAGGCGGTCAAGACGCCGCTGCCGGCAACGAAAGCCGCAGCTTCGAAAGCGCCCCCTTCTGCCGAAGGCTCCTCTCCTCGGCCCTGGGCGTGAACCACCTTCCCTGACTCACAATGAGGCGATCAGGGCTCCTGCTCTGTCGGGGTGTCGGCGGGCGGAGGGTCCGATTCGAGGCCTCTGGCGTGATGTGCGTTCGGTTCGGCCGTGCCGCGCGCCTTCTGCTCGTCCTGTTGTCGGCGGCGGCGGACCTCGGCACGCGCCAGCCCGGCTGCGAGCAGCACCGGCCAGACGTACTTGAGCTTGGCGATGAGCTCGCTCAGCCAGGTCGGGCAGCGAGGGCGCCTGCCAGTCCGGCCAGGGGATGGCGAGGTCCGGCCACGGGATGTCCGGCCAGTCGATGCGCGGCCATGGGAGGCGCAGGTGCCAGTCCGGCCACGGGATGTGGATCCGCGACAGCAGCCAGAGCGCCCAGCACCGCGGCCAGCGCGCCGGCGGCAGCCGCGCCGACGCGCCGCGCGGCGTACTGGCGCGGGTGCTGACGGATCCAGGCCTCGCGGGCGGCGGCCCTCGACCCGGGTTCTGGATCGAGATCGACTCCGCCGATCCCCGCGTGCGCCGCCGCCAGAGCGCCGAGCTCGCCGCCCGCGGAGTACCAGGTCACCCGGCGAGCGGGACCCATGAGTCGAGGCAGGCGCACGCTGAGCGCGCCGCGCGATCCGCCGTCGAGGACGATGCGTTCCTCCGAGGTGCGGCGGCTGGCGACCTCGGCGCCGGTGACCGACCAGGTGATGTGCCGCCGCAGGGCGGCGTCGACGATCTCGACCAGGTGATCGTCCTCGCCTGATCGTCAGGAGCCAGCGCTCAGGATCGCCTCATCGACCTATATTAGAGCGAGCCACTCTAGGAAAGGGAAGGTTGCGATGGCCAGGACCGTCGACCCGGTGCGGCACGAGGCCCGGCGCCTGGCGATCATCGACGCCGCGCTGACCTGCTTCGCCGCCGACGGCTTCGATCGCACCACCACGGCCACGATCTGTCGAACGGCGGGCATCGGGTCGGGCACCTTCTTCCACTACTTCCCCACGAAGCTGGCCGTGCTGTTGGCCATCTCGAGCTCGGGACCCACGAGACCGCGGCCTGGTTCGAGGCACAGCGGGGGCGCGTCGATCCCGTCGGCGTCCTGCTGGACCACGTCGCCCGTGCCGCGGACGAGGGTGCCGATCCCCGCGTCGGCGGCTTCGTCCGGGCCGTCGGCGCGGTCATGTCCGACGCGACGGTCGCCACGGCGCTCGCGCGGGACGAGGTCGTCCTGCGCGATGGGCTGCTGCCCTGGGTCGAGGCCGCCCAGCGCTCCGGCGGGATCCGCGACGACCTCCCGGCCGGTCGGCTCACCGACTGGATCATGGTCCTGCTCGACGGCTTCCTCGGCCGGATCGCCGGCGAGCAGTTCGACCCGGTGGCCGAGCGCGACATGCTGCTCGACACCGCCCGCAGGCTCATCGTGCCCTGACGTGCCACGACCACACCGATCGAGTGACCCGCCGGCTCGCGGCGGTAAGACGCAGGTACGAAGCCCTGCGCCCAGCGCACTGTTTCAGCGTTGCTCGTGCCCTAGGTTGTGGGGTTCCAGCTGCCGTGGAAACCGGCGGGGACACGCGCGGGCAGATGGACGGCAGCGACGTCCTCGAGCGTCTCCGCATCGAGTATCACCAGGTCGCTGGTGCCGGAGGCCTGGTCGAACGCGTAGCCCATCAGCACGCCGTCGGCCTCATCAGTGGTGCCGTCGTTGGCGACGAAGCAGAACTCGCTCGCCTCGCAGGCCGGTGCCGAGGCTACGTACGAGGGTTGAGCCGGCCGCGAGGTCGTGACGCAGCACCGAGTCGCCGGGCAGGCCCCCCTGGAAGCCCGACCGAGTAGCCGAGCGGTGTCGCCTCCCGGTCCGCCGCTCGTCGAAGCGCGGGAACTCCTGAGCGTGGTCGTCGAAGCGGTCCTCGCGAACCTTGTCGCCACTGAGGTCGATGGTGAACCGGGCCAGTGTCGGCGGCCCTTCGTCGGGGCCGTTGAGCACGGTGGCGAACATCCGGTCGTGGCGCACCACGTCGATGATGACTGTGTCGCCGTCCTCGTAGGCGTTCAGCGTGTGGAAGACGAAGCACGGGTCGATGTCGAACCATCGGCGTGTCGGTGTCAGTGCCCTCGCGAGGGAGCAGCCCGATCCGTGCCGGGTAGTCCGGGTCCCACGAGTAGGGCAGGGTCGCGCTCGAGCCGCCGGCGTCGGAGCCGCGGGCGATCCGCGAGATCACTGGGTCGGGCAACGGGTTGCGCCCGATGATGGCGGCCATCATCAGCCTCGTGGGGATCCGGGCGGCAAGGGGCATCCCCTGGAGGGCTCGTCGCTTGTCGAAGACCACGGGCAGGTCGTAGATCACCACGTAGTTCTCGGTCAGAGCGAAGTCGTGCATCATCGGGCTGCCACCGACCTGGATCGGCTCGTGGCGGCGGACTCGTCCCTCCGTATCGCGCACCGTGTAGTCGACCCGGTTGCCGCGCAGCCAGTTGTAGGAGACCGCGTGCAGCTCACCGGTCTCGGGGTCCTGGTGCGGGTGTGCGGAGTAGCCGGCCGGCAGGGTGCCCATCATCTGGAGGGTGCCCGTCGAAGTCGGTCGGCCCCACCGTGTCGAGCTCTTCGGTCAGCTCGTAGGGCGAGGAGCCACGCCTCGACCAGGGCCAGGGTGTGGCCCGCATGCTCCAGTACGTGGGTGTTGGCGGCGAAGTCGGTGCTCTCCCAACCCTCGGATCGGGACGGCTCGCCGAGGTGCCGGGCCACATCGCCCGAGCGCACGTAGCGGTTGCGATACCACTGGGCGTCGCCGTCGGCGAAGCGCACGCCGTGCACCATCCCGTCGCCGAGGAACCAGTGGTGCCCCTCGCCCGGTGACCCGATCGGGTTCGGGCCGATGCGCAGGTAGCGGCCGTCGAGATGTTCGGGCAGCCGACCGGTCACGTCCAGGTCGAAGCGGTGAGCTCGTCGCGCACGGGGGCGAAGTTGTCCTGCAGGTAGCGGTTGGTCATGACGCCTCCCCATAACGGTGTTATCACCTGTATAACGCTGTTATGAGAGCGTGGCAAGCATGATTCTCCCGTCTGAGCGCGCCAGCGCCCGAGATGACCCCGATGACCGAGATGGTCGGGCTGGTGAGGAGACCGGCGAGCGGGCCAAGGTACGCCGAACGCTCCTCGAGACCGCTGCCCTGCTCCTAGACGAGGAGGGTCCGGAGGCGCTCACGGCTCGTCGGCTGACGGGGGCCGCGAATGTCTCCACGATGGCGGTCTACACCCACTTCGGGGGGATGCCGGACCTGGTGCGCGAGATCGTCGCCGAAGGGTTCCGCCGGCTCGCGGACCACGTGAGGGACCATCCGCAAACCGCCGACCCGGTGGCCGACCTGGTCGGCCTCGCCTTCGCCTACCGGGCCAACGCCCGGCACAACCCGCATCTCTACGCCGTGATGTTCGGGGCGACCTCGCTCGGTGGCTACCGGCTGGCCCCGGCGGAACAGGCGATCGGGCTATACACCTTCACCATCCTGTCGGAGGCAGTCGAACGGGCCATGGACGCCGGTGCCTTGAGGGCCGGAGACCCAGACCGGGTCGCCCATCAGCTCTGGGCAGCGATGCACGGCTACGTCATGCTCGAACTCGCCGGCCTGCACCTGACCAGCCGGGACCCCGTCGAGGAGGTGTTCCGGCCCATGATCACCCACCTGCTCCAGGGGCTCTCCCCTTGACCATGGCGCTCATACGACGATCGCAGCCTTGACGCTCGGCCCCCGGCCCAAACCGATTCCTGAGGTACAGGCGCGATGAGACGCAAGGTGAGACTCGCTCTCCGTCTTCTCTTGCGCCGGGGGTGAAGAGTGAACGATGACGGCGGGAGGTGCGATGGTTGAAGGGGCAGAGATGCACGTGGATCTTCGAACACTCGATGAAGCGGTTGTTGCGGAGGCGTTCACCGGGGTCGCAACGGTGGATGTCGCCGACCGCCGGGTGATGGAGCGTTGCGAGGGTTTCGTCCACCGCGCCCTGCGGGTGCCGATGACGTCCCAGGCGCGGATCGGGATCGCCAGCGGCAGCAAGGCGTTCACCGCGCTGGCGGTGATGCGGCTCGTCGAGGACGGTGAGCTGCGGCTCGAGGACCCGGTGCGCGGCCTGCTCGGCGATGACCTGCCGCTGATCGACGACGGCGTCACGATCGAGCACCTCCTCACCCACACCTCCGGGATCGGCGACTATCTCGACGAGGACAGCGACTGGGAGGTCTGCGACTACGTCCTGTCTGTCCCGGTCCACACGCTCACCACGGCCGAGGCGTTCCTGCCGATGCTCGAAGGGCACCCGCAGAAGTGTGCTCCGGGCGAGCGGTTCGCGTACTGCAACGGCGGGCTCATGGTGCTGGCGATCCTGCTCGAGCGGGCCACGGGCGGCACATACCACGACGTCGTGCGGCGCCTGGTGATCGAGCCGGCCGGTTTGGAGCGCACCGGGTTCCTCCCGCTCAACGAGCTACCAGCCGATGCCGCGCTGGGCTACCTGTCCAACCAGGGCGATCTCGTGAACACCCTGCACCTACCGGTGCTCGGCAACGGCGACGGCGGGGCGTTCACGACCGCAGAGGACCTGCACCGGTTCTGGCTGGCCCTGCTCGACGGGCGCATCGTCTCCCGGGAGACCGTCGAGGAGATGACCCGCCCGCGCCACGACGTGCCGGAGGAGAACATGCGCTACGGGATGGGGTTCTGGCTCCACCGCACGCACTCGGCGCTCATCCTGGAAGGGTTCGACGCCGGTGCGTCGTTCCGGTCCACCCACCTCGTCGACGCGCGAACGACGGTAAGCGTGCTCGGGAACAGCTCGCACGGCGCATGGCCGGTCATCGCAGCGCTCGCCCGCGCGATCGACGCCGAACTCGGGTGACGTCCCGTCCAGGCCGCCAGCGCCCACTTCAACACCCATCAACAGCTGATCAACCATGCCACCGGCGCTGTCGCAGTTGCGGCGAAGAGACTCTCCCCCGGCCTCGCGACAAGGGCATGTGCTCGGTCGCCTGCCGGTAGCCGACAATGCGGCCTTCGACCTGAGCGTTACGGCCCCGTGTCGGCCGGGGACGGACCACGCAATAGGCCTCCTGCCGACGGTAGCGGTCGGTCCCCAACCACAGGATGCGGATGTGGGCCACTCCTGCAGAGTTCCCCGCGCGGCGAACCATGCGACTGGCCCGTTCAGAAGCGGCGTCCGAGGTGGTTACCTCCTTCAGGTCCTTTCGGGTCTTCCAAAGGCCGCCGCATCTCGGATGACACTCGGGACGGCGTCCAGGAGGGCTTGGTCAGGTTGGATCCCGAGGGCATCGTTGACGGTCGAGAATGCGAGCCGAAGAGCTACGAACGTCGTTATCGCGAATATGGCGTCGTCGTGAAAGCCTTCCCGTCTAAGACCTTCGACATCCGCTGCTGAGGTCGCGTTCGGGTTGACGACAACGGCGCGTGCCCACTGGGCGAGAGCCCGCTCTCTGGGACTCAGCCCTTCGTCGACACCGCGAATGACGCTCGCGCTCAATACTGCTCCGCCGACGCTGGCGAGTCTTGCTCCCCAGGCAATGGAACAATAGGAGTCCCCCAGGGTTGATGCGCTGGCTGTGACCAGGATGCCGCGTTGGCGAAAGGTCAGGTGTCCAGCATCAGCGGCTTGTCGCATTAGGTCGAAGAGTGCATCCAATGCGTGTGGCATTCGTGCCCACAGCCGCGTGGAGTTCGTGACGTAGCCGACGTCGGCGATGTCTTCCTCGAAGAGATGGTTCGCCCAGGCGGAGGCCGTCGCGGGTGCGAGGAACCCGACCCGCGGTACATCGTTGGCGGGGTGCGATCCCTTGGTGAATGGCGGTGGTGTTCTACCGCCGCCTTGGCCGGCCGCGTTGCCGGGGGCTTCCACGGTGGATTGTGCTGGTGCCTTCAGTCCCTTGTTGACGTTCGCGGTTAAGCATGACCACCTCCGTGGGGCGTCGCCTTGAACTTCGCCGGATCCTTGAGCCTCCCCGGCGCGCGACTGAGCCACATCGCCAACCCCCCCTTAGATCGCTACCCAGGCCGCTCAGATCGTGACCACCGCCGATGACAAGTGGGCCGGCGGCAAGGACACTGACAGAGTGTCCGGACCGCCGGTGTTGGTAGGCCGCACGGCTGAGCAGGAACGGCTGCGAGCCGTACTGGGGCGTGCGACGAACGGTGAGCCGACAGCACTCGCAGTGCTCGGTGAAGCTGGCATCGGCAAGACTCGGCTCGTTCAGGAGGCGTGCGCCGAGGCCGCTGGGATGCAAGTGCTGTGGGGAACCTGTGTCCACTACGGCGCGACGTCGGTGCCCTTCGGAGCAATTCGATCGGCGGTTCAGGGGTGGATGGATGAGCGGGCGGAGCTGCCCGGAACTGACCAGCTCCCAGCGGTGGACGAGCTAATGACCCTGCCTCAACTGGACCGGGCCGTGCGACGAATCACGGATCTGGGTTCGACGGTCCTAGTCATCGATGACCTGCAGTGGGCGGACATCTCGTCACTGGATCTGCTGGCCTTCCTAATCACCGGGTTGCGTGCCCAACGGCTGGCGATCGTGATGACGGTAAGAGACGAGGACCAACCGGATGGGCATCATTTGCGCAGGTGGCTGCCTGACATGCGTCGCCTGCCCCGGTTCGCTGAGCTGAGACTCGACCGGCTCGACCTTGAGGCGACGGCGGCCCAGGTGGCGGCACTGTACGGATCCTTCCTGCCGCCGGCGGGGCTCTCAGCGCAGGTGCATGACCGCTCCGATGGCAATCCGTACCTGACGGAGCTGCTGGTTCGCGGGATCACGGAGGCGGGGGCGAATCCGCACGACCTTCCCGATCATCTGCGTGACGCCCTGTTGGCGAGATGGCAAGGGCTCAGCCAAGAAGCCCGTGACCTGACCCGACTGCTCGCGCAAGGCGGCCGCCCTGTGCTGGTCGACGTCCTGCAACAGGTGGCCAGCCTGTTAGGAGAACCAGCTTCGGTGACCAGCGCGGCGATCCGGGAAGCCGTGAGTGCCGGCGTAGCCGAACGCCGTTCGTCGCGGAGCTTGTGGTTTCGCCATCCACTCATCGCTGAGGTGCTGACTGACGGAGGTGGTCCCGCCGAGAGCGTCCCGATCCATGCCGCATACGTGGAGGTGCTGGCCGATCAGGACCAGCCCCAGGCTGCCGAACTGGCGTTCCACAACGAGAGGGCGCTCCGCCCGAACGATGCGTTCGCGTGGTCGCTGACGGCAGCGACTGAGGCGGCAGATGCTCAGGGCGTGCCGGAGCGGTTGGAGCATCTGCTGCGTGCCTGCCGCTTGTGGGGCCAGGCCACCGACGCGGCCCGGGAGGGAGTGAAGCTTCCTGAGTTGCTGCTGCGGGCCAGCAGGACTGCCCAAGGGCTCGGAAAGCTGGACCTTGCGTCGGACCTCATCGAACAGGCCATCGAGAGCGAATCGGATGAAGACGTGCGGATGACGTGCCGCCTCCACGTCCTTCACCACGGGTTGCTCATCCTGAATGGCAAGGCTCCCGCCAGCGAGATCACGGCTGCTCTCAGGCGCGCGCTGACGCTGGCCGAAATGTTGCCGGGCACGGCCGAGGATGCAATAGCGAAGGCGGCATTGGCGCGGGTTGAGTTCTGGGCGGGAGGCGGGGATGTCGATGCCCTTTCCGCGGCCTCTCTCGAGATCGCCCGCGCGTTGGGCGTACCGGATGCCCTCGCACCGGCACTCGCGGTCACGGCGGAGGCTCATCCCGACGACCCCGACGGCAATGGAAATGCTGGAGGAGGCGTTTCAGCTGCGCGACGGTGTGCGGCGACCCGTTGGAGATGCTCTACGGCGGGATCGGCATGGGCAACGTGCTGATGGCTCGCGGAGACTATGCCGCAGTGGCGGAGTGGAACTCCAGAGTGGGCGCAGTCCTTGTCCGCGAGGGTGTGCCCTACTTCGGTCACCTGCTGCAATCGCTGGCCGCCGTCTTCGGCACGGTGTTGGGCCGGTGGGACGAGGCTCGCGAGCTACTTCGCCACGCGATCGCCTCCGGCGATGGCGGCCGAGCCGGGTCCACGGCTCGAGTTGCGCTGGCGAGGCTGGCCGTCCGAACGGGCGACCTGCCCGCAGCGTTCCTCCACCTGACGCGGGCCGCGGAACTGGCCCCTACCGACTACCGCGGAACGCCGTCATACCCGTTTGGCCAGATAGAGGTACTCCTGGCCGATGGGGATCCAGAAGCGAGCTTGGAAGTGGTCCGGAAGTACATCCAGGCGGCCGCCGTCGCCGATCCGCGCGATGCGGACGAGTTGCTCCTCTGGGCCGCGAGGTCGGCCGCAGACCTTGCAGAGCGCCTGCGAGACCGCGCAGACCCCGGTCCAGAGAAGCGTGCAGCACAGCTGCTTGCTCCGATCGTTCGTAAATGGGGTTCAGCGACGGGGCAGGCGTTCGTCGCGGCGAACGCCGCGGATCTGACCCAGCGCGCAAGGGAGGCGCTGTATGCCGCAGAGGTCGCCCGCGGCCAGCGCGCGGCGGACCAGACTCAGCGGTGGACCGCGGCAGCGGAAGCCTCTCGCCTTGCCGGTATGCCGTGGGACGAGGCGACGGCCCAATGGCGCTTCGCCCAGCAAACGCTCGGGACGCCCGGACTGAAGGATGCAGCGGTGTCTGCCTTACGAAGGGCACATGAGCTCGCCACCCACCTCGGAGCGGCCCCGCTGTGTGCAGATGTCGAGTCACTGGCGCGGACGTCGCACGTACGTCTGGACCAGCCTGAGAAGCTCGGCGAAGCAAAACCGCCGACGGCACTTGCCGGACTGACCGCACGTGAACGAGAGGTCCTGTCCCTAGTCATGGCGGGACGGTCTAACCGCGAGATCGGGAAGGCGTTGTTCATCAGCGAGAAGACGGTCAGCGTCCACGTGTCCAACCTGCTGCGCAAGTCGGGAACGACCACCCGGAGAGACGCCGCCGCCTGGGCGCGCAGAATGCAAATGGGCTGAAAGCGACTGCAGGACACCGCTCTGATGAGGAGCGCGTGTCAGCGCCTGGGTCGCCGTGGCGGCCGCACCGGTGCTGCGGGAGCGGGCAGCCCGTCTTGCCGACTCCGGCGTCAGGCTGACGAGGAGGTGGTTATGTGCCCGCGCGTTCTGGCGCGACCAGGGACCGCACCCGCTCGCTCATCGGGACTGGGCACGAAACCGACCAGTTCTCCGCCGCGCTCGCGCTGACCACCCAGGGACCCCCGGCACAGCACCCCGGCACAGCACCCCGGCCTCCCGGAATGGTCAGATCTGAGGCGGCCGGTGGGCCCTTCTGAGGGGATGCGACGGATGTGGGTGAGGGCGTTCGCACGGGACCGTGGAGCAGTCGGAACCCGCCATACCCATCAGGAGATCGACATGTTCCAGCGCCAGCACGACTCGCAACGTCGGCAACTCACCCGAGGCCTTGCCTGCGCCACGACCGCCATCCTCACCACCCTCGCACTCGGCAGCGGCATCGAGCCTTCTGCGGCACGGCAGGACGCCGGACCCACCGCAACCCGCACCGTCCACGCCGGCCAGTGCCTTCTCGAGCGCGTCGCAACCCAGTACGTGCGTTGCGACAACAACACCGGGAACGGGGTGCCGGCTCCCGCATGGATCCCCGAGCAGTGAGCCGAACCACCTACGGAGGGACCAGCCGCATACGGCAGCCGGGACCCGGACCACGGAAAGGAACCCTCATGAACCGACGTACCACCCGCCACGGCCTGGCGGCTGCGCTAGCACCGTTCACCCTGCTCCTCTGCGCATGCAGCGCCGACGCGCCCAATAGCACCGCGACCACTACTGCCGGCCCCTCCTCCTCGACACCGTCGTCGAGCAACTCAGCGACGCCGATTAGGCCAGACAGCTTCACGCCCATCCCAACCGAGGGGGCCGGCCCCATCCCAGCGGGCAAGGTCGGGATGACCGCCAACGGGCGGCCCGACGCCCCGTGGGCTGTCCTTTCCGTCCCCAACGGCTGGGGCACGATCGGCGGCTGGTCTATCAGCAACGAAAACCCAGGTGGCGAAGGCGTCATCGGCTACTGGACGATCGACAACGTCTACCAGGATCCCTGCGAGCAGAGCGATAACCCAGGGCCCACGCGCATCCCCGCCGGCAGCACCGTCGAGAGCCTCGCAGCAGCGTTCAAGCAGCAGCGGCTGAGTCGGGTGACCGCGCCCGTTCCGATCACGGTCGGTGGCTACCGGGGGCTCTCCCTCGAGCTCCACGCCCCGCAGGATCTGGACGTCACGACCTGCCCCCGCTACCGCGTCTGGGAGTGGACGACCGCCGGGGAGCGGCACATGGAGGACGCCGGCGCCTTTGACAGGCTCCACATCCTCGACGTCGGGGGCAAGGTCGTCGTCCTCTCCATCCCCGCGTCGGCCGACACCCCGAAAGCCGTGGTGGACCGGATTGGCCGGCTGCTCGAGTCCGTGGAATTCGTCCCGCGGTCGTGACCGCCTGTCGTGCTCAAATGCGGCGCAATGACCCTGGTCCCGGCTAGGGATCACCGAGCGTCGGGAACGTGGCGCTCGACAGTCAAGAGGTCAAGGACCTCCCGACCGCACTCCTCATCGGTCCAGACGGCGCGCCAGCTTCTGGGGTGCACAATGACGGTAGCTCTCGGTCACCAGCTCGGTGACCTCCTCCCAGTCGGTGTCGTCGTCGAGCACCATTCCGACGACGGTGGGCGACCATTGCGGCTGATAGAACGGCGGGCCCATGTGGGCCAAGGCGTGCAACTCGTCACCGGACGACCGGAAGGTCAGCACTGTGGTAGGTCGGGTCACCCCGGTCATGTCGCGGTAGGCCGAGGTGTAACCCTCCTGCGAAACCATGACATGGGCGAAGGTCCGGTTCCGGACCCGCCACCTCACCCCAGTCCAGGCGTCCTGCTCGTAGGCATCGGGCAGCGCCAAAGCCGTGGACGCGACCCGGGCGACTACGTCACCGGAGGGCTCGATGCGCGATGGCTTGCACACGCGTCGAGTCTGTCAGCGGACTCCGACAAGTGCTCGCGACCTTCAAGGTTCTTGCGCGCCCCCCGCAACCGATTCCTTGAACTGCTCGCATGAGAGACGACAACAAGTTGCCCGTGTCGCGGCGATGAGACGCACCTCCATCGTGGCGAATCTACGGTCCCGCTATGGCTGCCAGGGGTGCCGGCAAGCCTCGGCGAGCACGAGCGAGCATGGAACGATCGACGTTATGAGCGTTCCTGTGCGTGTGGTGACCAATGTCGACGGTGTCCTCGCCGCCGCCGGGTTGTTCGACGTGCCACCGACAGCAGCTGGCGCCGCCGCGTTCCTAGATACGCCGGGGCACCACCTGCTCGTCGCAGAGGTCGATGGAGTGCCGGCCGGGTTCTTGACCGGCGTTGAGATGCGCCACCCCGACAAGGGCCTGGAGATGTTCGTGTACGAGCTAGGAGTGGACGAGACTTGCCGGCGGCAAGGCGTCGCCTCGGCCTTGCTCGACGCCCTTGACGACCTTGCCGTCCACCTCGGGGCGACGGGGTGCTGGACGGCGACCGAGCCCCACAACACGGCCGCGCTCGCGACGTATGTCCGGCACGGCGGAATCAGTGAGGGTGTCACGTTGCTTGCCTGGTCCGTGCCGAGTGGCCCGGTGGAACCGGACCGATCTGGGTTGTGACAGTGGGCGGTGAGCCGCCGCCCCGACTGGGCGGAAGGTGCCTCTGGCTGACCTGCGCAGAACCGATCGGTGTGCCAGAGTGTTTAGCCGACGTGGCGACGGCGCCGGCTTTCCTCGCCACTCCCCGTGTCGAGAGGAGCAGGCCATGGTGGTCCTGCATACCGCAATAGCGATCGCGGTCATCGTCCTGCTCATCATCAAGGCGAAGGTCGACCCGGTGATCTCGTTGATCATCGGATCGCTCTATCTCGGCATCGCGACCGGTGTCGGCCTCACTGCGACCCTGACAGCGATCACCGCTGGATTCGGCGAGATCATGGGCGAGGTTGGCCTGCTCATCGGTTTCGGCGTGCTTATCGGGGCGATGCTCCACGCGATGGGCGCCTTCAGGAAGATGGTGACCATGCTCGTCGACGGTGTCGGCGCGCACCGGCTCCCGTACGCGCTGACGGCTGCGATGTCGACGATCTTCCCCTCGATCTACGTGGACGTCCAGGTCGTCCTGGCATCGCCGGTGGCGCGTTCGACCGCGCCCTTCATCGGCCCGACCGGCTTGCCGCACATGGCCGGCGCGCTCGGGGCCGGGATCTTCGCCGGCTACGTCTTCGTGATCCCGGGACTGGCCGCGGTCTCCATCGCAGGCCTGCTGGAGATCCCTCTCGGCACCTGGCTGCTGTACGGCCTCGTGCTCGGACCGTTGACCGCGATCGTGACGACATTGATCCTCCGGCTGCTCCTGCGCGGGCCTTACTGGAAGCCGACCAAAGACGAAGATGTCGACGAGGCGATGGTGGAGCAGGAGACCACGGAGCTGGTCAACGACGACACCGCGACTCCTCCCCTGTTTGTCTGCCTGCTGCCCATCCTGGTCCCGCTGGTGCTGATCGCGTTCGGTGCCTTCGCTGAGCTCTTGGAGTTCTCGAACGAGTTCATCGCCTTCCTCGGCGACGCCAACCTCGCGCTGTTCGTCGGCCTGATCGGTGCCTACCTGCTCTGCCGGCGCACCCTGGGCTCGGAGGGCACTGATGCGGCGATGAGCGAGGGCTTCCACACCACCGGTGCGATCCTGCTCATCACCGGCATCGGCGGCTCCCTTGGTGCCGTCATCGGGGAGACCGGGCTCGACGAAATCCTGGCGGACCTCTTCACCGCCGACGAAGCAGCGCCGGTCACCCTCAGCATCCTGCTCGCATGGCTCATCGCCGCGGTGCTGCACCTGGCGATCGGGTCGGTGTCGGTGGCGGCCATCACAGCCGCCGGGATCATCGGCCCAGTGCTCGCGTCGATCGACGTCTCGCCGGTCGTCATCGGCCTGGCCATCGCCTCCGGGGCGATGTTCGCCCTTCAGGTCAACAGCAACTTCTTCTGGATGTACAAGTCGCTGCTCGGACTGTCGACACAGGGAACCTTCAAAACCCTGACAATGGTCACTTCCATCGCCTCGGTCGTGTCGTTGCCCATGGTCATGGCGGTGGCGCTCATCGCGTAGGGCCCGCGTCGTAGGTCGCGCGCGGGACGTCGAGCACCGACAACACGGCGCAGGCCTGGCGGACGAGGACCGCGACCGTGTTGCTCTCCGGGCTGGCTTCCGCGGACAACCCTCGAGCGCGATTCAAGAGCCGTTGCATGCAGTCCGCTGAGCATGACGACATCAACCTCTGCCCGCAGTTCGAGCGCACCAATGAGCTGACGGACTTCCCACGGCGTGGGCATCGCCGACGCTGCGCATCGTCGGCGATGCAACTCGGTCCTGGAGCACGTCGACGCTGGCTTTGCGGTGAGACGATCGCTCAGTCCTCGTCTGGGGTCGTGTCGCCCCAGGCTGACCCCCTGCTAGGCCGGCGGGACTGCTTCTGGTCGGCGCATTGGTGTGTCCATCTGGGCGATGTGACGCAGCACATTGGGCGGGCAGACGCTCGCACATCGGCAAGTCAAGTCGTCGGGTTCCCCCGTGCCAGTCCACCCGCACCCGAAGCCACGACCGCGGGTCCGTGTGCGTCGATGGTGCGCAGCGGCGACAGCCAGCCGAACACACCTGCCGCCAACCCGACCGACACCACGGCCACCAGGGCCGGCTGCAGCCCGATCAGACCGGCAAGCGCGCTCGCCCCCAGCGCTCCACACGTCCAGCCGACGCCGAACGACAGCATCCGCCCGGCCGTGTTGACCCGCCCGAGCAGCGGCTCGGGAGTGACCTGCTGGCGGTAGGTCATCGAGTTGAGCACCACCCCCTGGTACGACACACCCCAGATGACCATCACCGCGACGGCGACCGCCCAGGTCGTCGTCGTCGCCACGACGACCCCCGCCACGCCGGCCACCGGAAGCCACAGCAGCGACAGCCGGTTCGGTGAGGTCACCCGCAACAGCCGCGGCGTCAGCACCGCGACGAGGATGCCGCCCACGCCCCAGGCGGCGAAGACCAGGCCGAAGCGCCAGCCGCTGGTCCCCACGCCGAGGACGACGTCGGCATACGGCACGGACAGCGACATGAACCCGGCCCCGGACAGCGACAGCAGGAACCCGACGACCGTCTGCGAGCGCACCCCGGCGTGCCTGAAGAGGAACCGCAGCCCCACGGCCACCTCGGCCAGGAGCACCCGCGGCCGCAGCGGCGGCACCCCGGACCGCTCCGGCGAGAGCCGGGTGCGGATCGACGCGACGCAGGCCGCCGACAGCAGGAAGCTGAGGGCGTCGATGCCGAGCAACGTCGCGGGGTGGACGACGGCGAGCAGCACGCCGGCGAGCATCGGCACCCCGAGGTCGAGCAGCGACCCGAAGCCCCAGAGCGCCGAGTTCGCCTGGCCGATCCGGTCGCGGCCGACGATGGCCGGTAGCGCGCCGAACGCCGCGCCGTCGAAGAAGACGAAGGCGGTCTGGGCCAGGAAGCCGGCGGCCAGCGCGTGCACGGCGGTCAGCGAGCCGAACCAGAACGCCAGGGGCACCGAGGCGATGGTCAGCCCGGCGACGACGTCGGCCACCACCATCACCCGCCTCCGGTCGAGCCGGTCGGACAGCGCACCCGAGAACAGCCCGAAGAGCAGGTAGGGCACACCCTCGACCACCGTGATCAGCGCGGTCAGCGACGGGCTGCCGGTGAGCCGGTAGACCAGGACGGGCAGCGCGACCGCGGTGACGAGGGTGCCGGCGATCGACACCTCGCGCGCCACCCAGTAGCGGCGAAAGTCCCGGTGTCGCCGCAGCGGCACCACCGCGGATGCCGTCGCCGCGCTCCCGCCGCGTCGCCGCGCCTCCCCCGCTCACTGCGGCTTCCGCGCTGACCGCGGCTCTCGCGCTCACGGGGGCTTCCGCGGCATCGGCTCGCCCCACGGGACCGGTGCCCGCGCTCACAGGGCCGACGCGGCGGCTCTGCCCGCGGTCCTCCCCGAGAAGAGGCAGCCCCCGACGAACGTTCCCTCGAGCGCACGGTAGCCGTGCACGCCACCGCCGCCGAACCCGGCGACCTCACCCGCGGCGTACAGGCCGGGAACGGGATCGCCGGACGGCCCGAGCACCCGACCCGAGAGGTCGGTGTGCAGGCCCCCGAGCGTCTTGCGCGACAGCACCCGCAGGCGCACCGCGACGAGCGGGCCGTACTTCGGGTCGAGGATGCGGTGCAGCGGGAAGGCCCGCTTGGTCAGCTTGTCGCCGCGGTAGGTCCGCGCCACCCGGATCGCGGCGACCTGGGCGTCCTTGGTGTAGCGGTTCTCGACCTGCCGGTCGCGCTCGACGACCTGTCGCTCGATCTTCGCCGGGTCGAGCGGGGGCGCCTCGGGCGTCAGAGCGTTCATCTTCGCCACGAGCTCGCCGATCGTGGCGGCCGTGAGCCAGTCCTCGCCGTGGTCGAGGAAGGCCTGCACCGACGGGGTGACCTTCGTGATCGGCCGGCGGAGCACCTCGCGGTAGCGCCTCTCGGTGATGTCGAGGTTCTGCTCGGACCCCGACAGCGCGAACTCCTTGCCGGCCAGGGACCGGTTGAGGATGAACCAGGAGTGGTCGAAACCGGTGTGCCGCAAGTGGTCGAGCGTGCCGAGCGTGTCGAAGCCGGGGAGGAACGGAGCGGGCAGCCGGTTGCCCCGCGCGTCGAACCACATCGAGCTCGGCCCGGGCAGGATGCGGATCGCGTGCCCCGGCCAGATGGGGTTCCAGTTGCGCACGCCCTCGACGTAGTGCCACATCCGGTCGCGGTTGACGACCGACCCGCCGGCCGCCTCGGTGATCGCGAGCATCCGCCCGTCGACGTAGGCCGGCACCCCGGTGAGCAGGTCGGCCGGCGGGGTGCCGAGCCGCTCGGGCCAGTTGGCCCGCACCAGGTCGTGGTTGCCACCGATGCCGCCCGACGTGACGATGACCGCCTGCCCGCCGTACTCGAACTCGCCGACCACCTCGCGGTTGCTCTGCACCCCGCGGGGGGAGGCGTCGGGCGCGAGCACCACGCCCCGGACGCCGGTGACGACCCCGCTGGTGCGCACGAGCTGGTCGACCCGGTGGCGCGGCCGGTAGAACACCCGGCCGGCAGCGATGTGCTCGCGCACCTTTCGCTCGAACGGCGCGACGACACCGGTTCCGGTGCCCCACGGGATGTGGAAGCGCGGCACCGAGTTTCCGTGCCCGCCGCTGGTGCCGTCACCACGCTCGGCCCAGCCGACGACGGGGAAGAACGAGATGCCCAGGCCCTTCAGCCAGGAACGCTTCTCGCCGGCGGCCCACTCGACGTAGGCACGACCCCACTTGCGCCCCCAGTGGTCGGGGCCGGGGCTTCCGTCGGGTGCGGTGAGGCGGTCCCAGCCGGCGGTGCCCTCCCAGTCCTGCCAGGCGAGCTCGAAGGAGTCGGAGATGCCCAGCCGGCGCTGCTCGGGGCTGTCGACGAGGAACAGGCCACCGAAGCTCCACCACGCCTGGCCGCCGAGGTTGGCCTCGCTCTCCTGGTCGAGCAGCACCACCGACCGGCCGGCGTCGGCGAGCTCGCACGTGGCGACGAGCCCGGCGAGGCCGGCACCCACGACGACGACGTCGGCATCCATGCAGCGACCCTATGCCCCGGCCACGGAGAGGCGACCGCCCTCGACGGAGGTCGCCAGGTGCGTCAGGTCCGGCACGACGAGGTCGGCAACCGGCTCGAGCTCCTCGGGCGGCGTCGTGCCCAGCACGGCGACGAGGGCACGGCATCCGGCGGCTCGTCCCGCGCGCAGCCCCGCGACGGCATCCTCGACGACGAGGCATTCGGCCGGGTCGACGCCGAGCCGGCGGGCACCCTCCAGCCACGGGTCGGGCCACGGCTTGCCGCGCTCGACGTCGGATGCCGTGACGACGACCGGCGGGTGCGTCAGCCCGGTGGCCGCGATGCGGGCCTCGGCGAGGTCACGGGTGCCGGACGTGACGATGGCCGTCGGGACGCCGCCGTCGGCGAGCGTGGCGAGCAGGGCTGCGGCGCCCGGCAGCACGACGATGTCGGCCACGTCGGCCACCTCGAGGTCCCTGATCCGTTCGAACGCGGCGACCCGGTCGCCCTCGGGCAGCAGCGTCTCGATGACCCGGGCGGCCGGGATGCCGTGGAAGCCCAGCAGCCGCACCGGGTCGACCCCGTACTCGGAGCACCACCGGATCCAGGACCGCTCGACGGCGGCGATGGAGTCGATGAGCGTGCCGTCGAGGTCGAGCAGGACCCCCTCGAAGGGCGCGTCGAAGGGCGCCTCGGAGGGCACGGTGGACGACGGGGTGGAGGTGACCGGCATGCCCAACAGCCTAGGTTCCCTCGCCGACTCTCTCGGCCACCCCCAACGGCCCCCACCGGCGGCCGTCTCAGGGTCGACCCTGAGTGGCGGAGCGACAACTGGGGGTCGATCCCCGGACGACCCCTGATGTGGTCGGCGTGCGGACTGCGCCACCGTGGGTGGATGAGGACCCGCACCGGCGCCGTGACCAGGTTCGCCATCGCCGGCGGTGCCGCAGTCGCCCTCGTCGCCCTGGTCCTCCCCCGCGCCAGCGGCGCTGGGTGGCACGACATCGCCGGGGCGCTGTCCCGCCCGTCAGCCTCGCAGCTGGCGCTCCTCGGCGTGCTGTGGCTCGCCGGCCTGTGCGTGCACACGCCCTCGCTGACGGCGGCCATGCCGGGCCTGTCCCACCGACGCGCGCTGCTGCTCAACCTCAGCGGGTCGTTCGTGTCGAACCTGCTGCCCCTCGGCGGAGCCGCAGGCACCGTCGTCAACTGGCGGATGGCCCGCACGTGGGGGTTCAGCTCCGGTGCGTTCAGCCGGTGGGCGGTGGTCACGAACCTCGCCGACACCGTCGTCAAGCTCGCGCTGCCGGGAATCGTCCTGTGCTGGTTCGCCGTCGGCTCGACCGCACCGCCGCGAACGGTCGGGACCGCGGCAGCGGTCGGGGCCGCGGTGCTCGTGGTCACCGTGCTCGGGGTCGCCCTGGTGGCAAGGGACGACCGGATGCTGCGTCGCGCGGGACGCTGGGCCGACCGGGCCGCAGCGCGAGTCCGGGTGATCCCCGATGCGCCGGAGGGCTATGGCGAGCGGGCCGCACGCTTCCGCTCCGACTCGGCGCGGCTCGTCCGGAACGGCTGGGGTCGGATGCTCGGCGGCAAGCTGGCGTACGCCGCACTCCAGGCGGTCCTGCTCTGGGCGTGCCTGCGGGTGGTCGGTGGCCCGGTCGCCCCCCTCGTCGTCGCGTCGGCCTTCGTCGTCGAGCGCGTGCTCTCCATGGTCGTCGTGACCCCCGGGGCGACGGGCGTCGTCGAGGTGGGGATGGCGGCCGTGCTCGGTGCCCTCGGCGCTGAGCCCGCCGCGGCCGCCGCGGGAGTGCTGCTCTACCGCGGGCTCGTCGTCGGGATGGAGGTGCCCGTCGGTGGTCTGGCGCTGCTCGGGTGGTGGGTGGGCACCCGCCGGAACGCCTCGGGCGTCGGCGCACGACCCCACGTCGCGGCCGCCCGCCCCACCCGGCCGCAGCTGCTCCTCGTGCCCGTGCCCGTCGGGGCGCTGAACCGCAGGGTCCCGACCCTCTCGTCGCGCAGGTGATCGGCGAAGAACGACGCCGCCATCCCACCGGCGAACCGGGCCGGCGGTGCAGGCGCCCGACCTAGGGTGGTGCGCATGCCCGAGCCCACGAGCGAGCCGTCGAGCACGACGACGGCGCCGAGCGTGGGTCTGCCCGCGGCCGGGACGGAGCCGATGGGGCGGCCCCGAACCGCGGTCCTGAGCGCGACCGTCGCGGTCGTCGCGCTCGTCGGCGGGTGGACGTGGGCGGCCGCGGTTCAGCCGGGTGGCTTCGACGCCCGAGCCGAGTCGATCAGCGCCCTCGCGGCGGCGGGGACGCCGCACCGGTGGATCATGACGACCGCTCTCCTGCTCACCGGGGCGGCGCACGTCGTCACCGGCGTGGGCGCTGGTGCCCGCACGACGCAACGGCCGGATCCTGCTGGCGGCCGCCGGGGTGGCCACGCTCGCCGTCGCCGCCCTTCCGCTCCCGTCGCGCACGGGCTCGTCGGGGGCGCACACCACCGTCGCCACGCTGTCGTTCGTGCTGCTCGCCGTGTGGCCGTGGTTCGCGGCGCGACCCGACGGCCCGATGGCGCTGGAGCAGCGGGTGGCCCGGCCGGCGGCCGGAGTGCTCACCGTGGCCGTCGCCTCGCTCGCGATCGGCCTCGGGGGCGACGAGTTCGGCCTCCACGAGCGCGTCGTCGCCTTCCTCACGGTGGTGTGGCCCCTCGTCACGGCGGTCAGCACCTGGTGGTGGGCGGGGCACCGGGTCGGCTCCCGGCGGGTGCGCCACGTGCTCGCGGTCGTCGGGCTGGTCATCGCCTGCGGGGCAGCGGGCACCTCGGCCACGGCGATCGCCCCCGCCACCGCGCAGACCCGTCACTACCAGGCGAGCGTGGCGCTCGACCCGAACCCCCTGAACAGCGGCGAGCTCGTCGCGACCACGGCCTTCGGCGACCTGCGCCTGGAGTTCCAGGGGATCGCCCCCGGCATCCGGGCCGTGCCGCAGGTCAAGGCGAACATCGCCGAGGTGCTCTCCCGCCCCGGCGTCAGCCTCGCCAGCCTGCGCCCGGGCCCCGAGGAGCTGAGCACCGCGATCCGCGACGTCGCGGGCGCCGTCATGGTCCGCTTCGCGCTCGGTGCGCTCGCCGTCGTCGCGGTCGTGCTCGCCGGGTACGCCGTGCTCCGCCGACGCCGCCCGCCCCCGGCGCTGGTCGTGGCCGGGCTCGTCGGCTGGCTCGCGTCGACGGTCATCACCGGCCTCACGCTCTTCACGACGTACCAACCCGACCGTCAGGAGACGTTCACCTCGACGGGGTTGCTCGGCACGCTCCAGCGCAACCAGGGCATCCTCAGCGACGTCGAGAGCCGAGCGACCCAGGTGGCGCCCTACCTGCGCAACCTCATCGCCCTGTCGACGGCCCTGCAGCAGAAGTACCAGGCGGCGCCCCTCGAGTCCGACACCTCGCTGCGCGTGCTGCTCGTCAGCGACATCCACGCCGGCAACCAGTACGACCTGATGCGCACGATCATCGAGGAGGAAGGCATCGACGTCGTCGTCGACGCCGGCGACCTGGTCAACTTCGGCACGGTCGAGGAGGCCGAGGCGACCGGCCTGTTCGACGGCATCCGGTCGGTCGGCGTGCCCTACCTCTTCGTGCGGGGCAACCACGACGCGAACAGCGCGACCGACACCGCGATGCTCGACCGCCTCGCCACCCTTCCCAACGTGACCCTGCTCGAGAACGGCGCGGGTGACTACACCGAGGTCACCGTGCACGGGGTGCGGATCGCCGGCTTCAACGACCCGCGCTGGTTCGGCGACTCCGGCACCGGCTCGCCCGCCAAGCAGGCACCGGCCCGCGAGGCGTTCACCGCGGCGTATGCCGGGCGGCCGGCCGCCGACCTCGTCGTCGGGCACGAGCCGTGGGCGGTCGAGGGCCTGGCCGGCGGCGTGCTCGCGAACGGGCACATGCACTCGGTCGACCTCGAGGGCAACCGGGTTCAGGCCGGCACGTTCACCGGCGGGGGTCCGTTCACCCACTTCCTCGCCGACACCGGGGGTGAGGAGCTGGTCGGCCAGCCGTCGGCGTTCGACGTGCTCACCTTCGGCACCGACTGCCGGCTCGCCACGCTCACCCGCTACCGGTTCCGTGACGTCATCGAGGGGCGGCCGGCCTACGACGACGTGTCGCTCGTCAACGGTCGCCGGGTCGACGGCCGCGAGGCCGACCCGGCCCGCACCTGCTCGGTCGACGAGCCACTGACGACCGTCCCGGTCCGCAAGGCGGCGCCGACCGCGGCGAGCGCAGCTCGGCATGCTCCTCGCGGCGAGTGCGCGAACGGCTGCCTCGCGGCATCCACGTCCGGTAACTCACGGCGGGAAGGGCTGCGACTCGCGACGGCGCTCAGGCCTTGAGGTCGGGGAACATGTCGTCGCGCCACTCGGTGCCCTCGGGGGCGCCGTCACCACCGGCGAGCTCCTCCTCGCGCGACCGCAGCTCGACCCGGCGGATCTTGCCGGAGATCGTCTTCGGCAGCTCGGAGAACTCCAGGCGGCGCACCCGTTGCCACGGCTGGAGGTTCTCGCGGGCGTACTTCAGGATCGAGCGCGCGGTGTCCTCCGTGGGCTCGTGACCCGGGGCGAGCACGACGTACGCCTTGGGCACCGCCAGCCGCACGGCATCCGGGGCAGGGACGACGGCCGCCTCGGCGACCGCCGGGTGCTCGATGAGCACCGACTCGACCTCGAACGGGCTGATCTTGTAGTCGCTGGCCTTGAACACGTCGTCGGTGCGCCCGACATAGGTGATGTAGCCCTCGTCGTCGCGGGTGGCCACGTCACCGGTGTGGTACCAGCCGCCGGCCATCGCCTCGTCGTTGCGCGCGGCGTCGCCCTGGTAGCCGGTCATCAGCGGCAGCGGGCGCGCGGCGAGGTCGAGGCAGAGCTCGCCCTCCCCCGGCCCGTCGACGCGCTCACCGCTCAGCGGGTCGACGAGCACCACCGGCACCCCGGGCAGCGGGCGGCCCATCGACCCTGGCTTGACCGGTGACCCCGGGGTGTTGCCGACCGCGGCGGTCATCTCGGTCTGGCCGTAGCCGTCGCGCAGGTCGAGCCCCCACGCGCGGTGCACCTGCTCGATGACCTCGGGGTTCAGCGGCTCGCCGGCCCCGACCACCTCACGCAGCACTCCCGGCCCACCGGACAGGTCGGCGTTGATCAGCATCCGCCACACCGTCGGGGGCGCACAGAAGCTGGTGACCTCGTTCTCGCGCAACACCTCCAGCAGCAGCCCGGCGTCGAACCGCGCGTACGACAGCACGACGATCGTCGCCTCCGAGATCCACGGGGCGAAGAAGCACGACCAGGCGTGCTTGGCCCACCCGGGGCTCGAGAGGTTCAGGTGCTTGTCACCGGGCCGCAGGCCGAGCCAGTAGGCGGTCGAGAGGTGCCCGACCGGGTACGACACCTGGGTGTGCTCGACGAGCTTGGGGCGGGCCGTCGTCCCGGACGTGAAGTACAGCAGCAGGGGGTCACCGGGTGCGGTGCCCGGGTGCGGCAGCGGCTCGACGTCCACGGCATACGCGTCGTGCAGGTCCGCCCACCCGTCGGCGGCACCGACGCTCACCCGCACGAGGTCGGCGCCGAGGTCGGTGAACTTCGCGGTCTGGTCGGGGGTGGTGACCACCGCCCGCGCCCCGCTGCGGGCCACCCGGTCGGCGAGGTCGGCGGCTCCGGCCGCGGTGGCGGTCGGCACGATGACGGCCCCGATCTTCGTCACCGCGAGCATGACGTCCCACAGCTCGACCTGGTTGCCGAGCATGAGCAGCACCGGGTCACCCCGCCCGACCCCGAGCCCGTGCAGCCAGCGACCGACCCGGTCGGACCGGGCGGCCATCGCGTCGAAGCTGATCTCCTCGCTCGAGCCGTCCTCGGCCACGACGACCAGGGCCGGCTCGTCGTTGCCGCGGGCGATCGCGTCGAACCAGTCGACGCCCCAGTTGAACTGCTCCCCGACGTCGGGCCAGACGAACGCGCTCGAGCGCCTCCTCGTGGCGGCCCCGCAAGGAGATCAGCAGGTCACGTGCCTCGCGGTACCGCTCCGTCGCGCTCATCCCCCCATGCTGGCACCGCGCCGGGCGGGGCGGAACCTACGGGCGCACGGTGGCGCGCTGCGCGACGTGCGCCTTGGGCCGGTCGGCGCAGCTGAGCGGCGCGTCGGGCAGGGCCTGCGTGACCACGTCGACGACGAGCAGCTCGGGCAGTGGGCCGCGGCCGATCACCTCGACCGTGGTGCGGTCACCGTCGACCTCGACCGTGCCCGGCATCGCGTCGTCGGCGGATGCCGGGCCGTGGGCACCGATGGCCGCGACGAGGGCGGCCTGCACGGCCGGTTCCCAGCGGGTGGTGCCGCGCAGGTGCGCCGGGTCGGTGCGGCCCTGCCAGTGGGCGCGGACGACCTCGACCGCGGTGTCCGGGTCGAGCCGGCCGAAGCAGGCCCCGTCGGGCAGCGACAGCAGCGTTCCGGCGAACCGGTGCCCACCCAGGTGCGTGCACTCCCACACCTGCTCGGGAAGCGCCCGGGCCAGGGACGCGACGATCGGCCGGCCGCGCACCGCGCAGCAGGTGTCACGGGTGCCGTGGGTGCACACGAGCACCATCGGCTCGGCGTCCTCGTCGCTGGCCGAGAGGGTGGCGCCCAGGGCGTGGGCCGCGTCGCGCAGGTCGGTGGGCGTGCGCCACGTGCCGCGGACCCAGGTGCGACGCACGGTGTCGACGGCGAACCAGTGGTGCTCCTCGGCGCCCGGAGCGCGGCGTCCGGGGCGCCGCACGAGCAGCACCTTCCCGCCGACCGACGCGGCGGTCGTCTCGATCTCGGCGCCGAGCGGCCCGAGCAGCGGCTCGGTGTCCATCGGCTTCTTCGCCCACGGGCCCTGGTGCTCGATCAGCAGCCACCGTTTCGCCACGGGGGCCGTGCCGGCCTGAGGATCCCCCCGGTGCAGCGACGCGATCGAGCAGCGCAGGAGATCGGTCGGGGCCACCCCGCGATGCTATGCGAGGTGGGCCCGGCCGATCTCGCGCGGGTCGGGCGCGACCGTCATCCCGGGCGTCGCTGGAGAAGACTCGGACGTCCCACGGCCCGAGCGGGATGCTCTCCCCCGGCCCGTGGCTCTCGCCGGTGAGCAGGTCCTTGACGTCGGTGGCCGGCGTCGCAGCGGCCGGCGCCCAGCCCCAGTTGTGGACGACGTGAAGGCGGCCTGCCGTGCTGCCGCTGGTGGCCACGGTCACCGAGGCATCCGTCGTCCAGCCGCCGACGGGCGACGGAACCAGCCAGAGGGCGATGGCGGCGGCGAGCTCCTGGTCCGGGACCGTCCCGACGACCGTGATCCGCCCGGCGCCGACCGGTCGGGTGGTGACGGCTGCCCAGCGGCCCAGGTGGGGGTGCGCGTAGGTGGCCAGTGCCTCGGCACCGTCGAGGACGAGGCCTTCAGCCAGCGTGGTCGCCGAACCAGCCAGCGTCCCCTCCACCGGGACCGGCTCCGCCAGGGACGACGTCTCCTCGTACCACGTCCCGGCGGCGGCGCTGAGGCGTGCCGGTGCCCGTTCGGAGCGAGCCCGGCCCTCGATGTCGCCGTAGCCGGTGAGTGGCCCCAGGACCAGGTGACCCCCGGCCCTGGCGTAGGCAGCCAGGTGGTCGAGGTCGTCGTCCGTCGCGGTGTACAGGGCGGGGACGACGAGGACGGGGAAGCGGTCGGGGTCGACGTCGTGGAGCTGCTGGCGGCGGACCAGCCGCTGCTGCCGCTTGGCGTCGAAGATCCCACGGGAGAAGGCCGCCACGATGTGCCGGTAGGAGTCGGGGTCGACGTGCCCCAGCCCTTCGCCGCGCACCGGCCCCTGGGTGGCGAGGGCGAACTTGCTGTCCGAGTCGTAGAGCACCGCGATGTCGTAGTCCGGTGTCGCGTCCGCGAAGGCGTCGCCGACCTCGCGGAGCTCCGCGCCGATCCGGGCGATCTCGCGGTACGCACGCCCGGGGATCCCACTGTGCGGCAGCACGCCGCCCCAGTAGGTCTCGGCACCGAAGGGAAGCGTGTGCCAGTGCCAGTACTCGACCAGGCGGGCGCCGCGCGCCACGAGCAGCCAGGCCATCTGGCGCCACTGCCCGTCGTACGGGGAGTCGTTCATCGAGGAGTACCCGATCGAGCCCGCGTTGGTCTCGGTCACCAGGAACGGTGCCTGCTTCGAGGAGTACATGAGGTCGGCGAGGTTCGCCACCGCCCACGGTCCTCGGACGACCCACCCCAACGGGCCGGTGGAGCGGGGCAGGTCGCTCGGGTGACTGAGGGAGTCCTGCATCTCGTAGTAGGCGTTGCCGCTCGCGACGTCCAGCCGCGCGCTGAGACCCACGTCGTCGACGCCGGGCTGTTCGTAGGAGATGCAGGTGGTGACGAATCCGTGGTCTCCGGTGACGTCGCGGACGATGTCGGCCTGCCAGCCGATGAACTCCGTGACCATCTCCGCCTGGAACCGACGCCAGGCGAGGTCGTACTGAGGCTGGAAGTTGCCCTCCGGGTGCCACAGGTCATCCCACCGCGAGAGGCGATGGGACCAGTAGACGAGGCCCCACTCCTGGTTCAGGCGCTCGACCGTCCCGTAGCGGCGACGCAGCCAGTCGGTGAACCGCTCGAAGACGTCGGTGTTGTAGAGCAGGCGCAGGCCCGGTTCGTTGTCGACCTGGAACCCGATGACCGCGGGATGGTCACCATGGCGTTCGACGACCTTGCGGATCACTCGCTCGGCGTGGAAGCGGTACGCCGCGTGCGCGAAGTTGACCTCCTGACGGGCGCCCCAGCCGACCCGGTGCCGGCTGGCCGTCTCCCCGGCGATCTCCGGGTACAGCCGGGTCAGCCACATCGGCACCGCGTAGGTCGGGGTGCCCAGGATGACGCCGATGCCGCGACGGTGAGCACCGTCCAGGACAGGGTGCAGCCACTCGAGGTCGAAGACGCCCTCCTCGGGCTCCCAGGTCGACCACACCGACTCCCCGACCCTGATGACCGTGAACCCGGCGTCGGCCATCAGGTCGAGGTCGGCCTCGATGTCGGCCCGGTGGTACTCGGCGTAGTAGGCGGCACCGAAGCGGATGGTCATCGGTACCTCGCGTCGTTCTCGGGCATCGCCCGGATGTTGCCGGCGACGAGTGCCACCCGGCTAGCCGATGAGGTGCTCGAGGGCGAGCTGCTGGAGCCGGACGAAGCCGTAGTCGCGCTCGGCGGCCTTGTCGGGGTCGAACCCGTCGTCGGTGGCGAGGAAGTCGGCCACGCTCTCCCCGGCATCCAGCGTGGGCTGGGCCAGGTCGAGCACTCCGGAGTACGCCATGGCCTCCTGAACGCGCGGGTCGGCGCGGAAGGCGCGGGCCTTGTCGGCGAGCAGCAGGTAGGTGGACATGCAGGCCTTGGCGGACTCCCACACCCCCTCCATGTGCTCGGTGCGCGAGGGCTTGTAGTCGAAGTGCCGCGGGCCGGTGTAGCGCGGGGCGTCGGGGTAGCCGGGGAAGCCGTTCTCGATGAGGTCGACGGTGAAGAACGCCGAGGTCAGGTCGCCGTGGCCGAAGACGAGGTCCTGGTCGTACTTCAGGCCGCGCTGGCCGTTGAGGTCGATGTGGAACAGCTTGCCGCTCCACAGGGCCTGGCCCAGGGCGTGGGTGTAGTTCAGGTTGGCCATCTGCTCGTGGCCGGTCTCGGGGTTCAGCCCGACGATGTCGCCGTGCTCGAGCTCGGCGATCAGGGCCAGGGCGTGCCCGAGGGTGGGCAGGAAGATGTCACCGCGCGGCTCGTTCGGCTTGGGCTCCAACGCGATCCGCAGGTCGTACCCCTGCGCCTTGATGTAGCCCGCGACGGTGTCCAGGCCCTCCTTGTAGCGCTCCATCGCGGCGTACACGTCCTTGGAGCCGTCGTACTCGCTGCCCTCCCGACCGCCCCACATCACGAACGTGCTGGCACCCATCTGCGCCGCGAGGTCCACGGCCCGCAGCACCTTGCGCAGCCCGAACCGGCGCACGCCACGGTCGTTGGAGGTCAGCCCGCCGTCCTTGAACACCGGGTGGCTGAAGGTGTTCGTGGTGACCATCTCGATCACCAGGCCCGCGTCGTCGGTGGCCTTCTTGAACCGGCCGACGATCTGCTCCTTCGTCGCCTCGTCGGCGTCGAACGGGAACACGTCGTTGTCGTGGAACGTCACCCCCCACGCGCCCAGCTCGGCCAGCCGCTCGGCGTACTCCCACGGGTCCAGCGCCGGCCGGGACGCCGACCCGAACGGGTCGACCCCCAGCCAGCCGACGGTCCAGAGGCCGAACGAGAACTTGTCCTGCGGGGTCGGCTGACGGCTCATGAGTCACTCCTGATGGTTGGTGCGGACTGGGTCTTCGGCTCGATGTGATGCAGCTCGAAGTAGTCGAAGGTGGCCTCGAGGTCGCGGCGGTACCCGTCCACGCACGCGAGCCCGACCATGGTGCCGGAGAAGCCGTCGACGCTCTCGTCCGACATGAACGTGGTGTCGAGTGCCGGCCCCAACGGCGTGCGGTCATGTGGCGCGTCGGCCGGGGCCCACCAGAAGCGGATGATCCCGACATCGAGGTCGCCACCGAGCACGACCGGCCCTTCCGGCAGCGGTTGCCGGGTGTCCAAGAGCTCGGTCTTCACGCCCGACTTCACCATGAGCACCGCTGCGACCCGGGCACCCAGGCTCTCGCTGGCGTAGAGCCGGGCGTACAGGAAGTTGCGCTCGTCGTAGATGACGACCAGTCCCGCCGACTGTGAGAAGTGACGAGGTGCCACGTCGAGGCGGGTCTCGACCGACGCCACGAAGCCCTGCAGCGCAGTGGCCACCACCGAGCTCTCGTGGCGGGACGTCACGGACTCACCGCCACGAAGGCGAAGGCCCGGCCCGTCGCTCGCCACCTTCAGCCAGCCATCGCTCGCCGGCCGTCGCAGCGTCGAGAACCAGAGGTCGAGGTCGGGGCCCTGGAACTCGGTGCGCCGGACGACATCCGCCGGGGTAGCGCTCGGTGCCGAGCCGGCCGGCGACGGCGTCTCCAGCCCGGCCACGGTCCCTCCGGTGCTCAGGCGCAACCACCCGTCGTCGGACCAGCGGACCTGTTGCAGCGCGGTCTCACGGCCGAGGGTCGACCGGTGGTCGGGGCCGATCGGGCGTGCGCAGAGGTGGGCGACGTACCACTCGCCGTCGGGGGTGCTCACCAGGGAGCCGTGGCCGGCCTTCTGCAGCTCGACGTCCGGGTTGAACCATTCGAGCTTGAGGTGGTCCGGATCGCCCCGCCCGGGGATGCTGGCGGGGTTGCTCGTCAGGAACGGGTTGAGCGGGTCCGCCTCGTACGGCCCCTCGATCGTGGCGGACCTCGCCAAGGTGACTCCGTGCGCGTACCCGGTGCCTCCCTCGGCGGCCATGAGGTAGTACCAGTCGCCGTGCCGGTACAGGTGGGGCGCCTCGAGGCAGCCACGGTCGGAGCCACCCCGGTAGATCCGGCGGGACTCCCCGACCAGAGCGCCTCGGTGCGGGTCGTACTCGTCCAGGACGATGGCGCCGGGGTGTTCGTAGCCGTCCCGTGGGTCCCACTCCAGCGCCACCAGCCAGTGCCTCCCGTCCACGTCGTGGAGGAGTGACGGATCGAAGCCGACGCTGTTCAGGTACGCCGGCGCGCTCCAGGGCCCTTCGATGCTCGGGGCGCTCACCACGTAGTTGTCCACGTCGAAGTAGCGCGCCGCGGTGCTGCGCATCACCGAGTAGGCCAGGTAGAACGTGCCGCTGGCGGGGTCGTGGCTCAGGTCGGGCGCCCAGACGCCTTCGTGGCTCGCCAGCGCCTCGCAGGTCGTGGGTGCCCGGCGCCAGGGCGTGCCCGACGAGCTCCCACCGCTGCAGGTCCCGCGAGTGGAAGAGCCGGATCCCGGGCTCCCAGACCATCGTCGAGGTGGCGAGGAAGTAGTCATCCCCGGTTCGCACCACCGACGGGTCGGGGTGGAAACCGGGGATGACCGGGTTGCGGATCACGGATGTCGTTTTCGTCGACCCTTGACGGCCGGCCTCAGGTACGAGCCAGCGAGGTCGAGCCGGACCGCTTGCGAGTCAGGGCGTCGATGGTGGCCGCGAGCATGAGCACGCCGCCGGTGACCATGAACGTGATGCCGGCGGAGTAGCCGAGCAGGCCCAGGCCGTTGGTGATCATCGAGATGAGGAACGCACCGACGGTGGCCTGCATGAGGCGGCCCCGGCCACCGAAGAGGCTGACACCGCCGATCACGGCAGCACCCACACCGGACAGCACGACGTCGCGGCCGGTCGAGGACTGCACGACACCCACCTGGCTGATGGTGAACAGGCCCGCGACGACCGCCAGGACCGAACAGATGATGAACGCGGAGATGCGCACCCGGGTGACGTTGATACCGGCCCGTCGGGCGCCCTCCGGGTTGCCGCCCACTGCGTAGATGTGCAGGCCGAACCGGGTCCGGTCCAGGACGAGCTGACCGATCCAGAGGATGGACAAGGCGAGGGGCACCACGATCGGCACCCCTTCGATCACGAACACCCCGGTGGAGCGGTTCTGGTTCAGGAAGAACACGAGGAAGCCGACGCCCACCACCACGGCCCCGAACTGCAGCCACAGCATGCTGAGGGGTCGCACCGGCATCTTGTACTTCTGCCGCCGAGCGCGGTCGTAGAACGAGGTGGCCAGCGAGATGCCGCAGACCACCGCGAACATCAGCCACCCCGCCCAGATGGGCATGCTCTTGTTCATGATGGCCAAGACGGCGGGTTCCTCGATGCGGTACGAGCCCGCGTCGCCGAGCAGGACGAGCATCAGGCCTTGGAAGGCCAGGAACAGGGCCAGGGTCACGACGAACGAGGGGACCCCGATCTTCGCGACGAAGTAGCCGATGGTCGATCCGATCACGACTCCGGCCAGCAGGGAAGCGACCAGCGCGACAATCCAGTTCCAGTGCTGATCGTTGAGCAGCCGGATGAAGACGGCCATCCCGACGCCGCCGGTGATGCCGGCGGACAGGTCGATCTCGGCCATGATCAGCAGGAAGGTCAGGGCGATCGCGAGGATCATCAGCGCCGCCGTCTGGGTGAGGAGGTTCGCGATGTTCTTGTTCGTCAGGAAGAACTCGCTGAGGAACGAGAACAGCACGCCCGAGCACCAGGGTGCCCGCCAGGGCCGGCAGCATGCCCATCTCGCCGGAACGGACCCGACTGAAGTAGTTCTGGAACTGTTCGCTCAGGCTCCCCTCGTGTCCGGTCGCGATCGCTTCGACGGCTGCAGCGGCAGCGTCGGGGTCGGGGTCGGTGCGGATGTCGGTCATGTCAGACGCCTTCCACTACTGCCGGGTCCTTGATCTTGCTTCCGGTGATCCAGCCGACGACCTCGTCGTAGGTGGTGTTCTTCGTCTCGAGCTGAGCCACCATGGTCCCGAGGTACAGCACGTTGATGTAGTCGGCCACCTCGAACACGTCCGCGAGGTTGTGGCTGATGATGAGCACGGCGGTCCCGGAGTCCGCCAGCCGGCGGACCAGGGCCAGCACCTGCTCGGTCTGCGCCACACCCAGGGCGGCGGTGGGCTCGTCGAGGATGACGACCTTCGCCTCCTGCAGCACCGCACGGGCGATCGCCACGGTCTGGCGCTGACCGCCGGAGAGGGACGAGACCTTCTGCCGCACCGACTTCAGGGTGCGCACCGAGAGGGCCTGCAGCGTCCTGGCCGCCGCGCCTTCCATGTCCGGCTGGTCGAGCATGCCGTGAGCGGTCCGCTCGCGCCCGAGGAACATGTTGTTGACGATGTCGAGGTTCTCGCAGAGCGCGAGGTCCTGGTAGACGACCTCGATCCCGAGCCCCGAGGCGTCCTGCGGGGTGTGGATGGTGACCGGGTTCCCCTCGAACCTGATCTCTCCGTCGTCGTACGGCTGGGCCCCGGACAGGCCCTTGATGAGGGTGGATTTCCCGGCCCCGTTGTCCCCCACGAGGGCGGACACCTTGCCGGGGTGGACCGCCATGGTCACGCCCTTGAGGACCTCGACGGGGCCGAAGCTCTTGCGGATGTCTTCGAGTTCGATCAGTGCGCTCATCGCCACTCCTGCGGCTCTAGGTCGGGCTGGCCACACGCCCGGCGCCCGGCTCGGTGTCCTGGACACCACGACGGTCGCGGGGGATGTGTCTCGCGTTGTGCAGGTGACAAGTGTCGACCGTGGTGTGGCCGGGGGGATACCCCTTCCGGCCACACCACGGTCGACCAGTCACATCGGTGAGCTGAACCTCGTCGGTTACTTGATGCCAGCCGCGGTGCAGGCTGCGGCGACCTCGCCGGTGCAGACCTCGGCGACCTTCGCGTTGCCGTCGTCGAAGACGGTCTGCATGTTCTCCTTGGTGACCACGACCGGGGTCATGGCGAGGAACGGGACACCGTCGTCGGTCTTCTTGTCGGCCGTGGGCTTCTCACCGTTGACCAGCTTCTGGGCCAGGTCGACCGACGCGGCAGCCTCGAGCTGGAAGGGCTTGTAGACGGTGGCGAACTGCTTGCCCAGCAGGACGTTCTGCAGGCCGACGGGCGAGGCGTCCTGGCCGCTGACCGGCACCTTGAGGCCGTTCTTGTCGAGCACCTGGATGACCGCCCCCGCGTTGACGTCGTTGGCGACCCAGACGGCGTCGACCTTGCCGCCGGTGGAGGTGAGGGCCTGCTCGAAGTTCACGCCGGTCTTGGCGCCGTCCCAGACGCCCGGCGGCTCGGCCGCCGGCTTGATCCCGGCCGCGCTCATGATGCTGTCCGCGCCGTCGTGGAACTGCTTGGCGTTGCCGTCGGTCGGGTCTCCACCCATGTAGATGACCGTGGCGGTCTTGGCGTCCTTGCCTTCGGCCTTCAGGCCGTCGACGATCATCTGGCCCTCGAGCTCACCGACGTGGAAGTTGTCGAAGGAAACATAGTAGTCAGCGCCCTTGATCGGGCGGTCGTATGCAATGACCGGGATGCCCTGGGCGTGGGCCTTGTCCAGCACCTGGGCGCCGGCGCCGTTCAGGTCGACGAGGAGCATCACGTTGCAGCCCTTGGTGAGCTGCTGGTCGGCGAGGGTCGCGTACTTGCCGGTGTCGTTCAGGGCGTTCTGGATGTCGGTCTCGAAGCCGATCGCCTTGAACTGCGACTCGAGTGCAGGCCGGTCGCCGTTCTCCCAGCGGCTGGACGAGTCGGCGTCGGGCAGCATCACGCAGGCGCGCTTGGCAGCTGCCTGAGGCAGACCCGGTGGCGGCGCTGCCGGAGTCGTCGTCCGATCCGCAGGCAGCGAGCGAGGTGATCCCGATGGCCGCGGCGAACGCGACGGCGGCAGTTCTCTTGAACGTCATTGTCCAAAACTCCATCTGCAAGAGTGGCGGAAGGCGACCCGTACCGGTCGACCTCCTTGTCGATGCCCGCAGGCTACAAGCGTGCGATGTCACACTGTCAAGAGTTCGTGACCATATTGTTGTCACTGTCGACATAGTGGACGGGCCCGAGCGAGACCGTCCTTCCGTGACCCGAACGAGGAGCGACCATGAAGTTCAACGACGGATACTGGCTGCTCCGACAGGGCGTCACGGCCGCCTACGCCAAGCAGGCCTTCGCCGTCGAGACCTCCGAGTCCGAGGTCTCGATCGCCGTCCTGACCCGACCCGTCGAACACCGTGGCTCGCACCTCAACACCCCCACGATCACGGTCGACGTCGCGTCTCCCGCAACCGATGTGGTGTCGATCCGCGCTTCCCGGCGGACACGCACGGTGCCGCCTACGCCCGCCTTCGAGCTGAACCGCACGACCTCCGCCGTCACCGTGGAGTCGGATGGCGACCACGTGTCGCTCCGCGCCGGCGGCCTGACCGCGCAGGCCACCGTTGCCGGGCCGTGGGGGCTCGCCTTCAGGTCGGACGACCGAGAGCTGGCGGCCGCAGGTCCGACCGCCCTGGCCTCCATGCAGGTGGTCGACGACCCGACCGTGCCGGGGACTTCGCACATGATGCAGCGCCTCACACTGCCGGTGGGGACCAACGTCTACGGCCTCGGTGAGCGCTTCGGCACCTTCGTCAAGAACGGCCAGTCGGTCGACACCTGGAACCAGGACGGCGGGACGGCCAGCGAGCAGGCGTACAAGACGGTGCCCTTCTTCGTCACCGACGCCGGCTTCGGCATCTTCGTGAACAGCCCCGGTCGCGTCTCGTTCGAGGTGTGCTCGGAGGTCGTCTCGGCCATCCAGTTCTCGGTGCCGGGTGACGAGCTGGAGTACCTCGTCATCTACGGCCCCACCCCGCGGGAGATCGTGGAGAAGTACGCCGCCCTCACCGGTCGCCCCGCCCTCCCACCCCGGTGGTCGTTCGGCCTGTGGCTGTCGACCTCGTTCCTCACCGACTACGACGAAGCGACGGTCACGCACTTCGTCGACGGCATGCAGGAGCGCGAGATCCCGCTGAGTGTCGTCCACTTCGACTGCTACTGGATGAAGCCGCTCCAGTGGTGTGACTTCGAGTGGGACCGCGACGCGTTCCCCGACCCCGAGGGGATGTTGCAGCAGGCTCGGCGAGAAGGGTCTGCGCCGCAGCGTGTGGATCAACCCCTACCTCGGGCAGCGGTCTCCGCTCTTCCTGGAGGCCGCCGAGGCCGGTCACCTCGCTGCGCCGGCCGGACGGCTCGGTGTGGCAGTCGGACCTCTGGGTCGCCGGCATGGCCATGGTCGACTTCACCAACCCGGCGGCTCGCGAATGGTTCGCCGGCAAGGTGCGAACCCTCCTCGACTCCGGGGTCGACGCCATCAAGACCGACTTCGGGGAGCGCGTCCCCGTCGACGTGGTGTGGCACGACGGCTCCGACCCGGTTCTGATGCACAACTACTACACGTTCCTGTACAACCAGACCGTGTTCGACGAGGTGGTCCGGGCACGCGGGGAGGGCGAGGCGGTGCTGTTCGCCAGGTCGGCCACCGTCGGCGGCCAGCAGTTCCCGGTGCACTGGGGCGGGGACTGCGAGTCGAGCTACCAGTCGATGGCCGAGTCCCTGCGCGGAGGGCTCTCGCTCGGGCTTGGCGGCTTCGGCTTCTGGAGCCACGACATCGGCGGGTTCGAGGGCACGCCCAGCGCCGCTCTCTTCAAGCGGTGGACCGCCTTCGGCCTGCTGTCCTCCCACTCCAGGCTGCACGGGTCGGAGTCCTACCGGGTGCCCTGGGCGTTCGACGAGGAGGCGGTCGACGTCACTCGGGAGTTCGCCGAGCTGAAGAACCGGCTGATGCCGTACCTGTGGGGCTGCGCCGTCGAGGCGCACCGCGTCCGGGATCCCGGTGATGCGAGCGATGCTGCTGGAGTTCCCCGACGACCGGACGTGCCGCCAGCTGGACCGCCAGTACATGCTCGGGCCGAACCTGCTGGTCGCCCCGGTGTTCGACGACGAGGGCGACGTGGAGTTCTACGTCCCGGCCGGCCGCTGGGTGGGCTTGCTGGACGGACAGGTCGTCGACGGTCCCGGATGGGTGCGCCAGCGGCACGACTTCCACTCCCTGCCGCTGCTCGTGCGTCCGGGTTCGGTGATCGCTGTGGGCAGTCGCGCGGACCGACCCGACTACGACGACGCCGTCGCCGCACCGACCTTCGAGGTGTTCGACCTCGCCGACGGCGACTCGACGGTCACCCACCTGTACGACGAGCTCGGGAGCGAGCGCGTGTCGCTGCAGGTGGCGCGCCACGGGAGCGAGGTCGTCGCCGAGGTCGTCGCCGGGCTGGAGGAGCTCACCGCAGGGCTGGCGCCTGACCTGGGCCGCCGGACCGTTCGGCGGACGGACCGGACCGACCGCCGAGGCGGAGTCCGGGCAGGCGACCCTCGTTCTCGACCTCGGGCGGTAGCAGCCGGCATCCGCGACAGAATGACCGTCCGCAACTTCCATATGTTGTTCACAGCAACATACACTCGGGCTTCGCGATCAGTGTGGACCGCGCGGAGACGCCTCGTTGGGGAGACGACATGACCAGAGCTGTGCTCGGGAGGACCCCGGGTCAGGTTCCTCCTCGCGGGACCCTGCGCCCCGAGCAGCTCAAGCGCAACAACATGGGTCGTCTGCTGACCCGGGTCCACCTCATGGGTCCGACCTCACGCGCCACGCTCACCAGGGACCTGGGGCTCAACCGCAGCACGATCGGCGACCTGACCTCGTCACTCGTCGACCTGGGCCTGGTGACGGAGGCCGGCACGGTCAGCACCCACGGCAACGGACGCCCCAGCTACGTCGTCCAGCCACGAGACGACGTCACGGTCATCGGCGTCAACCTCGGCGTCGACCGCAACACCGTGGCCACCGTGGCCCTCGGTGGCGAGGTGTTGTCCCGTCGCGAGCGCCCGCACCATCGCGGCGAGCACGACATGCTGAGCGTGGTGGAGTCCCTGGGCCAGATGATCGAGGACGCCGTGCGGGAGGATCGGGACAGACGCTGCCTGGGTATCGGCGTGGCAGTGCCGGGCGCTGTCGGGCTGCGCGACGGCGTCGTCAGGTTCGCCCCCAACCTCGGCTGGGTGAATGCGCCGTTCACCGGCGCCCTGTCCGCCAGGCTGGGCATGACCGTCGTGTGCGACAACGACGCCCATCTCGGTGCCAGGGCAGAACATCTGCGTGGGGTCGCCGTGGGGCGCGACAACATCGCCTACCTCGCCGGCAGCGTCGGCGTGGGGGGCGGCTTCATCGTCGGTGGCCAGCCGTTGACCGGCGCCAGCGGCTACGCCGGAGAGATCGGGCACCTGTCGCTGGATCCTGACGGAGCCGAGTGCCGATGCGGGAACGCCGGCTGCTTCGAGACCAAGATCAGCGAGAACCGCCTGCTGACCCTGGCGGGTCGGTTGCCGGGGGGTGGACCGGAGGCTGTCCAGGAGGTCATCGGAGCCGCCTGCGCCGGAGAAGAGCGGGCCTGCGAGGCGCTCGATGACATCACCGGCTGGCTCGCCCTCGGTCTTCGGGCGGTCATCAACATCTTCAACCCCGAGATGGTCGTCCTCGGGGACTCGCTCGCACTGGTCTGGCAGGCCCGCGCTTCCGAGATCCGCGCGCGCCTGGGCGAGCTGCCGCTGATCTCGCCCATCGACCACCTCGAGATCGTCGCCTCCGAGTTCGGGCACGACGCGCCCCTCGTGGGCGCGGCCGAGCTGGCGTTCACCGGGCTCCTGGCCGACCCCGCGGGTGTGAGCTCCTGACCACCCGCTACCACCGACCCGCCACGAAGGGATGAACGCATGCGTTTCGGTCTCGTAGGAACCGGGCCCTGGGCCGAGCTTGCTCATGGTCCGGGGCTGGTCGCCGCCGAGGGGGTCGAGCTCGTGGGCGTCTGGGGGCGCACGCTCAGTCGGGCGGAGCCGCTCGCGCAGACCCTGGGCGTCACGGCCTACGACGACTACGCGGCGCTGCTGGCCGACGTCGAGGCGGTGGCGTTCGCGGTTCCCCCCGCGGTCCAGGCCGAACTCGCCCTCGAGGCGGCGGCGGCCGGGCGTCATCTTCTCCTCGACAAGCCGGTGGCGACCGATCTCGGCGCGGCCCGGACCTTGCTCGCGGCCGCCACGGAGGCCGGCGTCACGTCGGTGGTCTTCTTCACCGACCGGTTCGTCGACGCGACACGAACGTGGATCGACCACGTTCGCGGTACTGAGGGCTGGCACGGCGGGTGGGTGCGGTGGTTCAGCGCCCTTCAGGAGCCGGGCAACCCGTTCGGTGCCTCGCCGTGGCGGCACCAGGCCGGGGCGCTCTGGGACACCGGACCGCACGCGCTGTCCACGCTCATCGCAACCCTGGGCCCCATCGCCTCGCTCACCGCGGCCGGCGGTCAGGGTGACGAGGTCCACCTCATCGCACGCCACGTGTCCGGACAGACCAGCACCATCGCGCTCACGCAGTTCGCGCCCCCCGCCGCCAGCCACTTCGAGGCGACGCTGTGGGGCGAGGCGGGGTTCTCCACGATGCCGCCCCGCCCGGACGGCGCCTTCGGCCCCCTCCTTGCCACTGCCGCGGAAGAGCTGGTGGCGTGCGCCGCCAGCGGCGAGCCGCACGAGCTGGACCTTCGCTTCGGAGTTCGCATCGTCGAGCTGCTCTCGGAGGCGCAGGAGCAGCTCGTCCGACCTGAGGCGACGCGGAACGCCGGGTGACCACGTCCCTGTCGTCCGCGCCGCCGTGGCGCGAGGTGGAGATCGAGCTGACGGCCGAGGCGTCCCAGGTCGCGCCGTACGCCGCGGTCGAGGTGTGGGCCGACTTCACCTGCGGCGAGGAGGTACTGCGGCGCCCCGCCTTCTGGGACGGTGGCGACCGCTGGCGCCTGCGCTTCGCGGCGCCGCACGCCGGTGACTGGGACTGGGTGTCGGGAGCGAACGTCGACGACCCCGGGCTGGACGGTCGCGCGGGCACGGTCGTCTGCGTCGAGGGCGGGGGCGAGCCGGGCGGGCCTGCGTTCGAGCACGGCTTCTGGCGGATGTCGCCCTCGGGGCGTCAGCTGGTGCACGCCGACGGCACCCCGGCCCTGATGGTGGCCGACACGGCGTGGGCCCTGCCCTGGCGGGCCACGCCCGAGCAGGTCCAGGACGTACGCCCGCGACCGCCAGGCCAAGGGGTTCAACGCCGTCCTGCTGATGACGGTCCAGCCGGACATGCGCGCCGTGGGCCCGCGCGACCGCACGCGTGGACGAGGGCTTCGACGTGGCGTTCGAGGACCTGCCGGACGGCCGCCTGCGGGACCTGAACCCCGACTACTTCGGCCGATTCGACGTGCTGGTCGACATCCTGGTGGCCCACGACCTGGTGCCGGTCCTGCAGCCGGTCTTCCACGGGTTCGGCTGGAAGGGCCTCGACGTGGCCGGGACCGTCGTCCCTGAGGAGGACTACGCGCGGTACTGCCGCTACCTCGTGGCGCGGTACGGCGCCCGACCCGGCGGTCTACCTCGTGGGCGCCGACGGTTCGGGCGACGAGCCACAGGTGGCGGCCGGCGGCGAGGAGGTGCACGCGTGGGACGCGTACGGCCAGCCGACCGGCATCCACTACCGGCCGCACGCGACCAACCGAGCGCACCAGGCGCCGCAGTGGCTGGACTTCCAGAGCTGTCAGACAGGCCACGAGGCGGAGCACCTTCCGGAGCGGGTCGCCGACATGTGGCGCAACACCCCGGCCAAGGGGGTGCTGAACCTGGAGCCGACCTACGAGCACACCCACGAACGGGGCCGGGCCGCGGGGTGGTGGCAGGGCCACGAGGCATGGAGCAACCTGTGCGCCGGCGGCACGATGGGGGTCGGCTACGGAGCGGCCAGCCTGTGGCAGTGGCGCCTGCACGCCGACGAGCCGGGCCACAGCGAGGGCTTCCTGTGCCCCGACGCCGGGTGGCGCGAGGCGGTGGACTTCGAGGGCTCGACGTACGTCGGGCTGGTCGGCCGCATCCTGCGTCACCTCCCGTTCGGTCGACATGGAACCGAACTGGACGAGCTCGCTCGGCGGCCGAGGGCTCAGCGTGCCCGGCGAGCTCCTGGTGCTCTACCGCGACGGTGCACGGGTCGTGAAGCTGATGGACCCCGACCTGCCGCGCCACCTCTCGGTCCTCGACCCACGCAGCGGCGAGGTCATCCAGCAGACGCTGCTGGACCCGCTGCCCGAGGTGCTCGACAACCCTCTCGGCGACCCACGCGTCTACGTGTTCACGAACCAGCCGGTCACGTGGGACAACCTGTCGGGATGACGCTCCGAGCCGCCTCTCGCCGAGCGGTCGACCCGGGCGCGGACCTACTGTGATCCACCACACACCCTGCACAGGAGGACCCATGGCCCGACGTCGTGCCCTGGTCACCGCAGCGTTCGCCGCGGTGACGGCACTCGTGATCTCGGCGGCTCCGGCCGGCGCCGCAGCACCCTCGTACGTCGCCCTCGGCGACAGCTACTCGTCCGGTACCGGCACCCGCAGCTACCTCGCCGACGGCACCAGCTGCCTGCGCTCGGTGTACGCGTACCCCTCGCTCATCGCCTCCGCGAAGGGGTATGCCCTGAACTTCCGGGCCTGCTCGGGCGCCAAGATCTCCGACGTGACCAACAGCCAGCTCTCTGCCCTGACGGCGAGCACCTCCTACGTCACCCTCTCGGTCGGTGGCAACGACGCCGGGTTCGCCGACGTGCTCACCACGTGCGCCCAGCCGGCGTGGCTGAGCAACTGCAACGGTGCCGTCGATCGCGCCCAGGCCTACATCCGCAACACCCTGCCGGCGGCGCTGACCACCCTCTACGCGAGCATCCGCGCCCGCGCCCCACAGGCCAAGGTCACCGTCGTGGGCTACCCCCGGATCTTCAACGGCGAGGACTGCAACCTGCTGACGTGGTTCTCACCCACCGAGGAGAGCCGGCTCAACGCGACGGCCGACCTGCTCAACTCGACCACGGCCGCGCGCGCCTCGGCGGCCGGCTACTCCTTCGCCAACCCGACGTCACGCTTCGTCGGGCACGCCGTGTGCGACAGCCCGGAGTGGATCAACGGCCTGTCGAACCCGGTCACCGAGTCGTACCACCCGAACAAGACCGGGCAGGCCAGCGGCTACACCCCCGCCGTCAGCCCCTTCGTCACCGGCGCCACGGTCACGGCCACCGCTGCCCTGCTGACCACGGCCAGCGCCTCCTCGGACCGGCTCGCCCGTCAGCAGCGGGCCTACGCGGTCGCCGACCGGCAGATCGCCCCCGAGGTCGTGCTCACCCCCGACCTGACGACGCCACGGGCCCGCGCCGCTGCCGCACGGGCCGGGGTCGACCTGGGCTCACGCGCCAGCATCGATGCGGCCGACCGCCTCTGGGCGGCGCGGCAGGCCGCCGAGTTCGCGAGCCGATGAGCCGGCGCCGGCTCCCCGGACCCAGGACGAGAGCAGAGGAACCCTGCGAGAGTGACTGCCATGCCTGACCGTCCGCTCGTCGCCGGGGTCGACACCTCGACCCAGTCCTGCAAGGTCGTCGTCTGCGACGCCGAGACCGGGGAGGTCGTGCGCACCGGGCGTGCCTCGCACCCCGACGGCACCGAGGTCGACCCGCGCCACTGGTGGGACGCGTGGCGGGAGGCGAGCGGCGACGGCATCCTCGACGGCGTCTCGGCGATCGCCGTCGGCGGCCAGCAGCACGGCATGGTGCTGCTCGACGAGCACGGCGAGGTCGTGCGACCCGCGTTGCTGTGGAACGACACCCGCTCGGCGCAGGCCGCCGACGACCTGGTCGCCGAGCTCGGCGCCCAGGCCTGGGCCGACGCCACGGGGCTCGTGCCGGTCGCCGCGACCACGGTGAGCAAGCTGCGCTGGATGGCGACTCACGAGCCCGACAACCTGGCCCGGGCGCGCACCTGCGTGCTCCCCCACGACTGGCTCACCGGGCGGATCCGCGCCGACGGCGCGACCGCCCCCGACGCCTGGACGACCGACGGTGGTGACGCCTCCGGCACCGGCTACTGGTCGGCCGGCACCCGCGAGTACCGCCCCGACCTCCTCCGGCTCGCGACCGGCACCGACCTGGTGGTGCCGCGGGTTGCGGCGCCCGCCGAGGTCGTCGGCCACACGGCATCCGGGCTGGCCGTGGCCGCGGGCACCGGCGACAACATGGGGGCCGCGCTGGGTCTCGGGCTCCAGCCCGGCGACGTCGTCGTCTCGCTCGGCACCAGCGGCACGGCCTTCGCGCGCCACTCGCGCGCGTCCGCCGACCCCACCGGCAGCGTGCAGTCGTTCGCGGATGCCGAGGGCGGTTTCCTCCCGCTCGTCTGCACGCTCAACGCCGCGCGAGTCCTCGCGGCCGGGGCTGCGATGCTCGGCACCGACCTCGCCGGTCTCGACCGCCTCGCGCTGGCCGGCGCACCCGGCGCCGGAGGCCTCACCCTGCTGCCCTACCTCGACGGCGAGCGCACCCCCAACCTGCCCACGGCCACCGGCTCGCTGCACGGGCTGACCCGGTCGAACGCGACGCCCGAGAACCTCGCCCGCGCGGTGCTCGAGGGCATGCTGCTGAACCTCGCGGCAGCGGTGGATGCCGTGCGCGCCGTCGGTTGCCCGGTGCAGCGGGTGCTGCTCATCGGCGGCGCCTCGGCGTCGACCGCGGTGCAGGAGATCGCACCCGACCTGTTCGGGGTGCCCGTCGCGGTGCCGAGCCCCGGCGAGTACGTCGCCGTCGGTGCGGCCCGCCAGGCGGCCTGGGCACTCGCCGGTGGAGAGCACCCGCCGCGGTGGGACGTCGACGTCGACGTCACGGTCGACCCCGGTGACACCACCACGGGTGCCGAGATCCGGGAGCGGTACGCCGCGACGGTCACCGCCGCGTACCCCACGATCGGCGCCTGAACGCGACCTACCGCGTGCAGCGAAAGCTCGGACCGCGCGTCCAGGTGGTCGTCCTGGGTGAGGGTGTCCCTACCGCCGTGGGTGTTGCCCGTTCCGGTGATGCCGAACGCGCAGCATGTCGCGCGTTCGGCATCACCGGAAGGCGAGGCACCCACGTCCCACGCCTGCTTCGCCACCCGGCCACCCACCCGTGGAAGCCCGCACGGCCTCCACGGTCGTCGTCGACCCTTGAGGTCGGTACACCTAGGGTGGGCGGATGACCGGGAGTGCGCGTGAGTTCGACATCGTCCTGTTCGGTGCCACGGGGTTCGTCGGGCGGCTCACCGCCCGACACCTCGCCGCCGAGGCCGACCCCAAGGTGCGCATCGCGCTCGCGGGTCGCTCGCTCACCCGGCTGGCCGAGGTGGCCCGTGAGCTCGGGCCCGCCGCGGAGGGCTGGCCACTTCTCGTGGTCGACGCCGCGGACGAGCGGGCGGTCACCGAGCTGGCCAACCGCGCTCGCGTCGTCGTCACGACGGTCGGTCCGTACGTGAAGTACGGCGTGCCGCTGGCCGCCGCGTGCGCCGACGCCGGTACGCACTACTGCGACCTCACCGGCGAGGTGCTCTTCGTGCACCGCAGCATCGCCGCCAACCACGAGACCGCCCAGCGCACCGGTGCCCGCATCATCCACGCCTGTGGCTTCGACTCGATCCCGAGCGACCTCGGGGTGTGGCTCACCGCCGAGGCGGCCCGGGCCGACGGGGCCGAGCTCGGCCGCACCCACCTCGCGGTCCGCACCATGAAGGGCGGGTTCAGCGGCGGCACCATCGACTCCGCCCGCACCCAGGTCGACGAGCTCAAGTTCGACAAGGCCGCGCGGCGCGTCGTCGGGGACCCGTGGGCGCTCGCCGAGGGGGGCCGCCCGCCGCGGCCCGCCGGCGACACGGCATCCACGACGCAGCGCAAGCGCGGTGGCCTCGGCGGCCTCGTCGACACGGTCACGAAGGCCTCGCCGGTCAAGCGCGACGCCGACAACGGCCACTTCACCGGGCCGTTCGTCATGGCCGCCTTCAACACCCGCATCGTGGCGCGGTCGGCGTCGCTGCTCGGCTACGGCGACGGCTTCCGCTACGTCGAGTACTCCGACTACGGCGCCGGGCCGGCCGGCGCCGTCGCCGCGGGCGGCATGTCGGTGGCCCTCGGTGCCGGGCTGGCCGGGTTCGCGTTCGGACCGACCCGCGCGCTGCTCGACCGCGTGCTGCCCAAGCCGGGCGAGGGCCCGAGCGAGGAGGCCCAGGCCAACGGGCGGTTCCGGATGGAGATCACGGCGCAGGCCACCAACGGGGCGCGCTACCGCACCACCGTCGCGGCGCCCTACGACCCGGGGTACAGCGGCACGGCGGTGATGCTGGGCCAGGCAGCGCTCAGCCTCGTGCAGGACGGCGACCGCCTACCGGATGCCGCGGGGGTGCTCACGCCGGCGACGGCCCTGGGTGCCCCGCTCGTCGACCGGCTGCGGGCGCACCGCTTCACACTGGAGACCGAGCGCCTTCCCGGGTGATCGCCCCGGCGATCTTCTCGGCGTCGATCCGCAGCTCGCGCAGCATCCCGGAGATCGGGTTCGTGTACCCGGTGAACCACAGGCCCGGCGCGCCGCCGGGCTCGTGGGCGCCGTGCACGAGGGGCAGGCCGCGACCGTCGAGCACGTCGAGGTGGCCGACGATCGGCTCCAGCCCGGCGCGGTAGCCGGTCGCCACGACGACGACCGACGGCTGCACCCGGGAGCCGTCGGCGAGCACGACGTCACCACCCTCGACCGCCTGGACGGCCGCCACGGGCTCGACCCGCTTGGCTCGGATGGCGTCGACGATGCCGACGTCCTGGACGGGCACCCGCCCGACGAGGACGCGCGAGTAGAGGTCGGTACCGGGCTTGGGCATGCCGAAGGCCCTGAGGTCGGGCTCCTGGACCACCGCGAGCACCGCGGCGACCCGGTCGACCAGGCGCGGCGGGAGCCGGCGCACGAGGATGCCGGTCGCCCTGCGCCGGCCAGCCCATCCGCGAGCGCGGGAGGATGTGCGGCGGGGTGCGCACCGCCAGCCAGACCCGCGTCGCGCCGTGGTCGGCGAGGTCGGTGGCGATCTCCATGCCGGTGTTGCCGGAGCCCACGACGAGGACGTCCTGCCCGGCGTACGGGCGCCCGTTGCGGTAGTCCTTCGCCAGCACGACCTCCCCCGGGAAGCCGTCCAGCCCGGGCCAGTCGGGCTCGACCGGGGTGTGGTTGTACCCCGTCGCGACGACGACGTGGTCGGCCGTGATGATGCTGCCGTCGTCGAGCCGCACGGCCCAGCGGGCGGCGTCGGGGCTCGGCGGGGCCGGGTCGATGCCGGTGACGCCCGACCCGAGGCGCAGCTCGAGGCGGTGGTGCGCGGTGTACGACTCCAGGTAGCGGACCACGTCGTCGCGGCTCACCCACCGGCCGGCGCTGCGCGGGATCGGGTAGCCGGGGAGCCCGGACCAGCGGCGCGGCGTGTGCAGGTGCAGCCGGTCGTAGTGCCCGCGCCAGGAGTTGCCGACCCGCTCGGCACGGTCGACGACGAGCGGGTTGACGCCGTGCCCCTTCAGGGCGGCGGCGGCCGCGAGGCCACCGGGTCCGGCTCCGATGACGACCACTTCGACGCGAGTCACGCCGCGAAGGCTACCCACCCGCGCTGGATCCCGGCGCGATCGGGGGTGCCGTGCGTGAGAACGGTCTCTGCGATGTGCCCGGTCACCGGCGCACCAGTAGATTCGTGCCAGGTAACCCCGCGCAGGAGGCTGACATGTCCGAGCACTCGCCCGTCACCGCCATCCCCGAGGACACCTGTTGGCAGATGCTGCACGACGAGGAGTTCGGCCGGCTCGCGTTCCACCTCGCCGACGAGGTGCACCTCGTGCCGATCAACTACGCCGTCGACCAGTTCCGCCGCATCGTGTTCCGCACGGCGGAGGGCAGCAAGCTGCTCGGCCTGACGATGAACGCCGACGTCGCGTTCGAGATCGACGACTTCGGCGAGGACGAGGCGACGCAGCGTCGTCGTGCGCGGCCGGGCCCGCCAGCTGGAGGGCCACGAGGAGGACGAGATCGAGCAGCTGCCGCTGCGCCCCTGGGTCAACACCGCGAAGTTCAACACGATCGCGATCGAGGTCGACGAGATCACCGGTCGGCACTTCGAGCTGACCCGGCCCTGGCTGCACATGCGGCCGCAGCCGGACGACTGAGCCGGGCGTGCAGATCCGGCCCCTCTCGGACGCCGACTGGTCGACGTTCTACCCCGTCTTCCGCGAGGTGGTCGCCGCCGGTGAGACCTACGCGTACCCCGAGGGCCTGAGCTCGTCGGCGGCGCACGACCTGTGGGTCGAGTCGCCGCCCGGTGTCACCGTCGTGGCCGTCTCCGACGACGGGACGCTGCTCGGGTCGGCCAAGGCCGGGCCCAACCGGCCCTCGCGCGGCAGCCACGTCGCAACGGCATCCTTCATGGTCGCCGACGCCGCCCGGGGTCAGGGAGTCGGACGAGCCTTGGGCGAGTGGGTCCTGGCGTGGGCTCGCGAACAGGGTTATGCCGCAATGCAGTTCAACGCCGTGGTCGAGACCAACACCGCCGCGGTGCGCTTGTGGCGCGACCTCGGCTTCGAGGTCGTCGGCACCGTGCCCGAGGCGTTCGACTCGGCGACGCACGGCCGGGTCGGGCTGCACGTCATGCACCGGCACCTCTGATCAGCCGCGCACCGGGGTGAGCGGGTCCTGCCCGTCGAGCACGGCGAGCACGTTCGCGATGGCGAGGTCGGCCATCGCGGTGCGCGTCTCGACCGTGGCCGAGCCGACGTGCGGCAGCAGCGCGACGTCGTCGCGGTCGAGCAGGCCGGGGTGCACGCGTGGCTCGTCCTCGAAGACGTCGAGCCCGGCGCCGGCGATCTCCCCCGCCTCGAGGGCCGCCACCAGGGCCGCCTCGTCGACCACCGGGCCGCGGGCCGTGTTGACCAGGTGGGCGGTCGGCTTCATCGCCCGCAGCTCCGCGGCGCCGATCAGGTGGTGCGTGGCCGGGGTGAGGGGACAGTGCAGCGAGACGACGTCGGATGCCGTGAGCAGCTCGCCGAGGTCGACCACGCGCGCGCCCAGGCCCTCGACGACGCCGGGGTCGGGCGCCGAGCGGCCGCGCAGCAGGATCTCCATGCCGAAGGCCGTCGCCCGACGCGCCGTGGCCAGTCCGATCGCCCCGGGGCCGACGATGCCGAGCGTCTTCCCGCGCAGGCCGGTGCCCAGGTCGGCGGTGAAGTTCCACTGCCACGGCTCCCCCGTGCGCACCCGGCGCTCGGCGGCGCCCAGGCCGCGAGTGGTCATCAGCACGAGGGCCATCGCGATGTCGGCCGTCGCGTCGGTGAGCACCCCGGGGGTGTTCGTCACGACCACGCCGCGCTCGGTGCAGGCGGCGACGTCGACGTTGTCGTACCCCACGACGACGTCGGCCACGACCTGCAGACCCGGCCCGGCGGCATCCAGCAGCTCCGCGTCGACCCGGTCGACCATCATCGCGACGAGCCCGTCGACGCCGGCCACCGCCGCGGAGCAGCTCGTCCCGGGGCATGGCGGCCGCGACGTCGCGGTAGACGACCTCGTGCCCGGCGGCGGCCAGGCGGGCCGGCCCGTCGCCGGGGAGGTGGGCGGTGACGAGGACTCGGGCCACGGTCACATGATCTTCCGGACGAGGGGCAGCGGCAGGTGGCGCATCGCCTTCCCCAGCGGCACCCACGGCCACGCGGGTACCAGGGCGTTGGCCTTCTCCTTCTCGATGGCCTCGACCATGGCGCGCACCCCGGTCTCCGTGTCGACGATGAACGGGGTCTTCTTGACCCGCTCGTTCATCTCGGAGCGGATGTAGCCCGGGTAGATCGTCGAGACGCGGATGTCGAGGTCGGGCTCGCCGAGCATCTCGTTGCGCAGCCCCTCGGCGAGCGTCGCGACGCCGGCCTTGGTCGCGGCGTACGTCGTCACGGTCTTGCGCATGCCGCGCATCGCCGACACCGACGAGATCATCACCAGGTGGCCGCGCTTCTGGGCCCGGAAGATCTCCATGGCGGCCTCGGTCTGCGCCAGGGCCGCCACGAAGTTGGTCATCGCGGTCTGCCGGTTGGCGTCGTAGCGCCCGGTGCCGAGCGGGGCCCCCTTGCCGAGACCGGCGTTGACGATGACCCGGTCGATCGTGCCGAAGTCGTCGCGGAAGGCCCGGAAGACCTCGAACACCTGGTCGTCGTCGGTGACGTCGAGGGCGCGCAGCTCGACCCGGCGGCCGGGGTGCTTGGCGACGATCTCGTCGCGCAGGCCCTCGAGCCGCTCGGTGCGTCGGGCGGCCAGCGCCAGGTCCCAGCCGCGGTCGGCGAGCTGGCGGGCCATCTCGGCGCCGAGGCCCGAGCTGGCGCCGGTGATCAGGGTGGTCGGCATGAGGTGTGTGTCCTTGTCGTCGTCGTCGTCGGGGGTCAGGAGTCGCCGATGAGGGCGGTGCAGTGGTGGTCGAGGAAGCGCACGACCTCGCGGAACTGCCCGTAGGCCGGGTTGCTCGTCTGGCCGAGGTGGAACCGGTAGTAGATCTGCTGGGCGATCACCGCGAGGCGGAAGGCGCCGAACACGTCGTAGAAGCGCCACTGCTCGGACGTCACCTCGAGCCCGCGGGCCGCCGAGTAGCGCTCGACCACCTCGGCCCGGGTCAGCATGCCCGGGGGTGTGCGTGGGCTGGCGGCGCACCGCGACGAACGTCGGGGTGGTCGTCGGCCTGCACCCAGTAGGCCAGTGCCGCACCGAGGTCCATGAGCGGGTCACCGACCGTGGCCATCTCCCAGTCGAGCACGCCGACGATCCTGGTCGGGTCGGCGGGGTCGAGCACGAGGTTGTCGAACCGGAAGTCGTTGTGGATCAGCACGTGCGGGCGGTCGGCCGGCTCGTGGGCCACGATCCAGGCCATCGTCGCCTCGAAGTCGCCGACGTCGTCGGTGCGCGCCCGCCGGTAGCGGCCGCACCAGCCCTCGACCTGGCGGCGCACGTAGCCCTCGCCCCGGTCGAGGTCGGCGAGACCGGCGGCCTCCACGTCGACGTCGTGCAGGGCGACGAGCGTGTCGATCGCGGTGCGGCACAGGGCGGCCACAGCGTCGCGGTCGAGGCCGAGCTCCGGCGGCACGTCGCGGCGCAGGATGGTGCCCTCGATGCGCTCCATGACGTAGAACTGCGACCCGACGACGTCCTCGTCGGCGCAGAACGCGACCATCCGCGCCACCGCCGGGAACACCGGGGCCAGGGCTGCCTGGATGTCGTGCTCGCGACGCATGTCGTGCGCGCCCCTGGCCTTGGTGCCGGTCGGGGGGCGGCGCAGGATGAGGTCGCGTCCGCCGGCTGCCGGCCCACCGGCATACCTCAGCAGGTAGGTGAGGTTGGAGGCGCCACCGACGAACTGCTGCACCTCGGGCGTGCCGTCGATGCCCGCCTCGCCAGCAGCGTTCTCGCGCAACCAGGTTGCGACCCGCTCGATGTCGAAGGCGTCCTCGTCGCGCACGGGCGCGGCGCCGGCGACATCGCTCACGGCACGAAGTCCTGGGGGTCGGCCCCGGCCCGGCGGGCGAGCCGCTTGGCCTGGGCCGTCAGCATCCGGTCGTAGAGGGGCCGGGCGAACCGCTTCGACAGGTAGGCCTGGTGCCCGAGCCGGTCGGTGAGGATGACCCTCTTGCGGGCGTCGACGCCCTTGAGCGCGATCGCGGCGATGTGCTTGGCGTCGACCTTGGCCTGGGTGATCAGGCGCATGCCGGCCTCCTGCATCGCGGCGTCCTTGCCGGCGAACGACCGGTGCAGGTTGGTGCGGAAGAAGGCCGGGCAGATGACCGAGACGTCGATGTCCCACGGCCCGAGCTCGAAGTACAGCGTCTCGCTGAGGGCCACGACCCCGGCCTTGGTCGCGTTGTAGCTGGCCATGCCCGGCCCGTGCACGAGGCCGGCGAGCGAGGCGACGTTGACGATGTGCCCGCTGCGCTGCTCCTTGAACAGAGGCGTGAAGGTGTGGCAGCCACGCGCGACGCCGAGCAGGTTGATGTCGACGACCCGCTCCCAGTCGGCGATGGCCTCGATGTCGATGCGGCCCCCGGTGGCGATGCCGGCATTGTTGACCAGGATGTCGAGGCCGCCCCACGTCTCGCGGACCCAGGCCAGCGTGGCATCCCAGTCCTGCTGCGAGCGCACGTCGTGCCGGCGGTAGGCCGCGCCCTCGGGCACGGCGTCGGGGCGGTCGTCGGCGAGGTCGACGACCAGCACCGTGTCACCGCGGGCGACCATCAGCTCGGCGAGGGCCAGGCCGAGGCCCGAGGCGCCTCCGGTGACCACGACGCGCCTGTTGGTCTCGACGCGACGGCTCATCGGGCGCTCTCCAGGCTCGGGGTCGTCGTGGATGCCGGTGACGCGCCCCCCGCGGTGGCGGGGTGGCCGCGGCAGCCGCGCGGGCGGCATACGGACGCAGCAGGTGCCGCGCGACGACGCCGAGGTGCACCTCGTCGGGGCCGTCGGCCAGGCGCAGGCTTCGGGCGCCGGCGTAGGCGGCGGCGAGCGGGAAGTCCTCGCTCATGCCCCCGCCGCCGTGCAGCTGGATGGCGAGGTCGATGACGTCGCAGGCCATCTGCGGCACGGCCGCCTTGATCTCGGACACCTCGGACTGGGCACCCGCGATGCCGACGGTGTCGAGCTTCCAGGCGGCGTGCAGCACGAGGAGGCGGGCCTGGTTGATGGCGATCCGGGCCCGGGCGAGGCGTTCGCGGTTGCCGCCGAGGTTGGCGATCGGCTTGCCGAAGGCCACCCGGCTGCTCGAGCGCTCGCAGGCGAGCTCGAGCGCCTTCTCGGCCAGCCCGATGAGGCGCATGCAGTGGTGCACCCGGCCCGGCCCGAGGCGGCCCTGGGCGATCTCGAACGCGCGCCCCGGGCCGGCGAGGATCGCGCTGGCCGGGAGGCGCACTCCGCTCAGGGTGACCTCGCCGTGGCCGAGCGGCTCGTCGTACTGGCCGAGCGCGGTCAGCATCCGCTCGACGGTGACGCCGGGGGCCTCGAGCGGCACGACGACCATCGAGTGCTGGCGGTGGCGGTGCGCGTCGGGGTCGGTGAGGCCCATGAAGATCCCGACCTTGCAGTCGGGGTGGCCGGCGCCGGTCGACCACCACTTGCGCCCGTCGAGCACGACGTCGTCGCCGTCGAGGGTGGCCGTGGCCTCCATGTTGGTGGCGTCGGAGCTGGCGACGCCGGGCTCGGTCATCAGGAAGGCGCTGCGCACCCGCCCGTCGAGCAGCGGCTCGAGCCACTCCTGCTGCTGCTCGGGCGAGCCGTAGCGCAGCAGCACCTCCATGTTGCCGGTGTCGGGGGCGTTGCAGTTGAACACCAGCGGCGCCAGGGGCGAGCGGCCGGTCACCTCGGCGATCGTGGCGTAGTCGGTGTTGGTGAGCCCGGTGCCGCCATCGGTGCCGAAGCGGGCGGCATACGCGTCACCGTGCCCGGCCGGGAGGAAGAGGTTCCACAGGCCCTCGCTGCGGGCCTTGGCCTGCAGCTCGCCGACCACGGCGGGCGGCGGCCAGGCGTCCTCACCGCGGGCGCGGCGTGCGGCGACGTCGCGCAGGATGCCGGGCTCGACGGGCTCGATCTCGGTGTCGACGAAGGCCCGGACCCGGGCGGCGAGGTCGGCGGCGCGGGCGGAGGGGGCGAAGTCCATGGTCTTGACCCTAGACCGTTGTTGAGCAATGCTCAATAGCATGGGAGCCACGGCACGGGTGCGGATGACGCCCGACGACCGGCGCCGCCAGCTCGTCGGCATCGGGCTGCGCAAGTTCGTCGAGCGCCCGGTGCAGGAGCTCTCGCTCGACGAGGTGGCTGCCGAGGCCGGGGTCTCGCGCGGGCTGCTCTTCCACTACTTCCCGACCAAGACCGACTACCACCGGGCGGTCGTCGAGGCCGCGCGACGACGGGTGGGCCGCAACGTCTCGCCGGATGCCGGGGTGGGCGGCGAGGCCGCGGTGCGGCAGGTCGTGGAGCGCTTCCTCGACCAGGTGGCCCGGCGGCGCGCCTCGTACGTCGCGCTCGTGCTCGGCCAGGCGCCGATCGCGCGGGCCGCCGGCGACGACCCCGTCGAGACGGTGCGCGAGCACGTGGCGGGCGTGGTGGCGGCGGCGGCCGGCCTGCCGGAGGCCGCACTCCCGTCCGTGCACGGCTGGGTGGCCTACCTCGAGGACCGCGCCCTGCAGTGGGCCGCGTTGCCGGCATCCGATCGGGATGCCGGCCGGCTCGCCCTGGTCGACCACTGCACCCGAGCCCTCACCCTCCTCACCGCCGCCCCCGCCTGACCTGCCCGAGTGGCGTCTTCCCGCGAAGTCAGGAGCACTTCGCCCAGTCAGGCGCGTATACGACCCTGACTGGGCGCGAGGGTCCTGAGCCCGCGAACTGCTCCTGACTCCGCAGGCAACCCGGCCGAGGTCAGCGGCCCGTCGCCCGGGCGTGGGCCTCGTCGAGCAGCTCGGTGACGACGACGACATCCGCCTCGGCGAGCACCACCTCGACGGTCGCCAGCGTCTTCCCCCACCAGCCCTCGCGGCACCAGGGCCACTCCGCGACCGCCTCGCGGATCGACTCCTCCTCGAGCATCACCCGCAGGATCTCCGTCGGTCGGCAGCGTGGCGAAGATCTTGCCCCGGGGACCGGCGCGGAACGAGGGGAACCCGTGGTGGTCGCGCTCGACGACGTCCGGGAGGTCGAGCGCGAGGAGGCGCACGGCATCCGGCGTCACGACGACCTCGCCGCGAGTGCGGAAACGGTTGCCATGGCGACCACTTCCGCACTCGCGGCAGGGAAGGGGGTCACGGCGCCGCGACCACGAGCGGGTCGACGGTGACGGGCACGCCGTTGAGCACCGCGTTGCCCGACAGCCCCTCGACGACCGAGGGATCGGTGAGGTCGTTCATCGTGACACCGGGCAGCGCCTCGGCGTTGCGCAGCCGCACCCCGGGCGCGGCGGTGGCCGTAGCCGTGCGGCAGCGACACCACGCCGGGCATGACGTCGTCGGTGGCGGTCACCTCGACGCGCACCTCCCCCACCGCCGAGCGCACGACGACCGTGTCGCCGTCGCGGATGCCGCGCTGCGGCCAGGTCGTTCGGGTGCGCGAGCAGGGCGTGCCGGGCCCGCCCCCGGGTGAGCCGGGCCGAGTTGTGCAGCCAGGAGTTGTTGTCGCGCTGGTGGCGCCGGCCGATGAGCAGCAGCTCGCCGTCCCCGAGGCCCGGGGCCGCCGACAGCTCGGCCAGCAGTCCCGGCAGCGCGTCGAGCACCAGCGGGGTCGCGAGGTCGATCCGGTGGTCGGGGGTGGCCAGGCGCTCGGGGAGCCGGGGCTTGAGCGGCCCCCGGTCGGCACCGGCCGACATCCCTTCGAGCTTGGCGACCGACAGGCGCGCCCCGGACGAGCGCAGCAGCGCGTCCAGCTGCCGCCGCGGGCTGAGCCGCAGCCGGGCCTCGGCCTCCATCGTGGCCCGCGACCACCGGTCGCGCAGGCCGCTCGACCGCTCGCGGAGCAGGGCCGCGCCGAGGTCGCGGGCGATCTCCCAGTCGGCCCGCGCGCCCGGCTCGGGCTCGAAGAGCGCCGGCGACCACCGGGCCGTGTCACGCACCGCGAGGAGGTGGAAGACGATGTCGTAGTGGTCGCGCTCGAGCGGCCCGGTGGGCGGCAGGATGACGTCGGCGTGACGGGTCGTCTCGTTGACGTAGAAGTCGATCGACACCATGGCCTCGAGGCCGGCCAACGCCTCGTCGAGCCGGTGCCCCGACGGCGTCGACGACACCGGGTTGCCCGCGATGGTCAGCAGGGCGCGCACCTGGCCCTCCCCGGGCGTGGTGATCTCCTCCTCGAGCACCGACACCGGCAGCTCTCCCCCGAACGACGGCAGCCCCCGCACCCGCGAGCGGCGCTTGCCGAACCCACCGGCCCCGAGGACCCCGCGACCGATGAGGTCGACGGCGGGGGTGGTCAGCATGGTGCCGCCGGGCCGGTCGAGGTTGCCGGTGAGCAGGTTGATCGCCTGCACCGCCCACTGGCAGACCACACCGTGGGCCTGTGTCGAGACGCCCATCCGCCCGTGGACGGCGGCCGAGGGCGCGGCGGCGAGGTCGCGCGCGAGGCCGCGCACGGCATCCGCGGGCATGCCGCTGACCTGCTCGGCGAGCTCGGGCGTGAAGCCCTCGACCGCCTCGCGCACCGCGTCGACTCCATCGACGTAGGCCGCAGGGCTGGCGACACCGTCGACCAACAGCTCGCGCACGACCGCCAGCAGCACGGCCGCGTCGGAACCGGGTCGCACGAAGTGGTGCTCGTCGGCGACCTTGGCCGTCTCGGTGCGGCGTGGGTCGATGACGACCAACCGCCCTCCGCGAGAAGCGAGCTCGCGCCGCCGCTGGGGGAAGTCGGGCACCGTCCACAGCGACCCGTTCGACGCCATCGGGTTGTGGCCGACGAGCACGAGCAGGTCGGTGCGGTCGATGTCGGGGACGGGCAGGAGGAACTGGTGGCCGTAGAGCGCCCACGCGACGACGTGGTGCGGCAGCTGGTCGACCGAGGTGGCGGAGAACCGGTTCCGGGTGCGCAGCAGCCGCACCAGGGTCGGGTTGTGGGTCAGGGCGCCGAGGCTGTGGACGTTCGGGTTGCCCTGGTAGACCGCCACCGCGTCGTCACCGTGCTCGCGCTGCACGGCCGACAGCGCGGATGCCGCGAACCCGATCGCCTCGTCCCAGGACACCTCGCGCCAGCCGCCGTCGGCCGTGCGGCGCACCGGTCGGCGCAGCCGGTCGGGGTCCTCGTGGACGTCCTGCAGGGCGAAGGCCTTGGGGCAGATGTGCCCGCGCGAGAGCGGGTCGGCCTCGTGGCCGCGCATCGACGCGATCGCACCGTCACCGTCGAGGTGCACCTCGAGCGAGCACATCGCCTCGCACAGGGTGCACGTCACGTGCCGGACGTCCTCGACTTCTTGCGGATCACCCACGTCGACAGCCTGCCACGGGGCCGCGGAGGGTGGGTGATCCGCAATGAGTCGAGGAGGAGGGGGTCATCGGCGGCGCGGCTCGAACACCGGGGCGAGCCGCTGCATCGCGGCCTCCCGCGCGATCGTCGTGTTCCTGGTGGCCAGCAGCCTGGCCTGCTCGAGCCGCTCCCGCGCGAAGGTGCGCCGGTCGTTCGCCGACCAGGTGCGGCCGAACAGGCGCTTGGTCGCCGCGACGGCGTCCGGGGAGCGCTGCGCCACCTGCTCGAGGAACCGGGTCGCCGCGACGAACGGCTCGTCGTGCACCTCGCTCGCCAGCCCGAGCTCGACGGCCCGCTCCCCGCTGACCACCTCGCCGGTCATCGTCAGCCGCTTCGCGACGTCCATCCGCACCTGCTGCGACAGGGCCTGGACGCCGCTCATGTCCGGGATGAGCCCCCAGCGGGCCTCCATGACCGACCACTGGGCGTCGGCGGTGGTCATCCGCAGGTCGGCGGCCAGGGCGATCTGCAGCCCGCCGCCGTAGCAGTGGCCGTGCACGGCCGCCACGACCGGCACCGGCAGCCGGCGCCACGCCCAGCAGGCCTCCTGGAACAGGTTGGTCCCCCGCCAGGGGTGCGGCACGAACGAGCGCGCCACCCGTGGCGGGTTCTTCAGCACCGTCGCGAAGTCGAGCCCTGCGCAGAACGACTCGCCCTCCCCACCGATCACCACCCCGCGCAGGGTGCGGTCGCGGGACAGGTCCCGGGCGGTGGTCACGAGGTCCTCGAGCGTGTCGAGGGTCAGCGCGTTGAGCTTGTCTGGGCGGTTGAGCCGGACCTGGGCGACGCCGCCCTCGACCCGGCACGTGACGGTGCTCGGCATCCCAGCCACCCTACGGATGCCGGGCGCCGGCCGGGGCGGTCAGGTGACCTTGGCGACGATCTCGGCGTCGGGCGAGGTCCCCAGGGGCCCGACCGGGCGCAGGGTCGCGCGGTCCGGGTGGTCGCGGCGGTGCACGAGCACCGACACGGCGAGGATGCCGAGGCCGAGGACCGCGAGGCCCACGCCGACCCACGAGGGCGCGGTGTAGCCCCACCCGGCGGCGATGACGAGCCCACCCAGGTAGGCGCCGAGCGCGTTGGCGACGTTGAGCGCCGCGTGGTTGCTCGCGGCGGCGAGGGTCTGGGCGGTGCCGGCCACCTGCATCAGCCGCAGCTGGAGGTTGATGACGAGCACCGCCGTGAGCACGCCGACCAGGAAGAGCACGACGAGGGCGGCAATGGCGTACGGCGCGGCCAGCGCGAAGAGGGCCAGCCCGATGCCGAGGCCGGCCATGCCGATGACGACCGACCGGATGACCGACCAGTCGCCCAACCGCCCGCCGACGAGGTTGCCGACGAAGCCGGAGGCCCCGAAGACGAGCAGGAAGATCGGCACCGCGGAGGCGGGCAGCCCGGTCACCTCGGTGACGGTCGGGGCGATGTAGGAGTACATGGCGAACATGCCGCCGAAGCCGACCGCACCGACGCCCAGGGTGAGCCACACCTGCAGGCTGGTCAGGGCGCTCAGCTCGTTGCGAACCGTGCGGGTGCGGTCACGCGGCAGGTGCGGCACGGCATACGCGATGAGGGCGACCGTCGCGACGCCGATCACGGCGACCAGCCAGTACGCCGAGCGCCAGCCGAGGTTCTGGCCGAGCCAGGTCGCCCCGGGCACGCCGAGCACGTTCGCGATCGGGATGCCGAGCATCACCTTCCCCACGGCGCGGCCGGCCTGGCCGCGGACGGCGAGGTCGACGGCAACCAGTGCGGCGACACCGAAGAATGCCCCGTGCGGGAGGCCGGCGATGAATCGCGACGCCACGAGCAGGCCGTAGCTCGGGGCGACCGCGCTGAGCACGTTGCCGACGGTGAACGCAGCCATCAGGCCGACGAGCAGCGCCTTGCGCGGCCAGGTCGCCGCGAGCAGCGCGAGGAGGGGCGCACCGATGACGACGCCGGCGGCGTAGGCGGAGATGGTGTGCCCGGCCGTGGGGATGTCGACCCCGACGCCGGCCGCGATGTCGGGCAGCAGGCCCATCGTCACGAACTCGGTCGTACCGATGGCGACGCCACCCAGGATCAGGGCGAGGGTCGCCAAGGTGGCGTGGCGGGGCTGGGGCACGTGTCGTGCAGCGCACCGCACCCCCGCGGGCATTCCCGCCGGCCCGGGATTGGCGGCAATGTCACACAGAGTTCACACATCCCTACGATGGCGAGGTGCGCGCAGCCCAGGTGACCCGACTCGACGGACCCGATGCCGTGGAGGTCGTCGACCTCCCGGAACCCAGCGGCGACGGGGTCGTGATCGAGGTCGCCGCGGCCGGCATCTGCTTCCCCGACGTCCTGCTGACCCGTGGGCAGTACCAGATCACGCCCGACCTCCCGTTCGTGCCGGGGTCCGAGGTGGCCGGTCTGGTGCGCTCGGCGCCGGTCAGCAGCGGGTACGCCGCGGGCGACCGGGTCGCGGCGTTCCCCTTCCTCGGCGGGTTCGCCGAGGTCGTGGAGGCGGACGCGGCCATGGTGTTCCCGCTGCCGGACTCGGTGACCTACGAGCAGGGGGCGGCCCTGCCGATGAACTACCTCACCTGCCACTTCGCCCTGCGCGAGCGGGGCCGGCTGCGCGAGGGCGAGACCGTGCTCGTGCAGGGTGCCGCCGGCGGCATCGGCACCGCGGCGGTGCAGCTGGCCGCCGCGTGGGGTGCGCGGGTCATCGCGGTCGTGTCGTCGCCGGACAAGGGCGACGTCGCCCGGGCTGCCGGGGCACACGAGGTCGTGCTCGCGGACGGTTTCCGGGATGCCGTCGCGGGACTGACCAACGGACGTGGCGTCGACGTCGTGGTCGACCCCGTGGGTGGTGACCGGTTCACCGACTCGCTGCGCTCGCTCGCGCCCGGGGGCCGGCTGCTCGTCATCGGGTTCACCGCCGGCTCCATCCCCGAGGTCAAGGTGAACCGGCTGCTGCTGGGCAACATCTCGGTCGTCGGGCGTCGGGTGGGGCGCGTGGTGGACCGGGCGCGGTGGCCCGGGGCCCGGGTTCCTCCGGCACCAGTGGAACGACCTCGTGCCGCTGCTGGAGTCGGGCGCTGTCGACCCGGTCATCGGCGAGGTGCGCGACCTCGAGGACGTCGTGGCGGCGCTCACCGCCGTCGACGAGCGCCGCGCGACCGGGAAGATCCTGCTCATCCCCTGATCCGCACGACCCGGTTCAGCGCACGCGTCTCGCTCCCCTAGGACCCCCTCCGGGCGGCTCCCTCGTCCTCGGGCGCGTGGACCAGGTCGAGGGTGACGGGGCCGAGGTCGCGGCGCCGCAGCATCCGTTCGGTGATGACGACACCCGCGGCCACCGCGACGAAGTAGGCCGTCGGACCCACCTCCAGGTTGGTGGTGCCACTGCCGACGACGGCGTCGAGCAGGAACGCGAACCCGAAGGCGAGGGCACCGACGCCTGACGAGCCCCGTTCGGCCGCAACGAAGGTCACGCCGATGAACCACACCCCCACCCACGCCCACCGCTACCACGTCGCCATGCCGCCGAGTGTGGCAGCCCCGGGCCGGACCCGACCCGGCATCCGGAGCAATAGGCTCGGGCCATGGACTTCCGGAACGCGTACGCCCAGGGGTTCGCCCGGGTCGCCGCGTGCACAGTGCCCGTCGCCCTGGCCGACCCCGCCACGAACGCCGAGCGAGTGATCACCACGGTGAAGGGCTGCCACGACGAGGGGGTCGCGGTCGCCCTCTTCCCCGAGCTGTCGCTGAGCGGCTACGCCATCGACGACCTGCTCCTGCAGGACGTCCTGCTCGAGGCCGTCGACGACGCCGTCGTCACCATCGCCGAGGCCACCGCCAAGCTGCTCCCCCTGGTCGTCGTCGGCGCCCCACTGCGGCACGGCAACCGGCTCTACAACTGCGCGGTCGTCATCCACCGCGGTGAGGTGCTCGGCATCGCGCCGAAGTCGTTCCTGCCCAACTACCGCGAGTTCTACGAGAAGCGCCACTTCGCGTCCGGCGCCGGCCACCAGGGCGAGTTCCTCGTCCGCCCCCACTGGCCCGGTGCCGACGTCGACGGCGAGATCCCCTTCGGCCCCGACCTGATCTTCACCCCCGAGGACCTGCCCGACCTCGCGGTGCACGTCGAGATCTGCGAGGACATGTGGGTCCCCGTGCCGCCGAGCCACGAGGCCGCGCTCGCCGGGGCGACGGTCCTGCTCAACCTGTCGGCGTCCCCGATCACCGTCGGCCGCGCCGAGGACCGCCACCTGCTCGCCCGCTCGGCGAGCACCCGCTGCAACGCCGCCTACCTCTACGCCGCCGCCACCGCGGGTGAGTCGTCGACCGACCTGTCGTGGGACGGCATGACCATGGTCTACGAGATGGGCGACCTGCTCGGTCAGTCCGAGCGCTTCCCCGAGGGTCCGCGCCGCACCGTCGTCGACGTCGACCTCGACCGGTTGCGCCAGGAGCGCCTGCGCCAGGGCAGCTTCGGCGACAACGCCGAGGCGTACGCCGCCGACCAGGGCGGGTTCCGTGTCGTCCCGTTCCAGCTTCGACCGCCGACCGGCGACCTCGGCCTGCGTCGCGCGGTCGACCGGTTCCCGTTCGTGCCGGATGACGAGGCACGCCTCGCGCTCGACTGCTACGAGGCCTACAACATCCAGGTGTCCGGCCTCGAGCAGCGGATGCGGGCCATCGGCGGCGGCGATCTGTCCCGGGTGCCGACCATCGTCATCGGTGTCTCCGGTGGGCTCGACTCCACCCACGCGCTCATCGTGGCGGCCAAGGCGTGCGACCGGCTCGGCCTGCCGCGCACGCACATCCTCGGATTCACGATGCCCGGGTTCGCGACGAGCGCCGGTACCAAGTCGAACGCGATCCACCTGATGGAGTCGCTCGGGATCACCTGGGAGGAGCTCGACATCCGCCCGGCGGCGACCCAGATGCTGACCGACCTCGGCCACCCGTTCGGGCGCGGCGAGGAGGTCTACGACGTGACCTTCGAGAACGTGCAGGCCGGGCTGCGCACCGACTACCTCTTCCGGGCGGCCAACCAGCGCGGCGGCATCGTGCTCGGCACCGGCGACCTGTCCGAGCTGGCGCTGGGCTGGTGCACCTACGGCGTCGGCGACCAGATGTCGCACTACGGCGTCAACGCCGGGGTGCCGAAGACGTTGATGCAGCACCTGATCCGGTGGGTGGTCTCGTCGGCGCAGTTCGACGGCCCGGTCAACGACACCCTGCTCGGCATCCTCGACACCGAGATCAGCCCCGAGCTGGTGCCCACCAAGGAGGGCGAGAGGATCCAGTCGACCGAGGACTCCGTCGGCCCCTACGCCCTGCAGGACTTCACGCTCTACCACGTGCTGCGACGCGGCTACCGGCCGAGCAAGATCGCGTTCCTCGCCGAGCACGCCTGGGCGCAGGCCGACCGCGGCGCGTGGCCCGCGGGCTACCCGGAGGGCGCGCGCCCGGCCTACGACCTCGCGACCATCCGGCGCTGGATGGAGGTCTTCGTCAAGCGCTTCTTCGCCAACCAGTTCAAGCGCTCGGCCATCCCCAACGGCCCCAAGGTCGTCGCCGGGGGTTCGCTGTCGCCACGCGGTGACTGGCGGATGCCGTCGGATGCCGGGTCGCGCGCGTGGCTCGCCGAGCTCGAGGCCAACGTCCCGAAGGCCTGACCCACGGCTTCGACCTCGTGCGACTTGCATGCGGTTCTCGCGCGCCAGAGCTGCGAGAACCGTGTGCAAGTCGCACGGAGTCGGGTCATTGCGCCGCGGCGCGACGCGACAGCGAGAGCGTCCAGACGCTCCCGGCGAGCGCGACCCCCGCCGCGACCCCGAAACCCCACGGGATGCCGTGGCTCTGCGCGAGGAACCCGAGCGCGAAAGACCCTCCGCCGAGCCCGAGGTCGATGCAGGCGCTGGCCGTGCCCGACGCGGCTCCGCGCTCCGAGGGGCGGGCGGTGGCGAAGATCGCCGAGAAGAAGGCCGGCGTGCTGAACGAGACCCCCAGCCCCATGAGGGCCGCACCGAGCAGGAACCCGGCGGGCGACGCCCACCCGGCCGCCAGCGCCATCCCGGCGGCGATCGCCAGGAGGGCGGCGGCGCCCAGCGGCAGTGGCGGCAGCCGGTCCGGGACCTTCGCGAAGGCGACGCGGCACACGACCACGACCACCCCGTACACCGCGAGGGGGAGGCTGGCGGGCGCGACCCCGACCTGCTGCGCGTACAGCGAGGCGAAGGCGAGGAAGCCCCCCATGGCGACGACGGACGTGAGGAAGCCCACGGCGGGCGGGACCGACCTCCAGTGGATGAGCGGGGTCGGCCCCTCGTCCGCCGGCGACCGGGCAGGCCGGGTCTCCCCGACGCTGTGGACGAGGACCGCGGCGAGGAGGAGGAGCGCCGCCGCCCCCCGCCACGCGGTGGTGAAGCCGAACGCGCGCACGAGGAGCTCGCCCAGGGGCGGGCCGAGCGTCAGGCCGAGGTACAGGCCGAGCGAGTTGTAGCTGAGCGCCTCGCCCATCCGGGCCGGGGGCGCCAGGTCGGCCAGTGCGGCGAATGACGCCACGAAGAAGGCGGCCTCGGCGACACCGACCAGCAGCCTGAGCCCGACGACCAGGGGCAGGGTGTCCGCCAAGCCCGTGAGGAGCATCGTGGCCGCAGCCAGCAGCGCACCCCCGACGAGCAGCGGTCGGCGACCCACCCGGTCGGACAGGCGGCCCGCGAACGGTCGCAGGAGGAGTGCCGTGACGGCGAAGGCCCCGAACGCCAGCCCGGCTCCTGCGGTGTCGGAGCCCACCGGGCCGACGACGAAGGGCGGCAGCGCGTAGATGGCGACCCCGGCCGCCGTGAAGTACGCCAGGTCCCCCAGGGACAACCGGACGAAGGGGGCGGTGAACAGCCGGTCGGGCCGGTGGTCGGCGGTCAGGGCGGTGGAGCCGGTCGTGGTGGTCATGTGGCCATGCTGGGGAGCCCGGCCCTGCCGGACATGGGTAGACCTACCAAGGTTCGTCCAGCAGTCCGTGCTGCATCGCGAACAGTGCGGCGCCGGCACGGGAGGAGGCGCCGATCTTGACGTAGATGTCCTGGACGTGGTGCTCCGCGGTGCGGCGCGAGATCACCAGGCGCCGGGCGATCTGCTGGTTGGACAGCCCCGCGGCCACCATCCGCAGCACCTCGACCTGCCGGTCGGTGAGGTCCGCCGGGCGTGTCCGGCGTACCCCGGTCCGGTGGCCGGAGGCCTCGAGGACCGCCGCCACGGCATCCGCATCCAGGCGGCCCGACCTCACCTCCGACCGCAGCCGGCCGGCCGCCGCGGTGGCCGACATCGCCGGGCGGTGGGCGCGCTCCTCGACGAGGTTTCGGTACTCGTCCGCGGCAGCGAGGACCCGGGAGGGCATCGTGAGCTGCGCGGCGGCCAGGCCCCGGTGGTAGCCGCTGCCGTCACACCTCTCGTGGTGCTGGCCGGCGAGCTTCGCGACGTCCGCGAGGGCCGGCGTCCTGGCGAGGATCCGCTCGCTGTAGTAGGGATGCAGCCGGGCCTGGTCCCGCTCGGTGGTGCTCAGGGGTCCGGCCTTGTCCCAGATCCGGCTCGACACGCCGACACGGCCGACGTCGTGCAGATGGCCGGCGACGCGCACGGTCCGCACCTGGTCGGCCATCCCGAGGCCGGCAACCGCGCTGGCCGCGAGCTCGGCCACGGCCGCGGAGTGCCCCTGCAGCCACGGGCTCTTGAGGTCGGCCAGGCTCCCGAAGGTTCGCGCCACCGCCTCGACGCGGTCCTCGTCGACCATGAGCACCGGGTGCGGTTCCGACGCGAGCGCCTCCTCGTAGCCGTCCAGCTCGTCGAGGTCCCCGGCGAGCTCGTCGGCCCGGTCGACGAAGACCTCGGCGAGCTCCGGGTCGAGGTACGTGCCCGAACGCCGCCGCACCTGCGCCACGGCCTCCGCCTGCCCGGCGTGAAGGGTGAACAGGGCAGCCGTCGCCGCAACGTGCATGAGTCGGGTGACCAGGGGAATGTCATCCCCCGCCACGGCCGGGTGCCCCTTGCCGTTCCACATCGTCAGCGCGTGGAAGAGGTCGTCCTGCACCGACTCGGGCAGGCCGAGCCACCGCGACGCGTCCCGCGCCACCTCGCACGTGGCTGCGGGTCCCGCCACCTCGCCCTTCCGCCCGGCGGTCAGGGTCGTGGCGACGACGCGCGCCCTCGACGTGCCCGTCGCGTCGGCGAGGCCGGGGACCCAGGTGCGCCACACGTCCTTCCGGTCCGAGAAGTTCGTGAGGAAAGCCAGGCGCACCACCGCGAGGTCGTCCCCCCAGACGTCGGCACCCTCGTGCGCGTAAGCCGTACAGCCCAGGTGCTGGAGGAGGGAGGTGTAGAGGAGCTCGCTGGTCTGCGCGGGTGAGCAGCCGACGGCCCGGGCGAGGCGCGTCGCCACGACACATCGCTTGAGCGACTCCTCCAGCGGGGCACCGGTGCCGACGTCGGTCACCAGCGACAGCCCGCCGAGGAGCCCCAGCAGGCGGAACATGCCACCACGGTGGCACACCGGCCGGTCAGTCGTCGCGGTGCCGGGCGTGCGCCTCCAACGCGGGGCCGTCGAGGCGGAACCGGGTCCACTCGTCCTGGGCCACGGCACCGATCGACTCGTAGAAGCCGATGCTCGGGGCGTTCCAGTCGAGCACCCACCACTCGAGCCGGTGGTAGCCGCGCTCGACGCAGATCGCGGCGAGGGTGCGCAGCAGCTCCTGCCCCAGACCTGAACCGCGCTGCGCCGGTGTCACGTAGAGGTCCTCGAGCCAGATGCCGTGGGTGCCGGTCCACGTCGAGAAGGACAGGAACCAGATCGCGCACCCCACGACCTCGCCGTCGACCTCGGCGACGTGCGCGAACGCTGCAGGCTCGCGGCCCACCGGGAAGAGCGCGTCGCGCAGGTGCTCCGGCGACGCGTCGACCTCGTGCAGCGCCTTCTCGTACTCCGCGAGCTCACGCACCAGCCCGAGGATGACGGGCACGTCAGCCGGGACGGCGGGCCGGACCCGGGAGGAGGTGTCATCACGGCGGGGGGAGGCGGACGGCATACCGGGCAATGTACGCATCGGCGGACACAATGGGTCGCATGACCACCACCCGGCGGATCGACACCTGGCTCACCGACATGGACGGCGTCCTCGTGCACGAGGACGACCCCATCGCGGGGGCGGCTGAGTTCATCGAGGCGCTCAAGGCGTCCGGCCGCGCGTTCCTCGTGCTCACCAACAACTCGATCTACACGCCACGCGACCTGCGGGCCCGCTTGTTGCGCAGCGGGATCGACGTGCCCGAGCAGGCGATCTGGACCTCCGCCCTCGCGACCGCCGACTTCCTCGCCGACCAGCGGCCCGGCGGCACGGCGTACGTCGTCGGGGAGGCCGGCCTGACCACCGCGATGCACGACGTGGGCTACGTCATGAGCGACCGCGACCCCGACTACGTCGTCCTGGGCGAGACCCGCACCTACTCGTTCGAGGCGATCACCAAGGCGATCCGGCTCATCGCCGGGGGCGCGCGGTTCATCGCGACCAACCCCGACCCGAGCGGGCCGAGCGCCGCCGGCCTCCTGCCCGCCACCGGCTCGGTCGCCGCGCTGATCAGCACCGCCACCGGCCGGAAGCCCTACTTCATCGGCAAGCCGAACCCGCTCATGATGCGCAGCGCGCTCAACCGGCTCGAGGCCCACTCCGAGACCACCGTGATGGTCGGCGACCGGATGGACACCGACATCATCAGCGGCCTGGAGGCCGGTCTGCGCACCGTGCTCGTCTCGACCGGGTCGACGCGGCCCGAGCAGGTCGAGCACTTCCCCTACCGGCCGACGCGCGTCGTCGACTCGATCGCGGACCTGGTCCCGCTCGTCACGCAGTCGGCCGAGGAGGGAGTCGAGTGAGCAGCGGCCCCGTCCTCCACCTCGCCGAGGCCGCGCACTGGGACGAGGCGCTGCGCACCGGCGAGTACCGCTGGTCGACCCTCGGCCGCACGCTCGAGGAGGAGGGCTTCATCCACTGCTCGACGCCCGAGCAGGTGCCCGGCGTGCTGAGCCGCTACTACGCCTCGTACGCCGGCGACCTGGTCCTGCTCACCGTCGACCCCGAGCGGCTCACCGCACCACTGCAGTGGGACGTCGTCAACACCGTTACCGGAGAACGGTTCCCACACGTCTACGGCCCGATCACGCCGGATGCCGTGACGGCCACCCAGGTGCTCCACCCCCCGCACGGCACGACCTGAACTCGGACGAAGCGGCCTGACCAGCCTGGGGCCGCGAACTTCGGCGCCGTCACAGTGGCGGCGCGGAACCTCCGCCTGACCCGGAAGTTTCCGCGCCACGAGGGAACTACCGCGCCGTCACAGTGACGGCGCGGAAGTTCCGAGTCGATGTGAGCGAGCCCGCCCGGCCGCGGTCAGCGGGCGATCGCGCTCTCCGGCAGGTCGAACCAGCGCAGGTGCTCGAAGTCGGCGGAGACGTCCGCCGGGTGCGACGCCAGGTCGGGCGGGGTGGCCGCCGCCAGGATCGCCGCCCCGTCGGAAAGGTGCTGCGCGAGCAGGTCCTCGCCGCCGCGGGCCTCGGACCGCGGCACGACCATCGAGCCGTCGTCCGCGTACCCGACGTCGCCGAGCCGGATGGGGGGCTCGACCAGACCGTCGCGGTGCCGCCAGCGCCCGGTGAGCGGGTCGAAGAGGTAGTCACCGAGCAACCGCCACCCGTCGCGCGCGACGAGGCGCACGGCATCCACGATGTAGTCGGCCACGGTGTCGCTGAGGAAGTAGTTGAAGTTCACCCGCACCCAGCCCGGCTTGATGCCCTCGCAGCCGCCGGTGATCTCACGCTCGAACTCGTGCGAGCGCTCCAGGTCGATGCCGAGCAGCCGGTGGCCGTAGGGGCCGGCGCACGAGCACCCGCCGCGGGACTGCACGCCGAAGAGGTCGTTGAGCACCGCGACGACGAAGTTGTGGTGCAGCCAGTGCCCCGAGGGCGCCCGCACCACGAACGAGACGATCGACAGTCGCGGGGCCTCGAGGTTGCCGAGGATCTCGATCGACGGCTCCTCGCGCCAGGCCTCGACCGCGCGGGTCAGCAGTCGTTCCTCGTGGGCCCGGATCGTCTCGACCCCGACGGCCTCCTTGAGCTGGAAGACCAGCCCCGCGCGCACCGCCTCGATGATCGCCGGGGTGCCGCCCTCCTCGCGGTGGGCCGGGTCGGCGAGGTAGGCGTGGTCCTCGGGGTTGACGTAGGCGACCGTGCCACCGCCGGGCACCACCGGAACCCGGTTGGTGAACAGCTCGCGCCGGGCGACGAGCACCCCGGGCGTCGACGGCCCGCCGATGAACTTGTGCGGCGAGAGGAAGATCGCGTCCTTGTAGGCGAGCGGGTCACCGTCGGCGGGCGCGGTCATCTCGATGTCGACGTAGGGGGCCGCGGCGGCGAAGTCCCAGAACGCGAGAGCGCCGTGCTGGTGCAGCAGGGTGGAGATGCCGTAGGTGTCGGAGACGATGCCGGTGACGTTCGACGCCGTGCTGAACGAGCCGATGAGCAGCGGCCGGCCGGCGAACTCCTCGAGGCGCTCGCGCAGGTCGTCCTGGCAGACCCCGCCGTCGGCGTCCTCGCGGATGGTCACGACGTCGGCGATCGACTCGCGCCACGGGATCTCGTTGGAGTGGTGCTCGTAGGGCCCGATGAACACCACGGGGCGCTGGTCCGGCGGGATCTGCTCGGTGAGGTGCCACCGGTCCTCGAGGGTCGACGGGATGCGCAGGCCCAGCACCCCGATCAGCTTGTCGATCGCCGCCGTGCACCCCGACCCCGTGAAGATCACGACGGTGTCGTCGTCACCGTGCACCGCGTCGTGGATGATCCGCCGGGCGTCCTCGCGCAGCCGGGTGGTCTGCAGGCCGGTGCCGCTGGACTCGGTGTGCGTGTTCGCGTAGCCGGGCAGCACCTCGTCGCGGATGAAGTCCTCGAGGAAGGTCAGGGCGCGCCCGGATGCCGTGTAGTCGGCGTACGTCACGCGCCGCCTCCCGTACGGGGTGGTCATGACGAGGTCCTCACCGATGACGGACTCGCGAATGCGGCGCACCAGCGCCTCCTCGCGCGGCTCCGATGCCGTGCGCTCAACCATGGGCGACAGGGTCTCACGGCCGGGCCGTCGAAGGTTCGCCCTGCATCCTCGTGCAGAATTGCACTGCCGTGCATGTTGGCGTACCGTCGGCCGGGTGAAACTGCGACCCGGCTCGGCCAGCGACGGCTGCTCGCTGCGCACCCGCAAGCGCGCCGAGACCCGCACCGCCCTGGTGCAGGCGGCCTACGCCATCGTGCGCGACGCCGGCTTCGAGGGCCTGACCGCCGAGGCGGTGGCCGACCGGGCCGGCGTCTCCCGGCGCACCTTCTTCAACTACTTCCCCTCGGTCGACTCGGTGCTCACCGCCAGCGTCACCGAGTTCTTCGCCTCGGTCGGTGAGCGCCTCGACGCCCGCCCCGTCGACGAGGACGTCCTCGACAGCGCCGTCGCCGTGGTCACCGACCCGGGCGACGGCGACCTCCTCGAACGCATCGGCGTGCTCGCCGCCGCCGGCGAGGCCTCCCCCCACGCGCGGGGCCTGATCCTCATCGAGCTGCACGCGTGGCTCGACTGGCTCGAGGGCTGGCTGCGCCGACGCCTGGGCCCCGACGTCACCGACGTCTACGTCGCCACCCTCGCCTCCGGCCTCGTCGGGGCGGCCGAGGCCGCCTTCCGGGTGTGGCTGCGCTGCGGAACCGCCGCGGCGGATGCCGGTGCCACGGCAGCCGACGCCGTCGACGGCTCCGCCTCCCTCCGGGCAGCTTCACCGCCGCGATCGGGCACGTCCGAACCGGCCTGGACCCCAAGCGCGCCACCGTCGCCGCGCACATCGCCTGACCCTCCCACCTCGAGAAGGCCCCATGTCCTCCCTCCTGTACCGCCTCGGCCGCTGGTGCGCCACCCACGCGTGGCGCACGCTGACCATCTGGCTCGTCGTCCTCGTCGGTCTCGGTGTCCTCGCCGGCACCGTCGGCAAGCCGCTGACCAGCCAGATCTCCATCCCCGGCACGACCTTCCAGAAGGTCATCGACGGGCTCGGCGAGGAGATCCCCGAGGCGGCCGGTGGCGCCGGCACCGTGGTGCTGCAGAGCACCGACGGCTCGGCCATCACCGACGAGCAGCGGGCGGCCGCCGAGGAGGTGTTCGCCACCTGGGCCGAGGTGCCGCACGTCAAGCGGGTCAACAACCCGTTCGAGGCGCAGGCGAGCCTCGACCAGAGCGCCACCGACCTCACCGCCGCCGCCACCACGCTCGAGGAGGGCAAGGCCAAGCTCGAGGCCGGGCGCGCCCAGCTGCTCGAGGGCGAGGGGCAGCTGAACGCCGGCCAGGCCGTGCTCGACCAGCTCGAGGCGGCCAACCCGAAGGACCCGGCCATCCCCGCGCTGCGCGAGCAGATCGAGGCCGGCCGCCCGCAGGTCGAGGCCGCCAAGGCCGACCTGGCCAAGGGCGAGGCGGAGCTGGCCGCGGGCCGGGCCCAGTACGAGGACGGCAAGGCCGTCGGCGGCGCCACCTCCGCCACGCGCCTGGTCACCGAGGACGGCACGCACGCCGTCGTCCAGGTGCAGTTCGACGACAACGCCCAGTCCATCCCGGTCGACGACCGTGCCCTCATCCCCGCCCGCGCGGACGCCCCGCTGGCCGCCGCGGGCCTCGCCGCCCACTACAGCGTCGAGATCACCCAGGACACCTCGCTCATCGGCCCCGGTGAGGTGCTCGGCCTGACCGTCGCCCTCGTCGTGCTGGTCATCACGCTGGGCAGCCTGGTCGCCGCCGGGCTTCCGCTCCTCGTCGCCCTGCTCGGCGTCGGCGTGGGACTGGCCGGGGCCATCGCCTTCACGGCGTTCGCCGACCTCAACACGATGACCCCGGCGCTCGCCCTGATGCTCGGGCTCGCCGTCGGCATCGACTACGCGCTGTTCATCGTCAACCGGCACCGCGGCAACATCCTGCGTGGCGACGACCTGCACGAGTCCATCGCCGGCTCGGTCGCCACGGCCGGCAGCGCCGTGGTCTTCGCCGGCACCACCGTCGTCATCGCGCTCGCCGCGCTCGTGCTCTCCGGCCTGCCGATCCTGGCCCAGATGGGTCTGGTCGCCGCGGCGACCGTCGCGGTCACCGTGGTCGTGGCCGTCACGGTCAGCCCCGCGGTCCTCGCGCTGATGAAGCACCGCGTGGTGTCCACACGCGGGTGGCGCGCCCACGGCTTCGCCGTCCCCGGCGACCTCGAGCAGCCGGACCCGGGCCGAGGACGAGCGCCAGGAGGAGCACGGCGGCTGGTACGTCGGGCTCGTCACCCGTCACCCGTGGCTCACGGTCCTGGCCGTCGTGGCGGTGCTCGGTGTCGCCGCCGTGCCGGTCAGCCAGATCCAGCTGGGCCTGGCCGACGGCGGCAGCGAGGCCACCGGCACCAGCGCGCACACGGCCTACACGACGATCGCCGACGAGTTCGGCCCCGGCGTGAACGGGCCGATCATCGCGGTGGCGACCCTGCCCGAGCAGGGCGGGACCCGAACCGAGGCCGAGGTCCTCGACGCCGCAGGCCGACATCGCGACCACCCTGATGGGCGTCGACGGCGTGAGCAGCGTCCTGCCCTTCGGCGTGAGCGCCGACACCTCGACCCTCGCGTTCCAGGTCGTGCCCGACACCGGCCCGGCCGACGCCCGCGACCGTCGACACCGTGCAGGCGATCCACTTCTCCGCCGACACCTACGCCCGGCACACCGGCACCGACATCGGCCTGACCGGCCAGACCGTCGCGAACATCGAGATCTCCGAGCGGCTCGGCGCCGCCCTGCCGCCCTACCTGCTGGTCGTCGTCGGGCTCTCGCTCGTCATCCTCATGCTGGTGTTCCGGTCCATCGTCGTGCCGGTCGTCGCGACCGCAGGGTTCCTCCTGTCGGTGGGCGCGGCGTTCGGCGTGACGGTGGCGGTGCACCAGTGGGGCTGGTTCGGCAGCCTGCTCGGCGTGACCCAACCCGGTCCGCTGCTGTCCTTCATGCCGATCATCCTGATCGGGGTGCTGTTCGGCCTCGCGATGGACTACCAGATGTTCCTCGTCTCCGGCATGCACGAGGCCCGCTCGCACGGTGAGGACTCCCGCACCGCGGTGCGCACCGGCTTCGTCCGCGGCGCCAAGGTCGTGACCGCCGCGGCCATCATCATGACCTCGGTGTTCCTCGGGTTCGCGTTCTCGCACCTCGTGATGATCCGGCCGATCGGGTTCGCGCTCGCCGTCGGCGTGCTCGTGGATGCCGTGCTCGTGCGGATGACGCTGACCCCGGCGGTCATGCACCTGCTCGGCGACCGCGCCTGGTACCTCCCGCGCTGGCTCGACCGGCTGCTGCCCGACCTCGACGTCGAGGGCGTCAAGCTCGCCGAGCGCCTGGAGTCCGGCGCGCTGGGTGGCGCGCCCACGGCATCCGAGCCGAAGCCCGAGACCGAGGCCGAGACGGAGACGCACCCCGCGCCGTCCAAGGTCTGAGCCCTCCGACTCGCCTCAGCGGTCCTGGCGCTGGCGCGGGCCCGGCCGCCGAGGCGAGGAGCTCGGGTGGGCGATGAGCTCCTTGAGCAGGGACACCGCGCGCTCGGCCGGCGGGTTCGGCGCACCCAGGTCGCGCACGACCGCCGCCAGGTGGCGCACCGGTGTCGGGGCCTCGAGAGCGAGTCGCACGACGGTCGCCGGCAGGCTCCGCGCCGCGAGGCCCGGCAGCACCGAGACCCCGATGCCGGCCCCGACGAAGCCGATCGCCGTGTAGTGGTCCTGGGCCTGCACGGTGAACCGCGGCCGGAAGCCCGCGGCGTTGCACGCGGCGACCACGAGGCGGTGTCCGTAGGCGCGCGGGTAGTCGTTGCTCACCCAGGTCTCGCCCCGCAGGTCGGCCAGGGCGATCGTCCCGGCCTCGGCCAGCGCGTGGCCGCGCGGGACGATGGCCACGAACTGGTCCTCGGTGAGCTCGGTGCGGGTGTAGCCGCCCGGCAGCGCGGTGTCCGGCGGGTTGATGACCAGGTCGATGTCCAGGGGCTGCATCCGCTGCTCGACCTCGTTGAGCACCAGCTCGAGCACCAGGTCGGGGAACTCCGCGGTCAGTCGCTTGACGAGCGAGGGCATCCAGGCCGCGCCGGCGGAGGCGAAGTAGCCGATCGACAGCCGCCCCGAGCGCCCGTCGCGCAGGTCGGCGACCACCTGGTCGAGGCGGCCCCACTGGCTCATCACCTCGTCGGTCTGGGCGTCGAGCACCAGCGCCGCCTCGGTGGGCGCGATGCCCCGGCCGACCCGCTGGAACAGGGTCAGCCCGGTCTCCCGCTGCAGCGCCGACAGGTGCTGGCTGACCGCCGAGGAGGTCAGCCCCAGGTTGTCGGCGGCGGCCTGCACCGAGCCGCTCGCGACGACGGACCGGAAGACGCGGACACGGTGTGGGTCGAGCATGCTCTGAATCTTAAGTGATGCTTGCCTACTACTTAGTAAACTGACGTTGTGCTGAACAGTTGTCGGGCGCACACTTGAGGCATGCGAAACACCTTCTTCTCCTTCGACACGGCGCGCAACATCGCCGACCGCCTGCGCACGAGCCGCCATCACGGCGGTGGCTGGAGCGCCCACGCCGACCGCGACATCGCGCGTGAGGCCAACGAGATCCACCTCATGGCCCAGTCCCGCCAGCACCGGATCATGTGACCCCGAACCGGTAGTAGCACCAACCAACTGACCCTCACGCCACCACGTGGCGGAGGGTCAGCGTCGTCTCCGGGGAGCGAGCCTGCAGCTCCGCACGCTGGGCGAGGTAGAGCTCGGCACAGGCCAGGGCGTCGGTGAGCGCCTCATGGGCCCGGTAGGCCGGCAAGTGCGCGCCGCTCCCGGGCCGTCCAGAGCCGCATCGCCCCCGGTGCGGGCTCGCTCCCCCAGCCGCCGGTCACCGCACGCCGCTCGAGCTCGAGGGTGTCGACGACGACGCACGGCATGGAAGCGCCCCAGGCGCGTTCGCAGACCGCAGGTGAGGAACCCGGTCTCGATCCGAGCGAAGTGGGCGAGCAGCACCCGCCCGGTCAGGGCCACCAGGAGGCGCGCCACGGCATCCTCGAGGGGGATGCCGCCCGCGAGCCGGTCGTCGGTGAGCCCGTGCACGGTGGCGCTCTGCCCGACGCCGGCCGCACCACCCGCGTCGCGCACGACCACCCGGCCGGCCCCGCCGAGCCGGACCCGACCGCCGTCGACCGGCAGCCAGCCGATGGAGAGCACCCGGTCGCGACGCGGGTCGAGCCCGGTCGTCTCGATGTCGACCGCCAGCAGGGCCAGGTCGTCCAGCGGCGTCTCGGGGCCCGGCGGGGCCACGGCCAGGTAGTCGCGCAGCGGGCCGGGCGCGGCGGTGCGCAGAGCCCGCACGCCGCCGCTGCTCGGCGCTGCGACGGAACAGGTTCACGAGATGTACGGCATCGGGTACCGGTGCGCCAGAGCCGACTGCGCCGCCCGCACGATCGAGAACGCCTCGCGCAGGTGTCGCTTGTCGAAGCTGGACAGCTCGTCGGGGGAGACGAAGTTGTCGGTCGGCTCGCCGCCGCGTACCTGGGCCGCCTGGTGGCGCAGCCGGACGTACGAGATGAACTCGAACGCGTCGCGCAGGTCGTCGGCACGCGCGTCACCGAGGATGCCGGCCCCGCGGGCCGCCTCGATGCGGGCCTGCGTGTTGACGGCCGGGCTGCCGACCGACAGGGCGTGCGCGCGTGCCAGCTCGACGACGGCGCCGATGCCGCCGCGTTTGATGTCGAGGGCGTGCCGGTGGTCGCCGGCCTTCTCGAGCACGAAGCCACGAAAGAACCCCAACGGCGGCTCGTGGGCGGTGGCCTGCTTCGCCAGGTGCGCGAGGAACACCTTCGACCCCGGGGATGCCGCGAGCACGTGCCGCTGCAGGCTCGCGAAGAGGGCCGGGTCGCCGTGCACCGGCCGCATGTCGAAGAAGATGCTGGCGCCCAGGATCGCGTCGGGCACCGGCTGGTGCAGCCACGACGAGAACTCCTCGCGCCAGCGGGCCAGCGGTTGCCGCCACCGCGGGTTGGTGGCCATGACGTCGCCAGGGCAGCGGGGGTAGCCGCACGCGACGAGGTCGTCGGTCACCCGGGTGGCGAGCGCCTCGAACCACGCGGCGTGCTCGGGTCGCATCGCGTCGTCGATGACGATCGCGTTGTCCTGGTCGGCCGCCAGCGCCTGCTCGAGCCGGGCCCGCGAGCCGAGGACCACCCAGCAGTAGGGCACCGGTGGCGGGCCGAGGTCGGCCTCGGCGAGCGCGATGACGCGCCGCTCCACGGCATCCCCCACCGCGGTGACGACGCGGCCGATGTCGTCGGCCGAGGCGTCCTGCTCGACGAGCGCCTGTGCCATCTGCGGCAGCCCGTTCGAGAGCCGGGCGACGCCGACGACGTCGGGCTGCCTGGCGATGTCGCCGGCGAGGTAGACCGGGTTGGCCTGCTCCAGGCGCAGCAAGTCGGTCGTGGTGACGACGCCGACCGGCCGGCCGACGCCGTCGACGATGGGCAGGTGGTGGATGTGCCGGGCGACCATCTCGAGCAGCACCTCGAACGCGAGGGCGTCGACGGCGCCGGTGACCGGGTCGGAGGTCATCACCTCGGTGACCACCACGCCCGGGTCGACCCCTGCGGCGAGCACGCGGGTGCGCAGGTCGCGGTCGGTGACGATGCCGGCCAGCCGCTCGTGGTCCATCACGAGCAGGGACGACACCCGGTGCTCGGACATGACCTTCGCGGCCTCGCTGACGGTGGCGGTCGTGGCCACCGCCACCGGCTCGCGGCCGACGAGGTCGCGGACCCGGGTCTTGAGGATGGCGCTACCCGTCGCCGACAGCTGCAGCGAGGCGACCGCCCCGCTCATCCGGCTGGCCCGCTGGGCGTCGAAGAAGGCGTCGACCTCGGGGTGGTCGGCGCACAGCCGGTGGAAGTCCTCGGCCGGCAGGAGCAGGGCCAGGCAGTCCTCGATGGCGGTGACCCGCAGGGTCGAGGGGTTGCCCTGGGTCAGGCTGGTCGAGCCGAAGCAGGTCCCCTCGCCCCCGCGGGCGAGCAGGCTGCCCTGGGCGTCGTGCACCTCCGCGGCGCCGGAGCGCAGCACGTAGAGGTGGTGGTTGTCGCGGCCGCGGTCGATGAGCGTGGCGCCCCGGCGGAAGTACTCCACGCTCATTTGCGCCGGAAGGGCGTCGAGCACGGCGTCCGGCAGCACGTCGAACGGCTCGTGGTGCGCGAGGAAGTCGCGCGTCTCGGACAGCTCGACGTCGAGGGCCATGCCGCCATCGTGGCAGCGGTGGGTGTGCCGGGGGAGTCGCCTCGGGGCGGTGGCGCGCCCGGCGAGCGGCAAACCGCGACGAACGGGGCACCTGCCCAGGTCGCAAAGCCCCGACCGGTGGGTGCGACTGCTGGAATGAGGCTCCGCGCCGCCGCAGGTGGCGCCCGAGAGGAAGGTGGGGAGCCATGAGCGACAGCACCATCGAGCCGCTGCCCGACGGCGACGGCAAGCTCGGCAACGCGGAGGGCCCGGCCGACAGCGGCGCGGGTGACTCGGGTCTGCCCGGTGCGCACGACGGCGGAGCGGACGGCGGCGCCGGCGGCGGCACCGAGGGCCCGGCCGACAGCGGCGCCGGCCAGCCCGCCGTTCCGGGGGAGCACGACGGCGGAGCGGACGGTGGGGCCGAGGGCCCGGCCGACAGCGGTGCCGGTGACCCGGGCCAGCCCGGCGAGCACGACGGTGGGGCCGACGGCGGGGCCGACGCCTCGCAGTGACGACCCCACCCCCGAGCCGGCCCGTGGCCCCCTCCTCCCCGGCGGGGGGCCACGGGCTGGCGTCGCTCGTCGCGCTCGACCGCGCGACGTTCGCCGGGCGGCACTGGGGGCGACGGCCCCTGCTGACCCGCGCGGCCGAACGCACCCACGACCCCGACCTGTTCGGGCCGGATGCCGTCGACGAGCTGCTCGCGCGCCGCGCCCTGCGCACGCCGTTCCTGCGGATGGCCAAGGACGGCCGCACCCTCGACTCCTCGACGTTCACCCTGGGCGGTGGCGTCGGCGCGGCGATCGGCGACCAGGTCAGCGAGGACCGCGTGCTGCGCCTCTTCGCCGATGGCGCGACCATCGTCCTGCAGGCGTTGCACCGCACCTGGCCTCCCGTGGCCGACGCCGCCCGGGACCTCGCCGCCGACCTCGGCCACCCGGTGCAGGTCAACGCCTACGTCACCCCGCCGCAGAACCGGGGCTTCGACGACCACTACGACGTCCACGACGTCTTCGTCGTGCAGGTGGCCGGCGAGAAGCGCTGGCAGGTGAGGCCGCCCGTCGTCGAGTCGCCGCTGCGGGACCAGCCGTGGACCGACCGCCGGGATGCCGTGCGGCTGGCCGCCGAGGGTCCGTCCACCATCGACGCGGTTCTGAGCCCGGGCGACTGCCTCTACGTTCCTCGGGGGTGGCTGCACTCGGCGACCGCGCTCGGGGGAACGAGCATCCACCTCACGATGGGCGTGCACGTCTGGACCCGCCGCCAGCTCGCCGACGACCTGCTCCGGGCGGCCGGCCGAGGGCTCGACGCCGACCCGGCGGTGCGCGCCGCACTCGACCTCGGCGTCGAGCCGCTCGACCCTGAGGTCGCCGCGAGCCTCTTCCCCGGGATCCGGGCGGCCGTCGCCGCAGCCCTCGAGCAGGTCACCGATGGCGAGCTGGCCGACGCCCTGGCCCGCCGGGTGCGGGCGGCGCAGCGGGCCGAGCCGATCGGGGCGCTGCGCCAGCACGCGGCATCCGTCGACCCGGAGACGGTCTGGCGGCCGCGTCGTCACCTGGCCGCGCGTTGGGAGCCGGGGCCCGGCGCCGGGGTCTCGACCCTGGTGACCCGGGTGGCGCGGGTCGACGTGCCATCCGCCCACCGAGGCGCGGTCACCGACGTGTTGGCAGGTGTGGCGGATGCCGTCGACCTCGATCCAGGCGTGCGCCGATCGCTTTGTCTCGCAGGGCTGTTGGTTCCCGCCTCGGACGAATGACCGCGGCCTCAGGCCGAGGCGCGCACCACGAGCCGGGTGGGCAGCACGGTCTGGGGCGGCACCGTCTCGCCAGCGATCCGCGCGAGCAGCAGGTCAGCCATCACCCGGCCCATCTCCTCCACCTGCTGGTTCACCGAGGTCAGGGCGGGGTCGGTGTGCCGGCAGAGCGGCGAGTCGTCGAACCCGACCAGCGCGACGTCGTCGGGCACGCGCAACCCGGCCTCGCGCAGCACCCGCAGGGCACCCACCGCCATCAGGTCGGAGGCGGCGAACACGGCATCGGGCACGAGTCCGGCGTCGAGCACCTCACGCATCGCGCGTACACCGCTTTCCTCGCTGTAGTCACCGAAGGCCACGACGAGAGCCTCCCGGTCCAGCCCGGCGGTGGCGAGGGCGTCGCGCGCCCCGTCGAGCCGGTCACGCCCCGAGGACATGTCCTGCGGACCGGTCAGCACGGCGAGCCGACGCCGGCCGATGGAGAGCAGGTGGCCGACGGCCGCCGCCCCACCCGCGCGGTTGTCGGCGTCGACGACGACCGCTGGGTTGGACCCGACGCCGACGCCGCCGCACACGGTCGGCACGCCGCGCCCGTCGAGGCCGGTGACGAGGTCGTCGTCGGCGTGCAGCGACAGCAGCAGCACCCCGTCGACGTGCTGCTCGGTGAGGTAGGTCGCCAAGTGCCCCCGGTCACGGTCGGTGCCGGCCATGGCGAGCAGCAGCTGGTACGGCGAGGCGTTCAGCCGGTGGCCGACCCCGCGCACGATCGCGCCGAAGTACGGCTCGCCGAAGACGCGGTCCCCGGGCTCGGAGACGACCAGGGCGACGGTGTCGGTGCGCCGGGTCACGAGGGAGCGGGCCGCACGGTTGGGCACGTAGCCCAGGGCCTCGATGGCCTCCTGCACCGCGGCGCGGGTGGCCGGGGACACCTGCGGGGAGCCGTTGACGACCCGCGATGCCGTGCCACGGCCGACGCCGGCGTGCCGGGCGACCTCGTCGATGGTGGGTGGACGTCTGGCTCCCGTGCCGGTGCCGGGTTCCCGGACGGCCCCGGCACGGGTGCCAGACGAGATGGGACGGGTTGACCGGGCCTTGACCTCGGTGTCCGTGGGCTCCGTGGGAGCGCTCCCATCCTCCACGTGCCCATTGTGCAGACACCGACCCCGTCGGCGTCCAGCGGACTGGCGGGTCGTGTCCCAACCGTGACCCTTCGGCCCTCGCCGGGTGGTGGCAGGGTGGGGTCGTGCGAGCCCTGACCTACGCCGCGTTCGGCGCGACCCCGGCGGTTGCCACCCTCCCCGACCCGACCCCGCCACCCGGCGGCGCCGTGGTGCGGGTGCTGTTCAGCGGCCTGTGCCGCAGCGACTGGCACGGCTGGATGGGGCACGACAGCGACATCACGACCTTCCCGCACGTGCCGGGCCACGAGCTGGCCGGGGTCGTCGAGGCCGTCGCCGACGACGTGGATGCCGGGTGGCTGGGTCGCGCGGTCACGGCCCCGTTCGTCATGGCGTGCGGCGCCTGCCCGGTGTGCAGCGCCGGGGCCGGCCAGGTCTGCCCGAACCAGCGGCAGCCCGGGTTCACCGACCCGGGCTCGTTCGCCGAGCTCGTCGTCGTGCACGCCGCCGAGACCAACCTCGTGGCCCTGCCGACCGGGCTCGACGCCGGGATTGCTGCCGGGCTGGGGTGCCGCGTGGCGACGGCCTACCGCGCGGTGGTCGCGAGGGCCGCCGTTCGCGACGGCGACTCGGTGCTCGTCTACGGCTGCGGTGGGGTCGGCCTGGCGGCCGTCGCGATCGCCCGGAGCCGCGGGGCGTTCGTCTGCGCCGTCGACGTCTCTGCCTCCTCGCTCGACCGGGCGCTGTTCCACGGCGCCGACGAGGTGGTCGACGCCTCGATCGGGGTCGACAAGGTGCTCGCGGCCGTGTCGCGGTGGTCGGGCGGGAGCGGTGTCTCGGTGAGCATCGACGCCCTGGGGTCGCCGGTGGCGTGCCGCACCGGCATCCTGGCGCTGGGCCGCCGCGGGCGGCACGTGCAGGTGGGACTGCTGCCCCCGGCCGCGGGACCGGCCGACGTGCCGATGGAGCGGGTCATCGGCTGGGAGCTGGACGTGCTCGGCAGCCACGGCATGGCGGCCGCCGACTACGGCCCGCTGCTCGACGACGTGGCGAGCGGGCGGCTCGACCTGGCGGACCTGCTCGCACCGGTCGAGCCACTCGGGCTCGCGGCGGCCGGCGAGGCCCTCGTGGCGATGGGGTCGGCCCCGTCCACCGGGATCGTGCTCGTCGACCCGGCACGCTGAGCGTGGTCGGGACGGGCGCCTCGGGTCGCGCGCGTCGCGCCCTCGAGGCCCCGGACGTGGTTGCCGAGCCGGCTCCGCCAGGGCGCCCGGACAGACCACCCGGCCCGACGCCGAGGAACCGGCTCGACACCTCTGACGCTATACCCGCTGGGGTATGAACGGCCGCGCTGTGACCACTCGCACACCCCGGCGGCGGCCGGACCCGTGCGCCACACTGGGCCGATGGGTGCGCGCCGCTGGTGGGACGAGCAGGTGGTGCCACGCCTGACCGACCGGGGCCTGAACGACGCAACCGCCGGCGCCTGGCGAACCACCGTCTGCGGCAGCGCGACCGGTGCCGTGCTGGAGATCGGCTTCGGCTCCGGGCGCAACCTGGCGTACTACCCCCACACGGTGTCCCGGGTGCTCGCCGTCGAGCCCGCCGAGCTGTCGTGGGAGCGAGCGCAGCCGCGGGTCACGGCATCCGGGATCCGGGTCGAGCGGGTCGGTCTGGACGGTGCCGACCTGCCGGTGCCCGATGCGAGCATCGACACCGTGGTCTCCACCTGGACGATGTGCACCGTCCCCGACATCACCGGCGCCCTCGGCGAGGTGCGCCGAGTGCTGCGGCCGGGTGGCACCCTGCGCTTCGTCGAGCACTCGCTCGCGCCGGACGAGCGCACCGCGCGCCGTCAGCGGAGGATCCAGCCCTTCTGGGGTCCGCTGGCCGGCGGCTGCCACGTCGACCGCGACATCGCCGGCCTGGTTGCCGGTGCCGGCTTCGACGTCGACCTGTCGTATGCCGGGTTCATCGGCGGCGGCCCGGCCAAGCCGTGGCTGTGGTTCGTGTCCGGCTCCGCGACCCCGAGCTGACGGCCGGGGCAGCACCGGACGTCCCTGGGTCGAGCGTCCCGGTGGTCAGGCGTCGGCGCGGACGCGGAACAGCACCACCGTGTCGAGGGCCGGCCGGTCGGCCCCCTCCACGTCGCGGGCCCGCAGCTGGGCCAGCTCGACGTCGACCGGCAGCTGGGCCGCCGACGCGATGACGTCTTCGGGGTCGAGCAGGATCGTGGGGTCCTTCGGCCCGCCGACGCCCTCGGTGAGGTTGCGCACGGCGTGGGCCACGACGAGCACGACCCCACCGACGGAGCTCGCGCGCACCGCCGCGGCAAGGGCCTCGCCCCACTCGGTGCGCGGCAGGTGCAGGTACGAGATCAGCACCAGGTCGTACGGGCCCCCGCCATCACTCTCGCGTTCCGTCCCTGAGTCGACCATGAGGTCACTCGGGGGACGCGGGGCCGGCTGCGTCGCATCGGCGACCACGGCAGTGAAGGCCGAGCGGCGTTGCGTGAGACGGCGATCGGCGATCTGGTTCATCCGCTGCACTCCGACGGCGGAGAAGTCGGCGGCGACGACGGACCAGCCCTGCTCGACCAACCAGAGGGCGTTGCGTCCCTCCCCGGCCGCGACGTCGAGCGCCCTTCCGGGCGTCATCGGAGTGCACAGCTCACGCACCCACACGTTCGGCCCGGCGGACCAGACGAGGTCGGCACCGGAGTACCGCGCGTCCCAGTCGGCGGCATCCATCGTGGCGCCGCTCATGCGAGCGAGAGGAAGAGCTTCTCCATGGTGTCGACGTCCATCTCGTGCCCCTCGGGGTCGGCGATGCACTGCCGCAGGCCGAGCGCGATGACCGCGAACCCGGCCCGGTCGAGGGCCTTGGAGACCGCCGCCAGCTGGGTGACGATGTCCTGGCACTCGCGGCCCTCGTCGATCATCTTCAGCACGCCCCCGATCTGGCCCTGGGCGCGCCGCAGGCGCTTGACGACGGTCTGCATCTCGTCGGGGTTGAGCTCCATGCCCGGTCCTCCTGGTGGTCGGTGGCGCCGACCGAATATACCCCGGGCCGTATCCGGTGAAGGGCCGGACGACGACGCGACCGGCACCCCCTGCGGGCGTGCCGGTCGTCGAGTCGTGGTCGGTCAGGCCTGCTGCGGTGCGGCCTGCTGGGCCTGCACCTGGCGACGCACGTCGTCCATGTCCAGCGCCCTGATGCCCTCGATGACCTGCTCCAGGCCCGCCGGCGGCAGCGCACCGGACTGGCGGAAGACGAGGATGCCGTCGCGGAAGCCCATGATCGTCGGGATCGAGGTGATCTGCGCGGCACCGGCCAGCGCCTGCTCGGCCTCGGTGTCGACCTTGCCGAACACGACGTCGTCGTGCTTGGCACTCGACTTCTCGTAGGTCGGCGCGAACTGGCGGCACGGGCCGCACCACGAGGCCCACCAGTCGATGAGCACGATGTCGCTCGTCGTGATGGTCTGCTCGAAGGTGTCGGCGGTGAGCTCGACGGTGGCCATGCTGGGTGCTCCTCGGTCGGGGTCCTGGGTCGGGTTCACGTCGGGATCACGACACCCGGAGGTGTGCTGTCGCCCAGCGCGGACAGGTGTGGAACACCCGCACCGCCCCACATCATCCCGATCCGGCACGATGGCGACGTGCCTCACACGCTCACCGGAGCTCTCGACGCCGTGCTCGACGGGCTGCCGGCGGACCCGCTGCGGCGCGCCACGGCATCCCTCATCGACGCCTACCGCAGTGGCGCCCCGCCGACCGCGCAGGTGCTGCGCGACCCCACCACGGCAGCCGCGTACGCCGCATACCGGATGCCGGCCACGCACGCCGCGGTCTCCCGGGCACTGCGTCACGCGACCGACCTGGCCCCGGACCTGGACGTGCGCACCGTGGTGGACGTGGGCGGGGGCACCGGAGCCGCGACCTGGGCCGCGGCGGAGGCCTTTCCGGCGCTGGAGCAGGCGACCGTGCTCGACGGCTCGACCGACGCACTGGCCCTCGGCGCGCGGATCGGGCGGCACGGCCCGCCGGCGGTGGCCGACGCCACCTGGTCGCGGGCCCTGCTCGGCCCGGGCGTCACGCTGCCGGCCGCCGACCTCGTGGTGGTGAGCTACGTGCTCGGCGAGCTGGCCGAGGCCGTGCACGCGCCGGTGGTCGACGCAGCGGTGGCCTCGGCGGCGCAGCTGGTGCTCGTGGTCGAGCCCGGTACCCCGCGCGGGTACGCCGCGGTGCTGGCGGCGCGCTCCCGGCTCACCGACGCGGGGTGGCACCTGCTCGCGCCGTGCCCGCAGGACGGTGCCTGCCCGGTGGCCGCTCGGGCCGGGGACTGGTGCCACTTCGCCGTGCGGCTGGACCGCAGCGCCCTGCACCGGCGGGTCAAGGGCGGCCGGCTCGGCCACGAGGACGAGAAGTTCTCGTACGTGCTGGCGTCGCGCGCGCCCGTGACGCCGGCTTCGGGCCGCGTGCTGCGGCATCCGGTCACCCGAAAGGGCCTCGTGCAGCTGGAGGTCTGCGACTCCGCGGGGTCCGCGGGGCGGGTCGTGGTGACGAAACGCGACCCGATCGCCTACCGTGCAGCACGAGACGCCTCGTGGGGGGATCCGTGGTCCGTCCCCGGCCTTTGCTAGCGTCGACACGATCGATCACCAGTTTCAAGGGAGTGACATGACCAAGAAGGACATCGCCCAGGTCGTCGCGCAGCGCGCCGACGTCTCCGCCACCGCCGCCGAGGAGATCATCGGCGCGGCGCTCGACGTCATCGGTGAGCAGCTCGCCAAGGGTGAGGACGTCCGGCTCGCCGGGTTCGGCACGTTCGAGACCCGCGAGCGCGCGGCCCGCACCGGCCGCAACCCGCAGACCGGCGCCGAGATCGCCATCGCCGCGTCGACCTCGGTCGGCTTCAAGGCTGCCGCGCAGCTCAAGCGCGCGGTCAACGGCTGACGCCAGCAGCACCAGACACGCCGACGGGGCGTCGACCACACCAGTGGTCGGCGCCCCGCCCGCATGTCCGGGCGGGTGGCGCCGACCGACGCAGCCGCCTCGCCTGGTGCAGATCGGCCCAGCTCCCCCGCGAAGTCAGGAGCACTTCGCCGAGTCAGGTGCGTATCCGACCCTGAGTCGGCGAGAACGTCCTGAGCCCGCGACGTGCCCCTGACTCCGCGTCACCACCGTTCCACGACCGCTGAACGGCGCCCGGCCGACCGATACCGGATGCCGTGACGCGCGTCGGCCACGGATTCCGCACCTCCGCGCGCCCGAGACTTCACTTTCCGGAACCCACGACCGCCCCGTATGCTCGCGCTCATGCACCAGTACATCGGCGGGCAACGGCGCGACGCCGCCTCGGGCGAGACCTTCGACGTGGTCGACCCGAGCACCAACGAGACGATCGAGACGGTCACCCTCGCCGGGCACGACGACGTCGACGCCGCGGTCGCCGCGGCATCCGCCGCCTTCGACGGAGTGGAGCCGCGCCACCCCGGTCGAGCGCTCGACGGTGCTGCTCAAGGCCGCCCAGCTGCTCGACGAGCGCGCCGAGGAGCTCGCCCGGCTCGAGAGCCGACAGGCCGGCAAGCCGATCCGGCTGGCCCGCGAGTTCGACGTGCCGGGCACCGTCGACAACACCGCGTTCTTCGGCACCGCCGCCCGCCGCCTCGACGGCATGGCCAGCGCCGAGTACTCCGGCGACCACACCTCGCTCGATCCGGCGCGAGCCGATCGGCGTCGTCGGCTCGATCGCCCCGTGGAACTACCCGCTGCAGATGGCCGCCTGGAAGGTCCTGCCCGCCATCGCCGCCGGCAACACCATCGTGCTCAAGCCCGCCGAGATCACCCCGCTCACCAGCCTGCTCTTCGCCGAGGCGTTCACCGAGGCCGGCGCCCCCGCCGGTGTCGTCAACGTGGTCACCGGCACCGGCCCGGTCGCCGGCCAGCACCTCGTCGGCCACCCCGACGTCGCGATGACCTCCTTCACCGGCTCGACCAACGTCGGTCGCCAGGTGATGGCCACGGCATCCGCCACCGGCAAGCGCGTCCACCTCGAGCTGGGCGGCAAGGCCCCGTTCGTGGTCTTCGACGACGCCGACCTCGAGGCCGCGGTCCACGGCGCCGTCGCGGCATCCCTGATCAACGCCGGTCAGGACTGCACCGCCGCCACCCGCGCCATCGTGCACCGCTCGCTGCACGACGCGTTCGTCGCGGGCGTCGCCGAGCTGATGGCCCAGGTGCGCATCGGACCCACCGACGACGAGGCGACCGACCTCGGCCCGCTGTCGTCGCCGGCCCACCAGGCCAAGGTGGCCGGCATGGTCGAGCGCGCCCGCGGCTACGCGAAGGTCGTCACCGGCGGGCAGACCCCGACCGGCGACCTGGCCCGCGGCTGCTACTACGAGCCGACCCTGGTCAGCGACGTGCCGCTCGACTCCGAGATCTGGCGCGACGAGGTGTTCGGGCCGGTGCTCGTGGTCGTGGCGTTCGACGACGACGACGAGGCGATCCGGCTGGCCAACGACACCGAGTTCGGGCTCGCCGCCTCGGCCTGGACCCGCGACATCTACCGGGCCGGCGCGCGCCACCCGCGAGATCAGGGCCGGCTGCGTGTGGGTCAACGACCACATCCCGATCATCAGCGAGATGCCGCACGGCGGGTACCGGCACAGCGGCTTCGGCAAGGACATGTCGGCCTACTCCTTCGACGAGTACACCAACGTCAAGCACGTCATGCACGACAACACCGCGGTGGCGCACAAGCCGTGGCACCGCACGATCTTCACCCTTCCCGGCTGACCCGAGACGCACGAGAGGCCCCGCCCGATGAGCACCTTCCCCGAGCCGCAGATCCACACCGACCCCGCGCGCGGCGCGGAGGTCTCGCGCGACGACCGCGCCCACGTCTTCCACTCGTGGTCGGCGCAGGCGCTCATCAACCCGCTGCCCATCGCGGCCGCCTCGGGGAGCCACTTCTGGGACTTCGAGGGCAACCGCTACCTCGACTTCTCCAGCCAGCTGGTCAACGTCAACATCGGCTACCAGCACCCGAAGCTCGTCGCGGCGATCCAGGAGGCGGCGGCCCGCCAGTGCACCATCGCGCCGAGCTTCGCCGACGAGTCCCGTTCCGAGGCAGCGCGACTCATCGCGGGCCTCGCGCCGGGAACCCTGAACCGGGTCTTCTTCACCAACGGCGGTGCGGAGGCCACCGAGAACGCGATGCGGATGGCGCGCCTGCACACCGGCCGCCACAAGGTGCTCACCACCTACCGCAGCTACCACGGCGCGACGGCCGGGGCGATCACCGCCACCGGCGACCCGCGCCGCTGGCCGAGCGAGCCCGGCATGTCCGGCATCGTGCACTTCTGGGGGCCGTACCCCTACCGCTCGCCGTTCCACGCCACCAGCCGAGGCGCAGGAGTGCGAGCGCGCCCTGCAGCACCTGCGCGACACGATCATGGTCGAGGGCCCCTCGACGATCGCGGCGATCATGCTCGAGACCGTCGTGGGCACCAACGGCATCCTCGTACCGCCGGACGGCTACCTCGCCGGCGTCCGCGAGATCTGCGACGAGCACGGCATCATCTGGATCGCCGACGAGGTCATGGCCGGCTTCGGCCGCTGCGGCGAGTGGTTCGCGGTCGACCACTGGGGCGTCACCCCCGACCTGATCTGCTTCGCCAAGGGCGTCAACTCCGGCTACGTGCCGCTCGGTGGCGTGGTCATCTCCGACGCCATCGCCGACACGTTCGCCGAGCGCGCCTTCCCGGGTGGCCTCACCTACTCGGGCCACCCGCTCGCCTGCGCCTCGGCCGTCGCGTCGATCCGGATCTTCGAGGAGGAGGGCATCCTCGAGAACGTGCGCAAGGTGTCCGACACCGTGATCGCCCCGCGCCTGGCCGAGATCGCCGAGAAGCACCCGAGCGTCGGCGAGGTGCGCGGGCTCGGCTACTTCTGGGCCCTGGAGCTCGTCAAGGATGCCGACACCCGCGAGCCGCTCGTCCCCTACAACGCCGGTGGTGCGGCCGCCGGGCCGATGAACGACTTCGCCGCGGCCTGCAAGGCCGAGGGGCTGTGGCCGTTCATCCACTTCAACCGCACCCACGTCGTGCCGCCGTGCACGACGACGGCCGACGAGATGGCCGAGGGCCTCGACATCCTCGACCGCGCGCTCGACGTCGCGGACCGGTTCACCGCCTGATGGCGCTGGCTGACGACGTCGCGAAGGTCCGCGGCATATTCACCAAGGGCCTGCGCGCGGTGCGTGCCCGTCGCGTGGTGCGGGCCGAGCTGGCTCAGCGGCCGCCGATGCCCGACGGCACCGTCGAGATCGCGGTCTACTTCACCGACGGGGCGGAGAACCTCTACCAGATCGACCAGTGGTTCGAGCCGCTGCGCCGCCTGCACGAGCGGCACCACGTGACGGTGCTCTCGCGCAACTGGGAGGCCACCCGCGAGCTGCTGCGCCGCGCACCCGTGCCGGTGCACCACGCGCCGAACATCGACGAGGTCGAGGCGTTCATCGGGCGGCAGCGGATCCGGGCGATGCTCTACGTCAACCAGAACCAGGCGAACTTCTCGGCGATGCGCTTCGCCGACCCCGCGCACGTCTTCATCTGCCACGGGGAGTCCGACAAGGACTACATGTCGAGCAACCAGCTCAAGGCCTACGACCGGGTCTTCATCGCCGGCACCGCCGCGCGCGAGCGCATCATGCGCAAGCTGATCGGCTTCGACGAGCCGCGGCTGATCGAGGTCGGCCGCCCCCAGGTCGACGTCGACTTCCCCGGCCCGTCGATGCCCCGCGACGGCCGCACCGTGGTGCTGTTCGCCCCCACGTGGGAGGGGGACCGGGCGTCGATGCGCTACTCGTCGGTCAGCTCGCACGGACCGGCGATGGCGCGCGCGCTGGTCGCCACCCGGCCGCCACCGGGTGATCTACCGACCCCACCCCCGCACCGGCATCGTGCTGCGCGAGACGGCCGCCGCCCACGCCGAGATCATCAAGGTGCTCCGCGAGGCCAACCACGCCGATCCCACGGCCGGCCACGTCATCGACCTCGAGGGCGGGTTCGGCTGGCAGCTCGGAGCCTCCGACGTCGCGGTCATGGACATCTCGGCGGTCGCCTACGACTGGCTGGCCACGGCCAAGCCCCTCCTCGTCACGCGTCCCGCCGAGCCCCGCGCCCAGTTGCCCGAGTCGGGCCTGCTGCGCGAGATCGAGCTGCTCGACGCCGCGGATGCGGGGCGCGCGCCCGAGATCATCGACACCGCGGTGCGCCACCCCGACGAGGCACACGCGGCGCTCGTCCAGCGCTACTTCGGCGACACGACGCCCGGCGCGAGCATGGAGCGCTTCCTGGCGGCGTGCTCGCTGGTGGTCGAGGAGCGCGAGGCGGCCCTCGCGGCCCGCGGTGCGGTCGCCGGGACCTGACGTGGGGCGCCGGCGGTGAGCTCCCCCGGCGCGGCCACCGACGCGCTGGCCCGCCCGGCAGCCCGGCGGCAGCTGGCCCTGATCGCGCTGGTGCAGGTGCTCGTGCTCGCCTGCTGGTTCTCCGCCTCGGCCGTCGTGCCGGCCCTGCGCCGTGACTGGGAGATCAGCTCGTTCCAGGCCACCCTGCTCACCGTGGCGGTGCAGGTCGGGTTCGTCGCCGGTGCGGTCTCGTCAGCGGCACTCAACCTCGCCGACCGCTTCCCGGCGCACCGGGTCGTGGCCGTCTCGGCCCTGGTCGCGGCGTCGGCCACCGGCCTGATCGCGCTGGCCGTCGACGGGGCGCCCTGGGCCGTCACCCTCCGCTTCGTCACCGGGGTCGCGCTCGCCGGGGTCTACCCCGTGGGGATGAAGCTGATGACCTCGTGGTTCGACCGCGGCCGGGGCTTCGCCCTGGGCGTGCTCATCGCGGCCCTGACCCTCGGCAGCGCGATGCCGCAGCTCGTGACCAGCTTCGCGTCGCTCCCGTGGCGCGGTGTGCTGGCGACGGCATCGGTGTCGGCGGTGCTCGGGGCGGCCGTGGCGTGGCTGTTCGTGCGTCCGGGGCCGCTGGCCCGTCCCGCTCCCCCGCTCGCGCCCCGGTTCGTGCTGTCGCTCTTCCGCGACCGCGGTCCGCTGCTGGCCAACCTCGGCTACTTCGGGCACATGTGGGAGCTGTACGCGATGTGGACCTGGGTGCCGGCCTACGTCACCGCCAGCCTCACGGCATCCTCGGGGGTCGTGCCGGGGCGCACGGTGGTGGGGCTGAGCGCGTTCACGGTGATCGGGCTGGCCGGGGTCGTGGGGTGCCTGGGTGCCGGCCGGCTCGGTGACCGGCTCGGGCGGGCGCGAGTGGCCGGGTGGGCGATGCGGGTCAGCGCGTCGTGCTGCGTGCTGGCGGCGGTGGTGTTCGGGCTCTCGCCGTGGGTCGTGGCGCCGGTGCTGCTCGTGTGGGGGGTCTCGGTGATCGCCGACTCGGGGCTGTTCTCGAGCTGCGTCGCCGACGTCGTCGACCCGCGCTACGTGGGCACGGCGCTGACCACGCAGACGGCCATCGGGTTCCTGCTCACCGTCGTCACGATCAACGCCGTCCCGTGGGTGGTCGACGAGGTGGGGTGGCGGCTCGCGGTGCTGCTGCTCGCGATCGGGCCGGCGGCCGGGGCGGTGGCGATGGCGCGGCTCGACGTCCTGCTGCGGGGCGCCGGGCCGGTTCGGGTCCCTACTCCCGGCTCGGGTCCGTTCTCCGGATGAGTGCCGTTGCAGGACCTCACATCCGGAGCAAGAGCGCAGATCCGCAGTAGCGACCCGAGTCGAGCAGTCGGCGAGGGCACCGGTTCGCACCCGCCCCACTTCGTGCGACGTGGGCGCGGTTCCGGGCCCGGATGCCGTGCCGAACGGTGTGCACGTCGCACGAAGTCGATGCCGGGAGGCACGTGCACGGCCCCGATCGGCCCCGCGGCGCGCGCTGCGCCGGCGCGTGGGGACCGCAGGCTGTGGACGACATGCCGGGAATGTCAGCCACACGGCATACGGTTGGTGGTTCAGGATTCGGGCTCGCAGGGCCCGGCGGTCGCGTCGCGGAGGTCGTGTGGTGGCACGGGTGTTCACCGTCGACCGCCTCGCCGACCTCACCAACCGCGAGCTCGACGAGGTCTGCGGCACGGTGACGGTCGCCCGCGGCCTCGCCTACGCCAAGCAGGGGCGGGTCGTCGAGCTCGAGCTGTCCGACGAGGGCACCCAGGCCACCGGCTGGGTCAGCGGCAGCAACGGCCAGACCTACACCACCACCGTCTCGCTCACCCCCGTCGCGACCCCGAGCGTCGGCCGGCTCGAGCTGCGCCGCTGGGCCAGCACCTGCTCCTGCCCGGTCGGCGGCGACTGCAAGCACGCCGTCGCCGTCGCCGCCGAGGTGCGCGTGAAGCAGCCGCTGGTCGACCGCACGGTCGGCCGGGCCCCCGCCCCGCCGCGCCCCACCTGGGAGCGCGCGCTCGGCGGCCTGCTCGACGACAACGACCTCGAGCCCGAGCACACCCCGGTCGGCATCCTGATCGAGCCGGCCACCGGGCCGCGGCGTGACGAGCCGACCCGCGCCCAGCTGCGCATCCGGCCGGTCGTCCCGGGCGTGCGCGGCGGCTGGATCCGCACCGGGGTGTCGTGGGAGACCTTCGCCGGCGGCTACTACGGCTTCGGCAGGGTGTCCTTCGCCGACGAGCACCGCGACGCCCTCACCGCACTCGCCGACGCCCACCGCCGCTCGGTGCGCGCCTTCGGCTACGGCCGGATGCCGGACGCCATCCTCCTCGACCACCTCGGCCCCGGCTGGGTCGCGCTGCTGCGGGCGGCCGACCGCGCCGGGGTGCGCCTGCTCACCGACGTCGCCGAGGGCGGTGAGGTCGCGTTCGCCCCGGACCCCGCCGAGCTCGTCGTCGACGTCGTGCGCACCGACGACGGCGCCGAGCTGCACCCGCGCCTCGACCTGCCCGCCGGCACGTCGGGTCGCACCACCCTGGTCGGGCAGCCGGCCACCGGCTTCTGGCTGCGCGACGACGAGACCCTCGTGCTCGGCGCGCTCGCCGAGCCGCTCGACGGCACCCGTCAGCGCCTGCTCGACCTCGGCGTCGTCGAGGTGCCCGAGGCGGACTGGGCCCGGTTCATCGTCACCCACCTGCCCGGGTTGCGGCGCAAGGCCCGGGTGCGCGCGGCATCCGGCGACCTCGACCTGCCGGAGGCCGTACCGCCGCGGCTCACGCTGCGCGCCACGTTCGAGCCGGGGCACCGGGCCCACCTGGAGTGGGGGTTCCGCTACGGCGCCGCCGCCGGTGGGGTGCTCGTGCCGATGGCCGCCGAGGAGCACGACCCGATGCGCGACCGGGCCGCCGAGCGTGCGCTGGTCGACGGGCTGCTCGAGGTCCAGGAGGTCGCCGGGTTCGACCCGCTTGTGGCAGGTCGTGGCCCGCATCCGGCGCCTCGTGCCCGAGACCCGGCTGCACGGGTTCACGACGGTGGCGTTCGCCGAGCTGCTGCCCGTGCTCGCGGAGCTGCCGTCGGTCGAGCTGACCGTCGTCGGCGAGCCCGCGACGTACAGCGAGGCGGTCGACGCGCCGCTGATCCAGGTGTCGACGTCCGACCCGGGCGACGGCGCGCCCACCGACTGGTTCGACCTCGGCATCTCGGTCACGGTGGCCGGCGAGGACGTGCCGCTGGCGCCGCTCATCGAGGCGATCGCCCGCGGCCACGAGCACCTCATCCTCGACAGCGGCACGTGGTTCTCGCTCGACCGGCCCGAGCTCGAGACGCTGCGGGCGCTGGTCGACGAGGCCCGCTCGTTGCAGGACAAGCCCACCGACCCGCTGCGCATCTCGGTGGTTCACGCCGGGCTGTGGGAGGAGCTCGCCGCGCTGGGCGTCGTCGAGCAGCAGTCCGAACGGTGGAGCCGTGCCGTCGGGGCGCTGCTCGACCTCGATGCCGTGGAGCCGGCCGAGCTGCCGGCGGGTCTCGACGCGACGTTGCGGCCGTACCAGGTCGACGGGTTCCGCTGGTTGTCGCTGCTGTGGGACTGCGGCCTCGGCGGGGTGCTGGCCGACGACATGGGCCTGGGCAAGACGCTGCAGATGCTCGCGATGGTGCTGCGGGCGCACGAGCGCGGCGAGCTCGCCGACCCGGTGCTCGTCGTGGCACCGACCTCGGTGCTGTCGACGTGGGAGAGCGAGGCGGCACGGTTCGCCCCGTCGTTGCACACCGTGGTCGTCGACCGCACCCGCAACAAGGCCGGGCGCGGTCTCGAGGAGACCATCGCGGGGGCGCAGGTCGTCATCACCTCGTACGCCGTGGCGCGCATCGACGAGGTGGCGTTCCGGTCGCGGCCGTGGGGTGCGGTCGTCCTCGACGAGGCGCAGTTCGTGAAGAACCACCAGGCCAAGACCTACCAGGCGGTGCGGCGGCTCACCGCCCGGGCGAAGTTCGCGATCACCGGCACGCCGCTCGAGAACTCGCTGATGGACCTGTGGTCGCTGCTGTCGATCGTCGCGCCCGGGCTGCACCCGCGCCCGGCGCTGTTCAAGGAGCTGTGGGCCAAGCCGATCGAGAACGGCGGCGACGCCGAGCGGCTGGCGGCGCTGCGCCGTCGCATCCGGCCGCTGATGCTGCGGCGCACCAAGGAGGCGGTGGCCACCGAGCTGCCGCCGAAGATGGAGCAGGTGCTGTCGGTCGACCTGCACCCGCGCCACCGGGCGGTCTACGACCGGCACCTGCAGCGCGAGCGGCAGCGGCTGCTCGGGCTGATCGACGACGTCAACGGCAACCGGATCGCCATCCTGCGTGCCCTCACCGTGCTCCGGCAGATGTCGCTCGACCCCTCACTGGTCGACGAGGCGTACGCCGGGCTGGCGTCCTCGGCGAAGGTCGACGCCCTGGTCGACCAGCTCGGCGAGCTGGCCGACGAGGGGCACCGGGCGCTGGTGTTCTCCCAGTTCACCGGGTTCCTGAAGATCGTCCGCGCGCGGCTCGAGGCGGAGGGCATCGCGTACGAGTACCTCGACGGGTCGACCCGCAACCGGGCCGAGCGCATCGCGTCGTTCCGCGAGGGCACGGCCCCGGTGTTCCTGATCTCGCTGAAGGCCGGTGGCTTCGGGCTGACCCTCACCGAGGCCGACTACGTGTTCGTGCTCGACCCGTGGTGGAACCCCGCCGCCGAGGCCCAGGCCATCGACCGCACCCACCGCATCGGCCAGACCCGCCCGGTCAACGTCTACCGGATGGTCTCGCGCGACACCATCGAGGAGAAGGTCGTGGCCCTGCAGGAGCGCAAGCGCGACCTGTTCGCCCGGGTCGTCGACGAGGGTGCGGCGATGTCCTCGGCGCTCACCGCCGACGACCTGCGCGAGCTCCTCGACACCTGAGCGCGACCTCACCCGACGATCGCTCCCCGGGAGTTGCGCGGGCCTCGACGACGCGGCGCGCGTCCGGTCAGCCGGCCGCGGGGACGACCATCTCGCGCACCGCGGCACGGAGGTCTCCGGTGCCGTCCGCCTCGGCGGCCGCACGCATCCGCTGGTAGCCGGCCCCGGCATCCAGGATGCCGGTGATGCCGGCGAGCTCGCGGGTGCAGCCCAGCGTGCGCGCGGTCGGCTCGAGCCGCCCCAGCAGCTCGTTGATGTCGTCGACGACGTGCACCTCGGTGTTGTCGGCGTCGCGGATGATGATGGCGTCCAGGCCGTATCGGGCTGCGCGCCACTTGTTCTCCTGCACGTGCCAGGGCGGGAGCGGCGGCGGGAGCACTCCCTCGTCGAGCTGGTGCTCGAGGTCGACCACGAGGCAGTGGATGAGGGCGGCCACCGCGACGACGTCCTGCGGTCGGGAGAAGCCGTCGCAGGCGCGCACCTCGATCGTTCCCAGCAGCGGCGAGGGCCGGATGTCCCAGCGCAGCTCGCTCGCGTCGGTGATGACACCGGTGGTGAACACGTCGTCGAGGTAGGCGCGGTACTGCGCCCACGTCTCGAACTGGAACGGCAGCCCCGCCGTGGGCAGCTGCTGGAACAGCATGGTGCGGTTGCTGGCGTACCCCGTGTCGGTGCCCGACCAGTAGGGCGAGGAGGCCGACAGCGCGGTGAGGTGCGGGTGGTAGGTGAGCAGCGCGTTGATGAGCGGCCACACCTTCGCCGCCGACCGGATGCCGACGTGCACGTGCACCCCGAAGATGACCATCTGCCGCCCCCACCACTGGGTGCGGTCGATCAGGGTCGCGTAGCGGTGGCCGTCGCTGACCTCCTGGTCCTCCCAGCGTGCGAACGGGTGCGACCCGCCGCCGTAGAGCAGCACGTCGAGCTCGGCCGCCGCAGACTGGACCCGGCCGAGGCCGTCGGCGAGGTCGGAGGCCGCCTGCTCGGCGTTGGCGCACACCCCGGTGACGATCTCGACCGTGTTGCGCAGCAGCTCCTGGGTCACCGTCGACCGCGACCTCGTGGGCCGCGCGTGGCTGGCGACGTCGGTGGCGTTGGCGAGCCCGAGCAGCTCGTCCGCGCGCGAGACGAGGTCGAGGGTGACGGGGTCGAGCAGGCCCAGCTCCCACTCGACGCCCAGGGTCCGGCCGGCGGACGGCGTGAACGTGACGTCGGCACCGCGTGCGCGTGGCTCGGTCATGGCCCCTCGGTTGCTCGTCGGCAGATCTGCTCGGACACACCGTCCGTGGGGCGGGCGCGAGGACCTGGTGCTGGGAGCCTAGCCGCGGCCGCCGGCCTCAGTCGCGGTGCACCTCGTTGAGCCGCCCGGTGGCCACGTCGAAGACGAACCCGCGCACCGAGTCCTTGATCGGGATGAACGGGCTGTTGTCGATGCGGGCGAGCGACTGACGCACGTCGTCGTCGACGTCCGAGAACGCTTCGGCCGCCCACGGCGGGCGCAGGCCGGTCTCAGCCCGGATCGACTCCTTGAAGCCGTCGTCGGTGAAGGTGAGCATGCCGCAGTCGGTGTGGTGGATGAGGATGATCTCCTTGGTGCCGAGCAGCCGCTGGCTGATCGCGAGCGAGCGGATCTCGTCCTCGGTGACCACGCCGCCGGCGTTGCGGATGACGTGCGCCTCACCCTCGTTGAGCCCGAGGACGCGGTAGACGTCGAGGCGGGCGTCCATGCAGGCGAGCACCGCGACGTGCTTCGAGGGCGGCAGCGGCAGCGGCCCGCTGAACTGGGCGGCATACGCCTGGTTGTTGGCGAGCAGGTCGTCGGTGACGGTCATGCGGGGCTCCTCGAGGTGGTGATGGGCTGGAGGCGGTCGGGTCGTTGGCGCCGGCGCGTCACGCGGTGTGCGGGGTCGCCGACGGCCCGTAGGGGCGGTCGCCGCGGATGGTGACCCTGGCCATGACCCGCGTGCGGGTGTAGTCGTTGTTCGCGTAGTGCGCCGTGGCGCGGTTGTCCCAGATGCCGACGTCGCCGGGGGCCCAGCGGTGGCGGATGGTGTGCTCGGGCTTGGTGAGGTGGGCGTAGAGCAGGTCGAGGATGCCGCGACTCTCGGCGTCGGAGACCCCGACCACGTGCGAGGTGAACCCCGGGTTGACGAACAGCCCCTTGCGGCCGGTCTCGGGGTGGATGCGCACGACGGGGTGCTCCACCGGGGGGATCTCGGTGACCGTCGCCCCATCCCACTGGTTGCCCCGCCCCGCACGACGCCGCAGGTAGGCACCCCACTCGCGGTTGCCGTCGTGCACGGCCACCAGGTCGTCGACGAGCCGGCGGACCGGCGCGGAGAGCGACTCGTAGGCGAGCTGGGTGTCGGCCCAGCTGGTGTCGCCACCGGTGTCCGGCAGCGTCACGGCGCGCAGCACCGACGCGGCCGGCGGGGTGGCCACGAACGTGACGTCGGTGTGCCAGACGTCGGAGAAGGAGAACTCCGGGTCACTGCTGTCGATGCGGTAGATCTCGGCCCGACCGGGCGCGGACTCCGCCACCGGGTGCCCGGCCGTCAGCTCGCCGAGCCGCGACGCGAAGGCGACCTGGACGTCGTCGGTGAGGCTCTGCCCGCGGAAGAACAGCACCTTGTGGTCGACCAGGGCCCGCTGGATGCCGCGCACGCGCGCGTCGTCGAGGTCGGCCAGGTCGACGTCGTGCACGACCGCGCCGAAGCCCGGACCGAGCCGTTCCACCCGCAGCGCAGGACGATCATCGGGTACGCGGATGGCGATGGCGGGTGCGGTCGTGGGGGCGGGCATGGGTGGACCTCGAGATCGGTCGAGAGGGTGCCGAAGCGTGCTGACTCATAACCTATGTAAATGGTATGGATAACTTCAAGTGATGGTCTCAGGAGGCGAGACCCGGTCAACGGCTGCGGGACCATGAAGGCATGGCCGACCCGACCGGCATCCGGACGCGCCGGGCCGAGCGGGATTCCGCGGCAACGGCCCTCGAGACCGCGGACGAGCTGCAGAGCCAGCTGGGAGACGGACGGCTGAGGGCGCGAGAGAGCTCCGAACGCGCAGCGTCAGCCGGGGTGGGTCATGGCCTCCGGGTCGACCCAGCGGTCGTAGTCCTCGGCGCTGACGGCGCCCGATGCGAGCGCCGCCTCGCGCAGCGTCGACCCGTCGCGGTGCGCCTGCTTGGCGATGGCCGCCGCGGTGTCGTACCCGACGTGCGGCGCCAGCGCGGTGACCAGCATGAGGTCGGCGTCGAGGTTCGCGGCGATCCTCTCGCGCTCGGCGGTCAGCCCCACGACGCAGTGCTCGGTGAACGAGCGGCTCGCGTCCGAGAGCAGCCGGATCGACTCCAGCACCGCGTGCGCCATCACCGGCGTGAACACGTTGAGCTGGAAGTTGCCCTGCGTGCCGGCGAAACCCACCGTCGCGTCGTTGCCGAACACCCGAGTGACGACCATCGTCATCGCCTCGGACTGGGTCGGGTTCACCTTGCCCGGCATGATCGAGGAGCCGGGCTCGTTCTCCGGGATGCGCAGCTCACCGATGCCGGTGCGCGGCCCCGAGGCCAGCCACCGCACGTCGTTCGCCATCTTCATCAGCGCGCCCGCGAGCGTCCGCAGCGACGACGACACGGCGACCAGCGCGTCGTGCGAGGCCAGCTGCACGAACAGGTTCTCCGCCTGCTGGAACGTCTCCCCCGTCTCCACCGAGAGGTGCGACGCCACGAGTGGCCCGAACTCGGCGGGCGCGTTCAGCCCGGTGCCGACCGCCGTGCCACCGATCGCGAGGGCGCGAGCCCGGTCACCGGCGTACCGGACGTCGTCCTGCGCGTCGCGGATCTGCGCGGCCCAGGCACCGATCTCCTGGCCGAGCGTCACCGGCGTCGCGTCCTGCAGGTGGGTGCGGCCGACCTTGACGACGTCGCCGAGCTCGGCCGCCTTGGCCTCCAGTGCTGCCACCAGCCCGTCGACGGCCGGGTGCAGCCGCTCGGCCAGCTCGAGCACCACGGCCACGTGCACGGCGGTGGGGAAGGTGTCGTTGCTGGACTGGCTCTTGTTGACGTCGTCGTTGGGGTGCACCGGCGACTTCGACCCGAGCTCGCCGCCGAGGATCTCGATCGCCCGGTTGGCGATGACCTCGTTGGCGTTCATGTTGCTCTGCGTGCCCGACCCGGTCTGGAAGACGACGAGGGGGAAGTGGCCGTCGAGCTCGCCACGTGCCACCTCGTCAGCGGCCTGCACGATCGCCCGCGAGACCTCGACGTCGAGCAGCCCGAGGTCGGAGTTCGCCAGCGCCGCACTCTTCTTCAGCAGCCCGAGACCCCGGATCACCGGCCGACCCCAGACGAACGTGTCGCGGCCGATGTCGAAGTGCTCGACGCTGCGTTGGGTCTGCGCTCCCCAGTACCGGTCGGCGGGCACCTCGACGGCGCCCATCGTGTCGCGTTCGGTGCGAGTCGTCGCCATCACCCCACGGTATGCCGGTGGCCCGTCGGTCACTTCGGGTCGGTGGGAGCCTCGGTCGTCGGCGGGGTGTCGGTGACGTCGACCCAGGCGTCCGAGTCGGCCGAGCCTGCGGGCGCGTCCGGGCCGGCGGCCACGTCCGGTCCAGCGGCAGGAGCCGACGAAGCGGACGGCGTGCCAGCGGCATCCGGCTCACTGCCCCAGCGCGTGCCCTCGGCCCACGAGGGCGTCGCCGAGCTCTCGCGCTGCTCCGCCACCCAGTCGACGCCGACCAGCACGCCGGTCTTCACCTTCTCGAACGTGCGGTGGTACTTGCCGTCGGTCTTCTCGTCGACCTTGGAGCCGGCCCGGTCCAGGGCCCCCTCGACGCGGTCGCGGTTGTCGTGCGCGTAGTCGCCGGCCTTGACGGCGGCCTCGCGCAGGTAGTGGTCGGCCCGGTCGGCGAACTTCTCGAGCTTCTTCTCGAGCTCGAGCTCGCGGGCCTTGGCCTCGAGGTCGTGCAGTGCGGCTCGCAGCTGGTCGGTGGCGGTCATCGGGTCCCCTTCGTACAGGTCGGAGCACCACGGTACGTCGCTCCACCACCCTCAACTCCCCACAGCAGCCACCGTGTTCCCGCCCACGAGTCAGCCGTACGTGTCACACTTCCCCTTGCCGCACTCGCAGCGTCGCGACCCGGTAGGTAGGCCTCGCGGCGCCCGGACCAGGAGTCGTGATGCTCGACCCGACCGACCTGCCCAACGCCGACGGCGCGCCCGCGCCGACGGCCTGGCAGGCGCGCCGGGAGTGGCGGATGGGCCTGGAGCTCGCGAACTCGGCGCTGCGCACCCGCGACCTGCACGCCTGGCCGCAGGGCGACGGCCACCCCGTCATCGTGCTGCCGGGGTTCCTCGCCGGGCCCGAGTCGACCGTCTTCCTGCGCAGCCACCTGCGCCGCCTCGGCTATCGGGCGCACGACTGGCGCCAGGGCCGCAACCTCGGCGCCAGCCCCGCCCTGACCGACCGGCTCGAGGACCTGCTGCTCGAGATCCACGACCGCTACGAGCGCAGGGTGAGCCTGGTCGGCTGGAGCGCCGGCGGCATCTACGCCCGCGAGATGGCCCGGGCGCTGCCCGGCCACACCCGCTCGGTCATCACCCTCGGCAGCCCGTTCCGGGGACACCCGGCCTCCACCCGCGCGTGGACGATGTACCGGATCATGAACCGGCGCCACCTCGCGAGGATGTTCACCGAAGAGGCCCTGGCCCAACGCGCCTCGCCGCTGAGCGTGCCCACCACGTGCATCTACTCGCGCACCGACGGCATCGTCGCGTGGGAGTGCTGCATGTCCGAGCCGGCCCCGCAGACCGAGAACATCGAGGTGCACGCCACCCACTTCGGTTACGGGCACGAGTACGAGACGCTGCGCGTCATCGCCGACCGGCTCGCACAGCCGGAGGGACGCTGGATGCCGTATGCCGGGTCGGCGCCCGCAACGCCCGAGGCACCCGAGGCGCCGGGCCACCCGGCGCACGGTCAGGCGGTCTGACGGGCCGTGGCCGGATCACGCTGGGCGTCACCGCTGGACTCCATCTTCCTCATGGGGGAGACCAAAGAGACCCTGATGCACGTCGGCTCGATGCTGCACCTGTCGCTGCCCGAGGATGCCGGGCCCGACTTCCTGACCGACCTCGTGGCCGCGCTGCGCAGCTCCCCGATCGAGCCGCCGTGGAACATGCGGCTGCAGACCCGGATGCTGATGCGCCAGCCGGTTCACCGCTGGGTCGTCGACGACGAGTTCGACATCGACTACCACGTGCGGCACTCCGCGCTGCCGAGGCCGCGCGGCGAGCGCGAGCTCGGTGTGCTCGTGTCGCGGCTGCACTCCAACCCGCTCGACTTCCGCCGGCCGCCGTGGGAGCTGCACATCATCGAGGGCTTGTCGGGCAACCGGTTCGCGGCGTACATCAAGATCCACCACTCCCTCGTCGACGGCTACACGGGGATGCGGCTGCTCCAGCGCGGCCTGTCGCTCGACCCCGACGACCGCGAGCACCCGTTCTTCTTCAGCCTCACCAAGCGCAAGCGCCCGCCGCGCGAGGTGGACCCCGTCGGTGACTTCGCGTCGATCGTGCGCGGTCTGGCGTCGTCGTTCAGCACGACGCCCGCGGTCGCCAAGGCGGTCGTCGAGACCCAGCTGCACCGCGGGCGCACCTCGACCCGCGCGGTCACGTCGTACCAGGCGCCGCACTCGGTGCTCAACAGCCGGGTCGGGCAGTCGCGACGGTTCGCGACCCAGCAGTACGACCTGGGCCGGCTGCGCGCGATCGCCAAGGCGCGCGGCGCGACGCTCAACGACGTGCTCCTGGCGATCTGCGCCGGGGGGCTGCGCCGGTTCCTGGCGAACCGCGAGCAGCTACCCGAGCGCCCGCTCATCGCGTTCATCCCGGTCAACGTGCGCCCCAAGGAGAGCGAGGGCGGCGGCAACGCCGTCGGGGCGGCCTTGGTGTCGTTGGCGACCGACATCGAGGACCCGCTGGCCCGGCTCGCGACGATCACGGCATCCGCGCGGGCGGCGAAGGACCGGATGCGCGGGATGAGCGCGGACGCCGTGATGGCGTACAGCGCACTGCTGCTCGCGCCGGCCGGGCTGCAGGTGGCCCGGGCGATGAGCGGCCTCCCGCTGCCGCTGCCGACCACGCTCAACGTCTGCATCTCGAACGTGCGCGGCCCCAAGGAGACCCTGTACTGGCGAGGTGCCCGGCTCGAGGCGACCTACCCGGTGTCGATCCCCGGGCACTCGATGGCGCTGAACATCACCGCGCACTCCTACGCCGGCGCGCTCGACATCGGCTTCGTGGGCGACCGCGAGGCGCTGCCGCACCTCCAGCGCCTCGCCGTGCACACCGGCGAGGCGCTGGACGAGCTCGAGGCGGCGGTCTCAGCCCTGCGCTGACCCGGTGCCGATGTTCACCAGCCACGGGATGCCGAAGCGGTCGGTGAGCATGCCGAACTCGTCGCCCCACATCTGCTTCTCGAGGGGCATCGTGATGGTGCCGCCCTCGGCCAGGCCCTTCCAGTAGCCGCGCAGCGCGTCGTCGTCGCCGCTCAGGCTGACCGCGAAGTTCGACCCGGGGGCGACCTCGCCCATGCCGGGGGCGGTGTCGGACGCCATGATCGTGAACCCGTCGGGTGTCTCGAGCTGGGCGTGCATGACTCCGTCGGAGCCCTCGCCCTCCTGCCCGAACTCGCCGAAGGTGCTGATCGCGAGGTCTCCGCCGAGCACCTGCTGGTAGAAGCTCATCGCCTCGCGGGTGGTGCCGTTGAAGTTCAGGTAGGGGTTGAGCCGTGCTGCCATGGTCGTCTCTCCTCGGGCGGTGGTGGCGGGCAGGTGGTGCCCGTGCCAGCCGACGTTACGCCGGGCGCAGACACCGTCACGGTGCAGCGCCTTGCCGGCATCGGCGCGGACGAGCGCATGACACCGTCTTCGACGCCGCCGGGGGATGCCGGTCGCCCTCGCCCGCGCCGGCACGCGCTGCCTCGCCGACCCGGCCGCCACCCCTTCTCGCACGGCCTGCACCCGCGCACGTCGAGCGCCTGGCGCTACTGGGGCAGGCCCTCGGCGGCCCGACACTTCACCGACTCGATGACGACGAGGCCGCTGCTGCGGATGCACGCCGGACGCGGCCGGCTTCGACTCGCGCTGGACGACGTCGGCATCACCGAGCAGCCGCTGCGTGGAGTGCTGCACGACTACTTCGCCTGGTCGACCGACCGGATGGGCCGCACCCGACTCCCCGACACCGTGCCGACGACGAGCGCTCCGCACTGGGACTGGGACGGCCCGGTCAGCCGCTGACCGGGCTCAGGCTCCAGCGAGCTGAGGTCCTCGGGCACGTCGACCGCGTGCTGCTCCAGGGTGGCCAGCGGCACGATCCGCAGCACCGCCTCGTGCGTCGCCGCGAGCACGACCGGGGCCGCGACCCCCTCGGCGTGGGCGCGCGCCCAGTTGGCTGCCGTGACGCACCACCGGTCGCCGGGCACCAGGCCCGGGAAGCGGAAGGCCGGCACCGGCGTCGAGAGGTCGTTGCCGATGGCGCGCTGGTGCTCGAGGAACTCGGCGGTCACGACGGCGCAGATGGTGTGGCTGCCCAGGTCCTCCGGGCCGGTGCTGCAGCACCCGTCGCGGTAGAAGCCGGTCATCGGGTCGGTGCCGCACTCCTGGAGCTTGCCGCCGAGGACGTTTCGTTCGGTCACCGCCCCAGCATGGCCCTCACCGGCGGCGGGCGGCGACTCCCTTGCGGGCGCGGACCTGCGCGGAGGACAGTCGTGGACAGCACACGACCACGAGGAACGGTCATGCGACTCGAGCACCCGCGTCACGCGAACACCCGCCGGCGAGCAGCCGCCGTCGTCGGTTGCACTGCCGTCGCCCTGGCGCTGGTGGCCTGCGGGGCGCGCACCTCGGGGGGCACCTACGTGGGCGACCCGATGGTGCAATCCGTGGCCGACGAGCTGCGCGCGGAGGGCAGGTCGGCCTACTACCTCGGCCCGGACGCGGCCGGGCTCGCCCTCACCGACGTCGACCGGGTGACGGAGAACGGGCCGGACTTCCAGGTCTGGGCGTCGTACGGCACCTGCAGCACGGCGCCGTTCGAGGAAGGTGGCTGCATGGACCCGCTGTCGGTCAGCACCCGGGACTGGCGCCCGGACGCCACCGGACTCTCCTGCCAGCGTCTCGAGGCGCAGCTCGGGGTGCCGGCCGGGCTGGTCATGGGAGAGCTCACGCTGTTCACCGGTCGCGCGCTGGTGAGCGTGCTGCACGTCGACGACCTCGCCGACTACGACGGGCACCGTGGACTGGCCCTCCTCGAGGACCTGCGGCTGATCGGGGCGACCCGGCCGGTCGGCGATCTCCCACCACCGGATCCGGAGCTCGCCCGGTGGGTCGACACCCTGTGCGGGTCCGTTCCCGGCACGACCGTCGAACACCCCTTGGAGGACTCGTCCCCCGAGCTCGACAACACCCACGTCCCGGACTTCACCGTCGACCTGCTGGGCGGCGGCCGGTTCAGCTGGTCCGAGCACGAGGGAGAGCCCGTCGTCCTGGCCGTCGGGAGCCTCGACGAGGTGGCCGCCGCCCTGGGCCGGCTGGCGCCGATCATCTCGGCCCGTCGTCGCAGGCGTCGCTCGCCGGGCTCGTCGCGGAGCTCGACCAGCCCAAGGGTCGGCCGCGGGCGATCGGCGAGCTCGAGAGGGAGGCCGGAACACTCCCGGCACCCGTCGGCTACGCCGCCGACCCCACCCCGGCGGTCTGGTTCTTCGACAGTGCGAGCAACGTCGGCCAGGGCGGCAACGAGTGGGGGTCGGGCGTCATCGCCTTCGTGGGATCCTCGGGCGCGGTCACGGCGTTCGTCCCGATGGGGGCTCAGGCCGGCGAGCTGCAGGCGGCCGCCGCCGGGCTGGAGTGACGGCCGACGTGACGCCGGCGTGGCGCCGACGTGGCGCCGAGAACGTCCGAAATCTCAGTATCGCGCTGGTCTGCGGGGGAGCACACTGTGCTGGTGGACTGGTACCTCGATCGTCGTGAGCTCGTCGGTGACCTGCGCCGCGAGCTGGGCCAGTACCTCGAGCGGCACGCCGAGCCCGGCAGCGACGACCGGATCGCGGATGCCGAGCTCATCGTCTCCGAGGCCGTCGGGAACGCGATCCGGCACACCGGTGGCCCGGTGTGGGTCTCGCTGAGCTGGACCACCGAGCGGCCCGTGCTCCAGGTCTACGACATCGGCCCCGGATTCGACTCCGCCGAGCTGACAGCGGCAGCGAACCACCCGGCATCCACGGCCGCCGCGGACCCCGGCACCACCGACGACGCGCGACGCCGAGCTCGACGCGATGCTGGCCGACTCGGGCCGGGGGTTGCTGATCATCCAGGCGCTGGCGCCCGAGGTGAGCGCGTCGGTGCGGGCCAACGCCGGGATGGTCGTGTCGGTCACCCTGCCGGTGCCGCGCCGCACGACCGCCACCTTCGACCCGCCCCGACGACGCACCAGCGTGCTGCCGGCGATGGAGGAGGCCCGACCCGAGGGCGGCTTCGGCAAGGAGTCGTTCCTGCGCGCCATCGTCGTGCAGCTCTCGCAGGCGGTCGAGACCAACCACGGTCCGGAGGCCGCCGAGGCAGCCATCGCCCAGGTGGGCACCGACGTCGGCTGGCAGATGGAGCAGGAGTACCGCCTCGCCGAGGAGGTGGTGGGCGCCATGACGCCCGAACAGCTCGGCGACTGCTTCGTGCGCCTGAAGCACGCCATCGACGGTGGGTTCAGCGTGCTCGAGGCCACCCGCGAACGGATCGTCCTGGAGAACACCCGCTGCCCCTTCGGCGACGCGGTGCTGCGCTCCCCGGCGTTGTGCCGGATGACGTCGAGCGTCTTCGGCGGGATCGCCGCGCGCAACACCCCGAACGCGGTGGCCGTGCTGCTCGAGGAGCGGATCGCGGTCGGCGACCCCGGATGCCGGGTGGTCGTCTCGCTCGTCCCGCCGCCGGCCGAGGCGAGCGCCTTCGCCCACCACTACCGGGCGCCGAGCACGCCGGTCGACGTCTCCTAGCCCAGCCGCCGCAGCCCCAGGACAGCCATGTCGTCGTCGTAGGTGGCGTCGCGCACGGCCTCGACGATGCCGTTCACGCCGCTCGCGAGCGAGCCCACCGCCAGGCCGGGCACCGCCCGTGCCAGTCGATCCAGCCCGGTGTCGATGTCCTCGTCGCGGCGCTCGATGAGACCGTCGGTGAAGGCCAGCAGGGTGTCCCCCACGCCGAACGGCACCCGGAGCCGTTCGCGCTCGCGGGTGACCACCCCGAGCGGCGGGCCGTCGGTGATCGGCAGCCGCTCGACCGACCCGTCGCGAACGCAGCACGGACGGCGGTGGGTGACCGGCGTTACCCACGAGCAGGTGGCCCGATGTCGCGTCGGCCAGCACGTAGACCATCGTCACGAGCTGCTCGCTGCCGTACGCCACGACCATGCGGTCCAGGTGGTGCAGCACCTCGGCCGGGTCGGGGTCCACCGACGCGAAGGCCCGGGTGGCCGCCCGCATCTCGGCCATGGCGGCCGCCGCGGCGACACCACGGCCCATGACGTCACCGACGAAGGCGACGTACCGCCCGTCGGCGAGCACGAAGGCGTCGTAGAAGTCGCCGCCGACCTCGGCCCGCCCGGACGCCCGGTAGTGGCAGGAGACCTCCCACCGGTCGTCGCCGACCAGGGCCTGGGGAAGCACGGCGTGCTGCAGCTGCTCCGCCGCGGCCCGGGTCTGGCTGTAGAGCTCGGCGTTGTCCATCGCGGTCGCCGCCCGGCGGGCCAGGTGCTCGGCGAAGCGCACGTCGTCCTCCTCGTAGAGCCGGTGCTCGTCGGTGGAGACCCAGGTGATCACGCCGATCACCCTGCCCCGGACCCACAGCGGCACGAGGAGTGCACTGCGCAGCTGCAGCTCGCGGGCGATGCGCAGCTGCTCGGCGTCACGGCAGCCGGCGACGAGCATCTCGTCGGTGATCTCGTGGACCAGCTCGGGCTTCCCGGTCAGCGCCACCGCGCGAGCGCCGCTGGGGCTGGCGGGGTCCGGGGGGTAGCGCTCGTGCAGCGCGACGGCCAGCTCGACCTTGCGGGGGTCGACGTGGGCGACGGCCAGCCGGTGCACCCGCCCGTCACGCACGACGTCGATGGCACACCAGTCGGCGAAGGTGGGCACCGCCAGTCGCGCCACCCGCTTGATCGTGACGTCGAGGTCGAGGCTGCGCGCCAGCTCGATGGAGGCCTCGGCGAGGAACTCCAGCCGCGCGGTCTGCCGGCGGGCCACCACGGACGCCTCGATGCGCTCGAAGGCCTGGGCGCAGGTGTCGGCCATGATGTCGAGGAAGTCGAGCTCGGTCGGGTCGGGTGCGACCGCTCCCGGGAACGAGAGGTTGATCGCCCCGATCGTCCGCCCTCCGGCACGCAGCGGGAGGTCGACCAGGGTGCGTTCCCCTCGGTCGATGCCCAGGTCGGGATAGGCCCGCGCGATGGCGGCCCCCCCGACCAGCACCAGCCGTCGGCCGGTGCGGATCGCGTCGGTGACCGGAGTCGCCATCGTCATGGGGATGAGCTCCCACCGCTGCGCCTCGCTGGCCGGCAGGCCGCGCAGCCCGATGACCCGCGCGTGGTCGCCCTCGCGCAGGGCGATCGCGGCGATCGTCGCGCCCACGGCATCCGCCATGTGGTAGGTCACGATCTTCACGACGGAGTGGACCGAGTCGGCCGTCGTCAGCTCCCCGGTGACCCTGGCCAGGCGCGTCAGGCTCTCCCCGACCCGCTCAGCGATGCGGGCCGGGTCGTCGCTCATCCCGAGTGGGGTCACCACGGGCTCATGTTCGCAGGTCAGCCCGGTGTTTGTCGCTAGTCCGTCCGAAGGGTGCCCCGAGGTCACCTCCTGATCGCGACCCGAGGCCTTGTCTAAGGTTCGTGCAAGGATGGCGACCGGTGTCCTAGGCTCGAGGCAGCAGACCAGTTCTGGTTGAATCGAAGCCCGAGGGGCGAGGGACGAGGCGGTTGAGTCGATGAGTGCCGAGGTGACCACCCTGGACCTCGACGCCCGCCGCCGCGCCCCGTCGGTCAGCGGCACGCTGCGTGAGGTCGACGTCCTGCTCGAGGCGACCTTCGTCGAGCTCTCCGACGCGCTGCGCCGGGCCGCCGAGGGCACCGGCGACGGCAGCTCGGCCGACCCGCTGCGCGACCTTCCCGGGCACGACCCCGGCCCGCTCGGCGTCGACCTCGTCGGCGAGCTCGCCGACCGGGCCCGCAACCACGGCAAGCGGCTCCGGCCCGTGCTGGCCCACTGGGGCTGGGCGGTCGCCGGTGGTCGCGGCGGCAGCCAGCCGCAGCTGGTCAGGGTCGCGGCGGCGCTCGAGCTGCTGCACCTGTTCGCCCTGATCCAGGACGACGTGATGGACCGCTCGGCCTCGCGCCGCGGCCGGCCGACCCTGCACGTCGTCGCCGCCGAGCGGCACCGCGAGCAGGACGGCCTGGGCGACGCCGCCCTGTTCGGCGACAGCGTCGCCACCCTGGTGTCCGACCTGGCCCTGAGCGAGGCGACCATGCTCGTCGCCGGCACCGCGCCCGAGGTGCGCGCCGCCTGGCGGCTGATGGCGGTCGAGCTGGTCGAGGGTCAGCTGCTCGACGTCACCCACACCGCGGGCCGCCGGCGCGACCTGCCGACCTCTCGGCGCATCGCCCGGTTCAAGAGCGGCCGCTACACGATCACCCGCCCGCTGCAGCTCGGTGCGCTCGTCGCGGGCGCCGACGCCGGGTTCGTGCGCCGTCTCGTCACGTGGGGCGACCTCGTCGGCGACGCCTTCGCCGTGCGCGACGACGTGCTCGGCGTCTGGGGCGACCCCGGCCGCACCGGCAAGCCCGCGGGCGACGACCTGCGCTCGGGCAAGCCCACCGCGCTGCTCACCTGGGCCGGGCAGCTGCTGCCCGACCACGCCCGCCCGCTGCTGGCCGCCTGTGACGCCGGCACGCTCGACGACGCCGGGGTCGACGCCCTGCAGCAGGCGATGGCCGACGCCGGCGTGCGCGAGCGGGCCGAGCGTGCCGTCGCCGACCTCGTCGCGCGCGCGCACCACGCCCTCGACGACCTCGACGTCGATCCCGAGGCCGACGCCGCGCTGCGCGACCTCGCCGACGCCGTCGCCTGGCGGTCCGCGTGAGGGTCGTCGTGATCGGGGCCGGTCTGTCCGGCCTGGCCGCCGCGTGCCACCTGACCGCGGCGGGCCACGACGTCACGGTGCTCGAGCGCGAGGCGATCGTCGGCGGCCGAGCCGGCGAGCTGCACCTCGGCGACTTCCGGATCGACACCGGGCCGGTCGTCATGACCATGCCCGAGCTGCTGCACGCCCCGATCCGGGCGGTCGGCGGCGACCCCGAGGCCCTGGTGCCGATGCGCCGCCTCGACCCCGCCTACCGGGCGGTCTACCCCGACGGCAGCGAGCTGCACGTCCGCGCCGACATGGCCGACCTGCGCGAGGAGATCCGCACCAAGGTCGGCGACACCGACGCCGCCGGTTTCGACCGGTTCCTCGTCTGGCTCGAGCAGCTCTACGAGACCGAGTTCTCCGCCTTCGTCGACCACAACTACGCCTCCCCGCTCGACCTGGTGCGCTCCCCCGCCACGGCGGCCCGGCTGCTGCGGCTGGGCGGGCTCGGTGGGCTCGGCGCGGCCGTCGACCGCTTCTTCACCGACGACCGGCTCACCCGGATCTTCAGCTTCCAGGCCCTCTACGCCGGCATCGCGCCCGCCAGGGCCCGGGCCGTGCTGGCCGTCATCACCTACATGGACACCGTGCGCGGCGTGTTCTACCCCGAGGGCGGCATGCACGCCGTGCCGCGGGGCATGGCGCAGGCGCTGGCCGACGCCGGCGTGCCGGTTCACCTGGGCGTCGAGGTGAGCGAGGTGCTGCGGCGCTCCGACGGCGCCGTGGTCGGGGTCGCGACCAGCGACGGCGAGCGGCTCGCCGCGGACGCCGTGGTGTGCACCCTCGACCTGCCGGTCGCCTACGACCGCCTGCTGCCCGGGGTGCCCGCGCCGCGAGCGGTACGCAACGGCGCCTTCTCGCCGTCCGCGGTCGTGTGGCACGTGGGCGCATCGGGCACCCCCGCGCCGCACCTGCGCCACCACAACATCCACTTCGGCGACGACTGGGACGGCGCCTTCGAGGCGATCATCGACCGCGGCGAGCTGATGCCCGACCCGTCGCGCCTGGTCACCGTGCCGTCGGTCACCGACCCCACCGCCGCCCCCGCCGGCTCGACCACCATGTACGTGCTGGAACCGGTGCCGCACACCGGAGCCGGCCTGGACTGGCGCCGCGAGGCCGGCCCGATGCGCGAGCGGCTGCACGCCTTCCTCGAGGCCGGCGGCTACCCGACCGACATCCGTGAGGAGCTGCTCGTCACGCCCGACGACTGGCGCGCCCAGGGCATGCACCTCGGCACGCCGTTCGCCCTGGCCCACACGTTCCTGCAGTCCGGGCCGTTCCGCCCGTCGAACGTCGACCGCCGGGTGCCGGGCCTGGTCTTCGCCGGCTCGGGCACCCAGCCGGGCGTCGGCATCCCCATGGTGCTGGTCAGCGGCAAGCTCGCGGCCCAGCGGGTGCAGGAGTACGCGGGGGCCGCCCGGCCGGTACCGCGTACGGTGGTCCGATGAGCGCAGCCACCCCGGTGACGCCGCCCGAGGTGCTCGCCGCGGGCTATGCCCGGTGCGCGCAGATCACCCGCGAGCACGGCACCACCTACTACTGGGGTGCCCGGCTGCTGCCCGCCGAGAGCCGCCGGCACGTCCACGCCGTCTACACGCTCGCCCGGCTCGCCGACGACATCGTCGACCTCGCCGGCCCGAACCCCGGGCCGGAGACCGCGCTCGCCCTGGACGCGTTCGAGCGCTCGTTCTGGGTCGCCCTGGCCACCGGCAGCTCACCCGACCCGGTCATGGCGGCCGTCGCGACCACGGTGCGCGAGTGCGGCATCGACGACGAGTGCTTCGCGCGGTTCTTCGCCGCGATGCGCAGCGACCTCACCCGCCGCACGCTACGAGACGTGGGGCGACCTGCTGGGCTACATGGAGGGCAGCGCCGCCGTGATCGGCGAGATGATGCTCCCCGTGCTGCGACCGGGCACGGATGCCGTCGCGCCGGCCCGTGCGCTCGGGCTCGCCTTCCAGCTCACCAACTTCCTGCGCGACGTCGGCGAGGACCTCGACCGCGGCCGCGTCTACCTCCCGCAGGAGGACCTGCGCCGGTTCGGCGCCGACCCGCACGCCCGGGTCGTCACGCCGGAGTGGCGGGCGCTGATGGCCTTCGAGATCGAGCGGAACCGCCGGCTGTACCGCGAGGCCGATGACGGCATCCCGGCGCTCCCCGGCGCCTCACGGCGGTGCGTGGCCACCGCCCGCGTGCTCTACGCGCGCATCCTCGAGCGCATCGAGGATGCCGACTACGACGTGTTCGACTCGCGGGCAAGGGTTTCGACGCCCGCCAAGGCCGCACTGGCCGCCCGGATGGTGGTTGCGCGCGAACCGATGCGGCTGGTTCGTGCCGACCGGGCGGCGCGCGACCCGCACGACGGCGCCTGGGTGTCCGACGACCCCGTCGTGCTGCTGGACGCCACCGGCTCCCGGGTCGGTCAGGCCCCCAAGTCGGTCGTGCACCACGACGACACCCCGCTGCACCTCGCGTTCTCCTGCTACGTCGTCGACCCCTCCGGGCGGCTGCTCGTCACGACCCGCGCCGCGAGCAAGCCGAGCTTTCCCGGGGTCGTGACCAACACGGTGTGCGGGCACCCACGGCCGGGTGAGGACCTCGCCGAGGCGGTGCGTCGCCGGGCCCGCAGCGAGCTCGGGGTCGAGGTGCGCGACCTGCGGCTCGTGCTGCCCGACTTCCGCTACCGCGCGGTGATGAACGGCCTCGTCGAGCACGAGCTGTGCCCGGTGTTCGTCGGCTTCGTCGACGACGACCGGATGGCGACCGACCCCACGGAGGTCGACGACGCGCAGTGGGTGCCGTGGTCGCAGTTCCGCGACGAGGTGCTGGCGGGCGGCCGCACGGTCTCCCCCTGGTGCACCGAGCAGGTGCCGCTGCTCGACGCCCTGGGCCCCGACCCGCACGCCTGGCCCGCCGGCCCGCGTGACGGGCTGCCACCCGCTGCCGAGCTGGGCCCCGACGCCGAGGCGGCGTAGGCCGGGCCGTGGACGACCGCTTCCAGTACCTCCTGCTCATGGCGGGCTGCCTGATCATCACCCTGCCGCTGGAGTTCGGGCTGCGCGCCCGGGTCTACCGTCGTCCCCGGCGGTTGCTGCTGTCGCTGCTCCCGGTGCTCGCGATCTTCCTGGTCTGGGACGTCGTCGGCATCGTGCGCCGGCACTGGTGGTACAGCGAGAGCTACACGACCGGCATCCGCTTCCCGTTCGACGTGCCGCTCGAGGAGGTCGTCTTCTTCGTCGTCATCCCGATCTGCGGGCTGTTGACCTACGAGGCGGTCGGCACGGTGCTCGGCCGGTGGCGCGAGCGGCGGGGTAGTGATGCCTGAGTACACCGTGCTGGCCGTGCTGTCGGTCGTCGGGACCGTCCTCGCCGAGGTCTTCTGGCTGCGCACCGGCATCTTCCGCCGTGCCCAGTACTGGATCGCGATGGCGATCGTCTACTGCTTCCACGTCCTCGTCGACGGCTGGCTGACCAAGCTGTCGGCGCCGATCGTCATCTACGACGAGGGCCAGATCACCGGGGTCCGGGTGCCGTGGGACATCCCGGTGGAGGACTATCTGTTCGGGTTCAGCATGATCACCCTCACCCTGATGCTGTGGGTGCACCTCGGCGTGCAGGGTGACCGTGGTGACCGTCGCGACCACACAGACCGCCGGACGACGCAGGAGGCACCGTGACCGACGCGCCACACCGCGAGGAGTGGGTGCTCGCCGACGCGTTCGACCGCGCCGCCCCGACCTACGACGCCATGGTCGCCCTCTCCCCGGGCTACCACGACCAGCTGCGCACCGCGGCCGAGGCGCTCGTCGACCGGCTGCCCGCCCGCGGCACGGGTGAGGGGGCCTTGCGGGTGCTCGACCTCGGCTGTGGCTCCGGCGCGTCCAGTCGGGCGCTGCTCGACGCCTGGTCGTCGAGTGGTGGGTCGGTCGACGACCTGACCGTCACCGGCGTCGACGCCTCGGAGGGCATGGTCGCGCAGGCTCGCGGGAAGGCGTGGCCCCCGAGCGTCGCGCTGGTCGTCTCCGACGCCGTCGCCTACCTCGAGTCGCTGCCCAGCGGTTCGGTCGACGGCGTCCTGGCGGCCTACCTGCTGCGCAACGTGCCCGACCGCGACCGGCTGGTCGGGGAGGTGGCCCGCGTGCTGCGCCCCGGGGGCGCCATCGTCATCCACGACTACTCCGTCGCCGGGAACACCCGCGCCAAGGTGCTGTGGGCGGCGGTGTGCCACGGCATCATCATCCCGCTCGCCGTCGTGAAGCGGTCCGACGTGCTGCTGCACCGCTACCTCTACACGAGCGTGCGCGACTTCGACTCGGTCGACCGCATCTGCGAGCGGTTGCTGTCGAGCGGTCTGGTCGACGTGAGGCACCGGTCCTACCGCGGGTGGCAGCACGGCCTCGTGCACACCGTCGCCGGCTCGGCACCGTCGTGATCGGCCGCACCGCGCGCTGGACCCCCGGGCTCGACCGACGGGCCGTGTTCCACCCGCCGCCCGCGCCACTGACCACGACGGATGCCGCGCGCGTGCCGGCATCCGCGCGCCACGTCGTCGTCGTGGGCGGTGGCATCGCGGGGCTGACCACGGCACTGGGCCTGGCCGAGCGCGGCGTGCGGGTCACCGTGCTCGAGCGCGAGGACCGGCTCGGGCGGCCGGGTGCGCTCGTGGCCGGTCGGGCTGACCGGCGGCGAGAGCGGCGAGATGAGCCGCGGCTTCCACGCGTTCTTCCGGCAGTACTACAACCTGCGTGCCGTGCTGCGCCGCACCGACCCGACCCTGGAGCGGCTGCGCCCGCTCGACGACTACCCGCTCGTGCGTGACGGTGGTGGGCGCGACTCCTTCTCGAACATCCCGCGCACGCCCGCCGTGGAACCTCGCCGCGTTCGTGGCCCGCAGCCCCAGCTTCGACCTCCGGGCCTGGCCGCGGTCGACGTCGACGCCGCCCTGGGGCTGCTCGACGTCGACTTCCCCGCCACGTTCGCCGCGCTCGACGGGCAGAGTGCCGCCGACGTGCTCGACCGGCTGCGCTTCCCGGAGGCCGCGCGGCACCTGGCGCTGGAGGTGTTCGCCCGCAGCTTCTTCGCCGACCCGCGCGAGTTCTCCGGGGCCGAGCTGGTCGCGATGTTCCACATGTACTTCGTCGGCTCGGCCGAGGGGCTGCTCTTCGACGTGCCGCGCGACGACTACGACTCGACGCTCTGGGCGCCGCTCGGTGCGTACCTGTACGGCCTCGGCGTCTCGGTGGTCACCGGGCGCGAGGTGCGCTCGGTCGCCGAGCTCGGTGACGGCATCTCGGTGCTGCACGGCCTGCCCGGCCACGACGACCAGGACTGGCTCGCGGCCGATGCCGTCGTGCTGGCGCTCGACCCGGGCGGTCTGCGCCGGGTCGTGGCCGCGTCCCCCGGGCTCGGGGGAGACGACGACGTGGGTGCGGCGTGGCGGGAGTCCGTGGCCGGCATCCGGTCGGCGCCCTCGTTCGCGGTCTGGCGGCTGTGGCTGTCCGGGACGGTGTCGCCCGAGCGGCCCCCGTTCCTCGGCACGAGCGGCTACGGGCCGCTCGACAACGTCTCGGTGCTCGAGCGGTTCGAGGGCCACGCCACCCGGTGGGGCGAGGCCCACGACGGCTCGGTCGTCGAGCTGCACGCCTACGCACTGCCGGAGGGCACCGCCGAGGTCGACCTGCGCCAGCAGCTGCTCGCCGCGCTGCACCGGATCTACCCCGAGACGGCGGCCCTCGAGGTCGTGCACGACGAGTGGCTCGTCGCGGCCGACTGCGTGCTGGTCGGGCTCGAGCCGTGGCGGTCGCGCCCCGGCGTGCGCACACCCGACCCGCGGGTGCTGCTCGCCGGCGACGCGGTGCGCTGCGACCTGCCGGTGGCCCTGATGGAGCGCGCCGCGACGACCGGCTGGATGGCGGCCGACCGGCTGCTCAGCGGCTGGGGCGAGCGCGGGCACGGCGTGTGGTCGGTGCCGATGGGGTCACGGCTCGGGCCGCTTCCGCGGCTGGCACGGCCTCGCCGCGCGCATCCGCGCGCCAGGTAGCCGCGTCGGCGTCGCCTGCGCGCGCGCGCAGCTCGTAGAGCCGGGCCGCGTAGCGGAGGTCGTCGGCCCACAGCTGGGTGGCCGACGCGCGCATGCCGACCTTGACGAGCGGCGCGAGCCCGCGGGCGACCCGGAACCCGAACCGGTCGGACGTCGCGACGACCGCCTCGGTCATCACCGTGCGCGCGGGGTGCACCCCGGGCGCGGTGAGCGGGGTGGCGTGGGTCTCGACGACGCTGCCGGTGCCCTCGCCGTCGACGATCGTCATGACGATGGTGTGCGAGTCGGGGCAGGTGAACTCGGCGCGCACCGGCACCGCGAAGGTGCGGCCGAGCCGGTAGGCGACGTCGAGCACGAGCAGGTCGTCGGTGGAGGCGTCGTCGTCGACCCTGAGGTCGCTGAACGCGTACGGGTGCAGCCAGGCGCCGTGCCACGGGTCGAGCCGGTTCTGGACGATGTCGCGCGGCTCGCAGTCGGTCGGCAGCGAGATGACCGACGCGAGGGACTCCTCGAGCGGCGGACGGGTGGCGAGCACCGGGCGGTCGGTGGGCTCGACGCCGTCCTCGACCTCGCCGACACGCACCCAGAACAGGATGCCGTCGTCGAAGGCGGCGAAGGTGCGCCAGCTCGGCTGGCCCTCACCGTCGAGCGGCATCCCGTGCCACCGGCACAGCGACGGTGCCGTCGACGACGTCGCACGCGTCGAGCCGGGCACCGAGGTGCGGGCAGGCGCCGGGACCGGCCAGGGCCGACCCGTCGGCGTCGCGCCAGAGCACGACCTCGCGACCGGCGACCGTGCGGAGCAGGGTGCGGCCGGCCGGCACGTCGGCGGACGCGGCGGCGACCAGCCAGCCGTGGGTGGGGCGGCGCAACGCCGCGCGCAGTGAGGCCTCGATGCGGGCCGGCTTGGCCTCCCGCCAGGTGCTGCGCAGGTGGTCGGGAGTCGCCTGGGGGAGGTAGCGCACCGGCACGCGGTGGCGCACCTCTTCGCGCCAGGACCGGTCGGTGCGCAGCAGGCTCACGCAGCCACGCTAACCCCGCAGGGCCCGGCGAGCCAGATCCTTAGACGCCGGGCACCCCCGGCGCCCGAGATCCCGCACGTGCGGGGTTGGTGCTGTCAACGGACGGCCGCAGCTCGTGCACCCCTCGACGTGGCTCCGCCGCGGGGTCACACTCGGACCAGGCGCGGCCGGCGGCCAGACCGGCCCCATCCAGGTCGGCCCGCCGAGGAGGACTCATGCCTTCCGGGTTCCACGACGGCAGCCGCTCGCTGCAGGACCGCTACGACAGCCGCGCCCTGGCCGACCGCATCGACTCGCTCCTGGTCAGCGACACGATCAGCGAGGGCGACCGCGCGTTCATCCAGGACCGTGACATGTTCTTCCTCGCCACGGCCGACGCCGAGGGTCGACCGACCTGCTCGTACAAGGGTGGCGAACCCGGCTTCGTGCGGGTTCTGGACGCGCGCACCCTCGCCTTTCCCAACTACGACGGGAACGGCATGTACCTCTCGGCCGGCAACGTGCTGGTCAACCCCGCCGTCGGGATGCTGTTCATCGACTTCGAGAAGGGCCACCGGATGCGGCTCGAGGGCACCGCCACGATCGACCTCGACGACCCGTTGCGCGACGACTACCCGGAGGCGCAGTTCGTCGTGCGGGTGACCGCCCGGGCGGTGTACCCGAACTGCCCGAGGTACATCCACCGCTACGAGCTGGTGCGACGGTCGCGGTTCGTCCCCCGCACCGACTGCCTCACCCCGGTGCCCGAGTGGAAGCGCTCCGACTGGGCGCGCGACGCCCTCCCCGGGCACGACCCCGCCCGCGACCCCGGCGACCGCGAGGTCCTCGGACGCTGAGCCGGGTGTCAGTCGCCGGCTGGCGGGCCGGTGCGGGGCTCGCCGGGCGTCGGGTCGGCGGACACGAGGATGCCGGCCCGCGGCGCCCGCTTCAGGCCCACCCTGGAGCCGACCAGGTCGGTGAGGTCGGAGAACCGCGCCGGCAGGCCGTACTTCGCGACGACCGCGCGGCGCACCGAGGCGACGCCGGCGGCATCCCGCACGATCCGCGCGGTGCCGTGGAACACGGGGGCGCCGGTCGCGACCTTGCCGCGGACGTCGCACGCCTGCAGGTCGACGGTGTCGGTGTGGGCGAGCCGCTTGGTCTTGCCGGTGTCGTCGACGGTGATCACCGCGAACAGACCGGGCTCGTCGAGCGACGGCGCGAACCAGACCGGCGTGGTGACGGGAGCACCGCTGCGACGGAACGTCGTCAGTGCGACGTACTTCGCCGAGGCCAGCGGGTGGTCAGCGGCGCGCACGGGGTGCGTCACCGGCATCCGACTCGTCCATGGACGACAGCGTAGGCGGGCCTGCGCGCACGCTCCTGACCGGGCAGTCTGCCGGCCCAGGCGCAGATCCACCGAGATCTGGTCCCCTTAATGTGACGTTCCCGGGTGCGGACCGCTAGGCTGGCCGCAGTTGTTGAGCTTTCCGTTGTGAAGTAGTGGCAGAACGTCCCGCCGGGACTGAGCACTTTCTGAGCAGAGGTATCACAGGCATCACCAACGCGGAGCCCCCGACAAGCGGGGCGCTCCTACTCAGAAAGTAGGCCTCCACATGGCTACTGGCACCGTGAAGTGGTTCAACGCCGACAAGGGCTTCGGCTTCATCGCCCCCGACGACGGCTCCGCCGACGTCTTCGCCCACTACTCGGCGATCAACTCGAACGGCTACCGTTCGCTCGACGAGAACGCCAAGGTCGAGTACGAGACCCAGCAGGGCGCGAAGGGCCCGCAGGCGGCGAACATCACCGTCATCGGCTGACCCAAGCCTCCTTCTGCGCCGCGAGGCGCACCCCACGACCGCCGTCCGGATTCCGGGCGGCGGTCGTGCGTGTCCGGGGTCCCAACTTTCCCGCCCGAAGGGACCGGCGGTCGCACTAGCGTTCGTGCCATGACCGTGCGGATCGACCTCAACGCCGACCTCGGCGAGTCGTTCGGCACGTGGGTGCTCGGCGACGACGAGGCGATGCTCGACGTCGTCACCAGCGCCAACGTCGCGTGCGGCTTCCACGCCGGTGACGCGACCACGATCCGCCGCACCGTCGCCGCCGCCGCCCGGCGCGGGGTGGTCGTCGGGGCGCAGGTCGGCTACCGCGACCTCGCCGGGTTCGGCCGGCGCCGCATCGACATGGATGCCGCGGACCTCACCGCCGACGTGCTCTACCAGCTCGGCGCGCTCGAGGCGATGTGCCGCGTGGCCGGCACCCGGGTCGCCTACGTCAAGCCGCACGGGGCGCTCTACACGACGGCCGCGGTCGACGAGGTCCAGGCCAGGGCGGTCGTGGATGCCGTGGCCGCCTACGACCCCTCGCTCCCCCTCCTCGGCCAACCGGGTTCGGTGCTGCTGCAGGTCGCGTCCTCGGCCGGGCTGCCGGTGGTGGCCGAGGCGTTCGCCGACCGTGGGTACGCCGCCGACGGGCGGCTCGTACCCCGCTCGCACCCGCAGGCCCTGCTCCACGACCCCGACGAGGTCGCCGAGCGGGTGCTCCGGATCGCTTCTGAGGGAACGCTGTTGGCCGTCGACGGCACGCTCGTCGCGGTGCCGGCCCGCTCGGTGTGCACCCACGGCGACACCCCGGGGGCGGTCGGGCTGGCCCGTGCCGTGCGGGCGAAGCTCGAGGCGGCCGGGGTCACGATCACGCCGTTCGTCCGCTCCGGGCCGTGACGGCGGGCGAGCCGGTGGGAGTGCCCGTCGAGGTGCTGCCGGTCGGGGACGAGGGCCTGCTCCTCGAGGTGGCCGACCTCGACGCGGTGCTCGCGCTCGACGGCGCCCTGCGCGCGGCCGTCGCAGCCGGCGGCGCGCCGCTGGCGTGACGTGACCGACGTGGTGCCCGCGGCGCGCACCGTGCTGCTGCTCACCCGGGATCGGACCGATCTCGCGGCCCTGCGCGCGGCCGTGCTCGCGCTGGCCGACTCCGTGCGAGTCGAGCGCGGTTCTGCGGGCGGCCCGGGGCCGGAAACCGCGCCCAACTCGCACGAGGTCGAGATCCCGGTGCGCTACGACGGCCCCGACCTCGACGACGTCGCCCGCCTCACCGGCCTCACCACCACCGAGGTCGTCGACGGCGCACACCGGCACGTCGTGGCGGGTCGCCTTCGGTGGGTTCGCGCCGGGGTTCGCCTACCTCGTCGGCGGCGACCCCCGGCTGCGGGTGCCGCGTCGCGACCGCCCCCGCCCGTCGGTTCCGGCCGGAGCGGTCGGACTGGCCGGGGAGTTCTCCGGGGTCTACCCACGCTCCTCGCCCGGTGGCTGGCAGCTGCTCGGCAGCACCGAGGCCGTGCTGTGGGACGTCGACCGCGACCCGCCCGCGTTGCTCGGCCCGGGCACCACGGTGCGGTTCGTCGACGCCGGGCCGCCGACGTGAGCCCCGCCCTCGAGGTGCTCGCGACCGGCCCCCTCGTGCTCGTCGAGGACGCCGGCCGCCCGGGCCGGGCCGCCGTCGGGGTGGGTCGCTCCGGCGCCGCCGACCGCACGGCCCACCGGCTCGGGGCCCGGCTGGTCGGCCACCCGGAGGACCGTGCAGCGCTCGAGGTGCTGCTCGGCGGCCTGGTCGTGCGGGCCCGGGGCCGGGTCACCGTGGCCGTCACCGGTGCTGCCGGCTCCGGCGACCCTCGACGGACGCGTGGTGGCCCACGCCGCCCTCGTCGACGTGCCCGACGGCGCGACCCTCTCCCTGGGGATGCCGGTCACGGGCCTGCGCACCTACCTCACCGTCCGCGGCGGCATCGACGTACCGCCGGTGCTCGGCTCCCGGTCGACCGACACCCTCTCGGGGCTCGGCCCGGCGCCCGTGCGGGTCGGCGACGTGCTGCCGGTGGGGGCGCCCGGGGCCGACTTCCCCACGGTCGACCACGCCGCCCACCCACCGGCGAGCCACGACGGCCCGACCGTGCTCGAGGTGCTGGCCGGCCCTCGCGCGGCCTGGGTCGGCGGGTGGGCCACCGGTCTGGGCGGCCTGCTCGGCGTGGATCGCCTCGTCTCCGGGGACAGCGACCGGGTCGGGCTGCGGCTCGGCGGTTCCCCGGTGCAGCGCGCCGCACCCTGGCTCGACGTCGACCTGCCGAGCGAGGGAGTGGTGCGCGGCGCGGTCCAGGTGCCACCGGGCGGGGAGCCGGTCGTCTTCCTCGCCGACCACCCGGTCACCGGCGGCTACCCCGTCGTCGGGGTGCTCACGGCATCCGCCTGCGACCGCGCGGCCCAGCTGCGCCCCGGCGAGACCGTGCGCCTGGTCCGGGCGACCTCGCTCAGCTGAGGTGCTTGGGTTCGACCCCGCTGCGATGCGTGTGGTCGCTGCCGGCCTTCATCCCGCCGTGCGCGTCGTGCGAGGTGGTGGTGCCCGGCGGCTCGAACCGCACGACGACCGACTTCGAGGTCGGGCAGTTGCTGCCGTCGGCGACGGAGTCGAGCGGCACGAGCACGTTGCACTCGGGGTAGTAGGCGGCGGCGCACCCACGTGAGGTCGGGTAGGCGACGACCCGGTAGTCGCGGGCGACGCGCTCCGAGCCGTCGGTCCACTCCGAGACGACGTCGACGACCTGGTCGGGCTCGAGGCCGAGCAGGGCGATGTCGTCGGGGTGCACCATGACGACGTGGCGGCCACCGGCCAGCCCGCGGTAGCGGTCGTCGTGGCCGTAGATCGTCGTGTTGAACTGGTCGTGGCTGCGCAGTGTCTGCAGCAGGAGGTGGCCGTCCGGCACCTCGAGCACCTCGAGCGGGCTGACGCCGAACTCGGCTCTGCCGGAAGGGGTGTCGAAGGTGCGCGTGTCACGTGGTGCGTGCGGCAGCACGAAGCCGCCCGGCCGCTTCACCTTCTCGTCGTAGGCGTCGCAGCCCGGCACCACGTGCCCGATGTGGCGGCGGGTCACGGTGTAGTCCTCGGCCATGGCGTCCCAGTCGATGCGCGAGCCCTCGGGCAGCGAGCCCAGCGTGGCCTCCGCGATGCGGCAGACGATCCACGGCTCGGAGCGCAGGTGCGGGCTGGCCGGCTCGTTGCGACCGACCGAGAGGTGCACGCTCGACATCGAGTCCTCGACGGTGACGCCCTGCCAGCCGGCGCGCCGCACGTCCTTCTCGGTGCGGCCGAGGCACGGCAGCAGCAGCATCTGCCGCCCGGGCAGCACGTGGGTGCGGTTGAGCTTGGTCGAGACCTGCACGTTGAGGTCGAGCGAGCGCATCACCTCGTGGGTCACCTCGCTGTCGGGGGTGGCCGCGGCGAAGTTGCCGCCGAGGCCGACGAGGACCCGCAGCTTCCCTTCCTTCATCGCGCGCACCGTGTTGACGACGTCGTGCCCGCGCTCGGTCGGCGGGTCGAAGCCGAACTCCTGCCTCAGCCGCTCGGCGAAGTGCGCCGGCAGCTTCTCCCAGATGCCCATCGTGCGGTCGCCCTGGACGTTGGAGTGGCCGCGCACCGGGCACAGGCCGGCGCCGGGCTTGCCGATGTTGCCCTGGAGCAGCGCGACGTTGGTGATCTCCTTGATCGTCGCGACGGCGTTGCGGTGCTGGGTGATCCCCATCGCCCAGCAGATGACCGTGCGCGTCGGATGCCGCGAACAGGTCGGCCACCCGCTCGATCTGGGCGCGGGGCAACCCCGTGGCGCGCAGCACGGCATCCCAGTCGAGGTGCGAGATGTGCTCGCGCCAGGTCTCGTACCCGGTCGTGTGGCGGTCGACGAAGTCGAGGTCGACGGCGTCCTTCTCGACGAGCAGGGCGCCGATGGCCTGGAAGAGCGCGAGGTCGCCGTTGAGCCGGATCGGCAGGAACTCGTCGGCCAGGGCGGTGCCGAACCCGGTCAGACCCTTGACCTTCTGCGGGTTGTGGAAGCGCATCAGGCCGGTCTCCGGCAGTGGGTTGACTGCGACGATCCGGGCGCCGCGCTCCTTGGCCTTCTCGAGGGCGCTGAGCATGCGTGGGTGGTTGGTGCCGGGGTTCTGGCCGGCGATGACGATGAGCTCGGCGTCGTGGATGTCCTGCAGGCTCACCGAGCCCTTGCCGATGCCGATGCTCTCGGCGAGCGCCACGGAGGTCGACTCGTGGCACATGTTCGAGCAGTCCGGCAGGTTGTTCGTGCCGAACGCGCGGGCGAAGAGCTGGAGGCTGAACGCGGCCTCGTTGGACGCCCGGCCGCTGGTGTAGAACGCCGCCTGGCCCGGCACGTCGAGGCCGCGCAGGGTGCTCGCGACCAGGTCGATGGCGTCGTCCCACGAGATCGGCTCGTAGTGGGTGCCGCCCTCGCGCAGCACCATCGGTTCGGTGATCCGGCCCTGCTGGCCGAGCTGGTAGTCGCTCCAGGTCGCGAGCTGGGCCACGGGGTGCGACGCGAAGAAGGCGCGGTCGGCCCGGCGGGTGGTGCCCTCCTCGGCCACCGCCTTGGCGCCGTTCTCGCAGAACTCCGCGACACTGCGGTGCTCGGGGTCCGGGTCGGCCCACGCGCAGCCCATGCAGTCGAACCCGTGCGCCTGGTTGAGCTGTCGGAGCGTGTTCGTGGCTCGCAGCGGGCCCATCTGGCCGGCAGCGCGGTTCACGGTCACGGCCACGGCCTCGACCCCGGCCGCCGAGCGCCGGCGGTGGTGCCGGTCGACCTGCACCGGGTCGACGTCCTGGTCGGGGGCGCCCCGCCACGGCTCGAGCATGCGGGTGAGCCTGGCTGCGGTCCTCGGTCATGCCCGCCACGCTGCCACCAGCCGCCCGGGTCGTGAGCGTTGCGAACCGGTGAACCTCACCCGTTCCCGACTCCGTGCGACTTGCACACGTTTTCGCACGGTCCGCGCCGGTAGGAACAGTGCGTAAGTCGCACGAAGTCGCAGTGAGGGCGGGGATGCCGCGGGTCGGGTCAGGAGAGGGCGATGGCCTTGGCGGCTCGCTCGCCCGACTCGACGGCGCCGTTGAGGAAGCCGAAGTAGGCCGTGCTCGTGTGCTCGCCGGCGAAGTGGATGCTGCCCTCGGGCGTCGACCCGGCACCGAACACCCGGGTGTACTGGCCGGGGCGCTGGGCCGTGTAGGCGCCCCGGCTCCACGGGTTGGCGTGCCAGAAGTCGCGGTAGGCGACGCCCGTCCACGCCGCCGTGGTGCCGGGGAAGATCGGCTCGACCTGCGCGAGGTAGGACTGCACCTGGGACGTCCCGGGCACGCCGAACGCCGGGCCGCTCCAGCCCGCACTCACCTGGCTCCCGCCGGGGAAGAGGTTGAGCACCCCACCGGGCAGAGGCTGGTCGGCGGTGTCGTCCCAGCCGCACTGGAAGCCCTGGACGTTGGTGTAGACCGCCCCGCCATAGCCCTGCTCGACCCACGGCCGGCGCCGCATGCCCAGGTGCAGCTTGGCGTTGGCGCCGAGGCCGAGCTCGTTGATGGCCTGCCGGGTCACCGGCCGCAACCCGGCCTGGTTGAGGTCGACGTCGCGCAGGGTCGTGAACGGCAGCGCCAGCACGACGCGGCGGGCGGTCACCTCGAGGGCCGCGCCGCCCGTCGCGAAGGCCAGCCGCACCCGTCCGTCGGCAAGGGCCCGTACGGCGGTGAGGCGGTGGTCGGTCCGCACCGCGCCCGCGGGAAGCTCGGCGACCATCCGGGTGACGAGCTGGTCGTTGCCGCCGTGGACCGAGAACTTCTCGTCACCGCCGTTGATCGGCGTCAGGCTGTTCTGACCGTTCCAGCCCAGCAGGTAGATGAAGTTGAGCGCCGACTGCTGCGACGGGTCGAGGCCGTACTCGGCGACGGCGTTGCTCTGCATCAGCTTCGCGAACCGGCTGGAGAGGCCGCCGGGCACGTTGGCGTCGAGCCACTGGTCGACGGTCAGGTCGTCGAGGGCGCGCCCGGCGGGGGTCCACGAGTCGTAGGTCTGCGGGTACGGAGCGACCTTGAGGGCGTTCTTGACCGCGAGCCACACCTGTCCCCAGTCCGCGTTCGCCGCGTCGTAGGGGTAGTCGGTCGCCGTCGATCCAGTACTTGTCGACCCAGCCGGAGTAGCTGCCGCCGTGCACGGTGTCGAGGGTCAGGCCCAGACTGCGGGCGAGGTTGCGCACCGCGTTGTGGTCGGTGTTGATCAGGGCTCCGCCGTGCTCGACGACGTAGCCGGGGAAGTGGTCGCGCAGCGTCCAGCACCGGCCACCGAGCCGGGGCGAGCCCTCGTAGACCGTGCTCGCGATCCCCTTGACCTTCCACAGCCAGTGGGCGGCCCGCAGCCCGGCCAGCCCGGCACCCACCACGACGACGTCGGGCTCGGCGGCCCGGGCGGGTGCGGGGCGCGCCGCGGCGGTGGCGACCACGCCACCGGCGGCCAACAGACCGGCGGCGCGCACGGCATCCCGTCTCGAGATCTGGTGTCGCGCAGCGGCTTCCTGAGCGTTGCCGAGGATGTCCGCGACCGGCGTGCCGGTTCGCTGCGACTCCTCGTGCGCCGCCAGGGTGCGCCGGATCTGTGCGGAGAGCGGGGTGCGTCCTCGGCCTGTCATCGTCAGAGTGTGGCGGCCCGGACTGCGCGTGTCCATGACCCGCGCTGAAGGCGCGGCGGTGGCCGAACCCAACCGCAACGGGGCGCGGTGGATGGCCCCTGGGAACGTGACCGAGCACTCATCCGCGCGATGTGACGCTGTACCACGTAACCTACGCTACCGTAACTTACGGTAGCGAAACCTACGCGAACGTAGGTTCCCTGACGACGAAGGTGCCACCCATGGCCACAGTCCTGACCGAGCCCGTCCCCGCCCCGACCGGTGCCGCGCACCGAGCCCGCCCGGCGATCATCCAGGGCGGGATGGGCGTCGCGGTCTCCGGCTGGCGGCTGGCCCGCGAGGTCTCCCGCGCCGGGCACCTCGGCGTCGTGTCCGGAACCGCGATGGATGCCGTGCTCGCCCGCCGCCTCCAGGACGGCGACGAGGGCGGCCACTACCGCCGCGCCCTGGCCCACTTCCCGAGCCCGGCCATGGCCCAGCGGGTGCTCGACACGCTACTTCGTCGAGGGCGGCCGTGGTGCGCAGACCCCGTACAAGCCGCTGCCGAAGCTCACCCTGAACACCGCCCGGGCCGGCCAGGAGCTCGCCGTGGTCGGCAACTTCGCCGAGGTCTGGCTCGCCAAGGAGGGCCACGACGGCGTCGTCGGCATCAACTGCCTCGAGAAGATCCAGCTGGCCACCCCGACCGCCCTGCTCGGCGCGATGCTCGGCGGCGTCGACTACGTGCTGATGGGCGCCGGCATCCCGCGCGAGGTGCCCCAGCTGCTGCGCGCCCTCGCGGCCGGCGAGGTCGGCCGGATCCCGGTCGACGTGGCCGGCGGCACCGTGCACCGCTTCGTCGAGGCGGACCCGCGCGACCTGCTCGGTGCCGACCTGCCGCCGCTGACCCGGCCCGACTTCCTCGCCATCGTCTCGCTCGACCAGCTCGCCTCCTACCTGCACCGCGACCCCGAGATCTGCCCCGACGGCTTCGTCGTCGAGCGCCCCCCGGCCGGCGGCCACTCGGCGCCCCCGCGCGGGCGGATGCAGCTCGACGAGCACGGCGCCCCGGTCTACGGCGCCCGCGACGAGGCCGACCTGTCGAAGATGGCCGCCATCGGCCTGCCGTTCTGGATGGCGGGTGCGTACGGCACCCCCGGCCAGGTGGCTGCCGCCGTCGAGGCGGGTGCGGTCGGCGTGCAGGTCGGCACGCTGTTCGCCCTGTGTGCCGAGTCCGGCCTCACGGATGCCGCCCGCGACCTCGCGCTCGACCGGCTGCGCGCCGGTGACCTCACCGTGCGCAACGACCCGCGGGCCAGCCCGACCGGCTTCCCGTTCAAGGTCGTCTCGCTCGAGGGCACGGTCAGCCAGGCCGAGGTGTACGAGGCGCGCGAGCGCCTGTGCGACCTGTCCTACCTGCGCCAGCCCTACGAGCGGGCGAACGGCACCGTGGGCTTCCGCTGCGCGGGCGAGCCGGTGCACATGTTCGTCAAGAAGGGCGGTGCCGTCGAGGACACCGAGGGCCGCAAGTGCCTGTGCAACGGGCTCACCGCCACCATCGGCATGGGTCAGCACCGCAAGGACGGCTACGACGAGGCGCCGCTCGTCACGCTCGGCGAGGACCTCGCCGGCGTGGAGGAGCTCATCCGTCGCCACCCGCAGGGCTGGTCGGCCACGCAGGCGGTGTCGTACCTGCTCGAGCAGCTGGCCTGACCCCGGGCCTTCTCGCGGCGAGTGCGGACGTGGTTGCCCTGGCGACCACGTCCGCCTTACGCCGTAAGATGAGGCAACCCCTGCCGACCCGCCCACCCCTGAGGAGCCCGGATGCCGTCCGCCCGCCCCCCGCTGAGCCGCGCCCGTGTGGTCGCCGAGGCGATGGCCCTCGCCGACGAGCAGGGCCTGGCGGCCCTGTCGATGCGGGGGTTGGCCGCCCGCCTGGGCGTCGAGGCGATGTCGCTCTACCACCACGTCGCGGGCAAGGAGGCGCTGCTCGACGCGATGGTCGACGCCGTGTTCGGCGAGCTGCACCTCCCGGTCGTGGGCGGCGACTGGCGGGCCCAGCTGCGGGAGAGGTCCGTCTCCGGGCGGTCCGTGCTGCTGCGCCACCGGTGGGCCGTGGGGCTGATGGACTCACGTCGCACCCCCGGCCCGGAGAACCTGACGCACCACGACGCCGTGCTGGGTTGCCTTGCGGCGCAGGGCTTCTCGCTGGCCGCTGCCGGTACAGCCTTCGCACTCCTCGACGCCCACCTCTACGGATTCATGCAGCAGGAGGTCAACCTGCCGTTCGAGGGCGAAGCCGACCTCGCCGCCCTGGGTGCCGAGCTGCTCGGCCCGGAGGTGCGCGCGGCCTACCCCCACTTCACCGCCTTCGCCGAGGGCCGGGCCCTGCAGCCCGGCTACTCGTTCGGCAACGAGTTCGAGGTGACCCTCGACCTGGTGCTGGGCGCCCTGGCCGGGCTGCGGACCGCGGAACCGGTCGTGACGGCATCCACGAGTGCGATGGCGCCGATCGAGGTGAGCGTGCCGGTGCTGGGGGTCGACGGGTGCCCGGGCGGGTGGGTCGGAGCCGTGCTGGTGCCGGGCGCACCCCGGCCCCGGGTGGTCGTGGCACCGACCGTCGAGCTGCTGGTCGAGACGGTGCGCGCCGACCTCGACGTTCAGGTGGTCGGCATCGACATCCCGATCGGGTTGCCGGACAGCTCGATCCGTCAGGCCGACGTCCTGGCCCGCCGCGCCCTGCCCGGCCGGGCCAGCTCCGTCTTCACGACCCTGACCCGCCCCGCCTACCTCGCCGCCGACCGCGTCGCAGCGGATGCCGTGAACCGTGGGCTCAGCGGGCAGGGGGTCGGCGCCCAGGCCTTCGCCCTTCGGGCAAAGATCCTCGAGGTCGACGCCTGGCTGCGCAGCCGGCCGACGGTCGACGTCATCGAGGTGCACCCCGAGGTGTCCTTCGCGACGATGGCCGGGGCGCCTCTGCCCGGAAAGCGCACCGCCGAGGGGCAGCAGGCCCGGCTGGACGCGCTCGCCGCCGCGGGCATCGCCCGACCCTCGGTGCTCAAGGGCAGCGGTTACGCCGCGGACGACGTGCTCGACGCCTGCGCCGTCGCCTGGTCGGCGCACCGCCGCGCGACGGGTGACGCGCGGTGGTTGCCGGACCCGCCCGAGGTGTTCTCGGACGGCATCCGGGCCGCGATCGTGGTCTGACCGCCTCGAGCCCACCGGGCGACACCGAGGATTCCGATGGTGTCTCGAGCCCCTGCAGTGGCAGGGTTGCGGGATGACCGCACGGGTGTCCCACACGACCATCGACTGCCGCGACGCGTACGCGCTCTCCGAGTGGTGGAAGGGAGTGCTCGACTACGTCGACGTCGAGGGCGACCCCAACCTCGCGGGCCACGAGGAGTGCATGATCCTCAGCCGCGACGGCTCGCACCGGCTGCTGTTCATCGAGGTGCCCGAGGCCAAGTCCGGGAAGAACCGCATCCACCTCGACCTCGAGCCGGTCGAGGGTCGACGCGACGACGAGCTCGCCCGCCTGCTGGAGCACGGAGCCGTCGAGGTGGCCGACCACCGCGGGCAGTACGGCCCCGGCACCGGCTGGGTCGTCCTGGCCGACCCCGAGGGCAACGAGTTCTGCATCCTGCGCAACCTCGCCGAGCGCGAGGCGGCCCCCGGCTCGGAGACGTCGACGCCGGGCTCCTGACGCCGTCAGCCACCGCGACGGACCAGCGCTCAGCCAGAACGACGGGAGGGCGGCCTGCCCGGAGGCCCCGCCGTCGGCGGCGAGGGCGAGACGCATACTGGGCACGGCATCGCCCCCGCCCCACCACCGCACCACACCGCCACCCGAGGAGACCCGTCGTGAGCTGGACCCCCGACCAGATCGGCGACCTGTCCGGAACCACGGCGCTGGTCACCGGCGCGAACTCCGGCATCGGCCTGGTCGAGGCGCGCGAGCTCGCCCGGCACGGCGCCGACGTCGTGCTGGCGGTGCGCGACACGGATGCCGGTGAGGCGGCCGCCGAGCGGATCCGTGCCACCGGCGTGCCCGGCACGGTGCGGGTGGAGCGGCTCGACCTCGCGTCCCAGGCGTCGGTGCACGCCCTGGCCGAACGGTTCGACGGGCCGCTCGACCTGCCTCGTCAACAACGCCGGCGTCATGACCCCACCGCGGTACCGCGCGACCAGCGACGGGTTCGAGCTGCAGTTCGGCACGAACCACCTCGGCCACTTCGCGCTCACCGGGCTGCTCATGCCGCACCTGCTGGAGGCGGCGGCGCCGCGGGTCACGACGGTGTCGTCGATCGCCCACCACCGCGGCGACGGCGCGGTCGCTCGAGGGCAACCCCGCGACACGGCTACGACACCCAGCGTCACCTACGGCCGCTCCAAGCTGGCCAACCTGCTGTTCGCGCTCGAGCTGCAGCGGCGCGCCACGGCATCCGGGTCGCGACTGACCTCGACGGCCGCCCACCCCGGCATCTCGGGCACCAACCTCATCGCGAGCCGCGACGGGATGGGCGCGACGCCGGTGATCGGGACGCTCACCCAGTGGGTGCGTCAGGGTGATCTTCCCCGACCCGGACCACGGTGCCGAGGCGATCCTCTTCGCCGCGACCGGAGGCCGCCCCCGGCTCGTACTCCGGCCCGACCGGCTTCCGGGAGACCCGCGGTCCGGTCGGCGAGGCGAGGCACAGCCCGTGGGCGCAGGACGAGACGCTCGCCGCGGCTGCTCTGGGAGCGCAGCGAGGAGCTGACCGGCGTGGCCGTCACGCCCTGATCCGGCGGTCGATGTCGAGACACCGGGGACGGCTCCGTCCCTAGGGTGTCAGCATCGAGAGAACGGGCCCCCGAGCCCGTCGACCGGAAGGGGCCACCCGTGGCCAGGTACCTGCTCATCGTCACCTTCGAGCCCGGCGTCGTCGACTCCCCCATGGAGGAGTGGCAGCCGGAGGAGATCGCCGCCCACCTCGACTACTACCGCGCGCTCAACGACCAGCTCACCGAGAGCGGTGAGCTGGTCGACGTCACGATCCTCACCCCGCCGGATGCCGCGCACATCGTCCGCGTCGACGCCGCCGGTGACCGGGTGGTCACCGACGGCCCGTTCCAGGAGTTCAAGGAGTGGGCGGCCGGCTTCCAGGTGATCGACGTCGAGACCGAGGAGCGCGCGCTCGAGATCGCCGCGCTGGTGTCGGCCGTCCCCGGTCCGGGTGGCGTGCCGCTCCAGCAGCCCATCCACGTGCGCCGGGTCATGGACGACGGGCCGTCCGACGCCGCCGAGATGGACACCTGGCTGGAGGGCGCGGGAGAAGCGCGCTGAACCCCGACCGTGGTGCCGAGGACCTGCTGCGCGACCTCGCGCCGCAGGTCGTCGGCATCCTCACCCGCAGGTCGGGCGACTTCACCGCTGCCGAGGACGCCGTGCAGGAGGCCCTCGTCGCGGCCCACACGACCTGGCCGCGCAACGGCATCCCGGACAACCCTCGGGCGTGGCTGGTCACCGCAGCGACCCGACGGCTGGTCGACGAGCAGCGCAGTGCCGTGGCTCGTCGACGTCGCGAGCTGGACTGGGCGACAACGGAACCCGAGGGCACCCAGGTCGTGCAGCACGACGACTCGCTCACCGTGCTGCTCATGTGCTGCCACCCGGCGCTCTCGCCCGCTTCGGCGGTGGCCCTCACCCTGCGCGCCGTCGGCGGCCTGACGACGGCCGAGATCGCCACGGCCTACCTGGTGCCCGAACCGACCATGGCGCAACGCATCTCGCGCGCCAAGCGCACCCTGCGCGACTCGGGTGCACCGTTCGGGCTGCCGGCGAACGAGGAGCTCGGCGACCGCGTCCGGCGGGCCCTCGCCGTGGTCTACCTCCTGTACAACGAGGGGTACGCCGCGAGCACCGGAGCCGACCTGACCCGCACGGACCGCTCCGCGGAGGCGATTCGGCTGGGGCGGCTGGTGCACCGGCTGCTCCCTGAGGACCCGGAGGCCACGGCGCTGCTGGCCCTGATGCTCCTGCTCGACGCGCGGCGGCCGGCGCGCGTCACGGCATCCGGCGACCTGGTGACGCTCGCCGAGCAGGACCGCAGCCTCTGGGACCGGTCGCTCGTCGCCGAGGGAACCGCGCTGCTCGACTCGACGATCGGCGCCGGTCGCGGGCCCGGGGAGTACCAGGTGCAGGCCGCGATCGCCGCGGTGCACGACCGCGCGGCGACGGCGGCCGACACCGACTGGGCGCAGGTGCTCGCCCTCTACGGGCTGCTGGAGGAGGTCGCACCCGGCCCGTTCGTCACCCTGGCGCGCGCGGTGGCCCTCGCCGAGGCCGAGGGTCCGGATGCCGCCGGGCCGGTGCTCGACGGGCTCGACGCGGTCCTCGGAGACCACCAGCGGCTGCACACCGTGAAGGGCCACGTCGCGGAGCTGCGTGGCGACCGGGCCGCGGCCCGCCGGCACTACCTCGCGGCCGCGGCGAGGGCGACGAACCTCGCCGAGCAGCGCCACCTGACCCGCCTGGCCGCCCGGCTCGCCGCACCGCCAGGCTGACGCCCGGCGAACCGTCCCCGGTCACACGAACGTCGGGGCCATCACAGGGACGGCGCAGTACTTCCGCCATGGCGGGGAAGGTTCCGCGCCATCGGAGAACGTCCGGGTCGTCACAGTGACGACCCGGAACTTTCGTCATGCCGGACAACTCCGGGCGATGGTCACACCTCGCGGCCCGCGACGGGTCGGTCTGACACGCTGGGGGCATGACCTTGCGGCGCGCCAACATCGCGCGGATCGACGGAGGCCTGTTCGACGTGCTCGTCGTCGGCGCCGGCATCAACGGGGCGGTCTCGGCGGCAGCGCTCGCGGGTCGCGGCGCGTCCGTCGCGCTCATCGACCGCGGCGACTTCGGCGGCTTCACCAGCCAGGAGTCGAGCAACCTGGTGTGGGGCGGCTTCAAGTACCTCGAGAACTACGAGCTGCCCCTCGTCTTCGGCCTGTGCCGCTCCCGCAACCGGCTGATGAAGGCCTACCCCGACAACATCAAGGAGATCTCCTTCCTGGCGACCCTCGACCGCACCGCGCCGTACCGGCCGTGGTTCGCGGCCGTCGGTGCGGCGGCCTACTGGGGCATCGGCCTGTTCGGCACGCACCGCCCGCGCGTGTTCGACGTCGAGCAGCTCGAGGAGGTCGAGCCGGTCATCGACACGAGCACCGCCCGCGGTGCTGTGCAGTACCAGGACGCCTACCTCGTCGACAACGACTCGCGCTTCGTCTTCTCCTTCGTGCGCTCCGCGATCGAGGCCGGCGCCGCCGTCGCCAACTACGTCGAGCTGGTCTCGGCCGAGCGGGTCGGCGACCGGTGGGAGTGCCGGCTGCGCGACACCGACTCGGGCGAGGAGGTCACGACCTCGGCTCGCGTGGTGGTCAACGCGGTCGGCCCGTTCGTCGACGAGCTCAACAGCTCCTGGGGCCTGCAGACCAGGCACCGCATCGTCTACTCCAAGGGCATCCACCTCGTCGTCCCCCGGCTCACCACGACCCGCCACGACCGGGTGCTCGCCTTCTTCGACGACACCGACCGGCTGTTCTACGTCATCCCGATGGGCCATCGCTCGGTCATCGGCACCACCGACACCCGCATCGACACCCCCTTCACGCACGTCACCGACGAGGACCGCGACTTCCTGCTCGGCCAGATCAACGCCCGCCTCGACCTGCCCCGGCCGCTCACCGCCGACGACGTCATCGCCGAGCGCTCCGGCGTCCGCCCGCTCGTCGTCCGCGTCGAGGGCGGCGACCACCAGGACGCCGACTGGACCTCGCTGAGCCGCAGGCACGAGATCGAGCGCGACACCGGCCGGGCCGTCGTCACCGTCTTCGGCGGCAAGCTCACCGACTGCCTCAACGTCGGTGAGGAGGTCGCCGAGCACGTCGAGGCGCTCGGCATCCCGCTCGAGAAGGACCTGCACAACTGGTACGGCGAGCCGGCCAAGGCGACCCGCAAGGAGTTCTACCGCCAGGCCCGGCTGATGCGCCTCGACTCGCTGCGGACCCGCCCCGAGGTCGAACCGCTCAGCGACCGGCTCTGGCGACGCTACGGACGCCGCGCCTTCGACCTGCTCGAGATGGTGCGCGCCGACCCCACGATGGGCCAGGACGTCATGGGCTCCACCGACTACCTGCGGGCCGAGCTCTACACCGCCGCCGAGCACGAGATGATCGTGACCCTCGACGACTTCATGCGGCGTCGCAGCAAGATCGACCTCGTCGTCAGCGACCGCGACATCCTCGACTCCCCCGGGCTGCGGGAGGTCGCCGAGATCCTGTTCGGTGCGGATGCCGAGGCGCGTCTCGCGACGTACGTCGCGTCCAAGGGCCGCACGTCCGTCGACAACCCCTGAGCCCCGGGGCGACCGACCCTGACAGCAACCCCACAGCCACACCCGAGCCGACACCGAGGCGGCGGCCCGAGGGTGATGGACATGGCGACGACCCAGCAGCCCTCCATCCGAGACCTCATCGCCGAGCTGGCCGACACCGAGGACGTGCTTCGCGGATGCCGTGGACCCGCCGGTCCGCGCGAACGCTCCGCCCGCCGCCGGCAGGGCCGGATCGTCAGCCAGCTGCGCAGCCGGCACGGCAACGGCTCCCTGACCTGACCACCGCCGGGTACGGCGCGGGCTACCGCGCAGGAACCGCTGCGTCCACAGCGAGTACTGCGCGGTAGGCGGAGCTGTACCCGGTGCCGGTGGACCGTGCCAGTCTGGGGAGACGGGCCGAACGAGCCCACCGGAAGGACGGGGCCATGTCACGACCGATCCACTTCGAGATCCAGGCCGACGACGTCGAGCGGGCCATGCGGTTCTACACCGATGTCTTCGGCTGGACCTTCGAGGACTACGGGCAGTACACCGGCGCCCCCTACTGGGGTGTCACGACCGGCGACCCCGGCGAGCCCGGCATCAACGGCGGCCTCTTGCCTCGGCCGGCACCGGCATCCGGTCCCGGCGCGGGCACCAACGCCGCCGTCCTGACCATGGGCGTCGAGGACTTCGACACCACTGCCGCGACGATCGAGGCCGCCGGTGGCACGGTCGCGCTACCCAAGACGGCCCTCACCGGCATGGCGTGGCAGGGCTACTTCCTCGACACCGAGGGAAACGTCTTCGGCATCCACCAGCCCGACACGAACGCGGCCTGAGCAGTCCGGCTCAGTCGCCCGCGGTGTGCTTGGCCCGGCCGACGATCTTCGGGTCCGGGGCGAACACGACCTCCGGGTCCTTGTCCGCGTAGTCGAACTGGTTCAGGAAGGCGCGCAGCGCGTTGACCCGGGCCCGCTTCTTGTCGTTGCTCTTGACCGTGATCCACGGTGCGTACCGCTTGTCGGTGTAGCTCGAACATCGCCTCCTTGGCCGCCGTGTAGGCCTCCCACCGGTCCAGGCTCTCCAGGTCCATCGGCGACAGCTTCCACCGGCGCACCGGGTCGATCTGCCGGATCGCGAACCGGGTGCGCTGCTCGTCCTGGGTCACCGAGAACCACAGCTTGGTCACCGTCGTCCCCGACTCGACGAGCATCCGCTCGAACATCGGCGCCTGGCGCATGAACACCGCGTACTCCTCGTCGGTGCAGAAGCCCATGACCCGCTCCACGCCCGCCCGGTTGTACCAGGAGCGGTCGAAGAGCACGATCTCCCCGGCGGTCGGCAGGTGGTTGACGTAGCGCTGGAAGTACCACTGTCCGAGCTCGGTCGACGTCGGCTTGGTGAGCGCCACGACCCGCAGCGCCCGGGGGTTGAGGTGCTCGGTGAACCGCTTGATCGTGCCGCCCTTGCCGGCGGCGTCGCGGCCCTCGAAGACGACGACGTGCTTGGCCCCGGTGTCGATCGTCCAGTACTGGAACTTCAGCAGCTCGATCTGCAGCAGGTACTTCTCGACCTCGTACCCGTTGCGCGTCATCAGCTCGTCGTAGGGGTAGTCCTCACGCCAGGTCTCGACGGCCTTCCCGCCGGGAGCGATGAGCACCGGGTCGTCGCCGTGGTCGTCGCGCACCGTGTATCCCTCGGTGCGGAGCTGGTCGATGTAGGCGCGCAGCGCCATCTTCTGGGGCATGGCCCCATTCCAGCGCCCCGGGGCGCCCGGTGTCACCCCTCGGCGGACCCCGAGTCCGTCGATCTGACGAACCTTCGCGCAGGTGCGGGGCCCGGTTCCGGGGTGCGGTCGGGGTCGACTCAGGGTCGTTCCCGACAGACCGTGCCGACTCCACCGCGCCACGCTGGAGAGGTGACGACGACCACCGCCCGACCGCACTCGGCCAGCACCACGCGCCCGGCCCGGGCCGTTCCGGTGCAGGAGCGCCGCACCGCCCGCGTGGCCGGGGTCGCACTCGCGGTACTCACCGTGCTCTCGGTGCCGGCGACGGCACTGCTCGACACGGCCGACCGTCCGGGCACCCGGGCGCTGGCCGCTGCCGGCTTCGTCGCCGTCGCGGCCCTCGAGGTGGTCGTCGGGTGGGGCCTGTACGTCCTGCTGCGCGACCGGGCCCACTCCCCGGCCTACGCGGCGCTGGTCAGCCGCGGTGGGTATGCCGTGCTCCTCACCGCCGCGGCCGCGCGGCTCCTCTGGCCGGGCGGGGACGGCGTCGACGGCTTCCGCTCCGACTGGTCGCTGGCCCTCGTGGTGCTCGGCGTTCACCTGATCGTGACGGCGATCGCCCTCTGGTGCGCCCGGTGGGTGCCGGGAGCGGTGGTGGCCGGCACCGCGGTGGCCGGCACGGCATCCCTGCTCGCCGCGGTGGGTGGCGGGCTGCCGCTGCCCGACGTGCTCCCCGGCGCCGGGGCCCTGCTGCCCGCGGCCCTCGGCGAGATCGTGCTGCTCGCCTGGTTGGTCATGGTCGGTTGGGACCACGACGAGTGAGCAGGAGGTGCGTGACGCCCGACCCTCCGGGCAGCACCTCGATGTCGAAACGCTGGTCGAGGCCCTCCTGACCGTCCCAGAGCCGCTGCCCCCGGCCGAGCACGATCGGCACGACCACCAGGTGCAGCTCGTCGACGAGGTCGGCATCGAGGAAGGTGCGGACCGTCTCCGCCCCGCCGCCGAGGCGCACGTCGAGCCCGCCGGCCGCGTCCACCGCCATGGCGAGCGCCTCCTGCGGGGTGGCCTCGACGAAGTGGAACGTCGTCCCCCCGGCCATCGCCAGGCTCTCCCGCGGGTGGTGCGTCAGCACGAACACCGGCGTGTGGAAGGGCGGGTCGTCGCCCCAGAAGCCCTGCCAGTCGGCCGGGAGCGGGCCGGTGCCCACGTGGAACTTGCGTCGCCCCATGATCTCGGCGCCGATGCCGTCCCAGTGCCGGGCGACGAGATCGGCGTCGATCGGGGCCGCCGCCGGTTTGCCGTCGATCGCCGCGAACATCCACTCGTGCAGCCGCTCACCGGCATGTCCGAAGGGCTCCTCGTCGGTCAGGCCCTCCCCCGTGCCGAACCCGTCGAGCGAGATCGAGAACTGGTGCACCCGCAGCTTCGCCATGGCTCCTCCTCCGGTCCCTGACCGTCCGCCGCTCATCCTCGCGCAGATCTCGGTGCGTGGCACGGGGGCTCGACCGGCGGCCGGATGCCGGGTCAGGCGAGGGCGCCGCGCTCCAGTCCCAGCGTGGCGAGGAGGTCCTCGTGCAGCTGGATCCACACCGTGTGGCAGGAGTCGACCCCGGCCCCGTCGACCCAGGCGAGCTGTCCCCCCTCGGCCCGGGCGAGCGCGGCGGCGAACCGGTCGTCGTACCCGGCGAACCGGTCGAGCGCCGCGGTGAGCTCGGCGCACAGCGGCCCGAGACGGCGGCGGTACGACACGAGCTCGTCGAGCACCCGGCCGTCCCACACCGGGTCGTCGTGGTCGTTGGCCGCGAGCCGGTCCCAGGGCTGCGGCCGGATCTGCCAGCGGGTCAGCGTCGACAGGAACCGTTCGTTGAGCCGGGCGAAGGTCTCGTGGGCCGAGTCGACCACGGCCCGGGCGCCGGTGCGGTCCAGCTCCTCGGCCAGCCGGCGCTCACCCTCGAGCCGGCCCGCCTCGGTCAGCGACCACCCGGCGAGGTCGGCGAACACGACCCGGCTCACCCAGCCACGTGCCTCGTCGTCGAGCAGCAGCTCCTCGGCCACCTCGCGGGCGAGCCCGGTCCGCTGCGCCACGGCGGCGGCATCCGTCATCCCGGTCACGCGCACCACGTGCAGCGCGAGGAGCTCAGGAGACGAGGGACGGCCCACGCCCGGAGCCTAACCGCAGCGGTCAGCCCGACTCGGCGACCCGCTTCAGCCGGGCCAGCCCCTTCTCGAAGTCCGGCCCGACGAGGGAGTCCATCGACTTCACGATCGAGAACAGCCGCATGACCAGGCTGAGCTCGCCGTGCATCCGCCACTCGACGCCCGTCGACGCCTCACCGGTGGGGGTGAGCACCAGCTCGATCCGGTTCCTGGCGGCGAACGGCTTCTCGAAGTGCAGGTCGATGTCGACCTGCTCGGGCGTGTCACCGGTGATGGTCATGTCGCCCTTGCCGGCCTTCCGGTTGCCCTCCCAGGCGTAGGCCGCGCCGACCCCGGTGTCGGGGCCGGAGTAGGCGCGCCGGATCTGCGGGTCGAGGTCCTCCCACGGCGACCACTGCGGCCACTCGCGGAAGTCGTCGATGAGTGCGTGCACCCGCTCGGCGGGCGCGGCGATCGTGGTCGTGCGGGTGACGGTGTACGGCGTGGCCATGCGGCCAGTGTGCCCGCCCGGCGCCGTGCCCGACAGAGGCTCCGATGTCACCGGTCGAGCAGCGAGGCCATCTTCTTGGCGACCAGGTCGGTGGCGCGCTGGGGCGAGAACCGGGAGAGCCGGTCGAGCCCGCGGGCGTCCTTGCCGATGACCACCCGGTAGCTGCCCTTCTCGATGCCCTTGACGATCTGCCGGGCCGCCTCGGAGGGCGCTCGTCATCTTCGCGGCCAGGTCGGCCGGGGCTGCGTCCATCCCCGGGATCGCGACCCCGGAGTGCTGGGCGATGCCGGTGCTGACCCCACCCGGGAAGACCACCGTGACCGCCACCGAGGTGTCACGCAGCTCGGAGTACAGCCCCTCGGTGAACAGCTTGACCGCGGCCTTGCTCGCGCCGTACATCGTCTGACCGGGGACGGGCGCGAGGGCACCCATGCTCGAGACGTTGACGATGCAGGCCTCGCGACGGACCACGAGGTGGGGCAGGAAGGTCTTGCACGTGTGGATGACGCCCCACAGGTTGACCGCGAGCACCTTCTCCATCTGGGCGTACTCGAGGTCGGCGAACTTCACGAACGGCTGGATGATGCCGGCCACGTTGACCAGCCCGTCGATGCGACCGTGCGCCTCGCGCACCGCGTCGGGAAGGGCCTCGACGGCAGCCCGGTCGGTGAGGTCGACGACGTGGGTGCTCAGCTGGTCGGTGGATGCCGTGGTCGCCAGTTCCGCTGTCTCGTCGAGCCCTTCGCGGCTCTGGTCGACGGCGGCGACGAGACCGCCGGCAGCGAGCAGCGCCAGGACGACCTCGCGCCCGATCCCGTTCCCCCCGCCGGTGACCACGAAGACCTTGTCGGTGATCTGCACCTGTGCTCCCTCCCAAGGCGGACGGGCGACCACTGTCGCCCTCACCGTCAGGCTATCCCCGTTGTGCCGGAGCGAAACCCGGATCGTGGTGGACGAGACAGCCGTCAGGCGGCGACCGGTGCCTTCGCGTCGGCCGCGCCGAGCACCTGGGCACGCCGGTCGTAGGCCCAGCCCGGCCCGCGCAGCAGGAACGACCAGCGCTCGCGCCAGGTGCTCGCGCCGGCGACGTCGCGGGCGATGTCACGCCACTCGTGGGTGGCGATGGTGACCGGGTTGAAGGTGTCGATGTTCGTCGTCAGGCCGTAGACGACGCGCTCGCCCTCAGGCTCGAAGGTGCCGAACAGTCGGTCCCAGAGAATGAGGATGCTGCCGTGGTTGCGGTCGAGGTACTGCCGGTTGACGCCGTGGTGCACCCGGTGGTGCGACGGGGTGTTGAGCACGTTCTCGAGCCAGCCGATCGACTTCACCGCCTCGGTGTGGATCCAGAACTGGTAGATCAGGTTGAGCGCGCGGGCGTTCTCGATGACGCTCGGGCGCACCCCGGCCAGGGCGAGCAGGCCGTAGGGCACGCTCATCGTCAGGCCCTCGGCCACCGGCTGGCGCAGCGCGGTGGAGAGGTTGTACCGCTCGCTGCTGTGGTGCACGACGTGCATCGCCCACAGCCAGCGGCTCTCGTGGTTGAACCGGTGGTTCCAGTAGTAGATGGCGTCCCAACCCAGGACCGCGACGGCGTTGGCCGCCAGTCCGGTGCCGAGATCGCGCGAGGTGAGGGCGAACAGCCGGGTGCCGCTCGTCTGCGCCGACCAGGTCGTCGCGACCGTGAGCGCCGTCGAGGCGACCGCGGCCACCGCCGTGGCCCCGGTGACCCGGCGGGTGAGCGGTGCGTCGCGCAGGTGCGGCACGGCATCCGGCCCGGTGCGCGGCGCTCGTGGGTCCGAGGCCGGCAGGGTGCCGGCGTCCGGCAGGCCGCCCTCCTCGCGGCGGCGACGCACGACGTCGGCGACGGTGGTGGCCGCCGAGGCCGCGACGGCGGCGCCCATCAGCACCTTCGCGGAGCGGCCGCGTCCGGGGGTGACCGGGTCGAGCAGCCGGGCGGAGACGAACGGCGCGATCAGGCTGCCGACCCCCATGGTGAGGCTGGCGATGGTGTCGGCGAGCTCGTAGTCACCAGCCCGGGTCGTGCCGGGCGGCGCGGGGTTGCGGCGCTGCCACAGGATCTCGGCCGCCATGGCACCGACGAAGGCCGGGATGGCCAGCACGGTCAGGTCCGGTCGGCGCATGCTCGGCGGCCCCTTTCGTGGGCGGATGGGGGTGGCGCGGTATCCGCTGGGGACCGCCACGTCCGGCCCGCAGAGTAGCCCGGTCGCGGGGCCTGCGGCGAGGGTCGGCTGGGTGACACCGACCACCCGGCGGGGGTTCCCATCGCGGCGGTGAGGAGGAGAATCGCAGGTGGGTACCGTGGCCGTCGTCACCGCCCCGGTACTCCCGCGGCACGGTGACGACGCGTGTGAGGAGCAGCCATGAGGGCCAGAGCCGGAGACCGGATCATCCTGGCGGGCGAGCAGGTCGACCAGCCCACCCGCGCCGGGGAGGTCCTGGAGTCCCGCGGCGCCGACGGGGGGCCGCCCTACGTCGTGCGCTGGGAGGACGGGCACACCAGCACGATGTTCCCCGGGCCCGGGGCGGTGCTGAAGGTGACGGACGCGGCATCCGCGCACGTCGAGGAGGCCGCCGCCAAGCCCGACCTCGGCACGCTGCGCGAGTGGTCCGTGCGGGTCACCATCTTCGAACAGGGCGACGACACCACGGCCACGGTCGCCCTGCTCGCCGACTCGCCCGAGGCGCTCACGGCGAAGGGCACCAGCCGGCGCAGCGGGTCGGACACCGAGGTCGCGCAGATCGGCGACGAGGTCGCGGTCGCGCGCGCGCTGCGGCGCCTGGCCGACCACCTGCTCACCCAGGCCGAGCAGGACATCGAGGCCACCACCGGCGAGCACGACGTCACGGTCCGGGCCAGGTGAGGCCGCGGTTCAGTCCCGGGGCAGGGTCTTCAGCCACTCGGCGATCTTCGGCGCGACCACCTCTGCCGCGTAGATCGACGCGTGGTCCTCGCCGAGCAGGACGGTGAGGGTGGTGCGGTGCCCGCCGGCGTTCAGGGCCATGGCGAAGTCACTGCTGTAGCCCACCGGCACGACGTCGTCAGCGTCGCCGTGCAGCAGGAGGACTGGCACGTCGGGGTGGTGGGCCGCCAGCAGCACCGGGTTGGCGGCATCCCACTCGGCGGGCACGGCACCCTCCCGGAACAGTGCCGACGCCGCCTCGGCGAAGGTGCGGATGTCGTACGGCCCGGCCAGCCCGACGAAGGCGTCGGGCGCGACGAGGGGGTCCTCGCAGTGCGGCGTGAAGTCCTCGGGGTCGAGGGTGGCCAGGGAGGCGAGGTGGGCGCCGGAGGAGTGTCCGAGCAGCGCCACCCGGGTCGGCTCGATCCCCGCCGCGCGGGCCGTGGCCGCGCCGTCGGCGAGCGCGCAGAGCACGTCCTCGACGGGACCGGGAAGACGACGCCGTCGCCCGCCGTGCGGATGTGCACCGGCACCGCGACGACGCCCCGGTCGGCGAGCGCCGCCGCCAGCGGCTGCAGCCCCGCCGGGTCGGCGCCGCGCCAGGACCCACCGGGGATCATCACGACCACGGGCGCCGAGGTGGTCTGCTCCGGCACGTGCGGAAAGGCGGCCAGCCCCGGGAGGTAGTCATGGGATGCCGGGGTGCTGGGTGCGTCGTCGCCGGAGCCGGAGCAGCCGGCGAGGGCGGTCGGCGAGGACGGCGACGAGCAGCGCGACGGCTCGAGCCGTGTGGCTGCCTGCGGCCCCACGCCCGCCGTCACGCCGTCGGAGTGCTCGTTGCCACTCCATGTCTCCAGTATCCGTCGACTCGCTCGGCGTCCGGCCGGACGTGACCGGAAAGAACCACGGGGCGGACTCCGGGGGCAGCATGGGTGGTGCACGAGTGGACGAGAGGACGACGACATGCCCGAGCTGATGGTCGACCTGATCACCTCCCTCGATGGCTGTGCCTCCGCGGAGGGCTGGCCCGGCTGGTGGGGCCTCGAGGGGCCGGAGTACCTCGGCTGGCTGGAGGCGCAGTCCGAGGACGACTACGAGGTGCTGTTGGGCGCGACGACCTACCGAGTGATGTCGCAGATGTCGTCCGAGGCAGCCGGGGGGCAGGGTGAGTACCGTCCCGACGAGGCCGACAGCCTGACCGGGCTGGACGCGGTGCCCAAGGTGGTGTTCTCCTCCACCCTGACCGAGCCGCTGTCCTGGCCGAACACCCGCCTGGTCAGCACCGACCCGGTCGAGGCGGTGCGGGCGATGAAGCGCGACGGCAGCACGCCGATGCGCACCCTCGGCAGCCTCACCCTGTGCCGCTCGCTGCTCGCCGCCGGGCTGGTCGACCGGTTCCGGCTGGTCGTGTTCCCGGTGGTCACCGGTGCCACCGGTCAGGAGCGGGTGTACGACGGCTACCCCGACGTGGCACTGGAGCTGGTCGAGAGCCGCACCTTCGACGGCCGGTCGCAGCTGCTCGAGTACGTCCCGACCGTGCTGGAGGGCCCGCCGGGCGCCGGCTGAGCCGTGGGACAGTTGGCGCCATGTCCCTGCGCCGTGTCGACCGAGCCGTCGCGGACTACACCGCGCTGCGCCCCCGGCTGCTCCCCGCGACCGACGAGTTCGTCGACGCTGATCACCGGCACGATCGACGACGCCGGCATCAACTACCTCAGCGTGACCGGGCGCACCAAGACCGTCGGGTCGTTCGCCGCCAAGGCTCGCGGCGTGCTGGCCGCCGACAACGCCGCCGACCCGTTGCGGGGGGTGACCGACCAGGTCGGGGTGCGGGTCATCACCTACGTGCAGCGCGACATCGACGCCGTCGCCGGTCTGCTCGCCGAGCAGTTCACCGTGCTCGGCGACCGTGACCTCGGCGAGGAGACCGCCGCCGCCGGGCGGTTCGGCTACGCGAGCCGGCACCTGCTGGTGTCGCGGGCGCCGGGCGAGCCCACGGCATACGACCCGCTGTTCTGCGCCTCGATCCAGCTGCGCACGGTGCTGCAGCACGCGTGGGCGGAGTTCGAGCACGACATCCGCTACAAGGGCACCGTGCCGCCGGAGCAGGTGCCCGACCTCGACCGGCGGTTCACCCTGGCGGCGGGGCTGCTCGAGCTGGCCGACAAGGAGTTCGAGGCGATCCGCGACCGGCTCCAGGTCGGCCTGGGCGACAGCGACGTCGACGGTGGTGACGAGCACGACCCGCGGATCAGCTCGCAGGAGCTCGCGACCTTCCTCGCCGGGCGCTACTCGAGCGCCGGGTGGTCGCGCACCGAGCACTACGAGTGGATCTCGGGCCTGCTGCTCGAGCTCGGCATCGCCTCGCTCGACGAGCTGAGCTCGACGCTGCGCGACGTCGACAGCGCGGCGGTCACCGCGGCCATGGACTACCGCTACCCGCCCGGGGCGGTGCGGCGGCTCGACGACGACCTGCTCTCGCGCTTCGGCGACACCTACGTCGCGCTGCACGGCAACGCGCACCGACGCGAGTCGCTGGAGTCCCGCCGCTCGCACCTGCCCGGCTGAGCGGGCGGGCGAGCGACGGGACCTCCGGCGCCGACGTCAGCGCGCGGTCACTTGACCTCGGAGCGGCGGACGATGAACAGCCCGACGGCCAGCGGGATCAGGAACCAGATGGTGCCCGACACCGCGAGCTGCTGCCACTGCTCGGTGGTGACGCTGCCGTTGAAGAGCACGGTCTGCGCGTTGTTGTAGTCGACCCACGGCTGCAGGTCCTCGAACCACTGCTGGTTGGCGGCGAGCAGGCCGAGCAGCGGGGGCAGCACGAGCGTGTAGACGAAGTAGGCGACGATGGCGCCGGCCGAGTTGCGGATGAGCACACCGAGCATGAACCCGAAGAGCATGCCGAGCACGCTGCCCAGCACGATGAGCGCGAACTCGCTGACCGTGGCGTTCCACACCGGGTCGAGCCCGGTGATCAGGCTGCCGACGAGGGTGCCGAGCACGCCGACGACCAGCGCGATGAACATCGCCACGATGCCGACCGCGATCGCCGCGAGGACCTTCGCGCCGAGCACCCGGCCACGGCGCGGCACCAGGGTGAAGGTGGTCAGGCCGCTGCGCTGGCTCCACTCGCTGGTGACGGCGAGGATGCCGATCATCGGCAGGATGATCGTCATCGGCGCCCCGATCGCGGCGGCGAAGTTGTCGTAGGTCTGCTGGTCGTCGGGGGCGAAGACGATGATGGCGGCGGTCGCGAGCACGCTCATGATGACGATGCTGGCCATCAGCCAGAAGCCCGAGCGGGTGTCGAACATCTTGCGCAGCTCGACGCCGACCAGCCGGCTGAGCGGGATCCGGGCGGATGCCGTGCGCGTGCGACCGCGGCCGGCTGCCGCGTCGACCGCGGCCGGGTCGAGGACGGTGGTGGTGGTCATGCTGCTGCTCCTTCACGCTGGGTGTCTGCGGTGAGCTCGAGGAACATCTCCTCGAGCCCGGCGCCGTCGGCGGCGCGGAGCTCGGTCAGGGCCAGGCCCGCGCCGAGCGCGACCTCGCCGACCTGCTCGGGGGTGGCGTCGGTGTGCACGCTGCCGTCGGCGTGGGTGACCGTGAGGCCGGCGCGCCCCATGGCCGCCGCGAGCGCGGCGATGTCCCGGGCGCGGGCGATGGTGCCCGCGGAGGCGAGCAGCTCGGCCTTGGTGCCCTGCGCGACGATGCGGCCGTTGCCGATGACGACGAGGTCGTCGGCGATGACCTCGATCTCGTGCAGCAGGTGCGACGAGAGCAGCACCGTGCCGCCGGCGTTGGCGTAGCCCCGCAGCAGGTCACGCATCCAGCGGATGCCGGCCGGGTCGAGCCCGTTGGCCGGCTCGTCGAGGATGAGCACGTGCGGGTCGCCGAGGAGCGCGGCACCGATGCCCAGGCGCTGGCGCATGCCGAGCGAGTAGTTGCGCACCCGGCGGTCGGCCTCGTCGTCGGTCAGGCTGACCAGCTCGAGCATCTCCGCGACCCGCGACCTGGGCAGGCCCATGGTGCGCTGCACCAGGGTGAGGATCTCGCGGCCGGTGCGCCCGGCGTGCTGGGCGGAGGCGTCGAGGAGCACGCCCGACCTCGGTGCCCGGGTTGGGCAGGTCGACGAACCGGCGCCCGTCGATCGTGGCGGTGCCCGAGCGTGGCCGGGGTGAGACCGACCATGATCCGCATGGTCGTGGACTTGCCGGCGCCGTTCGGCCCGAGGAAGCCGGTGACCCGCCCGGTGGCCGCGGTGAAGGAGACGTCGTCGACGGCGGTCAGCCCGCGGCCGTAGGTCTTGGTGAGTGATTCAACGGTGATCATGCCGAGCATCGTCGCGGTGAGCGCGGTGCGACCGCATCGGGGAGACACCTGACAACGACCCTGAGTCGACCCTGAGGCCCCTCGGGTCGTGCACGACCGAACTCATCGACAGGCGTCACGTTCACCGCATCCGGGTCGCACGTCGCGGCACCATGGACCGATGACAGCGCAACGCACCGTCCACCAGCTCCGGGTCGTCGTCGAGGCCGAGGACTACGACGAGGCCGTCGCCTTCTACCGTGACCTGCTCGGGATGCCCGAGCTCGCGGCGTTCGCCGAGGGCGGCGAAGACCGGGTGGCCATCCTCGACGCCGGCCGCGCCACGCTCGAGCTGGCCAGCCCGGCGCACCGGCAGAGCATCGACCGGGTCGAGGCGCAGGGGCTGACGAGCCCGCGGATCCGGATCGCGCTCGAGGTCGACGACACGGCCGGGCAGACCCACCGGCTCGTCGAGGCGGGGGCCGTGCTGGTCGCCGAGCCGGTCATGACGCCGTGGCGGTCGCTGAACTCACGGCTCGAGGCCCCGGCCGGCCTGACCATCACCCTGTTCCAGGAGACCGAGGACGCTGCCACCCGGGCTGCCCGAGAGGGCTTCGCCCGTGACGACGAGCGCGACGGCCACGGCTGACGGCATCCGGCGTCGTCCCGGCACCGGGCCGGCGGTCTCGGTCAGAAGCCGCCGTCGCGGGCCATGTTGTTGAACCGGGAGTAGTGGCCCTGGAAGGCCAGCACGATGTCCTTGGTCGGGCCGTTACGGTGCTTGGCCACGATGACGTCGGCCTCCCCGTCGCGCTCGGGGTCGGAAGCGGTCGCGGTGCAGCAGGATCACGACGTCGGCGTCCTGCTCGATCGAGCCGGACTCGCGCAGGTCGGACATCTGCGGCCGCTTGTCGGTGCGCTGCTCGGGGCCACGGTTCAGCTGGCTGATCGCGATGACCGGCACCTCGAGCTCCTTGGCGAGCAGCTTCAGCGCCCGGGAGAACTCGGCGACCTCCTGCTGGCGGGACTCGACCTTCTTGCCCGAGCTCATCAGCTGCAGGTAGTCGATGACGACGAGCTTGAGGTTGTGCTGCTGCTTGAGCCGGCGGCACTTGGCCCGGATCTCCATCAGCGACATGTTCGGGCTGTCGTCGATGAACAGCGGGCGCGTCGGAGATCTTGCCCATGATCCGCGGCGAGCTTGGTCCACTGCGTCCTGGCTCTTCAGGCCCTTGCGCAGGTCCTGGAGCTGGATGGTGGCCTCGGCCGACAGGATGCGCATGGTGATCTCGGTGCGGCTCATCTCGAGCGAGAACACCGCCGCCGCCATGTTGTGCTTGATCGCCGCGGCCCGGGCGATGTCGATGCCGAGCGTCGACTTGCCGACGGCCGGCCGCGCCGCGACGACGATCATCTGGCCCGGGTGCAGGCCGTTGGTGAGCTCGTCGAGCTCGATGAAGCCGGTCGGCACGCCGATCAGGTCGTCGGTGCGACCGGAGGCGGCCTCGATCTCCTCCATCGTCTCGTTGAGCAGGTCGCCGAGCACGTTGTAGTCCTCGCCGCCGCGCTTCTCGGCGACGGAGTAGACCTCGGCCTGGGCGCGGTTGACGATGTCGTCGATGTCGCCCTCGCCCTGGGCGTAGCCCATCTGCACGATGCGGGTGCCGGCCTCGACCAGCCGGCGCAGCACCGCCCGCTCGTGCGACGATCTCGGCGTAGTAGCCGGCGTTCGCGGCGGTGGGCACCGACTGGATGAGCTGGTGCAGGTAGGCCTGGCCGCCGATGCGGGTGAGGTCGCCGCGCTTGCCGAGCTCGTCGGCGACGGTGATGGCGTCGGCGGGCTCGCCGCGGCCGAACAGGTCGAGCACCGCGTCGAAGATCAGCTCGTGCGCCGGCCGGTAGAAGTCGTGCGCCTTGACCGCCTCGAGGCAGTCGGCGATCGCGTCCTTGTTGATGCAGCATCGACGCCGAGCACGGACTGCTCGGCGTGGAGGTCCTGGGGTGGGACGCGGTCGTCAGAGCGCCCCTCGCTGGGCCCACCGAACGCCGCGTTCAGCTCCGCGATGGACACCCGCTCAACCCCTCACGTCCGGCGTGCGCCGGGCTCGATGTGCCACTGTTGCGGCCGGGCCGGACCGGCCCTGGGAGAAGCACACCAGAGCCGACCGACAACCTGCCGCGGCTCACCGTAGGCGTACCGGAGGCGAACCCCAAGCCCAGCCGACGACATCGGCCGAACGGCTGTGCACAACCTGGGGACAACGTGTGCAAAACGCCCGGTCGCCGTGTGCACAGCCGGTGGAGAAGCCTGTGGACCACGTCCGGGTCGACTCGCGCCCGGCCCGCTGACCTGCACGAACGCCGTCCACCCCATGTGCATCCGAGAAAGTTTCGGGCGTGTCACGATCCACATGACCCCGGTCACATCCCCCGGCCGTCAGGCCTTGCTACCCGCCGGTAGCACCAGTCACAGGCGCCTCGTGCGTTCGGCGTGTCCCGGTGCTGCCCAGGTGCTGCGTGGCCTCAGCCGGCCCGTCCGTAGCGCTCGGCCGACCGGGCCCGGGCCTTGGCTGCCTCGACCTCGCGGTCCTTCGGCGGAGCCGTCGTGACGAGCGCGTCGAGCAGGTGCGCGGTCACATGGGCGACCTCCTCGACCGCCCGGTCGAAGGCCTCCTGGTTCGCCGCGGACGGCTTGGTCGTGCCGCTCACCTTGCGCACGTACTGCAGGGCGGCGGCCCGCACCTCGTCGGTCGTGGCCGGAGGCGCGAAGTTGTTCAGCGGTCGGATGTTGCGGCACATGCCTCAACGGTAAACCGGTCATGGTTCCCGCGTCCGGATCGGGACCGAGCACGCTCAGCCGCCGGTGTAGCGCCCGGGACGGTGGTTCATCGCGATGACGAGGTTCAGCAGGACCGCGCCCGCCGCGGAGGCCAGGGCCAGCCGTAGGTCGCTCACCGCGGCGAACGCGAGGACGACCCCGAGGTCGAGTCCCATCTGCACGTAGCCGGCCCGCCAGCCCAGACGCTCCTGGCAGAGCAGGGCGACCACGTTGAAGCCGCCGAGGCTGGAGCCGTGCCGGAAGACCATGACGATGCCGACGCCGGCCAACAGGTTTCCGACGAGGGACGCGTAGAGCGGCTCGATGCGCATCGCCCCCAGGGCGTGCGGCTGGAGGGCCGAGAACACCGAGACCAGGGCCAGGGCAGCTGCCGAGCGCAGGGTGAACGCCAAGCCCTTGCCGCGGATCGCCAGGGCGACGAACGGCAGGCTCACCACGAGGAACATGGCGGCGAACGGCAGGGCCGCGGTGTCGGCGAGCAGCAGGGCCAGCCCGGCCGTTCCTCCGGTGATGACACCGCCGGAGGCGAGCACGAACAGGCCGAGCGAGGCGAGGAAGGCCCCGGTCACGATGGCGGCGACGTCCTCGAGCCAGGAGTGCGGCGGCGCCGGCGTCGCGCCCGCGGCACGCGGTGCGACGACCTGCGACAAGGACATGCGCCGACTGTGGGACATGGGGGGCACGCATGCACAACCAGCCATCCGGATTGATGTACATCACAGCGGCGAATATGCCGCAACTGCTTGGACACAGTGTGCGGTTGTGTGCGTCCACCGGCCCGCCCGGGCTCGCAGCGAGCCCGCCGCCTGCGCGCGTGGCGAGGTCCGTGAGCGGCCGCGGCTGGCACGGCATCCGGGCGCCGGCGAAGGAAGGACAGCCGAACCTCACCTGAACAGTGGACGCGAGCGGACCATGATGTGGGTCATGAGGACCCTCAGTGTCGAGGAGCTGGGCCGCCACTTCGCATCCCTGCCGGGCAAGCCCCGGGTCGTCGTCTCCGGGAACGTCGCCGTTCCCTGGCCGGCCGTGCGGGCGCTCGACGAGAACAAGGACACCTACACGATCCACGCGCTCAACGCGCCGCCGGGCATCCCCGACCGCGAGGGCGTCACCGCGGAGACGTGCTTCGTCGGGTCCGGCATGCGGCGGCACCGCGACCTGTCGTACGTGCCCAGCCGGCTGTCGCTGGTGCCGGTGCTGCTGCAGCGACGGATCCCCCCGGACGTCGTCATCGTGCACTGCGCCCCGCCGCGCGACGGCCAGCTCAGCCTCGGCATCGAGGTCAACGTGCTCCCGGCCGCGATCGAGGGATGCCGGCAGCGTTCCGGTCGCGTCGTGGCCGTCATCAACGACCAGATGCCCTACACCTTCGGCGACGCGCAGATCCCGGTCGAGGCCGTCGACGTCGCGATCGAGGTCTCCGAGCCGCTGCCCGCGCACGACCCGCTCACGCCCGATGCCGACAGCCTGGCCATCGGCGAGCGGGTCGCCAGCCGGGTCGGCGACGGCGCCACCCTGCAGATGGGCATCGGCGGGGTCCCGGACGCGACGCTCAACGCGCTCACCGGTCGCCGCGATCTTCGGGTGTGGACCGAGATGTTCTCCGACGGCGTGCTCGAGCTCGACCGGGTGGGCGCGCTCGACCGGCACCACCCCCTCACCGCATCCTTCGTCTTCGGCTCGCGCGAGCTCTACGACTGGGTCGACGGCAACCACCGGGTGCGGATGATGCGCACCGAGCACACCAACGACCCCGGCCTGATCGCCCAGCAGCGGATGATGACCTCGGTCAACACCGCACTCGAGGTCGACCTGTTCGGGCAGGCCAACGCCTCGCGGATCAACGCCCGCATCTACTCCGGCTTCGGCGGGCAGACCGACTTCATCGTCGGGGCGCTGCACTCCTCGGGCGGGCAGTCGTTCATCGCGCTGCGCTCGTGGCACCCCAAGGCCGACGTGTCGACGGTCGTGCCGCTCGTCGACGAGCCGGTCACGAGCTTCCAGCAGAGCGCGATCGTCACCGAGCACGGCATCGCCGAGCTGTGGGGCTACGACCAGCGGCCCAGTGCCGGCACATCATCCGCGACGCCGCCCACCCGCAGGTGCGCGACGAGCTGTGGGAGGAAGCCGCCCACCTCGGGCTGGCCTGAGGCGTTCCGCCCCGATGGGCCTGCCTCCGCCACCGGCTCGCGTTGGGTGCTGAGATGGCTGCCAGGACGAGCCACCTCGGCACCCGAGCTCGGCGCTTGTGGCGGCGATCCGAGCGGCGCTGGCCGTGCGTCGGCGACCCGGTGCGCGCCGCGGGCAGCAGGCGTACATGAAGTCGTCGATGCCGTACCGCGGGCTCACCTCGCCCGAGCTGCGCGCGGTGCTGCGGCCGCTCCTGGCCGACCCGGCCCTCGCGCCGGCGTCGCGCGAGGCCTGGGAGGCGGACGTCCGCGCGCTGTGGGACCACGCGGAGTACCGGGAGGATCGCTACGCCGCGCTGGCGCTGACCGCGCACCGGGCGGCTCGGCCGTGGCAGGACCCGGAGGCGCTCGGGCTGTACCGGTACCTGGTCGAGACCGGCGCGTGGTGGGACTACGTCGACCTGGTCGCGGCCGACCGCGTCGGCCCGATCCTGTTGCGGCACAGGCCGATCGTGACCCCGATGCTGCGGGCGGATGCCGTTGACGACCACCTCTGGGTGCGCCGCACCGCCATCCTCGCGCAGCTGAAGCACCGCGAGGAGACCGACCTCGACCTGCTGTCCGACGTCATCGACGCCAACCTCGAGGGGTCGACCTTCGGGAAGGAGTTCTTCATCCGCAAGGCGATCGGGTGGGCGCTGCGCCAGCACGCGCGGGTCGACCCCGACTGGGTCCGGGCCTTCGTCGAGGCGCGCGGCGAGCGGCTGAGCGGCCTGTCCAGGCGAGAGGCCCTCAAGCACCTCTGACCCCCGCGACTCGCCACCCAACCACCCATTCTGCGAAGTCAGGAGCACTTCGCCGAGTCATGGCCGTATACGGCCCTGACGTGGCGAGAACCTCCTGAGCCGGCGAAATGCTCCTGACTTCGCCCGGAGAGTCGGTTCAGGTGGGCAGGGCCCTCAAGCAGGAGAACGTCCGCCTCATGAGGCGGACCGAGCACCCAGATCGACCCACGTGTTGGCCGGCAGAGGGCGGATGCCGTACTCGGCCAGCCGGGCGCCCAACCGGGCTCGGTCGAGTGCGATCGCCCAGGTCCACCGAGCGACGCGCACCTGGCGGCGAAGCCGGTCTTCCCGCTGCTTCTCACGCCAGACGACCTCGCCCGCATCGGCGGGACTGGCACCTTCGGCCACACGGTACTTCACCTTGCCGTCGAACTCGCCGACCACGCCCTCCCAGCCGAAGTCCACGAAGCCGACCAGGCCGGCGGCGTCACGAATCTCCTTCTGCAGCTCGGGCTTGGGCAGGTTGAGTAGGAACATCTGGACGCGCGACAGGCTCTCGCCCGCGCTCATGCTCAACGGGTCGGCCAGCGCCCCCACAAGACGCGCGGTGTTGCGGCCACGAACGCGGGGCGGCACGGCATCCACTTCGGCCATGAGCTCGTCGAACGAGCAGAGTTCGTGGCGCAGGGCGTGGTCGGCCGCTGCGACGGCCGTGTGGAGGGTGCCGGTTCGAGCCAGATCCACGATGGTCCTCGCGGGGCTCGTCACCCGGATGTCCCCCAGCCGCACCGTGTCCGCCTCGCGGCCCACGTGCGGTCGGACGAGCGATGACCCGCGACCCCGCTCCTCGGTCGCGACGAGTACTCGCACCGCATCCGGCCACTTCTCGATCCGCGGCAGCCCCCAGACCGCCGCGGCCGACGTCACGGCGAACACCGGGTTCTCGCGATCCAGGCACAGGCCGGTGGCATGGACGAGTGCGGCGTGCTCGTGCTCGGGTGTCAGGCCACGCCACTCGTGCTCGCTGACCCACACTCCGTTTCGCACCTGGTGCCAGCCGCCCCGGGTCGGCTCGATGCCGGCAGCGCGCAGGTCACGACCACGACGCAGGATGCACGCGTCGAACGGGGTCGGGGCCGCTGGACCGAGCACCCGGTCACCGTGGCAGAACCCGCCACCTCCGCCTCTGCCTTATCCACAGGGCTCGCGGCGGCCTTCCCCACCGAACCCCTGCGGAGTCAGGAGCACTTCGCCCGCTCAGGAGATTCTCGCCGAGTCAGGGTCGTACATGGCCCTGACTCGGCGAAGTGCTCCTGACTTCGCCAAAAGGCGACCTCGACTCCAACGCTGTCTCGGGAGGTGGGCGCGAGGCCCACGGGCTGCGGCATCCGGCGGGAAGCCGTGGAACAGTGCCGTGCGTGAGCGAGCCCGCACCCAGCCAGCACCGCGAGGTGCTGCGGCTCGCCGTGCCCGCGTTCCTGGCGCTGGTCGCCGAGCCGCTCTTCCTGCTGGCCGACGCCGCGATCGTCGGCCGGCTCGGCGTCGCCCAGCTCGCGGGCCTGGGCGTCGCCAGCGCGGTGCTGCTCACCTCGGCGAACATCTTCGTCTTCCTCGCCTACGGCACCACGGCGGTCGTGGCCCGCCAGCTCGGAGCCGGCTCGCGTGCCGGGGCGATCGCCGCCGGTATCGACGGCACCTGGCTGGCGATCGCCCTCGGCGCCGCCACGGCCGCGCTCGTCGCCCTGTTCGCCGCACCGGTCGCGGAGCGTCTTCGGCGCCTCCAGTGCGGCGATCGACCAGGCCGTGACCTACCTGCGGATCTCGGCTCTCGGCATCCCCGCCATGCTCGTCGTCCTCGCCACCACCGGCGTGCTGCGCGGCCTGCAGGACACCCGAACCCCACTCGTCGCCGCCGTCGGCGGGTTCACCCTCAACGTCGCGCTCAACGTCTGGTTCGTGCACGGGCTGCACTGGGGCATCGCCGGCTCCGCGTGGGGCACGGTCATCGCCCAGACCCTGATGGCCGGCGCCCTCGTCGTGGTGCTGGTCCGGTATGCCGCAGGCACGTCGGTGCCGCTGCGGGCCCACCCCGGGCGGGTGCTCGCCGCCGCCCGCGGGGGCGTGCCGCTGCTCGTGCGCACGCTGGCCCTGCGCGCCGTGCTCCTGGTGACGACCTGGGTGGCGGCCGGGCTCGGCGACGTGCCCCTGGCTGCCTACCAGGTGACCGCCACGATCTGGACCTTCCTCGCCTTCGCCCTCGACGCCCTGGCCATCGCCGCGCAGGCGATCACCGGCAAGGCCCTGGGAGCCGGCGAGGTCGACCGCACCCGCGACGCGACCACCCTCGTCATGCGCTGGGGAGTCGTCGTCGGCATCGTGCTCGGCGTGCTGCTGCTCCTGCTCCGCCCGGTGCTCGGGCCGCTGTTCAGCCCCGACCCCGCGGTGCAGGCGGCCATCGCGGGCGGCCTGGTCGTCGTGGCCCTGGGCCAGCCGCTCTCCGGCTTCGTCTTCGTCGTCGACGGCGTGCTCATCGGTGCCGGCGACGGCCCGTGGCTGGCCCGGGCGATGCTCGTGACCCTCGCGGGCTACCTCCCCGTCATCCTCGCCGTGAACGCCGCGGGAGGCTGGCTGCTGGAGGGCGGGACCACCCGGGGCCAGGTGAACGCGGTCGTCTGGTTGTGGCTCGCGTTCACCGCGTTCATGGCGGTGCGCGGCACCCTGATGTGGATGCGGGTGCGCACCGACCGGTGGATGGTCACCGGCGCGATCCGCACCTGACGCCGACCGACCCGACCGACCCGAACTAGCCGACGTCGACGACCTCGACAGCCGCCTCGCGACGGGGGTCGCCGGCCGCCTGGAGCATGCCGTCCTCCCGGCGGTAGGCCGCGCCCACGCCACCGAAGAACATCTGCTGGATGCCGTGGTCGCGCCCGTGCAGCCCCGCCGCGCGCACCGCGTCGGCGATCGCGGCATCCGTCTCGTGCTCGACGACGGCCACGCCGTCCTCGTCGAAGCGCACGTGCAGGCGCGGGGCCTCGATGGCGTGCCTGAGGTCGGCGTCGTGCAGGCAGCCCTGGCCGAGCACGAGCATCAGGGCGGTCGTGATCCGGTCGGCCCCGGGCGAGCCGATGGCGAGCACCCGGCCGTCACGGGTGCGCCCCGTGGTGGGCGCCATGTTCGACGCCAGCCGGGTGCCCGGCGTGAGGCGGTGCAGGCCGAGCTTGTTGAGCTCGGGCTCGCCGAGGGCGTTGTTGAGGAGCAGCCCCGTGCCGGGCACCGTGATCCCGGCGCCGTAGCCGCTCGAGACGGTGACCGCGCAGGCGGCGCCGTCACGGTCGACGACGGAGATGTTGGCGGTGCTCGAGCTGGTCGGCAGGCCGGCGAGGCCGTGCCGGTCGACCGAGAGCAGCAGCTCGTGACCCGCCGCGTCGAGGTCGTGCGCGAGGTCGTGCACGTTGCGCCGGTAGCGCAGCACCGAGCGCTGGATGTCGATGATGTCCGGCCAGTGCCAGTTGCCTCGGCGCTGCAGCTCGCCCAGCATCACGGCCAGCATCGGGCCGCCCACCGACGGCGGCGGGTTGACGGCGAGGTCCCAGTCGCCCACGGTGCGGCGCACCGGTGGGCGCACCAGCGGGGTGTACTCGGCCATGTCGAGGTGGGTGACGAGGCCACCGTGGGCGGCCATGTCGTCGACCATCGCCCGGCCGATCTCGCCGGTGGTGAGCACTGACGCGCCCTCGCGCGCGACGAGGCCGAGCACCTCGGCCAAGGGGTGGTTGGTGATGACGTCGCCGGCCACGACCGCCGACCCGTCGGGGCGGGTCACGACCCGGAAGGCATCGGGGTCGCGGCCGAACAGCGAGTGCGCCACGTAGGACAGGTAGCGCGCGGCCGCCCCACCGACGGGGTAGCCGTCGCGACAGGCCGCTTCCGCCGGCGCCACGACGTCGGCCCAGGACAACGCGCCCAGCTCCTCGACCGCCAGCTGGCAGGCGGTGACCGCGCCCGGCGTCGCGACCGAGCCGTGCCCGGCGAACATCCGCACCCCGCCGCCGTAGTCGGTGACGACCTCGTGCACGCCACCGCCGAAGCGCTCGACGGGGAGCCCGCGGCCCGGCATCTCGACGTTGCCGTCGATGACCACCGGGTCACTCGTGGCCGGCCACACGGACACGAACGCCCCGCCCGCCAACGAGACGATGCCCGGCTCGGTGCTCATCGCGGCGAGCGCGGCGGCCACGGCGATGTCGACCGCGTTGCCACCGGCCAGGGCGACGTCGCGCCCGGCCGCCAGCGACGCCGGCCCGGTCGCCGCGATCGCCACCCGTGCAGTCATGGGGTGATCCTGCCACCGAGGTCAGGAGGGTGCTCCCGGGCCGTCCACGAAGGCGCGCCGGACCGGTAGCGTGCGGGGGCATGACCCGCCTGCCCCTCGGCATCATCGCCGGCACCGGCTTCTACGACCTCGGGGCCCTGCAGGACACCAGCGACGAGACCGTCACCACCGCGTTCGGCGACGCCCGGGTCACCCGCGGCACCTGGCACGGGGTGCCGGTCGTCTTCCTGACCCGGCACGGTGCCGGCCACTCGGTGCCCCCGCACCTGGTCAACTACCGCGCCAACATCCGGGCGCTGGCCGACCTCGGGGTCCGCGACGTCGTGGCCGTCAACGTCACCGGTTCCATCGACCCCGACCTGCGGCCCGGCGACCTGCTCTGCCTCGACGACTTCCTCGACCTCACCAAGCGGCGACCGGTGACGTTCTTCGACGGCTCGGGCCCGGAAGGTGTCGTGCACACCGACGTCCTCGAGCCCTACCACCCGGCCATCCGTGCCGAGATCCTCGAATCTGCTTCTGCCGCAGGACACTCCATCCGCGACGGTGGCGTCTACGCCTGCTTCGAGGGGCCGCGGTTCGAGACCCGCGCCGAGATCAGGCTGGCCGCGCTCGCCGGGGCCGACGTCGCCGGCATGACCGGCGTCCCCGAGGTCACCCTCGCCGCCGAGGCCGGGCTGCGCTACGCCGCGATCTCCCTCGTCGTGAACCCCGCGTCGGGCGTCGGCGACTCCACCGAGCCGATCACCATGGAGGAGATCAACGCCGTCCTCGCGAGCAGCACCGCGAAGGTGCTCGCCGTCCTCGACGAGCTGGTGCACACCCGCGCCACCTTCCCCGACGTCGACGAGACCGGCGCATGACCCGTCTCCGCATCGAGAACGCCCGCTACGTCGTCACGGTCGACGAGGACGACCGGGTCCTGACGGACACGACCGTCGTCGTCGACGACGGCGTCATCACCGAGGTCGGCGCGACGGCTGCTGACCGTGCCCCGGCGCCCGGCGACGAGGTCGTCATCGACGCGCGCGGCAAGCTGCTGATGCCGGGACTCGTCAACCTGCACACGCACCTACCGATGACCCTCCTGCGGGGTCTGGCCGAGAACCTCGACCTCCAGGGCTTCCTCGAGCACCTCTGGGCGGCCGAGGCGGCGGTCATGGACCCCGAGACCGTCGAGCTGGGGGCGACCCTCGGTGCCCTCGAGTCCCTCCTGGGCGGCTGCACCACGCAGCTCGACATGTACTTCCACCACGAGGCCACCCACCGCGGTGCCGTGGCTGCCGGGAGCCGGCACGTCATCGGCCCGGTGTTCTTCGACGGCCCCGGACCCGACGGCCTGGCCTGGGCCGAGCGCCTCGCCCACCTGCGAGCCTGGCCGGGCGTGCTCGACGAGATCGGGGGCCCGGACGTCCCCGTCGCCGCCATGCCGCACGCCACCTACACCTGCTCCCCCGAGGGGCTGACCGAGGTCGTCGAGACGCTGCGCAAGGTGCTCACCGAGACCGGCCGCCCCGGCGTGCTCACGACGCACGTGTCGGAGACCGCTGCCGAGAACGCCGGCATCCGCGAGCGCTACGACGCCACCCCCACCGAGCTGCTCGCGCGCACCGGGTGGCTCGAGCCCGACCTGCCCGTGGTGCTCGGCCACGGGGTGCACCTCACCGCGACGCGACCGCGAGCTGGTCGCGGCAGCGGGTGCCGCGATCGGTCACTGTCCCGGGTCGAACCTGAAGCTGGCGAGCGGTGCCCTGCACTGGGAGGAGGTGCGGGCGGGCGGCATCCGGCTCGGTGTCGGTACCGACGGCTGCTCCAGCTCCAACGACCTCGACATGTGGCAGGCGATGCGCCAGGTGGCCCTGGTCGCCCGGCTGACCAGCGGGCGCCCCGACGTCGCGAGCGCCACCGAGGTGCTGCGCGCCGCGACCATCGAGGGAGCCCGGGCCCTGGGCCTCGGCGACCGGATCGGCTCGGTCGAGGTCGGCAAGCAGGCCGACCTCGTGCTCGTCGACCTCGCGGCACCCCACCTCACCCCGGTGCACGACGTCGCCGCGCTGCTGGTCTTCGCGGCCGGCCGCGGCGACGTCACCGACGTGCTCGTCGACGGGCGAGCCGTGGTGCGCGACCGGCGCAGCACCCTGCTCGACACCGACGACCTGCTCTCGCGCGCCCGGTCCCGCGGCGACGTCGCCCGGGCCGCGGTGGAGGCCCTGTGACCCGGGAGTCCGCCGACCAGGTCATCGCACGCCTGAAGATGCAGCCGATCCCCGAGGAGGGCGCCTGGTTCGTCGCGGGGCCGCGCACCCAGGGCCTCAACGCCATCACCGTCCTGCTCACCGACCGGCCCGACGGCTTCTCGGCCATGCACCGGCTCACCATCGACGAGGGCTGGCAGTGGCTGGCCGGGGCCCCGGCGGCACTGCTGCGGCTTCGGCCCGGGCGGGTCCGGGGTGCTCAACTACGTCGGACCCACGACCAGCCAGTTCCTCGTGCGCCGCGGCACCTGGATGGGCGCCTCGTCCCTGGGCGACTGGACCCTGCTGTCCTGCTGGTGCTCGCCGGCCTTCCGGCCCGAGCACTTCGAGCTCGGCGACCGCACCCTGCTCACGGCCGGCTACCCCTCCTACGCGGCCGAGATCGCCGCTCTGACCCGCGACGAGCCGGTCGGGCGGATGCGGTGACCGCGCTCGTCACCGGGGCCAGCGGCGGACTGGGCCGGGTCGTCGCGCTGGTGCTGGCGGAGCACGGACACGACGTCGGCGTGCACTACCGGGGCGACGCCGACGGTGCCGCCGCCGCGGTCGCCGACGTCGAGGCCACCGGTCGCCGGGCCGCCGCCCTGCACGCCGACCTCGACGTCGCCGACGCCACCGCACTGGATGCCGCGTGCGACGACCTGCTCGACCGCTGCACCGCCGCGGTGGGCGCGCCCGACGTCGTCGTGCTCAACGCCTTCCCGCAGGGACACGTCGAGTGGGACGACCTCGACACCGCCGCCTGGGACGCCTTCCACCGCGCCGGCCTGCGCCCCACGACGGCCCTGCTCCACCGGGCCGCCGCCCGCCTCGGTGCGGGCGGCGTCGTCGTGGTCGTCGGGTCCATCGAGGGGCTGCGGCCCATGCCCACCCACACGCCCGTATGCCGTCGCCAAGGCGGCGCTGCACCACCTCACCGCCGCCGCGGCCACCGAGCTGGGGGCGCGCGGCATCCGGGTGGTGGGGGTCGCCCCGGGACTGGTCGGTCGCGAGGGCCTGGCGCAGGCGTGGCCCGAGGGGGTCGAGCGCTGGCGTCGGGCCTCGGCACTGGGCCGGCCGGTGACGCGCCCGCGAGGTGGCGGCGACGATCGCGTTCCTCTCCTCACCCGCAGCATCGGGCATCACGGGCACCACGGTTACCATCGACGCGGGCTGGTCGGCCGGCGCCGGTTGGTGAGTCTCGCCAGTGCGGGGCTGTGCTTCTCGTCACCACTCCCCTCTAGCGAGGTAACGACCCGACAACGACACTCAGTGGGCCGATGGTGCGACACCGCCCAGGCCTTAGCATCTTCACGTCTGACCCGATCTCCAAGGAGAACTTTCATGAAGTCCACGCGTTACCTGGTCGTCGTGCCTGCGGCGCTCGCTCTCGCCCTTGCGGGCTGTGGCGGCAGCACCGGCAGCTCCGACACCCCCGCCGCCACCGGCGCAACTGCGGCAGGAGCGCCCGCGGATGACTCGAACTGCGCCTCCGCCGACGTCTTCTGCCTCGGCCTCGTCACCGACACCGGCAAGGTCGACGACAAGTCGTTCAACCAGTCCGCCCACGAGGGCGCGCAGGCCGCGGCCAAGGAGGCGAACGGCTTCTACAAGTACATCGAGACCCAGGACGCCAAGGACTACGCGGCCAACATCTCGCAGTTCACCAACAAGAAGTACGACGCGATCGTCACGGTCGGCTTCCTGATGGCCGACGCGACCACCGCCGCGGCCAAGGCCAACCCGACCACCCGCTTCATCGGCGTCGACCAGGGCTACGACCCCAAGGCGGTCACGGTGAAGAACATCACCGGCCTGATCTTCCCCGAGGACCAGGCGGGCTACGGCGCCGGCTACCTCGCGGGCCTGATGACCAAGACCAACAAGCTCGGCCAGGTGCTCGGTCTCGAGATCCCGCCGGTGCAGAAGTTCGCGAAGGGCTTCGAGGCGGGCGCCAAGGCCGCCAACCCGAAGGTCACCGTCTCCACCGTCTACCACCCCGCCGCCGACAACGCGTTCAACGACCCGGTATGGGGCGCCGGCGAGGCCAAGAAGCAGCTCGCCCAGGGCGCGGACATCATCTTCGGCGCGGGCGGCAACACCGGCAACGGCGCGCTGCAGGAGATCGCCAAGGCCTCCGGTGCGGGCACCGACAAGTTCTGCATCGGCGTCGACACCGACCAGTGGGACACCGTCCCGGCCGCGCAGCCCTGCCTCGTCACCTCCGCGATGAAGCTCATCAGCGAGGGCGTCACCGTCATCGCCGTCAAGGCCAAGGACGGCGACTTCACCGAGCTGCAGACCATCGGCAAGGCCGGCCTCGCGCCGTACCACGACTTCGAGTCGGTCGTCCCGGCCGACGTCAAGGCCAAGGTCGACGAGGTCGTCAAGCAGATGGAGGCCGGCACGCTGCAGACCGGCGTCACCCTCTGACGGGCGTGACCACCGGGTCGCGCTAGCGTGACCACCGCCTGATCGAACACTGGGGGCGGGCACCCACCGGGTGCCCGCCCCCAGTGCGTCAGCGCCGAGCCGTTGCTGCCCTTTTGCCCGGGGCCGCGACACGCAACACTGTGGGCACCGACCGACATTGGAGTCACATGTCCGAGACACCCACGGTGGCTGAGCAGGCCGCCCCACCGCCGCCAGACGGGTCACCGTCGGACGAGGGGCGACCCGACCGGCAGCCGCTCGCGTTCATGCTCACCCACCAGAGCGGTGTGGTCATCGTGGTCGCGCTCATCATCGCCCTGGCCGTCGGCGCGCTCCTGATCCGCCTGCAGGGCGTGGCCCCACTGTTCGCGTACGAGACGCTGATCAAGCAGGCGCTGTTCGTGCCGGACGGCCTGACCCGCACCCTGCAGAAGACCGCGCCGCTGGTGCTCACCGGCCTGGCCGTCGTGCTCCCGCTGCGGGTGGGCCTGTTCAACATCGGTGGCCAGGGCCAGCTGATCTTCGGCGCCATGTTCGGCGCCTGGGTCGCGTACGCGGCGGGCGGCTACGGCATCCTCGGAGCGGTCCTCGGCATGGTCGCCGGCATCGTGGCCGGCGCGTTCGTCGGCTGGATCGCCGGTGTGCTCAAGGCGACCCGCGGGGTGCACGAGGTCATCACCACGATCATGCTCAACTACATCGCCGCGGGCGTCACGTGGTGGCTGGTCACCGGCCCGCTGCAGGCCGAGTCCTCCAAGACCAGCGGCATCCCGCAGACCGAGCTGATCCCCGAGTCGGCGCAGGTCGGCGCCGTCGCGAAGATCCCGATCGGGTTCGTCATCGCGGTCGTGCTCGCCGTGGCCTGCTGGTGGATGCTGTCGCGCAGCACCCTGGGCTTCCGGTTCAACACCGTGGGCGCCAACAAGCACGCCGCGCGCTACGCCGGCATCAACATCAGCCGGATCGTCACCCTGTCGATGGTGCTCGGCGGTGGCCTGGCCGGTCTCGCCGGCGCGCTCGAGGCCGAGGGGACGCTCTACCGCTTCGAGCCGGCCGATCGGCGGCACCCTGGGCTTCGACGGCATCACCATCGCGCTGCTCGCCCGGGCCAACCCGCTGGCGACGATCCCGGCGGCCTTCCTCGTCGGCGTGCTGCGCACCGGGGCCGCCGGCCTGCAGTTCGAGACCGGCATCGCCCCCGAGGTGGTCGACGTGCTGCTCGCGATGATCCTGCTCATGGTGTCGATCCCGGTGCTCGGCAAGTGGATCTTCCGCAGCCGCGCCGACAAGGTCAGCGCCGCGTCGACGAGCTGGGGGAACTGACGTGACGACGGCCTGGATCGCCAAGAACCGCACGACCCTGATCGTCACGGTGGTCGTGCTCGTCGCGGCCTACGTCTTCTACTACGCCAAGAACGGCATCGCGCCGAGCATGTACACCTCGGCGTGGGGCTACGCCATCCCGCTCGTGCTCGCCGCCCTCGTCGGTGTCATCGGTGAGCGCTCCGGCGTGGTCAACATCGGCATCGAGGGGCAGATGCTCGTCGCCGCCTTCGCGGGCTTCTTCGCGTCGGCCTACAGCGGCTCGCTGCTCGTGGGCGTGCTGGCCGGCATCGGCAGCGGTCTGATCCTCGGCGGGTTCCTCGCCTGGACCACGGTGAAGTGGCGGATGGACCAGATCATCGCCGGTGTCGTGCTCAACATCGTCGCCACCGGCATCACCTCGTTCTACTACACGCCGGGCCAGCAGCTGCCGGGGCTGATGCCGAGCTTCGACGTGCCGCTGCTGTCGAAGATCCCGCTCATCGGAGACGTGTTCTTCACCGGCACGAGCATCTTCGCCACCCTGGCGATCCTGGCGGCGCTGGCCGTCCACTTCGGCCTGTTCCACACCCGGTGGGGGCTGCGCACCCGCTCGGTCGGTGAGTACCCGTCCGCGGCCGACACCGCCGGCATCAACGTCGCAGCGGCTGCGGCTGGTCAACGTCACGCTGGCCGGCTCGCTCGCCGGGTGCGCCGGGGTCTACCTCTCGATGGACGCCTCGAGCTCCTTCGAGCGCAACATGGTCGCGGGGCGTGGCTTCCTCGCCCTGGCGATCATGATCATGGGCGCCTGGCGGCCGCTGCGCGCGTTCGTCATGGCGATCTTCTTCGGCTTCATCAACGCCGTCGCGTCCCAGCTCCAGCAGAGCGGCAACTTCGACGTGCCGCCGCAGCTCACCGGCACCCTGCCGTTCGTCGTGACGATCATCGTGCTGGCGATCGCCGCCGGCCGGGTCAGGGCGCCGGGAGCCGTCGGACAGCCGTACATCAAGGGAGACGAGTGATGACCGAGGTACCCGAGTACGACCCGACGCCGGTTGCCGCCGACACCGCACCGGAGCACCTCGAGGCGATCGCCACGACGGATGCCGTGCTCGAGCTGCCGCCGGAGAAGTCCGGTTTCGGTGAGGGCAACGTCGGCGAGGTGCTGCTCGACATCGTCGGGCTCACCAAGAGCTTCGGCAGCGTGCGGGCCAACCGCGACATCAGCATGCACGTGCGGCGCGGCGAGATCGTCGCCCTGCTCGGTGAGAACGGCGCCGGCAAGTCGACCCTGGTCAACCAGATCTTCGGCCTCATCACGCCCGACACGGGCACGGTGAGCGTGCGCGGCGACGCGACCCCGATCAAGGACCCGCGCGACGCCATCCGGCGCGGCATCGGCATGGTGCACCAGCACTTCCAGCTCGTGCCGGTGATGACCGTGGCCGAGAACATGATGCTCGGCCACGAGCCCACCCGGGCGGGCGGGCGCCTCGACATCACGAGTGCCCGCGAGATGGTGCGCTCGCTGTCGGCCAAGCACGGGCTGCCCGGTCGACCCGGACGCCGAGGTCGAGGACCTGCCGGTCGGCACCCAGCAGCGCGTCGAGATCCTCAAGGCGCTCTCGCGCAAGGTCGACCTGCTCATCCTCGACGAGCCCACCGCGGTGCTGACGCCGCAGGAGACCGACGAGCTGCTCGGCGTCATGAAGGAGCTCGCGGCCTCCGGCACGTCGATCGTCTTCATCACGCACAAGCTGCGCGAGGTGCTCGCGGTGTCCGACCGGGTCTACGTGCTGCGCCAGGGCGCCGTCGTCGGCGAGGTCGCCACGTCCGACACCGACGCACGCCAGCTGGCCACGATGATGGTCGGCCGCGAGGTCGTGCTCACGATCGACAAGGCCGACGCGACCCCGGCCGAGACGGTGCTCTCGATCACCGACCTGCACGTCAAGGACGACCGCGACCTCGCGGCCGTCAACGGGTTCACCCTCGAGGTGCGGGCCGGCGAGATCGTCGGCGTCGCCGGGGTCGAGGGCAACGGCCAACGCGAGCTCGTCGAGGCCCTGGCCGGGATGCGCAAGGTCGTGTCCGGCCAGATGACCCTCGGCGACCTCGACCTCACCAAGGCCAACCCGCACCAGACCCACCACGCGGGCGTCGGCCACATCCCCGAGGACCGCGAGAAGCACGGCCTCGTCGCGGCCTACTCGATCGCCGACAACCTGGTGCTCAACGAGTTCGACCAGGCGCCCTACGCCAAGACCGGGGTGCGGAACTTCGGCGCGATCGTCGAGAACGCCGAGGCGCTGCGCACCGAGTTCGACATCCGCTCCTCGGGCGTGCACCAGAGCTCGGGATCGCTGTCGGGTGGCAACAAGCAGAAGGTCGTCGTCGCCCGCGAGATGTCGTTCAAGCCACGGCTGCTCATGGCGGCCCAGCCCACGCGCGGCGTCGACGTCGGGTCGATCGAGTTCATCCACCGCCGCATCGTCGACGCGCGCGACGCCGGCGCCGCGGTGCTGCTCGTCTCGGCCGAGCTCGACGAGATCCTGTCGCTGTCGGACCGGATCGCGGTCGTGCACGGCGGCAAGGTCGTGGCCGAGATGGCCGGGCGCGACGCCGACCGCACCGAGATCGGTCGCCTGATGGCCGGAGACCACTGACCGAAACACCTTGGTTACGGTTTCGTAAGTTACGTTCGCGTAGGTTACGCTTGCGTACGTGAGCGCATCCACCGTGACCCGACCGACCCCGCCCGCGGTACACCCGCCGGCCGCGCCGTCGCGCCCGCGCCTCGGAGCCCACGCCCCCGGACCTCTCGGGGGCGTCGTGCGTGGTGCCCGCAAGGTGGCGGAGGCGCTGGCCACCCCGCTGGTTCCGAGCGACTACCTCGACCTGATCGACCCGCTGCGCTCCGGCGCCGACCTGCGCGGCCGGATCGTCGAGGTGCGTCGCGAGACCGCGGATGCCGTCACGGTCGTCATCCGCCCCGGTCGCGGCTGGCTGGGCCACGTGCCCGGGCAGTACATCCGGATCGGCATCGACATCGACGGCGTGCGCAACTGGCGTGCGTACAGCCTGACCCACCGCGCCGACGGCACCGCCGCGGCCGGCATCCCGGCGGGCTGCGTCGCCATCACGACCAAGGCGATCCCCGACGGCAAGGTCTCCACGCACCTGGTCCGCGAGGCCCGCCCCGGCACCCTGGTCATGCTCGACCAGGCGACCGGCGACTTCACCCTCCCGAGCCCGGCGCCGGCGAAGGTGCTCTTCCTCACCGCCGGCAGCGGCATCACGCCGGTCATGGGGATGCTGCGCAACCACCTCGGCGAGCTCGCCGACGTCGCGCAGGTGCACTGCGCCCCCACGGCATCCGACGTCATCTTCGCCGGCGAGCTCCAGTCGTATGCCGCCGACGGCCGTCTCGCACTGACCGTCAACCTCGACGACGAGCACGGCGTGCTCGACCTGGCCCGGCTCGACACCCTCGTGCCCGACTGGCGCGAGCGCGAGACCTGGACCTGCGGTCCCACCGGCCTGCTCGACGCCGCCGAGGCCCACTGGGCCGGCGCCGGCGTCGCCGACCGCCTGCACACCGAGCGCTTCCGCCCCACCGTGGTCGAGCCCGGAGAGGGCGGCCAGATCACCTTCCTCACCACCGACCTCACCGTCGAGGCCGACGGTGGCACCCCGATCCTCGACGCCGGCGAAGAGGCCGGCGTCCTCATGCCGAGCGGATGCCGGATGGGCATCTGCTTCGGCTGCGTCGTCACCATGCGTCAGGGCGCCGTGCGCGACCTGCGCACGGGCGACGTCACCGTCGTCGAACCCGGCGACGAGCTGCCCGTGCAGACCTGCATCAACGCCGTTGCGGGCTCCTGCGACATCGAGCTGTAGAAGCCCCGGGGCGACGTCGACCGATTGGTCGACCTCGTCCCACCGACCGCCCGCGAGAACCGAGAGGACCACCGCTATGACCCTGGCCCCCGAACGCCGCACGATCTCCCCCACCGCGCCGCACCACGTCGCCACCGACCACGCGTCGACCAAGCCGCACGGCATCAACCCCCGCCTGTCGGTGACGAGCGCGACCCCGCGCCCGCAGCGCCCCGCCCTGAAGAAGTCCGGCCGGCCCAACCCGGCCGCGCACCTGACCCCCGAGCAGATCGAGGGCATCGGCCACGAGCTCGACGCCCTGCGCAAGGAGGTCATGGACAGCCGCGGCGCCCGTGACGCCGCCTACATCCGCAAGGTGATCAAGGTCCAGCGCTACCTCGAGATGAGCAGCCGCGCCGTGCTGCTGTTCTCCAACGTCAAGGTCAAGGGCGTGCGCCCGGCCTGGTGGCTCGGCACGGCCGGCCTGTCGGTGGCCAAGATCCTCGAGAACATGGAGATCGGCCACAACGTCATGCACGGCCAGTGGGACTGGATGCGCGACCCGAAGATCCACTCGACCGCGTGGGAGTGGGACAACGCCAGCCCGAGCTCGCAGTGGAAGCACAGCCACAACGAGATCCACCACACCTTCACCAACGTCATCGGCCGCGACAACGACCTCGGCTACGGCATCCTGCGGGTCGACGAGGACCAGCGCTGGAGCCTGTTCTACCTCTTCCAGCCGATCTGGCACGTGGGCAACGCGCTGCTCTTCGAGTACTCCATCGCGGCCTACGACCTCGAGCTCGGCGGCTACCTCGCCAAGAAGAACCGGATGTCGGACGAGGAGAAGGCGAAGTTCCGCAGCGACGCCAAGGAGGTCGGCGCCAAGATCAAGCGCCAGGCCACCAAGGACTACCTGGTGCACCCCGCCCTGTCGATCCCGACCGGGTCGGCGCGCACCACCCTCACCGCCAACGTCGTCGCCAACCTGGTGCGCAACGTGTGGACCAACACGGTCATCATCTGCGGCCACTTCCCGCCCGGCATCGAGACCTTCGAGAAGACCTCGATCGAGGGCGAGACGCGCGGTGACTGGTACCTGCGCCAGATGCTCGGCTCGGGCAACATCAGCGGCTCCCCGGCGATGCACGTGATGACCGGCAACCTCAGCCACCAGATCGAGCACCACCTCTTCCCGGACATGCCGAGCAACCGCTACCGCGAGATCGCCCCGCGGATCCGCGACCTGATGGATCGCCACGACCTCCCCTACGTCACTGGTTCGCTCGGCAAGCAGGCCGCCTCGGTCTACTGGAAGGTCGTGCAGCTCTCGCTGCCGAACAAGGTCGAGGGTCGTCGCCGTCGCGACATCGTTCGCCTCGCCGCGAAGAAGGCCTGGCGCAAGAAGTCGCTCGACCGGTTCTGAGCACACACCTGTTCGGCTGATCCCGAACGCCCGCGAACCCCTGCGCCGTCCCCTACCGTGGACGGCGCAGGGGTTTCCTCGTCGTTCGAGAGGTTCCCGATGGGCACGACCCCTTCCCGCCGGCTGGCGCTGGCCGCCGTGACCGTGGCGCTGGTCGCCACCGGTACCGCCGCCCCCGCGCAGGCCCGCCCGAGCACCCCCTCCCGGATGGCGGTCGCCATCTCCCGACCCGCCACCCATCCGCCCACGACGTGGGCCACCCCACTGCGCACGTACACCCGCTCCGCCGTCATGGACCCGGCGGTCGCCGAGGTCGTACGGCTGGTCAACGTCGCCCGCGCGGATGCCGGGTGCCGGGCCGTGCGCGTCGACGCGCGCCTCGCGACGGCGGCCCGGTTGCACAGCGAGGACATGGCGCGGCAGAACTACTTCAGCCACACCTCGCTCGACGGCCGCACCCCGTGGGACCGCATGCGCACGCAGGGCTACACCAACGGCTCGGGCGAGAACATCGCTGCCGGGTACGGCACCCCGGCCGCGGTGATGGCGGGGTGGATGAACAGCTCGGGGCACCGCGCGAACATCCTCAACTGCTCGAGCGCGGCGATCGGCGTCGGCATCGGCAAGGGCGGCTCGTACGGCACCTACTGGACCCAGGACTTCGGCTACAGCTGATCCGCGGCACGTCAGCCGCGGTCGCCGCCCTCGCGCGCGGCCACCGCGGCGGCGAAGTCGATGCCGGCCTCGGCGCGCACCCGGTCCATCACCTCGAGCGTCGCCACCGTGTCGGCCCACGGTCGCAGGGGTGACCCGGTCTCGCCGGCCGTGATGCGGCGGGCCACCTCGGCGGCCTCGAAGTGCAGGCCGCCGTGGTCGATGCGCGGCTCGTCCCACGCCAGGTCGGTGCCGTCGCGCAGCGTCAGGGCCACCGGTCCCGGCCGGTAGAACGGCCCGCCGAGGTCGATGCGGCCCAGGGCGCCGCTGATGCTGGCGACCGACGGGGTGTCGGTGAGCATGCTGACCACCAGGGATGCCGTCGCGCCGGCCGCCGTCGTCAGCCCCATCGCGAGCTGGCCGTTGATGCCGCTCGGTGCCGGGGTGCCGACGGCGACCACGTCGTCCGGGGCGCCGAGCACCCAGGTCGCCAGGGTCACCGGGTAGGTGCCGAGGTCGAGCATCGGCCCGCCGGCGAGCTCCGGGCGCATGATCCGGTGACCGTCGTCGAACCACTCCCCCATGTCGGCCAGCACCACCCGCGGCTCACCCACCACCGCGTCGGCGAGCAGCTGGCGCACGATGTCGAAGCGGGGCAGGAAGAGCGACCACATGGCCTCCATGCAGAACACTCCGGCACCGGCGGCGGCCTCCCCGATGAGCCCTGCCTCCCCGGCATCCAGCCCGACCGGCTTCTCGACGAGCACGTGCTTGCCGGCCGCGATGGCGAGCAGGGCGTGCGGCAGGTGCAGGTGGTGCGGCGTCGCGACGTAGACGACGTCGACCTCGGGGTCCGCGACGAGCGCCTCGTAGGAGGCGTGCGCGGTGGTGGCGCCGAAGGCGTCGGCGGCCCGGCGCGCCCCCTCGGCGGACCGCGAGCCGACGGCCTGCACGACCTGGCGGGTGCTCTCGTGGAGGGCGGTGACGAACCGGTCGGCGATCCAGCCGGTGCCCAGGATGCCCCAGCGCAACGGTGGCGCGTCCATGGACTGCGGGACACGTGGGCTCGGCAGGTGCGACGGCATACGGCATGATAGCCAGATAATGTCCTGACATTAAGCCTTGGCTCGAGGAAGGAGCCGCGTGGAGCTCGCCCCCAGTGCGGCCGGCCTCGCCCTGATGGCGCTCGCCGCCGGGATCATCGGCTACTCCAAGACGGCGTTGGGTGGCCTCGCCGTCATCGCGGTCGCCATCTTCGCCACCGTGCTGCCGGCCAAGGAGTCGACCGCCGCGATCCTCGCCATCCTCATCGTCGGCGACGTCATCGCCTGCTGGCACTACCGCCACGACGCCGACTGGTCGCTCATCAAGCGGCTGCTCCCGGCCGTCGTTCCCGGGCTCGTGGTCGGGGCGTTCTTCCTGCGGGCCGTCGACGACTCGACGCTGCGCCGCACGATCGGCGGCGTGCTGCTCGTGCTGGTGCTGCTCCAGCTGTGGGTGAAGTGGCGCAGCGACACCGACACGGCATCCACCGTGCACGAGCGCCGCGCCGCCGCGTGGGGGGCGGGCAGCGGCGTCGGGTTCGCGACGATGACCGCCAACGCGGCGGGCGCGGTGATGACGCTCTACCTGTCGGCGTCCGGCATCGACAAGCGGCGGTTCGTCGGCACCAACGCGTGGTTCTTCCTCATCGTCAACCTGGCCAAGGTGCCGTTCTCGATCGCGCTCGGCCTGATGCACCCCGTGGATGCCGTGCGCGCGGTGGTGCTCGCACCGGTCGTGCTGCTCGGCGGGCTGCTCGGCTACGCGACGGTGACCCGGATCAGCCAGCGCCGCTTCGACCTGGCCGTGCTCGCGGCGTCGGCGCTCGCCGCGGGGGCCCTGCTGCTCGTCTGACTCGACCCCGGGTTCACCGGACTTCGTGCGACTTGCGCACGGTTCTCACCGGACGGCGCCTGCGAAACCGTGCGTAGGTCGCACGAGGTCGGGATCGGTGTCAGTCGCGCAGGCGCGGCGGGACGTTCCACGGGGTGACCACCTGGGGCGCCGACCACACCGAGGCCGGCGCGCCGGGCAGCAGCCGGTGGGCGCGCAGCAGCTGGGTCAGCGCGGCGCGCAGGTCAGCGCGCAGGTCGTGGTGCAGCACGGCGGTGAGCACCCCGGTGCGCAGCAGGGCGAGGTTGTCGGCGTCGAGGTCGTGGGCGACGAAGGGGACCGCCCCGACCCTCGCGGCCGCGAGCGCCGCTGCGACGCCCGTGTTGCCGCCGCCCATGGAGTAGACACCGGCCACGTGTGGCCCCTGCTCGAGAGCGGCCGCCACGGCCCGCTCCGTGGCAGCGTCGTCACCGTGCAGGTCACCGACGACGACCACGTCCCGACCGGCGTCGTCGGCTGCCAGCCGCTCACGGAACGCGACGAAACGCTCCTGCTCGCCGAGGAAGCTGCGGTGGCTCAGCGTCGCGAGCACCGCGCCATCGGTGGCGCCGAGCAGGTGGGTGAGCAGGTACGCCGCCGTCGCGCCCGCCGCGGTGTTGTCGAGCCCCACGTACGCCACCCGGTCCGAGCCGATGACGTCCGTGACGAGCGTGATCGTGGGGATGCCGCGTTGCCGGGCCCGTCGGACGGCCGCGGCGACAGCGGGGTCGTCAGGCGCCTTGAGCACCAGCCCGTGGCTGACCCGGCCGCCGGTGCCCAGGGTGTCGATGACGGCGGCGAGCTCCTCGGCCGGTGCGCCGTCGCTGGTCGTGAACCGCGCCCGCACCGTGGCGGGTCGAGCGGACGGGAGCGCCTCCTCGACCGCCGCGGTCACGGCATCCCGGAACCGGCGCGGTGCGTCGACCACGACGTCGACGAGCAGGGTGCGGCGCGACAGGCGCACCTGCGACTGCTGCCGCTCCAGCTCGAGCACCGCGGCCTCGACGGCCCGCACCGCGCGGGCGCTGACCCCGGGGCGCCCGTGAAGCACCCGGTCGACGGTCGCCTCGGACACGCCGGCCTGCTCCGCGACGTCGCGGACCCGGTGGCTACGACGGACCATCGGCCCATCCTCGTCGGTCGATGCTGGGTGGTGGAGCGTCCGGGCCGACGGGCATGAGGTCTTTTTGATGGCTTTCCGGGGTCCCGACCAGCCGGATCGACCCCCACGCTGGAGACCTGACCGGGCAACGACGCCACCGCCAGCACCCAGGAGCACCAAGTGACCAGCGCGACCACCTCGACCACCTCGACCTCCGGTTCCGGGTACCTGCGAGCCGAGGACTGCCACCTCGACGACCTGCTCGCGATCATCGGCGCCGGCACCGACCTCGCCCAGTACCCACATGCCAGCGAGGTCGCCCACGGGGTGCTGCTGTACGACGCGGACGCCGTGCGCGACGCGATGTCCGACGACGACACCCGCCGCGCGGTGCACGCCGAGGTCGCCCGGGCCCTGGCCGACGGTCCGGGCATCGCCGTCTTTCGTGGGGCGTTCGAGCACGATGTCGTGGACCGGGCGAGCGAGGTCTTCGAGCAGGTCATCGCGCAGGAGAAGGCCGCCGGCCGGGCGGCCGGCGACCACTTCGCCGCCCCCGGCGCCAACGACCGCGTGTGGAACGCCCTGGAGAAGCTCGCCGTCGCCGACCCCGAGGCATTCGTCGACTACTACGCCAACGACGTGCTCGCGCTGGCCGCGAGCGCCTGGCTCGGGCCGGGCTACCAGGTGACCAGCCAGGTCAACGTGGTGAACCCGGGCGGCGCCGGGCAGACGGTGCACCGCGACTACCACCTGGGCTTCCAGAGCCCGAAGACCTCGGCCGAGTTCCCGGCCCACGTGCACGCCCTGTCGCCGGTGCTCACCCTGCAGGGCGCCGTCGCGCACTGCGACATGCCGGTCGAGTCGGGCCCCACGCTGTACCTCCCCCACTCGCAGAAGTACCCCCACGGCTACCTCGCCTACTGGCTGCCCGAGTTCCAGGAGTACTTCGTGGCCAACCACGTGCAGCTTCCACTGGCCCAGGGCGATGCGGTCTTCTTCAACCCGGCGCTGTTCCACGCGGCCGGGTCGAACCACACGACTGACGTGCGCCGGATGGCCAACCTGCTGCAGGTCTCGTCAGCGTTCGGGCGCGCCATGGAGACGCGTCGACCGGCGCCGCGTGGTCGAGGCCGTCTACCCAGCGCTGTTGGCGCGCAAGGCGGCCGGGATGCCGCCCGCTCGCGTCGGTGACGTCGTCGCCGCCTCGGCCGAGGGGTACGCCTTCCCGACCAACCTCGACCGCGACCAGCCGGTCAACGGGATGTCTCCCGAGACCCAGGCCGACCTCGTGCGCCGCGCCCTGGGCGAGGCGGTCACGCCCGAGGAGCTCTCGCAGCGGCTGGCGGCGCAGGTGAAGCGCACGCTCAGCCACTGACGGCTCCGCCAGCCCGCACGTGCGGGGCTATTGCTGTCAGGTCTGCCGGGTGACACAGCGATAGCCCCGCTCGTGCCGGGTCAGGGCCGGCGCGTTGGGACGTTGGGACGTTGGGAGGTCAGAGCGTGAAGGCCTCGCGGAAGGCGGCCAGGGCGGCGTCCGGGTCGGCGCTGGCGAACGCCTCGAGGCCGACGACACCGGTGTAGCCGCCATCCGCCAGGGCGCGGGCGACGCCCGCGTAGCGGATCTCGCCGGTGCCCGGCTCGCACCGCCCCGGAACGTCGGCCACCTGCACCTCGGCGACCCAGGGCAACGCCTCGCGGCAGAGCTCGATGAGGTTCCCCTCGCCGATCTGGGCGTGGTAGAGGTCGAGGTTGAGCCGCAGGTGGGGCGAGTCGACGCCGCGCACGAGGTCGAGGGTGTCGGCCGCTCGGGCGAACGGGCGTGCCCGGGTGGTCGACGGCGGTGTTGAGGTTCTCGAGCACGAACGTCACGCCCTCTCGCTCGCCGAGCTCGGCGATGCGGGCCAGGGTGCGGCGGGCGGTGGCCCACATCGCCGGGGTCACCTCGTCGGCCGGCACGACCGGTAGGCCCCGGTTGTCCAGGCCGGTGCCGTGCAGGTTCAGGCTCGGCGTGCCGAGCCGCGCGAGACCACGGCTGACTCGGCGGCGGTGCGCAGCAGCTCGTCGGCACCGGCATCGTCGGCCAGGGTGCCCGTCGTGTAGCCGGTCATCGACGTGAAGTGGACGCCCCTGTCGGCCAGCGCCTCGAGCTCGTCGAGGTCGTGGTTGCGCCAGTCCCAGATCTCGACGGCGAGGCCGGCATCGTGGATGGCGCGGACGCGGTCGGCGACCGGACGGTCGACGAAGAGCATCTCGGCGCTGGCGGCGAGGAGGAAGGGTGAGGCGCTCACGCGGGATCTCCTGCCCCAGGTTCACGGTGCCGCGGGTGGTCACAGCGTCGATGCAGGCCAGGGCGATGGCGAGCGCAGCCCGGGCGTCGCGCCCGGTGACGACCGGCGGGGTGCCGCCGGCGACGGCCGCACAGAACGAGGCGAACTCCGCCGCGTAGGCATCACCGAGGAGCTCGGTGTCACCGCGGGCGGTGAGCCCGCGAACGCCGTCGCCGTCCCAGTGCTCCATGGCGATCTGCCGCGGGCTGCCCACCGTGACCATGCCACCGCTGCCGAAGACCTCAGCGCGCACGTCGTATCCGTATGTCGCCGAGAAGTTCGCCTCGGCCACAGCGATGGCACCGTTGTCGTAGCGGATGGTGACCACGGCCGTGTCGAGCAGGCCGGCGTCCTTGAAGTCGGGCGCGACGAGGGCGTCGGCCATCGCCGAGACCTCGACCGCGCGCGCATCGGAGTTCATCCAGTTGAGCAGGTCGAAGTCGTGGATGAGGGTCTGGGTGAAGATCGTCCACGGAGGTACCGCACCGGGGTTCGCGAGGCCCGGGTCGCGGGTCACCGACCGGAGCAGCTGTGGCGTGCCGACGCCGCCGCCGTCGATGACCGCCTTGGCCGCGACGAAGTCGGCGGCGAAGCGCCGGTTGAAGCCGACCTGGAGCGGCACCCCGGCCTCCTCGGCGGCGCCGATGGCGCGGTCGGCATCGGGGAGGGACATCGCCATCGGCTTCTCGCAGAAGATGGCCTTGCCGTGGCGGGCAGCCTCGACGACCAGGTCTGCATGGGCGGTCGACGACGCCGCGATGACGACCGCGTCGACGTCATCGGACGCCAACAGCGCGGCCGGCGTCTCGAACTCGCGCACACCGAGCTCCGCGGCGAGGGCCGAAGCGCCCCCCGGACGGGCGTCGGCGACCCCGACGAGCTCGGCCTCCGGCACTCGGCGAGCCAGGGTCCGGGCGTGAAACGTGCCGATGCGGCCGGTGCCGACGACTCCGATGCTGATGGGTGACATGACATCTCTCCTTCTAGAGCGCTCTATACCATTAGAGCGATCTAGGATGCGTGGTGTCAAGAGGAGAGTCGAGGAGTACCAGATGTCCACCGCCCGACCGACCCTCGAGGATGTCGCCCGCCACGCGGGCGTGTCCCGCGCCCTGGTCTCGATCATCGTGCGCGGCGCCCCCGGGGCGAGCGCCGCGACCCGTGAGCGCGTACTCGCCAGCGCCGCGGCTCTCGGCTACCGGCCGAATGCCGTCGCGCGGCGGCTGAGCAGCCACCACACCGGCACCCTCGGCGTCGTGTTCTCGCTGGGCCGCTCCTTCCACACCGAGCTCGTCGAGCACCTCTACGCCGCCTCTGACGACTTCGAACTGGTGCTCAGCGCAGTGACCCCGGGCAGGTCGGAGCGGGTCGCGCTGGACGCCCTGCTCGACCAGCGCCCGGAGGCAGTGCTCCTCATCGGTGGCTCGCTCCCCGGCGACGCGTTGTCCCGCGCGGCTCGAGCGACCCCGGTGGTCGTCGCGCTTCGCGAGGTGCGCGACAGAAGGGTCGACTCGGTGCGCACCGACGAAGCGGCCGGGATCCGGGCCGCGCATGGAGCACCTCACCGGCCTCGGCCACCAGCACGTCGCCCACGTCGACGGCGGCACGGCCCCCGGGGCCAGGGCCAGACGCCGCGCCTACCTGTCCTGCCTCGCCGATGACAGCGGCGCCGCGCGAACCTCGCGTCGTCCCCGGCGGCACCACCGAGCAGGACGGCAGGCGGTCCGCGACCGCCCTGCTCCACGAGGGCCTCGGTACGACCACGGCGCTGACCGTCTTCAACGACCGGGCCGCTCTGGGGGTGATCGACCACCTCCAACGCGCCGGGACGCAGGTACCGGAAGGCGTGTCCGTCGCCGGGTTCGACGACATCCGTGCCTCCGCGTACGCGCACGTGGGCCTGACGACGGTGCGTCAGGACGGGGCCGAGCTGGCCCGCCGGCTGGTGGCCGCCGCCCGACGTCGGCTCGGCGACCCCACCGCCGCGCCGACCCGCGACGTCATCGCGCCGCAGCTGGTGGTGCGCTCGACGACCGCACCACCAGCCGCGGGCTGACGACGACGTCGCCAGGCTCGGTCGCCTCTCCCTGGAGGAGCGCGGCGAGCCGCTGCACGGTCGCACGGGCCAGCTGTTCGGGCTCCTGGCTCACCGAGGTGAGGTCGACGGTGCCCAGTCGGGCCAGCGGGCTGTCGTCGTAGCCGACGACGGACAGGTCACCGGGCAGCGCCAAGCCCGCACGGACCACGGTGTCGCGCAACCCGATCGCGCAGCGGTCGTTGAAGCACACCGCGGCAGTCGGCCGGTCGGCCGAGGCCCGCTCGAGCAGTAACCGCGCTGCCTCGACTCCAGCGACCTCGGTCGCCCCGCCCGGCAGCACGTCCGCCTCGGTGCGCAACCCGTGTCGCTGCATCGCAGCCCGGTAACCCCTGCGACGGGCGGCCGCGATCGAGCCTCGCGGCCCGTCGACGAAGGCGATCCGCCGGTGGCCCAGGCTCACCAGGTGGTCGACCGCCAGCTCGAGACCTCGGTCGTCGGACACTCGCACCCCCGGAACATGGGCCGTGCCCTCGCGGCCGACGACCACCGTTGGAACCGACGCGGCCAGGGCATCCAACGCGGCAGCCGGCATGTCCGGCCCGAGCACCGCAAGCGCCTCGCAGCGGAAGTCGAGCAGGGTCTCGGCGGCCTGCACCTCGTCTCGGCGTCGTGTCACCGTCGAGAGCACGAGGTCGAGACCCCGCGTCCCCGCCTCGTCGTCGAGCGCCCGCACGAGCTCCGCGTGGAACGGGCTGGTGACGTCGAGGAGGACGCCGAGCAGGTGCGAGCGGTGTCGAGCCAGCAGGCTGGCGGTGCGGTCTGGTCGATAGCCGAGCTCGGCGGCGGCGGTGCGAACGGCATCCGAGGTCGCCACGCTGGGGCCCGGGCGCCCGCGAAGCACCAGGGAGGCCGTGGCGGTCGACACCCCCGCCCGCTCTGCGACATCGACCAGCCGCGGGCGGCCGGATGCCGTTCCGCTCGTGCTCATGCTGCCTTCTCCCATGCGCTTGACAGTTTGTCCGAACAAAACCTTGACAGATTCGGATGATCGGCGTCACCATTCCTTAAAGCGCTTTATACGCGATACCCACGACGTTGTCGACAAGGAGACACGATGCACCAGAGCCCCATCGGCGTGGCAGTCATCGGAGCGGGCATGGCCGGGCGCGCGCACTGCGCGGGCTACCGCTCCGCGCCGACCCTCTTCGACCCGCCACTCCCCCCGATCCACTACGCGGCGGTCATCGACGCCAACGAGGCGACGGCCGCGGACGCCGCCGAGCGCTACGGCTACGAGCGGCACGGCACCGACTGGCGCGCACTGCTCGAGGCCGACGACGTGCAGGTGGTGAGCGTCGTGGTCGCCAACGCACTGCACCGCGAGATCGTCGAGGCCATGCTCGCCGCAGGCAAGCACGTGCTGTGCGAGAAGCCGCTGTCGGACTCGCTCGCCGACGCGCAGGCCATGGCGGACGCAGCGGCCGCCCACCCCGACCTGGTCACCGGTACCGCCTTCGTCTACCGCCGCCAGCCGGCCGTCGCCGCCATCCGTGACCTCGTGCGCGACGAGCTCGGCGAGGTGTCGCACTTCAACGGCCGCTACTGGTGCGACTACGCCCGCAGCTCGCAGACCCCGATGGCCTGGCGGTACAAGGGCGGGCCGGCACCGGCGCCCTGGCCGACATCGGCAGCCACCTGATCGACCTCGCCGAGTTCGTCTGCGGGCCGATGACCCAGGTGGGCGGCGCGGCATTCACCACGAAGGTCAAGGAGCGCTACCTCGCATCCGGCACGACCTACGGGCACGCCCGGGCCGAGCTCACCGACGTCAAGGAGCCCGTCGAGAACGACGACGTCGCGACCTTCACGGCGCACTTCGCCTCCGGCGCGGTGGGCACCTTCTCGATCTCCCGCGTCGCCCCCGGTCACGCCAACTCGCTCGCCTTCGACCTCTTCGCCGAGACGGTGCGGCCAAGTGGGACATGGACCGCCCCGCCGAGTTCTCGGTCATCCGCCAGCTGCGCGACGACGGCCTCGACGGCTACAACCAGGTGCTCGTCGGGCCGGCCCACCCCTACCTCAAGGGCGGTGTGCCGATGGACTTCCCCGGCGTCTCGTTCGGGGTCGGCGACCTCTTCGGCTTCCAGCTGCGCGCCTTCCTCGAGCAGGTCGCGGGAATCGAGGGCGGCCTGCCGCCCGTGGCGACCTTCGCCGACGGCGTGCGCGACCTGACGATCATCGACGCCGTCATCCGCTCGGCCGCCGCCGGCGGCGCCGTCGTCGACCTCCCCGCGCACCACTCCGCCTGACACCCTCCACCCACCACCGCACCAAGGAGGAACCGCCATGTACCTCGGCGTCTACAACGCCTGCCTCGGCGACAAGCCGCTCGGCGAGGCCCTCGACATCATCGCCGGCATCGGCATGACCAGCGTCGAGATCAACTCAGGCGGATTCCTGCCGCCGATCCACCTGCCGGTCGACGAGCTGCGCGCGCAGCGAGGATGCCCGCCAGCAGTACCTCGGCGAGTTCAGCTCGCGCGGCCTCACCCTGACGGCCCTCAACTGCAACGGCAACCCGCTCTTCCCCCGCGAGCGGGTTCCCCCACGCCAAGGACCTCGAGGACTCCATCGAGCTCGCCGCCGCTGCTCGGGGTCAGCCGGGTGATCACGATGTCGGGGCACCGGCCGGCAGCCCAGCGGCACCAACATGGCGTGGAACCCGCTGCCGTGGTGGAGCCCGCTGCTCGACGTGCGCGACCACCAGTGGAGCGTGGCGGTCCCGTACTGGAAGGAGATCCAGGCGCGCGCCGCGGACTGCCGACGTCAGGGTCGGCATCGAGATGCACCCGGGGAACATCGTCTTCAACCCTCGTCGATGCACCGTCTGGCCGAGGAGATCGGCTCGACGCACGTCGGCGCCGAGATGGACCCGAGCCACCTGTTCTGGCAGGGCATCGACCCCGTCCTGGCCGTCAAGGACCTCGGCTCGCTGGTGGTTGTCGCCGCCGCCAAGGACACCAGGATCAACGAGGCGGCCAAGGTCAACGGCGTGCTCGACGACCGGTTCACCCGCATCGCCGAGGGCGAGGCCGGCTACCTGCCGCTGGGCGGGGGAACCACCCTCTCGGGCTGGCCGAGCAACTCCTCGTGGGACTTCGTCGCCGTCGGCCGCGGCCACGACGTGTCGTGGTGGACCGAGTTCCTGCGCGCGCTGCGCGACGTCGACCCCGACATGCCGGTCAACATCGAGCACGAGGACCAGGAGCTCGACCAGCTCGAGGGCCTGACCTTCGCCGCCAACACGCTGCTCGAGGCCGAGAAGGCGTTGTGAGCCAGGGCGCCACCGTCGAGCCCCTTCGGATCGGCGTGCTCGGTGCGGCACGGATCACCTCGCTCTCGCTCGTGGAGCCGGCCCGCTCCACGGCGAGTGGCACACCGCCGCCGCCTCCGCCGGGAGGCACCTGCTGACCGAGAAGCCGGCGGCCGCGAACGCCTCGGAAATGCGTGAGGTCGCGGATGCGGGGTGGAGCTCGACGACGCCGACGAGTACGTGGTCGGCACCCTGTTCGAGGACACGGTCAACCGCCGGCACTACTGCGGCAAGGAGCATTCGACCTCACCGGCATGGTGGCGGCCCTGCGCACCGCCGGGTGGACCGGCCTCTGGGGGGTCGAGATCCTCTCCGATGAGCACCGCGCCATGACGGTCGAGGCCGCCCTCACCCGCGCCGCCGACACCGCGCGGAACATCTTGGGCCCGTCGCAGACCTGAACAACCGGTCGAGGTCCCACGACACGCTGACGGGCAGGCCCGGACATCAGCGTGTCGTGGGACCTCGTCCAGCGGCAGGGGTCCGGCACAGGCAGCGGCCCCCGACATCCGTGGTGGATGCCGGGGGCCGCTGCGGGCGAGTGGCTCGCCGTGCTGCGTCAGACGTTCTGCGGGAAGCCGAGGTTGACGCCGCCGTGGCTCGGGTCGAGCCAGCGGGACGTGACGACCTTGCCGCGGGTGAAGAAGTGCACGCCCTCGGTGCCGTGCGCGTGGGTGTCGCCGAACAGCGAGTTCTTCCAGCCGCCGAACGAGTAGTACGCCACCGGCACCGGGATCGGCACGTTGATGCCGACCATGCCGACCTCGACCTCGTTCTGGAAGCGGCGGGCCGCGCCGCCGTCGTTGGTGAAGATCGCGGTGCCGTTGCCGTAGGGGTTCGCGTTGACGAGCTCGAGCGCCTCGTCGTAGGTCGTCGACGCGCACGCACCGAGAGCACCGGGCCGAAGATCTCGTCGGTGTAGATCGACATCGTCGGGGTGACGTGGTCGAACAGCGTCGGCCCGAGCCAGAAGCCCGTCGCCGTCGCCGTCGACGTCGCGCGTCGCGGCCGTCGACGACGAGCGTCGCGCCCTGCCTCGACGCCGGCGTCGAGGTAGCGACGGTCACCTTGTCGCGGTGCGCGCCGGTGACCAGCGGGCCCATGTCGCAGCCGCGGGTGCCGTCGCCGGTCGCGCAGCTCGCCGATCGCGCTCGGCGATCTTCGGCGACCAGCGTCGTCGGCGACGGGCTCGACGGCGACCAGCGCCGAGATCGCCATGCAGCGCTCGCCGGCCGAGCCGAAGCCGGCGTTGACCGCGGCGTCGGCGGCGAGGTCGAGGTCGGCGTCGGGCAGCACGACCATGTGGTTCTTCGCGCCGCCGAGGGCCTGCACGCGCTTGCCGTGCGCGCGTGCCGGTCTCGTAGACGTACCGCGCGATCGGCGTCGAGCCGACGAACGAGACCGCCTTGACGTCGGGGTGGTCGAGCAGCGCGTCGACCGCGACCTTGTCGCCGTGCACGACGTTGAACACGCCGTCGGGCAGGCCGGCCTCCGCCCACAGCTCGGCGACGGCCAGTTGGCGGCCGACGGGTCCTTCTCGCTCGGCTTGAGGATCGACGGTGTTGCCGCGGCGATCGCGATCGGGAAGAACCACACGGCACCATCGCCGGGAAGTTGAACGGGCGAGATGACGCGCGACGACGCCGAGCGGCTGGCGGATCGAGTAGACGTCGACGCCGGTCGAGACGCCCTCGGAGAAGCCGCCCTTGAGCAGGTGCGGGATGCCGCAGGCGAACTCGACGACCTCGAGGCCGCGGGTGACCTCGCCGAGCGCGTCGGCGAGGACCTTGCCGTGCTCGGCGGTGATGATCGCGGCGAGGTCGTCCTTGCGCTGCGTTGAGCAGCTCGCGGAACGCGAACAGCACCTTGGTGCGCTTGGCCAGCGAGATGTCTGCCCCACTCGGGCCCAGGCCGTGGCGCGGCGGTGACGACCTCGTCGACGAGGTCGGCCGACGCGAGGTCGAGGGCGCCGGTGACGCTCACCCGGTGGCCGGGTTGAAGACGTGGCTGGTGCGCTCGGCGGTGCCGGTCCAGGCGGCGCCGTCGATGCAGTGGGTGATGCGGGTGGGGGTGCTGCTCACGGTTATCAGGTCCTGTCGTGCGAAGTGGTGGATCAGTGTCCCAGATGGGATGTGGCGACGGAATGCGTGGGTCGAACGGCGAAATCAGGCGCGAACGGACAGTTCGGTGCGAACGGTGGGGATGTCCGAGAGGTCGACCGGCTGGCCGCTGGCCATCGAGCGGGCGCAGGCCTCGGCGGTGCGGAACGCCTCGAGGGCGTCCGCGACGGTGCACGGGCTCGGCGTGCTGCCCCGGGCGACGTCGACGAACGCGGCCAGCTCGGTGACGTAGGCCGGCAGGAAGCGCTCCATGAACGACCAGTGGCGCGGGCCCGGGGGCCAGTCGATGCCGGGCTCGGCCGAAGTGATGGCCAGGCTGGTGTCGTGCCCGACACCCAGGGTGCCTTGCGAGCCGTGCACCTCCATGCGTACGTCGTGCCCGGCCCCGTTGTAGCGCGTGGCGCTCACCGCGACGAGCGTGCCGTCGTCGAGGACGAGGGTGGCCGCCGCGGTGTCGACGTCGCCCGCCGCGGTGAAGAACTTCTCACCCTTGTTGGCCCCCGCGGCGAAGACCCGGCTGACCTCCCGGCCCGTCACGAACCGGAGGATGTCGAAGTCGTGCACGCTGCAGTCGCGGAACAGCCCGCCGGAGGTGGGCAGGTAGGCCGCGTGCGGCGGCGCCTGGTCCATCGTCGCCGCGCGAACGGTGTGGACGAAGCCCAGCTCGCCCGATGCGACCGCGTCGCGTGCCCGGCGGTAGCCCGTGTCGAAGCGCCGCTGGAAGCCGATGTGCACCGGCACGCCACTCGTGGCCTCGAGCTCGGTGAGGGCGATCGTGCGCTCGAGGTCGAGGGCCACCGGCTTCTCGCAGAAGGTGGGGATGCCGCGGGCGATGGCCGCCTCGAGCAGCTCAGCGTGCGCCGCGGTTCCCGCGGTGATGACGAACGCGTCGAGGCCGGAGTCGAGCAGGGCGGCGATGCTGGGAGCCGCGCCCACGCCGAGGTCGGTCGCCACGCGTTCGGCGAGCGCGGTGTCGAGGTCGGCGAGCACGAGGTCGTCGACCCCCGGGAGCGTGGTGAGCGTCTTCGCGTGGAAGGCGCCGATCCGGCCGGTGCCGGCGAGGCCGATGCGCATGTGCTGTCCTTCGGGGATGTGAAGTGGTCGGTGGTCGGTGGTCGGTGGTGTGGTCAGGTGGTGGTGAGCCGCGGGTCGACCGGGAGGTCGGGCCAGGTCTCGCGGACCCCGGCGTGCGCCGGGTCGTCGCAGATCAGCCAGGTGCGCTCGGCGCCCGGACCGGCCATCACGTTGAGGTAGTACAGGTCGGCGTCGGGGGCCGCGATGGCCGGGCCGTGCCACCCGTGCGGCACGAGCACGACGTCACCGGTGCGCACCTCGGCGATCACGTCGATCGGACGGTCGGTGGTGCCGTAGACCCGCTGGTAGCCCACGGCGTCGGTGCCGCGGCCGTCGGTCGACTGCGTCTCGAACCAGTAGATCTCCTCGAGCTCGGCCTCGACGCCGGGGCGGTCGGTGTCGTGCTTGTGCGGCGGCCACGAGCTCCAGTTGCCGGCCGGCGTGACGACCTCGCAGGCGATGATCCGGTGCGCGTCGAGCACGCCGGGGACCCCGAAGTTGCGTACCTGCCGGGACGCGATTCCGGCACCTCGCAGCTCGACGGGAACCTCCGCGGCGGGCAGGTAGCGCGCAGGGATGCCGATCCCGCCACCCGCATGCGCCAGGCACACCGCGACCCGCACGGCATCCGCCTCGGACAGGTCGGCGCGTGGGCGCACCCGCAGTGTCGTGCCCGGTGGGGCGTAGATGACGTCCGTCGCACCGGCGAAGACGCCGGTACGTCCATGGAGCGTGAAGGACTCGCGTCTCCCCGTCGGGTGACGCCACGTCGACGATGACGCCGCCGTCGAGGGGCAGCACCATGGCCTCGTGGTCGCCGAGCTGGAGCTCCACCGACCCGCCGGGGGTGAGGGTCGCCGTGCGCAGGCCGGTGTGGGTCCACCCGGGGGTGGAGTCGTCGACGACGCAGTCCCAGCCCTCCGTGGCGAGCGCGCCGGCAGGGTGGCACCAGGTGGCGTTGTCGCGACCGAGCCCGGACGTGGCACTCATCGGGAACCCCCGTGCACCAGGTCGGCGGCGACGTCCACCGCGGAGGCGACGTCACCGTCTGGTGGGAAGAGCAGGGCGCGGCCGACGACGAGGCCGGCGGCGGACGGCCGGGCCAGGGCCCGGCCCCACTCGGCATAGGTCTCGGCCGGGTCGCCCTGGGGGTCACCACCGAGCAGCAGGCAGGGGAGGGTCGTCGCGTCGAGGACGCGTTCCATCTCGTCGACGACGGGCAGCTTGAGCCAGGTACGGGCGCTCGTCGCACCCAGGCCTGCGGCGATGTGGATCGAGTCGATGACCGAGTCGGGGTCGAGCAGGTTCTGCACCCGGGTGGCTTCCCTGCGCACCGTCATGAACGGCTCGACCATCGCCATGAGCCCCCGCCGGGCGAGCGCGGTGACGGCGTTGCCGCTCGCCTCGAGGGTGGGCGCCGTGCCGGGGTCGTCGAGCGCGATGCGGGTCAGCATCTTGCCGCCGTCGAGACCGTTGGCGGCGATGGTGTCGGCGTCGTACGCGGTGAAGCGGTCGTCGAGCTCGAAGACGGCGCCCTGGAGCCCACCCCGGTTCATCGACCCGATCACGACCTTGTCGTCGAGCAGGCCCGCGAGCAGGAGGTCCTCGAGTACGTCGGGGGTGCCGAGCACGCCGTCGACGCCGGGGCGCTCGAGCGCTGTGGCCAACCGGTCGAGCAGTGCGGGCCGCGAGGCCATGGCCCGGCCGTCGTCGCGCACCGCGAGGGCGCCGCGGGCGGGGTGGTCGGCGGCGATGAGCAGGAGCCGGCCGTCGTCGCTCGGGGCCGGGCGGCGGCGGCGCGCTGCCCAGGCGGCCGGCACGGCATCCGGTTCGGTGAGCCGGCGCGCGGTGAGGCGGGCTGAGTCGACGGTGGTCATGTCGAGGCCCCGTCCATCAGGTCGAGGACCTCGCGCTCGGTGGGCATGGCGGTCGAGCACTCCAAGCGCGAGGCGACGATCGCTCCGGCGCTGTTGGCGAAGCGCAACGTGCGCTCGAGGTCCCAGCCCTCGAGCAGGCCGTGGCAGAACGCGCCGCCGAACGCGTCGCCCGCGCCGAGCCCGTTGGCGACCTCGATGGGCACCGGCGGCACGACCAGGCGGTCGCCGGACGCCGACACGGCGAGCACGCCCTGGGCCCCTGCTTGACGACGGCGAGCTCCACGCCCCGGTCGAGGAGTGCCTTGGCGGCGTCCTCGGGGTGCTCGGTGCCCACGGCGACGCGGCACTCCTCGAGGTTGCCGATGGCGACGGTGCTCGCCTCGATGGCGGCGCCGGCGGCGCGGGTCGCCTCGGACTCGTCGCGCCAGAACTGCGGGCGGTAGTCGAGGTCGATGACGGTGTGCGGACGGCGCTCACGCAGCTGCCAGGCGGAGGCGTGCGCCGTGCGGCTCGGCTCGGCGGACAGGCCGGTGAGGGTGGCCCAGAAGAGGCGACTCTCACGCACGGCGACCGGAGCGATCTCCTCCGGCGTCACACGGAGGTCAGGCGCCTGCGGGTAACGGTAGAAGTAGAGCGGGAAGTGGTCGGGCGGGAAGATCTCGCAGAAGGTGACCGGCGTCGGCAGCGACGGGTCGATCGTGACGTAGGTCGGGTCGACGCCGAGCTCGGCGAGGGCGCGAGTCACGAAGCGCCCGAACGGGTCGTTGCCGGTGCGGCTCACGAGCGCGCAGGTGTGGCCGAGCCGCGCCACGGCGACGGCCACGTTGCCGGCGCTGCCGCCGAGGAACTTGCCGAAGGTCGTGACGTCCTCGAGCGCCTTCCCGGTCTGCATCGGGTACAGGTCGACGCCCACGCGGCCGATGGCCAGCACGTCGAAGGAGCGCGTCAACGGCTCGGGCACGGCTCCTCCTGGGATCGGGTGGTGGGGGTGGACGATGTTGCAAGGCTGCACCACGGTCCGGGGTGCTGTCAACATTTGTTAGGACATTTGACATTTCGCACTCGTAGACCTGTTGCTCGATACACTCGGCCTCGTGAACGTCATCCCCGTGACCATCGACCGCGGCAGCCCTGTGCCCCTCTACCACCAGCTCGCGGAGCAGCTCACGGCGTCGATCGAGGACGGCCGGCTCAAGCCCGGCGACCCGTTCGAGAACGAGCTCGCCCTCGCCGAGCGCCTCGACCTCTCGCGACCCACCGTGCGCCGCGCCATCGCGGAGCTGGTCAACCGAGGCCTGCTCGTGCGCCGGCGTGGTGTCGGCACGACCGTCGCGAGCCAGGTCATCCACCGTCGGGACGAGCTCACCAGTCTCTACGACGACATGGTGCGCCGCGGCCAGCAGCCACGCACCGAGGTGCTCTCGTTCAGCACCGATGACATCAACCCGGTAGCAGCCGAGGCCCTCGGCGTGCCCGCAGACGCCCCACTGGTCTCGGTCGAGCGGCTGCGCACCGTCGACGGCACACCGACCGCACTCATGCACAACTGGCTGCCGCCTCAGTTCGCCGACCTCACCGCCGACGACCTCGAGGACACGAGCCTCTACGCGATCCTGCGCACCCGCGGGGTGCGGCCCGTCATCGCGCACCAGACGATCGGGGCCCGTCGGCCCGGAACCCGTGAACGGCGGTTGCTCAAGCTCGCGTCCGGTGACCCGCTGCTGACCATGATGAGGAAGGCCTACGCCGCGAACGGCTCGGCCGTCGAGTACGGCGACCACTCATACCGCTTCGACCAGTACGCCTTCGACGTCACGGTCTACGACCGCTGAACGAACAGCACCCCCGCTCCCCTTGCGCCCACCCCGGACCTGAGTGCTAATGTCCTAACATTCAAGCATTCAGCCACTGCCCGTCGTGACGGGTCGAAGGAGGACGCGACGGTGAAGATCGCGCAGGACCCCACGCCGTTCCACCACGACCACGCGCTGCTGGAGTTCCCGGGCGTCGTGGCCGACCTCGGGTACGAGCACATCCAGCTCACGCCGCACGCCGACCTGATCCCGTTCTTCCGCCATCCCAAGGCGGATGACGCACTCGTGCGGTCGCTCAAGAAGGCGTGCGACGACGCCGGTGTCGGCATCGCCTCGCTGCTGCCGGTGCAGCGCTGGTCCGGCCCGGACGAGTGGGCCCGCGAGGCGGCCGTACGCAACTGGAAGCGGATCATCCAGATCGCCGTCGACCTCGAGGTCAAGGTCATCGGCACCGAGTTCTCCGGCCGCCCCGAGCGCGCCGAGGAGTCGGAGGCGGCGTTCTACCGCTCCATGGAGGAGCTGCTGCCGATCATCGAGCGCGAGGGCATCGACCTGCTCATCGACCCGCACCCGGACGACTTCGCCGAGGACGGCCTCGAGGCGATCCGCGTCATCCGCGGTCTGAACAGCCCCAACGTCGGCATGGTGTTCGTCGCCTGTCACACCTTCCACATGGGCCACCCGATGCGCGAGATCATGCGTGCCGGCCGGGACCTCATCCGCCTGGTCCACGTCGCCGACACGATGGACCACCACGCCTCGCACGGCTTGCGCTACATCTCGAACCCGCCGGGCAACGCCGCCCGCGTGCACCAGCACCTGCGGATCGGGGCGGGCGACGTCGTCTGGGACGACTTCTTCGCCGGCCTGGCCGAAATCGGCTTCTACGACAGCCCCGACACGGTCATGTGCAACTCGGTGTTCGCCGAGGACGAGAACGCCGACGCCATGGCCCGCTACCAGCTCACGACGATGCGCGAGCGCGTCGCCACGTACACGACCGGAGGACCACAGTGACCACGTCACCCCTGCTCACCATGACCGAGACGACCCCCACCGCACTGTGGAACGACTCGTCGACCCTCAGCGAGCTGACCACCGCCATCGGCTGGGGGGCCGTCGGCGCCACGTGCAACCCCGTGATCGCCCTCGCCGCGATCCGCTCCGACCTGCCTCGTTGGCAGGCCCGGATCGCCGAGATCGCCGCCGACCGGCCCACCGCGACCGAGTCGCAGATCGGCTGGCAGGTCGTCGAGGAGGTCTCGATCGAGGCTGCCAAGTACCTCGAGCCGGCCTTCGCCGAGCACGACGGTCGCAACGGCCGCCTGTCGATGCAGACCGACCCGCGCCTGCACCGAGATGCCGTGGCGCTCGCCGACCAGGCGGAATACTTCGCGTCCCTGGCCCCCAACATCATCGTGAAGATCCCGGCCACCAAGGTGGGCATCGAGGCGATCGAGGAGGCCACCTACAGGGGGGTGTCGATGAACGTGACGGTGTCGTTCACGGTGCCGCAGGCCGTCGAGGCCGGTGCCGCGATCGAACGGGGCCTGGAGCGGCGTCGGGCCGAGAACAAGGAGACCGCGTCGATGGGCCCGGTCGTCACGATCATGGTCGGGCGCCTGGACGACTGGCTCAAGACCGTCGTGAAGCGCGACGGCCTCGAGATCGAACCTGACCACCTGGAGTGGGGTGGGGTCGCGGCCTTCAAGAAGGCCTACGAGGTCTTCCTCGAGCGCGGTTTCCAGGCCAGGTTGCTGGCCGCCGCCTACCGCAACCAGCTGCAGTGGACCGAGCTGGTGGGTGGAGACATCGTGCTGTCCCCTCCCTTCGGCTGGCAGGAGAAGTTCCAGGCCAGCGGACACGACCCGGTCGCGCGCATCGACGAGCCGGTCGACCCGGCCATCGTCGACGCCCTGCTGACCATCCCCGACTTCGTGCGCGCCTACGAGGTCGACGGGATGTCGCACGCCGAGTTCGACGACTTCGGCGCCACCCGCACGACGCTGCGCCAGTTCCTCGAGGCAGACGAGGCCCTCGACCAGATCGTGCGCGACGTGATCGTGCCCGCTCCCTGACCCCACTCGGGGCGCCAGGCCATCGACGACGACGACGACGAAGGACCGACGAAGCCATGACGCAGACCGTGCGGCTCACCACCGCCCAGGCACTGGTGAAGTTCCTGTCCAGCCAGTACTCCGAGCGCGACGGGGTCGAGCAGCGGCTCGTGACCGGCATCCTCGGCATCTTCGGTCACGGCAACGTGGCCGGCGTCGGTCAGGCCCTGCTCCAGGCCCAGGTGCAGGGCGAGGAGGGTGCCGAGGGCGACGACGTGCTCGGCGACCTGCCCTACTACCTCGCGCGCAACGAGCAGGGGGCGGTGCACACCGCCACGGCGTTCAGCCGGGCGCGCAACCGCCGCCAGGTCATGGCCGTGACGACCGTCGATCGGGCCCGGGCGCGACCAACATGGTCACCGGTGCCGCCCTGGCGACGACCAACCGCATCCCGGTGCTGCTGTTCCCGAGCGACCAGTTCGCCAACCGGGTGCCCGACCCGGTGCTCCAGCAGCTCGAGGACCCCGGCACGCTCGACGTGACCGTCAACGACGTCTTCCGGCCGGTGTCGCGCTTCTTCGACCGGATCAGCCGGCCGGAGCAGCTCATCCCGTCGCTGATGAACGCGATGCGCGTGCTCACCGACCCCGCCGACACGGGCGCCGTCACCGTCTGCCTGCCCGCAGGACGTCCAGGCCGAGGCCCACGACTGGCCGCTGGCCTTCTTCACCAAGCGGGTCTGGCACATCGGCCGCCCGGTGCCCGAACCCGCGGCGCTGGACCGCGCGCTGGCCGTCATCCGCGTCGGCGAAGCGGCCGCTCGTCGTCGCCGGCGGCGGTGTCGTCTACGCGGAGGCCTCCGAGGAGCTGCGCGCCTTCGCGGCTGCCACGGGGATCCCGGTGTCCGACACCCACGCCGGCAAGGGCGCCATCAACTGGGACCACCCGTCGTCCGTGGGCGCGGTCGGATCGACGGGGTCGTCGGCCGCCAACGCGCTGGCCCGTGAGGCCGACGTCGTCATCGGCATCGGCACCCGCTACTCCGACTTCACCACGGCGAGCCACACGATCTTCGCGAACGAGGACGTGCGGTTCGTCAACGTCAACGTCCTCGGGCTTCGACGCGGCCAAGCACGGGGCGACGATGCTCGTCGCCGACGCCCGGGAGGCCCTGCGCGCACTGACCGCCGGAGCTCGAGGGCTGGCAGGTCGACGACGGCCTACCGCCAGGAGGCGGTCGACCTCGATGCCGCGTGGCAGAAGGTCGTCGACGAGTGCTACCACCGCGACCAGACCCCGCTGCCGGCGCAGACCGAGGTGTTCGGGGCGCTCAACGAGCTGATGGGCCCCAAGGACGTCGTCATCAACGCGGCCGGCTCGATGCCCGGCGACCTGCAGTGCCTGTGGCGGGCCTCGACCCCGGAGCAGTACCACGTCGAGTACGCGTTCTCGTGCATGGGCTACGAGATCCCGGCCTCGCTCGGCGTGAAGCTGGCCGTGGGCGACGAGCAGCAGGTCGTGGCGATCGTCGGTGACGGCACCTACCAGATGCTGCCGATGGAGATCGCGACGATCGTCTCCGAGGGCGTCAAGGTCATCATCGTGCTCCTCCAGAACCACGGGTTCGCGTCGATCGGTGCGCTCTCCGAGTCGCGGGGGTCGCAGCGCTTTGGTACGAAGTACCGCATGCGCCAGTCGTCCACTGGCCGCCTCGACGGTGAGGAGGTGCCTTTCGACCTCGCTGCCAACGCCGCGTCCTGGGGTGCCGACGTGCTGCGCTGCGCGTCGATGGCCGAGTTCCGCGAGAACTACGGCGTCGCCGCGGCCTCCGACCACACGACGGTGCTCTACATCGAGACCGACCTGCTCGGGCCCAACCCGCCCGGGCTCGGCCTGGTGGGACGTCCCCGTCTCGCAGGTGTCGGCCCTGGAGTCGACCCAGCAGGCGTATGCCGAGCACCTGGAGAACCAGACGCGGGCAGCGCGCCTACCTCTGACCTGCGCGATCTCCGAACATCGTGTCAGTAATGACGGAATGTCAGAACAAATGCTTGACAGGATGACCTGAGGACATCGAAGATGAACACCTGGAGATGACCCGCTCCACCCCAACAGAAGAGCACCATCCGGTCCGGCCCGAACCTCATGGAGACTTCACCCTTCCTCCGTGGCCGCTCGAGCCCACGACCGACAGCCGCAGTCGCCACCCGGCGCGCACCACCGATGCCTCCCCCGTGGGACGCGCCGGCGCGGCACCCCTGATCCCGCAGAGCCGCGGGTCAGCAGCCCTGAGAGGAACAGCCCCACCATGAATCAGAGCCGATTCCGGAAGGCGACGGCCACGACGGCCATCGCCGTCACGGCAGCATTCGCCCTCGCCGCGTGCAGCGGCGGCGGCGCCGAGAACACCGACGACTCGACGAGCGGCTCGGGAGGTGGCGGTGGCAACTCGGGCTACACGATCGCGATGATCACCCACGAGACGCCCGGGCGACACGTTCTGGGACAAGATCAAGGCCGGCGCCGCAGCAGGCCGCGCAAGGACAACGGCATCGACGCTGAAGTACTCCAACGACCCGGACCCGGCCAAGCAGGCGACCCTGATCCAGAACGCGGTCGACACCAAGGTCGACGGCATCGCCACCACGCTGGCGACCCCGGACGCGCTCGCCGGCGTCGGTCAAGGCGGCCGTCGACGCGGGGATCCCGGTCGTCGCGCTTCAACTCCGGCATCGACGAGTACAAGGACGTCGGCGCGCTGATGTACTTCGGCTCCGACGAGACCCTCGCCGGCGAGACCGTCGGCGAGCGGATCGCCGCAGGCCGGCGGCAAGCACCCGCTCTGCGTCATCCAGGCCGCCGGGCTCGGTCGCGCTCGAGGCCCGCTGCGCCGGTGTGAAGAGCAAGGCCCCGGGCACGGAGAACATCCAGGTCAACGGCGCCGACGACTCGCCGTCGGTCGTCCGACCATCGCAGGCCAAGCTGCAGCAGGACCCGTCGATCGACTACATCGTCACGCTCGGCGCGCCGATCGCGCTCGACGCGCTCAAGTCGATGGACGCAGGCCGGCAGCACGGCCAAGGTCGTCACCTTCGACCTGAACCCGGACGCCGCGCAGGCGATCAAGGACGGCAAGATCGAGTTCTCGGTCGACCAGCAGCCCTACGTGCAGGGCTACCTGGCGGTCGACGTCGCTGTGGCTGAACCTGACCAACGGCAACGACCTCGGCGGCGGCAGGCCGGTGCTGACCGGCCCGTCGTTCGTCGACAGCGACCAACATCGACGTCATCCTCCCGTTCGCCGCAGAACAACACCCGCTGATGCGCGCCCCGGCGGGGAGCCGGCCGGCCGGTGCACGGCTCCGCCGGACCGCTCACCCCTGGCACCGCGGAGACCATCGGAGGTCATCTCATGAGCCAGACGCCCGCCACCGCCGGCCGTCCGGCGCGCCGGCCGCGGCGTCCAACCGGGTGCAGCTCGGCGCTGCTCGACCCGGCTGCTGGCCCGGCCCGGAGATCGGCGCGCTCGTCGCGGCGATCGTGATCTACATCTTCTTCTTCATCGTGGCGCCGCCGTTCCGGTCCGCCGAGTCGTTCGTCGACGGTGCTGTACGCGTCCTCGCACGATCGGCATCGTCGCGGTCGGGGTCGGCCTGCTGATGATCGGCGGGGAGTTCGACCTGTCGGCCGGTGTCGCGTCGATCACCTCCGGGCTGACCGCCGCGATGATCTGCTACCAGCTCGGCCTCAACATGTGGGTCGGCGCGCTCGTCTCGCTGCTGTTCGCGCTCTTCATCGGGTTCGTCAACGGCTACCTGGTGGTGAGGACCGGGATCCCCAGCTTCCTGATCACGTTGGGCACGTTCTTCGTCCTGCAGGGCGCCAACCTCGGTGTCACCAAGCTGATCACCGGCTCGGTCGGCCACCCAGAACGTCGCCGACATCGACGGTTTCGACGTCGCTCAAGGCGATCTTCGCCTCCACCTTCACGATCGGCAGCGTCACGCGTCAAGATCACGGTGATCTGGTGGTTCCTGTTCGTCGCCATCGCGCACCTGGATCCTGACCCGCACCCGGATCGGCAACTGGATCTTCGCCGTCGGCGGCAACGCCGGCCAGCGCCCGCGCGGTCGGTGTGCCGGTGAACAAGGTCAAGATCGGCCTGTTCATGGGCGTCGCGTTCCTGGCCTGGTTCTACGGCATGCACCGCTCTCCGCGTTCAACACGATCCAGGCCGGCGAGGGCATCGGCAACGAGTTCCTCTACATCATCGCCGCGGTCGTCGGTGGCACGCTGCTGACCGGTGGTTACGGCTCCGCGATCGGTACCGCGATCGGTGCGTTCATCTTCGGCATGACCACCCAGGGCATCGTCTACGCCGGCTGGGACCCGAACTGGTTCAAGACCTTCCTGGGCGTCATGCTGCTGCTCGCGGTCGCTGGTGAACCTGTACGTCAAGAAGCTCTCGACCACCCGGAAGGTGGGCTGAGCCATGACTGACACCTTCAGCGAACACGCGGACCCGACCCTGCACAAGGGCGAGCCGCTGATCGAGATGAACGACGTCGGCAAGTCCTACGGCGCGATCCGGGCGCTGTCCGGGATCAACCTGACCGTGCGCGCCGGCGAGGTGACCTGCGTGCTCGGCGACAACGGCGCCGGCAAGTCGACCCTGATCAAGATCATGTCCGGGTTGCACCCGCACACCGAGGGCACCATGAAGGTCGACGGCAAGGAGGTCCAGTTCTCCTCCCCGCGCGAGGCGCTGGATCACGGCATCGCGACCGTGTACCAGGACCTGGCCGTGGTCGGCGCTGATGGAGGTGTGGCGCAACTTCTTCCTCGGCTCGGAGCTGACGCAGCGGCAACTACCCGCTGGCCCCGATGAAGATCAAGGAGATGCGGGAGATCGCCGACGCCGAGCTGAAGAAGATGGGCATCTCGGTCAAGGACATCAACCAGCCGATCGGCACCCTGTCCGGTGGCCAGCGCCAGTGTGTGGCGATCGCCCGCGCGGTGTACTTCGGGGCCCGGGTGCTGATCCTCGACGAGCCGACCGCCGCCCTGGGTGTCAAGCAGTCCGGTGTGGTGCTCAAGTACACCGCCGCCGCCCGCGACGCCGGCCTCGGCGTCGTGTTCATCACCCACAACCCGCACCACGCCTACCTGGTCGGCAACCACTTCATCATCCTCAAGCTCGGCCAGGCGCGTGCTGGACAAGAAGCGCGCCGAGGTCACCCTCGAGGAACTCACCCGGAGATGGCCGGCGGCGACGAACTCGCCGAGCTCTCCCACGAGATCACCCGTCGCTGACGGCGGGAACCACCGCAGGACCGAAGGGCCCGGCTCCTCCGGACGGGGAGCCGGGCCCTTCGCGGTGCCCGACCTGCCTCGCGGCGAGTGCGGAAGTGGTTGCCAGGCGACCCCTTCCGCACTCGAGGGGGTGGTGGAGGCCGGACACGCACCCCGCTGCCCGGTGCGACGTCGCCGCGGCTGTGCTCGCGCGCGGCTGTGCTCGCCGCGGCTGTGTCCGCCGGACAGCACGAGACCCCGCACCCGGTGATCGGGCGCGGGGTCTCGGCGTCGGGGTGGCCGGTGGCAGCGTGGGGGCTTCACGACGAGCACGGGCACGTCGGCATCGAGGATGAGGCGCTGAGACACTGACCCCAGGAAGGCCTTGCCGACCGGTGACCGGTGCCGGGCACCGATGACGAGGAGGGAGGCCTTCACGGCATCCGCCTCATCCAGCACCGCCCCGGCGAGGTCCTCAGCGGTGCCGGCGGCGACGCGCAGCTCGTAGGACACGGCAGGTAGCCCTGCCTTGGCGGTCACCCGCCCGACGGCGTCCGCGACGCCGCCCGCAACGGCGGCCTCGAGGTCATCGTCGACGGCGGCCCGCACGTGGATGACGGCGAGCGACTCCCCTCGGGCGTGCGCCTCTCGGACTGCCTCGAGCAGGACGTGGTCACTGTCGTTGGTGCCCTGATGGGCGACGGCGACGGTCATCGGTGCTCCTCTCGTCGTCCCGCCGGTGGTGGTGGAACGGTTCGGTTCGCGCCGTCCCGGTCGGGCGGCGGGGGTTCGGGTGGGGCGGCTGGGACGGGTGGGTGCGGGTCGCGGTCAGGCGTAGAACTCCGGGCGATCGATCATCTCGACGGCGACCTCGCCGTCCTCGGTCAGGGCCTTGACGCCGGCGTCGCACACGCAGGCGGCGGCGTAGCCGTCCCAGGAGGTCGAGCCGGTGTGCTCGCCGCGCGCCACGGCCGAGATCCACTCCTGGACCTCGGTGACGAAGGCACCGCGGAAGCGGTCGTTGTGGTCGCGGGTGAGCTTGTTGCCCGCCGAGAAGTTCGTGCGCACCGAGGTGAGCTCCTGGTCGGACAGGCTCACCACGCCGCGCTCGGCGACGGCCTCGCAGCGGATGTCGTAGCCGAACTGGCAGTTGACGAAGATCTCGTCGTCGACCCGCACGCCGGACGCGCTGGTGAGGATGAGCACCAGCGGGTCCTGCAGGTGCGGGAAGCGCAGCGAGGTCTTCTTCGGGGTGTCGACCCGCGCCGAGACGAACTCCTCGCCGAGCAGCCAGCGCATCGTGTCGACCTCGTGGATCGCGGTGTCGTTGATGGCCATGTCCCACGTGTAGTTCTCGGGGACCGTCGGGTTGCGGTGGGCGCAGTGGACCATGAGGGTCTCGCCGAGCTCACCGGAGTCGAGCAGGTCCTTCATCTCGCGGTAGCTGGCATCGAAGCGGCGCATGAAGCCGACGGTGACCAGGCGGCGGCCGGCGGCCTGCTCGGCCTCCATGATCCGTAGCGCGGCGGCGGCGGTGGGGGTCAGCGGCTTCTCGCAGAGCACCGGCTTCCCGGCGGCGATGCACGCCAGCACGTCGACCTCGTGCGCCGGGCCGAAGCTGCAGATCATCACGGCGTCGACGTCGGGGCTCTCGATGAGCTCGGCCGAGGTGGCAAAGGAGACTCCGCCGATGCGCTCGGCGACCTCGGCCGCGCGGGCCGGGTCGACGTCGCTGACGGCGACGACGCGCCCACCGGCGATCACGGTGTGGATGCGCTCGATGTGCGCCTGCCCCATGCCGCCGGGGCCGATCATTCCGATACGGACGGTCACAGTCAGTGCCTTTCAGGCGGTGCCGAGACCGAGCGAGGCGAGGTACTCGCGGGTCTGGATGGCGATCGGGCAGCGGGGCGGCCTTGTCGCAGCCGTACATGTCCTGCTCGCAGACCACGTAGAGCTCCTTGTCGAGGTCGGCGAGCGCCTCGATGAGGTCGCGCATGTCGGGCAGGCCGGCGGGCGGCGTCACCGAGCAGCCGGCGTGCACGGCCTTGACGAACGGCCAGTCCTCGTCGTGGGCCTGCTTGACCAGCACCGGGTCCATCGCCTTGATGTGCACGTAGGAGATGCGCTCGGGGTACTTGCGGCACAGCTCCATCGGGTCGCCGTCGCCGTAGACGATGTGCCCGGTGTCGAGGCAGAAGCCGACGTACTCGGGGTCGGTCGCCTGGAAGATGCGGTCGATGTCCGCGGGCGTCTCGATGTGGCTGTCGCCGTGGGGGTGCAGCACCATCTTCAGGCCGTAGTCCTCCTTCATGATCCGGCCCAGCCGGTCGGCGTTGCTTGATGTAGAGGTTCCACGCCTCGGTGGAGAGCACCCGGTCGTCGGTGTACGCGCCGGTCTTCTCGTCGCGGAACATCGGGGGCAGGTGCACGACGTACTCGGCGCCCACGGCGGCATGGGTCTCCCCGATCGAGCGGAAGAGCTTCTCGGTGTCGGCCCAGGCCTCGGCCTTGTGCAGGATGCCCCACCCGGTGCCGGCGACGACGTGGAAGCCGCGCGCGTCCATCTCCTCCTTCAGGCGCACCGGGTCGGTCGGGAAGTAGCCGAACGGGCCGGTCTCCATCACCGAGAACCCCGCGTCGGCCATCTCGTCGAGCGCCACGTCCCAGTCGATCTGCTTCTCGTCCTCGGGGAACCAGACGCCCCACTGGTCGGGGCAGACACCGATGGTCAGCTTGGCGTAGCGCGGGTCGGTGTTGCGTGCCTTGGCTCCACCAGGAGGGTCCTCTCGTCGCGTGTCGCGCCGTCGCGACACCTTTGTCATGTCAATAGATCATATTGTCAAAGACCCCGATCGGGCGCCAGTCTCGGGTCAGTCGTCGAGGTCGTCGAGGTCGTCGATCACGTGCCGCAGGTAGCGCCGAGGCTCGGCGAGGAAGCTGCGGTGGTGGGTCACGACCTCGAGGTCGTCCCACGTCGTCGACCGGATGCCGTGCTCGCCCAGCTCGAGCACCATCGCCCCGGGGATGGCGGCGAGCACCGGCGAGTGGGTGGCGAGCACCACCTGGGTGCGGGGGCGACGGGCCATCTCGGTGAGCTCGGCGACCAGGTGCAGCTGGGCGGCGAAGGACAGCCCGGCCTCCGGCTCGTCCATGACGAACAGGCCCTCGCCGCGGAACCGCCGGGTGCCGAGCAGCGACACGAACGACTCGCCGTGCGACATGGCGTGGAAGGTGGGGTCGGTCGGCCCGGGTTGGTGTCGAGCCAGGTGAACAGGCCGTGCATCGTCTCGGCCCGCACGAAGTAGCCCCAGCGCGACGCCCCGGGGTCGCGAACCATGGTGAGCCACTCGTGCAGCGGCGACTCGCTCGCGTGGGTGCGGTGGGTGGCGCCGGTCGACCCGCCCTCGGCGTTCATGCCCGCGGCCATGGCGAGCGCCTCGACGAGGGTCGACTTGCCCGAGCCGTTCTCGCCGACCAGCACCGTGCACCGCGCCAGCTCGAGGCCGTGCTCGAGCACCTGCGCGACCGCCGGGATGGTGAGTGGCCAGACGTCGGATGCCGGCAGCTCGGCATCGCGGGCCAGCTGCACCCGTCGGGCCGGCAGCCCCTCGGTCCACGCCTGCCGCCGGCTCGCCATGCGCCAGACGCTAACGGCCCGCCCCGACACGGCCAGGCCTACCCTCGAACTGACAGGCCGGCGATCGGAGGAGTGATGGACGACAGCCGGCGGCCGCGGCCGGCCGCGGTTCCCTACCTCGCGGTGCGCGGGGCCCGCGACGCCATCGACTGGTACGGCAGTGTCTTCGGAGCCGTCGTCGAGGGCGAGCCGTACGAGAACGACGACGGCTCGATCGGCCACGTGGCCCTACGGATCGCCGACGGTGTCATCTACCTCGCCGACGAGGCGCCGGAGTACGGCGCGGTGGCACCGACGGGGCCGGGTGCCGCGGTGAGCCTCATGCTTCCGGTGCCCGACGCCGACGCCACCCTCGCCGACGCCGTGCGCGAGGGCGCCACTCCCGACGACCGAGGCGTCTACGAGGCCTACGGCTCGCGCAACGCGTGGTTCGTCGACCCGTTCGGTCACCGCTGGGGCATCAGCGGGCCGTCGCGGGACTGACCGTCCCCCATCGGCCGGCACACGGCACGACTCCCGGCTCACCGTAGGCTTGACCCTCGTGACCGAGACGCCACCCGACACGCTCCCCGAGGCCGACCTCCCCGAGCAGCTGCGGATCCGCCGCGACAAGCGCGACCGCCTCCTCGCGGCCGGCATCGCGCCCTACCCGGTCTCGGTCCCGCGCACCCACTCCCTCGAGCAGGTCCGTGAGCAGTGGGGTCACCTCGAGCAGGGCGAGGAGACCCAGGACGTCGTCGGCGTCGCCGGCCGCGTGGTCTTCATCCGCAACACCGGCAAGCTCGCCTTCGCCACCCTCCAGGAGGGCGTCGGAACCCGGCTGCAGGTGATGCTCAGCCTCGCGGAGGTGGGCGAGGAGTCGCTGGCCGCGTGGAAGGCCGACGTCGACCTCGGCGACCACGTCTTCGTCGAGGGCCGGGTGATCAGCTCGCGCCGCGGCGAGCTCTCGGTGATGGCGAGCCGCTGGGGCATGGCGTCGAAGGCACTGCGGCCGCTGCCGGTGCTGCACAAGGAGCTCTCCGAGGAGAGCCGGGTGCGCCAGCGCTACGCCGACCTGGTCGTGCGCCAGGAGGCCCGCGACATGGTGCGCACCAAGGCCACCGCGCTGCGCGCCATCCGGCAGACCCTCGAGGACCAGGGCTACGTCGAGGTCGAGACGCCCGTGATCCAGCTGGTGCACGGCGGCGCCGCGGCCCGTCCGTTCCGCACCCACATGAATGCCTTCGACCACGACATGGTGCTGCGCATCGCCCTCGAGCTGAACCTGAAGAAGGCCGTCGTCGGCGGGGTCGACCGGGTCTACGAGATGGGCCGGATCTTCCGCAACGAGGGCGTCGACGCCACCCACTCGCCCGAGTTCACGATGCTCGAGGCCTACCAGGCGTGGGGCGACCAGACCTCGATCGGGGCGCTCATCCGCGACCTCTACCTCGGTGTGGCCGACGCCCTCGGCTCGCGTGTCGTCGAGACCCCCGCGGGCACCGTCGACCTCGGCGGCGAGTGGCGCTGGCTGCCGGTCTACGACGCGGTGAGCGAGGCCGTCGGCGAGACAGGTCACCCTCGAGACGCCGAAGGAGACCCTGCTCGGCCACGCCGCGGCGCACGGCGTCGAGGTCGACCCGGCGCTGGAGAAGGACAAGGTCTTCCTCGAGCTGCTCGGTGAGATCGTCGAGCCGCAGCTGCTCCAGCCCACGTTCCTGTGCGACTACCCCGCGATCGCGCAGCCGCTGGCCCGCCCGCACCGCGACACCGAGGGCCTGATCGAGGCCTGGGACCTGATCATCGCCGGGGTCGAGCGGGGCACGGGGTTCTCCGAGCTCGTCGACCCGGTGGTGCAGCGCGAGGTGCTCACCGCCCAGTCGCTGCGGGCCGCCGGCGGAGACCCGGAGGCGATGCAGCTCGACGAGGACTTCCTGCGCGCCCTCGAGTACGGCGCCCCGCCGATGGGTGGCCTGGGCCTGGGCATCGACCGGCTCGTCATGCTGTTCACCGGCGCGAACATTCGCGAGACCATTCTTTTCCCCCACCTGAAGCCCGAGGCCTGACCGATGGATGCCGTGTGGCCCTACCTCGCCGCGATTCTTCCGACCATTTTGGTCGCGATCCTTTTCTACTTCCTCATCAAGAGCATGCTCGAAGGTGACCGCCGCGAGCGCCTCGCGCAGCGTCGTTTCGAGGCCGAGCAGGATCGCAAACGGGATCACCCTGCCGCGGGGGCAACGGATTCCGAAGGACTGAACGGCGTGCCGCGGCGTCCGACCGGTGGGGCGGACTCGCCTCGGGAAACCTGAGGCGCATTCACCCGTCTTTACCAATGCTTTACCTTTCGGGGAAACCGCTGCTAATGTCTTTCCCGGCATCGAGACGCTGCCCCGGATTCCGGTCGAAAAACCCCTGAAGGGAAAACCATGGCAAAGAAGGTCCAGGTGCTGCTTGTCGACGACATCGACAAGAGCTCCCCCGCCGACGAGACCGTCTCGTTCTCACTCGACGGCGTCAGCTACGAGATCGACCTGACCTCGGACAACGCCGCGAAGCTGCGTGACGACCTCGCCGTCTGGATCGGTCACGCCGAGCGCACCGGCGGTCGCCGGTCGTCCGGCCGCACGGCATCCAAGGGCTCCGGCCGCAAGGCCGACCTGGGTGCGGTCCGCGCCTGGGCCCGCGACCACGGCCACCAGGTCAGCGACCGCGGCCGCATCTCCGCCGAGGTCCAGGCCGCGTACGACAAGGCCCACGGCTGAACCCCGAGCACCCCACCGATGCGGCGCCCCCCGACCCGGCGGGCGCCGCATCGCTGATGTCCCGGCGGCACGCCTGGCTGGCCTTCACCGCCGACGTGCCGGCCCTGAGCCGCACCCTCGACACCGACCCGGGGCCCTGGCAGCGGCAGCTGACCGTGCTGCAGGGCCGGTGGTACGACGTCGACGCCCCACCGCAGGTCGCCGCCGTGTTCGTGCTGCAGTGGCTGCTCCAGGTGCCGGCGCACACCGCCGCCCACGCCGCGGCCGCCGGCCCCTGGCGGGCCGACCTCACCGCGCTCACCTTCGACCTCGGCTCCGGGCTGGTCCCGTCCCGCGTGCGGCTCACCGTCCTGCAGCCGGATGCCGGCCCACTCGCCGATCGGCTGGAGCGCGCCGAGCGCGACTACCGTGCGGTCGCCGACCCGGTGGCCGCTGCCTACCCGGCGCAGGTGCGGATCGGCCCGCACACCCGGGCGGCGCTGGTCGACGACATGTGGTCGGCCGCTCGCCGTGAGGCCGAGACCGCAGCCGGGCTGTTCCGGCCGGGCGTGCCACCGCGCGAGTCGTGCTGCCTGATCTACGCCCTGCCCGGGTGCGTCGAGTGCGCCGGGTGCCCACGCCTGCGGCCGGCGGGCTGACCGCGTCGGTGGGCTGACCGCGTCGGTGGGCTGACCGCGTCGGTGGGTGACCGCGTCGGGGTGACCGCATCCGTGGCTGACCGCATCCGTGGCAGGCCGGTCGGTCAGATGCGCACCCAGGCGGTGCCGGTCCAGCGGTAGGTGACGTCGACGGCATCCACGCGGGTGTGGCAACGCTGCGGGGTCCGCGGGCTGGCGCACGGCGTAGCGGTGGCCGGCCGTGATGCCGGCGGCTGCTGCGGTCTGCGGGGTCAGCGCGCTGACCCCGATGACCGCGACGGCGGCCACGGAGGAGACGGCCCCGACGAGGCGGCGACCGTGGGAACGGATGATCAGGGAGCGGGTCGTTGTGGTCATGTCCACACCGTGCCCCTCGCGTGCGACGGGTGGGCTTGGCCCTCGCTGTGGCGTTGCTGTGGGCGGCGAAGGGGCTGCGGCCTGGCTCAGGGCAGGTCGGCGATCAGGTCGCCATCGCGTTCGACCCGCTCGAGCACCTCGTCGAACATCAACTGGCGCAACGTGTCCGGCTCCTCGGCTCCTTGCTCGACCTCGTCCCAGGTACGCGGTGCCGCGACGCAGGGCAGCTCGCGACCGCGCAGCGAGTAGGGGCTGATCGTGGTCTTGGCCGCGACGTTCTGGCTCCAGTCGAGGAAGACCTTGCCCGGCCGCAGCGACTTGGTCATCTTCCACAGCACCAGGCCCGGGTACTTCTTGGTCATCTCCTGCGCGAGCTGCATCGCGAGGTCACGCACCTGGTCGCTGGTGAGGTCACCGCCGAGCGACGCGTAGAGCTGCATCCCCTTGCTGCCCGAGGTCACCGGGAACATCTCGAGACCGAGGGTGGCCAGCCGGTCGCGCACCAGCAGCGCCACCTTCGCGCACTCGTGCAGCCCGGCCGGCTTGCCGGGGTCGAGGTCGATGACGAGCCGGTCGGGGTTGCGCCGCTCGCCGTCGTCGTCGACGGTCCACTGCGGCACGTGGACCTCGAGGCTGTTGAGGTTGACCAGGTAGGTCAGGTCGGCGAGGTCGGTGATCAGCGGGTAGGTGACGTCGTCGATCGGCGCCCGCGGCAGCCAGCTCGGCGCCCCGGACGGCAGGTTCTTCTCGAAGAACATCTGGTCCTCGACACCGTGCGGCCAGCGCACCCGGGTCACCGGCCGGTTCGCCACGTGCGGCAGCATCAGCGGCGCGATCTGGGCGTAGTAGGCGAGCACCTCGCCCTTGGTGGTCTCGGTCGAGGGGTACATCACCTTGTCGAGGCTGGTCAGGCGCAGCTTGCGCCCGGCCACCTCGACCCGGGTCACCTCGGGCACGTACTCAGGCATCGTCGACCTCGTCGAGGTCGGCCGGGTTCAGGTCGGAGCGCACCCCGAGGTAGGCCGGCTGCCGCAGCCGGTGCTGGCCGGTGAGCTCGAGCGTGCGCACCTCGATGACGACCCGCGGCTCGACCCAGGTCGTGCCCTGCGCGTCGATCGCGGGTACCTCGTCGGCGAAGGGAGAGGTGTCGCGGCGCAACGGGCGCAGGCGGAGCGCGAGGGCCTCGCCGGCGCTGCCCGCCAGGCCCGACCCGACACGACCGGCATAGCGCCAGCCACCGCTGCCGTCGGGGAGGCCCACGAGCACGGCGCCCAGCCGCCCGTTCGACCCGACCTCCGGTCGCCAGCCGCCCACCACGACCGACAGGCTGGCCCGGTGCGCCGTCTTGCGCCAGTCCGACGAACGGCGGCCGACGGCGTAGGGGGCGGTGCGGCGCTTGCTGACGATGCCCTCGAGACCCTGTTCCTTGGTGGCCGCGAGCAGCTGCGGCCCGTCCTCGTAGACCTCGGGCACCTGCCAGTTCCGCCCGGAGAGGTCGAGCCGGTCGAGCAGCGCGCGGCGTGCCGACCACGGTTGGACGGTGAGGTCGGAACCGAACAGTCGGAGCAGGTCGAAGACCATCAGGGTCACGGGTCGGGTCGCTGCCAGGCGCTGGGCGCGGCGCCGGTCGGCGACGTGCATCCGCTCGGTGAGGGCGTGGAAGCTGGGCCGGCCGCCGTCGAGGGCCACGACCTCGCCGTCGAGCAGCATGTCGTCGTAGTCCCGGCCGATCTCCTCGAGCTCGGGGTAGGCCGCGGTCACGTCGCGCTCGTTGCGCGACCACAGCGTGACGACGCCGTCACGCACGTCGACGAGCACCCGCATCCCGTCCCACTTGACCTCGTGCACCCACGCGTCACCGGTCGGCACGCGATCGGCGACGGTGGCCAGCATGGGACGCATGGAGACATCCTGCCGGTCGCCGGGTCATGCGTGTCGTGGGTCGTGTGTGGTCGGGGTGGACGGAGTGCTGCGCCGCCCGGCGTTCGCCGCGCGCCTGTGGTCGCCTTTCAAGCGGCCCGGATGCCGTCCGCCCCCTCGGTCGGTCAGGTCTGGTCGGACGCTTGATCGGGGTCGACGGGCTGCTCGCCGCGCCTGGCGTTCGCCGCGCCGGTGGTCGCCTTTCAAGCGGCCCGGATGCGCGTCCGCCCCCTCGGTCGGTCAGGTCCGGTCGGACGCTTGATGGGGTCGACGATTGCTCGCCGCCCTACGTTTGGCCGCTCCTGTGGTCGCCTTTCAAGCGGCCCGGATCGCGTCCCCCCCACTCGGTCGGTCTGGTCTGGTCGGACGGTTGATTGGGGTCGACGTATTGCTCGCAGCTGCCTCGCCCTGGTTCGCCGCGGTCTCCCTTCAAGCGGCCCGGATGCCGTCCGCCCGCGTGGTCCGTCAGGTCCGGTTGGCGCTTGGTCGGGTATCCCCTGTGGATGTTTGGTCGGGGTACCTCGTTCGGGCACACCAGCAGGTCTTCCTTGCGGAAAATGATTCTGCTGCAGGCGAACACGTGCGTTCGAACACTTGTGCGATGTCGGTCCTCGGCGGTAGAATTTGGTCAGGGGAAGGGGGAGACGTGGTCACATCGCATCGGCGCAGCGAGCGCTCATCGGACGGCACCGCCACCCCTCCCAGCGCGGTGCCAGGTCGGCCCGAAGAGGCCGTGACGATCGGTGCGCGCCGGCTCGCGCGACGCTCGCCGAACCGGGCGCCGCGAGGTCGCGACGAGTGGCTTCTGACGTCATCAGCGACTGCCAGTCACTGCTCAACACCGTCACCGCCGTGCAGGACATGGCGATCGCCGAGGCCGCTCGGCGCGAGAGCGTGTGGTGTGAGGACGGCACGCTCGGCGAGATCGTGCACGGGGCCGGCCGAGTCAGATCGACGCCGCCGACGTCGTCGCGCCGGTGATCGGGGCGTCGCACCCGCAGGCCCAGCGCCGCGTCGAACAGGCGGTTCGGTTGGCCGCGGGCCGGGTGCCGGTGGAGGCCGACGACCGGGACGCTCCCGAGGCGAGCGGGCTGGGTCGGCTGCACGAGGCGATGGCCGAAGGGCACCTCGACGGCTACCGGGCGGGTGTCGTCGCGTTCGAGCTCGAGGTCGCACCGGCAGACGTGGCCGACGCGATCGTGACCGCACTGTCGGGTCACTTCGGCGACGACGCCGCGACACTGCGCAGGCGCACCCGGGTGCTGCTCAACCGCATCTCCCCCGACCTGGTCCGCGAGCGCGCGAGGCGGGCCAGGGCCTCGACCGGGCTCCGCCGCTGGGTGGCCGAGCCCGGGGTCGACGAGTGGCACGGCACCTTCCCGAGCGAGGACGCCGCCGCGGCGTGGGCCGCGATCGACCGCCTCGCCCACGACCTCGTCGCCGCCGGCACCTGCTCGAACGTCGAGCAGGCCCGCGGCAAGGCCCTCACCGACCTGGTCACCGGCAACGCGACCGTCGACGTGCAGGTCGTCCTGACCGTGCCGGCCGACACCGGCAGTCGTCACTCCGATGCGGCCGACGTCACCGTCGATTCGACGCCGCCGGCAACGCTGGAGGACGGTCCGACCCCGGTCCACGACGCTCGGGCGGTCGCCACCACGGTCGAGGATCAGCCTGAGGCGGCAGGCCCCGGCGACTCCCGGACACTGACCACGATCGACAAGGACCACCTCCACACAGGAGCGGTTGGAGACTCCCGGACGCTGACGCACCGACCGCACGCCGGACCACTCCCACGCCACGGCCACCGACACTCAGCCGAGCGGTGGCGACGACGACCTGATCGAGGTGCAGGGGGCGCGGCCGTCCGAGCCACTGCTGGTGCGCCGGGCCTGGCTGCGCGACCACCTGGCCAAGGCGCCGCCTGGTCCCCGGCCCGGCGCGCAGCGGGCTCGACCGATGTTCGTGCCGTGCGACCCGCTCACCGGAGCGCGACTCGACCCGGGCGACGCCCTCGCGACCGACGCGTACCGACCTGGCGCCGAGCTCGCAGCCCTGGTCCGCGCCCGGGACGGTCGCTGCCGCTTCCCCGGCTGCTCGGTGGCCGCCCGGTTCTGCGACCTCGACCACGTGCGGCCCTGGCCGATCGGCCGCACCGCGGCGCGCAACCTGCTGTCGCTCTGCCGACGGCACCACCGGATCAAGCAACGACCCGGCTGGCGACTGCGCCTGGCACCCGACGGCATCGCCACCTGGACCGACCCGACCGGTCGAGTGCGCACCACCGCGCCCCTGAACGCTCTGCAGTCGCTGGTGTTGGTGTCCGAACCGACCGACAACGAGTGTCACGCCGACACCGGGCGCATCACCCCCAGCACGTCCACCCGCGGCGTGGCCGTCACCGGCATCGACGAGGTTGGCGGGCAGCGCCTCGCCGATCAGCAGGTCGGCGCCGAGCTTCCGGTCTGGAGTTCGCTCGAGTCGCACCTCGCCATCCGGCTCGAGCACCACCCGGACCACCGTCCGGGGCACGACCTCTGGAACCACCCCACCCACCGGCGCTGCACCTCCGCAGCCGACCTGCGGGCCGCGTTCGCCCGCCGCCGAGCCCGCGCCACCGTCCCTGACCTGCCCCCTTTCTGACTCGCTCCCGGCAACCACCGCGGCAACCACCTCGGTGTCCGCATCGTCGACCGCCTCGGCCACGGACCTGTCCGGGCGCCGCCCACCGGCCTAGGCTGGGAGTCTGCGTCGAGCGCGAGGAGGCGCACGGCATACGAAAGGGTGGACCATGCGGGCGATCTGGAAGGGTGCGGTCTCCTTCGGCCTGGTGAACGTGCCGGTGCGGCTGTACTCGGCGACCGAGAACCACGACGTGCAGTTCCGGCAGGTGCACCGCGAGGACGGCGGCCGGATCAAGTACAAGCGCACCTGCTCGATCGACGGCGAGGAGGTGTCGTACGACGACATCGCCAAGGGCTACGAGACCGAGGACGGCGACATGGTCGTGCTCACCGACGACGACTTCGCCGACCTGCCGAACAAGTCGTCCAAGGAGATCGGCGTGACGAAGTTCGTCCCCGCCGACCAGATCGACCCGATGTGGCTCGACAAGTCCTACTACCTCGAGCCCGACAAGGCCGCGACCAAGCCGTACATCCTGCTGCGCGACGCGCTGGTCAAGGAGAAGCGGATGGCGATCTGCACGGTCTCCATCCGCACCCGGATGACGATGGCCGTGCTCCGGGTGCGCGACGGCGTCATCGTCATGCAGACCATGCTCTGGCCCGACGAGATCCGCGGCGCGGACTTCGCGGCGGTCGAGGACGACCACGCCACCAAGCAGGAGATGGACATGGCGAAGATGCTCATCGACCAGCTGGCCGGCGACTACGAGCCCAGCGAGTACGAGGACGACTACGCGATCGCGGTCAAGGAGCTCGTGCGCGCCAAGGTCGAGGGCGGCGAGGTGCGGGTCAGCGCGGCCGAGCCCGAGGAGTCCGGCGAGGTCGTCGACCTGCTCGCGGCCCTGGCCCGCTCGGTCGAGAAGGCCAAGGCGTCGCGCGGCGAGGCGCCCGCTGCGGCCAAGAGCAGCTCGGGCGGCTCCGGCGCCAAGGGCGTCACGAAGAAGGCGGCGGCGAAGAAGACCACCGCCAAGAAGTCGACGGCCAAGAAGACCGCCGAGAAGAAGGCCAGCTGACCGCAGATGGCGGCCGACCGCGAGGTGCCCCCGAACGAGGTGCACGCCATCGGCGCCCCCGCGCGCCGGGCGCTGACCAACGCCGCCCTCACGACGTGGGATGCCGTGGACGCGGCACCCGATGCCGACCTCCTCGCGCTGCACGGCTTCGGCCCGAAGGCGCTGCGGATCCTGCGCGAGGGCTCGCCGGGTCGAGAGTAGAGAACTCGCCGCAGGGCGATTCGTGCACACGGCGAGTTCTCTACTCTCGACGCAGCCCCGGGCGGCGGCCGCCGACCGCGTGAGCACCCGCAGCTGCGGCATACGCTCTCGGCATGCCCGAAGGCCACACGCTGTTCGCCCTCGCCCGCGACCTCCACGAGGCGTTCGCGGGCACGACCCCCGAGGTCACCAGCCCGCAGGGCAAGTTCGACGAGGGTGCCGCCGAGCTCAACGGCCACCGGCTGATCCGTGCGACCTCGCGCGGCAAGCACCTCCTGGTCGAGTTCGCCGACGACCGCTGGCTGCACGTGCACCTCGGCCTGATCGGCAGCTTCACCGTCGACCAGCACGAGTGGACCGCCGAGGTGCCGGCCGTCGGCCAGGTGCGGCTGCGGCTGCGCACCGAGCAGCACGTCGCCGACCTGCGCGGCCCGAACCTGTGCGAGGTGGCCACCCCCGAGAAGGTCGACGGCGTGCTCGACCGCCTCGGCCCCGACCCGTTGCGCCCCGACGCGGACCCCGACGTCGCGTGGGCACGCATCACGAAGTCGTCGCGCACGATCGCCGAGCTGCTCATGGACCAGTCGGTGCTCGCCGGGGTCGGCAACGTCTACCGCTCCGAGGTGCTCTTCCGGCACCGCCTGTCGCCGTTCACCGAAGGTCGCCTGCTCAAGCGGGCCTCGTGGCGCCTGATCTGGGGCGACCTCGAGCGGCTGATGCCGCTGGGCGTCGTCACCGGCCGGATCGTCACCGTCGACGAGCAGGTGCTCGACGTCGAGGCCGCGTTGGGGCGCGGCGAGGTCCCGCGGCTCACCGAGCGCTCGTCGTACGTGTACAAGCGCGGCGGGATGCCGTGCGTCGTCTGCGGCTCGAAGGTGCGCACCCGTCTGGTCGCCGGTCGCAACCTGTTCTGGTGCGGCCGCTGCCAGCGCCGCCGCTGACCCTCGCCACAGCCCTCGAGGCAGTCACCCGCCGAGGGTGTCGCGGCGCTCCCCGGCTCACGGCAGGGTGCAGCCATGGCCCTCGGTGCGGTCGTCCTCTTCTTCGTGCTCGTCCTCGCATTCGCGGCGACCGCTCGGGCGCTGGGTCGTATCGACGTCACCGCTCCGATGGCGTTCGTGGCCGCCGGCGCCCTGCTCTCGATCGGCCTGCCCGAGCTCGACGAGCGCGCGCAACAGGCCCTGACCCTGCTCACCGAGATGACCCTGGCGCTCATCCTCTTCCACGACGCGGCCCAGGTGCGTCCCCGTCAGATCACCGCCGACCGCGGACTCATGGCCCGGTTGCTGCTCGTCGGGCTGCCCCTGACCATCGTCGCCGGGTGGCTGCTGGGCGCGGTCGTCTTCCCGGGGCTGCCCGGGCTGATGCTGCTGCTCCTCGCGGCCGCCGTGGCCCCGACGGATGCCGGGCTCGGCGCCGCGACCGTGCTCAACCCCGTCGTCCCGGTGCGGGTGCGGCGGATGCTCAACGTCGAGAGCGGGCTCAACGACGGGCTGTGCACGCCGTTCGTGCTGTTCGCCATCGCCGCCCTGGCCGGTGAGGAGGGCGTCGCCGCCGCCGAGAGCGTCACCGCGGCACTGGTCGACCTGGCGGTGGCCATCCTCGTCGGAGGGGCCGTCGGCGCCGGGGCCGGGATCCTGCTGGGCTGGTCGCGCCGAGCACGGCTACAGCTCACGGCACACCCGCCCACTCGGCGTGCTCGTGCTCCCCCTCATCGCCTACTTCGGCGCCGAGGCGGCCGGCGGAAACGCGTTCGTCGCGGCGTTCGTCGCCGGCACGGCCTTCGCGGGAACAGCGCGCTGGCTCGAGGACGAGGAGTCCTCGCTGGCCCTCACCGAGGCAGTGGCCGACCCGCTGGGGTTCGCGGTCTGGCTCGCCTTCGGGTTCATCGCGGTGCCGCTGCTGGTCGAGCACGTCGGGTGGCCCGAGGTGGTCTTCGCGGTGCTCGCCCTGACCCTGCTGCGGATGGTTCCGGTGGCCCTGGCGCTGCTGGGCACCGGCCTGCGGCCGCAGACCGTCGCCTTCGTCGGGTGGTTCGGCCCTCGCGGCCTGGCCTCGGTGGTCTTCACCCTGCTGGCGGCCGAGGGGCTCGACATCGACGAGAACCTGAGCCGGGTGATCTCGGCGATCTGCCTCACCGTCCTGCTCAGCGTCCTGGCGCACGGGCTGAGCGCCGATCCCCTCTCCCGGCGCTACGGCGCCTGGGCCCAGCGCACCCGTCCCACCCAGGAGCTGCTCGGCGCGACCGAGCCGCGCAGCCGCCGCTCGCTGCACCACCGCGGCCGCGCGGTGGACGCCGGTCCGCCGGCCTGACGGCATCCGCCCGAGCCCCGACACAGCGCCTGCAGGCGCTATGCCGAGAGCGAACGCGGAACACGCGGACCCGGCCACCGCGTTGAATGCCACGTAACCGCGCCGCCCTCGGGTGACCGCTCAGCGACAAGGAGCGGCCCCCACACAGGCGGCGCGACTAGCATCGAGGGGACTCGACGTCAGGAGAAGCACCATGTTCGAACGGTTCACCGACCGCGCCCGCCGCGTCGTCGTGCTTGCCCAGGAGGAGGCGCGGGGTCTCAACCACAACTACATCGGCACCGAGCACATCCTGCTCGGCCTGATCCACGAGGGCGAAGGCGTCGCGAGCAAGGCCCTGGAGAGCCTCGGCATCTCGCTCGAGGCCGTCCGCGAGCAGGTGCAGGAGATCATCGGGCAGGGCCAGCAGGCCCCGACCGGTCACATCCCGTTCACGCCGCGGGCCAAGAAGGTTCTCGAGCTGAGCCTGCGCGAGGCGCTGCAGCTCGGCCACAACTACATCGGCACCGAGCACATCCTGCTCGGCCTGATCCGCGAGGGCGAGGGCGTCGCCGCCCAGGTCCTCGTCAAGCTCGGGGCCGACCTGTCGCGCGTGCGCCAGCAGGTCATCCAGCTCATCTCGGGCTACCAGGGCGGCAAGGAGGGCTCCACCGGGGGCTCCGGCACCACCCAGGGCGGCCCCGCCGAGGGTGCGCCCGCCGGCTCGCTGGTGCTCGACCAGTTCGGCCGAAATCTCACGTCCGCGGCCAGGGAGGGCAAGCTCGACCCGGTCATCGGACGCGAGAAGGAGATCGAGCGGGTCATGCAGGTGCTGTCCCGCCGCACCAAGAACAACCCGGTGCTCATCGGCGAGCCCGGCGTCGGCAAGACCGCCGTCGTCGAGGGCCTGGCCCAGGACATCGTGCGCGGCGAGGTGCCCGAGACCCTCAAGGACAAGCAGCTCTACACCCTCGACCTCGGCGCGCTCGTCGCCGGCAGCCGCTACCGCGGTGACTTCGAGGAGCGGCTGAAGAAGGTGCTCAAGGAGATCCGCACCCGCGGCGACATCGTGCTGTTCATCGACGAGATCCACACCCTCGTCGGCGCCGGTGCGGCCGAGGGCGCGATCGACGCGGCCTCCATCCTCAAGCCCATGCTGGCCCGCGGTGAGCTGCAGGTCATCGGCGCGACCACCCTCGACGAGTACCGCAAGTACATCGAGAAGGACGCCGCGCTCGAGCGCCGCTTCCAGCCGATCCAGGTCGCCGAGCCCACGCTGGCCCACACGATCGAGATCCTCAAGGGCCTGCGCGACCGCTACGAGGCGCACCACCGCGTCTCGATCACGGACGCCGCGCTCGTCGCGGCGGCCAACATGGCCGACCGCTACGTCAACGACCGCTTCCTGCCGGACAAGGCGATCGACCTCATCGACGAGGCGGGCGCGCGACTGCGCATCCGCCGGATGACCGCACCGCCGGACCTGCGCGAGTTCGACGAGCGCATCGCGTCCGTCGTGCGCGAGAAGGAGTCGGCGATCGACGGGCAGGACTTCGAGAAGGCCGCGCGGCTGCGCGACGACGAGAAGAACCTGCGCAACGAGAAGGCCAAGCGCGAGGCCGAGTGGAAGTCCGGCGACATGGACGTCATCGCCGAGGTCGACGAGGAGCTGATCGCCGAGGTGCTCGCCGCCTCGACCGGCATCCCCGTGTTCAAGCTGACCGAGGAGGAGTCCAGCCGCCTGCTCCACATGGAGGACGAGCTGCACAAGCGGGTCGTCGGCATGGACGACGCCATCAAGGCGCTCTCCCAGGCCATCCGGCGCACCCGCGCCGGCCTGAAGGACCCGCGTCGCCCCGGCGGCTCGTTCATCTTCGCCGGCCCGACCGGTGTCGGTAAGACCGAGCTGGCCAAGACGCTCGCGGAGTTCCTCTTCGGCGACGAGGACAGCCTGATCCAGCTCGACATGTCGGAGTACAGCGAGAAGCACACCGTCTCGCGGCTCTTCGGCTCGCCCCCCGGCTACGTCGGCTACGAGGAGGGCGGCCAGCTCACCGAGAAGGTGCGCCGCAAGCCGTTCTCCGTCGTGCTCTTCGACGAGGTCGAGAAGGCCCACCCGGAGATCTTCAACTCGCTGCTGCAGGTGCTCGAGGACGGCCGGCTCACCGACTCCCAGGGTCGGATGGTCGACTTCAAGAACACCGTCATCATCATGACGACCAACCTCGGCACCCGGGACATCTCCAAGGGCTCGCTCGGCTTCTCGGCCGGCCCGGAGACCCGCTCGGACTACGACCGGATGAAGGCCAAGGTCATCGACGAGCTCAAGCAGCACTTCCGCCCCGAGTTCCTCAACCGGGTCGACGACACCATCGTCTTCCCGCAGCTCAGCCAGTCCGAGATCGTCCAGATCGTCGACCTCGAGATCGCCAAGCTCGACAAGCGGCTCAAGGACAAGGACATGGGCATGGAGCTCACGGACGCGGCCAAGAACCTGCTGGCGACCAAGGGCTACGACCCCGTGCTCGGTGCGCGACCGCTGCGTCGCACCATCCAGCGCGAGATCGAGGACGTGCTCTCCGAGAAGATCCTCTTCGGCGAGCTGCGAGCCGGCGAGATCGTCGCCGTCGACGTCAAGGGCGAGGGCAAGGAGGCGACGTTCACCTTCGAGGGGACGCCGCACTCCGGGTCCATCGACGTGCCCGTCGTGGCCGCGGAGGGCTGACCAGCGCGGATGCCGTGACGTCACCTCGACGAGGGGCCCCGACCATGTCGGTCGGGGCCCCTCGTCGTACCCCGGTCGGGTGCAGACCGACGTCGCCGAACGCCGCGGACCGCTGACCAAACTTTGAACCGGTCTTTACCCAACCGCGACATGCCCTGACGGACACTGGATGATGCAAGCGCCTCCGGGGCACTTGTCAGCGGCCCGCCACCACCCCTGCGGTGGCGGGCCGCGACCATGCCCGGCCCCGCTCGCCCCGGCTGCGTCCGGCTGCCGACCCGGCGCAGGCACCCGGCACGGGCCGCGGATACGCTCCTGTCGTGCCGACCGACGACTCCCCGCAGCCCGCCGGCCCGGATGCCGTCGTCGTCCGCCCCGCGCGCACGTCCGACGTCCGGGCGATCCGGGCGCTCGTGGCGCCCCTGGCCGAACGACGGGTGCTGCTCAACAAGGAGGCGGTCGCCTACTACGAGTCGGTCACCGACTTCGTGGTCGCCGAGGTCGACGGTCGGGTGGTCGGCTGTGGCGCCCTGCACGTGCTCTGGGAGGACCTCGGTGAGGTGCGCACCCTGGCCGTCGACGCCTCGGTGCTCGGCACCGGTGTCGGCTCGGTCGTGCTCGAGCGGCTCGTGCAGCGGGCCCGGCTGCTCGGGCTCAGCCGGCTGTTCTGCCTGACCTTCGAGGTCGCGTTCTTCACTCGGCACGGCTTCGCGCCGATCGAGGGTCAGGCCGTCGACCCCGAGGTCTACGCCGAGCTGCTGCGCAGCTACGACGAGGGCGTCGCCGAGTTCCTCGACCTCGAGCGGGTCAAGCCGAACACCCTGGGCAACACCCGGATGCTGCGCGTCCTGTGAGCCGAGCCGCAGGCCTCAGCCGCGGTCGTCGGATGCCGTGACCGGCTCGCCGGTGGTTGCGTCCGGAGGACGGATCGGCTCGCCGGTCGTCGCGTCCGGAGGAGGGACCGGCTCGCCGGTCGTCACGTCCGGAGGAGGGACCGGCTCGCCGGTCGTCGCGTCCGGAGGAGGGACCGGCCCGGCGATCCGGGGGGTGGCTGCGAGCGCGGCGAGCGTCGTCTCACGCTCGGCGCGGTGGCGTCCGCTGGCGGCGACGAACCGCCGCCCCCAGAGCACGGCGCCGGCGATGAGCAGGAGCAGGAGCACCGGCAGCACCAGGCCGACCAGCAGGGCCTTGTCCGAACGGTTCGTCACGTCGTCGGCCGCCGACGTCGCCGCGGCGTAGTCGCCCTCGTCGAGCAGCGCCGACGCGTCGGCGGCCCGGTCGCGGACGCCCAGCAGGGTGGCACCGAGCGCGCTCACCGGGTCGCGGTCCTGCTCCGCGGCCTTCCCCGCCGCACCCACCGCGGTGACCGCGGAGGCCGCCTTCGGCAGCGCGGCTGCCAGGGCGGTGTACTGCTCGTCCTGCTCCGCGCGCTCGTAGGAGTCGCGCACGGCATCCGGCACCTCGATGCCGGCGCGGTCGGCCGCGGCCTGCACGGCCGTCGCGGCGGCACCGAGACCGACCACCTTCTCGCGCACCGCGGCGGCCCGCTCGAAGTCCCAGTCGGTCATGGCGTCCCGCAGGCCCTCGGGGGGCAGCCAGGCCCCGTCGGCCGCGTCGACCTCGGTGTAGGCGGCGCGGGCCTTGGCGCGCGGGGCCATCGCGGCGCGCTGCTGGTCAGTGACGACCCAGCGCTGGAAGACCGCGGCACCGTCCTTGACGCCTCCACGGGTCTCGAGCAGGTCGAGCCACCGCATCCAGTCGGTGCGCCCACCGTCGGCGTCCTTGGTGCCGGCCGGGTCGTAGGCGCGCTCGCCGCGGATGGCGGCGCCGAGCACCGCGGACAACGTGGCGTCATCGAGGCGTCGGACGAGGGACGAGGTCGCCGCATACGCCGCCGGGTAGGCGTAGGCGTCGACGTCCTCGGACCGCGAGCCCGCGGAGCCGCCCCAGCCGTTCAGGGCGACGGCCTGCGAGGAGCCGGGTGACACCTTCGGGTGCACGTACGGCGTGCCGCCGGTGGCCTTGACCGCCCGCTCGGCGAGCACCTGGGCCAACCCCTCGGACACCCAGCGCTGGTCGAACCGCTCACCCGACACCCAGGCGTGCGACAGCTCGTGGAGGATCAGGTCGGCATCGAGCCGTTCACCGATGACGATCTCGTCGTCGGTGGGGTCGAACCACCCGTCGTAGCCGCGCAGCGAGGGCGAGGCGTCCTCCCGGATGCGCTCGAGGCCGCCGGGCCACTTCGCGCCGACCAGCTTCTCCAGGGCGGGGATGCCCTTGGTCACCTGCCCCGCGACGAAGCGGCTCCACTTCGGGTCGTCCTGGAAGCCGTCGAGCAGCAGCGAGACCCCGGCGACGTCGACCACCCGCTCGTCCTTTCGGGCGGGGTCGCGCAGCGACACCACGGCCCACGACCCGCCCCCCGGGGAGGTGGCCTCCGAGGAGTGCGTGGTCTGTCTGCCCTTCTCCACGCTGGTGAAGTCGTCGCTCGTGGAGTCGAAGGTCATCGACGACGGCGCCACGACCTCGACGAGGTTGCGCCCGGAGTCGCCGACGCCGTAGACGGCGAAGCTCGCGTAGCCGGGGCCGACCCGCGTGCTGTCCTTCGCGCGCGGCTTCTCACCGGGCACGTCGAAGGTCAGCGTGATGGTGCGGCTGCGCCCGTAGAGCAGGTTGGGGAACGAGATCGTTGCCAGCTTGGTCGACGGGTCCTCGGTGCCCTTCAGCGACACCGACAGCGACGAGCCGCCACTGCGTGCCCGCACCTTCTCCGCGCCGGCGGGCACCGGCACGCTGAACGCGTCGTAGAAGTAGAAGAAGTCGCCCTGGCTCGGCGTGGTGTTGCGCAGGTCGATGGTCACCGTCGCGTCGACGGTCGTCGCCTTCGGGTCGAGCACGAAGCGGCTGGTCGCTCCGGTCGCGAGGCCCTCGTCCGCGAGGGCCGGCTGCCCGAGGAGGCTCGCTGCGACGACTGCCGCCGCCGCGGCCCACGGCATCCGATGCCGTTGCTGCCGTCCGTCCCCCACCGCTGTCCTCCATGCTCACGGCGTGCCCGTGGTCGAGGCTCGCCCGGCTGCACTGTACGTCGGGCACCTGTGTCACGTCAGGCGGTCGAGCATCTCCTGCATCTGGCCGATCTGCTTGGTCTGGGTCACCGAGATGTCCGCCGCCGTCTCCTCCACCCGCTCGTCCGTGGCGTTCATCAGGTGGTCGTCGACCATCGCGATCGCGCCCTGGTGGTGGCGGATCATCAGGGTGAGGAAGAGCCGGTCGGCCTCGACACCGGTGGCCGCCGCCAGCCGGGCGATGTCCGCCTGCGTGGCCATGCCCGGCATCGCGTGCGACCCGTGGTCGGCGAGGTTGGGGTTGGTGGCCTCGGGTGGGACGTCGGCGCCGAGCCCTTCGAGGAACCCCGCCATGGCGTCGATCTCGGGCCTCTGCTCATCCCCGATCCGGGACGCGATGGCCCGTCACCTGAGGGTCCGAGAGGTCTGGCAGTGCCGCGTCGACCATGACGATGGCCTGGGCGTGGTGCACGATCATCTCGCTGAGGAACCGCACGTCCGCCGGTCGGGCGGTCGATGTGGCAGTCGGCGCCGCCGCCGAACCGGTGACAGTCGCGTTCGGCTCGCCCGGCTTGCCCGGCTGGAGCACCGGCACACTCGGCGTGGCCGCGGTCACGGTCGGGAGCGAGCGGCTCTCGTCGGTGCATCCGGACAGGGTGAGGGCGACGGCGCAGGTCACGGCACCGAACCATCGGACCGCGACTACGCGGCGCGGAGCTGGGGTCTGGCTGTTCACGGCGTCACTCTAACTGCGTTGCAGCACAACGCAATCTTTACCATTCCATTACTCAGGGCTTCCCATGTGTACGGCAGGCTGGCCGGACCCTGCATCCCTGCCGACGTGTCGCCGTCATCCCGTGGCGCCACTCGGCCGACACACACGAGGTGGAAATGATTCGCACGCGACTCCTGGCGGTTGCAGCCGCCGGAACCCTGATGGTGGCGCTGGGAGGTGTCGGGGCCGCCTCCGCCGGGGACGGCCTCGGCGTCTCCGGCACGGCCCTCGGGACGGACCAGATCGGGTACAGCAAGAACATCGAGCACCTGAGCAACACTCCTCTCGCCGGGTCGTTCGCCCTGCCCGGTGCGTTCGGCACGGACCTGGCCTTCCAGGATGACCGGGCCTACGTCGGTAACTACAACGGCTTCGCGATCTTCGACATCTCCGACCCCGAGGCTCCCGAGGCGCTCGCCCAGGTGAGCTGCCCCGGCTCGCAGAACGACATCACCGTCAGCGGCGACCTCGTCTACCTCTCCACCGACTCCTCCCGCACCGACGACAGCTGCGCGAGCGGCACGCAGTCGGTCAACAACCCGGCATCGTGGGAGGGCATCAAGATCTTCGACGTCTCGGACCCGACGTCGCCGCAGTACATCAAGTCCGTCGAGACCAAGTGCGGCTCGCACACCCACTCACTCGTGCCGGGTGAGGACGCCGACTACCTGTACGTGTCGAGCTACGGCCCGTCGGCCGCATCGGCCGACTGCAAGCCGCCCCACGACCTGATCTCGATCGTCAAGGTGCCCCATGCCGACCCGACGAGCGCCAGCGTCGTCGCGACGCCGGTGCTCTTCCCCGCGGGCGGCAACCCCGGTGGCAACGGTTCGTCCACGACGTCGGGCTGCCACGACATCACCGTCTACCCGAGCAAGAAGATCGCGGCCGGTGCCTGCATGGGTGACGGCGTCATCATGGACATCTCCGACCCCGAGGCCCCCAAGGTCATCGAGACCGTCCGCGACACGACGAACTTCGCGTTCTGGCACTCGGCGACGTTCAACAACAAGGGCACCAAGGTCGTGTTCACCGACGAGCTGGGTGGCGGTGGCGCGGCGACGTGCAACGACACCGTCGGGCCGACCCGCGGTGCCAACGCGATCTACGACCTCTCCGGCCGACAACGAGCTGACCTTCACGTCGTACTACAAGATCCCGCGCCACCAGGGCGCCACCGAGAACTGCGTCGCTCACAACGGCTCGATCGTCCCGCTGCCGGGTCGTGACGTCATGGTGCAGTCCTGGTACCAGGGCGGCGTCTCGGTCTGGGACTTCACCGACTCGGACAACCCGCAGTGAGCTCGACTACTTCGAGCGCGGTGCGGTCAGCGCCGCCAGCCTCGTCCTCGGGGGCACGTGGTCGGCCTACTACTACAACGGCTACGTCTACAGCTCGGACATCACCAAGGGCCTCGACGTGCTCAAGCTCAAGGACCCGAGCCTGAAGAAGGCGACCGGTGTCAGGCTCGACCAGCTCAACCCGCAGTCACAGCCGGTCTACCCGACCCGCTGACCCAACGACCCGACACTCCACACGAGAGACGGCCCGTCCCCTCCAGGGGGCGGGCCGTCCCGCGTCGTCGCCGAGCAGGTGCAGCGTCAGGGGCGGGTGACGGTGACCGGGTCTCCGGGGCGGACGCGGCCGGGTACGACGACGCGGGCATTGAGGCCACGCAGCCGCATCGGTCGGCCGACCGTGCCGTTGACGAACCGCATCGCCTCGACGCCGAAGCGCTCGACGAACTTCGCGCACCCCGTGTGCGGCGGCTCGGTGACCTCGATGACGGCGCCGCGCTCGGCCGGGTCGCCGATGGTCAGCCGCGTACCGGCCGGCAGGTTCTCGTGCGAGAGGTCGAGGTCGAGGTAGAGCTGGTCACCGGCCAGCGCCCGGCGCTCGCGGGTCACCCGCGAGGAAGGCGATCATCCGGGCGCTCATCACGTTGAGCTGCATCTCGGGGTGCGGGCCACTGTCCGGGGTGCGGCCGCTGCCCCGCTCGGCCCAGGTGTCGCCGACCAGCCCGACGGCCAGGTCCAGCTCGCCCTCGTCGAGCACCTCGCGCTCGCCAAGCCCGGGGCGGCGCACGACGAGCTCGAGCGTGCCCATGTCACGGGGGGCGGAGAGCAGCTCAGGCAGGAAGGCCTGCAGCTCCTCGGACGTGCGGTGCGTCGCAGCCGGCTCGGCCGTCTCCGGGGCGGGATCGGCGGTGGTGGTGGTCATGTCGACCAGTGTGACGGGCCACGACACCCCCGCCCACTGCCTTTCCACGGACCGAACCGCAGCGGTCAGCGCGGGAGGCGGTAGCCGCCCCGGCCGTGCGGCTCCAGCAGGCCGTCCTCGACGAGCGAGGCGAGGCACCGGTCGACCTGGGCGGGGTCGGGCCCGGCCGCCTCGAGCTCGGCCCGGCCCAGCGGGCCGGGGCTGTCGCGCAGCAGCTGCAGCACGGCTCCGCGCACCTGGCGGTCGGTGCCGTGCCACGCCTGCCCTCGGCGAGGCGGGCCCTCGTGGGCGGGGCGGCCGGCGGCCACCCAGGCGCACAGGTCGAGCACCGGGCAGTGCGTCGCACCGGGGCGCTCGGGCCTGGCAGACCAGCGCGCCCAGCTCCATCACGGCGACGTTCCACGTCGCGGAGGTGGCCGGGTCGCCGGGCAACACGGAGGTGGCCAGCGCCGACTCGGCCGCGGTCAGGGCCGGGGCGGCGTGGGCGCGACCCTCGACCGACCGCACGAGCACCCGCCGCACGTTGGTGTCGACCACGGTGGTGCGCCGCCCGAACGCGAAGGCCGCGACGGCCGCCGCGGTGTAGGCGCCCACCCCCGGCAGCGCCCGCAGCGCGTCCTCGTCATCCGGCACCGCGCCACCGTGCGACTCGACGATGGCGACGGCTGCCTCGCGCAGCCGCAGCGCCCGGCGCGGGTAGCCGAGCCGGCCCCAGGCCCGCACGACCTCACCGGGTGGCTCGGCCGCCAGGTGCGCCGGGGTGGGCCAGCGCCGCATCCACTCCCGCCACACCGGCTCGACCCGGGCCACCGGGGTCTGGTGCGACATGATCTCGGAGACCAGGACGCCCCACGGGGAGCACGAGGCGTCGCGCCACGGGAGCGGGCGGGCGTTGGCGGCGTACCAGTCGAGCACCCGCTCGCGGAGCGCGGCCGGGCTGGGGGCCGCGGCACGGCGCCGATCGGACACGGCGGGGCGGGTCAGACGTAGCGCTCGAGGATGCTGGACTCGGCCAGGCGCGACAGGCCCTCGCGCACGAGCCGGGCCCGGCCCTCACCGACGCCGTCGACGTCCATCAGGTCGTCGATGTTGGCGGCGAGCAGCTTCTGCAGGCTGCCGAAGTGCGAGACCAGGCGGTCGACGATGGCACCGGGCAGGCGCGGCACCTTCGACAGCAGGCGGTGGCCCAGCGGGCTCACCGACGAGTCGAGCGAGTCGCCGACGATGGTGAAGCCGACCGCCCGCGCGCCCGCCGCCGGGTCGAGCAGCTCGGTGGAGTCGATGGCCTCGAGGTTGGCGATGGCCTCCTCGAGCGAGTAGCCGGCCTTGGCCTCGGGCAGGTAGTCGCGGATGACCAGGCCCAGGTCGTCGGACAGGCCGCCGGTGAGCTCTTCGAGCTGGAGGCTGAGCAGGCGGCCGTCGGTGCCGAGCTGCACGACGTACTCGGCGATCTCGTCCTTGATCCGGCGCACCATCTCGAGGCGCTGCAGCACGTTGGCGACGTCGCGGACGGTGACGAGGTCCTCGATCTCGAGCGCGGAGAGCGTGCCGGTGACCTCGTCGAGGCGCGACTTGTAGCGCTCGAGGGTCTGCAGGGCCTGGTTGGCGCGGGACAGGATGGCGCTGGAGTCCTCGAGCACCACCCGGCGGCCGGCGATGTAGAGGGCGATGATCCGCATCGACTGGCTCACCGAGATGACCGGGAAGCCGGTCTGCTTGGCCACCCGCTCGGCGGTGCGGTGCCGGGTGCCGGACTCGCTGGTCTCGATGTTGGGGTCGGGAACGAGCTGGGTGGCGGCGCGCAGGATGCGGGTGACCTCGCGGTCGCACGACGATGCCGCCGTCCATCTTCGCGAGCTCGCGCAGGCGGGTGGCGGAGAACTCGATGTCGAGCGGGAAGCCTCCGGTGGAGACCGTCTCGACGACCTTGTCGTTGCCGAGCACGATGAGGGCGCCGGTGCGGCCGCGCAGGATGCGCTCGAGACCGTCGCGCAGCTCGGTGCCCGGGGCGACGGCGGCGAGGGTGGCGCGCACGATCTCGTCGTCGTTCTGTTGCGTGGGCACGTCGCCTCCGTCCTGATGGGTCCCCGGGCCGGGTGGTGCACGGCCAGTGTGCGCATCCTATCGGGGTGTGCCGGTGCGGCGCCGCGCCCGACCGTCGGGTGGCCACTCGCAGCGCAGCGGGCTCAGCCGGCCTGGAGCAGGCCGCGGGTCACCGCCTCGGCCACCGTGGCGGCCTCGACCACCCGGATGCCGGCCGGCACCGGGCCGCCCCCGACGACGCCCGGGGGCACCACGGCGCGGGTGAAGCCGAGCCGGTGCGCCTCGGCGAGCCGGCGGTGGGCACCGGTGACCGGACGGATCTCGCCGGCCAGGCCGACCTCGCCGAAGGCGATGGTGCCGTGCGGCAGCGGGCGGTCGGTGATGGCGCCGGCCAGGGCCAGGCTGATCGCGAGGTCGGCGGCCGGCTCGGTGAGCCGCACCCCGCCGACGGTGGACAGGTAGGCGTCGCTGCCGCCGATCGGTGCGTTGGCCCGCTTGTCGAGCACCGCGAGGATCATCGCCACCCGGGCGGAGTCGAGCCCGGAGGTGGCCCGGCGCGGGGTGGCCAGGGCGGACTTCGTGACCAGGGCCTGCACCTCGGTGACGAGCGGGCGTCGGCCCTCGAGCGTGACCGTGACGCAGGTGCCCGCGACCTCGGTGGTGCGCCCGGACAGGAAGAGCCCGCTGGGGTCGGTGAGCCCGATGATGCCGATGTCGGACAGGTCGAAGCAGCCCACCTCGTCGGTGGGCCCGTAGCGGTTCTTGACCGCCCGCACCAGCCGCAGCCGCGAGTGGCGGTCGCCCTCGAACTGCACGACGACGTCGACGAGGTGCTCGAGCACCCGCGGGCCGGCGATCGAGCCGTCCTTGGTGACGTGCCCGACGAGCAGGACGGCGATGCCGCGGGCCTTGGCCACCTGGATCAGCGAGGCGGCCACCTCGCGGACCTGGCTGACGTTGCCGGCCGAGCCCTCGACCTCGGCGCTGCTGATCGTCTGCACCGAGTCGACGACGACCAGCTCGGGCTCGAGGGCGTCGATCTGGCCGAGCACGGTCGCGAGGTCGGTCTCGCTGGCGAGGTAGAGGGTGCGGGCCATCGCCTCGATGCGCTCGGCGCGGGTGCGCACCTGCGCGGCGGACTCCTCACCGCTGACGTACAGCACCCGGCGCTCACCGTGCTCGCCCGAGCGGGCGGCCCGGGCTGCGACGTCGAGCAGCAGGGTGGACTTGCCGATGCCGGGCTCGCCCGCGACGAGCACGACGGCGCCGGGCACGATGCCGCCACCGAGCACCCGGTCGAACTCCGGCACCCCGGTCGGGCGGGCGACGGCCCGACGGGCGTCGACCTCACCGATCGGGACGGCGGGCCGCTCGACCGCCGTCGCGGCCGTGGTGCGCACGGTGACCGCACCGACCTCGGACACGCTCCCCCAGGCCTGGCACTCGCCGCACCGACCGACCCACTTCACGGCCTGCCACCCGCACTCGGTGCAACGGAACGTCGCGCTCGTGCGGGTGCTGCGTCTCGCTGCGGTGGGCCATGCGGCCACCGTATGCGGCTGCGCCGACACCCCCGGGATGCCGCGCCCCGTTCCCGAGCAGGGTGCTCAGGCGATCGCTCGGGCAGCCGTTCGAGCTGACGCGCGGTCTGGTCGGTCTGCGGGGGTGGCGGCGGTCTGCGGGGATGGCGGTCCCACCGCGCCACCATCCGGCCAGATCGACATGAGCCGGGCGAGCGGACCAGAGCCGGGCAGATCGACCGCACGGGCCGTCCATGTGCACCGGCCGGGGGTACGACGAGGCCCCCGGACCGTGACGGTCCGGGGGCCTCGTGGGCGTTCGGCTGGCGTCAGCCGGCGACGACGTCGAGCTCGACGGTCGCCTGCACCTCGGGGTGGAGGCGCACCAGCGCGGAGTGCGTGCCGGTGGTCTTGATCGGGGTCGGGACCTCGATCTTGCGCTTGTCGAGCGACGGACCACCCGCGGACTTCACGGCATCGGCGATGTCGGCGGTGGAGACGGCGCCGAAGAGGCGGCCGCCGGTGCCGGCGTGCGCGGTGACCGTGATGGCCTTGGACTCGAGGTTGCCCTTGATGGACTGCGCCTCCTCGAGGGACTTCACCTCGCGGACCTCGCGGCCCTTGGCGATCGCGTCGACCTGCTTCTGGCCGCCCTTGGTCCACGCCGTCGCGAGACCGCGACGGAAGAGGAAGTTGCGGGCGTAGCCGTCCTTGACGTCGACGACGTCACCGGCGGTACCGAGGCCGGTGACCTCGTGGGTGAGGATGACCTTCATCGTTTTGGCTCCTTCTCGAACCGGTCAGCGGGACGAGCTCGAGTACGGCAGCAGGGCCATCTCGCGCGCGTTCTTGACGGCATTGGCGATGAGGCGCTGCTCCTGCACGGTCACACCGGTGACCCGACGCGCGCGGATCTTGCCGCGGTCGGAGATGAACTTGCGCAGCAGGGCGGCGTCCTTGTAGTCGATGTTCTCGACCTTCGCCGCCTTGAGCGGGTTGGCCTTCTTCTTGGGCTTGCGAATGGCGGGCTTGGCCATCGTGGTGCTCTCCTTCTGCCGGAGCTGTCCCGGCGGATGAGCCCTGGTCTCCCAGGGATGGTGTCGTTCTGGTGTGGGGATGTTCCGTCACCGTGGTGCGGTGGCCCCGGAGGTCGGTCGGATCAGAAGGGGGGCTCGTCGTAGCTGGGGGCCTGGCCCCAGCCACCCTGCTGGCCACCCTGCGGCGCGGCGGGCTGCTGGGGAGCGGCCTGCTGGCCACCCCAGTTGCCCTGACCACCCTGCTGGGGAGCCGGCGCGGAGCCACCGGTGGCCCACGGGTCGGCGGCCTGCTGGCCACCTCCCTGGCCACCGAAGCCACCACCGGAGCCGCCGCGCTCGGCCTTGGTGACCTTGGCGGACGCGTAGCGCAGCGAAGGACCGACCTCGTCGACCTCGAGCTCGATGACGGTGCGCTTCTCGCCCTCCTTGGTGTCGTACGAGCGCGACTTCAGCCGGCCCGTCACGATCACCCGCGTGCCACGGTGGAGCGACTCGGCGATGTTCTCGGCCGCGTCACGCCAGATCGAGCAGCGCATGAAGAGGGTCTCCCCGTCCTTCCACTCGTTGGACTGCCGGTCGAACGTGCGCGGCGTGGATGCCACGGTGAAGTTCGCGACGGCGGCCCCCGAGGGGGTGAACCGGAGCTCGGGGTCGGCGGTCAGGTTGCCGATGATGGTGATGGTGGTCTCGCCTGCCATGGGGTCAGGTGGCTCCTTCTGTTCCCGTTCCGAGGTGTGCGGTGTGGACTCGACTCAGGCGCCGGGGCGCATGAGCTTGGTCCGCATGACCGACTCGTTGAGGCCGAGCTGGCGGTCCAGCTCCTTGGCCGTGGCCGGCTCGGAGGTGAAGTTGACGACGGCGTAGATGCCCTCGGACTTCTTCTTGATCTCGTAGGCCAGACGACGGCGGCCCCAGATGTCGACGTTGTCGACGGACCCACCATCGGTGGTCACGACCTTGAGGAACCGCTCCAGCGACGGCTGAACCGTCCGGTCGTCGAGCTCCGGGTCGAGGATGACCATGAGTTCGTACTGACGCATGCGTTAACCCACCTCCTTTGGTCTGTGGCGGTCACGGTCTCTCCGTGACAGGAGGGTATGCATTGCTGCCGACATCGCCCGTGGGGTTTTCCACAGGGCGCACTGAGGGCAACTTCCACAGGGTACCGGCCGGGACGGCATCCCCCCAACTCGCGCTCACCCACGCCTGACGCGCGAGCCACGCCACCGCGGCCAGCCGCAGCAGCAGCGCCGCGGCGTACCAGCCGGGCGGCAGCCCGTGCGCCGGGTCGACGAGGTAGTCGAGGTAGCCGAACATCGCCACCGCGTGCACCGCCTCGGCCCCGGCCCAGAGCAGGTGGTCGCGCCAGCCGATGCCGGCCAGCGCGACGAACGGCACCAGCCACAGCGCCGCCCACGGCTGGAACGACGCGGCGGTGCAGAGCGCGACGCACAGCCCGATGAGCGCGGCGGCGCCCACGACCGGCCGCGGCCGGCCGCGAGCGGCGAGCACGACGACCGCCACGGTCAGCAGCAGGCCGAGCCCGGCGATCACCGCGACGTGGCCGGCCCCGATCGGGTAGCCGGCCATGGCGAACAGGTACCAGGGCGAGCCCGCGCCGGCGCCCGCGTCCCGCCACGCGCGCCACGGGCCGGTGAGCGCACCGGCATCCACGAGGGCGACCGGCACGGCGACCACGGCGACGGTGACGGCCGTGCTGACCAGCAGGCGGCGGCGGGCGTCGGCGCCCCCAGCGCCCCGGAAGCAGCAGCATCGCCAGCAGCACGACCGCCGACAGCGGGCCGGCGAGCAGGGCGAGCCCGCCCAGCACGCCGGCGAGACGCTCCCGGTCGCGGCTCCACGCCCAGAGCGCGACGACCGCGAGCGCCAGCGGGAGCAGGTCGGTGGAGCGGAACAGGGTGAGGGCCAGCACGGGGGACAGCGCGAGGGCCACCGGGTCGGCGGCCGGGTGCCGACGCACGGTGCCCACCGCGACGACCAGGCCCGCGAGCACGGCCGCGGTGAGCAGCACCCACAGGGCGAGGAACCAGCGCTGGTGGCCGGTGGCGACCCCGGGGGCGACGCGGGTCAGCACGCTGGTCACCACCGCCGACAGCACCGGCTCGGCCGTGCGCAGGCCGCCGCCGAGCCAGGCCGTCAGGCCGCTCGTCGGGTCACCGAGGGGCAGCGCCTGCACCACCGGCGCGGAGCACTGCCGCCAGACCGGGACGTTGCCCCGCCAGCCCTGCGAGAGGCAGCCGGCCTGGCGCAGCGCGGCAGCCGACAGCGGCAGGGCCAGCAGCAGCACCACCGGGGCGAGCCGGGCCAGGGGACCGCGCTCGACCGGGCGCAGCCGGCGTCCGCGGGGACCGCCGATCGACGTGGTCAGCGCCGGTGGCAGCACCGGGTCTCGCACGTCGTCCACGCGAGGCACCCTAGCGCCGCAGCACCGGTCAATCGTTGCCGCGTGGCGGCACCAGCGGGGAGAGGGTGACCGACGGTGACGGGCTGGGCGGGCCGTTCGGCTTGGTCTTCGACGGCTTCGGCGACGGAGGCCCCTGGGTCGGGGTCGGCGGCGCGGACGTCGTCGTCGGCGGCGCGGACGTCGTCGTCGGCGGCGCGGACGTCGTCGTCGGCGGCGCCTTGGTCGTGGGCGGCGGCGGGTCGGCATCCTTGTTGATGCCGGCCGGCTCCGGGAAGGGGACCACCTTGCTGCCCTTCGAGCGCGTCCTCCATGTAGGCGGTCCAGATCCGGGCCGGGTAGGTGCCGCCGGTGATGCTGCCCGCGTTGGGGAGGTCCTCCATCGGGAGCTCCTCGCCGTCCTTGCCGCTGCGGTAGAGCCCCACGGCCGTCTCCAGCTGCGGGACGTAACCGTTGAACCACGCCGAGCGGAAGCTCTCGGACGTGCCCGTCTTGCCCGCCGCCGGGCGGCCGAGGTTCCGACCGACGTAGCGGGCGGTGCCGCCCTCGACCGGGTAGGTCATCGCGTCGATGACGTCGGACATCAGGTCCTTGTCGAAGACCTGCTGCTTGACGACCTTGGACTTGATGGTCGGCACGCTCTCGTCCTGGAAACGGATCTCCTTGACGATGTACGGGTCCGCCCGCACGCCCTCGGCGGCGATGGTCGCGTAGGCGGTGGCCATGTCGAGCACCGTGACGTAGTCGGTGCCGAGCACGTTGGCCATGTTCGGCTCCAGCGGGCTGCGCACACCGGCGTCCTTGGCCGCCTTGCTCGACTTCTCCGGGGTCGGCCTCGATGTTCAGGGCCGCGTAGACGGTGTTGACCGAGCTGCCGGTCGCCTTGCGCAGGTCGATCTGGCCGAAGGACTCGTTGCCGAAGTTCTTCACCCGGCCGCGGCGGCCGCTGACGGTCGACGCGCTCGGGTCGGCGAACTCCTCGAAGTACTGCGGGCTCGCGCCGCTCAGGCGCGAGTTCAGGCTGAAGTCCCCGGACTGCAGGGCGGCGATCAGCGTGAAGATCTTGAACGTCGAGCCGGCCTGCATCTTGTCCTGGGTGGCGGCGTTCTGCTGGCGCTTGCTGATAGTCCTCGCCGCCGTACAGCGCGACGATGGCACCGTTGCCGGGCGCGATCGAGGCCATGCCGACGTGCACCGACGGGGTCTTCTCGGGGCGCTCGTCCTTGACCGCCTTGACCATGTCGGCCTGCTTGCTTCTTGTCGACGGTGGAGACGATGCGCAGGCCACCGCGGTCGATGTCGGACTGCGGGATCTTGTACTTGTTGACGACCTCCTTCTCGACCATCTCGGTGAGGTAGCCGTTGGGGCCGCTCTGGGTCCGCGGCTTGTACTTGTGGAACTTCGGGACGGTGGCGGCGTCGCGCTCCTCCTGGGTGAGCCAGCCCTTCTCGACCATCGCGTCGAGGATGAAGCCCGAGCGCTCCTCGGCGTTGGCCGCCTGCTTGTCGCCCAGGCGCCGGGTCGTAGAGCGACGGCCCGCGGATGACCGAGGCGAGGAAGGCGCTCTCGGCGGGGGTCAGCTTGGAGACGTCCTTGTTGAAGTAGGCCTTGGACGCGGTCTGGATGCCGTAGGCGCCGCGGCCGTAGTAGATCGTGTTGAGGTAGTTCTCGAGGATCTCGTCCTTGCGACTGCTGCTTGTCGATCTTGATCGAGATGAGGATCTCGCGGGCCTTGCGCGACAGCGTGCGGTCGGCCGTGAGGAAGTAGTTCTTGACGTACTGCTGGGTGATCGTCGACCCGCCCTGGGTGGCCTGGCCACCCTTGACCGCGACCAGCACGGCCCGCGCGATGCCGGTCGGGGAGATGCCGTTGTTCTGGTAGAAGTCCTGGTCCTCCGCCGCGAGCATCGCCTTCTGCATGTGGTCGGGCACCTTGGACAGCGGCACCGACTCACGGTTGCCCTGGGCGTCGGAGAGCCGCGCCATCTCGGTCTTGCCGTCGGAGTAGTAGACGATCGAGGCCTGCGCCGTCGCGAGCTCGTTGGCGTCGGGGATGTCGGTGCGCGCGTACGCGACACCGACGGCGACCAGTCCGAGGGCACCCAGCGCGAGCACGGTCCACAGGGCACGCAGCAGCCACTTCTTGCCGCGTGAGCGGCCGGGGGATGCCGAGGAACGGCGCCCGCCGGACCCTCCGGAACCGCCGGAGCGGACCGAGGGCGAACGAGTGGCCTGGGCCTGTTTGGCCTCGGCGCGGGTGCGGGGATTGCGTTGGCTCATGCTGCTTCCGGGGACGGGGGCGGGGGCTGTCTACAGGGCGTGCGGACGCGGCGAAAGCGCACGAACCCAACGTTCAGTATGGCGGTCAACCTTGGAGAAACCTGAATCCCGTGCTCAGGGACGGGGGCCACGACGCCCTCCTCGATGTATCGCGTCGATATATCTGTGTTAGCGTCGCCACCTGACAAACGCCTCGTATGTCAGGTCCGTTCCGCTCCAGGAGGTCGCCGTGGTCACCACTCGCCGCGCCCGCCTGCTCGAGTTCGCCGTCCTCGGCCTGCTCCACGAGGGCCCGACCCACGGCTACGAGCTGCGCAACCGGCTCAACACCGCGCTCGGCCCGTTCCGCGCCCTGTCCTACGGCACCCTCTACCCCGCGCTGAAGGGCCTGCTCGACCGCGGCCTGATCGCCGAGACCGCGCGACCCGGCCGGCCCGAGCGGCAAGCGGCCCCGCGTCGTCTACGAGCTCACCGCCGCCGGCAAGGAGCACTTCGCCGACCTCGTCGCCCGCGCCGACGCCTCGGCCTGGGACGACGACGGCTTCGACGTGCACTTCGCCTTCTTCGCCCGCACCGAGCAGCGAGGTGCGCCTGCGCATCCTCGAGGGCCGCCGCTCGCGGCGTGCGAGGAGCGACCTCGAGCGCGTGCGCGAGGCCACCGCCCGCAGCCGCGAGCGGATCGACGCCTACACCTCGGCCCTGCAGCGCCACGGCGAGGAGACCACCGAGCGCGAGGTGCGCTGGCTCAGCGAGCTGATCGACGCCGAGCGGCGTCACCCCACCGACCCCGGCCCCCAGCCGTAGGTGCCGGTCGCGCCATCCGGCGCTCCCGGCATCCCCCGTTCCACCCGTCCAGTCCATCCATCACCACCGACCTTCCAGGAGAAGCACATGGGTTCCATTCGCGTCGCCATCGTCGGCGTCGGCAACTGTGCCTCGTCGCTCGTCCAGGGCGTGGAGTACTACCGGGACGCCGACCCGTCCCAGACCGTCCCCGGCCTGATGCACGTCATGTTCGGCGACTACCACGTCCGCGACGTCGAGTTCGTCGCCGCGTTCGACGTCGACGACAAGAAGGTCGGCAAGGACCTCGCCGAGGCGATCAACGCCTCCGAGAACAACACCATCAAGATCGCCGACGTCCCCACGACCGGCGTCACCGTGCAGCGCGGCCACACCCTCGACGGCCTGGGCAAGTACTACCGCGAGACCATCGACGAGTCCGACGCCGAGCCGGTCGACGTCGTCGCCGACGCTGCAAGGACGCCAAGGTCGACGTGCTCGTCTCCTACCTGCCGGTGGGCTCCGAGAAGGCCGACAAGTTCTACGCCCAGTGCGCCATCGACGCCGGCGTCGCCTTCGTCAACGCCCTGCCGGTGTTCATCGCGTCCGACCCCGAGTGGGCCGCGAAGTTCGAGGAGGCCGGCGTGCCGATCATCGGCGACGACATCAAGAGCCAGGTCGGCGCCACCATCACGCACCGCGTCCTGGCCAAGCTGTTCGAGGACCGCGGCGTCGCTGCTCGACCGCACCTACCAGCTCAACGTCGGCGGCAACATGGACTTCAAGAACATGCTCGAGCGCGAGCGCCTGGAGTCCAAGAAGATCTCCAAGACCCAGTCGGTCACCTCGAACCTCACCGGCGCCCTCGGCGGCAAGACCGACGACCGCAACGTGCACATCGGCCCGTCCGACTACGTCGCGTGGCTCGACGACCGCAAGTGGGCCTACGTGCGCCTCGAGGGTCGCGCCTTCGGCGACGTGCCGCTGAACCTCGAGTACAAGCTCGAGGTCTGGGACTCGCCCGAACTCGGCCGGCATCATCATCGACGCCATCCGCGCGGCGAAGATCGCCAAGGACCGCGGCATCGGCGGCGCCCTGCTGTCGGCGTCCTCCTACCTCATGAAGTCCCCGCCGGAGCAGCGCCCCGACGACCTCGGTCGCGCCAAGCTCGAGGCCTTCATCCGCGGGGAGGAGGAGCGCTGACCGCGCTCTGACCCCTCACCGTGAGCGGGCGGCATCCGGACGTGTTCCGGATGCCGCCCGCTTCGCTGTCCCGCGCCGTGAGTGCGGTAGTGGGTGCGCGGTCGGCGACCACGTCCGCACTCGAGGCCAAGGCCCACGAGCGGGCTCCTCGCAGATCCCTGCTCCGGTTGGGAGTCCTTGCTCCGGTTGGGCGCTGCTGCAGCAACGCCTCACGGGAGCACGGATCTCCCACGGGAGTGCGGATCGCCGCCGGGACTTGTCGGGTGCGCGTCCCTGGAGTGACCTCTTGCTCGATCTGGGGACGGTCAGGCGGGGGTGGGGTCGCTGCGCCGGCGGATGCCGGGCACCCTCCACCGGCACGCCGGGCCTCTCCGCGCCGCTCGCGTGCGGGCGAACAGCGGGCGGGGGTCGGCGTCGGAGCGCCAGCGGGTCCAGCGTGAGGTGCCCGTGCGCAGCAGCGCCAGCACCTCCTCGGCGTCGGAGTGCAGGGCGAGGACGGCCTCCGGGTCGCCGTCACCGGTGCCGAAGACGACGGCGTCCACCGCCGCGGCGACGGTCGACGCGGAGGCCGAGTGCGGCATCCGACCAGGCGCGACCGTCGACCCGGTGGCCGAGGGTGCGGCATCCGACAGGGCGGCGACGTTCGCGAGCGCCGCGTCGACGACGGCGGCCTGTTCACGCCGGGTGGCCCGGCGGGGCACGCGCACCCCGAGCGAGCGGACCTGCGCGACCAGGTCACGCCAGACCCACGCCGCCCGGGCCGGCACGGCGCCGGTGCTCGCGTGCCTGAGCCGGCGGCGAGCCTTGAGCCACCGCACGAGCAGCAGGTAGCCGGCCAGCAGGACCAGCGGCAGCACGACGCCCAGCACGAGCACCTTGAGCCACCACGGCCAGGCGCCCACGTCGAACGGCGACTTCTTGCGCTTGGCGATGTCGGTGGCGTTCTGCGCCTGGTCGGGCCCCTGGAGCACCGAGGGCGGGTTGACCCCTGCCGGCGGAGGCACCTGGGCGCCGACCTTCTGCTCCTCGGACTTCAGCTGCTGCTCGCTCGGCGTCTTGTCGCGGCTCGGCACGAAGGTGCTGGCCCGCAACGGGAACCAGCGACCCGTCGTCGAGCCGCACCTCGACCCAGGCGTGCACGTCGCGACCGCGTACCTCGCCGCTCGGCTCGGGCTCGGCCCCCATGACGACCCGCGACGGGATGCCGAGCCGCTGCCCGGCCAGCGCCAGGGTGGCGGCGTACTGCTCGTCGTTGCCGGCCAGCTTGGTGGAGTTGACGAAGCGGCTCAGCCGGGCGCCGCGTGGCCCGGGAGGTAGACCTTCTCGAAGCTGTTGGGGGTGCCGCCGTCGGTGTAGGTGCCCTCGGTGCGCATCTGGCCGGCGACGGCCCGCAGCTTCCCCCACGCGCCCTCGGCCCGGCTGGTCCAGGAGTCGAGGCGGGCGTCGAGCAGGTCGAGGTCCTGCGGCGAGGACGCGCCGCTCGCCGACGTCGAGGTCCTCGGGCAGCTCGGCGGCAGGCGCCGGTGGCAGCAGCGCGCTCATCGTGTAGCGCTCGCCGCCCAGCAGCCGGCGCGGGACGACCGCGGTGTCGGTGTCGGGGTTGAGCCACAGCTCGGACGCGAGCTCCTCGGCGCGCGGCCCGTCGAACTCGATGCGGGTCGGCGCCCCGACCGTCGGCAGCCAGTAGCCGGCGTACCCGCCGTCGACGACGTCGACCGTGACGTCGACCGGGGTGCCGTCGCCGCGCGGGGCGATGCGGGAGCCGACCTGCTGGAACGGCACGCCGTCGGTGCTGCGGTCGGCCGCGCCCCAGACCAGGCCGTCGTAGGCGTCGAGGGTGGCGAACCGGACGAGCGATCCGGCAGGGAGCCCGGCCACCTTGAGCACGACCTCGTCGTAGAGCGCCGCGGTGTTCGGCTCGGTGTAGCGCCGGAAACCGGGCAGCGGGCTGGGGAACTGCGAGACGTCCAGGGGCGGCACGAGTGCGGTGCGCACCACCTCGCGCCGGTCGTCGGCGTTCGTGCCGGGTAGGAACGGCCCTGCCAGCACCCCGGCCCCGACGGCGAGGGCGATGAGCACGGCGCCGGTCGCGAGGCGGGCCCTGCTGCCCGAGCCGTTCTGCACCGGTGGCCTCGACCGATGGGCGCGCACGACCAGCCAACCGACGAGCACGACGGCGAAACCGACGCCCTGCACCAGCTTCGGCGGCCGACTCCGAGGTACCGAGCGCGATCGAGCCGGCGAGCAGCACCAGCGGCGCGACGGCGGTGAGCGGCACGTTGCTCCAGCGCCGGGCGACGCCCAGGGTGACCGCGCCGCCGAGCAGCCCCGCCAGCCACGGCAGCGCGAGCACCGGCCCGCGGGCGTCGACCGGGGGCAGCAGGGTCAGCCACCGCTTCCAGCCCAGGACCGCCCAGGTGGCGAGGTCGCTGAAGGTCTGCCCGGTGGGCAGCACCCCGCCGACCAGGTCGGTGCGCACCGCGAGCGGCCCGCCGAGCAGGAAGTAGACCGCCACCAGGACGACCAGGGTGGTGACGGCCAGCCACTCGAACACCCCGGCGAGGTAGCCGATCGCCAGGCCGAAGAGCAGCCCGACGCCCGCGGCCACCATCCACTGCGGCCCGAGGAAACCGGTGCGCAACCCGACCAGGGCGATGGTGACCAGCACGGCGGCGAAGGCCGCGTCGACCAGGGCGTCCCGGGTCGGCACCAGCCGTCGCCAGCGCCCCGGCTGGTCGGCGTCGCGCGGGCGTCGGGCCCGGCGGGGCGCGCCGCCACGCAGGGCGGTGGCGAACCCGGGTGCCTCGGTCGCCCCGCCGTGCTCCTGCGGGGGCGGCCAGCCGCTCATGCCAGGGCTCCCGAGAACAGCACCCGGCGCAGGTCGGGGAGCTCGCGCACGTGCAGCAGCACGAGGTCGCCCACCCGGTGCACCCCGACCTGCTGCTCGTCGTCGACGACGATGGCCACCTTGATGACCTCGGGCTCGAACTGGCCCAGGGTGCGCTGCAGCTGGATGAAGGGCCGCCGCCCGCCGGTGACGAGCACCGCCACGCTCGCGTCGGGCGCCAGGGCCGCCGCCTGCCCGGCCGAGCCGAACACGTCGACCGGGCCGACCTCGGCGCGGGCCAGCGCGTCGAGGGTCAGGGGCGCGGTGGTGCGCGACGCCTGCTGCCCGTTGCACACGACGGTGGTGTCCTGCTCGTCGAGGATCGAGCGCACGGCCAGCGAGGCCGCGCACGAGATGGCGAGCTCGACGTCGTCCGCGTCACCGGCGTACACCTCGGGGCTGGTGTCGACGACGACGGCCAGGTGCGAGCGCCGGGTGTCGAGGAACTGCCGCACGAGCAGCCGGTCGTGCTTGGCGGAGGAGCGCCAGTGGATGTAGCGGCGGTCGTCGCCGGGCTGGTACTCGCGCAGGGCGTGGAAGGCGAGGTCGGACATCGACAGGTCGGGTGTCACCGTGCCCTCGAGGTCGCGCAGCAGCCCGGCGCCCAGGCTCTCGAGGGGGACGGTGAACGGGTGGACGAACAGCTCGGTGCGCTCGGTCCACGCCACGGTGCGCCGCACCAGCCCGAGCGGGTCGCCGTGCACCGTGGTCGCCGGCCCCACCGGCACCACCCCGCGGCGCCGGGTCGGCACGACGAACAGCTCCTCGTGGGCGCGCCCGGCGCCGAGCGAGGGCAGGGCGAACCGGGCGGCGGTGTCGCCGACCGGCAGCTCGACGAGCAGCGGCAGCAACCCGCGGCGGGAGGCGTTGGTGACCTCGATCCGGCCGGTGGCCGGGTCGCCCACGGTCACCCGGGTCGGCTCGACGTCGACCCGGATGCGCACCCGCGCCCGGCCCACCGCGAGGGCCAGGCAGGCGAGCACCAGCACGAGGCACGCCACGGCGACCATCGCCAGCTCGACCCAGGCGTAGCGGGCGGTCAGCCACCACGACACCAGCCCGACCCCGAGCACGGTCCAGCCCAGCGGCGACACCCACCGCAGCACCTCGAGCACGGGGTGCCAGACCCGCCGGGTCGACTCGGCGATCGGCCTGATCCGGCTGCCGGTGAGCACGAGGATGCGCGCGCCGGTCTGGGTCAGCGCCGTCGGCACCTGAACCCGCGGCAGGGTGGTCGTGCGGGTGCGGGTCTCCCCCAGCGCTCGCGCGGGTCGCCGCGACCCTTCCGGATGCCGGGCCGCGCCGTCCCAGCGTCGGCCACGCGACCCGCCGACGCGACGCCTCGACGAGCGCGCGACGACCGGTCGGGCGCCCGGCCGCCGGACGGACTCCGCTCGCGCAGCGACGCCCGGGTGACGGTCGCGCCGTCGTCGGCCGGGGACGACGGGGCAGCCGCCGGCGCGAGGTCCGAGCGGCGCGTCGTCGACCCGACGTCGTCGAGGGAGTCGGTCATGACGCGAGGCGCTCCGTGGGTGGTGCCACCTCGGCGAGGATCTGGGCGATCACCTGCTCGACGGTGATCCCGGCGAACTGGGCCTCGGCGGTGACGAGCAGGCGGTGGTTGAGCACCGGCTGAGCCAGCATCTTGACGTCGTCGGGCACCACGTGGTCGCGGCCCTGGCTGATCGCCCAGGTCTTCGCGCAGCGCACGAACGCCAGGCAGCCGCGCACCGACAGCCCGAGCCGGATGCTGACGTGCCGCCGGGTCTCCTCGGCCAGGCGCGACACGTAGTCGAGGATCGCGTCGTCGACGTGCACCTCGTCGGCGAGCTCCGCCATGTCGGTGACCACCTGCGAGGTGACCACCGGCTGCAGGCCCTTGGTGCGGTCGCGGGTCTTGGCGTCGCGCAGCACCCGCACCGTGGCGTCGTGGTCGGGGTAGCCGAGCGAGGTCTTCATCAGGAAGCGGTCGAGCTGGGCCTCGGGCAGCCGGTAGGTGCCGGCCTGCTCGATCGGGTTCTGGGTGGCGATGACCATGAACGGCTCGCCCACCTCGTGCCGCACGCCGTCGACGGTGACCTTCTGCTCCTCCATCACCTCGAGCAGCGCCGACTGGGTCTTCGGCGAGGCGCGGTTGATCTCGTCGGCGAGCACGATCGTCGCGAAGATCGGGCCGCGGTGGAACTCGAACTCCTTGGTGCCCTGGTCGTAGATCGTCACACCGGTGACGTCGCTCGGCAGCAGGTCGGGGGTGAACTGGATGCGCGAGTTGGTGCCCTGCACGGTGCTCGAGATCGCCCGCGCGAGCTGGGTCTTGCCGGTGCCCGGGAAGTCCTCGAGGAGCAGGTGCCCCTCGGAGAGCATGCAGGTCAGGGCCAGCCGGATGACGTGCTCCTTGCCGAGGACGGCCTTGTCGCAGTTGGCGACCATGGCCGAGAACGTCTGGGAGAACCAGGCGGACTGGTCGGTGGTGACAGTCATGCGAGGGTGCCTTCTCGGGTCGTGGTTCGTCGGGTTCGTCGGGTTCGCGTGGCGCTGCCGGGCAGCGGGGTGGGAGAGACGGTCCGGGCAGGGCTGTGCCCTGCGCGGGTCACCACGGGGCACTCCCCGAGGCCGAGGCGTTGGCGTTGTGCACGATCACCGTGACCGGTCCGGTCCCGTCGGCGAACAGGCACCGCCCGACCCAGGAGTACCCGTTGCCCGACCCGTCGGTGCGCAACGGGCTTCCGGAGGTGCGGCTGCCCGCACGGGCGCTCTGGCACTCCACCGTGAACGTCTGGTTCGGCGGGAAGTCCGAGATGTCGAAGTTGATCTCGGGACAGCCCGGCGAGTAGGTGCACGTCCCGACGCCGTTGGGGTCCACCCGGTTCGGGCCCTTGCGGACGTTGAAGACGCGCGGGTCCGGCGGGGGCACCGTGACCGACTGGAAGCCCGTCCACGGCGACCAGCCCGCGGCGGAGTGCGCTCGAACCCGCAGCTGGTAGGTGCCGGGCCCGCGGTCGATGGCCTCCGAGGTCTTGGCGCCGCCGAAGGTGCCGTTGACGGCGCCGTCGAGCTCGACCTGGTCGATGTTCCGACCGTTCTCCGGCAGGTTCCACGACCAGGTGGCCCCGGTCGCGCCGCTACGGCTGCCGTTGAACCCGGTCGGGGTCAACGTGTCGCCATAGGGGGTCGCCGAGTCACTGACCCGGTTCGACTCGCTGCCGCCGGAGTTCACCGTCCACACCGTGATCGCGCGGTTCTGCGTCGGACTGGTGTCGAACGGCCCCACCGAGAACACCACCTGCGAGCCGGGCGCGCAGCCGCAGGCCTGCGTGCCGGACCGGCCGCCGCCGGACCAGCGGATGGCCGTGAAGCTCGCGGCCCGCGGCTGCCCGACGTTGACCGTGAGCCGGATCTCCTGGTTGCCCGCCGGGGTGGTGGTGCTGACCGACGGCGTCGACGGGATGCCGTTCGACGTGAACGACGACGGGTTGGCCTGCGGCCCCTCGAGATCGGCGCCGTTGGTGACGGTCGCGACGTACCGGTAGCTGCGCCCGTCGTAGGGGATGACGTCGCGAGCCGTGCGCACGTCGGGTGAGGTCCTGGCCACCTGGGTCCACGCGCCGCCGTCGACCGAGCGGTAGAGCGTGTACCCGGTGATCGGTGGGCCGTTCGGCCGCCCCTGCTCCCACGCGATCGTCAACGTGGCCGAGTCCTCCGCCGGGCCGGGGCCGCTCGCTGCGATCGACGGGGCCGGCAGCGCGGGCGGCGTGCCGGCCGACTGCATCGTCACGGACGGCCCGAACGGCCCGGCTCCGAGCTCGTTCCACGCCTGCACCTGCACCGACTGCTCGGCCTCGTTGTCGAGCCCGGTGACCGTGGTCTCCCGCGTCGACGCCGCGACGTCGACCGTGCGGCTCTGCCCGGTCGACGACGACAGCCGCACGACGTACTTGCGCAGCGCGCTGCCCTCGTTCTCCGGGATGTCCCACGCGATGGTCAGGCTGCCGTCGCCCCGCGTCACCATGCGCACGCCGGTGACCGCTCGGGGCAGGGTGTCAGGGCGCACCGTGTTGCTCGGCGCGCTCGGCGGGCTCTGGCCCACGCCGTTCACCGCGACGACGGTGAAGGTGTAGTCCTCGCCGTTGGTCAGCCCGGTGATCGTGCACGGGGATGCCGTGCACGTCGTCGTGCCCGACGACCCGCCGGTGTGGGTGACCGTGTACCCCGACACCGAGGACCCGCCGTCGTAGGTCGGCGGCAGCCACGACACCCGGGCCTGACCGCCGGCGTCGCGGTCGGCGACGGCGCGCACCTGGCGCGGCGACGACGGGTTGCCGAGCATGGTCACGGTCACCCGGCCGGTGGCACTGCGGCCCGGCCCGTCGGTCACCTCGATCGCGACGGATGCCGTGGGCGAGGGCTGGGTGCCCACCGCCAGGGTCAGGCGACACCCGGACCTGCTGACGGTGAGCCCGCTGCCCTGCTCCACGGACGCGGCCGTGATCGAGCACGCCGGGGCGGCCAGTGGCGAGTCGAGGTAGCCGGCGACGTCGACGGTGCGGGACTGGCCCTCCTCGAGCCCGCTGACCGAGATCGGCCGCAGCCGCGGCGGCGGCAGCGGCAGCGCCCCGGACTCCGCGGCGCCGACCACGTTCACCCCGATCGTCACGGGCTGGGCCAGGCCCTCGGTGCGCACGGCGAGCCGGCCGTGGGAGGAGCGGGCCCCGTCATCCGCGTGCAACGTCAGTCGCCGCCCGCCCGGGCCGTCGCTGGAGAGCGTGGCGTCGGCCTCGGTCTGCCAGGCGGTCTCGAACTGCACGTTGTCGAAGGTCATGCCGACCGGCAGCCAGGCGTGGCAGTACGTGGGGATGTCGATGACCCGGTCGAGCCCGCCGGCGAGCACGGTGACCTCGGTGGTCGGGCAGCGCAGCAACGGCACCTTCGGGCCGACCTGCACCGGGATCGAGACGTAGGCCGTGCCGAAGTCCTTCTGGTCGACCGCGTCCTGGTCGGTGACCTCGAGCATCACGGCGGCCGGCCCGACGTACCCACCGGACGAGGTCAGGGTCAGCGTGCGGTTGTCGTCGGCCGAGACCGCGAGGTTCTCGGCCGGTGCCGCACTCACGGTGGCGGTGGTGGTCACCGACACCACCCGGCCGCGCGGCGACTTCACGAAGTCGTTCAGGGTCACCGTGCGGGTGGAGTCGGGGTCCATCTGGATCACCGAGCCGGCCGCCACGAAGGGCTGGCCGTTGGCTCCGGTCGGCACCTGGATCAGGGCCATCGCCCGGGCGCCGTCCTCGTCCTCGATGACGTACGGCACCGCATACGGGTGGTCGAGGATCTTCACCCGCACCCGGCCGTTCTCGATCGTCGCCGTGGGGTCGAGCACCTCGACGATGGTCAGGGTCGCGGGGTCGGAGTCGATGTCGCTGTCGTTGGCGAGCGCGTCGACGACGGTCGAGGTCTCGCCGGGCTTGGGCTGGGCGACGTCGTCGCGGGCGACCGGGGCGTTGACGTAGCCCTTGACCGGGCGGACCAGGATCGACGCGCGCGAGGGGTCGAACAGCCCGTCGCTGATGCCGTAGACGAGCTCGTGCAGCCGTGAGGTGTCCGCGGGCACCGTGGTGGTGACGGTGTTGTCGTCGTCGACGGTCCACAGGCGGCGGGTGGCGGCGTCGTTGAGCGACTCGACATCGACGTCGACCACGTCGCCGCGGGCGATCAGGTCGTTCTGCAGGGGCTTGACGGTGACCGTCTTGCCGGGCGCCGCGAACACCTCGTCGGCCACGGCCACCGGCGGCTGCGGGTCGCCCGGGGCCACGACCCCCACCCGCACGAACGCCCTGCTGGTCGCCCCGAACCGGTCGCGCACCTCGTAGCTGATCACCTCGGTGCCGGCCGCCAGCGGGAACGCCTCGTAGCGGATCGTCGACGGGCCGATGGCGACCACCCGCCCACGGGTGAGGTCGACCGCACCGCCGTCGGCACCGACGATGCCGGTCACCGAGACGCTGTCGCCGTCCGGGTCGACCCCGAAGGTCGGGACGGTCATCGTCAGCGGGTCGCCCGCGGTGACCGTGGCCGAGAAGCTGCGGGCGACCGGTGACTGGTTGACCCGCTGCGCCGACGGCAGCGGGACGACGGCGACCCGCACCCGGGCGGTCTGGGCGCGGTCCTTCATCCCGTCGGCGAAGGCGGCGTACTCGATGGTGACGAACCGCTCGGCGCGCAGCCCGCGCGCCTCGGGCACGTAGCGGATGACGTTGCCGGAGGCGAAGGCCCGCTGGGCGTCGCCCTTGCTCACCACCTTCACGCTGCCCGGGTCGACCTGCAGCGGGATGCCGTCGGCCATCGTGTCGTTGTCGAGCACCGGTACCGACACGGTGTCGCCCTCGCGCACGGTCGCGGTGTCGTCCTGCACCAGTGGCACGGAGTCGTCGAGCGGGCCCTGCTGCAGCACGTCGACCTGGCCGGTGGTGCGCTGGGTGCCGTCGCTCACCGTGTACTTCACGACACCACGCCGCCCCTGGCCGGCTGCCCCGAGGGTCGCCGGGTCGCGGGCCTCGATGCGCACCCAGCGGCCCTGGTAGATCGACGGCTGCAGCCAGCTGTCGCCGCCGTCGGTCGACACCGCCGCGGTCACGAGCACGTCGCCGCTCGGGGAGTAGTCGTTCGCGAGCGCGTCGACCATGACCGGGCTCTGGTCGTGCAGCGTCGCGGTGTCGGGCACCGCGACCGGCGGCGCACCCTCGGGCGGCGCGACGAGGTCGACCCGCACCCGGCCCGGCGCCGCCCCGGCCCCGGTCTGCGCCGAGTAGGTGAGCTCGTAGGTGCCGGGCGCGCTGCCGGTGACGGTGACCTGCCCGGTGGACAGGTCGGTGTCGACGTCGAGCGGGCCGACCGGGCGCACCTCCGAGCGCAGCCGCAGCACGGCATCCGGCTCACCCGGGTCGGCGCCCGGCGACGTCGTTGCCGAGCGGCTCGATCTGGAGGGGCTTGCCGACGACGCCGCGCACGGCATCCGGCTGGGTGCGCGGGGCGACGAACTTGCTGTCGGTGGTGCCGATGACCTGGGCGGCGACGGTGCCCTTGGTCGTGCCGCCGCGCCCGTCGGTGACGGTGTAGGGGATCTGCTGCTTGCCGACCTTCTGCGGCGCGAGCAGGGTGATGCGGCCCTGCCCGTCGACGACCCCGCCCTCGGTCGCGGCGCGTGCGGCGAGGATGTCGCTCTCGGGGTCGCGCCAGTCGGCGAGCACCGGCACCGAGAGGCGCTTTCCGGCGATCACCGGGTAGGCCGCCTCGGCGAGCCTGGCCCCGCCCTGGCGCAGGTTCGGCGGCCCGTTGACCGAGTCGGCGACGACCCGCACCGTCACCTTGGCCTCGCCCTTGCCCTTGACCTTGCCGTTGTTGACCCGGTAGCTGAAGGTGAACGACGAGCCGGCGGTCTTCTCCGGCACGGCGACGTCGATCGCCTGCCCGTCGCCGGAGACCGTCGCCACGACGCCCTGCAGGCTCGGTCGCGTGACGTCGGCCTGGTCGATCGAGAGGACCGAGCCGGCGACGTCGGTGTCGTTGTCGAGCACGTGCAGCTTGCTGGTGCGCCCGGGGCGCACGGCGAGCTCGTCGGGCTCGGCCTTCGGCGGCTGGTCGAGGCTGGCCTCGTCGACGAGGTTCTCGTCCTTCTTGGTGTTCTTGTCGTCGGTGCGGGTCGGGGGCACCAGGGCGTCCCAGTTGTCGATCTTGGTCGGCTTGTCGTCGAGGTCCCAGACGCCGCCGTTGTCGAGGTCGTTGAGCACGACCAGGCCCCGGTTGACCCGGAAGGCCACGCCGTCGCGCGTCTCCTCCGCGCCCTCGGCCGGGAGGGTGGCGGTGGGCTCGTCGCCGGCGCGCCCGCAGTTGGCGCCGTAGAAGATCCGGCCCGACTCGGCCCACGCCGCGTGCAGGCAGCCGCCGAGCACCACCGGTCGGGTCACCAGGGTTCCGCCGGGCACCCGGTCGACCCGCTCCTGCACGGCGACCCCGCCCGGGGAGATGCCGCCGTCGAGGGGCACGAGCACCGCTCGCTCGGGGCCGGCGACGGCCACCGTGTCGGCGTCTGGTCCGGGCTGCTGCAGCGCGGCGTAGCGGGGACCGCCGGGGGTGGTCACCTGGGCGTCGAACCCGTCGGGCTCGGATGCCGTGAAGACGAGGTCCTTCGCGCTGTCGTAGGCCACCCAGGTGGGCCCGACCGCGGTGAGGTCGGGGCGCTCGGTGCGCAGCGCGGTCGGCGTGACCGTCGGGGGGCCGAACTTCGCGCCGCGCACCGGCACGGAGGTGACCTTGCCGTCGGCGCCGGAGACCGCGTGGATGGTGCCGGACGCGTCGACCGCCAGGGCGCCGTCCTTGCCGATCGTCGCGACCGGCTTGGCCGACGCCGACAGGCCGGCCAGCCCCGTGACGCCGGCGCGGGCGTCGACCCGCTGCGCCCAGATCTTGCCGCTCTCGCGGTCGAGCAGGGCGATGGTGCCGCCGCGCAGGTCGACCGGGCTGGCGGTGAAGGTGCCCGGCTTCGGGGGCTCGGTGGCCAGGGTGGCCGCGGGGTCGCCCGCGGTCGAGGTGCGGGGGTCGATCGGGAAGAGCTGCCCCGCGCCGGTGCCGACCCCCACGACGGCTGCGCCGTCCTGCAGCACGTCGAGCCCGCTGCCGGCGGCGACGTTGGTGGCCACCCCGGTGTCGAGCTGGCCGATCGGCACGTTGGCGCGGGCGAACTTGGCCTGGGCGTCGGAGCTGACCCAGACACCGGAGTCGTTCAGGGCGGCCTCGTGCACGGTCGAGCCCTGGCTGGCGACCGCGACGTAACCCAGGCCGGAGGCGACCAGCACGACGGCCAGGGTGCTCGCGGTGCGGCGTCGCGCGCGGCCGACGGCGACGCGCCCCACCGGTCCCCGACCTGCCACGACACCCTCCACGACACACGACCGCGCCCCGGTGCGGGGCGCGTGGCTTCCGGTCGTCACCCTGACCGGAGGGGCCAGCCTAACCGCGCGGCCCGAGTTGCCGGTGGTCGAGGAGAGGGGAGCACTCCCCTGTGAGGGCCGTCCGACCTGACCGCCGAGGCGCGGCCGCTCAGTCGAGGAGGGCCAGGTCGCCCTCGGTGACCATCCGGGTGGACAGGGCGTGCTCGACGAGGCGTGCCTTGCGGCCGCTGGCGAGCTTGCCGGGGCCGCCGTGCAGGCCGCGGGTGCCGGCGTCCGCCAGCTTCTGGCAGACGTTGTCGAGCTTGCGGTTGAACTTGGTGACCGTCCAGCCGAGCCGCTCGGCGGCTGCGGCCGACGACGGGATCTGGCCGGCCCCGGCGTACGAGCTGCGCAGGAAGCCCTCGCACAGCGCGACGACGAGCAGCTTCTGGTCAGGGGTCATCGACACCCGACCGACCGTGGTCTCGGCACCGGCGTCCTCGGCCTCGAGCTCGGCGGCGGTCTCGACCGACACGAACGGGGTGTCGGTGAGCACGATGTCGAAGTCGTAGGTCGTGGGCCCGGCGGTGAACCACACCGTGAACGCCTCGAGGGCCAGCGGGATGCGCGCACCGGGCGAGAGCCAGGCCTGGAACAGCCCCTTCTTGTCGGCCACCGTCGCCGTGAGGGTCGAGCCGACGTTGGAGAGCCACCACAGCTCGTGCTCGCGGTGCAGCTGCAGGAAGACCCGGTGCAGGTACGGGTTGTCGTCGATCTCGACGTCCGCGACCCGGCCGATGGTCAGCGGACGGTCGGCGGCCGCGACGAACTCCTCGCCGCAGAACTCGACGGTGGCTCCCATGGGTCTGTCCTCCTCGTGCGTGTGGATGCCGGTCAGCCGGCGGTCTGGCAGCGGATGGCCGAGCGCGGCCCGGTCACGCCCGACTTGCGCGACACCGTGACCTGGGCGCAGACGAGCTCGCCGCCACGGGCCTTGACGGAGTGCTGCGGCCGGCCGTTGACGCGTGTCACACCCTGGTCGACCACGGCCGCCTCGCTGTCGGCGACCCGGAGCTGGAAGAAGTCGCCCTCCTCGGCGCCGACGTAGTTCCAGGTGAAGGTGACGGCTCCCGGGACGGAGCGGGCGTCGATGGCGGGCTGCTCGGGGTAGTCGACCGCGCGGCTGGGGGCGGCGGTCTGGGGGCGCACGCTCGCCGACGGCTGTGCCTGCGGAGTGCCGTCGCGGCCCAGGGCCCAGACCAGCGCACCGACCAGCCCGAGCACGAGCACGCCGACGACGCCGAGGATCAGGCCCCCGCTGATCGTCGGCGGCATGTCGTCGACGTCGTCGGGCTCGCCGGGCGCAGGCGTGCGTACGGGGTCGGGTGCGGCCAGTGACGCGGGGGTACGCACGCTGGTGCGGTCGCGATCGAGCTCGGGGCGTACCGCGGAACCCTCGGCGAGCGCGCTGCGGCCCTGCTCGTCGAGCACGACCACCGGGGTGCGCGGCAGGCGCTGCTCCTGCTCGACCGACTGCAGGCCGCGGGCCAGCTCGATCGCCGTCTGCGGGCGCGACCCGGGGTCCTTGGCCATCGCGTGGGCGAGCAACCGCTCGAGGGAGACGGGCACGTCGGCACGGCCGGTCGGCGGCACCGGCACCGCCCGGATCCGCGGCATCAGCGCGTAGGCCGAGTTGTCGCCGCCGGGCTGCTCGAACGGCGAGCGGCCCACGAGCAGGTGCCACAGGGTGGCCGCCAGGGAGTAGACGTCGCTGCGGGAGTCGCCGTTGGACTGGCCGTAGAGCACCTCGGGCGGCGACCACGGCACCGAGACGCCGACGTCCTCGTCGACGTCCTCGGCGTGGCCGCCCCGCCCGGCGATGCCGAAGTCGGTCAGCCCCGGCTGGCCGTACTGGCTGACCAGCACGTTCGCCGGCTTGATGTCGCGGTGGATGATGCCGGCCCGGTGCGCGGTCTCGACGGCGCTCGCGAGCTGGATGCCGGTGCGCAGCACCTCCTCGACACTCATCCGCTGGGCCCGCGAGCGCACCGCGAGGTTCGGCGGGGGGTAGTACTTCATGACGAGGTAGGCCCCGCCGTCGGCGGTCTGCTCGGAGCGGAAGACCTGCACGATGTAGGGGTGGTCGGCGAGCTGGGCCATCGTGTTGGCCTCGTCGACGAACTGGCGGCGGATGGCGGCGGTCAGCCCCTCGCGCTTGAGCACCTTGACGGCCACCGGCATCCGCGGCTGCTGCTGCTCGTAGAGGTAGACGTCGGCGTAGCCCCCGGACCCGAGCGGGCGCACGACGTCGAGCCCGGGGATCCGGGGCGCGGCGGCTGCGCTCACTCCTGCACCTCGTAGGTCAGCACGACCTCGTCGGCGAGGGTGACCACGGTGCCGGGTTCGATGCCCTGGTCCTCGGTGGGCCGAAGGCGCACCGGCTCCTGGCCGGGCAGGGTCACCGTGGTGCCGTTGGTCGAGCCGAGGTCGCGCACCAGCACGTGCCAGCCCTCGAGCACGATCTCGGCGTGGTTGCGGGAGATGTCGCGGTCGGGCCCGCCGACCCGCAGCAGGTGCGGGCGCTGGTTGGCGGGCAGCTCCTCGTTGACCCGCGGTGCCCGGCCGAGCAGCACGCCACGGTCGAGCGGCACGCTGCCGCCACTCGAGATCCGCAGCACCCCGAGCGACGGGCGCGGTGTGGGAAACGGCTGCTGCGGCGGGATCTCGCGCCCGCAGGTGCGGCAGTTGCCGGCGTGCGGCGGCGACGGGTGACCTGCCGGGCAGAGCACGGCGAGCACCACCGGCCGGTCGAGCTCGTCCTCGCTCTGGGGCAGGGCGCCACGGTGCGTCGTGACGTCCGGGGTGGGGTGCTCGGATGCCGGTGCCGGCACCTCGAGCGTCGCCGCGCCGCTCGGCGGCGGCGGCGTCGGCTCGGCGGACGGCGAGACGGCATGCGTCACGGGCTCGAGGTCGAAGGGCGTGTCTGCGTCCGGGTCGATCACCGGGAGCAGCTCGGTCGGGGTCGGGACGGGCACCGGCGGCGCGGGCGGGGTCGCGTCGTCGGCCGACGGCGACGGCGCCCACGGTCGGCCCGACGCCACGGCACGGCATCGATCAGGCCGCTGCGTGGTGCCGGCGCGGGGGGTACCCGGGCGACCGGCGGCAGGCCGGAAGCGTCGTCCGGCGGCGGCAGGGTCAGGTCGGGGTGCGGCGCCGCGGCCACCACCGGCTCCGGTTCGTGATCCGGCTCAGCCTCGGCCCCGGGGTTCGGGCTCCGGCTCGGGCTCGCGCCTCGGGCCCGGGTCCCGGCTCGCGCTCGGCCTCGGGCTCCGGCTCCGGCTCCGGCTCCGCCTCGGGCCCGGGTCCCGGCTCGCGCTCGGCCTCGGGCTCGGGGTCACCGGCCGTTCGGGAGAGGCGGGCCGGGCGGCGCCAGCCGCGCGGCTGTTCCGGCTCGGGAGCCTCGAGCACCACCTCGCCGTCCTCGGCGACGTCCACGTCGAGGTCGAAGTCGAGCCACGGCATCCGGCCCTGCGCACCCACCCGGGTGCCGTCGGGGAGCACGACGACCGCGTCACCGCGCACGACCAACCGAAACCCGGTCGGGGTGGGTGCGCACGCGGCGAGGGCAGGTGCGCCCGACAGGCCGTGCGCCGTCAGTGCCTCGAGCAGCGCGACCAGGCCGTCGGCGGCGGCCGCCTCGAGCGAGTCCGCGTGCCGGTCGGCTGCCTCCACGACGGCGTCGACCTCGGGCCCGCTGACCGCGAGCCAGCCTGGCTGCACGACGGTGCGCACGGTGCTCACGCGCGGCTCCTCGGACTCGTCGACGGCGGGGACGAGGGGAGGCGCCGCCCTGGTCGGTGGCGCCGGGACCCCCGGGTCAGCGTACTTGGGCGCCAGTTGCCCCGGGAGCGGAGCGCAGCGACGACCTCAGGTACGCGGCAGGCCGGCTCGCGGTGCGGTGTCCACGTCGTCGTCGCCGTCGTCGTCGGTGCCGGAGTCGACGGACACGACGACCACCGAGACGTTGTCGCGTCCACCGGCTCGCACCGCCTCGGCGACCAGCCGGTCGGCGGCGATCTGGGGGTCGTCGTACTTGCGGGCGACGAGCATGATCTCGCGGTCGTCGAGCTCGTTGGACAGGCCGTCGCTGCACACGACGAAGCGCTCACCGGCCGTCGGGGGCAGCACCCACACGTCCGGCGTCGGCGCGGGGTCCGAGCCGAGCGAACGGGTGATGATGTTGCGCATCGGGTGCCGCGCCGCCTCCGCGGCGTCGATCAGACCGGCATCCATCAGCTCGCGCACCTCGGAGTGGTCACGGGTGACCATGCTCATCCGGTTGTCGGCCAGCCGGTAGACCCGCGAGTCGCCGATGTTGAACACGACCCAGTGCTCGCGACCGCCGGCGTCGACGACGGTGAGCCCGGCGACGGTGGTGCCCATGCCCCGCTGCTCCGGGCTGTCCACCTGCGACTGCAGGATGCCGCGGTTCGCCTCGCGCAGCACCTCCGCCACCGCCTCGGTACTGGCCGGCGGGTGATCGACCAGGGTCGCCAGCGCCTCGACGGCGATCCGGCTCGCCACCTCACCGGCGGCGTGGCCACCCATCCCGTCGGCGACGGCGAACACCATCCCGTCGGCGATCAGCGAGTCCTCGTTGTGGTCACGCACCCGCCCGACGTGGGTGGCCGACCCCCAGCGCACCCGCAGGGTGGTGCCGTGCAGCACCCGGGGCTCGGCGGCACTCACCCGGCGCCACCGACCACGAGGGTCTCGAGCACCGACTGGAGCACGTCGTAGTCGGCATCCAGGGTGGCGCCGCGCACCCGGCCGGTCGCGACGACCAGCCGGCTGACGTCGGCGGCGGACCCGTCGACGGAGGAGGCCTCGACGGCCGCGGCGAGGTGCACCTCGACGACCGGGCCGGTGCTCTCGTCCCACGAGATGTTGCGCGCCACCCACTCTCGCCCGCCGATCTCGACGACGAACGACGGCTCCACCTCGGTGCCCGGCCGGCTCGCACCGTCGGCGAGCGCGTCGACCAGGTCGCTCGCGGCATACCCGACCGGGCCGGTGTGGCTGCGCACGGTGACCTCCACCGGCTCTCCGCCGGCGCCCGTGCCGCGGGCCCGCAGCAGGTCGGACCCGGCAGGCACGCAGTCCCAGCCGTCAGGCACCTCGACGGTGACCGACGGCGGCGACGGTGCCGCGGGTCCGGGAAAGGCGAGGACGGGCATGGACGAGCTCCACTCGGGCGACGGACGCGGACGTTCGAGCCTAACCGCGCCGACCGGGCAGACCCATGGGGAGAACTCCCCAACCGGCGCCGATCCGGTCAGCCCTGCGACTCGGGCTGCTCGGCCCACCAGGTGAGCAGCCGCTCGCGCGCCGACGTCCTTGCCGACCGGGCCCTCGTCCATCCGCACCGCGAGCAGGTGCTTGTAGGCGCGCCCGAGCACCGGGCCGGGCCGGATGCCGAGGACGGTCGCGATCTCGTTGCCGTCGAGCTCCGGGCGCACCGCCTTGAGCTCCTCCAGCTCGAGCAGCGCGTCGATCCGGGTCTCGAGGTCGTCGTAGGTGGCCGCCAGGCGGCGGGCCTTGCGCACGTTGCGGGTCGTGCAGTCGGCGCGAGTGAGGCGGTGCAGCCGCGGGAGGAGCGGCCCGGCATCCGTGACGTAGCGGCGCACCGCGGAGTCGGTCCACTGGCCCTCGCCGTAGCCGTGGAAGCGCAGGTGCAGCTCGACGAGCCGCGCCACCGCCTTGGTCGTCTCCTTGTCGAAGCGCAGCACCCGCAGCCGCTTGGCGACGAGCTTGGCGCCGACGACCTCGTGGTGGTGGAAGGACACCCCTCCGCCGCCCTCGAACCGGCGGGTCGCGGGCTTGCCGACGTCGTGCAGCAGGGCGGCCAGGCGCAGCACCAGGTCGGGCCCGGGCACCGACTCCGGCGGGCCGCCGGCCGGCCCCTCGAGGTCGATGGCCTGCTCGAGCACCGTCATCGAGTGCTCGTAGACGTCCTTGTGCCGGTGGTGCTCGTCGACCTCGAGCTGCAGCGCCGGCAGCTCGGGGATGACGTGGGTCGCCAGGCCGCTGGCGCACAGCAGCTCGAGACCGGCCCGGGGGTGCGGCGCCATCAGCAGCTTGACCAGCTCGTCGCGCACCCGCTCGGCCGAGACGATCTCGATCGTCGCGGCCATCTCGCGCATCGCGGCGTAGACCTCGGGGGCGGGCACGAACCCGAGCTGCGCGACGAACCGGGCGGCGCGCATCATCCGCAGCGGGTCGTCGCCGAACGACACCTCGGGCGGCGAGGGCGTGCGGAGCAGGCCGGTGTCGAGGTCGACCAGCCCGCCGTGCGGGTCGACGAAGGTGAGGTCGGGCAGGCGCAGCGCCATCGCGTTGACCGTGAAGTCGCGCCGCACCAGGTCGTCCTCGAGGGACTCCCCGAAGGCCACGACCGGCTTGCGGGTCTGGCCGTCGTAGGCGTCGGCGCGGTAGGTGGTCACCTCGACGACGGTGCTGCCACGACGGGCCCCGATGGTGCCGAAGTCGCGGCCCATGTCCCAGGTCGCCGTGCCCCAGGCCTTGAGCACGGCCTCGGTGGCGTCGGGGCGGGCCGAGGTGGTGAAGTCCAGGTCGGTCGAGGGGCGGCCGAGCAGGGCGTCGCGCACCGGCCCTCCGACGAGCGCCAGGTCGTGCCCCGCGGCCGCGAACCGCTCACCGAGGTCGGTCAGCAGCGCCAGGTCGGGCGCCAGGTGGGCGACGGCCTGGCGCAGCAGGGCGGCCGGCGGCTGACGGGTGGACACGAGGACCAAGGGTATGCCGCCCACGGCGTCGCGTGGTCGCGCCGGTGACCGCGTGGTCCCCGACCGCCCCTCGGCACACTGGTTACAGTGACTGGATGAGCCACGTCGCCGCAGACCAGCCCGGGGTCACTCCCCGGCGGCTCCCGGCGGTCGAGGAGCGCAGCGCCGGCGGGGTGGTCGTCGACGTGTTCGAAGGTGAGGCGCGGATCGCCGTCATCGCCCGCCGCAACCGGGCCGGCCGGGTCGAGTGGTGCCTGCCCAAGGGGCACATCGAGGGTGAGGAGACGCTCCCCCAGACCGCCGCGCGCGAGGTGGCGGAGGAGACCGGCATCGAGGGGCGGGTGCTCATCGAGCTGGGCACCATCGACTACTGGTTCGCCGCGGGTGAGCGCCGCATCCACAAGTACGTGCACCACTACCTGCTCGAGGCGGTCGGTGGTCACCTCACCATCGAGAACGACCCCGACCACGAGGCGATCGACGTCGCGTGGCTACCCTTGCGCGACGCCCACCGCCACCTGACCTTCCCGAACGAGCGACGCATCGCGCGGGTCGCGTGGCAGCGGCTCGCGGGCGACGCCTGAGCCCTCCCATCCCCGGAAGCCCCTCTCCTCGATGACGACCGAGCCCCCCGCCCCCACGCCCGGCGAGCGCTCCGACGACGCCGGGTACGACGACGACGTCGACGAGGTCGAGGTCGACCCGGGCGGCGCGACGCTCGCGGCCGAGGCCGGCCAGAACCCCACCGCGCCGCGGCAGAGCCTCGGCCGGGCCGGGGCGGTCATGGCCTCGGGCACCCTGGTCAGCCGGGTGCTCGGCCTGGTGCGGGCGGCCCTGCTCACCGGCGTCATCGGCACCACCGGCTACGCGGCCGACGCGCTTCACCACGGCCAACACGCTGCCCAACGCCTTCTACCTCCTGATCGCCGGCGGCGCCGTCAACGCCATCTTCGTGCCGCAGATCGTGCGCGCGAAGCTGCGGCCCGACGGCGACGAGTTCGTCAACCGGATCATCACCCTCTCGCTGGCCGTCCTCGCCGGCGCCACCGTGCGTCATCACCGTGCTCGCCCCGCTGCGTGGTGCGCCTCTACTACCGCGTCGACGACGAGGCGGCGCTGCGCCTGGCCACGGTGTTCGCGGTCATCTGCCTGCCGCAGATCTTCTTCTACGGGCTCTACACGATCCTCGGCCAGGTGCTCAACGCCCACGGCCGCTTCGCCGGGTACATGTGGGCGCCGGCCGTGGCGAACATCGTCGCCATCCTCGGCCTGGTCTGGTTCCAGCAGGCCGGGTACCCCACCGGCCGCCGCACCGGACGACTGGACCCCGGCGATGATCGCGATCCTCGCCGGGTCGGCGACCCTGTCGATCGTCATCCAGGCCGTCTCGCTGGTCATCCCGCTGCGGCGGATCGGTTTCCGCTACCGCCCGGTGTGGGGCATCCGCGGGCACGGCCTGGGCGAGGTCAGCACCGTGGCCAAGTGGACCTTCGGCTCGATCGTGGTCAGCCAGCTCGGCTTCGTCGTCACGTCCAACGGGTGCTGACCCGGGCGACCTCGCTCGGCCAGGCCGCGGGTGACCCGGTGGCCGGCATCGCGGCCTTCAACCCGGCGCTGCTCATCGTGATGCTGCCGCACGGCCTGATCACGGTCTCGCTCGTCACCGCGCTCTACACCCGGCTGTCCGAGGCGGCCAGCCGCGAGCGACCACGCGGCGGTGATGCGCTACCACCACCAGGGGCTGCGGCTGCCGTCGGTGCTGCTCGTGCCGGGAGTCGTCCTCGTCGGCGTGCTCGCCCCGTACGTCGCCTCCACGTTCTTCTTCAAGAACATCGCTCGCAGGAGACCCGCGCCATCGCGCGTCGTGCTGTCCGGGCTGATCTGGATGGTCATCCCGATGGCCTGGACCTACCTCAACGACCGGGTCTTCTACGCCCACCAGATGACCTGGATGACGTTCCGCCTCCAGTGCGTCACGACCGGCGTGTCGACGGTCGGCGCGCTCATCGCCGCGACCCTGGTGCCGAGCATCACGGCCTTCGCGCTGAGCCTGGGCCAGGTCGCTGGCCTACGTCGTCGGCGCCGCGGTCGGGTTCTTCGTGCTGCAGCGCCGCCACGGCCACCTCGGGCTGCGCGGCACCGGCGCGGTCTACCTCAAGCTCGGGCGTGCCGGCGGTGGCGACCGCCCTGGCCCTGTCGTGGGCGATCCACACCTTCCTGCCCGACCTCGGCGAGACGCGCGGGGTGCGCGGGCTGGTCGCCGGCAGCCTCGTGCTCGCCGTGGCCGGCGTCATCCAGCTGACCGTCACGTGGGGCGTGGCGCACGCCCTCGGGGTCCGCGAGATCGGCGCGGCACTCGAACCGTTCACGCGGCGGCTCCGACGGCGCTGAGCCCTCCGTGCCTACTATGGGCGCACACCCGTCGGACACGGGTGCTCAGCGACGTGGGCGCGTCGTGACCGACGAGGGAGAGGGGCTGCGGTGAGGGGTGTAGGTCCCGGCACCGTCCTCGGTGGCCGTTACACCGTTCGCCGACGGCTCGAGCAGCTGTACGACACCGAGCGCTGGTCGGCTGACGACACCACCCTGGGACGATCCGTCTCGCTGCTGTGCATCGCCGGCGACGACCACCGCACGCCTGCCCTGCTCGACGGCGCACGCCGCGCCGCCTCGGTCACCCACGTGGTGTTCGTCCGGATCCTCGACGTCGGCAGCGACGAGGGCGTGTCCTACGTCGTCGAGGAGGACCTCGGCGAGGCCCGCACCCTGGCCGAGCTGGTCACCGACGGCGGGGTGCCCGGTGACGAGGTGCGCCGCATCACCGGTGAGGTCGCGGCGGCCCTGGAGTCCGCCGGCCACCGCGGCATGCACCACCTCGACCTCAAGCCCGACGACGTGCTGCGCACCCCCGACGGTGACGTCCGCCTGCGCGGCCTCGAGACCGCCGCCGTGCGCGCCGGCGAGGACGGCGCGGAGGCCGAGGACGCCGCCCGCCGCGACGCCGTCGGTGTCGTGGCCCTGACCTACGCCGGCCTCACCGGGCTGTGGCCGCTCGGCGCCGGTGGGAGCGGCCTCGCCGCGGCCCCTCGGGTGCCCGGCGGTGTCGCCGCTCCGTCCGAGATCGCCGCGGGCGTGCCCCGCGACCTCGACGCCATCTGCCGCCTCACCCTCAACGACGACCAGGGCCCGACCAGCCCCGGTGACTTCGCCCGCCAGGTGGCGCCGTGGCCCTCGCGCCAGGTCGTGGGGCGCCCGGTCACCCGCACCGCCCCCGTCGCGGCGCCCGAGCCGGATGTCGCGGACGCCGGGGACGTGGGGGATGCCGGGGATGCCGGGGAGTCGGTGGACGCCGCCCAGCTGGCCGCCGACGACACCTCCGACACGCTCGAGCAGCCGGTCGTGCCGGCCGAGGCGGGCGACGAGGCTCTCGCAGCGACCGACGCCACGCCGACCCGTCCCCGCAAGCGCCCCGTCGCGCGCAAGGGCGCCGCGGCGGTCGTCGTCGCGGGAGGCGCGAGCGCGGCAGCCGCCGCCACGGCATCCGGCACCGGTGTTGCCGCAGGCCATGCGGCCGGTGCGGCCGGTGCGGCTGGTGCGGCAGCCGGGGGTGCGACGAGCGTGCCGGACCCCGAGGCCGACCAGGAGACCCGCGTCATCCACCTCGAGGACCAGACCCCTGACTGGCTGCGCGCCACCCCCGCGGCCTCGGCCGCCGGCGCGGCCGCCCCGACACGACCCGACTTCGACGACGACCCCGACCTGGTCGACCGCGACGACGACAACGCACCGTCGCGCAGCGCCGCGGCCGGCGCCGCCGCCGCGGGTGCCGGTGCTGCCGTCACCGGTGCGCTCGGCTCCGTGGGCGAACGCGTCGGCAGCCTGGCCCGGCGTGCCGTCGACAAGGTGTCCGAGCTCAGCCCCGACACCGCACCGCGCGCCGACCAGGGCGACCTGGAGGCCCCCGCCCCGCTGGTGCCGGCCGAGCCGCTCACCAAGGACGAGTCGAAGCTGGCCCTGGGCATCGTCGTCGGCTTCGTCGTGCTCGCGCTGGTCATCGGCATCTACGGCGTCTCCCGGATCGGCTCGCGCGGCGGCTCGACCAGCGACGCGGCCGCCCCGGCGACCCGCACCACGACCGTGGCGCCGTCCTCGGCGGCCCCGTCGGGCAGTGCGTCCCCGACGGCCAACGACTCGGCCGGCGCGCCCGAGCCGCTCGCCATCCTCAAGGTCGAGGCCTACGACCCCGAGGGCGACGGCGCGGAGAACAACAACCTCACCCCCAAGGTCTACGACGGCGACAAGAGCACCGGCTGGTTCTCCGAGAACTACCGCAGCGACACCTTCGGAGGGCTGAAGAAGGGCGTGGGCGTCATCGTCGACCTCGGCCCGAACAAGAAGCCGCAGACCGTCGAGCTCGACATCCCCCACCCCAGCGACGTCGAGGTCTACGTCGGCCCCGACAACCGTCTCGAGGGCGCCACGAAGGTCGGTGAGAAGACCGACGCCGACGGCACGGTGACCTTCGACGTACCGGCCGACGTCAGCGGCCAGTACATCGTCGTGTGGTTCACCAAGCTCAACGCCGACGACAACGGCAAGCGCCGCGCCTGGCTCGACGAGGTCGTCGTCACCGGCTGAGGCCGGAACCCGTGATGTCCGACGACCTCAGCGCCCTCACCGACCGCGAGCTGCTCCAGCGCCACGTCGACGGCGACGGCGGGGTGGCCTTCGGCGAGCTGTTCCGCCGGCACCGCGACCGGATGTACGCGGTGGCGCTGCGCACCACCTCCAACCGCGAGCTGGCCGCGGATGCCGTGCAGGACGCCTTCATCTCCGCGTTCCGGCGTGCCGACGCCTTCCGGGGCGAGGCCGCCGTCACGACCTGGCTGCACCGCATCGTCGTCAACGCCTGCCTGGACCGGCTGCGCCGCGAGAAGGTCTCCGTGCGCCGCGCCGGCGACCTCGGTGAGCTCGACCTGCCCGACCTGCACGACCACCACGCGTCGGTCGAGACCCGCCTCGACGTGCGTGAGGCCCTCGCGCGGCTGCCCGAGGGCCAGCGGATGGCGCTGGTCCTCGTCGACATGCACGGGCTTCCGGTCGCCGAGGCGGCGCAGGTGCTCGGCGTGGCCGAGGGCACCGTGAAGTCGCGCTGCTTCCGCGGCCGTGAGGCGCTCGCCGAGATGCTGGGTGGGCGCGACGGTGCTGGCGGGGCCGGGGCCGGCGGGCGGGCCGGGCGGGGCGCCGACCCGGCAGCCGTTCCCGGGCCCACGGAACCGCAGGGGGCCCCATGACGTCCCACCCGTGGCCCGGCCCCTGCGACCGGCGCCTCCCGACCCCGCCAGCACCGCCCGAGGGCACGTCCCGGAGGACCCCGTGAGCCATTCCCACGACGACACCGCACCCGTCGAGCACGACCCGACGGGGATGCGTGCGCTCCTGGCGAACCTTCCGGAGCCCGGGCCGATGCCCGACGACCTCGTCGCGCGGATCAGCGCCGCCCTCACCGCCGAGGCGGAGCGCGGCGACGGCATCGACCAGCTCTGGCACCTCCACGACGACGCGGCCACCGCGTCCGGGCGGGGTGTCGAGCCGGATGCCGGTGCGCAGGTCGTGCCGCTTCGCCGCCGGCTCGGGCTGAGGCACCTCGGGGTCGCCGCCGCCGTGGTCGGCGTGCTGGGTCTCGGCGGTTTCCTCGTCAAGTCCGTGCCGGGTGACGTGGTGGCGTCCTTCGGCACGGTCGGCGGTTCCTCCGACTCCGGCGCTGTCGCCGAGTCGGACGCGGGGTCCCAGCGCGAGCAGGCCCTGGTGGCCCCTGAAGCGGGGTCCGGCGAGGTCGTCGTCGTCATGTCGGGCGTCGACCACACCTCCGACCGGCTCGTCGTCACCGCCCGTGAGCTCGACGACGGCACGCTCGACCCGATCGCCGACCTCAGCGCCGAGTCGCCCTCGCCTGGGGCCGATCGCGACGCCGATCGGGGCTCGCAGCTGTGCCGACGCGCTCGGCATCCCGGCCGATGCCGGCATCCTGGTCGACGTCGCCGAGGTCGACGGCGTCTCGGCGGCGGTCCTCGTCGTGCACTCCGACCGGGCCGCACCGCCTGGGCGGTCGACCGCTACTGCACCACGGGCAACACCGGCCTCATCCGTGGTCCGGTGTCGCTCGACTGAGCCGGAGGGCCTCCCCCACCTGTGGCGAGATCGGCGGGGCGTGGCCGCCGCGGGAACACCTCGGCCGTAGGATCGGTTCAACGAAGGCACCGCATGTTGCGGTTGCCACCCGCGATCACCACAAGGGGATGTGTCCGTGACCTCTGACGTCCGCAACGTCATCATCATCGGCTCCGGCCCGGCCGGCTACACGGCCGCCGTCTACGCGGCGCGCGCCAACCTGCGAGCCGCTGGTCTTCGAGGGTGCGGTCACCGCCGGCGGCGCCCTGATGAACACCACCGAGGTCGAGAACTTCCCCGGCTTCCGCGACGGCATCATGGGCCCGGACCTGATGGAGAACATGCGCGCCCAGGCCGAGCGCTTCGGCGCCGAGATCGTCACCGACGACGTGCAGTCGGTGCGGCTCGACGGACGACGTCAAGGTCGTCACCGACGGCGAGGGCGTCGAGCACCGGGCCCGCGCGGTCATCCTCGCGATGGGCTCGGCCTACCGCGAGCTCGGGCTGCCCGACGAGAAGCGACTGTCCGGGCACGGCGTCTCGTGGTGTGCCACCTGCGACGGGTTCTTCTTCCGCGACCAGGACATCGCCGTCGTCGGCGGCGGTGACTCCGCGGTCGAGGAGGCCACCTTCCTCACCAAGTTCGCCCGGTCCGTGACGATCGTGCACCGCCGCGACGAGCTGCGGGCCAGCAAGATCATGGCCGAGCGCGCCCTCGCCAACCCCAAGATCCGCTTCGCCTGGAACAGCGCGGTCGACGCCATCCACGGCGAGGACAAGCTCGTCCGGCGTCACCCTGCGCGACACCGTCACCGGCGAGACGCGCGAGCTGCCGGTCACCGGCCTGTTCGTCGCCATCGGCCACGACCCGCGCAACGAGCTGGTCAAGGGCGTCGTCGAGCTCGACGCCGACGGCTACGTGCTCGTCGAGGGCCGCACCACCCGCACCAACATCCCCGGCGTCTTCGCCTGCGGCGACCTCGTCGACCACACCTACCGCCAGGCGATCACCGCGGCCGGCTCCGGCTGTGCCGCCGCGCTCGACGCCGAGCGGTTCCTCGCCCACTGACCAGCGTCGATCCTGTCGGACCCGTCCGGCAGGATCGACCCCAGACCCCACCCTCACCCCCGCTGTTGAAAGGACCCCCCATGGGAGCCGTCTCCAAGACCACTGACGACACGTTCGAGGCCGACGTCCTCAAGAGTGACAAGCCCGTGCTCGTCGACTTCTGGGCCGAGTGGTGCGGCCCGTGCCGCGCCGTCGCCCCCGTCCTCGACGAGATCGCTCGCGACCACGACGAGGTCACGATCGTCAAGCTCAACACCGACGAGAACCCGGCGATCACCGGCAAGCTCGGCATCACCAGCATCCCGACGATGCACGTCTACCTCAACGGTGAGATCGTCAAGACGATCATCGGCGCGATGCCCAAGCCGAAGCTGCTCCGCGAGCTCGAGCCGTACCTCGCGCTCAGTCGTCAGCTGAACCACATCGGAGGCGCGGAACCTGTTGTGACACAACGAGTTCCGCGCCTCTTGTCATGCCCGGATGCCGCGCGCCGGATGCCTGAGCTCCCGACACCGTCGTGGATGCCGGGCCGGTCAGCTCTCGCGGGCCTCGCGCAGGTGCATCGCGTCGAGGATGCGGTTGAGGTCCTCGACCGAGGCGAACTCCACCGTGAGGCGACCCTTGCGCTGCCCCAGGGCGATCCGCACCCGGGTCTCGAGCCGGTCCGACAGGTCGCGCGGCCAGGTCGTCGAGCTGCGGCCGGCGGGTGCCGGCCCGCGGCGCGCGGCGGGTGGCCGGGGTGTCGTCGTCACCGAGGGTGACGAGCTCCTCGACGGTGCGCACCGAGAGCCCTTCGGCCACGATCCGCTGGGCCATCCGCTCCATCGCGGCGGCGTCCGGCAGGCCGAGCAGCGCACGGGCGTGGCCGGCGCTGAGCACCCCGGCGGCGACCCGACGCTGCACCAGCGGGGGCAGCTTGAGCAGGCGCAGCGTGTTCGAGATCTGCGGGCGCGACCGGTGGATCCGCCGGCCGAGCTCCTCCTGGGTGCAGCCGAAGTCGTCGAGCAGCTGCTGGTAGGCGGCCGCCTCCTCCAGGGCGTTGAGCTGGCTGCGGTGGAGGTTCTCGAGCAGGGCGTCGCGCAGGAGGTCGTCCTCCTCGGTCACCTTGATGATCGCCGGGACGACGTCCTTGCCGGCGGCCCGGGACGCGCGCCAGCGGCGCTCGCCCATGATCAGCTCGTAGCGGACCTCACCGTCCTCGGTGCCCTCGGGCACCCGGCGGACGACCACCGGCTGGAGCACGCCGATCTCGCGGATCGAGCTGACCAGCTCGCTCAGCTCGTCCTCGTCGAACACCGTGCGGGGCTGGCGCGGGTTGGGCCGGATCTGGTCGAGCGGGATCTCGGCGAACTCCGCCCCGGGAACCGGCTGCAGCTCGGTGCCCGAGGTGGTGGCGTCGGCGGCCGTCGTGGGGGGCTGACCTGCGGCGTCGTCGGATCCGTTGATCTCGCGCTCGGGGCCGGCGCCGGGAACGGCCGGCCGGTCCTGGTCGCGGAAGAAGACGTCGACGGGGCGGTCCGCGGTGGCGGTTCCGCTGGGGATGAGGGCTCCCAGGCCACGGCCCAGTGCGCGGCGCTTCTCGCTCATGCGGTCTCCTCGGAGGTCTGCGGCGTGGCGGCGCCCCGCTCGGCGAGCTCGACGGCCGCCTCGAGGTAGGACAGTGCACCACTGCTGTTGGGGTCGTAGGTCATCACGGTCTGCGCCGTGGCTGGGGGCCTCGGAGATGCGCACCGAGCGCGGCACGCTCGCCCGCAGGGTCTGGTCGGGGAAGTGCTCGCGCACCTCGTCGGCCACCTGGGACGACAGGCGGGTGCGGCCGTCGAACATGGTCAGCAGGATGGTCGACACGTGCAGCTGCGGGTTGAGGTGGTTGCGGATCAGCTCGATGTTCTTCAGCAGCTGCGACAGGCCCTCGAGGGCGTAGTACTCGCACTGGATGGGGATGAAGACCTCGGTGGCCGCCACGAAGGCGTTCACCGTGAGCAGGCCGAGGCTGGGCGGGCAGTCGATGAGCACGTAGTCGAGCCGCTCCCCCGACGCCTCCCGCTCGTCGACGTAGGCCGACACCGCCTTCTGCAGGCGGGTCTCTCGCGCGACGAGCGAGACCAGCTCGATCTCCGCGCCGGCCAGGTCGATCGTCGCCGGGACGCAGAACAGACCCGGGATGTCAGGGCACTCCTGGACGACGTCCGCGACCGGCTTCCCCTCGACGAGCACGTCGTAGACGCTGGGCACGTCGGCGTGGTGCTCGATGCCGAGGGCGGTGCTGGCGTTGCCCTGCGGGTCGAGGTCGATGACGAGCACGGTGCTGCCGCCCTGGGCGAGCGCGGCCGCGACGTTGACCGTGGTCGTCGTCTTGCCCACGCCACCCTTCTGGTTCGCCACCGTCATGACCCGGGTGTGCGCCGGTCGCGGGACCGTGCGGCCACTGAGGGTGATCCGCTTCCGAGCGTCGGCGGCGACCGCTGCAGCCAGGGGCGTCTGGCTGTCGGCTCCGGGCATCGCCGCGGCGATCTGGGCGCGCACCTCGGTGTCGTCGTGGGTGGGGGCGTCCATGCGGTCCTCTCGGGTGCCGGCGGGGGTCTCCGGCGCGGTGTGCTGGCTCTGGTCGCCCTCCGGCGGTGCCGCCTCGGCGACCTCGTCCGTGGGTGCGATTGACGCCAGGGTGTCCGCCGGCTGCTCGCTGGGCGGCGCAGGCAAGGATGTTTCACGTGAAACACGGTCCGACGCCGGCCAGCCCAGTGGAGTCGTCGCCGGGCCGGACAGGCGCGGAAAGCCGAGGCCGGGAGCGGCCGTGCGGGTCTCGGCGACGTCGATCGCAGAACTCACGCAATCACCTTCGTCGTGGAGCAGGGGCGACGCACATACAACCTCACCAGTGCTCAACACGCCAAAGCGCCACGGCGTCGGTGGACAACCCATCGCCGAACGGCGGCCTGTGGATGACGAGTACACGGCTACGAGGGCGCTGTGGCCCTCCAGGGACGCCGGCAAAGGGTCGGCCTGGCGCCTTTCAGTGGCTCGCGCCTGCCAGTGAGCTGGCGCCGGTCTGCTGGCTGGCGCCTGCCAGTGAGCTGGCTGCCTGTCAGCGGGCTGGCGCCTGTCAGTGAGTTGGCGCCTGTCAGTGAGCTGGCGCCAACCGGCGTCATTGGCAGGCGCCAACCGGGCGAGAGATCGGACTCGGACATCAGGAGTCCGCTCGGCCCGAAGAGCCCGCACCGCGTGCCGACCGCGTGATGCATCACGCATGACTGATCAACGGGATGGCGTCCAAGCCGATGTTTCACGTGAAACGGCCTGGCCACCCCGCCGGCCTCGTCTCCCGGGCGGTCTACCGGGCCCACGCCTGAGCCCAGGTTCGGGCTCCGGCTCGGGGCCTCGTTCGGGTGGCGTCGTCGTCGCAGGCCGTCCTGGTGCGGTGTCGTCCGGTCGGGTCGTCCCGGTCGGTGGCGTCCCGGTCGGGTGGCGTCCCGGCTCGGGGTGGAGTACGGGGTCCGTTGGGGCAGCAAGCGTCCTCAGGACGCACCGTCAGCCATGCCAGCGGGCCTGGAAGCTCGAAGCGGCCGAGGGCGACCGCAAGACGACGTTGCCAACCAGCGGCCGTGTTCTGCGTTCAGATCGCGTGTCTGGGTGTCGTTCGTCGCCGTAACCCATCGCGCAGGGTTGGCCCCACTGCAGTATCGGGAGTGTGCCGATGATGCGCCGGCGTCGGCGCGCCGTACCGCGTCTTCAGGGAGGTCGTGCGCGCGCGCCGACCCCGGCGCGGGCGCACGTTGGTCCATTGGCCCGACCTGGCGCGATGTTTCACGTGAAACGCGCGAGGTGACGAGAAGCACCACGCCGAGCGAAACTGGTGAACCACCGGGCCGACTCTGGCGACACCAGGACCCAGCGCTGGCGAAACCCACCAGCCCAGCGTCGGGGGCGACCGCCATGCTCGGCGGGATGTGGTCGGCGCTCTGCACCGGTCACCGCCATGCCCGAGGTCGACCTCCGAGGCCCGGCGACCGGGCGGACGTACTATCCCGCGGCCGGGCTACACGTCCGGGCTCCGGCCGGCGGCACGTGCACCCGGCGTCCGGCCGGCGCCACGTGAGACCCACGCCGCGTCCGGGCTACCGCCATGCTCCGCGGGATGTGGCCAGCGCTCTGCACCGGTCACGCCATGCCCCAGGTCGACCTACCGAGGCCGGCGACCGTGCCCGCACGTCCGGGGCTACTTCCGGCCGGGCCGTGGGTGTTTCACGTGAAACGTCCACGCAGCCGTCCATCCATGGCCATCCGCAGCCATCCGCATCGGGCCATCGGCTGGGACCTGTCCGACCGGGATCGACAACCCAGCGCTGCGGGACCAGCAGCCGGGCCGGCCCTGCCGGAGCCGAGGCTTCCGCCGGGTCTGCTACGTCGTTGCGTCGGGACGTCTCGCCCCGACGGCTCCACCCGTCCGGCCGGACTTTGGGCCCCGACTGGCTTTGGTGCCCTTGCTGCCCGGCTTGGCCTTGCCGCCCCGCTTGGCCTTGCTCCCCCGGTGCTTCGGTTCGAAGCGCAGGTCGACGGTGAGCACCGGCTCCTCGAGCAGGTCGCCCCCATGCTCACTGACCACGGCATCGACCATCCCGAGCCGCACCAGGGCCGGGCGATCGGCCGCCAGCTCCTCGGCAGCCGAACGCCCCTTCATCGCGACCAGGGTGCCTGCCGGCTCGAGCAGGGGCACGCACCACCGGGCCAGCTTGTCGAGCCGGGCCACCGCCCGGGCCGTCACGAACGGCGCCGACACCGTCCCGACGAGCTCCTCGGCACGCCCGCGGTGCACGGTCACGGTGTCGAGTCCCAGCTCGGCCACCACCGCCGTCGAGCCAGTCGGTACGCCGCAGCATCGGCTCGACGAGGTGAACGTCGAGGTCTGGCCGCACGATCGCCAGGGCGACACCCGGCAGCCCCGCCCCCGAGCCGACGTCGACGAGCCGGGCACCCTGCGGGAAGGCGTCGGCCACGACGGCGCAGTTGAGCAGGTGTCGCTCCCACAGCCGCGGGACCTCACGCGGACCGATCAGCCCGTGACTGACGCCGGTGTCGGCGAGGATCTCGGCGAACCGGACCGCGAGCGGCATCCGCTCACCAAACACCGCAGCCGCACCCGAGGGTGCGGCTGGCAGTGCGACCGGCAACTCGTCCGGGCCGTCATGTTTCACGTGAAACGTCGCCTCACGCCGGGAGGATGACGACGAACCGGCGCGGCTCGGCGCCCTCGGACTCCGAGACCAGACCCGCCGCGAGCACCTCGTCGTGGACCACCTTGCGCTCGAAGGCCGTCATCGGCGTGAGCGGCTTGCGCTCGCCGGTGCTGCGCACCTCGTCGATGGCCTCCTTGGCCAGGGTGACCAGGGTCGCGCGGCGCTCCGCCCGGTGGCCGGCGACGTCCAGCATCAGCCGGCTGCGCTCACCGGTGGCGGACTGCACCGCGAGCCGGGTGAGCTCCTGCAGTGCCTCGAGCACCTGCCCGTTCGGGCCCACGAGGCGGCGGGGCACGCGGCCGTCCTCGGAGTCGACCACCGACACGGCGGCGCGGTCCCCTTCGATGTCGACGTCGATGTCGCCGTCGAGGTCGCAGATGTCCAGCAGCGTCTCGAGGAAGTCGGCTGCCACCTCGCCCTCGCGCTCGAGGTTGGCCCGGCGGTTGCTCTGGGTCGGCGCCGCGGGGGCGTCGTCAGCGGTGCCGTCGTCGGTGTCGTCGGGCTCGCTCGGTTCGTTGACCTGCGATGACTCGTTGACCTGCGAGGACGCAGGCTCCACGGCCTCGTCGGCCTCCTCGGAGTGGTCCACCGGTTCGGTGCTCACGTGGTCCTGGGTGAGGTTGTCGCTCATGCGGTTTCTCCTGCGATCAGGGGGATCAGGTCGTGGGGGGCTTGGCCGGATCGGCGGTGTTCTTGCCGGCCGCCTTGCGGCTGCTCGGCTTCTCCCCGTTCGGCCCGGCCGACTTCGGGGTGTCCTGCACGCCAGCCTTCGGGGTGTCCTGCACGCCCGACTTCGAGCCAGCCTGCCCGGTCGGTTTGGCGGCACGCCTGGCCGGCCGGCTTCGCGCCGCCGGCCTTGTTCTTCTTGCGCTTCTTGGACGCCGGCTGCTGGCGCTGACCGGACTGCTTGGCCGCCTCGGAGGCCTCCGCCGCCTCGGCGTCCGCCTTGGCCTTGGCCGCCGCGGCCCCGGGAATCGGCTTGCCCTTGCGCTCCAACCGCGCGTGGTAGGCCTTCTCCGCGGCGGAGCCCGGCGCCGGCATCCTGCGGATGACGTAGAACTGCTGGCACATCGACCACACGTTGGTGGTGAACCAGTAGATGAGCACACCGATCGGGAAGTTCACGCCGGAGACGGCGAAGACGACCGGCAGCACGTAGAGGAGCAGCTTCTGCTGCTTGGCGAAGGGGTTGTCGAGAGCCGACGCCGGCATGTTCTTCGTCATCAGCTGACGCTGGGTGAGGAAGGTGGTCGCGGACATCAGGACGATCAGGACGCTCGTGACGATCTTGACGTTGATCGCGTCCGAACCGAGGAAGGTCGCGGACAGCGAGGCGCCGAAGATCGTCGCCGACTCGAACTGCTGCGGCCACCGGCTGGGTGATCGGGCCGATCGCCTTGGTCGCACCCGAGGCGACCTCGTCCATGCCGTTGAGCACGCGGAAGAGCCCGAAGAAGAAGGGGGACTGGACCAGGATCGGCAGGCACGAGCTGAAGGGGTTGGTCCCCTCCTTCTTGTAGAGCTCCATCGTCTCCTGGGTCATCGCCTGGCGGGACTCAGGGTCGCTCTTGCCCTTGTACTTCTTCTGGATCTTCTGCAGCTCGGGCTGGATCATCTGCATCTTGCGCGACGCCATGATCTGCTTGACGAACAGCGGGATCATCGCCGCCCGCATGACGACGACCAGGCCGACGATGGACAGCGCCCAGGTCCACCCCGATGCGGGATCCATCCCGATCGCGGTGAACCCCTGGTGGAACAGGTACATGATCCACGCCACGAGCCACTCGATCGGGCCAATGATCGTGTTGAACAAGTCGCCCATGTCGTCCTTACGGCAGTGCCGGCCAGTGCCGGCGGAGTGGGGTCACGGTCGTGACGTGGTCAGGGAGTCTGGTGCGGGGTGTGGCCCGCGGGATGCCGGTGCGCCGTTCCATCGTCGACGCCGCGCGGTCCGGTGGTGCCGGGGATCGGTCGGCCGGTGTCGGGGTCACGCAACGGAACGTGGTCGACACCGCCCGGAGTCCACGGGTGGCAACGGCCCAGCCGGCGCGCGGCCATCCACGAGCCGCGCAGCACGCCGTAGCGCTCCAGCGCGGTCACGGCGTAGGCGGAGCAGGACGGGTAGTAGCGGCAGGTGGGAGGGCGCATCGGTGAGATGACCCGTTGGTAGACGCGGATCAGCTGGATCAGGGGGGTCGCCAGCACCCGACCGATGCTCACGTCGCTCCTCCCAGTCGTCCGATCACCTTGTGCAACAACGGATCCAGTGCCCCGGCGAGTTCCCCGTAGGTCGCCGCGGCCGCCGGGGGATTGGCCCGCACGACCAGGTCGAGACCGGTCGGGATGCCGGTGAGCCGGTCAGCGACGATGGCGCGCAGCCGGCGCTTGGTGCGGTTGCGCACCACGGCACCACCGACCGCCTTGGACACGACGAAACCGACCCGCGGCGGAAGGCCCGCACGCGCGTCGGTCTGGGTGGCGTGGACCACGAGCAGCCTCGAGCCGGCTCGGCAACCCCCGGAGGAGCGCACCGCCGACGTGAAGTCCGCCCGCTCTCGCAGTCGGTTCGGCGCCGGCAGCACCGCCGACCTCAGGCGGAGAGCTCGGAGCGGCCCTTACGGCGACGAGCGGCGAGGATGCTGCGGCCCGCACGGGTACGCATCCGCAGACGGAAGCCGTGGGTCTTGGCCCGGCGGCGGTTGTTCGGCTGGAAAGTCCGCTTGCTCACGATGTTCTCTCATCTGCAATGGTGGGCTGGTGGGCCCGGGTGGTCGGGGAGCCGGTGGCTTTCGGCTGCCATCGGAAACCCATGACCTTCGCGGGGAAGCAGCGCCCTCACGGGCGCGGGTCACGGGCATGCGAAAACAGCCGAACCACAGGCCCGTTAACGGTACGCGAGAGCAGCCACGGGGGTCAAACCAGCGCATGCGGTACCCCGGGCTGGGGAAAACGCCCTAGGATCGCACGGAGCACGGCCCGTCACCCGGCGCGACACACCCCCGGCGACCACGCGGTATACCCACAACCTGTGGACAACCATGTGGACGGGGTACGGTCCCGTAGGCCGGGCACCGATGATCGACCCGGTGGGCATCGAAAGGGATGGGGACGCGAGTGGCGGACGCGACGATGACCCAGCTGTGGCGCACGACCCTGGAGGTGCTCGACTCCGACGGGATCCCGGTGCAGCAGAGGGCGTTCCTGTCGCTGGCGAAGCTGGTCGGTCTGCTCGACGACACCGCCCTGATCGCGGTGCCGAACGACTTCACCAAGGACATCGTCGAGACCCGGCTGCGTGACCGGGTCACGGCCACCCTGGGCAGCCAGCTGGGCCGCGACGTGCGGCTCGCCGTGACCGTCGACCCCTCGCTGGCCGAGGCACCGGCACTCGACGGGCACGACGACATCCACGACGTGGGCCACGACCTGCGGGCCGCCGACCGACGCCGACAGATCGACGACCTGGACATCGGCGAGGACGAGGTCGACGGCACCGAGACCTCCGCCTTCGCGGGGAACACGCCCGAGCACGGCGCGGCGGATGCCGCCCGCGGCCCGGAGCAGGTCGGCATCCCGGGCCTGGTCGAGGTGCCCGGGGCACGCCGCCCCCGACCCGGCAGCCAGGTGCCCGAGCAGGTCGAGCTGACCCGGCTGAACCCGAAGTACACCTTCGACACCTTCGTCATCGGCGCGAGCAACCGGTTCGCCCACGCCGCGGCCGTCGCGGTCGCCGAGGCGCCGGCCAAGGCCTACAACCCGCTGTTCATCTACGGCGACTCCGGGCTGGGCAAGACCCACCTGCTGCACGCGATCGGGCACTACGCCCGCAACCTGTTCCCGCACGTCAAGGTGCGCTACGTGAACTCCGAGGAGTTCACCAACGACTTCATCAACAGCATCCGCGACGACAAGGCCGCCAACTTCCAGCGGCGCTACCGCGACGTCGACGTGCTGCTCATCGACGACATCCAGTTCCTCCAGGGCAAGGTGCAGACCCAGGAGGAGTTCTTCCACACCTTCAACACGCTGCACAACGCCAACAAGCAGGTCGTCATCACCAGCGACGTGCCGCCCAAGCTGCTCAGCGGCTTCGAGGACGCGCATGCGCAGCCGGTTCGAGTGGGCCTGCTCACCGACGTGCAGCCGCCCGACCTCGAGACCCGGATCGCGATCCTGCGCAAGAAGGCCATCCAGGAGCGGCTGTCGGTGCCCGACGACGTGCTCGAGTTCATCGCCACGCAGATCTCGACCAACATCCGCGAGCTCGAGGGCGCGCTGATCCGCGTCACGGCGTTCGCCAGCCTCAACCGCCAGCCGGTCGACCTGGCCCTGGCCGAGATCGTGCTGCGCGACCTGATCCCCGACGACGCCTCCAGCCAGATCACGCCGGCGACGATCATGGCCCAGACGGCCGCCTACTTCGGGCTGACCCTCGACGACCTGCTGGGCTCAGTCGCGCTCCCGGGTGCTCGTCACGGCCCGCCAGATCGCCATGTACCTGTGCCGCGAGCTCACCGACCTGTCGCTGCCGAAGATCGGCCAGCAGTTCGGCGGCCGCGACCACACCACGGTGATGCACGCCGACAAGAAGATCCGCCAGCTGATGGCCGAGCGGCGCGCGATCTACAACCAGGTCACCGAGCTGACCAACCGGATCAAGCAGCAGTCGCACTGAGCCTGCTCGTCCGGCTCGTCCGTTCGTCCACCGCTGCGTCCACCGCTGCGTCGCCCTCCACTGCTCGTCCACCACGTTGTCCACAGGTCGTGCACACCCTGGTGTGGACACCCAGCCGAGGCCTTCCCCTCGACCAGGGGAGCGTGGGCGCGCGCTCGACCGACGACATCCGCCGTGTTACGAGCAGGTAGCGCGGCATCCACCCCTGTGCGCAACCCTGTGGACAACCCCCGGCTCCACCCACGAGCCACACGAGGCACCGCGAAGTTGTCCACACCTCCTGTGGACAGCTGTGGACGAGCAGCGTGTCGAGGTGGACGGATCGGGACGCCGGGGTGGAGCGCCTGTGAACGCCACCCGACCGTCAACACCCCGTCGTGGTTGTCCCCCGCGTCGTCCACCGGCCGTCCACACCCCGGATCGCCGCGTCGACCTGCACCGACCCGGCGGTGTCCACAGGATCCACAGCTCCTACAACTACGACGAGATCCCCAGAACTCCGATTCGGCCCCGAGTACGACCTGGACGACACGACCGAATCCCCGCTCCCGGGGTGCACCGGATCCGGTACCGCCACAGGAAGGCGTGCACTAGTGTCAACACCCCCGCCTGCGTCGGCGTCGCCCGAGGGCACGCCAGGTCCTGCGGACGGGGATCCAGGTGTGCACGAGCAGGCGCGACGTCCTCGCGCCGGACGAAGGTGGTAAGCCGTGAAGTTCCGCGTCGAGCGCGACGTCCTGGCCGAGGCGGTCACCTGGGTGGCGCGCGGCCTCCCCGCCCGTCCCCCGGTGCCGGTGCTCGCCGGCATCCTGATGCAGGCCGACGACGACGGCACGCTCACCCTGTCGGCGTTCGACTACGAGGTCTCCGCCAAGATCACCGTCGCGGCCGAGGTCGCCGAGGCCGGCACGGTGCTCGTGCTCGGCCGGCTGCTGGCCGACATCTCGCGCAACCTGCCCGACCGGCCGATCGACGTCGCCACCGACGGCTCGAAGGTGCAGGTCACCTGTGGTTCGTCGCGGTTCAGCCTGCTGATGATGCCGGCCGACGACTACCCGACGCTGCCGACCTCCCCCGAGCCCAGCGGCACCATCGACGGCGACCTGTTCACCCAGGCCGTCGCCCAGGTGTCCGTCGCGGCCGACCGCGGCGACACCCTGCCGATCCTCACCGGCGTGCGGGTCGAGATCGAGGGCGACACGATGACGCTGCTCGCCACCGACCGCTACCGGCTCGCCATGCGCGAGCTGCACTGGAACCCCACCGCGACCGACGCGAGCCACGTCGTGCTGATCCCCGCCCGCACCCTGTCCGACACGGCGCGCTCGCTGGGCGCCAGCGGCTCGATCGACGTCGCGCTCGGCACGGCCGCCGGCGGCGACGGCCTGGTCGGCTTCGAGGCCGGTCAGCGCCGCACCACCACCCGCCTGCTCGACGGCGAGTACCCGAAGGTCTCCTCGATCTTCCCCACCAGCGTCCGAGACCGAGTCGGTCATCAAGACCGCCGACCTGGTCGAGGCGGTCAAGCGCGTCGCCCTGGTCGCCGAGCGCAACACCCCGGTGCGGCTGCGGTTCAGCGAGGGCCAGGTGGCCATCGAGGCCGGCGCCGGCGACGACGCGCAGGCGTCCGAGGCGGTCGAGGCCGTGCTCACCGGGCCCGAGATCGAGATCGCCTTCAACCCGACCTACCTGCTCGACGGCCTCGGCGCCGTCGGCACGCCCTACAGCCGGATCTCGTTCACCCAGGCCTCGCGGCCCGCGGTGCTGTCCGGTCAGGCCGAGGCGGACGGCGAGGCCGACACCTCGTACCGGTACGTGCTCATGCCGGTGCGCTTCGCGTCCTGACGCCCTCGCACCTGAGCAGGCCACGACGGATGCCGCGGGCGTAGCCTTCGCTCCATCGCACCCACCCCGTCGTCGCCGCACCACACACCACGAGGAGTCACGAGATGCAGCTGGGTCTGGTCGGTCTGGGCAAGATGGGCGGCAACATGCGCGAGCGGATCCGCCGCGCCGGGCACGAGGTCGTGGGCTACGACCGCAACCAAGACCGTCTCGGACGCCCGCTCGCTCGCCGACATGGTCAAGAAGCTCGACGCCCCGCGGGTCGTCTGGGTCATGGTTCCGCACGGCGCCCCGACCCGTGACACGGTGCTCAAGCTCGCCGACCTGCTCGACAAGGGCGACCTGGTCATCGACGGCGGCAACAGCAAGTTCACCGACGACACCGAGAACGAGAAGCTGCTCAAGGCCAAGGGCATCGGCTACCTCGACTGCGGTGTCTCCGGAGGCATCTGGGGGCTCGACAACGGCTACGGCCTGATGGTCGGCGGCGACCGCGGCCAACGTGAAGAAGGCGATGCCGATCTTCGACGCGCTGCGCCCCGAGGGCCCGCGCGACGAGGGCTTCGTCCACGCCGGCAAGGTCGGCGCCGGGCACTACACGAAGATGGTGCACAACGGCATCGAGTACGGCCTGATGCACGCGTACGCCGAGGGCTACGAGCTGCTCCAGAAGAAGGACATCGTCGAGAACGTCCCCGGGGCGTTCAAGGCGTGGAGCCGCGGCACCGTCGTGCGGTCCTGGCTGCTCGACCTGATGGTCAAGGCGCTCGAGGAGAACCCCACGCTCGACGACGTCTCCGACTACACCGCCGACTCCGGCGAGGGTCGCTGGACCGTCGAGGAGGCGATCGCCCTCTCCGTGCCGATGCCGGTCATCTCGGCCTCGCTGTTCGCCCGGTTCGCCTCGCGCCAGCAGAGCTCGCCGACCATGCAGGCCGTCGCCGCCCTGCGCGGCCAGTTCGGCGGGCACGAGGTCATGACGATCGCCGAGGGCGAGAAGCTGCGCGCCGAGTCGGCCGCCGGCCCGGCCAGCGCCGCGGCCACCACGGCGAAGACGTCGCGCAAGGAGACCACGCCGAAGTCGCCGAAGGCCGCGGCGGCCAAGGGGCGCAAGGCCGCCAGTGCGGGGCCGTCGTCCGGCGCGGGCGCCACGTCGTCGAGCCGCTCGGGGGGCGCGGCATCCGCCGGCCCGACCTCGGGCACCAGCTCGACGCGGAAGCGCGCCGCCAGAAAGAGCTGAGCGCCAGGTGCACGTCCGGCACCTGACCGTCGCCGACTTCCGCAGCTACACCAGCGCCGAGCTGCCGCTCGAGCCGGGGGTGACGACGCTGGTCGGCCTGAACGGACAGGGCAAGACCAACCTCGTCGAGGCCCTGGGCTACCTGGCGACGCTCTCCAGCCACCGGGTCGCCACCGACGCCCCGCTCGTGCGGTTCGGTGCGAGCCAGGCGGTGGTGCGCGGCGCCGTGGTGCGCGACGGTCGCGAGACGATGGTCGAGCTCGAGATCACCCCCGGGCGGGCGAACCGGGCCCGGCTCAACCGTTCCCCGCTGCAGCCGGCCCCGCGACGTGCTCGGCACGCTGCGCACGGTGCTCTTCGCGCCCGAGGACCTCGCGCTGGTCAAGGGCGACCCCGGTGAGCGGCGCCGCTTCCTCGACGAGCTGCTCGTCGCCCGTCAGCCGCGGTGGTCGGGGGTGCGCTCCGACTACGACAAGATCCTCAAGCAGCGCGGGGCGTTGCTGAAGTCGGCCGCCCCCGTGCTGAGGCGAGGCGGTCGCCGAGGCGCGCGACCGGCATCCGAGGGCAGTGATGTTGTCGCAGAACGTGATTCGGCGCTGCACACCCTCGACGTCTGGGACTCGCACCTCGCCCAGGTCGGCTCGCAGCTGCTCTACGCGCGGCTGCGACTGCTGCGCGACCTCGCCCCGTACCTCGGCAAGGCCTACGACGAGGTGAGCGCCGGGCAGTCCGACGCGAAGGTGTCGTACAAGTCGTCGCTGCGCGAGGAGACCGCGCTGCGGATCGCCGCCGGCGAGGTGCCCGAGGCCGAGGAGCTGCGCGACCGAGATCCTGGCGTCGCTGGCGGAGGTGCGTGGCCAGGAGGTCGAGCGCGGCGTCTGCCTCGTCGGGCCGCACCGCGACGACGTCGTGCTGACCCTCGGCGAGCTGCCGGCGAAGGGCTACGCCAGCCACGGCGAGTCCTGGTCGTTCGCGCTCGGGCTCAAGCTGGCCGCCTACCAGCTGCTGCGGCACGACCTGGGCGACGACCCGGTGCTCGTGCTCGACGACGTGTTCGCCGAGCTCGACACCGGGCGTCGCGAGCGGCTCGCCGCGATGGTCGCCGACTGCGAGCAGGTGATCATCACGGCTGCGGTGCCCGAGGACGTGCCGTCGGAGCTGGTCGGACGCACGTATGCCGTGACGCTGGGATCGGTGACCGAGCGTGCCTGACGACGTGGTGCCGCCCGACGTCCCGGAAAGCGGTTCCGCCCCAACGGAGTCGGCCGAGCAGGAGTCGTCCGCGGCGGTGGGGGACGCGGCCGAGGCCGCGGCGGCCGCGCTCGCTCGTGCCCGGGCCGCCGCCAAGGCGAAGGGGCTGCGCCCCGGCCTGCGACCGCGCCGCCGGGTGAAGGACGTGCCGGTCGGTGAGCGATCCACGGCGGGGCGCGACCCCAAGCTGCTCGGCGACCAGCTCGACCAGTTCGTCACCGAGCGCGGCTGGGTCGGCGACGTCGCCGTCGGTGCCGTCATCGGGCGGTGGTCGCAGATCGTCGGGCCGGAGATCGCCCAGCACTGCGCGCCGGTCGACTTCGTCGAGGGCGTCCTCACCGTGCGCGCCGACTCGACCGCCTGGGCGACCCAGCTGCGGCTGCTGTCGTCGAGCCTGCTGACCCGGCTCGCCGAGGAGGTCGGCGAGGGCACCGTCGGCGAGCTGCGGGTCGTCGGCCCGGGGGCGCCGACCTGGTCGCGCGGGCAGCGCCGGGTGCAGGACGGCCGCGGTCCTCGGGACACCTACGGCTGAGCTCGCCTCGACTCGGTCGGCCGGCGCGCGGCAGGATGCCGGGCATGAGCCAGACGCCGGATGCCGTGGACCGCTACCTCGAGTCCGCCCCCGAGGCCGGGCGTGACTTCTACCGGGCCGTTCGCGACCTCGTGCTGCGCCACGCCCCGGACGCCGGCCAGACCCTGTCGTACAACATGCCGACCTTCGTCGTCGACGGGCACCGGCTGCTGCACGCCTCGGCGTGGAAGGAGCACCTGGCGATCTACCCACTTCCCCCCGCCGAGGACCTCGACCCGGCGGCGACCGCGGCCCTCGAGGCGCACAGCTCGGGGGCGAGCACGCTCAAGCTGCCCTACCGCGAGCCGTTCCCGGCCGACCTGGTCGACGCCGTGGTGCGCGCCCACGTCGCCCGGGTCGCCGACGGCCGCTGATCCGCACCCGTTGTCGGCGGGAGTCAGGCCAGGTCGAGGCCCCCACGGAGCACGTCGAGCGCCATCCTGACCTGCTGGTCGTAGGCCTGGCTCGGGTCCCGGAAGGTGTCCGCGCCGTACTGCCCGAACACCTCCAGGCTCGTCCCACCCACGACGGTGGCCCACACCAGCGCCGCCCGGGACAGCACTGCCGGGTGCGTGTCGAGCCCGACCTCGGCCCCGAGGGTCCGCAGGTCGCTCGCGAGCGGCTCGGGTGGGTCGTGCGGGGCCGGCCGGTCGGGCACGTCCCCGCGAGCGACTCCTTCGGCGACGAGACCGAGCAGCACACCGATGACGCGGGTGCCCGGCTCGTTGGTCACCTCGGCCGGAGCGGCGTAGCCGGGCACCGGGCTGCCGTAGAGCAGGGCGTATCGACTGGGCTCGGCCACGGCCCAGGCCCGGAACGCGTGCGCCGCGGCGACGATCCGGTCGTGCCAGCGCTGGTCGGCCGCGGACGCGACCGCCGCGTCGACGGCATCGGCCTGGGCGCCGTAGGCGTCGACGAGCAGCAGGGTGAGCAGCTCGTCACGGTTGGCGACGTAGCGGTAGACGGCCGACGACACCATGCCCAGGTCGCGGGTCACCGCGCGCAGCGACAGCCCGGCGGCGCCGTGCTCGGCCAGGTGCTCGCGACCGATCTCGAGGACGCGGGTCGTGACGTCCTCGCGACGACGAGCGCGGGTGGTGGGCATGCCGGCATCCTGCCACAGAAACGAGAGCACTGCTCTTGACAATGCCGGGGAGGTCCGAGGACAGTGATGGCATCGACCAGAGAGCAGTGCTCTCACCAAGTCCAGGAGGAAGCCGTGAACCAGCCGCCCAACGAAGCCACCCCCACCCCCTCGGTCGGCCCGTCGCGCTACGTGGCACCGAACGGTCGGATGGACGCGTGGTCGGCCGTCGCCGTGCGCTGGCTGACCGACCACGGCATCAGCCTGTTCGGCTCGCGGGTGCTGGCGGTGCGTGGCCGCAAGTCCGGCGAGCTGCGCAGCGTGCCGGTCAACCTGCTCGAGCTCGACGGCGAGCGCTACCTCGTGGCACCGCGCGGCAACACCCAGTGGGTGCGCAACGCCCGGGCCGCGGGCGGCGGCCAGCTGCGGCTGGGCTCGCGCACCGAGGACGTCGAGCTCGTCGAGCTGCCCGCCGACCAGCGGGTGCCGGTGCTGCGGGTCTACCTCACCAGGTGGGGCTGGGAGGTCGGCCGGTTCGTCGAGGGCCTGTCCAAGAAGTCCACCGACACCGAGATCGCCGCCGTCGCACCGGGGATCCCGGTCTTCCACGTCAGCCGCACGGCCGCCTGACCCGAAAGTGGCTAGGGTCGGCCCGTGAGCGACGCACTGGTGCACCGGGCCGACCATGACCGCATCGCGGTGCTCACCCTCGACTCCCCCGCCAACCGCAACGCACTCTCGCGCCGGCTGGTCGCCGACCTCGCCCAGCACCTGGCCGAGGCCGGTGCCGACGAGTCGCTGCACGGCGTGCTGCTGCGCTCGTCGCACCCGGTCTTCTGCGCCGGCGCGGACCTCAAGGAGGCCGCGACCGTCGACATGGTCGAGTCGGCGCGCGGCATCATCGCGCTGCAGCGGGCCATCGCCGACCTGCCGGTGCCGGTGGTGTGCCGCCTCGACGGGGCGGTCCGCGCGGGCGGCCTGGGCCTGGTCGCCTCCGCCGACGTCGTCGTGTGCCGCGACGACGTGACCTTCGCCCTGACCGAGGTGCGCCTCGGCCTCGCGGCCGCCGTCATCTCGATCCCGCTGCGCGCCCGGCTCAGCCCGCGAGCGGCATCCGACTGGTTCCTCACCGGCCGGTCGGTCGGGGCCGACGAGGCCCGCGAGCAGGGTCTGGTCACCCACGTCGTGCCGGCCGACGAGCTCGACGCCACCGTCGACCGCGTGCTCGACGACCTGCGGGCAGGCGCCCGCCAGGGCCTGGTCGAGGCCAAGCGGCTGCTCAACGCCGACCTGGTGGCCGCGTTCGACGCACGCGGCGACGAGATGGCCCGGCTGTCCGGGCTGCTGTTCCACTCGGCGGTCGCCCGGGAGCGGATGGCCGCAGCGCTGCGCCGCTGACCGGGCCGGCGGTCAGGCCAGGAAGTCGCCGACGATCCGCGAGAAGTCGGCGGCGTGCTCGATCTGCACCCAGTGGCCGCACTGCCCGAAGACGTGCAGCTGCGAACGGTCGATGAGCTCGAGCAGCCGGAGCGAGTTCGAGAGCGGGATGACCTGGTCGTCCCGGCCGTGGACGACCAGCGTCGGCACGCTGATCGCCCGGATGAGGTCGTCGTCGACCACCATGGCGTCGACACTGCGCTGCCGCGGCGCCGGGAACATCGAGCCGAACGCCTCCTGGACCCCCGGCCGGGTCGCGGCCTCGAGGCGGGAGCGGGCGAGGTCGTCGGTGAGCAGTGAGCGGTCGTGCGCGAACACGCCCATCAGGTCGCGCATCGCGTCGAGCGACGGCTCGAAGCCCCACACGGCGTCGAGACCGGGGGTGATGTCGAAGGGCACGCCGACGCTGCCCATGAGGACGAGCTTGTCGACCCGCTCCGGCGCGCGGGTCACCATGCTGAGCGCCAGCGCTCCGCCGAAGCTGTTGCCGACGAGCGAGACGCGGTCGAGCCCGACGGCGTCGAGGAAGCCGAGCAGGTGGTCGGTCCACGCCTGCATCCCGTACCTGACCCCGTCGGGTCGTTCGGTGTAGCCGAACCCGAGGACGTCCGGCGCGACGACCCGGAACCGGCGTCCCAGCTCGGGCATGGTCAGGCGCCAGTTGGCCCACGCGGTGACGCCGGGCCCCGACCCGTGGATGAGGACGACCGGGGCACCCGAGCCCATGTCGTGGTAGTTCGTCGCGATCCCGCCCACGTCGACGGTCTCGGCGATCTCGGGGCTGGCCTGGGCGGTGTCGGAGCTCAACGGATCCTCCTGCTGGGTGCGAACGTCGATGCAGCGGGCGTCCAGCCATGAACCCACCGGTCGACGGCCGAGGCGGTGGGCGTTCCATCGTGAGGAACGACGGTGGTTCGCCGCGGGGCCCACGGCGACCCTCGGTGTGGAGCGGCACGCAGCCGCGCCATCACTGAACGCAAGGGAGCGCCAGTGCCCACCGTGACGATCCACCCCACGGGCGAGGTCATCTACCTCGATCCCGAGGAGACCGTGCTCAGCGGTCTCTACAAGGCGGGGTACGCGTACACGGTCGGCTGCCGCCGCGGCGGCTGTGCGATCTGCAAGGTCGACTGCCGATCCGGCGAGTTCTCCTACAACCACCCGATCGCCGAGACGGTCATCACCGATGCGGAGCGGACCGACGGCACCTGCCTGACCTGCCGCGCCGTCCCGGAGACCGACGTCACCATCGAGCTGCGCGGCGAGAACGTGCGCCTCGTCAACCGGTTCCTGCACACGATCAACGACAAGGCCCGGCAGCGCGCCGAGGCGCACGCAGCCGCGACCCCCGCGTCCGGCACGACCCACAAGGAGCAGTAATGGGAGTCATGAGGTTGGGCTACGCCCACGTCCGCGTCACGGACATGGCCGAGGCCAAGGAGCACTACGCCAACACGCTGGGGCTCTACGAGACCCTGTCCGAGGGCAACAAGACGTACTACAAGGCCTGGGACGAGTGGGACCACCACTCGGTCGTCCTCGAGGAGGGCGGCGTCGGGCTGGTCAAGTACGGCTGGAAGGTGCAGTACTCCAGCGACATCGACGAGATCGAGAAGAAGGCCCAGGCCTTCGGCGTCACCGTCGAGCGGATGAGCAAGGGTGACAACCCCGAGATCGGCGACGGCATCCGGTTCACGACCCCGTCCGACCACGTCTTCGAGGTCTACCACGAGGCCACCCTGATCGGCACCGAGGTCGGGACGCACAACCCCGACGCCTTCCCGCGCCACCTCGTCGGAGTCGGGGTGCCCGCTCTCGACCACTCGCTCATCACGGCCGAGGACCCGGGAACGATGGACCGCTTCCTCACCGACGTCTTCGGCTTCTACGCGACCGAGCGGGTGCAGACCAGCCTCGACTCCGACGCCGACATCATCGCCACGTGGATGACGAACTCCACCCAGATCCACCAGCTCGCCGTGCTCGCCGGCCCCCAGGGCAAGCTGCACCACTTCGCCTTCCGGCTCGGTGAGTGGAGCGAGGTCGGCCGGGCGGCGGACCTGTTCTCGATGGACGACGTGCCGATCGACGTCGGCCCGACGCGCCACGGCATCACCCGCGGCCAGACGGTCTACTTCTTCGACCCCTCGGGCAACCGCAACGAGGTGTTCGCGGGCGGCTACCTGGCCTACCCCGACCGTCCGATGCACGTCTGGACCCCCGAGGCACTCGGCAAGGGCGTGTTCTACCACTCCCGCGAGCTCAACGACGCCTTCACCTCGGTCCTCACCTGATCTGACCTGACCCCCATCGCCCACCACGGTGACGGCGGCGCGCCTCGGCCGCCGTCACCTCGGTGGCCCCTGCCCGCACCCACCCGTCACCGTCGAAGAGGAGCCGATCATGCTCGTTCGCACCGAGACCGCCCTGACGTATGCCGGCGCCCGGGTCGCGCTGGATGCGGCCCTCGCGCAGGCCGAGCGGATCGGCGGTGCCTTCAACGTCGCCGTGACCGACACGGCCGGCACGCTGCTGGCCTTCGCCCGGATGGATGGCGCCTTCGCCGTGTCGGGGTCGATCGCCCAGGACAAGGCGTGGACGGTGGCCGGCTTCGGCGGCCTCCCGACCGACACCTTCTACGACGCCATCGCCGGCGAGGACGCCGTCCGCGAGGGCATCGCCCAGCGCGGCCGGGTCGCGGCCTTCGCCGGTGGTGTTCCCGTGCTCGTCGACGGGGCGTTCGTCGGTGCCGTCGGCGCCTCGGGCGGGTCGGCCGAACAGGACAAGGACGTCGCCTCCGCCGGTGCCGCCGCCGTCGTCGCCGCCCTGGTCGCCCTGGCCACTTCGCCGACCGCTGCCGTCGGCACCCACCGCACACCACGAGGAGAGGACGCACGATGACCCCGTTCATGCTGCGGGTCGCCGAGATCGTCGGCACGCCCGAGGACGACCTGCCCGGCGTCGAGGAGATCGCCCCGATGCCGGACACGCGGATCAGCCGACGGATCGCCACCGGCACCGGTGCCGACCGCCAGGTCGCCATCCGCTCGCTGGCCGAACAGCTCGTCAGCGAGGCCAACGCGATCCTCGGCCCCGCCGACGACCGCCTCGACCTCGTCGACGAGACGCTTCCCCACGAACTGGCCTTCAGCGTGACCCACCGCGGCCGCGCGGCCCGGGTGTCGACGACGTTCGAGGACGGCACGGCCTACGGCCGTCTCGTCGGCGACGGCTTCGAGTCCGAGCTGCCCCAGGAGCTCGACGGGCCTGATGCGCTCCCGGACCTCATCGTGCGCCTGCTCGTCGAGTCCGGCGTCACCCACCACCACGTCGTCTCAATCCCCACGCACCACCGCCCCTGAAGGAGGCACCGTGCAGTACGAACTGCGAACCCAGGTGATCGAACCGCCCCGCAAGACGTTCACCCACCTCGTGAACCGCTACGGCGACCGCCCCGCCTCGCGCTACGAGGAGGGCTCCATCGACATCCAGCCGAAGGAGAACTTCCACTACCGCCCGCTGTGGGATCCCGACCACGAGCTCTACGACGAGACCTACAGCGACTTCCGGCTGACCGACCCGTACTCGTTCACCGACCCGCGGCAGTACTACTACGCCCCGTACGTCACCTCGCGCGCTGCGATGGCCGACGCCGTCGCCTCCACGCTGGACTACCTCGGCTCGCGGGACCTGCTCTCGCGGCTGCCGGACAGCTGGTCGGCCCTCATGGCCGAGCTCCTCGTGCCGCTGCGGCACTACGAGTCAGGGGCGCAGATGATCTCCTGCGACGTCACCCGCTTCGGCTTCGGCACGACGATCACCCAGTGCGCCGGGTTCGCGGCGTTCGACCGGATCGGCAACGCCCAGGCCATCAGCCGGCTCGGCATCGCCCTCGGCGGTGGCACCGCCGAGCTGCTCGGCGAGGCGAAGACCCGCTGGGTCGACGACGCCTCGCTGCAGGGCCTGCGGCGCTATGTGGAGGAGCTGTTCCTGGAGAAGGACTGGGGCAAGGCGCTCATCCGGCTCGACGTGCTCGACCGCATCGTCTACGGCCTGTTCTTCACCCACCTCGACGACGCGGCCATTGACGCCGGCGCAGGGTCGTACAGCCTGTTCGCGCAGCACCAGGCCGCCTGGTTCAAGGACCAGCGCAAGTGGCTCGACGCCCTCTACAAGGCGTGGGTCGCCGACCCGCAGACCGGCGCCTCGAACAAGGCGCTGCTCGCCGCGACCACCACCACAGCGCTCGACGCGGCTCTCGCGGCCGTCGCGCCGCTCGTGGCCCGGGTCGACGAGCTCGTCGATGCCGGCGCTGCCGAGCACGTGGAGACCACTGCCACCACCGTGCGCGACGCCGTCGCGGCGCTGACGGCCTGAGCGGAAGGACGACGCCATGAGCACCACCGCATCCACCCGCACCGTCGGCGTGGACATCCAGGAGAGCGAGAGCAACCGCGCGCTCGTCGAGGCCATCGAAGCCACCAACGTCGGCTGCACGGTGCAGCACATGCCGGGACTCGTGCGGATCTCCGTACCCGGGCGCCTCGTCATCACCCGTGAGTCGGTCGAGGAACGCCTCGGCCGCGAGTGGGAGACCCACGAGTTCCAGCTCAGCCATCGTGTCGCTACTTCGGGCAACATCAACGAATGGGATGACGACGAGATCGTCATCAAGTGGGACCACTGAGAAAGGCTGCGAGACAATGACGATCGCCCCCAAGGCCCCGCGCAAGCTGACGATGCAGGAGCGCTACGAGGCGCTGACCCGCGACCTCGACTGGGACCCGACCTACGTCGAGCCGAAGGACGTCTACCCCCACACCCGGTACGAGGGGATCAAGATCCACGACTGGGAGCAAGTGGGAGGACCCGTTCCGCCTGACCGTCGACTCGTACTGCAAGTACCAGGCGGAGAAGGACAAGAAGCTCTACGCCGTGCATCGACGGCTTCGCGCAGGGCCAGGGCCACCTGTCGCTGACCGACGCCCGCTACGTCAACTCGCTCAAGCTGTTCCTCCAGGGCGTCACGCCGCTCGAGTACGCGGCGCACCGCCACTTCGCCTACCTCGCCCGCCACCTCGACGGCCCCGGCGCGCGGTTCGCGGCGCTGTGCCAGTCGATCGACGAGCTGCGCCACACGCAGACCGAGATCCACACGATCAGCCAGTACAACAAGTACTACGGCGGCTTGCACAACTTCGCTCGAGCATGCACGACCGGGTCTGGTACCTCTCGCGTGCCGAAGTCGTTCTTCGACGACGCGCATGTCGGCGGGCCCGTTCGAGTTCCTCATCGCGATCTCGTTCAGGTTCGAGTACCTGCTGACCAACCTGCTCTTCGTGCCGTTCATGAGCGGGCGCGAGCTTCAACGGCGACCTCGCCGACGATGACCTTCGGCTTCTCGGCGCAGAGCGACGAGAGCCGGCACATGACACTCGGCCTCGAGGTCGATCAAGTTCCTGCTCGAGCAGGACGAGGCCAACGTCCCGATCGTGCAGGACTGGATCGACAAGTGGTTCTGGCGCGGGTACCGGGTGCTCGGCCTGGTCGCCGCGATGATGGACTACATGCTGCCCGAAGAAGGTGATGAGCTGGAAGGAGGCCTTCGAGCTCTACTTCGAGGAGCAGATGCTCGAAGGGCCTGTTCCCGGACCTCGAGTACTACGGCATCACGCCCTCCGCGGCACGTCGACGCAGGCCATCGCCGAGAAGGAGGTCCTCTCAGCCACCAGGTGTACTGGACCCTCTACCAGTTCGCGCACGCGGCCGCCTTCAACACGACCGTGCCCGACGCCGACGAGCTCGACTGGATGTCGCGAGAACTACCCCGACACCTTCGACAAGCTACTACCGGCCGCTGTGGGAGCAGGCGCAGCGCAGCGTCCGAGGCGGGCAACCGGTTCTTCTTCCGCGGCCTGCCGATGCTCTGCCAGGTCTGCCAGATCCCGATGGTCTTCACCGAGCCGGGCGACCCGACGACGTCTGCGTGCCAGCGCGAGTCGCACTACCGGGGCGAGACGGTTCCAGACTCTGCTCCGACGGCTGCCAGTGGATCTTCGAGCGGGAGCCGGAGAAGTACGTCCAGGCGTGGCTGCCGGTGCACCAGATCTACCAGGGCAACTGCGGTGGGCCGACCCTCCCCGACGTGCTGGCCTGGTACGGCCTGCGAGGAGGGCGACAACGGCGAGTACAAGGGCTCGTCGACGCCAGACAACTGGAACAACTGGCACGACGACGCCGACCACTCCCACATCGGATCGGAGGCCTGAGCACCATGGCCGTCAAGGCGCATCGGTACGACTACGACTTCCCGTCCACGGACCGCCAGGAGCTCTTCGGCGACGACCATGCTCGTCAACTCTGTGGTTCCAGGAGAACATGTTGTTCTGCGCCGCGGCCTGCTTCCGGGCACCCAAGGCGATGACCTGGGGCGACTTCTGGAACGGGCTCGTCGTACCCTACGCCGAGGAGGACCCCGACTTCGACCCGGCGCGCCCGGCGTGTCTGGACGCTGCACGGCGAGGAGTTCGAGCCGCGCGACGACCAGACCCTCGAGGAGATCGGCGTCGGCCACAAGGACGTCATCGGGATGCGGTCGTCGCCTGACGCCGCGACCCACCGACTCCCGACTCGGCGACTGCCACGGCTCCACGGCCGGCCGGAACCGTGCCACGTCGCCGACGCCAGCGAGAGGAGCACAGCCATGAGCGAGACCTACACCGATCACCGTCGAGCCACTCGGCCGCGAGGTCGAGTGCCGCGAGGACCAGACCATCCTCGACGCGTGCCTGCGCAGCGGAGTCTGGCTGCCCGCACTCCTGCACCCACGGCACCTGCGCGCACGTGCAAGGCCGAGGTGCTCGACGGCGACGTCGACCACGGCGCGGCGAGCACGTTCGCGCTGATGGACTACGAGCGCGACGAGGGCAAGCTGCTCCCGTGCGTGGCGATGCCCGCGCTCCGACGTCGTGATCGAGGCCGACATCGACGTCGACGAGTCGGTCGAGGTGTTCCCCGTGCAGGACTACACCGGCACGGTCGTCGAGCTCGAGGACATCGCGCTCCACACGCGCCGCCTGGTCGTCGAGCTCGACCGTGAGATCGGCGTTCAACGCCGGCCAGTACCTCAAGTTCCAGGTGCCTGCCCGAGACGGGCTCCCGGCCGTCGACCGCACCTGGTCGATCGCCTCGCCGCCCACCGAGACGCGGCCGCCTGGAGTTCCACGTCCGCAACGTGCCCGGTGGCCGGGGCACCGACGGGTGGGTCTTCGGGGGGCTGACCCCCGGCGACACGGTGTCCGTGGCCGGGCCCTACGGGCGCTTCGTCCTGAAGACCGATGACGACCGCCACGCCATCCTCGTCGGCGGCGGCACCGGGCTGGCGCCCCTGAAGGCGATGGTTCGGCACGCCCTCGAGAACGACGCCTATGACGGTCGCCTCACCCTGTACCAGGGCGCCAGAACGCGCGAGTGGCTCTACGACGTCGACTACTTCCGTGACCTCGCACGGGAGCACCCCGACCAGTTCACCTACCGGCCGTGCCTGTCGGAGGAGACCGCGGCCGAATGCGGTGGTGACGCGACGGGCTACGGCTTCGGGATGGTCACCGACGTGATCGCCGACGACCACCCGACACTGCTCGCGGCTGCACCGGCTACCTCTGCGGCCCGCCGCCGATGGTCGAGGCGGCCCTGAAGACCCTGATGGGCAAGCGGCTCTTCCCCCGCGACATCCACCGTGAGGACTTCTTCAACGAGGGCGACAAGGCGACCGGCGGCGTCCGCTCGCCGCTGATCAAGCGCTGACGAGACCGAAAGTCGGGCTGTCAGAGGCCGGACTCGCGTAGAACGCGGCTCAGCGTGAAGGCCGCGGTGCGCACCGCCGGGCCGAGGGTCACCGGGTCGACCGACTTCGTCGGCCCGGTGGCCGACAACCCGGCCCGCACCCGGCGGTCGGCACCGAACACCGGGGCGGCGACGCAGGACACCCCGGGGTGCGACTCCTCCAGGTCGAGCGCCATACCCACCGAGCGGATCTTGCGCAGCTCGCGGGTCAGGTTGCCTGCCGTGGCGATGGTGCGAGGCGTCAGCCGGGGCAGACCCGCCTCGACCCGCGCCCGCACGGTCGCCGCGGAGCTGTAGGCCAGGATCGCCTTGCCCACCCCGGTCGCGTGGGCGGGCAGGCGGCCCCCGGTGCGAGAGCTCACGGAGACGCCGGTGGACCCGAGGATCTCGACATAGACGACGTCGACACCCTCGAGCACCGCGAGGTGGATGCGCTGCCGGGTCGCCTCGCGCAGGTCCTCCATGACCGGCAGGGCCGCGTCCGAGAGCGACCGGTGCACGGGCACGAGCTCGCCCCGCTCGAAGAGCCACATCCCCAGGTGGTAGCCCGTCCCCGACACCCCGGACTCCTGCCACTCCAGGATGCGCAGGTCGACCAGCTCGGCGACGATCCGGTGCACGGTCGACTTCGGCAGCCCGGTGCGCGCAGTGAGCTCGGCCAGGCTCAGCACCGGCGACGGCTCGTCGAACGCCCCGACGATCGACGCGGCCCGTGCGAGCAGGGTCACAGGTGGGGCGTTCCGCTCAGTGGAACGCATTCGTTGATCGAACCACGCGACAGGCCGCACTGTCATCCCAACGACCACCGGGCAAAGGAGCCAGAGATGTCGATCGCCGCGCAGGAGCACGCATGGTGTGCCACCACCCCCAAGCGCACCCAGGCGGGCGACCTCGCCGGCTCCGGGCTGAAGTCGGTCGGCAGCGCGTTGGACGTGCTCGAGTGCTTCGCGACCGACGGCGAGCTGGGCGTCTCCGACATCGCCCGCCGGCTCGGTGTCGCGAAGTCGACCGGTCACCGGCTCCTGCAGACCCTCGCCAGCCGCGGGTTCGTCGAGCAGGACCCCCACACCGGGCAGTACCGCCTCGGCATCCACCTCTACGAGCTCGGGGCGCTCGCCCTCGCCAGGAACGAGCTGCGGCACGTCGCCCTGCCCTTCCTGCGCCAGGTCGCCGCCGCCACCGGGCTCACGGTCAACCTCTCGGTGCCCGACGGGCCCGACATCGTCTTCGTGGAGCGCATCGAGAACAGCGACGGGGTGCGCATCCTGGGCCACGTCGGCCGGCGCCTCCCGGCACACACGACGAGCAGCGGCAAGGCGATCGCGGCGTGGAACCAGCGGGCCGACGAGGCCCGCCGCCGGGCGGGCTTCCCGCCTCGGGTCAGTCACACCGTGCGCACCGAGGCGGACTGGGACCGCTGCCTGGAGAACGTGCGCAAGGTCGGGTACGCCGTGTCGCACAGCGAGTCCTTCGACGGCGCGTCCTCGGTGGCGGTCCCGGTGATCTTCCGCCGTGTCGCCATCGCGTCGGTCTCCGTGTTCGGCCCGAGCGAGACGATCCAGCCGCAGGTCGACCGGCTCGTTCCCGTGCTCGTCGCCGCCAGCCGGCGGATCGCGCTCGCCCACCACGCCTGACCTCCACACCGCAGCCGCGGGTCCGACCCCGGACCCGCGGCTTCGACGTTCCCGGGAGCGGAACGTGCCGCGCGCGCCGCATCCCTCCTCCGTACCGTCGTGAGGAGAAGGCCGCCGGCCCGCCCCGCCCGGGCGCGTGCGCTCCCGAGGAAGGACCAACCGTGGACCACCAGACCCGCCAGCAGGTCGCCGCTGCGCTGCTCGCGGCCTACGACTCCAAGGAGCCCCTCGAGCCGCTGACCGCGACCTATGAGCGGATGACCCTGGAGGACGCGTACGCCATCCAGATGCTCCAGGTCGACGAGCGCCTGGCGAACGGGCGCACGGTGCAGGGCCACAAGGTCGGCCTGACCAGCGCCGCGATGCAGAAGCTCCTCGGTGTCTCCGAGCCCGACTACGGACACCTGCTCGACGACTTCTTCCACCTCGAGCACGCCCCGATCCCGGTCGACCTCTTCGTGCAGCCGCGCATCGAGCCGGAGGTCGCCTTCGTGCTGAAGAAGCCGCTCAAGGGCCCGGGCGTCACCGTTCACGAGGCGCTGCGCGCCGTCGACTTCGTGCTACCGGCGCTGGAGATCGTCGACAGCCGGATCCGCGACTGGAAGATCGGCCTGCTCGACACCATCGCCGACAACGCCAGCTCCGGCGCCGTGGTTCTCGGGTCGACCCCGACCGACGTCGGCGCGGTCGACCTGCGCCTGGCCGGGGCGACCTTCCACCGCAACGGTGAGGTCGTCGGCACCGGTGCCGGCGGCGCCGTCCTCGGCTCGCCGGTCAACTCGCTCGTCTGGCTCGCCAACACCGTCGGCGCCCGCGGCGTCACCCTCGAGGCCGGGCAGGTCGTGCTGCCCGGTGCGGTCTGCGCCATGTCCGCGGTCGCCGCCGGCGACACCTTCACCGCGACGTTCGCCGGGCTCGGCAGCGTCACCGCCCGATTCGTCTGAGGAGCGCCATGTCGACCCCCACCAGGACCAAGGGCACCGCCGCCATCGTCGGGCCCGGCAACATCGGCACCGACCTGATGTTCAAGCTGATGCGCCGCAGCGAGGTGCTCGACCCACGCTGGATGATCGGGGTCGACCCGGCATCCGACGGGCTGCGCCGCGCCAGGTCGCTCGGCCTCGAGGCCAGCCACGAGGGCGTCGACTGGCTGCTCGCCCAGGACGAGCTGCCCGACATCGTCTTCGAGTGCACCTCGGCCAAGGCGCACGCGGCGAACGCACCGCGCTACGCCGAGGCCGGGATCCTCGCCGTCGACCTCACGCCGGCCGCTGTCGGGCCGTACCTCTGCCCGCCGGTCAACCTCGACTTCAACCTCGACGCGGTGAACGTCAACATGATCACCTGCGGTGGCCAGGCCACGACGCCGATGGTCAAGGCCGTCTCCTCGGTCGTCCCCGTCACGTACGCCGAGATCGTCGCGTCGATCTCGAGCCGGTCCGCCGGTCCGGGCACTCGCGCGAACATCGACGAGTTCACCGAGACGACGTCGGCCGCGCTCGAGGTCGTCGGTGGGGCCGAGCGCGGCAAGGCGATCATCATCCTCAACCCGGTCGAGCCGCCGCTGATGATGCGCAACTCGGTGTTCTGCGCGATCCCGCCGGAGGCTGCCGAGGCGGGCCCGCTGCAGGACCGGCTCCTCGAGTCGATCCACGCGATGGTCGGCGAGGTGCAGGGCTACGTGCCCGGCTACCACCTGCGAGCCGACCCCCAGTTCGACCCCGCGCGCGACACCTGGAAGGGCATGGCACGGGTGTTCGTCCCCATCGAGGTCAAGGGCCGCGGCGACTACCTGCCGGACTACGCGGGCAACCTCGACATCATCACCGCGGCCGCGGCGCGGGTCGGCGACATCATGGTCGCGCACCGGCTCGGCGTCGCGTCCACGTGGAAGTCGTCGGCCGAGCTCGGCGACGTCCCTGACCCGCTCGTCGACGCCGACGCGCAGAAGGCCGGAGTCTGACATGGGTGACATGACCATCCGCCCCGAGGACGTCCCCGTCGTCATCGACGAGGTGACCGAGTCCGACGTGCTCGCCAACACCCCCACCGCCGGCGGCGAGCGTGACCTGCGGATCACCGACTCCACCCTGCGCGACGGCTCGCACGCCATGAGCCACCAGTTCACCGAGGAGCAGGTGCGCGGTGTCGTGCACGCCCTCGACCGGGCCGGCGTGCAGGTCATCGAGGTCTCGCACGGTGACGGCCTGGGCGGTTCGTCCTTCAACTACGGCTTCTCCAAGGTCGACGAGATGAAGCTCATCGCGGCCGCCGTCGACGAGGCCACCCAGGCCAGGATCGCCGTCCTGATGCTCCCGGGTCTCGGCACGGTGCACGAGCTGAAGAACGCCCACGAGGCCGGTGCCTCCGTCGCCCGCATCGCGACCCACTGCACCGAGGCCGACGTCTCGCTCCAGCACTTCGCGGCGGCACGGGCGCTCGGCATGGAGACCGTCGGCTTCCTGATGCTGAGCCACAAGGCCTCCCCCGACAAGCTCGCCGAACAGGCCCGGATCATGGTGGATGCCGGCGCGCAGTGCGTGTACGTCGTCGACTCGGCGGGCGCGTTGGTGCTCTCCGACGCGCAGCAGCGGATCACGGCCGTCATCGACGAGATCGGCTCCGAGGCGCAGGTCGGCTTCCACGGCCACCAGAACCTCAGCCTGGGCATCGCCAACTCGGTGCTCGCCTACCAGGCCGGCGCCCTGCAGATCGACGGCGCGCTGTGCGCCCTCGGCGCCGGGGCCGGCAACAGTCCGACCGAGGTGCTCGCCGCAACCTTCGAGCGGATGGGAATCCGCACCGGCGTCGACCTCGGTGAGGTGCTCTCGGCCGCCGAGGACGTCGTGCGCCCGTTCATCCCGCGCCTGCCGTGGATGGACCGCGCGTCGATCACCCAGGGCTACGCCGGCGTGTACAGCTCGTTCCTGCTGCACGCCGAGCGGGCCGCCGCGCGCTACGACGTGCCGGCCCACGAGATCCTGACCAAGGTCGGGGAAGCCGGCTACGTCGGCGGCCAGGAGGACATGATCATCGACATCGCGCTCCAGCTCGCCGAGGAGAAGGCTCACCTCGTCGAGCTCGGCGACCTCGCCGGGATGGGGGTGCGCTGATGACCGCCGAGACCGCGACCGGCGCCGCTCCCGAGGGTGGCTGGGACGTCGAGTCCGTCGCCGCCGAGCTGCTGCGCTGCGAGGACGAGCGCCGCGAGCGCGAGCCGTTCACCGACGAGTGGCCCGGGCTCGACCTCGACACCGGCTACCAGGTGCAGGACCTCAACCTGCGCCAAGCGACTCGAGCGCGGCGAGAAGCTGATCGGCGTCAAGCTGGGCCTGACCAGCCGGGCCAAGCAGCAGCGGATGGGCGTGCACTTCCCGTTCGTCGCCTGGCTCACCGACGCCATGGTGCTGCCGGTCGGCGACCCGGTGCCCCAGGACCGGTTGATCCACCCGCGCATCGAGCCCGAGATCGTCTTCGTCATGGGCGACCGGCTCGAAGGGCCGGGGGTCACCTGCGCCCAGGCGATGGGCGCGGTGGAGTCGGTGTGGGGCGGCGCGGAGATCATCGACAGCCGGTACCGCAACTTCCGGTTCACCGCGGGTGACGTCGCGGCCGACAACGCCTCCTCCGGTGCCTTCGTCACCGGACCGATCGGGCTGCCTCCCGCCGAGCTCGACCTGGGGCTGGAGGCCGTCCTCGTCGAGGTGGGCGGTGTCGTCGTCGACTCGGCGACCGGCGCGGCCGTGCAGGGCCACCCCGGTGAGGCGCTGGCCCTGGCGGCCAACGACCTGGCCCGCCGCGGCCACGCCATCGAGGCCGGCTGGATCGTGCTCACCGGCGGCATGACGGATGCCGTGTTCTCACCTCCCGGGTCGAGCACCGCGCTGCACTTCAGCAACCTCGGCTCGGTCTTCATCAACGGCGGGAAGGGCTGACCGGCATGCCGCTGATCGAGGTCACCATGGCCGAGGGGCGCAGCCCCCAGCAGGTACGCGCCCTGATCTCCGCGCTGACCCACGCGGCCGCCGACGCTGTCGACGCGCCCGTCGACAGCATCCGGGTCGTCGTGCGCGAGGTGCCGACCACCCACTGGGGCGCCGGCGACGTGACCATCGCCGAGCGCCGTGGGGCCCCCGACCCGCGCGACGACCCCTGAGCCGGCCCACCGGCATCCACACCGCTTCCTCCACCCCGAGACCCAGCACCGCAGAAGGTGAACCAGATGAGCGAGTTGCAGTTCTTCGGCCACATCATCGACAACGAAGAGGTCGAGTCGCTCGACGGCGCCCGCTTCGACGTCTGGAACCCGTGGACGCGTGAGGTGTGGGCGCAGGCCGCGGAGGCCAGCGCCGCCGATGCCGACCGCGCCGTCGCGAGTGCCCGCAGGGCCTTCGACGAGGGCCCGTGGCCGCGGATGGCGCGCGCCGAGCGAGCAGCGCTGATCCACCGGCTCGCCGACCTCATGGAGGAGCGGGCCGACGACCTGGCCACCCTCGACGCGACGAACATGGGCAAGCCGTTCCAGCAGGCCAAGCACGACGTCGCCCGGTCGGTGGCGAACTTCCGGTTCTTCGCCGACCACCAGCGCGACAGCGTCGGCGAGGCCTACCCGATGGACTCCGGGCACCACACCTACAGCGAGTTCGGCCCGGCCGGTGTGGTGGCCGCGATCTCCCCGTGGAACTTCCCGCTCATGATGGCCACCTGGAAGATCGCCCCGGCGATCGCGTGGGGCAACACCTGCATCATCAAGCCGAGCGAGGACACCCCGGCATCGGTGACCCTCCTCGGCCGCCTCGCCGTCGAGGCCGGCTTCCCGCCCGGCGTGCTCAACGTGCTCAACGGGCACGGCGCACCGGCGGGCTCGTCGCTCACCGCCGACGACCGGGTCGACCGGGTCACCTTCACCGGCTCCTCGGTCACCGGCAAGGCGATCATGGCCTCGGCCGCCACCCACCTGGCCCCGGTCTCGCTCGAGCTGGGCGGCAAGGGCGCCAACCTGGTCTTCGACGACGCCGACCTCGACAACGCCGTGTACTGGGCGGTGGAGGCGATCTTCCGCAACTCGGGCCAGATCTGCCTGGCGGGGTCGCGACTGTTCGTGCAGTCGGGCATCTACGACGAGTTCATGGACCGGTTCAAGGCGGCCGCTGAGGCCCTGACCATCGGCGACCCGTTCGACCCGTCGACGAAGTTCTCCGCGCTGGCCAGCCGCAAGCACTTCGACAAGGTGCGCGGGTACGTCGAGTCGGTCGAGGAGCAGGGCGGCAAGATCCTCACCGGCGGGGTGGCCGAGGACGGCGCCTGGCTGGTGCGGCCGACGATCATCACCGGCCTGCCGCTGACCGCCCCGCAGTACTGCGAGGAGATCTTCGGCCCGGTCTGCGTCGTCAACAGGTTCGAGACCGAGGACGAGGTGCTGGCCCTGGCCAACGACACCCGCTACGGGCTCAACGCGATGCTCTTCACCGAGAACCTCTCCCGCGCGCACCGGGTCGCCTCCAGGCTGCGGGCCGGGACTGTCTGGGTCAACTGCTTCTTCATCCGCGACCTGCGCACGCCGTTCGGTGGCGTCGGCGACTCGGGCGTGGGGCGCGAGGGTGGCACCTTCTCGCGGGAGTTCTTCACCGAGCCCAAGGCCGTCGTCATGCAGATCGACCGCGGGTAGGCGCTGGCCCAGTCGACAGTAGAGAACACGCCGTGCGGGCTCGAGGCCACGCGGCGTGTTCTCTACTCTCGACGAGGTGATGTGGTCGGTTCCTCCCGGTCGCGGGTGTCGGTGGGTGGGGGCAGGGTTGGCGTATGCCGTTCCGCCAGCTCCCGTCGCCGCCCCACCCGCCGCACTGCTCGATCGTGCCGCCGTACCTGCTGGAGGCGCTCGCGTCATCCGACGACCCGCACGCCGCCGCGCACGCCCAGGCCACGCTCGACGTCGACGCCGAGCTGCGGCAGAGCCGCCGCACGTCCGGCCTGCGCGCCGACCGCGCGAGCACGCCGCGGCGGCGGCGGTTGGCGCCCGGCACCACCGCCGGGCCGGTGCGAGCGATCCACGACGTGGAGCACGGCACCACGCTGCCCGGCACCCTCGTGCGCTCCGAGGGCGACCCCGCCACCGGCGACCGGGCGGTCACCGAGGCCTACGACGGGCTGGGCGGCACCTGGCAGCTGTGGCAGGAGGCCTACGGTCGCAACTCGCTCGACGGCAAGGGGCTGCCCCTGGTCGCCAGCGTCCACTTCGGCACCAACTACGACAACGCCTTCTGGGACGGCACCCAGATGGTCTTCGGTGACGGTGACGGGGTGATCTTCCTGCCGTTCACCCGCAGCGTCGACGTCATCGGCCACGAGCTCGCCCACGGCGTCACCCAGTACACCTCGGGCCTGAACTACCAGGACCAGTCCGGCGCCCTCAACGAGTCGGTCTCCGACGTCTTCGGGGTGCTCGTCAAGCAGCGGCTGCTGGGCCACACCGCGGACCAGGCCGACTGGCTGGTGGGCGCCGAGCTGCTGGCACCGGGGGTCAACGGCGTGGCGCTGCGGTCGATGGCCGCCCCCGGCACCGCCTACGACGACCCGCGGCTGGGCAAGGACCCCCAGCCCGCCCACCTGCGCGACTACGTCGACACCACCGACGACAACGGCGGGGTGCACATCAACTCGGGCATCCCCAACAAGGCGTTCCACGTCCTGGCCACCACCCTCGGTGGCAACGCCTGGGAGGTCGCCGGCCAGGTCTGGTTCGACACCATCACCGGGGACATCAGGGCCGACTGCGACTTCGCCACGTTCGCCCGGCTCACGGTGGCCGCCGCCACGGCACGGCACGGCGCCGACTCCGAGGTGGTCACGGCGGTGCGCGCCGGCTGGGATGCCGTGGGCGTCACCACCGGTGCCACCGCACCGTCCGGTCCCGGCACGCCGACGCCCGCCGGGTCGGATGCGGGGTCGGGATCCGGTTCGGGCTCGGGCGGGACGCCGGGGCCGGCCACCCAGGTCAGCGTCCGCCGAACCGGCGGGTTCGCCGGGCGCACCGTCGAGCGCACCGTCGCGCTGGCCGAGCTGCCCAACGGTGACGCCCGGGCCTGGCACTCGCTGCTCGCCGACGACGGGCTGCCCGCGCTGGCCGACGAGGTCGCCGGCCGACCACGGATGCCCGACACCTACTGCTACGGCGTGCGCTGCGAGACGCCGCCGCTCGACCTCGAGCTGCCCGAGCTCGAGCTCACCGACGACGTGCGCTCGCTGCTCGAGCGCACCCTGGGCACCGTCGACGGCTGACCCCCGGTCCTAGGATCGGGCCATGACCGAGCCGGACCCGCGCGAGCTGACGCGCGCCGATTTCGACGCCGTGCGGCCGGTGCCGACCCGCTGGTCCGACAACGACATGTTCGGCCACCTCAACAACGCCGTCTACCTCGAGCTGTTCGACAGCGTGCTCAACGCCTGGATGCAGGCGGAGACCGGGATCGACGAGAACGTCGCGCCCACCCTCGGCGTGGTCGCCGAGACGAGCTGCCGCTACTACCGCGAGGTGTCCTTCCCGGTCACCGTCGACGTCGGGGTGCGCGCGAACCGGCTGGGGCGCACCAGCGTGCTGTTCGAGTTCGGCGTCTTCCTGCCCGACGACGAGCGGATCGCCGCCCACGGGCTGTGGGCGCAGGTCTACGTCGACCGCGAGACCCGGCGCCCGGTGCCGATGCCGGATGCCGTGCGCACCCACCTCGAGGGTGCCGTCGCCGGGCGCGTCGGGAGCGAACCCTGAGCGCCGCCGGGTCGCGGCATCCGGTGGCCGACCTGCTCGTGCGCGCGTGGCGCGGCCCTCGCCCGGACGCCGACGGCTCGTGGGCCCGGGTCGTCCCGTGGCGCGACGGCGTGCACGCCGTCGTCGCGGTCACCGGCCAGGCCCTGGTGTCGGCCCCCGACCGGGTCACCGACGCCGACCTCGACGCCTGGCGCCTCGACGGCTTCGGCGCCGCCCACGACCCTCGGGTCATGACCCGCCTCGCGGGCGAGGACGGCTGGGTCGACGTGCTGGATGCCGTGCTCCTCGCCGAGGGAACCGGCATCCCCGAGCCGTGGCTGCTCGAACGCCCCGACCTGCGCCGCCACCCGCGGGTGCAGCACGCCCTGCCGATCCGCGGCGACGTGCGCGTGTTCGGCGTCGAGGGCGACGACGAGACGGTGCTGACCCTGGCCACCGGCATCGGTGGCCTGCCCGAGCTCAGCTTCCAGGTCGCACCGGCCAGGCGCGGCGCCGGCCTCGGCACGGCCCTGGCCCGAGCCGCGCGGGGTCTGGTGCCGACCGGACAGCCGGTCGCGGCCTGCGTCTCGCCGGCCAACGTGCCGAGCCTGCGGGCGCTGCTGGGCGCCGGCTTCGACCCGGTCGGGTCGGTGCAGGTCTACCTGCCGCAGCCGTAGGTCAGAGGGTGGCGACGTTGTCGAGGATGGTACCTGGTCAGCGTGTCGGCCGCCGCCTCCGAGACGTGCGAGACGGTGAGCGTGGCGACCCCGTCCGGCGTCTCGAGCAGGATGGACCGGCCCTGGACCGTGACGTCCTGGACCTTCAGGGTGTAGGGCACCACGAGGGACTTGCCGAAGGCGGTGGTCCCGGTGACGGGTGTTCCGATCGTGCCGCCGATCTGCTCGAGCTGGCTGCTCGCCTCCTCGGCCGACGGCATCGCGGTGCCCGGCTGCGGCACGGCGTTGACGTTGACCGCGAAATCCTTGACGGTCGGGCCGAACGCGATGACCTCGATCTGGTCCGCGAGCGCGTCGAGCTGGTCCTCGGTGACCCCCATGGTCTTGGCGGCCTCGGCGATGGCCGCCTTGTCACCCGACTCGAGCAGCTCGCGGAAGGACAGCGCCTGCCACCCCTCCGGCACCGGGAACCGGATGCCCGTCTCGGGTGCGTCCACCCAGCTGGTGCCGCTGGGTGGCTTCGGCGTGCCGGTGGGCGACGGCGACGCGCTCGTCGTGCCGGCCGTGCTGGCCGAGCCGGCCGAACCCGACGTGGTCGTGTTCGACGGTGCCTGTCCGGCGCACCCGGCAACCGCCAGGGCGGCGATGGTGACGGCGACGGACGACCTCAGGACCGTGGTGTTCCCCCTCATGGCGCACACCGTAGCGGGATCCGAGGAACGGCCGTCAGCGGCCCTGAGGGGGCCGGTCGCGTGACGGGGGTCGAATCGGGGTCTCATTTCGCGGGAAAGGTGCCTCCACGGGCCTCTCCGGGGCAGGTCGGCGGGCTCCTGACCAGTAGACTGGAGCCAGAAATCACGCTCAAGGCGTTCGTCGCCCTTGGGCGTGTGCCATGAGTCCAGCCGGTCGCTCCGGCGGGGCCCAGCGACAAAGGAGAACCGTGGCGGACCAGCAGCCCGACCAGATCCCCGACCAGACCCTGGAGCCGGTGCTCGACCCGGTCGCCGAGGCCGTGGTCCTCGAGGGCGACGGGCAGGCCTACGACGCCGGCTCGATCACGGTGCTCGAAGGGCTCGAGGCGGTCCGCAAGCGCCCCGGCATGTACATCGGCTCCACCGGCGAGCGCGGCCTGCACCACCTGGTGTGGGAGATCGTCGACAACGCGGTCGACGAGGCCCTCGCCGGCTACGCCGACACCATCGACGTCACCCTGCATGGAGAACGGCGCGGTCCGCGTCAAGGACAACGGGCGCGGCATCCCCACCGACATGCACCCGACCGAGGGCGTCAGCGCCGTCGAGCTCGTGCTCACCCAGCTGCACGCCGGCGGCAAGTTCGGCGGCGGCGGCTACAAGGTGTCCGGTGGCCTGCACGGCGTCGGCTCCTCGGTCGTCAACGCGCTGTCCACCCGGCTCGACGTCTGCGTGCGCCAGAAGGGCCACGTCTTCCGGATGTCCTTCGACCACGGCGTGCCCGTCGGGTCGCTGGAGATGATGGAGGAGACCGACCGCACCGGCACCACCATCACCTACTGGGCCAACCCCGAGATCTTCGAGACGGTCGAGTACGACTACGAGACGATCCGCGCCCGCTTCCAGCAGTACGCCTTCCTCAACAAGGGCCTGCGCATCAACCTGGTCGACGAGCGGGTGGCCGACGTCACCACCGACGACGGTGAGCCCGACCTCGACGGCGTCGACGCCGACATCGCGCTCGTGGAGGACCACGAGGACGAGGACGCCGGCGGCGAGGCGCGCACCACCACCGCCCGCTCGGTCTCCTACCGCTACGACAACGGCCTGGTCGACTACGTCAACCACCTGGTCAGCTCCAAGAAGTCCGACCCGGTGCACAGCGACGTCATCAGCATCGAGGTCGAGGACCCCGATCGCGCAGCCTGGCCCTCGAGCTCGCGATGCAGTGGACCACCGCGCTACTCCGAGTCGGTGCACACCTACGCCAACACGGTCAACACCCACGAGGGCGGCACCCACGAGGAGGGCTTCCGCGCGGCGCTGACCAAGCTGGTCAACGACTTCGCGCGCAAGCAGAACCAGCTCAAGGACAAGGACGAGAACCTCACCGGCGACGACGTCCGCGAGGGCCTCACCGCCGTCATCTCGGTCAAGCTCGGCGAGCCGCAGTTCGAGGGCCAGACCAAGACCAAGCTCGGCAACTCCGAGGTCAAGGGCTTCGTGCAGCGCGCCATGACCGACGAGTTCGGCGCACTGGCTCGACAGCCACCCGAACGAGGGCCGCGACGATCGTCCGCAAGGCGATCCAGGCCGCGGCCGCCCGGATGGCCGCCCGCAAGGCCCGCGAGGCCACCCGCAAGGGGTGCTCGAGTCCGGCGGCCTGCCCGGCAAGCTGCGCGACTGCCAGGCCAAGGACCCCGCGGTCTCCGAGGTGTTCATCGTCGAGGGTGACTCGGCCGGCGGCTCCGCCGTGCGCGGCCGCAACCCGCACAACCAGGCGATCCTGCCGCATCCGCGGCAAGATCCTCAACGTCGAGCGGGCGCGCCTCGACAAGGCCCTGGGCAACCAGGAGGTGCAGGCCCTGATCTCGGCGTTCGGCACCGGCATCGGCGAGGACTTCGACATCGAGCAAGGCGCGGTACCACAAGATCGTGCTGATGGCCGATGCCGACGTCGACGGCATGCACATCCGCACCCTGCTGCTGACCCTGCTCTTCCGGTTCATGCGGCCGCTGATCGAGGCGGGCTACGTCTACCTCGCGCAGCCGCCGCTGTACCGGCTGAAGTGGAGCAACGCCGCGCACGAGTTCGCGTTACACCGACCGTGAGCGCGACGCCCTGATCGCCGAGGGGCAGAGCAAGGGCCGGCGCCTGCCGAAGGACAACCCGATCCAGCGCTACAAGGGTCTGGGCGAGATGGACTACCAGGAGCTGTGGGAGACCACGATGGACCCCGACACGCGGATGCTGCTGCAGGTCACCCTCGACGACGCCGCCGCCGCCGACGAGATCTTCTCGATCCTGATGGGCGAGGACGTCGAGTCGCGCCGCTCGCTTCATCCAGCGCAACGCCCGCGACGTCCGCTTCCTCGACATCTGACGCCGGATGCCGTGCGCGCGCCATCCCGCGCGCGCACCCCTGCAACGCTCGACCTCCCGTACGAACAGCTAGGCAAGGAACACGATGACTGAGCAGCCGCCCGTCGAGACCGACCGCACCGAGCCGATCGACCTCAACACCGAGATGCAGCGGTCGTACATCGACTACGCCATGAGCGTCATCGTCAGCCGGGCGCTGCCCGGACGTGCGCGACGGCCTCAAGCCCGTGCACCGCCGGGTCGTCTACGCGATGTACGACGGCGGCTACCGGCCCGGACCGCGGCTTCAACAAGTGCAGCCGCGTCGTCGGCGAGGTCATGGGGCAGTACCACCCGCACGGTGACCCGTCGATCTACGACGCCCTGGTGCGCCTCGTGCAGGACTGGACCCTGCGCTACCCGCTGGTGCAGGGGCAGGGCAACTTCGGCTCGCCCGGCGACGACCCGGCCGCCGCGCCGCGGTACACCGAGTGCCGGATGGCGCCGCTGGCGATGGAGATGGTGCGCGACATCGACGAGGAGACCGTCGACTTCCGCCCCAACTACGACGGCAAGACCCAGGAGCCGGCCGTGCTGCCGAGCCCGCTTCCCGAACCTGCTGGTCAACGGTTCGGCTCGGGCATCGCGGTCGGCATGGCCACCCAGATCCCGCCGCACAACCTGCGCGAGGTGGCCGCGGCGCGCCGAGTGGTACCTCGCGCACCCCGAGGCGAACCGCGAGGAGCTGCTCGAGGCCGCTGATGCGCGAGATCAAGGGCCCGGACTTCCCGACCGGCGCGCTGATCATGGGCCACCCGCGGCATCGAGGACGCCTACCGCACCGGCCGCGGCTCGATCATCATGCGCGCGGTCGTCGAGGTCGAGGAGATCCAGAACCGGCAGTGCCTCGTCGTCACCGAGCTGCCCTACCAGGTCAACCCGGACAACCTGGCCCAGAAGATCGCCGAGCTCGTCAAGGACGGCCGGCTCTCCGGCATCGCCGACATCCGCGACGAGACCTCGGGCCGCACCGGCCAGCGCCTCGTCATCGTGCTCAAGCGCGACGCCGTCGCCAAGGTCGTGCTGAACAACCTCTACAAGCACACCCAGCTGCAGGACAACTTCGGCGCCAACATGCTCGCGCTGGTCGACGGCGTGCCGCGCACGCTGCCGCTCGACGCGTTCATCCGGCACTGGGTCGACCACCAGCTCGACGTCATCCAGCGCCGCACCGCGCTACCGGCTGCGCAAGGCCGAGGAGCGCATCCACATCCTGCGCGGCCTGCTCAAGGCGCTCGACGCGCTCGACGAGGTCATCGCCCTGATCCGGCGCTCGCCGACCGTCGACGAGGCGCGCGACCGGGCTGATGGAGCTGCTCGAGATCGACGAGGTGCAGGCCCAGGCCATCCTCGACATGCAGCTGCGCCGGCTGGCCGCCCTGGAGCGGCAGAAGATCATCGACGACCACGACGAGCTCGAGGCGCATGATCGTCGACTTCACCGACATCCTCGCCAAGCCGGAGCGCCAGCGCGACATCGTCTCCGAGGAGCTCGCCGAGATCGTCGAGAAGTTCGGCGACGACCGCCGCATCGAAGATCATGCCGTTCGACGGCGACATGTCGATGGAGGACCTCATCCCCGAGGAGGACGTCGTCGTCACGATCACCCGCGGCGGCTACGCCAAGCGCACCCGGGTCGACGCCTACCGCTCGCAGCGGCGCGGCGGCAAGGGCGTGCGAGGGCGCGTCAGCTGCGCGGCGACGACATCGTCGACCACTTCTTCACGACCACCACGCACCACTGGCTGCTGTTCTTCACCAACCTGGGCCGGGTCTACCGCGCCAAGGCCTACGAGCTGCCGGATGCCGGCCGCGACGCCAAGGGCCAGCACGTCGCCAACCTGATGGCCTTCCAGCCGGGCGAGCAGATCGCCCAGGTGCTGGCCGTGCGCGACTACGCGCAGCGCCGCCGTACCTCGTGCTCGCCACGCAAGGCGCGGCCTGGTCAAGAAGACCCGGCTCGGCGAGTACGACAGCACCGCGCAGCGGCGGCCTGATCGCCGTCAACCTGCGCGACGGCGACGAGCTGGTCGGGGCCGGCCTGGCCGAGTCCGAGCGACGACCTGCTGCTGGTCTCGCGCAAGGGCCAGTCGGTGCGCTTCCACGCCGACGACGCCACGCTGCGCCCGATGGGCCGCGCCGACCTCCGGCGTCACGGGCATGAAGTTCCGCGACGGCGACTAGCTGCTCGCCATGTCGGTCGTGCACGAGGGCACCGACCCGGACGTGTTCGTCGTCTTCGAGTCGGGCCTGGCCAAGCGCTCGAAGGTCTCGGAGTGGAACGTCAAGGGCCGCGCCATCTACGGCGTCGCCGTCGCCAAGCTGTCCGACAAGGGCGGTGACCTCGTCGGGGCGCTGACCGTCGACGAGGACGACGAGGTGCTGGTCATCTTCGAGAAGGGCAACGTCGTGCGCTCGCGGGTCGACGAGGTGCGCCTCACCGGTCGCAACACGATGGGCGTGCAGTTCGCCAAGGCCGGCAAGAACGACGCGATCGTCGGCATCGCCCTCAACCCGGAGCGCGAGGTCGAGGAGGCCGTGGAAGCCGTCGAGGCGGCCGAGGACGCGGCGGCCGCGAGCGGCGCGGCATCCGTGGTCACCGAGGGTGACAATGACGTCTCGGGTTCTGGGCCCGCCGGGTCTGGTGTCGCAGTCGAGGCGATCGATGCCGTACCGTCGTTGGACGACGAGGACTCAGGAGGCCTTGAGTGAGCACCGCAGAAGAGGCGGGGCGCCCGTTGCGTCGGATGGCCGACGGGGACGCCGGTTCCTACAGTGCACCGACCACTCCGGTGCCCGTGACGCACACCCCAGTGACCCGATCCGCGCCGGCCACCCCGTCGCCCGCACCCGCCACTGCCCCGGCCCCGGCTGCGGCTCCGCCGACCGCACAGCGTGGTCAGGGTGCCTCGACCAGCGCCGCCCCGCGGCAGGCGCCGCGCCCGGCATCCGCTCGTCGCGTGCGGCTCACGGTCTCGCGGGTCGACCCGTGGTCGGCGATGAAGATCGCCTTCCTGCTCTCGGTCGCCCTGGGCATCGCCGGCGTCGTCATGGTCTTCGTGCTGTGGACGATCCTGGCCGGCATGGGCGTCTTCGACCAGATCAACGGCATCGTCGGCCAGGTCGTGCAGGACGGCCAGCAGCGCTTCGACATCATGGACTTCATCGGTCTGGGTCGGGTGCTCTCGCTGTCCATCGTCATCGCGGTGATCGACGTGATCCTGGTGACCGCGATCGCCACCCTCGGGGCGTTCCTCTACAACGTGTCGAGCGCCCTGGTCGGCGGCGTGCAGCTCACCCTCACCGACGACTGACCTGCGACGTCGCGGCATCCGGGCCGTTTTGAGTGCAGGTGCCGTGGTGAGGTAACCTCGTGCACCGTGCCACCCTCCGCGGGCGGCGCAACCGATCGCGGTGAACGGGCCTATAGCTCAGACGGTTAGAGCGCTTCCCTGATAAGGAAGAGGCCACAGGTTCAAGTCCTGTTAGGCCCACCACCCGATCCTCACTCCCAAGGTGGTGAACCCGTGAAGAAGATCCTCCTCCTCGTCGCGACGGTCGTCGGCGCCCTCGCGATCCAGAAGCAGATCGCGTCCAAGAAGGCCGAGAACGAGCTCTGGGCCGAGGCCACGGACAGCCCGAAGAGCTGAGCACGTTCCATCCCGGATGCCGCCCGCTCGCCTCGTGCGCGCGGGTTCGGTGTTCTCAGGGGCCATGGCGCAATTGGTAGCGCACCTGCTTTGCAAGCAGGGGGTTAGGGGTTCGAGTCCCCTTGGCTCCACCGCAGGTCAGAGGCCCTTTCCGCTCGTCGGGAGGGCCTCTTTCGCGTCCGTACCCCAGAGAAGTACTGCAGTGACGTGCGCGGGCACCTGCGTAGCTCGGCTGCGAGCTGACCGCTCGGCCGGATCGAGGCTCCGGATGCTCGACCGTAGCACTGCTCGCGACGCATCGGTGGCTGCGGATCGTCGAACCCTGCCGTCATCTGGCTTCGCCAGCCAAGTTCGAGGCTTCTCTCCGGCCTCTGCCAGAGACGCGGCGTCAGCGTGCGGCTGAGCCGCGGCTCTGGTGCTGCCGTCAGACGCCTACAGACCGAGCAGGAACGTCGGCGGCCCATCCTGCAGATGCGGTCCGGAGCGGCCTGGTCGCGAGACTCGTCGCCAGCGTGCCCTGCGGGCAGCCATCTCGACGAGTCGACGACACGCGGACGATCCGGCCTGAGCAGCGCGACGTCCGGTACTCAAGCGGGACTTGCTGGGTCTCGCACGGAAACTCGTGGCTCTCAGGGTTCGGTAGCGGCACATCGCGGCTGCGCAGTCGCGTGACCAGCTGACCGCTGCGGCCGACGTCACATCGGACTCGCTGACATCGAACGCTCGGCCGATGGACCCGGTCGGGTAACCATGACCATGAACGCCGGTCTTCGCTCGTCCGAGACCACTGGCCTCGGAGAGATCCGCAAGCAACGACATCGACTATTACCGCGAGCGTCAGCCATCCTGCGTGGTCGCGCTTCTGATCGCCGAGAACTCGCGAAGGCCTCATGAGGCCGCGCTGAGCCAGTCACCAAGCGGTCACGGTCGCCGACCTCCTCGCCGAACGGACCTGCCCGACGTAGCGAGACCTCCGTGCCTGCATGGCCTCCGATGGCCACTCGGCGACGTCTGAAGTGCCTCGACGTGACGCTGCGCCATCACCTGGACCGATCGCCAGGCGAGTCGCGTATCTCGGACTCTTCGAGGCGGCCATTCAGAGATCCAGAGCGACTCAGCGCCGCCGGATCCGTGGGACTCGAGACGGTACTCGCACGTGGTTGCCTGATCGCTCAGTGGCCAGGACCGAGATCGCGGACTGTCGATGACGACCGACGCGGGATCTATGCACCCTCGGTGCTCGTGGCTGACGTACTGGTGGCAGCGCTGGCCCTGCGTCGATGGCTGCCATCAGGCACATCACGCTGAAGGCTGCAGCACGGTGCAGCCAGGCGCCTTGATGGCCGCCGACATCGGCTAGGCGTCGAGCTCGGTCGTCGTGACTCGACGTTGCCGTCCTCATCTCGAGCTGGGCCACTCCACACGTCATGGCCAGCACTTCGCTCGTGACAGTCGGCAGTGGCCGATGCGGCACGTACTGGCCGTGCGACCCGCAGGGTGCATGCCGACGCACCGCTGCCAGTAGCGCGAATCGTCTCACCGCTCAAGGTGGTAGTCGAGACCCCGAGAGCTCGCCTCCGAAGCCGCTTGAGCGCATCACGGGTCGAGGTCGACGAGACCTGGGAGTAGATCTCCATCGTGAGGGCGATGCGGCTGTGCCGGAGGACGGCCATCGCGACCCGCGGGTGGACGTCGAGGGCGACGAGGAGGCTGGCGCAGGTCCGCCGAGTCGAGTGGATGGGGACGACCGGCACGCCGGCCTTCGCGGCCCTCAGCTTGAAGTCGCGGTGGAAGTTGCGTGGGTCGACCGGATCGCCGAGCCGGGTCGTGAAGACCAGGCCGCAGTCGCCCCACATGTCGCCGGCCGCGAGCCGCCGCCTGGCCTCCTCGACCCGATGCCGCTCGAGTGCCCGCACCGCGATCTCCGGCAGTGGCAGCGGCGCATCCGAGGACGGCGTCTTCGTGTGGCGCCGGAGCAGCGAGTGGTCGACCCGCTGGACCTGCCACGCGATGAGCGCCTCGCCACCGCTCGAGGTCGACGTCCTCCCAGGCCAGCCCGAGCATCTCCCCGCGCCGCAGCCCGAGCGTGAGCAGCAGGACGTACCCGGCGTACATCGGGTCACCGTCCGCGCGCGCCGACTCGAGGAACCGCCGCGCCTCGTCGACGGTCCACACCGGCATCTTCTTCGACCGCGGCATGGGTACCCGCACGAGCGCGGCAACGTTGCGGAAGACGAGCTCCTCGCGCATCGCCTGGGTCAGCGCACCGCGCAGCACCCGCCACGCCTGGTGGACCGTCCAGTCCGAGGCGACCTCGTGGCAGCAGCGCGCCGAGGGCGCAGCACTGCGGCTCGGGGCGCGCGGCATCCTTGCCCTGGAAGCAGCACTGGCAGCGGACCCGCAGCGTGTTCACCCACACCTGGACGTCGCGGACCATCAGCTTGTCGAGCTTGCGGTCGCCGAGGTCCGGGACGATGTACAGCCGCGAGAACATCTCGTAGTTCGAGGTGGTGGCCGGCGACAGGGTCGGCCGCACCGTCTCCTCCAGCCACCGCTCGAGGAAGTCCCGCAGGCGCGGGGAGACCGGCACCATCGGTCCCCGCCGCGCCTGCTCGTGGAGCCGAAGCCACTTGTCGTGGACCTCCGGCCGGGTCTTCCCGTAGACGGTCTTGCGCTGCCGGCGGCCCTTCGGCGTCACGATCCACACGTGCGCCGCGAAGCCGTTCCGGTACGGGTAGATCGACCCCTCGCCGTTCGCCCGCCGGCTCACGGCCAGTCCGCCTCCGCCTCGGCCGCGCGCATCGCGACGTACTCGTCGACCCACGCCGGCAGGATGCGGCGCGACCCGCCGTCCTTGAGCGAGCGCAGGTCGCCGGTGATGCACATCATCCGCACCTTCGTCGGGCCGTAGCCGAGCATCTCGGCGACCTCCGGCACCGTGTACCACCGCCGCTGGATCGGGCCGATCGGCGCCTTCCGCCGGTACGGCGGACCCACCGCTGTTTCGTGCCGTCGTTGACATGTCCACTCCCTTCGTCAGGGACCGACCTCCAGTAGGCCACGTCCCACTCGGACTCAACAGGCCTCCACCGCCCCTGTGGATAACCCACCCGACGACTCGAACCTGCTACCTCCCGAAGCACCTGACACCCCCCGTTCCCGGCCACCTTGCGACGAGCAACTTCACGCAACATCGCGACGGCCCGACGACCGGCCAACCCGCAGATCGAGAACACACCTGGTGCACTTCGTGTCCCCACCGTGGCCGGGAAGCGCCTGTCGAGAACGCATCAGGAGGTGTGATGACCTTGCACAAGCTCGCCGCCGGCAGCGGGTACACCTACCTGACCCGGCAGGTCGCTGCCCACGACACCACCGAGCGGGGCCAGGTCGGGCTGGCCGCCTACTACGAGGAGAAGGGCGAGTCGCCGGGCCGCTGGATGGGCAGCGGCCTCGCCGGTCTCGACCTTGCCGACGGCGACGTCGTCACCGAGGAGCAGATGAAGCTCCTCTTCGGCCAGGGCTGGCACCCGCGCTCCCAGGAGCCGGATGCCGTCGCCCGCGGCTGGGGTGCCCTCGGCCGACCCTTCCCCACCTTCGAGGCGACCACCCTTCGCCAGGAGATCGCCACCGCCTTCAGCGCGCACAACACCTCGCGAGGACGCGCGCTGGAACGCCCCCATCCCGACCGAGGAGCGAGCCCGCATCCGGACCGAGGTCATCGCTCGCGCCTTCGCCCGGACGCACGGCCGCGCCCCGCGTGACGACACCGAGCTGACCGGCTTCGTCGCGACCGCGTCGAAGCCGGCTCAGACCCCGGTCGCCGGGTACGACCTGACCTTCAGCCCGGTGAAGTCGGTGTCGGCGCTGTGGGCGCTCGCCGCACCCGAGGTGGCCCGCGAGGTCGAGGCCGCCCACGAGGCCGCGGTCCGGGCGACGATCGGCCTGCTCGAGCGGGAGGTCGCCTTCACCCGCGTCGGCAAGGGCGGCATCCGGCAGGTCCCGGTCACCGGGCTCGTCGCCGCCGCGTTCGACCACCGCGACTCCCGCGCCGGCGACCCCGACCTGCACACCCACGTCGTGATCTCCAACAAGGTGCAGACCCTGCCGAACGAAGGAGGCAAGTGGCTCACCCTCGACGGCCGGATGGTGTTCAAGGCCAAGGTCATGGCCTCCGAGCACTACAACACCCGGCTCGAGGCCGAGCTCACCGAGCGGCTCGGCGTCCGGTTCACCGAACGTCCCTCCCCGCAGGGACGACGCCCCGTGCGCGAGATCGAGGGCATCGACGCACGGCTCCTTCAGGAGTGGTCCTCCCGTCGTGGCGACATCACGAGCCGCCAGCGTCAGCTCGCGGCCTCGTTCCAGGCCGACCACGGCCGTGCGCCGACCCGGATCGAGTCCCTCGCCCTGGCCCAGCAGGCCAACCTCGAGACGCGCCCCGACAAGCACGAGCCGCGCAGCCTGCGCGAGCAGCGCGAGCAGTGGCGCGCCCAGGCGGACGCCGTCCTGGCCGCCGGCGACCGCGCTGGTCCCACGACCGTCGCCAACATGGTCGCGACCGTGCTCGGTCGTGACGGGGACACGACCCTTGTCAGGGGGAGGGACGAAACCGGGGACGAACTCGCGAGGCGTGTGGTCGACGTCCTCGAGTCGTCCCGGTCGACCTGGCAGGTGTGGCACGTCCAGGCCGAGGCGCTCCGCCAGGCCAGGTACGCCGGCATCCCCTTGACCGTCCCTCGACGAAACGGTCGGGGACGTCGTTGAGCGGGTGACGCAAGGATCTGTCCCTACCTGTGGATGCCGTCCCCGACCTCGGCGAGCCCGAGTGGCTACTCCGCGCGGACGGCACGTCGGTCTACACCGTCCACGGGAGTCGGACGTACACCTCGGCCGCGATCCTCGACGCCGAGCGACGCCTCCTCGAGGCCGCGGAACGAACCGACGGGCACGTCATCCCGGAGATCTTCGTCGACCTCACCGTCCGTCGGGACGCCGCGGGGGAGTGGTACTCGACACCGGTCAGGCCGAGCTGGTCAAGGCTCTCGCCACGAGCGGGGCTCGCGTTCAGGTCGCCCTGGCACCTGCCGGGAGCGGCAAGACCACTGCGATGACCACCCTCGCCAAGGCCTGGCGCAGTGGCGGCGGGCACGTCATCGGGCTCGCGCCCACCGCGGTCGCAGCAGACGAGCTCGGCCAGGCGATCGACACGCCCGCCGAGACCGTCGCCAAGTTCCTCCACAGCGCCATGGCCGCCGCGAGCGACGGCCGGGTGGCGGCGTTCCCGCCCATCGGCCCGCGCACTCTCGTCGTCATCGACGAGGCGGGGATGGTGGGAACCAAGGACCTCGCGGCCGTCGTCGACCGTGTTCTCGAGCGAGGAGGCAGCGTCCGCCTGGTCGGGGACGACCAGCAGCTGACCGCGGTCGCCGCGAGTGGCGTCTTCCGCGACCTGGCCGAGCAAGGCTCTGCGCTGGGGACGACGGTCCGCCTCACCGAACTCCACCGCTTCTCCGACGCGGAGGAGGCGGCCGCGACGCTCGGCATCCGGAGCGGCGACCCGGCCGCGCTTGAGCACTACTTCTCGCAGGGACGCGTCCACGTCGGGGAAGCCGGCGCCGCCGTCGACCAGGCATTCGACGCCTGGAGAGCCGACCTTGCCGCCGGCAGGTCGAGCCTGCTCCTGGCCGCCAGCCGCGACACGGTCCGCGGGCTGAACGAACTGGCCCGCGATGACCGGCTGGCATGCGCAGGCGGGGCGTCCGGGTCGGGAGGCCGTGCTTGCCGACGGCACTCGAGCCAGCGCTGGGGACGTCGTCATGACGCGGCACAACGACCGCTCACTTCGCGGCCGCGACGGGTCGTGGGTGAAGAACGGGGACCGCTGGGTTGTTCGAAGCGTCGACCGCAACGGCGACCTCCACGTTGCACGGGCGGGTCACCATGCTCGCAGGCTCGGCGAGGCAGCTCAGGCTGCCGGCCGACTACGTCGGGCACCACGTACAGCTCGGGTACGCCAGCACCATCCACGGCGCCCAGGGCGCCACCGTAGACACGACTCACACCGTGGTCGCCGGCACCGAGAGTCGACAGGGGCTGTACGTCGCGCTCTCCAGGGGACGGCACGAGAACCACCTCTACCTGTCGGATGACGAGCCGGTCCCTGATGGGTTCGCCCTCGACCTGCCCGCCGACCACGGTCCCCGCGAGGTGCTCACCCGGATCCTCGAACGAGACGACCGCGCGGAATCCGCGACACGGGCGATGGCTGCCGACCCGGCCCGAGAGCTCGCGCGGGCCATCCGGCAGTACGAGGACGCCCTGCCGCTTGCTCGCCGAGCACCTCCTCGGTGACTCGAAGATCCGCGCCCTCGACTCGGCGCTCGAGCGTTGGATGCCCGGCCTGACCAACCAGCCGGGCTACGCCGGGCTCCGCGGCCAGATCGCGCTCCGATGGGTCGATGGCGAGTCCCCGAAGGAGGTTGTCGAGGAGGCAACCTGGTGGCAGAGCCAGGCGCGATCTCCTCGCCTCCGAAGACCCTGCCGCGGTTCTGGCTCGAGGCGTCTCAAGGTGCGGCCCGGTACCAGTGGAGATCAGCCCCCGCGCATGGCTGACCGTGGCGCCTGAGGCACTGCGTGCCCACCCAGAGATTGGCCCGTACCTCGATCGCATGACGGCTGCCATCGGTGACGGTGCTGTCGCCGCCGGGCACTACACGGCTGCGCCGGAGCCACTCGAGAGCAGATTCTCGGCCGCTCAACGTAACCAGGACCTGCGATCTCTCCACTCTCCGGAGGCGGGCCGGCCGGCTTCAGGGTTCGGCCGCTGATCATTGGCACTGAGCGCCCAGTGGAGCCTAGAGCACGACGCTGGCTGCGGCGAAGTCGGCCGCCGGCATCGGACGTCCGAAGGTGCCAGGTGATCGCGATCGGCCGCTCTCCACGGTGCTCGACGTAGTCCGCCTCTCCGAGGAAGAGGTACGGCGCGCCCGTGCCGAAAGCGGAGACCTTCTGCGGGCGAGTGAAGAGGAGGACATGGCTGCCGTTGGCGCGGTGGTTGAGGTAGCGCTGACCGGTCTTGGAGGCAACCGTTGTCACGGACTGCGACTCCCAATGAAACAGGTCGGGACTGATCGCATAGTCCTGGTACATCGTCGTCGGTGAGTAGTCCGCCTCGGACTTGTGCAGGGTCACGAGGAAGGCGTCGGCATTCGCCGGCGGCGAAAAGAGGACCCCTTCCCGGAAGCTGTTGGGCTTTCGTCCGTCGATCGACACATAGTCCAGCGCCGAGACGATCTCTTCCCGGGTGTACCGGGCGTGGACCCGCAGCGGCCGCATGCCCAGCTCACCGGGCAGTCGAGTGGCGACACGCTCGGCCCCCTGCAGGCCCAGCCCGACCACAGCTCTCAGATCCTCGCGCACGGCGGGTTCCTGCCGAAGCGCGTCGAGCCCGGCGCCGTACGAATCGAACCCACCCCCGTCCGGCCACAGCGAGAAGAACAGCATCCGCCCGTAGGCCTGGAGCACCGGGTCGGCGTGAGTCGTAGTGCGGTGCGTCATCGCGCAGCCACGTCAGGTAGGCGTCCGCGCGCTCGCGATCGTCGACGTGGCAGAGAGCGCGGGCCCGCTTCAGAAGAGCCACCTCCCTCGGTCCCTCTTGAGGCACCTCGAGCCCGGCCTCGCGGCGAAGGCGAGCCCACGAGCGATCGCCGCGGATCACGTCGGCCAGCTCCACGCCGGAGTCGTCGAGGAACGTGCCCAGGTCGTCGGTGGGGTGGGCCCGCAGCTCCGACGTGATGTTTGGCCAGCGCTTGGTGACCTGACTCTTGATGTTGTCGAGAACGAGGTTCTGACTCTGGCGGTCGAGCACGATCTGCGTTCCGGCGGGAAGGAACGGGAAGCCCTGCTCGATGTCGCGCTCGAGCGCGGCGCGGGTGCTGCCTGTCATCGCCCGGAACCGTTGGTCGAAGCGGAACTCCTTGCGGTGGTGGCCGACGAAGTCGAGCGCGGTGAGCACCGCCTTGTCCTTGGCACGACGCAGCCCTCGTCCGAGTTGCTGCAGGAACACGGTGGAGCTCTCCGTGGGCCGGAGGAAGAGCACGGTGTTGATGGCCGGTACGTCGACCCCTTCGTTGAACACGTCGACGGTGAACACCACCTGGACGGCGCCATCTCGAAGGTCCTGCACCGCGGCGTCGCGGTCGCTCGACGCAGTGTCGCCGAGCACTGTCGCGGCCTTGATCCCGGCTTCGTTGAAGACCCGGGTCATGTAGCGCGCATGGTCTCGGGAGACGCAGAACGCCGAGCGCCTTCATGGCGGTCAGGTCGGCGACCTTGTCACGAACGGCCTTGAGGACGATCCGGGCGCGAGCGTCGTTCCCGGTGAACAGATTGGACAGCTCGCCCGTGTCGTAGGCGCCCGCCTTCCAGTCCACCCGGGTCATGTCCATGCCGTCGGCGACGGCGAAGTAGTGGAACGGGGTCAGCAGGTCCGCCTTGAGGGCATCCCACAGGCGGAGCTCGGCCGCGGTGCGGCCACCGAAGAAGGACCGCACGTCCAGGCCGTCGCCACGTTCGGGGGTGGCCGTCAGGCCAAGCAGCTCACGCGGGTTGAGGTGCTCGAGGATCCGTCGGTACGTCTTCGCCTCTGCGTGGTGGAACTCGTCGATGACGACGACTCGGTAGGCCCCCGCGGGGATGTTCGTGATGCCGTACGCCGACAGTGACTGCACCGAAGCGAAGACATGCTCCCAACGCTCGGGGCGACGACCGTCCACGTAGAGCTCACCGAAGTTCGCGTCGGCCAAGGACCTCGCGATAGGTGCGCAAGGACTGCTGCGAGGATCTCGCGCCGGTGCGCGACGAAGAGCAGTCCCGGAAGCGTCGGAGCGTCGGCGGCAAGGCGCCGGTAGTCGAGGGCAGCGACGACGGTCTTGCCCGTGCCGGTCGCCGCCACCAAGAGGTTCCGATGGCGACCGTGAACGACGCGCTCGACCTCGAGTTGGTCGAGCATCTCCTGTTGGTAGGGGTACGGACGGACCTCGAGGCCCGAGAGCGTCAGGGTCACCCTGTCGTTGATGCGCTTGCCGGCTGCTTCGGCCAGCGCGTCGTCCAGCTTGTCGCGGTCGGCGTCGGGGTCGTAGCTCTCGAAGGTGGGGTCGTTCCAGTAGCTGTCGAACGTCGCGAGGAACTTCCGCAGCAAGGGCGGCGTGGACACGGAGGACAGGCGCACGTTCCACTCGACGCCATCGAGCATCGCTGCGCGGGAGAGGTTGCTGGAGCCGACGTAGGCCGTGTCGAAGCCGGTGTTGCGCCGGAAGAGCCAGGCCTTCGCGTGGAGCCGAGTTCGTTGCGCGTCGTACTGGACCTTGACCTCGGCCCCGAAGTCCCTCACGAGCCGATCCAGGGCGGCCCGCTCGGTGGCTCCCATGTAGGTCGTCGTGATCAGGCGGAGGGGGACGCCGCGCTCGCGCGCTGTCTTGAGCCGGTCCTCGAACAGGCGCAGGCCGTACCACTTGACGAACGCCATGATGACGTCGACCCGGTCGGCACTCGCCAGCTCGGCTCGAATCTCGTGGCCGACTCCTGGCTCACCGGGCGCGTTGGTGAGGAGCGCGGCATCCGAGAGTGGCGTGGACGGGCGCTCACGAAGCGCACGGACCACGGTGCCGGGTAGCGGCCGGCATCGCAACAGCGAGGAGTTGCCCAGCGGCGGAGAGCGAATCGTCGGAAGCCCCAAGCGTCTCCGACGAGCCGGTTGACCAGGGCCAGCCGACGCCCGGCGTCCCTCTCCTGGCGCAGGGCTCGCAGGGTGACATCACGGACGTGCCTCGCGAGAACGTCCGGCTCGTCGGCCTCGTCGATCACTCCCCGTTGAACATCGAGGTTCGAAAGACCCGCCAGGCGCTTCTCCAGCGCGCGCGTGATCAGACTCTCGTATAGCCCCTCGAGCAGGCTGTCGTCCCCGTCGCTCACTTGACGCAGCTTGCCGGCCGGAACGACATATCGCACTGAGAACTGGCTCACACCGCATAGATCGCATGCGAGTTGGCCCGCGACTCAATGCACGAGCCCCCAATCTCGGGCAGGCTGTGGGTGTGCCTGTAGAGATGGGGATCTGGCGAATCGATGACGGTAAGGCACGCCGGCTTGGTCACTCCGTCATGCCTTCGGAAGCCACTCGAGCTGGAGGATTTCTTGGAGCAGGACCCGACCCTGCTTCGTGAACGGTTGCTGGTCATAGGGCGCCAGGTCCCACGGCATACGGGAAGTTCATCGATCTGCTTACAATGGACAGTGAGGGCAACCTCAACGTTCTCGAGCTCAAGCGCGACCAAACGCCTCGCGACGTCGTCGCACAGATTCTTGACTACGGGTACTTGGGTGCCCACTCTGGTCGCGGCACCTGCGTCGACATCGCCAATCGGCACCTTCCCGCCGTATCCGGGGGAGTTCGAGGACATCTTCGGTCTACGCCTCCTGACAAGAGAAAGCCGCTCTGCACCTCACCATCGTCGCCTCGGACCGACCCATCCTCTGTGCGGATCGTGACCTATCTGCGTGAGTTCGGCGTGCCGGTTAACGCAGTCTTCTTCAGCTTTCTCGAGGATGAGGGCCGGCGCTACCTGGCACGATCTTGGCTGGCTGTGGGTGACGAGAGCACCAGCCCCAGCAGCCCTCGCGCGAGGACGAAGAAGGGCAAGCGAGCAGAGTGGAACGGCCAAGACTGGTTCGTCTCCTTCGGGGAGTACGACGTCGGTCGGTCATGGGAGGACGGGCGGAAGTACGGCTTTGTGGCACCGGAGGGGATCCAAGGTCTCACTCACGTTGCGCAGCCTGCCGGTAGGTGCGCGTGTCAACGGCCACCTACGCAGGTGGGCAATTTAGCCGTCGGTGTGACATTGGCGGAGGCCGAGCATTCAGCGACGCCAGGTCCGGGTAGACGGTGACTGGGTGCCTCTGGCTGACCAAACTCTCCTTGGGAGCTACCAGCACGGCGAGGCTGGGCAGTCGGTCACGGAAGATGCTCCCGAGTACGTGGTCCCCGTGCGTTGGATCGTCGCCAATCCGAGGACGGATCCGTACTGTGAAAAGGGGATGTTCGCCAATCGAACAACTCGTGCAAGTTACGTCAGGGTTCACACGTGCACGACTGGCCCTGAACTTCGGCTTGGACTCGGACGAAGCGAACTGACACTCGTCGCCGTGTCGTGGTTCGTCGCCCAGGAGTCCAGAGCCGTACCGGACCGAGGGCGCGCGTACTTCGTCGGTCTCCTGATGCGCTCTGACTCGCGCTTAGGTTGCAGCGGCTCGGCCGTGTAGGTCATGCGTCGACAGCGCCGCTCCAATCAAGCATCGGTGCATGGTTCAAGTCCACGGACGGCGACGTGCGGGTGTAGCTCAATATCAGAGCCGCGGCCTCCCAACTCGGTGTGCGAAGTCGACTGTCGTCAACTTCCCCAAATCATGCCGCCATACGCGAACGGAACAACAGCAGCGCCTTGCCGAAGATGTGCCACGCAGCCAAATACGGGTCGACCATCACAGCCACGGACCCGGCCACGTAGGCAGTCTGCATTCAGGCACCGTGCGGATCCGACCAGGTCGTGTCCTGCATCACAGTTTCCACCCGAGCGCGTGCGCGTCACCGCCGAGGCGGCGCCAGTGCGCCAGCGCCGCCCGCACCAAGGCGTCGTCCTCAAACCGGTCGCCCACTCGATGATCGAGGTCACGTCCAGTTTGGAGGCGTCCCGTGGGCAGGCGGCGAACCTCCTCTTGATGTTCGCGAAGGACCGTCAACTGGGCCGCTGCGGCGACCGTTGGCTTCAGTCTTGATTAGGTCGCGCTGCCACTGGATGCGCCGAAAGTACCAATCGTCCGCCCACGCCAGGGATCGGCTCCTGCGTATGTCGCGCTGGTCAGGCCCGAGAAGCCACAGAGCCATCGAGCTCGACAACAGGGCGCCTCGTAAGTACCCCGCCGGTCACGCTGATGAACTGCATCAAGTTTCGCGTGTGATGCGGAGCTGGTCGAAGTGATCCCACGCCGACAGGATCGCCTGGCGCGCGAGCTCGAAGGTCAGCAACTCGGGTAGAAGGCGTCGTCAACGTCGAGCTCGCTTCATGGCGCTGGTGGGTGCGCCTGACCGAACTCATGGCGCACCAGCTCGATTGTTGCGTAGGTGCTTTGGATGTGGCGGTCCGCATCGTCCTCAGGTCGATCGGCACGCTCAGTTGTCACCCTCCCTGGCGTGGACTCGACTCGACGCTCGCTCGTCCTTGCCGTCCCTGAGTCGCGATCAGACGCCCAGAGCGAATCGCGACGAGGACACGCACTGTACACCGGTCGTTCACGGTCGAGGTGAGTGCGAGAGCGCGCGAGTCGGTTGAGGCCGTCAATGCCGTCCCACTCCTTCGCGCTGATCTGCGGAGTCTGTTGTGGCCGTCGACGCTGAGTCAGACGGCCAAGGGCGCTGGCCCCTCACCTCTGCCCGAGATTCGTACCCCAGAGAAGTACTGCAGTGCGGTCACGAAATCGGCGTGATCGGGTACCCCACAACGCCCCACCGTGTGCTCAATCACCCTCTCGCGGAACCCCTTCGGGGATTTTGCAAGCAGGGGGTCAGGGGCTCGAGTCCATGGCTCGACCGCAGGTCAGTGGCCCTTGCCGCTTGTCGGCATGGGCCTGTCGCGTCCTGGCCTCGGCGGCAAGGCGCTCAGCGCCAGTGGGACAGCACCGCCGCGACGACCCGCTCCTGGTCGTCCTCGGTGAGCTCCGTCGCGCACGGCAGGGAGACCCCGCGCCGGAAGAGGTCCCCAGCCACGTCCTCGTCGCCGAGGACGACGGCACCGGCGTACGGCGGCTGGTCGTGCAGCGGCCGCCACAGGGCCCGCGCCCCGACGCCGTGCGACGCGAGGTGCTGGAGGAACGCGTCGCGTCCGCGGGGGTCGTCCTCGGGCACGAGCACCGAGTACAGCCAGTACGTGGCGTCCAGTCCGTCGACCCGCGGCGGGGCGACGAGGCCCGTCCCGGCGATGGCCTCGTCGTAGCGGGCGGCGATGGCGCGCTTGCGGTCGACGAACTCGTCGAGGCGCTCCAGCTGGGCGAGGCCGAGCGCCGCGGCCACGTTGGTCAGGCGGTAGTTGTAGCCCACCTCGTCGTGGAGGTAGCCGACGTCGGGCACCTTCGCCTGGGTCGTGAGGTGGCGGGCCCGGGCCGCGAGGTCGGCGTCGTCGGTGACGACCATCCCGCCGCCGCCCGTCGTCGCGATCTTGTTGCCGTTGAACGAGTACGCCCCGACGCGGCCGACCACCCCGGTCTGCCGGCCGGCCAGGGCCCCCGCCGACCACCCGGCCCCGAGCGACTCGGCGGCGTCCTCGACGACCGGCACGCCGTGCCGGGCGCACGCGTCGAGGATGCGGCGCCAGGTCGGCCGGCTGGCCGAGCACGTGGACGACCTCGACGGCGGCCGGCTGGCGCTCGCCCGCGGCGGCCCGCCGGTCGAGCTCCGCCGCGACCAGGACCGGGTCGAGGTTCCAGGTGGCGCGCTCGGAGTCGACGAGCACCGGTCGCGCGCCCGTGTAGGCGATGGGGTTCGCCGAGCCCACGAACGTGAAGTCGGAGCAGAGCACCTCGTCACCCGGCCCCACCCCGAGGAGCAGGAACGCGACGTGGAGGGCGGCGGTGCCCGACGAGCACGCCACGGCGTACCGGGCGCCGACGCGGCGCGCGAACGCCTCCTCGAACTCCGCGACGAACGGCCCGACCGAGGAGACGAACCCCGACTCGACGGCGCGCACGACGTACTCGCGCTCGAGCTCGCCGATGTTCGGGACGGCCAGCGGGATGGTGCCAGCCGGCCCCCGCGCGCCCGGCGCGTGGGTCTCCCGCGCGGTGCCGCTCATCGGTGGTACCGCCCGGCGGTGGTGGCGTCGACCCGCGGCCGCAGCCACTCGGCCGTCGCCGCGAGGCCGTCCTCGAGGGAGACCGTCGGCCGCCAGCCGAGCTCGGTCGCCGCGCGGCTCGGGTCCGACAGCAGGACCTGCACCTCGGAGCCCTCCGGGCGGATCCGGGCCTCGTCGGTGACGATCTCGCGCGCTCGAGCCGGTGACGGCGCGGCACAGCTCGACGACCTCGCCGACCGAGACGGTCCGGCCGGTGCCGAGCTGGATGGTCGCGCCCGGGCTCGAGGTCCGCGACGGCCGCCCGGACGAACCCGTCCGCGGTGTCGGTGACGAACGTGAAGTCCCGCTTCGGGGTGACGTCCCCGAGGCGCACCTCGTCCGCGCCGGCGAGCAGCTGCGACAGCACCGTCGGGATGACCGCGCGCGCCGACTGGCGGGGGCCGAAGGTGTTGAACGGCCGCAGGGTCGTCACCGGCGTGCCGAAGGACAGGGCGTACGACTCGCACATCTTGTCGGCGGCGATCTTCGACGCCGAGTACGGCGACTGGCCGCGCAGCGGGTGACCCTCGGTGATCGGGACGTGCTCGGGGGTGCCGTAGACCTCCGACGTCGAGGTGTTGACCATCCGCGGCGTGCCGTGCCGGCGCACGCCCTCGAGGACGTTGAGCGTCCCGATGACGTTGGTCTCGACGTACGAGCGCGGCGCGACGTAGGAGTACGGGATCGCGATGAGCGCCGCGAGGTGGAGCACGACGTCGACGCCCTCCACGGATGCCGCGACGTGCTCCGGGTCGCGGATGTCGCCGAGCACGACCTCGGCACGCCCGTCGCGCGACGGCCGCGGCGAACTCGGGCGACTCGTCGAGCCAGCCGAGCGAGCCGTTGCGAGTTGTAGAGGCAGAAGGCGCGCACGCGCCCGCCGGCGGCGAGGACCCGCTCGACCACGTGGCTGCCGATGAAGCCGTCGGACCCCGTCACCAGGACGGTCCGCCCCGCCAGGGACACCTCGTCCGTGACGGACGCCTGCTCCTGCTCGCTCACAGCTGTCCCTTCGCCCGGGCGAGGTCCGCCGGGGTCCCGACGTCGATCCAGTCCTCGCTGATGGCCCACGCGGCGACGGTGAGGTCGCGGGCGAGGCACTGCTCGACCAGCCACGGCATCGTACTGGGGGCGCCCTCGGGGAGGAGGTCGACGACCTCCGGCTCGACCGCGTAGACCGCCGCGTTGATCTCCAGGGTGACGGTCGGCTTCTCGGCGATCGCCGTGACGTGGCCGTCCGCGCCGCGCTCGACGACCCCGAACGGCACCTCGTGCTGGTAGGAGCGCACGCCCATCGTCACGGCCGCCCCGTGCGCCGCGTGGTAGGCGAGCAGGGCGCGGGCGTCGAAGTCGACCATCAGGTCGCCGTTCATGACGACGACGGGGTCCGCGAGGTCGGGCCGGGCCTCCCGGAGCAGCCGCAGCGAGCCGGCCGTGCCGAGCGGGTGGTCGCGCTCCTCGCGCAGGTAGTGGACGGTGCATCCGTACCGCGAACCGTCGCCGACGTGCTCCTCGATCTGCTCGGCGAGGTGGTTGACGCTGACGTACACCTCGCGGATGCCGTCGCCGACGAGGCCGAGGACGATCCAGTCGATGATCGCTCGCCCGCCGACGGTCATCAGCGGCTTCGGCGTGTCCTTGGTCAGCCGCCCGAGCCGGGACCCCGGGCCGCCGGCCATGACCACCGCGACGTTGGGCAGCCGCTCGGTGCCGACGACGTCGGAGAGGGTGTGCAGCCGGACGATTCGCGACTCGGCATCGACCTCGGGCACCGCGGAGATCCGCAGGGCCCGCATGAGGTCGAGGACGAGGGCACGCGAAGAACCCTGGCGCACGACGTGCGGGCTCGTCGTCGCGTGCGGGAGGGCCGGGTCGTCGACGCCGGCCCCGGCCAGGAGGGCGCGCCGCACGTCGCCGTCGGTGACGACGCCGACGACCCGCCCGGCGTCGTCGATGAGCACGCTCATCGACGACGCGTGCCGGTCGATGACCTGCATGACCTCCCGTAGCGACGCGGTCGCGCGGGCGCAGGCCTGCTCGAGGTCCGGCTCGGTCATGGCGCCTCCGAGACGTCGACGAACTGCTTGGCGAGCGGCGCCGCCGGTGCGGCACGGACCACCTCGACGACGCGTGCCGCGGCCCGGCCGTCGCCGTAGGGGTTGACGACCTGGGCTGACCGGCGACGGTGCGACTCCGACAGGGCGACCTGCAGGGCCGACCCCACCGCCGACTCACCCTCCGCGGCGTGGACCACGTTGTCGCCGCGGAGCCGGCCGCGCTGCCGGTCGCCGACGTCGACGACCGGGATGCCGGCGCTCGCGGCCTCGATGACCCCGGATGACGAGTTGCCGACGACCACGTCCGCCCCGGCGAGGACGACCGGGTAGTCCGGGCCGAGGTTCTCGCGGACGACGACCCGTGGGTCGGTGGCAGCCTCGGCCAGGGCGGCGAGCACGTCGTCGCGACCGGCATCCATCCCCGGATGGGTCGCCACGACGGTGCCGCAGCGGGCGGCGGTGGCGCGCAGCGCGCCGGCCGCCCAACCCCGCACGTCGGCACCGTCGACGGCCGTGGGGGGGTGGTAGGTGAAGAGCGCCAGCGGGCGGACGACGTCGCGGCCCACGGCGGCGGCGAGCTCCGCCGCCGTCGGGCGGGTCAGGCCCGCGAACCGGTCGAGCCCGGGAGCCCCGGTGACGTGCACCCGCTCGGCGGGTTCGCCGAGCCGGCGGACGCGGTCGGCGGCATCGCGCGAGGCGACGCAGTGCTGGTCGGCGAGCTTGGTGACGGCGTGGCGGACCCGTTCGTCGACCGCGCCCTCGGTGACCTCGCCGCCGTGGAGGTGGACGACCCTGATGCCGGCGAGCACGGCCTGCGGGACGACGTGGAGCAGCTCCCAGCGGTCGCCGAGGACGACGAGCACGTCGGGCCGCGCGTCCAGGAAGTACGAGCCGGCGCCTGCGCTGAGGGCGGGGCCGTGCCGGACGACCGTGGCCGCGTCGAGGGCGCTGGGCACGGGGTCGGCGAGGGCCACGACCCGCCACGGCTCGGCGGGCGCCGGCAGCGCCGCCGCGAGGGCCGAGGTGAGCGACTCCCGGGTCCACGCGACGCCGGTGAGCACGGTGAGGTCGAGGTCCGCCGCCTCGGCGAGCGCGGTGAGGACGGGGCCGAGCGGGCCGAGGTCGGCCCGGGTCCCGACGAAGGTGGCGACGGAGGTGCGGCCGCTCACGGGCCCACCTCGAGGTCGCCCGTCCGCACCGGCGCGCCGGCTCCGACGGCGGTCCGCAGGCTCCGCCCGACGAGCACCTCGGAGGGGGCCGCGCCGCCCTCCGGGCGGAGGAGCACGACGTCGTCGTGGGCGAGCACCGTGCCCGGCGCGAGGTCACGCACGGCGTGCCAGCTGCGGCGGACGAGGTGCGCGTTCTCCTCCTCCGCCGGGACGCGCCGCTTCGTGCCGTCCCCGAGGGCGCGGGCGAGGGCTCGGCACTCGGCGACGTACGCGGTCAGCTCGCCCGGCTCCAGGGAGGCGGCGTGGTCGGGCCCCGACCGGGTGCGGTCGGTCGTCACGTGCTTCTCGAGCACCGACGCCCCGAGGGCCACCGCGCCCAGGGCGCTCGTCAGGCCGGTGGTGTGGTCGGACCAGCCGACCGGGAGGCCGTGCGCGCGCGCCATCTGCGGGATCGCGCGCAGGTTGCACTGCTCGAGGGGCGCGGGGTACGCCGAGACGCAGTGGAACAGCACGGTGCCGGGCGCCTCCACGCAGGCCTCGACGGCATCCGCCACCTCGGCGGCCGACCCCATCCCCGTCGAGACGAGCAGCGGCACCCCGAGGGCGGCGAGCTCGCGGAGGAACGGGGTGTTGGTCAGCTCGCCCGACGACACCTTCAGGCCCGGGACCCCGAGGCCGACGAGGAGCTCGGCGCTGCCGAGGTCGAAGGGGGTGCTGAGGAACAGCGTGCCCCGCTCGCTCGCGTGGTCGCGCAGCTCGGCCCACACCGACTCGGGGAGGGTCAGCGACGCGAGGAGCGACCGCTGGCCGGCCGCGGCACCCCGGGCCCGCTGGTAGGGCGTGGCGTCGGCCGCCGCGGAGACCAGCCGGTCGGGGTCGAAGGTCTGGAACTTGACGGCATCCGCGCCGGAGTCGGCCGCGACGTCGACGAGCCGGTGCGCGAGGTCGGGATCGCCGTCGTGGTTGACGCCCGCCTCCGCGATGACGACGACCTCCCCCTCGCGGGGCAGCTCCAGGGGGCCGATCCGCACCGTCGCGACGCTCACCCGTTTGCCCCCGTCGGACGCGCGGGGACACCGGCCACGACCGCGCCGTCGGGGACGTCGGCGACGACCACGGCCCCTGCGCCGACGACGACCCCGGACCCGACGCGAACGCCCGGCAGCACCCTGGCCCCTGACCCGATGAGCGTGCCCGAGCCGACCTCGGCCGCCCCCAGGAGCGCGGCACCGGGCGCGACGTGGCTGCCCTCGCCGACGACGACGTCGTGCTCGACGACCGCAGCGGTGTTCACGACGACGGCACGACCGAGCCGGGCCGACGGGCCGACGTGCGCGTGCTCGAGCACCACCACACCGTCCTCCGAGGTCGCGGTGCCAGACACCGTGGAGGTGGTGGCGAGGAGGGCCGGGGCGCGCAGGCCCGCCGAGAAGGCACGGTCGAGGGCGCGCAGCCGGGTCGGCCCGTCCCCGATCCCCAGGGCCACGGCGGCGCCGGAGCGGAGGGCGAGCTCGAGGGCCTCCTCCTCACTCGCAAGGACGGGCATGTCCCACCGCCCGGAAGCCGAACCCGAGACCGCGACGAGCCGGTCACCACGACGGGCGATGACGTCCGCGAGGGAGCGGGCGTGCCCACCGGCGCCGAGAAGCATCCAGCCCGTCATGTCGGGTGGGAACGGTCTGCCATGCTGGACACCGTATCGCCCGGTCGGCGTCACACCCGCGGTCGGCGCCGCGTAGGCACCCGGACGAGACTGCGACGCGTCACCGAGCCAGGAGGACACCGCGATGCCGGCTCTGGTCCTGGTCCGGGGCATGGGTTCCATCGGTCGTCGCCACGCACGGGTGTTCCGTTCGCTCGGTCACGAGGTCCGCGGGTGGCCGGTGCGGCCCAGGGACTCCGACTCCGACCCCCACGGGGTGCCCCTCCTCACGGACCGCGAAGGGCTCGCGACGGCGGCCGTCGCGGACCTGGTCGTCGTGGCCACGGACACCGCGCGCCATGTCGACGACGCCCTCATGGCCCTCGACGCGGGCGGCGGTCGCGTGCTCGTCGAGAAACCCGTCGCGCCCACCGTCGCCGACGCCGAGCGCCTGCTGGCCCACCCCTCGGCCAACGAGAGGGTGATGGTCGCGGCGCCTCTGCGCGCGCACCTCGGCTTTCGGCACTTCCACGCTGCCGTCGGCACCCTCGAGCGCCCCCGCTTCGCGGCCGTGGCATCCCAGTCCTGGCTCCCGTCGTGGCGGCCGGAACGCGACTACCGCGACTCGTACTCATCACGACGGGACGAGGGCGGTGCGCTGCGCGACCTCGTCCACGAGATCGACTACGCCATCGTCGCCCTCGGTCGACCGCGGCACCTCACGGCCCTCCTTGACGCGGAAGGGCCGCTGGAGATCGCCGCCGAGCAGGCAGCCACCCTCCTGTGGGCGACGGACTCCGGCTCCGTGACCGTCCGCGTCGACTACGTCACGAGGCCGGCTCGACGGGGCGCCGTCGTGACCTCCCCGAGCGGCAGCGTCGCGTGGGACCCGACCACGGCGACGGTGACCACGACGTCCGCCGACGGCGCCACGAAGGTCTCCTGCACGCCCGAGGACCTCGACCGCGACCGGGTGATGGCGCGACAGTCCCGCGCGGCGCTGACGATGTCCGGCAGCACACCCTTGGCAGAACGTCTCGACGCAGGCGCCCCGGCATCGCTCGCGGAGGGCCTGCTCGCCGTGCAGGTCTGCGATGACGCCCGGTCGTTCCGTGCAGAGGAAGAGCGCCCACGATGACCGAGTCCGGGCCCAGTCCGACGACGCCCCCGCGCGTGCTGGCGGTCATCCCCGCGCGGGGAGGGTCGCGCGGCCTTCCCGGGAAGAACACCCGGCCCCTGTGCGGGCTGCCCCTCGTGGCCCACGCCATCCGTGCCGCCGCGATGACCCCGTCGGTGACCCGGACCATCGTGACGACGGACTCGGAGGAGATCGCCGACGTGGCGCGCGCGCACGGCGGGGACGTGCCGTTCGCCCGCCCGGCCTCCCTCGCGGCGGACGACACCCCGATGGCGCCCGTCATCGCCCATGCCCTCACGACCGTGGAGGCGATGGAGGGAGCCAGCTACGACGCGGTGCTCCTCCTCGACCCCACCAGCCCGGCACGCGACCCGCACCAGCTCGCGGCGGCCGTCGACCGGCTGTGGGACGACCCCGCCCTCGACGGCGTGGTCAGCGTCTCGGAGCCGACGTTCCACCCGGAGTGGGTCGGCGTGCGGCAGGACGGCGCGACCTTGAGCCGCTACTTCGCCAGCGGGACCGGGATCACCCGGCGCCAGGACCAGGAGCGCTACCTGCGCATCAACGGCAACTTCTACGTCTGGCGGGCCGCGTCCGCCCGGGCCCTGAAGCGGTCGTGGTTCGACGAGGGGCGGTATGCCGGCGTGGAGATCCCTGAGGCCCAGGCCTTCTCGATCGACGACGAGTACGAGTTCCGCCTGATCGAAGCGCTGGTGGCCGCCGGTCTGGTGCGGCTTCCGTGGACGGAGGACGTCTGATGGGTGAACCTCTCACCGGCCGAACGGCGGTCGTCACGGGCGGCGCCGGGCCCCTGGGCCAGGCACTCAGCCAGGCGCTCGCCGACGCCGGGGCGACGGTACTCGTCGTCGACCGGGAGGGGGCACAGGCTCAGGCGACCCGCCTCGGCGAGGGGCATGCCGGGATCACCGCGGACCTCATGAGGCCCGACGACCTGGACGCCGTCGAGGAAGCCGTCACGCGTCACGGCGCCTGTGACGTGCTCGTCCACAATGCCGCGTTCACCGGCGCGTCCGGGATGCCCGGGTATGCCGTCCCCTTCGCCGAGCAGACCGACGAGGCGTTCGCGTCCGCCGCGTGGCTCAACCTCACGGTTCCGTTCTCCCTCACGCGTCGGCTGGCACCGCTGCTGCGCGCCGGCGGGCACGGCAGCGTCATCATGGTGTCGTCGATCTACGGCCTCGTCGGCCCGAACATGGGCCTGTACGACGGCACGACGATGGGCAACCCGGCCGCGTACGCGGCCACGAAGGGCGGCCTGGTCCAGCTGACCCGCTACCTCGCCACGGTGCTCGCGCCGGACGTGCGGGTCAACGGTTTCGCCCCGGGGGGCATCGAGCGTGGGCAGGACGAGGCCTTCACCAGCCGCTACTCCCGGCTGACCCCGCTGGGCCGGATGGCGACGGAGCAGGACTTCGCCGGCGTCGTCACGTGGCTCGCCGGCGACGGGTCCGCGTACGTGACCGGGCAGACCGTGGCCGTCGACGGCGGGTGGACCGCATGGTGAGTCGCCGCCCCGACGAGCCCCGACGAGCCCACCACCGCCTGACCCTCCCGTGGCATGATGTGCCCGTGCTCAGGGCCGACCTCGAGCGGACGCGTCAGGACCAATGGGACCAGCTCCGCTCCTACCTCCTCACGTACGCCGCCCGGCACCCCGTCGAGCACGTCGCGGTCGTCGGCAACGCGCCACTTCCTCCGGATGCCGAGCGGGCCGCGACGATCGACTCCGCCGATCTCGTCATCCGGGTCAACGCGTTCGTCCTCGACGAGCCGGGGGCCGCGCCGACGGTGGGCACGGCCTGCCACGCGGTGCTCCTCTCCCGAGCCACGTACATGACCCCGTGGACGCTGCGAGAGCACTGGAAGCGCGCGTACCTCGTACCCCAGGCCGGCTTCGTCCAGTACCACCCCGGTGACGAGGTCGGGCTCCTGCTGCACACCGGGTTCTGGCCACCGGACCTGGGCGCGATGCCACTGTCCAACGCCGTGGTGAAGGCGCGCGCGGTCCGTGCCCTCGACCCCGAGGCCCGCCCCGGGTCGATCATCCCGACGACGGGGACCACGGCCCTCTTCCTCGCCCACGAGCTGTTCCCCGGAGCCGACCTCGTGGGCACGGGCTTCTCGTTCCTCGACGACGTGGAGCAGAAGTCGTGGTCCCACCACTCAGGGGGACACACCAAGGTCAACTGGCAGCACCGCCTCGACCTCGAGGCCACGCTGCTGCGGTCGTGGATCGACGACGGCACCCTGCGCTACCTGTCCTGAGGAGGACCCCCACCATGCCTGAGCCCACCCCCACCGACGCGCCCACGGTCCGCCGGCGGATCGCCGACGTGCGCGCGACCGTCGTCGGCACCAAGGGTCTGCGAAACCGGGTTGCCAAGCACACGACCGCGCTCGCGACCCTCAAGACCCGGCTCGACGACCAGCAGCAGCGCCTGGGCCGCCAGGACCAGCGGCTCAAGGACCTCGAGGCCAAGGTCAAGCTCCTCGACCGGGCCATCACGGCCGACACCGCCGAGCGCGACCGCCGGGACACGCAGTTCGGGACCATCGAGGTGCGCCTCGCCACCCTGGAGCTGCGGCTGGACGACGCGCGCTCGGGCCTGTCGGGTGACCCGGGCGCCGGTCCCGACGACGAGCAGCTGGACGCCGGACGGGTCCTGCTCGACGAGGTGCGCACCGAGCACGCCCGGATCCGGGCCCGGATGCAGGTCGTCAGCGCCTACGAGGAGCGGCTGCGCCGGGTCGAGGAGTCGGTGGCCGAGCTGTACGAGGGCGATCGCCGCCACCTGGTCTGACCAACGGCAGCGGAACCACGGGCGAGTACCGTGCACCATGACCTTCGACGGAGTCAGCGGAACGTTGACGGTGGCGGCGGTCCAGGCCACACCGGTGTTTCTCGATCGCGCTGGCGACCGTCGAGGTGGCCGCCCGTCACGTCGCTGCGGCGAACGCCGAGCTGGTCGTGTTCCCGGAGTCGTTCGTGCCGGGCTACCCGGACTGGGTGTGGCGACGGTCCCCGATGAGCGATGGCGACTGGTACGCCCGTCTGGTCGCCAACGCGGTGCGCGTCGAGGGCACCGACCTCGACCCGGTGCGGGATGCTGCCCGTGATGCCCGGGCGTGGGTTGCGCTCGGCGTCACCGAGCGATCTCGGTCGGACACGCTCTACAACACGGTCGTCTACATCGGCGCCACGGGCGAGATCGCCGGCCGCCACCGCAAGCTGGTGCCGACCGGCGCCGAGCGGCTGGTGTGGGCCAACGGCAACGACCACCTGCTGACCGTCATCGATGTCGGCGGCGTCAGGGTCGGTTCGCTGATCTGCTGGGAGAACTACATGCCGCTCGCTCGGATGGCGATGTACGAGCGCGGGGTCGACGTGCTGCTGGCGCCGACGTGGGACAACAGCGACGAGTGGGTGCCCACGCTGCGCCACATCGCCAAGGAGGGTCAGGTCTTCGTGGTCGGCGTGACCGCCTTCCTGCGCGGCAGCGACGTGCCGCGGGACCTCTCGGATGCCGATGAGCTGTACGGCGGCGAGGACGACTTCATGTCGCGCGGCAACACCACGATCGTCGCTCCGGGCGGCGACGCTGATCGCCGGGCCGCTGATCGGCGAAGCCGGTGTCGTCTCCGCCGAGCTCGACCTGTCCCGCATCGCCGCCGGCCGCCGGATGTTCGACCCGACCGGTCACTACGCCCGCCCGGACGTGCTGTCCCTCCGCCAACCCGCACACGGCGGGGCCGGCTGATCCCGCTCGGTCACTGACGCATCGTCGTCGTCCTTCACCACGTACGCTTGTCTCGTGTCCCGTCGTCTTGGCGGGGACGCTTCAGTGACACGGGGGCCAGGGACTGGTCCCTGGCGCGCGTCCGCATTGGTCCGGATGCCGTGCTGCCGGCGCCGCGACCGCGTCGCCTCGAGCACGGTGACCCGCCCACAGCGGCTCCCACACCGTGTCCGACTGAGTAGAAGGAACCGCTTGGCACAGCGATCTTCGCGCCGAGCCGGAGCGCCGCGCACCACGCCGCGCGACCGGCATCATCCGCGCGCCACCACTGACGAGGGCATGATCCCGGTCCTGTCGAGAACCGCCCGGCGGGTCGAGGCCGCCGCGTACCGCGGCAAGGTCCGGCCGAACGACCGCACGGCATACCAGGTCGTCGCCCTCCTGGTGCGGGAGGAACGCGCCCGGGTCAAGGCGGACACCGCCACGTCCGAAGCCGAGCGGGCCGCCCTGTTGGCCCGGCTCGACGGCATCGCCACGACCCTGGCGAAGACCGCGGTCCGTGACACCACACTGCTCGTCCTGCTGGCCGAGGGCGCTGTCGTGTCGCCCTCCGCGATGGACCTCAAGAACGACCTGCTGCGGGCGGCCGGGCGCGAGCCCGAGCCCGAGGTCGAGCCGGAAGACCGGTCCACCGCCGACGCGGCGCCGGCGACGCGTCGGGTGGTCCCGCAGACGGTCATCGCCCGCCAGCTGGCGAACCCCTTCCTGGCGCCGGACTTCTCTGCGGTGCCGTCACCTCGCCCGACCACCAACCGTCTCGGTGACTGGGAGCTGCTGACGCCGCTGTTTCGCGCCTTCGAGTACGGCGGCGACGCCACCTGCATGCCGTTGCCCGAGCCGGCGGACGTGGTCCACGGCATCCGAGGGCTGGAGCTCATGCACCACCAGGCCCAGGTCGTGGCAGCAGCCGCGGCCGGCCACCGCACGTTCCTGCTGGCCGACGAGCCGGGCCTGGGCAAGACCGCGCAGGCGCTGCTCGCCGCCGATGCCGCGGACGCCTTCCCCCTGCTGGTGGTCGTCCCGAACGTCGTCAAGGCGAACTGGGCGCACGAGGCCGAGCTGTGGACCCCTCGCCGCGCAGCCACGGTCATCCACGGTGACGGCAAGACCATCGACGGCTTCGCCGACATCGTCATCGTCAACTACGAGATCCTCGACCGCCACGTGGGCTGGCTGGGGGCGCACGGCTTCCGCGGCATGGTCGTCGACGAGGCGCACTTCATCAAGAACAAGTCGTCGCAGCGCTCGCAGCACGTCCTGGAGCTGTCCGAGCGCATCCGGTCTCGCACCGGCAACGCCCTGCTCATGGCGCTCACGGGCACGCCGCTGATCAACGACATCGAGGACTTCCGGGCGATCTGGCAGTTCCTCGGCTGGATCGAGGCCAAGAAGCCCCGGCACGCCCTCATGGCGGCCCTCGAGGAGACCGGCCTGACCCCCGCCGACCGCGGGTTCTACGCGGCCGCGCGCACCAGCGTGATCGACCTCGGCATCGTCCGACGGCGCAAGGTCGACGTCGCCTCCGACATCCCGGCCCGTCGCGTCGCGGACCTGCCGGTCGAGCTCGACGACGAGGCCAGCCGCTCGATCCGGGCCGCGGAGCAGGAACTGGCCCGGCGTCTGGTCGCGCGCTACGAGTCGGCGCTGGCCGCCCGCACGTCCACCACGGCGGTCGAGGGCATCGACCACGACCTGGTCCGCCGCGTCGCCACGTGGGAGCGCAAGAACAACGGCTCGGACACGAGCGGCGACAACGTGTTCTCGGTGATGCGCCAGATCGGCCGGGCCAAGGCCGGCCTCGCCGCCGACTACGCCGCCCAGCTGGCCCGCAGCGTCGGCAAGGTGGTCTTCTTCGCCAAGCACGTCGACGTCATGGATGCGGCGGAGCAGACCTTCGCCAAGCGGGGCGTCGGCTACGCCTCGATCCGCGGGGACCAGACCCCGAAGGTGCGCAAGGCCAACATCGAGGCGTTCCTCACCGACCCCGAGATCGCCGTCGTGGTGTGCTCCCTCACCGCGGCCGGGGTCGGGCTCAACCTCCAGGTCGCCTCGAACGTCGTGCTGGCCGAGCTGTCGTGGACCTCGGCGGAACAGACGCAGGCCATCGACCGGGTGCACCGCATCGGGCAGACCGAGCCGGTCACCGCCTGGCGGATCATCGCCACCCAGACGATCGACCCGAGGCTGGCGCAGCTCATCGACGACAAGGCAGGGCTCGCGGCCCGGGCCCTGGACGGCTCCGACGAGGAGGTCGGCTCCTCGGCCGACGTGCAGCTCGAGGCGCTCATCTCCCTGCTGACCGAGGCGTTGCAGGCCGACGCCGGTGACCCCGCCAGAGCGGTTCGGCAGGCCGAGGCGGGGTGGGCGTAGACTCAGCCCTGCACGGCTGCCCTGGACCCCGGTGGCGATGGCCCACCACCGCAGGAGTCGACATGGGATCCGTCGCAACACGCCTTTCGTCCAGGACCATCTCGTCCGGCACGCTGCGGGCGCGCCATCTGGACGGCGAGCACTGGGTCCTCGAGCTGTCCGGTGAAGCCGACATCACCACCATGGACATGTTGCGGCGGGAGCTGGCGCAGGTGGCCGTCATCGACCGCCAGGACTCCATGGTGGACGTGACGAAGCTTTCGTTCTGCGATGTCGCCTCTGCCCACCTGATCCTGACCGCGCGGCGGACGATCCCGGTCACCGTCACGGGCGCCACGGGGTCGGTCAAGCGGGTGTTCGACCTGGTGGACGCGCTGAAGGCGCACGGGCTGCACCGCCCCCGTTCACCCATTCAGTCCACAGGTGCCATCGGCGTCAGTGTGTGGTGGTGAGCTCTGGGTGGCGACGGGGGTCGGTGACCACGGCGCGGGCGACGTCACTGAGCCGGTGCTGGTTGGCGCGGGAGTAGTTGCGCATCAGGTCGAAGGCGGCGTCGACGCCGATGCCGTGGGTCCTGGCCAGGACGCCCTTGGCCTGCTCGATCGTGATCCGGCTGTTCAGGGCACTCTGCAGCTGTTCGGTGAGGATCTCGGCGCTGCGGATGGTGCGTTCCTGGAGGAGCCCGATCGTGGCGATGTCGGCCAGGCACTGGATGATCCGAACGTCGGTGGGCTCGAGGTGACCGGTGTTGGTACTGAACAGGTTCAGGGCGCCGATCACCTTCTGACGGTGGCGCAGTGGGAAGGCGTGCACGGACTGGAACCCGGCCTCGACGCCGCGAGGGGCGAACAGCGGCCACTGCTCCCCCGCCTGGTGCAGGTCACTGTTGACGACGGCAGTGCCGGTGCGGAAACAGTCCAGGCACGGGCCCTCCTGGTACTGCAGCTGGAAGAGCTCCAGCAGCTCGACCGACGTGTCCGAGGACGCCATGTACTGCAGCTGACCGTGAGCGTCGGTCAGGAGCAACCCGGCAGAGGCGGCGTCGCTGACCTCAGCGGTGTGTCGGGTCACTGACTCCAGGAACTCGATGACGTCGAAGTCGTCGACGAGGGTGTCGGCCACCTCGACGAAGACCTCGGCCAAGCGATCAACGGCGATCATGGTGTCCGGCCTCCCGCTCGTGTGGCGCGCCAGCGCGTCGCTGCTGATGGGGTCATGTGGTGTCCCGGTCCAAGGTGAGTTTACCGGCGACGATGTCCTTGGCGACATCCCCGATGGACCGCGCCTCCGCGTAGGAGTGGGCCCTGAGCCGGGCCATCGCCTCCTCGATGCCGACCCCGAGGTCGACCATCACCATGCCCTGCGCCTGGTAGACCTCCAGCCGGTTGGCCAGCGCGTCATCCAGGTGGGGAGAGGACCGGGTGTCGCCGGCCCGCGCCTGGCCGTCCACCAGCAGCCCCATCGCGACGTCGGCGAACGTGACCGCCTGGGTGAGGGCGTCGGGGGTGAGGGATCCCCGCTCGGCGCGGTAGATGTCCAGCACCCCGGCGCGGGCGGCCCCGACCTGCAGCGGGAAGGCGAAGACGGCGTGGACGCCGTGCTCCTGGGCCGCTGGTGCGTAGCCGGGCCAGCGACGGGTGCCGTGCGTGTCCAGGTCAGGCTCCAGGACGGGCCGGCGCGAAGCGTAGGCGTCGATGCAGGGCCCCTCGCCCAAGGTGAACTGCAGTTCCTCGAGCACCCTGCTCTTGGCGTCGGAGGCGGCGACCGTGCCGCCGCCGTAGCTGTCATCCGTGAGAAGGCTGAGCCCGACGCCGGTCGCCGGAAGCACCCGGGTGAGGGCCGAACACAGCCGTTCCAGCCGACCGATGGTTCCCGGGCGACCTCTCGCGCGGCGTGGCTCGTCATCGATGAGCCGGTTGGCGACCGCCATCCGCGCCGTGAGGTCATCCATCACACTGCGCTCTCCTTGGCCTCAGACGATGGGCTCGAGAGTCACCGGGGTCACGGGCGACCGATTCTGACCTTGCGACCATATCCGCATTTCACGCCGCCGTGAGCGAGTACCTTGGAGGGATACGGCGCCGCATCGTGCCCAGACCTCGCACTGACGTTTGCCGTAGCGCCGGTGCGAGCGACGGCGGCGGCGATGACCGTGAATGTCGGCCCTCTGTGGTCCTACGAGATCACCCTGCCACCGGAGCCCCAGAGCGTCGGCACCGCCCGCCGGTTCGTCCGCGAGCGTCTGAACGTCCACCACCTGCCCCTACTCGTGGACGACGTCACGCTGGTGGCGAGCGAGCTGGCGACCAACGCCCTCAGCCACGCCGGTACGCCGTTCACGGTGACGATCACGGCCTTCGCGGACGACGTGGTCCTGGAGGTGAGGGACGGTGGGGCCTCGAGGCCGAACCGCGTGGACGCCGGGGTCGACGCCTCCGTGGGCCGTGGGATGGCCATCGTGGACGTCGTGTGCCGTGACTGGGGTGTGGTCGTCGACGGCAACGTCGGCAAGGCCGTCTGGGCTTCGTTCGAGCCCGTGTAGACCGCCCGTGTGTCAGTACCAGTGCGGGGAACGGGACCGGAACCGGTCGTACGCGTTGCACGGCGACCCGTACACGGAACGGATGTAGTTCATCCCCCAGGTGATCTGCGTGGCCGGGTTGGTGAGCCAGTCGCTCCCCGCGCTGGCCATCTTCCAGCCCGGAAGTGACTGGGGGATGCCGTACGCCCCGGACGACGGGTTGGTGGCACTCCAGCTCCACCCCGACTCCGCGGTCCAGAGCCCGACGAGACAGACGAACTCGGCCTCGTCCCAGCCGTACGACGCCACCTTCGAGTGGGCGATCGCCTGGGCAGCCCGAGGTCCCTTCCCGATGACCTGCACCCCGAGCAGGTCGGTGGTGTCCAGCCGTGCGGCGGCCTCGCGGAGCCCGACGAGGGACGCGGCGCTCTTCTCGAGCTCTGCCAGCCGCGCCGAGAGCACCTCCTGCCGCTCACCCAGCTTGGCCGCCTCCGCGCCGGCTCGCGCGGCCTCCTTCTCGGCGGCGGTGCGCTTGGCGCCGGCGTCCTTGACGGCGCGGGCGCGGTTGTCACGGGTGAAGACGAGCACCTTCTCCTGCGAGGCGGCGTCCACGGCCGCCACGGCGGCCGCGTCGAGGTTCTCCCGGACGTGGTGGGCTTCCTGGTCGAGCACGACGGAGAGGTCGGACACCACACCCGGTGGGGAGAGCAGGAGGGTGGTCAGGTTCTGGAGGTCGCCGCCCTGCATGTACATCAGGGCAGCGCTCGCGGAGAGGTTGCTGTCGGCACTGTCGCGGGCCCGGCGGGCCGCGGCCAGGTTCTCGGTCGCCCGTTTCACCGCCGCTTCCGCGTCGGCCAGCTGCTGCTGGGCCTGTTCGTCGGCGGCCACGGCCTGGGCCACTCCCCGCTGCAGCGTCTCGAGCCGCGCCTCGGCGCGCTTGACCTCCGCCGTGATGTCGGCGACCTCCTTGGCGGCGGCGGCTGCAGCCTCCAGGGCCTTCGCGACCTCGGCCGCGCTGGGCACGGACGGGGCGGGGGCGCTCCCGGTGGGCGACGGGCTCGGGGTCGATGGCGTGGCATCGGCACCGGCGGCGCAGGGAGTGACGGCCACCGCCACCGCGACAGCGGCGACGACGGCGCCCGTACGGAGCCGGAGCGGGACGCTCATGTAGGAATCATCCGCCGCCGGCCTGTGAAAATCCTTCGAGGGTGACGAAGCACTCGCCACCGTGCCTCCGCTACGCGGCGCCACTCCGGCCCGCGTTGTGACGGGCGTAGAGGCCGTGGGTGCGCCGGTAGATGTCCCGGAACGCGGCGTACTGCCGGTCGTGGACCGCGCGGGCCCCCGGGTCGGGCGTGAAGGTGGCTGCGACCTCCACCCGGGAGGGCACCTCGGCCCAGTCGAGGGCGCCGACCCCGATGGCCGCGATCAGCGCGGCCCCTCGGGCGTTGGCCACGACGGGGTCGGCGATCTGGCGGACGGGGATCTGGAGGACGTCGGCCATCGTCTGGCACCACAGCGCCGAGCTGGCACCGCCTCCGATGAACCGCAGGGAGGAGAACCCTTCTGGCTGGGCGCGTCGGGTGAAGCGCTCTGCCGCCTCCAGCATCCAGCGGGTGTTGAGCGCGATGCCCTCGAAGACGCTGCGTGCGAGGTCGGCCCGGGTCGTCGACAGCGACACGTTGAACCAGCCGCCACGCACGGTCGGGTCGTCGACGGGGGTGCGCTCACCGTTGAGCCAGGGGGTGAAGACGACCCCGTTGCAGCCGGGTGGCGCGCTTTCGGCGAGGGCGTTGAGCCGCTCCAGGGCGTCCGGGGGCCGGGGCGAGGCGTCGAGCATGCCGTCCGGGGCGTAGACCACGGAGTCCAGCAACCAGTCGACGGCCTTGCCGGCGACGTCCTGCACCGTCGCGACCCAGTACTTGCCGGGCACGACGGATGGGAGCGAGGCGATGTTGTGCACGACGTCGGTGCGCTTGAAGGGCACGTGGCAGCTCAGCCACGCCGACGTGCCGACGTAGAGGTGCGCGTCGAAGTCCTCCGTGGCGCCGGCGCCCACCGCCGCCGCCGTCGTGTCGCCGGTGCCGGCGACGACTCGCACCCCGTCGGGCAGCCCGAAGTCGGCGGCGACGGCCGGCCGCATCGTCCCGACCACGCTGGCGGGCGGCACCAGCTCGGGCAGCCGGTCCACGTCCAGGCCGCAGCGCTGGGCCAGGGCAGCGTCCCAGCGGACGGCTGACGGGTCGCGGTTGTCGGTGCACCAGCGCAGGACCGCGGTGTCCCACCCGGCGACCGCGCGGCCGGTGAGCCGCATGGTGAGGTACTCGGGGACGTCGAGCAGGTAGGCCGCGGCGGCATCCACCTCCGGACGCTCGTGGCGCAGCCACGCGGCCTGCCCCACCGGGTCCTTCCCGGTACGGGTCGGCACTCCCCCCGTCCGGGAGAGCCAGTGCCGGAGCGCCCGCGCGTTGTAGCCCCCGGGCACCCGCAGGCCACCGCCGGTGAGGTCCTGGGAGTAGCGGCTGCCGCGCGAGTCCATCCAGGTGAGGGCCGGATGCACGTGTCGGCCGTCCGCGTCGACGGGCACCAGCCCGCCCCACTGGCTGCTCATGCAGATGGCGGTGACCTGCGCGTACTCGTGCGGATGCCGTTCGCGCAGAAGCCGACTCGCTGCCAGGATCGCGCGCCACCAGTCATCGGGGTCCTGCTCGGCGCCGCCGCCGGCCAGGAGGCGCAGGTCCACCGTCTCCTTCTCGTGGCCGACGAGCACCCCGTCGGTGCCCGCGAGCGCAACCCGCGGCCCGCCGGTTCCGAGGTCCACCCCGAGGACGAAGCCGCTCACCGGGTCACGTCCCGTGAGCCGGACGACTCGAGGTCGCGGTGCGACCCCGCGTGCGACGGCAGCCGCCTCGCGACGAGCACCCCGGGCAGGGCGAGGAGGGCGAACGCCCCGAGGGCGAGGTACGGGTTGCCGACGACGACCTGGACGACGAGCACGAGCACCGCACCACCGAGGTTGCCGGCCAGCAGCAGGAACCCGGTCGCGGTGGCCGCCCGCTCCGGACCGGCCTCGAGCTCGGACCAGTCCAGGGCGATGGGCAGGCCCGCCAGCAGGAAGAAGCCGACGACGGCGAGCGCGGCTGCGACCAGCCAGAGGCTCGGGAGGACCGCGACCAGCGGGAAGGTCACCACGGCGAGGACGGTCGTGGTGAGCAGGACGGTGCGGCGTCGGTCGCGCTTTGCGGCGAGGTCGGGCAGCACGGCGGTGCCGACGAGCCCGGCGATGGTCGTCGTCGCGATGATCAGGCCGCCCGAGCCCGCCATGCCGAGGTCCTCGAGGATCGGGTCGAGCCAGGTGGCGAGCGCGTTGAAGAGCCCGACCCCGACGAAGAGCATGGCCGCGAGCTTGAGGAGGAGGCGGTCGTGCCGCAGCCAGCTCAGCGACGGTGCGGGGCCGGCATCCGCAGCGAACGCGGGCGGCACCAGGGCCAGGGCGACCACGAGTGCGAGCGCGCCCGCTGCCGCGAGGGCGGCGTGGACCCCGAGCAGGAGCGAGACCCCCCCGGCGTCCATGAGGGAGCCTGCGGTCGTGGCGGCGAGGAGGATCCCCAGGAACTGGGCGCCGCTGCCGACGGCGATCGCCCGGGTCCGCTCCGTCGCCGGGAACCAGCGGGCGGCGACCTTGGTGGTCGCGTTGAGCACCAGCGGCTGGCCGACCGAGAGCACGATCTGCCCGGCGAGCACCCACCCGTAGGACTCGGGGTTCACCGCTCGCAGCAGCGCCCCCGCGGCGGTCAGCCCGGCCCCGGTCGACAGCGCCAGGCCGAACCGGCGGTCGGCCCATCGGCCCGCCGGGATCGCGAGGAGCACGTAGACGACGGGGTTGACGACGGCCAGGTCGCCGATCGCGCCGTCGGAGACGCCGAGCGCGTCCGCGGCGCGGGTCGTCACCGGGGCGAACGACAGCCAGAGCACCTGTGTCGAGGCCACGAGCGCGGCGAAGGCGAAGAGCAGTGGCCAGCGTGCGGCTCGTACCCGGTGGCCAGGGTCGAGGCGTGGCCCCGGCGCGACCTCAGACACCTTCGACCATCGAGAAGACCCGGTCGAAGCGCTCCAGCGCGTCGTCGATGACGGCATCGGTGTCTGCCATGGACGTGTACAGCCGCGAGCCGGCGAGGGTGATGATGCCGTTGGCCGTGTACGCGGCGCCCATCTGCTCCATGAGCTGCTTGCGCGGCTTGTTCTCCTTGAAGAGCTTGACCGGGTTGTGCATGTCGAGGAGCATCACGCCGCTGCACTCGAGGTGCACGATCGACCCCTGGTTGTAGACCACGTACGGCAGCCCGTGCTCGGTGACCAGCCGCTGCAGACCGGCGGCGAGCCGGTCCCCTGCACGGCCCGCGACCACGGGCGCGTTCGTGCGGGCCATCTCCTCGATGGCGAAGTACCCGGCCGCACAGGACAGCGGGTTCGCCGACAAGGTGCCGCCGACCTGGACGTGGGCGCCGCTCTTGCCGTCGAGGCCGGAGCCGAAGACGGCCATGACGTCCTCGCGACCGCCGACACCGCCGGCCATCGGGTAGCCACCCGAGACCGCCTTGCCGAGCACCGTCAGGTCCGGCGTCACCCCGAAGTAGCCTGCGGCGCCGCCCATGCCGACCCGGAAGCCGGTCACGACCTCGTCGAAGACCAGCAGGGCGCCGAACTCGTCGCACAGCTCGCGCACGCGGGCGTTGTAGTCCTCGGGCACCGGCCGCGTCCCCGACTCCGGACCCAGTGGCTCGAGGACGACCGCGGCGGTGCCACCGCGCAGCCGGTTCTCGATCAGCTTGCGGCGCAGGGTGCCCAGGTCGTGCGGGAACGCCTCCCGGGTCGCACTCGTGGCTCCGAACGGAATGCCCTTGGCGTTCATCCGGTACGTGCCGGGCACCCGCAGTCCGTAGACGAGCGTGTCGGACCAGCCGTGGTACGCGCCACCGACCTTGACGACGACCTTGTTGCCGGTGAACGCCCGCGCGGCCCGGACGGCCGCCATGACGGCCTCGGTGCCCGACCCGAGTGAGCGGTACATCTCGATGTGGGGCATGTAGTGGTGGATCGACTCGGCGAGCTTGAGCTCGTACTCGTGGAACAGCCCCGTCACCGGCCCGGACTCGCGCACCACCTCGGCGACCTTCTCGTTGACCGGCGCGTAGTTGCTGCCGAGCAGGGTCGGCCCACCGGCCTGCAGGAAGTCGATGTAGACGTTGCCGTCGCGGTCGGTGAGGTGGGCGCCGTCGGCGCGGTCGATCGCGAGCGGGAACGGGTGGTTGAAGGCGAGGTTGTGCTGCACGCCGCCGGGGATGCGCGACTTCGCCCGGTCGGTGAGCTGCTTGCTGCCCTGGCACTTGGTCTCGAACCACTCGAGCACGTCGTTGAGGGCGTCGTGCCGCAGGCCGCGGACCGGCTGGTCGACCAGGGCGCGCAGTCGCTCCATGGTGTCCTCGACGTCGGGGTAGCTGCTGATCGCGTACCCGAGCCGGGCCGACTCGGCACCGGGCGCCTCGGCCGCCGGCACGGGCTCGGCCACGGCGTACGCCTCGCGCTCGGCCACCACGGCGCTGGCCGCTGCGTCCGCGCTGGGGAGGGGCACGGCATCCGGAACACGCTCGGCGGGAACGGACTTGGTGATCTGTGCGGCGATGCGCTTCTCGTCCTTGCGCAGCTTGGCGAAGGCGATCTCACGGATCGGGGTGGGGATCGTGTAGACCTTGCCCGACTCGGTGGTCAGTGCCAGCAGGTAGGCGATGGACACCTTCTCGAGCAGGGCCATGTTGAACACGGCGCGCTCGGGGTCGGTGCCGACGGCCACGATGCCGTGGTTGGCGAGGATGAACGCGTTGTCGCCGCTCGTGATCTTCTTCTGCACGTTCTTGGCCAGGAAGCCGGTGCCCGACGGGGCGTAGTCGATGACCGCGACCTCGCGCCCGAGGAAGCGCACCTGCTCGTCGGTGAGCGCCGGGATCGGGCGGCGCAGCACCGCCAGGGCCGAGGCGTAGGGCTGGTGGGTGTGCACGATCGCGTGCACGTCGGGCCGGGCGCGGTAGATGTTGGCGTGCATGCCGCACTCGATCGAGGGCGCCAGGGAGGCTCCGGCGCGGTCGTCGTCCGGGACGTGCTTCCCGTCGAAGTCGACGATGCAGACGTCCTCGACGCGCATCCGGTCGTAGGAGTAGTTGCTCGGGGTCACCGCGTAGAGCCGGCGGCCGGGCACCCGCACCGAGACGTTGCCCTCGGTGGCCTTGAGGTAGCCGCGCTCGAGCATCGTGCGACACATGTCGATGACGTGCTGGCGGGCGGAGATGTGCTCCACGGTGCCTCCTGTGGTGATGCGGCCGGACCGGCCCGGGTCCAAGCGTGCCAGCAAGTCTGGACGAATGTCCAGACTCTTGGCATAATCGGGTCATGTCGATCAGGCCAGCCACCCATCGGGCCAGCGGCCGGGCGCGCCGGGCCGCTCTCCTCGACGCGGCGGTCGAGGTCATCGCCGAGCAGGGCGTCGCGGGAACGACCCACCGGGCGATCGCGGCGCGGGCCGGGATGTCGACGTCGACGACGAGCTACTTCTTCTCCTCGCTCGACCAGCTGGTCGCCGCCGCGCTGCACGTGGTCGGCGAGCGCATCGTGGAACGCGTGGATGCCGTGACGGCGCAGGTCGTCGACTCCGAGCTGGGCCCCCGTGAGTCGATCGACCGGTTCGTCGACGCGGTGATGTCCGAGCCGGAACCCGACACCGTCGCGCAGTTCGAGATCTACCTCGAGTGCCGCCGCCGGCCGCAGCTGCAGCCCACGGCCCACCGGATCATGGCGAGCATCGAGCGAGGTGCCGAGGCGTCACTGCTCGCACTGGGGATCGCCCACGCCGACGAGCGGGCGCCGATGGTCGTGGCCCTGCTCGACGGCCTCGCGCTGCACCGGCACGCCCGGCCGCGCGGTGAGACCGACCGGCGGGTCATCACCGAGGCGCTGTACTCCCTGCACCGCGGCTTCGTCGAGGCCGACGCCGAGGCCGAGGCCGAGGGTGCCGCCGGCACCCAGGACTAGAGCACCTGGTTGCCGTACATCTCGCCGAGCGGGTCGGCGATGAGCTCGATGCGCGCCCCGTCGGGGTCGCGGAAGTAGACCGACACCCCGCTGTGCACCTCGTGCTCGACCCCGGCCTCGGTGAGCCGGGCGACCAGCGCGTGCCAGCGCTCGGGGTCCACCGAGATCGCCATGTGGTGCAGCCCGCCGAGCACCTCGGCGTAGGGCCCGACGTCGAGCCCCGGGAAGTCGAAGAAGGCCAGCAGGTTGGAGTTGCCGATGTCGAAGAAGAAGTGCGAGGACCCGGGGTAGTCGCGGTTCTCGATCAGCTCGGTCAGCGGGAACCCGAGCACGTCCTGGTAGAAGCGCACGGTGCGCTCGACGTCGCTGCTGATCAGCGCGGTGTGGTGCAGCCCGCGGGCGGTGGAGGCGGGTCGTGACCCGGTCGGGTGCAGGTGGGCCTCGCGGATCTCGTGCCGGCGGGCCTCGAGCTCGGCCGGGCTGGGGGTGGACGGGTCGGTCGTGGTCATCGGTTCTCCTGGTCAGGGTGGATGGTGGTGCCGTCGGTCGCGTGGGTGAGGAGCTCGACGAGGCCGTCGTGGTCGACCGGTCGCGGGTTCGGGTAGGGCCGCGCGGTGGCAAGGGCGGCGGCCCGAGGCACGTCCGTGAGGTCGAAGCCGAGGTCGCGCAGGCTTGTCGGACCGCCGAGCCGGACCACCAGGGCCTGCAGCCCGGAGGGGGCGTCGCCGACACCGAGCGCGGCGGACGCCGCGCCCATGGCCTCCGGTGCCGCCGCTGCGTTGTAGGCCATCGCGTGCGGGAGCACCACCGTGTGGGTGGCGGCGTGGGGGAGGCCGAAGCTGCCGCCGAGGGTGTGGCAGAGCTTGTGGTGCAACCCCATGCCGACCGTGCCGAGGCACCTGCCCGCCAGCCACGCTCCGTAGAGCAGGTCGGCGCGCGCGTCCAGGTCGTCGGGGTCGCGTTGCAGCGACCTCAACCCGTCGGCCAGGGCACCGAGTCCCTCCGTGGCCATCCGGTCGGACTCGGCGGTGCGGTCGACCGCGTAGAGGGCCTCGACCGCGTGGGCCATGGCGTTGACCGCACTGGTGACGGTGACGGGCCACGGCAGCGTGGTGGTCAGCTCCACGTCGTAGACGACCACCTCCGGCAGGATCTCCGGGCCGGTACGGGTCACCTTCTCGCCGTGGGCGGTCTCACCCAGGAGCGGGGTGACCTCGGATCCGGCGTACGTCGTGGGCAGCACCAGGTGGGGCATCCCGGTGCGGGCGGCCAGGGCCTTGCCGAGCCCGGTCGTCGAGCCACCGCCGACCGAGACCACCGAGTCGGCGGCCACCTCCTTCGCACGAGCGAGGGCGGCGTCGGTCACCTCCACCGGGGTGTGCTCAGCGGCGCCGTCGAAGGTCCCCGCCGCGGCGTCGCCCAGCACCCCGGCCACCCGTGTCGCGAGAGCCCGCTGACCTGGGGTGGACAGGACCAGCGCACGGCGGCCACCGACTCGCCGCAGCTCGTCTCGCACGCGGGACAGCGTGCCCGTGCCGAAGACGGTCCGCGACGCATCGGTGTCGTGCTCGAAGGAGTGCATGGTCCGTCCTCGGGTTCGTGGACCGATCATGGCGCAGGTGGGCGCGGAAGTGCAGCCTTCGGCTCCGTGAGGGGCGTGGACCCGACGACCGGGCGAGGTCAGGCGACCTCGACCTCGATGTCGACCGGCACCCCGTTGGTGATGACGTCGTAGACGGCGGAGCGCTGGCGGGACTGCTCGACGATGGCGCGCAGCACCTCCTCCGGCGCTTCCCCCTTGACGACGAACTTCACGCCGACCTGCTGGTAGCCGTTGCGAACCGGCCGGAGACCGAGGATGCCGTTGAGGTCGATGTCGCCGGTCACGGTGGACCGGACCTCGGTGAGCGTCACGCCTCGCGCGGCCGCGATGTTGGCCAGTCCCGCGGTGAGGCAGGCCGCCAGCGCGTGGAGCACGAACTCGACCGGGGTGGGGCCGTTGTCCCGTCCGACGAGGACGGCCGGGTGGTCGGCGTCGAAGGTGAACTCGCGCTCGTGCGCGCGCTCCTCGCCGACGCCGAAGAAGTCGGAGAACGTCGACCGGCTGTGCGTCCCCTGCTGCCACTCGTTGTGGGTACGGAACTGGAACTGCGCGGCGGCCGGCATCTGCTTGACGGCGTCGAGGGTGGCGAAGAGCGTTGCGGTGTCGACGCCGTTGCGGTGTGCGGTGTCCGTGGACATGGTGGTCTTCCTTCTGGGTGGGGGTGCCGGAGTGCCGGCGGGTCCTCGGGTGAGGTCGGTGGTCACGCGACGGCAGCGCCTGCGCGTGAGGGTCGGGCGGCGAGCTCGCCCGCCTGGTCGTCGATCGCGGCGGCGAGCTGTCGCTGCAGCTCCACGAAGCGCTCGGGTTCGGGGAAGGTGGCGAGCTCGCAGGTGATGTCGAAGATCGGGCGAGCCAGGCGGTCGCGGTCCCGCCCGTAGGCCCGCAGCGCGCCCGCCTCGCCGGCGGGGTTCTGCAGCGCCTGGTCCAGCGCGACCGAGAGCAGCTCGGCATCCCGGAACGCGTCACTGATCCCGTGACCGGTGATCGCGTCGCGGTGGTACCCGGCATCACCGACCAGCGCCCACCCGGGGCCGGCGGCCTGCCGGAAGTGGTTCGGCATGCGCAACATGCCCCGCACCGGCGACGTCTGGACGGCACCGCTGACCCGGTCGCCGAAACCGGGGGTCAGCTCGGCGAGCAGGCCCGCGAGCACGGCATCGCGTGGCCCGTGTCGCTGGTGTCGCCGGGCGACCTCCTCCGGGGTGCAGATCCAGACGCAGGCCTCACCCCCGTGGGTCGGGAAGACGCCGGCCAGGGCGCCGGCACCGACGTGGTACTCGACTCCGGACCAGTCCCCGGCGAGGTACGCGTACACGGCCGCGCCCGAGGTCGGTCGCGCGAGGACGAGCGGGGCCCCGACCGAGCGGGCCACCCGCGAGCCCAGCCCGTCGGCACCCACGACGTGGCGTGCGTGCACCCGGATGCCGCCACGGGCGTCATGGGCTAGCAGCCCCACGACCCGTCCACCGCCGTCCCGCAGCACGCGGTCGACGCTCACCCCCGTCTCGATGCCGGGCCCCTGACCTGCGTGCGGCGTCCAGGAGGAGGTCGTCGAGGATGATGCGGCGCGGCGCGAGGAGGTGGTCCACACCGTGCCGGTCCTTGATGGTGCGCACGATGACGTCGTCACCGGTGTCGAGCTCGACGGTCGTGAGCCGTGGTGCCCCGGAGTCGTGCAGCGCGTCCAGCAACCCCCAACGGTTGAGCTGCACCATCCCGGTGCGGGCGATGACGTGCGTCGAGACGGTGTCGCTCGGGAAGCTCGCCCGGTCGACGACGAGGACGTCGTGCCCGGCATCCGCCAGCAGCATCGCGGTGGCGGCGCCCGCGCAGCGGGCCCCGACGACGACGACATCGGCCAGCCAGGTGCGTTCGGTCCCGGTCCGGGCCGGTCGGGTGTGGTCCACGGCTGTCTCCTCATCGGTGGCGATGGGACAACCGTCGTCTCCTAGGTGCCGGCGCTCTTGGAGACCGTGTGGACCGACCGTGGACTTCCGGTGGACTCCTCCTCGTCGAGGAAGGCGCCGACCTCCTCCAGAAGGTGGTTCCACGCCGGCTCGTCCGGTCGCAGCAGGTGGTTCTGGGTGTCCAGGGGCACCAGCCGGCTGCCCCTGATGAGCGAGGCGAGCGAGACCCCCTGCTCGAAGGGGATCCGCATGTCGTCCCGGCCGTGCAGGATCAGCGTCGGCAGGTCCAGGGCCGCCGCCGCCTGCGTCACGTCCATGTCGAGGCAGGCGTCGAAGAGCCGCAGGGCGTTCTCGGCGGAGGTCGTGCGCCGCATGAGCTCGGCGAAGTCCGTCCACAGCTGGGGGTCCGCGTCCGGCATGAACACCGAGGAGAAGTACAGGCGGAACGAGTGCTCGTCCCGCCCCCAGCCGAGCCGGATGAGCTCGCGCTGCATCTCGAACTCACGATGGTGCTGCGGGGTGAACGACCGGGCCCGACGGCCCTTCACGAAGGCGCCCACGAGGATGAGCCGACTGACCCGTTCCGGATGACGGTGCGCGTACTCGATGGCCACGGGCCCGCCCTGGGACAGGCCCATGAGCGGGAACCGCTCGAGCCCCAGGTCGTCGACGACCGTCTCGAGGTCCTGCACGAAGGACTCCAGCGACACGTCGTACGGGTCGTGGTCCGAGAGGCCACACCCCCGTTCGTCGTACCGCACCAGGGTCCGCTGCCGGGAGAGCCCCTCCATCCAGTGCTGCCACACCGGGCTGGCCCACTCGTAGTCGAGGTGGGTGATCCAGTGCGCCGCCCGGACCAGCGGCGGACCTTCGCCCACGGTGGCGTACGCCAGCCGTTCCCCGTCCGAGGTCCTGCAGAAGCGGATCCGCTGCTCGAGCTTGCGCTGCGGAGGCTCGAGCCGGTGCCCGGTCCCGAGGGTCGGACGGCTCCGCCAGCTCCCCGACGTCGGCGACCCAGCGGTATCCCCGTCCGTGAACGGTCTTGATGACGTTCTGCGTGATGCCGTCGTCGCCCACCACGCGGCGGGCCGCCTTGATGCGGCTCGTCAACGTCGACTCACTGACGAAGCGGTCACCCCAGATGGTGTCCAGCAGCTCGGTCTTGGGCACGACCCGCGAGCGGTTGGCGACGAGGTGGCTGAGGACGTCGAAGACCTGGGGCTGGACGTGCTGCGGCTCCCCACCTCGCTCCAGGAGGAACCGCTCGGTGTCGAGGACGAGGTCCCCGAACGAGTACCGCATGTGGGCGATTGTGACAGGGATGGACCGCGAGGGACACGGCGCGACGGAGGACCAGTGCGTCAGACGTCGCCACGACGATGCTCCCCCTAGGGTGGCGCGGGTGACGCTGTCGCCGCGGGTCCGGCTGGTGCTGGCCAGTGCGCTCATGCTGTTCGTCGAGCTCGCGCTGATCCGGTGGACGTCCTCGAACAACCTCTACCTGGTGCACCTCACCAACTTCGTGCTGCTGGCCAGCTTCCTCGGCATCGGCCTGGGGTTCCTCCGCGGGAACCGGGGTCGCGACCTGTTCCCGATCGCCCCCGCCCTGCTCGCCCTGCTCGTGGCCTTCGTGCTCACCTTCTCGGTGCGCACCGGTACGACCGGCGCGGGCGGGTGGGCGCTGGTCGGGTCGTTCGGCCTGGCGCCGCTCCCGCGCTGGCTGTCCCTGACGATGATCTTCCTGGTCACCGTCGCCACCCTGGGCGCCCTCGCCCAGGAGGTGGCTCGCACCTTCTCGCTCTTCGAACCGCTCGACGCCTACCGCCTCGACATCGGCGGGTCGCTGCTCGGCATCGTCACCTTCGCCGGCCTCTCCTTCCTCCGGATGCCGCCGCTCGCCTGGGCGGCGACCTCGGCCGCGGTGTTCGTCGTGCTCCTCGGGCCGCGGGTTCGGTCGCGGCGCTGGCTTCCCGCGGCCGGCATCGCGGCGGTCGTGGTGATGCTGGGGCTCGAGTCCTTCGTCGGGTCGTACCAGTGGTCGCCGTACTACAAGATCCACACCGAGACCGCGTCCGGCGGCAACGTGCGCATCGACGTCAACAACACGCCGCTGCAGACCACCGCTTCGGTCGCGCAGGTCACCAAGGACTCGCCCTTCTACCTGTACCCCTACACGTACGCCGGCCCGCACGACGACGTGCTCGTCATCGGGGCCGGAACGGGGAACGACGTCGCCGTCGCCCTGAGCAAGGGCGCCAAGCGGGTCGACGCGGTCGAGATCGACCCGGCCCTGGTGCAGATCGGTCGCGACCGGCATCCGGACCGCCCCTACTCAGACCCCCGGGTGACGCTGCACGTCGACGACGGGCGCGCGTTCATGGAGCGCGCGGCCACGCACTACGACCTCGTGCTGTTCGCCCTGCCCGACTCGGCGACGATCGTCACGGGGCAGTCGGCGCTGCGCCTCGAGAACTACCTGTTCACCACCCAGGCGCTGGATCGGGCGCGCTCGCTGCTCAAGCCGGGCGGCACGTTCGCGATGTACAACTACTACGAACCGTGGCTGCTCGACCGCTACGCCAACACCATCCGCACCGTGTACGGCACCGCGCCCTGCGTGCAGCTCGGGCCGACGCACGGCCAGCGCCAGCAGGCGGTGCTGTCGCTGCGTGACGACGCCTCGACCGGGGGCTGCACGACCACCTGGACCCCGCGGGTCGGAGAGCTGGAACCGTCCGTCGACGACCGCCCGTTCCCCTACCTCGGCACCCGCACCATCCCCTCGTTCTACCTGTGGATGCTGGCGCTGGTGCTGATCGCGTCGCTCGTGCTGGTGCGATGGGTCGGGGGCCCGCTGAAGCAGATGGCGCCGTACACCGACCTGTTCTTCATGGGGGTCGCGTTCCTGCTGCTCGAGACCAAGAACGTGGTGCAGTTCGCGCTGCTCTTCGGCACCACCTGGGCCGTGAACGCCGCCGTGTTCGCGGGGGTGCTGCTCAGCGTGCTGGCCGCCATCGAGGTGGCGCGGCGGGTGCACATCGCCCGGCCCCTGTGGCTGTACCCCGCGCTGCTGGCGTCACTGGCCATGGCCTGGCTCGTACCCGGCGACCTCCTGCTCGACCTCTCGCCGGTGCCGCGGTTCCTGGTCGGGGTGACGATCGCGTTCCTGCCGATCTTCGTGGCCAACCTGCTCTTCGCCGTGCGCTTCAAGGGCGTCGGGGAGTCGACCACGGCCTTCGGGGCGAACCTGCTCGGCGCGATGGTGGGCGGGGCCCTCGAGTACCTCGCCCTCATCCTCGGCTTCAACGCCCTGCTGCTGGTCGTGGCGGTCTGCTACAGCCTGGCGCTCCTCACCGGCCGCAGGTACCTGGTGCCGGCCCGCGCCTAGCCACCCCGATGACGGCCCGGCGAGTGCCGGGCCGTCATCGAGCGATGCGTGCCGAGGGTTGGTCACCTGAACGCGGGGAACACCATCAGGCGCAGCCACTCCTGTGGCCGTCGGCGTCGCCGCCCCGGTGACTCGCCGGTCTCGGGCCAGGACAGGGCCTCGAGGTGGGCGTGGCGCTCGGCGGCCCTGCGGCTGAGCTCCAGGCTGGTCAGGGTGAGACGACCGAAAGGGTCGAGTTGGTACATGGTGATCTCCTTGCGTGGTTGCGGTGGTGCTGCTCGGGGTGCGTGGTCATCGCCGGGTGGCGGTGACCAGGAGGTACTCCCAGTCGCTGACGAACGTCCCGTCCGTGCCGCGGTTGGAGTCGGCCGCGAGGGCGACCATGTCGGCGCGCAGGGCCCGGCGCCCGGCCTCGTCGAGCCGGGCCGCCGCGGAGCGAGTGGGGCCGTACCAGGTCAGGAAGAGATCGGCGAAGGCCTCCGCCGACGCGAAGACCTGCGGCACCGTGCTTCGGCTCGTCGTGACGGCGACGACGTCGTCGCCGAGCAGCTCGCGCACCGTCTCCGGGATTCCCCAGCGGGTGGGCGGCTGGGCAGCCGGCGGGGGTGGGACGTGCGCCCCGACCGTCTTGAGCAGGCGGCCGATGAAGCCCGTGGGCGTCCAGCTCGCGAGCGAGATGCGTCCGCCGGGCCGGGTGACGCGGACCAGTTCGGCCGCTGCTCGGTCCTGGTCGGCGGCGAACATGACGCCGATCGCCGACACGACGTGGTCGAACGAGCCATCGTCGAACGGGAGGTCCTCCGCGATGGCTTCGACGAAGTCGACGGGGAGCGCCTCGGCGGCCGCACGACGGCGGGCGATGTCGACCAGCGCCGGCACGTAGTCGATGCCGGTGACCCGGGTGCCGCGGCGGGCTGCGGCGAGCGCCGCGTGTCCGGTGCCGGTGGCGACGTCGAGCACGTTCTGGCCGGGCCGTGGGTCGGCCCGTCGGACCAGCGACTCGGAGACCGGCACCGTGATGGCAGCGATGCGGTTGTAGTCGCCACTGCTCCAGATCTGCTGCTGCTTGGTGCGCAGCTCGTCCAGGGCGGTGGGGGTGGTGATGGTGGTGGACATGGGTGTCCTGCCTTTCGGGGTTGGGTGAGGTGCACGCCACCGGTCGGTGGCGCGTGGTGCGAGGTGTGTTGGCGGAGCCGGCTACTGCGGCAACGGATATGGCGAGATGAGGTCGACCCACGGCGAGGGGTCCGACGTCCACTGGAGGGCTCGCACGTCGCTCTCGCTACGGCGACCGGTGATGGTGCGGAACAGCTCGTACGGCGGGGCCGTCACGGACGCCGCTGGGCTCCCGTCGCCGACGACCCACTCGCTGTTGCCGTCGGAGAGCCGGAGGGCGGGCGCACCCGTGGCCACGAGGCGATGGTGCAGCCAGCCGCGGTAGGCCCACACCCCGAACCGGGTCGTGGTGCCGTCGAGGTCCGCGGGGAGCCCGAGCGCGGAGCGGAGGTCGGCCAGGTGCACGGAGAGGTCGGCGGCCGCCGCCGACACCATCCACGTCGGAGCCGAGCCGAGCGGGTCCACGCCGCTGCGCAGCGCCTGCACGAGCCGGCATCCGTGAAGGCGTAGGGCGCGCAGCAGCGCCTCGAGCCCACGGTCCGCGAACCGGTGGAGGTGCCCGTCGGTCCAGGCGTCCCGCTCGGCGGCCAGCGCCGGGTCGCGCCACGCCTCCATCGCCCCGGCGAAGTAGTCCCCACGGACGGCGTCCTGGGCCACCCCGACCAGGTGGGCCAGGAGGTCGCCCACGGTCCACTGCGGGCAGGCCGGTACGGCCACCTGCATGGAGTCGTCGTCGAGACCGTCGAGCAGGCCGGTCAGCTCGTCGATGCCCTTCTCGTAGGCCCACGCCGCGCGCCACCGGGCTCGGCGAGCGGGGCGCAGGACGTCGTCGGGGCGGTGCCGCCGGGCGAAGGTGTCGAGCAGTTCCGGTCCGGCCACCGGGTCGGCGGCGAGCCCTGCCCAGACGGCAGCCGCGTCCGACGAGGGGAACTTCGCGAGCTCGTAGGACCACTCGTAGTGGCCGGCCGCCTGCTCGTCGCGCCACCTGGCGTAGTCGGCCAGGTCGTCGCCCCGGCCCAGCGCGGTGCCGACGTACCAGCCCTGGGCGAGCGCGTCGCCGATGCCCTGCGCCGTCACGGGGTGCTTGAACAGGCCGGCGTCGCCGACGAGCGCCCACCCCGGGCCGGTGGCGGGCCGGACGAAGCCGCGCAGCATCGTCTCCGGCACCACGACGAGCGGAGAGACCCGTCGCGCACCGTCGAGCAGGCGCGGGTTGAACACGGCCGGGAAACGCCTCAGGGCGGCCAGGTAGGCCTCCTCGCGCTGTGTCGCGGAACCGCGCGTCAGATCCGCGGGACCTGCCACGATCAGGAGGTGGATGCCGTCCTCGCACGGGGAGGACATCAGGCTGAGCCGGCCCTGCACGTCAACGTGGCACCACCCGGAGTCCGGAAGTCCTTCCCAGTAGGCGAAGAGCATCGACACCTCGCCGCGTCGTTCCCGCGACTTCGGCAACCCGAGACGGCGGGCGATCAGCGACGTCCTGCCGTCGGCTCCGACGACCCAGGGGGCGAGCAGCTGCTCACCGGTGTCCATGACGACGCCGCGCACCGGGTCCTCGGTGGTGCCGGACCCGAGGAGAGATGTCACCGCGGATCCCAGGCGAGCCTCCGCCCCGGCCGAGACGGCGGTGTCGAGGGCCGCGGCGTCGAGGGTGACCCGTCGGATCGAGCAGGTGCGGTCGTGCCCGCCGATCGGCGTGAACCCTCCGGCGACGGCGTGCCCGAGGACGCGCCACGAGTACTCAACCGGACGAAGCCGGTGAGTGGACCGGATCCGGTCGCCCACCCCGAGCGCGTCGAGGAGGGCCAGGGAGTTCGGGAAGAGCTGGTGCGTGGAGACGGTGTCGCTGGGGAAGTCGTCGCGGTCGACGAGCAGCACCCGCCGACCCGCGTTCGCCATCACCGTGGCAACCGTCGCGCCCGCACACCGGGCGCCGACGACGATCGCGTCGTAGCCGGCCTGCGTCGTGGCTGCCATGTCCGTCACTGCCTTTCGTCGGGGTGTGGAACCACCCTGCCGACGGGCCGTGGAAGCAGCGTGGAAGCGTCGTGGGGCGTCACCGGCCGACACCCTCCAGCCAGCGGTCGGGCGCGCCGAGCCTGCGGTAGGCCTCCCGGGCGCGACGCCACCGCTCCGCCGCCGCCCGATGGTCGCCACGGCCGTCGGAGAGGCGTCCCCACGCATCCAGGGCCGCAGCCTCGTGCCAGGGCAGGCGGTGGTCGACGGTCACCCGCAGGGCCCGCTCGGATGCCGTGTCGGTCGCTGCGGCGTCGCCGCGGGCCGCGGCCACGGCGGCCCGCGCCAGCTCCACCGGTGCGACCGCGCCGCGCCAGTCCTCCCCTGCCGCGACGATCTCGTCGCACCGGTCCAGGTGGGCCGCGGCGTCGCCGGGACGCTCGGCAGCGAGAAGCTGGGCCAGCCGGGCCCGCGCAACGAGCTCGGTCGGCACCTGCGGTCCCTGGCGTCCGAGGTCCAGGGCCCGCTGCAGGGACGTCAGCGCACCGTCCCGGTCGCCGAGGGCGACCTGCGCGTCGGCCAGCCAGCGGAGGTTGACGGCTGCGTCGTGCAGGTCACCGGCGGACTCGTCGGCCGCCACCGCAGCGGCCCAGGAATCGGCGGCCTGCTCCCACCGGCCGTCGAGCAACAGGAGCATCCGGCGAGAACCGGCGTCGGGAGGCAGACGGTCCGCCGTCGCCCGGGCGTCGTCGACCTCGCCCGACGCAGCCAGTGCGAGAGCGAGGTGGTCGACGACGGCGTCGTGGGGTTGGACGAACGACGTCAGCCGTGGTTGGCCCAGGCCGCGTCGGCACCACGCCCTGGCGGCGGCGGGATCGAGGAGGTGGACGTTGAGGAACATCGCGGCCGCATTGACCGGTGACCAGCCGAGGTAGGCGTCGGAGCGCTCGTGGGCCGTGCGCCACCCCGCCTCCCACCGGGCGAGGCCCGCGGCGAGTCGACCGGCGTTCACGTCGGCCCACCCCCGGGCCCATCCGGGTACGACCGTGAGCTCACGCCGGCCGAGTGAGGCCGCGATGCCCTCGGCCCGGCCCGCCGCCTGGTCGAGCAGGGCGGTGCGCAGACCGGTCATCGCGGCGTGGGCGCGACCGCGGTGGAGGTGGTAGTCGGTCTCGGGGTCGGGAAGCAGCCGCTCCGCCGCGTCGAAGTGCTCCAGGGCGCGCGGGATGTCCATCACCGAGTGGTGCAGGCACAGCGCACTGCCGATCCGGCTGTGCACCGCGCCGGCCGCTTCGTCGTCGTCGGCGGCGAGGTACTCCGGCAGCGCCACCTCGAGGAGCTCCAGCCCTCGACGGTGGCCGCGCCCGGACCGAAGCCACAGCATGGCTGCGGTGACCGCGGCGCGGGCGTGGGCGGTCGGTGGACCCGTCTCGGCGAGGAGCGCCACCGCCGCCTCGGCGTGCCCGAACGCGTCGTCCCAGGCGGAGAGGGCTGCCGCCTCCGTCGCCGCGAGGAGGCCGAACCGGGCCGTCTCCTCGGGGTCGGCCGCACTGCCAGCACCGAGCAGGTGCTCGGCGATCGCGGCCGAGTCGCCGCGCGCCGGCCGCCGCCTCGCCTGGAGTGCTTCGGCCGCGGTGAGGTGCACGCTGCGCAGCCGGACCCCGGCGACCTCCGAGCGCAGCGCGTCGCGCACCAGGGACTGGGGGAAGGTGTAGCGACCGCGCCAGGAGTCCCCGGACTCGACGAGCAGGCCGGCGGTCACCCCCTCGTCGAGGGCCTGCGCCACCTCGTCCTCGGGAGCACGAACGACCTGCGCCAGCAGCTCGACGTCGACCTCGGCGCCGAGGACGGCGGCCACGGGCAGCACGTCCCGGGCTCGCTCCGGCAGGTCGGCGAGGCGGTGACGTAGGACGTCGCGCACCCCGGCGGGAACCGACCAGCCCTCGGTGCCTGCGTCACCCGTTCCGACGACCGAGGCCAGCTCGACCGCGTAGAAGGGGTTTCCACCGGTGCGCTCCCACAGGCGGTGGGCGAGGAGCTCGGCGCCCTCGGCCCTGGGCGTCCGGTCCCGGACGAGGTCGGCGAGGCCCTCCTCGGTGAGGGGGCCGAGCACGATGCGTTCGGCAACGGCACGCGAGGCGACCTCCCCGAGGAGGCCGAGGAGCGGCGGGTGGCGGGCTCCGGGTGGGTCCCGGTAGGCCAGCACGACGAGGACGCCGGCGGGCAGCCGTTCGACGAGGTGGCCGAGCAGGACGGCGCTCGACGTGTTGACCCGGTCGACGTCGTCGAGGACCAGGAGCACGGGGCCGCTGACAGCCAGCTGCCGCAGCACGGTGGCGACGCCGGTGGCCACGAGCTCCTCGCTGGTGTCGGGTCCCGCTTCGGCGTGCTCGCGGGACCCGGTGGACGGCATCCCGAGCAACGCCGTGACGACGGACGGCAACGCGGCTGCGTCCTCCTCGAGCAGTCGCTGCACCTGGCCGGAGCCGGCGAGTGCGCGGGCCACCGGGTCGAACCCGCTCTGCGTGGCCCCGCAGCGGCCGACCAGGAGGGGACGCCCGCCCTCGGCCACCCGCTCGGCCAGCGCGGCCACGAGGTGCGTCTTGCCGATCCCCGCGGGGCCGGAGACCAGCAGCACGCCGCGGCCACCGTCGGCGACGTCCTGCCACGCGGCATCCAACCGCGCGAGCTCCGTGGAACGGCCGACGACGGGAAAGCGGGTCAACGTCGAGAAGACGGCGTCCGGCGGATGGTTGACCTCTGGGGGCTGGTTCCGGGCCGGTCCCGGCGGGGCGGGTGTGGAGGCGCCGCCCAGCAGCTCCGGGTCCTGTCGCAACACCTTGCGGTACAGCTCCTGCAGCTCGGGTCCCGGATCGAGGCCGAGCTCCTCGGCGAGCCGCTCACGGGCGCCCGAGTACACCTCGAGGGCGTCCGCCTGTCGCCCTGACCGGTAGAGCGCGACCATGAGCTGGGCGCAGAAGCGCTCATGGAACGGGTGGGTGGTGACCAGGGACTCGAGCTCGCCGACCACCTCGCGGTGCCGCCCGGTCGCCAGGTCGGCGTCGACACCCGCCTCGACCGCCGTGAGCCGCAGGCCGTCGAGACGGATCACCTCGGGCTCCACGTCGTCGACCTCGTCGAGGTCCGGGTAGGGCCGGCCCCGCCACAACCGCAGTGCCTCGTGCAGGTGCGCGGCCGCCCGCGGGGTGTCGCCCAGGGCCAACGCCTCCTGCCCGGAGCCGACGAGCTCCTCGAAACGGTCGACGTCGACGCTGGATCGGGGGAGGTCGAGGCGGTAGCCGCCCGGGCCGGCCTCCAGCCGCTGGCCCAGCCCGAGCTCGGTGAGCAGGCGCCGCAGGTGTGAGACGTGGCTGCGCAGGGTCACCTCCGCGCCGGGTGGCGCGGCATCACCCCAGAGCCCGGCGACGAGGCGGGCCGGCGGCACCGGCCGGTCGCGATGGAGGACCAGGAGGGAGAGCAGGGTGCGCTGCTGGCGACCGGGGACGGGGCTGCGGGTGCCGTCGGCCGCGACGACCTCCAGCGCACCCAGGACGTCCACCCGCCCCGGGGCGGCCACGCCGAGCTCACCCGGCATCGTCGAGCGAGGCCGCCGGGCGCACGGGTGGGCAGCGCCGCCTCACAGGGGCACGATACGGGGCTGGGCCCTCGTCGGTCACGGGCCAGCGCGCCTGCGCCGACAGGGCAGCGCACCCGTCGACCGGCGGCCGACTCAGCCCGGCAGCACCGCCGCGATCGCGCTGACCTCGATCAGGGCCCCGGGCACGCCGAGTCCGGCGACCCGCGCCGCGGTGACCAGTGGGGGTGCGCCGGCACCCCCGAGCCGTGGGGCGATGGCACCGTACGCGGCATTGAGGTCCGCCTCCTGCGCGATGAGCACGGTCCACTGGATGACGTCGGTCAAGGACGCGCCGACCGCCGCCAAGGCGGTGGCGGTGTTGTCGAGGGCTCGGCTCGACTGCTCGGCGACGTCGCCCGAGACGACGGCGCCCGTGTCGTCGACACCGTTCTGGCCCCCGACATAGATGGTCGTGGCGCCCGCGGGGACGACGGCCACGTGGCTGAACGCCGGGCTCGCGACGAGCCCGGCCGGCTGCAAACGGGTGATCTCCATGCTCTCCACGGTGACACCGACCCCCGACAAGGTTGGTCACATCGGGCTATGGCACCGTCCACGACCCGGGCCCAGGGTCTGGCTGAGCACCGAAAACTCCCCTCGTCAGGGCTTCGAGGAGGACGACACCACGGAGCAGGCCGGGTGTCACACGACGCCGGTCGCCCTCAGGGCGGCCGGCGTCAACCTGTCGGTGGACTCGTCCGGGTTCAGTTCCGGCACAACGTAGTTCGCCTCGCACTCCCGCTCGAGAAGCGTCTCGCGGTGAAGTCCACCGGCGACCGGAGTAGCGCCAGGCGCCACCCCGGAGCATGGCGTCACCCAGCCGCCTCGCGGCCGTTTGGCGACCCCTTCCGACGGGTAGCACTGGGGAACAGCTTTCAGCACCACGAGGCCACCTGCGACCGGCCGTTATCGATTCGTTATATTCCTTAGCCCCCGTTCACTCGGAGCCATGAGGACTATCGAAGAAGAAATGTAAGCGCTTTCAACGACGAAGGCAGTGAGATGGCACCGACCGATGACACCCGCCGAGGGGCGACGATCTACTCCGTCGCCGACCAGGCCGGCGTCTCGATCGCGACCGTTTCGCGGGTGCTCCAGGGCTCACCGGTGGTGTCCGAGCACACCAAGCGCAAGGTGCTCGACGCCGTCGCCGCCCTCGACTACCTGCCCTCCGGCGCGGCCCGCAGCCTGGCCGTCCGCCACCACGACACCTACGGCCTGGTGCTCCCCGAGCTGACCGGCCCCTACTACGCCGAGCTGCTCGTCGGCTTCGAGACCCGGGCCGCCGAGCTCGACCAGAGCGTCATGCTCGTGCTGGCCGGCACCAAGGAGGACCGCGACCGCGCCGTGCGCACCCTCGCCACCCGGGTCGACGGCATCGCGGTGCTCGGTTCGGACGCCGCCCACGTCGGCAGCAGCGCCAAGCCGGTCGTCGTCATCGCCGGCCACGCCCGCGCCGGCATCGAGGCGATCGCCGCCGAGAACGTCGAGGGTGCCCGCGAGCTGACCGAGCACCTCTTCGAGCACGGCCGCACGAACCTGCGCTTCGTCGGTGACACCGACGCCGCCCCCGACCTCCTCGAGCGCTACGAGGGGTTCGCCGCCGCCCACCGCGGACGCGGCCTGACCCCTGCCGACCCGGTGCGCGCCGAGTTCCGCGAGCGCGACGGCACCGCGGTGGCCGAGCGCCTGCTCGCCGGCGACTTCACCGCCGACGCCCTGGTCTGCGGCAACGACGAGCTCGCCCTGGCCGTGATGGCCCGGCTCACCGACGGCGGCGTCGCTGTTCCCGAGGACATCGCCATCGTCGGCTGGGACGACGTCATGACGGCCCGCTACGTGCGGCCCGGCCTGACCACCGTCCGTCAGCCGGTGCAGGAGCTCGGGGCGCTGGCCGCCGACCGGCTCCACGACCTGGTCTCCGGTGCCGCCCCGAGCGCCGAGCGTCGGGTCCTGGCCACGCAGGTGGTGATCCGCAGCAGCTGCGGGTGCCCACCGGGCCACACCGCCGGTTAGCGACCGGCCACCGCCGGCTCGCCCGGCATCCCTCCTGAACCCACCAACCACCGATCACCTCCCCCACCCCAGAAAGTGAGAGACCGATGAGACGCACCTCCGCCATCACCCTGGCAGGCGTCACCGTACTTGCCCTGACCGTGTCCGCCTGCGGACGCGAGGACGCCGGCAGCGCCGCTCCCGAGACCGGCAAGGCGGTGAGCTCTGGCGCCGCCAAGGGCACCATCACCATGTGGGCCATGGGCGCCGAGGGCGAGAACCTGCCCAAGCTCACCAAGGAGTTCGAGGCCGCCAACCCGGGCGTCAAGGTGCAGGTCACCGCGATCCCGTGGGATGCCGCGCACGACAAGTTCACCACCGCCATCACGGCCAACAAGACCCCCGACGTGGCGATGGTCGGCACCACCTGGATGGGTGAGTTCGCCGGCATGGACGCGCTCGACCCCACTCCCGGCGAGGTCGACAAGTCCGTCTTCTTCGACGGCGCGCAGAAGACCACCGAGGTCGACGGCACGTCGTTCGGCGTCCCCTGGTACGTCGAGACCCGTCTGGTCTACTACCGCACCGACCTGGCCAAGAAGGCCGGCATCACCACGCCCCCGACCGACTGGGACGGCCTGAAGACGATGGCCAAGGCCATGCAGGACAAGGCCGGCGCGAAGTACGGCATCGGCCTGCAGGCCGGCGGCACCGGCTCCTGGCAGTCGGTCATGCCGTTCGCGTGGTCCGCGGGCGCCGACCTCACCAAGGACGGCGGCAAGGCGTACAACTTCGACAGCCCCGAGGTGCTCAAGGCCTCGCAGTACTACCAGTCGTTCTTCACCGACGGCATCTCGGACAAGGCGGCGCCGGCGACCCCGACGACCGAGCCCGACTTCGCCAGCGGCAAGGTGCCGATGTTCATCTCCGGCCCGTGGATGATGTCCGCGGTCGAGAAGGCCGGCGGCGGCGAGAAGTTCAAGGACAAGTACGACGTCTTCCAGATCCCGGCCGACAAGATGTCCTCCTCGTTCGTCGGCGGCTCCAACCTCGTCGTCTTCAAGAACACCAAGAACCGCGACTCGTCGTGGAAGCTCGTGAACTGGCTCTCCGACCCCAAGACCCAGGTCAAGTGGTACGGCATGTCGACCGACCTGCCCGTCGGTCAAGAGCGCCTGGCAGGACCCGGCCCTCACCGCTGACACGAAGCTCGCCGACGTTCGGCAAGCAGCTCGAGACCGCCCAGGCCCCGCCGTCGTTCCCGACGTGGGAGCAGGTCGTCACCTCGTTCGACACCGAGATGGAGAAGGTCACGAAGTCCGGCGCCGACCCGGCTGCCGCGCTGAAGACCGTGCAGAAGCAGGCCGAGTCCATCGGGACCGGGAACTGACCATGTCCACCGCCACCGAGCGCGACGCCGCCCCGCGGCGCCGCTCAGCCCGGCACCGCCGGGCCGGCCCCCCTCCCGCACTCGACGGCACTCAGGCCGCCGGCGGGAGGGGCGGGCCGCGTGGATCCTCGCGCTGCCGTTCTGTCTGCTCTTCCTCGTCTTCACGCTCTGGCCGGTGGCCCAGTCGCTGTTCATGAGCTTCACCGACACGAAGGCGAAGGACCTGCGGACGCCGTTCTCGGTCGACATCATCGGCGTGGAGAACTACACGCGGGCGTTCTCCGACGAGACCTTCCTCCAGGCGATTCGCAACACGGCGTACTTCGTCCTCCTCGGGGTGCCGCTGACCATGACCCTGGCCCTCGCCGCCGCGGTCGCGCTGGACCGCGGCATCACGAAGTTCAGGTCGCTCTTCCGGCTGGGCTTCTACACCCCGGTCGTGACCTCGATCGTCGCGGTCGCCGTGGTGTGGCAGTTCCTGCTGCAGGACGACTTCGGCCTGATCAACACCGCCCTCGGCTGGGTCGGCATCGACGGCCCGAACTGGCTCGGCGACGCGAACTGGTCGATGCCCGGCGCTGATCATGATGGCGGCCTGGCGCAACTTCGGCACGGGCATGATCATCTTCCTCGCGGGGCTGCAGGCGGTGCCGTGGATGCTGCACGAGGCCGCCGCGATCGACGGGGCCAACGGGTGGCAGCGCTTCCGCCACGTCACGCTGCCGCTGCTGCGTCCGGTGATCCTCTTCGTCTCGGTGACGACGATCATCGGGTACCTGCAGTTCTTCGAGGAGCCCTTCGTCATGACCAAGGCGGTCCGCTGGACAGCACCATCTCGATGTCGCTGTACACCTACAAGCAGTTCGGCTTCGGCAACTACGGGTACGCGGCGGCGCTCGGCTACATCATCTTCGTCGCCGTCGCCGTCATCACCGCCCTGCAGTTCCGCGCCCTGCGAGAGAACACGTGAGGCCAGCATGAACCACGTCAACCAAGAGCCGCTGGTGGCTCTACCTCATCCTCTCCGTCGCCGTCCTGGCGGTCGCCGCACCGTTCATCTGGATGCTGCTGGGCAGCTTCAAGAGCACCACAGAACTGCGCCAGACCCCCCCGACCTGGTGGCCCGAGGACCCGACCCTCGACAACTACCGGCAGCTGTTCTCCAAGGCGAGCTTCGGCACGTACTTCATGAACTCGACGATCGTCGCCGTCGTCGTCACCGCGGGCAACCTGATCTTCTGCTCGATGGTCGGCTACGCCCTCGCCATGCTCGACTTCCCGGGCCGGAACGTCGCTGTTCGGCGTCGTGCATGGGGACGCTGATGATCCCGGGCATGGTCACCTTCGTGCCGCAGTTCGTCCTCGCGGCCAACGCCGGGCTCGTCGACACCCTGCCCGGACTGTTCCTGCCCTTCCTGGTGGCCCCGTTCGGGGTGTTCCTGATGCGGCAGTTCATCATGGGCCTGCCACGGGACCTGCTCGACGCCGGACGGGTCGACGGCGCCGGCGAGCTGAGGATCTTCGGCGCATCATCCTGCCGCTCTGCGGGCCCGCCCTGGCGACGCTGGGCATCCTGACGTTCCTCGGCCAGCTGGAACAACTTCCTCTGGCCGCTCGTCGTCGGCCCAGACCGAGGACACCTACACCCTGCCGGTCGCCCTCGCTCTGTTCGCCGAAGGGCCAGAACGCCACGAACTACGGCCTGCTCCTCGCCGGGGCCACCGTGGTCGTCATGCCCATCCTGCTGATCTTCCTCGCCTTCCAGCGCAGGTTCATCGAGGGCATCGCCACCACCGGCATCAAGTAGTCCACCCCGTCACGGGCCACCGGACACCCCGGTGGCCCGTGACCCTCCGAACGAAAGGCCGACCATGTCCGACCAGACCGGTCCGACCCGACCGTCCCCGCCCCCTCCGACCGCCAGCACGTCCGCGTGCGCGCGGGCTGGGACCGCCGACCGTCGCCACGTCATCGTCGGCGGCGCCGCGATGCTCGCCGCGCTCGGGCTCTCCCCGCAGGCCGAGGCCAGCCGCTCCCACGGCCGCCGTGCCGGGCGCCTCGCAACTCGCGCCTGCAGCGCTGGGCGCGCGACACCTGGCACAGCCTCGACGCGATGACCGACCCGACGACCGGTCTGCCCGCCGACAACATCCCCGAGTCGCTGGCCGCCGGCGACCGCTCCGGCTACACCTCGCCGACGAACATCGGCGGCTACCTGTGGTCGACCATCGTCGCCCGCGAGCTCGGCATCATCACCGCGGCGAGTGCACGGCCCGGCTCGATCCGCACCCTGACGACGCTGGGCACGATGGAGCACCACGAGCCGAGCGGCATGTACTACAACTGGTACGACGAGGCGACCGGCGAGGCGCTCCGCACCTGGCCCGAGGACGGCAGCCAGCGTCGACCCGTTCGTGTCCAGCGTCGACAACGGCTGGCTCGGCGCCGCCCTGCTCGTCGTGAAGAACGCCGGACCGCGCGGCGCCGCACCGCTGGCCGCCGAGCTCTTCGACCGGATGCGCTGGGACGCCTTCTACGACCCGGCGACGACCCGGGCCACGCCGACGGCGCGGCCCGGCGGACTGATGCACGGCGGCTTCTACGCCTTCGACCACGACCGCCCCGGCGGCGTCTACCTCGGGCACCCACATCGGCGGCGGCGACGTCTGGCTCACCACGCACCACTACGACACGATCGTGTCCGAGACCCGGATCACGCAGCTACCTCGGCATCCTCACCGGCCAGGTCCCGGCCACGCACTACTTCGCCCCGTGGCGCACCTTCCCGGCCACCTGCGACTGGTCGTGGCACGAGATGCAGCCGGTCGGCGTGACCCGGACCTACCTCGGGCATCGACGTCTACGAGGGCGCCTACACCTACCGCGGCATGCACGTCGTCCCGGGCTGGGGCGGAAGCATGTTCGAGGAGCTCATGCCCGCCGTCTTCGTGCCCGAGGAGGACTGGGCGCCGCGCAGCTGGGGCGTCAACCACCCGCTCCACGTGCGGGCCGAGCGCGAGCACGGCCTCGACGAGGCGGGCTACGGCTACTGGGGCTTCTCCCCGTCGAGCAACCCCGCCGGCGGCTACCGCGAGTACGGCGTCGACGCGCTCGGGCTGAACCCCGAGGGCTACTTCTCCGACCAGGAGAAGACCAACTACGACGTCGGCTTCGGCGACTGCCGCGCCGGCGACGAACCCGAACCCGACCTACGGCGACGGCGTCGTCACCCCGCACGCCTCGTTCCTCGCGATGATGTACGAGCGCGGCGAGGCCTACGGCCAACCTCATCGGCATCCAGCACGAAGCTCGACGCCTACGGCGGCGGTGGCTTCTTCGACGCGGTCGCGGTGCGCAGCGGCACGATCGCCCGGCGCTACCTCGTCGCTCGACCAGGCCATGGTCATGGGTGCCTTCGGCAACGTGCTCGGAAAGGACGTGTTGCGCAAGGCCTTCAGCACGCCGGACGTCGAGAAGGCGCTGCGTCCCGTCATCGGCATCGAGGAGTTCGGCGCCGGGATCGTCGGCGAGTGAGCCGACCCCACGAACGCGCGACGCGTGCTGCCGCCTGGGCCCGGCAGCACGCGTCGTCGCGGCTCGCGACATTGACGGCCATCTCATGAGCCGGGTCATGGACGGCCCGCCGTGGGTGCTCGCGTCGCCCGGGGGTCTGCGTGCGGTCCTCGTGGATGGCGGTGCCCCGGCCTCCCTCGGGACCGACCGGATCGAGCTGGTGCAGCACGCCGCGTCGGCCTTCGCCCCGGGACTGCTGCAGCTGTGGCTTCGCGACCGGGCGAGCGGTCGGAACTGGCCGATGCTCGGGGCCGGGTCGAGCTCCGCCGCCCGCATCCAGGACGGAGCCCTGGTCCTCTCGGGGCAGGCCGACGGTGAGCTCGGGTGGCGGGTGGCCCTGACCTTGGACCCCACCCACACCGCCTGGGCGTGGCACGTGGAGGTGCGCAACGACGGGCCGGTCGGACGCGAGGTGGACGTCGTCCACGCCCACGACATCGCCCTCGCCGCACCCGGGACGCTGCGCACCAACGAGTTGTACGTGAGCCAGTACCTGGACATCACGCCGCTCCACGGCGACGGCTTCGGTACGGCGCTCGCGGTGCGCCAGAACCTCGCCCAGGCGGGCGTGACACCGTGGTGCGTCCTCGCCTGCACGACCCCCGTGGTCGGGTGGGCGACCGATGCCCTCGACGTCCACGGCGTGGCAGCACGGGCCGGGCAGCCTCCCGCGGGTCTCGGTGGCGAACTGCCGTCGCGGCGACGACAGCACGAGCACACCCTCGCCACCCTGCAGACCGCACGACGGCGGCTGGAGCCCAGCCAGCACCTGGCACACCAACGAGGGGACAGGACAGTGACGGACACGACGCACCCGACTGACGCCGATCCGAGCGGAGGCGTCTGGGCGGTGACCGACGACGGCGTGCGCTACCGCGACCTCAACGGCAACGGCGAGATGGACCCCTACGAGGACCCCCGCTCGACGTCGAGGCACGCGTCGAGGACCTGCTCGGCCGGCTGACCCTCGAGGAGAAGGTCGGCCTGATGTTCCACACCGTCATCGAGGCCGGTGCCGACGGCACGCTCATCGAGTCGGCCGGGCGCGATCAGCAAGTCGCCGACGAGCGTCGTGGTGCTCGACAAGCACCTCAACCACTTCAACGTGCACGCGCTCGACGACGCCCGGATGGCGGCCCGGTGGCACAACGCCCTCCAGTCGCTCGCCGAGCGCGCGCCGCACGGCATCCCGGTGACGATCTCGACCGACCCCCGGCACGCGTTCATCGAGAACGCCGGGGTCTCGTTCACCGCGAAGGCGTTCTCGCAGTGGCCCGAGCCGCTCGGCCTGGCCGCGCTGCGCGACGCCGACGCCGTGCGCGAGTTCGCCGACATCGCCCGGCAGGAGTACGTCGCCGTCGGCATCCGGGCCGCCCTGCACCCGACCCTCGACCTCGCCACCGAGCCCCGCTGGGCCCGCCAGGCCGGCACCTTCGGCCAGGACCCGGCGCTGGTGACCGAGCTCGGCACGGCCTACCTCCAGGGGTTCCAGCAGAAGGTGCTCGGGCCGGACAGCGTCGCCTGCACCTCGAAGCACTTCCCCGGCGGCGGCCCGCAGAAGGACGGCGAGGACGCGCACTTCCCCTACGGGCGCGAGCAGGTCTATCCCGGTGGGCGGTTCGCCGAGCACCTGGCACCGTTCCCGGCCGCCATCGAGGCCGGCACCGCCGCGATCATGCCCTACTACGGGATGCCGGTCGGCCTCGAGGTCGACGGCGAGCCGATCGAGCAGGTCGGCTTCGGCTTCAACGCGCAGGTCGTCACCGGCATGCTGCGCGAGCAGCTCGGCTACGACGGCGTCGTCCTCACCGACTGGGAGCTGGTCAACGACAACCACGTCGGTGACCAGGTGCTGCCGGCCCGCGCCTGGGGTGTCGAGCACCTCGACCCGCACGAACGGATGGAGCGCATCCTCGCCGCCGGCGCCGACCAGTTCGGGGGCGAGGAGTGCGTCGACGTGCTGCTCGACCTCGTGGCGCAGGGCCGGGTGACCGAGTCGCGCGTCGACGCGTCGGCCCGGCGCCTGCTCGCGGTGAAGTTCCGGCTCGGCCTCTTCGACGACCCGTTCGTCGACGAGGACGCCGCGGCGCGCACCGTCGGCCGCGAGGACTTCCGCGCCGCCGGGTACGACGCCCAGGCCCGCTCGGTCACCGTGCTCGCCAACGACTCGGCGGATGCCGGGCCCGTCCTCCCGCTCGCGGGCGGCCTGCGGATCTACGCCGAGAACGTGACCCGCGAGGTGGTGGCGCGGCACGGCATCCCGGTGGATCGTCCGGAGGACGCCGACGTCGCCCTCGTGCGGCTGATGGCGCCGTACGAGCCGCGCGCGGACCTGTTCCTGGAGTCCTGGTTCCACCAGGGATCGCTCGAGTTCGCCCCGGGGCTCGTCGTGCGGATGCAGCGGATCGCCGCGCACTGCCCGCTCGTCATCGACGTCGTGCTCGACCGGCCGGCCGTGCTGACGCCGCTGCTGCCGGTGGCCGGTGCCGTGGTCGCGAGCTACGGCACCAGCGACGACGCGCTGCTCGAGGCGCTGACCGGCGCGATCCCGCCGCGCGGGCGGCTGCCGTTCGACCTGCCGCGCTCGATGGACCAGGTGCGCGCCCACGGCGAGGACGTGCCCGGGTACGACGACCCGCTGTTCCGCTTCGGCCACGGGCTCAGCATCTGACCTCGCCGCCCCACGACGCCGACGCCGGCCGCCCCCGTGACGGGCAGCCGGCGTCGTGCTGTCGGCCTGAGCAGTCGCCGGACGGCGCCGCGGAATGCGCCACGGCATCCGAAACGCGGACGCCGGCCGCCCCTCGCGGGACGACCGGCGTCGTGCTCGTGCTGAGTGCGGTGGTGCGTCAGGCCTTCGTGCCGTCGGTCGAACCGCTGTCGAGGTTCGGGGTCGACAGGTCGGCGCCCTCGGAGGTCTCCGACAGCGCGGGGATCGCGGTGTCGTCGGTGCTCTCGTCGGCCGCATCGCTGAGGTCGTCGGTGGCGTCCTGCGCGTCGACCGTCTTCTCCTTCGCGGCGTCCTTGGCGTCGGTGGCCTTGTCCTTGGCGGCGTCCTTGGCGTCGACCGCCTTGTCCTTCAGGTCGCCGGCCTTGTCGACGGCGGCGTCCTTGGCCTCGGTGGCCTTCTCCTTGACGGCGGCGGCGAGGTCGCTGACCTTCTCCGAGACCGGCTTCGGCGGGGTGTAGGAGCCCGCGGTCGCCCACGGGTCGGGGCGCTCGTTGCTCTTGCGCCACGCCATGACGGCGGCACTCGCGGCGAGCGCGCCGAGCAGCAGGATCCACTTGCCCTTGCCACCCTTCTTGGCGACGGCGTCACCCTTGAGCACGGCGTAGGCGTCGGGGGCCCGGTCGGCGGCCTCGGCGGCGGACTCCTTGGCGGCAGCGGCCCCGGCGGCGATCGCGGCCAGCGCGCTGACGACCTTGGGCAGGACGTCCTCGACGAAGGTGTCGCGGGCGTGCTCGACGCGCGGAGCCAACGTCTCGGCGGCGACCTGCGCGTACTCCTTCATCGTCTCGGCCGTCTCGCGGGCGACCTCGGCGGCCTCGGACGCCTTCTCCTTGGCGACAGTGGCACCGGCGGCGGTGGCCGTCGCGGCGTCGGAGGCCTTCTCCTTGGCGGCAGCGGCCCCGGCGGCGGTCGCCGTCGCGGCCTCGCCGGCCTTCACCTTGAGCTCGGCGGCCTTGTCGACGGCGACCTGGGTGCCGTCGGTCACCTTCTCGGCGCCGGCCGCCACGGCGTCCTTGGCCTGGTCGGTCTTGCTCGGTGTGCGGAACACGTGTCCTCCTCGTGTTGGACGTTTGTCTTCCTCCCATCCTGCCCTGTTTGCGCACTTCCACGCGCTCCGTGGTCGGCGGGATCACGGCCGGGCCGTCACCTCCTGCATGAGAGGATCGACGGCATGAAGGCAACCCTGCACACCAACCACGGGCCCATCGTCGTCGAGCTGTTCCCGAACGAGGCCCCCAAGACCGTCGCCAACTTCACCGGTCTCGCCACCGGCAGCAAGCAGTACAAGGACGACGCCGGCCGCACGAACCCGACCAAGTTCTACGACGGCCTGGTCTTCCACCGGATCATCCCGGGCTTCATGATCCAGGGCGGCTGCCCGCTCGGTCGGCGGCATGGGTGGCCCCGGCTACGCGTTCGACGACGAGATCCACCCCGACCAGCAGTTCGACCGCCCCTACCTGCTCGCCATGGCCAACGCCGGCAAGCGGATGGGCAAGGGCACCAACGGCTCGCAGTTCTTCATCACCGTCGGCGCCACCACGTGGCTCAACGGCAAGCACACGATCTTCGGCGAGGTCGCCGACGGCCCGAGCCGCGAGGTCGTCGACAAGATCGCGGCCGTGCCGACCGGGTCGATGGACAAGCCGCTCGACGACGTCGTCATCGAGCGCGTCGAGATCGAGGACTGACCCCGCTCGCGCGGGCCCAGGCGCAGGAAACGAGTACACGACGTGGGTGAGCAGCCGGCCTACCAGGATGCCGTCGCGCCGGTTCCGGTGTGCCCGCGGCACCCGGACCGCGAGTCCTACGTGCGCTGCCAGCGGTGCATGCGACCGACCTGCCCGGAGTGCCAGCGGCCGGCCGCGGTCGGCATCCAGTGCGTCGACTGCGTGGCCGAGGGTGCGAGGACGGTGCGCCAGGCGCGCACCGTCTTCGGCGGCTCGGTCACCGACGGGCGTCCCGTCGCGACGATGACGATCATCGGCATCTGCCTGGTGGTGTTCGTCCTCCAGCAGGTCGGTGCCCGACTTCGACCAGCGAATCGCGTTCGTGCCGGCCCTGGCCCAGAGCGAGCCGTGGCGGTTCCTCACCTCGGCCTTCGCCCACGGCGGCATCACGCACATCGCGTTCAACATGTACGCCCTGTGGGTCATGGGCAGCTACCTCGAGCCGATGCTCGGGCGGGCGCGGTTCGTCGCGATCTACCTGCTCAGCGCCGTCGGTGGCTCGGTCGTGTACCTGCTGCTGTCCACGCCGCCCACCGCCGCGGAGCTCGCGACGGGCGACTTCGGGATGTGGTGGACCGGCGCCGTCGGTGCCTCGGGCGCGGTGTTCGGCCTGTTCGGGGCCTTCCTCGTGCTCCAGCGCCGGCTCGGCCGGTCGTCGGCCGGCATGTACGTGATCATCGGCATCAACGCCGTCATCGGGTTCGTGATCCCCGGGATCGCCTGGCAGGCCCACCTCGGCGGGCTGCTCACCGGGGCGGCCGTGGCCGCGACCATCGCCTACTCCGGCCGCAAGCGGGGGGCGTTCGACCCCCCGCCCAACGTGCGGGTGCACTGGTTCTCGATGGGCGGCATCCTGCTGATCCTCGTCCTGCTGACGATCGCCAAGTACGGCGTCTCCGGCTGAGCACCGACTGTGGGCAGCCTGTGGATTACATGGGTGTCATTCGTCCCCAGTGGGGACAACCCCTGTGGACAACTCCGGCGAGGCGCCCGGTCAGCGCCAGCGGGTGGTCATCAGGAAGCCGGAGAGCATCAGGCCGAAGCCGACGCCGAGGTTCCAGCGACCGAGCGCCGGGATCGGGTACTGGTTCACGCCGGAGATGTAGTAGGTGACGACCCAGAGCAGGCCGACCACCATCAGGCCGAGCATGACGGGCACGAACCAGCGCGGGTTCGGCGTCGTGTCTCGCTTCGCCGAGCGCGGTGGGGTGTATGCGGGTTTGGAGCGACCCTTGGACTCGGGCACGAACTGTCTCCTCGTGGCGTTGAATGATGGGCCCTAGCGTAGAGGGTGTTTCTGGAAGGGAGGTGGTCACGGTGGCCGGCACACACGCGGGACGGGTGAACCGTCCCTCCCCGTGGCCATGGTTGGTGCCCGTCGCGGCACTGGTCGCCGGCACCCTGTTCGCCTCCAGCGTGCGGGCCTCGCAGGGCGAGGACCTGCGCACCGACCAGGCCCAGCTGCCCGACCTGATCCGCGCCCAGAACCGCACCAACGAGACCCGCGCCGCGGATCTCGACGACCTGCAGGGCCAGGTCGACGAGGCCACGGCCGGGCTCGCCCCCGGCGACCTGCAGACCCAGAAGCTCGAGCGGCAGGCCAACGAGATCTCGACGGCCGCCGGTCGCACCCCGGTGCGCGGCCCCGCGCTGCGGGTCACCCTCGACGACGCCAAGCTCGCCGGTGGCGAGGTGCCCGCCGGCGCCGACCCCGACGACTACGTGATCCACCAGCAGGACGTGCAGTCGGTCGTCAACGCGCTGTGGAAGGGAGGCGCCGAGGCGATGATGCTCCAGGACCAGCGGGTGATCTCGACCAGCGCCGTGCGGTGCGTCGGCAACACGCTCATCCTGCAGGGGCGCGTCTACTCGCCGCCCTACGTGATCACCGCGATCGGCGCCCGTGACGCGATGCGCACCGCGCTCGACACCGACCCCGCCGTCGCCAACCTGCGCGACTGGTCGGTCGCGGTCGGGCTCGGCTACGACGTGGGCAACGTCGGCCAGCAGACCTTCCCCGCCTACAGCGGTTCGATCGTCCCGGAGCACGCCGAGGTCCCTGCCTCGTGAGCTTGCGCCGCGTCGTCGGCTGGTCCGGCGAGCTGCTCATGACGCTGGGGGTGCTGCTGCTGCTCTTCGCCGCCTGGCAGCTGTGGTGGACCGACGTCGTCGCCGACCGGGCCCAGGCGCAGATCGTGCAGAGCCTCGAGGACGAGTTCGCCCGCGGCACGGCGGCCCCGGTGGGCGACAACGGCATCCCGGCGGCGATCGGTGAGGACGGTGCCTTCGCGGTCGTGCGGATCCCGCGCTTCGGGGACGACTTCGCGCGCCCGGTCATCGAGGGCACCGACCGCCCGGTGCTGGCCCTCGGCGTCGGCCACTACGTGGGCACCGCTGGGCCGGGGCAGGTCGGCAACTTCGCCGTCGCCGGGCACCGCACCACCTACGGGCGACCGTTCCACGACGTCGACCAGCTCGTCGACGGTGACCGGGTGGTCGTCGAGACCGCGGCGCAGGTCTACGTCTACGAGGTGACGTCACGCGAGATCGTGCGCCCCGGCGACGTCGAGGTCATCGCGCCGGTGCCCGACGAACCCGGCACGGCACCCACCGAGGCGCTGCTCACGATGACCTCGTGCCACCCGAAGTACAGCGCCACCGAGCGCTTCGTCGTGCACGGCCGTCTCGTGGAGACGGTGCCGCGCGCGCAGTGGGTGCCGTCCCGCTGGCTCACCGCCGCGACGGAGGGCTGACCCGTGTACGCCGCGTTGTGGCGCCTCCTGCCGGGCCCCGGCTGGGCCAGGGCCGTGCAGTGCCTCGTGCTGGCGCTCGTCGTCGTCGCCGTCTGCTTCACCTGGGTGTTCCCGGCGGTGAGCCCCCTGCTGCCGTTCACGGACTCGACCGTCGGCCCGTGACGGCGACGGTGCACCATTGACGCCATGACCCGCATCCTCGTCGTCGACAACTACGACAGCTTCGTCTTCACGATCGTCGGCTACCTCGAGCAGCTCGGTGCCGAGTGCGAGGTCGTGCGCAACGACGCGGTCGCCCCGGGCGACGGCGCCGAGTTCGACGGGGTGCTCGTCTCGCCCGGGCCCGGCACGCCCGAGGAGGCCGGCGTCTCGATGGCGATGATCGAGGCGTGCGGTCGAGCGTGAGCAGCCGATGCTCGGCGTGTGCCTGGGCCACCAGGCGCTCGGGGTCGTGTTCGGTGCGACCGTCGGGCGTGCGCCCGAGCTGCTGCACGGCAAGACCTCGCAGGTGCACCACGACGGCACCGGGGTGCTCGAGGGCGCGCCCGACCCGTTCACCGCCACCCGGTACCACTCGCTGACGATCGAGCCCGCCACCCTGCCCGACGAGCTGCTGGCGAACGGCCGCACCGAGAGCGGCATCATCATGGCCGTGCGGCACGCGACCCTGCCGCTGCACGGGGTGCAGTTCCACCCCGAGTCGGTGCTCACCCACGGCGGCCACCGGATGCTCGCCAACTGGTTGCAGCTGTGCGGGATGCCGGATGCCGTGGCCCGCTCGGCGGGCCTGAGCCCGCTCGTGCACGACGCCGCCGGCGTCGCCCGGATGGTCGCCGCCGGCTGAGCCCCGGGGCCCAGGCCTTCGGGCGCTAGGGCGTCGGGGGCGGTGTCGGCAACGAGTTCGGTCGTCGGGCTCTCGGACGGGGTCGGGCGTCGGGGTGGGGGTCACGGTCGTCGGGGTCAGGGTCGGGGCGGCCTTCTGGGCGACGGTGATCTTGATCGTGCCGCCGATGTCGACCGTGCCGTCCTTGGGGCTCTGCGAGATGACCTGGCCCTCGGGCACCTCGTTGGTCGGCCTTGAACTTCGTCTCGACCTGGAGGTTGGCGGCCGCGATGATCGTCTGCGCCTCGCTCTGCGACTTGCCGACGACGTTCGGCACGGCGACCTCGCCGGTGCCGACCCGGACGTTGATCTTGGTGTCGGGCGCCACGGAGGTGCCTGCTCCCGGGTTGGAGTCGATGATCTTGCCCGCATCGGTGTCGGGGTCGTCGACCTCCGTGACGGTGCCGACCTCGAGCCCTTGGTCGCTCAGCTGGCTCTGGGCCTCCCGCACCGTCAGGCCCTTGAGGTCGGGAACGGTCACCGCCGTCGGGCCGGACGAGACGAAGAGGCGCACCGTGCTGTTCGGGCTGACCTCGGTGTCGGCCGTGGGGTTCTGGCTGATGACGGTGTCCTCCGGCACGGTGTCGCTGGGCTGGCGCACCGGGTCGGCCACGAGCTTGACCTGCGCGAGCTTGGCGGTGGCGGTCTGGATCGGGTCGCCGACGACGCGCGGGACCGCCACCTTGGGGGTCTCCTCGGTGCCGAGGTACGTCGAGAGCCCGTAGGCCAGTGCCGCGACGGCGGTGATCGCGACGAGGGCGAGGACGATCCATCCGGCGGGGCCGCGCTTCTCCTCCTCGGGCTCGATCAGTCCGGGGAAGGTCTCGGTGCCCGGGTCGACGGGGCCCACGGGAAGCGGCGCGGCGGCATACGTCTGGGTCTGGTCGGCGCCGTGGAAGGGGCCGACCTCGGTGGCGGCGGCGAGCGCGGCCGCGCCGGCGAGGGCAGCCGCGGAGCCGCGGGCCGCGTCGCTGATCGGGCGGCCGAGGCGCACGGCCTGCAGGTCGCCGCGGAACTCGGCGGCGCTCTGGTAGCGGGCGTCGCGCGGCTTGGCCAGCGAGTGCAGCACGACGGCGTCGAGGTCGTCGGAGATGCCCTCGACGAACCGCGACGGCGGGATCGGCTGCTCACCGACGTGCTGGTAGGCGATCGAGACCGGGCTCTCGCCGAGGAACGGCGGCCGCCCGGTGAGCAGCTCGAAGAGCATGCAGCCGGTGGAGTAGAGGTCGGAGCGCTCGTCGACCGACTGGCCCTGGGCCTGCTCCGGCGAGAGGTACTGCGCGGTGCCGATCACGGCCTGCGTCTGGGTCATCGTGGCGTTGGCGTCGGCCATCGCCCGGGCGATGCCGAAGTCCATCACCTTGATCGTGCCGTCGGGGGCGATCATCACGTTCGCCGGCTTGATGTCGCGGTGGACGATGCCGTTGCGGTGGCTGTAGTCGAGCGCGTCGAGCACGCCCTCGGTGATGCGCAGGCGCCTCGGTGGCGCCGACCGTGCCGCGGCTCGATGATCACCTGGCGCAGCGTCTTGCCGTCGACGAACTCCATGACGATGTAGGGCACCTTGACCTGGGCGCCACCGGTCTCGGTGAGGACGTCCTCGCCGTGGTCGTAGACCGCGACGATGGACGGCGTGGTTCAGCGCCGGCCGCGGACTGCGCCTCGCGGCGGAACCGGGCGAGGAAGGTGTGGTCCCGGGCGAGCTCGCTGCGCAGCATCTTGATGGCGACCTGGCGGCCCAGCCGGGAGTCGTAGCCGACGGTGCACCTCGGCCATCCCGCCGCGACCGAGGAGCTCGCCGACCTCGTAGCGTCCCCCGAGCAGCTTCGGGACCTCACGCGGCACTCCTGTCGTCGTGTCGTCCTGCTCGCTCGTCATCGGTTCAGCACCGGCTTCCATCATCTGCTTGGCGATCGGGGCGGCGACGGTGCCGCCGCCGGCCTCGCTGCCCGCGACGCCGCCGTCCTCGGCGATGACCGCGACAGCGATCTTCGGGTCGTCGGCCGGGGCGAACGAGATGAACCAGGCGTGCGGCCTTGCGGCCCTCGCCGTGCTGCGCGGTGCCGGTCTTGCCGGCGACGTCGACGCCCGTCGATCTGGGCGCGCCGTGCCGGTGCCGTCCTCGACGACGGCCTCCATCATCCGGGTCAGCTGCGCGGCGACCTCGGGGGTCACCGCCTGCGAGAGCTCCTGCGGGTCGGCGCGACTCGATGACCGACAGGTCGGAGCCGATGACCGACTCCACGAGGTAGGGCGTCATGACCACGCCCCGGTTGGCGACGCCGGCCGCGACCATGGCCATCTGCAGCGGGGTGACCCGCACGTCGTACTGGCCGATCGACGACTGGGCCAGCTGCGGCTTGTTCAGCTCGGCGGGCACGCTGCTCGGCGTGACCCGCATCGGCACCTCGAGCACGTCGCCGAAGCCGAACTTCGCGGCCTGCGACCTGCAGCGCGTCGGCGCCGAGCTCCAGCCCGAGCGTAGGCGAACGCCGTGTTGCACGAGATCGCCAGCGCCTGCGTCATCGTGATCTCGCTCGGTCGGCCCGCAGGCGCCGCCGTCATGGTTGGGCAGGTCGGCGGAGGTGTCGGGCAGGTCGAGGACCGCCGGTCCGGGCAGCATCGAGTTCTCGGTGTACTCGCCCGTCGACAGCGCCGCCGCCGCGGTGACGACCTTGAAGACCGAGCCGGGCGGGTAGAGCTCGTCGATCGTGCGGTTGAGCAGCGGCTTGTCGGGGTCCTTGTTGAGCGCGTTGTAGTTCTTGTCGACCTCGGACAGGTCGTGGCTGGCCAGGTCGTTGGGGTCGTACGTCGGGTGGCTGACCATCGCCAGGATGGCGCCGGTCTGCGGGTCGAGGGCGACCACGGCACCGCGTGATGCCCTTGAGGCCGTCGGCGGCCGCCGCCTGCGACCTTGGGGTCGAGGGTGGTCTCGAGGGTGGCGCCCTGCGGCCCGGCGGCCGGTGAACAGGTCGGACGACCCGGCGGTAGAAGAGCTTGTCGCTCGAGCCGGACAGGAGGGCGTTCTCGGCCTGCTCGAGGCCGCCGGACGCCCCGAAGAACGAGTAGGAGCCGGTGACGTGGGCGTAGAGCGCGCCCTCGTCGTAGTACTCGCGCTGGTACTTGTACTCGTCGTCGACGGGCACCGACTTCGCGACGGCGGTCTGGCCGACGAGGATCGCGCCGCGCTCGCGGGCGAAGGTCGACAGCAGGGTGCGGCGGTTGTCGGGGCGCGCGTTGAGGTCGGCCGCGAAGACGTACTGGATGAGCGTCGTCGACACCAGCAGCGAGGCGAACAGGGCGGCGACGACGAGTGAGAGCCGGCGGACGGGGGCGTTCATCGCAGCCTCACCACCTCGGTGCGGGCCTCCGCGACGGGGCTGGGGGCGTTCGCCTCGGGCAGGGGGCGCCGGGCGTGGTCGGAGATGCGCAGCAGGATGGCGACCAGCGTCCAGTTCGCGAGCAGGGAGGACCCGCCGGAGGACAGGAACGGCATCGTCAGGCCGGTGAGCGGGATGACCCGGGTGACGCCGCCGACGACGACGAAGCACTGCAGCGCCACGGAGAAGGACAGGCCGGCGGCGAGCAGCTTGCCGAAGCCGTCGCGGGTGCCGAGCGAGGTGCGCAGGCCGCGCTGCGACGAGCAGCGCGTAGAGCATGAAGATCGCGAACAGGCCGATCAGCCCGATCTCCTCGCCGAAGCTCGGGACGATGAAGTCGGACTCCGGCGAAGTAGGTGAGGTCGGGGCGCCCGCGGCCCAGGCCGGTGCCGAACATCCCGCCGGAGGCCATGCCCATCAGGCCCTTGGCGAGCTGGTCGGACGCCGGCGAGCGCCTCGGGGCTGAACGGGTCGAGCCAGAGCAGCACCCGGGTCTGCACGTGGCCGAAGACCAGGTAGGCCAGGTAGGCACCGACGCAGAACAGGGTCAGGCCGATCGCGATCCACGACACCCGCTCGGTGGCGACGTAGAGCATCGCGACGAACAGCCCGAAGAACAGCAGCGACGAGCCGAGGTCGCGCTCGAAGATGAGGACGGCGAGGCTGGCCAGCCACGCGACGAGGATCGGGCCGAGGTCACGGGCCCGGGGCAGCGTGAGGCCGAGGACCTTGCGCCCGGCGACCGACAGCGCGTCGCGGGTCTGCACGAGGTAGCCGGCGAAGAAGATGGCCAGGGCGATCTTGGCGACCTCACCGGGCTGGAACGAGAACGGCCCGAGCTGGATCCAGATCCGCGAGCCGTAGATCGAGCGTGCCGATGACCGGGAACAGCGGCAGCAGCAGCAGGCCGAAACCGACGGCGCCGGCGGGTAGGTGTAGCGCCGCAGCACCCGGTGGTCGCGCAGCACGATGAGCACGACCGCCGCGATGACCACGCGCGACGGCGGTCCAGATCAGCTGGCGCAGGGCGACCCCGTCGGCGATGCGACTTGCCGTTCGCGAGGTCGATGCGGTGGATCATCACCAGGCCGAGCCCGTTGAGCAGCGTGACGATCGGCAGCAGCAGCGGGTCGGCGTACGAGGCGCGCCAGCGCAGCACGAGGTGGAAGCCGATCGCCAGGGCGAGGTAGCCGCCGACCGAGGGTGAGCGTGCCGGGCGGGATCGTGCCCGAGGTGGCGAGCTCGACGTTGAGGTAGGCGAGCAGCACGATCCCGACGGCCCCGACGACCAGCGGCCAGCTCGACGTTGCGGCCCTTCCTGGGGGTGAACGACGACACGATGCTCATGAGGTCACCGGTGAGCCGGTCGCCGACGGCGCGGGGCTCGGTGACCCCGACGTCGGTCACCGTCGGGGTCGGGGTCGGGGTCGGCGTCGGGGTGGGCGACGGGATGGTCCACGTCGACGGCACGGTGCGGCAGGCCTCGCCGTGGAGCTGGGCCCACCGGCAGGCCTGCGCCTGGAGCCGCAGGACGGCGACCCGGGCGTCGGCCGCCGCGCGGTCGTCGACCTCGATGCCCTGCTGCAGGCTGTCCTGGTACGAGCTCGGCAGGTCTGCGACGGGGATCGTCGTGGCGTACTCGGGCGCTGGACAGCGACGACCGGGCCGAGGTTCTGCTCGACGCCCGCGGAAGATGGCGACCACGCCGTCGTCCTCGGCGAGGTAGTACTGCCGCTGGGACCACGCGTACGCGGCGTACGCGCCGCCGGCGACGACGACGACGAGCACGACGAGGAGGGCGGCCAGGCGCAGCAGGGTGCCGCGCCTGGACCGCGGGCCCTCCTCGGCGAGGGTGACGCCGTCGTCGGGGTCGGCCCCGCCGGTGGCGTGCGCGGTGAGCGCCGCGGCCTTGGCGGCCGGGGTGGTCGGGATCGGCCGGGTGCCGGTCTGCCGCGGCGGCCGCGGCGCCCGACGACCTGGGCTGGGTGGGCGGCCGCCGCACGATGTCGTCGACGACGTCGCCGACGACGATGGTGACGTTGTCGGGGGCACCGGCCCGCAGCGCCAGGGCGACCAGCCGGTCGGCGGTCTCGCCGGGGTCGGCGGTGGTCGTGAGGACCTCGTCGATGGTGTCGCGCGCGACGTAGTCGGTCAGGCCGTCGGAGGCAGATGACGTAGCGGTCGCCGATCCGGCCCTGGCGCACGACGAGGTCGGGGTCGTCGTCGTCGGCGCCGGTGAGCACCCGGGTGACCAGGGAGCGCTGCGGGTGGGTCTGCGCCTCGTCGGCGGTGATCCGGCCCTCGTCGACGAGGTTCTGCACGAAGGAGTGGTCCTTGGTGATCTGGGTGACGCTCGCCGTCGCGCACCAGGAACGCCCGCGAGTCGCCGATGTGCGCGAGCACGATCTTGTCGCCGCGCGCGGAGCAGGGCGATGAGCGTGGTGCCCATGCCGTCGAGGCTGGGGTCGGCGTGCACCTGGTCGCCGATCTCGGCGTTGGCGCGGTGGATGCGGTCGAGCAGGGCGTGGCTGACGTCGCGGCCGCCGAGGGCCTCGCCGTCGAGCGCGGACCAGCGCGCCGATGACCGTGGAGCTCGCGACGTCACCGCCGGCGTGGCCGCCCATGCCGTCGGCGATGGCGAGCAGGTGGGGACCGGCGTACCCGGAGTCCTCGTTGTTGGACCGGACCATGCCGACGTCGGACCGGGCGGCGTAGTGGAACGCGAAGGGCATCCGTTACCTCTGCAGCTCGACGACGGTCTGGCCGATCCGCAGCACGCTGCCGACCGCCACCTCGCGTGGCTCGGTGAGGCGCGTCGCGCCGAGGAAGGTGCCGTTGGTGGAGCGGAGGTCCTCGACCTTCCACGTGCCGTCGTCGTCCTGGAAGATGCGCGCGTGCCGGCCGCGACGCGTAGTCGTCGTCGAGCACGAGCGCGCACTCGGGGCTGCGGCCGATGAGGGTGCCGGCCGGGCGCAGCGGCAGCGTGGTGCCGGCCAGCGGGCCCGCGGTGACGGTGAGCTTGGTCGGGCCCTTGCGGCCGCGGGAGGCCTTCTTGTTCTCCGGGCGGGCGGCACCGTGCGGCGCCGGGGCGGACTCCGCGCGCGGCGGCCTTGCCGGTGCCGCGAGGCGCGGCGCTTGACGCGGGTGCCGTAGAGGTCGCCCCGCAGCACTCCGACCACGGCGAAGACGAAGAACCACATCAGCACCAGCAACCCGAGCCGCATGACGGTCAGGGTGAGCTCGCTCAGCACGCCGGGGTCACCTCCGGCCCCCGCGGAAGGTGATCGAGGTGCGCCCGACGGTCACCCGGTCGCCGTCCTCGAGGTGCTCGCTCGTGATCCGCTCGCCGTTGACGAAGGTGCCGTTCGTCGAGCCGAGGTCACGGATCGTCGTGACGAAGTGCGGGCCGTCGGTGGTCACCCGCAGCTCGCTGTGCCGCCGTGAGATGCCGGGGTCGTCGAGGATGATGTCGGCGCTGTCGTCGCGGCCGAGGATGGTGATCGCCCCCATCAGCGGGTAGCGCTCGCCGTCGACGTCGAGCCAGGGCCGGTCGGCGGGGTTGGCCCGCTTGGGCCGCGGCCGGCGCGGGCGGGGCCGGGTGCCGGGCCGTCGCGTCGACGTCGTCGCGGGCGGGGGGTGGGCTGGCCCGCCGGGAGGCGTCGGCCGCCCCGGCTGCCGCGGCGACCGGCGGCGCCGGACCGGACCGCGCCGGGACCGGGAGGCGCGAGCGCGTCGTCGGCACCGGCATCCGGCTGCTGACGCGGCTGGGGGCGCAGCGCGCGCTCCTGGCCGGTGTTCCCGGTGGCGCGGGGGCGGGAGGCCTTCGACGGGCGGATCCGGAAGACACCGGTCTCGAGGTCGTCGTGCTCCTCGAAGATGATGTCGATCGGGCCGGCCGGCTGGTAGTGCTGGCCGTCGCAGTGCTCCTCGGCGGCGGCGACGAGGTCCATCTCGACGTTCTGCAGGTCGGGGTGGAGGCGGTCGTAGTCGCTCGGGGAGAGCTCGATGGTGAAGACGTTGGGCACGATGGCGCGGCCCGAGCTGGTGACGGCGCGGTCGTCCATGGCCCGCCGGATGTGGCTGGCGATCTCGACGGGGTGCACGGCGGAGCGCAGGTGCTTGGCGAAGGTGCCCTGGACGGCACGCTCGAGGCCCGCCTCGAGGCGGTCGAACAGTCCCATCGGTTGCACCTCCTCCACGGGGGCTCGGGTCGGCAGCGGTCTCGCAAGACTATCCGCCGGGGCTGGGCGATTCCTGAACGGCGCGACCCGTACCGTGGACGGATGAACGACGGTGTCCAGGTCATCGTGCCCCGCCAGGTGCCGCTCGGGGGGCCGCGGTCCATGACCGTTCGTCGCACCCTGCCGGCCCGCGAACGCTCGTTCGTCGGGGCCTGGTGCTTCGTCGACCACTACGGGCCCGACGACGTGTCGGCCACCGGCGGCATGGACGTGGCGCCGCACCCGCACTGTGGGCTGGCGACCGTGTCGTGGCTGTTCAGCGGCGAGGTCGAGCACCGTGACTCGCTGGGGACGGTGGCGCTGGTGCGGCCGGGCGAGGTCAACCTGATGACCGCGGGTCGGGGCATCTCGCACTCGGAGGTGTCGACGCCCTCGACGACCGTGCTGCACGGCGCCCAGCTGTGGTTGGTGCTGCCGACGGATGTCGCGGACGTCGCCCCACGCTTCGAGCACCACGTGCCCGCCGGTCGTCGAGGTCGGCGAGGGGGTGCGGGCGCAGGTGTTCGTGGGGTCGCTGTGGGGGTCGTCGTCGCCGGTGCGGGTCGAGACGCCGCTGGTGGGGGCCGAGGTGGTGCTCGCGGGCGACGCGACCGTGGTGCTGCCGGTGCCTGACGGCTTCGAGGTGTCGGTGCTCGTCGACACGGGGTCGGTGACGCTGGGTGACACGGGGCTCGCGCGGGGTGAGCTCGGTGTGGTGGGTGCGGCACGGCATCCGGGAGGGGTCACGGTGACGGCCGGCGCGGAGGGTGCGCGCGTGCTCGTGCTCGGCGGGGAGCCGTTCGGCGAGGAGGTCGTGATGTGGTGGAACTTCATCGGGCGCTCGAACGACGACGTCGTGGCGGCGCGGGAGGCCTGGGAGGGCGGTCCGGAGCGCTTCGGGGTGGTCGAGGGCTATGTCGGCCCGGTGCCGCGGATCCCGGCGCCCGCGCTGCCCGGGGTGCGCCTGAAGCCGCGCGGCAACCGGGAGCTGCGGGGTGGCAGCGGCTTCAGCGGCGACACCGAGGCCCCGGCCCTGTCCTGACCGCCGGCCGACGCTCAGTGGTGGATCTTGGGGATCCAGGACGGGCCACGGTGCGCCCGGTCGCCGAGCAGCGTCAGCGTGGCGGGCAGCAGCACCCCGCGCACGACGGTGGCGTCGAGGAGCACCGCGGTGGCCAGTCCCACGCCGAGCTGCTTCATCTCCAGGCTGGAGAGCGTCCCGAAGATCGAGAACACCCCCACCATGACCGCCGCCGCGCTCGTCACGACACCGGCCGAGCGGGCCACGCCGAGGCGCACCGCCGCGGCCGGGGTGTGCCCGGCGTCGTAGGCCTCGCGGACCCGGCTCGTGACGAACACGTGGTAGTCCATCGACAGGCCGAACAGGATGACGAACATCAGCATCGGCAGCCAGGCGGCGATCGCCCCGGTCGAGGAGAAGGCGAGCACGCCCTCGGCCCAGGTGCCCTGGAAGACGAGCGTCATGATCCCGTAGGCGGCCCCGACCGAGAGGGCGTTCAGCGCCACGGTCGCGACGGCGAGCCAGGGCGACCCGAACGACAGCGTCATGACGACGAGCGTCAGCAGGAGGACGAAGCCGACGACCCACGGGAGGCGGTCGTCCATCCAGGTGCTGAGGTCGGTGGCGGCAGCCTGCCCGCCGACGTGGACCTCGGCGCCGGGGACGGCCGTGAGGGCGGCCTCGACCTCGGGAACGAGGGTGGCGCGAACGTCGTCGACGACCGCGTGGAGCCGCTCGTCGGAGGCATCCATGGCGATGCCGATCGGGAGCACCACGGCGGTGCCGTCGTCGGACACGACGGGCTCGGGCGCGACGCCGGAGACGTGGTCCAGCCCCGCGGCGTCCTCCCGGATGCCGTCGAGCGCGGCGCGCACGTCGTCCTCGAAGCCCTCCGGGGCGTCGACGGTGATCGTCACGGCGGTGCCGTCGCTCGGCACGGCGGTCTCGAGCTGCCGGTACGCCTGGACGACCTGGAGGTCCGGGCTCAGCGTCTCGATGCCACCGAGCGCGGTCTTCATGCCGAGGGCGGGAACGGCCAGGCCGAGGAGCACGGCAGCAGCGACGCCTCCCCAGGCGAGGGGACGGGCCGAGACGGCACCGGCGAGACGGCCCCACAGCGAGTCGGGTGACCCGGCGCGGGCGCGGCGACGCTTGGTGAACGGCAGCCGGATCGCGTCGACCTTGTCGCCGAGCACGGCGAGGATCGCCGGCAACGTGGTGGCCGAGGCGATGACGGCGACGAGCACGACGAGGATCGCGCCGAGGGCGAGGCTGGTGAAGAGGCCGCCGGCCACGAGCATGCCCGACATCGCGACGACCACGGTGAGGCCCGAGATGACCACGGCGCGACCGGCGGTCGCCCCGGCGAGGGCGATCGAGTCGCGCACGTCGGCACCCGCGGCCCGCTCCTCGCGCGCCCGGCGGATGACGAAGAGGGCGTAGTCGACGCCGACCGCGAGGCCGATGAGCAGGACCAGGCTCTGCGCGTTCGGGTCGACGGAGATGATGCCCTGGCTGGCGGCGGCGGTGAGGCCGAGGGCGACACCGACGCTGCCGAGGCCCAGGACGAGCGGCACCCCGGCGGCGACGACCGCGCCGAACGCGATGAGGAGGATGAACAGTGTCAGCGGGATGCTGATCAGCTCGGCCTTCTTGAAGTCCTCGCCGAGCGTGGCGTTGAGCTCCTTGGCCACCGAGCCGTCGCCGATCTGGCCGACGGTGAGGTCGGGGTGTGCTGCGGCGAAGGCGGTGGTGGCCTCCAGCGACGGGCCCACTGCCTCGTCGGGCGTCTGGGCGGTCGACCCCGCGGCCGGCTCCTGCTCCGCGTCGAGCGTGAGCGGGAGGACGACGCTGCGACCGTCGGCCCCCGCCTGCGGCTCGCCGACCGTCGCCACGCCCTCGACGCCGGCGTAGGCCGCCGCGAGCTCGGCGCCGATCCGGGTCACCTGGTCAGGGGTGAGGATGCCGTTCTTCGCGGTCGCGACGACGGTCTCGGTCGGCGTCGCGCCGACGCCGGCCCGCTCCTCGACCTGGGCGGCGAGGGCCGAGTCGCCGACGAGCTGGTCCTCGGGGGGCGTCGTCGCGATGCCCTGGGTGGCCATGAGGCCGATGCCGGCGGCGAGGGCGAGGGTGCTCAGCGCGAGCACGAGCCAGCGGTGGCGGACGCTCCATTGCGAGACGCGGGAGCGGGGGCGGTCGGGGTCGACCGGGGGTGGTGTGGTGACGCTGTCGGGCGCGGCCGTGGCCGTCGTCGTGGTCCTCATGGAACCTCAGCCTGTCGCGGTCACAGCGCGCGCACAGGTGGGTGTCACCCTGACCGGACCCGGATCGGCCCCGGGATCGCCTCAGGGTTCAGCCGAGGGCGCTTTTGTGGATGCCGGGTGCATCGGGCACACTAGGACGGCTCACGCGAGCGTCACGCGCAAGTGGCGGAACGGCAGACGCGCTGGCTTCAGGTGCCAGTGTCCGAAAGGGCGTGGGGGTTCAAATCCCCCCTTGCGCACAGAACGACGAACGACCCCCATGCTTTTCGGGGGTCGTTCCGTTTCATTCGGCACGTGGGAGTCCGTCGCGGCGACGGTTCCCCCGCGCACAGTACGACGAACGACCCCCTGATCTCGGGGGTCGTCGCCGTCGACCCGGCGCAGTAGCGGTCAGCCGCCGTCGATGATCCGCTCGGCGACGTCGACCGCCCGGTCGATGGGCACCGCGAACCCGATGCCGATCGACCCCGAGCCCTGCCCTCCGAGGGTCGCGATCGCGGTGTTGACGCCGACGACGCGACCGTCGAGGTCGACGAGCGGGCCACCCGAGTTGCCGGGGTTGATCGGGGCGTCGGTCTGGATCATCCGCTGCGCCGCCTGTCCGCCGAGGCTGGCCTCGCGGTCGAGGGCGCTGACCAGCCCGCCGGTCACCGTGCCCTGGAGGCCGAGCGGTGAGCCGACGGCGATGACGGACTCGCCGATGACGAGGTCCGCCGAGCTCCCGAGCACGGCGGGTTCGAGGTCCGAGGGGTCCTCCACCCGCAGCACCGCGATGTCGTCGCTCGCCCTGCTCCCGACGACCACCGCCGAGATGCTGCGTCCGCCGGCCAGCTGGAGACGCACGCTCGTCTCGCCCTCGACGACGTGGTGGTTGGTGATGACGTGCCCGCGCTCGTCGAGCACGAAGCCCGAGCCGGTCGAGGCCCCCGCCCGCACCTGGACCACGCTCGGCAGGATGGCGGCCGCTGCCGCGGCGGCGGTGCCGACGGCGGCTGCCGCCGCACCGCGGCGCTGCTGGGGGAGCTGGGTTCCTGCCTGCTGCGCGGGGTCCTCGCCGAGGGAGACCCAGTGCGCGGCGCCCGCCCCCGCGAGGCCGCCCGCGAACACCGCGACCAGCACGAGGGAGGGGACGAGGCCTCGGCGCCGGCCCTGCCCCGAGGGTGTCGGGGCCGGTGGGGTCACCTCGGTCGGGGGCGGTGGCCAGAGCCGCAAGGCGGGTGTCGTGGGTGGCGGGGGCGGTACGGGCGGCTGGGGCTCCCCGAGCAGGAACACCGGGTGCACCGGCTCCGGCTCGGGCTCCGGCGGTGCCGGGATGCGCGCCGGGCTCTCGAAGTCGGGGCCGGCCGGCCGGCCGAGGCCGGGCCAGTTGGGTGGTGTTCGCGCGGTCATGGCGACGTCCTTCCGTCAGGGCAGCCGGGCGAACCAGCGCAGGGACATCACGCCGCCGACCGTCATCAGGACCAGGGCGAGCGCGGCGAGGTAGGGCGTCAGCTCCCGCGGCTCGGTGCGCCACCCGATCGAGGAGCCGATGTCCTCGTAGACCGCGGTCAGCTCGTCACCGGTCGCCGCGGTGTAGGCCTGGCCACCGGTCGTGTCGGCGAGCTCGGCGAGGGTCTCCTCGTCGACGGGCACCGGGATGGTGCGGCCCTGCGACTCGATGACGCCGGCCTCCGTGCCGTAGGCGATGGTCGAGACCGGCACGCCCGCCTCGCTCGCCGACACGGCGGCCTCTGCGGGCTCGCGACCCCGGGTGTTCGACCCGTCGGAGAGCAGGACGATCCGGGCGGGGACCTCGAGCGCCTCGCCGTCCTCCGACTCGCTCCCGCCCGTGCCGCCGCCGCCCGTGTCGCTGCCGCCCGAGCCGTCGCCGCCGGCCGGGCCGTCCTCACGAGCCTCCATGGCGGCCACCTGTTCGAGGGAGGTGAACACCGCCTCCCCGATCGCCGTGCTGTCGGCCAGCGACAGGGTCTGGAGCCGGGCGATGACGGCAGCGTGGTCGGTCGTCGGCTCGGCGAGGACCGCCGCGGTGCCCGCGAACGTCACGACCCCCACGTTGAAGGTGTCGGGCAGCCCTTCGACGAACGTCGTCGCGGCGGCTCGGCGGCATCCAGCCGGTTCGGCGTGACGTCGGTGGCCTCCATCGAGCGGGACACGTCGATCGCGACGATGACGGTGGCGCGCTCGTGCGGAACCCGGAGGTCCATCTCGGGGCGCGCGGTGGTGACGGCGAGCGTGACCAGGGCCAGGGCGAACGCCGCCGCCGGCGCGTGCCGGCGCCACCCCGGCCGGTCGGGGGCGACCGAGTCCAGCATCGGCAGCGAGGCGAAGCGCACGGCATACCGTTGCCGGCGGCGCTGGGCGAGGAGGTAGGCCACGAGGAGGGCCAGCACGGGCACCAGCAGGAGGAGCCACCACGGGGACAGGAAGGTCATGGGGTCCTCCGGACTCGCGCCCGCGGCACCTGGCGGCGGGCGAGGACGAACCGGGCGAGGTCGCGCACCCAGTCGGAGTCGGTGCGCAGCGCGACGTGGCCGGCGCCGGCGCCGCGCACGGCCTCCGCGACGGCGGCCCGGTGGCGGGCAGCGGCCTCGGCGTACCGGGCGCGCAGCCGCGGCGAGGTCCAGACCTCGCGCTGGCGACCGGTCTCGGGGTCGACGAGCACGAGCAGGCCCATGTCGGGCAGCTCGAGCTCGCGGGGGTCGAGCACCTCGACGACGACGACGTCGTGGCGGGCGGCGAGCCGGCGCAGCGGCACCTCCCAGTCGAACGGCCGGTCGACCCTGCCGTCCGGCTCGACGAAGTCGGAGACCACGACGCGCACCCCCGGACGACGGGCCCGGCGCTCGAGCGCGGTGACCGCCTCGGCCAGGCTCGTCACCGCTCCGGTCGCCACCGTGCGGGGTGCCTGGCCGATCGAGCGGACGACCCGGCGCGCGGTGACCCGACCGGGTCGCGGCGCCTCCCAGCGGATGCCGTCGACCGACCAGCGCCCGAGCCCGACGCGGTTGCCCGGGCCGTCGGTGAGCATGCCGACCGCGGCGGCCGCCCAGCCGCCGAGGTCGCCCTTCTCGAGGCGCGTCGTGCCGAACGCCATGCTCGGCGTCTCGTCGAGGAGCACCCACGACTCCAGCTCGTGCTCGGCGCGGGGGCGCCAGACGTGCGGCTCCAGGCTGCGGGCCGTGACGTTCCAGTCGATCCGGCGCACGTCGTCCTCGCCGGGGCGGTAGCGCACGACCTCCTCGGGATCGGAGCCGCCGCCCAGGCGCATCCCCGCGTGGTCGCCCTGGAGGAGACCGTCGAGGCGCCGCCGCACGAGCAGGTCGAGCGCCTGGAACGCCCGCTCGGGGTCCCGCACGGTGGCGAGGTCCGGCATCCTCATCCCGAGGCCATCCCGGCGCGTGGGGCGGACGCCGGGGGATACGTCCCGTCGGGCTCCTGGCTGGGTGCCACGCGCGGGGGCGCCACGGCGGCGAGCACGGCGGCGACGACGTCGCGAGGGTCGACGCCGTCGGCCACCGCGTCGAAGGACAGCAGCAGCCGGTGCGAGATGACGTCGCTGGCCACGTCGGCGATGTCGCCGGGCAGGACGTAGTCGCGGCCGCGCAGGAGCGCGAGGGCGCGACCGGCCGCGACGAGGCCGAGCGTGGCGCGCGGGCTGGCGCCGAGCTCGAGCAGGCCGTCGAGGTGGCCGAGGCCGTAGCGGTGCGGGTCGCGGGTCGCGACGACGAGCGCCACCGCGTACTGCGCGACGGCGTGGTGGACGAACACGGCATCCGACGCCTTCTGGAGCGCGCCGACCTGGTCGAGGGTGAGCACCTGGTCGGCGCGGGGCGGGTCCACGCTCATCCGCTGGAGGATCGTGAACTCCTCCAGCTCGTTCGGGTGGTCGACGTCGACCTTGAGCAGGAACCGGTCGCGCTGGGCCTCGGGCAGCTGGTAGACGCCCTCGGACTCGATGGGGTTCTGGGTGGCCATGACCAGGAAGGGCGTCGGCAGCGCGTAGGTGCGGCCCCCGACGCTGACCTGCCGCTCGGCCATCGCCTCGAGGAGGGCGGACTGCACCTTGGCGGGCGCGCGGTTGATCTCGTCGGCGAGGACGAGGTTGGCGAAGACGGGGCCCAGCTCGGTGTCGAAGGACTCCGAGCTGGGGCGCCAGACCCGGGTGCCGACGATGTCGCCCGGCATCAGGTCCGGCGTGAACTGCAGCCGGGTGAAGGTGCCGCCGATGACGTCGGCCAGGGTGCGCACCGCCAGGGTCTTCGCGACGCCGGGGACGCCCTCGAGGAGCACGTGCCCGCGGGCGACGAGGCCGACGAGCATCCGCTCGACCATGAGGTCCTGACCGACGACGACGCGCTTGACCTCGAAGAGGGCGCGCTCGAGGGTGGCGCGATCCTCGGTGGGGCTCGGGACGGGGTTGGTGCGGTCGTGGTCGCTCACAGCTGCTCGTCTCCGGTGCGGTGGTGGCTGGTCGTGATGGGAAAACCATCGGAAACAGCGACGAAAAATAGGCGAAAGGCGGCTGGGATCGCCTGCACGTGCGCCCGTACCGTGGTCGCGTGCGGGTGCTGATCGTCGAGGACGAGGAGGGCCTGGCCGGTGCCCTGCGGGTCGGTCTGGCCCGTGAGGGGTACGCCGTCGACCTCGCACCGACCTGCGCCGTGGCCCGCGACAAGCTGGTCCTCACGCCCTACGACATGGTGCTGCTCGACGTGAACCTCCCTGACGGGAGCGGGTTCTCGCTCGCGGAGGAGGTCCGTGGCGGTGGTCTGGCCGGGCCGACGGGGGCCGACGTACGGATCCTCATGCTCACGGCGCGCAGCGGGCTCCCTGACCGGGTGCGCGGTCTCGACGTCGGTGCCGACGACTACCTCGTCAAGCCGTTCGCGCTGCCCGAGCTGACCGCCCGGATGCGGGCCCTGCTGCGGCGTGACGTGCACGCGGCGACCTCGGTGCTGCGGGTCGGCGACCTGAGCCTCGACGCGTCCCGGCACCTCGTGCAGCGGGGTGAGCGCGAGCTGTCGCTGACGCTCAAGGAGTTCGCCGTGCTGCGCTACCTCATGACGCGGCCGGGCCACCTCGTCTCGGCCGAGGAGCTGCTCGAGCACGTGTGGGACGAGAACGCCGACCCGTTCACCCAGACCGTCCGGGTCACCGTCGGCACGTTGCGCCGCAAGCTCACCCGGGGCGGCGAGGAGCCGCTCATCGAGACGGTCATCGGCCGGGGCTACCGGTTGCGCACCGAGCCGGTGCACGCATGACGCGGGACGGCGACCAGGCCGCCGGCACGCTGGCCAGAGCGGGCCGGCGGGTGCCGGCGTGGGCGCGCACGGTGCGGGTGCGGCTGGCGCTGACCTACTCGGCCCTGCTGTTCGCGGTCGCCGCGCTGCTCCTGGGCGGGGTGTACCTCGCCCTGTCGCGCTCGATCGAGTCGAGACCCCTCGACCCGGTGACGGTCAAGAAGTTCGAGAGGGGCCCCGGCGGCACGGTGCGGTACCGCCCCGGCGGCGACTTCCAGGCGGCCGACATCGCCGACGTCCAGGAGTACGTCAACTACTCGACCCTGGAGACCCTGCGCACGTACTCGGTCATCGGGCTCGCGGCCCTGTTCGTGCTGAGCCTCGTCATCGGCTGGTGGGTGGCCGGGCGGGCGCTGCGACCCGTGGGCGCGATCACCGCGAGCGCTCGCGAGATCTCGGCGACCGACCTGTCGCGCCGCATCCCCGAGACCGGTCCCGACGACGAGCTGCGGACCCTCACCGGGACGATCAACGGGATGCTCGACCGCATCGAGGCGGCCTTCACGGCGCAGCGCGACCTCGTCGACGACGTCTCGCACGAGCTGCGCAACCCCGTCGCCGTCGTGCAGTCCAACGTCGACGCCGTGCTCGCCCGCGACGACGTGACGGCGCAGGAGCGCGCCCGGGCGGCGGCGGTGGTCCACCGGGCGACGGGGCGGATGACCCGCCTCCTCGAGGACCTCCTCGCCATGGCGCGCGTGCGATCGGGAGCGTTCGTCGAGCAGCAGGTCGACCTGTCCCTGCTCGCGCGGCAGACCGTCGAGGAGGCGCGGGTCCTCGCCACCGAGCGGGGTCTGCGGCTGGCCCTGCGACTGGACCCGGGGCCGGTCGTCATCGCCGACGCCCAGGCCCTGTCCCGGGCCATCGGCAACCTCCTGTCGAATGCCGTGCGCCTCGCCCCGGGTGGCAGCGAGGTCACCGTCGCCTCGGGTTCCCGCAGCGGGTGGGCCTGGCTCGCGGTGCGCGACGAGGGTCCGGGGATCGCGGAGGAGGACCGGGGGTGGGTCTTCGACCGGTTCGGTCGCCCGCCGGAGCTCGAACGGCCGAACCGGCGGCCACGGGCTGGGCCTGGCCATCGCCCGGCAGGTGGTCGAGGCGCACGAGGGCCGGATCGCGCTCTTCAGCGAGCTGGGGGTGGGGAGCACGTTCGTGCTCTGGCTGCCCGACCGGGCGCTCGCCGGTTCGCGCGAGCGGACCGAGGCCGTGCCGGCCGGGGACCCGCTCGGCCGTCGCTGACCCCTGCCCTACCCGCGCCCCCGGCGATGGCGTCCCGGTGCCGGTCGGTCAGCTCGCGCATCGCGTCGACCAGGTCACGCATCGCGGTCAGCTCGGCCACGGTGTGGTGCGCGAACAGGCCCTGACCCTCCTCGACCAGCGGGGCGTACATCGCATAGGTGGAGCGCATGCCCTCGTCGGTCATCCGCACGAGCACCCGTCGCCGGTCGGTCTCGTCGCGCACCCGCTCGACGAGCCCCTTGGCCTCCAGCCGGTCGATCAGGGCGGTCGTCGCCGCGGGCCGCAACCCGGTGGCACCGGCGAGCACGCCGGCGGTCTTCGGGCCGTCGGCCAGCCAGTCGAGGCAGCGCAGGTCGGCGGGGCCGAGGGCGAGGGCACGGCCGACGGCGTCGTCGTAGGCCTGCACGCTGCGCTGGTAGCGCTGCATGGCGGTGCCGAGCTCCGCCACGAGTTGACGACGCGACACGATCCGCCTACCCTTCGATAATCGAAATATACGAACCTCGTACAGAAGGACCGGACATGAGACTACTCGTCGTCGGCGGAGGCGTCGCCGGGCCGGCCGTCGCGCTCGCCGCCACCCGACTCGGACTCGATGCGACGGTGCTCGAGCGCCGCCCGGTCGCCGACCCGGACGAGGGCTCCTGGTTGACCGTGGCCCCGAACGGCCTCGACGCGCTCGAGGTGCTGGGCGTGCTCGACGACGCCCGCACGATCGGTCACCCGAGCCGGCTCAACCGGATGTACGGCGCCACCGGTCGCCACCTCGGCGACGTCTCGCTCGGCGTGCCCCTCGACGACGGCACCGTCGGTCTCACCATGAAGCGCTCCGCGCTCGCCGTGCTCCTCGGGGATGCCGCCCGCCGCACGGGTGCGGACGTCCGGCTCGGCGCCGAGGTCGTCTCCGTGCACGACGACGACCAGGGCGTGCGCGCGGTGCTCGCGGACGGGTCGGTCGTCGAGGGCGACCTGCTCGTCGCGGCCGACGGAGTGCGCTCGCGGGTGCGCCGGGCCGTCGACCCGACGGCGCCCGACGCGCGGTACGTCGGGCTGACCAACTTCGGCGGCATCACCCGAGGCACCCGGCTCGGGGACGACCTCACCCCGCAGGCGTGGCACTTCGTGTTCGGGCGCCGGTCGTTCTTCGGCGCGCACCCGCTGCCGACCGGTGACGTCGTGTGGTTCGCCAACGTGCCGCGCCCGGAGATCGGTCGCGACGAGCGCGCCGCGACCACCGACGAGCAGTGGCTCGCCTGGCTGGCGGGCCTGGTCGCGGACGACGCGGGCCCGGCATCCGCCCTCGTGGCCGCCGGTCGGCTCGAGCTGGCGGGTGACAGCACCTTCGACCTGCCGCACGTGCCGACGTGGTGGCGCGGGCGCACGGTCCTGGTCGGGGATGCCGCACACGCCCCGTCGCCGAGCAGCGGCCAGGGTGCGGCGATGGCGCTGGAGGACGCGGTCGTGCTGGCGCGGTCGGTGGCGGCCCACGGCGCCGCGGGGTTGGCGGCCTACGAGGCGGCCCGGCGCCGGCGGGTCGAGGCGATCGTCAAGGCGGGCGCCCGCAGCAGCAGCAGCGAAGATCCCCGGCCGGCTCGGTCGGGTGCCGCTGGAGACGATGCTGAGCCTGCTGTTCCGCTCGGGTGTCGCCGCCCGCTCGACGGACGGCTTCACGGCCCACCGGCTGGGGACGGGGCTCACCCCCACTCGATGAGGTCCGGGAGAGATGCACCACACCCCCCGTTCCGCCCTGCGGAAGGGGGCGTCGCAGAGTTGAAACGATCGGGGACAATCTGGTTAGGTAAGCCTCACCTACACCGCTCCGGGTTCCGGGGGCTGCCGAGACCAGAGAGGGATGCCGTGATCGTCTGCCACTGTCACGTCGTCAACGACAAGGCCGTCGCCGCCGCCGTCGGCGCCGGCGCTCGCACCCTCTCCGAGGTCTGTCGGGCCACCGGGGCGGGTCGGGACTGCGGCGCCTGCGTCTTCTCGGTGCGACGACTGGTGTGCGAGCATGTGGCACCTCAGGTCCCCGAGAGCGCGGAGGCGTGCCATGCAGCCAGTTGACCCCCGGGTCGTCGAGCGACTCAACGACGCACTGACCTTCGAGCTGAGCGTCGTCAACCAGTACTTCCTGCACGCGCGGATGCTCGACAACTGGGGCTTCCCCAAGCTCGGCAAGGTCTTCTACGACCTGTCGATCGACGAGATGAAGGACGCCGACACCCTGATCAGCCGGGTGCTGCTCTTCGAGGGGCACCCGAACGTCCAGCGGCTGTTGGCGATCCGGGTCGGCGAGGACGCCGAGGAGATGCTGCGCCTGGCGCTGGAGAGCGAGCTCGCCGCCGTCGCCCAGTTCAACGCCGCGGCCCAGGAGTGCCACGACCTCGGTGACCACGGCACCGCCTCGCTGTTCGAGGAGATGGTGCTCGACGAGGAGAAGCACGCCGACTGGTTCGAGAGCCAGATCGAGGCGCTGATGCGGGTCGGCCTGCCGCAGTACCTCGCCCAGCAGATGGAGACCTCAGGTCCCTGACCCGAGTGGCCTGCCGTAGAAGCGGGCGCCCGGCGGGCCGGCCAGCTCGGTGAAGCCGAGCCGCTCGTAGAACACCTGCGCACCGGTGTTGCCCTCGTCCACGCCCAGGTGCACGCCGGTGGCGCCGGCCGTCGTCGAGCCCCTCCAGCACCGACTCGACCACGCGTCGCCCCCAGCCCCGGCCCTGCAGCCTCGGCAGGAGGTCGACGTGGAGGTGCGCCGGGTGCGCGGCGAGCAGCCCGGCATCCGCGCTGGTGGGGTGGTGCAGCCGCTCGACGACGGCGGCATCGGCGGGGGTCGAACCGCTGCCGAGCGGGTGCCGTTCCCGCAGCGGCGGGAGCCAGACCCGCTCGACCCACTCCTCGAAGGCGCGGGTGTCGGGCACCGCGAGGCAGTAGCCCGCGACCCCGTGCTCGTCATGCAGCACGCGGGTCACGGCGTCCGGGAAGGCGACGTAGGGGCCGGCCCACAGGTGCCCCAACAGGTCCGGGTCGTCGTGCAGGGTGGTCGCGTCGGCGCCGGCGGCGCCGGTGAGCAGACAGACCCGGTAGACACCGGGCAGGTCGTGCACCGTGCCGGGCTGCATCGTCGTCACCCGGCCACGCTAGCCGCGGGCCGTCGACGGGCGGGTGTCGGTGGGGGCGTAGCGTGCCGCCATGAGCGGGTGGGACGAGGTCATCGCGGCGGTCGGGGCAGCACAGCAGGGGCGCGAGGGTGGGCGCGAGGCGCTGCTCGCGCAGTGGGAGGCGACCGCGGTCGACGACCACGCGCGACGGTGCGTGCTCGCGCACTACCTCGCCGACCGCGAGCCCGTGCTGGCCGACGAGGTGGTGTGGGACGAGGTGGCGCTGCGCGAGCACGCGCTGCTGGCCGACGACGCCCTGGCCGTGATCGGCATCCCGTCGACCCGTGGGATGGCGCCGAGCCTGCACCTCAACCTCGGTGACGGGTACCTGCGCCAGGGGCGGGTCGAGGAGGCGCAGGTGCAGCTCGCCGCCGGGCTGGACGCAGCGGACGCCCTGGGCGACGACGGCTACGGCCACCTGGTCCTCGGTGGCCTCGAGCGGCTGGCCGAACGCCTGACGACCGGGGCCGGGGACGCCTGACCGGCTCAGGTGGGGCCGAAGCCGGTCGTGACCAGCACGAGCTCGCCGGCCTCGTCGGTGGCCGCGAGGTCGAGCTCGGCGGTGATCCGCCAGTCGCGGTCGCCGTCGGGGTCCTCGAGGATCTGGGTCACCACCCAGTGGTCGCCGTCCTCCTCGACGACGCGGAACAGGGCCGGGCCACGCGCCTGCGGGCCGGTGCCCAGGTCGTCGTACTCGGCGCGGTACCCGGCCGCCGCGGCCGCCCACTCGTCCTGGGTGAGGCCGCCGTCGAGGGCCGCCAGCGCGGCGAACCGACCCAGCGACACCAGCTCGATGCGGCGGAACATGCTCTGCCGCACCATGACCCGCAGGGCCCGGGGGTTCGCCGAGAGGGCACGGTTCTCACTGGGGGCGCGCACCTCGGTGAGCGGCTCGTCGCTGGGGTTGGCCAGGGCCTCCCACTCGTCGAGCAGGCTCGAGTCGGTGTGGCGCACCACCTCGCCGAGCCACTCGACGATGTCGTCGAGCTCCTCGGTGCGGGCCGAGGTCGGCACGGTGGAGCGCAGCGCCCGGTAGGCGTCGGTGAGGTAGCGCAGCACCACGCCCTCGGCGCGGAACAGCTTGTGGTGGGCGACGAACTCCCCGAAGGTCATCGCCCGCTCGTACATCTCGCGCACCACCGACTTCGGCGACAGTCCGCGCGGGTCGACCCACGGGTGGGTCTGCCGGTAGACGCGCAGGGCGGCCTCGAGCTCCTCGGCCAGCGGGCGCGGCCAGGTGACGTCGTCGAGGGCGTCCATCCGCTCCTCGTACTCCAGGCCGTCGGCCTTCATCGCGCCGACCGCCTCGCCGCGTGCCTCGAACCGCTGGGCCATCAGCACGGGGCGCGGGTCGTCGAGGGTGGCCTCGATGACGCTGACGACGTCGAGGGCGTAGCCGGGCGCCTCGGGGTCGAGCATGTCGAGCACGGCCAGCGCGAAGGCCGACAGCGGCTGGTTGAGCGCGAAGCCGTCGCCGAGGTCGAGCGCCACCTGGAAGGGGCCCTCGGGGTAGCGGTGCTCGTCGCCGCGCACGAAGTGCTCCAGCGCCCCGATGACCCGTGGTTCCTCGGCGGCCGGCGGGCGGTGCCTCGCCATCCGGGGGCGCAGCACCGGCGTCGGAGCCGTGGCCGGCGGCGGCGAGCAGCGCGCCGATCGGGCCGAGGTCCTCGGCGCTGACCGGCTCCGGGATGCCGTCCTCGTCGCTCGCGTCGTCACCGGCGGGAGCGTCGGGGTCACCGACGTCGGTGGCGTGCGCGACGGCATCCGGGGTGTCGGCGGGCAGCCAGTCCTCGAGGGCGGAGCCGTCGTCGGGCTCGACGACCTTGGCCCGCAGCAGCGAGGCGAGCACCTGCACGGCCCGCTCGACGAGGGCCTCGCGGCGGGCCGGCTCCTCGTGGTTGTCGAGCAGCAGGGTGTGCAGGGCCGCCTGCTGGCCCTCCCACTGGTCGAGCACGTTGAGCACCATCGCGTGGTTGACCCGCATCTTGGAGGTCAGCGGCTCCGGGGCGGCCGCGACGAGGCGGTCGTACGTCGCCTCGGTGTAGGTCAGGGTGCCCTCCTGGGGCTTCTTGTGCACGACCTTGCGGCGCTTCTTCGGGTCCTCTCCGGCCTTGGCCAGGGCCTTCGCGTTGAGGACGACGTGCTCGGGCGCCTGCACCACGACGTAGCCGATGGTGTCGAAGCCGGCCCGCCCGGCGCGGCCGGCGATCTGGTGGAACTCCCGGGCCCGCAGCACCCGCTGCTTGCGCCCGTCGTACTTCGTCAGGGAGGTGAGCAGCACGGTGCGGATCGGCACGTTGATGCCGACGCCGAGGGTGTCGGTGCCGCAGATGACGGCGAGCAGGCCGGCCTGCGCGAGGGTCTCGACCAGCCGCCGGTACTTCGGCAGCATCCCCGCGTGGTGCACCCCGACCCCGTGCAGCACCAGCCGGCGCAGCGTCACCCCGAATCCCTTGCCGAAGCGGAAGCCGCCCACGGCATCCTTGATCGCGGCCTTGCGCGCGCTCGAGACGAGCTCGACGCTGGTCAGCGCCTGGGCCTGCTCCACCGCGGACGCCTGGGTGAACGACACGACGTAGATCGGCCCCCGGTCGTCGCGCAGCAGCAGCTCGATCGTCTCGTGCACGGCCGTGAGCACCCACGAGAACTCCAGCGGCACAGGCCTTTCCGCGCCGGTGATGGCCACGGTCTCGCGGCCGGTGCGGCGGGTGAGGTCCTCCTCGAACACCGCCGTCTCGCCGAGCGTCGCCGACATGAGCAGGAACTGGGTGTCGGGCATGAGCAGCAGCGGTACCTGCCAGGCCCACCCCCGGTCGGGCTCGGTGTAGAAGTGGAACTCGTCCATGACGACGAGCCCGATGTCGGCGAGCTCGCGGTCGCGCAGCGCGTGGTTGGCGAGCACCTCGGCGGTCGCGCAGATGATGGGGGCGCCGGGGTTGACCGCCGCGTCGCCGGTGAGCATGCCGACCCGCTCGGCCCCGAAGATCTCCACGAGCGAGAAGAACTTCTCGCTGACCAGGGCCTTGATCGGCGCGGTGTACCAGCTGCGCCGGCCCTCGGCGAGGGCCAGGGCGTGGGCGGCGACCGCGACGAGCGACTTGCCCGACCCGGTCGGGGTGGCCAGCACGACGTGGGCCCCGCCGGCGAGGGCGAGCACCGCCTCCTCCTGCGCGGCGTAGAGGGCGAAGCCCCGCTCCCCGGCCCAGTCGATGAAGACGTCGAACGCCGCGTCCGCGCCGGCGGTGGAGGTGCCGGAGAGGCGGTCGGTGAGGGTCATCGTGCTCGATTGTCCCCCACCGGTCAGGGCAGCGGGTCCGGTGCTCCCGGACGGCGTCAGCAGGGCTGCTCGTGGTTGGTCTCCCACGCCCGGCGGACCAGGTCGGTGAGCACCTCGCGGTCGAGGTCGTCGAGCCGCTTGACGTAGAGGCAGCCCTTGCCGGTGGTGTGCGGGCCGAGCCGCTCGAGCAGGTCGGTGTTGCTGCCGTAGTAGGTCAGGCCGTAGAGGGTCAGCGCGGCCTTGCGCGGCGCCAGGCCCACGGCGAACCACTCGTGCTCCTTGCCGTCGGCGGTCCGGTAGGGCTGACGACCGAAGCCGATCACCGACGTGCCCCACATCCGCGGCTCCGCCCCCGTGACCTCGCGGATCAGCTCCGTCGCGGCGCGCGTGTCGTCGCGGCGCCGCTGGTCGGCGACGCCGTCGAGGTAGGCCGTGACGTCGGCATCCGTGGGTTGGGTGATCCGGTCGGTGCTGCCCTCGGCCATGGTCGCCTCCTGCCGTCGTGGCCCTCCACGGTAGGCGCGTCGGTGCGGGTGCGGAAGTGGTGGGGCGGCGGTGTCAGCGGGTGCGCGGCTGCGTGGTGGCGCCGACGTGCTCGGTGAGCCAGTCGACGAGCGGGCGCACCGCGCGCCAGTCCGCGCGCACGTGCTCGACGACCTCGGGCGTCGACAGCCAGGCCGGCGCCCCGTGCTCGCGGGAGGCGATCAGGTTCTTGAACCGCATCAGCTCCAGGCGCGGGTGGTCGGCCGGCACGCCGCGCGGGCGGGTGGCCACCCGGTCGCCGCGCAGGGCGAACCCCGCCGCGGTGAGGTCGTCGACGACGCGCTGCAGCTCCTGGCCGGAACGCGGGGCGTCGATCGCCGCCCGCAGCCGCGGCAGCTGGTCCGGTCCGGTGGGGTAGAAGCCGCCGCCGGTCAGCAGCCCGTCGCCGTTGACCTGCACGTAGAACCCCATGCCGGGCACGGTCGTCGCGAGCGCGCCCTGGTGGTCCTTGTACGGCGACTTGTCGGCGCTGAACCGCACGTCGCGGTTGGGCCGGTACAGCCGGGCCGACCCGAACTCGTCCTCGAGCGCGTCGAGCAGACCCTCGAGCGGCTCGCGCACCGACTCCGCATACCGCGCCTTGTTGGCCTGCCACCAGGTGCGGGTGTTCTCGGCGGCGAGCTGCTCGTAGAAGTCGAGAGCGTCGTCGGGGATGCCGTGGAAGCCGGTCACGCGCCCACCATGGCACAGGGCCGGTGGAGCCTTCGCGGTCGCCGTCCGAGGGTTCACCGGCCGTTCGCCGACAGGGGCTGTTCCTACAAGTCGCGAGGGCTGCACGGGGGTGTTAGGTTCGCGCCGCATCGTGTGCGGGGGAGCGTCGCGACAGGCGGCTGGGCTCCCCGCTGGACCCTGGAGGATTCATGGCTTTGTCGTTCCGTCGGTTCGTGGGGAGGGTCGCCGTCGGCGCCCTCGCCGTGGCCGTTCCCGTCGTGCTGACGCCGCCGCCGGCGTCGGCCGCCCCCACCGACCTCTTCTTCTCGGAGTACATCGAGGGGACGAGCAACAACAAGGCCGTCGAGATCTACAACGGCACCGGTGCCGCCGTCGACCTCGCGGCGGGCGGCTACACCGTCCAGGTCTTCTCCAACGGCGCGCCGACCGCCGGGACGACCGATCGCCGCTGACCGGCTCGGTCGCCGTCGGGCGACGTCTTCGTCCTCGCGCAACACGTCGGCCGACGCGGCGATCCTCGGCCCAGGCGGACCAGACGAGCGGCGCGGTCAACTGCAACGGCGACGACGCGGTCGTCCTGCGCAAGGGCACGCACGCGTGCATCGACGTCTTCGGGCAGGTCGGCGTCGACCCCGGCGCCGCGTGGGGGACCGGGCACCACGAGCACCGTGGACCACACCCTGCGCCGGAAGGCCGCCGTGCAGCGCCGGGCGACACCAACCGCCGCCGACGCGTTCGACCCGGCTGCGCAGTGGGACGGCTTCGCCGTCGACACCTTCGACGGCCTCGGCGCGCACACGGCGACGCGCTGCCGCCGGACGACGCGCCCCACCGTCACGGCGGTCGACCCCGACCGACGGGCTCGATCGTCGCGGTCGGCGCCCAGGTCACCGTGACGTTCAGCGAGGCCGTCGCGGCCCCGGCCTCGGCGTTCACCCTCTCGTGCAACGGCGCCCCGGTCGCGTTCGCCCGTCACCGGCGGCCCGACGACCTTCACCCTCGACCCGACGGCCGACCTGCCGTTCGGCGACTCGTGCTCGGCGACCGTCACGGGTCGCGTCGGTGAGCGACATCGACACCAACGACCCGCCGGACACCATGGCCGCCGACCGCACGTGCGACCTTCTCCACCGCTCAGGACGTCGACCGCTGCGCGCTGCCCGCGACCACCATCGGCTCGCGATCCAGGGCTCCGGCGACGAGCGCCGGCCACTCGGCCGGCACGCGGACCGTCCGTGGCGTCGTCGTCGGCGACCACGAGGGCCCGTCGCCCGCGCTGCGCGGCTTCTACGTCCAGGACCCACCGGTGACGGCGACGCCGCCACCTCCGACGCGATCTTCGTCTTCAACGGCGGCAACCAGGACCTCGTCGACCTCGGCGACGTCGTCACCGTCACCGGCACCGTCGGCGAGAACCAGGGCCAGACCCAGATCTCGTCGACCGCGGTCAACATCGCGGTCTGCGGCACCGGCACCGTCGCCCCGACCGACGGTCGACCCTGCCGATGGCCGAGCGCCACCGACTTCGAGAAGCTACGAGGGCATGCTCGTGCGCATGCGCGCAGACGCTCTACCGTCACCGAGCACTTCCAGCTCGGCCGCTTCGGCCAGGTGCTCGCTCTCGTGCGGCGATCGCCTCGACGCAGCCGACCAACGTCGTCGCGCCCGGCGCCCCGGCCATCGCCCTCCAGGCGCAGAACAACCTCAACCAGATCCTCGTCGACGACGCCACGCAGGCCCAGAACCCCGACCCGATCGTCTTCGGCCGGGGCGGCCAGCCGCTCAGCGCCGACGAACACGCTGCGCGGCGGTGACACCATCACCGGCGCCGACCGGCGTCATGACCTACACCTGGGGTGGCAACGCGGCCAGCCCGAACGCCTACCGGGTGCGCCCGGTCAACGCGCTCGGCGGTGCGTTCGACTTCGAGCCCGCCAACCCGCGGCCCGACGCCCGTGAGGACGTCGGCGGCGACGTGCAGGTCGGCGGCGATGAACCTGCTCAACCTATTCAACACCTTCACCGACTGCTCGCTCGGTCGTCGGCGGCCCCGGCGCGACGCACCAGCGACTGCCGCGGCGCCGAACAACGCCGTCGAGTTCGACCGGCAGGTCGCCAAGACCGTCGCGGCGATCACGCAAGGTCGACGCCGACGTCCTCGGCGTCAACGAGATCGAGAACGACGGCTACGGCGCCGACAGCGTGCCATCGCCGCACCTCGTCGACCCGCCTCAACGCGGCGACCGCGCCCGGCACCTACGCCTTCATCGACGCGGACACCGACGACCGGCCAGGTCAACGCCCTCGGCACCGACGCGATCAAGGTCGGGCATGCTCTACAAGCCGGCCCTGGTGACGCCCATCGGGCAGCACCGCGGCGCTCAACACCGTCGCCTTCGTCAACGGTGGCGACAACGCCCCACGCAGCCGGCCCTCGCTCGCGCAGGCCTTCCGGGTCAACGCGACCGGCGGCGATCTTCGTCGCCGACGTCAACCACCTCAAGTCCAAGGGCTCCGCGTGCAACGCCGGCCCGGACACCGGTGACGGCCAGGGCAACTGCAACGCGGCCCGCACCGACGCGGCCGCAGGCGCTGGCGACCTGGCTGGCCTCCGACCCGACCGGCACCGGCGAGGCAGGACGTCCTCATCCTCGGCGACCTCAACTCCTACGCGAAGGAGGACCCGATCCGTACCCTCGAGGCGGCCGGGTTCACCAACCTCGTCGACCGGTTCGTCGGCGACGACGCGTACTCGTACGTGTTCGACGGGCAGTGGGGCTACCTCGACCACGCCCTCGGCGTCGCCGGGATCGTCAGCCAGGTGACGGACGTGACCGAGTACCACATCAACGCCGACGAGCCCTCGGTCCTCGACTACAACACCGACTTCAAGTCGCCCGGCCGCAGGTCGCCGGCCTCTACGCGCCGGACGAGTTCCGCGTCTCGGACCACGACCCGGTCATCGTCGGGCTCACGCCCAACTCGGCGCCCACCGTCTCGGCGGCGTTCGAGGACGGCGTCGGTCGCGTGCGGCACGGGCAACGCCTCGCTCGACGGTCACCTTCACCGACCGCGACGAGGCTGACACCCACACGGCCACCGTCGACCTGGGGCGACGGCACAGCGAACACCGTCGTCGACCCCGCCACGAGCCCGCTGACCCTGACGCACACCTACGCCAGCGCCGGCCGGTACACGGCGACCGTCACGGTCACCGACAGCCACGGCCTGTCGACGACGAGGACCGCGGTCGTCACGGTGGAGTACACGAGCAGCGGGGTGCTCGCGCCGCTCGGCTCGGGCGGAACGGCGCAAGCTCGGCTCGACGGTGCCGGTCAAGGTCGCGTACACCGACTGCGACGGCTCCGTCCCGACCGACCTCGACCCGGTCGTGACCGTGACGAGGAACGGCACGACCCACGTCACGGGCACGGCGACCCTGGTCAAGGGTGAGTGGAAGTACGAGCTCAGAACGCGCGGGCTGGCGGCAGGTACCTACACGGTCACCGTCACGGTGCCGGAGACCGGCCAGACCGACACCGCCCAGCTGACGCTGCGGCGATGAGGTCGACCGCCTGACCCGACGGGGCCGCACCACCACGCGTGGTGCGGCCCCGTCGGCGTCAGGGGCGGACGTCTCGTGGCGGGTGGCCCCAGCGTGCGTCAGGGGGTGACGACGACCCGGTGTGCAGCGCGTCCCTCGGCGACGGCGCGCCCACGCGGCCGGCGCCTCGTCCAGCGCGACGACCTCGTGGGCCACCTCGAGCCGCCCGTCGGCCGCGTGGGAGAGGACCGTGCCGAACACCACCCGCCGGCGGCGGTCGGTGAGGGCGTTGTTGGTGTAGCCGAGCACGGCGGCCGACCGGCTGCGCAGGGCCGCCGAGTCGACCGACAGCGCAGCGCCGGCGCTGCTGCCGAGGTTGACCAGGCGACCGCCGTCGCCGAGCACCGGCACCGCCGCCGTGCCCGGGGCGCCGGCGAGCGGGTCGACGACGACGTCGGCGTGGCCCTGGCAGGCCTCGCGCAGCCGATCCGTCAAGCTCGTGCCGTCGTCGTCGGCGCGCAGGTCGACCACGGCATCCGCGCCAAGGTGGTGGCCCGCTGCAGCGCGTCGTCCGAGCGGGCCGCCGCGACGACTCGGCCGGCGCCGAGCAGGCGCGCCGCCTGCAGCGCGACCTGGCCGACGACCCCCCCGGCGCCCAGGACGAGCACGGTCTCCCCGGGCCGCAGTGCGGCGCGGCCTTCGAGCACCTCCCACGCCGCGACGGCCGACAGCCCGAGCGCGGCGACCAGGGTGTCGGCGAGGTCGGCATCGACCGCGACGGCCTCGGCTGCGGCCGCCACCGCGAGCTCGGCGAGCCCGCCGTCGCCGGGCGCCATCCCGGCCGTGGTGGGGAACCACACCCGTCGGCCGACGAGCTCCGCAGGCCCGTCGCGCACCACCCCGACCGCCTGCACGCCCGGGACGTAGGGCAGCGCGGGGGGCCCGAAGTAGGAGGTGCCCGACGCGCAGAGCAGGTCGAGCGGCGTGATCGGCACGGCGGTGACGGCGACGAGCAGCTCGCCCGGCTGCGGCGTCGGGTCGGCGCGGTCGAGCACCTCGGGCGGTTGACCGTGGGCGGTCAGCGTGACAGCGCGCACGGCTCAGGTGGCGATGTCGGGGTAGGGCAGCGACAGGTGCGCGAGGGCGGCACCGTAGCCCTTCTGGTACGACAGCGGCTCGGGGTGGTCGCGCTCGAACATCGCGATGAAGAGGGTCAGCGTCAGGAACGGGTGCGCCCCGAACTCGAAGAGGGCGACGTGGTCGTGCCCGACGAGCGCCTCGCGCTCCTCGTCGGTGAACGCCAGCCAGGTGCTCGCCTCGCCGTCGGTGACGTTGAGGATCCGGTTGGCCTGGGTCTCCTCCCACCACGCGACCAGCCCGGACGGGTCCTCCCGGTAGCGCTCGACGAGGTCGGGGTCGCGGTCGACGGTGAACAGGAACTTGTTCAGCAGGTACTTGCTCATGCCGGCGCTCCGTTCGGGTACCAGGTGAAGTAGGCCTCCATCGTGTGGAACAGGTCGAGGCTGTCGACGTGGTCGGCCTTCGCGTTCTCGCCGGCCACGCCCATCATCAGCATGAAGTCCATGAACCCGTGGGTGGCGTTGCCGGGCAGGTGCAGGCTGTCCAGGCTCACCTCGCGCAGGCACCCGTCGAGGTCGCCGTTCGCGATCCACTGCACCGCCCGCTGGTCGAACTCCGGGTCGGGGCCGTGCGGGCCGAACTGTCGCGGGCCGCCGAGCTCGAGCGAGAGGTGACCGGTGCCGATGATGGCGACCCGCTGGTCGCTCGGCCACGACTCGACGAGCTCTCGGATGGCGCGGCCCAGCTCGACGAACCGCTTCGGCTGCGGAAGGGGTGGCGCGAAGATGTTGGTGTAGATCGGCACGATCGGCAGGTCGGCCTCGGGTCGCAGCGTGATGATCGGGCAGGTGATCGAGTGGTCGATCCGCAGCTCGTTGCTGAAGGCGAGGTCGAACCCCGCGTCCAGGCCACCGCGCAGGATGTGCGACGAGAGCTCCTCGTGGCCGTCGAGCCGGAACCTCGGGAGACCGAACTCGCGCTCCTCGTTGTACCAGTTGGCGTCGTAGGTGGGCGCCTTGCCCACGAGGAACTGGGGCATGTTGTCGAGCCACAGCTGGTGGAAGTGGTCGCTGCCGACCATGACGAGCACGTCGGGCCGCGCCCGGGTCAGCGTCTCGCGGAAGCGCTCGATCTTGGCGACCCACTCGTCCGCGAACGGCGGGCGCTCCTCTCCGACAGCGGTGCTCGCTCGGTAGTAGAAGGGGTGGTGCGTCGAGGCGATGACGGCGACGACCTGCGCCATGTCAGGGTCTCCTTTCGTGGGTCAGGACTGCGGGTCGACGTACTGCGCGTTGCGGTCGACGGCGAGGTAGACGTCCATGCCGATCGGGCGGCGCCGCTCCTCCGCGAGCTGGCCGAGGAGACCGGCCGCCCGGGCCAGCAGGGCGAACCCGCGCAGCATCTCGACCGGGAGCCCCAGGTCGGCCAGGGCCGCACCGCACACCCCGGCGCCGTTGAGTGGCAGGTGCCGCCCCAGCACCTGCTCGTGCACCCGGCCGACGGCCTCGAACAGCCGGAGGTGCGGGCCGCGCAGCCCTTCCTGCTCGGCGATGCCGATGAGCACGGGGGTGCGAGGGTCGCCGTCCTTGTGCACCGGGTGGCCCAGGCCGGGGACGTAGCGACCCGCCTCCTTGGTGCGGCGCACGGCGGCGAGTGCCACGGCATCCCACTGCTCGTCGGTCTCGGGCACGTCGTCGCCCAGGTCGACCACCACGGCGTCCAGGAAGGCCCCGCAGTCCTCGGTGACGCCGAGGAAGCGCGACCCGCCCCCGAGCAGGCCGGCGGCGAGCGCACCCTGCAGGGAGTCGGGCGCCGAGAGGTAGGTGAGCCGTGCCGCGATGGCGGTCGGGGTGAACCCGTGGTCGGCCAGCGCCACGAGCACGGCCTCGAAAACCCTTGTCTCCGAAGGGGTGGGGCGGCGCATGGCGACGAGCCAGAAGGCGAGCTCGCCGAAGCCGACCTTGCCCATCAGGTCGGCGGTGAGGTCCTGGCCGAGCAGGCGGATCTCGTCGGCGCTGGAGGTACCCAGCGACGTGGGGAAGGTCGTCATGCACCACGCTCCTCGTCGCTGCGGGTGGCCGGCTCGGCGAGCCAGCGCCGGATCTCGTCGCCGTGCTCGTCGAGGGCGGGAGGTGGCAGCCGGTAGTCCGCAGGCGTCGTGGACAGCCGGATGGGGTGGCGCACCGAGGGCACCGCGGCCTCACCCTCGCCCACCAGCACGACCGGGTCGAGGCCGACCGACTCGGCGAACGCGACCCCTCCGTCGATCGTGTTGATCGGGCCGCACGGCACACCGGCCGCGGTGATCAGCTCGAACCACTCCATGGTGGTGCGAGTGGCCAGGCGCTCGACGAGCAGTGGCCGCAGCTCGTCGCGGTTGGCCGTGCGGTCCTCGTTGCCGCGGAAGCGCGGGTCGTCGGCGAGCTCGGGCACGCCGAGCACCTCGACCAGCCGGCGGAACTGACCGTTGTTGCCGGCCGTGATGATGAGGTCACCGTCGGAGCAGGGAAGTGGCTCGTAGGGGAACAGGCTCGGGTGGCTGTTGCCCATCCGGTAGGGGACGACGCCGCCGGCGACGAACGCGCTCGCCTGGTTGACCAGCCCGGACAGGGCCGACGACAGCAGGTTCACCTCGACGTGCTGACCCCGACCGGTCTCGTGCCGCGCGTTGAGGGCGGCGAGCACCCCGATGGTGGCGTGCAGCCCGGCCATCACGTCGAAGACCGAGATGCCGGCGCGGTACGGCGGTCCGTCGGAGTCCCCGGTGAGGCTCATCAGCCCGGAGATGGCCTGGACCATCAGGTCGTACCCGGGCAGGTCGCGCCCGCCCGGGCCGCTGCCGAAGCCGCTGATCGAGGCGTAGACGACACCGGGGTTGACCGCGGAGACGCTCGGGTAGTCCAGGCCGAACCGGGCCAGCCCGCCCGGCTTGAAGTTCTCGACGAGCACGTCGGCCCGGGCGGCCAGCTCGCGGGCCGCGGCGACGTCGGTGTCGTCCTTGAGGTCCAGGGCGACCGAGCGCTTGTTGCGGTTGACCCCGAGGTAGTAGGTCGAGACGCCGTCGCGCAGGGGCGGGCTCCAGGTGCGGGTGTCGTCGCCCGACGGCGACTCGACCTTGACCACCTCGGCGCCGAGGTCGGCGAGCAGCATGGTGGCGTAGGGCCCGGCGAGGATCCGCGAGAAGTCGGCGACGAGCAGGCCGGACAGGGGTCCCGAGGGCGGCGCCACGCGGACCACCTCCCTCGCTCGTCGGCATCCACGGACAGGTGTCCGCAGGTGAAGCTGCCTCCGAGTCTCGGCGGCGGTCCGGCGACCTGTCAAGCGTCGGCCATCCTGGCTCGCGGGTCGGCCATGAGGGTCTTGACAGCCCCGCGCGGCCGCGCGGACAGTGGGTCCACGACACACGGGTGCCACCAGGCGGACACCTGTCCGAGAGTGAAGAACGGGAGTAGGTCATGGCTCACGACGAGGTGGCCGCCGGCCGTCCGGTGCTGTTCCGGAACGCCACGGTGCTGACGATGGACGACGACCACAGCGTGCTGACCGGCGGCGACGTGCTCGTCGTCGGCGACCGCATCGCGCAGGTGGGGCACGGGCTCACCGGCCCCGACGGGGTCCTCGAGATCGACGCCACCGGCGGCATCGTCATGCCCGGCATGGTCGACACCCACCGGCACATGTGGCAGACGGCGATGCGCGGGTACGGCGCCGACTGGACCCTCACCCAGTACTTCGTCTGGTACTACCTCGAGCACGGCCGCCGGTTCCGCCCGCAGGACGTGCACACCGGCAACCTCCTGTCGGCCTGGGACGCACTCGAGGCAGGGGTGACCACGACGGTCGACTGGTCGCACGGCCTGCAGTCGGTCGACCACGCTGAAGCGGCCGTCGACGCCCTGCAGAGCGTGCCGGGCCGGTTCGTGCTGGCGTACGGCAACATCCAGGCCGGGCCGTGGGAGTGGACTGCCGACCCGGCGGTGCGGTCCTTCCTCGAGCGCCGCCGCGGCGACCTCTACGGCTGGCAGCTCGCCTTCGACGTCACCGGCGACCCGGCCTTTCCGGAACGCCCCGCCTTCGAGGTCGCTCGTGAGCTCGACCTGCCCGTGACGACGCACGCGGGGGTCTGGGGCGCGACGAACGACGACGGCATCCGGCTCATGCACGAGAACGGCTTCATGAACGAGTCGAACGTCTTCGTGCACGCCGCGACGCTGTCGGCCGACTCCTACCACCGCATCGCGGCCACCGGGGGGTCGGCCTCGGTGTCGACCGAGTCCGAGCAGAGTGCGGGACAGGGCTACCCGCCCACCTGGCAGCTGCGCCGGCACGACATCCCGGTGTCGCTCTCGATGGACACCAGCGTGTGGTGGAGCAGCGACCTGTTCTCGGCCATGCGCACGACCCTGGGCGCCGACCGCTCGCGCGAGCACCTCGAGGCGCACGCGGCAGGCGACACGGTGACCAACGTGGCACCTGCGTGCCGAGCACGTCGTCGACTGGGCCACCCGTGGCGGCGCCCGCGCGCTGGGTCGCGACGAGATCGGCCGCCTGGTGCCCGGCGCCAAGGCCGACGTCGTGCTGATCAGGAACGACCGCTCGCCGGTGTCGTTCCCGCTGCTCAACCCCTACGGCCACGTCGCCTTCCAGGCCCAGCGCGGCGACGTGCACACCGTGCTCGTCGACGGCAGGGTCGTCAAGCACGAGGGCGAGCTCGTCGGCGTCGAGCTGGCCGACCTGCGCCGACGGGCCGAGGAGACCGTGGAGCACCTCGTCGGGGAGATGGGCGAGGAGGCCTGGTCGGCCGGGATGAACCCTGCGCTGCCCGAGGACGACGACGACAAGGTGCTCGACAACCCGTACCAGTACACCGACTTCCGCACCGACACCACCCGGGCGCGGGGCACGGTCTTCGGCGAGCCGGGGGCCGGCGAGGTCGACTGAGACCCGGTGGATCCGACGAGTCGGGAGGCGTGATGGCCGGACGGGGTCAGGGACCGGACTTCGTCGAGGCACTGGCACGCGGCCTCGACGTCATCGCCTGCTTCGACCGGGAGCGGCCCGAGATGTCGCTCAGCGACGTCGCGCAGGCCACCGGGCTCGCGCGCCCCACGGCCCGACGGCTGCTGCTCACCCTCGAGGAGCTCGGCTTCGTCCGCTCACGCGACGGGCTGTTCACCCTCACCCCGCGGGTGCTCACGCTGGGCACCGCGTACGTCTCGTCGCTCGGGCTCTGGGAGATCGCCCGACCCCGGCTCGAGGTGCTCGTCGGGCGCACCGGGGAGTCCTCGTCGATGGCCCAGCTCGACGGCTCCGACATCGTCTACGTCGCACGCGTCTCGGTGCCCAAGATCATCGCGCTGCGCGTGGAGGTGGGCACCCGGTTCCCGGCCCCGCCGACCTCGCAGGGCAAGGTGCTGCTGGCAGCCCTCGACCCGGCATCCCTCGACACCGTGCTCGCCACGCCCAGCCGCTCCGGTCTCGTGCCGCACGTCGAGCGTGACCGTACGGCCCTCGAGGACGAGCTCGCGCGGGTGCGGGCCCGCGGCTGGGCCCTGGCCGACGAGGAGCTCGCGCCCGGGGTGCGATCGGTTGCGGTGCCCGTGCGCGACGGCACCGGCGCCGTGCGTGCCGCCATGAACGTCACCGTGCACGCGGCAGAGACGACCACCGAGCGGCTGCTCGACGAGCTGTTACCGCTGCTGCAGCGAACGGCGGCCGAGGTGAGCGACGACTGGGCGCTGTGGCAGCGCCGCCCCCACGTCGAGCTGGGGCGGCCGCCTCAGACGTGACGCTCGAAGGTGACGAGGAGTCCCTCGACGCCACCCGGGCCGATCCGGCCCTTGATGTCCGCCGACGTGATCGCCTTGAGGTGCCAGCCCTCGGCCGCGTGCTCGTTGAGCATCTTCTGCAGCTTGTCCCCGGACAGCTTCCCGCCCAGCATCTTCTCGCGGAGCTCCACGACCTTGTACTCGAATGCCATGGGACCCACCGTAGCCGTGGGAGCGGTGCTCAGCCCTCGGACTCGACGTAGGTCGACTCGATCGCGGCGATGTAGGCGGCAGCCAGCCGCTCGAAGCCGTTGGCGGTGACCTCGACGTCGTCCCCGACGGCGAGCCGCAGCACCGTCCGCTCGGCGACCCAGATGATCGGCCCCTCGACCCGCAGGACGGCATCGTTGTCGACGATCGAGTCGGCAATGACGCGCACCTCGTTCATCGGGTTGCCGTCGTCGCCCTCGAGCGCGAGCTCTCGGTGCCCGAACCAGGTGTGCAGCACGACGACGGCCTGGCCGAAGACCAGGCTCTCGAGCGTGGAGTCCTCGACGTCGTTGGTCGCCCACGCCGCGAGCAGGGAGTCGCAGTTGTCGCGACAGGACTCGATCTCGTCGGACGTGTAGGTGTTGCGACCGGGCACGGTGGCACCTCCGGGTGAGCGGGTCGTCGTGCCGGGGAGCCTACGCTGGTCGGCTCCCTCAGTTGAGGACTCCGGACGCGTCGAGCACCGTCGACCCGGCGAGCCACGACGCCCACGCCAGGACCACCGCGAACGTCGTGTTCCAGATCGCGCGGGGCACCCGGGTCAGCCGGGTCAGGACCCCCGGGTCGCTGACGGCGGGGTCGTGGGCGGCGACCACCGCGCCGAGGTGGCGCCACGCGCCGACGATGAGGACGAGCCCCACCGCGACGACCACCTGGGCCTGCAGCTGCGGCGGCCCGGCCCACCACAGGGCGCCCGCGCCGACCAGCGCGACGCCGACGACGAGGGCGGTCAGGCCCGACCGCACCCGCAACGCGGCGGTGACCAGCACCGCGAGGATGCCGGTGAGCACCGGCGCGGACCAGCCGCGCACGGCGAGCCACACCACGACCGCACCCACGACACCCGGAGCGGGGTAGCCCGCCCAGGTCGTGAACACGCGCCCGAAACCGCGCGCCGGGCCCACCGTGACGGCGTGCCCGGACATGTCACCGCGCAGGACGAAGCCGGTGAACCGGCGGCCGCACAGCATCCCGACGCCGGCGTGCCCGAGCTCGTGGACGAGGGTGACCCCGAGGCGCAGTACGCGCCACAGCGGGTCGACCGCCACCGCCACGAGGGCCGCGACGAGCACCATGACCACCGGGACACCCGACAGGGCGATGCCCTGATCGGGCACCACTCGGGACCACACCTGCTCGAACCAGTTCATGACGGGGTGACCGTGGCCCGCGAGCGAGGTGCTCGCGGTCGGGGGTCAGCGTGAGCGGCGGCTCGCGCCCTCGGAGAAGGAGGCCGCCGAGCGCGCCGGGCGCGACGAGGCGGGGCGGGCGGATGCCGGGCGACCGGATGCCGGGCGGGCGGTCGAACCGCCGGCGCCGCGACGGCGCTGGCCGTTGCCACCGCCCTGACCGGTGCGCTGGCCACCGCCCTGACCGCCACCACTGCGACCGCGGCCACCGCCGCCACCCTGACGGGACGGCGAGGTGGGCTCCGGCAGGGCGAGGCCGCCCTCGAAGGACCGCTCGCCGGGGGCGAGCTCGCGCAGCAGCGGGTGGGCCGAGGTGACCCGGGTGGTGGTGGGGTTCACGCCGGCCTTGCGGGTGAGGTCGCGCACGTCGCGCACCTGGTCGTCGGTCATCAGCGTGATGACCGTGCCCGAGGCGCCGGCGCGGGCGGTACGGCCCGAACGGTGCGTGTAGGCCTTGTGCTCGACCGGCGGGTCGGCGTGGATGACGAGCGCCACGTCGTCGACGTGGATGCCGCGCGCCGCGATGTCGGTCGCGACCAGGGTGCGGGCGGCGCCGGAGTGGAAGGCGTCCATCGTGCGCGTGCGGGCGTTCTGGCTGAGGTTGCCGTGCAGCTCGACCGCGGGCACGCCCGAGCCGTTGAGCTGGCGGGCCAGCTTCTTGGCGCGGTGCTTGGTGCGGGTGAACACGACGGTGCGGCCGGGGGCGGCGACGAGGTCGAGCAGCACCGGCAGGTGCCCGTCGGCGCTCACGTGCAGCACGTGGTGCGACATGGTCGAGATCGGCGACTGGGCCGAGTCGGCCTCGTGGGTCACCGGGTTGTGCAGGTACCGCTTGGCGATGACGCTGATGCCACCGTCGAGCGTCGCGGAGAACAGCATCCGCTGGCCGGACTGGGGGGTGGCGTCGAGCAGGCGGCGCACCTGCGGGAGGAAGCCGAGGTCGGCCATGTGGTCGGCCTCGTCGATGACGGTGACCTCGACGGCGTCGAGCGAGACGTGGCCCTGGCCGATGAGGTCCTCGAGCCGGCCCGGGCAGGCGACGACGACGTCGACGCCGCGGCGGATCGCCGAGACCTGCGGGCCCTGGCCGACGCCGCCGAAGACGGTGCGCGAGGTGAGGCCGAGGCGCTGCGCGAGCGGCGTCATCGCCTCCTCGATCTGGGCGACGAGCTCGCGGGTCGGGGCGAGGATGAGCGCGCGCGGCCGGCGCGACTGTGGCCGCTTGCCGTTCGCCGCGAGGCGGGTGAGCAGGGGCAGCACGAAGGCCATCGTCTTGCCCGAGCCGGTGCGGCCGCGGCCGAGCACGTCGCGACCCGCGATCGAGTCGGGCAGCGTCGCGGCCTGGATGGGGGTGGGGATCGTGATGCCGCCGGCGGCGAGCACCTCGACGAGGGGGGCGGGCACGCCGAGCGTGCCGAAGTTCTGGGAGGACAAGGAGGTTCCTTCATGGTTCGCAGAGTCGTCGCGGACCGTCGTGGTCGGCGTCGACTCGGGATGTTCTGCCGGGCGGGGCTCTGGGCCGCGGCGCCGCGTGGCGGGAACAGTGTCCCGACGCGAAGGCATCGACATCAAAGAAGTCGCGGCCCGAGGCAGAAGGCGGGCCACTGCGAACAGTCTACGGGACACCGCTGTCAACGCCCGAATCGCGCCGAGCGGCGGTGTGGCACAACGCGTCGAAACCCTGCGGGCCGATCGGGCCGCCGCCTACAGTGGCCTATGCCGTCGCTGCCGCTCTTCCCGCTCGGCAGCCCCCTGCTTCCCGGCGCCCGACTGCCGCTGCAGCTGTTCGAACCGCGCTACCTCGTGCTGGCGCAGACCCTGGCCGAGCGCGAGGACGACGACCGGCGGTTCGGGGTGACGCTGATCCGCAAGGGTCACGAGGTCGGGCCGGATGCCGCGCAGGCCCTCTGCGACATCGGCTGCGAGGCCCGGATCGACGCGATGGCGCTGGTCGAGAGGCCGGGCGGCACGGTCGTGCACCTCGTCGCCACCGGCGTGCGACGGTTCCGCCTCGACGGCATCGACGACACGGCGGGCACCCCGTTCACCACCGGCCTGGTCACCTGGTTGCCGGACCCGCCGGTCGGCGAGGACCCGGAGGTCGCAGCGCTCGCCGAGCGGGCCGTGCGCGCGCACACGGCCTACCTCGTGGGCCTCGGGGCCGAGGCGGAGCCGGTGGAGGCGCCCCTGTCGGGCGTCGCCTATCGAGTCGCGGAGCGGATGGTGCTCGACCCGACCGACCGGCAGCGGGTGCTGGAGGGAGCCGATGCCGCGACCCGGCTGCGCACCGTGCTCGCGCTGCTGCGGCGCGAGGCGGCCATCCTCGGCCGGTTCGGGGCCGTGCCGACCCCGCCCGACCCGAGCGGCGCCTCGCTGAACTGACGCGGGGTAGGTTGCCGCGCATGGATCTCGCGCACCTGCAGGACGTCATCGAGCGCACCTACGGCGAGCGCGACCGGGAGCGCGGGGTGCCGAGCACCGTCGCCTGGCTCGCCGAGGAGGTGGGCGAGCTGGCGCAGGCCGTGCGCAAGGGCGACCACGCCCAGCGCGTGCACGAGTTCGCCGACGTCCTGGCCTGGGTCGCCTCGCTGGCGAACCAGGTGGACGTCGACCTCACCGAGGCGGTGCAGCGGTACGCCGACGGGTGCCCGCGGTGCGCGTCCGTGCCCTGCGCCTGCCCCTGACGCGCGCGGCCGTCCGCACCCGGCCGTCCGGGCCCGGGGTCAGACGACGTGCAGCAGCTCGTCGGCGATGAGCATCCGCACGGTGTCCAGGACGATCTGCTGGCCCCCCGGGTGCGGCCCGAGCTGCACCGTCGCAGCGGTGACCAGGTCGGCCACCGTGCACGGTTCCTGCGTCGCGAGCCAGATGGTCGCCGCGAGGCCGGGAAGGGTGACCGGCGTCCAGTCCCGCATGACGAGCACGACGCCATCAGAGGCGATGGCATCGCGAAAACGGTTGCGGCGCACCTTGGTCGAGGGACCGAAGTCCTCGGGGACCGGAGTGGACTCCCCTTCGTGCTCGGTGCCGTCGAACCACGTCCACGTCACGTCGTCCGGCGACGGGCCGTCGTCGGGAGCGTGGGCCAGGCCGGACACGAGGTCGACGCAGTCGTCGATGTCCCGGTAGGACAGCCGGTACGGCCCGTGCCCCGTGGCGAGCACCCGGGCCAGCCGGTCGAGCGGTCGGTCGAGGCTGGGCAGCGCCGAGGACTGCGGGAGCACGACCCCCATCGCCTCGACGAGCCCGATCGGTTCGAGCGTCGGCTCACCCGCATCGTCACGTCGTTCGAGCACGGCGACCGCCGAGAGCCGCAGCGTCGGCCCTGCCCGGCGCAGCCCGAGGTCGTCGGGTGACCGCTCGTGCTTCGACGTGGGCACCGCGGGGTCGACGACGATCGAGAGCGGCTTGGGGTAGGCCCGCACGGTGAGGTCGTGCTCGACCGTGACCGTCTCGTCGCTGACATAGCCCAGGCTGCGGCCGAGGAGGCGGCCGGCCGTGGTCTTGCCGGTCCCCGACCCCGCGACCAGCGCCACGGTTCCACCGTCGTCGGTGGCCAGCCCGGCGGCGTGCAGCATCACGCAGCTGCCGGACCGGCGGCGGATCGAGGCGATGGTCAGGCTGCGGGACACCAGGTACGGCACGTCCGGGTCGTCGGTCTGCTGCGCCCGGCCGTCGACCTCGACCCACCCCTCCTGCGTGCGGCGGACCACGAAGGGCGGTGGGTCACCGTCCGCCCCCGGGTCCACCAGTGCGCGGTCCCACAGGTGCAGCAGCTCGTCGGCGAGGTGGTCGTCGAGGCCCGAGACGTCGAGGGTCCACCTCGCTCCGAACGCATCGATGACGGCCACCCCGCCAGTCTGCCGCCCAGACCGACGGCCCCGCTCCACCTTCACCCGATCTCCGGCACCTACGATGGCGGCCACGTCAAGGGTGTCCGTCAGCGGCGCCGTGGAGGAGGTGCGTCGCCGTGCGGGAACCACGAAGTGCCGGCTGGTCGGTGGCCGCGTCGCCCGGCCTGGTGCGGTGGGGGACGCGCTCGTGGCTGCTCGTGGGCGTGCTCGCGTTCGCGGCCGCCGTGCTGTGGCTGCTGTCGCAGGTGTCCGGCTTCGTCGTGCCCCTGGTCCTCGCCGCCGTGCTCGGGGCGCTCTTCGCCCCACTCGTCGACCAGCTCCACGCCCGAGGGGTGCCGCGCTCGGGTGGAGCCCTCCTCGTGCTGCTCGGGCTCACGGCCGTCGTGGTCGGCTCGATCTGGCTGGTCCTCGCCGGCGTCGGCCAACAGTCGGGCCAGATCGCGGCGGAGCTCACGAAGGGGCTGGACACGCTGAACGCGTGGCTCGCGTCGCACGGGGTCGAGGCCGGCAGCGGCGCCAAGACCAGCGACGAGCTCGTGGCCGCGGTCCGCGAGGCCCTGGGCGGCGTCGTGTCCGCCCTGTCGGGCACGTTCTCCAGCCTGGTGTCGCTCGGCATCGGGATCGCCATCGGCGCCTTCCTCGTCTACTACGTCATCGTGGACTGGGAGGGCCTGACCCGATGGGTGGGGGCGCACCTCGGCCTCGACGCGAAGATCGGTACCGAGATCGTCGGCGACTCGGCCGTGGCCGTGCGGCGCTACTTCTGGGCCCTGACGCTGTCGGCCGCTCGTCACGGCGGTGCTGATCGGCGGCGCGGCCTGGGCTGCTGGGGGTTCCGCTGGCGTTCACCATCGGGGTGGTCACCCTCGTCACGTCCTACGTCCCCTACCTCGGCGCCATCGTGTCCGGTGCCTTCGCGACGCTGATCGCGCTGGGCTCGAACGGCATCGACACGGCCATCGTCATCCTGGTCGTCATCCTCGTCGTGCAGAACATCGTCCAGACCATCGTCCTGGTGGGCCTGGCGGGCAACGCGCTGAGCCTGCACCCGATCGTCGTGCTGGGTGCGACGATCGTCGGTGCCGCGGTGGCCGGCATGCTCGGGGCTGCGCTGGCCTCGCCCGCCGTCGCCGTGGCGATCCTGGTGCAGCGCAGGCTCTCCTCGGAACGCGTGGAACCTGTGTCCCTGGTCGCCGAGCCCGAGCCCGGGCCACCCGCTCAGGCGTAGCGCCTCGCAGCCCGCACCACCTGCGCGCCGTACGACCCCCCGAACAGCACGGCGTGCAGGAGCAGCGGGTGCACCTGGTGCAGCAGCACCCGGTCGCGCCACCCGTCGGCCAGGGGCGCGGCCTCGTCGTAGGCGGCGAGCACCCGTTCGAGGTGCGGTGCGCCGAACAGTGCCAGCATCGCCAGGTCGGCCTCGCGGTGCCCGCCGTGCGCGGCGGGGTCGATGAGCACCGCCTCCTGCGCGGTCCACAGGACGTTGCCCGACCAGAGGTCGCCGTGCAGCCGCGCCGGTGGCTCCGCGGTGTCGAACGTGCCGGCGGCAACCCGGTCGGCGAGCCGGTCGATCACGGCGGCCCCGGCGGCGTCGAGCACCCCTCGCTGTCGGGCCAGCGGGAGCAGCGCGCTGAGGCGGGCCTGCGCGTAGAACGGCCCCCACGCGTCCCAGGCGCCGAGCGCCAGCGGCAGCGGCTCGCTGAGCGGGCCGAGCCAGCCGTCACCGTCCCAGCCGGGTGGGCCACAGCCGTGGGCCGCGGCACCGGCCGCGTGCGTGGCAGCCAGCCCTCGACCCAGCCGTTCGGCCGCGTCGGGGCTCGGCGGCGCCGGCGAGAGCAGGGACAGGTCGAGGTGGTCGGCGCCCTGGTCGAGCACCGTCCACGACGGCCGCGCCGCCGGCAGCCGCGAGCCAGCCCAGACCGGCCGCCTCCCAGGCGAAGTAGCCCGGCGGCGCCGCCGCCGACTGCTTGCGGTGACGGGCCGGCATCCGGCCATCGTCGCAGGTCGGCCACGCCGAGGCGCTCCGGAGTGGATACTGGGCAGGCACCTGACCGCGGGGAGGGACCCATGACTGACCAGGAATCCGCCGTGCCCGAGAGCATGGTCGCGCCGCCGGCCGCGCTCGAGGCGCTCACCACCGACATCGGCGGCGTCCTGGAGTCGATGGAGCAGGTGTCGGACTACCTCGAGCGCGTGGTGCACGCGGTACGGCGGCACGTCAGCGGCTGCGACGAGGTGGGCGTGACCATCGTCACCGCGGGCCGGCCGCACACGGCCGCCTACACGACGGTGCAGACCCTCGAGATCGACGCCGTGCAGTACGTCCTCGGCGACGGGCCGTGCCTGGATGCCGCCCGCAACCGTCGCGAGAACCGGGTCGACGACCTCGTCGTCGACGACGGCCGCTGGCCGGCGTTCGCCAGGGAGTGCCGGGAGGACGGCATGCGCAGCCTGCTCGCGCTGCCGCTCGTCAGCGGCACGGAGTGCGTGGGTGCGATCAACCTCTACGGCTGGGCCCCGAACGCCTTCGACGCCTTCGACGCCTCTCTCGTGCGGGTCGCGGCCTCGCGCTGCGCCGATGCCGTGGTCGCCGTCTCGACGCTCGACGGGGTCCAGCGCCTCGCCGGTCAGCTCGAGCAGGCGATGGCCAGCCGGGCGGTCATCGAACAGGCCAAGGGCGTCATCATGGCGATGCGCGGGGTGCCCGAGCACGAGGCCTTCGAGGTGCTGCGGAAGTCCTCCCAGGACCGCAACGTCAAGGTGCGCGAGCTCGCCCACCAGATCGTCACCGGTGTCATCACGCGGGAGGAGCAGGGGCGCGCCTGAGCGCTGCCCTAGCATCGAGCCATGCCGCGACCCCATGCCGCAGCAGTGCTCGAGGACGCCTACAACGGGCGCAAGGGCCGCGTGCTGCGGTCGCGCGGGTGGACCACCCGGCTCGTGCCCCTCACCGGCTACGGCAGCGTGACCCAGCTGCGCGTCTTCGGTCGCGTCATCATGACCCGCGGGCGCCCCGAGGACGAGCCCGAGGAGCCCACGTACGCCGCGCGGCTGCGGGCCGTCGAGCTCGAGACCCGCGGCTGGAAGGCCTTCTTCGCGACGCCGGCGGTCGACGAGCCGGTCACCGTCCGGATCAACCAGCGCATCGTCACCACGCGCACCGACCGCGGGGGCTACATCGACCTCACCGTGCGCGGCCACGGGCTCACGCCCGGGTGGCACCAGATCTACGTCGGGTCGCCCGGTGCGCAGACCATCGACGTGCCGGTGCTGGTCGTCGGTCCCACGGTGACGCACGGCATCATCTCCGACATCGACGACACCGTGCTGTCGACGTCGCTGCCCCGACCGCTGATCGCGGCGTGGAACACGTTCATGCGCTCCGAGGGCGCCCGCCGGCCGGTGCCCGGGATGGCGACGATGTACCGCGAGCTGCTCGCCGAGCAGCCGAACGCGCCCATCATCTACCTGTCCACCGGGGCGTGGAACACGGCGCCACTGCTCACCCGCTTCCTGCGCCGCAGCGGTTTTCCCGCCGGCCCCATGCTGCTCACCGACTGGGGGCCGACCAACTCCGGCTGGTTCCGGTCCGGCCAGGAGCACAAGCACGCCCAGCTGCACCGGCTCGCTCGCGAGCTGCCGCACGTCACGTGGCTGCTCGTGGGTGACGACGGCCAGCACGACCCGAAGATCTACACCGAGTTCACCGGCCGTCGCCCGGATCGGGTGCGCGGCATCGCGATCCGAGAGCTCTCACCGAGCGAGCAGGTGCTCTCGCACGTCATCCCGGTGGCCAACGACGACCTCGTGCCCGCGCCGGACCGAGGAGCTCGAGGTGCCGGTGGTGCGGGCGCCGGACGGCTACGGCCTGTTGCGCCAGGTGCGGATGATCTGGGACCAGGGGTAGCGTCACCCCATGCCCGAGCTGCCCGAGGTGCAGGCCCTCGTCGAGTTCCTCCGCGCGCGCACCGACGGCCTGGTCGTGACCGGCGTCGAGCTCGGCTCGATCTCGGTGCTCAAGACCTTCACGCCGCCACCGCAGGCGCTCGTCGGGGCGCCGGTCGACGGCGTCTCCCGTCACGGCAAGTTCATCGACATCGACTGCGGCGGAACGCACCTCGTCTTCCACCTGGCACGCGCGGGGTGGCTGCGGTGGTCCGACGCGATGCCGGCGACCGTGATTCGGCCGGGCAAGTCGCCGATCGCACTGCGGGCGCGGTTCGACGACGCGTCGGGCTTCGACCTCACCGAGGCCGGCACGAAGAAGCGGCTCGCGGCGTACGTCGTGAACGACCCGGCGACGGTGCCCGGCATCGCGTCGCTCGGGCCCGACCCGATGGCCGACGCCTTCACGCTCGAGGTGTTCGCGGCGATCGCCGCCTCGCACCGGATGCAGGTCAAGGGGATGCTGCGCGACCAGTCGATCATCGCCGGAGTGGGCAACGCCTACTCCGACGAGGTGCTCCACGTCGCCAAGCTCTCGCCGTTCGCCATCGCCGCCAAGCTCGGCGACGCCGAGGTCGAACGCCTCTACACGGCGCTGCGGGGCACGCTGTCCGCGGCGGTGGCCGCGGCATCGGGCAAGCCCGCGAAGGAGCTCAAGGACGCCAAGCGGGCCGGGATGCGAGTGCACGGGCGCACCGGCGAGACCTGCCCCGAGTGCGGCGACGTCGTGCGCGAGGTGTCGTTCGCCGACTCCTCGCTGCAGTACTGCGCCACCTGCCAGACCGGCGGCAAGCCGCTCGCCGACCGACGCACGAGCAAGTTCCTCAAGTAGTCGTCGACACCTTTGGCATGCTGGGGGGATGAGTGAGTTCCCCGACGTGTCCGTGACCGCGCTGCCCGACGACGCCGTCGTGCTCGACATCCGCGAGCAGGACGAGTGGGACCGCGGGCACGCCCCGACCGCGGTGCACATCCCGATGTCCGAGCTGCCGGGTCGGGTCGACGAGCTCGCGCCGTTCCTCGATGCCGACGAGCCGCTCGTGATCACCTGCCGCTCCGGTGGGCGCGTGCAGCGGGTGATGCCGTGGCTGGCGCAGCAGGGCTACGAGGTGGCGAACATGACCGGTGGGATGCGCGCCTGGCACGCCGCCGGCAAGCCGATGGAGGCCGCGGGCGGTTCCGCGCCCCAGGTGCCCTGAGCAACAGGCCCGTCGGCGTCAGGCGGCGCTGATGAAGAACGCCACGGCGAAGCCGAGCACGGTGAGCAGCCCGACGAGCCGGCCGGCGTGCTCGACGGCCTCCGGCATCATCGTGTCGGCGAGCATCGTGAGGATGGCGCCGGCCGCGAAGGTCTGGATGAAGGCCACGGCCTCCGCCGACGCCCCGCCGAGCAGGCCGTAACCGAGCACCGACGCGGCCGTCGACGCGGCGACCACCAGTGCCCACAGGCCGAGGATCCAGCCCGTCGAGCGCCCGGACGCCTTGAGCCCCGTCGTCGCGGACATCGACTCGGGGATGTTCGACAGGAACACGGCCGCCACCATCGAGACGCCCACCCCGCCTCCGCCGATCAGGCTGATCCCGATCGCCGCCGACTCCGGGATGCCGTCGAGCAGCGCCCCGAGGACCAGCGCCAGTCCGCTGGATGCAGCGGCGCCGGTGGTCGCCCCCGATCCGGCCGAGGGCTCCGGTGCTCGCACCCCGCCGTGCACCGGGCTCTTGCGCCGGTGCCCGCCCCTGCGATCGAGCAGCCAGTCTCCCGTGAAGAACGTGAGCGACCCGGCGGCCAGCCCGAGGACAGCGGCCGTGCCACCGGCTGACCGGTAGGCCTCCTCCGTCAGGTCGAAGGCGACGGCGCTGATCAGCACACCGGCGCCGAAGGCCATGACCAGCCCGATGGCCCGCAGGCCCACCTTGAGGTAGAGCCCCAGCAGGGCCCCGACCAGCAGGGCCGCTCCGCCGACGAACCCCCACCACGCAGCCTCGAGCACGGGCCCCAACCTAGTGTCGCGACACGACCTAGCGCTGTATGGCGATGTATGCCGTGAACGCTAGAGAGGCGTATACCCTCCGATCGTGGACCCGATCCGGAACCCCTACGCCCCCGGCGCCGGCCAGCGCCCGCCCGAGCTGGCCGGTCGCGACGAGCAGCTCGACGCGTTCGACGTCGTGCTCGAGCGGGTGGCCCGCGGGCGCCCAGAGCGGTCGATCGTGCTCACCGGGCTGCGCGGGGTCGGCAAGACCGTGCTGCTCAACGCGCTGCGCTCGGCGGCGGTGCGCGCCGGGTGGGGCACCGGCAAGCTCGAGGCCCGCCCGGACCAGTCGCTGCGCCGCCCCCTCGCGTCGGCGGTGCACCAGGCGGTGCGCGAGCTCGGCCCGGCCGGTGGGGCCGGTGACCATGCGCTCGGTGTCGTCAAGGCGTTCGCCCAACGCGAGCCGGCGGGCGGGTCCGGGCGTGGGGCGGCGAAGCTGCGCGACCGGTGGAACCCCGGCATCACGGTGCCGGCCGTGACCGGCCGCGCCGACTCGGGCGACATCGAGATCGACCTCGTCGAGCTGCTGTCCGACCTCGGTGGCACGGCCTCCGACACCGGCCGTGGCATCGCGGTGTTCATCGACGAGATGCAGGACCTCGGTCCCGACGACGTCTCGGCCCTGTGTGCCGCGTGCCACGAGATCTCGCAGGCGCGACTGCCGGTCATCGTCGTCGGCGCTGGGCTGCCGCACCTGCCAGCGGTGCTGTCGGCGTCGAAGTCGTACTCGGAGAGGCTCTTTCGCTACTCGCGCATCGACCGGCTCGACCGGGCCGCCGCCGACGCCGCCCTGGCCCTCCCGGCCGAGGACGAGGACGCCGGGTTCACCGCGGAGGCGCTCGAGGCGATGTACGCCGCGACCGGTGGGTACCCCTACTTCATCCAGGCGTACGGCAAGGCGGTCTGGGACCTCGCTCCGGCATCCCCGATGACGGCCGACGACGTCGCGGTCGCCGCCCCGGAGGCGGAGTCCGAGCTGGCCGTCGGCTTCTTCGGGTCGCGCTACGAGCGGGCCACTCCCGGCGAGCGCGAGTACCTGCGTGCGATGGCCGACGTCGCCGTCGAGCTGGGCGACGAGACCGATGCCGTGCCCACCGCCGACGTCGCGGCCAACCTCGGGCGCAAGCCGCAGTCGCTCTCCCCGGCCCGCGACGCCCTGCTCAAGAAGGGGCTGATCTACTCGGGCGAACGGGGGCGGATCGCCTTCACCGTGCCGCACTTCGGCCGCTACCTGCGCGAGCACGCCTGACCGGCGGTTGTTGGCACACTGGGCGCATGGCGCAGTCGACGGGGGACGAACGCCGAGCCCACGTCCGCAGGTACTACGACGTGAACACCTGGAAGTTCCTGCTCACCGGCAGCCAGCGGGCGATCCACCGGGAGCTGTGGGGGCCGGGCGTCACGAACCGTCGCGAGGCCGTTCACCACGCCCATGCCCTGGTGCTCGACGAGCTCGGCCCGGACGACCGGCGCGTGCTCGATCTGGGCTGCGGGGTCGGTACCGCCGCGCTCTACCTCGCGGACCGGATGCCGGTCGAGGTGGTGGGCGTCTCGATCAGCCCGGCCCAGATCCGGCTCGCGGAGCGGTACGCCGCTGCGGGCGACCCGCGCCCGGGCAGCGTGCGGTTCAGGGTGGCCGACTTCACCGAGCTGCCGAACGACCTCGCCGACTTCGACCTGGCCTTCGCGATCGAGTCGTTCGTGCACGCCGACCCGGCCGCGGCGTTCTTTCGCGAGGCCGCCCGCGTCCTGCGTCCGGGGGGCGCGCTGGTCGTCATCGACGACGTCCTGACCGGTGACCCCACCGACCGCCGGATCGACGACTTCCGGAAGGGGTGGCACGCACCGGCCGTCGTCTCGGTGCAGGAAGCCGCCGAGCTCGCGTCCGCCGCCGGCCTGGAGCTGGTCGGCTCCCGCGACCTGTCGCCCCTGCAGCGGCTCCGACGCCCGCGCGACCGGTTCATCCGCGCCGCCCAGCCAGTGCTCCGCCTCGGGCGCGGCCACTCGATGTGGGCCGACTCGATGGTCGGCGGGGATGCCTTGCAGCGCTGCCACCTCGCCGGCGTGCTGGAGTACCGCCTGCTCCGCTTCGTCCGGAGTCCCGGTTAGCCGCTGGTGAGGATGACGAGCTGCTGGGTCGCGCGGGTCATGGCGACGTAGCGGTCGACGGCTCCCTCGATGCCCTCGCCGAAGTGCTGCGGGTCGACGAGCACGACGAGGTCGAACTCGAGACCCTTCGCGAGCTGGGGCGTCAGCGAGCGGACCCGCGGCGTCGTCGCGAACGTGGGGTCGCCGATGACGCAGGCGACACCCTCCACGTGGTCGGCGAGCCACCGGTCGAGGACGGCCGGCAGCTCTGACGCAGCGGCGTGGACGACGGGCAGGTCGGTGCTGCGGATCGAGGTCGGCACGTTGGCGTCCGGGATCGCGGCCCGGATGACGGGCTCGGCCTCGGCCATGACCGCCTGCGGCGTGCGGTAGTTGACGTTCAGCGACGCGACGTCGATCCGGTGCAGGCCCGCCCGCTCGAGCCGCTCCTGCCACGACTCGGTGAACCCGTGCCTGGCCTGGGCCCGGTCGCCGACGATGGTCAGGCTGCGCGACGGGCAGCGGCCCAGGACCATCTGCCACTCGGCGTCGGTCAGCTCCTGCGCCTCGTCGACGACGACGTGCGCGAAGGGCCCGGCGAGGAGGTCGGCGGCGTCGCTCGGCACGGCATCCTCGTCGACGAGCGCCGTGCGCAGGTCCTGGCCGCGCAGCATCGACATCACGCGCATCTCGGAGTCGTCGGTCGCGATCAGGTCGGCGACGACATCGGCCATCCGCTCCCGCTCCGCGGCGTCGGCGGCCTCGCGCCGCGCGCGCCGCCGGGGCGCCTCCGGGTCGCCCAGACGCCTGCGGGCTGCGTCGAGGAGCGGTAGGTCGGACACCGTCCAGGCGCTCGGGTCGTCGCGCTGTAGTGCGAAGATCTCGTCGCGCTCGAGCCACGGCGCGCACCGGCGCAGGTACGCGGGCACCGACCACAGGTCACCCACGAGGTCGGTCGGCTCGACCAGCGGCCACGCCCGGCCGAACGCCTCCACGAGCTCGCGGTTGGCCGCGATGGCACGGCGGAGCTTCACCTGCGGGTCCTCGGTGGTGAGGCCGTAGGCGTCGAAGTCGTCGGTGTCCGGCCCCTCCTCGTCGGCCTCCTCCTGCAGCTTGTCGACGAGGATGTCGAGGAGCGCCTCCCAGACCGCGTCGCGGCTCTCGTTGTGCGCAGCCCCGGGCTGCGGGGTGTCGAACGCGTCGGCCCAGTCGGCGGAGCCGAGCCAGACGTCGCCCCAGGGCGTCGTGACCTCCATGCCCTCGGTGGGTGGCTCCTCGTACAGGCGCACCGCCGGCTCGACCGCGGCCACCAGCCGTGCGTCGGCCTTGAGCCGGGCCACCTGCGGGTCGGCCTCGTCGCCGGCCACCGCCCCTTCCGGCACGAGGTCGCGCAGCGTGCAGGTCTGCACCCCCTCCTCGCCGAGGCTGGGCAGCACGTCGGCGACGTAGGCGAGGTAGGGCTGGTGCGGGCCGACGAACAGCACGCCGCCCTTGCGGTGGCCCAGGCGCGGGTCGGAGTACAGCAGGTAGGCGGTGCGGTGCAGCGCGACGACGGTCTTGCCGGTGCCGGGGCCGCCGTCGACGACGAGCGCTCCTTTCGACCCGGCGCGGACGATGGCGTCCTGGTCGGCCGCGATGGTGCCCAGCACGTCGCGCATCCGGGCCGAGCGGGTGGCACCGAGGCTGGCGATGAAGGCGGACTGGTCGTCCAGGGCGGCGGCGTGCTCCACGAACCCGTCCGTGGTGAACACCTCGTCCCAGTAGTCGCTGACCCGGCCGTGGGTCCACCGGTAGCGGCGGCGGCTGACCAGGCCCATCGGGTCGGCGTGGGTCGCACCGAAGAACGGCTCGGCCACCGGTGAGCGCCAGTCGACGAGCAGCCGCTCGCCGTCGGCGTCGGTGAGGCCCAGCCGCCCGACGTAGACCGGCTCGGCGCCGTCGGCGGGCACGACGTGGCCGAGGCAGAGGTCCAGCCCGTAGCGCCGCAGGGTGCGCAGCCGAGCGGTGAGGCGGTGCACCTCGAGGTCGCGGTCGAGCGCGGCCTGACCCGTGCCGGCCGGTGACCGCCGGGCGGCGTCGAGCCGGCCGGACAGGTCGGCGATCGCGTGCTCGAGGCTGCTCGCGATGACCGCGAAGTGGCGCTCGTCGGCGGCGATGAGCGCCGGGTCGGCCTTGGCGGCGAGGTGCTCGGGCAGGGCGAATGCGGTGGAGGCACTCATCTGGACGTCGGCTCCGATCGTGGTGCGGCGGGCCGGACCCCCCAGTTGGTCCCGGCCTCGGCCGGTGATTCTGCGCCACGAGGGGGGCCTTGCCGCAAGCCCCCGGGTCGGCTATATCTTGGAAGTGGAGGAGGGCGGTCGCTCGCCTCCGACGCTCAGCGCGGCGTTCAGGCGCCGACGTAGGCCGCGAGGTGCTCGCCGGTCAGGGTGGGGCGGTTGGCGACGAGGTCGGCCGGGGTGCCCTCGAAGACGACGCGTCCGCCGTCGTGGCCGGCCCCGGGGCCGAGGTCGATGATCCAGTCGGCGTGGGCCATGACGGCCTGGTGGTGCTCGATGACGAGCACCGACTTGCCGGAGTCGACGAGCCGGTCGAGCAGCCCGAGCAGGTTCTGGACGTCGGCGAGGTGCAGCCCGGTGGTCGGCTCGTCGAGCACGTAGACGTCGCCCTTGTCGGCCATCTGGGTCGCGAGCTTCAGCCGCTGGCGCTCACCACCGGACAGCGTGGTCAGCGGCTGGCCCAGGCTCAGGTAGCCGAGGCCGACGTCCGCGAGGCGGTCGAGCACCTTGTGGGCGGCCGGCGTGCGGGCCTCACCGTCGCCGAAGAACTCCTCCGCCTCGACCACCGACATCGCGAGCACCTCGGCGATGTTCTTGCCGCCGAGGGTGTACTCGAGCACCGCGGCCTGGAACCGCTTGCCCTCGCACTCCTCGCAGGTCGACTCGACGGTGGCCATGATGCCGAGGTCGGTGAAGATGACGCCGGCGCCGTTGCAGGTCGGGCAGGCACCCTCGGAGTTGGAGCTGAACAGGGCGGGCTTGACGCCGTTGGCCTTGGCGAAGGCCTTGCGGATCGGTTCCAGCAGACCGGTGTACGTCGCGGGGTTGCTCCGTCGCGACCCCTTGATGGCGCCCTGGTCGATGACGACGACGCCGTCCCGCTTGGCCACCGAACCGTGGATCAGCGACGACTTGCCCGAGCCGGCGACCCCGGTGACGACGCACAGCATCCCGAGCGGGATGTCGACGTCGACCTTCTTCAGGTTGTGCGTCGACGCGTTGCGCACCTCCATGACCCCGGATGCCGCGCGCACGGCATCCTTGATCCTCGCCCGGTCGTCGAGGTGGTGACCGGTGACGGTGTCGCTCGCGCGCAGCCCCTCGACGGTGCCCTCGAAGCAGACCTCGCCACCCCCCGCGCCCGCGCCGGGCCCGAGGTCGACGACGTGGTCGGCGATGGCGATCGTCTCGGGCTTGTGCTCGACGACGAGCACCGTGTTGCCCTTGTCGCGCAGCTGGAGGAGCAGCTGGTTCATCCGGGCGATGTCGTGGGGGTGCAGCCCGATCGTCGGCTCGTCGAAGACGTAGGTGATGTCGGTGAGCGAGGAGCCCAGGTGCCGGATCATCTTGGTGCGCTGGGCCTCGCCGCCCGAGAGCGTGCCGGCCGGCCGGTCGAGGGAGAGGTAGCCGAGCCCGATCTCGTCGAACGAGTCGAGCAGGTGCCGCAGCCCCTTGAGCAGGGGTGCGACCGACGGCTCGTCGAGCTCGCGCACCCACCCGGCCAGGTCGCTGATCTGCATGGCGCACAGCTCGGCGATGTTCTTGCCGCTGACCTTCGACGCCAGCACCTCGGGGGTGAGGCGGGTGCCGGCACACTCGGGGCAGGCCTGGAAGGTGACCGCCCGTTCGACGAAGCGCCGCACGTGCGGCTGCATCGCCTCGGGGTCCTTGGACAGCATCGACTTCTGGATCTTGGGGATGATGCCCTCGAAGGTGAGGTTGATGCCCTCGACCTTGATCTTGGTCGGGGGCGCGAAGAGCATCGTGTCGAGCTGCTTGGCGGTGAACGACGCGATGGGCCGGTCCATGGGCAGGCCCATCCCCTCGAACAGCCGGCCGTACCAGCCGTCCATCGAGTACCCCGGCACCGTGAGGGCACCCTCGCGCAGCGACTTCGAGTCGTCGTAGAGGGCGGTGCGGTCGATGTCGCTGACGTGCCCCATGCCCTCGCAGCGCGGGCACATCCCGCCGAGGTAGACGGCGGCCTTGACGACCGCCTTCTCGACGCGGCCGCCCTTGTCGGTGGACATCACCCCACTCGCCGTGCGGGTGGGGACGTTGAAGGAGAAGGCCGTGGGCGGGCCGACGTGCGGTGTCGCCGAGGCGGCTGAACAGGATGCGCAGCATCGCGTTGGCGTCGGTGGCGGTGCCGACGGTGGAGCGCGGGTTGGACCCCATCCGCTCCTGGTCGACGATGATCGCCGTCGTCAGGCCCTCGAGGTGGTCGACGTCGGGGCGCGCCAGGCTGGGCATGAAGCCCTGCACGAACGCGCTGTAGGTCTCGTTGATCATCCGCTGCGACTCGGCGGCGATCGTGGCGAACACCAGTGAGCTCTTGCCCGACCCCGACACCCCGGTGAACACCGTCAGGCGCCGCTTGGGCAGCTCGACGCTGATGTCCTTGAGGTTGTTCTCGCGAGCACCCTCGACCCGGATCAGGTCGTGACGGTCGGCGACCGCCGGGGTGGTGGGCTGCGTGCTCGTCGCCATCGTTGGTCTCCTCAGGTCGGGCGGATGCCGGGACGCGGCCCCCGCCGTCGTCGCTCGGCCCGCCCAGACTAGGGGGGCCGCCGCGGGTGGCGCTTCTTCGTTCCTGCCCGCCCGGTGCCCACCATGCGGGCAGGGCGAGACGGCCGGCACCCGGGCTCGATAACGTCTGGTAACTGTTATCCAAACCAGGAGTGATAAATGTCCATCCGCCTCGGGGACACCGCGCCCGACTTCACCGCTGAGACGACCGCCGGCCTGCTCTCCTTCCATGAGTGGAAGGGCAGCTCCTGGGCGGTCCTGTTCAGCCACCCGGCCGACTTCACGCCGGTCTGCACCACCGAGCTCGGCCGCACGGCCGCCCTCTCGGGTGAGTTCGCCGCACGCAACGCCAAGCCGATCGCGGTCTCCGTCGACTCGATCGAGGCCCACCACCGCTGGATCCCGGACATCGCCGAGGTCGCCGGGGTGCCGGTCGACTTCCCGATCATCGCCGACCAGGACCGCGCCGTGGCGCAGGCCTACGACATGATCCACCCGGGCGAGGGCGACACCTCGACGGTGCGCTCGGTCTTCCTCATCGACCCGAACAACAAGGTGCGCCTCACCATCACCTACCCGAAGTCGGTGGGCCGCAACTTCACCGAGATCCTCCGCGCGCTCGACGCGCTGCAGGCGACCGACGGTGCCCCGATCTCGACCCCGGCCGAGTGGGTCCCGGGCGAGCGCGTCATCGTCGCGCCGACCATCTCCACGATCGACGCGCAGGAGCGCTTCACGAACGTCGACGAGGTCACGCCCTACCTCCGGTTCGCGGACGCTCCGGCCTGAGCTCTCGGGAGGCGGTGCACGACGACGTCGTGCACCGCACCCTCGGCCAGGCGGCACGTCATCCAGGTGCAGTGCGGCTGGCGGCGCCGGTCGGTCGGCGACCCGGGGTTGAGCAGCCGGAGCCCGGAACAGGTTGTGTCCCACGGGATGTGGCTGTGCCCGAAGACGAGTAGGTCGGTGTCGGGGTAGGCCGCTCGCATCCGCTCCCCGCGGCGCTCCTTGCTCCCCGTCTCGTGCACCACGGCGACGCGCACCCCGCCCAGGGTGGCCCGTGCGACCTCGGGGAGCCGGGCGCGCAGCTCGGGTCCGTCGTTGTTGCCCCAACAGGCCAGCAGCGAGCGGCTGCGCGCCTGGAGCCGGTCGAGCGTCGCCACGTCGACCCAGTCGCCCGCGTGCACCACGACGTCGGCACGGTCGACCTCGTCCCAGACGGCATCCGGAAGGTCCTTGGCCCGCAGCGGCAGGTGGGTGTCGGCGAGCAGCAGCAGCCGGATGCCCTCGCCCGCCGGTTCGTCGCCCATCGGGCTCACCCCTCGTCGGCCTCGCCGGCGAGGGGGGCGGGCCTGATGTGGATGACCTCGCGGCGCCGCTCACCACGGGCGAAGACTCGCTCCGCGAGCATGGCGATCTTGAACTGCAGGCCGTACTTTCCGGCGAGCAGCCGGGTGACCCGCTCGACCTCGGCCGGTTCGGCGGTGGCGGTGGCGTGGGCCACGACCGGCACCACGTCGTCGTCGACGCGCCCGCGCCGGCTGCACTCGGCCACGGTCACCCGAGGCGTGTGCCGGATCCGCTTGAGCTTGCCGGTGCCGGCGGGGGTGAACACGGCGAGCGCGTCACCGTCGGGCACCACCCACACCGGGGTCGGCACGCCCTCACCGGTGCGGCGGAACGTCGTGAGCTGGATGAAGTCGCTCGCACCGAGGGCGAGGGTGGTGGATGCCGGCATGCGTCCAAACGTAGGCGGCGCCGGCGACGGTGGGCGGTGGGCGTCCGGCGCAGGACGGCGGCTGTCGAAGGTCCGTGGCGGGGTGCTGCGCTCAGCCGGGTAGCGCGGCGCGCCTGGCCTCGAGATGGCGGCGCTCGGGCGTCTCGTGGGTCAGCGCGATCGCGTGGTCGTAGGCGGCGGCCGCATCGGCGTCGCGGCCGAGCCGGGTCAGCAGCTCGGCGCGGGTCGCCCAGGCGGGCTGGAAGCGCGCGGTGCGCGCAGCATCCGCGTCGAGCAGCGCCAGTCCGGCTGCCGGTCCATCGACCTCGGCGGTCACCGCCGCAAGGGCCGTGGCGCTGCCCAGGCTGGGGGCGACGACGGCGAGCGAACGGTGCAGCTCGAGCAGGGTCGGCCAGTCGGTGCGCCCGGTCTCGCGTCGCGCGCAGTGCACGGCCTGCACGGCGGCCTCGAGCTGGTAGCGCCCGACGACACGGGCGGGGTGGGCGGCGCGCAGGTGGTCGTGGGCGCGGGCGATGAGGTCGGCATCCCAGAGGGCGGTGTCCTGCGAGGCGAGCGGCACGAACCGGCCGTCGGGGGCGAGCCGGCCCGGGCGGCGGGCGGCCGAGAGCTCGACGAGGGCGGCCAGACCGTGCACCTCGGCGTCGTCGGGCACGAGCTCGGCGAGCACCTCGGCCAGGTGCAGCGCCTCCGGGGGCAGGTCACGCTCGCCGGGGCCGGTCGACCACTCGATGACGTAGGCCGCGTACACGGCGGCGAGCACGGCATCCATCCGCTCGGGCAGGTGCGAGCGGTCGGGGAGCCGGAACGGGATCCGGTTGTCACGGATGCGGTGCTTGGCGCGCACCAGCCGGGTCGCCATCGTGCTCGTCGGCACGGCGTAGCTGCGGGCGACCTGTTCGGCGGTGAAGCCGAGCACGGTGTTGAGCATGAGCGGGGTGCGGTCGCCGACGGCGATCGCGGGGTGGGCGCAGACGAGCATCAGCTCGAGCCGGCGGTCGGGCACGGCATCCGGGTCGACGTCGTCGAGGTGCACCGGGGCGTGGGCGTCGGGGTCGAGCGCCGTGGTGCGGGTCGCCTCGGCCGAGCGCCAGCGGTCGCGCTGCCGGTTGCGGGCGACGGTGAGCAGCCAGGCGTCCGGGCGGTCGGGGACGCCGTCGACCGGCCAGGTGCGCAGGGCGCGTTCGAAGGCGTCGGCGAGGGCGTCCTCGGCGCCGGCGATGTCGTGGGTACCCGCCGCGACCAGGGCGAGCAGCCGGCCGTAGCTGGTGCGGGCCGCGAGCTCGGCCCGCACCAGCGCGGCACGGCGGTGGGGTGTGGGTGCCACCGCCTCGGGCGGCTCGGTCACAGGGGGCAGCTCGCGGTCCACCCACCGTCGACGAACGAGGTGTTGGCCGCCCGCACCTCCATGACGCCGAACTGCGCGCCCGGGCACTTCTCGGCCCAGCCGAGTGCGGCGTCGAGGTCGGGAACGTCGACGACGAACACGCCCGGCGAGGGCCTCCTTGGTCTCGGCGAACGGCCCGTCCTGGACCTCGAGGGAGCCTCGGCGCAGGGTCAGGGTGGTGGTCGAGGCCTGGGAGGTGAGCACCTCGGCGGCGACGAGCACGCCCGCTTCCTCCAGGGCGCGGCCGTAGGCGCCGAAGGCCTCCTGGGTCTCCTGGATGGCCTCCTCGGGGATGTCGCCCGGGGCCGGCTCGGCGTAGTTCATGAGCAGCAGGTAGCGCATCTGCGGTTCTCCTTCGTGTCTGGTGACGATGGTACGAACGCTCCCCGGTCGGGGGCACTCACCGTGATGACGATCGACGAGGGCCGAGATCGTCACCTGGCGCGGTTGCCTGATGGCGGCGCGATCATCGGCCTCACATACCGACCGTCGAAGGTGACGCCGGGGAGGTGGTGGACCTGACGTTGCAGAACGGTTGTTTGCGACGAAGGCTGAGTCGCCCGGCTCGGTGGGGACCGTTCAGAACGGGGGCAGGTCGACGTCGTGGGCGCGCGTGACGTGCCGGGCGCGCCGGTGCGGCCACCGTGCGGCGGGGTCGAGCACGAGGGCACCGGATCTGGGGGAGGAGGTCGGTGCGGTGGCGGTGGCCGTGGTCGTCGCGCCACACCGTGACCGGTGTTCGTGTCGGTGGGTGGCCCGGTGGGGCGGCGCCGTGGTGTTCGAGGAGGAACTCGAGCTCGCTGTGCGGGCCGTCGGGGATGACGGTGCGGGCTCGGCTGGTGCTGCTGGTCGCCGCGGCGGCCGTCGCCGCGCCGGCGCCGGTGAGTGCCGGTGCCGGTGAGGATGGTGGTGCGGAGGGCGTCGACGGGGTGGGTGGTGCGGGTCCGGCCGGTGGGGTCGGTCCAGGTCGCGACCGCGTCGGCGGCGAGGGTGAGCTGCCAGCCGGGTCGTTGCTTGATGCGGTGGTGGCGTCGGCACAGGCAGAGCAGGTTGTCGTCGCGGGTGTGGCCGTGCGGCCAGGGTCGGACGTGGTCGAGGTCGCAGAACACGGCGGCGATGCTGCAGCCGGGGAACCGGCAGCGCCGGTCGCGGGCCCGGATCCGTTTCGCCATCCGGGTGGAGGGCCGGTAGGGTCGGCGCCGAACCCGGCCGCCGCGGCAACCGCATCGACCACGTCCCGGTCGACAGACTCCGCCCCGCCGCTGGGCGGCGCCGGGACCGCCTCTGCCTCGGCGTTCGTGTCTGCGTCGTCGGGCTCACCGACCGCGGTTGCCGTCGGCGTCGCCGGTCGCAGCCGAGCAGGGCCCGTGCGGTGTCGTCGTCGAGCAGGGCGCCGGTGACCGGGTGACAGGGCGCGACCTGCACCACGGACGCTGTCTCGAGGCTGTCGGTGAGCCATTGGTGGGAGACCAGGACCGGCTCCCCGGCGCCGGGGCCGGTGACCTCGACCAGGGCATCCCCGCCGATCACGGTGCCGACCTGCTCGCGCGTCTCGGGCGTCTGCGGCGTCTCCCGCTCATCGTCTCCGGCGCCGAGCGTGGCATCCGTGACGGCCCCGGTGCCGGGCTCGCCGACCGAAGCGGCCACCGGGACGCGGTCGGTCGGCGGCCGGGGCTGGCGGTGCGCGCGGGACGGCGGTGGCGGGGACGGTGACGGTGATGATCGTGTCGATGGTGGCGTTGCCGGCGACCAGGTCGGTCAACGCCTTGGCCCGGGCCCGTTCGATGCCCGGAGCAGACGCCGTCGGTGACGTACTGGCGGGCCAGGGCGTCGATCGCGGCCCAGGCCCGGGCGGCCTCTTCGGAGGGGAAGGTGCCCTCCCACCGGTCCACCCCCGGCTCGTCGGCCCACCGCCGCAGCCCGCACTGCGCGCGGGCCCTGGCGGCGCGCTGGTGCAGCAGGTCCGGGCTGATCCGGGTCAGCACCCGCCGGCACCGCCGCCGCAGGTGCGTACCGTCCTCGGTCTCGAAGTGCCCCTCCAGGGCGGCGACCACGGTGGCCGCCACTTCGGCGGGGGCGTGCTCGAGCTCCTCGGCGACCACCCCGGCCCGGTAGGCGTCCAACCGACCCGCACGCCATCGCCGCGTGCAACCCACCCAGCCCGGTCGCGGTGGCGCTACCGGCCGGTCCGTCGGCGGCCAGGCGCGCCGCGGTCCGCACCCGCCGCTGCGCGTGCACCGCCGAGGTGGACAGCACCCCCGACACGATCGCCGGCGCGTCCAACGCCACATGCCCCAACCCCCGGTGGCACTCCACCACGGTGCCGTCCTCGAGCCACTCCGGCTCGATCGCCGCCAACCGGGCGATCGCCGCATCCTGCACCGCCGACGCCACATCGATCACCCGCTGCGCCGAAGCGAGCACCCCAGCCCACTGCTCCCGCGACCCGCTCACACCAGAGGTCGCGAAGGCACCCGACAGCTCGACCAGCGCCGCCTCACACGCCGCCTGCACCTCGACCGGACCCCTGGCCATCACCCTCACCCCCTGCGGTTTCGCTACGCCGATCCTACCGACGACCACCGACAGACCCTCCGGTCGAGCGGGCCTCACATCCGCCGCATCCGGCTGCACCGCAACGAGACTCAGGAATCTTGATGCACCGCAACGACGTCACGCGAGGGATCCAGTCGGGCTTCACGCGGTGCCGCCGAGGCGCAGCACGCGCCACCTACCACCGGCCATTGCCGCGCTCGCGGGTGCTCGTCGGTGTCAGCGACCAGCACCAGCGAGCGCATGATCGAGCAACCGCCGCATCGGGCTACTTGAACGAGAACGCCGCGACGTGGGCGGTCGAGTCGGCAAGCCCAAGGTGGAGCGTGCGACACAGGCCCGCGTAGCTCTTCGGCGCCTTCCAGTTGAACTGCCACGAGCCGTTGCCCAGGTACTGCAGACCCGAACCGCCCGAGTACGTCTCGACGGCGTCGAACGGCGCAGCCGCTGAGCAGGCACCGCTCGACGTGGTGACGCTGACGAAGCTCGTTTGGTCGGCCACCCCGACTCCGTGGAAGTCGGTGACCTGCCACTTGACGGGAATCGTCTGGCCGGCCTTGGCCGCGTTCACCGTGGGCAGGTTGTCGACCGGCGCAGCGAGCCCGACGAAGCGGTAGGTGACCGCATAGGGGCACGGCACCGTGGTGGCGTTGCCCGCGACGTCGTACCCGCTGACAGTGGCCGTGAAGGTGCCGACCCGGCTGGTGTCGGCGGCGGCCGTGGCCGACGCGGCCGCCGGTCCGGAGCCGGCGTCGTCGACCGTGGCCGCCACGGTGGCCGACGGCTGGTGGAGCAGGAACGTGGGAGCCGCGGCGCACACCACGCTGGGCGGTGTGGTGTCGCCGGCGCCGTACGACCCCGTGCCCCCGCTGCCGAGCTGGGTCGGTACGCCACTCACGGCGATCGTGATCGTCACGGTGCCGAGGTTCGTGACGTCGAGGCCGCCGTCGGGACGGTCCTTCACCTCGGCGGACGCACCCGCTGGCACGGTCACGACGACGTCACCGTCGGCGGACTCGACCTGGGCCTCGCCCTGCGCAACCGCGACGATGATCGACCCGCACGTCACCACGACGTCGGAGGCCGATGAGAGCTTCAGCGTGAAGCCGCACACCGAGAACAGCGCCTTGCCGGATCCCGGCCCACTCACCACGATGCGGACTCCGTCGCCGGGGTCGGGCGCGTCGGTGACGGTGACGGTGTAGCCGTTCGCGTCAGTGACCGACCCGAGGGTGCCGTCCCCGTCGTCGAACCCGAGCGGGGGACCGGCCACCTCGATCGCGTCGTCGACGCCGTTGCCGTTCGCATCGGGGGCGGGCGGGGGGACGGACTCTCGGACCCGCGCGGCTCGAACGTTGGTGCGGTCGAGGTCACGCATCACGCCGGCGATCACGCCGTCGTCGTTGATCTCGTACGCGTCGCGGAGGTCGAGCTCGAGGATGCCGTCGGCCACGGTCCACACGAAGCCGCGCTCGCGGTTCGCGGCGTCGTAGCTGTAGCCGACGACCTGGCCCACCTCGTTGATCGAGTCCGCCTCGGTCTCGCGCGTGGTGGTGCCCAACCCGTCGATGACCACGAACCCCTCGCTCGCGCTCCAGTAGAACGCAGGCTCAGTGCCGTTCGCCAGCTCCGACCTGCCGACCACCTGGCCGCTGTCGTTCACATCGGTCGCCTCGCCCCAGCTGCCTGCCGCAAGGCTGGTGCCGGCCAGGTCGACCATGCCGGTGGCCGCGGTCCAGGCAAAGGGATGGGTGTCGCCGGCCGCAGTCCGGCTCGAGCCGACGATCATGCCGTTGTCGTTCATCGCCGTCGCCCTGGTGCCGCCGCCACCCAGGTCCCCGATGTCGGTGAGCGTGCCGTCGGCGGCCCGGGAGTAGCTGCGGCCGTCGGTCTGGTCGAGGATGGCGATCGCCCCGGCGTTGTTGACGTCCACGGCATACGTGCCATGGGAGGGAACGCCGATGTCGACCATGCCACCGGCGGAGGTCCAGCGGAAGGAGGTGCCGCCGCTGCCACCGACCACGACGCCCGCGTCGTTCACGGCCTCGGCGGAGGCTCCGGCGCCGTTCAGGCCACCGAGGTCCTCGATCCCGCCGGCGCGGGTCCAGCTGAACGAGTGGTCCGGGTACACGTCGGGACGTAGCGTTGGCGAGACCGATGATCTGCCCGCTCGCGTTGATGTCGCGGGTGAAGAGGTGGCCCCCGCCGAGGTCGCCGATGTCGACGAGCCCGTCGACATCGTTCCAGGAGTAGACCCGGGACACCTGAGTCGAACGCTGCGACGACGGCGATGTCGCCGTTCTCGCTGATGTCGGAGGCGTGCGACGACGACGCGCCCGGCACGATGATCTCGTCGTTCACGTACGTCGGGTGCGCAGCGGCCGCCGTGGGGACGGATGCCGGCGCGACGGCGACCGAGGCCGCGAGCACGGTGGACGCGAGAGCGAGGGAGCGTCGCCGGCGCGCCGCGCCTGGACGGGAACGAACGGTGGACCGGTCATCGTGGCGCATGGTGGCTGCCTCTCCCCCTGGTGGTGGGGAGCACCCTGCACGAGCGCCCTGACGGAAACCTTTTAGGGATGGCAGGTCCCGGGCGCGCTCAGCGGTCGTCAGTACCCGTCGAGACGCCGTAGACGAGCGGGACGTAGTCCGGGTGCCGCCGGATCCACGCCTTGATGAACGGGCACAACGGCATCACCTTGCGACTGCCCTCGGCGGCGACCTCGTCGAGCGCGTGCTGCGCCAGCGCACCGGCGACACCCTTGCCCTCGAACGCCGGCTCGACCTCGGTGTGGGTGAACACCACGAGCTCGTCGGTCAGCTGGTACGCCGCGAACCCGGCGAGCTCGCCACCGATCCGGGCCTCCCAGCGCGACTCGTCCTCGTTGCGGGTCACGACGACCTGCTCGCTCACGTCACTCACGCGAACCACCTCCTGGCGCCAGCCTCTCACCCAGCGCGCCAGAACCGATCCGGCAGAGGCGGGCCGTCGCCGACGGTCGCGTCGAGCACCGGCACCAGCTCGCGCTCCTCGAAGCGGAAGTGGCTCTCCATGATCGCGTCGACACCCTCGAGGTGCCTCAGCACCACCGCACCGCCGGCGCCCTCCCGAACCACCCTTTCGAGCTCGGCCAGCAGCGACCCGATCATCGCGTGGTCCTCCTCCAACCGGTCGATGACCTCGCCGAGACCCGGGTGCTCGCGCCGCAGCCAGGGGAAGAGCGCGGCGTCCTCGTCGCGGTGGTGCGTGCCGAGCGTGGCGCACACCGCGTGGCAGCGCAGCACCAGGTCGTCGCTCAGGGCGGCCGCACCCGCCACCGGGTCGAGCCCGTCACGGGCGTCGTCGAGCACGTCCCGGATGCGATCGTGCAGGCGTCGCAGCTCGCCGCCCAGCGCGCGGGCGCGGTCGGTGGAGCCCGACGAGGGCGCGGACCCTGCTCCCTCCCCGACCGGCACCCGACCACGGTAGGTGGGCCACGGCATCCGGGGAACCCCTGACGCGACCCCCAACCTGCGCCGGCATCCCCGAAACGGTACGTGTCCCGGCGGAGCCGACGCCTACCCTGTGGGGGCACCACCCTGACCACAGCAAGGAGCGTCGTGACCGCCGCGCTCGTCGAGAACGCCGCACTGCGCGTGCGGCAGAGCCCTCTGGTGCCCGCGCTCGGGCGACCGGAGCGCCCGTTCGACCGCGTGCTGTCGGGCGTCGGGGTCACCGCGGCGACGTGGTTCTTCGCGGCGTCCCTCGTCCCGTCCCTGCTGCCCCGGGCGGCCTGGCTCCAAGGCCTGGTCTCGGGCGTCACCGTGGCCGTCGGCTACGGCCTCGGCGCCGGAGCGGCCGCGCTGTGGCGCTACCTCGGCATCCCCGGGCTGCGCGGGCGCGCCCGGACCGTCGCGCTCTGGGCGCTCGTCGGGATCGGCACGTGGGGCGCGGTGTGGAACGGCTGGCGCCTGGTCGGCTGGCAGAACGAGATCCGCGCGATGTTCGGGATGCCGCCCACCTCGCCACTGATCTGGCCGGTGGTCGTCGCCGTGACCGTCGGCGTCGCGACGCTGCTCCTCCTGGCCGGGCGGGGGGTGCGCCTGCTCGCGCGAACCGCCGTCTCGTGGCTCGGGCGACGGCTGCCGCCACGGCTGGCGATCGTGCTCGGCACCGGCCTGGTCGTCGTGCTCTTCTGGGGCCTGTGGACCGGCGTCATCGTCAACGGCTTCTTCGCCGGCGCCAACGCGATCTTCGCGCCGCAGGACACCACCGGGTCGCACAGCACCGACGTCCCGACGCGCCGCGGAGCGCTCCGGCTCGCCCGACTCGCTCGCCGCCTGGGCGGGCCTGGGTTACTACGGGCGGTCCTTCGTGCGCGGTGGCCCCACCGTCGCGGAGCTCGAGGCGGTCAACGGCCCCGGCGCGAAGGAGCCGATCCGGGTCTACGCGGGCCTGCAGAGCGCCGACACCGTGCAGGGTCGCGCCGACCTCGTGCTCGCCGAGCTCAAGCGCACCAAGGCCTTCGACCGCAAGGTGCTCGTCGTCGCCACGACCACCGGCATGGGCTTCCTCGACAGCCGGGGCACCGACCCGCTCGAGTACCTGTGGAACGGCGACACCGCCATCGCGGGCGTGCAGTACTCCTACCTGCCGAGCTGGATCTCGGTGCTCGCCGACCAGGAGGCCGTGGTCGCCACCTCCCGCACCGTCTTCGAGACGGTGCGCCGGTACTGGGCGACGCTCCCCGCCGGCGAGCGACCCGCGCTCTACCTCTACGGCCTCTCGCTCGGCTCGATGGGGGTCGAGAGCGTGCTCACCTCGGTCAACATCGTCAACGAGCCGGTCGACGGGGCGCTGATGGTCGGGCCGCCGTTCGTCAACGACATGCACCAGCCGCCTCGAGGTCGGCCGGGATCCCGGCTCCCCGGCCTCCCTGCCGGTCTACGAGCAGGGGCGCACGGTGCGCTTCACCGCGGAGGGCTCCCCCCTCGAGCCGGTCACCGGGGCGTGGGGCCCGACCCGGGTCGCCTACCTCCAGCACGCCTCCGACCCCGTGGTGTTCTTCTCCAGCGACCTGGCGTTCGACCGGCCGCAGTGGCTCGCCGACGGCCAGCGCGGCCCCGACGTCTCGCCGACGATGGGCTGGGTCCCGCTGGTGACCATGTGGCAGGTGCTGCTCGACATGCCCGGCGCCGGGAACGTGCCGACCGGCTACGGCCACATGTACTCGGCGCACGCGAACATGCGAGCCTGGGCCGCCATCACCCAGCCCCCGAACTGGTCCGACGACAAGGCCGCGCGGATCGACGCGGCCATCGGTCACAAGTGATGGCCGGTGCCGGAGTGGGCCCCCTCGACGTCAGAGGCCGTTCGAGAGCCCGGCCGGGTCGAGCAGGACCCGCAAGTTCTCCTGGGCTGGTGCCGGCGAGCGACGGCGTCCGGTGCGCACGCTTCATCGACGCCAAGGTGGCGGTCGCCGGCGTGCACCATCGGCAGGTGCTCGGTCGTCCGCTGCGACCGAACGCCTCGCCTGAGGCGACCATAGGCTGGCCGCATGCAGTCACGAACCGAGGGAATGTGGTGGGGCACGGCCATCGAGGCGCCCGATCCCGCGGCCCTGGCCCGCTTCTACTCCGAGCTGGTCGGGTGGCCCCTCGTGCACGAGGAACCCGGCACGGCCGTGCTGGCGACGGCGCGCGACGGGTCGGTGTTCATGGTGTTCCAGCAGGCCACCGACTACGTGGCTCCGGTGTGGCCGCCGGAGGACGGCCGGCAGCGGCCGATGATGCACCTCGACCTCCAGGTCGGGGACCTCGACTCGGCCGTGGGGGAAGCGGTCTCGCTCGGGGCAACGCCTGCGACGCACCAGCCGCAGGACAACGTCCGCGTGATGCTCGACCCGGCCGGCCACCCGTTCTGCCTCTGCCGCGACGACGGCTGACGACGCGGGCGCCGGACTCCTCGACCGTCCTCGAGCCCTGAGCACCTGGCGATACGCTGCGCTCACCGCACCACGGAGGAGGGCCACCATGTCGGCACCAGCGGGATGGCACCTGCAGCCAGATGGTCAGGAGCGCTTCTGGGACGGCACCGCGTGGACCGACCAGTTCCGGGCACCGCTGCCGAACGACCCCACCGCGCCCCCGGCGCAGGAGTGGGCCCCCTCGGTCGACGAGACCCAGGCGCTCGACGTCGAGCACACCCAGGCGATCCCGGCCGCGGCCGCACCGGAGCAGCCGGCCCAGCCGGGCTACTACCCGCCGGTGCCCGCCCAGACCGACCAGGGCTACGCGTACCCGCAGGCGGGGTACCCGCAAGCCGGCTATCCGCAGGCCGGGTACCCGCAGGCCGAGTACCCACAGACCGGCTACGGCGCCCCCGGCGGCCAGCCGTACGCCCCGCCGCCGCGCCAGGGCAACGCCATGGCCAAGGGCTGCCTGATCGCCGCCGTGCTCGGGGTGCTCCTGCTCGGCGCCGCCGTCGTCGGGGGCATCTACGTCTTCAACCGGGCGGCCGACACGATCAGCGAGACCTTCCCCTCCGGCCTCCCGACCGACCTGCCGAGCAACTTCCCGTCCGAGCTGCCCACCGAGGGCCTGGGCGCGCCGATCGGCATCACCGTCGGCGACGGCTTCGACCTGCCGCGCGCGGCCATCCAGCCGGGGTGGAGGCTGCAGGCCCAGAACGGTGTGTCGATGGTCCAGATCACCGGGATGAAGGCCGCTCTCACCTCCGACGGCGACTTCCCGGTGCTGTTCACGATGTCGTTCCCCGACGCCGCCGGTGGAGAGGTCGAGACGGTCTGCACGGCCCCGTCGGGAACCTCGGGCGCGACGGTCGACGTCACCTGCGTGCCCCTGTTCGGGGACGTCGCCGACGCCGTCCGGGCCACCGTCACCGCCTCGCTCTGAGGAGGTCCCTGGGCCTACGTCGTCCCCTGGGCGACGAGCTCGGCGACGAGCTGTGAGGTGCGCAGGTCCTCGGCGTCGACCTCGGGGCTGAACCCGAGACGAGCGACGACCAGCCCGGCCGACGGCACGACGTAGAGCCGCTGCCCGTCGTGCCCGACGGCCCAGTAGGCGTCCGCCGGCAGGCCCTCGTCGACGAGCGAGCCGTCGGCCTGGAGGTTGACCCACCACCCACCGGCGTACCCCTTCTCCTCGCTCCTCCGGACGGGGGTGGCCGTCGTGGTCTGCTTCATCCACCCCTCGGGCAGCAGCCGCTCGCCGGCCCACACGCCGTCCTTGAGGGCGAACTCACCGATGCTGGCCCAGTCCCGCGGCGTCGCCCACAGGTACGAGCTGCACACCGGCGTCCCGGTGGAGTCGGCCTCCCAGATCGCCGAGGTGAGGCCGAGGGGCGCGAAGAGCTCCTGGCGGGGAAGGTCGGCATCCGGGGTGTCGGCGAGGTCGGTCAGCACCCCGCACAGGATGTTGGTCGAGCCGCTCGAGTACTGCTGGTAGCTGCCGGGCTGGTGAGCGAGCGGCTGGCTCGCGGCGTACCCGGCCATGTCCGGCTCGGCGTAGAGCATCTGGGTGATCGGGGTGCCCAACGCGTAGGTCTCGTCCCAGGTGAGGCCGCTCGTCATCCGCAGCAGCTGGTCGACGGTGATGTCCTTGCGTGCGTCGGTCCACTCCGGGCGCAGCGCGGTGTCCTCGACGCCGACCCGCCCCTGCAGCACCATCCGGCCGAGCATCAGGCTGGTCACGCTCTTGCCCATCGACCAGCCGAGCTGCGGCGTCGTGGCGTCGAATCCCGGGGCGTAGCGCTCACCGACCAGCTGGCCGTTGCGCAGCACCACGATGCCGCGGGTGCCCAGCGCCTGCGCGGCCGAGGCCGACAGCTCGTCGCCGAAGGCCCGACCGATGGCCGCGTCGACCTCCTCGTTCGGCTCGGGCGCCGGCGCCTCGGTCAGCGGGTTGGTGTCGGCCACGACCTTGGTGGCCTCGCCCAGGTTGGGACGGTTCGCGCCCAGCGTGCACCCGAATCCGCGGGTGTACCAGGCCTTCTGGGTCGACAGGGCGAACAGGATCTGCGAGGTGCTCGAGCCGCCGGCCTCGTTGACGTAGCCGGTCAGGAACGGCACGAGCGGGTTGTCCGGCAGGTCGGAGTCCGGGTCGTCCCGGTCGGCGACCAACGTCACGGCGCAGGAGTTGTGGGCGGCGTAGCCCGTGCCGGTCTTGAGCAGCGGTCTGGCGTAGAAGTACCCGCCGACGGCTGCAGCCACGACCAGGACGAGGAGCACCGCGACGATGCGGCGAACGAGGCGCATGGGCGGACGGTACCGCCCGCGGCCGGGAACCGGGCCGCATTCGGATGCCGGGGATCGCCCCGGCCGCTCAGGCGGCGGACCCGTCGGCCGCCAGGTCGTCGTCGCGCAGGTCCGCACGCAGCCGGTCGAGGATGCCGCGCAGGATGCGGGAGACCTGCATCTGGCTGACGCCGATCCGCTCGCCGATCTCGGCCTGGGTCAGCTCCTCGACGAAGCGCAGGTGGAGCACGAGGCGCTGCCGCTCGCTCAGGCACGCGATCGAACGACGCAGGGCGTCGCGCACCTCGTAGGCGCCCGCGTGGCCCGGCTCGACCAGGACGTGGTCGGCCAGGCTGGTGCCCGCGCCGGTGAGGGCGTCGAGCGAGGTGGCGTGGTAGCCGGCGGAGCAGGCGCGCGCCTCGGCCACCTCGGCTGCGGTGACGGCCAGCACGCGGGCCATCTCCTCGTCGAGCGGTTCGCGGCGCAGCGCGTGCCGCAGCCGCTCCTCCTCCACCACCAGCCCGGCGCGCAGCTCCTGGATCCGGCGTGGTGGCCGTACCGCCCAGCCCTGGTCGCGGAACCAGCGCTTGACCTCGCCGGAGATGGTCGGTGAGGCGTACGCGGCGAACCCGGCCCCGACTCCCGGCCGGTAGCGGCGCACGGCCTTGACCAGCGCCGTGCGGGCCACCTGCACCAGGTCCTCGGTCTCGATGCCGCGCCCGTGGTAGCGCAGGGCGACCGAGTCGGCCAGCGGGAGGGCGGCCAGCACCAGCCGCTCGGTCAGCACGGCACGCTCGGTGTCGTCGTCGGTGCCGGCCAGCTGGTCGGCCAGTGCGTCGATGGTCTCGTCGAGGTCGCCGCGTCGGCGGCGGTCGTCGGGGGCGATCACGGCAGCGGTGGCGTGGGCCATGTCCCGTCCTGTCCAGGAAGAGGGTGGCGCCACTGTCGGACCAGTCCCGAAAGGGAGTCACCCCCCGGGACGGATCGACGGTAACAATGGGTGCCAGCGGACCGGGGGTTTACGAACCGGCCGTCTGTACGCCGAGGCCCCGGTGGGTCTCGAAAGAGTTCGGTCGCACCTGTCGCATCCGGACGTCACCGTTCGTGGAGAGGGTGAGGACACGGCATACGGTCGAGTCCGGACCCATCGAACGAAGGAGACCCCGATGACCCAGTACCTGCTGTCCGTGTGGCACGACAAGGACGCCACCCCGGAGGACATCTACCCCGACCCCGTCGAGCGCGAGGCGTCGTACGCCGAGACCGGCAAGTTCAACGAGGAGCTCCAGGCGAGCGGCAACTGGGTGTTCGCCGGCGGTCTGCACTCCCCGAACACCGCGACCGTCGTCGACGGCACCGGCGACGAGCCGGTCACCACCGACGGCCCGTACAGCGAGTCCAAGGAGCAGATCGGTGGCTTCTGGGTCGTCGAGGCCGCCGACCTGGACGCCGCCATCGAGCTGGCCGCCCGCGGGTCGAAGGCCTGCCGGGGCAAGGTCGAGGTGCGCCCCTTCCAGGGCGAGTGAGCACCACGCCCCACGGTGAGGTGGAGGCGATCTACCGGGCCGAGTTCGGCACGGTGGTCGCCTCCCTCACCGGCCGGTTCCGCGACCTCGACCTCGCCGAGGAGATGGCCCAGGAGGCCTTCGTCGAGGCCGTGCGGCGCTGGCCCACCGAGGGCGTGCCGCCCAACCCGGGCGGGTGGCTCACCGTCGTCGCGCGGAACAAGGCGCTGGACCGGCTGCGCCGCGAGTCGACCCGACAGGCCCGCCACGAGGAGGCCGAGATGCTCACCGCGCACGAGGACCCGGCGGGTCCGGTCACCTCGGTGACCGACGAGCGGCTGCGGCTGCTCTTCACCTGCTGCCACCCGGCGCTGTCCCGCGAGGCGCAGGTGGCCCTGACCCTGCGGCTGCTCGGCGGACTCACCGTGCCCGAGGTCGCGAACGCGTTCCTCGTGCCCGAGCGCACGATGGCGCAGCGGATCACCCGGGCCAAGCGCAAGATCGCCGCCGCGAACATTCCCTACCGGGTGCCGCGCGACCACGAGCTGCCCGGGAGGCTGCGGGGGGTGCTCGCGGTGGTCTACCTGGTCTTCACCGAGGGGCACCTGCCCGGCTCGGGGGCCGACGGCATCCGCGACGACCTGTGCGCCGAGGCCATCCGGCTCGGCCGGGTGCTGCGCCAGCTGATGCCCGACGAGCCCGAGGTCGCGGGCCTGCTGGCCCTGATGCTGCTCACCGACGCCCGTCGCGCGGCGCGGGTGGATGCCGGGGGCGCGCTCGTCACGCTCGACGAGCAGGACCGCTCGCTGTGGGACACCGCAAAGATCGCCGAGGGCCACGGCCTGGTGCGAGAGTGCCTGCGCCGCAACCGACCCGGCCACTACCAGCTGCTGGCCGCCGTGAACGCGGTGCACACCGATGCCGCCACGGCCGCCGACACCGACTGGGGCCAGGTGCTCGCCCTGTACGACCAGCTGTACGCCGTGACGCCCACCCACGTCGTCGCGCTCAACCGGGCCGTGGCGCTCGCGGAGGTGGAGGGTCCGGCATCCGCCCTGGTGGTCGTCGACGGGCTCGACCTCGATGCGTACCACCCGTACCACGCGACCCGGGCCGACCTGCTGCGCCGGCTGGGCCGGCACCCGGAGGCCGTGGCCGCCTACGACCGGGCGATCGAGCTCACGGCGAACCCCGCGGAGGGGGCCCTGCTCGCGGCCCGGCGTGACGCCCTAACCTAGGTCTCCCGACCGACGACAGGAGACGCACCCATGGCCGGTGGACTGGTCGCCCTGCTCGACGACGTCGTGGCGATGGCCAAGCTGGCCGCGGCCTCCGTCGACGACGTCGCCGCCGCCGCGGGCAAGGCCAGCGCGAAGGCGGCCGGGGTGGTCGTCGACGACACCGCCGTCACGCCGCGGTACGTGCAGGGCTTCACCCCCGACCGCGAGCTGCCGATCATCAAGCGCATCGCGGTCGGCTCGCTGCGCAACAAGCTGCTCATCATCACCCCGGCGGCCCTCGTGCTCAGCCAGTTCATCCCGTGGGTGCTCACCCCGATCCTCATGCTCGGCGGCACCTACCTCTGCTACGAGGGCGCCGAGAAGATCTGGGAGAAGGTCGCCGGCCACGAGGAGCACGAGACCCCTGCCGCCGCGGTCGACGACGACCACGAGAAGACGATGGTGACCAGCGCCATCCGCACCGACTTCATCCTGTCGGCCGAGATCATGGTCATCGCGCTCAACGAGGTCGACGACGAGCCGTTCGTGTCGCGGGCGGTCATCCTCGTGCTCGTCGCGATCGGCATCACCGTGCTCGTCTACGGCGTGGTCGGCCTCATCGTGAAGATGGACGACATCGGCCTGCACCTCGCAGGACGTGAGTCCGGTACCGCGCGCACGATCGGCCGCGGGCCTGGTCGCCGGGATGCCGAAGCTGCTGTCGGCGCTGTCGACGATCGGCATCGTCGCGATGCTCTGGGTCGGTGGCCACATCCTGCTCGTGGGGGTCGACGAGCTCGGCTGGCACACCCTCTACGACTGGGTGCACCACGCCGAGGAGGCCGTCGGCGGTGGGGCGCTCGGCTGGTGCGTCAACACCCTCGCCTCGGCCGTCATCGGCCTCGTCGTGGGTGCGGTGGTGGTCGCCGTCGTGACGGCGGTCAAGAAGGTCCGCTCCGGTCGAGAGTAGGGAGACCGGGCCGGGGGGAATGCGGTCGGCCTCCTGTCGCGTTGGCGCCCGCATGACCACCTGGGGCTTCATCGGAAGCGGGAACATCGGCAGCACCGTCGCGCGACTGGCGGTCGACGCCGGCCACGACGTCGTCCTGAGCAACAGTCGCGGGCCGGAGACGCTCGCCGACCTCGTCAGCGAGCTCGGCCCGCACGCCCGGGCCGCCAGCTCGCAGGAGGCGGCCCGCGCCGGGGACGTCGTCGTGGTGACCGTCCCGCTCAAGGCCCGCGGCGACCTGCCGGCACGCCGCACTCGCCGGCAAGGTGGTCATCGACACGATGAACTACTACCCGCAGCGCGACGGCGTGGTGCCCGAGCTCGAGGACGAGTCGACGACCACCTCGGAGCTGCTGCAGGCGCTCGCGCCCGAGGCCAGGGTCGTCAAGGGCTTCAACAACATCTTCGTGCAGCACCTGGCCGTCCTGGCCCGGCCCAGCGGGGCCGACGACCGAAGCGCGCTCGCCATCGCCGGTGACGACGCCGAGGCCAAGGAGGTCGTGCGGGTGGCCCTTGACGAGATCGGCTACGACACCGTCGACCTCGGCCCGCTCGCGCAGGGCTGGCGCACCCAGCGCGACACCGCGGCCTACGGCTCGATCTACGCCGTCGACGAGTCCGACTGGACCCGGGGCGCGAAACCGGCGAACCGGGATGCCGTCGCCGCGGCCGCTCTTCGGGCCCGTCGCTACCGCGACGCCTGAACCGCCGGCCTCACGGCGTCGGCCGGCAGGCCCGGCCGTAAGCCAGCGGCCTCACGGCGCCGACCGGCGCGCCATCCGTCGCCCGACGACCAGTGCGCCGACGAACAGCAGGGTGCCGACCACCAACGAGGCGGCGAAGATGGCCGCGCTGCGCCCGGCCGAGGCACCGATAGCGGCATAGCCGACCGTGCCGGGCACGATGCCGACGGCGGTGCCCACCAGGAAGTCGCGCAGTGAGACCGCGCTCACGCCGGCCCCGTAGTTGACGATCGTGAACGGCAGCACCGGCGTCAGCCGGGCCACGACCACGGCCGCGACGCCCTGGTGGCGCATGATGTCCTCGACCCTGGCCAGTCGCGGCCCGGTCATCTCGGCGACGGTCTCGCGCCCGAGCCGGCGGGCGATCGCGAATCCCACCACCGCGCTGAGCATCGAGGCCACCCACGAGATCGCGATGCCGCCGGCGAGCCCGAACAGTGCGCCGGCGACCCCGGCCAACAGGTTCTTCGACACCGGCACCAGGGTGAGCAGCACGTGCAGCACGACGTAGACCACCGGCCCCCACGCCCCGGTCGCCGCCACGGCACGCTGAACGGCGTCGACCTCACCGCCCAGCAGCAGCCACACCAAGCCGCCGGCGATGAGCACCGCGAGCGCCAGCCCCAGCAGGCGGAACCTCGCCGCCCGGGTACTCGTCACCGCCTCAGCCTAGGAGCACCCACCGACTCCGGTCCCCGGGGCAGGTATCACCGCGGCCCGGCAGGGCTCCTGAGGGGAGAAGGTCCCGCCCAACCCCGGGGCGCGGCCGGCAGAGCGAGGACCACCCATGCCTGAGATCCGGATCGACACCGCCGAGCTGACCTACCCGTGGTTCTGGATCCCGGGCCACCTCGCCCACTTCCTCGACGGTTCGGTGCCCGGCGGAGCCGTGGTGAACCTGGACCCCGGTGAGTACCCGTTCCAGCAGACCCGCGACCGCGCCTGCGACGTCGCCTTCCGGGTGACCCCCGACGGCGCGATCGACTTCGACGCCGAGCACGACCACCTGCTGCGCGGGCGCGGCACGAGCACGTTGCACGTCGTGGGGGTGCCGGTGACGCTGAACCCGACCGGCTCGGCCCCTCCGCTGCTGCCGATGTGGGGGGGCTGCCATGAGCCGATCGGCACGCGGAGGCGGACCGTGCGGATGCCGCCCGGTACCGCGTACGAGATCCGTCTCGGCCTGGTGCCCAGCAACGTGCTCGAGTTCAGCGTGGCCGCCGACGGCCGGGTCGACTACCCGAGCGAGTACGACCGCGCACTCTCCGGCCGTGGCACCGACTGCCTGACCGTCGACCTCGACACCCTCGCCCACTGCTGACGGCATCCGTCGACCGCGCTGGTCCACCCCCGCCCGGGACTTCCTCGGGACATCGACGGGACATTGCGGCGATGTGCCCGGGACGCCGGGCACAGGAGCGTTGCCGCCATGACAACCACCACAGCACCCGTCCCGTCCACCGAGGCCTCCACCAGCGCCTCCCGTCCCAGTGGTCGCCGCCGTGCGGCGGTCGCCGTCGCGGCCTTCCTGGCCTGCGCCATCCCGGTCACCTTCACGGTGACGATCACCGCGATGCTGGTGACCGGCACCTATGCCGACCACCGCTTCCACCAGCTCACCGGGCAGGGGCTGGTGCTCACGGCCCTGTGGCTCGGCGCCCTCCTCCCGCTCGTCCGGGCCGGATGGCGCGGCCGGCGACCGTCGACCGCTGCCGGCTACCGTCACCTCGCCCTCCTGGGCACCGGAGTCGCCGCCTCGGCGGTGGCCCCGGGCGGTGGCGCGCCAGTACTCCTGGCCGTCGCCACGGTGACCGGCGCGATCCTGTGGGCGGCTCTGCCCCTACGGCCGCGGCTCCGTGGCACCGTCTCGGTCGATCCCGTGCTCCTGCCGCTCGCCCTCCTCGTCGGGGCGGTGCTCATGCCGTACGCCGTCGACCAGCTCGCGCTCCAGAACGCTGCGACCACCGGCTACCACTCGCACAACCCCCACCTGTACGACATGGCCTGGGTGGTCACCACCATCACGGTGCTCGCGCTCCTCGGGGCCGTCGTCCGGGAGGCGCGCGGCCTCCTCACCTGGGTGGCCGCCGGGTGCACCGTCATCGGAGCCGCTGGCCTGGTGACGGGCGAGTCGGCCATCTGGTCCGGCGCGGTCCTGTCCCTCGGGCTCGTCTCCTTCCTCGCCCCGCGTCTCGCCCGCTCCCGAACTGCCGCGGAACCGACCGCCTGATGCCTACACTGCGGCGCATGCCAGCGCCCGTCGTCGCCCCGCGGCCGCTCCGGCGCCGCGGGGTCGACGGCGTCCACGACGCCCTGGCCCTGCGCGGGAGCGGCGCCACCTCGACCCTCGTGCTGGCGGTGCTGGCCGCCGTGGCCTCGGTCGTCGCCGCGCTCGTGGTGCTGACCGGCGACGTCTGGTCGTACCCCCCAGCACCCCAGCTGCTCGTCGACGCGGCGGTCGGTCTCGGCTTCCCGGTGATCGCGGCGGTCATCGCCATCGCCGACGTGACGGCCGGCGCCCGCACCCTGGGCCGGGTCATGCTCGTGAGCGGGGTCGCCGCCGCGTTCACGGCGCTGTGCACGGCCCTCGCCCTCGTCCTCCCGCCGGACGCCACCTCCACCGCAGTGCTCGTGCAGCTGCAGGCGCTGCTCTGGGTGCCGGGCTTCTTCCCGCTCATCACCCTGGTGCCGATGCTCTACCCGGACGGCCTGTTGCCCGGTCGGGTGTGGCGGCTCGCGGCGTCGGGTGCCACGTGGGGTGTCGTGCTGCTGTCGGTGGGCATGTGCCTGTACCCGGAACCGTTCGCGGGCCCGGTGCCCGTCGAGAAGCCCGTGACCTCCGAGGCGCTCGCTCTCGCCTTCACGCTGCCGGGAGCGCTGCTCGTGGTTCCGGCGGTGCTCGCGGGGCTCGCCGCCCTGGTCGTGCGCTTCCGCTCCTCGCACGGGGTCGCCCGCCGACAGGTGGGAGTGCTCGTCGTGCCGGCCGCCCTCCTCCTGGTGGTCACGCTCGCCCAGGGCGCCATCCCCTCACCGTGGGACGTGCTCGCCCAGGCCGTCGCGACCCTCCTGCTGCCGCTCGCCATCGGTGTCGCGGTGACGCGGCACGGGCTCTACGACCTCGACACCGCGGTGCGGCGGGCGCTGGTCGCCGCGAGCCTCGCCGTCTGCCTCGCCGGGCTCTACGTCAGCGTCCTGGCGGTGCTGCGCGGCATCCTCGGCACGGACACCACCGCGAGCGCCGCGCTCGCGGCCGGCACCACCGGAGTCGTCCTCCAACCCCTCGCCAAGCGGCTGTCCGCCGGCGTCGACCGGCTCTACTACGGAGACCGCGCGAACCCGTATGCCGTGCTCGCGCTGCTGGGACAGGACCTCGCTGCCGCCGGGCCGGACGTCTCGAACGTGCCGCAGGTCGTCTGTCACCGAGTCGTCTCGTCGCTGCGGCTCGGGGGCGCCGAGGTCGAGCTCGACGTCCAGGACGAGCGCCGGGCGGTGGCGACCGCCGGGAGCACCGTCCCGATGGACGCCCCGGCCTTCGACCTCCGCCACCGCGGCGAGGTCGTGGGCCGGTTGCGGGTGGCTCCGCGGCCGGGTGAACGAGGGCTCGACCAGCGCGATGCCGAGATCCTTCACCACGTCGCCGACCAGGCCGCCCCGGCCCTCGCGGCCCTCCAGCTCCACCAGCAGCTCCAGCGCAGCCGCGAGTCGCTGGTGACGACGCGAGAGGTCGAGCGGCGGCGGCTGAGGCGCGAGCTGCACGACGGCCTCGGGGCGACCCTCGCGGGGATGCGGCTCCAGGTGGAGTCGGCCCGCCGCCTCGTCGGGGACCGGACGGCGCAGCGGCTCCTCGACAGCACCGGCGACGGCATCGCCCAGGCGGTTGCCGAGGTGCGCCACATCTGCGAGGGCCTGCGGCCCCCCGGGGTCGACGACCTCGGGCTGGGCCGGGCCATCGAGCTCGCCGCCGACCGGGTCCGAGCGCCGGGGCTCCACGTCACGGTCGACGTCGGGTCGCTCCCGGACGTCGGGCCTGCGGCAGAGGCCGCCGCCTACCGGATCACCGCAGAGGCGCTCGCGAACGTCGTGCGGCACAGCGGCGCGGGTCAGGTCGCGGTCACCCTCCGCGCCGAGGACGCCGTCCTCGTGCTCACCGTGGAGGACGACGGGGTCGGTCTCGGACCGGACGTGCTGCGCGGCGTCGGCCTCACCTCCATGCACCGGCGCGCCGAAGAGCTCGGCGGCCGGCTCGTGGTCTCGACTCCCGCCGACGGACGCGGCACGCGCGTCCGGGCGGTCCTGCCCATCTCGGAGGTGTCCACGTGACCTCGTTGCTGCTCGTCGACGACCATCCCCTCTTCCTCGACGGCGTGCGCGCCGCGCTGACCGGTGAGGACGACATCGAGGTGGTCGGCGAGGCCCACGACGTCGCCACGGCGCTCGCCCTCGCCGCCGAGCTGCTCCCCGACGTCGTGCTGATGGACCTGAACCTCCCGGACGGCTCCGGGGCCGATGCCACCCGTGAGATCACCGCCATCTCCCCGGTCACCAGGGTCCTGGTCATCACCATGTCGGCCGACGACGCCGCGGTCGTCGCCGCGATGAGGTCCGGAGCCCGTGGCTACTTCGTCAAGGGCGGCGGCCGGGAGGACCTGCTCCAGGCGGTCCGCACGGTCGCCGCGGGTGGCGCGGTGTTCAGCCCCGGCGTCGCCGACCGGCTGGGCGCGTGGTTCAGCGGGCTGGCGGCCCAGCCGGGCCGCGAGCTCTTTCCCGAGCTGAGCGAGCGGGAACGTGAGGTTCTCGAGCTCGTCGCGCGCGGCTACGACAACCGGCGCATCGCCAAGGTGCTGTTCCTCTCCGACAAGACCGTGCGCAACCACGTGTCGTCGGTGCTCACCAAGCTCGGGGCCGCCGACCGCGCCGAGGTGGTGCAGCGGGCCCGGCGGGCCGGGCTCGGCGCGGTCGACTAGGGGCCGGACCGCCCGAGCGGGGCGGTGCCCGGGCCGATCCGCCGCGAGCGCAGCGCCACCAGGCACGCCAGCACGACCACGGCCGTGACGATGGCGAACCCGAGCACGGGCAGCAGCGGCAGGGTGATGCCGATGGCGCCGCCGACGACCCAGAACGCCTGCAGGATGGTCTCCGACCACGAGAACACCCGAGCGCGCACGTGGTCGTCGACGTCGCGCTGGATGAGCGCGTCGAGGCTGAGCTTGGCGAGCTGGCCGAACAGGCCGGTGGCCAGCCCGAGCAGCACCAGCGTGGGCAGCGAGTAGAACACCGCGGTGAGCAGCGCGGCGAGCACCGCCACCCCGGCGACGGCGGTGGCGAGCCGCTCGGGCGCCGGGCTGCGGCGTCGGTTGCCCACCACCGAGCCCAGGGCGTTGCCGACGCCGGCGGCCGCCGCGACCATGGCCAGCACGGCCGGGCCGGACCAGCCGGGCAGTGGGTGCTCGCGCATGAGGAAGGCGAGGAAGAGGGTGAGGAAGCCGGACAGCAACCGGGCGCCGGTCGTCAGCCACAGCACGTAGCGCACCGAGCTCGGCAGGGCCCTCATCCGCCGGGCGCCCCGGCCGGCCGAGGGCAGGGCCAGCGGGTCCTCACCGGCGGGTGTGCCGTCGAGGTCGAGCTCGCCGGCCGTCGAGTCGACCCGGGCGGGCAGTCGGATCGCGAGCACGGTGGCGGCGACGTAGACGGCGAACGCCAGCCGCAGCGACCAGTCCGGGCCGATCCGCGACAGGGCGCCGGCGAGGCCGCCGCCGACCACCATCCCGATCAGACCGGCGATGGTGAGGCGGGAGTTCGCGGTGACGAGCGAGATGTCGCGGGGCAGCAGGCGTGGCACCGCCGCCGCGCGGGCGACGGCGTACGACCGGCTCGCGACGAGGCAGCCCAGAGCGGCCGGGAAGAGCCACGGGCTGTCCTCGACGACCGCCGTGGCGAGCACCCAGGCCAGGAACGCCCGGGTCGCCAGCGTCGTGCCGAGCGCCCAGCGCCGCCCGTGCCGGAACCGGTCGAGCAGCGGGCCGATGAGCGGCGCCAGCAGCACGAAGGGCGCCATGGTGAGCACCAGGAACAGGGCGACCCGGCCGCGCGCCTCGTCGGTGGGCAGCGCGAAGACGGTGCCGGCGAGCGAGACGGTCAGGGCGGCATCCCCGGCGACGTTGACCGCGTGCAGCTCGGTGAGCCGCGCGAGACCGGTGTCGGCGGCACCATCCGCGTCGGCGAAGCGGCGGAACCGCCGCCCGACGGCCGCCCCTCCGCGCCCGACCAGGCGGGCACCGGCGCGCCCGCCCCGACCGACGCTGCGGCCGACGTCGGCCACCCGGCGCCGCGGGGTGCCCGGCGCCGCCTGCTGGGGTCGCTCGTCGGCGGTCATGACCCCTCGATCCTCCCCCGAACGGGGCAGGACTCGCGAGAGGGGCCCCGGTGGGTCTGCCCCGCGCGGTGTCTCACTGCGGAGCAACCGTACTGCTTGACTGTCCGGTGGCACCCGGAGGCTGGAGGACCTGAGATGACCGCAACCACGACCCACGAGGACGTGACGTCGGATGACCGGCCGTCGGATGACGTGACCCCCGCGCCCGAGCGGCGGCGCCGCCGCCCCGGGCGGCTGTCGCTCACCGGTGCCGTGCTCGGCCTGACGTTCGGGGCGATGAGTGTGACGCCCTCGCTCGTGCCGCGGGCCTGGTTCCTCCAGGCGCTCGTCACCGGGCTGTGCGTCGTCACCGGGTACGGGCTGGGTGCGTTCGTCGGCTGGGCCTACCGGGCCCTGCGGCTGCCGACCCTGCCCGACCGCACCCGCTCGGTCGCATGGAAGGCGCTCGGCGCCCTGGCCGTGGTCGTGCTGCTCGTGGGCGGCTGGCTCGGCTGGCGGTGGCAGTCCGACCAGCGCGAGCTGCTCGGCATGGACACCTCGGTGCCACTGGTCTGGCTGCTTGCGCCGTTGCTCGGCCTGCTCGTCGCCGCCCTGCTCCTCGGCATCGGTCGGGCGGTCAAGGCCCTCGGCCGGGCCGTGTTCCGCCCGCTCGGGCGGATGCTGCCGGTGCGGGTCGCGTGGCTGATCGCCATCGTCGTCACCGTCGTCGTGACCTACCTGGTGTTCTCCGGCCTCCTCATCGGAAACCTCATCTCCGCCGCGGACTCGATCTTCGCGAGCAACAACAAGGACGACAAGCCGGGGGTGGTCAACCCGCAGGTCGCGACCCGGACGGGTGGCCCGACGTCCGGAGTCACCTGGGAGAGCATCGGCCGCGAGGGCCGGGCGTTCGTCGCGTCGGGCCCCACGGCCAGCGAGATCGCCGCGGTGGTGGGTGACCCGGCGGCCGTCGAGCCGGTGCGGGCCTTCGTCGGCCTCGAGACGGCCCCGACCCCCGCCGAGCGAGCGCAGATCGCGGTCGCCGAGCTGCGCCGACTCGGCGGGTTCCAGCGGGGCGCCATCGCCGTCGCGGGCACCACCGGCAGTGGCTGGATCGACCCCAAGGTGGCCGATGCGCTCGACTACGCGACCCACGGCGACGTCGCCACCGTGTCGACCCAGTACTCCTACCTGCCGAGCTGGCTGTCCTTCCTCGTCGACCGCAGCCGCGCCGCGACCAACGCCGAGCAGCTGCTGACCGCGGTGCGGGTCGAGCTCGACGCGATGCCGGCCGACCAGCGACCGGAGCTGTACGTCTACGGCGAGAGCCTGGGCGCCTTCTCCACCGACAACGCCTTCACCAGCGTCGAGGACATGTCGACGACCACCGACGGGGCCCTGCTCGTCGGCCCGCCGAGCTTCGACGCCACCTGGCAGAAGGTGGTGGCGGGACGTGCGGCGGGGTCACCGGCCTGGAAGCCGATCTACGGCGACGGGGCCTTGGTGCGGGTCGCCACCACCGAGGCCGAGCTCACCGACCAGACCCTGACCTGGCGAGACGGACAACCCGATCATCTACCTCACCCACGCCTCGGACCCGATCGTCGCGTGGACGGCGGACCACGCCGCGTGGCTCGACCCGCGCGGCCCGGACGTGAGCCCAGCGGTGGTCGCGTGGCCCGTCGTCGCCGGGTGGCAGTCGACGGTCGACCAGTTCAACGCGAACGGCGTGCCGGCCGGCCACGGCCACGTCTACGACGAGACGGTCGTCACCGCCTGGTCGGAGATCGTCGGGCCACCGTCGCTGCCGGACGCCGAGATCGCGGCCATCGAGAAGGCGATCAGCGGACCGCCCCAGTGAGGCGGCCGGCATCCGGAATCGGGCGTCCGGATGTGGTGTTGTGGAGCCCATGACCACCCCCGGCTCCGACATGGCCGAGCGCTACGAGCGCGCCCGCGGGATGTTCGAGCACGGTGAGTACCAGGCCGCGGCCGAGGCGCTCGCCACGCTCGTCGACGAGAGCGCGCTCGCGCCTCCGCTGCACGGCACCACCGAGCTGCGGCTGCTGCTCGCGCGTTCCTACTTCCACTCCGCCCAGCTGGGTCGCGCCGAGCGGGTGACCCGTGCGATCCTCGCCGACGTGCCCGACGACGCCTACGCCAACCTGCTGCTCGGCCGCACCCTGCAGCGCCAGGGGCGGCACGCCGAGGCCAGGCCGCACCTCGCGATGGCCGAGCTGCTCGGTGGGTACGCCGGCTCCGGGCGCCTCCCGCGCGACGGCGACGGCGCACCCGGATGACCGACTACGGTCACGAGCTCGAGTTCGGGCTCTTCCCGTCACCCGACGCTGCGGCGGCGCACCACGTGCTCGAGCTGGCCGCGGTCGCGGAGGTCAGCGGGCTCGACCTCGTGACGGTGCAGGACCACCCGTACCAGGCGCGCCACCTGGACGCGTGGACCCTGCTGTCGGTGATCGCGGCGCGCACGTCGACGGTGAGGGTCGCGCTCAACGTGGCGAACCTGCCGCTGCGCAACCCCGTCGTGCTCGCCGGGTCGGTCGCGTCGCTCGACGTCCTGAGCAACGGACGGGTCGAGCTCGGCATCGGGACGGGTGCCTTCTGGGACGCCATCGAGGCCGCGGGCGGGGTGCGCCTCGCCCCGGGTGAGGCGGTCGAGGCACTCGAGGAGGCCATCGGCGTCATCCGCGCGATGTGGGCGGGCGAGGGCAGCGTCCGGCTCGACGGTGCGCACCACCGGGCGGTCGGGCTGCACTCGGGGCCGGCTCCGGCGCACCCGGTGGGCATCTGGGTCGGTGCCCTGAAGCCGCGGATGCTGCGGCTCACCGGGCGGCTCGCGGACGGCTGGCTGCCGAGCCAGGGCTACGCGGCCCCCGACACCCTCGGGCCGATGAACGCGCGGATCGACGAGGCCGCGGCGGCGGCCGGGCGCGCCCCGGAGGCCGTGCGGCGGCTCTACAACGTGTCGGGGTCGTTCGGGTCGGGGGGCGGGTTCCTGCGCGGGCGGCCCACCGACTGGGCCGAGCAGCTCGCGGCGCTCACCCTCGAGCAGGGGATGGCCACCTACATCCTGGCCACCGACGACGTGGACGACGTGCGCCGGTTCGGCGAGGAGGTCGCACCGATGGCGCGCGACCTCGTCGCCGCCGAGCGCGAGCGCCGGGCGACGGGACCCGCGCCGGATGACGTCCCGTCGCCTCCCGCTGCGTCGTCACCCGAGCGCGTGGAGCTGACTCGCGAGAGCACCTCTGCCGCGAGTGGACCGGCGTCGATGCGACCCACCGTCACACCGACACCCGACGACGGCACCCGGCTCACCGGCATCCTGCCGTGGGACGAGGACAGCCGACCGACCTACCCGCTGCGGCCGGACCCGGTCGAGCAGGCGGCCTACCGACCGGCCCAGCTGGCGGTGCCGCAGCACCTCAAGGACGTGCACGACCACCTGCGGGCGGAGCTGACCCAGGTGCGCGACGTCGTCGAGCAGGTGGTGCGGGGCCACCTCGCGGTGGGCGCGGCCCGCTCGGCGGTCAACGCGATGACGATGCGCCAGAACAACTGGACCCTCGGCGCCTACTGCGAGTCGTACTGCCGGCTGGTGACCGGGCACCACGGCCTCGAGGACACCGGGATCTTCCCGCACCTGCGCGCCAGCGACCCCGACGCGGTACCGGTCATCGACCGGCTCGAGGAGGAGCACGAGGTGATCCACGACGTGCTCGACGACGTCGACCGGGCGCTCGTGGCGCTGGTGGCTGACGAGCCGGAGGCCCTCGGTCGCCTGCAGCACGTGGTCGACGTGCTCACCGACACGCTGTTGTCGCACCTCGCCTACGAGGAGCGCGAGCTGCTCCACCCGCTGGCCCGGTACGGCTTCTACCGCTGACGCGGGGACAGGGGTGAGCACCCCAGGTCCCGGGTGGACCTCAGCCCACGGAGACCCGGACGGTGCCGAGCAGGATCCGGTGGTCGGAGCAGGGGCTGGCGCCGCACGACGGAATGGGCAGGGAGTCGGCCGAGTAGGAGCCGACGACGCGGTTGGCGCGCACGAAGATCATGTCGATCTTCGCCGACTGGCCACACCGGCCCCCGGCGGTCCCGGGGGTCGTCGTCTCTCCGTACCCGGCACATCGCGGGTCGGTGTCGTCGAGCTCTCGGTAGGCACCGGTGTTGGACGCGTTGTGGGCCGTGGCGACGGCTGGGGAGTACCACCTGTTGAGGCGTCCGTCGTGCGGCTGTGAGTTGAGGTCGCCCGCGAACAGCACGGTGTCACCGGCGGTGTTGAACGACTCGAGCCTGCTGTGAACCTCGTTCAGCTGGGTCTCGGTGATCCTCTGGCCGTCGATGACGGTCGGTCACCGGTGTGACGTGACTCGTGCAGAAGCGCAGGTGCGGGCGCGACTCCAGGGGAGCGCACAGGAGCCGGCGCCCTTCCGGGCTGCCGTCCGAGGAGAGGACGAACCGGCTCGCAGCCCCCAGCGGTGCCTTGCTGAGGATCGCAACCCCGAACGCCTGGCCGCCGCAGTCCGTTGGGCCGTGCGGCTCGAACCGCGCGAAGTTCGTGGGGTCGTCGGGCCAACCAGCAGCTCGCAGGCTCGCCAGCAACGCCCGGTACTGCCCCTCGCACAGCTCGTTGAGCGTCACGAGCGGCGCCCCAAGAGTCTGTACCGAGCTGCTGAGGGTGGGCACCAGCGCGTCGGTCGCGGAGCCTCGATGGATGGCCCAGCCGGCCACGTTCCACGTCCACACGGTGTAGGTGGCGGTCACGGTCGCCTGGGCCGGCCCAGGCCAACCCCACGGCGGCTGCCGTCGCCGCGACGAAACCCACCAGGGCTCGACGCGCTGCTCTCGCTCGGCGCGGCGTCATCGCGCGATGATCCCACCTGCACCCGCCACCTGGCACCGGCCCGACGGAGCGGGTTGGGCGGATCAGGCCGCGTGGGCCGCCTCCAGCGCGAGCAGGTGCTCCTTGGCGGCCGGCCCACCGGCATACCCACCGACCCCGCCGGACGCGGGCAGCACCCGGTGGCAGGGCAGCACGATGCACAGCGGGTTCGCGCCCAGCGCGGTGCCGACGGCACGGGCGGCGCCGGGGTGCTCGACGGCCGAGGCCAGCACCGCATAGGTGGTGCGCTCGCCGTAGCCCACCCGGGCCGCGAGCCCGGTGAGCACCTCGCGCTGGAACGGCGACGCCAGGGCGAGGTCGGGCCGCACGTCGACCGACCGGGTCGCCCCCGAGAGGTACGCCGCGAGGGCGCGGCGGGCGGCATCCGTCGGTGCCGGGTGGCGCAGCACCCGCGGGCTGACGCCGGTCGCCAGCCGGGACAACAGGCGGTCCTCGGATGCCGTGTCCGGCGCGTAGGCGCACGTGACGACCGCACCCGAGGCGGTCACGGCGACGAGCAGCCGCCCCACCTCGGTGTCCTCGAGCACGTACGAGACGTCGGTCGGCTCGAGCACGGGGGGACCGGCGAGCGGCGGGTCGAAGGTGGCGAAGGGGTTGGTCATGGCTGGTCCTTGAGGTCGAGGCGGAGGGTGGCGATCGCGTCGCTCACGAGGCGGCGGCTCATGCCCGGCGAGGTGCCGAGGGCCGCCGCGACGGCGCGGTGGTCGAGGTCGCCGACGAAACGGAGCACGACGGCATCCCGCTGCCGTGGCGGCAACGCACCGACCCGCGCCCACAGGTCGCCGTCGGGCGCCTCGGGCGGGGGAAGCGTCGGCGCCTCCGCGAGCAGGGACGGGTCCTCGTGCGGTGTGGTGCGGCGAGCCGCGCGGTGGTGGTCCATCGCGCACCGGTGCGTGATCGTGAGCAGCCACGAGCGCAGGTTGCGCGCGTGGGTGAGCCGGGGATAGGCCGCCAGCGCCTGGGTCCACGCCTGCTGGGCGACGTCGTCGCCGTGGCCGGGCGCGAGGGCGTGCGCGAGACGGGCGACGTCGCGCCAGTGCTCGTCGACGAGGTGCTGAAAGGGCGGGAGGCTCACGATGGTTCAACGGTATGCCGCGCCGACCGTGTGAGCCGGTCGCTCCGACTGTTCGCGCTGCGGGCCGGGAGGAACCCGGTATTCGCGGCGTGTTGCGCGCCCGTTGGCGGACAAAGTCGGGCGCGGACGGGGAGGATCGAGGCGTGGACGTCGAGAAGCGGACGGTGCGGCCCCGCCCTCCGGCGGTGGACCGCCCGCTCGTCATCGCCCACCGTGGTGCGAGTGACGAGGAGCCCGAGCACACCCTGCGGGCCTACCGGAAGGCCTTCCACTACGGGGCCGACGGCGTGGAGTGCGACGTGCGGCTGACCGCCGACCACCACCTCGTGTGCGTCCACGACCGACGGGTGAACCGCACCTCGAACGGAGCCGGGGTGGTCTCCGCCCTCGAGCTGGCCACCCTCGAGGAGTTCGACTGGGCCTCGTGGAAGCTCGCCCACCGCCCGGGCGACACCGAGTCCCCGGAGTCCGACCCCGAGCGCGGGCACCTGCTGACCCTGCGCCGCCTGCTCGACACCCTGGTCGACACGCGCCAGGAGGTCGTCACCCTCATCGAGACCAAGCACCCGACCCGGCACGGCAGCGACGTCGAGAAGACGCTCGTGCAGGTGCTGCGTGCGTTCGACCTCGCCGACGGCGACCAGCCCGGGCGCCCGCACGTGCGGCTGATGTCGTTCTCGAACCGCGCGCTCCAGCGGGCCCACAAGCTGGCGCCCCACCTGCCGCTGGTCTACCTCGTCGACGCGACGCTGCCGGCCCTCACCTGGGACGGCATCCTGCCCAAGGGCGTGGGGGCGGTCGGGCTCGACGTGCGGATGCTGCGCCGGCCCAAGGCGGTCAAGGCCTTCCAGCGTCGCGGTCACCAGGTCTACGTCTGGACCGTCGACCGCCACGAGGACGTCGACCGCTGCCTCGAGCTCGGTGTCGACGTGATCATCACCAACCGTCCGGGCCACGTGCTTCGCCAGGTGGCCCGATCCGGCTAGGTTTGGCCGCGTGACCTCGAACTTCGACCATGACGACAGCCAGGACGAGGGCGGCAGCCGCCGCATCGGCGAGACCGGCCTCGTCGTCACCGAGAACCCCGGGCCGGGCGTCGACAGCATCATCTGCAGCCTGCGCGCCCCGCACGAGCCCGCCTCCGTCGGCAAGGTCCGGCGCGAGGTGGTGAACGACCTGCAGACCCGTGACCTGCCCGAGCAGATCGTCGACGAGGCCGAGATGGTCGCCTCCGAGCTGCTGACCAACGCGGTGCGGCACGCCCGCCCGCTGTCCGACGGCACGATCCGGGTGCGCTGGAAGATCCGCGGCGACGTCGTCGAGGTCGAGGTGACCGACGGCGGCGGCGAGAGCATCCCGCGGCCGGCGCCGCGCACCGTGTGGCTCTCCTCCGGACGAGGGCTGCGCATCGTGCGCTCGATCGCCCACGAGTGGGGCGTCACCGAGGACCGCACCGGCAACGTCGTGTGGGCCACCCTCGGCGGGCCGAGCCGCCGCCGGGCCACCTGACCCCACCCCGTTAGGGTGCTCGCATGGGCAAGGCATCTCGTCGTCAGCGCGGCACCGACACCGCATCCGGGCAGTCCCGACCGAAGCCCGCGCCGTTCGAGCGCCGGCCGTTCCAGGGGCTGGCGGGTGAGACCGACTGGGTCGCGCTGCGCGAGATCCTCCCGGCCGCCACGGCCGTGGTCACCGTCCGCCCCGAGCACGTGCCCGACGGTGCGCCGAGCGAGGTGACCGTCGCGACGGTGCTGCCGCTGGCCTGGCCCGGCCTGCACCGCGCCGACGGCACCGTGCTCATCGGCACCCAGTCCGGCAACGCCAGCGGCGACGCGTCGCGCGACCTCGCCGGGCAGCTGCTCGCGGCCCTCGCCGCCGAGCCCGGGCACCCCGTGGTGACGACCCCGCAGGTCACCGCCGACAGCCCGCGGCTCCAGGACGTGCTCACCGACGACACGTCGTTCGAGGTCACCGTCCACGAGGGCTTCGACTTCTGGGTCGGGGGCCAGGACCTCGAGGGCGACGCCGCCGAGTCGCTCGAGCGCGCCAACGCCACCGTCGTGCCCACCGCCCGGCTGACGGCGCTGCCGTCGGCCTACTGGGTCCGCATCGGCGAGCGGGCCCACATCCGCCTCGTCCTGCCCGACGACGAGGACGCCGCCACCGACGCCCTGGCCCGCCTGCACGCGGCCGGTGACGACGCCCTCGGCGGCGACACCCGCCTGCTCGGCGCCTTCCGCGCCTGCGGCCTGCTCGTTCCGGTGTGGGACCTCGACCCCGAGCTCGAGGCCGCCGACCACGAGACCGAGCTCGCCGCGTGGGGCGAGCGGTACGCCGTCGCCCTCGCCTCGGACGCGTCCCTCACCGCCGACGAGCGTCGCGCCCGCTCGGGTCTGTTGAGCCGTCAGGTCACCCTCCGCTGATGAGCGCGCTCGCCGCGCGCGTCGCCGCCGTCGTCCCGTGCAAGGACGAGGCGGAGCGCATCGCGGCGACCGTGGCCGCCGTCGCCGCCCTGCCTGCGGTGGGCCGTGTCGTCGTGGTCGACGACGGCAGCACCGACGGCACCGCCGATGCCGCCCGGGCCGCCGGGGCCGACGTCGTGCGGCACGAGCGCAACCGCGGCAAGGCGGCCGCGCTCGAGACCGGCGTGCGCCGGGTGCGCGACCTCGAGCGGGCGGATGCCGTCGCCGACCCCACCGCTGCGTGGCCGGCGGCCCTGCTGTTCGTCGACGGAGACCTGCAGGAGACCGCGACCAACCTCGGGGTGCTCACCACCGCGGTGCTCGACGGCAGCGCCGACATGACCATCGCGACCCTGCCGGCCCAGATCACCGCCGGTGGCGGCCGCGGGCTGGTCGTCGGCCTGGCCAGGCGCGGCATCGAGCACCTCACCGGTTTCCGTGCGGTGCAGCCACTCTCGGGGATGCGCTGCGTGAGCCCCGCCGCCTTCGAGGCGGCGAGCCCGCTGGCCCGCGGCTGGGGGGTCGAGACCGCCCTGACCGTCGACGTGCTGCGCGCCGGCCTCACCGTGCTCGAGGTGCCCTGCGAGCTGCAGCACCGGGTCAGCGGCCGCGACTGGCGCGGCCAGGTGCACCGGGCCGAGCAGTACCGCGACGTCTGGCTGGCGCTCGTGCGGCGCGGCTGGCGGCCGTGGCACCGGGGCTGACCCGCGCCCACCGGCTCTGCGTCGGTGTGGCGCTGGGGCTGCTGCTCCTCGTGGGGCTGTCCGCCCCGAACGCCGCCCAGCCCGACCTCGCGCCGCCCGGGTGGGTGCGCGCGCCCCGGCTGCCGATCGAGCTGGGACCGGGGGCGGTCACGGCGGTGCTGTGGACGGCCTACCTCGTCGGTGGCCTGGCCGTGTACCTCGGGCTGCGGGGCAGGGTGGCGGCGCTGCGGACCTGGCTCGGCCCGGCGGGCATCGCGCTGCTCGCTCTGTTGTCGGCGCCGTTCGGGTCGGCCGACCACGTCAACTACCTCGCCTACGGCCGCATCCTCGTCACGGGCGGCAACCCGTGGGTCGACGCGCCGATCACCTGGGCCGACGGACTGGACCCGGTGACGAGCCGGGTCGAGGCGCCGTGGACCACCGAGCCGAGCGTCTACGGCCCGTTCGGCACCCTGCTGCACGGGCTGTCGTCGTGGGTCGGGGGCACCTCGCTGCGCGAGGGCGTGTGGGTCTGGCAGCTGCTCGTGGTGGTCTCGTGGCTCGCCGTCCGGGCCCTGCTGCGGGCCGTGCTCGACCCCGACCTGCACGGCCGGGTCGACGTGCTGTGGACCCTCAACCCGCTCGTCGTCGGCATCGGGGTGCTCGGGGCGCACATCGACGTCGTTGCCAGCGCCCTCGCACTGGCCGCCGTGGTCGTGGCGGCGCGGCGTCCGGGGTGGACGGGGGCGGCGCTCGGCGGGGTGTTCGTGGCGCTCGCCGGCTCGACGAAGTTCACCTATGGCGTCGTGGCCGTCGGGGTCGTCGCCGCCTGGTGGGTGGTGGGTCACCGGTCGGCGGCGCTGGCGAGGCTCGTGGGCGCCCTCGTCGGTGGCGCCGTCGTCGTGGCCGGGGCGCTGCACCTGTGGGCCGGCTCGCACGTCTACGACCAGCTGCTGCGCTCGCGCCAGGCCGTGTCGCTGGCGACCCCGTGGCGACCGTTGCTCGAGTGGGGTCGCGACACCTGGGGCAACGGCCCGACCCGGGCCGCGATCAACATCGCGGCGGCGCTGCTGGCCGTGCTCCTGGCCTGGTGCCTGCTGCGCGCCAGCCGTCCCTGGCGTGACCGATCGGTCGACGGGGGCTCGGATGCCGGGCGCGCCCACGCGCCATTCGCCGCCGTGGCGCTGTGGGTCACCGCGTGCCTGACGCTGGCCTACTCGCTCGCCGCGCCCTACTCCCTGCCGTGGTACGACATGTTGGTCTGGTGCGCCCTGCCGGCGGTGCTGCCCGGGCTGCTCGACCTGGTCGCCCTGGTCCGCCTGACGGCCCTGGCGATCGCCTACGTGCCGGGCCGGGTGCTCGGCATGACGCCGGCCGTCGAGGACCTCACGCTGGGTGTGCGCCGCGGCGTCGTGCCCTGGGTGGGGCTGGTGCTGTGGGTGGTCGTCATCGCCGCCGGCGTGCGGAGCGGGTCTGCGCGGCGGCTCGGGCCTCGTCGAGCAGGTACGACACCGACACCGACACGATGAGCGGCACCGCGAGCGTCGCGGCGACGGCCGGGATCGCCACGCCCGAGTCGTTGATCAGGAAGCCGATCGTGAGCGTGATGAGCAGCGCGATCAGCCCGGCCCGCAGCGTGGGGGCCTGGTCGTAGGACCGCTGCATCGCCCGGGAGCCCCACGAGGTGGGCCGCGCCAGCACGTAGATCACGAAGAGCAGGGCGGCCGGCACGAGCAGGGTGAGTGGCGCGTTGCCGAGCAGGATGTCGTAGTTCTGCTGGGCCTTGCGGATGACGATGTCGAGCGCGTTGCCGTCGATGATGGCCTGCACGAAGCGGCCGAGGTGGCTGCGCGCTGACTGCGGCCGCAGCCAGTCGGCACCGGCCACCAGGAAGAACAGCCCGACGACGCCGACCACGAGCAGGATCAGCCGCTTCCAGGTGAGCCGCAGCCCGAGCACCGCGAGCACGAGGTACACGAGCCCGGGCACGAGGGCCGGCGGTCCACCGCCGTCGGCTCCCCAGAACGGCATCGCGTCGACGACGACGGCGAAACCACCGATCAGGGCCACCGCGAGGGCGGCCGCCTTCTGACGACCGGCCAGGACGAGCATCGACGAGACCGCCGTGCACAGCAGGATGGTGGCCGTCGCGAACAGGGCGAAGGTGGGGTTGCCCATGCCGTAGTAGCGACCACCCACCACCGGCTGAAGACCCATCAGCGAGGACAGCTGGAGGGTTGACCCGGTCATCACGTCGACGGCGAGCACGACCATCGTCGTGGCCGACACGAACGCCATCGGCCCGAGCGCCCACTTGCCCCACGGCCCGCGCAGCGCGAACGTGGCGATGACCGCCACGAACAGCCCGACCGCCGCGACCACCGAGATCATGTCGACCGGGAAGCGCCACCAGGGCAGCAGGTTGGCCAGGAACGTCGAGACCGGGACGCAGGCCGCGGCCACCGAGAGCGACGCGCACCCGCGAGAGGGTGGTGACCCGGGAGCCCTCCGATCCCAGGCGGCCCTTGTAGACGAGCAGCACGAGCAGGTAGATCGCCAGCTGGCCGTACGCGAACACGGTGAAGAACGGCTCGACGAGGTCGTGCACGTCGTGGCTGGCCTCGTCGTAGTCGGCGAGGTAGGTCAGCCGGGCCTCGGCCCGGCGCTGGGAGTTGTCCGGCGCGGGGTCGCTGGTCAGCGGCGCGCCCGCCACGGCATCCGGCACCGGCAGGCCGACGACCGACAGCACCGTGGCCGTGACGTCCGGGGCCTGGGCCAGCCCCTTCTGCTTGGTGGAGGGCGACACCAGCAGGCCCGGGCCGAAGTTCGGGCCGCGCGCGACGACCAGCCGAAGCCGCTCGCTGCGCCCGGCATCCGAGAGCGACGCCACGACGAAGTCGGCGCCGAGCGGCCCGGCCTGGATGACCTGGCCGATCCGGCGGTCGATCTCGGTCAGCTGCGCGCGCCGTGACGACCCGGCGCTCTCGCCGTCCGCGACGTCGTCGGGGTCCCGCAGCGACCCGACGTCGACGAGGGTGACCGGGCAGCCGTTGAGGTCCTCCATCAGCTGCTGGTCGGACCAGGTGGAGTACTGCTCGATCCGCCCGTCGCGGCGGGCCCCGCCGGCCGCGGCGAACGGCTGCACGGCCTTGACGCAGACCGTGCCGAGCGCCGCGGTGTCGCCGAGCAGGCCGAGCTTGGCGTCGAAGCGCTCGTCGGCGGCGGCCTCGAGGTACGCCGGCCACTGCAGCACCGAGCCGTTGGCCACGGCCGGGGCGCCCGGGCAGGGCCGGTCCGCGGGGTTGCGCGCGGTGCCGGGTCGAGGGGCTGCGGCCCGGGCGCCCGCCGACACCCCGAGCCAGCCGTCGATCGGGCAGGTGTTGGAGTAGACCGAGCGCACCGACAGCGCCGCGGAGGAGCCGTCGCGCAGCAGCTGCCAGAGGTTCGGGGTGGTCTGCTCGTCGACGTCGGACCAGCCGATGCCGCCGGTGCCGACGAGTACGACCGCACCGGTCGGCTCCTGCGACGGGGCTCCGCTCGCCCAGGTCGCTGACGCGAGGAGGAGCCCCGCGATCACGGCCGCCAGGGCGACCGTCACGGCGAGGGCTCTGCGCAGCACGGGGGCAAGGTTACGGGGCCGTAGGCGCGGCGCCCGAATCAGCGGATTCTCAGGTTTCCCGCAGGATCACGTGCGATGGCCGCCCCGGGGCGCGGGGGCCGCGCCGCCCTCCCGACCCCCCAGAATGGTGCCGTGACCACCCCCGCCGACCGCACCGCACCGCGCCACCGGTGGCTGCTCGCGGCGGTCGTCATCGTGCTCGCGGCCGTGCCCGTCGTGCTGCGCTACCTGGTCTTCTGGCCGCTCGACCAGTGGCAGGTCGACGTCGAGGTCTACCGCGAGGCGGGCGTCTCGCTCCTCACCGGCCGCCCGGTCTACGCCGCGCTCACCGAGGCCCCGCAGCTGCTCCCCTTCACCTACCCGCCGTTCGCCGCGGTGCTCGCGCTGCCCCTGGCGATGATGCCGTTCGGCGCGGCGGGCTGGTTGTGGACGGGGCTGCAGGTGCTCGCGACCACCGCCATCGTCTGGTACGCCGGGTACCGCCTGATCCACCGGGCCGGCGCGTGGCTGCCGCTCGCCCTCGCCCTGCTCACCGCCCCGATGCTGTGGCTGCACCCGGTGAGCGACGGCATCCGGTTCGGGCAGGTCAACGCGTTCATGGTGCTGGCCTGCCTGATGGACCTGCGCGAGCCGCGCCCCGGGCTGGTGCGCCGGGTGCCCCGCGGAGTGCTCGTCGGCCTCGCGATGGCCGTCAAGCTCACCCCCGGCGTCTTCGTCGTGCACTTCCTGGTCACCAAGCGGTGGAAGGAGGCCGCGACCGCTGTCGGCACCGCCGTGGCCGTCACGCTCGGGGTGTGGGTGCTGCTGCCGCAGGCGTCGTTCGCGTTCTGGGGCGGTGCCCTGCAGGACCCGGCCCGGCTCGGGCCGAACATGGGCACGTCCAACCAGTCGATCCGCGGCCTCCTGCTGCGGGTCGGCCCCGAGGGGATGCCCGGCACGCTGCTCTGGCTGGTCTGCGTCGCCGCGGTCGGGGTGTTCGGGTTCTGGCTGGCCCGCCGGCTCCACCTCGCGGGCGACACGATCGGCGAGGTCGCCGCGGTCGGGCTGATGGCCTGCCTGTTGTCACCGGTGGCGTGGATCCACCACTTCCACTGGGTCGTGGTGGTGATCTTCGCGCTGCTCGGCGCGGACCCGCTGCGCGACCGCCGTCGGCTGTGGGCCGGGCTCGGGGTCACCGCGTTCTTCCTGTGCCGGCTGCCGTGGTGGGGCATCTCCTGGCTCAACCACCGCGACTGGCCCGAGCTGCCCGGGCGGGTGCTGCAGAACGCCGACGTCGTCGGGGCGCTCGCCGCACTGGTGCTGCTGTGGTGGGTCACCAGGCCGCGCACCGACGTCGACCAGGATGCCGACCCCGGCACCGACGCTCAGAGCACGCCGGTGATCTCGACCGCGGTGTAGGCGGCGAGCAGCAGGCAGACACCGCCACCGATGCGGCGCAGGGTCGACAGCCGCATCCTCGTCAGCAGGGTCCGGCCGAGCGCCGCCGCGAGCCCGGACACGATCACCAGGGCGAGGAACGCGCCGACGAAGACCGACACCGGGTCGTCGTAGCGCACCACGAGCGATGCGGTGAGGATCTGCGACAGGTCGCCCCACTCGGCGAGGAAGAGCACCGTGAAGCTGAGCGTCACGACTCGCCACCCCACGACCTGGCCGGCCGCCTTGGCGCCGAACTCCGCCTCGGTCTCGGCCTCCTCCTCGTCGGCCTGGCCCGCACCGCGCAGCAGCAGGATGCCGCCGAGCAGGAACATCAGGCACGCCGCGACCTCGACCCAGGTGCGCGGCAGGCGCGAGATCAGGCCGCCGGCGAGCACCGCCACCGCGGTCTGCACGAAGAACGCCAGCGACACACCGATCCACACCAGCAGCGGGCGCCAGCGGGTCGACATCACGAGCGTCGCGATGAAGGTCTTGTCGGGAAGCTCGACCAGGAAGATGGTGCCGAAGACGACGGCGGCCGTCGCGAAGTCGAGTCCCACGGCATCCACCCTAGGCAGCGCAGCGAGTGCCGCGCGTACCGGTCCGCGCCGGCGGGCGGAGGGCATGGAATGGTCGGCGGCCCACTGGCCCCAGCGCCTAGCCTGTCGCCTGTGTTCGGAATCCATCCCGCCGAGGTGCTGCTGCTCGCCATCCCTCTCGCGATCGTGGCCCTGCTCGTCGCGGGCGTGGTCGTGCTGCTGCGCCGTTCTGCCGAGGTGCGGGGCCGGGTGGCCGCGCTCGAGCAGCACCGACCCGCCGGCGACGCCGACCTCGCCGCGCTGCGTGCCGACCTCGGTCAGGCGCTGCGCCACGTGGCCGTCGTGCGCTACGACGCGTTCGGCGACATGGGCGGCCGGCTGAGCTTCAGTGCGGCCGTCATCGACGACCACGGCGACGGCCTGGTGTTCAGCTCGATCCACGCTCGCGGCGAGTCGCGCACCTACGCCAAGGGCGTCGTCGGGGGCACCTCCGACGCCACCCTCACCCCCGAGGAGCAGCAGGCCCTGGCCGCTGCCCGCACCGGCAAGGAGACCCCGTGACCCGCTTCGGCTACCTCGGCCCCGAGGGCACCTTCACCTCGATGGCGCTCGACGACTGGGGGCCCGCGGCGGGTGCCGACCGGACGGCCTACGGCTCGGTCGACGCGGCGCTCGCCGCCCTGCGTGCCGGCGACATCGACGGCGCCATGGTGCCGATCGAGAACTCCGTCGAGGGCGGCGTCTCCGCCACGCTCGACGCCCTCGCCAGCGGCGACCCGCTCGTCGTCACCGGCGAGGTGCTCGTGCCGGTGACCTTCGTGCTCGCGGCCCGGCCCGGCACCACCCTCGGTGCGGTGCGCGCCGTCGGCACCCACTCGCACGCGTGGGCCCAGGTGCGCGGCTGGATGGGCGAGCACCTGCCGGATGCCGTGTACGTGCCCACGCTGTCCACCGCGGCCGCCGCCCAGGGTCTCGAGCAGGGCCCGCAGGCCTACGACGCCGCGGTGTGCGCCCCCGCCGCCGCGCGACTGCACGGGCTCGAGGTGCTCGCCGACGGCATCGGCGACATGCAGGCGGCCGTGACCCGGTTCGTGCTCGTCGCCCGCCCCGGTGCGCTGCCGGAGCCGACCGGCGCCGACAAGACCACCGTGGTGCTGTTCCAGCGCGACGACCACGCCGGCGGCCTGCTCGCGCTGCTCGAGCAGTTCGCCGCCCGCGGCATCAACATGACCCGGCTCGAGTCGCGCCCGACCAAGGAGTCGATGGGGTCGTACTGCTTCTCGATCGACCTCGAGGGCCACGTGCTCGACGAGCGGGTCGGTGAGGCGCTGATGGGGCTGCGCCGGATCTGCGCCGAGGTGCGCTTCCTCGGCTCCTACCCCCGGGCCGACCGGCAGCGGGCCAGCATCGCGCCGCTGACCAGCGACACCGACTTCACCGCGGCCCGCTCGTGGCTGCAGGGCATCCGGTCCCGCCGCGCCTGACCCACCAGGTCGCTGCCCGCGATCCGGGCGTCAGGATGTCGGCACGGTCGCGGTTGTGCCCTCCGGCTCCTGCTCCAGACCCAGCCACCACTGCTCGCCCTCGCCCCAGTGCAGGTAGAGGTAGGGCCCGGAGAGCTCCAGTCGCGGGTTGCTCGCGAGCATCTCGGTCACCCAACGCTCCTGCTCCATCAGTGCCGGCTCGCACGCCATCCGGGTCGAGATCAGGGGGCCGGTGAGCAGCACGCTGTCCCGGACCGACACCTGGCCGTGAACGCCGTTGCAGCCGGTCTCGGCGGACACCCGACCGTCCTCGAAGAACCAGGCGCACGGGGGCCTGGACCGGTGCCGGCGTCGTTCCCGCCGGGATGACCAGCCAGCTGCCGGAGAGGTCGGCCACACTCCTCACCGGCACCGAACCGTTGGCGCTGTCGTCACCAGGACCACCGGCGAGCGCGGCCGCGACGGCGCCCGCGGCGACCAGCGCCACGACACCACCGACGACCAGGAGCGTGCGTGCGTCCCTCATCGGATCGTGACCTCGTCGGGGCCGGGCTCGTGCCCGGGGAGGTACGGTGCGGCGTTCTGCTCGACCCAGGCGTCGACCTCGCTCCACCGCTCGTCGAGCCACCGCGCGAACGCCTCGGCCTCGAGCGGAACGGTGGCCGCGGCATACGTCCAGGTCTTGACGAGGAGCGGGCGGTCGTCGAACGGCAGCGCCTCCCAGATCATCCGCGGGGTCGAGAGCCGGGCCAGGCCGACGTGGGCGAGCACCATGACGTCCGCCTCGGGGCGTGCCACCCGGGCCGCCCAGGCACCCCGGGTCTTGGGTGGCAGCACGTTGTGCAGCTGCTCGGCCCGACGGGCCCGCGCCAGGTCCCCGCGCTCGCGCAGCCGGCGGATGTAGCCCGCTCGGCGGCCGGGGGTCCAGTTCTGGCCCTCGGGGAAGATGACGAAGACGTCGTCGTCCTGCATCGACGCGGCCATCCGGGTCACGCCGGCGACCCGGTCCTCGCCGGCGCCGCTGCCGGACGGGACGAAGAACGAGTCGAGCCGGCTGAGGATGGTGTCGATGGCCGGGTCCCAGCGCAGCGCCTCGGCGAGCACGATCCGCGGCAGGCGGCCCACGGTGCGCGCCATCAGCCAGGCGATGGCGAGCGAGTCGGCGGGACCGGCGTGGCGGGCGAGGGTGATCAGCGGCTCGGCGTCACTGCCGAAGTGCATCCGGTCGGCCAGGACCACCTCCAGCTTCACCCAGCGCCGGGCGTAGTACATCATCGCGTCCAGGGCCTGCGACAACAGCTTCTCGTGGTCCTCGCGCCAGGTCGGGGACGAGTGGTCGGGGCTCTTCGCCCACAGCGCCCAGCAGCCCAGCAGCATCCGGATGTCGACCCACATCAGCACCACGGCCAGGCACGAGGCGCGGAACAGCCGGGCCCGCCGGTCGACGACGACCATGAACGCCCCGGCGACGATCACCGGCACCATCAGCCCGGTGACGACGACCCCGACCAGGGGCCAGAGCACGTGGAGAACCCGACGGACCACCATCGGCGGCGGGGGGATGCTGCGTGCGCCCATGGGCGTCAGCGTAGGCGCGAGGTGCTCAGGGTGGAGTGAGACCGGTGAGGTAGGCGTCGGTGGCCGCTCGCGCCGCGTCCATCCGGTCACGCATCCGGCCGGCCCTGGCCTGGCTGATCGAGATGTTCGGGCTCTGCGCGGCGCCGCTGGGCAGCACGTGCAGCTCGACGTCGTCGGGCACCGTCTCCATCTCGTGCACGAACCGGTGCCGCCGGCCGATCTCGAAGGCCACCGTCGCGACCTCCCACGGCTTGGTGGGCGGCTTGAGCGGCTGCTCGACCCGCCCGACCTGGAGCACGAAGATGCGGGTGGCGCCGAGCGCCAGGGCCCGCCCGACCGGGATGGAGTGCACCAGCCCCCCGTCGAGGAAGTGCCGGTCGCCGATCCGCACCGCGGGGAACAGCCCGGGTACCGAGCACGACGCGACGACCGGGTCGGTGAGGTCCCCCTGCGAGAACCACACCCCGCTCGCGTCCTCGATGCAGGCCGCGACGCACTGGAAGGGCACCTCGAGGTCCTCGAACCGGCTCACCGGCAGGTAGCGCTCGATGAGGTGGCGCAGCGGGGTGTTCGACAGCAGGTGGGTGCGGTACCTCGCCACCCGCGCGGCCTGGCGCACCGGGTTGTCGAGGAAGACGCCTTCGCGCAGCACGGTCTCCCACACCGCGGCGAGCCGGTCGGCACCGCCCGGGCCGGGGTCGGCGGCGATGAACGCGCCGTTGAGCGCGCCGATGCTGGTGCCCAGCACGAGGTCGGGCCGGATGCCGTGCTCGGCGAGCGCCCGCAGCATCCCCACCTCGGTGGAGCCGAGCACGCCGCCGCCCCCCAGGACGTACGCGGTGAGCTCGTCGCGCGGCATACCGGCCAATGTAGGCCCGTCGCCCGGCGTGGTGTGCCCGGGTCCGGTCACCGGTAGCCTCCCCTCATGAGCGGCGCGGCGATCTTCGACCTCGACCGCACCCTGCTCCAGGGCGGCACGGGGCCGCTGCTCTCGCGGGCGATGTACGACCTCGGGATCGTGACCCGCAAGCTGCCCGGCGAGGGCCTGCTCTACGGGATGTTCGACCTCATCGGCGAGACGCTGCCGTCGATCTTCCTCGCCCGCCAGGCGACGCTGCTCGCCAAGGGCCGCGACGGGGCCAGCTTCGACGCCGCCGCGCAGGCCGCCGCCGAGACGATCGCGGCCGTCATCCACCCCTTCGCGCTCACCCTCATCGAGCAGCACCACGCGGCCGGACGCTCCGTGGTGCTCGCGACGACCACGCCGTTCCACCTCATCAAGCCGCTCGCCGACAAGCTGGGCTTCGACCACGTCATCGCCACGCGCTACACGATCAACGCCGAGGGCCGCTTCGACGGCTCGATCACCGGCAACTTCGTCTGGTCGCGCGGCAAGCTCGCGGCCGTGAAGGAGTGGGCCGCCCGCGAGGGGGTCGACCTCGCCGAGAGCTTCGCGTACTCCGACTCGGTCTACGACCTGCCGCTGCTGTCTGCCGTGGGCAGCCCCGCCGCGGTCAACCCCGACCCGCGGCTGGTTCTCTACGCGGTGGCACGTGGCTGGCCCATCGTGCACTTCGACGTCTCGCCCGGCGTGATCAAGGTGCCGGTGCTCGGGGTCGAGCTGCAGCGGCTGCTCTTCCTCGCCAGCCCACCGGTGTTCTGGCCCTACGCCCGCTTCGACGTCGCGCGGCACCGAGCACATCCCGCGCACCGGGCCCGCCATCCTGGTCGGCAACCACCGCTCGTACTTCGACGTGCCGTCGATGATGCAGATGATGCGCCGCACCAGCCGCACCGCACGGATCCTCGCCAAGCGTGAGCTGTTCGACGTGCCCGTCGTGGGGGCGCTGGCGACCGCGCTCGGCGGCATCCCGGTCGACCGCGCCGGCGGGGGCCTGGAGTCGTTCGAGCACGCCGCCACGGCGCTCGAGGGCGGCGAGCTGGTCTGCCTCCTGCCGCAGGGCACCATCCCGCGGGGCGAGAAGTTCTTCGACCCGGTGCTCAAGGGACGTACCGGCGCGGCCCGGCTGGCCGCGATGACCGGGGCGCCGGTCATCCCGTTCGGGGTCTGGGGGTCCGAGCAGGTCTGGCCGCGCTCGGAGCCGATCCCCCGCATGTTCAACCTCACCGACCCGCCGACCGTGCGCGTTCGGGTCGGCCCACCCGTCGAGCTCAAGCTGCGCTCCGCGGCCGCGGACACCCGCCGGATCATGGCGGCGATCACCGACTGCCTGCCCCCCGAGGCGCGCGAGCACCGCACGCCCACCGACGAGGAGATCCGGCTCGCCACCCCGGGGAAGTGAGCGCGCGGGACGGCTGTTCCGCAGGGCGGATCGGGATTTGACCTCCACCCTGCATTAGGGTTACCTAAGTCAGGTAAGCCTTACCTGTCCGGAGGAGCCGTGGGATGTTCGTCAGCAACGCCCTCATCGGGCTGCGCGAGGGCCTGGAGGCGGCGCTCGTCGTCGTCATCCTGCTCGCCTTCCTCACCAAGACGAACCGCACCTGGGGCATCCGCTACGTCTGGCTCGGCGTGGGCACCGCGATCGCGCTGTCGGTCGTGCTGGGCGCCGCCCTCACCTACGGCACCCGGCAGCTGTCCTTCGAGGCCCAGGAGCTGATCGGCGGGCTCGCCAGCATCATCGCGGTCGGCTTCGTCACCGCCATGGTCTTCTGGATGAAGTCCGCCGCGCGCACGATCTCCGGCGAGCTCAAGGGCAAGCTCGACCGCGCCCTCGACCTCGGCCCCCTCGCCGTCGCGCTGGTCGCGTTCCTCGGTGTCGGCCGCGAGGGGCTCGAGACCGCGATCTTCTTCTACGCCACCGCCCAGGCCGCCGGTGACGGCAACAACCTGCCGCTGCTCGGCTGGGTCGTCGGCTTCGCCGGCGCCGTGTTCCTCGGCTGGCTGATCTACCGCGGGGCCCTGAGGATCAACCTCGGCGCGCTTCTTCAGGTGGACCGGCGTCGCGCTGATCCTCGTCGCGGGCGGCATCCTCTCCTACGGCATCCACGACCTGCAGGAGGCCGGCGTGCTGCCCGGCCTGAACAACCTCGCCTTCGACGTCTCGGGCACCGTCGACCCGAGCAGCTGGTACGCCACCGTGCTCAAGGGGACGCTGAACTTCACCCCGGCGACCACCGTGCTCCAGGCCGTCGCGTGGGTGCTCTACGTCGGCACCGTCATGTTCTTCTTCCTGCGGCCGAGTCGCCCCACGGTCACGCCCGCGGCCGCCCCCGTGGTCCAGGAGTCGACCTCCGCCTGACCGGCGCCCTGACCCGTTCCAGCACAGCCCCACCCCAACCCCCACCACGCCAGGAGATCCGTCCGTGCGCACTCGTCCTCTCGCCCTCGCCGCAACCCTCGCCCTGCCCGTGGCGATCGCGCTCACCGGCTGCTCCGGCTCCGACGGGGCCTCCGAGGGCGCCTCGGGTGACCCGATCTCGGTCAAGGCCAGCGACACCGCGTGCGAGGTCTCGCGCGCCGAGGCCCCCGCCGGGCAACGTGGAGTTCACGATCACGAACTCCGGCAACAAGGTCAACGAGTTCTACGTCTACGCCGAGGGCGACCGGATCATGGGCGAGGTCGAGAACGTCGCGCCCGGCCTGACCCGCACCTTCCACGTCGACCTGTCCGAGCCGGGCACCTACCAGACCGCCTGCAAGCCGGGGATGGTGGGCGACGGCATCCGCGCGCCGTTCACCGTCACCGGGGCGTCGGCCGCGGCCAAGTCCGACGACGAGAACCTCGAGGCGGCCGTCACCGAGTACCAGCGCTACGTCGCCTCGCAGTCCGACGCGTTCCTCGCCGAGACCACCGCGTTCGTCGCGCTCGTCAAGGCCGGCAAGGTCGACGAGGCCAAGGCGCTCTACCCGACGGCCCGGTCCTACTGGGAGCGGATCGAGCCGGTGGCGGAGTCGTTCGGCGACCTCGACCCGAAGATCGACGGCCGCGCGGAGGTCGTCGACGAGGGCATGGCGTTCACCGGCTACCACCGCCTCGAGAAGGACCTGTGGGAGGACGGCCTGCAGCCCGACTCGCGCGGCCATCGCCGACCAGCTGCTCACCGACGTCACCGAGCTCGTCGACCAAGGCCAAGGCCGTCGAGCTCAACCCGCTCCAGCTCGCCAACGGGTCCAAGGCCCTGCTCGACGAGATCGCCACCGGCAAGATCACCGGCGAGGAGGAGCGCTACAGCCACACCGACCTGTGGGACTTCGAGGCCAACTTCGAGGGGTCCAAGTCGGCCATCGCGGCCCTGCGCCCGTTCCTCCAGGCCCAGGACCCGGCCCTGGTCACGACGATCGACACCACCGGCAAGGCCCTCGGCGACCTGCTCGAGACCTACCGCGACCGTGACGGGTTCGTGCTCTACCCCGCCCTGACGCCGGCCGACATCAAGAAGCTGACCGAGGCGCTCGACGCGTTCTCGGAGCCCGTGGCCACGGTGGCCGGGGTGGTGGCCAGGGGTGAACGGCTCCACCCGGCGGGCGGTCCTCGCCACCGGCGCGGGCGCGGCCCTCGCCGGGGCCGCCGCCGGGCTGACCTACGCCGCTCGCCCGGCCTCCGCCGGCGGGCCAGGCGCAGCCGGATGCCGCCGACACGGCGAGTCGTGCCCTTCCGCGGTGAGCGGCAGGCCGGCATCACCACGGCCGCCCAGGACCGGCTGCACCTCGTCGCGCTCGACGTCATCACCGACGACCCCGAGGCGCTGCGCGACCTGCTGACCCGCTGGACCGTGGCCGCCGAGCGGATGACGCTGGGTGCCGAGGCGGCGCCGGGTGGCGTCGTCGGTGGCGGCCCGTGGAACGTGCCGCAGGACACCGGTGAGGCGCTCGACCTCGCGCCCGGCCACCTCACGGTGACGATCGGCTACGGCCCGACCCTGTTCGACGACCGGTTCGGCCTGGCCGACCGCAGGCCCGAGGCGCTGCGCGAGCTGCCGGCGCTTCCTCGGCGACGACCTCGACCCGGCGCGCTCGGGCGGCGACATCGTCATCCAGGCCTGCTCGGACGACCCCCAGGTCGCGGTGCACGCGGTGCGCAACCTGGTGCGGATGGGCTTCGGCGTCGTCGCGGTGCGCTGGAGCCAGCTCGGCTTCGGCCGCACGTCGTCGACGTCGCAGGCGCAGGCGACGCCGCGCAACATGTTCGGCTTCAAGGACGGCACCGCGAACATCAAGTCCGAGGACACCGCCGGCCTCGACCAGCACGTGTGGGTCGCGCCCGACGGACGTGCCCGGCGCGGCGGCGTGGATGGCCGGCGGCTCCTACCTCGTGGCGCGGCGGATCCGGATGCACATCGAGGTCTGGGACCGCACCCCGCTGATGGAGCAGGAGCAGATCATCGGGCGCGACAAGAAGGTCGGTGCGCCGCTGGGCCGTTCGGCCGAGTTCGACGAGCCCGACTTCGCGGCCCTCGGCACCGACAGCCTGCCGCGCGATCCCGGCCACCGCGCACGTGCGGCTGGCGCACCACAGCAACCTCGACGGCATCCGCATCCTGCGTCGCGGCTACAACTTCACCGACGGCAGCGACGGCCAGGGCCACCTCGACGCCGGGCTGTTCTTCCTCGCGTTCATGCGCGACGTCCACCGCGCAGTTCGTGCCGATGCAGCGGGCGCTGCGCCAAGGCCGACGGCCTCAACGAGTACATCGAGCACACCGGGTCGGCCGTCTTCGCCTGCCCGCCCGGCCTGGCCGCCGACGACGACTGGGGCACCCAGCTCTTCGCCTGAGCCCCGGTGAAGTTCCGCGCATGTCGGTGCCGGCGCCTAGGTTGCGGTCATGGCAGAGCGACGGCACTGGGTGGTCGTCGTCTCGCGCGACCACGCGCGGCGCGGCGTCACCGGCGGCTTCATCATGGCCAACCACGGCAAGCGGGCGCCGCTGGCGCGGATGGCGCGCGGCGACGGCATCATCGTCTATTCGCCCACCACCAGCTACCCCGACGGGGAACCGCTGCGGGCGGTCTCGTTCGTCGGCGAGGTGACCGGCGACGAGCCCGAGCCGAGCGAGGTCATCGCGGGCGGGTTCCGGCGCGCGGCAGACCTGCGCGAGGTCGAGCCGGTGCCCATGCAGGACATCCGCGACCACCTGCCGGCGTCACGGATCCGGTTCGGGTTCTTCGAGATCGACGCCGCCGACGCCGAGGCGATCAGGGCGCTCGCGGTGCCCCTGGGCTCCTGACCCGGGCGACGGCCTCAGTTGCCGAAGGTCTCCAGCAGCACCCGGCGCTCGGCGTCGGTGAGGTTGGTGGCGATCAGCGTGCTGTGCATGTGCAGCCGCTCGCCGACCCGGTCGAGGTCACCCTCCTCGGTGACGACGAACAGCGCCGAGGTGCCCGGGGTCAGCTGGGTGCGGATCGTCTCGAGCTGCTTCTTGCTGATGCCGGCGTCGGCGGTCAGCTTGCTCAGTGCGCCGATCGAGGCGCCCACCACCCCGCCGATGACCGGCACGAAGAACAACGCACCGATCAGCACGCCCCACAGGGCGCCCCAACCGCTGCTGTGCCACCGCTCCTCGTGCCCCTCGTGCGTCGTCGGCTTGCTCGCGCCCTCCGGCCAGGAGACGACGGCGTGGTCGATGATCTTCACCATCCCGTCGCGCTGGCACTGCTTGAGGGTCTCGGCGGCCCGCTCCGCGCCGTTGGGCCCGTCGAACTTCCACACCGTGAACGCTGCCATCTGGGTGCTCCTTTGGGGTCGGTGCTCTGACCATAGCGCCGCGTGAAACCTCGACACAGGGGTGGCGTGTGACACCGGGTCGCGACAGGCTGGGCCCATGACCGCGCCCACCACCATCGTCCTGTTCGGCGCGACGGGGGACCTGGCCAAGCGCAAGCTCATCCCCGGCCTCCTGCACCTGTTCCAGTCACGGCTCGTCGACGACATGCGCGTCGTGGGAACCTCCCTCGACGACCTGTCCGCCGACGCGTTCCGCGACCTCGCGCTGGTGGCCATCCGCGAGCACAGCACCCGCGTGATGGGGGACGCCGACTGGCACGAGTTCGCCCAGCGCCTCGACTTCGTGCCGATGTCGGCCGGCCCGCTGGCCCTGGGCGAGGCCGTCGCCCACGCCGAGGCGATGCTGCCCGGCGAGGTGAACCAGCGGCTGCACTACCTCTCGGTGCCGCCCAAGGCCGCGCTCTCCGCGGTGCGCACCATCGCGGAGGCCGGCCTGGTCGAGCGCAGCCGGGTGGTCATGGAGAAGCCGTTCGGCACCGACTACGCCTCGTCGGTCGCCCTCAACGCGCAGCTGCACGAGGTGTTCGACGAGGAGCAGATCTTCCGGATCGACCACTTCCTCGGCAAGGAGCCGGCGCAGAACATCCTCGCCTTCCGCTTCGCCAACGGGCTGTTCGAGCCGATCTGGCACCGCAACAACATCTCCCACATCGAGATCGACGTGCCCGAGACGCTGGGGCTCACCCAGCGCGGTGACTTCTACGAGGCGACCGGCGCCTACCGCGACATGGTCGTGACGCACCTGTTCCAGATCCTCGCGTTCACCGCGATGGAGCCGCCGACCTCGCTCGAGCCGGCCGCCATCAGCCGCGAGAAGAACAAGGTGTTCCGCTCGATGCAGCCCATCCAGCCCGTCCGACGTCGTGCGCGGCCAGTACACCGGCTACCACGACGAGCCGGGCGTCCGCCCCGACTCCGAGACCGAGACGTTCGTGGCGCTGAAGTGCTTCGTCGACAACTGGCGCTGGGCCGGGGTGCCGTTCTACCTGCGCACCGGCAAGCGGATGGCCGAGGGGGCGCGGATCATCTCCATCGCGTTCCGCGAGCCACCGCAGTCGATGTTCCCGCCGGGCTCGGGCGTCGGCGACAACGGCCCCGACCACCTCACCTTCGACCTCGCCGACAAGTCGCGGATGTCGTTGTCCTTCTACGGAAAACGCCCGGGCCCCGGGTTCCGCCTCGACAAGCTGTCGATGCAGTTCTCGATGCAGGAGACGTCGTGGGCCGGCGCCGTGCTCGAGGCCTACGAGCGGCTCATCTACGACGCGGCGCGCGGCGACCGCACGCTGTTCACGTCGGCAACCGGCATCGAGCGGTTGTGGGACATCTCCCAGCCGCTCATCGAGAACCCACCCACCGTCCGGCCCTACGCGCAGGGCACCTGGGGGCCGAACCAGATCCACCAGCTCATCGCGCCCTACACCTGGCGGCTGCCGTTCGAGCGGCAGTGGCGCGATCGCAGGTTCTGAGCGGTCAGGTGGTGGTCGGGCGGCCGGTCTCGGTGCGCACGATGAGCGCTCGGGGCTGCACGTCGACCTCGATGTGGTTCGCCTCGCCGATGATGTCGCCGTCGAGCTCGATCTTCTGGTCGTGGTCGACCCGGACGCCGACCGACTGGCAGCGGTAGCGGTCGAGGTTCTGGGTGGTGCGCTCGCTCTTGGTGAGCACCCGGGCGGCGACACCCGCCCACGCGGTGAGGCCCTTGGGGGCGATCACGACGACGTCGAGCGTGCCGTCGTCGGGCTCGGCGTCCGGCATCAGGTTGATGCCGCCGGTCAGCTCGGCCGCAGTTGCCGATCAGCACGGTGCGCGCCCGGATCGTCGAGGGCGGCCCGCCGTCGACGGACAGGTGCGCCTTGAACCGCTCGACGAGCAGGTGCTTGAAGCCGGCGGGCACGTAGGCGGTCCAGCCGATCTTGGCCTTGAGCTTCTCGGAGGTGTCCTCCATGATCGCGGCGTCGAGACCGAGGCCGGCCATGACGAGGAACGCGTGCCGTCGCGGCCCGACCGACGAGCCCTCGCCGACGTGCTCCTCGAGGTGGGCCTCGTCGGGGTTCAGCCGCATCCAGCCGACGTCGATGTGCCGGTTGCGGCCGGTGATCGCGACCATCACGGCGCGCGCGAGGTCGTCGGTCGGCAGCTCGAGGTTGCGGGCGAGCAGGTTGCCGGTGCCGCCGGGGAGCAGCCCCATCGGCACGCCGGAGCCGACCATCTCCTGGGCCACGGCACGCACGGTGCCGTCGCCACCGAACGCGCACACGACGTCGACGTTCTCGGCGAGGGCTTGTCGGGTCTGGCCGAACCCGACGTCGTGCTCCGCCGTCTCGATGAAGAGCGGCTCGTCCCAGCCCTCCTGTGCGCACACGCGGGTGACCACCCCCTGCACGTCGACGCCCTCGAGCTTGGTGGGGTTGAGCACCACGGCCAGTCGCTTGCGTGGGGGAGCGGGGGTGTCGTCGACGGCGCGGAAGCTGTCGCGGGCCGGGCGGCTGGTCGCCTCCTGACGATCGCGACGGGACGAGACCAGCAGCCACAGCCCGGCGACGACGAATGCGACGGCGACGGCGATGCCCACATAGGTCCACCCGGCGTCCGACACAGTGTGGAAGGTACCGCACGGTGAGGCACTGACCAGCGGTGACGGCCGTTTCGCTGCGTAGTCTTCCCGCATGAGCATCCCGCCGCCTGAGGACCCCACCGGCCCGGGAGACCCCGCGATCACGCCCGACGACAAGGACTGGACCTGGACCCTGCGGGAGCGCTGCCCCGACTGCGGGTTCACCGCCGCCGACGTCGCCGCCCCGGAGGTCGCCGGGCTGGTCAGGGCGTTCACCGACCCCTGGCCCGCCGTGCTCGCCCGCCCGGATGTCGCGCAGCGTCCCGCGCCGTCGACGTGGTCGCCGCTGGAGTACGCCTGTCACGTCCGCGACGTGTGCCGGCTGTTCGAGAAGCGGCTGGACCTCATGCTCACCCACGAGGCCCCGACCTTCGACAACTGGGACCAGGACGCCACCGCCGTCGCCGAGCGCTACGGCGAGCAGGACCCCGCCACGGTCGCCGGCGAGCTCACGGCATCCGCCACCGCCTTCGCGCAGGCGTACGCGCTGGTGCCTGGCGACGGGTGGGGGCGCACCGGCATCCGCTCGAACGGGTCCGAGTTCACCGTGCTCACCCTCGGGCAGTACGGCCTGCACGACCTGCGCCACCACCTGTGGGACGTCGGGGTCGACTCCCCGTGAAGCCCGAGCTGGTGTACCTCCTGCTCGGGGGGTCGCTGCTCCTGGCCGCCGTCCTGCCCCAGCTGCTGCACCGGTGGGCGCTCTCGGCGCCCATCGTGCTCGTGGCCACCGGCATGGCGATCGGGCTGCTCCCACCGCTCTCGGACGTCCAGCTCGACCCGGTCGCGGTGCGGCCGGTCGTCGAGCACGTCACCGAGATCACCGTGCTCGTCGCGCTGATGGGCGTCGGGTTGGCCCTCGACCGCCCGCTGCGGTGGCGCAGCCGCGAGTCGTGGCGTGCCTGGTCGCCGGCCTGGCGGCTGCTCGGCATCGCGATGCCGCTGACCATCGGCGGCGTCGCGCTGCTCGCGTGGGGTCCGCTCGGGGTCGCCGCCCCGGCCGCCCTGCTGCTCGGGGCGGCGCTGGCGCCCACCGACCCGGTGCTGGCGTCCGACGTCCAGGTCGAGGGGCCGACCCTCGAGGGCGACGTCGAGGAGATCGACGAGGACGACGAGGTGCGCTTCGCCCTGACCAGCGAGGCCGGCCTGAACGACGGGCTGGCGTTCCCCTTCGTCTACGCGGCGATCTTCCTCGCCACGCTCGGGCCGGTGTCGCAGTGGGGAGCCGGCTGGGTGGCCTGGGAGCTGGTCGGCAAGGTCGTCGTCGGCGTGCTGGTCGGCTCGGCCGTGGGCTGGGGGATGGCGCGGCTCGCGTTCCGGGCACCCGCCCGTTCGCTGCGGCTCGCGGAGGTCGGCGAGCCGTTGCTCGCCCTGGCGGCGCTGCTCCTCGCCTACGGCGCGGCGGAGGTCGTCGGCGGCTACGGGTTCCTCGCGGTCTTCGCGTGCGCCCTCACCGTGCGGTCGGTGGAGCGCGACCACGACTACCACCGACACATGCACGACGTCATCGCCCGGCTCGAGACGCTGCTGACCCTGGTGGTGCTGCTCGGCCTGGGGTTCGCCCTCACCAACGGCCTGCTGACCCACCTCGACTGGCGCGGTGTGGTGGTCGGCGTGGCCCTGGTGCTCGTCATCCGGCCGGTGGCGGGGTGGGTCTCGTTCCTGGGCCACCGCACCCAGGTGGGGGCCGCAGGCATGGACCACCGCGAGCGGCTCGTCGTCGCCTTCTTCGGGGTGCGGGGGGTCGGCTCGATCTACTACGTCGCCTATGCCGCCGGGGCCGCGTCGTTCCCCGAGGAGCGCTGGCTGTGGTCGACGGTCGGGTTCACCGTGGCGCTCTCGGTGGTGCTGCACGGCATCCTCGCGACTCCGGTGATGCGCCGGCTCGACGCGTTGCGCGAGGCCGCCGGTCGGAACACCGGTGCGCGCCGCGGGGACCCTGCTCCACACTGAGTCGTATGCCGTCCCCCTCCACGCTGTTCGCCTTCGCCCTCGCGTCGGCGGTGATCATCGCGATCCCCGGGCCGAGCGTGCTGTTCACGATCGGCCGGGCGCTGTCGTCCGGGCGACGTGAGGCGCTGCTCACCGTGGTCGGCAACGCGCTCGGCATCCTGACCCAGATCTGCGCGCTGGCGGTCGGGCTCGGGCCGCTCATCGCGGCGAGCGCCACCGCCTACACCGCGCTCAAGGTCGTGGGTGCCGGGTACCTGGTGTGGCTCGGGGTGCAGGCGATCCGGCGCCGGCGCGCGCTGTCCGAGGCGTTCGAGGCCGGGGTGCCGTTGGCGACGCCGAGCCTGCACGCGGTTCGCGCCGGCTACGTCGTCGGCGTGACCAACCCCAAGACGATCGTGTTCTTCGCGGCGCTGCTGCCCCAGTTCGTCGTGCAGACCTCGCCGGTGCTGCCGCAGCTCGTGGCGCTCGGGTCGGTGTTCGCGGTGCTCGCCCTGTTCATGGACGGCACGGTGGCCCTCGTGGCCAGCCGGGCTCGCGACTGGTTCGCCTCGTCGCCGCGCCGGATGGAGCGGGTCGGCGGCGCCGGTGGGCTGATGATGGTCGGCCTCGGGACGGGGCTGCTGCTCACCGGTCGCGCCGACTGACCGATCGCCTCCGCGTCTTCCGCGAAGTCAGGAGCACTTCACCGGGTCAGGGCCATACTCGATCCTGACTGGGCGAGGACCTCCAGAGTCCGCGAAGCGCTCCTGACTTCGCAGAGCCCGGATGCCCGGGAGGGACGGCGCCGGCGCTGCGGGAGATCTGCGGGAGCTCGCCACGACCGCCGCCGATAAACTCCCCGGGTGATCGACATCAAGCTGCTCCGCGAGGACCCCGACCTCGTCCGTGCCAGCCAGCGGGCGCGGGGTGAGGACGAGGGCGTCGTCGACGCCATCCGCGCCGCCGACGAGCGCCGCCGCAGCTCCCTCACGGCGTACGAGCGGCTGCGGGCCGAGCAGAAGTCGATGGGCAAGGACGTGGCCAGGGCCCAGGGCGACGAGAAGCTGGCCCTGCTGGCGCGCACCAAGGAGATCTCGGCCGAGGTCAAGACCCTCCAGTCCACCGCCGACGAGGCGCAGACCGAGCTCGACCGCCTGGTGCGCACCATCGGCAACGTCGTCGAGCCCGAGGTGCCGGTGGGCGGCGAGGACGACTACGTCGTCGTCGAGCAGGTCGGCACCGCCCGCGACTTCGCCGCCGAGGGCATCGAGCCGCGCGACCACCTCTCCCTGGCCGAGGGGCTCGACGCGATCGACATGGAGCGCGGGGCGAAGGTGGCCGGGGCCCGCTTCTACTTCCTCAAGGGCGCCGGCGCCCGCCTCGAGATGGGCCTGCTCGCCTTCGCGATGAACAAGGCGATCGCGGCGGGCTTCATCCCGATGATCACCCCCACGCTGGTCAAGAGCGACGTCATGGCCGGCGCGGGCTTCCTCGACCACCACGCCGACGAGGTCTACCGGCTCGAGGCCGACGACCTGTACCTCACCGGTACCTCGGAGGTCGCCCTCGCGGGCTACCACTCCGACGAGGTCATCGACCTGTCGAAGGGCCCGATCCGGTACGCCGGGCAGTCGACCTGCTACCGCCGCGAGGCCGGCTCCTACGGCAAGGACACCCGCGGCATCATCCGGGTGCACCAGTTCAACAAGATCGAGATGTTCGTCTACTGCCGCCCCGACGACGCCGCTGCCGAGCACGAGCGCCTGCTCGACTTCGAGAAGGAGATGCTCGGCGCCGTCGAGCTGCCCTACCGCATCATCGACACCGCGGCCGGCGACCTCGGTGGCCCGGCGGCGCGCAAGTACGACTGCGAGGCGTGGGTGCCCACCCAGGGTCGCTACCGCGAGCTCACCTCGACCTCCAACTGCACGACCTTCCAGGCCCGCCGGCTGAACACCCGGTTCAAGGGCGAGCACGGCAACGAGGTCGCCGCCACCCTCAACGGCACCCTGGCCACGACCCGCTGGATCGTCGCGATCCTCGAGAACCACCAGCAGGCCGACGGCTCGGTCGTGGTGCCCGAGGCGCTGCGCCCGTACGTCGGTCTCGACGTGCTCACCCCCGTCCGCTGACGGAGGCGCGTCCTCCCGCAGGGGGAGGGCGCAGGTGCGCACGCCGTGCCTAGGCTGTGCGGTATGCCGTCCAGCCTCGCGAGCCTGTCGGCCCGGGTGGGAGCCTTCTTCGGCGCCGACGACCCCTGGGAGCGGCCCCGCCCGCCCGTGGGTCGCCAGGACGTGCTCCTCGCCGCCTCGGTCGCCGTGGTCGGCCTGGTCTCGCTCGAGCTGGTCCGCAGTGTGGGTGCGCTCGACCACATCGACTACCCGTGGGCCGTTCAGTCGCTCGCCGTGGTCACCGGGTCCGCGCTGCTCGTCGGTCGGCGCCGGTGGCCCCTCGTCGTGGCCGCGCTGGCCGCCACCCACATGCTCGTCGTCGGCCTGACGATGCCGGTGGTCATGGGGCAGTTCACCCTCCAGCTCGTCTACTTCGTCGCGATCCTCTCCGGGGTCTCGTGGGCGCGCGAGCGGCGGCTGATGATCGGTGTGATCGGCGCGATCGTGCTGGCGATGTTCGTCTGGCTCGCGCTCCAGTTCGCCGTCGGCTCGGCGGTCCAGGACGTCCTCGACGACACCGGCACGGCCGGCGACGGCCTCCTCGGGCCCATCCCCGCCGCGATCGCCCTGACCCTGCTCATCAACATCGTCTACTTCGGGGGCGCGGTGATCGGCGGCCAGGCCTCGTGGCGCAACGCCCGCCAGAAGGCCCTGCTCGCCGAGCAGACGAGCACCATCCGGGCCCAGAGCGGCACCCTGCGTCGCCGGGCCGTCACCGACGAGCGGCTGCGCATCGCCCGCGAGCTGCACGACGTCGTCGGCCACCACGTCTCGGTCATCGGCATCCAGGCGGCGGCGGCGCGGCGGGTCATGGACCGCGACCCGGATGCCGCGGCGGCCGCCCTCGGCGACATCGAGCGGTCCTCCCGCGAGGCCGTCACCCAGATGCGCAGCCTGCTCGGCACCCTGCGCGACCTCGGCGAACCGTGCGAACGCGACGACCGCGCGCCCGAGCCGGGCATCGCCGACCTCCCGGCCCTGGCCGCCGAGCGCACGGCATCCGGCCTCGTCACGGCGTACGACGTCGTCGAGTCCAGCCCCGGTGCGGCGCAACACCTTCCGGCTCCCTTGGGGCTGTCCCTCTACCGGGTCGCCCAGGAGGCGCTGGCCAACACGACCAGGCACTCGACGGCCCGTTCGGCGCGCGTCGTGCTGCGCGTGGAGGACCGCACCGCCTGCCCCTACGCCGAGGTCGAGGTGCTCGACGACGGCCGCCCGCGCGGTGCCACCTCCGGGTCGGGCCTGGGCCACCTCGGGATGCGTGAGCGGGCGGCCGGCATGCGGGGCGAGGTCGAGATCGGGCCCCGCCCGACCGGCGGCTACCGCGTGCGGGTGCGCGTGCCGCTCGAGGCCGACCGTGCCTGACCCCACCCCGGTGCTGCGGGTGCTCATCGTCGACGACCAGCACCTCGTGCGGTCGGGCTTCCGGATGATGCTGTCCGTCGAGCCCGACCTCGAGGTGGTCGGCGAGGCCGCCAACGGGGCGGCCGCCCTCGAGCAGGCTCGCGCGCTGCGCCCCGACGTGGTGCTGATGGACGTGCAGATGCCGGTCATGGACGGGATCGAGGCGACCCGTGCCCTGGTGGCCGAGGACCTCGGACGGGTGCTCATCCTCACCACCTTCGACCGCGACGACTACGTCTTCGACGGCCTGCAGGCCGGCGCGAGCGGGTTCCTGCTCAAGAACGCCGAGCCCGACCAGCTCGTCGACGCCGTGCGGGCCGTCGGGCACGGGCACGCCCTGCTGGCGCCGGAGGTGACCCGACGGGTCATCGCCCGGATGACGACCGCGCGCACCGCCCGGACGAGGCCGGATGCCGGCCCGCCGCCGGGAGCGCCCGCCGCCGGGATCCGCGGCCCCGCCGTCGACGCCCGGGTCGCGGGGCTGGAGCGGCTCACCGACCGCGAGCGGGAGATCCTCGTGCTCGTCGCGCGGGGGATGTCGAACAGCGAGATCGCCGCACACCTGTTCCTGGGCGAGGCCACGGTGAAGACCCACGTGTCGAACTGCCTGGCCAAGCTGCACCTGCGCGACCGGGTGCAGGCCGTGGTGCTGGCCTACGAGGCCGGCCTCGTCCTTCCGGCGGAGGGCTGAGGTTCACCCTCCGGGCTGATCCCCGGGAGCGGACGTCCGCCTAGCGTGGCGGACATGGGACGGATCGAGACACGGGGACTGAGCCGCACCTTCGGCGACGTGCGCGCCGTCGAGGGCGTCGACCTCGTCGTGCGCCCGGGCGGGCTGACCGGCTTCGTCGGCGGCAACGGGGCGGGCAAGACGACGACGATGCGGATGGTGATGGGGCTGCTGCGCCCGGATGCCGGCGAGGTGCTCTGGGACGGCCGGCCGATGACCGGCGCCGACCGCCGCCGGTTCGGCTACATGCCCGAGGAGCGCGGCCTGTACCCGAAGCAGAAGGTCGCCGACCAGCTGACCTACCTCGCGCGGCTGTCCGGGATGTCGACCGCGGACGCCCGCTCGGCCATCGAGACCCACCTCGAGCGGTTCGGCCTCGCCGAGCGCGCCAAGGACCGCGTCGAGGCGCTCAGCCTGGGCAACCAGCAGCGGGTGCAGATCATCGCGGCGCTGCTGCACCGGCCCACCGCCCTGGTGCTCGACGAGCCGTTCAGCGGTCTCGACCCGGCGGCCGTCGACGCGATGGCCGACATCCTGCGCGACCACGCGGCATCCGGGGTGCCGGTGCTGTTCAGCAGCCACCAGCTCGACCTCGTCGAGCGGCTGTGCGACCACCTCATCGTGCTGTCCCGTGGCCGGGTCGTCGCCCAGGGAGCCGTCGACGCCCTGCGCGCCGGCGGCCCGACCCGCTACCGGCTCGTGACGGATGCCGACGCCGGCTGGGTGCGCGACGTGCGCGGCATCCACGTGCACGACGTCGACGGGTCGGCCGTGCTGCTCGAGCTCGTGACCGAGGGCGCCGAGCAGGCCGTGCTCCGGGAGGCGGTGGCACGGGGAGCGGTGCGTGAGTTCAGCCGGGTCGTGCCGCCGTTGGCCGAGATCTACCGCGAGGTGACCGCATGACGACCATCCGGCAGACCGACCGTCCGGGCCACGACAGCCGGCCGGCCATGACGACCCCGCCGGTCGCGACGACCCGAGCGGGCGGCCGCTCCCGGGGCGGGCCTGCCCCGCGCCTGGGCCCTGGTGGCTCGCCGCGAGATCGCCAGCAAGCTCGTCGACCGCACCTTCCTGGTCGGCACCCTGTTCACCCTGGTGATGATCGCCGGGGTGGTCCTGGCGCAGGCCCTGCTCTCCGAGCGGGTCGACGACGTACGACGTCGCCGCGACGCCGACGGCGACGTCGATGGCGCAGGACGTGGCCGACCGGGCCCCCGGCCTCGACGACAAGGTGCGCGTGCGCGTCGTCGACGTGCCCGACGACGCCGCCGCCCGGGCCGCGCTGACCGACGAGGAGGCCGACGCCTGGCTCACACCCGGGGCCGACGGCTGGGTCCTCGTCGGCCGCGACGAGGTGCCGAGGAACCTGGAGGAGGTCACCGCGACGGTGGTCCGGGACACGCACCCTGACCGAGAACGCCGAGGCGGCCGGCACGACCGTCGCCGCCATGACCGCGCGGCAGCGAGCTGACCACGGACGTGCTCGTCGGGGACGCCGACCAGCGTGACTTCGCCCAGGGCATGGCCTTCGCCCTGGCGTTCCTCTTCTACCTCTCCTCGATCGCGTTCGGCATGACCCTCGCGGGCAGCGTCGTCGAGGAGAAGCAGTCGCGCATCGTCGAGATCATCGCGACCAAGATCCCGGTGCGCCAGCTGCTCGCCGGCAAGGTGATCGGCAACACCGGCCTGGCCGTCGCCCAGATGGCGCTGTACGCGGCCATCGGCCTGGTCGGGCTGAGCTTCACGTCGTTCGGCTCGTTCCTGCCGTCGGTCACCGGGGCCCTGGGCTGGTTCCTCGTCTTCTTCCTGTTCGGCTTCCTGCTGCTCGCCTGCCTCTGGGCGGTCGCCGGTGCGCTCGCGAGCCGCACCGAGGACCTGCAGTCGACCTCGACCCCGATCACCTTGCTGCTGCTGGCCATCTTCTTCGGGTCGGCCTTCCTCAGCGGCACGCCGCAGACGGTGCTCTCGTACGTCCCGCCGGCCTCGGCGGTGCTGATGCCGCAGCGGATCCTCGAGGGCAGCGCCCAGTGGTGGGAGCCGGTGGTCTCCCTCGGCATCCTGCTCGCGACGGCTGCCGCGGTGGTCCTCGTGGCCGAGCGGCTGTACCGCCGCTCGCTGCTGCAGACCCAGGGCCGGATCTCGGTGCGTCAGGCGTGGTCGGCGCCCGAGTGAGAGGGCTGACGCCGGACCCGGCTTGACGTGGCACCGGCGCGTGCGAATAAGGTAAGGCTTACCTAACCAAGGGTGACCTAACTCGCACGACCCCGGAGGTCCGCATGCCGTCCCGTCGCCACCTGTTCGCCGCCGCAGCGCCCGCGCTCGCCCTCATCGCGCTCGCCGCGTGCTCGACCGGCCCGCCGACTCGGCGGGCAGCGCGACCTCGAGCCAGGCCGCCACCGCGGCCGCCGCCGCATACCCCGTCACCGTCGCCCACGCCCACGGCGAGACCACGATCGAGAAGGCGCCCACGCGGATCGCCACGATCGGCTGGGCCGACGCCGACGTCGTCTCCGCACTCGGCGTCGTCCCCGTCGGCGCGCCGAAGATCACGTGGGGTGGCAACGCCAAGGGCTCGACCGACTGGTTCGACGCCCAGGCGGCGAAGCTCGGCGTCAAGGACGGCGACATCGCGCGCTACGACGACTCCGCCGGCATCCCCTTCGACGCGATCGCCGCGACGAGCCCCGACCTCATCCTCGGCCTGAGCTCCGGTGTGTCGAAGGAGGAGTACGACAAGCTCAGCAAGATCGCGCCGGTCGTCGCCTACACCGACAAGCCGTGGGGCACCCCGTGGGAGGACCAGCTCGCCGCGATCGGCAAGGCCCTCGGCAAGGACACCGAGGCGGCCGAGCTCAAGGCCCGGACGGACAAGGTCATCGCCGACGCGATCGCCGCCAACCCGCAGCTCAAGGGCAAGAGCGCCGCGTGGGCCTGGTTCAGCCCCACCGACCTGTCGACGATCGGGCTCTACACGTCGGCCGACATGCGCCCCCAGATGCTGCGCGAGTTCGGCCTCGTCGACTCGCCGACGGTCGCCGCGATGAGCCAGGACACGAGCGAGTTCTCGGTGAACCTCTCCGCCGAGAAGGCGTCGACGCTCGACGCGGACCTCGTGGTCTTCTACGCCGAGGAGGGCGCCGGCGCCGAGCAGATCACCGACAACGCGCTCCTCGGCCAGATCCCCGCGCTGCAGAAGAAGCAGTACGTCGCGAGCGCCGACAACGCCGTCGCCCTCTCGATGTCCCTGCCGAGCCCGCTCTCGGTGCAGACCGCCGTGACCGAGTTCCTCCCGAAGATCGTCTCCGCGCTGAACGGCACGCCGGCGCAGTGAGCGACACGACGACCACCGTCGCCCGGCCCGCCCCCGTCACGGGGGCGCGGGCCGGGGCGACGGGCCGGCGCGGCGCGGGTCCCCATGCGGTGGGCCGTGGCCGGGGCGGTCGTCGCCGTCCTGCTCGCGGTGCTCGTGTCCCTCCTGCTCGGCGTCCAGGACCTCGCGCCCGGTGCGGTCCTCGACGCGGTGCGTGGTGCACGCACCGAGGGCGAGACGGCCGCGATCGTCTCCTCGCGCATCGACCGCACCGTCATCGCGCTGGTGGTCGGCGCGTCCGTGGCACTGAGCGGCGTGGTCCTGCAAGGCCTCACCCGCAACCCCATCGCCGAACCGGGCATCCTCGGGCTCAACTCCGGTGCCGCCCTGGCCGTCGTCCTCGGCATCAGCTTCCTCGGGCTGACCACGGTGACCGGGTATGCCGTGGCCGCCCTCGTCGGCACGCTCGTCGTCGCCACCCTCGTGCAGGCCCTGACCGCCATGGCGCCGCGCAGCGGCGCACCGATCGCGATGGCCCTCGCCGGCGCTGCCGTGATGGCACTGGCGCAGAGCCTCATCGGCGGCGTCCTCGTCACCCACCGGGGCGCCCTCGACAGCTTCCGCTTCTGGCAGGTCGGCTCCGTCGCGGGTCGGGAGGCGTCGTCGGTCGTCGAGGTGCTGCCGTTCCTCCTCGTCGGCGCCCTGCTCGCACTGACCGCCGGGCCGACGCTCAACGCCGTCGCGCTCGGCGACGACCTGGCCCGCGGGCTCGGGCAGAACGTCGTGCTGCACCGCGGCCTCGCCGCCGGGGGCGCCGTCCTGCTCGCCGCCAGCGCCACGGCCCTCGCCGGCCCCATCGCCTTCGTCGGGCTCGTCGTCCCGCACCTCGTGCGCGCGGCCGTCGGGATCGACCACCGCCGACTGCTCGTCCTGTCCGCGCTTCTCGGAGCCGCCTTCGTCGTGCTCGCCGATGTCGTCGGCAGGCTGGTCTCGCGCCCGTCCGAGGTGCAGGCCGGCATCGTGTGCGCCGTCATCGGCGCGCCCGTGCTCGTCGCGGTCGTCCGTCGCGCGCGGGGGCTGTGATGTCGGTGACCCTCGTCAGGCCCACTGCCACCCCCGACGCGCGTCGCGACGGCACGTCCACGACCGTCGACGCGCTGGCCGCGGCCCGCCGCCGGCCCCGTCGCCGCCGGGCCGTCGTCGTCGGGGTGCTCGTGCTGCTCCTCCTCGGCCTGGTGGTCGTCCGCGCGCTGCTCGGCGACTACCGGGTCAGCTTCCCCGACGCGATCCGCATCATCGGCGGCGAGCAGATCCCGGGCGCGTCCTTCGTCCTGATGGAGTCGACCCTGCCGCGGGCCCTGATGGCCGTCCTCGCGGGCGCCGCGTTCGGCGCGGCCGGCTGCGCCTTCCAGGTCATGCTCCGCAACCCGCTCGCGAGCCCCGACGTCCTCGGCATCACGCTCGGGGCGAGCGCCGGGGCCGTCATCGCGGTCGTCGTCCTGGGGGTTCGCGGCACCCCGGTCACGGTGGCCGCGCTCACCGGTGCCGTGCTCGCCGCGGGCCTCATCCTCAGCCAGGCCGGAGGTCGCGGAGGCGCGACCGGCCGGATGGTGCTCATCGGGGTGGCGCTTGCCGCCGGGCTGTCGGCGGTCGTCCACTGGGTGCTCGTGCGCGCCAGCATCTACCAGGCGCAGGACGCCCTGGTCTGGCTCAGCGGCAGCCTCAACACGGTGACGTGGCCCGACATCCTCCGGATGCTCGTTCTCGACGCGATGCTCCTCCCGCTCCTCCTCGTGCTCGCCGGGCGGCTGCCCGTGCTGGGCCTGGGCGACGACCTCGCCTCCGGGCTCGGCGTGCGGGTCGGCGGGCTGCGGGTCGGGGTGACGGTCGTCGTCGTGACCCTGGTCGCCGCCGCCACCGCCGTCGTCGGGCCCATCGCGTTCGTCGGCTTCCTCAGCGGCCCGATCGCCAGGCGCCTCGTCCCGGGCCGACCGGCCGTCGGTGTCGCCGCGCTCGTCGGCGCGGTCGTCGTCCTCGCCGCCGACTACCTCGCCGCGTACGGCATCCCCGGCACCGCCCTGCCCGTCGGCGTCGTCACCGGCGCGCTCGGTGCCCCGGTGCTGCTGTGGATGCTCCGTTCCCGACCCACGACCCAGGAGGGCCGATGACCGTGACCGAGACGCGGGACGGATCCAGGCTGCGCGCCGAGGACGTCAGCCTCGCCTACGACCGCCGCGTCGTCGTCGACGGTGTCACCCTGGCCATCCCCACGGGCCGGACCACGGTCGTCGTCGGGCCCAACGGGTGCGGCAAGTCCACGCTGCTGCGCGGCCTGGGCCGGCTGCTGCGACCCCGCGGGGGCACGGTGCTCCTCGACGGGGAGGAGATCGGCTCGCTCCCCACCCGTGAGGTCGCACGCCGCCTCGGCCTGCTGCCCCAGCAGCCGATCGTCCCCGAGGGCGTCAGCGTGCTCGAGCTCGTCGAGCGCGGTCGCCACCCGCACCACGGGCTGTTCCGCACGTGGAGCCGGGCCGACGAGGAGGCCGTCGCGGCCGCCCTCGAGCGGACCGACCTCGTGCACCTCGCGTCGGTCCCGGTCGACAGCCTCTCCGGCGGGCAGCGCCAGCGGGTCTGGCTCGCCATGGTCCTCGCGCAGGCGACGCCGGTCCTCCTCCTCGACGAGCCGACCTCGTTCCTCGACATCGCGCACCAGCTCGACGTCCTCGACCTCGTCCGTGGGCTGTGCGACGACTCGGGCACGACGGTCGTCATGGTCCTCCACGACCTCGCGATGGCGGCCCGCTACGCCGACCACCTCGTCGCCATGCGTGACGGGAAGGTCGTCGCCGAGGGGACCCCTGCCGAGGTGGTCACCCCGGAGGTCATCGAGGACGTCTTCGGCGTCTCCGCCCACGTCATCACCGATCCCGAGACCGGCACGCCGGTCGTCATCCCCCGCAGGAGGCAGCAGTGAGCGTCGCCGAGAAGGTCTACCTCAAGGCCGCGCGGCTCCGGTCGCGCATGTCCACCGCAGCACCGCTCGTGCGGTCCGACACCACGCAGATCACCGCGACCGTCGTCGCCGTGGACGACCTCGGTGCCGGGATGCGGCGGGTCACCTGCGAGTCGCCGGACCTGCGGACCTTCGTGCCGCTCGGCCCCGACGAGTACGTCGGCCTGCTCATGCCCCCGGCCGGGCGCCCGCTCGTCATGCCGGACCCCGAGCCGGTCAACGTCCGTGCCTCCGTCGCGGCGATCCCCGAGCCCGACCGGCCGGCTCTGCGCTGGTACACCATCCGCGACCACGACCCGGTCCGCGGGCGGGTCGAGGTCGACATCATGACCCACGGCGACAGCGGCCCCGGCTCGGCCTGGACCTGCCGTGTCCGCGCGGGCGACCCGGTCGGCATCCGGGCCGCTGGTGCGCTCTACCGCGGGCTCGAGGTGCACGGCCGGCAGGTGCTCGTCGCCGACGAGACGGCCGTGCCGTCGGTCGCGGCCATCCTCGACGCCTGGGGTGGGCCCACCGACGCGCGCGACCAAGGGGTCGAGGTGCACGTCGAGGTGGCCGACCCGGCCGTGCTGGCGGCCTACGACCTCGGCGACGCCCACGTGCACGTGCGCACCGGCGTGCCGGGCAGCGCGCTCGTGCCGGCCCTCGACCGGGCGCTCGCCGCCGGCGGTGCCCCGGTCGTCTATGCGTGGGCGTGCGGGGAGTCCGACCTCGCCACCGGCGCCCGACGCGTGCTGGTGCGCCACGGGGTCGACCGGCGCAGCATCTACTTCTGCGGCTACTGGAAGCTCGGGCAGCCCCGGCCGTGAGGCCTCACCACGCCTGCAGGTCGGTGGGCTCGAGCTCGATGACGACGTTGAACTTCTCGGCGATGGCCACCAGCCCCATGCCGTAGGCCACCATCGCCTCGGCGTACTTGGCCGTGTACGCATCGCTGATCTCGGGAAGCCACTCCGAGGCGGTGCGGTCGCTGATCACCGCCGGGCCGGACAGGACGACGACACCGTTGCCGTCGTCGCGCGTGTGCAGGTGCAGCAACGCGGGGGAGCCGCGCCGGACGTTGGAGACCTTGGCGGTGCGCGGCTCGCTCATCACCAACAGCCGGCCGTCGTGCCAGAGGAACCACACGGGCACGGCGTGCGGCGACCCGTCGGCGCGCACGGTGGTGAGCCAGCCGATGTGGTCGGAGGCCAACCGGGCCAGCACGTCGGCGTGCACGGGGTCGGCGGGGTCGAGCGCGAGAGGGGTCTTCTCGGTCATGGACCGACGCTACGCGCGGGCGCCGACACCACGCGTCCACGTGGCGTTCACCTCGCCCCGGTAGCGTCGGTGCCGATGACCACTCCACACCTCGTCGCCCTCGACATCGACGGCACCACCGTCAACCACGAGGGCGAGCTCTCCGACGCCGTCCGGGAGACCGTCCGGGCCGTCGCGGCCGCCGGGCACCACGTCACGATCGCCACCGGCCGCGCCATCATCGGCACCCTCCCGGTGCTCGACAAGCTGGGGCTCACCACCGGGTATGCCGTGTGCTCCAACGGCGCCGTCACCATCCGCCTCGATGCCGGTCGTCGCGACGGCTACGAGATCCTCGAGGCGGTCACCTTCGACCCCCGGCCCGCCCTGATGGTGCTGCGCGAGCACTTCCCGACGGCGCTGGTCGCGGTCGAGGAGCTCGGAGTCGGGTTCAAGGTGACCGCGCCGTTCCCGGCCGGCGAGCTCGACGGCATCCCGCGGGTCGTGCCGTTCGAGGAGCTGATGGCCGCCCCCGTCACCCGCCTGACCCTGCGTGACCCGTCGAGCACGAGCGAGGAGTTCCTCGAGCGCACCGAGAAGATCGGCCTGCACGGCGTCGAGTACGCCGTCGGCTGGAGCGCCTGGCTCGACATCAACCCCGAGGGGGTCTCCAAGGGCGCGGCCCTCGAGGGGATCCGCCGACGGCTCGGTGTCGAGCCGATGCACACGGTGGCCGTCGGCGACCAGCGCAACGACCTCGAGATGCTGCACTGGGCCGCCCGCGGGGTCGCGATGGGCAACGCCCCGGACGAGGTCAAGGCGGCCGCCGACGAGGTCACCGGGCACGTCGACGACGACGGCCTGGTGCCGGTGCTCCGCGCCCTGCTCTGAGCAGCAACCGGCAGGTGGCTGGGCGGCGAACAACGTCCGCACCGAACCCGTCGTGGCATCCCCGCCGGTGGGAAGGTGTGCCCATGGACACCACCGAGGCCACCGCCGCAGCCCACGAGGCCAGCAACAGCCGAGTCGTCGAGTGGGGCGCCCGCCTCGGCTACGTCACCGTCGGCCTGGTCCACCTGCTCATCGCGTGGATCGCCCTGAAGGTGGCCTGGGGCATCGGCGGCGGGTCGAAGGACGCCGACACCTCCGGGGCGCTGCAGACCATGGCCTCGACCGGCACCGGCGTGGTGGCGCTGTGGCTCTGCCTGGTCGGCTTCTTCCTGCTCGCCGTCTGGCAGCTGCTCGAGGCGGCCCTCCACCACAGCGAGGCCTCCGACCGGCTCAAGGCGGCCGCCAAGGGCGTCACCTACCTGTTCTTCGCGTGGTCGACCTTCAAGGTCGGCCAGGGCGCGAGCTCGTCCGCCGAGCAGCAGACCGAGGACTTCACCGCCGGCCTGATGGGCAGCCCGGGCGGCCGGCTGCTCGTCGCGGTGGTCGGGCTCGTCGTGCTCGGCATCGCCGGCTACCACGTCTACAAGGGCTGGACGAAGAAGTTCCTCGAGGACCTGCGCGAGCACCCCGGCGACTGGGCCGTGACCGCCGGCCGGATCGGCTACATCGCCAAGGGCATCGCCCTGGTCGTCGTGGGCTTCTTCTTCCTCGTCGCGGCCTGGCAGGCCGACCCCGACAAGGCGCAGGGGCTCGACGGCGCGCTCAAGACCGTCAAGGACCAGCCGTTCGGGCCGTTCCTGCTGACCCTGGTGGCCGCGGGCATCGCCGCCTACGGCGTCTACTCGTTCGCCCGATCCCGCTACGCGCGGGTCTGAGCGGTCTCGCCGGTCGCCTCGCCCCGGGCCTCGGTCGCGGTGTCGGGTGCCGGCTCACGGCGCAGGTAGTTCCACGCGAGCAACGCGCACACCACGCCGTTGATGATGCCCCAGACGATGTCCGACACGTGGTGGGCGCCGCGGTAGAGCCGGGCGTACGACACGAGCAGCGGCGCCAGGATGCACAGCACGATGACGACCCGGCGCACGACGACGTTGGAGATCCGCGTCGCCATCAGCGCGAACGAGAGGTAGAGCGCGGTCGAGGCACCGACGTGGCCGCTCGGGTAGCTCGACGTCGGGGGTGTCGGGTCGAGCCGCTCGACCGGGCGGCCGGGCCCGGCCGACGACGGCCGCCGCGATGACGAACACGGTGGCCTGCAGCGAGATCGCGATCATCGGGACGACCGCGAACCACCACTCCTTGGTGCGCCACCAGACGATCGCGCAGACGATGACGCCCACCCCGATGACGTACTCGGTGTTGCCGATCATCGACATGTAGCTGCGTGATGGCTTCGCCGGTCGCGGTGCGCCCGTCCTGGAACCAGCGGTTGATGCCGCTTCTCCCACTCGCCGTACGTGCTCGAGCGGGCCCTTGAGCAGGAAGCCGAAGCCGACGATGACGCCGAACAGCGCGACGGCGGGAAGCACGGCGCGCACGAACACGTCGCGCAGCGCCGAGGTGAACTTGGGACGGCTGTGGTCGTCGTCCCAACGGGTGAGGAACGGCATCAGGTCTCCTGGTGGGTGGTGGGGCCGACGTCGGGGTCGTCGGCCTCGGTGGGGTCAGGGGGGTTCCAGCCGACGTAGCCGGCGTACGAGGCGAGGACGAGGCCCACGCCGGTGAGGATGCCGACGGTGACGTCGCTGGGGTAGTGCACGCCGAGCAGCACCCGGTCGAACGCGGTGACGAGCACCACGAGCACGGCGAGCACGACCGCGGTGACGCGGGCCCAGAGCGGCTTCAGCAGCGGCCAGAGCAGGATGACGACGGTGGTCGCCCACGCGGCGGAGTTCAGGGCGTGGCCCGAGGGGAACGAGTAGCCGGGCGCCTCCGACACCGGGTCCTCGACGATCGGCCGGGCCCGCTGGAAGACGTACTTCGCGGCCAGCCCGATCATCCAGGCGACCATCATCGTGCCGAACGCCCACCAGGCGCGGGTGCGCAGCCCCTTGGCCAGCCAGACCCACAGGCAGAGCACGGTGCCCACGGCGTAGAGCCGGATCGGCTGGGTGGTCCACTGCCAGGCGATGAGGAACGACCGGAACCCCTCGCGCGGGCGGGTGTACGACGTGGTCGCCTCGATGATCGCGTCGTCGAGGTTCTGCAGCGGTCCCCACTTGCTGCGCACGAGGAAGCCGACGCCGAAGAGCACGACCGCCACCGGCACCGCGTAGGCCAGCGACCGGCCGAGCCGGCGACCTCGGGTCTGGGCGGGAGTAGCGGCGCCTCGTGCTGGTCACCGGACTTTTCTACCCGAACGCGGGGGCGCGAAGCCTCCCGCGTGCCCATGGGATGCTGGGGCCGCCATGGCCGAGCTGCACGTGACCTCCGCGTCGAACCCCCGCCTCCGGGCGGTGCTCGCGCTGCGCCGGCGCCGGGTGCGCGAGCAGGAGGGCCGCACCGTCGTCGACGGCTACGAGGAGCTCGCCCTGGCCCTCGACGCCGGGGTCGTCCCCGACACCGTGCTGCACTGCCCCGAGCTGATGCTCGACGCCGACCGCCAGTCGCCCCTCGTCGAGCGGGCCCGGGCCCTGGGCGCGAGCACCATCCGGTGCAGCCGCACGGCCTTCGAGAAGGTCGCCTACCGCGAGGGCCCCGACGGCTTCCTCGCGGTGGTGCCGGTGGCCGGGGTCGCGCTCGACGACCTCGCCCTCCCGCCCGACCCGCTCGTCCTGGTCTGCGAGGGCCTCGAGAAGCCCGGAAACCTCGGCGCGGTGCTGCGCACGGCCGATGCCGCCGGGGTGGCTGCGGTCGTCGCCGCCGACCCGGTCACCGACTGGGGCAACCCGAACGTCGTGCGCTCGAGCAAGGGCACGGTCTTCTCGGTGCCGGTGGCGGCTGCGAGCACCGAGGAGGTGCTCGCCTGGTTGCGGCGCAACGGCATCCGGCTGGTGGCGACCACCCCCGACACCGAGACGTCGCACACGGCCGTCGACTACCGGGGCGCGGTGGCGATCGCGGTCGGCACCGAGAAGGAGGGCCTGACCGACGTCGCGCTGGATGCCGCGGACGCGCGGGTCCGCATCCCGATGGTCGGCCGGGTGAACTCGCTCAACGCCGCCACGGCCGCCGCGGTCGTGGTCTACGAGGCGGTCCGGCAGCGGTCCGGGTGAGGCGGGTGTGACGTCTGTGGCGATGTTTGGTCACGTGGATGTCACGGTCACTCAGGTGGACGGGGGCGTGTCAAGAGCACCCCTTTTCGTGTGCGACGATGACGTGCATGCGAGTTGACCACGTCGTCTATGCCGCCGAGCGCGACGGCCTCAAGGCCACGGCGCAGCGCCTCGCGGCAGCAGATCGGCGTCACGCCGGTCGACGGGGGAGTCCACCCGCGCTTCGGGACGCGCAACATCATCCTGCCGCTCGCCCACGAGCGCTACGTCGAGGTCGTCGAGGTGCTCGACCACCCCGCCAGTGACAAGGCGCCGTTCGGCCAGGCCGTTCGGGCCCGCTCCGAGGCCGGCGGCGGCTGGCTCGGGTGGGTCGTCCAGGTCGACGACATCTCCGAGCAGTCGAGACACGCCTCGGCCGCGAGTCCGTCGCTCGGCAACCGGCACCGCCCCGACGGGGTCGAGCTGCGCTGGAAGCAGCTGGGCGTCAAGGGCCTGCAGGCCGACCCGCAGCTGCCCTACTTCATCGAGTGGGAGTCCGGCGTGCCGCACCCCTCCGACGACGCGCACACCGAGGTCACCATCGAGACCCTGCAGATCGCGGGCGACCCCGACCGGGTGCGCGACTGGCTCGGCCTGCCGGCCGACAGCACGTCGTCGGTCATCGACTTCGAGTTCGTCTCGCCGCACGGCACCCCGGGCCTGATGGCGGTCACCTTCGACACCCCGACGGGCGAGGTCACCATCTGACGCTGGCCCTGCGGGTCAGACCGGTCGGTTCCAGTTCCGCAGCCTCAGGCTGTTCGACACCACGAGCACGCTCGACAGCGCCATCGCGCCCCCGGCGATCATCGGGTTGAGCAGACCGGCCATGGCGAGCGGGATCGCCGCGACGTTGTAGCCGAACGCCCAGCCGAGGTTCTGCTTGATGGTGCGCAGGGTCGCCCGGGAGAGCTCGATGGCGTCGACGACGGCGGGCAGCTCGGAGCGCAGCAGCACGATGTCCGCCGAGTCCGCGGCGACGTCGGCGCCGGTGCCCATCGCGATGCCGAGGTCGGCCTGCGCGAGCGCCGCGGCGTCGTTGACGCCGTCCCCGACCATGGCGACGACCTTCCCGCGGGCCTGCAGGTCGGCGATCATCGCGTGCTTGTCCTCCGGGCGCACGTCGGCGAGCACCCGCCCGGCGGGGATGCCGACGTCGCGTGCCACGGCCAGGGCCGCGGCGTCGTGGTCGCCGGTGAGCAGGTAGGCGGGCAGGCCCGCATCCGTGAGGTCGCGGATCGCCCGGGCCGAGCTGCTCGCGCACGGTGTCGGCGACGGTGAGCGAGGCGTGCGCCCGCCCGTCCCAGCCGACCCAGACCGTGGTGCCGTCGGCGCTGGGCCGAGCCAGCTCGCGCGGCACGTCGTCGAAGAGGTCGGCGCGGCCGACGGTCACCTCGGTGTCCTTGATCCGGGCCCGCGCGCCGGCGCCGGGCAGCGCGACGAAGCCGGTGGCCCGCGGCACCTCGATGGCACGGCTCGCGGCCGCGGCGACGACGGCCAGCGCGACGGGGTGCTCGCTGCCCGACTCGACGGCGGCGGCCGCCCGCAGGGCCTGGTCCTTGGGCAGGCGGCCCGCGGTCGTCACGTCGACGAGGGTCATCTCGCCGGTCGTGACCGTGCCGGTCTTGTCGAGCACGACGGCGTCGATGCGCCGGGTGTCCTCGAGCACGTCGGCGCCCTTGATCAGGATGCCGAGCCGCGCCCCGCGCCCGGTGCCCACGAGCAGCGCCGTGGGCGTGGCGAGGCCCAGCGCGCAGGGGCAGGCGATGACGAGCACGGCGATGGCGACCTCGAGCGCCCGCGACGGCTCGCCGGTGGCGACCCACCAGCCGGCGAAGGTCAGCGCGGCGAGCACCAGCACGACGGGCACGAAGACGGCCGACACCCGGTCGGCCAGGCGCTGCACCGGGGCCTTGGTGGTCTGCGCGCGCTCGACGAGCCGGGCGATGCCGGCGAGCGTGGTGTCGGCGCCGACCCGGGTGGCCTCGACGACCAGCCGCCCGGTGGTGTTGATGCTGCCGCCGGTGAGCTCGTCGCCAGGGGTGACGTCGACGGGGAGCGACTCCCCGGTGACGAGCGACGCGTCGACCGCGCTGTCGCCGTCGACGACCCGGCCGTCGGTGGCGACCTTCTCGCCCGGGCCGCACCACGAACCGGTCGCCGACCACGAGGTCGTCGACCGGGATGCGCACCTCGGTGGTGGCCCGGGTCGTGGGGTCGACGCGCTCGACGGCGACGTCCTTGGCCCCCAGGCTGAGCAGGCCGCGCAGCGCGTCGCGGGTGCGGTCGGTCGCCCGGGCCTCCATCCACCGCCCGAAGAGCAGGAACGTCGTGACGACGGTGGCGGTCTCGAACCAGATGTGCGCGGTGGTGACGTCACCGGCATCCATGCTCGACATGCCGGCCGCGCGACCGGTGAGCACGACGACGGCCGACCACAGGTAGGCGGTCAGCACGCCGATCGACACCAGGGTGTCCATCGTCGAGGCGCCGTGCCGGGCGTTCATCGCGGCGGCGCGGTGGAAGGGCCACCCCGCCCAGAGCACCACGGGCGTGGCCAGCAGGAGCTGGACCCACGCGCTGTTGGGCAGGTCGATGCCGGGCACCATCGCGAGCACGACGACCGGAACGGTGAGCACGGCCGCGACCATGGCCCGCCGCTTGAGGGCGTCCTCGGGGGCGACCTGGTGGTCGAGGTGGCTCTCGTGGTGGTCGGGCTGCGGGGCGGTGCGACCTCGACGACCTCGGCGCCGTAGCCGGTGGCGCGCACCGTGCTGAGCAGCTGCTCGACGGTGACCGGCTCGGCGAAGCGGACGGTGGCCTTCTCGGTGGCGAGGTTCACCACGGCATCCACGCCGTCGAGCTTGCCGAGCTTCTTCTCGATCCGGGCGGAGCACGAGGCGCAGGTCATGCCGGTGATGGCGAGGTCGACCTCGTGCACCTGGTCGGCAGTGGGGCGGTCGGTGGTCTGGGTCATCTCAGCTCCTCACCAGGCGGGCGATCGCGGCGGTGGCCTCGGCGACCTTGGCGGCGGCGGCCTCGTCGGACTCGCGGGCCGCGTCGACGACGCAGTGCTCGATGTGCTCCTGGAGGAGGCCGATGCTGACGGCCTGCAGGGCCCGCGTGACCGCGCTGACCTGGGTCAGCACGTCGATGCAGTAGGCGTCGGACTCGACCATCCGGGCGATGCCGCGCACCTGGCCCTCGATGCGGCGCAACCGCTTGAGGTGGTCGTCCTTGTGGCCGGCGTAGCCCGGCACGACGGTGGTCTGCTCGGTCATGTCCACGGAACCAGCATACCCCTATGGGGTATTCCGCGCGGACCCGGGTCAGCCCAGCGTGTCCTTGACGAGCCGCTTCGGCGCACGGCTGGCCCAGGCGTCGGTGATGACCTCGGCGAGCTCGACCTCGTCGAGGCTGGGGCAGGTCGCGTTCGCGCACCAGCACGTAGGCGTAGCCGTCGAAGTGGGGGGTCGTGAACCACGGCGGGCCGCTCTGCAGGATGGCCTCCTTGTCGTCCGCGCCGGGCACCGCGATCGCGATGACGTCGGGAAGGCGCTCGCCGGTGTCGGGGTCGACGGCGTCCTTTCGCGGCCCGCGCCACATCAGGAACTTCTTCCCGCGGACGGCGTAGGCCGGGTGCTCGGGGGTGCCCTCGCGGGTGACCTCCGGCAGCGCGAGGGCGAGTGCGTCGACGTCGTCGCGGGTCGGCCCGGCGGGCTCGTGGGCTGCCATCGGTCCACCGTGCCACACGTGCGTGGTGAGTCGAGTGGGACGTGTCACGTCCGTGACGGACCGGGGCACCGACCGGAGCACGATGGAAGTGGCGCGCCCGGCGTCCGTGCGACGACTGAGGTCGCTGCCGCCGGCGCCGAGGAAGGACTGGCCATGAGCACGATCAAGGAGGCCGCGACGGACTTCCTGACCTGTCGCCGGATCGCGGTGACCGGGGTGTCCCGCGAGCCCAAGGAGCACGGGGCGAACATCGTCTACACGCAGGCTCAAGGAGCGCGGGTACGAGGTGTTCGCGGTCAACCCGAACACCGACACGGTCGAGGGCGACCCGGCCTACCCCGACCTGACCTCGATCCCCGGTGGGGCGGAGGCCGTGGTCATCGCGACCCGGCCCGAGCACGCCGAGGCCACCGTGCGAGAGGCCGCCAACCTGGGCATGACCAAGGTCTGGATGCACGGGTCGGTCGGTGGCAGCAGCGTCTCACCCTCCGCGACCAGCCTCGGTCGCCAGCTCGGCATGGTCGTCATCGACGGTGGCTGCCCGCTGATGTTCGGCCCGACCGCCGACCCCGGCCACAAGGTGATGTGTGCCGTGCTCAAGCTGACCGGCACGGTGCCCCGCCGGGTCTAGCGCGTCACCCGGCCGCGGGGTCAGCCTGCCGGCGCGAACGTGGTGAACGACAGCACGGTCAGCCACACGGTGAGCGCCAGCACGACCGCCGCTCCGACGGAGGCCGTGAGCGCACGCCAGCGCGGCGGCACCCACCGCCGTGCGGCGGCGACCGGGAGGCAGACGGAGAGCACCACGGCGGCCAGGCACGCCACGAGGATGACGGGGGCCACGGCACCGGTCGGCAGGCTCCCATCACAGCGCGAGGGTGAGGAAGATGCGTGCCGGTCGGGGCGGTAGGCGCCGAAGGGGTCGCCCGGCTCGGAGAGCGCGTGGCGGCTCTCGGGCGGCGCGGTCGGCTCCATCTCGGCGAGGTGGTCGCCGAGCAGGGTGGCCACCCGCGGGTCGTCGAGGTCGGCCGGGTGGATCGAGACGGTCACCGCAGGTGGTCGACGAGCTCGGGGGCGAGCCCGACGTAGGTCTGCGGGGTCATCGCCGCGAGCCGCTCCTCGACGTCGGCCGGCAGCCCGAGGCCGCGCACGAACTCGACGCAGCTCGACCTGCCCGATGCGGCGCCCGCGGGTGAGCTCCTTGAGCCGCTCGTAGGGCTCCTCCATGCCGGGCACGCCGCGCGGCGCCGAGCGCGCGCATCGCCGACTGGACGGGCTCGCCGAGCACCTCCCAGTTGGCGTCGAGGTCGGCGGCCATGGCGGCGGGTACGGCGTCGAGGCCGTCGAGCCCGCGGGCGACGTTGTCGATGGCGAGCAGGCTGTGCCCGAACGCCGAGCCGATGTTGCGCTGCATCGAGGAGTCGGTGAGGTCGCGCTGCAGCCGGCTCTGCACCAGGGTCGCGGCCAGCACGTCGAACAGGGCGTTGCTGACCTCGAGGTTGGCCTCGGCGTTCTCGAAGCGGATCGGGTTGACCTTGTGCGGCATCGTCGAGGAGCCGACCGTGCCGCTGGCCGCGGACCTGGGCGAAGTAGCCCAGCGAGATGTAGGTCCACACGTCGGTGCACATGTTGTGCAGCACCCGGTTGAAGCGGGCGACGTCGGCGTAGAGCTCGCCTGCCAGTCGTGGCTCTCGATCTGGGTGGTCAGCGGGTTCCAGGTGAGGCCGAGGTGCTCGACGAACGTCGCGGCTGACGGCCTGCCAGTCGGCGCCCGGCACGGCGGCGACGTGCGCGCCGTAGGTGCCGGTGGCGCCGTTGAGCTTGCCGAGGAACTCGGCGTCCGCGATGCGGCCGCAGCTGGCGCTGCAGCCGCGCGCGAGCACGGCGAGCTCCTTGCCCATCGTGGTCGGGGTCGCGGGCTGGCCGTGGGTGTGCGCGAGCAGCGGCACGTCGCGCAGGTCGCGAGGCCATCGTCGGCGAGCCTCGTCGACGAGCGCGGTCGCGCGGGGCAGCCACACCTCGTTGACGGCGCCCTTGACCATCACGGCGTACGAGAGGTTGTTGACGTCCTCGCTGGTGCACGCGAAGTGGATCAGCTCGGCGAGCCCGGCGTCCTGCTCGTCGGGCGCGATCTCGGCGAGCCGCTTCTTGAGGAAGTACTCGACGGCCTTGACGTCGTGCACGGTGACCCGCTCGATGGCGGCCAGCTCCGTCGATCTCGGCGGCGCCGAAGCCGCGCACCACGTCGCGCAGGGCCTCCTGCTCGCCTGTCGTGAGGCGGCGCACGCCCGGCACGACCTCGTGCTCGGTGAGGTGGATGAGCCACTCGACCTCGACGTGCACCCGCTCCCGGTTGAGCGCCGGCTCGGACAGGTGGTCGACGAGCGGGGCGACGACGCCGCGGTAGCGCCCGTCGAGGGCACCGAGGGCGATCGTGCGGCTCGGCGTCGGCGAGGCGGGTGGATGCCGCGAGGCTGGTCGCGTGGTCATGGCCGGGCATGGGTCCATCCTCCCAGAGCGGCGGGGGTGCGGATGCCGGTGCCCACCGGGGTGGGTCAGTGCCGGTCGCGCGCCTCGAGCTCGGTGCGCACGTGCTCGACGATGCCGGGGACCGCGGCCATGATCTCGGCGTAGGTCTGGTCGTAGGCGGGGTCGGTGCCGTACCAGGGGTCGTCCATGCCCAGCTCGCCGGCGGCCACCGCATCGGGGTCGAAGGAGCGGAACAGGCGCAGCTTGTCGCGGTCGGCGTCGGTGCGGGCGATCTGCTCGAGGCGGCGCACGTGCACGTGGTCGACGGGCAGCACCAGGTCGTACTCGTCGAACCAGCTCGGCTCGAAGCGGCGCGCGACGTGCTCGCCCCAGCCGTTGTCGTCGTGGCCGTTCCGGCGCAGCACGGCGGCGGTGCGCCGGTGCATGCCGTTGCCCAGCTCGTCGGAGCTCGTGCCCGAGGAGTCGACGACGACGCGGTCGCCGAGGCCGGCATCCTCGAACGCCTCGCGCAGGAGGAACTCACCCATCGGCGACCGGCAGATGTTCCCCCAGCACACGACGGTGACCCGGTACGGACGGGAGGGGGCGGGGTCCTCGCTCATGGCCCCATCCTCCCGATGCCTCCCGACTTATTGCGAGTTAGCCACCTGGCAGGCGGGGAATCCGGCCTTCTCGCGTGGGTGATCCGCAATGAGTCGAGGTCAGTCGAGGTCGAACCAGGCGGGCACGCCGGCCAGGAAGTCGGCGCGGCTCAGCGCGCCCGCCCCTGCCGGGATGCGGCCCCACAGCGGCGCGCCGGTCACCCGCGGCAGGTCGATCAGGTTGTTCTCCTCGGCGAGGCCCGGGTCGGCCGGCCAGGACCCGATGACCACCCCGAGCAGGGGGAGCGAGCGGGCCGCGAGCGCCTCAGCGGTCAGGGCGGCGGTGTTGAGGGTGCCCAACCCGGCGCTGGCGACGAGCACGACTCCGCAGCCGACACCCTTGTAGCGCAACCCGGTTCCGAGGTCGGCCAGGGTGCCGCCCCGCTCGTCGAGCCGCACGAGCAGCCCGCCGGCACCTTCGACGAAGACGACCTCCGACTCGGCGGCGATCTCGCCGATCCGCTTGGCGTGCTGGGCGACGGGGGGGATGCGCACCCCCTCGCGGCGCGCGGCGGCCTCGGGTGACAGTGGGTCGCGCAGCCGCACCAGCTCGTGGGTGACGACCTCGTCGCCGACCAGCCGGCGCACCTCGTCGACGTCGCCCGGCTCACCCGGGGCGAGCCCGGTCTGGGCCGGCTTCACCACGGCCACGTCGCTGCCGCGGGCACGCACGACGGCGGCGAGGGCAGCGGTGACGACGGTCTTGCCGACCTCGGTGCCGGTGCCGGTGACGAGGACGACCGACGTCAGCGACCGCGGGTCAGCCACGCGGGGCCGCGACCTCGGCGAGCACCTCGCAGGCCCGGTCGAGGTCGTGCTCGGTGTGGTCGGCGTGGGCGGTGAGGCGCAGCCGCGACGAGCCGTCCGGCGTCGACGGCGGTCGGAAGCACCCGATCCGGATGCCCTGGGCCCGCGCCCGCTCGACCGCCTCGACCGCTTCGTGCGGGCCCGGCATCGACACCGACATCACGGCACCGGCGGGGGCCCGGACGCCGCAGGCCTCGGCGAGGCGGGCGGCGTTGGCGTGGACCCGGGCCGTGAGCTCGGGGTGGTCGCGGAGCACGCCCAGGGCGGCGAGCGCGGCACCGGCGGACGCTGGGGCGAGGCCGGTGTCGTAGATGAACGGGCGGGCGGTGTTGACCAGGTGCTCGCGCACGACGGGCGAGGCGAGCACCGCACCGCCCTGTGCCGCAAGGGACTTCGACAGGGTGGCGGTGACGACGACGTGCTCGGCCTGGGCCTGCCCGGCAGCGGCGACGAGGCCGCCCCCGTGGGGGCCGACGACGCCGAGCGCGTGTGCCTCGTCGACGACGAGGATCGCCCCGGCCTCGTCGGTCAGCGCGATGAGGTCCTCGATCGGGGCGGCGTCGCCGAGCACCGAGTAGATCGACTCGACGACGACCACGGCCCGTGGGCTCTCGCGCCGGGCGAGCAGCTCGGCGACGTGCTCGAGGTCGTTGTGCCGCGCCACCGTGACGGCGGCCCGCGACAGCCGGCAGCCGTCGATGAGGCTCGCGTGGGCGTGCTCGTCGCTGACGACGAGGGTGCCGGCGTCGGCCAGTGTCGTGAGCACGGCGAGGTTCGCGGCGTACCCGGTCGAGAGGGCGAGGGCCGAGGGCGCCCCGGTCAGGGCCGCGAGGGCGGCCTCGAGCTCGTCGTGCACGTCGAGGGTGCCGGTGACCAGGCGCGAGGCCCCGGCACCGCCGCCGTAGGTCTCGGCCGCCGCGACCGCGCCCGCGATGACCGCGGGGTGGGTGCGCAGCCCGAGGTAGTCGTTGCCGGCGAGGTCGAGCCCGTCACCCGACTTCGTCGTCGTCAGGCGCCGGGTCAGGCCGGCGTCCTCTCGGGTCGAGGCGGCCTCACGGATCCAGTCGAGGGGGCTCGTCACCCGGCAGATCCTCCCATGCCGGTCTGGGGGCGGCCGCGGGTGGTCCCGCGGTCTGGCGAGTTTGTAACACGTACTTGACACAAGAAGTATCGCCACGGCATCCTCCTTCTTGTACCAATGAGTCGATACAACGGGGGTTGTCATGGGGTTCCTCGTCCTCGCCGTCCCGGTCGCGGTCGTCGGTCTCGTCGTGGCGCTGCTCCGCCGGGTCGTCGTGACCGTCGGGGTCGACGAGCACAGCGGGGCGGTGCAGATCGCCCGGCACACCCGGCGCTGGCGGGTGGTCGGCCTGCTGCTCGGAGGGGTGGCGGCGGTCCTGCTCCTCACGCTCGGCCAGCGGGTCGACGCGCTCGGCCGGGCCACCGCCCTGGCGCCGACGGTGCTCGGCGTGGGCGTCCTGCTCGGCACCATCGCCGGTGAGCTGACCGCCCGGCCCTCGGTCGGCATCCGCCGTTCGGCCGCCGTCGAGACGCGCACCCTGCGGGCGATCCTTCCGCGGGGGAGGGCCGTCGTGCTCGCCGTCTCCACGACCCTGCTCGGCGGGGCGCTCGCCATCGGCGCCGCGTGGGGGTCGGCCGACGACCTGGGGCGCGCTGGGCGCGTGCTCAGCGAGCGCTGCACGGTGGTCGACCCCGACCTCGGGGCCGTGCTCGTGGGCGGCAGCCGGGGCCCGTGGCCCGGCTCGTTCTACGCCCTACCGCTCGTGGTCGCGCTGCTCGCGCTCGCGGGGCTCGTGGCCCTCGCCCTGCGCGCGATCGTCACCCGCCCGCGTCCCGAGCTCGACAGCCGCGGCCTGGACACCATGCTGCGCTGCTGGTCGGTGGGCAACGTCCTGACCGCCGCCACGGTCACCGTCCTGGGCACCCTGGGCCCGGTCGCCCTCCTCATGGTCGGGGCGTTGAGCGGGATGCGGTGCGACGCAGGCGTGGCCCAGACCCTCGTGGCGTGGACCGCTGCGGTCGTCGGACCCCTGGCCACCGGCGCCGCGTTCGGTCTGCTCGCCGGGCTCGTCCTCACCCCGACGATCCGCGTCGACGACCTCCCCCGTGCGCTGCCGGGCGACCCCGCCCCGGTCGGGGCGCCGGTCCGGTGACCCTGTCCACCGTCACGGTCGACGTGCTCGACCCGACCCCGCCCTACGAGCAGCTGCGCCGCCAGCTCGCCGACCTCATCGGGTCGGGCGTCCTGGCACCCGGTGACCGCCTGCCGCCGGTGCGCCAGCTCGCCGTCGACCTCGGCCTGGCCGCCGGCACCGTCGCCCGCACCTACCGCGAGCTCGAACAGGCCGGCTACGTCCGGTCCCGCCGGGGTGGCGGCACCCGCGTCGCCCCGGCACCGCCCGCCATCGCGACCCCCGAGCGGGCGCTGGAGGAGGCGGCCTCGGCCTACCTCGCCCGCGCCCGCGTGCTGGGGGCGTCGGCCGAGGCGGCCCTCGAAGCGGTCCGCCGGGCGACGCGCACCTGAGGCGCCGTCGGCACGGCATCCGGGAGAGGATGACCGACATGCCCAGGGCCCCCCTACCTGCCGACGTGGCCGAGCTGTTCGCGCGGCCCAACCCCGCGGTGGTCGCCGTGCTGATGCCGAGCGGCGCCCCGATGTCGGTCGCCACGTGGTACCTCGTCGAGGACGACGGCACGGTGCTGCTCAACATGGATGCCGGTCGCGCCCGCGTCGACTGGATGCGCCAGCGGCCCGAGGTCGCGCTCACCGCGCTCAAGGAGGGGGAGTGGTACACCCACGTCAGCATCCGCGGTCCGGTGGTGCGTTGGGAGGACGACCCCGAGCGTGGGCTGGCCGACATCGACCGCCTCTCGATCCACTACCGGGGCGAGCCCTACCGGGTACGTGACCGGCCGCGCGTCAGCTGTTGGGTGCGGGTCGACCACTGGCACGGCTGGGGCGAGGCCAAGAGCGTGTGAGGTTGCTTTCAATCGCCTTCTCCCGTGCTTAGGTTCGCCTTACCCGGTGCTAGCGTCGAAGGGTGGCGACGTCCCTCGCGCGGGCTCCGATCGGCATCGATCTGCGGGTCATCGGCGCAGTCGGGCCGACCGCCCTGACACGACGGCTCTCCGAGCTCGGCCTGCGCGTCGGGAGCCACGTGCGGTGCGTGCAGAAGACCGCCGGGGGCGGGCGGATCATCGACGTCGCGGGGTCGCGCATCGCCCTGGGCCGTGACGTCCTCGACTCCGTGCAGACCGTCGAGGCGCACGCCACGGAGGCGACCCAGGGGTGAGCACGGCCCCTGAGCTCCCCCGGTCCGTGGCGACGCCGTCGTGCCACGATGACGGCTCGCGGCTGCAGGCCCCCGCGGGTGCCCCGGTCGTCGTGCTCGCCGGCGCGCCGAACGTCGGCAAGTCGACCCTCTTCAATGCGCTCACCGGCGCCCGCCGCACCGTCGGCAACTGGCCGGGCACGACCGTCGAGGTCGGTCGCGGCGGCTGCGCCGTCGAGGGCCGGGTCGCCGACGTCGTCGACCTGCCCGGCTCCTACTCGCTCGATCCGCTCAGCCCCGACGAGGCGCTGACCCGTGACGTCGTGCTCGCCGAGGGCGCTGACCGGCCGGATGTCGTGGTCGTCGTCGCGAGCGCCGCCCACCTGGCGCGCAGCCTCTACCTCGTCGCACAGGTACGCGAGACGGCCCTGCCTGTCGTCGTCGCGCTCACCATGGGCGACGTGGCGGCGCGCCGCGGCATCCGGGTGGATACCGCGGCGCTCGCAGGAGCCATCGGGTGCCCCGTCGTCTCACTCGACCCGCGTCGACGTTCCGGCGTCGACGCGCTGGTCTCGGCGGTCGGCACCGCGTTGGGCGCGGTCGTCGCCCACCCGCGGAACTGCCATGCGGCGTCGTCGGCCGACGAGCTGGCCGCGGCCGACGAGCGGTTCGGGTGGATCGACGCGGCCGTCACGGCATCCGTGAGCACGCAGGCGATGACCCGGCGCACCTGGTCGGACCGCATCGACCGGTTCGCGACCGCGCCGGTCGTCGGTCCGTTGCTCTTCCTCGGCGTCATGTGGGTGGTCTTCCAGGCGACGACGACTCTCGCCGCACCGCTGCAGAACGCCCTCGACGCTCTCGTGTCGGGGCCGGTGTCGTCTGGCGGCGACCGGCTGGTCGACGCGATCGGGCTCGACGAGACCCCGATCCGCGGGCTGGTCGTCGACGGCGTGATCGCCGGGGTCGGCATGCTGCTGACGTTCGTGCCGCTGATGGCGCTGATGTTCCTGCTGCTCGCCCTGCTCGAGGACTCCGGCTACATGGCTCGTGCCGCGGTCGTCACCGACCGGATGATGAGCCGCCTCGGCCTGCCGGGTCGTGCCTTCCTGCCGATCGTCGTCGGCTTCGGGTGCAACGTCCCGGCGGTGTCGGCGACCCGGATCCTGCCGAACGCCCGGCACCGGGTGCTCACCGCGCTGCTCGTGCCGTTCACGTCGTGCTCGGCGCGGCTGACCGTCTACGTGCTGCTCGCGTCGACCTTCTTCCCGGCGCACGCCGGCACCGTCGTCTTCGCGATGTACCTCGTCTCGATCCTGGTCGTCGTGCTCGTCGGGCTCGGGCTGCGCGCCACGCTGTGGCGCGCGGTGGGAGCCGACCCGCTCGTCATCGACCTTCCGCCGTACCAGCGGCCGACGCTGCGGCTCAGCCTCTCGGTGACCTGGCTGCGGCTACAAGGGTTCCTGCGCACGGCGTCAGGGATCATCGTCGCCACCGTCGTCGTCGTGTGGCTGCTGCAGTCGGTCCCCGTGGGGCCGGGCTCGTTCGGCCACGTGACGGCCTCGGGAAGCCTGTACGCCGAGCTGTCACGGGCCGCGTCGCCGCTCCTGTCGCCGGCCGGCTTCGGTCAGTGGGAGGCGGTGTCCGCCCTGCTCGTCGGGTTCGTCGCCAAGGAGGCCGTGATCTCGTCGTGGGCCCAGACGTACGCACTCGCCGAGCCGGCCTCGTCGCAGGACCCGGGTGCGCTCGGGGTGCAGCTGCACCAGACCTTCGCCGTCGCCAGCGGTGGCCACACCGGGGCAGCGGTCGCGGCCTTCATGGTCTTCCTGCTCGCGTACACGCCGTGCGTCGCGACGCTCGCGGCCCAGCGCCGCGAGCTCGGCACGAGGTGGACCGTCTTCGGCGTCGGGCTCCAGCTCGTCGTCGCGTGGACGCTCGCGGTGCTGGTCTTCCAGGTCGGGCGGGTGTTCTGGTGAGCGCGTCGTCCTCCCGTGAGGCGGCCGCCGGGCCGCTGACGTCGGTGCTCGCGGCCTTCGACGCCGGGGCGTACTCGTTCGGCGAGGTCGCCACCCGCTGCGACCTGCCACTCGACACGGTGCGTGCCTGCGTCGACCACCTCGTGCGGATGGGCCGGCTGGACGCCGAGGAGCTCGCCATCGGCTGCCCCACCAGCGGGTGCGGTTCGTGCGCGTCCGGCACCGACGCCGGGACGGCGGGGTGCGGGTCGCGTGCCCCGTCGAGCCGCCGGTCGGGCCCGGTCCTCGTCGCGATCTCGGTGCGCCGCCACTGAGGCTCGACGGCGTGGGCGACCCGGGCCATACTCGGCGCATGGTGGGGATCCCCGACGAGATGCTGCCCGACCGTGGCCCGGTGGCTGCCGCCGAGGCGCTGCGGGCAGCCGGTGAGCTGCGGGTGTTCGACGGCCACGCGACCGCGTGGCTCGTCGCGCAGCGGGTGCTCGAGATCGCGGCCTTCGCGATGATCTTCGGTGGAGTGGTCTTCGGCAGCATCCTCGTCGGTCAGTGGGTGTGGGTCGCCGTGGGCGTGGGCGTCCTGCTCTTCGCCTGGGAGAGCCCGGTGAGTCGCCGTGCCGGGGCGGAGCCGCTGCGGTGGCCCACTCGCCGGCGGGTGGGGGTGGTGACGGCGGTCGCGGTCGCCATCCTGGCCGGCGCCGCGCTGACCGATGCGTCTCAGCGCTCGTCCGGCAACGGGTCGGGGCTCGTGGTCGCGTCGGCCGGGCTGGCGGTGTGCTACCTCGTCGCCCCAGTCGTGCGCTGGCTGTGGTCGCGTAGTCGCCCACGTGGCGCGGCTACGTGGCCCGACGGTGCGCAGGCCTACGCCGTGTTGTCCGTGCTGTCCCGGGCCCAGTGGGTGCACCCCGACCGACTGGCAGTTCTCACCGGCCTGCCCCGCGACCGGTGCGATGAGTGGCTGCGCGCGTGTGCAGCGCGTGGGCTCGCGACCCCGGCTGCCCGGCGGGCGATCCTCATGCGGCACGCCGAGATCACCGCGAGCGGCCTGGCCCGCCTGGCCCGGTGGAACGCCGAGCTGACGACGCGTGCCGCGCTCGCTCAGCCGTGGACGGCCTCGACGGCACCGACCAGCCCGGAGGTGAGCAGCGCCGAGGTCGTCGTCCGACGTGACGTAGGGCGGCATCGTGTAGACGAGGTCGCGGAAGGGCCGCACCCACACGCCGCGCTCGATGGCGGCGGCGGTCACCTCGGCCACCCGCACCGGCTCGCGCAGCTGCACGACGCCGACGGCACCCAGCACCCGCACCTGCGCGACGGAGGTCAGGGATGCCGCCCGCGCCAGGCCGGCGGTCAGCCCCCGTTCGATCCGGCCCACCTCGGCCTCGGTGCCGCGCGCGGCCAGCAGGTCGAGGTTGGCCGAGGCGATCGCGCAGGCCAGCGGGTTGCCCATGAACGTGGGGCCGTGCATCAGCCCGCCGGCCGCACCGGCGCTGACCCCCTCGGCCACCGCGCGGGTGCACAGCACGGCCGCGAGGGTCAGGTAGCCCCCGGTGAGGGCCTTGCCGACGCAGAGGATGTCCGGTGCCGACGCTGCCCGGTCGCCGGCCCAGAGCGGGCCGGTGCGGTGGAAGCCGGTCGCGATCTCGTCGTGGATGACCAGCGCCCCGTGCTCGCGCGCCAGCTCGTGCAGCACCTCGAGCACGTGCGGGCTGTAGACGTGCATCCCGCCGGCGCCCTGCAGCACCGGCTCGACGATGACGGCGGCCACCGAGTCGGCGTGCGCGGCGTACAGCGCCCGGGTCTCGCGCTCCCAGGCGACGAGCTCCGGGTCGTCGAGGGCCCGGTCGAGGCCGCCGGGCGGTCGCGGCGCGAAGAGGTGCTCGGGCAGGACCCCGCGGAAGAGCGCGTGCATCCCGCTCACCGGGTCGGTCACCGACATCGGCGAGAAGGTGTCGCCGTGGTAGCCCCCGCGGATCGTGAAGAAGCGGGTGCGCCGGCGGCCGGCCGCGAGGTGCCACTGGAGCGCCATCTTCATCGCGACCTCGACCGACACCGACCCGGAGTCGGCGAGGAAGACGTGCTCCAGCCCCGCGGGCGCCAGGTCGACCAGCCGTCGTGCCAGCCCGATCGCGGGCTCGTGGGTCAGCCCCCCGAACATCACGTGCGACATCGAGTCGAGCTGCCGGCGAGCCGCGGCGTCGAGCTCGGGCACGGCGTACCCGTGGATCGCGCACCACCACGACGCCATCGCGTCGACGACCTCGCGCGGCTCGCCGTCGCGGTCACGCAGCCGCAGCCGGATGCCGTGCGCCGACTCCACGAGGTACGGCTCCTGCGGCGTCAACGCGGAGGAGTACGGGTGCCACACGTGCTCGCGGTCGAACGCGAGAAGAGCCTCGGCATCGGGGCCGGCACGGTCGGGTCGGAGGCTCATCGCCACCCATTGTGTCGGTCCGTGGTCGCGGCGGGTCAGGGGGAAGGTCAGGCGGCGGCGCGGGCGCTCTCGACCTCGCCGGCCAGCCGGCCCATCAGGGTGCGCAGGTCGGCGTCGAGCGCGGCGTCGGACAGGCGACCGTCGACGAAGGCCTGGAACGACGAGCCGACCCCCACGGTGTCCTCGATGACGTCGGCACCGGCGACCTTGAGCACCTTGACGCCGTCCTCGCGGGCCCACTGGGCGGCGCGGGGGGCACCGGTCGCGGCGATGACCGCCGCGGGCTTGCCGGCGATGGCGGCCGCACCCCGCGGGCGCGACGCCCAGTCGACGGCGTTCTTGACGGCGCTCGACATCGAGCCGTTGTACTCGGGCGTGACGAGCAGCAGGGCGTCGGCGTCGGCGACGGCCTCGCGCAGGTCACGGGCGACCTCGGGCAGGTCGTCGTCGTGGTCGAGGTCCTCGGAGTAGTGGGGGACCTCGGCGAGCCGGGCGAACACGGTGCCCTCGACCCCGGAGGGGAGGTGCGCGATGGCGGCGTCGGCGAGCTGGCGGTTGGTGGAGCCGGCGCGCAGGCTGCCGACGAGGACGAGGACGTTCACGGGGTGCTCCTTGGTGGAGGGCGGTGTGGGCGGATCGTGACAGGGCGATCGACGCTGATCGTTAAGTTGAACTGTCAACTACTCTGCCACATTCCCACCACGCGTCAGCTCGACGAGCGGGCTGCCCCGGCCAGCCGGGCGGCCAGCGCCGCCACCTCGGCGCCCAGGTCGTCGGGCGAGACGATGCGGAACTCCCACGGCAGCCAGGCCAACCGGGCCGCCGCCGAGGGCACGTCCCACGCGGAGAACCGCAGCTCGCACCGGTCGCCGAGGGCGAACAGCTCCCCGACGCCGGTGGGCAGGGCATCGGCGACGACGTCGAGCGGTGCGTCGAGGTCGAGCACGACGTCGACGCCCTGTGGCCCGCGCGTCAGGCCCTCGCGCACGTGCTCGGCGGCGTCGGGCGCCTCTCGCGGCCGGAAGGTGAACGTCGACTCCCGCACCTCGCTCATCCGGTCGAGGCGGAAGCTGCGCCAGTCCTCTCGGTCGAGGTCCCAGGCGAGCAGGTACCAGCGCGAGGTGGTGGCGACCAAGCGGTACGGCTCGGCCCGTCGGCTGGTCTCCTCGCCGGAGGCCGCGGCGTAGTCGAACCGCACCTCGTGGAACGCCCGGGCGGCCCGGGCGAGCAGCGCCACCACGGCGCCCTCGACGAGCTGGTCGCGGCGACCGAGCGTCACGGTGGCGTGCGAGACCGCCTCGACGCTCGCGCGCAGCCGAGCGGGCAGCACCTTCTCGAGCTTGCCCAGGGTTCGCATGGCCGGTTCGCCGAGCCCGGCCACCGTGCCGCCGGCGGCCAGCCGAAGCGACACCGCCACCGCCACGGCCTCCTCGTCGTCGAGGAGGAGCGGCGGCAGCGCTGTCCCCGACCCCAGCTGGTAGCCGCCGCCGACGCCCTGGCCGGCACGCACCGGGTAGCCGAGCGCCCGCAGCCGGTCGATGTCGCGGCGCACCGTGCGGGTCGTGACGTCGAGCCGCTCCGCGAGCTCCGGCCCGGTCCAGGTCGGGCGCGACTGGAGCAGTCCGATCAGGCGCAGCACGCGCGAGGTCTGGGTCATGTCGAGATCCTCCGACCAATAGCGGACCAGAACTGTCCTCATTGTGTCCAAGGGTGGTGACATGAGCAGGACCCCGCCACCACGAGGGCTGGGACACGACCGCGTGGGCCGGACCCGGCCTCAGCCCCAGGTGGGCTGCTCGACGGTGCCGTGCTGCACGCACGTCGCCGTCCACGCACCGGGGGTGACCTGCACCTTCATCCGGCGCCGGCAGTGCACGCACCACCGTGGCGGCTCCAGCTCGGCTCGGCGGGCGCACCGGGCGTGGTCGCCCTCGCTCGCGGCCGCGCCGCACTGCCCGCAGAACTCGCCGGCCGCGCCGGCCCGCGCGACCGGACCCACGGCATCCTCACCGAGCACGAACACCCACCGCGTCAGAAGGTCTCGTTGAGGGCCTTGATCGGCATCTCGAGCTCGTCGAGCAGGGCGAGGTCCTCGCGCGGGTCGCGCCCGAGGGTCGTGAGGTAGTTGCCGACGATGACCGCGTTGATGCCGCCGAGCAGGCCGTCGCGGGTGCCGAGGTCGCCGAGGGTGAGCTCGCGGCCGCCGGCGTACCGCAGGATGGTGCGCGGCAGGGCGAGCCGGAAGGCCGCGATCGTGCGCAGCGCGTCCGACGCGTCCATCAGCTCGAGGTCGCCGAACGGCGTGCCGGGGCGCGGGTTGAGGAAGTTCAGCGGCACCTCGTGCGGCTCGAGCTCGCCGAGCTGGGCGGCGAGCTCGGCGCGCTGCTCGATGCGTCTCGCCCATGCCGACCAGGCCGCCGCAGCACAGCTCCATGCCCGACTCCTTGACCATCAGGCAGGTGTCCCAGCGCTCGTCGAAGGAGTGGGTGGTGACGACGTTCGGGAAGTACGAGCGCGCCGGCCTCGAGGTTGTGGTTGTAGCGGTGCACGCCCATGTCGACGAGGTCGTCGACCTGCTCGCGGGTGAGCATGCCGAGCGACGCGGCGACGTTGATGTCGACGGCGGCCCGGATCGCCGGCGACGCCCTCGCGCATCTGCTCCATCAGCCTGTCGTCGGGGCCGCGCACCGCGGCGACGATGCAGAACTCGCTCGCCCCGGTCGCCGCGGTCTGCTTGGCGGCGCGCACCAGCTCGGGGATGTTCGAGCCACACCGAGCGCACCGGCGAGGTGAACTGGCCCGACTGCGAGCAGAAGTGGCAGTCCTCGGGGCAGCCGCCGGTCTTGAGCGACACGATGCCCTCGACCTCGACGCTCGGGCCCGGTACTTCATCCGCACCTCGTGGGCCAGCGCGAGCAGGTCCTGCAGCCGGTCGTCACCGGTGCGCAGCACCTCGACGACCTGCGGCGTGCGTCAGCGGCACCCCGCGCTCGAGCACCTGCTCGCGCGCGACGTCGAGGATGTCGGTCCGGGTCACCTGTGCCGTCATGTCCCTGATTGTTGCGTATGCCGTGCGCTCGCCTCGCGCTGTCCCGACCGCCGGTCCCGCGGTACCTCCACCTCCCTAGACTGCGCGCATGGCGAGCACCTCGACACGGATGCTGCTCCTCGGCGCCGTGCAGCTGTTCGAACCGGTCAACGGCTACCAGATCCGCCGCGAGCTGGTCTCCTGGCGGGTCGACGAGTGGGCCCACATCAACCCGGGCTCGATCTACTCGGGGCTCGAGACCCTCGCCCGCGCCGGCCACCTCGCCCGGCACCGGCTCGCCGAGGGCAGCCGCACGGTCACCGTCTACACGACGACCGAGGCGGGGCGCGACGAGTTCCACCGGCTCTTCGCGGAAGCGGTGCGCACCCACGACCGCGGGTCGGCCCGCGGGTTCACGACGGCGCTGTCGCTCGCGCCCCTGGTCACCCGCGAGGCGTTCCTCGGGCTGCTCAAGGAGCGGCTGGTGGCGGTCGACGCCGTGCTGGCGGAGGGGGAGGCCCTGGCCGCGGCGCCGGCCGACCGGCTGCCGCCGCACCTGCCCGCGCTCATCGGCCTGTGGAACGCCCAGGGCCGCACCGAGCGGGCCTGGCTCGTCGACCTGGTGGCCGGCCTCGAGGCCGGCGCGGGGTGGTACGCGGGCGAGGAGTCCGGGTGGGCGCCGCCGGCCGACGACCCGGGCTGGGCCATGCAGGCCGACCGCGAGCGGTACCGCCAGGCCCTCGGCCTCGGCGACTGACCGGTCGGTCGTTCCCGCGGCGAGCGTGGAAGTGGTCGCCAGGGCAACCACCAGCGCACTCACGGCGGAGAAGTTCCGCGGACCCCGGGTCGCCCACGTCCCACTCCGGACCGCCTCCTGCACCTCGTGCGACCTACCTGCGGTTCTGGCCGCGGTCGGGCCCGAAACCGTACCCAAGTCGCACGAAGTCGGGGCGGAGCGCGTCGGGAGCTCGATCGCATCCTGACTCGCTTGACATGGTGATCAACTTTGATCATCCTAGTATTCAACCTTGACCAAGGAGGACCATGATCACCGCCAGGGGACTGACCCAGACCTTCACCTCGCGCGCCGGGCGCGAGAAGACCGACGTGACCGCCGTCGACGGCGTCGACCTCGACGTCGCCGAGGGCGAGGTCGTCGCCTTCCTCGGCCCGAACGGCGCCGGCAAGACGACCACGCTGCGCATCCTCACCACCCTGCTCAAGCCGACCGCCGGCACGGCGACGGTCGCGGGCTACGACGTCGCCACCCAGGCCGAGGACGTGCGCCGCAGCATCGGCTACGTCTCCCAGTCCGGCTCGACCGGCAGCGTGACGCGCGCCGGCGAGGAGGTCGTCGACCACGGGATGCTCTACGGGATGAGCGCGGCCGACGCGCGCGCCCGTGGCCAGCACCTGTTCGAGCAGCTCGACCTCGAGGGCCTCTGGACCCGCCAGCCGCGGGCGATGTCCGGGGGCCAGCGCCGCCGGCTCGACATCGTCATGGGCCTGATCCACGAGCCGACCCTGGTCTTCCTCGACGAGCCGACCACCGGCCTGGACCCGCAGGCGCGGGCCAACCTGTGGCAGCACATCGCCGACCTGCGCGAGCGGCGCGGGGCGACGGTGTTCCTCACGACCCACTACCTCGACGAGGCCGACGCGCTCAGCGACCGGATCGTCATCATCGACCACGGCCGGATCGTCGCCTCCGACACCGCCGACAACCTCAAGGCCGCCGTCGCGGGCGACCTCGTCGAGCTCGAGGTCGCGAGCGTCGAGCAGGTGAGCAGCGCCGCGCAGAAGCTGGCCGCGCTGGTCGGTGAGACCGACGGCGTCGAGGTCGACGGCCACCAGGTCCGCGGCCGCGTCCGCCAGGCCGGGCGTGCGGTTCCCGGCCTGCTGCGCGACCTCGACCGCACCGGGGTCGAGCTGTCCTCGATCGAGGTGCGCCGACCGACCCTCGACGACGTCTTCCTCGACCTGACGGGCCGCTCGCTCCGCGAGGGCTGAGCCCGCCCCACGACCCCGAAAGGACCCCTGATGACCTTCCTGCGCGAGAGCACCATCGTCTTCCGCCGCCAGATCCGGATGAACCTGCGCAACCCCGCCTGGGTGCTCATCGGCCTGATGCAGCCGGTGCTCTACCTGCTCCTGTTCGGCCCGCTGCTCAAGCCGGTGGCCGCACAGTTCGGCTACTCGAACTCGTACACCTTCTTCGTGCCCGGCCTGCTCGTGCAGCTCGGCATCTTCGGGGCGTTCTTCGCCGGCTTCTCGCTCATCGGCGAGTGGCGCGACGGCGTCATCGAGGCCGAGCGGGTCACGCCGGCGAGCCGCACCGCGCTGCTCATGGGCCGGCTGTGGCGCGACGTGCTCCAGCTGTTCGTCCAGGCGCTGATCCTCGTCGGCCTCGGCTACCTGATCGGGATGAAGGCGCCGCTCGGCGGGCGCGGTGCTCGGCATCGCCCTCACCCTGCTGCTCGGCGCGGCGTGCGCCGCCTCGTCCAACGCCCTCGCGCTGACCACCAAGAGCGAGGACGTCATGGCCCCGGTCATCAACATGGTGATGATGCCGGTGCTGCTGCTCTCCGGCATCCTGCTGCCGATGACGCTCGGCCCCGAGTGGCTGCAGAAGGTCAGCAACCTGATGCCGACCAAGCACGTCGTGGATGCCGTGCGCAACAGCTTCCTCGGCGACTTCACCGTGAGCGCGCTCGGGTGGGGCGTCGCGTGGACCTTCATCCTGCTCGCGGTCTCCCTGTGGTGGGGAACCGCGACGTTCCGGCGCGAGAACGCCTGAGCGGCAGGACTACTGGAGGAAGCCGCCGAGCACGCTGCCGGGACTCTGGCTCTGGTGGCCGCCCTGGGTGACCGACTCGCTCGGCTGCACGAGCACGTAGCCCTGGCCGCCGAACGCCATCTGCAGCAGCTCGCCGGTGCCGCCACGCATCATCGACCCGAGGCCTCCGGTGTCGACCCGGATGTCCATCGACACCCCGGAGGTCCACAGCACGACGGCCTGCGCGTCGGCGAAGGTCGGTGACGAGGCCACGTCGAGGGCGACGGGGTCGCCCTTGGTCGTGACGGCGACGTAGCCGGTGCCGCGCAGCGCGACGTTGTAGAGGCCGCCGGTCATCGTCGCCCCGCGCGCCTGGATCCGGTGGATGTCCCACGCGATCGAGTGCGAGAAGGCGAGCACGTTGGCGCCGTTGACCGAGATCGCGTCGTTCTCGAGGTACATCACCTGGATCTCGGAGGCGTCGTCGGCCACGAAGAGCTCACCGCTGCCCGAGCACTGCATCATCTTGACGCCCTCGCCGGTCGTGGCGGCCTTGAGCATCTTGCTGATGCCACCGGAGCCCTTGTTCACGAAGCGCACGTCGCCCTGGTACGCGACCATCGAGCCGGTGCGGGCCCACACCTCCCCGTAGCGCATGTCGATCCGGAGCATCTTCTTGTTCTGCAGGGAGAAGGGGTCCTGGGTGTCCTTCTCCTTGAAGTCCGTGAACAGCGACCCGTGGATCGTCATCGGTCGTCCCCATCTCCTCGTCGGCCCGCGCCCCGCGCGGCGTCACCTGGCACCCACGCTAGGTGCAACGGCCACAACAGTCCTAGGGTTTCGAAGGAGACAGCCCACACACCGAGGAGTCCCCGATGAGCTTCTTCGAACGCGCCAAGGCGGCCGCCAGCGACCTCGCCGCGAAGGCCGACGTCGAGATGAAGAAGGCCGGCATCAGCACCCCCGGTGCGGCCGGGGCCGGTGGGGCGGGGGCCGACCGGGCCCTTCGTGACCTCGGTGTGCTGGCCTACCTCGAGGCGACCGGTCGCCCGGCATCCGCTGACGACAGGGCCCGCGTCCTGGCGACGCTGCGTGAGCTCGAGTCGAGCGGCCGCCTCGGGCCGCTCACGGTCGCGCCTCCGGCCTACGGCACCCCCGGGGCCCCGCCCCCGCCTCCGCCGGGTGCCGCGCCTCCCCGCCGCCGCCGGGTGGCACCCCGCCACCCCCGCCGCCGCCTCCGCCGCCGCGCCGCCGCCGCCACCGCCACCGCCGCCGGGCTCGACGCCACCGCCGCCGCCCCCGAGCTGGGCCTAGTCCGAACCGGCGAGGAGCTCCCTCAGGACGTCCGCCTCCGCGGTGACCCGCGCCGCGTCATCCGGGCGTCCGACGTCGGTGAGGTGCTGAGCGGCGTGGTCGTGCTCGGCCACCTCGGCCTCGACGATGCCGCGCACGTCGGCCTCGGTCAGCTCGCGGCGCGGGGCGTCGGCGGCCCCGGCCCCGACCCGGGCGTCCTCGATGGCCCCGGCTCGCGGCACCGAGTCGACGTGCACCGCCTCGGCGTTGCTGACCCGGGCCAGGGCCGAGCGCAGAGCGGACACCGCCACCCGGTCGCGGGCCTTCATCGAGGAGGTGAGCGCCGCGCCCATCCGGTCGCGCAGCCCTGGCGTCGGGTCGCCGCTCATGCCCAGGCCATCGCCAGCAGGACAAGGGGAAGGGTCGCGGCGAGCGCGGCGTAGCTGTAGGCGAGCAGCGACAACGCCGGGTGGGGCGGGCCGTCGGCGAGCAGCCGAAGCCGCACCGGCGCCGTGGTGCCGACACCGAGGGCGGCCTCCGGTTCGCGGCTGCCCGCCAGCGTGAGCAGGGCGCGCGCCGTGGCGACCTCGCCGCTGCGCCGCACCGCGGCCCGGTCGGCCAGCACCTCGACGAGCAGGCGCACCTCGCCGAGCGCCTCCGGTGACCGCAGCGGCCCCGGTACGGCCTCGGTCACGACCGAGAAGAACTCCAGGAGCAGGTCGTGGCGCCCGCGCAGGTGGGCGTCCTCGTGCGCGATGACCGCCTCGAGCTGCTCCTCGGGCAGGGCGTCGAGCACGCCCTGGGACAGCACGACCCGCGACTGCCGGCCGGGGATGCAGTACGCCGTGGGCGTGGGGTGCTGCAGGATCCGCACCCGCTCCTCGTGCCGCGCGACGATGTCGACGAGCTGGCGGTGGTCGGCACGCACCCGCCGCAGCCGGGTGCCGACGTGGTGGCCGGCGTAGAGCAGCCGTCCGAGGATGACGGCGCTGGCCAGCAAGGCCGGTACGACGAGCTGCAGGCGCCCCACCGGGTCCTCGCCGTCGAGGAGCAGCGGGATGGTCGCGGGGGCGGCCGCGAGCGCGGCCAGGATGCCGCCGACCGACACCGCCTGCCACGCCACCAGGGCGGCCCGCGGGGCACGCCGGAAACCCTTCCGGCGGGCCATGAGACCCGGGGCGACCCACGCGAGGAGCACCGCGAGCCCCGCGAGGACGAACGGGATCACGGGCTCAATGGTGACAGGCGTCGGCCCGACCGCACAGCCGCCCCGTCCGAACCGGCGGTCGGGTGGGGGTCGGCGTCAGCGGCGGCGGATGGTCCTCCGCCGGGCGGAGGTGGCCTGCTCGCCCTCGGCCCGTGCCTCGATCTCGGCGAGCGCCGCCTTGATGTCGGCCAGCTCGTCGGTGGTGGCGCCGTCGAGGAAGTGCAGCAGCGCCGTTCGCCGGTCGGTGACCTCCATGTCGTCGAGGGTGCGCAACATCGTCTGGGCCGTGAGCGCCTCACGGGTGTCGGCGGGGAAGTAGCGCCAGGCACGGCCGTCGCGCTCGCGGGTCACGAGGTCCTTCTTCGCGAGGCGGTCGAGCACGGTCATGACGGTCGTGTAGGCGATCTCGCGCTCGCCCTCGAAGCGGAGGTGCACCTCGCGCACCGTGGCACCGTCGAACAACGGGCCCCCGACGTTCGCGGCCTCCCAGAGGTGCTCCATGACGACCCGCTCGAGGTCGCCGAGGCGGGGTGCGGAGGTCGAGTGAGGCATGGCTACTCCTTCGGGGGTGGCGCGGCCGGGTGGCGCGCGCCGAGGTCGAGGACCGTGTCGAACCGGTCGAGGGCCTCGGGTCGGTGGCTGACCATGACGACGCTGCGGCCGTCCGTGGCAGAGAGTACGTCGTCGAGGACGGCGGTGGCGGTGGCGTGGTCGAGGTGCGCCGTCGGCTCGTCGAGCAGCACCAGCGGGCGGTCGGCGAGCACGGCGCGGGCGACGCCGAGCCTGGCCCGCTCGCCGCCGGACACCCCCCGGCCGCCGCTGCCCAACCGGGTGTCGAGACCCTCGGGCAGGCCGGCGAGCCAGGGGCCGAGGCCGGCGCGCTCGAGCGCGCGCTCCACGGCGGCGTCGTCGGCGTCCGGGCCGGCCAGGCGCAGGTTCGCGCGCACCGAGGTGGCGAACACGTGCGGCTCGTCGTCGACGACGGCCACGTGCCGGCGCACGTCGTCGATGGTCAGGTCGTGCACGTCGGTGTCGTCGACCGCGTGACGGCCCCGGCTCGGGTCGAGGTGGCGGGCGAGCACCGCCAGCATGGTGCTCTTGCCCGACCCGTTCGGGCCGATGACGGCGACCCGCCGCCCGGGCGCCAGGTGCAGGTCGGTGGGGGCGAGCTGCTCGCCCTGCCCGGTCCACGACGCGGCGACCCCGTCGAGGTCGACCCGCCGGCCCGTGGTGTGGATGCCGTCGGACACCGCGGCCGCCGTGTCGGTCACCGCCGGCTCCTGGTCGAGCAGGGCGTCGAGGCGAACCGCGCTGCCCTGCGCCCGGGCGAGGTCGCGCATCGTGTCGACCAGCGGGGCCAGGGCGTCGCCGACGGCGACCGGTACGACGACCAGGAGGGCCGCGACCGGGCCGCCGGTGACGGCCGGGTCGACGAGCAGGGCGGTGAGCAGCGTGGCCACGGCGGTGGCCACGAGGAGCGTCGCGGCGACCAGCGCGCGACCGCGGCTCTGCCGCCGCACCACCCGGCGCAGCGTGTCGTGGGCGTCGGCGAGCCACCCGGCGGCCGTGTCCGTGGCGCCGATCGCCTGCAGCTCGGACGCCTGGCGCGCCACGAGGTCGCTGACCCGGAGCACCTCGGCCCGCGCCTCGAGCAGCTCGTCGCGGGAACGGGACTCGAGCAGCCACGCGAGCCAGCAGGTGACGGCGGCCGCGACGAGCAGCGCCGGCGAGCACGAGCCCGACCGCGGGGGCGAACCACGCGGTGAGCAGGACGGCGACGAGGCCCGCGAGGGCGCTCGAGATCAGCGGCACCGTGACCCGCACCTGCGCCTCGACCACGTCGGTGAGGTCGTCGACGACCCCGGTGAGCACGCTCGACCGCGAGCGGCGCCCGAGACGGGCCGGGGTGAGGGGCACCAGCGAGGCGTACACGGAGGTGCGACGCACGGCGAGGTCGTCGAGGGCGGCGTCGTGCGACACGAGCCGCTCGAGGTAGCGGAACAGCGGTCGCGCGATGCCGAAGGTGCGCACGGCGACGATCGCGACCATCAGGGTGAGGATGACCGGCTCCTCGCTGGCGCGCACGATCAGCCAGCCGGAGGTGGCGGTGAGCGCGATGCCGGATGCCGTGGCGGCGCCACCGAGCAGCCCACCGATGATGGTCTGGCGGGTGGGGCGGAGCAGGGTCGTGGGCTGGGTGGCGGTCATCCGACCACCTCCGCGCCGTCGCGGGTCAGCACGACGTGCCGATCGGCCAGGGCGACGAGCTCCGGGCGGTGGGTCACCACGACCACCGTGTGGCGCTCGCCGAGGTCGGCGAGCACGCGGTGCACCAGGTCCGCGGCGTCGGCGTCGAGGTGCGCGGTCGGCTCGTCGACGAGCAGCACCGGCGCCGTGGAGAGGGTGGCCCGGGCCAGGGCGATCCGCGCCCGCTGCCCGGCGGACAGGCCGAAGCCGTCGTCACCGAGCGGGGTCGCGAGCGCCAGCGGCAGGCCCGCGACGAAGCCCTCGAGGCCGACGAGGCGCAGGGCGTCCCAGACGGCCTGGTCGCCGGCGCCGTTCCCGAGCACGAGGGCGTCACGCAGCGTGCCCGCGGGGAGGAACGGGCGCTGGGTGACGAGGTGGGCGCGGCCGGCGCGCACGGTACCGGCTGTGGGCGTGCGCAGCCCGGCCGCGAGCTCGAGGAGGGTCGACTTGCCGACCCCGGAGGGCCCGGTGACGGCGGTGAGGCCGGGACCGGCATCGAGGTGGACGCCGACGAGCACCGGGCTCGCGGCCCCCGGGTAGGTGTAGGCGACGTGGCTGAGGAGGACACCGACCTCCTCGCCCACGTCGACGGTCGCGGGTGCCTCGACGTCGAGCTCGGCGAGGATGCCGTCGATGGCCTCGGCGCCGTCGGCGGCGGCGTGGAACTCGGCGCCGACCCGGCGGATCGGCCAGTACGTCTCGGGGGCCAGCAGGATGGCGAGCAGGCCGGCCTGCAGGGTCATCGACCCGTGGGTGAGCCGCAGGCCGACGCTGACCGCGACGATGGCCACCGAGATCGAGGCGAGCAGCTCCAGGGCCGCCGACGACATGAAGGCGATGCGCAGGGTGCTCATCGTCGCGACGCGGTGCTGCTGGCTCACCTCACCGATCACCTCGACCTGCCGCTCGGCCCGGCCGTAGCCGACCAGGGTGGGCAGTCCGCGCATGACGTCGAGGAAGTGGCCGGACAGCGAGGCGAGCGCCGACCAGCGCTTCTGCGTCTCGGCCTGGGTCGCGCGCCCGATCAGGGCCGCGAAGAAGGGGAGGAGGGGGAGGGTCAGCAGCACGATCAGGCCGCTGATCCAGTCGACCCAGAACAGGGTGGTGAGCGCGAGCACCGGCACGACGGCGCCGGCGACGAGCGCCGGGAGGAAGCGCGCGGCATACGGCTCCACCGAGGCCGCGCCCTGGGCGGCGAGGGTGACCGCGCGGTCCGGGGCGGGCCGCCGTTCCGCGGGGGCGGCGAGCCAACGCTCGACGAGCCGCCAGCGCAGGGCCGCGGTGACCTCGACCCCGGCCCAGGCCGCGACCCGTTCGGAGGTCCAGGCCAGCAGCGCCCGCACGACGAACAGGCCGGCCAGCCAGAGCCCCGGGGTCCGCAGCGAGGTGCCCTCGACGACCGCCACCACGAGGGCGGCGAGCGCGATGGCCAGGCCGATGGTGGCGACCCCCTGGAGGACGCCGACGACCGCCAGGACGACGACCGGCCGGCGTGCAGCCGGCGCCGTCCTGAGCAGCCGAGGGTCGAAGGGCCTCATGGGGGTGTCCGCCGGGTCCGTCAGGGCACCTGGACCGCGACCGGGATGTTCTTCGTCCCGAGCCGCTTGCGGAAGGCCCAGTAGGTGTACCCGGTGTAGAGCAGCACGATCGGGGTGAAGACCAGCGCCGCGACGGTCATGATCTTCAGGGTCAGCTCGCTGCTCGAGGCGTTCTCGATGGTGAGCGAGGTGCCGCCGGGGAGCGTGGTCGGCATGACGTTCGGGTAGAGCGTCAGGAAGTACGTCGCCACCGCCGCGGCCATGGTGACGGCCGTGCCGGTGAACGCCCAGCCCTCCCTCGCCCGGGTGTTCGCGTAGATCGCCCCGAGGAGCGCGACCGCCGCGACGACGGTGGTGATCCACGACCACACGGTGCCCTGGGTGAAGCCGAGCCAGAGGAGCAGCACGACGGCCAGCACCGCCGTGCCGAGGCCCAGGCGTGGTGCCGAGGGCCTGCGCGTCACGCTGGATGTCGCCCTTGGTCTTCAGCGCCAGGAAGAACGCGCCGTGGGTGAGGCTCAGGCCGAGGATGACCAGGCCGCCGAGCAGGCTCATCGGGTTCAGCAGCGTGAAGAAGTTGCCGACGTACTCCATGTCCCGGTTGATCGGAAGGCCGCGCACGACGTTGGTCAGCGCGACGCCCACGAGGAGCGGCGCGACGATCGAGCCGCCGATGATCGCCCAGTCCCAGCGCTGGCGCCAGGCGTCGTTGTTCCGCTTGCCCCGGTACTCGAAGCCCATGTTGCGCACGATGAGCGCGACGAGGAGCACGAGGAAGGCGAGGTAGAAGCCGGAGAACATCGTGGCGTACCACTCCGGGAACGCCGCGAAGGTGGCGCCACCAGCGGTGAGCAGCCAGACCTCGTTGCCGTCCCAGTGGGGGCCGATGGTCGTGAGCATGACCCGACGACGCTTCTCGGTGTCAGCCGCATCCCTGCCCTTGCCGAGCACGGGAAGCAGGGCGCCGACGCCGAAGTCGAATCCCTCGAGCACGAGGTAGCCGGCCCAGAGCAGGCCGATGAGGCCGAACCAGATGAGCTGAAGATCCATGGGTGTCCTCGATCCGGTCTCAGTAGGCGAACTCGAGCGGGGCGTCCTCGCCCTTGCTCGCGGGGTCGGCCGGCTCCTCGAAGGGATCGGCGCCACGGCGGACATAGGTCAGGAACAGCTTGACCTCGATGATGGCGAGCACCGCGTAGAGCAGCGTGTAGGCGATCATCGAGAACCAGACCTCACCGGTGCTGACCGACGGCGAGACGCCGGTCGAGGTGGTCATCAGGCCGTAGACGATCCACGGCTGACGGCCGACCTCGGTGAAGATCCAGCCCCAGCTGTTCGCGAACACGGGGGCGAGCGGCGTCAGCACGGCGACCCACACCCACCACGTCGACACCGGGACGGCGCCCTTGCGGGTGCCCCAGAGGGTGAGCGCCGCGAAGAGCATGGTGAGGGCGCCCAGGCCGATCATGAACCGGAACGACCAGTAGGTCAGCGGGATCAGCGGGGTGTAGCTGTCGGCGGTGACCAGGGCGGCGACCTGCGGGCCGTAGCGCTCGGCCACCTGCTGGGCCATCTCCTGCTCGGAGCCCTTGAGGTCGTTGATGCCCTCGACGGTGCCGTCGAAGCTGCCGGTCGCCATGAAGGAGAGCAGGCCGGGGATCTCGATGATCCGGGTGGCCTCGCTGCCGTCGAGCGAGCCGATCGACAGCACCGAGAAGGGGGCGTTGCTCGTCGTCTCGTACAGACCCTCGGCGGCCGCCATCTTCATCGGCTGCACCTCGGTCATGATCTTGCCCTGCATGTCACCGGAGACGATGACGCCGAGCGATGCGACGAGGGCGACGATCGCGCCGAAGCGGGTGGCCCGGCGGTACATGCTCTCGTCGGGGGTGCCCGCGTGCTTGCGCAGCAGCCAGAGCGCGACACCCATCACCACGCCGCCACCGACCATGTAGGCCGACAGCACGACGTGCGGGAAGGTCACGAGCTGCACCTTGTTGGTGAGCACGGCCCAGAAGTCGCTCATCTCGGCGCGACCCGTGGCGGGGTTGAACCGGAACCCGACGGGGTTCTGCATGAAGGAGTTCGCCGCGAGGATGAAGTACGCCGACAGCACCGTGCCGATGTGGACCAGCCAGATCGCGCCCGCGTGCAGCTTCTCGGGGATGCGGCCCCAGCCGAAGATCCAGATGCCGAGGAAGGTCGACTCCAGGAAGAACGCGAGGAGGGCCTCGAAGGCCAGTGGCGCGCCGAAGATGTCGCCGACGAAGCGTGAGTAGTCGGACCAGTTCATCCCGAACTGGAACTCCTGCACGATGCCCGTGACGAGACCGAGGGCGAAGTTGATGAGGAAGAGCTTCCCGAAGAACTTCGTGAGCCGGTAGTACTCGGGGTTCCGGGTGCGCAGCCACTGGGTGTGGAACACCGCGATGATCAGCGACATCCCGATCGTGATCGGGACGAACAGGAAGTGGTAGACGGTCGTGATGGCGAACTGCCACCGGGCGACATCGACGGCATCCATGCAGGCTCCTGGGCAGTCTCTAGCGACGTGACAGCATCACAAACTACAGGCTGTCGTAGTCGCCGCTCAACGGCTGCCGTGTGATGCGAACCACGCAGGTCAGCCTGACCTGTGGCACCGTTGGACGGGTGCAGCGAGACGACCTGGTGCGGCTGCGGCGGGCGCGTGACCGGATGGACCGCGACTACGCGGAGCCGCTCGACGTGCCCGCGCTCGCGGCCGAGGCGCTGATGTCGGTGGGGCACTTCCACCGCAGCTTCCGCGAGGCCTACGGCGAGACCCCGTACGCCCACCTGATGACCCGTCGGGTCGAGCGGGCGGCGTGGCTGCTGCGGCAGGGCGAGCTGTCCGTCACCGACGTCTGCATGCAGGTCGGCTGTACCTCGCTCGGCTCGTTCAGCGCCCGGTTCACCCAGCTGATGGGTGAGACGCCGAGCGACTACCGGGCGCGGTCGCACGACGAGCGCCGCGGCATCCCGGCCTGTGTCGCCAAGCAGGTCGACCGGCCCACGCGCGCGAGTCGGTCAGGATCGGAGAAGCGCGCAGCGGTGGCCGGTGCCTAACCTCGACGACATGGACACGACCACCAGTACACGAACCGGCGGGATGCCGGCCGCCTCCGGTTCGCCGGCCACCGCGTCGCTCGCCGTCGCCAACTGCTTCCTCGTCGTCGACGACCACGAGAAGGCGCTCACCTTCTACCGCGACGTGCTCGGCTTCACCGTGACCAAGGACGTCAGCATGGCCGAGTTCCGCTGGCTCAGCGTCGCGACGCCGCTGCAGCCCGAGCTCGAGATCACCATCCAGTCGGTGGGTGGCGGTCCGGGCGTCAGCGAGGAGGACCGCGCCGCGATCGACACGCTGCTGGCGAAGGGGCTGCTCACGCCGCTGGTCTTCCGCTGCGAGGACGTCGACGCCCTCTTCGAGCACGTGCGGGCGTCGGGCCAGGCCGAGGTGCTGCAGGAGCCCGCCGACCAGTTCTACGGCGTGCGCGACTGCGCGTTCCGCGACCCGGCCGGCAACATGCTCCGGTTCAACGCCGCGCTGCCCGAGAAGGCCTGACCGGCAGGGCCGGACCGGCACGGCCGGACCGGGCCACGTCACCTCGAGGGGTAGCCGTGCGGGTTGCGGCTCTGCCACCGCCAGGTGTCGACGCACATGTCGTCGACCGTGCGGGTGGCGCGCCAGCCGAGCTCGTCCTCGGCGCGTGACGGGTCGGCGTACGACGCGGCGATGTCGCCGGGCCGGCGGGCCACGATCTCGTAGGGCAGCTCGTGGCCGCAGGCCCGCTCGAACGCGGTCAGCAGCTCGAGCACCGAGGTGCCGTGGCCGGTGCCGATGTTCCAGGTCGACACCGGGGCGTCGGTCGTGGTCAGGCGGTTCAGCGCCGCCACGTGGCCGGCGGCGAGGTCGTCGACGTGGATGTAGTCGCGCACCCCGGTGCCGTCGGGGGTGGGGTAGTCGCCGCCGTAGATCGACAGCTTCTCGAGCCGGCCGACGGCCACCTGGGCGATGTACGGCATCAGGTTGTTGGGCACGTCGGACGGGTCCTCGCCGATCGTGCCGGAGGGGTGGGCGCCGACCGGGTTGAAGTAGCGCAGCAGGCCGATCCGCCAGTGCGGGTCGGCGGCCGCGACGTCGCGCAGGATCTGCTCCTGCATCACCTTGGTCCAGCCGTAGGGGTTGGTCGCGGAGGTGGGCAGGTCCTCGGTCATCGGCACCGGCGCGTCGGCACCGTAGACGGTGGCCGACGACGAGAACACCATCGTCGAGACCCCGTGCCGGCGCATCGCGCGCACCAGCGAGAACGTGGAGCCGATGTTGTTCTCGTAGTACTCCAAGGGCTTGGCGACGCTCTCGCCGACCGCCTTGAACCCGGCGAAGTGGATGACCGCGTCGATGTGCTCGTGGGCGAAGAGGTGCTCGGTCTTGTCGTGGTCGGTGAGGTCGAAGGACCGCACGTCGAGCGGCTGCCCGGTCAGCGCCTCGACCCGGCCGACGACCGAGGGCTTGGCGTTGGCGAAGGAGTCGACGACGACGACCTCGTGGCCGGCCGCGACGAGCTGGACGACGGTGTGGGATCCGATGTAACCGGCTCCGCCGGAGACGAGCACGCGCATGGCGTCGAACCTATCCTGCGGCCGGTCCGGTTCGTCGCAAGGGCCGGGAGCCCTCGTCAGTCGTCGTCCGGCAGGACGAGGTTGAGGACCCAGGACACGAAGGTGATCAGGACGGCGGCGAGGACGGCATCCCAGAAGAAGTCGTCGATGGTGAAGTCGAGGTTCAGCCAGTCACAGACCCACTCGGTGATCTGGAGCATGAACGCGTTCACGATGAAGGTGAACAGGCCCAGGGTCAGCACGATGAACGGGAGGGAGAAGAGCCTCACGATCGGCTTGATGAACGCGTTGATGACGCCGAACACCAGCGCGACGAACAGGACCGTCAGGAGCTTGTTCGACCACGAGCTGTCGCCGTTGGCCAGGTTCACACCCGGGATGACCAGCGCGGCCAGCCAGAGGGCGAGGCCGTTGACGACGACCCGGATCAGGAAGTTCTTCACCGGCGCATTGTGGCACGTGGGGCTGCCGTGACAGACGGGTTCGAGCGGTTGGAACGGGGTCGAGCGGTTCGGCCAGGCTCGTCGGTGGGCGGATGCCGGGGGTTCCCTACAGTGGTCGCCATGACCGACGACCCCCGAGCCGCCGTCCCCGAGCCGGGTTCCGCGGCGCCCGCGGTGCACCTGCGCAGCGCCCTCGACGCGCTCCCGGCCTACACGCCCGGCCGGCCGGCCGCGGCGCAGCCCGGGGTGACGGCCTACAAGATCAGCAGCAACGAGAACCCGTATCCGCCGCTGCCCTCGGTGCTCGACGTCGTGCGCGAGGCGGCAGGCTCGATGAACCGGTACCCCGACATGGCGGTCTCGACCCTGACGGCGGCGCTGGCGGAGCGCCTCGACGTGCCGGGCGGGCGGCTGGCGCTCGGGCCGGGGTCGGTGGGGGTGCTCGGCCAGCTCATCGCGGCGACCTGCGACCCGGGCGACGAGGTGGTGTTCGCCTGGCGGTCGTTCGAGGCGTACCCGATCCTCGTGACCCTCGCCGGGGCGGTGCCGGTGCAGGTGCCGCTCGGGGCCGGTGAGCGACACGACCTGGTCGCGATGGCGGCGGCGATCACGCCGCGCACGCGGATGGTGCTGATCTGCACGCCGAACAACCCGACGGGCACGGTCGTGGGCGACTCCGAGCTCGAGGTGTTCCTCGAGCAGGTGCCCTCGGACGTGCTCGTCGTCATCGACGAGGCCTACCTCGAGTTCGTGACCGCACCGGACTCGCCGGACGCGCTCGCGATCCACCGGTCGCGGCCGAACGTCGCGGTGCTGCGGACCTTCTCGAAGGCGTACGGGCTCGCGGGACTGCGGGTCGGGTACGCCGTGGCGCACGAGCCGCTCGCGGAGGCGTTGCGCAAGGCCGCGATTCCGTTCGGGGTGAACTCGCTGGCGCAGGCGGCGGCGGTGGCGTCCCTGGAGGCGTTCGACGAGCTCGACGTGCGGGTCAAGGAGCTGGTGGGTGAGCGCGCTCGGGTGGTCGAGGCCCTGGCGGCCCAGGGGTGGTCGCTGCCTGACGCGCAGGCGAACTTCGTCTGGTTCCGGCTCGGCGAGCTGACCGCGGAGTTCGCGGCGGCGTGCGAGGCGGCTGGTCTCACCGTGCGGCCTTACGGCACGGACGGGGCTCGGGCGACGATCGGTGAGCGGGAGGCGAACGACCGGCTGATCGAGGTGGCGGGGGCGTTCTACGCCAGCCGCTGGGGCTGAGTCCCGGCTGGCGGCTCGGCCGGGTCTCGCGGCGGGCGGGGGCGGGTCGGGTGACGGCCGATGCTCGGTCGCCTCGAACGCGGTTGTCCACAGGGCGTGTTCGCGATCGCGGTTGTCCACAGCTGACCTTGGCCGGGGGAGTGCTGTCGGTGGACATGCGTACGATTAGTTCATGGATGGGGGAGCGCTCAGTGGCCGGGTCGTGGACCCGGGTTCGGTTGCGCCGCAGGGATGCGACGGCGTGCCGTGAGCGGGCCGGCGGTGCGGCGGAGTGCGCGTGAGCGGGGGCGCGTCGGAGCCCGCTGGGGGTGCCGGTGGCGGCGCGGTCGCGACGGTGGCGGCGTTCCGTGGGTGGCTGTCCACGGTGGACGTGGGGTCGTTGTCGGATCGGGAGCGGGTGGACCTGGTCGCGTGTTTGGAGGGGGTGAAGGGGGCGGCGTCGGCGGCGCAGGCGCGGGCGACGGATGCGCTGCGCTGTTCGCGGGAGGTGGTGGCGCCTCAGGATGTGGGCCGGTCGGTGGGGTCGGTGGTGGCGTTGGCGCGGCGGGAGTCGCCGAGCCTGGGGGACCGGTTCGTGGGGTTGGCCCGGGCTCTGGTGCACGAGATGCCGCACACGCATGGCCGCCCTGTCGAGCGGGCAGTGCAGTGAGCGGGTGGCGGTGGCGGTGGTCCAGGCCACCGCGACGCTGAGCGTGGCGGACCGGGCTGTGGTGGATGCTCGGGTCGGGCCGTTGCTGGGCCGGTTGGGGGTCAAGCAGGCCGGTGCGGCCGCGGCGCGGGTCGCGGCCGAGCTGGACGCCGCCTCGGTGGTGGCCCGGATGGAGGCGGCGGTCAAGAGCCGGCGGGTGACGGTGCGGCCGGCGCCGGACGGGATGGCGTACCTGAGCGTGCTGGGTCCGCTGAAGGAGGTGGTCGGGGCGTACGCGGCGGTGCAGGCCCGCTCCCGGGCCGTGGTGTCCGGGCAGTGCGCCGAGGAGGGTCCGCAGGGTCGGGGGGTGGGTGCGGTCGCGGCGGACACCGCGTTGCGGTTGCTGTCCGGGCGGGAGGTGGGTCAGCTCCAGCCGGTGGAGGTGCACCTGGTGATGACCGACCGGGCCCTGCTCGGCGACGGTGACCCGGACCGGTCGGTGTTCGAACCGGCGCGGGTCCCCGGCCACGGCCGCGTCCCGGCCCCGGTCGCCCGGGCCTGGCTACGCCAAGGTCTTGACGGTCCGCTCGACGCTGGCGAAGCCGCCCCCGGCGGTCCGCGCGCGGTCGGTGCCCCTTCGGCTGCCGGTGCGCCCCCGCGGCCTGACGCCGCGAACGCCGCGGGTGGCATCGCGACGCCGGCTCGGGTGTGGGTGCGCCGGTTGTACACCACCCCGGACGGTCGGGACCTGGTCGCGATGGACTCGCGCCGGCGGCTGTTCGGCGGCCTGCTGCGCCGGATGCTGGTGCTGCGTGACGACGTGTGCACCACCCCGTGGTGCGAGGCGCCGATCGTGCACGCCGACCACACCACCCCGGCCCGGGACGGCGGCCGGACCGGCTTCGAGGACGGCAACGGCAAGTGCGCCCGCTGCAACCAGACCAAGGAAGCCCCCGGCTGGCGCACCCGAGTGACCCACCTGCAGCTCGGCGACCACCGGCACGGCAGCGACCATCAGCACTGACAGCGGGCAGGACCCCGGAGGCGGCAAGGCGGGTGGACGGCTCGCGCGGGTGGTTCAGGTGACCACCCCTCTCGGGCACCAGTACGCCTCCGAACCGCCTCCACTGCTGGGCTGGGGCAGCCAGACCACTCCGCCGGGGCTCAGTTGGACCTCGGCGGACGGAGCACCGAGCGCGTCCACCCAGGCGGCGCCCGGGCCGACGCCGACGCCGATGCCGATGCCGACGCCGGAGTTGGCGCCGCGGACGTCGACCGGCGCCGGACGCGAGCCCGGACCACCGCACCGCCGCAAGCGACCACTGCGCCGACCGCGAACCGCCGGGCGGGCACCGGTCGGGCGACGACCACGACTGACCAGCCACCTCGAGCGACAGCTGTGCCGCTATCTCACGTGATGCCGTTCGACCGACCCAGCCCGACCGAACGCGACCACGAATCTGAACCCAAAGGGCAGGGCGACGGTCGGTCAGCCGGCGAGGTCGGACTCGGCCACGACACGCAACGCCTGCGCCGCGATCGTCAGGGCCGGGTTCATCGCCGCCGACGACGGGAAGAAGCCGGCGTCGACCACCCACAGGTTGTCGAGGTCGTGGGCCTTGCAGTGGGGGTCGAGCACGCTCACTCGCGCGTCGACCCCAGCGACGACGGTGCCGCACATGTGGCTGTTCATGCTGATGTCGAACGGTTGGGTGAACACCACGTCGTACCCGGCGTCGCGCATCAGCCGCTTGGCCCGCTTGAGCAGCCGGCGCGTGCTGGCGGGTGTTCGTGGCGACCCGGGTGGTGCGGATCCGTCCGTTCGGCGACAGCGTGACCCGGTTCGCCGGGTCTGGCAGGTCCTCGGCCATGACCACCCACTCGACGCGATCGACGCGCGATCGCGTCGAGGAGCGGCAGGGGCACTCGGGTCGCCCAGCTCTTCATCATCAGGCCCTGCACCTTGCCGATCGTCTGCACGGTGCCCAGCGGGTGCCCGTCGCCACCGTCGTGGTACCAGTCGGTCACCATCACGGTCTTCTGGAAGGTCACGTCGTTGTGCCGGTTGAGGTCCACGGCGGCGATGTGCGCGTTGTTGTGCATCATGAAGCTCCGGCCGAGCCGGCCCGACGAGTTGCCGAGCCCGTCCGGGTGCTCCGCGCTCGACGACGCCAGCAGCAGGGCCGCCGAGTTCGCCGCTCCCGCCGACACCACGAACCGTCGCCCGCGCACCGTGACCGGCCCGTTCGGCCCGACCCCGACCGCCTCAACCACCCGTCGCCCCGAGCCATCGGTGACCAGCCGCTCCACCCGCACCCCGGTGGCCAACCGAGCCGACCCGGTGGCCAGCGCCGGGTCGACCGCGCACACCTCGGCATCCGACTTGGCGCCGAGCCGGCACGGGAAGCCGTCACACGTCGCGCACCGCACGCACCTCCCACCCGGCCGCAGGTCGACGCCCATCGCCGTCGACGCCGGGCTCACCCCGGCCGACCGCAGCCGCTCCACCAGCCCGGCCACGTACGGCTCGTGCGGCAGGGCGGCATACGGGAACGGCGTGCTGCGCCACGGCTCGGTGGGGTCCGAACCGGTGCTGCCGTGCACGTCGTACAGCCGCTCCGCCTCGCCGTAGAAGGGCTCCAGGTCGGCGTAGCGGAACGGCCACGCGGGCGAGAGGCCGTCGAGGTGCGCGACCTCCTCGAAGTCCGACTCCCGGAACCGCGGCAGCGACGCACCGTAGACCTTCGTGTTGCCCCCGACCACGTAGTGCACGCCCGGGGCGAAGGCCACGCCCGCGCCGTCCTCCCACAGCTCCGCCGGCTTGTAGCGGCGGCGGATGAACACCTCTTCCGGCGACCAGTTCTCCGGTTCCCGCGGCAGCCGCTCCCCGCGCTCGAGGAGCAGCACGTCGACCCCGCGCTGGGCGAGCGCCCACGCCGTGGTGCCGCCGCCCATGCCGGAGCCCACCACGACGACGTCGGCCTCGAGGTTCTCCACGGCCCTCACCTCCCGCCCAGATCCTGTCACCAGGGCGGGAGGCGCATCCGGTCAGCCGACGATCGCGTGGCCCAACCGGAGCATCGTCGCCGGCGCGGTTCGCGGCCCGGCGCCCCGGCTGAGACGGGCCGCCGAGCAGACCCCTGCGCAGGTGCGCCACCTGACCACACCCGCGGTGTGGTTGCGTGGACCGATGACCGTGATCGGCTTCCACTGCTCCCACGAACAGATCGCCCCCGGAACACTGCTGCGCGACGTCCAGCACGCGGAGCAGGCGGGCTTCACCGCCGCCATGTCCTCGGACCACCTGTCGCCGTGGTCGGAGCGCCAGGGAGAGTCCGGGTTCGCGTGGTCCTTCCTCGGCGCCGCCCTCGCCACCACGAGCCTGCCGTTCGGCGTCGTCACCGCCCCCGGCCAGCGCTACCACCCCGCCATCACCGCACAGGCGATCGCGACCCTGGCGAGCATGTTCCCCGGCCGGTTCTGGGCGGCGCTCGGCTCCGGTGAGGCCAGCAACGAACGGGTCACCGGCGAGGCCTGGCCGCGCAAGGACGTCCGCGACGCGCGCCTGCTCGAGTGCGTCGACGTCATCCGCCGCCTGCTGTCCGGCGAGCAGGTCGACCACGACGGCCTCGTCACCGTGAACCGCGCGCGCCTGTGGACGCTCCCGGATGCCGTCCCGCCCCTCATCGGCCCGGCCGTCACCCCCGCGACCGCCGCCCGCCACGCCGCCTGGGCCGACGGCCTGGTCACCGTCAACCAGCCGCTCGACACCCTGCGTCAGGTGCTCGACGCCTACCGCGACGCCGGCGGCCGAGGTGCCGCCCGGCTCCAGGTGCACCTGAGCTGGGCGCCGACCGACGAGGAGGCCGTCGCCATCGCGCACGACCAGTGGCGCAGCAACGTCCACGGCCCACCCGTCTCCTGGGACACCGAGACCGTCGAGGCGTTCGACGTCATGGCGCAGACCGTGACCCCCGAGCAGGTCGCGAAGGTCGTCAACGTCTCGAGCGACCCCGGGCAGCACGCCGCCTGGCTCCAGGAGTACGTCGAGCAGGGCTGGGAGGAGATCTACCTCCACTTCGTCGGCCAGGAGCAGCAGGCCTTCATCGACACCTTCGGCGAGAAGGTCCTCCCCCAGCTGGAGGTGACCCGATGAGAGTCAGCCAGACCGGCGACGTGTGGTGGAAGTCGGCGGTGTTCTACTGCGCCGACGTCGAGACGTTCCAGGACAGCGACGGCGACGGCGTCGGCGACCTGCGCGGCATGACCGACCGCATCGAGTACCTCGCCGACCTCGGCATCACCTGCCTGTGGCTGATGCCGCTCTACCCGACCGCCGGCCGCGACGACGGCTACGACATCACCGACTTCTTCGGTGTCGACCCCCGGCTGGGCACCTCCGGCGACTTCGTCGAGCTGGTGCGCACGGCGCGCTCGGCCGGCATCCGGGTGGTCGTCGACTTCGTCATGAACCACACCTCCGACCAGCACCCGTGGTTCAAGAGCGCCCGCCGCAGCGTCGACGACCCCTACCGCCGCCACTACGTCTGGTCGGCCAGGAAGCCCCCGAGCGGGAAGAAGGAGGTCGTCTTCCCCGACAAGGAGGACAGCATCTGGGAACGCGACGACAAGACCGGCGAATGGTTCCTCCACCACTTCTACAAGACGCAGCCCGACCTCAACGTGGCCAACCCCGACGTGCAGGAGCAGATCGCCAGCACGCTGGGCTACTGGCTCGCCCTCGGGGTCTCCGGCTTCCGCATCGACGCCGTCCCCTTCCTCTTCGCCAGCGACACCTACCCCGGGTCCGAGCCGAACGGCTTCAACCCGCAGGCGTACCTGAAGGACGTGCGTGACTTCGTCACCCGCCGCCTGGGCGACGCCGCCCTGCTCGGCGAGGTCAACCTCCCCTACCCGCAGCAGAAGGAGTTCTTCGGCGGCCCGGACGGCGACGGCCTGAACATGCAGTTCGACTTCATCGGCATGCAGCGCCTCTACCTCTCGCTCGCCCGTCAGGATGCCGGGCCCGTCGCCTCGGCCCTGCGCGAGCGTCCCGCGCTCGACGTCACCAGCCAGTGGGCCAACTTCGTGCGCAACCACGACGAGCTCACCCTCGACAAGCTGAGCACGCCCGAGCGCAAGGAGGTGTTCGCCGCCTTCGGGCCCGACCCCGACATGCAGCTCTACGGCCGCGGCCTGCGCCGCCGCCTCCCGACGATGCTCGGTGGCGACGAGCGCCGCATCCGGCTCGTCTACTCCCTGTTGTTCTCGCTCCCCGGCACCCCGACGCTCTTCTACGGCGAGGAGATCGGCATGGGCGAGAACCTCGACGTCGAGGGCCGGCTCGCCGTGCGCACCCCGATGCAGTGGGACGACGGCCCCAACGGCGGCTTCTCGACGGCGCCGAGGCGCCGGCTCACCCGGCCGCAGCCGGGCGGCCTGTTCGGGCCGGCGCACGTCAACGCCGCGGCCCAGCGCCAGGACCCGGACTCGCTCTGGTCGTTCATCCGGCTGCTGATCCGTCGGTACCGGCAGATGCCGCAGATCGGCTGGAGCGACATCGAGGTGCTCGACCACGACGTCCCCGCGGTGCTCGCCCACGTGTGCCGCGCCGACGACTGGCGGCTGCTCGCGCTGCACAACCTCGGGGCCGACGACGCCATCGTGACGCTCGACCTCGGCCCGGTGCCCGAGGGGTCGGTCCTGCGCGACGTGCTCGACGGCCGAGCCGACCAGCCGCTCGACCCCGGTGGCCGCGTCGAGCTGCGCGTCGACGGCCACCGCGGCCAGTGGCTGCGGGTGCTGGCTCCCGGCGAGCAGGCCTACGCCTGACCTCGGCCCCTGGCCACGGCCCCTGACCCGGTGGCCTGCGGCTTGGTGGGAAGCGCCACCCCACCGGTACGGTGGTGCCCGACACCGGCAGTGACCGCCGCCACACCCAGCACCAGCGGTCACGACGACCCTGTCGGCCGCGCGGGGCGGGCAACGACCCCATCGCGCGTCCGACACGACGCGGCGACCGTCACCACGGAAGCCCGGAGAAGGAGTGCCCTGTGAGCGACAACGAGGTCGCCCCGCTCGAGACGGCGTTCGGCGTGGACCACCACGTCTCACGCGCCGAGGCCCCCGAACGCCCCGTCCAGGACGGCGGCCCGGAGATGGTCCAGCTGCTCAACCCCGAGGGTGAGCGCGTCTCGCACCCGGAGCACGACGCCGTCGTCGACGCGTTGACGGACGAGGAGCTGCGCGGGTTCTACCGCGACCTGGTCCTGATCCGCCGCTTCGACGCCGAGGCCACCGCACTCCAGCGCCAGGGCGAGCTCGGCCTGTGGGCCAGCCTGCTCGGCCAGGAGGCCGCCCAGGTCGGCTCCGGCCGGGCGCTGCGCCCCCAGGACTACGCCTTCCCCACCTACCGCGAGCACGGCGTCGCCTGGTGCCGCGGCGTCGACCCGGTCAACCTGCTCGGCATGTTCCGCGGCGTCAACCACGGCGGCTGGGACCCGAACGAGAAGAACTTCCACCTCTACACGATCATCATCGGCGCCCAGACCCTGCACGCCACGGGCTACGCGATGGGCGTGCAGCGCGACGGCAGCGTCGGCACCGGCGACGACGACCGCGACACCGCGGTCATCGCCTACTTCGGTGACGGCGCCACCAGCCAGGGCGACGTCTCCGAGGCGCTGGTCTTCGCCGGCGTCAACAACAGCCCGGTCGTGTTCTTCTGCCAGAACAACCAGTGGGCCATCTCCGAGCCGAACGAGAAGCAGACCCGTGCCCCGCTCTGGCACCGCGCTCGCGGCTTCGGCTTCCCCGGCATCCGGGTCGACGGCAACGACGTGCTCGCGGTGTACGCCGTGACCAAGGCAGCGCTCGACGCCGCCCGCTCCGGCCAGGGCCCGACCTTCATCGAGGCCTACACCTACCGGATGGGCGCCCACACCACCTCCGACGACCCCAGCAAGTACCGCGTCTCCGCCGAGGTCGAGGTCTGGAAGCACCGCGACCCGATCGAGCGGTTCAAGCGCTGGCTGATGACCACCGGCCGCGCCGACACCGACTTCTTCGACGCCGTCGAGGAGGAGTCCGACGAGCTCGGCACCTCGGTGCGCGAGCGCTGCCTGGCCCTGCCCGACCCGCCCGGCACCGACATGTTCGACCACGTCTACGCCGAGCCGCACCCGCTCATCGACCGCGAGCGGGCCGAGTTCGAGCACTACCAGTCGTCGTTCGAGGGGGTCCGCTGATGGCCGCCACCACCCTCGCGAAGGGCATCACCAGCGGCCTGCGCGCCGCCATGGAGAAGGACCCCAAGGTCGTCCTCATGGGCGAGGACATCGGCAAGCTCGGCGGCGTCTTCCGGGTCACCGAGGGCCTGCAGAAGGACTTCGGCGAGGACCGGGTCATCGACACCCCGCTCGCCGAGGCCGGCATCCTCGGCACCGCGATCGGCATGGCCCTGCGCGGCTACCGCCCGGTCGTCGAGATCCAGTTCGACGGGTTCGTCTACCCGGCGTTCGACCACATCGTCAGCCAGGTCGCCAAGCTGCGCGCCCGCAGCCTCGGTCACGTCGCGATGCCGATGGTCATCCGCATCCCGTTCGGCGGCGGCATCGGCGCCGTCGAGCACCACAGCGAGTCCAACGAGGCCTACTTCGCGCACACGGCCGGCCTGCGGGTCGTCGCCTGCTCGAACCCGCACGACGCGCACTGGATGATCCAGCAGGCGATCGAGACCGACGACCCCGTCGTCTTCTACGAGCCCAAGCGTCGCTACTGGGACAAGGGCGAGGTCGGCGAGGCCCCCGAGGGCGCGCTCGGCACCGCCCGCGTGCTGCGCGAGGGCACCGACCTCACCCTGCTCGCCTACGGCCCGATGGTGAAGACCTGCCTCCAGGCGGCCCAGGCCGCCGAGGAGGAGGGCCGCAGCCTCGAGGTCGTCGACCTGCGCTCGCTGTCGCCGCTCGACGAGGCGACCATCCTCGCCTCGGCGCGCAAGACCGGCCGGGTCGTCGTCGTGCACGAGGCGTCGACGTTCCTCGGCATGGGCGCCGAGATCTCGGCCCTGGTCACCGAGCAGGCGTTCTACCACCTCGAGGCGCCGGTGCTGCGGGTCGGCGGCTACAACGTGCCCTACCCGCCGAGCCGGATCGAGGAGGAGTTCCTCCCCGACCTCGACCGGGTGCTCGACGCCGTCGACCGCTCGCTCGCTCACTGAAAGGCGTTGTCGCAGATGACTCTTCGTGAGTTCAAGCTCCCTGACCCCGGCGAGGGCCTCACCGAGGCCGAGCTCGTCACCTGGCACGTCGCGGTCGGTGACACGGTCAAGGTCAACGACATCGTGGTGGAGGTCGAGACGGCCAAGTCGCTCGTCGAGCTGCCGGTGCCGTTCGCCGGCACCGTCGCCTCGCTGCACGCCGCCGAGGGCGACACCGTCGAGGTCGGCACCACCATCATCACCGTCGACGACGGCGTGGGTGGGTCGGCGGATGCCGTCACGCCGGCTCCCGCTGCGGCCGCGGCTCCCGCTCCCGCTGAGGCTCCGGCCGAACCGAGTGGTGCTGAGGAGGCCATCGGCGAGGGCCTGATCGGTGGCACGACGTCGACCGGTCGCACCGCCGTGCTCGTCGGCTACGGCGTCAAGCAGACCGAGGCCAAGCGCCGCCCGCGTGCCGGGGCCAGGGCCGTCGCCGAGTCGACCGCCGCACCGTCGGTCCGCCAGCCCGAGATCCAGCACGAGCCGGCCTCGCCCGAACGGGCCCGTGCGCTGGCCAAGCCGCCGGTGCGCAAGCTCGCCAAGGACCTCGGCGTCGACCTCGGCAGCGTGACCCCGACCGGTGACGGTGGCGTCGTCACCCGCGCCGACGTCGAGGCTGCCGCCTCGGGAGCGGGCGCCGGTGACGCGGGCGCAGTCGTCCCGGCCGCGTCGCGCTGGGGCCTGTTCGGCGACGCCGGCGAGCGGGAGACTCGGGTGCCCATCAAGGGCGTGCGCAAGATGACCGCGCAGGCCATGGTCGCCTCGGCCTTCACGGCTCCGCACGTCACCGAGTGGGTCACCGTCGACGTCAGCGCCACCATGGACCTCGTCGAGCGCCTGAAGAAGGACAAGGAGTTCCGCGACGTCAAGGTGACGCCACTGCTGGTCCTCGCCAGGGCGATGTGCCTCGCGGTGCGCCGCAACCCCGGCATCAACGCCAGCTGGGACGAGTCGGCCCAGGAGATCGTGCTCAAGCACTACGTCAACCTCGGCATCGCCGCCGCCACCCCCCGCGGGCTGGTCGTGCCGAACGTCAAGGACGCCCACGCGATGTCGATGCGCGAGCTCGCCGAGGCGATCGGCGCGCTCACGGCCACGGCTCGCGAGGGCCGTACCCAACCGGCCGACATGGCCGGTGGCACCCTCACCATCACCAACGTCGGTGTCTTCGGCGTCGACGCGGGCACGCCGATCCTCAACCCGGGCGAGGCGGCGATCCTTGCGTTCGGCACCGTGGCCCGGCGCCCGTGGGTCGTCACGGCGGCCGACGGCAGCGAGAGCATCGAGCCGCGCTGGGTCACCACGCTGGCGCTGAGCTTCGACCACCGCCTCGTCGACGGCGAGCTCGGCAGCCGCTACCTGGCCGACGTCGCGGCGATCCTGGCCGACCCCTCCCGCGCGCTCGTCTGGGGCTGAGTCGAGTGCCGGCTCCGGCCGCCGAGCCGACCGGCGTCGTCTTCCCCGAGGTCGACGGGCGTCGTTCGACCGGCGCCACCGGCCGGGGCGTCGTCGCCGACGCGCTCCGACCCGTCGACCCCGTCGGGGCGGCCGCCGCCCAGCGCGAGACGAACTGGCGCAGCGGCTACCTCCCGCACTTCCGCCGACTCGTCGAGGCGGGGCTGGCGCGACCCGAGGATGCCGTCGCCATCGCCGACGCGGGTCTCGCCTCGGTCTACGACCGGATGTGCTGGCGCGACCCCGACGGTCGTCAGGTGCGACTCGAGGCGGCGCTCGGCGGAGTCGCGGGCAGCCCCGCCGACCTGCTCACGACCGAGACGCTCGGCGGTCAGGGTGAGCCCGAGGCGGCGCTCACGATCCCCTACCGCGGTCACCGGCTCGGCGGCGACGACCTGCGGCGCCAGCTCGACACCTGGGTGGCCGACGGCGTCGTCGAGCCGACCCTGCGCGAGGCGGTCGGCGCGGTGCTCGACCACCCCGAGTGGCTGCGCCTCGAGGGCCGCACCGTGGTCGTGCTCGGCGCCGCCGCCGAGATGGGACCGCTGCGGTCGCTGCTGCGCTGGGGGGCCACGGTCGCCGCCGTCGACCTGCCCCGTCCTGACCTGTGGACCCGGGTGCTCGGCGACACCAGCGGGCTGGCCGGCCGGGTGCTCGTGCCCGCGACCCCGGGCGGCACCGACCTCGCCGAGCGCGCCGGGGTCGACCTCGTGCACGACCTGCCGACCGCCACCGGCTGGGTCTGCGGGCTGCCCGGCTCGCTCGTCGTCGGCAACTACGTCTACGCCGACGGCGCCACCAACGTGCGGGTCAGCACCGCCGTCGACGCCCTCACGGAGACCGTCCGCCAGGCGCGCCCCGACACCGCGATGTCGTTCCTCGCCACCCCGACCGACGTCTTCGCCGTGCCCGGTGAGGTCGTCGACGCCTCTGCCCAGGCCTATGCCGACCGCCGCACGTCGAAGCTGCTGCGCGGGCCGCTGCGCACCCTGTCGGGCGGTCGGCTGTTGCGCCGCAACTACGTGCCCGGCGAGGACCCCGGCATCAACGACTCGGTCGTGCTCCAGCAGGGCCCCAACTACCTGCTCGCCAAGCGCCTCCAGCGCTGGCGGGCGACCTCGGCCCGCGCGAAGGGCGCCACGGTGTCGTTCAAGATCGCCCCGCCCACCCGCACCCGCTCGGTCGTCAAGAACCGCGGGCTGGCCGCGGCCTATGCCGGTGCGCACCGGTTCGGCGTCGAGGTGTTCGACCCGGGCACGGCCAACACGCTGATGGCGGCCCTGCTCGTGCACGACCTCTCCGCCGGCTCGCCGCGCCAGGAGTTCCCGTGGCAGGACGAGGCGTACGCCGCCGCGCACGGCGGCCTGTGGCGCGCGGCCTACGACCCGCGCAGCGCGCTGGGCCTGGCCGCCCTGCTCGGCGCCGCCTCCGCCCGCCCCTGACCGACCCACCCCTCACGCCTCGCCGCCGGACGCGCCATGATGGTGGGCATGAGCGCCACCTCGTCGATGCCGAAGCGACCGTCCGACCCCCTCGACCTCATCGACGTCGACAGCCTGCTCAGCGACGAGGAGAAGGCGATCCGCGCGGCCACCCGTCAGGTGTGCGCCGCCGTCGTCGACCCCCACGTCATGGACTGGTACGAGGCCGCCGACCTGCCGGTGCGCGAGCTCGCCAAGGAGTTCGGCAAGGTCGGCCTGCTCGGCATGCACCTCGAGGGGTACGGCTGCGCCGGCATGTCGGCCGTCGACTACGGGCTGGCCTGCCTCGAGCTCGAGGCGAGCGACTCCGGCATCCGCTCGCTGGTGTCGGTGCAGGGCAGCCTCGCGATGTTCGCGATCTGGCGGTTCGGCACCGAGGAGCAGAAGCAGGAGTGGCTGCCGCGGATGGCCGCGGGCGAGGCGATCGGCTGCTTCGGCCTCACCGAGCCCGACCACGGCTCCGACCCCGGCTCGATGCGCACCCGCGCCCGCCGTGACGGCGACGACTGGGTGCTCAACGGCTCGAAGATGTGGATCACCAACGGCTCGATCGCCGACGTCGCGGTCGTCTGGGCCAACGCGGGTGAGGAGAACGGTGGCATCCGCGGCTTCGTGGTGCCCACCGACACACCGGGATTCGCCGCCCACAAGATCACCCACAAGATGTCGCTGCGCGCGTCGGTCACCTCCGAGCTCACCTTCGAGAACCTCCGCCTCCCCGCGGATGCCGTGTTCCCCGACGTCACCGGGCTGAAGGGGCCGCTTGGCCTGCCTGTCGGAGGCGCGCTACGGCATCGTCTGGGGCTCGCTCGGCGCCGCACGGTCCTCCCTCGAGGCGGCCCGTCGCTACGCCATGGAGCGCATCCAGTTCGGCCGGCCCATCGCGGGCTTCCAGCTCACCCAGGCCAAGCTCGCGAACATGGCGACCGAGCTGCAGCTCGGCCAGCTCCTGGCCCTGCACCTCGGTCGCCGCAAGGACACCGTGGGGCTGCGCCCCGAGCAGGTGTCGGTCGGCAAGTACAACAACATCACCAAGTCGATCGAGATCTGCCGCACGGCGCGGACGATCCTCGGGGCCAACGGCGTCAGTGGCGAGTACCCCGTGATGCGGCATGCCAACAACCTCGAGTCGGTGCTCACCTACGAGGGGACCGTCGAGATGCACACCCTCGTCATCGGCCAGGCCCTCACCGGCGAGTCCGCCTTCCGCTGACCCGGTGCTGTCCGCCTATGCCCCGCTGTTCCGCGTCCCCGGGGCCACGCGCTTCATCGCGGGCACCGCGCTGTCCCGCACCGGCGGGGCGATGTTCGGGGTCGCGATCATCGTCATGCTCAGCGAGCGGCGCGGGTCGTTCGGGCTCGCCGGTGCGGTCTCCGCCGTCGGCCTGTTCGTGCTCGCCATCGCCGGCCCGGTCATCGGTCGGCTGGTCGACAAGTACGGGCAGCGCCGGGTGGCGCTGCCCTTCGTCGTCTTCTCGACGTTCTGCGGTGTCACCGTGGCGGTCCTGTCGTGGCGCGACGCCCCCGCCTGGACGCTCTTCGTCTTCTACGGCCTGAGCGCGGTGCTGCCCGAACCGGGACCGATGTCCCGCGCCCGCTGGGCGCACATCTACCGCGACGAGCCCGACCGCCTGCACACCGCGATGTCGTTCGAGCAGGTCTGCGACGAGGCCTCGTTCGTCATCGGCCCGGTGCTGGCCGTGCTCGTGTCGACGCTGTGGTTCCCCGAGGCCGGCCTGCTGCTGGCGGAGCTGCTCTTCACCGCCGGGATGCTCGCGTTCCTCGCCGCCCGCGCCACCGAGCCGCCGGTCGTCCCGCACGCCGACCGACCGGGCGGGTTCGCCGTGCGTCGCCCCGGTCTGCTCGTCGTCGCCGTCGCGCTCGTCATGACCGGCGTGATCTTCGGTGCCAACGAGGTCATCGCCGTGGCCTTCGCCAAGGAGCACGGCGAGACCGGCTTCTCGAGCGTCATCCTCGGGGCGTTCGCGCTCGGGTCGACGCTGGCCGGAATCGTGTTCGGCAGCAGGGTCTTCCGTACGACGATGACCCGTCGGCTGATCCTCGCGGCCACTGGCATGTTCGTCCTCGAGGTGCCGGCCCTGCTCGTCGGCGGGCTCTGGCCGCTCGTCGTCGTCATGTTCGTGGCGGGCTCGGCGACCGCGCCGATGCTCATCACCAGCCTGTCGCTGGCGCAGCGCCTGGTCCCGGCCGCCCTGGTGACCGAGGGGATGGCCGTGGCCATCACCGGCATCCTCATCGGGATCTCCGGTGGGTCGGCCGTCGGCGGCTGGGCGATCGAGGCCTGGGGTGCACAGCAGGCGTATGCCGTGCCGGTGCTCGCGGGTGCCCTCGCCCTGGCGATCATCGCCGCGCGCTACCGCCACCTCGAGCGGCACGAGCGCGCGAACGACTGATCAGGTCAGCCAGGTGCCGGCCCGCATCACCGCCTGCACGTGCAGGTCGTCGTCGAGGTGCACCAGGTCGGCCCGGCGACCGGCCTCGAGCGCTCCGACGTCGGTCAGTCCCAGGACGCGTGCCGGGGTCGCGGTGGCGGCCTCGACGGCGGCCGCGAGGGGAACCCCGGCGACGGTCACGGCATACCGCACCGCCCGGTCCATCGTCAGGGTGCTCCCGGCGATGGCGCCGTTCGAGACCAGCCGGGCGACACCGTCGCGGACCTCCACGGCGGCCGGGCCCAGGACGTAGTCGCCGTCGCGCCGACCCGGCGGCGCCCATGGCGTCGGTGACCAGGGCGAAGCGCCCCGGTGCCGATGCGGCGACCCAGCGCAGCACCTCCGGGTGCAGGTGCACGCCGTCGGAGATGGCCTCGACCACGACCCTCGGGTCGTCCGTCAGCGCGAACACCGGCCCGGGCTCGCGGTGGTGCACCGGGCGCATCGCGTTGAACAGGTGCGTGCCGACCGTGACGCCGGCCTCGATCGCCTCGCGTGAGGTGTCGAAGTGAGCGTCGGTGTGGCCCAGGGCCGCGATGACGCCACGCCGGGAGAGCAGGGCGACGGCGTCGAGCCCGTGGTCGAGCTCGGGCGCGAGGGTCACCATGCGCACGGTGCCGTCGCCGGCATCCAGCAGTCGCTCCACCTCGGCGAGGTCGGGCGCGCGCAGCAGGGTCGGGTCGTGGGCGCCGCAGTGCGCTGCGCTGAGCCACGGCCCTTCGAGGTGGATGCCGGCCAGCTCGCCCGAGCGGACCAGCGGGGCCAGGCCGCGGACCAGGGCGACGAGGCGTTCCTCGGTGTCGGTGACGAGGCTGGCGACGAGCGAGGTCGTGCCGTGGGCGCGGTGCGTCGCGATGACCGTGACCGCCTCGGCGGGGTCGCCCGTGGTGAAGGCCGCGCCCCCACCGCCGTGGCAGTGCTGGTCGACGAAACCGGGGACGAGGGTTCCGCGCAGGTGCCGGTCGGCCGGCGCCGGCGGGGTGCCCCCGCCGGCACCGGTCACCCGGTCGCCGTTGGTCTCCACCCAGCCGGGCTCGACGAGCCCGGCCGGGAGGGCGACACGGTCGGCGGTGAGGATCACTGCGAGTCAGCCCTTCTTCGCGGGCTCTTGGTCGTTGAGGTCCATGACGAGCGACTCCTCGCCCTCCTTCTCGCGGCCCGGCGTGTGCAGGTTCCACTTGCGGATGACCCACCGGAACAGGAAGTAGTACAGGAACGCGTAGCCGATGCCGATGGGTATCAGCCAGAACGGCTTCGTCGCGATGTTCCAGTTCAGGACGAAGTCGAACAGGCCTGCGCTGAACCCGAACCCGTCCTTGATGCCGAGCCAGTTGACCAGGGCCATCGACGTCCCGGTGAGGACCGCGTGGATGACGTACAGCGGCCACGCGACGAACATGAACGCGAACTCCAGCGGCTCGGTGACCCCCGTGAGGAACGAGCACAGCGCGGCCGAGCCCATGATGCCGAGCACGGCCTTCTTCGCCACCGGCTTGGCCTCCTGGTAGATCGCCAGGGCGGCGGCGGGGAGGGCGAACATCATGATCGGGAAGAAGCCGGTCATGAAGGCACCGGCGGTGGGGTCGCCGGCGAGGAACCGCGGGATGTCGCCCTGCACGGTGGGCCCACCCCCGGTGGGCGTGTACTCGCCGAGGAGGAACCACGGGAAGTTGTTGAGGATGTGGTGCAGGCCCAGCGGGATCAGGAGGCGGTTGAAGGTGCCGTAGAAGAACCCGCCGAGGACATCGTTCTCGGCAGTCCACTCGCCGACGGCCGTCAGGCCGGTGTCGAAGGCCGGGTAGACCAGCCCCATGAGCACCGCGAGGGCCAGCGTCGCGAACGACGTGATGATCGGCACGAACCGCCGACCGCCGAAGAAGGCGAGGTAGGGCGGCAGCGAGATGCGGTAGTAGCGCTGCCACAGGAAGGCGGAGATGAGGCCGCAGAGGATGCCGCCGAGCACGCCGTAGTTGATCAGCTCCTGGACCTCCCCTTCGGCCGGTGCGTCGAGGACGAAGGGCGAGATGGCGTCGCTGACGCCCTTGTAGACCAGGTAGCCGACGACGGCGGCCATCGCCGTCGACCCGTCGGCCTTCTTCGCCATGCCGATGGCGACACCGACGGCGAACAGCAGGGGCAGGTTGGCGAACAGGGCGTTGCCGCCGCCGGCCAGGATGGCGGCGACGCGGTCCCAGCCGAGGCCGTCGGCGCCGAGCAGGTCGGGCTGGCCCAGGCGCAGCATGAGCGCTGCGACGGGCAACGATGCGATGGGCAGCATGAGGCTGCGCCCGAACTTCTGGATCGGTGCGAGGTCGAACCGCTTCTTCTTCGCGGTCCCCTCCGCTGGCACGTCTGCGGCTGTCATGGTCGTTCCCTCTCCTGATAGGTGTCGTGCGGCTCCTGGGGCAGGGTGCTGTCCAGGGAGATGTGGAGCTCGTAGCGGTCGCCGCGGTAGTGGCTGATCACGCGTTCGAGCGGGGCGCCGCCGGAGCGGCTGGAGCGGTCGAAGGTCATCACGGGGTCTCCGATCTCGACGTCGAGCTGGTGGGCGAGGTCATCGCCGGCGGCCTCGGCGCGCACGGTCTGCTCCGCGGTGTCCACGGCCAGGCCGTACTCCCGGGCGAACAGCTCGTAGAGGGACTGCTCGAGGTCGTGGCTGCCGAGGTCGGGCAGGAGGTGGGGCGAGTACCACCCGGCCTCGAACGCCATCGGCTCCCCGGCCGCGAGGCGAACGCGCTCGACCCGCCAGGCCGTGGCCCCGGGCTCGAGGCCGAACCAGTCGGCGACGTCCGCCGGCGGCGCGACCGCCTCGACCCGGAGGACACGGGTCGTCGGGGTCTTTCCACGGCGGCGCATGTCCTGGGTGAACGAGGCGAGGTGGAGGTGGGACTGCACGCGGGGTCGCGCGACGAACGTGCCCTTGCCCTGCACCCGGCGCAGCACGCCCTCGGCGACGAGCTGCTCGATGGCGCGGCGCACGGTGGCGCGCGAGACGGCGTACGTCTCCATCAGCTCGCGCTCGGAGGGGATCGCGCTGTCGGGTGCGAGGTCGGTGGCGGCCATCCTGGCCAGCTCGGCGCGCAGCTGCGCGTGCTTCGGCTCGGCGCCCTCGGTGATCCGAGGCATCGCACCTCCTCTCGACCCGCGCTGGTCCTAACTGGTACGGTCCAGTCAGTACCAGCGAGGATGCACCGTCTCCGCGGGTGCTGTCAACCGGAAGCTGTCCAGTTCTGCACCGCCGCAGCGCTGGTGGTCAGACCCAGACTGGGCCAGACTCGTCCCGACCGCGACCTGAAAGGACCCCACATGAGCACCAAGGCCGAGAAGATCCTCGCCGCCCTCGGCGGCGCCGACAACATCGTCGAGATCGAGCCGTGCATCACCCGCCTGCGCACCGAGGTCAAGGACGCCGCCCTCATCGACGAGCCGGGGCTCAAGGCCGCCGGCGCCATGGGCGTCATCAAGGCCGGGACGGTCGTCCAGGTCGTCGTCGGCCCGGAGGCGGACAACATCGCCGAGGACATCGAGGACCTGATGTGAGCGACGTGGTCGCACCGGTCGCCGGGCTCGTCCGCCCGTTGGCCGACGTCCCCGACCCGGTCTTCGCCGCCGAGATGGTCGGCGCGGGAGTGGCGATCGAGCCGTCCGGTGGGATGGCCGAGGCCGTGTCCCCGGTCGCGGGCACGCTGATCAAGCTCCATCCGCACGCCTACGTCGTCGTCACGGCCGAGGGCACGGGGGTGCTCGTCCACCTCGGCATCGACACGGTCAAGCTCGACGGGGACGGCTTCGAGCTGCTCGTCGAGGAGAAGTCGACCGTCGAGGCCGGCCAGCCGGTCACCCGGTGGGACCCCACCGACGTGCAGAGCCGCGGGCTGAGTCCGATGGTCATGCTCTGCGTGCTCGACACGAAGCCGGGAGCGGTCGTCAGCGAGCGCACCGGTGCCACCGTCGAGGCGGGCGACTCACTGTTCGCGTGGCCGACCTCGGAGTGAGGCCACCCCGGGTCTCCGCGCTCCTCCTCGACCTCGACGGCACGCTCGTCGACTCCGAGCCCCTCCACCGGGCGGGGTTCGAGGCCTGGTTCGCGGCCCGGGGGTGGCCCTACGACGACGACGTCGCAGGCCTGTTCACCGGTCGCCGGGCGGATGACGTCTTCCGCACCGTCGACGGTCCCTGGCGCGACGGGGACCCGCAAGTGATGCTCGAGGAGATCGTGCGGCTGGTGCCGCGCGACTGGCTGGTCGAGCCCCTGCCCGGGGCCGCCGAGACCATCGAGAGCGCCCGGCGCGCCGGCATCCCGCTGGCCCTCGTGACGTCCGCCGACACGACGTGGGCCGCCAAGGCGCTCGCGCCGCTGGGTGGGCTCGCGGTGTTCGACACGAGCGTCACCCGCGACGACGTCGACATCGGCAAGCCCGACCCGGCGTGCTACGCGCTGGCCTGCGAACGGCTCGGAGCGGATGCCGGTGCCGCCGTCGCGTGCGAGGACGCACCGAACGGGGTGCGCGCGGCCGTCGGGGCCGGGGTCGGCACCGTGCTCGGCGTGACGACGTCGTTCGTGGCGGAGCGGCTGCGCGAGGCCGGTGCGACCCGGACGATCCCCGACCTCCTCACCCTGCCCGCGCTGCTGACCGGGTGAGTCAGACGGATGCGCCGCCCCGCTCGTGGCGGGGCGGCGCATCCGCTGCGCTGGTCGGAGGTCAGTGCGGGGCGGCCATCGAATCCTCGGTGGCATCCGAGTCGGCCTTGGCGCGGTCGTCGTACGACGAGCCGCTGCGCAGCTCGACGTGCGGCAGCATCAGCATCACGAGGAAGCCGACGACCATGACGGCCGAGCCGACGAGGAACACGGTGTCCATCGCCTCGGAGAAGCCCATGAGGAACGGCTTCGCGATGCGCTCGTCGAGCCCGTTGAGGAACGAGCTGTCCTGGAGCACCCCGCTCGCAGCCCCGCCGCCACTGGCCTGGGCGGCCTTGAGCTGCTCGGCCACGGCGGCGTTCGCCGGGTCGGCCAGCGCCGCCTGGAAGTCGGCGGTCGGGACGGCGGCACGTAGGGCCGAGGTGATCTTCTCGCCCGCCGTGGAGAACAGGATCGACAGGAACACGGCGGTGCCGAGTGCTCCACCGATCTGGCGGGTGAAGGTGGCCGTCGAGGTCGCGACGCCGATCTGGTTGGGCGGCACGGCGTTCTGCACGGCCAGGGTGAGCGGCTGGAAGTTGAAGCCCAGGCCCATGCCGAAGACGAGCATGACGATCATGGTCTGCCACAGCGGGGTGTCGAACTCGACGTAGTGGAAGACGAACAGCGAGACCGCGAGCAGCCCGGAGCCGATGATCGGGAACTTCCGGTAGCGCCCGGTGCGCGAGATGATCTGGCCGGACAGGATCGAGCCGAACATGATGCCGAGGGTCATCGGCAGCAGGAGCAGGCCGGCCTGGGTCGGGGTGGCGCCCTTGACGATCTGCAGGTAGAGCGGGAGGGCGGCGAGACCGCCGAACATCGCGACACCGATGAGCACCGAGGCGACCGAGGAGACGCCGACCGTCTTGTTGCGGAACATCTTCAGCGGGAGGATCGCCTCGTCCTTCATCCGCCACTCCTGCCAGAAGAAGCCGATCGCACCCAGGATGCCGATGACGTAGCAGGCGATGGACTTGCCGTCGAGCCCAGCCCCACTCGCGGCCCTGCTCGGCGACGAGGAGGAGCGGGACGAGCGCGACCGAGAGCAGCAGCGGCGCCGCCCCAGTCGATGCGGTGGTCGAGGCGGGTGTGGCGCAGGTGCAGCGTCTTGGAGACCACGGCGAGGGCCGCGATGCCGATCGGCACGTTGACGAGGAAGACCCAGCGCCAGCCGTCGATGCCGAGGATGGTCTCCTGGCCGGCGAAGAAGCCGCCGATGACCGGGCCGAGCACCGAGGCGGTGCCGAAGACGGCCAGGAAGTAGCCCTGGTACTTGGCGCGCTCACGCGGCGGCACGATGTCGCCGACGATCGCCAGCGCCAGCGAGAACAGACCGCCGGCTCCGAGGCCCTGCACCGCGCGGAAGGCGGCGAGGCTGAACATCGAGGTGGCGAACGTACACAGGACCGACCCGAAGATGAAGATCGAGATGGCGATGATGAACAGCTTCTTGCGGCCGTAGATGTCGCCGAGCTTGCCGTAGAGCGGCGTGACGATGGTCGCGGTGATGAGGTAGGCCGTCGTGGCCCAGGCCTGGTGCGTCCAGGCCACGCAGGTCGTCGGCGATGGTGCGCATCGCCGACGCGACGATGGTCTGGTCGAGGGCGGCGAGGAACATGCCCATCATCAGGCCGATGAGGATCGTGACGATCTGGCGGTGGCTGAGCGGGCCGGTGGGGCGGTCCGGCTCGGCGGTCACGGCGGTGGGTGCCGGGGCGCCGCTGCCGGTGGCCAGTGCGGCGTCCCGGGTATCAGGCGGGGTGGAGTCGTTCATCGGTCGTTCCTTCGGGTGGGGGAGGACAGGGAGGCCTCGAGGTCGGAGGCGAAGTGACGCAGGTGTGCGGAGAACGAGGTGACGTCGTCGTCGGACCAGTCGGCGAGCAGGCCCTTCAGCCAGCGGTCGCGGCCCTCGCGGATGGCGATGAGCAACCTGGTGCCCTCGTCGGTGACGGACAGAGCCTGGGCACGGCCGTCGTCCGGGTCGGGCCCGCGCACCACGAAGCCGAGGTCGACCAGGGTGCTCACCTGACGGCTCACGGTGGAGACGTCGGAGTGGAGCACCTCGGCCAGGGCCGAGACGCGCATCGGGCCGGCCTTGAGGTTGAACAGCAGCGGGTAGGCCATCGGGTCGACCTGCGGGTGCGCGCGCGGAGCCTGCTGGCGCGCGTGGTGCAGCAGCTTGACGACGCGGATCAGGTCGTCGCCGAGCATGGCCGTCGGGGTCGACGGCTCCGAGCGGAACGGCATCCCGGGTCCCTCCTCATAAGGTTGCTTGCGGCATACAACTTTACGAGGGGCCGCGGACATTCCCGAATCCGCGAGGTTCTCCGGCTGTCGAACCTTCAGACGGTCGTGGCGCCGAGGTGCGCGAGCAGGTTGTGCGAGAAGCGCTGGCCCATCAGCGTGACCACGCCCTTCATGGCCGTGGACACGGCCGGTCGCAGCATGCCCGGGAAGGGCAGGTCGACGGTGATCTCCATCGAGGTCTCGAGGTGGGTCCCGGCGGGCCGCGGGGTGAGCTCGTACCAACCGACGACCCCGGCGCCCTCGTCGGCGCCGGGCGCGGGGTCGTGGGTGAAGTCGATGCGGTGCGGCTCGTCGAAGGCCATCCGCTCCCGGAAGGTGAACGAGAAGCTCGCGCCCAGCACGGGCACCTTGCTCAGCTGCCACACCCAGTGCTCGCCCTCCTCCTTCACCGAGTGCAGGAAGGGGGTCAGCCGCGCGATCTGCGTCGGGGTCGGTCAGCACGTCCCACACGGCATCCACCGGGGCGGTGACGGTCGCGGTGGACCGGTTCGCGGTCGAGAAGGTGGCCATCAGGGGGTGATCGCCATGGCGGCCATGACCCGGCGGGCGATGCCGTCGTCGCCGTGCACCACGACGTGCAGGTCGTCGGGCGAACGCCGGCCACCGGCGAGGCGGGCCGCGACCCGGGTCGACATGGTGAGCGAGGTGGTGACGACGTCGGGGTGCTCCTCGGCCTCCCCGGTGAACAGGGGGATGCCGCGCGCCTTGCCGTCGTGCTCCTCCACCCGCGCGCCGGCCCGCCCGACCGTGGGGCCGGTGAGGTCGAGGACGACGGCGTTGCCGGGCTCGACGGCGGCGTCCTTGGCCACGAGGCGGGGCAGTTCGGCGAAGAGCACGCTCACGGCGAGGGCCGCGGCGCCGGTGTCGAGCCCACCCGGGCGCTCGAGGGCCTCGCGGACGTCCTGCTCGTGCATCCAGATGTCGAAGGTGCGGATGGCCAGCAGGTCGTGCCAGGTGGTGGGGCCGAACGGGCCCTGGACCTCGCGCTCGGCCCACTCGGGGTCGGCGCGGTAGACGCTGAGCCGCTCGGCGAGGCGCTCCTCGAGCTCGTCGAGGACCTCCTCGAGGTCGCGTCCGCGGCGGGACTCGACGTACCGCTCGACCCGCGCGCCGAAGCCGTGGCGCACGTGGGCGTGGTGGCTGACGTCGACGTCGGGCTCGGGCTCGCCGGCGACCATCGCCTCGGTGCTCGCGACGTGGGCGATCTGGTCGAGCACGGTCCAGCCGGGGCAGTCGGTGGGTCGCGCGGCGTCGTCGGGGCGCATGGTGCGGCCGAGGTCGATGAGGTTCTGCACCGTCTGGGCGTACGCGTCGACGAGCTCGCCGAGGTCGCTTGGCGCCGGGGGGTGCAGGGACATGCGGCCACAGTACCTACGCTGGTGGGCATGGCCACCCCCGAGCACCCGCCGGTCGACAGCGTGCCCGGGGTCGCGCGCGCCCTCGGTCTCGCCGTGGTCGCGGGGCTGCTCGGGGCGCTCGTCGCGGCGTCGCTCACCGGTGCGACCGCGCCCCTGGCGCTGTCCGACCCCGGGCCCCTGGTGCGCTGGGGCGTGCCCCTGGTGTCGGCCGTCAGCATCCTGGCCTCCGCCGCCACCGTGGGTCTGCTCGGGCTGGCTGCCTTCCTCGCGCCCGAGCGGAAGCACACCCGCCGTCGGGTCACCGCCACCCGGTACGCCGCGTCGGCTGCGGCGGTGTGGGCGGTGGCCGCGCTGCTCGAGGTGGTGCTGACCTTCGCCGACCTCGCCGGCACCCCGTTGACCAGCGCCGGCCTGTTCGACCAGCTGGTCTCGTTCACCTGGACCCTCGAGACGACCCGGGTGCTGCTCATCAGCGCGCTCGTCGCCGTGGTCGTGGCGGTGTCGGCCCGGCTCACGACGCGGCGGGCGCCGATGGCCTGGCTCGCCCTGTTCACGTTGGCGGCCGTCGTCATCCTGGCCCTGACCGGCCACGCGGCGGGTGCGGCGAGCCACGAGGATGCCGTCAACTCGCTCGGCGTGCACCTGCTCGGCGTCGTCGTGTGGACCGGCGGGCTCCTCGCCCTGCTCGTGATGCGCCGCCCGCTCGGCACCGACCTCGGCCCGACCGTGGCGCGCTACTCGACCGTGGCCGCCTGGTGCTTCGGTGCCGTCGCGCTGACCGGGGTGCAGCAGGCCTGGATCCGGCTGGGGTCGATCGACGGGCTCTTCACGCCCTACGGAGCGGTGGTGGCGCTCAAGACGCTGGCCATCGTCGTCGCTCGGCGTGCTGGGCTGGCTGCACCGGCGCAACATCGTCGAGGTGCTCACGCAGCGCCCCGGCGACGGACGGGTCTTCGCCCGGCTCGCCGTCGTCGAGATCGCCGTCATGGGGGCCGCGACCGGGCTGGCCGCGGTGCTGGCGCGCAGCGTCCCGCCGGTGCCCGACGCGGCGCTCGAGCCCAGCCGCATCCTCGAGCTGAGCGGCTACCCCGACCCGGGGCCGATGACCAACGCCGACTGGCTCACCGCGTGGCGCATCGACTGGCTCTTCGTCGGCACCGCGGTCCTGGCCGTCGGGCTGTACCTCGCCGGGGTGGTCCGGCTGCGCCGGCGCGGCGACGCCTGGCCGGTGGGACGCACCATCTGCTGGGTGCTCGGCTGGGCGCTGTTCGTCTGGGCCACCTGCAGCGCGCCCGGGATCTGGGGGCGGGTGCTGTTCAGCATGCACATGGTCATGCACATGGCCGTGGCGATGACGGTGCCGCTGTTCCTCGTGCCCGGGGCGCCCCTGACGCTGGCGCTGCGTGCGCTCAAGCCGCGGCCCGACAAGACGTGGGGGCCGCGCGAGGTGCTCCTGCAGGTGGTGCACTCCCGTGCGATGCGGGTGCTCGCCAACCCGGTCGTGGCGGGATGCCTGTTCTTCTTCAGCCTCGCGGCGTTCTACTGGACGGGCCTGTTCCAGCTGTCACTGACCACCCACACCGGGCACCTGCTGATGATGGCCCACTTCATGCTCACCGGGTACCTGTTCGTCTGGGTGCTGATCGGCATCGACCCCGGGCCGCCGCGCTGGTCGCCGCTGATGCTGCTCGTCATCCTCTTCGCGACGATCTCGTTCCACGCGTTCTTCGGGGTGGTGCTGACCGGCAGCGAGACCCTGCTGGCGCCCGACTTCTTCGGCCAGATCAACCTGCCGTGGGGCCCGGACCCGCTGCTCGACCAGCACCGGGCCGGCGAGATCGCCTGGGGGTTCGGTGAGGCCCCCACCCTGTTCCTGGCGGTGGTCGTGGCCTTCCAGTGGTTCAAGCGCGACGAGCAGGAGACCCGGCGCAAGGACCGCCAGGCCGACCGCGACGGCGACGCCGAGCTCAAGGCCTACAACGAGTACCTCGGCCGGCTGCGCAACGAGGCCGAGCACCTCTGATCGCTGCAGCTTCTCCGCACTCACGGCAGGATGGGTGGCATGCGCATCGCGGTGGTCCAGCTCGGGTACGACGACGACGAGTCCTTCGACGCCCGGGTCGACCGGGTGGCCGCGCTCGTCGCCGACCAGGCCGGGCACGACCTCGTCGTGCTGCCCGAGCTGTGGGGGGCGACCGGCTTCGGTTACACCCGGTGGGCCGAGCGGGCCCAGCCGCTCGACGGCCCGTGGGCCCGGGCGATGGCGGATGCCGCGCGCGCGGCATCCGTGACCCTGCACGCGGGCTCGTTCGTCGAGCGGCTGCCCGAGCCGGGCGTCGACGGCAACGACCTCGCCAACACCTCGCTGCTGCTGGATGCCGCTGGCGGGCGTCTCGCGGTCTACCGCAAGATCCACCGGTTCGGCTTCGGCGCTGGGGAGCCGCGGCTGATGGAGGCCGGGGTCGATGTCGTTGTCACCGAGATTCCCTCGGGGACAGGCGAGTCCGTGACCGTCGGGCTGTCGACGTGCTACGACCTGCGCTTCCCGGAGCTCTACCGGCAGCAGGTCGAGGCCGGGGCGGAGCTGTTCGTGGTGCCGGCGGCCTGGCCCGCCGCGCGAGTGGGGCACTGGACCCTGCTCGGCCGGGCCCGCGCGATCGAGAACCAGTGCGTCGTGGTGCAGTGCAACACCGCCGGCACGCACGCGGGGTACGAGATGGGCGGGCACAGCCAGGTCGTCACGGCGAGCGGCGAGGTCCTCGCCGAGGCCGCTGGTGGTGAGCAGCAGGTGCTCTCGGTCGACGTCGACCTCGAAGCCACCAGGGCCTACCGCACGGCCTTCCCGGTCCTCGACGACCGCCGCCTGTGACGCAACCGGGTCAGTCCGCGCTGCGGCGCACCTCCGCGTAGACGGTCTCGGGGATGCGCTCCGCGAGGTCGGGCACCTCGTCCAGCAGCTCGGAGGTGCCTCCCGGGACCACGGTCGCGCCCGGGAACCCGCCCTCCTGGAGGACGAGGAGCAGGGTCTCGGCGTCGTAGGCGCTGACGTGGGCGTGCTCCTGGAAGACCTCGCCGCAGCGCGAGCATCGGCGTGGGCCGGCCCCACCGCAGCTCCTGCGAGCCGGCCCGGCTGCTGCGCTGTACATCCGGGCGTACATCCCGGCGTCCGGCACGCCCACCCTCAGGATTCCGCCGGGGGCAAGGACCTGCCGCACGTGACCGAGCACGGTGAGGGTCTGGGAGTAGCGCATGTGCTCGAAGACGTGCTCGAGGAAGACGACGTCCACTGTGCCGGGCGCGAACGGCAGCGGCCTCAGGATGTTCCACGCGAAGTCGCCCTTCCCGCCCACGAGGTCACTGTTCACCCAGCCGTCGAGGTGGTTCCAGCCGCACCCGAGGTGCAGTCGCAGCGGGCCCGGGCCGGCGGCCAGGGCCGCGGCGGTCCGGCGCGCCCGCACGGCCTGGACGTCAGTGGCCGCGATCTTCGCCCGCAGGCGCAGTGAGGGGGACATGACCTGGCGCAGCTGATCGGCGAAGGGGATGGTCGACTGGCCGTAGGCCGACTCGTACTTCTCGATGTACCAGTGCAGCGCCGCCGCTTGGGCCGCCTCGTCGCTCGACATGGTGAGACGCTACTGCCCAACCGGCCGGATGGGGAGAGTGGACGAGTGGATGACGTCGTGCGCGAGCTCGTGGGAGCGCTGCCCGACGGGGTGGTCGTGACCGCCCCGGACGCCCTCGAGAAGTACCGCTTCGACTGGACCCACGACGCCACCGCGGGCACCCCGCTGGCGGCCGTGCGGGCCGAGACCGCCGAGCAGGTGCAGGTGACCATGCGCTGGGCGAGCGCGCACGGCATCCCCGTCGTACCGCGTGGCGCCGGCTCGGGTCTGTCCGGCGGAGCGCTCGCGGTCGACGGCGGCATCGTGCTGTCGACCGAGCGGATGCGCGCCGTCGAGATCGACACCGCCAGCAAGGTGGCCGTCGTCGAGCCCGGCGCCCTCAACGTCGAGGTCAAGCGCGCCGCCGCCGCAGAAGGGCTCTGGTACCCCCCGGACCCCAGCTCGTACGAGATCTGCTCCATCGGCGGCAACATCGCCACGAACGCCGGCGGTCTGTGCTGCGTGAAGTACGGCGTCACCACCGACTACGTGCTCGGCCTCGACGTGGTGCTCGCCGACGGCACCCTGGTCCGCCTGGGCGGCAAGCGCGTCAAGGACGTCGCGGGGCTGCCGCTGCTCAAGCTGTTCGTCGGCTCCGAGGGCACCCTCGGCATCGTCACCCGGGCGACGCTGCGGCTGGTGCCCGCCCAGCCTCCCGTGTCCACGGTCGTCGCCACGTTCCCGACGGTCGCCGCCGCGGCGGCCGCCGTCATGGAGCTCGGCCGCACGATGCGCGCCTCCCTGGTCGAGCTGATGGACCACGCCTCGATCAACGCGGTCGAGGACTTCCAGCCGATGGGCCTGGACCGGGATGCCGGTGCGCTCCTCCTCATCCAGTCCGACGCCCCCGGCGCGGCGCGGGCCGACGAGGTGGCCGTGGCGGTCGCCGCCTGCGAGGTGTCCGGCGCCAAGGAGGTCTTCGCGACCGACGACCCCGAGGAGGGCGAGCTGTTCGTGGCGGCCCGCCGCCTGCACTTCACCGCCATCGACACGCGCGGGGCGGTGCTGCCCGAGGACGTCGGCGTGCCGATCCCGCAGCTGCCGGCCCTGCTCGCCGCCGTCGAGGAGATCGCCGCGCGGCACGACGTGGAGATCCCGGTGGTGGCCCACGCCGGCGACGGCAACACCCACCCCGCGATCATCTACACCGCGGGTGACGAGGACGCCGAGCGCCGGGCCCGGCTCGCCTTCGACGAGGTCATGGCGACCGCCATCGAGCTCGGCGGCACGATCACCGGGGAGCACGGCGTCGGCCGGCTGAAGGTGGGCTCGCTCGAGGCCCAGCTCGGCCCCGACGTCATGGCCCTCACCCGCCGGGTCAAGCACGCCCTCGACCCGCAGGGCATCCTCAACCCCGGCGCGGGTTTCTGACCCCACCGGGCCATGGACAGGGGCGCCCGTCGGCGTCACCCTGAGGGGTACGGCATCCGCCGAGGCTGCCGACGACGGGAGGAGCCGTCATGTGGTTCATCATCGGGTTCATCGTCATCGTCGGGGTGATCGTCGTGGTCATGAACCGCAGGGGGTCGACGGGCGCGAGCCGGGCTGACGACCTGCCCTCGAGCCACCGACCGGACACCAGCCGGCGGGGGCTACATCGGCGGCGGCGGCGGCGGCGACGGCGGCGGCGGCGGCTTCTGACCTCCGGAAAGTCGGCTGCACCGTAGCCGCAGGTCAGGGGTCTGCGGTCCGTACAGTCGATGGGCTGGCCGACACCCCAACGGCCCCCACCAAGGAGACGGTATGTACATCGGACTCGGCATCTTCCTGCTGGTCGTCGGAGCGATCCTCTACTTCGCCGTCGGCGACACCTCGACTCTCCGGCATCGACCTCACGACCGTCGGCATCATCCTCATGGTCGCCGGTGCGCTCGCGATCGTCCTGTCCTTCCTCGCCACCCGGCGTCGCCCGGTCGGCTACACGACCACGCGCGAGAGCCAGGTCGACCCGGTCAGCGGCTCGCGCGTCGACCGCACGGACGTCGACCCCCGCTGACGAACACCCCACGGATGCCGGACGGCCCACCCCGCGAAGGGGTGGGCCGTTCGGCATCCGGTCAGCTCAGAACGCGGACTCCGGCACCTCCATGAGGAGGGAGTCGGTCGCCTCGGCGATGGCGCGCTCGGCCGAGAGGCGGGGGAGGATCTGCCGGGCGTAGAACTGCGCGGCCGCCACCTTGCCCTCGTAGAAGTCCTTGTCCTTGGCCGAGGCACCGGCAGCGAGGGCGTCGAGCGCCACCGCGGCCTGGCGCAGCAGCAGCCAGCCGACGACGAGGTCACCGGCACCCAGGAGCAGGCGCGAGGTGTTCTGCCCCACGGTGTAGAGGTTGGTGATCTCGCCACCGTTGCGCGGGTCGGACTTCATCAGCTCGCCGACCATGAAGCCGAGGATGCCCTGGACGTCCTCGAGGCCCTGGCCGAGCAGCTCGCGGTCGTGGTCGAGGCGGCCGCCGTGCGCGCCGAGGTCCTTGGCGAACTCCTGCATCTGCGTGGACAGGTAGGTCAGCGCCTGGCCCTTGTCCTTGACGATCTTGCGGAAGAAGAAGTCCAGGCCCTGGATGGCGGTGGTGCCCTCGTAGAGGGTGTCGATCTTGGCGTCGCGCACGTACTGCTCGACCGGGTAGTCCTGCAGGAAGCCGGAACCGCCGAAGGTCTGCAGCGACTCGGTGCCCAGCAGCACCCAGGCGCGCTCCGAGCCCAGGCCCTTGACGATCGGCAGCAGCAGGTCGTTGACCCGGCTGGCGATGTCGGCGGCGGAGCCCCGCTCGAACGACTCCGACCCCGAGCCGAGCCGCTGCTGGTCGACGATGTCCTGCTGGCTCGCCGTGAAGAGCACCAGGGCGCGCAGGCCCTCGGAGTACGCCTTCTGGGTCATCAGCGAACGACGCACGTCGGGGTGGCGGGTGATGGTGACGCGCGGCGCCGCCTTGTCGGCCGACTGGGTGAGGTCGGCGCCCTGCACCCGCTGCTTGGCGTAGTCGAGGGCGTTGAGGTACCCGGTCGACAGGGTGGCGATCGCCTTGGTGCCGACCATCATCCGGGCGTTCTCGATGACGTGGAACATCTGGGCGATGCCGTCGTGCACGTCGCCGAAGAGGGTCCCGACGGCGGGGTTCTCGCCGCCGAAGGTCAGCTCGCAGGTCGTCGAGACCTTCAGGCCCATCTTCTTCTCGACGTTGGTGACGTGGACGCCGTTGCGCTCACCGAGCTCACCGGTCTCGAGGTCGACGGCGTACTTGGTGAGGATGAAGAGCGACAGGCCCTTGGTGCCGGGGCCGGCGCCCTCGGGGCGGGCGAGCACGAAGTGCACGACGTTGTCGACCATGTCGGACTCGGCGCTGGTGATGAAGCGCTTGACGCCGGTGATCGACCAGGTGCCGTCGTCGTTCTGGGTCGCCTTGGTGCGGCCGGCGCCGACGTCGGAGCCGGCATCCGGCTCGGTCAGCACCATGGTGCAGTGCCAGCCCTTCTCGACGATCCAGTGCGCGAGCTTCTTCTGGTCGTCGTTGCCGAGCTCGTAGAGCAGCTTGGCGAAACCGTAGGACGCCGCGAACATCGCGACGGCCGGGTTGGACCCCAGGAGCATCTCGTTGACGGCCCAGCGCAGGCTCGGGGGAGCCACGGTGCCGTCGAGCTCGGCGGGCAGGTCGATGGCCCAGAAGCCGCTCTCGCGGTAGGCGTCGAACGACTTGCGGAACGACGCCGGCATCGTCACCGCCTGCGTCTGCGGGTCGTAGACGGGCGGGTTGCGGTCGCTGTCCTGGAAGGACTCGGCCAGCTCGTTCTCCGCGAGGCGCGAGACCTCCTTGAGCATCTCGCGGGCGGTGTCGGCGTCGATGGCCTCGTACGGGCCGGAACCCAGGACATCGCCTCGGCCGAGCACCTCGAAGAGGTTGAACTCGATGTCTCGCAGGTTGCTCTTGTAGTGGCCCATGGCCGTGGTCCTCCCGATCGGGTCAGTGAGCGCTTGCTTACCAGTGTGCTACCCACGGGTAACAAGCGCAAGGGTTTCGGCGTTCCCGCCTCGGCGGAGGGCGTGGTGGCCAGACGGCATACTCGCCTCGTGAGCATCGTCCCCGTGCCGCTGCGCCGACCCGTGGTCGCGCGCGACACCGGCGAGCAGCACCGCGCCTCGACCCCGCTCGAGCTGCTCTTCGACCTCGTCTTCGTCGTCGCCATCGCCAGCAACGCCGCCGAGCTGCACCACGGGCTCAGCGACGCGCACTACGGCACGGTGGTCGGCTACTCGATGACCTGGTTCGCGATCTGGTGGGCCTGGCTGAACTACACGTGGTTCGCCTCGGCCTACGACAACGACGACGTGGTGTTCCGGCTGCTCACCTTCGTGATCATGGTCGGCGCGCTCTTCCTCGCAGCCGGCGTGCCCGACATCTTCCTCGACGGCCAGTCGACGACGGTGGTGCTGGGGTACGCGATCATGCGCTTCGCGATGGTCGGGCTGTGGCTGCGCGCCGCCGCCGGCCACCCCGAACGGCGGCAGACCGCCCTCTGGTACGCCGGGGGCATCACGGTCGTGCAGCTGCTCTGGATCGCCCGTCTCGGCGTACCGGAGTCCTGGTACCTCCCCTCGTTCGTCTTCCTCGTGGGGCTCGAGCTGCTCGTCCCCGTGCTCGCCGAGAAGCGGCACGGCTACACGCCGTTCCACCCGCACCACATCGCCGAGCGCTACGGGTTGCTCACGATCATCGTGCTCGGCGAGGTCATCCTGTCGTCGGTCCTGGCGATCCAGCAGGTCATGTCCCCCGACGGCGGTGGCCTGACCTGGGCGATGGCGCCACTCATCGCCGGGGGGCTGCTCGTCGTGTTCTCCCTGTGGTGGCTGTACTTCTCGCGCGACCACGCCAGCATCGTCGAGAACCCGCGCGCGGTCTGGCTGTTCGGCTACGGCCACCTGCCGGTGTTCGCGTCGATCGCGGCGGTGGGAGCGGCGCTCGCGGCCGCAGTCGACGTCATCCAGGGGGAGGCGGATGCCGGAACGCGGCCGATCGCGCTGACCCTCGCCGTGGCCGTGTCGGCCGTGGCGCTCGCCCTGTCCGGCTTGCACGCGCTGAGCGACCACGAGACGGTGGCGACGATGGTCCCTGCGGTGGTGCTCACGGTGCTCTGCCTCGCCGTGGCGCTGCTGGTGTCGTCGATGGGGATGGCCGTGCTGCTCATCGGGCTGCTGCTCGCCACGATGGTGGTCCTGCGGGTCGCCTCGGTGGCGCGCTCCACGGGAGGACTCGGATGACCGACGACGGCACGGCATCCGAACCGGTTCGCCGGGCCCGCGAGGCCCGCGAGGCGGGTCAGCTGTGGAGGGCGCGTGACGTGCTCGTCGCGCACGTCGAGGGCGCCCAGGACACCGAGGCGCTCGTCGAGCTCGGCGAGGTGCTGTTCGAGATGCGTGACCTGCCACGGGCCGGGGCCGTGTGGTTCGCGGCCGGGGCGAAGGGCCCCGACGTCGACGCCGCGGTCGCGGCGTGGCGCGAGCAGTCGCACGACGACTTCACGGTCATGTGGCGTGGGTTGCCGGCCTCCGCCCGCTCGCAGCCGCGTCCGCGCCGCCTCGAGGCGCTGCGCGAGCGCGCCCTGAACTCCGAGGCGGCCACCGTCGCGGAGGTGGCCGCGGCCGACGAGGCGGTGGGGGTGGTCGAGGAGGAGGACATCAGCGGCTTCGACGCCGCCTGGTTCATCGCGTGGGTGCTGGCCGTCGCGTTCGTCGTGTTCGCCGTGGTCGGCGTGGTCACGGTGCTCGGCTGGCTCGTCCCCGGCTGACCGGTCACGCCTCGAGCGCAGGGTCGGCGCTCGGCCCGCGGGAGTTCACCGGCTCACGCCAGGCGGTCGACTTGCGCCAGTAGAGGTACGTCACCAGGCCGATCGGGATCGGCACCAGGAAGGTGGCGATGCGGTAGAGCAGCACGGCGGCCAGCACGGCGGCTTCGTCGGACTGCGGGAGCCCGTGGCCGAGCACGGCGACGAGCACCACCTCCGCGACACCGAGACCGCCCGGGGTCGGGATGAGCAGCGAGGCGAAGGTGACCAGGCCCCAGGCCACGAGGATGACCGCCCAGGAGATCGTGGACTGGTCCAGACCCTGCATCCGGACGCAGACCCCGAGCACCAGGACGACCATGAGCTGCGAGATGAGCATGGTGGTCGTGAGCCGGCCCCAGCACAGGCGCAGCAGCCGGACCATCTGGGTGCGGAAGAGCGGCAGACCTTCGGTGAGGCCGGGGTCCGGGATGCGGCGCAGGCGGCGACGCACGCGACCGATGACCCGGTCGCACCACGCCCCCAGCCGGGCGGCGAACGACTCCCTGCGCAGGATGAGGGTGAGCAGCACGATGGCGACGGCCACGAGCACGACCAGCCCCAGGGCGACCCAGTCCAGCCCGGGAGGTCCCCACCCCTGGAGCACCACCGCGACGAGCCCGATGGCGAGCAGGATGTACTTGGTCATCTGCGACCACGTGCCGGTGACGAGCACCTCGGACGTGGTGTCGCCCAGGGTGAACCCCCAGGACCGCAGCATCGCGTAGTTCAGGCCGGTCGCGACGGCGCCCCCCTCGGGGACGGTGTTGGACAGCGCAGCACCGGCGGTGTTCGTGACCGCGGCCTCTCGCACCTGCAGCCCGGGAAGCGCCACGACGATCGGCGGCCAGTTGGTGGCCAGGTTCACGACGCCGAGCACGACCGAGACCACCACCATCGGGGCCGTGACCAGGGCCATGGCCGAGGTCCACTCACCGGTCTGCAGGTTGGTGAGCAGGTACCAGACGGCGAGCGCGACGAGGCCGTAGCTGAACAGTCCCGACACGATCCGTCGCCCGACGGTGCGCGGGCGGTCGGGGGGGAGCCCTGCGTCGTCGAGCACGGCACTCGGCTCGGTCCCTGCTGTCTCGGTCACGCCCCGAGCCTAGGGCGCAAGTGCCCGCTCACTCAGTAGCAACCGTTGACCGTGGCGGCCAGCATGTCGACGTTCTGCTTCAACGTCGTCGAGGAGGTCTTGCCGTTGACGAGGAAGGCGAAGGTCTTCGACCCGCCCGTCGGCGCCCGTGGTCCAGCCGGCCAGGGCCACGACGTCGCCGAGCGTGCCGGTCTTGGCCCACACCTTGCCGACGGCGCACTTCGACGCGGTGGTGGAGAACCGGCTGGCCAGGGTCCCGGTGCGACCGGCGGTCGGCAGCCCGGACTTCAGCGGCCACAGCTTGGTCTGGGTGCCGGCGTCGATCCCGCGGTCGACGATCCGGGCGAGCTGCAGGGCACTGAGCCGGTCGGCCCGGGACAGGCCCGACCCGTCGTAGAGGGTGCCGGCCGCGAGACCCTGCACGGCGAGCTCGCTTGGCCTGTGCGCTGCGGGCGCCGCTCCACGACGTGCCGTAGCCGAGCTTGTACCCGACGATCTTGTGCAGGGCCTCGGCGATCTCGTTGTCGCTGTTCAGGAGCATCCGGCTGACGATCGTGGAGAGCGTGGCGCCCAGGCTGCTCGCGATGACCGTCGAGCTCGAGGCGGCGTTGGCCCGACCGTAGTAGCCGGCCGTCGTGATGCCGTGCGCCTTGAGCCGGTCGCGGAAGTAGCCTGCCGCCTCCGCGCTGGTGTCCGAGCTCTCGCGCTGGTCGCGGACCAGGCCGCGCACCTGGGCGATCGAGTCGGGCACGTAGCTCGCCTTCCAGCCGTAGGCCAACGTCGGCGTGGGGAAGAAGTTGTCGTCGACGTAGACCCGGACCGACGAGACCTTCCGGGCGCGCAGCCACAGGGCGGTCGTCGCCGCCATGGCGTCGAGCTGGGCGCTGGTGACACTGGGGTCTCCGGAACCCTGCACGATGACCTGGTTCGACGCCGAGCCGCTGCGGACCCGGGTGGTGAATCGCTTGTCGGGCCCCATCAGGGTCAGGGCGTTGGACGCGGTGACCAGCTTGTTGGTCGAGGCCGGCAGCCTGCCGGTGGTGCCGCTCTTGCTCCAGACCGTCGCGTTGGATGCCGCGTCGACCACCGCGCCGCTGAACGACGTGCCGAACCGGGTGGTCGTCGCGCGCGAGGTGAGGGCGGACGCCATCCGGGTGTCGGCGGGGGTGGCCGCGTACGCGGCGACGGAAGCCGCCGTCGCCGTCGTGGTCGCCGCCGGGACAGCGCCCGGGAGCTGGGTCCTGGCCACGCCGGACGCCGTGGGGGCAGCCGCCAGCAGGAGGGCGCCCGCGGCGACGGCGCCGAGTGCGGAGCGGGTGGTGCGGGTGGTCAGTGGCATGCGCATGGGGGCCCCTCGTGGCGGTCTTCAGACTGGGGCCGGAGCCCCTGCTCGGCCTGGGATGAGGGTAATCGCCTGAGGCGGATGGTGCTCGTCAAACGGGGCATCGCCGCTCTCGATGCATGCGCCTTCGTGGCTCGCAGGTCGACGACCGTCGAAAACCGACTGTCGGTCAGAGCCGGTGACGGGAATCGAACCCGCGTGTCCAGCTTGGGAAGCTGGCGCTCTACCATTGAGCTACACCGGCGTGCCGGGTCGCAGGCCGTGCAGCGACCTCCCCGGCGCCGGGAAGTCTAACCCAACCGCCGGCCGCCTCCGGCAGCCACCTCCCCCACCCCGACGGGCCCCGCGGGTACCCTGACGCCGTGCTGCTCTCCGACCGCGACATCAGGGCCGAGATCGAGTCCGGACGGGTCCGGATGGATCCGTGGGACCCCGACATGGTGCAGCCGAGCAGCATCGACGTGCGCCTCGACAAGTTCTTCCGGCTGTTCGACAACCACAAGTACCCGGTCATCGACCCGTCGCAGGACCAGGCCGACCTCACCCGTCTCGTCGAGGTCGACCCCGCCGAGGGGTTCGTGCTCCACCCGGGCGAGTTCGTGCTCGGCAGCACCCTCGAGACGGTGTCCCTGCCCGACGACCTCGCGGCCCGCGTCGAGGGCAAGTCCAGCCTCGGGCGCCTCGGCCTGCTCACCCACGCGACCGCCGGCTTCGTCGACCCGGGCTTCAACGGCCACGTCACCCTCGAGCTGTCCAACGTCGCGACCCTGCCGATCATGCTCTGGCCGGGGATGAAGATCGGCCAGCTCGCGTTCTTCCGGCTCTCGTCGTCGGCCGAGAACCCCTACGGCTCCGAGCGCTACGGCTCCCACTACCAGGGCCAGCGCGGCCCCACGGCCAGCCGCAGCTTCCAGAACTTCCACCGCGCGGACGTCTGACCCGCGGGCACCGATGACGGAGCGGCACTCGAGCCCGACCAGCGCGGCGGACCACGGCGACACGGAGTCTTGCCTGCTGGACCCCGAGGGTGGCGCGGGCGCCGCGCTGCGCGGGCAGGTGCCGGCCGACCCGATGGGCGTCGTGCTGATCCTGCACGGCGGGGCCGAGTCCAGCCGGATGCCGGTCGCCTGGTGGCGTCTCGCCGTGTCGTGCGGATGGCCCCGTTCGCCTCGACGATCACGCGTCGGTCCGGCGACGACCTGGCGGTCCTGCGGCTGAAGAACCGGGTGCGCGGCTGGAACGGCACCCGGCAGGACCCGGTGCAGGACGCCCGTTGGGCACTCGACCGCATCCGACACGCCCTCCCCGGGATGCCCGTCGTGGTCGTCGGCCACTCGATGGGCGGTCGGGTCGCGCTGCACCTCGGCGCCGAACCGGACGTCGTCGGTGTCGCGGCCCTCGCGCCGTGGATCGAGAGCGACGTGCGCACAGCCGCGCCCGGGAGTGGCGGTGCTGCTCATGCACGGGTCGAGGGACCACGTCACCGACCCGCGGCGTACCGACGTGCTCGCCCGCCGCTACGCCGACTCCGGGGTCGACCTGCGCCACGTCAAGGTCGAGGGCGGCACGCACACCATGCTCAAGGACGCCGCGCTGTGGCACCGCACCGTCGCCGACTTCGTCACGGACGTGCTGCTCGGCCCAGCCCGAACCAGCTGACGACACCACCGGCCGCGAGCAGCCCGGCGCACCACAGCATCGCCGCGCGGTAGTCCGTCGGTCATGGCGTCGACGTCGAGGTAGTCGTCGCCGGCCAGCCCGACCAGCGCCGGCAGCGCGGCCACCGCCAGCAGCGACCCGGCCCGGGCCACCGCGTTGTTGACCCCGCTCGCCACGCCGGCGAACCGGTCGGGTGCAGCGGCCAGCACGGCAGCCGTCAGCGGCGAGACGAGCAGCGCCAGGCCGAGGGCGAACACCGTCATGCCCGGCAGGACCGACCACCACGTCGCGCCCTCGCCGACGCCGAGCAGGAGGAGCGCCCCCGCCGCGCACACGAGAGGGCCCACCGTCATCGGGATGCGCGGCCCGATCCGGGCGGACAGCGCCGCCGCCCGCGACGACAGCAGCAGCAGGGCGAGCGTGACCGGCATCCCCGACAACCCGGCCTGCAGCGCGCTCCAGCCCACCGCCTGCAGCTGGAGAACCGTGAAGAGCGAGACGGCACCGAGCGCGCCGTAGACGAGCAGGGTCATGCCGTTGGCCGCGGAGAAGATGCGAGAACGGAACAGCCCCAACGGAACCAGTGGGGATGCCGTGTGCCTCTCGACGACCACGAACGCCACCCCCGCGCCCAACGCCACCACCCACGCCAGCACGACGACGGACGCCACGGCCTCGGTCGTGGCGGTGAGGGCGTAGGTGGCGGCACCCAGGGCCACCACGGTGAGCGTCGCGCCGAGCACGTCGAAGCGACCGGTGACGGTGGGGTCGCGGCTCTCGGGTGCGGCACACCTGGTGAGCACGACGACCGCGACGCACAGCGGCACGTTGATCGCGAAGATCCACCGCCACGAGGCGGTGTCGACCAGCCAGCCGCCGAGTACCGGCCCGATCGCCGCCGCAACACCGGAGAGCCCGGCCCAGGTGCCGATCGCCCGGGCGCGGTCCTGGGGGCGGAACGACGCCTGGATGAGCGACAGCGCGCCGGGGGTGAGCAGCGCGGCCCCGACGCCCTGGAACACGCGCAGGGCGATGAGCTGGGTCGGCGTCTGGGCGGCGGCGCACAGCGCGGACGCCACCAGGAACCAGACGACCCCGACGAGGTAGACCCGGCGCCGCCCGAACCGGTCGCCGAGCGCACCGCCCACGAGGACGAGCGAGGCCAGGGCCAGCAGGTAGCCGTTGACCACCCACTGCAGCTGGGCCAGCGAGGCGCCGAGGTCGCGCCCGATCGTGCGCAGCGCGACGTTGACCACCGACCCGTCGAGGATCGCCACCCCGGAGCCGAGCGTGACCCCGGCGAGCATGAGCCGGCCACGAGTGGAGTCGCGGTCGAGCACCCCGGGAGCGGCGGGGGTGGCGGCCGCGCCCGGCGTCACCGCGCGGCCAGCCGGACGACGGGGATGTCCCGCTTCGTGCGCCGCACGTAGGTGCGCATCTGCGGGATGGTGCGCACCACGTCGGGCCAGTGGCGGTCGCGCTCCGCGGGGGTGAGCTCGTCGGCATCCACCTCGAGCTCGCGACCGGGCAGCAGGATCCGGGCACGCGGGTCGGCGCGCAGGTTGAGCAGCCACTCGGGGTGCCGGTCCTGGCCCATCGCGCTCGCGACGACCAGCCAGCTGCCCGTCGGCTCGGCCAGGTACGCCAGCTGCACCGACCGGGGCAACCCGCTGCGCCGGCCGGTGGTGGTGAGCACGAGCATCGGCAGGGTCGGCACGCCGGTGATCGCCACCCGGCCACCGGACCACCGGAACAGCGAGGGGTCCACCCTCGCCGCGACGTGAGCGACCAGCCACGACCCGGGACGGGTCGCGGAGAACGCGTTCACGGCACGCGAGTACACCCCGTATCCGTACCACGCGGCGCTGATCCGGCCGCGGACCAGCCGCCCGGCAAGTTCGACAACCGTGCAGGTGGGTGACGCGCAGGGGGACCCGATCGACGCGAGCCGCTAGGTTTGAGCCACGTCACCGACCTCATGAGGGGCCAACGCATGATCCGGTTCGATGCCGTGACCAAGCAGTACCCGGACGGGACCGTCGCGGTCGACGAGCTCACGCTCACCGCGCCCACGGGCAAGATCACCGTGCTCGTCGGGCCCTCGGGCTGTGGGAAGACGACCAGCCTGCGCATGGTCAACCGGATGATCGAACCCACCCACGGCACCATCACCCTCGACGGCCAGGACACCGGGCGGATGAACGAGGCCGAGCTGCGCCGGGGGATGGGCTACGTCATCCAGCACGCCGGCCTCTTCCCCCACCGGACGGTGCTCGACAACATCGCCACCGTGCCGCGCCTGCTCGGTTGGGACAAGGCGAAGACCCAGGCGCGCTCGCACGAGCTGCTCGAGCGCGTGGGGCTTGCGCCCGAGCTCGGTGAGCGCTACCCCGCCCAGCTGTCCGGGGGGCAGCAGCAACGGGTGGGCGTGGCCCGGGCACTGGCGGCGGATCCGCCGGTGATGCTCATGGACGAGCCGTTCTCGGCCGTCGACCCCGTCGTGCGCGAACAGCTGCAGGACGAGTTCCTGCGCCTGCAGGCCGAGCTCGGCAAGACCATCGTCTTCGTCACCCACGACATCGACGAGGCCATCAAGCTCGGCGACCAGGTCGCGGTGCTGAGGGTCGGCGGGCGGCTCGCCCAGGTGGCCGAGCCGGCCTACCTGCTGGCCCACCCGGCCGACGACTTCGTCGCCGACTTCGTCGGACGCGACCGCGGCTACCGCGCCCTCGGTTTCCAGGAGGCCCCCCGGCTCACCCTGCACTCGGAGCCCACCGTGGTGATCGGCGAACGTCCTGACCGCTCGGATGCCGGGTGGCTCCTCGTGGTGGACGACGACCGGCATCCGGTGGGCTGGGTCGAGCCCACGCGCATCGGCGACCGACCGGTGGCCGAGGCCGACCTGCACCGTGGTGGCACCGTGGCCCGCGAACACGGTTCTCTGCGTGGTGCGCTCGACGCGGCGCTCTCGTCGCCGAGCCGTCGGGGCGTTGTCGTCGACGACGCTGGGGTGCTGTGCGGCACGGTGCAGGCGCACGAGGTGCTCACGGCCATCGAGCACGTCGATCGGCCCGAGCGCGACGAGTCCGACCCGGTGCACGGCGGTGCGGCCGCGGTGCGCGGCGACGAGGACACCCCGTGACCTGGCTGGCCGACAACTGGCGAACGGTGCTCGACCTCGCGGGCCGGAGCCTCTACCTCGCGGGAATCCCGCTCATCATCGGGTTCGTCGTCTCGATCCCGCTTGGGCTGGGCCGCGAGCCGCTGGTCGCGCGCCTACCCGGCGATCATCACCACGACCGGGCTGCTCTACACGATCCCGTCGCTGGCGCTGTTCGTCATCATGCCGATCGTGCTGGGCACGAAGATCCTCGACCCGGTGAACGTCATCGTCGCCATGACGATCTACACCGTGGCGCTGCTCGTGCGCACGGTCGCCGACGGGCTCAACGCCGTACCCGACGACATCGCGCAGGCGGCGACGGCCATGGGCTACAAGGGGATCCGGCGACTGTTCGGGGTCGAGCTGCCGCTCGCCGCCCCGGTCATCGCAGCCGGGCTCCGGGTGGCCGCGGTGAGCAACGTGAGCATCGTCAGCATCGCCACGCTGATCGGCGTCAGCCAGCTCGGCGACCTGCTCGTCGACGGCTACAACCGGGTCATCTGGGGCGAGCTGATCACCGGCATCGTGTCGTGCGTCCTGCTCGCACTGGCGCTCGACGCCGCCATCGTCCTGGGCACCCGCGTGCTGACGCCCTGGCTGCGCGTGCCGGGGGCGCGGGCATGATCAACTCGATCCTCGCGTGGTTCACCGACCCGGCCAACTGGCAGGGCGAGGACGGCATCCCCCACCGCACGCTCCAGCACCTCGAGTACACCGCGGTGGCCGTCCTGCTCGCGGCCGCGATCGCCATCCCGCTCGGGCTGTGGGTCGGTCACACCGGGCGGCTGCGCTGGCTGGTGTCGGTGGCCAACTCGGTGCGCGCCGTGCCGACGCTCGGGCTGCTCCTGGCGGCGTCGCTCTGGCTGGGGCCGATGATCCAGAGCGACCTGGCCTTCACGATCCCGAGCATCCTGGTGCTCGCACTGCTCGCCATCCCACCGCTGCTCGCCGGCACCTACGCCGGCATCGAGGCAGTCCCCCCGGCGGCTCGCGACGCCGCTCGTGGGGTGGGGATGACCTCGGGCCAGGTACTGCGCCAGGTCGAGGTCCCGAACGGGCTTCCCCTGCTGATGTCGGGCGTGCGCTCCGCGGTGTTGCAGGTGGTGGCGACCGCGACGGTGGCGGCGTACATCGGGCTCGGCGGGCTGGGGCGCTACCTCATCGACGGCATCGCCCTGGGCGACTACCCGCAGACCGCGGGCGGTGCCATCCTCGTGGCCGTGCTGGCGGTCGTGCTCGACGGCGTCTTCGCCCTCGTGCAGCGCCGTGTCGTGTCACCGGGTCTCACCGGCGGACACCGTGTCAGTGGTCGCGGGAAGGATTCTCGCAGCGTCTCGGTTGAGGCCGACAGGCCTTCGACCGCCCCCAGCACGCCGGTTTCACCTGCTTGACCCGCTTCGCCCGTTCTGCCTGACTACTCGAAACGTCCGACGGCACACCGACCACAGCACCACTGACGAAGGGACCACTCCCATGAAGCGCATGACCTCCGCGGTGGCACTGATCGCCGCCTCGCTCCTGGGTCTGACCGCGTGCGGCAGCTCCGACGACCCGCTCGCGTCGTCGAGCCCGACCGGCTCGGCGTCGGCGAGCGCGTCCGGCGGCCCGATCGTCGTCGGTGGCGCGAACTTCTCCGAGTCGACGCTGCTCGCCGAGATCTACGCCGGCGCACTGAAGGCCAAGGGCATCGACGCCACGACCAAGCTCAACATCGGCTCGCGCGAGATCTACCTGCGCGCCCTCGAGGACGACTCGGTGCAGGTGTTCCCCGAGTACACCGGTGCGCTGGCCTTCAACTACGACAAGGCCTACACCGGCACCGACCCCGACGAGGTCTACGCGCACGTGCAGGAGGTGCTCCCGAAGACCCTCGTCGTGCTCGACAAGTCGGCCGCCGAGGACAACGACTCGATCGTGGTCACCAAGGACACCGCCGCCAAGTACAACCTGACGTCGATCGCCGACCTCAAGCCGGTGGCCGGTGACCTCACCCTCACGGCGCCGCCGGAGTTCAAGGAGCGCCCGCAGGGCATCCCCGGTCTGGAGAAGACCTACGGCGTCGTCTTCGACTCGTTCCGCCCGCTCACCGGTCAGGGCATCGTCCAGGCGCTGAAGAACGGCCAGGCCGACGCGGCCAACATCTTCTCCACCGACCCGGCCATCGCGGCCAACGAGTTCGTGCAGCTGCAGGACACCGAGAAGCTGTTCGGCTCGCAGAACATCGTCCCGCTGGTGCGGGCCGACCGCGCCGACCAGGTCAAGGAGGCGCTCAACGCCGTGTCCGCGAAGCTGACCACCGAGGCGGTCGCCGGGATGCTCAAGAAGACCGACATCGACAAGCAGGACCCCAAGGCCGTGGCCCAGGAGTTCCTCACCGCCAACGGGCTCGGCTGACCCCAGCAGGCACCCGAAGCGCCCGGTCCCTCGAGGGGCCGGGCGCTTCGTCGATGTTGGCCGCTCGCCGCCGGCCGCCCGCCGCCCGCCGCCCGCCGCCCGGTAGCCCTTGCCCGCCGCTCCGACTGCCGTGTGCCCGCCCGGCCGACGACACGAAGCACCGGGATGCCGTTCATCTGAGCGTGAACCCGCGCCCCGACTGCTCGACGTGTCGTCGGTCGGTCACGGAGCACCCACACGCCGGCCCCACCCAGCGCACCTCTGTCGCGAAGTCAGGAGCAGTTCGTCGAGTCAGGGGCCTACGGCATCCTGAGCCCGCGAAGTGCTCCTGACTTCGCGGAGAGCCTGGGTGGGAAGTCAGTCCCAGGGGTCGGGCTCGTCGAGCAGTGCGGGGTCCCCGGTGAAGCCGGTGGCTGCCTTGGGCTCCTCGGTCGGCCCAAGTTCGCTGGGCTCCGGCTCCACGACGTCGGATGCCGGTGCCTCCTCGTCCTCCGCTTCCGTCTCGTCCTCGACTTCTGGCGGGGCGGGGACCGCGGCCGGCTGCGGTTCGGCGGCGGCTGGCTCACCAGGTGAAGCGTCGGTGCTGGTTGGTGCTGGTTCGTCCCAGGGGTCGACCGAGTCCTCGACGGCTGCCGGGGCGGTGACCGACGGCCGGCTCGGGCTCGCGACGGCTGGCTCACCAGCCGAAGCGTCGGTGCTGGTTGGTGCTGGTTCGTCCCAGGGGTCGACCGACTCGTCGACGGCTGGCGCGGTGGTGTCCGCGGCCGGCTCGGGCTCGGCGGCTACTGGCTCACCGGCCGAAGCATCGGTCGGTTGGTGCGGGCTCGTCCCAGGGGTCGACCGACTCGTCGACGGCTGGCGCGGTGACCGCGGCCGGCTCGGGCTCGGCGGTTACTGGCTCCCCAGCTGAAGCATCGGACCGGTTGGTGCGGGCTCGTCCCAGGGGTCGGTCTCGGGCTGCGGCTGGCTCGCGGGTGCCGCGACGGCGGCGGCCGGTCGGGCTGCGGGCTCGTCCCAGCGGGTCCGGCTCGGGCTCGGCCGCCAGCGGGTGCCGCGACGCGGCGGCGGTCGGCGCTGTCGGCTCGTCCCACGGGGTCCGGCTCGGGCCGGCGGCTGCGGCCGCTGGCGGCGGGCTCGTCCCACGGGTCCGGCTCGGGCTCGGCGGCCACGGGCGCCACGACGCCGCGGCGGCGGTTGGCGCTGTCGGCTCGTCCCAGGGGTCCGGCTCGGGCTCGGCGGCTGCGGGTGCCGCGACCACGGCCGCGGCGGCAGTCGGCGCTGCCGGCTCGTCCCACGGGTCGGCCTCGACCTCGGCCGCCGGCGCCGCAGCAGCCGCCGCCGCACCAGCCGCAGCCGCGGTGGCGGCAGCGGCGGGTGCGGTGACCTCGGGAGCCGGCGCGGACGGCATCCCCGCCGCCGCCTCGGGCTCGGCGACCGCGCCACCGTCCGAGGGCTGCCCGCGGCGCACCGCGGCCAGCAGCATCTGGGCGACGTCGACGACCTCGACCGCCTCGGCCTCGCCCTCGGCCTGCTTCGCGGTGAGCCCGTCCGAGATCATCACCCGGCAGAACGGGCAGCCGATGGCGATCCGCTCGGCGCCGGTGGCGATGGCCTCCTCGGTGCGGTTGGTGTTGATCCGCGTACCGAGCTTCTCCTCCATCCACATCCGGGCACCGCCGGCGCCGCAGCAGAACGACTTCTCGCGGGTGCGCTCCATCTCGCGCAGCTCGACACCGGGCAGCGCGCCGATCAGCTCGCGCGGCGGGGCGTAGACGTCGTTGTGCCGGCCGAGGTAGCACGGGTCGTGGTAGGTCACCGTGGCCGCGGTCGACGCGGCGTTCTTCGCCGACGACATGCCCGGCACGTCGCTCGGGAGCGCCACCGGCACGAGCTTCTTGTCGCGCACCAGCCGGTTCAGCAGCTGGGTGTGGTGCACGACCTCGTAGGTGCCGCCGATCTGCGGGTACTCGTTCTTGATCGTGTTGAAGCAGTGCGCGCAGGTGACGACCACCTTGGTGACGCCGAACTCCCCGAACGTCGAGACGTTCTGCGCCGCCAGCGTCTGGAAGAGCAGCTCGTTGCCGGCCCGCCGCGCCGAGTCACCGGTGCACGTCTCGCCGTCACCGAGCACCGCGAACGACACCCCGGCGCTGTCGAGCAGCTCGGCCACCGCACGCGTCGTCTTCTTCGCGCGGTCCTCGTAGGCACCGGCGCACCCCACCCAGAACAGCCACTCGACGTCCGACGCCTTCTCGACGTCCTGGCCCAGCACCCTGACCGGGAACGGCAGGTCCTTGGCCCAGTCCAGCCGGGCCCGGGCGCCCATGCCCCACGGGTTGCCCTTGCCCTCGAGGTTCTTGAACAGCCCGCCGAGCTCGCTCGGGAACGCCGACTCGATCAGCGTCTGGTAGCGCCGCATGTCGATGATGTGGTCGACGTGCTCGATGTCGACCGGGCACTGCTCGACGCACGCGCCACAGGTGGTGCACGACCACAGCACGTCCTGGTCGATCACGGCATCCGGCCCGTGCGGGTTGTACGCCGTGAGCGGCGCGGCGATGTCGTAGCCGGTGTCGCCGATCAGCGGCAGGTCGGGCCACGAGACGCGCACCTGGTCGGTGACCGCGCCTTCCAGCCCGTGCGTCGCATCCGGGGATGCCGTGCGCGCCGCCACCGTGGCCATCGCCTGCTCGGCGTCGCCGTCATGGTGGGCCAGCGCGCGCAGGAACGGGGCCTTCGCGTCGGCGTGGTCGCGCAGCGTCATCATCAGCAGCTTGGGGGAGAGCGGCTTCTCGGTGTTCCAGGCAGGGCACTGCGACTGGCAGCGGCCGCACTCGGTACACGTCGAGAAGTCGAGCAGGCCCTTCCAGGTGAAGTCCTCGACCGCGCCCACGCCGAGGGTGTCGCCCTCCTCGAGCTCCTCCATGGCCTCCATGTCGAAAGGCTGGCCGCCGATCGTGAGCGGCTTGGCCGCGCCGAGCGCGGTGCGCCCCGAGGCCTCGCGCTTGAACCAGATGTTGGGGAAGGCGAGGAAACGGTGCCAGGCCACGCCCATCGTCGGCTGCAGCGAGATGGTGATCATCCACGCGAACGAGATGAGGATCTTGACCGTCGCGACGACGTAGACCCAGTTCGCGATCGTCGGCAGCGACATCGACGAGCAGAAGCCCGCCATCCACCCGGTGAGCGGGAAGTGCAGCGCGAGCGACGCCTCCGGCTCGAGCCGCTCGACGAACGCGGCCTCGAGCCCGCGCAGCAGCAGGATGCAGACCGTGACGAAGAAGATCGTCGCCTCGACGTAGTAGGCCTGCCAGAACGTCGAGCCGAAGAAACGCGACCCGCGCCCACCCGCGCCGGCCGCGGAGCGCGGGTGGTTCTTCTGCCGGATGAGCGACCAGCACGACGATGCCGATGAACCCGCCCCAGGCGAAGACCTCGATGAGCCACTCGAACGGCGGGAAGAACCCGATCAGCGGCAGCCGGTAGTCGGGCTGCACCAGCTGGAAGAACGCGTTGACCAGCGTCGCGAACAGGATGATGAACGACAGGGCCGTGAACCAGTGGGCGGCCGCGACCACCTTCAGCCGCGACATGCGGGTGTGCCCGAGGAACTCCTTGGTCAGCACCCAGCTCCGGGTCAGCGGCGCGCCGGTGCGCCCGGCATCCGGCTGCCCGAGGCGGTAGAGCGTCACGAAGCGGCCGACCTGCCGGGCCAGCAGCGCCCACCCGATCAGCGGGATGACGATGCACAGCACCAGCCCGACGACCTGCACGGCCCCGAGGCCGCCGAACCGCTCGTCGGGCATCGGGATCACGGTGCTGGCCGGAACGGGCGCGAGCAGGGCAGGCATGTCCGGCAGCCTACCGGCGGTAAGCGGCCGCTCACCGGGCTGTGACGACCGTCAAACGCCTCCACGCTCGCGAACGGCCGACGGTCAGCACGAGATCGGTGCGGCGCCGCTGTCCTTCTCGGGGCACCTCGTTCGTCTCTAGGGTGAGGGCCGGACACCGGTGCGGCCCGTCCACCCGAGACCAAGGAGTCGCCATGACCCAGTACGCCGCCCTCATCTACAGCGCCGACAACGACTGGACCCAGCCCGAGTACGCCGACACGACCGCGGAGTACGCCGCGTTCGCCGAGGCAGCGGGCGCCGTCATCCGCGGCGGTGCCGCGCTCTACCCGACGTCGACCGCGACCAGCGTGCGGGTCTCGACCAAGGGCGGAACACCCCTGACGACCGACGGGCCCTACGCCGAGACCAAGGAGGCCCTGACCGGCTTCTACCTGCTCGAGTGCGCCGACCTCGACGAGGCGGTGCGGGTCGCCGCGACCATCCCCGCCGCGTGGGACGGGGTCGTCGAGGTGCGCCCCGTCATCGAGTTCCCGATGTGAGCACGGTTCCCTCGGGGGCGGGTTCGCTCGCCCCCGAGGACGCCCACCGCGCCCTGGCCGAGATCGTCCGGGTCGCGGGCCGTGACGTCCTCGCCACCCTCGCCCGCTGGACCGGCAACCTCGCGCTCGCCGAGGATGCCGTGCAGGACGCGAGCCTGCGCGCCCTGCAGACCTGGCCGCGCGACGGCATCCCGGACAGCCCGGTCGCCTGGCTGCGCATCACGGCGCGCCGCCGGGCCGTCGACCTGATCCGCCGCGAGGCGGTTCGGGGGCCCAAGGAGGCCCTCGCGCTCGGCCCGGTCACCGACGCCGTGCTGCCGGAGGAGGACCCGGGGCCCGAGGTCGTCGAGGACGACCTGCTGCGGCTGGTCTTCACCTGCTGCCACCCCAGCCTGGCCCCCGAGACCCGGGTGGCCCTGGCGCTGCGAACCCTGTGCGGGCTGAGCACCGAGGAGGTCGCCCGGGCCCTGCTCGTCTCCGAGCCGACGATGGCCAAGCGCCTCACCCGCGCCCGCCAGAAGATCCGGGTGGCCGGCATCCCCTACCGGGTGCCGTCCGCGCACGACCTCCCCGAACGGTGGGACACCGTGCTCGCCACGACCTACCTGGTGTTCAACGAGGGGTATGCCGCGACGGCCGGCCCCGAGCTGACCCGCCCCGCCCTCGTCGCCGAGGCATTGCGGCTCACCCGGCTGCTGCACCGACTGCGCCCGCAGGACCCGGGGGCCACCGGCCTGCTGGCGCTCATCCTGCTCCAGGACTCGCGCCGTGCCGCCCGCACCGACGCGGCCGGCGGCGCGGTGCTCCTGGCGGACCAGGACCGAGGCCGGTGGGACCGTGCGGCCATCGCCGAAGCGGTGCCGCTCGTGGGTGAGGGGCTCCGGCTGTCGCCCGCCCACCCCGACCCCTACGTGGTGCAGGCCGCGATCGCCGCCTGCCACGCCCTCGCCCCGTCCTGGGAGGAGACCGACTGGGCGGCCATCGAGTCCTGGTACGAGGTGCTGCTGCGGGTCGACGACGGGCCGGTGGTTCGGCTCAACCACGCCGTCGCCGTGGCGGAGGGCCGTGGGCCTCAGCAGGGGCTCGACCTCGTCGACGCGATCGAAGGGCTGCGCGAGTACCCGCTCTGGCACGCGACCCGGGCCGCGCTGTTGCGTCGTCTCGACCGGGATGCCGAGGCCGCCGCGGCCGACGACCGCGCGCGCAGCCTGCCGCTCAACGCGGTACAGCGCGACCTGCTCGACCGCTGAGCCTGGGTGCTCCGGCGCAAGACATCGTTGTGCGCTGGGATAACTCTCTGTTGGAATACGCATAAGCAGGCGACGGTTGGCACCGTCGTCGGCCCCACCGAGCCGGATGCCGTGTGCCCACCCGGGCGCTCGACCGGTCCCGTTCCAGCGAAAGGCCCCGCGATGCCCATCCTCGACGACGTGACCCAGGCCGTCGGCAACACCCCGCTCGTCCGGCTCAACCGGATCATCGACGGGGACGCCATCGTCGCCGCCAAGCTCGAGTTCTACAGCCCGGCGAGCTCGGTCAAGGACCGCATCGGGGTCTCGATCGTCGACGCGGCGGAGGCCTCCGGTGACCTCAAGCCCGGCGGCACGATCGTCGAGGCCACCTCGGGCAACACCGGCATCGCCCTGGCGATGGTCGGCGCGGCCCGCGGCTACACGGTCGTCCTCGCGATGCCGGAGTCGATGAGCAAGGAGCGTCGCGCCCTGCTGCGCGCCTACGGTGCCGAGCTGATCCTCACCGACCCCTCCCTCGGGATGAAGGGCGCCGTCGCCAAGGCCGAGGAGATCGTCGCCGAGCGCGACGGCGCCGTGCTGGCCCGCCAGTTCGCCAACGTCGCGAACCCGGAGATCCACCGCAAGACCACCGCCGAGGAGATCTGGAAGGACACCGACGGCAAGGTCGACATCGTCGTCGCCGGCATCGGCACCGGTGGCACCATCACCGGCGTCGGCCAGGTGCTCAAGGCGCGCAAGCCCGGCGTGCAGATCGTCGCCGTCGAGCCCGAGGAGTCCCCGATCCTCAACGGCGGCACCCCCGGCCCGCACAAGATCCAGGGCATCGGCGCCAACTTCGTCCCGGAGATCCTCGACACCACGGTCTACGACGAGGTCATCGACGTCAACGCCGAGACCTCGGTGAAGTGGGCCCGTCGGGCCGCCACCGAGGAGGGCCTGCTCGTGGGCATCTCGTCCGGCGCGGCGCTCGCCGCCGCCAACCAGGTCGCCTCCCGCCCGGAGAACGCCGGCAAGACCATCGTCGTCATCATCCCGAGCTTCGGCGAGCGCTACCTGTCGACGATCCTGTTCGAGGGTCTCGTCGACTGACATGGGCTGGATCCGTGACGCCCGGGCGACGGTTCGCGAGGACCTCGACGCCGCGATGCTGCGCGACCCCGCAGCAGAGACGCGCATCGACGTCGCCGTGAACTCGCCCGGGCTGCACGCGATCTGGGCCTACCGCGGGCTGCACCGCCTGTGGCAGAAGCCTGCTGGCCGCCCCGCGGCCCGGGCGCTGTCGACCGTCGTGCGGTCGGTGACCGGGGTCGAGATCCACCCCGGCGCGCAGATCGGCCGCCGCTTCTTCATCGACCACGGGATGGGCGTCGTCATCGGCGCCACCGCGGTCGTCGGTGACGACGTGATGCTCTACCACGGCGTCACGCTGGGTGGTCGGTCGCTCGCGCGCGGGACCAAGCGGCACCCGACCGTCGGCGACCGGGTCACCATCGGCGCCGGCGCCCGGGTGCTCGGCAACATCGAGATCGGCGACGACGTGCAGATCGGCGCCAACTCGGTGGTCGTGAAGCCGGTGCCCGCGGGCGCGGTCGCGACCGGCATCCCGGCGCGGGTGCGCTTCCCCGACGCCGCCCGACGAGGACCCCTACGACGCGCTCTTCGCCGAGCCCGCCCTGTTCATCTGACGCTCGGAAGCCGCACTGCGCGTGTCGACGGCTCCGGCCGGGGCCGCCGCCCAGTCCGCCCCGTAGGCGCAGAACAGGCGTCCTTCCTCGACACCCGCGCTCGCGATCTCGAGCGCCTCGGCGGCATCGAGGCCCTGCGCCAGGACCCGGTGGTACGCCGTCATGACGGTGTGGGCGTCTTCGTCCCCGACCGGCCCCACGGCGGCGACGACCGACCGCACACCGGTGGCGAGCAGGCTCGCTGTGAGCCCGAGTGCCTCGTCGCCGGCCCGGACGTGGGTGCGCCCCACCTCGCACGAGGACAACACGACGTGCTCGGCTGCGACGCCGGTGCGCTGGAACTCGTGAGCGAACACCGGGCCGTCGCCCATCACGACGGAGGAGAAGAGAGGGCTCTCGTCCTGGTGGATGCCGTGAGCCGCGACGTGCACGATCGTGCTGTCGGACAGGGCCTTTCGCAGCTGCGCCCCAGTTGCGACGCCGGGCGCCAACGCCGGCTCTGCGTCCCACGCTCGCTCGACGTCATGCACCTCGCTGATCGCGCGGCTCAGGCCGGGGCCGGCCAGCGCGGTGATGCGCTGCTCCTCGTCGGGCCGCCGGGTCGACGACGACCGGCGTGCCCAGAACGTCGCCGACGGCGCAACCGTGACGATCCTGCCGCGGATGCCGGGGACGAGTCGCCATGGAAGGGACGCCAGCGAGGGCGACGGAATGATGACGAGCCGGTGCGCCCGGGGCAGCACGGGGGCCAGTGCGTCACCCAGTGACGCCGCCGTGCGCAGCATGGAGCGGTTGATGACCTCCTCGAGGGCGGAGCCCCTCGCGAGCCGGCGGGTGGCGAGGTCGGCCCGCAGACGCGCCGCGGCTTCCACGACGCGCGCGCCATCGGGAACGCGCGTGAGCTTCGCACCACCCGGTGACACCGTGACCGCCCAGAGCAGGTCCCGATGGATGAACAGGCTGAGCAGACCGGAACGCGCCTGGTCGAGGAGTGGGCGGAGAGCCGCGACGGTGACCGGGCGTTCCTCCGAGCGCGCCTGACCGCTGCCCGACTGCTCCCAGTCACGCCGGGCGACGGCGCGCTCGGCAGCGCGGGCGGCCGCCTCGAGGGCGGACCGACGGACCGGGTCGGGGGCGTCGAACGCCTCGGCGTGCAGTCGACGCGCGTCGGCAGTGAGCCGGGCCAGGTCGACGTCGTGGGACGCGACCAGACGCGGCAGGCGATGCGACACCCCCCGCCACAGCTCGGTGGCATCGAACGCCTGCGCCGGTGAGCCGGTGGTGAGGGTCAGGTCGAGGTGGGCCTCACGCAGGCGCCCGGTGTGCAGGGCAGTCGCGGTCCGGGAGTCGATCGACGTGTGGCGCGCCTGTTCGACGGCGAGCCGATGGGCTCCACGTCGTAGCTCACGCCTGACGAGGTCCGGGCGGCCCTCGGCGGCGTGCAGCTCGGCCAGCGCCAGCGTTCGCTGCAGCCGAAGGGGGAACGACGCGGCGCGGCGTACCCCTGGTCGGGCCAGGTGTTCGCGTGCCACGTCGACCCGCCCGACGAGGGCGTTGGCCTCCGCGGCCAGCACTGCCGCTTCCGCGCCCACGGCGCTGGCGAGGGCAGGTCCGTCTGCCAGGGCGGACAGTGCCGTGGCCGTGGCCCTGGTGTTGCGACCCAGGAGCAGCTCCGCCTGCAGCCTCAGCAACGACGCCCGAACCGCCCAGGCCGCTTCCGACCCGCGGGCGAACCGGCGCTCAGCTCGGGCTGCGATGCCGCCGGGCATCCGCGTGGTCGTGACGGAGCAGTGCGAGTCGAGCCCGCTCCAGGTCTGCTTCCGCGACGTCGTGGGCGATGCCCCCTGCCCGGGCGGCTTGCTCGCCCTCCTCGAGGGCCTCGAGCGCCTGGTCGACCAGTCCGACCTCGGCAAGGACGCGAGCGGTATCGAGGTACCCGACGGGGAGGTACCCGACGGGAGGGACGGCGTCGTCCGCCACCTCGCGGGCCTGCGTCATCAGGGACAGTGCTCGAGGGAGGTTGCCGAGCAGCATCTGGAGCCGCCCGCGGTTGTGGATCGCGGCGACGGCGAGGTCGGTGAATCCGTGCGCCACGGCATCCTGGTGGGCGCGTCGCAGCCGCACGTCGCTGTCGTGGTAGCGGCCGAGGAACTGGTAGGTCAGGCCCAGGTTGAGGTGCAGGAGGCACCGGGTCCTCGGAGCCACCTCGGCCGTGAGGGCCACCCCCTCGAGCAGCTCGCGGGTGCGTTCCCACTCCCCGACCCGGCCGTGCAGCCCCGCTCGCTGGACCACGGCCAGGGAGCGAACGTGGTTCGGCGGTGCATCGGCGAGCAGGGTGTCGGCGGCGTCGAGCAGTGCAAAGGCGCCGTGGCGGTCCCCCCGCTGTACTCGAGACACCGCGTGCGTCACCTGCACCCGGGCCCGGAGCACCACCGCGTCGTCGGAGAGTTGGGCCTCGTTGTCCAGCCGCCGCAGCGCGCGGCGCAGGAGTGCCTCGGCGCGCGCAGGCGTTCCCGCGGCGTTGGCGAGGACTGCTTCCTCGACGAGGCGGGTGACGTGGTCGTGCAGGTCCCGACGGATCCGTTCCCTCAGATCTCCACGGTGGGCGTGATGACCGGTCGCACATCGCCCGCGGGTAGGAACACGAAGCGCACGAGACCCCGCGGTGCCGGGTCGACGGTGAACCGACCGTCGTCGTCCACCTCTGCCGTGATGGTCCGGGTACCGGCCCGGATCTCGACCCGCACGGTGGAGTCGTGACCCGTCACCCAGCCGTCGACTCGTACCTCGTCGGCGTCGATGGGCGACAACGTGACCATGACGGAAAGGGCTTCGGCGCTGAAGGTCATGGTCTGGGTCTGGGTGTACTCGGAACGAGCCAGGGCGCTCTCGGCGCCGACCCGCTGGAGCTCGGCGACCTCCGCGTGCAGCGCCTGCACGGTGAGGGCGAACTTGACGTCCTCGACGAGGCCGGCAGGCACGGGGTCGGCGGCGCGGAAGACCTCCGCAACGGTGTCGAGGAGGATGCCGTCGAAGTCGTCCAGGGGCTGTGCGGCGATGTCACGGTCGGTGCTCACAGCGCACCTCCTTCCCAGGTGGGGTCATTGGCGAGAGCGGTGCGGAGCTTGGCGAGGCATCGGCCCCGAGTCGGGCCGATGCTTCCCATCGGCATCTTGAGGGCCTCGGATACCGCGGCGTAGTCGGGGCGGTCGGCGAAGGCGATGACCCGGAGCAGGGCCTGGCACTTCGGCGGGAGCTCCTGGAAGTGAGTCCACAGGACCCGGTGCCCCTCGCGGCGCAGCACCAGCGTCGACGGGTCGGGGACGGAGTCGGTGAGGTTCTCGTCGATGTCGTGGTCCTCGCGGCCGTGCGCCTTCTGGACCCGCCAGGTCTCCCGTCGAACTGTGACGATCAGCCAGCCCATGACCGCCTGCGGGTCCTTGATCCGCTCACAGCTCTCGACGAGCCGGAGCCAGGAGGTCTGCACGGCGTCCTGGGCCACGGCTTCGGAGACGCCCTGGGCACGGGCGGTGTGCCAGAGCACCGGCGTGAGCAGGTCGACGAGTTCGTCCATCGCGCGGACGTCGCCGTCGCGGTAGGAGCTGAACGCGGATGCCGAGCGCGTCGCGAGGGTCTGGACGGTGTCGTCGGCCGCCATCACTCCTTCTTCCCGAACCGGTCGGTCTTCGCTTTGGGCACGACCTTGCCGGAGGCGGTTCGTGCGCGCGACGGTGACCCGACCGCGTTCTTGGGGCTCCCCTGGCGGATGATCTCGGCGGCGATCTCGCCGGCGATCCAGGGGGCGGCAAACGACGTGCCGCTCCACACGGCGAAGCCGGAGCGGAAGTCGTCGAAGTCCACGCCGGCCCGTGGCCCCGGGCCGAAGCCGTTGACGCTGAGCGCCGGGTTGAGGGAACCGGACAGGGTGATCGGAACCGTGCTCACGACGCCAGCGCCGGGGGCGTGTGCCGTGACCCAGTCTCCGACGTTCGAGAACAGCGCGATGCTGTGGTCGTCGGGGTTGGTCGCACCGACGCCGACGAGGCCGTCGTGCCCCGGCGCCGCGAAGGCGGCGGGGAAGAAGCGTGCGCGGGTGGAGTCGTTGCCGGCGCAGGCGACCACGACCACGCCTGCGTCGGCGAAGTCCTGGAGCAGGCCGTACAGCGCGGTGTCGTCGGCCTCGTCGGGGGTCTCGTGGTAGTAGCCGAGGGAGAGGTTGACGACGTCGAGCTCGCCGTGGGTGATGGTTCCCGGGGCGGCCTTCGCGGCGCGGTGCCGGTCGAGGAGCAGGCCCAAAGCCCTGACGATGTCGTCCTCGAGGGCGGCTCCGTCGGACGCCATGATGGGCACCTCGAGAATCACGGCCTCCGGGCAGCGCTGGCGGATCACTCCGGAGATGAAGGTCCCGTGCCCGCACAGCACGTCGACGAGGCCGTTGACGTTGTCGATGATCACGCCGGTGTTCTCCGGGTCGCGGGAGGGCTCCTGCCACACACCGATTCGCTGGCCCGCGAAGGTCACCCTCCGGTGAGCGCCCGGGCACGCCCCGGTGCACTCCTCGGCGGTGGCCTTCTCGTCCTCGGGTGTGCCCTCCTTGTCCTCGTCCGGGAACCACGGGTGCTTCCCCAGGCCGGTGTCGAGGACGGCCACGACCGGAGGGTTCGCGGTGGGAGATTTCGCGGTGGGAGACATCGCGTCACGAGGATTGCATGCCGACCAGACGACGGGGTTTCGGCCGCCGATGCCCGGGGTGCCGTACTCGGCGAGCAGACCGCCGCCACCCCACATGCCGCCGCCGCCACCCCACATGCCGCCGCCGCCACCCCACATGCCGCCGCCGCCACCCCACATGCCGCCGCCGCCACCCCACATGCCGCCGCCGGCGGTGAGGACGTGCTCGACGCTGACCCCACTGGCCATGCTGCGGCCCCGCCGGTCACGGCGCTCGCGGAGTCGCTTCTTGTCCTCACTATCCGGAGCGCTGTCGGTCGGGTCGGGCAGCCGGCCGAGGCCGAGCTTGTCGTAGAGGAGGCTGCCGCGTTCGGATGGTTCGGTGAGCGCATCCTGGAGGAACCGCCACGCGTCGGGGACCTTGCCGGCCTTGGCCGGGTCACGCTCGAGACGGACGCGGGTGACGGTGACCTTCGCGTCCGGGCTGAGCGAGTCGCTCTTGCCGCGGTGGGGCACGCTCACCGGCTCCCCGACCTGCTTGAGCACGAGCGAGATGCGCTCCAGGCCCGCGTAGGCGATGAGCTCGTCGACGCGGGTGGGTCCGCCGTCGGCGTCGAGGAGCGGGTCGGCGATGTCGCGCACCAGGAGGGTGTCGGCGACGTAGACGGTTGGCAGGGGCATCGGCTGACCGGGGGCCAGGACCGCCGTATCGGGGTCGAGGACGCGGGCGCCGAGTCGGCGCGCCAGCAGCGGCGAGATCACCGGGGTGGGCGGGATCGACGTGGGTCCTTCCACCGAAGGCGCAACGGGGGCCTGGGAATCGCCGGTCGCCGGCGTCTCCTCGTACTGTGGCTTCTCGGGGGACTTGCCAGCCATCGGATCTCCTGGTGAGGGCACGACCGGTCGAGAGGGGACTCGACCCAGCGTAGTGATGAACATCGACGCTGAACAGGAGCGCCCAGAGGCCCTCCCTGATACATCGGACCTGCGGCTTTCTCGCGCGCGACGGCCGCCGCGAGCAGCGGCCGTGAGGGGCTCGCGGACGGCATCCGAAAGACAATCTCGGATGCCGTGTATCAGGGTGCCGGTACCCCGCTCCTCTATCCCGTCGGACCCTTACAGGACCACGACGTCGACCGGCTTGTTTCAGGGGCCAGCCGGCCGTCCGCGGAACCGAGGGGCGTCGCGGCACCGGGTTTCAGAGGCGCGGTGCACGGGACGACGGTTCCGCAGCACGGGGAACCGGCCACGCTGAGCTCGGCGCCGCAGGGGGCGCGGGGCCCGGCGTGGCCGGTATGCCGTGGCCGCGGGGCTGCCGACGAGCAGGGGTCGTGACCCCGACTGCGATCCGCCTGAGCGGAGGGGCTCAGGCGGCGCCGTCGGTGCGCGACGTGGCGGCGGCCCAGGGGTCGGCGCCGGAGCCGGTCGGCGAGGGTGCCGGTCGGTCGTTCGGTGGTGCCCGGCGTGGTGCTGGTCTCGATGGCCTCGGCCTCGACCGTGCGGCTGGAGCGCAGCTTCTCGCCGGTGGAGCGGGCGGCGTCAGCCACCATGTCGGCGACGACCGGAGCCGCCTTGGTACGGGCGACCTCCTTGGCGTTGAACACCTGCTTCTGGACCGGCCCGGAGTTCCACACCTTGCCCGAGGTGCGGCGGATCTGCTCGTAGCGCTGCCTGCCCGCGCGCGCACCGAGCACGTACCCGGCGGCCATACCGGCGATGAACGTCAGCTTCCCCATGGGGTGGCTCCTCTCGTCAGCCTCCGACCCTACCCGCCACCTCGCCCCGGATGCCGTGCGCTCTCCACCGCGTCCCGGCATACCCTTGTCCTCGCCCGGCCCACGCCGGGTCTGGAGGGCTCGCATAGTGGCCTAGTGCGGCGGTCTTGAAAACCGCTATGGCGGCAACGTCATCGTGGGTTCGAATCCCACGCCCTCCGCTCGGCTCCCGCGGGAGCCTGCGACCGCGGAGCCGCGCGGGTCCATACTCGGCAGGTGGACGGCTGCTGCGACCCACGTGGGTGCGACGGGGTGTTCGGTGACCGGTTCGCCCGCCGGGCGGCCCGCCGGTACCGCCGGCGCGGGCTGGGCGGCACCGAGCAACGGATGGTCGACGCCGTCGTGTCGCGGGGCATCGAGGGCGCCACCGTGCTCGAGATCGGTGGCGGCGTGGGCGAGCTGCACCTGGAGCTGCTGCGCGCGGGCGCCGGCCACGCCACCAACCTCGAGCTCGTCGGGGCGTACGACGGCCACGCCCACGAGCTCGCGACCGAGGCCGGCCTGGACGGACGCATCGAGCGGCGCATCCTGGACATCGCGGCGGAACCGCAGGCGGTGGGCCCGGCCGACGTGGTCGTCCTGCACCGGGTGGTGTGCTGCTACCCCGACGTCGACCGGCTGCTCGCTGCCGCGGCCGACCACGCCAGGCGAGTGCTCGTGTTCAGCCACCCGCCGCGCCACCTCGGCACCCGGGCCTTCTTCCGCGTCCAGAACGCGGCATTCGGCCTGTTCGGGAAGCGGTACCGAAGCTTCGTCCACTCCCCGGCCGGGATGCTCGAGACGCTCGGCCGCCACGGACTGCAGCCGGTCTACGAGCACCGCGGTCTCGCGTGGCACGTCGTGGCCCTGGAGCGCGTGGTCGGCTCGTGAGCCGAGGTGTCCCGACGTGCGTGGGCGGACCGTCGTGACGGCGGGCCGCGAGCAGACACCGGTGGACCGGGCGGCCATCATCGCGGACCTGCGCGCGTGCGTGGCCGACCTGGACACCTTGCTCGCCCGGGCGACCCGCGACCGCCTGCGCGCCCGGAGCGACGGGACGAGGTGGACCAACGAGCAACTGCTGTTCCACATGGTGTTCGGGTTCCTCGTGGTGCGCAGACTGCTGCCGATCGTCCGGTTCGTGAGCTGGTGCCCGCCCCCGGTGGGACGCGGCTTCGCCCGCGTGCTTGATGCCGGTCGGGTGCCGTTCCACTGGGTCAACTACGCGGGGTCCTGCGGTGGCGCGCTCGTGTTCGACCGCCGTCGGATGGGCGCCCTGTGCGACCGCACGGTCGCCGCCCTCGTGCGCAGACTCGAGTCCGAGCCCGAGGAGCGGCTGCACCGGGGGATGCCGTTCCCCACGACCTGGGACCCGTACTTCCGGCCGTTCATGACCCTGGCGGACGTCTACGCCTACCCGGTGCTGCACTTCGCAGCACCATCGGAACCAGCTGACGCTGGTTACCTAGCGGTGCCCGGGCGTGGCCGTCGGGGTCAGGTGGGGGGCGGGATCTCGCCGGAGCCGCGCACGACCAGGGTCGGCTCGTGCACGACGTGCCGCGGCGGTGAGGTGTTGCCGTCGATGCGGTCGAAGAGGAGGTCGGCGACGGTCTTGCCGATCCGCGCGACGTCCTGCCGGATGACGGTCAGCGGTGGGTCGAGCAGGTCGGCCAGCGGGAAGTCGTCGAACCCGACGAGCGCCACCTCGCGCCGCAGCCCGCGCTCGGCCAGTGCGCGAACTGCCCCTGTGGAGAGGATGTTCCGCGCGGTGAACACCGCCGTGGGCGGGTCGTCGAGGGCGAGCAGGGCGTGCATCACCTCGGTGGCCTCGTCGGTCGACCGGAGCCCGGTCACGATGAGGCGCGGGTCGGGGCGCAGGCCGCGCTCGGTGAAGGCGTCGGTGAACCCGGCCAGCCGGCGAGCGGCGGTGGGGATGGTCTCGAGGTCGACGAGCGCGGCGATCCGTCGGTGGCCCTGCGCCAGCAGGTGCTCGGCCGCCAGCCGGCCACCGCGGTGGTTGTCGACGGTGACCGAGTCGGCGTCGACACCGCGTGGCGGGACGGTCGACGAAGACCGCCGGTGTGCCCGACCGCAGCTCGCTGACGAGGTAGTCCTGGCGCTCGCTCGCGGGCATGATCACCAGCCCGTCGACCCGACGGGTCACCAGGTCGTGGACGAGCTCCTGCTCGCGGTCGGCGCCCTCGTCGAGGCTGGCCGCGAGCACCGCGGTGCCGTGACGGCGCGCGGAGTCCTCGAGGGCGCGAAGCAGGCTGGCGGAGAACGAGTTCGACAGGTCCTGCACCAGGGCGCCGATCAGCCCGGTGCGGGCGCCGGTGCGGCGCAGGTTGCTCGCGGCCATGTTGGGCCGGTAGTCGAGCCGGTTGACGGCCGCCGTCACCCGCTCACGGACGTCCGGTGAGACGCCGGGCTCGTCGTTGACGACCCGGGACACCGTCTTCAGGCTGACCCCCGCCAGGGCAGCAACGTCGCGCATGGTGGCGCGGTTGCTCTGGCCTGACAACGATGTCACTTTCACATCACGATGTGTAGACCATGGGTTGACCTGAGCGCAAGTAGGCGCTAGAAACGTCTCTGACAACGTTGTCATGACGGGGTCGGCCCAGCACAGCACTCAAAGGAGAGTTCGCCCCATGCACATCCGTCACGTTTCGTCCTCGCGCACGGCGCGCAGGGTGCTCGCATCCGTCGGCATCGTCGGCCTCGCGCTCGCCGCCGCGGCCTGCGGCTCCGACGACGACACGGCTCCGGCGGCTCCGGCTCCGGCGGCGACGAGAAGATCGGCGTCGCCCTCATCACCAAGGACTCGTCCAACCCGTTCTTCGTCGCCATGCAGAAGGGTGCGAAGGCCGACGCCGTCGAACGAGAACGTCGACCTCACCGTCGCGTCCGGCAAGCAGGAGGGTGACGACCAGGGTCAGATCACCGCCATCGAGGACGCCATCGCCCGCGGCGACAAGGGCATCCTGATCACCCCGATGTCCACGGGCGTCAACGCCGCGATCAAGAAGGCGCGCGACGCGGGCCTGTACGTCATCGCGCTCGACACCCCGCCCGACCCGGCCGACACCGTCGACATCACCTTCGCCACCGACAACCGGCTCGCCGGCCAGCTCGATCGGCAAGTGGGCCGCGTCGACCCTCGACGGCAAGGCGGCCACGATCGCCCTGCTCGACCTGTTCAACGACAAGATCGTCTCCGTCGACTACGACCGTGACCAGGGCTTCCTCGAGGGCATGGGCATCGACGTCGCCGACCCGAAGAAGAACGGTGACGAGGCCAAGACCGGCAAGTACACCGGCGGCAAGGGCGGCGACTACACGATCGTCTGCAACGAGCCGAGCAACGGCGCCGAGGACGGCGGCCGCACGGCGATGGAGAACTGCCTGTCGAAGAACCCGGACATCAACGTGGTCTACACGATCAACGAGCCGGCCGCAGTCGGCGCCAGCACCGCCCTCAAGGCCGCCGGCGTCACCGACGCGATCATCGTCTCGGTCGACGGCGGCTGTGCCGGCGTCAAGTCCGTCAAGGACGGCACCATCGGTGCGACCGCCCAGCAGTACCCGCTGAAGATGGCGACCCTGGGCATGGAGGCCATCGCCAAGATCGCCCGTGGTGGCGAGAAGCCGACGACCTCTGAGGGTCTCGACTTCTTCAACACCGGTGTCGCCCTCGTGACCGACAAGCCGGCGGCGGGTGTCGACAGCATCACCACCGACGAGGCGCTCAAGATCTGCTGGGGCTGACCCAGATGTCGTCGTCCACATCTGCTGCTGCCGCCGAGTTCGCTCGGCGGCGGCAGAGCCCGGTCCAACGTCTCCAGAGCCTGCTCCACTCCTACCCGTGGTTGAGCCCGCTCATCCTGTTCATCATCACGTTCGCCGCCTTCTCGATCCTCAACCCGAGGTTCGCCCAGCCGGGCGGCGTCTCCATCCTCATCCAGCAGACGGCCATCGTGGCCTGCCTGGGCATCGGCCAGACCCTGATCATCCTCACCGCCGGCATCGACCTCTCGGTCGGGGCGATCACCATCCTCGCGATGATGATCATGGCCTCGCTGGCGGCAGACGGCGGGATGAACGGGTTGCTCGCCCTGCTCATCGGCATCGCCATGGCGGTGGCGGCCGGGTTCCTCAACGGCATCCTCGTCACGCGGGTCAACCTGCCCCCGTTCATCGTCACGCTGGGCACGCTGTCGATCTTCACGGCCATCGCGCTGCTGTACTCCGGCGGCTCGAGCATCCAGCAGGACAAGCTGCCCGGCATCCTGAACTTCCTGGGTGAGGGCTTCGGCCCACGCGGCGGTTTCCGCCTCACCTGGGGCGTGGTGATGGTCATCCTGCTGTACGCCATCGTCAGCTTCTCGCTGTCCCAGACCGCGTGGGGCCGACACGTCTACGCGGTCGGTGACGACCCCGAGTCGGCCCGCCTGTCGGGTGTCGCCAGCAAGCGCGTGCTGCTGTCGGTCTACACCGTCGCCGGTCTCATCTACGGCCTGGCGGCGTGGGCCCTCATCGGTCGGGCCGGCGCGGCCACGCCGAACGCCATCCCCGACGCCAACCTCGCGTCGATCACCGCGGTCGTCATCGGCGGCACGTCGCTGTTCGGTGGTCGAGGTCGGCTGATCGGCACCCTGCTCGGTGCCCTCATCGTGCAGTCGTTCAGCTTCGGCCTGTCCCTCGCGGGCGTCGAACCAGCAGTGGCGGCTCTTCGCCACCGGTGTGCTGGTGCTCGTCGCGGTCACGGTCGACCAGTGGATCCGGAAGGTGAAGGCATGAGCACCATCGAGCGTCTTCCCCTGGCGGTCGACCACATCCCCGAGGACAAGCGGGCCAAGTACGACGCCGACCCGATCCTGTCGGCCCGCGACCTCGTCATCACCTTCGGGCGCGTCATCGGTCTCGACGGCGTCAACCTCGACCTCTACAAGGGCGAGGTGCTCGCGGTCATCGGTGACAACGGGGCCGGCAAGTCGACCCTCATCAAGTGCCTCACCGGCGCCTACACGGCGGACTCCGGCGAGATCTGGCTCGGCGGCGAGCGGGTCGACTTCAAGCGTCCGCAGGACGCCCGCGAGGCCGGCATCGAGACCGTCTACCAGCAGCTGGCCGTCATCCCGGCGCTCGACATCGCGAGCAACCTCTACCTCGCCCGCGAGGAGCGCCGCAAGGGCCCGCTCGGGTCGGTGCTGCGGATGCTCGACAAGAAGGGCATGAAGCAGCGCGCCGGCGACTCGGTGCAGAAGCTCGGCATCCAGACGATCCAGAACATGGGTCAGGCGGTCGAGACGCTGTCCGGTGGTCAGCGCCAGGCGGTCGCGGTGGCGCGCGCCGCGGCGTTCGGGAGCAAGGTGGTCGTGCTCGACGAGCCGACCGCAGCCCTGGGCGTCAAGGAGTCGGGGATGGTCCTCGAGATGGTCAAGCAGCTGCGTGACAGCGGCCAGGCCGTCATCCTGATCAGCCACAACATGCCCCACGTGTGGGAGGTGGCCGACCGCATCCACATCCAGCGGCTCGGCGGCTGCGCGGGAGTCATCTCACCGCAGTCCCACGACATGGGCGAGGGCGTGGCCATCATGACCGGCGCGAAGACGCTGGAGCAGACGCAGTCATGACGGTCCGCACGCGGCCCTCGCCCCGCTAGACGCGGGTCGCCGCACCTGACGGACGACCAGGTGCGGCGACTCGTCCCCAGACTCACGACCACGTCGTCCTCCGCGGCCGGCCGACCCGTTCGGCCGGCCGCACCCATACCCCAGACCCATCCCGCACCGGAACCCGGAGGCTCGTCATGACGATCGTCGTGGGATACATCCCCCGCCCCGAAGGGCTGGCCGCGGTCGATGCCGCCATCGTGGAGGCCGAGCGGCGCGGTGAGCGCCTCGTCGTGGTCAACACCGGCCACCACGGTGACAACACCGACCCGAGCTACGCCGCCCCGCAGGACCTCGACGCGCTCGACGCGCAGCTGACCGCCCGCGGCGTCGAGCACGAGATCCGCCAGCCGAACCTCGGCCGGGCACCCGCCGACGAGCTGCTCGACGCCGCCGACGACGTCAACGCCACGCTCATCGTCATCGGCCTGCGGCGGCGCAGCCCGCTGGGCAAGCTGATCACCGGCTCGACGGCGCAGCAGGTGCTGCTCGACGCGACCTGCGACGTGCTCGCCGTGAAGGTGCCCGGCGCCTGACCTGCGACGATGCCGCCCGGGGCGCACAGGTCGGGCATCCGACGGCATCCCGCTGGTTGAACGGTCGCTTTCGTGACGAGCGCACAGCGCGACTGCGTGCTAGTTTCGCTGTCGGTTGCAGCAACAGGCTTTCCTCGCAGGTCGAACACCAACGCGCCACAAGGGGACTGGAGTTCGCATCCACGGTCGGTGCGACGTGTGCCGGCCGCGTGCTACACACAGAAAGAGTTACCCCCGATATGGCACAGGGCACCGTGAAGTGGTTCAACGCTGAGAAGGGCTTTGGTTTCATCGCCCAGGACGGCGGCGGCCCCGACGTGTTCGTTCACTACTCCGCCATCGATGTTCAGGGCTACCGGTCCCTCGAGGAGGCCCAGCGGGTCGAGTTCGAGGTCACCCAGGGCCCCAAGGGGCCGCAGGCCGACCAGGTCCGCCCCATCTGACCCGGGTCCCCCGAGTCCTCGCCGAAGGCCCCGTCCGGTTCACCGGGCGGGGCCTTCCGCTGCCCGTCGGTCAGTCGCTGGACAGGTTCGTGAGGAACTTCTTGGCGACCGGCGCCGCGACGGTGCCACCGCTCCTGCCCTCCTCGACGAGCACGGCGAACGCGACGTCCCGCTGGTAGCCGGCGAACCAGGTGCGGGGGAGCGCGTCCGGGTCGTTGCCGTGCTCGGCGGTGCCGGTCTTGCCGCGCACCGGGCCGCCGGGGGTGTTCCGCAGCGCGGTGCCCGTGCCCGACGCCACCACCGAGGCCATCATCGAGCGCAGCTGGGCCACCGCCGTGCCGTCGAGGGCCGCCGGCCGGCGCGAGGCGCCGCCGGCATCCTTGACCAGCACCGGCGGCACGAAGGTGCCGCGCCCGACGCTCCCGGCCATGACCGCGAGCGACACCGGGGAGACCTCGACCCGACCCTGCCCGATCGCCGCCGCCGCGGTGTCGGTGCCGCCGGTGGTGGTCGGCACGCTGCCGTCGAAGGTGCCGCTGACGCCGAGGGTGTCGCCCCAGTCGGCGCCGATGCCGAGCGCCTTCGCGGCGGTGCTCAGGTCGTCGTCGGCGAGCTTGCCGGACAGGCTCGACGAACGCCGTGTTGCACGAGATGGTGAAGTCCTGGAAGAAGGTCGGGCTGCCGCTGACCGACTCGCCGGCGAAGTTGGTGAACTCCCGGCCGTCGACCGTCACGGATGCCGGGCACGGCACCGTCGATGCCGGCGTCGTGATCCCGCGGGTGAGGTAGGCGTAGCTCGTGGCCACCTTGAACGTCGACCCCGGCGGGTAGTGGCCGGTCAGCGCGCGGTCGAAGCCGGTGGTCGGGCTGTTGGCCACGGCCAGCACCTCGCCGCTCTCCACGTCGACGGCCACCAAGGCCCCGGGAACCTTCAGCCTGCTGTCGGCGAGGGCCTTCTCGGCGGCCTGCTGCACGGCGGGATTGATCGTCGTCTCGACGTCCGCGCCGTCGGTGGCGGCCTTCTCGAACAGCGTCGCGCCGGCGTCGCCGCTCGCGGTGACCCGGATGCCGCTGGCGCCCCCCAGCTTCTCGTCGTACTGCGCCTGCAGGCCGCTGCGGCCGGCGCGGTCACCCGCCTGGTAGCGGCCGCCGCTGTCCGTGATCATCTCGGCGGTCACCTCGCCGTAGCTGCCGAGCAGGGGCTGGGCGAAGGTGCGCGTCAGGCCCAGCGGCTGCTCGGACGTCGGGGCGATGATGCCCGTGAGCGCCTCGATCCGGTCCTGGCGCGGCGCCCAGTCCGAGTCGCGGTAGGTGATCACCGGGATCGGCGCCTTCGACCCGGATGCCGTGGCGGTGGCCAGTGCCCGGGTCAGCGACCCCTTCGCCGCCCCGACGATCGGCTCGAGCGCCGCCGCCGACTCGGGCGTCGCGTTGACCGGGTCGATCTGCACGGCGTGCACCGTGCCGAGCGGCATCAGGGGCTTGCCGTCGCGGTCGAGCAGGTCGCCGCGCTGGCCGAAGGTGCGCTCGAGCTGGAGCGTCTTCCCGGCCGGGAGGTCCGGGTGCCAGGGCGAGCCGGTCGTCGGGGTGGCGACCTGCCAGCCGTCCCCGTCCGCGACGAGGGTGACCGGCACGGCATACGACCACGGCACGCCACCGGGCAGCGTCCAGGTGACGTCGAGCGTGCCCGTCGCCGTGTCGCCGTCGCGCTCGACGTCCCCCGCGGTGACCGCGACCTTCGCGTCGCCGAGGTCCTTGACCGCGGGGGCGAAGGTCGCCCTGGTGGCGTCGTCGGCGAAGGGCACGCTCGCGAGGTCCTTGGCGGTCCACGCCTTCGCGTAGGTCGTGGCGGCCGCCTGCGCCGCCTCGTCGCGGTCGGCCTCGCGCTGGCGCCACCACAGGGCACCGCCGATACCCACGGCGACCACCAGGACGGCGGCGACGACCAGCGCGATGCGAGACCTCATGCGGGCCAGTCAACTACGGAACGCGGTCCCAGCGTTCTCCCAGCCGGCGGTCCTAGACTCGAAAGGTCGTGCGCCCTCCCCAGCGCGCGGACCTGCCGCATCGTCCTGGACGCGACGAGGCAGGCATCGGACCGTCAAGGAGCTCCACGTTGTCCGACGCCACCCGCCGCGAGCGTGCCGACACCGAGGCGCGCGACACCCGACACCGCCGCCGACGCCGAGTCCTCGCCGGGCTGGGCGTCTTCGTGCTCGTCGTGGTGCTCGGGCTCGGGGTCGCGTGGTGGCGGCTCGAGGGGAACATCTCGCGCCTCGACGTCAGCGAGGATCTCGGCACCCGCCCGACCGCGGCGGCCGGCCCGCTCAACATCCTGCTCATCGGCTCCGACAACCGTGAGGGCGAGGGCGTGCCGGGGGCCTCGCTCAGCTCCGGCGCCCGCTCCGACACCACGGTCATCGCGCACGTGTCGGCCGACCGCGAGCACGTGACGATGGTGTCGGTGCCGCGCGACTCGATGGTGCCTGCCCCGCCGAACTGCAAGAACTCGACGCCCAAGGACCAGTGGGTCGAGCAGCAGTGGAACTCCATGTTCAGCATCGGCGGTCCCGCGTGCCTCATCACGACGATCGAGGGGAACACCGGGCTGCGGATGGACCACTTCGCCGTGGTCGACTTCCGTGGCTTCCGGAACATGGTCGACGCCCTGGGTGGCGTCCCGATCTGCGCGCCCGAGGCCATCGACGACCCCAAGGCCAAGCTGAAGCTGTCGGCGGGGCGGCACGTGCTCGACGGCACCCAGGCCCTGGGCTACGTGCGGGCCCGCAAGACGCTCGGCGACGGCTCCGACCTCGGGCGCATCGCCCGGCAGCAGGCCTTCCTGTCGTCGGTGGTGCAGGAGGCCACGCGCTCCTCGCTGCTCGTGCGACCCGACAAGCTGTTCGGCTTCCTCAACGCCGCCACGCAGTCGCTGACGACCGACGAACAGTTCGACCTCGGCACGATGAAGGACCTCGCCTCGAGCGTGAAGGACATCGGCGTCAAGAACATCCAGTTCATCACCGTGCCCGTGCAGGAGTACGCGGCCGACCCCAACCGGGTCGAGTGGTCCCCCAGCGCCGACGTGCTCTGGCAGACCCTGGTGGACGACGGGGTCGTCGGCGAGGAGCCCACGGCCACGGCATCCGGCACGACCGCCCCGCTCACGGTGAGCCCGACGGAGATCCCGGTCGACGTCGTCAACGCCACCGGTGTGCAGGGGCTGGCGGCACAGGTGGCCGCGGCGCTCGAGGTGCAGGGCTTCCCCGAGGTGACGACCAGCAGCTCGACCGACCGGCCCACCGGTGTGGTCGTCCAGTACGGCCCGGGCCAGCAGGAGGCCGCTCGCACCGTGGCTGCCGCGTTCGAGGGTGCGAAGCTGCGCGAGGACGCTGCCGTCACCTCTGGGGTGCGGGTGATCCTCGGGGCCGGGGCGCCGGAGGTGCAGGAGATCCCCAACCGCACCGGGTCCTCGCCGGTGCCGACCCCGACGGTCAGCGCACCGTCGCCCTCGCCGACCCCCACGATCACCGCCCGCACGGCCGACCAGGACATCTGCTCCTGACCCCTCGCGGATGCCGCGTGCTCGGGTTCTCGCGACGGCGCCGGTTACCGCCTGGTAGTCGTTGCTGTGGCAGCGAGTCCTGCGCGGTAACCCGCGATGTGGAGGTGTCTCGTCGGTGGCCCGAGGCGGAGGGAGCCGGCGGCCGAGCGAGTTCGTCCCGCCCACGCAGAGCGTGGGACCCGACTCCCCTCGGCCGCCTCCCGGCATCTCTCCGCCACCGCCGACAGAAAACCCCCGGTCGCAAGCTCCCGGGGGTTTCTGACGGCGGAGGCGGAGGGATTTGAACCCTCGATGGGCTTGAGACCCAAACCGCATTAGCAGTGCGGCGCCATAGACCGGACTAGGCGACGCCTCCAACGTCGCACAGGTTAACGGTCCGCCCACCCGGCGAGCAAAATGGGTCACACCCGCCCCCGAATCCGAGGTGCCGAGTCGGCCCAGGTGCCAGACTCCGGCCATGACGCACCCGGAGGGCTCCGCGCCGGAGGGCGCGCCCCAGACGCAGACCCCGCAGCCGCCCGCGCGATGGGAGGTCCTCTCGTGAACACGCCCTGCCGACGAGCCATTGGTCCCGCCGTCCGGCGGGCCGCCCCAGCAGCCCGCGGCACCGCCGCCGCCGGGATACGGTCAACAGCCCGGCTATGCCGCGCAGTCCGCGTACGCCGCACCGTCCTGGCCGCCGCAGCCGGTCGCGCCGCAGCCGGGCTGGGGCACAACGGAGTCGCGGGCCCTCCAGGAGGCCGAGGCGGCGCTGCGCAAGGCACGCACCGCGCTCGGCTGGGCGATCGGCGCCGCGGTGGGTGCCCTGCTCGCCCTCATCGCAGCCTTCGCAGTGCCCGGGGTTATCGCGGCGTCGAGTGCCGAGTACGCCGACGCCGGCTACCCGGTGAACGGCACGGTCGCCGCCTTCAGGCCGGGTGGCGCGCTCAGCGGCGTGACGGTCGCCTCGGCCGTAGAGAACGCGCTCTACGACGACGGCTCCGACGTCGAGGGCGTCAACTGCCCCGACACCGCCGCGGCCCAGGTCTCCACGGTGGTCGCCTGCACGGGGACGTTCGACGGGGACGACTGGACCCTCATCGTCTACCTGCTCGACGAAGACGGGCTCCATCCTCGTGACGTCGTACTGACCGCCCGCTGGGCGTCCGGCCCCCTCGCGCCGACGCCGGCCCGCTTTGCGAGGATGGGGCCGTGCCCCCGACGATCCGACGTGCGTTCCCCGACGAGCTGGATGCCGTGGGGCAGGCTGACCGTCGACGCGTACGTGGGCGGTGGCGTCATCCCGCCCGACGCGCCGTACCTGACGTTCCTCGGCGACGCCGTGCACCGCGACGCCGAGGCCGAGCTGTGGGTGGCGGCCGACGCTCGAGGGGTGGTCGGCACGGTGACCTTCGTGGAACCGGGGTCGGCATTGTGCGAGATCGCCCGTGACGGCGAGGCCGAGATCCGTTCGCTGGCGGTGGCGCCGACGGCGTCGGGGGAGGGGATCGGCGAGGCACTGACCCGGCACGTGGTCGGGCGGGCACGCGAGCAGGGCCTGCAGGCCGTGGTGCTCTCGTCGTCGACGTCGATGCACGCCGCGCACCGGCTCTACGAGCGGCTGGGCTTCACCCGGCTGCCCGAGCGCGACTGGTCACCGGTGCCCGGCGTCCAGCTGGTCGCGTACGTCCTCCCCCTCTGACGCGACCTTCAGGTCGCGGGGAGGAGGACCGAGAAGGTCGTCGCACCCGGCCGGCTCGACACCTCGACGCGGCCACCGTGGGCCTGGCCCACGGCCGCGACGATGCTCAGGCCGAGCCCGGTCGAGCCGTTGGCCCGCACGCGGGCGTCGTCGCCACGGGTGAACCGCTCGAAGATCCTGGGCTGCAACGTCTCGGGCACCCCCGGGCCGTCGTCGGTCACCGAGACCCGCACCAGGGAGCCCTCCGGTCGCACCCGGGTGACGACGTGCGTCCCGGCCGGGGTGTGGGTGCGCGCGTTGGCGAGCAGGTTGGCGAGGATCTGGTGCAGCCGGGCCTGGTCGCCGGGCACCTCGACCGGGTCCTCGGGCAGGTCGAGCTCCCAGGTGTGGTCGGGCGCGGCCGCGTGGGCGTCGCTCACCGCGTTGACCGCGAGCAGCGACAGGTCGACCGGCTCGCGCTCCAGCGGGCGGCCCGAGTCGAGGCGGGCGAGCAGCAGCAGGTCCTCGACGAGCTCCTGCATGCGCAGCGCCTCGCTCTCCACCCGGCCGATGGCGTGGGTGACCGTCGGCGGCACCGGCTCGGTCTCGCGCCGGGTCAGCTCGGCGTAGCCGCGGATCGAGGCGAGCGGCGTGCGCAGCTCGTGGCTGGCGTCGGCGACGAACTGGCGCACCTGCGTCTCGCTCTCCTGGCGGGCGTTCAGGGCCGACTCGACGTTGTCGAGCATGGTGTTGATCGCGAGCCCGACCTGGCCGACCTCGGTGTGCCCGTCGGCGTCGGCCGCGGACACCCGCTCGGCGAGTGCGACCTGCCCGGAGTCGAGCTTGAGCGACGAGACCCGGCGGGCCGTGGCGGCCACCCGGTCCAGGGGCGCCAGGCTGCGGCGGATCAGCACCGTGCCGCCGACCCCCACGAGCACCAGCCCGATCGCAGTGCCCCCGATCACGACACCGAGGAGCTGAGCCTGCATCTCGTCGACCGGCGCCGTGGAGACCCCGACGATCTCCCGGGTGCCGTCCGCGAAGAAGCGGGTCGAGATGAGGTAGTCGCCGACGTCGCCGCCCACCTGGACGCGGGTCGGGTCCGAGCTCGTTGCGGCCTCGCTCACCTCGCGCACCTGCGCCGTGTCGAGGGTGTCGTTGGCGGCTGAGTCGTTGATGACGGCGTTCTGCTCCACGCCGGACGCGTCGGTCGCGACCGAGCCGTCCGGCATCAGGACGAGGTAGAGCGCGCTGCCCCCGCCGGGTGTGCTGTTCGGTCCGCCCCGGGGAGGCCCCACCCGGCGGTCACCGTCCGCGTCGAACCCTCCGCGCCGGAAGTCCTGGGCACGGTTGCTGGCACCCTGCAGCTCCTGGGCCAGCTGGGTGGTGAGGTAGTTGCGCGTCTTGAGCACCGTGAGAGCGCTCGTCGCGAGCATGACGACGGTGAACAAGGCGAGGACCGAGGCGAGCAGCTTGGTCCGCAGGGTCCACTGCGAGGGAGGGGTCGGCATCACGGACACGAGCAGATCAGTCCGCCGGCTTGAGGACGTACCCGACACCGCGCATGGTGTGGATCATCGGTGCGTGCCCGGCGTCGATCTTCTTGCGCAGGTAGGAGATGTAGAGCTCGACGACGTTGGCCTGCCCACCGAAGTCGTAGTTCCACACCCGGTCGAGGATCTGCGCCTTGGACAGCACCCGCTTCGGGTTGCGCATGAGGTAGCGCAGCAGCTCGAACTCGGTCGCCGTGAGGTGCACCTGCTCGCCGGCCCGGGTGACCTCGTGGCTGTCCTCGTCCATCGTCAGGTCGCCCACGACGAGCAGTGAGCTGCCCTCGTCGGCCATGACGGTGGTGCGCCGCATCAGGGCGCGCAGCCGGGCGACGACCTCCTCGAGGCTGAACGGCTTGGTCACGTAGTCGTCCCCACCGGCGGTGAGCCCGGCGACCCGGTCCTCGACGGCGTCCTTGGCGGTCAGGAACAGCACCGGCACGTTCGGGTCGTCGCCGCGCATCCGGCGCAGCACCTCGAGCCCGTCGAAGTCGGGGAGCATCATGTCGAGCACGACGGCATCCGGGCCGAAGTCCTTCGCGGACCGCACGGCGGCCAGTCCGCTGGCGGCGGTGCGCACCTCCCACCCCTCGTAGCGCAGGGCCATCGAGATCAGCTCGGTGAGGTTGGGCTCGTCGTCGACGACCAGCACCCGCACCGGGCTGCCGTCGGGTCGCTGGAGGGCTGGGGCACTCACCGGGCGGGTCGTCGTCATGTGCCCATGGTGGTGGTGCGCACTGAGGCGAGTCCATGTGTTCCCTGTGCGGTTCCTGTGAGCGGTCCTGCGCAACTGCCAGCCGGTCGCTGGGCACGCCACAGCCCCGCCACAGGCTGCGACCGGATGGTCGTGCCAGATCGTTTCCACGCCTCGAGGAGCACCCATGACCCAGCCACCTACCCAGCCACCTGCTGACCCGACCCAGCCGATCCCGTCCGCCGCCACTCACGAGCAGCCGGCCGTGGCCGGCCCCACCGCGAGCCCTGCGTGGGCGCACGCGGCCCACGAAGGTGACGGCGCGGCATCCGGCCGCCCGGTACCCGTCGCCGGGGCGAGCCCGATGCCGCCCGTCGCACCGGTGGCGCCGGCTGCCGCCGAGACCGCGAAGAAGACCTGGCGCTCGCGGGCCAGCAGCGGTCGGGGACTCGCGGTCGGCGCCCTCGTCGTCGGTCTGGGCCTGGGGGCCGTCGGCGGGTCGGCCGCCACGTGGGCGGTCACCCACGACGACGCCACCGGCACCACGGCCGACGGCACCGGCCGCTTCGACCCCGACGGCGACGGCGACTTCGGCCCGCCCCGTGGGCGCGGTGGGATGCCGCCGGGTGGCCAGCTGCCCGACGGCCAGCAGCAGGACGGCCAGCAGCCGCCGGACGGCGGTGGCAGCACCGGCCAGCTGCCCGGGGGCGGCGCCGGCAACGGCACCGACGGCTCGACCGGCTCGGACGCGAACGGCACGTCCCAGGCCACCTGAGCGCACCCCGGCGCCCGCCTCGACCGTTGTCAGGTCGAGGCGGGCGCGGCCATACTCGCGGGATGACCGACACGACGGGTCAGGGGGCGTCGCCGGGTGGTTTCACGCCACTCCGAGATCGGGGTGGGTGGTGACGCCCAGACCGAGCTGCTCACGATGCTGCTCGACCTCCAGGCGGCCCAGCCCGGCGTGATTCGCCTGCGCGACTGGGCGTTCGAGCGCCTCGCGCCGGCACCCGGTGAGACGGCGGTCGACGTCGGCTCGGGCACCGGGGCCAACACCGCGCGCCTGGCCGCGTCGGTCGGCCCGGCCGGGTCGGCCACCGGGGTGGAGCCGAACCCGGCGCTGCGCGAGGTCGCGGCACGGCGTGCGGAGGCCACGGGCTCGCCCGCTGTGTACGTCGACGGCATCGGCCGACGCGCTGCCGTTGGCGGACGGCTCGGTCGACGTTCTCGTCTGCGAGCGCGTGCTGCAGCACCTCGACGACCCGGATGCCGCGGTGCATGAGTTCGCCCGGGTGCTGCGCCCGGGCGGGCGGGTGGCACTGCTCGACTCGGACTGGGCGACCGGCATCACCCACCCGGGCGACCCCGAGCTGCTCGAGCGCTACCGGGCGTTCCAGCTGACCCAGTGGGCGAACCCGTACTCCGGGCGGCGGCTCCGCGGCCAGCTGCTCGCTGCCGGCCTGGCGGTGGACCCCGACATCGGCTCGAGCGCCCTGGTGCTGCCCGACGAGGCGCTGCGCGACGGCGGCATGGTCGCGTTCGGCGGCGAGGACGCGGTGGCGGCCGGGGTCGTGACCCACGAGGAGCTCGACGAACTCGTCAGCGGCGTCTCCGCCGCCGCGGCACGAGGTGAGGCTTTCGTGTCGGTGACCATGTTCGGCGTCATCGGGCGCCTACCCCGCTGACCCGCCGCCTCGGCTGACCCGCCGGCTGCGCGGGGCGCGGTCCGCGCACGATGGCGCGCGCACGGCATCCGGCCATCGACGTCGGATGCGAGGAACCCCCGGGGAGGACGGCTCCCCAGGGGTTCCTCGCAGTCGCGGCAGGCAGACGGTCAGGCGGTCTCGAGCCGGGCCTTGAGGGTGGCGAGCTCGTCGGCCAGCTGGGTGGGGAGCGTGTCGCCGAACTTGGCGAACCACTCCTCGATCAGCGGCAGCTCCTTGTCGCGCCACTCCTCGACGTTGACGGCGAGGGCCTTGGCGACCTGCTCGTCGGTCAGGTCGAGGCCGGTGGTGTCGAGCGCGCCGGGGGTGGGCACGAGGCCGACCGGGGTCTCGACGGCCTCGGCGGTGCCGTCGAGGCGCTCGACGACCCACTTGAGCACGCGGGCGTTGTCGCCGAACCCGGGCCACAGGAAGGAGCCGTCCTCGTCGTCCCTGCGGAACCAGTTGACCTGGAAGATCTTCGGCAGCTTGGACTCGTCGTGTGCCTTGCCGATCTCGAGCCAGTGGTTGACGTAGTCGCCGGCGTTGTAGCCGATGAAGGGGAGCATCGCCATCGGGTCGCGGCGGACGACGCCGACCGCACCGGTGGCCGCGGCGGTGGTCTCCGAGGAGAGCGTCGCACCGACGAACACGCCGTGGGCCCAGTCGCGCGACTCGTAGACCAGCGGCACGGTGGTCTTGCGCCGGCCGCCGAAGAGGATCGCGTCGATCGGCACGCCGTTGGGCTCGTCGTACTCGTCGGCCATCATCGGGCACTGCTTGGCCGGGGTGCAGAAGCGGCTGTTCGGGTGGCTGGAGACGACGCCGGACTCGGGGGTCCAGTCGTTGCCCTTCCAGTCGGTCAGGTGGGCCGGCTTCTCCTTGGTCATGTCCTCCCACCAGATGTCGCCGTCGTCGGTGAGGGCGACGTTGGTGAAGATCGAGTTGCCCTTCTCCACCGTGCGGATGGCGTTGGGGTTGGAGTGCATGCCGGTGCCGGGGGCGACGCCGAACAGACCGAACTCGGGGTTGACGGCGTACAGCCGGCCGTCGGCCCCGAAGCGCATCCAGGCGATGTCGTCGCCGACCATCTCGGCGGTCCAGCCCTTCAGGGCCGGCTCGATCATCGCGAGGTTGGTCTTGCCGCAGGCGCTGGGGAAGGCGCCGGCGATGTAGTGCACCGAACCGGTCGGGGAGGTGAGCTTGAGGATGAGCATGTGCTCGGCCATCCAGCCCTCGTCACGCGCCATCGCCGAGGCGATCCGCAGCGCGTAGCACTTCTTGCCCAGCAGGGCGTTGCCGCCGTAGCCCGAGCCGTAGGACCAGATCTCGCGGGTCTCGGGGAAGTGGGCGATGTACTTGGTCTCGGAGCACGGCCACGGCGACGTCGGCCTTGCCGTCGGTGAGCGGGAAGCCGACCGAGTGCAGGCCCTTGACGAAGCCGGCGTCCTGCTCCTCGATGGCCTTCAGCACCGGGGTGCCGATGCGGGCCATGATCTTCATCGAGACGACGACGTAGGCGGAGTCGGTGACCTCGACGCCGTACATCGGCACGTCGGCCTCGATGTGGCCCATGACGAACGGGATGACGTACATCGTGCGACCCGTCATGCACCCCTTGTAGAGGTCGCTCATCAGGGCCTTCATCTCGGCCGGCGACTTCCAGTTGTTCGTGAAGCCGGCGTCCTTCTCGTCCTCGGAGCAGATGAAGGTGCGGTCCTCGACCCGGGCGACGTCGCTGGGGTCGGAGGCCGCGTGGAAGCTGTTCGGCTTCTTGTCGGGGTTGAGCCGGGTGAAGGTGCCGCCGTCGACGAGCCGGGTCGTCAGCAGGTCCCACTCCTCGTCGGACCCGTCGACCCAGTGGATCGCGTCCGGGGTGGTGAGCGCGGCGACTTCGTCGACCCAGGCCGCCAGGCCTGCGTGACTCGTGCCGGTCGTGTGCTCCGCCTGCGTGGTCATGGTGGTCCTTCCGCCGGTCTGGCTCAACTGGTCGGCCACCCGTCGCGCGGGCCTGGTTCGAGACCGCACGTGACGGTGGCTCGGCACCCGCCCTTGGGAGCCTCGTGTCCAAGGTAGGCCTGTGCATGGAGGGGGAGCCACCGCGGAAGCGCTTGCGCGTTATGAGGCTCCTCACAAGGGGGGCTCGGGGTTGGAAGATCTTGCAGGATCACCGGAAGCGCTGGTCATCGCCGTGGTGGCGCTTGCCCCGCGGATGCCGTGCGGATGCCGTGGGGTGCGGTCGGCGGTCGGCTCCCGGAGCGCTCGCGGTGCGATTTCTCGCGGCGCCGGGGCTCCGGTAGTCTGCTCTCTCGTTGCGCGCGAGCGTGACGGGCGCCCGTAGCTCAACGGATAGAGCATCTGACTACGGATCAGAAGGTTAGGGGTTCGAATCCCTTCGGGCGCGCTCTGTGTTGAGACAGAGGATGAAGGCCCCCGACCTGCGGAAACGCGGTCGGGGCCTTCACTCGCGTCCGGCATCCGGATGGGGTCGCGATGGGGGCGTGGGCCCCAAAACGGGTCCCAAAATTCGCCGCCGGGGGCTCCGGTCGGCTGGGCCGACACTGGGGTCGTGAACAGGACTAGTTGGGTCGCAGCTGGCCGGGAAGCCGCCCCCGGGTGGCATCAGGTAGGTATGAACACCACACCCAGCCCCCAGCCCACCCTCCTGCTCAACCTCAACGAGGTCGCCACCCAGCTGCGCTGGACCCGGCGCAGCGTCGAGCGGCAGATCGCGCGAGCGCCGGCTGCGGGCGGTGCACCTGGGCCGCTCGGTGCGGGTCGAGCGCACCGAGCTCGACCGGTTCGTCGCGTCGATGCGCGATGCCGATGCCGGGTAGGCGTGGTGCGCGGTAGGCCACGCGCCGCCGCGGCCGACAGCGCCACGAGCAGGTACCTCGGCGCCGACGGACGCTGGCACGCCCGGGTCACCGTCGGGCGGCGCCTGGACGGTCAGCGCGACCGCCGGCACCTCAGCCGCACCACCAAGCGCGAGCTCGACGCCGCCGTCCGGGAGCTGGAGAACGCCCGCGACAGCGGGCAGCGGCCCTGGCTGCTCGACGACGTCACCGTCGAGGACTGGCTCGAGCACTGGCTCGAGGAGATCCTGCCGCTGTCGGTGCGCTGGAAGACCCGCTCCGGCTACGCCAGCCACCTGCGCGTGCACGTCATCCCGTTCATCGGGTCCGAGCGGCTGACCGAGCTGCGGCCCGAGACCCTGGAGCGGCTCTACCGGCAGCTCATCGAGGACGGCCGCTCCACCCACGTCGTCCACGGAGTGCACCGCGTGCTGCGCTCCAGCCTCAACGAGGCCCTGCGGCGGCAGCGGCTGCTGACCAACCCGGCCGCCCTGGCCCGGCCGCCGCGGGTGGAGCAGACCGAGATCGAGCCGCTGACCGCGGCCGAGAGCCGGGCCATCCTGCAGGCCTCTCGGGGGCGGCTCAACGCGGCGCGCTGGTCGGTCGCGCTGTCCCTGGGGCTGCGCCAGGGCGAGGCGCTCGGGTTGATGTGGGACGACGTCGACCTCGACGCCGGGGTGCTGCGGGTGCGACGGGCCGCGCAGCGACACACTTGGATCCACGGCTGCAGCCCGCGACGCCAGGAGGCGGCGTGCGGGCGGCTGCGTGGGGCGGAGTGCCCGCAGCGACGTGACGGTGGGCTGGTGCTGGTCGAGCCGAAGACCCGTTCGTCACGCCGCTCGGTGGCGCTGCCGCCGCCGCTGGTCGCCGAGCTGCGCGCCCACCGGGCCGCCCAGCTGCGCCTGAAGCTGGAGCGCGCCAACGTCTGGGACCACACCCACGACCTGGTCTTCTGCACCGACTGGGGCGCGCTCATCGACCCGCACGCCGACCAGCGCGACTGGAAGCAGATCCTGCGCGAGGCCGGGGTGCGCGAGGTGCGCCTGCACGACGCCCGGCACACCGCGGCCACCCTGCTGCTCCTGCAGGGCGTCGACATCCGCACCGTCATGGCGATCATGGGCTGGACCGAGCTGGCCACCGCGCAGCGCTACGTCCACGCCGTCGACGAGCTGCGGCACGAGGCGGCCCGCCGGATGGGCACCACCCTGTGGGGCGACTCGACCGCGACTCTCCCCGGGGCTCGGCGCCAGCCCTGATCGGGGTGCTCGGGGCGATCTCCCGGGCGTGGTCGGCGGGGGAGGGACGAAACCGGGGACGTTGCCACTGGCGCACAGGAGTGGTCAGCGGTACCGGCGGTTGAACGCGGCGACCAGGGCCGTCATCGCCGGCATCATCGCCTCGACCTCACGGTCATAGATGCGGCCTCGGTCGAGATCGTCGGCGAGGTTCGCGAGCTGCTGGGCCCAGTCACGGTTCGTCCTGGGTGTCGTCGGCCGCGGGGCCTCCACGAGGACTCGCTTCACCTTCGTGACGGTGCGCACCACCTCGACCGGCCGGTCGACCACCTCGACCGCGACCAGCCCCGACGCGGCCGCCCGGCGCTGCTCCCACGCGCGGTGCCGGCACGTCGCCGAGCACCACTTCGGCACCCTGCCTCGTGCGGCAACCGTGACACCGGCGCCGCACCAGCCGCAGGTGACGCTTCCTCGGTCCGTGGTGGAGCCGCTCGGCTCGTCGTGCCGCTGCCCGGCTGCGCGGGCCTCGGCGGCCCGACCTGGGGGCGGGGACTGCAGCCTGGCCCGGCGGTTGGCCCTCGCCTGGTCCCGCCTGCTCCGCTTCCGCGCCATGCGCTGCCTCCTATGCACTCGCCTACCTCCTGATGCCCATGAGGGCGTCCTTGGCGGCCAACAGGGCGGGAAGCATTTCGTCGCAACGACTTCGGGAGGCCCGGAGTGCATCGGGTGTGCGGCTGAGGAGGAGTTTGGATTCTGGCGGACTGACGTTGCGGGCGTAATGGGTGGACAGCGGAGGCGTGGACGGTGCGAGCTGTGGCAGTCGGGTCAGTGCGGGGCAGCAGGGGTGAGTCGCGCGTGGACCAATGAGGCCGAGGGGTCCGTGGGCGCCGCGGGAAGCGCCGGCTGTGCGGTGCAGGGCTGCTCGCGCATGCGCTGGGTGCGTCCGACCGCCCGCCTCGAGGTGCAAGCAGCGCGCGCAGATCCGCCATGACCGTGCGGATCGTCAGCAGCCGTCGAGCCTCTGGCCTGAGCTCGGCGCAGCGCGTCGACCTCCGAGCGGGCTCGAGCATCACGCGAGCGCCGACCGCCGATCACCGGCGACCGGCACCCAGCGTCGGCCGGGGGTTCGTCGATCCCGCGCCGGCGCGCCAGCGGAGGTGTGACGGTCTGGCGTTCGGATGAGGCTACTCGTCGTCGCCGTGCTGGGCGGCCTTTCGGCGCTCAAGCCGCCAGTGGATCTCGTGGGTCTCCGGGTGCCGCCACTCGCTCATCCGGTACTCGAACCCGGGCAGCAGCACGATCGGGATCGGGTCCGGGGAGGCCGGAGCGACCGCGCCCACCACGATCTTGGCGTCCAGCGGGGATGAACGGGGACTGGGCCGGGACGGGTCCGGTCAGGATCTCCACAGGGTCTGCATAGGGGCGCGCCATGCGGCCGACAGTAGCAGGCGTCGAGTAGTAGAGATCACATGGCAGCGATTTGGAGACTCTATAGAGACCCTATAGACTCCGCATGAGGGCACGATAGATGCTCGTCCGACCACTTCCCCGGCTACAGCAGGGAGGCGCTCTGATCCTCGAGCCAGAGCCGCCCCTTGTTCGCCGTCGCGGGACGGAATCCCGCAACAACGCAGGACGAAAGAGACACACCATGCGCAAGACCTTCCTCGGCCTCGCGGTCATCGCCGCGATCGCCACCCCGCTCGCCTTCGCCTCCTCGGCCAACGCCGCCAGCGTTGCGCTCAACAACCCCTCGTTTGCGGAGGGCGTCGCAGAAACCCCGGACTACCCCGACTGGGGCTTCGCCCAAGTGTTCCCGGGAAACCCTGCGGTCACCGGCTGGACTGTCGGCGGCAACGGCATCGACTACGTGGGCAGCCTCTGGGACGCAGCCGATGGCGATGCGCACAGCATCGACCTGAACAGTTACGGCCCCGGCTCCGTCAGCCAGACCGTCGACACCGTGGCGGGCCAGACGTACAACGTCACCTTCGCCATGTCGGGCAACCCAGCGGACGGGGAAGACCTTGGGCCGAAGACGATGACCGTCTCCGCAACGGGCAACCACGTCGCAGGACTACACCTACGACGTGACGGCGGCGAACACCTTCCACAACATGATGTACGTGGACAAGACCTTCTCATTCGTCGGGACAGGTTCTCCTGTCACGCTGACCTTCACGAGCACCACCGATCTGGTGAACGGTGTTCGGCATCGTGGCCCGGTCATCGACAACGTGAGGGACACGACGGCTCCCGACGTGGTCAAGACCAAGGTCTGGAACACGTGGACCGGCGGTCCCGTGTCCTCGACCACTCCTCCGAAGAGCACCGACCCGGCGTGGCACCCCACCAACGGTGACCCGCAGTCGACGCTCCACAAGGCCGAGAACCACAAGGTGAACGAGCCGTACTTCGTGCCCAAGGGCAAGAGCGGCGGCGCGTGGTTCATGTGGAGCGAGGTTGACACCACCTCCTGAACTACCGCTAGTCCCGGCGAGCCCTCGACCCACACCGGGTCGGGGGCTTCGCTGCACCCACCCGCGGCGATCCCCGGTCAGCGAAGCGCACCTGGCCGTCGATGGTGCTCCAGCCGCACGCGTACCATCGGGTCCGGAATTTACGATGAACCTGCGGACCACGGTCGAGCTGGTTCGCTGGGCCCCAAGATGGGGCCAGGAATTCGGTTTCAGTATCGATACCGTAACGATGCGACAAGCACTGACGGGAGGACGCCTGGGCCACTGACCTGCCGATACGCCATCCTGTGAGCCGCAACCAAGCAGCAGCCCCCGGCCGATTCGGAGGGCTGGCGTGTCCGGAGCAGGCGTGCCACCTCCCACGGCGTAGTGACACCAGGCGGTCACCAAATCGACGCCACGGATGAGCGGCAGTCCCTGCTCGGGCTCTTCGTGCTGGGTGGGCTCGACGTCGTGGTCGGGCTGGGTCGCTCCATGTGTGGGCGTGGTTTGGCCGGCTTGCCCATGCGGCCAGCGCGTAAGGTCTTGCTGCGGTAGTAACGGGCTTTGATCGAGACGGGCGGGATGCCGTCCTGCCCGCCCCACACGCCGTAGTCCTCGTCCTGACCGGCCAGCACGAAGGCTCGCGGAGGTAGCGCCTGTGCAGGGAAGGCGGCCCATCCCGCCCGACTGTGTTCTCGGCTAAGGATGCGCGTGGGTCCCCCGCGCAGTGTTGGGCGCGGCAAGGGCATGTTCGAGGGAGAGAGGCCGGCGATGCCCACGCACGGGTGCGCGAGTGAATCGAAGGGCTTCCGGCGTTCACCGCACGGAGAGCGGCATGACAGGCGTCGGGGTGGTGCGCCCCTGGCTCGGGTTCGTCATGGTCACCGAGTACGCCATGGCTCGACGACGCCGGTGCGGGATAGAGGGCTCGGTCTATCCCACAGACCCGACGTTTGATCGGACGTCGTACACCGACCGCTACGGCATCCGCTCCCAGCGGCTTGTGCGCGAGCGGCTCTATGACGCCACGTGCCTGATATCGACCGAGCGAGGCAAGGGCATCCACCACGACCCGCTGCCCGAGGTGTCGACGCGCAACCTGACCGCTGCCATCGCCGGGCGGGTCGCCTACATCCGCGAGCTCGGGCTTGAACCCGTAGCGAGCTCGGCCCAGCCGGCATCGAGCACACTGAACACGAACGACCCGCCACACCTCACATGTGGCGGGTCGTTCGTCGATCCGGTCGGGCGACCTCTTGTACGCCCGGCCGGCCGGTGTTCGGCGAGGGTTAGTGCGTCCTCGCCGTACTGGGCGGCCTTCCTGCGCTCAAGCCGCCAGTGGATCTCGTGGGTCTCCGGGTGCCGCCACTCGCTCATCCGGTACTCGAACCCGGGCAGCAGCACGATCGGGATCGGGTCCGGGGAGGCCGGTGCGACCGCGCCCACCACGATCTTGGCGTCCACGGGGATGAACGGGGACTGTGCCGGGACCGGCCCAGTGAGGATCTCCACAGGGTCTCCATAGGGGCGTGCCATGAGGTCGACTGTAGCAGACAGCGGGTACAGAGTCACATAGGACCGATTTGGCGACGCTGATAGCGACCTATAGACTGCCAGTGAGCCAATAGACGCTCATCAGACACCTCCCGGCTAGACGGGAGGCGCTCTGATCCCCGAGCCAGAGCCGCCCCGACGCCGCCGCGGGACGGAATCCCGCACCATGCAGGACGAAGAGAGACACACCATGCGCAAGACCATCCTCGGCCTCGCGGTCATCACCGCGATCGCCTCCGCGCTCGCCTGGTCGCGACGCCGGCCATGGCCGTCGCCCGGCCCGTACACCACCGACTTCACCGGGGTGACCATCGACAAGACCCCGAGGCGCCGTCGACAACTGGCGGATGACCGGTGGCTACGACGCCGCGATCACCGACGGCGCGACGACCCGGCGCTGCGGATCAGCAACGCGGTCACGTCCGGCAGCTTCGGCGACCAGCTGTTCAGCCCCACGCTCGACGTCCCGGCCACCGAGACCGGGCCGGCGCACACGTTCACCGCGTCCTTCGTGCTCGAGCCGGTCGCAGCTTCAGCCGGGCCTGCGGGTGACGGTCAGCCCCGACAACGGCCAGGGCGGCCGGGGCGGCTTCCTCGCGATCGAGCACACGAACGGCGGCATCAACCTGGTCAGCCAGGGGTCGTACCTCGACGCCAGGCAGGCGAGCTCGAGTGGGCGGTCACGACGGTGGCCACCGGGCTCGACCCGAGCAAGCCGCACACCGTGAAGCTCAAGCTCGTCAAGAAGCCTGACACGAAGAAGTCGACCAACAACGACGTGTTCTCGGTGCAGGTCGACGGCAAGCCGGTCAAGAACACCACGTTCGAGGCCTACTACGAGGCAACCGGCGAGGACGAACTACCAGACCGACACGCTGATGTTCCGCCTCAGCGGCACCGCGCAGCCGCAGCTCGTCGGCAACGGGCCTGCTGATCGACGACGTCACCATCGCGACCTCCTGACCGCAACGCAACACCTCCCAAGGAGGAGGGCCCACCCCTGCGGTGGGCCCTCCTTTCGTCGTGCGCCGTGGCTACGCCGCGGGCGCGCGACCCTGACCTCCGCAGCCAGGCCACGTGCGATACCGCCCCGTGGGCGGCCGTGGTGAACCAATCTGCCGTCGTCAAGGCTGGGAGTGGCCCGATTCCGTCGCCGTCGCCACGCGGTGGATCGCGACGTTGTTCGGACTAAGGCCGTCCATAGGTGCTTGGCGTCCCGGGCAAGAGCGGGCGACGATCTCCGGGGTCAACGGCCGAGAACCGCGCGTCGCCGACGCCAACCGTTGGCTCGCCGAGGGGCCGTTGTCTGGGCCCCAAAATGGGCCCCAAAATTCGGTTTCGGTCTCGATACCGTAACGATGCGCCCGGGACCGATCGGAGCCGCCACATGGTACGTGACCTGCGGAAACGCGTTCCTTGGCGTCGCGACAGGGCATCGGGATTCGGGTCGATTCGGGCCCTTGGCGTGGCTACGGATCAGAAGGTTAGGGGTTCGAATCCCTTCGGGCGCGCTCTGTGTTGAGACAGACGACGGGCCCCCGACCAGCGGAAACGCGGTCGGGGGCTTACTCGTGCCCGGATGGCGGACGCCGATCGGCTCTCGAGGTGACCCAAAGTGACCCAAATGTCGGGCCAGGTCGTGTCCTGGCGGGTCAGGTCGGGAAGCCCGAGAACCCTGGGAAATGGGTCAGACGGTTGGGACGACCCGGCACGACCTGATGGGCTGGATCCTGGCCGGCGGACCCCCGCCACCCCGTGCTGTCCACCGCCGTCGGCACCCCCGAGTTCCGCGACCTGGCCGCGATCCTGTCCACCGAGCTCGTCGTCATCGACGACACCACCACCATCCCCGCCGTGCAGAACGAACTGCTGCCCGAGGTGCGTGACTGGGTCATGGCGCCGGTCGCAGGCGGCTGACGCGGCATCGACCTGGCGTCTGCCGCCGACCCCGGTGAGGGCGTACGCCACCAGGGTCGGCGGTGGAGTCCGTCGCCCGTTGGGCGCGCCGTCAGTCGCGGTGCGGAGCGATGACCACGTCGACGTCGTGGTCGCGGAAGGCCTGCAGCACAATGGGATCGGCGGACTCGTCGGTGACGAGGGTCCAGTGGTGTGGCATCACGGCCCAGGCGTGGAAGGGCGACTGACCGAGCTTGTCGGCGTGCGCGAGGACGTAGGTGTGGTCGGCGCGGCTCATCATGAGCTCCTTGAGCCGGGTCTGCTCGAGGTCGGCCTCGCAGATGCCGCGCTCGGCGTGCACGCTGTCGGCGCCCAGGAAGGCACGGTCGAAGGTCAGCCGCTCCACGGCTGCCTCGGCCAGCGGGCCGACGAAGGCCTGGCTCAGCGGTCGCAGCCGTCCGCCGAGGGCGATGACGTCGATGCCGACGCTGTCGGCGAGGGTGCCCATCGCGCTGATGCCGGCGGTGACGACGGTCAGCTCGGTCAGCTCGGGCGTCTTCGTGATCGCGTCGGCGAGGGCGCCCATCGTCGAGCCGGCGTCGAGCAGCACCGTCTCGCCGGGCTCGATCTGGTGCGGCGGCCCAGCGGGCGATGTCGCGCTTGGCGTCGTGCGCCTCGCCGAGACGCTGGCGCAGCGAGGCCTCCGGGTGGTGGGCCAGGCTCATGACGCCGCCGTAGGTGCGGGCCAGCTTGCCCTGCGCGGTCAGCTTGGCCAGGTCGCGTCGGATGGTCGAGGCCGTGACCCCGAGCTGGTCGGACAGCTCCTCGACGCTCGCGAGCCCGGTCGTCGTGGCCAGCCGGACGATCTCGCCTCGGCGCGCTCTGCGCGGTGTGCTTCGCCACGCTGCGGCACCCTAGGCGTCGGTCGGCGGGGCGCCATCTCCGCGCCGAGGCGCAGCGCCTCGATCATCGAGCGGTGGTCGGCGATGCCCGTGCCGGCGATGTCGAAGGCGGTGCCGTGGTCGACGGAGGTGCGGATGACCGGCAGGCCGATCGGTGATGTTGACGCCGGCCTCGAGGCCGAGCACCTTGACCGGGCCGTGGCCCTGGTCGTGGTACATCGCGACGACGAGGTCGTAGTCGCCGCGGCCGGCGAGGAAGAAGAGCGGTGTCGGCCGGGCAGCGGGCCGTGCACGTCGATGCCGTCGGCGCGGGCCGCCTCGACGCCGGGCACGATCTTCGCCTCCTCCTCGCCGTAGCCGAAGAGGCCGTTCTCGCCGGCGTGCGGGTTGATGCCGCAGACGCCGATCTTGCGGGTTCGGGTTGCCGGCGCGACGAGCGCCTCGTGGCCGCGGCGGATGGTGCGCTCGACGAGGCCCGGCTCGATGCGCGGCGACGGCGTCGATGAGGCCGATGTGGGTGGTCACGTGGATGACCTTGAGCTTCGGCGGTCGAGAGCATCATCGACACCTCGTCGGTGCCGGTGAGGTGGGCGAGCAGCTCGGTGTGGCCGGGGAAGAGGTGCCCGCCGGCGTGCAGCGCCTCCTTGTTGAGCGGGGCGGTGCAGATGGCCTGCACCTCGCCGCCATCGCGAGCTCGCAGGCCACCCGGATGTAGTGGTAGGCCGCGTCGCCGGCGACGGCGGACAGCTCGCCCGAACGGGAGGTCCTGCGGGCAGCAGGTCGAGGTCGATGACGTTGATGCGGCCCGGGGACGCGCTGGGCCTGCTCGACGTCGTCGACGGTGACGATGTCGACGGGGACGCCCACGATGCGCGGCGGCTTGAGGCGCAGCCGCGTGGCGTCGCCGACGACGACGGGTGACCATCGTCGGCGACGTGCGGGTCGGCGAGTGCCTTGACGATGATCTCGGGGCCGATGCCGGCACCGTCGCCCATGGTGACGGCGATGCGGGGAAGGGCGGCGCTCATGAGTTCTCCTCGGTGGTCGCGCTCGGACGTGGCGCGGGTTGCGGTCTGAGTGGATGCGGGGTGGCGGGGCGTGCTGTCGCCGAGCAGGCGCCGGGCGACGCGGACGCAGTGAGTCGGGTCGCCGAAGCTGCCCGGGCGGGTGACGACGACGGCGGCCGACCGGCGCGACGGCTGATGACGGTGCCCGTGTCGAGCTCGGCGACGACGTCGAGGGAGGTCACGTCGAGCCGGTCGAGGACGGCACGGGCGGTCTCGCCGCCGGAGAGGAAGGCGGCGTCGTAGCGGTCGACGAGCGGGCGCGACGAGCCGCGGCGAGCGCCTGCGATGCAGGTCGCGGGCCCGGGCGGGTTCGACCAGGGCGGCGGGGTCGATGGCGACGACGACGGCCCGTGTGCGCGGAAGGTCGCCGACGCCGAGCGGCCAGCGCGGCCGGGTCGCTGAGCACCTGCGCCGGCTGCAGCAGCAGCGTCTCGGTGGCGTGTGCGCGGACCTGCGCGATCTGCGCGGCGACGCCTCCGGCACGCGTGCCGAGCACGACGAACAGCGACGAGGGACGCTGTGCCCCGAGTCGGATGCCGTCTGGTCGGTTGCTTCAGGTCGCCCCGTGGGTGGTGGTCGGGGAGGGCGCGGACGGCCGCGTCGGCCGAGCGCGCCGGAGCCGACGAGGAGCGTCCCGTGGGGGCGCTCGTGCCGGTGGCCGCGGCGTGCGACGACGTCGAGGTCGGCGTCCGTCACGGCGTCGCACACGGCCACGAGGCCGCCGGCAGCGGCGCGCGGCGAGGGCGCTTGGAGACGGCGGCGACGCCGAGCACGACCGTGGTGTGCGGCACGAGCACCGTCGGCAGCGGGGCGAGCACCTCCGCGACCGAGGGCGGGGGCCGGCGCTCGGCTCGACGCGCCCACAGGTCGGTCTCGTGCAGGGGAGTGCCGCCGACGTGCAGCACGCCGCCCCGCACGAGGCGCCGCCAGGGCGGGGTTGGCGACGGCGACGACGGGCGTGCGGTGCAGCTCGTCGGCGAGGGCAGCGACCTCGGCGGCCACGTGCCCGCGCAGCAGCGAGTCGACCTTCTTCATGACGACCGGGGCCGCTGCCACGAGGGCGGCGGCCGCGCGCACCGCGCGCGCCGGCCGTCGTCGGGCGACAGGCGCCGCGAGTCGGTGTCGACCGTGACGACGACCGGGTCGCACGTCCCTCCCGACGTCGCACCAGCGGCGTGGGACCGGAGGAGCCGAGTGCCACTGAACTGCGCGAAACGCGCAACAGTGCGTGTGACGCGCACTCTGCGGCGCCGCTCAGGTCGTCTGCGACGATCCCCAAGGACAGGGCTGCCATGAATCCTCCTCGCCGTGCTCGCGACGCGACTTGGCCTGTTCAGCAAGGAGATTAGCGACCTTGCCGGTAGTGGTGAAGTTGGGGCGCGCCTGCCCTTGGAACGTGCTGGGCGGCATACGACAAAGCGTTCCCTCACAAAAAACGCTACAGGCATTGCGCGAATCGCGCAATGGTGCCAAGGTTGGCGCACCCCGCGGGGCGCACGTGCGCCGCCGACGGAGAGGCCACCGCTCAATGAGGAGTCCCGATGCCCCAGCAGCCCGCTCTGCTTCCCATGTCTGACCAGCCGACGCGGGAGGTCTCGCGTCGTTCGATGCTCAAGTTCGGCTCGCTGGCGGGCGCCGGAGCGCTCTTCGCTCCCGCCCTCGCCGCCTGCGCCGGACCCACGTCCGCCACCACCGCGGGCACCGCCGCGGCAGGGGCTGCGGGGGGCACACTGAGCATCGTGCTCAACCGCAAGCTGGTCAGCCTCGACAACAAGCTGAACCAGTACGACGCCGCGGTCACCGTGCAGCGCGCCGTGCGCGAGGCCCTGACGAAGATCGGCGACAAGCTCACCCCGCAGCTGGTCGCTCGCTGAGTCGTTCGAGCAGACCACGCCGACCGATGTGGACCGTCAGGCTGCGCGACGATATCCACTACTCCGACAAGTCGAAGGTCACGGTCGAGGACGTCGCAGACCGCGCTCAGGCTCTACTTCGAGGTCAAGGCCGGCTTCGTCGCCTCGCAGTTCCCCGAGCAGCCCACCTTCGCCAAGGTCGACGACCGGACCTTCACGCTGACGACGAAGAACCCCGTCGTCTCACTCAACTCGCTGATGTCGAACATCCTCATCACGCCCGGCCAAGGACAACAAGGCCGGAGGAGCTCGACGCCGGCGTCGGCACCGGCCCCTTCACCGTTGCGACCGCTGCCGACTCCGGCACCGGCACCTACACGCCTGGTGCGCAACGCCAACTACTGGGGCACGCCGGCCAAGCTCGACACGGTCAACGTCGGCTACCAGGAGGAGGAGGGCGCGCGCGTCATCGCCATCACCTCGGGCCAGATCGACGTCATCGACACGATCACGCCCGAGTCCGCGACGTCCCTGAAGACGCAACGTCTGACATCGACGTCATCGAGACGCCGGGCACGCGACTCAACCAGCTCTTCTACAACTTCCGCAAGCCGGCGAGCACCCGCTCGCCAACCCGAAGGTGCGCGAGGCGCTGACCTACGCGGTCGACGACGAGTCGCTCATCAAGGCGCTCATGAACGGCCAGGTCACCTCGGCCGAGGGCGTCGTCCCGTCGACCCTGGCCGGCGTTCGCCAAGACCGGCGAGTACACCTACGACCTGGCCAAGGCCAAGCAGATGCTCGCCGACAACGGCGCGCCGGACCTCAAGGTGCAGCATCATCTGGGAGGACTCGGAGTTCGCCGACGCTCGCGCGTGCTGGAGGCCGTCGTCGCAGATGTTCGGCGCCGTCGGCGTCACGGCCGAGCTGAAGATGATCCCCAAGGGCGGCGACATCAACGCGTGGCGTCGCGGCGAGGCCGGCGACTGGGACATCCTGGGCAACGGCTACGGCAACCAGACCGGTCTGGCCCTGACCATCCTGCAGGGCCTGTACGGCGGCACGGCGGAGAAGGAGAAGACCCGCGACACCTACCACGGCTTCGTCGTCCCCGAGATCACCGCGCTGCTCGACCAGGCGGCCGCCGAGTCCGACGAGGCCGAAGCGCAACGAGCTGCTCGAAGCAGGCCCAGAAGAAGATCTGGGCGTACGTGGCCGTCCGTGTGGGCCTGGTCGTCCGAACAACGTGCTTGCCAAGCGCAAGCGCGTCCAGCAACCTCAACCTCCGGGCGACGAACTCCTACGACCTCGCTGCCGTGACCGTCTCCGACTGACTCACAGGCGACCAGACCAAGGTGATCCCATGCTCAAGTACGTCCTCAAGCGGCTCGGCCAGACGCTCCTGACCGTGTTCCTGACCGTCTCGACCGTGTTCGTCCTGATCCGGCTGGCCCCGGGCGACCCCGCGGCCTACGCGCCGCTGAACCCAGCCGGAGGAGCTCGCCAGGGTCCGCGCAGCAGTTCGGCCTGGACCAGCCGATCCCCGGCAGTACTGGATCTTCCTGCAGCAGCTGTTCACACGGCGACGCTCGGCACCTCGTACTCCTTCCAAGCGCCCCGCGCTGCAGGTCGTCCTGGAACGCCTGCCGTACACGATCACCCTGGCCGCGGCCGCGGCCATCTTGCTCACCGTCGGCCGTCGCGATCCCGCTGGGCGTGTGGATGTCCCGCCGCGCCGACACCGCGCCGCGAGTTCGGCGTCAACATCGCTGACCATCGCCGGGCAGTCCATGCCCGACTTCTGGACCGGCATCATGCTGCTCACCGTCTTCGCCGTGCTCATCTCCGATCTGTCCGCGCCCTCGGCTTCGCCACCTGGGGCGGCCTGGTCCTGCCCACCGTCACCATCGCGATCCTGCAGATCGCGCTCATCTCGCGGCTGGTGCGGCGCGAGATGATCACGAACCTCGCCGCGCCCTACCTGACGGTCGCGCGGTCGCGCGGGGTGTCCGGAACGTGCGCTGACCTGGCGCTACGCCATGCGGCAACTCCGCCATCCCGGTCGTGACCGCGCTCGGCACCCGCTTCGCGGCCATGCTCAACGGCGTCGTGGTGGTGGAGGTCGTCTTCGCGTGGCCCGGCGTCGGCTCCCTGGTCGTCCGTGCGCTCGAGACCCGCGACTACCCGCTGATCCAGGCGACCGTCCTCGTCACCGCGCTGCTGGCGGTCGTCGTCCAGCTGCTCGTCGACCTCGCCTACCCGCTGCTCGATCCCCGGGTTCGTCTTGGAAAGGAGGCCAGCAGCATGACCACCTCGACGAACCTGCCACGGCCACCCGCAGAGTCCCGACCTCGGCCGAGCGTGCCCGGCTCCAGTCCTCGGCCGCGAGTCAGCCGTGACCAAGGAGCTGCATCGCCGGCCGGCGGCCACCCGCCGCGGCGCGCTACAGCACCGTCAAGATCTGGGTCGGCGCGATCTGCGCCGCTGCTGGTCGTCATCCCGGTCGTGCTGGCCAAGTCCTGCCCCTGCCCGGACCCGATCATCAGGCCCTGTCCGAGCGTCGCTGCCGCCGTTCACCGACGGGCATCTGTTCGGCACCGACCAGCTGGGCCGCGACCTGCTCTCCCGCGTCCTGCACGGCGGCCAGGTGTCGCTCACCATCGGCGTCCTCGCCGTGGTGGTGTCGGGGCTCATCGGCATCATCGCCGGCGCGGCGGCCGGCTACTTCGGCGGCTGGGTCGACTCGGGCGTCTCGCGGCTGCTCGAGGCGCAGATGTCGCTGCCGCTGCTGATGATGCTGCTGCTGGTGGTCGCGCTCTTCGGCCCGTCGATCCCCGTCATCACGTTCGTGATCGCCATCGCCCAGTGGCCCGAAGTGGCCCGCCTGACCCGCGTCGCTGGTGCTCGTCGAGCGCGAGAAGCCGTACGTCGCCGCCGCCCGGGTGCTCGGCCTGCACCGAGTTGCCGATCCTGATCCAGGCACGTCATCCCCAACGTCATCAAGCAGGCCGCTCGTCGTCGTGCTCCTGCTGCTCGCCCAGGCCGTGCTGCTGGAGAGCGCGCTGTCAGCTTCCTCGGCGCCGGCCCCCAGCGCCCGTTCGCCACCTGGGGCCGCATCATCTCCGACGGCCAGGACTTCATCACGCACCGCCTGGTGGCTGGTGACCCTGCCCGGCCTGGTGATCGCGCTCCTGGTGGTCGGCGTGAACCTGCTCGGCGACGGCCTCCGCGACCGGGTCGCGCCGCAAGGCGAAGGGTGCCTGAGATGACCAGCATTGACAGTGACCGGCAGCCGCTGCTGGAGGTCCGGACCTGCAGGTCGAACTGATCACCGACGCCGGCATCGTCCGCGCCGTCGACGGCGTCAGCTTCACCATCGACCGGGGCGAGACGGTGACCATCATCGGCGAGTCCGGCTCCGGCAAGTCGACGACGGCGATGGGCCATCCTGCGGCTGCTGCCCGACGACCTCGCCGTCATCTCCGGCGATCGGTCCGCATCGACGGCGAGGACGTGATCGCCGAGCCGCAAGGCCATCGACGAAGATCCGCGGGCAAGACCGTCGCGCTGATCCCGCAGGACCCGATGACGGCGCTCAGCCCCGTCGCACCGATCGGCCGCCAGCTGACCGAGGCCATCCGGCATGCCGGCACCCCGAGCCTCGGCAAGGCCGCAGGCACGTGCCCGCGCGCTCCGCCTGCTGGAGCAGGTCCACATCCGCAACCCCGGACGCAGCAGCTGACGACGCCTACCCGCACCAGCTCTCCGGCGGCATGCTCCAGCGCGTGCTGATCGCCATCGCGCTCGCCGAGCGAGCCGCAGCTGCTCGTCGCCGACGAGCCCACGTCGCGCCCTGGACGTCACCGTGCAGGCCGGCATCCTCGACCTGCTGCTCGAGCTGCAGGAACAGCACCGGCATCGGCATCCTGATGATCACGCACGACCTCGGCGTCGCCCGGCTGATGTCGCGACCGCGATCCACGTCATGAAGGACGGGCGCGTTCGTCGAGTCCGGCGAGGTGCCGAGCAGATCGTGGACGATCCCGCGCACCGATTACACCCGCAAGCTGCTCGGCGGCGATCCCCGAGCTGGGCGCCTGGGACGAGGACCGGCCGGCGACGCTCAGCCACGCCGGCGCCCGTGGACCGTGACACGGAGGCCACGCCATGACATGACGAGCCGTTCCTCTTCCGTCGAGCAACCTCGTCGTGGACTACCACGACGCCGGCAGGACACCTTCCGCGCCGTCGACGACGTCTCCTTCTCGCGTCGCGCGCGGCGAGACGCTCGCCGTCGTCGGCGAATCCGGCTGCGGCAAGTCGACCATCGCCAAGGCGCTCGTGCGGCTGCTCACGCCGACCGTCGGGCGGATCGACCTCGACGGCACGGACCTCGCCCAGCTGCTCGGAGCGAGCGAGCTGCGCCCGCTGCGTCTCCACGTCCAGATGGTCTTCCAGGATCCGTACGGCTCGCTCGACCCGCACCTGACCGCGCAGGACATCGTGGCCGAGCCGCTGCGGCTGCGCGGGCGTAGCGGTCGCGAAGGCCGAGCGGGACAAGGAGGCCGCCGAGCTGATCGACCAGGTGGGCCTGCCGGCACGCGCCCTGGACCGCAAGCCCCGCGGAGTTCTCCGGCGGACAGCGGCAGCGGATCGGCATCGCCCGGGCGCTGGCCTCCGAGCCGGAGCTGCTGGTCTGCGACGAAGCGACCAGCGCCCTCGACGTCTCCGTGCAGGCGCAGGTGCTCGAGCTGCTCGCCAACATCCAGGCCGAGACCGGATCACCTACGTCTTCATCTCGCACAACCTCGGCGTGGTGCGGGAGATCCGCAGGATACGGTCGTCATGCGAGCGGGGCGGATCGTCGAGAGCGGCCGCACCGACGCAGGTCCTGACGCGCCGCAGGAGGACTACACCCGCGCGCTGCGCCGCGCCGCCCTCGACCCGGCCACCATGACCGGCCTCAAGCCGCGGCACCTCATCCGCCGACATCGCCGCCTCCCGCCACGGCCGAGCACCGAGAAGCGCCTCATGACCACCGCCGCCCATCACCGGACCACCGACGCTGCCCGGCCTCGTCCGACTCCGCTCTCGCGGCTCGTGCTGGGCACCATGACCTTCGGCGACACCGTCGACGCCGACACGGCGCCGCCGCATGGTCGACGACCGCGCTCGACGCCGGCATCACCGTCCATCGACACCGCCAACGGCTACGCCGGCGGCGCGCACCGAGGAGATGCTCGGCGAGCTCCTCGACGGCCGCCGGGACGCCGGCGTCGCTCGCCACCAAGGCCGGCATGCCACCCGGACGACGCCGGCGACGCGCCGCTGCTCTCGGCCGCAGGGCCTGCGGGCCGGCGTCGAGGGGAGCCTCCGCCGGCTGCGGACGGACCACGTCGACCTGTTCTACCTGCACCAGCCCGACCGCTCGGTCGCCGCTCGACGAGACCGCCTCGGCACCGTCGCGGAGCTCGTCACGCGAGGGCAAGATCGGCGCGCTCGGCGTGTCTCGAACTTCGCCGCCTGGCAGATCGCCGACGTCTTCGCGGCGCGCGACGCCGTCGGCACGCCGCGTCCGGTCGTCGCCCAGCAGCTCTACAACCTCGTGGCCCGCCGGATCGAGGAGGAGTACCTCGAGTTCGCCGCGACGAACGGGGCTCGCACACCATGGTCTACAACCCGCTCGGCGGCGGCCTGCTCACCGGCCGGCACCGCTTCGACGCGAGCGCCGACCGAGGGCCGCTTCGGCTCGTCGGCTCGCCGACCATGTACACGGCAGCGCTACTGGGACGCCGCAGCTGTTCGCGGCGATCGACGACCTCGGCCGCATCGCCGCGGAGGCCGGCATCAGCCTGGCCGAGCTGTCACTGCGCTGGCTGCTCTCCGCAAGCCCGGCGTCGGGTCCGTGCTGCTCGGCGGGTCCAAAGTGGAGCAGCTGCGAGGCCAACATCGCCGCCGCCAAGCCGGTCCGCTCCCCGCCGACGTCGTCGCCGCCTGCGACGCCGTCGGCGCCGGCCTCCGCGGCCCGATGCCCGCATACAACCGATGACACGTGCGATCCCCGCGAGCAGCAGCCGCTGACCCGGGTCGCTCGAATTCGCCCGCGGATCAGCGCCCGCGAGACGAGCCGTCGGCTACTGGGTCGTCATCGATCGCCGCCCGTCGCCACCGAGCGCATCGCCCGACTCGGCTACGACTACGTCTGCGCTCGACGCCCAGCACGGACTGCTCGGCTACTCGGGCATGCTCGCCGGGCTGATGGCCATCGACGCCGGCGGCGCACCGCCGTCGGCATGGTCCGGGTCGAGGCCAACGACCCGACCGCGATCGGCAAGGCGCTCGACGCCGGCGCCGTCGGCGTGATCGTCCCGCTGGTCAACACCGCCGAGGACGCCGCCGCGCGCGGTCGCCGCGGCCAAGTACCCGCCGCACGGGCGTCCGCTCCTACGGCCCCATGCGGTCCGCGCTGCGGATCGGCCCGAACCCGGCCGACGCCAACGCCGCCACCGTGGTGCTTCGCCATGATCGAGACGCCCGCAGGGCTCGAGCCAACGTCGAGGAGATCTGCCGCGACGCCCGGCCTCGACGGCGTCTACGTCGGGCCCGTCCGACCTGCGCATCGCCGTCGGCGGCGCGTACCCCACGCGACCCCGCCGTCGACGGCGAATTCAGAGGCCGCGCTGCGGATGCATCGCGACGCGGCCGCGTCCGCCGGGGATCGCGGCCGGGCATCCACACGCCCAGCCGGCGAGGTCGCCGCGCAAGCGCCTCGGCCAGGGCTACACCTTCGCCACGGTCGCCTCCGACCTGACCCACCTGGAGCAGGCCGCCACGGCCCACCTCAGGCGGCCCGGGCGCAGTCGTGAGCCGTGCGTCGGACGTCGCAGCACCGCCGACACGCTTCACCACCGACGGCCTGACGGCGCGATCGGAGGCGGAGGCGGCCGGACGCGTACCTCCCGGCCCCCACCGTGCAGAGCCACGCCGCCAACCTCGCTGCGCTGCCCGGACGGCGACCTCGGCTGCGTGTGGTTCGGCGGCACGCAGGAAGGCGTCCGCGACATCTCGATCTGGTTCTCCCGCCTGCGAGCCGGCATCCGCCACGTGGTCGACCGGCCGAGCAGCTCTCCGACGACCCGACCCGCTCGGAACAGAACCCGATCCTGTTCACCGCCCCGGACGGCGACCTGTGGCTGCTCTACACGGCGCAGAAGGCGCGGCAACCAGGACACCGCCGAGGTCCGCCGCCGCGTCTCCGCGCGACAGCGGGCCGCACCTGGGGGCCGGTCGAGACGCTGTTCGCCGGCGACCGAGACCGGCGGCGTGTTCGTCCGCCAGCCGCCCGTGGTGCTGCCGTCCGGCCGCTGGATCTGCTGCCCGATCTTCCGCTGCATCACCGCGCCCGGCGAGAAGTGGGTCGGCAACAGCGACACAGCGCCGTCATGATCACCGACGACGCCGGCGCCACCTGGAGCGAGCGTGCCCGTGCCGGGCCGCCTGGGCTGCGTGCACATGAACATCCAGCCGGTGCGACCGGACGGTTCGCTGCTGGCCCTGCTTCCGCAGTCGCTGGGCCGACCACGTCTACGAGACCACGTCCGCCGACGACGGCCTCACCTGGGCCGAGCCACGGCCCACCGTCGCTGCCGAACAACAACTCGTCGATCCAGCAGCGCCCTCGGCGGAGCGGCGAGCTCGCGCTCGTCTACAACCCAGCTCGGCGCCGGACGCCACCGAGCGGCGCGTGTCGCTCTACGACGAGATCGACGACGAGGGCGTGCGCGACGGCCATCGACGGCCCGGTGCTGGCGGAGCCGCTCGGTCGACACGGAGGTGACGGCCGACCGCAACGCCTTCTGGGGCGCGCCGCGGGCGCCGATGACGCTCGGCGTCATCTCCGACGACGGGCCGCCGTGGCCGGTCGCGTCGACCTCGAGACGGGCGACGGCTACTGCCTGTCCAACAACTCCCGCGACGGGCTCAACCGCGAGTTCTCCTACCCGTCGATCCTGCCCGGTCCGCGACGGCGACCTGCACATCGCCTACACCTACCACCGGCACGCCATCAAGCACGTGCACCTGCCGAAGCACGTCGTCGACCGTCTCCGGGGCCCGTCCCGGTGACTGCGGCGACGGTGCCCGAGCCGTCCTCCACCTCACCTGACGAGCGCGGCACACGCATCGCGGTCGTCACGGGGGCCAGCTCGGGCATCGGCTCTCGCCATCGCCCACGACCTCGTCGGTGCCGGGTGGCACGTCTTCGGTCTCAGCCGCTCTCGCGGCGCGTTGCCGGACGCCGCCACGTGGGTGCCGTGCGACCTGGCCGACGTGATATCGGCCGGTGAGGCCGTGAGGACGGTGCGTGAGGCCGAGACCGGTGGCGTGGACGCGATCGTCCACGCCGCCGGTCTGCAGTTCGCCTCGGGGGTCGGCGAGTCTGCGGCCCGAGGAGGGCGAGCGGATGTGGGCCGTTCACGTGCGTGGCGCCGAGCTCGTCGTCGGTGGCCTCGTCTCCTCGCTCACGGACGGCGGTCGCGTCGTGCTCGTCGGCAGCCGCACCATGGCCGGGGGTGCCGGGCAAGAGCCAGTACGCCGCCACGAAGGCCGCGCTCGCCGCGATGGCCCGGGTCGTGGGCGGCCGAGCTCGCCCGCCGCGGAGTCACCGTCAACGTCGTCGCACCAGGCCCGACCCGCACGCCGATGCTCGACGACCCGAACCGCGCGTCCGGTGCCGCCGGTCGTGCCCGCCCCTCGGCCGGCTCGTCGAGCCTGCGGAAGTCGCCGCGCTGACGCGCTTCCTGCTCGAGCCGACCGGGCAATGGTGACGGGTCAGACGATCGTCATGTGCGGTGGCGCATCCCTGACGTGAGGGATTGGTGGGCCCACGGGCTCGAACAGTACGACCGGCGGAATAAAGTCCGGCGATCCCACTGAGCTAGAGGCCGGGGCGGGGGAGTCAAAGGCAACTTCCCTCGCAACTCCGATCGGAGCACTCCTGAGGCGCAGCTGCCGGTGAGTCTCTTCGCCGCCTCACGGCGCCATGTCGAGGTTGACGGCCCCCAGCTGCGGGCGCGTACCGACCGCCGCCGGGGTTCGGCGTAGCCGGCCGTGGTGACCCAGAATGTGGGCTTCGAGACCTCGGGCTCCTCGCCGACGACGGCCCGACCAGGACGAGGCGTAGCCGCATCCGCATGACGGCTGACGCTGCACGCCGCGGGCCCACATCGGCAAGATCGCAAGCTCGCCCTCCGCGATCGTCCAGGTCAGGAGGCGACCGTAAAACTCGAGGCGCGCTCGGACTCGGCGAAGTACCGTTCACCACGAAATCGCCCGCCACCACCAGGGAGGAGGGCAAGCCAACTCGTAAGGGGTCGACCATGCGGCAGGTCACGCCGCGGTTCATGAACTGGGCGAGCATCCTGGAGGACGCCACCCGCGAGCAGGTGCAGCGCACGAGCGAGATGCCGTTCATCTACCCGCACGTCGCGCTCATGCCGGACGCTCACCTCGGGAAGGGCTGCGCCGTCGGTGCCGTCCTGCCGACGCTCGGGGCGATCATGCCTGCTGCGGTCGGCGTGGACATCGGGTGCGGGATGATCGCCGTCCGCACCCAGTACACCGCCACGGACCTGCCCACCGACCGGAAGCCGCTGCGGGAGGCCATCGAGGCGGCCGTGCCGCTGTCTGCCGGCAAGTACAACTCGGACGCGACGCGGGGCCACACGATCGAGCGGATCGCGCACCTGAGCGAGCACGCGGAGTCCCGCAGTTTCGACCCCGCCCGGTACGCCGAGAACTGGACTCTGCAGCTCGGCACGCTGGGCTCGGGCAACCACTTCATCGAAGTCAGCCTCGACGAGGACGACCGCGTGTGGCTGTTCCTGCACTCGGGATCGCGCGGCGTCGGCAACAAGATCGCCATGCACCACATCAAGGTCGCGCAGCAGCAGTGCGCGGCCCGGTACATCAGCCTGCCCGATCCCGACCTGGCCTACCTCGTCGAGGGCGACGACGAGTTCTGGTCGTACATCCGCGAGCTGGGGTGGGCCCAGACGTTCGCGCTCCTGAACCGCGAGGAGATGATGGATCGCGTCGTCGCGTGCTTCGAGGCCTGGGTCGGCTCGGCCGTCGAGGAGTCGGAGCGCATCAACTGCCACCACAACTACACGACCAAGGAGAAGCACTTCGGCAAGGAGGTGTGGCTGTCCCGCAAGGGTGCCATCGACGCCAGCGAAGGCACCCCCGGCCTCATCCCCGGAAGCATGGGCACCCGCTCCTACGTGGTCGTCGGCAAGGGCAACCGCCTGGCACTGAACTCGTCACCGCACGGGGCCGGGCGCGAGTACGGGCGCCGGCACGCCCAGCGGACCTTCACCTACGAGCAGCTCGTCGAATCGATGGTGGGCATCGAGTGGTCCGGATCTCGCGAGTTCATCGACGAGATCCCCAGCGCGTACAAGGACATCGACGTCGTGATGCAGGACGCGGCAGACCTTGTCGAGGTGCGGCACACGCTGCGCCAGATCGTCAATGTGAAGGGCGACTGAAACCACGACGACGAAGTGCCCCCGCCCTGAGGGTGGGCGGGGGCGCTTCGTCGTGCCCGGTTCCACACGACGTCCGAGATCGGCTGTTCGGCCAGTGTGGGCTGGAAGTGCCCACGGCCGGGGTCGGCGGTGACTAGCGTCCGGACTGCTCTGCGAGCTTCGCAGCGCCACGGATGAAGAGGTCAGATGAGCGCTCCAGCGGCTCGGCCGCGCGCCGCCACCTGGCTCGGCTGGGGCGGGTTGTGCCTCGTGGCGCTCCTGGGTGCGGCGAGCGGGGGCATGAGTGGCATGTTCAGCCTCTCGGCCGTCTACGTCTTCGTCGTCGCCGGCATCGCGCTCGTCCGTGGGCGGGTGCCGTGGGCGCGCCTCCGCAGCAGGGCGGCGGGTGGGGCCGCGCTGGGCGTCGCGATCGCCCTCGCCTTCGTCGGCGGGGCCACCGCGGACCCGCAGGACCAGGCGCCGACGGCAGCCCCGTCATCCGTCGCTTCCCCCACACCGACGACGCCGAGCCCGTCGTCATCCGCCACCCCGACCCCGAGCCAGACCCCAAGCCAGAGCCCGACGCCGACCCCGTCGGCCACCAAGCCGCCGACCACGCCGGCCAAGGCAGCCAAGGGCACCGCGCTCGCCGCCGTGGCCACGCTGACGGTGAAGGGGCGCGCCCCGAAGACCGGGTACTCGCGAGACGAGTTCGGTCAGGCCTGGTTCGACACCAACCGCAACGGCTGCGACACCCGCAACGACATCCTGCGCCGCGACCTCACCGACCGGGACATGAAGAACTGGTGCAAGGTCCTCGCCGGCACCCGCGCACCCGACCCGTACACCGGCACGACGATCCGGTTCGCCCTCGGCGGTGCCAGCGAGATCGACATCGACCACGTCGTCGCCCTCTCGGACGCCTGGCAGAAGGGCGCCGCGAGGTGGCCGGCGGGCAAGCGGCTGGCCTTCGCCAACGACCCCCTGGTCCTCCTGGCCGTCGACGCCGGGGCCAACCGCTCCAAGGGCGACGGGGATGCCGCGACCTGGCTGCCGCCGAACAAGTCCTACCGCTGCCAGTACGTCGCGCGACAGGTCGCCGTGAAGACCAAGTACGACCTGTGGGTCACCGCCGCCGAGCGCGATGCCATGGTCAGGGTGCTGTCGACGTGCCCCGGCACGCGCCTGCCCGACCCCGGCGCAGCCCCCACGGTGGCTGCCCTGCCCACGAAGCGGACTGTCCCGGCGCCAGCGCCGGCGCCCGAGGCCCCGCCGAGCACCTCCTACGCGAACTGCGCCGCCGTTCGTGCCGCCGGCGCGGCGCCGCTACGCGTCGGACAGCCGGGCTACTCGCGGACCCTCGACCGTGACGGCGACGGCGTGGCCTGCGAGTAGCCCGGCGGTCAGGCGGCGGCCTTGGGCGGCCGGCCGCTGGCCCGGTGCGCGAGGAGCGCGAACACGACGGTGATGGCGACCAGCCAGGCCGCGGCGATCCACAGGTCCGCCCCGGCGCCCTGCCCGAGCTGGGTCGTGCGCAGTGAGTTGATGAGGGGCGTCATCGGCTGGTGGTCGGCGAACGCGCTCAGCCCGCTGGGCATCGTGGACGTGGGGGCGAACCCCGACGAGACGAAGAGCAGCCCGAGCAGCAGGTAGGCGAACAACGACGAGCCCTCGGCGGTCGAGGAGGTCAGCCCGAAGGCGACACCGACCGTGGTGAAGGCGATCAGGGTGAGCAGCAGCAGCGCGACCGTGGCCATCCAGCCGCCCATGGTGGCGTGCGGGCGGTAGCCGACGAGCAGGCCGAAGGCGAACACGATGACGACCGAGACGGCGTTGATGACCACCGAGGCGACCACGTGGCCACCCAGGATCGACGCCCGGGCGATCGGCATGGTGCGCAACCGGGCGAACATGCCGGAGGTGACGTCGTTGTTGACCCGGAAGGCCGTGTAGGCGACCCCGGACGCGACGGTCATCAGCAGGATGACCGGCATGATGTAGTCGACGTACTTCACGCCGGGGATGCTGATGGCTCCACCGACGACGAAGACGAAGGCCAGCATGAGCATGATCGGCGTGATGAGCACGGTCATGATCGTGTCGATCGAGCGGATGTTGTGCTTCAGCATCCGGCCGGTCAGCGTCGCGGTGTCGCTGACGGCGTAGGTCATGGCGCTCATGAGTGGGCTCCTTCGGCGGTGAGGGCGAGGAAGGCGGACTCCAGGTCGGCCGCGCCGGCCACCTCGAGGATGTCGTCGTGGCTGCCGGAGGCCGTGATCCGGCCCCGAGCCAGCACGGCGATGGTGTCGGCCAGGTGCGCTGCCTCCTCCATGTACTGGGTGGTCAGCATGATCGTGGTGCCGGTCGAGGCCAGGGCCGCGACCGTGTCCCAGACCTCCCGCCGGCCGGCGGGGTCCAGGCCGGTGGTCGGCTCGTCGAGGAAGATCACCTGCGGCTCGCCGATCAGGGACATCGCGATGTCGAGCCGGCGCTTCATCCCGCCGGAGTAGGTCGCGGTGGGCTTGTCGGCCGCGTCGGCCAGACCGAAGCGTTCGATCAGGTCGGCGGCGACCTGCTTCGGGTCGGGGACGTGGCGGAGCCGGGCGATCAGGGCGAGGTTCTCCAGGCCGGTGAGGACCATGTCGACCGTGACGTTCTGCCCGGTCATCGAGATCGCTTGTCGCACAGCGGCGGGCGCGGTGACCACGTCGTGGCCGGCCACGGTGGCCGTGCCCGAGTCGGGCTGCAGCAGCGTCGTCAGGATCGAGATCGTCGTGGTCTTGCCCGCCCCGTTGGTGCCCAGCAGCGCGTAGACGCTGCCCGCCGGCACCTCGAGACTGATGCCGTCGAGCACGCGCTGCGTGCCGAAGGACTTGGTGATGTCCGTGAGCTGGATGGCGGCGGTCATGACTCCTCCTGGTCGAGCTTGGCGTGGACCCGGGCGTTCAGCTGTTCGGCCTTCTTGCCCTGCCAGGTGCGGGCCTGCATCTCGGCCAGGACGTTCTGGGCGAACCCGGCGACGTCGTCGCCGGTCACCTCCAGGACGGGCCGCCCGGCAGCAGCGCCCTCCTCCAGCAGGTCGAGGATGTCGTCGAAGGTGGCGACCATCGTTTCGTCCCAGGCGAAGTTCCACATGAACTTCTCGATCTCCTCCATCACCAAGCGGTAGCTCGGTGGCAGCTTCTTGGTGCGGGCCACGTGCGCCCGCCATTCCCGCTTGTCGTCCCGCATCTTCTTGAGTGCGGCGATGGGGCCCCTCTTCATGATTCGTTCTCCTTGATCGAGTTCAGACGTGTGGCGACGAAGTCCCACCGCAGCCAGAACGAGTCCAGTGCGGCGCGACCATCGGCGTTGAGGCTGTAGACCTTGCGTGGCGGCCCCAGCTCCGAGCGGACCTTGGTGACCTCGACCAGCTGCTTCTTCTCGAGTCGCATGAGGATCGGGTAGACCGTGCCCTCCGCGACCGACGTGAAGCCGACCTGGTTCAGGGCCTTGACGATGTCGTAGCCATGGTTCGAGCCACGCGCCAGGACCTGCAGCACGGCTCCCTCCAACACGCCCTTCAACAACTCGGTGAGATCGTCCATCACGGCTCCAGTACCTAGTGTCACCAACAACCAGTACACAGTAACCCGAGGTACCACTACTTTGCAACACCGAGTAGAGAGGCCCTGCCCGGAGGCTCAGGCGACGGGCGAGCCCCGGTGGCGGCCGGCGTGCAGGTGCACGACCCGGTCGGCCTCCGACACCAGCCGGGGGTCGTGGGTGGCGACGAGCACCGCACTGCCGGCGCGGGCCAGCTCGAGCAGCTGGTGCGCGACGAGGTCGGCGTGCGCCTCGTCCTGGTGCGAGGTCGGCTCGTCGAGCACGATGACGTCCGGGCCCAGGGCGGCGGCCCGCGCGATCGCCACCCGCTGCTGCTCACCGCGCGACGCCTGCCCGGTCAGGTTGTCGGCGAGGTGCGCCAGGTCGAAGGCTTCCAGCAGGTCGGGTCGCTCGGGCAGCCCTCGCACCCAACACGGCAGGCTCACGTTCTCCGCGACCGTCAGCTCGGCCGGCAGGCCGAGCCGCTGCGGGAGGAGCGCCAGCCGCGCCCAGTCGCGCACCGACACCGCCGCGACACCCCCGACGAGGACGCTCCCCTGGTCAGGGGCCTCCAGCCCGGCGATCAGCTGGCAGAGGGTCGACTTGCCCGACCCGGACCGGCCCTCGATGACCACCACCTCGCCCGGCAGGGCGGACATCGAGACGTCGGACAGGATCGGGATGCCGGGTGCGCGCTGGCCGTGCGTCACGCCGGAGGCCACCACCGCGGCATCCTCACGACGGTGCCCACCAGCACCCGCAACCTCCTGGACGACGTCGCTCACGACTCCTCCCCGGTCGGCTCGAGCACGACGCGGTCGCCGTCGAGGCGGATGACGGCGCGCCGGTTCGGGAAGAGCTCGAGGGCGTCCGGCGGCAGCTGCACACGCCCGGCCGGGTCGATGGTCGCGCGGGCGGTGGTGGCGCCCCACTGCTCGGTCGACATCACGCCGTGACGCAGGGCGACCACCCGGTCGCTGGCCGCGATCGCCCCGGGGTCGTGGGTGGCGATGACGACGGCACTCCCGCCGGCCGCGACGCTGCGCAGCTCACGCATCACGAGGGCCGCGGTGTCCTCGTCGAGCTCGGCGGTCGGCTCGTCGCACAGGATCAGCCGCGGCGCACCCACGCAGGCGCACGCCAGCGCCACCCGCTGTTGCTCGCCGCCGGAGAGTCTGGATGCCGCGACCGTGGCCACCTGCTCCAGCCCCAGCCGCTCGAGCAGACCGCGTTCGTCATCCGCCGACGCCCCGCGCCACCGGGCCGCCTGCTCGACGTTCTGGGCCGCGGTCAGGTGCGCGTACACGCCGTCGGTGGGCCGTTGCGGCACCCACGCGATCACCCGTCGGCTGTGCGCCCGGCGCTCGCGGGTGCGCAGCGACGAGGCGTTGCGCCCCAGGATCGTCACGTCGCCACCGCTCGGCCGGTCGCGCAGCGCGAGCAGGGCGAGCAGGGTCGACTTGCCGCTGCCCGACGGCCCGGTCAGCGCCGTCACCGTGTGCTCGTGGAAGTCGGCGTCGACCCCGCGCAAGGCGTGGGTCTCACCGGTGGCGGTCGGGTAGATCTTCACCAGCCCGGACACGGTGGCCGCTGAACCGGAGCCGTTGGGCGACAGTGAAACTGGGTCAGTCCTCGCCACGGAGCACCTCCACCGTCGACTGCGACGACGCGGCGAGCGCCATGCCGGCCGCGGCTGCCAGGGCCGCCACCGCCAGCCACACGGTCGCGGCGAGCAGGACCGACCCCGGGATGACGAGTGCGGCCGGTGGTGTGCGCCCGTCGCCCGGCTCGAGGAGGAGGTGCGCCAGCGGCCGTAGGGCCAGCAAGCCCAGGGCCGACAACGCACCGCTCAGGCCCAGCACGACGGCGACCTCCACAGCGCGGGCCCGGCCGGGCGCATGCCGCCCCGCGCCCGTCCACGCCAGCATCCGGTCGGCGGCGGGAGACCGCCGGGCCAGGCGCACAGCAGCGAGCGCGATCGCCGCCACCCCGACCAGGCCGAAGACCAGCCCGAGAGCGATCTGGTGGCGGCGGGCCTGGGTGGCGGCGACGTAGACCGGTGTGGCGCGCTCCTGGGCGAGGGTGGCGGTGAGCTGGGGGGTCAACGCGTGGGCGGCGAGGGTCTCGGCCGCACCGACCGCCGAGTCCGACCACAGGAAGGTCTGGAACTCGACCGGCCGGTTGCGGGGGGTGCGGGGGCCGGGGCGCAGCCGCGGGTCGTTGTTGAACTGGGAGGCGAAGAAGCTGTCGGCGGGCACCACGAATGTCGGCGGTCCGGTGCCGGCGCCGGGGAAGGCATCGAGGATGCCGCGCACCTCCAGCCGCACCGAGTCGTTCAGCGTGTCGACGGTGACGGTCGATCCGACCCCGAGCTCGAGGTCGCCCACGGCCCCGACGAGCAGCACCGGCACGGGCGACCCCACCCCGTTGCGGCGGATGGCGGCGGCCGTCGCGGCATCGGCGGCGGCGAGGCGAGGGAGCAGCGCCCGGCCGGCCGCGACCGGGCCACCCGGCGAGCCCCAGGCCGCAGACGCGTCGAAGCGCGCCGGGTCGACGATGAGCAGGTTCACACCCTCCTCGCTGGTGGCAACCGAGGTGCTGGTGCGCCAGACCGTCGACTGACCCGCGGGCACAGCCGGGTTGCGCGCGGCTGGGATGTCCGTGAACTTCAGGGGGCTGCCGTCCTTCGGCTCCGCGGCCTGCTGGGCCACGTCGGGGTCGAGCTGCCACGAGAAGTCGACTCGGTTCACCGCTACAGCCCCGGCGGCCACGGCGGCACGGTCCTCGACCGTGCCGTGCAGGGACGCCAGCGACGCGAGCGAGAAGGCGAGCATCGCCAAGCCGGTCGCCGCGATCGTCGTGGCCCCCTCGCGGCCGCGGTCGGGCGCCTGCAGCCGGCGCCGCGCGAGCCAGCTCACGACGGTGCGCCGGCTGGGTGGCCGGGAGGCCGCTCGGAAGCGGCGCAGGCCGGCGAAGAACACCCGCGAGCCCACCGCGGCGACGGCGGCGACCACCAGCGGGGGGACGAGCAGGTCGAGCGGGCCGAGCGTGTCCCCGGCCGCCGGGGGGCGAGTCAGCAGGCCGACGGTGGCCGAGGCCGCGACCACCACGAGCACCACCACCCAGGGCACTCGAACCTCCGGGCGACCCTCGAGACGCCGGGTCTCCATCCGGGTGGCCACGGCGGCCACGGCGGCCGACGCCACGAGCGCGGCGAGCAGCACGCCCGCGCTCCACAGGGCCGCCGACCTGACCACCGAGCGGGTCGGTGTGCTCGAGCCGACCGTCACGGCCACCACCCCGCGGGCTGCGACCCAGCCGGCCAGCCCCGCGAGCACCGCCACGGGGAGCAGCTCCGCCGCGTACAGGAGCCCCGCCGACACGGGCCGCCGGCCGGTGCCCGCAGCCAGCTGCACCTCGTGGCGGCGGCGCCCCATCGAGTACCCGGCCGCAGCCACCACGAGCGCCAGGGACAGGGCGATGCCGACGCGGGTCGTCACGGCCGCACCTCGTTGGGCCGCCGACGACAGGACGTCGGCGCGGTCGGACAGGTCCTCCACGCCACTCACGATCGAGGGGCGCAGGGCCACCGGGCCGTCGGCCACCTCCGAGCGCGTGGCGAGCTGCCGGCGCAGGAGGCTGACGGCATCCGCCGTGCGGTGGAACCCGGCCAGGCGGGGGGTGGGGTCGGTCAGCCTGGCCTGGGCGGACCACAGCAGCTGGTCGCCGGTCTGCTTCGCGAGGGCGGCGGTCGTGGCGAGGTCGGCGACGGCGAGGTGGGCCTTCTTCGTCTGCTCCTGGGCGTCGGAGGGGAAGGCCTCGACCCCGAGGTCCGCCCACAGCGGCTCGCCCGCGGGCGACTGGGGGGTGCGGCCGTCGGCCTGCACGGCGTAGGTGCCGAGCACCCGCGTCGTGGTCGCAGGCGCCTCGGGGAGCCCGGACAGCTGCACCTGCACCTCGTCGCCCGCCGCGACACCCGTCGAGCGGGCCACCGGGTCCGGGAGCCACACGCCCTCGCCGGCCCCCGTGGCCCGCGTGAGGACGACCAGCCGGGCGGCCGGGTCGTCGACGCCGAACAACCGCACCGGGGCACTGCCCCGCTCGCCGCTCACGACGGGCCCCACGGGGTCGAAGAAGAGCTTGGGGTGCAGCTCGGTGGAGATGGTCTGGGTGGTGACCCGAGCCGGCCCCACGCCGGGGATCTCCTCGAGCGAGCGCAGCATGTCGGTCCACGGCCGGCTCTCGGGGTCGATGCCGCCGTTGAGCCGCACCACGGGAGCGGTCTTGGCGCTCGCACCCGCCGGCACCGACTCCAGCGCCAGGCGCACCGCGGCATCCGACACCGCCTCGGCGTACAGCGGTCCCGCGGCGGCTGCCACGGCCAGCATGGTCAGCACGCCGAACATCAGGGTCAGGGTGACCACGTCGTGCAGCAGCCGCCGTGGGGCGAACCGCCACACCGGCGGTGGGAGGAAGCGACGCCGGGCCCGCGGCGGGGCGCCGGTCGGCACCTCGGCTGCGCGCCTGGACTCCACCGTCACACCAAGGAGTGTGACGTACTGCGTTGCGAATGGGGCAGCCTCGGCGGAACGGCGACGAGTCGGTTACTGCTCCGCCAACCAGTCGACCGCGCTCTGGCGCTGGTCGCTCGGGAACGCCCGCACCTCACCCGGCACGGCCCACGCGAACATCGACAGCCCGTCGCGCATCCACGCGTGGTCGGTGACGAGCGCGATGCGCTCCCACGCGCTCCACTCGCGCACGCCCATCTGCATGTCCTGCCAGACCGCGCCGCCCTCCATGCCGTCGAACTCGCCGGTGAAGTCGAGCAGCACCCGGATCGAGCCGTCGCCGGCGCTCGCGGCCGCGAGCGCCGGCGCCAGCACGTCGGTGTAGTCCTGTGCGGTCAGCTTCCCGCTGGCCCGGAAGCCCAGCACACCCTCCGGAAGACCGTCCACCACGCGGATCATCGTCGCCCCCTACAGGTTCTCGGCGATCTCCTTGATCGCTGCGAGTCGACGGTCCCACTCGATGCCGATCGCGTCCAGCCGGGTGGCGGTCGCCCGCAGCTGCGAGCCGAGCACGCGGTACTGCACCTCACGCCCGACCCGAACCGGCTCGACGAGGCCGACCTCCTGCAGCACGGCGAGGTGCTTGGCGATCGCCTGACGGCTCACCGGCAGCCGCCCGGCGAGGGCGGATGCCGAGGCGTCCCCCTCGCCGAGCGCGGCCAGCACGCTCCACCGCGTCTCGTCCCCGAGTGCGGCGAACACGGGAACCATCGTCCCGGTCGTCACGAGCCGCCCTCGAGCAGCGCGACCAGCTTGTCGATCTCGGCGTCCCAGCCGGCGCGGTGGTCCTCGAGGTTGGCGATCGGGTCGGAGGTGGCGTCGAACCCGGTCTCCACCACGGTGAGCCGGGTGCCGTCCGGCACGGGCTCGAGGGTGAAGGTGAACACCGTCGAGTGCTCCACGTCGAGCTCGGCCGGAGGCGTGCCCAGCGCGTCGTCGTTGCTCCAGCGGTAGGTGACGGTGCGGGGCTCGTCGAAGGCCTCGACGCGCAGCGGGATCGGCCCGTTCTCGGGCCAGGTGAGGGTGCCAGTGGCGCCCACGCCGCGGCCGGCGATCTCGGCGCGGCCGAACCACCGCGAGATGTGCTCGGCCTCGGTGACCGCGGCCCAGACCTTCTCGACGGGGGCGGCGATGTGGACGGTGCGGCGCACGGTGAAGGTGTCGGTGTCGACGACGGACGCCTGGCTGTTGCTGGTGGTGGTCATGCTCGTTCCTCTCGGTGTGGTCCGACCGGCTGGAGGCGGTCGCTGCCACCCGCCGGTCTGTGCAACCCAATGGTTGCACACGGGAGAACCAAGCGCAACCCCTAGGTTGCACTATTGTGGTCGGGTCAGACGCGCGCCAGAAGTGCCAGCGCCCGCTCGACCACCTGTGCCGTGGCCGCCTCGTCGTGCGCCGGGAGCGAGGAGTCGGTGAACAGGTGCACGTCGCCGGGGTAGACGAACAGCTCGCCGTCGTCGGCCTGCGCGACGAGCTCGCGGGCGGCGTCGACGTCGCCCTCGAGCCCGAAGAACGGGTCGCGCTCCATACCGTGCACCTGCACCGGGACGCCCGCCGGCCACGCGTCGGCGAAGGCGGATGCCGGGGCGCACGCCTCGAGGAGCAGCGCACCGGCCGCGCCGGGCCGGGTCTGCGCCAGGCGCTGGGCGGGCATGACGCCGAGCGAGATGCCGGCGTAGACGACCTCCGCGGGCAGCTCGGCGACCAGGGCGTCGGCCCACGCGTCGAGCGCCCCATCGCCGCGGGCGCGCATCGCGGCGAACCCGTCGTCGATCGAGTCGAAGGTCGCCCCCGCGAAGAAGTCGGGCGTGTGCACCGTGTGGCCGCCGGCACGCAGCTCGTCGGCAAGTCGGCGCACGCCCGCGGTGAGCCCCTGGACGTGGTGGAACAGCACGACGTCGGCCATCTCGTCTCCAATGCTCGGGAACTGCGACTGCCGCCGACTGTAGGCGGCCCCACCGACAGCGACCACCGGCAACCTGGGACCGCGCGTAGAGTGCCGAGCAGGGCTGACGCGCGAGGTCGACGACTCCTCGCCGGCCCTGAGCAGGTCGACACGCGGGCCCGCTGGGCCCCGGACGGGCACCGTCATGAGCCAGGCCATTCACTCAGAACCCGGTACACGAGCCCGGATGCCGGGTGACGGAGACGCGACGGCATCCTCACCGGCCCGTCGCCACGACCCGCCGCGCACCACCCTGAGCCTCGGGGTCATGGGGCGCTCGCAGAAGGAGAACGAGCACCGTCTGGGCCTGCACCCCCGGCACCTCGAGCGCGTGCCGGCCGACCTGCGGCAGCGGATGTACCTCGAGGCCGGCTACGGCGAGCGGTTCGGCGTCAGCGACGACGACCTGCGCGAGCTCGTCGCCGGCGTGCGCAGCCACGAGCAGCTGGTCGCCGAGTGCGACGTCATCCTGCAGCCCAAGCCGCTGCACCGCGACGTGGCCGAGCTGCGCGAGGGTCAGATCCTGTGGGGCTGGCCGCACTGCGTGCAGGACCAGGCGCTCACCCAGCTGGCCGTCGACCGAAGGCTCACCCTGATCGCCTTCGAGGCGATGAACCACTGGAAGCGGGACGGCTCGTTCAACCTGCACGTCTTCCACAAGAACAACGAGCTGGCCGGCTACGCCTCGGTGCTGCACGCCATGGCGCTGGCCGGCACCACCGGCAACTACGGCCCGTCGGCTGCGGGCCGTCGTCATCGGTTTCGGGGCCACGGCCCGTGGGGCCGTGACGGCGCTGACCGCCCTCGGGGTGGGCGACGTCGACATCCTCACCCATCGGCAGGTCGCCGCCGTGGCCTCGCCGATCCACTCCGCCCGGATCCTGCACTTCGACCCGGACGACACCGCCGGGCGGGTGAGCCACGCGGTCACCCCCGAGGGCCGGGTGCCGCTCGCGCGGTTCCTCGGCGAGCACGACATCATCGTCAACTGCGTGCTCCAGGACACCGACGACCCGCTCGTCTTCCTCACCGACGACGACCTGGCCGAGCTGTCGCCGGGCACGATGGTCGTCGACGTGTCGTGCGACGAGGGCATGGGGTTCAGCTGGGCCAGGCCCACGACCTTCGCCGAGCCGACCTTCACGGTCGGCCACGACGTGCACTACTACGCGGTCGACCACAGCCCGTCGTACCTGTGGGGCTCCGCCACCTGGGAGATCAGCGAGGCGCTGCTGCCGTTCGTGCGCACCGTGATGGACGGCCCGGACTCCTGGGACCGCGTCCCGACGATCCGCCGGGCCATCGAGATCCGCGACGGCGTGATCCAGAACCCCGCGATCCTGTCCTTCCAGGACCGGGCGCCGGCCTACCCGCATCCCTTCCTGCACGGCTGAGGGTCCGCGCCGAGGTCGCCCTGCGGGCGTGGTGGTGATCCGCGGGAGTGGCGGTGCCACCGCGCTGCCGGCCGCCCGCACCGACATGACCCGGGCAGATGGACCAGAGCCGACGCATTGATCAACTTGACAGTTGATCAATGCGTTGATTGAATACAGCCATGACGGACGACAGCACCTCGGTGGACCTGGGCTTCGCAGCCCTGGCCGACCCCGTCCGTCGGGCGATCATCGCTCGCCTGAGCCGCGGGCCGGCCACGGTGAACGAGATCGCGGAGCCGTTCGAGATCTCCCTCCAGGCGATCTCGAAGCACATCCAGGTCCTCGAGCACGCGGGCCTGGTCACCCGGACCCGGGACGCCCAGCGCCGCCCGGTCCACCTCAACCCCGACGCGCTCGAGCGCCTCACCGCGTGGATCGACGGCTACCGCCTGACCCACGAGCAGCGGTTCCGTCGGCTCGACGCCGTCCTCGGCGCGCCATCCGCACCACCCAGCACCGATCAGGAGTGATCATGAGCAACAGCCTGCACCTCGACATCCCGGCCGGAGTGCCGTGGATCGACTTCACCCGCGAGTTCGACGCCCCCGTGGCGGCGGTCTTCGAGGCCCACCGCGACCCCGAGAAGGTCAAGCAGTGGCTGGGCCCGAACGGCTACGTCATGGACATCGACGCGTGGGACTTCACCACCGGCGGGGCCTACCGCTACACGCACCGCACCGACCACGGCGACTTCGGCTTCCGCGGCGTGTTCCACACCATCCGCGACAACGAGTTCGCGCTGCAGACCTTCGAGTTCGACGGCGCCCCCGACGAGGTGGCCCTGGAGTTCATGTGGTTCGAGGACCTCGGCGACGGCCGCACCCGGCTGCGCGGACGCAGCATCGGCCGCACCGTCGAGGGTCGCGACGCGATGGTCGAGTCCGGCATGGAGGTCGGCATGTCGCAGGGCTACGACCGCCTCGAGGCGATCGTCGCGCAGGCCGGGTGAGCGCAGTGGACTGGACCCTCGAGGTCGTCGTCGTGCCGGTCAGCGACCTGGCCGCGTCGATCGCGTTCTACCGGGACCAGGTCGGCTTCGACCTCGACCACGACACCCAGAACGAGCACATGCACGTCGCCCAGCTGACCCCGCGCGGGTCGGGCTGCTCGATCGTCATCGGTGACCTGCCGTCGCAGAACCAGATGGCCCCCGGCACCCTGCACGGGCTGCAGCTGGTGGTGGCCGACGCGGCGGACGCGCGCGAGCTGCTGGTCGGCCGCGGAGTGGAGTGCAGCGAGGTCACCGTGTTCGACGAGAGTGACGGTGGCACCTTCTTCGGGTTCACCGACCCGGACGGCAACTCGTGGGCGGTGCAGCAGATCCGCGCCCGGGCCGACAGGCCGCTCATCCCGCACGAGGCCCGCGGCCGGTTCGGCGAGGCCGTCGAGGTGTGAACCACCGCGGCGGGGCCGGGGGCCGGGTCAGCCGATGATCCGGCCCTGCCGGCCCGCCTCGCCCTCCGCGGCCCGCAGCCGCTCCTGGAGCCGGTCGCGCACCTCGTCGGGCGTGTAGGCCCGACGCTCGCGCTCGTTGCGGGCGACGAGGGCACCGGTCGCGACGACACCGGCGAGGCTGGCAAGTCCGACGATCTTCCACACGCGGTTGGATGCGGGCATGTCACCACCCTAGTGACGGCGTCCTGGGCCATCGCCCGCAAGGCAACGGGCCTGAACCGCCGGTGGTACGCGGTGAGGTGGCCGGGTTGGGCACACTGGGCCCATGGCGCGCACCGGCTCGAGCACCGTCTCCTTCGAGGAGGCCGTCGACGCGACCCGTACCGGCGACCTCTGGATCTTCCGCGGCGGCACCGTCGCCGACCGCCTCATCCAGACGGCGAGCAACGCCCCGGTGAACCACGTCGGCATGGCCGTGGTGCTCGACGACCTGCCGCCGCTGATGTGGCACGCCGAGCTCGGCCGCTCGATGCGCGACCACTGGACCGGCGACCACCACCGCGGCGTGCAGCTGCACGACCTGCGCGAGGCGGTGACGACCTGGCAGGGGCGCTACGGCCAGCGGGCCTGGCTGCGCCAGATCAGCCCGGACGTCGGCCGCGAGCAGGAGGACGCCGTGCTGAGGACCATCGCGCGGCTGAACGGGGTGTCCTTCCCGAGCACCATGGGGTTGGCGTGGCGCTGGCTGCGCGGCCGCGACGGCTACCTGTCGCACCGCGAGTCCGAGCGAAAGGGGCTCCGCCCGGAGGACGCCTACTGTGCCGAGGTGGTCGCGGTGACCTTGGAGGAGATGGGCGTGCTCGAAACCGACGCGCCGACCAACTGGTACGACCCGGGCCGCTTCTGGAGCGGCGACACGCTTCCGCTGAAGCCGGGGTGGACCTACGGGGTCGAGGTCGAGGTGGCGCGCTCGTCGCGCTGACGGCGCACCCACGGCAGGCTGACGGCCACGACACCCACGGCCAGCACGACCATCGCGGCCAGGGCACCCCACGCCACCGACCACACGGTGATGGCGACGCCCTCCCACAGCAGGTTGGCGAAGACCAGCTCGGGACGCACCTTCCCGGCGAGCCAGGCCCCGGCGACGAACGCGACGCTGGTCAGGACCATCAGGCCCACCGTGATGCCGGCGGAGCGGGCCACACTCGCGACTCGAGGGGTGTCGGCGGTGCGGTCGTCCCCCGAGTCGACCCGGTGGGCGAACGTCTCGAAGACGTCCGGAACCGGTCGTGAGGTACGTCGGCGCATGGTCGAGAGCATACGGTTCGCAACCTCCCACAGCGCGGATACAGGCTTTACGGTGACCTGATGGGCCGGGACACCCCGGCCTTCCCCCATGGCAGGAGTAGACGAATGCGACGATCTCGCATGGTCGCCCTCACCGGAGCGGTGGCCCTGGCCACGTCCGCTTTCGGTGCAGCAGCGACGAGCGCAGGGGCGGCCACGAGCCCGTCATCGGCCACGGTCACGTCGGAGGCCCGGACGTACCAGGTCCTCGCGGACACCGGCGTCTCGGCCAAGGAGCTGGCTCGCACCCTCGCAGGCGCCGGAGCCGCGGTCACCGGCCGCAACGACGCGATCGGCCTGGTCACGGTCACCTCGAAGGACGCCGCCTTCGCCAGGACGGCGCGCGGCCTCGCCGGCGTGAAGGGAGCGGCGGCCGACCGGTCGATCGGCCAGGCCCCCGCGGACGTCGCGGCCAAGCCGGACCCGGTCGAGCAGGAGCACGTCTTCGACGCCACCCGCGCGAACGGGACGCCGAAGGACATCGCTGCGCCACCCGAGGGCGGGGACCCGCTCGACGGGGCGCTGTGGGGGATGGACATGATCGACGCCTTCGAGGCGCACGCGGTCGAGCAGGGAGACAAGGTCCGGGTCGGCATCCTCGACACGGGTGTCGACGGCAGCCACCTCGACATCGCGCCCAACTTCGACGCGACGCTGTCGCGCAACTTCACCACCGACATCCCGGCCATCGACGGACCGTGCGAGTACGCGGGCTGTGTCGATCCCGCGAACGTCGACAACGACGGGCACGGCACGCACGTGGCCGGCACGATCGGCGCCGCCCTCAACGGGGTCGGCGTCAGCGGCGTCGCCCCCGAGGCCACCATCGTCAACATCCGAGGCGGCCAGGACAGCGGGTACTTCTTCCTCGGCCCGGTGGTCAACGCGCTCACCTATGCGGGCAACAACGGCCTGGACGTCGTCAACATGTCCTTCTACGTCGACCCGTGGCTGTACAACTGCCGCGGCGGCGCTCCGGAGGACGCGCTGAAGAGCCCTGAGGCCGTGGCCGAGCAGAACCTGATCATCGACGCGATGACGCGGGCGCTCGGCTACGCCACCGAGCACGGGGTCGCCCTGGTCGGTGCCCTCGGCAACAACCACGAGGACCTCGCGAACCCGCGGACCGACCTCTCCAGCCCCGACTACGACAACCCGGCCTACAGCTGGGACAGCGCACCGTGGGCGCGCACCATCGACAACGCGACCTGCCTCGACCTGCCCGTCGAGGGCCCGGACGTCATCGGCGTCTCGTCGCTCGGCCCGAGCGGGACCAAGTCGGACTTCTCCAACTACACGACCGACCTGGGCTCCGGCGAGATCGAGGTCTCCGCTCCCGGTGGCTGGTTCCGTGACGGTTTCGGCACGGCGAGCAGCCTCACCAACGGCAACCTCATCCTGTCGGCCGCTCCCCTGTCGGTGCTGCAGTCGACCGGCGAGGTCGACAAGAACGGCAACGTGACCAAGGCCGGCCGCGACCAACGGAGTGGTGAAGTCCTGCGTCAACGGCAAGCAGAACGAGAACACCTCGCAGTGCGCGTACTACCAGTGGCTGCAGGGCACCTCGATGGCCTCCCCGCACGCGGCCGGTGTGGCCGCGCTCGTGGTGGCTGCGCACGGGTCCGGAGCAACCGTGGCCGACTTCGGTCTACGCCGCTGACCAGACCCGGTCGATCCTGATGGGCACCGCCACCGACCACGCCTGCCCGCCGGGCGGCGTGCAGTCCTACGTCCGTGAGGGCCGCTCGGAGGAGTTCACCGCGACCTGCGTCGGGGACGCCGACTTCAACGGGTTCTACGGTGACGGCATCGTCAACGCGCTGGGAGCCGTCAGCTGAGCCCCGCCTGACCCCGGCCGCACCCGCGGTCCCGAGGGAACCAGACGGGATGCCGTCCGCTCACCCGAGCGGGCGGCATCCCGCTGTGCGGCGGGCTCACCCGCCGGCGAGCGCCCAGCCGAGCCAGGCGGCGCCGAGGCCGAGGGTGAGGGACAGGGCGACGTTCGCGACGGCGTGCGGGTAGCGGTCGTCGGCCATCGCGTCCCAGATCTCCAGTGCCAGGGTGGAGAACGTGGTCAGCGCGCCGCAGAACCCGATGCCGACCAACGCAAGGGGCGCGGTGCCGAGCCCGGCGCCGACGACGACGCCCAGCACGAACGACCCGGCGACGTTCACGACCAGGGTGCCGGCGGCCGGAGTGCCGCCGAAGCGTGCGCGGACGCCGTGGTTGACCAGGTAGCGCATCGGGGCGCCGACGGCGGCACCGAGAGCGACGAGCAGGGCGTTGGTGAGCGTCATGGTCCGGGCCAGACCCGTTGTCCGAGAAGCGATCCCGCTGCCACCGCGAGGGTGCCGACGAGGAACGTGGCAGCAACGTAGACCAGCGCGGCCTGCTCCTGGCCGGCGTGACCGAGCTGCACGGCATCGACGGCGAGGGCCGAGAACGTGGTCCACCCGCCGAGCAGGCCGACGCCCACGAACGGTCGCGCCAGCCGGTGCGCGCCGGGGCGGTCGACGAGGTAGGCGACGAGCAGGCCCATCGAGAAGGCGCCCGTGACGTTGACGACCAGGGTCGCCCAGGGGAAGTCGCCGCCCTGGTGCGGGAGTGCGATGCCCACCGCAAACCGGCCCAGCGAGCCGATGACGCCGCCGAGCGCGACGGTGGCCAGGACGGCGAGGTCCACGACCGCGCCACGGTCGGCCGTGCCACGGTCGGCCACCGGGTCAGGCCCGCAGCGTCTCGAGGTAGTCGGCGATCCGTCCGATGGCCTCGGTGAGCACCTCGACGTCGGGCAGCGTCACCAGGCGGAAGTGGTCGGGCTCGAACCAGTTGAAGCCGGTGCCGTGGGTGACGAGGATCTTCTTGGCCCGCAGCAGGTCGATGACGAAGTCCTCGTCGCTCTCGATCGGGTAGACCTCGGGGTCGAGGCGCGGGAAGCAGTAGAGGGCGCCGCGGGGCTCGACGCACGAGACGCCGGGGATCTCGTTGAGCAGCTTGGACGCGAGCTTGCTCTGCTCGTGGAAGCGGCCCCCGGGCACGATCAGCTCGTTCACCGACTGGTAGCCGCCGAGCGCGGTCTGGATGGCGTGCTGCGCCGGCACGTTCGCGCACATCCGCATGTTCGACAGCAGGGTGAGGCCCTCCAGGAAGTCCTCGGCCATGTGCTTGGGCCCGGACACCATGACCCAGCCGGCGCGGTAGCCGCACACCCGGTAGGCCTTGGACAGCCCGCTGAACGTCAGGCACAGCACGTCGTCACCGGCGAAGGTCGCGGCATGGTGGTGCACGGCGTCGTCGAAGATGATCTTCTCGTAGATCTCGTCGGCCATGACGACGAGCTGGTGGCGGCGGGCGATGTCGACGAGGGCCCGGACGACCTCGTGGGAGTAGACCGCCCCGGTGGGGTTGTTCGGGTTGATGATCACCAGGGCGTGGGTGTTCTCGGTGATCTTGGACTCGAGGTCCTCGAGGTCGGGGTTCCAGCCGTTGGCCTCGTCGCAGCGGTAGTGCACCGGGGTGCCCCCGGACAGCGAGACGGCGCCGGTCCACAGCGGGTAGTCGGGGGCCGGGACCAGCACCTCGTTGCGGTCGTCGACGAACGCCTGCAGCACCATGGTGATGAGCTCGGAGACGCCGTTGCCGATGTAGACGTCGTCGACGCCGGTGTCGGTCAGGCCGTGCGACTGGTAGTACTGCGCGACCGCGGTGCGGGCGGAGTAGATGCCGCGGGAGTCGGCGTAGCCCTGGCTGTCGGGCAGGTTGTGGATCATGTCGGCGACGATCGCCTCGGGGGCCTCGAACCCGAACGGCGCGGTGTTGCCGATGTTGAGCTTGAGGATCTTGTGGCCCTCGGCCTCGAGCCGCTGGGCCTCGACCAGGATCGGCCCGCGTACGTCGTAGCGGACGTGCTGCAGCTTCTTGCTCTGGACGATGCGGCGCATGGGGCCAGTGTTCCAGCCCGGCGCGGGGCGGGGTGGGTGCGTCCGGGGTGGCGCGCCGCACGGCCGGCGGCGTCCCGGCATCCGGGCGTCGACGGTCGACGGTTCGCTCAGGCGCCGGAGATGCCGCTCAGCAGCAGGAAGAAGATGACGAGCCCGAGCACGCGCCGCGCCCAGGCCGATCAGCGCGCCGACGAGGATGCCGCGACGCCGGGTCGCGTCCGCACCGCCCAGGGTGGGCACGGCCCAGCCGGCGAGGGCGCCGCAGCCGGCCATCAGGGCGAGCTGCACCGGGGCGATGAAGTTCTCGGCGCCCTCACCGTCGAGCACCGACGCGACCAGCGGGAGGCTGATCACCCCGAGCACGAACAGCACGAGCAGGGCGGCGGCGCGTCTCATCCGGGAATCCTCTCAGCGCAGCATCTCGGCCACCGCGAGGGACGCCGACGACGGGCACCCCTTGGTGAAGCCGTAGAACGGCCCGAAGTCGCGCGTCGACGCGAACCCGGTGATGAACAGCCCCGGCACCGACGTCTCGAAGCCCTCGCTGAGCTGCGGGAAGCCGTCGGTGACGGCCAGGGTGTCGAGCACCGGCTCGAGGTAGGGGACCCGGCCGATGTCGGCGCGGTAGCCCGACGCGAACACGACGAAGTCGGCGGTCAGGCGCGACCCGTCGGTGAGGCCCAGCAGGGTCGCCTCGTCGCCCTCCTCGACGTCGACGACCTCGCACGACGCGTGCACCGTGACGAGGTCGGGCTTCAGCCGCGGTGTCAGCCAGGGTTCGAGGGTGAGCCGGCCGACCTGCCAGAACTCCAGGGCGATGGCGCGCTGCTGGTCTGGAGGCAGCGAGCGCCACCAGCCGCGCTGGGCGAGGGTCTGCTCGACGTAGGGGTCCACGAACTCCCAGCTGACCCGCTCGAAGGCCGGTGCCGGGTGCCGGTGCACGACGTCGACGGAGGCCGCGCCGTGGTCGCAGAGCAGGGCCGCCCACTCGTACGCGCTCTGTCGGCCGCCGACGACGACCACCCGGGCGCCGGCGAGCGCGTCGAAGTCGACGAGGTCGACGGTGTGCGCCCGCCGGTGCTCGGGCACACCCTCGTGCCAGGCCGGGAGGGTGACGAAGTGCCGGATGCCGGGCGCGGCCAGCACCTTCTCGGCCGTGATCGTCGTGCCGTCCTCCATCGTGGCGACGAAGGCGCCGGTGTCGTCGGCCTCGACGGTGTCGACGAGGCGCTCGTCGACGTCGAACCCCTTCTGCTCGCGGAACCAGTCGGTGTGGTCGAGGAAGACCCCGATCGGCACCGGGTCGTGCTCGGCACGGCTCAGCCCGCGGTCCTCGAAGTAGGCCGCGAAGGTGTGCTCGCCGGCGGTGTCCAGGTGCCAGTCCGGCCCCGAGCGCAGGTACATGTCGGTCGGCATCTGCTCGCGCCAGAAGCTCATCGGCAGGCCGACGACCCGGGTGTCGATGCCGCGGTCGCGGGCGCAGGCGGCGGCGGAGTAGGCGTAGGGGCCGGCACCGATGACGAGCAGGTCCGTGCGCTCCGCCATGGCACCCTCCCGTCGTCGTCGCTGCCGTGATGCTCTCGCGAGGTCGTGCGGGGCGCAAGGCTTCTCGGGCGCCTGCGCTCACCCGGTCCGGCAGACTGCCGCACGTGGACGACGTCGTCGTGGAGAAGGTGCTGCGGGCCGTGGAGCAGGTGCCCCGCGGCCGGGTGGTGTCGTACGGCGACATCGCGGCGCTGGTCGGCATCGGGCCGCGCCAGGTCGGCACGATCATGAGCACCTACGGCTCGAACGTCACGTGGTGGCGGGTCACCAGCGCCTCCGGCGACCTGCCGGTGCCCCTCATGGACGAGGTTCGCGAGCGCTGGGCCGCCGAGGGGATCCTGCTCAAGCCCAACGGCCGCGGATGCCGGATCGCCGAGTACCGCGCCGACCTCGCCGCGCTCTCGTCCGACTACGAACGAGCCACGGACGACCTTCTCGGGTGAGACTGGGGCATGAGGTCCCGGTGCGCCGCCCCCCTCGCCGCGCTCGCGCTGCTCGCCGCCGCGAGCCTCGGCGCCTGCTCGGGCGACGACTCGGTCGGGGAGGTGCCGGTGCCCGCGACGGCGACGGGCACGGCATCCGGTGGCACGGCATCCCCGAGCGAGGAGCCGACCCCGAGCCCGGCGCCACGGAACACCGCGGTGCCGGGCCTGGCCGTCGAGGTGGTGACCGAAGGGCTCGAGCACGGATGGGACATCGGGTTCCTGCCCGGTGGGAAGGTGCTGGTGACCGAGCGGCCGGGGCGGATCTCGCTGGTGTCGGGGGTGCGCGAGGGGGCCAGGCGCACCACCGTGCGGGCCGACCTCGACGACGTGTACGCGCAGGGCGAGGGCGGCCTGATGGGGATGGTCGTGCACCCGGACTTCGCGACGTCGCGCGAGTTCACGACCTGCCAGACGCACGAGGAGGACGGCGACCCGGAGGACATCCGACTGGTCACCTGGCGGCTCTCGGAGGACGAGCGCTCCGCGCAGCGGGTGAAGACCCTGCTCAGCGGGCTGCCGATCTCGACCGGGCGGCACTCGGGGTGCCGGCCGGAGATCGCCGCCGACGGGGCGCTGCTCGTGGGCACGGGCGACACGGCACAGGGGAACATCCCGCAGGACCGCACGATCCTGGGCGGGAAGGTGCTGCGGCTCGACCTGAAGTCGGGAGACCCGTTGCCGGACAACCCCTTTGCCTCCTCGTCGAACCGGCGGGAGCGGTACGTGCTCAGCTACGGGCACCGGAACGTGCAGGGCGTGGCGGTGCAGCCGGGCACCGGGGTGGTCTACACCGCCGAGCACGGCCCGTCCTTCAACGACGAGGTGAACCGCATCCGGGCCGGGGCCAACTACGGCTGGGACCCGTCGCAGGGCGGCACGGTCGGCGGCTACGACGAGAGCGTGCCGATGACCGACCGGGAGCGCTTCCCGGACGCGGTGCCGGCGATCTGGCAGTCGGGGCAGCGGACCCAGGCGGTGTGCGCCGCGGAGTTCCTCGAGGGGTCGCAGTGGGCCGGGCTCGAGGGTGCCCTGGCCGTCACGGCGCTCAAGGGCGCCAAGCTGCTGCTGCTGACCCTGAAGCCGGACGGCACCCTGGCGAAGGTGGCCGTGCCGGAGGCGACCAACGGGCCGTACGGGCGGCTGCGCGCGGCGCGGATGGGGCCGGACGGTGCCCTGTACGTGACGACGACCAACGGGGACGACGACAAGCTCCTCCGGATCAGCCCGAAGCCCTGACGCGGGCCCGGGCCACCCGGTTCCGGTCGAGATCCCACGACACGCTGATGGATCCGCTCGGGCATCAGCGTGTCGCGGGACCTCGACGAGGGCCTGTGGATGACCGGCCGGCCCGTTCGCTCGATCTGGGCATGGTGGGCAGATGTCCGGTCCCGTGCTTCCCGAGACGTGGCGCACCCGGCCCTTCACGGTCGGCGAGCTGCGGGATGCCGGTCTGCCCCCGTCGCGGCTCCGGCACGCGGCGCTGCACCTGCCGACCCGGTCGGTGCGGTCGACGCGGCCCCGTCCAGACGCTCGCGGACCGGGCCGCCGCGTTCGCCCTGGCGTTGCCGGAGGACGTCGCCTTCTCGCACGCCACGGCGGCACTGCTGCTCGGCATCCCCATGCCGGAACGGTTCGAGAAGGGCACGGTGCTCGACGTGATGCGGGAGTCGTGTCGGACGCCGATCCGCCGGAAGCTCTGTGCGGGACACCGGGGCCTGGAGTCGCGGGCGGTCGTCGAGGTCTCGGGGCTGCGGGTCGTTGCCGCCCCGGACACGTGGTGCGACCTCGGCGAGCTCGTGGGTCGGGGCCTCACGGTCGACGACCTGGTCGTGGCCGCCGACGAGGTGCTGAAGCGGCTCGGGCCTGACGCTCCCCACTTGGGGGAGGCCCTGGCCCAGCGGTGTCGTCCCCGCGGGGCCAAGAGCCTCGAGGAGGCCGCGGCGCTGGCACGTCAGGGGGTCCGGTCGCCGATGGAGTCTCGTGCCCGGCTCATGTTCGTCCGCGCCGGGTTTCCCGAGCCGGAGGTCAACGCCGACGTGTTCGACTCGCACGGCGGCTGGCTCCTCGAAGGTGACCTCGTGTGGCGGAGGCAACGCGTCATCGGCGAGTACCAAGGAGCAGACCACGGCTCGATCAGGCGGCGCAGTGCCGACGCGTCACGAGCCACGAGCGCCGAGGCCGAGGACTACCGGATCGTGGAGATCTTCGCGGAAGACGTCTATCGCGGAGCGCGTCGTCGGGCCTGCCTGAGCCGGTTCGCCCGAGAGCTGTGCCTCGACCCGTCGTGCCTCCGGATCGCCTGACTGCACGGTCGAGGTCCCCGCACACCGTCGAGGTCCCACGACACGCTGATGTTCGGCCGGATCGATCAGCGTGTCGCGGGATCTCGACAGGCTGGGAGCTGCACGGCCGGGGCGCTCCGAAGTCGGCTCAGGTGGTCTCGACGATGGTGGTGACGACGTCGGTGACCGAGGGGCGGCGCGGCGTGGAGGAGAACCCGAACCGGCAGGCCGGGTCCACCGGGGCCAGGTCACCGAGCGGGATGCCGTCGAGGGCCCCCGCCAGCCCGGTCACCCCCCGCAGGTCGGTCGCTCCGTAGAACTCCCGCCGGCCGGCGCGGGCCATCCCGCGGGTGCGCACCCCCTGCATGGCCAGCCGGGCGACCGGGTCGGCAAGCGTCGCGAACGCCGGGCTCTGCGCCACGCCACGAGGCACCAGCCGCAGGAGGTGACCCACCGGCATCCGGCCGCCGACGTCGAGGCGCAGGGAGAGCGACGGCGACTGGCACCACCCACCGCGTCCCGGCGGACCCACCGGCGGCCACGGAGAGCGGCTCGACCCGGGTCTCGTCGAACACGTAGGTGGTGGCGACCAGGTCGCGCACCTGCTCGGTGGGCGCCACCAGGATGCGGTGCCCATCGGCCCGCTCGACCATCGCGTCGGCGAACGGCCCGAACGGGCTCTCGTGCCACCACCCGACGACGATCCGCACGCCGCTCGTGGAGCCCACGCCGGCGATCCGGCCCCGAAACCGCTGCCGCGTTCCCACCGCCCCATCATCCCCACTAGGGTCCGGGCATGGCAGCGGCCCCCACCCCAGGTTCGACACCGGGGTCGAGCACCGGGCCCACCACGGGCCTCAGCCCGGCCGCCCGGCGCGGCTACGGGCTCGGCTCGGTGGCGACCGGCTCCTTCGGCACGGTCCCGGGGCTGCTGCTCCTGCCCTACCTGACCGACCGGCTCGGCGTGGCCGCCGGCGTCGCGGGCCTGGTCGTGTTCCTGCCCAAGGCCTGGGACGTCATCCTGAACCCGATCGCGGGACGGATCAGCGACCGCTCGACCAACCCCGGCGGGCGCCGCCGCCCGTTCCTCATCCGCTCGGGCACGCTGCTGTCCCTCGCCTTCGTGCTGCTCTTCGCCGGGCCGACCTCCCCGACGGGCCTGGCCACCACGTGGGTCGTCGTCCTGTTCATCGCGTGCGCCACGGCCTACGCGTTCTTCCAGGTGCCCTACGTCGCGATGCCCGCCGAGATGACCGACGACTACGACGAACGCACCCGGCTGATGACCTGGCGGGTGGCGATCCTGGCCCTGACGATCCTGGTCAGCGGCGGCCTCTCGCCGGTCATCCGCAACGCGCTCGGCCCCGAGTGGGGGTACCGCGGCGTGGGCCTGTTCGTCGGCGCCCTGATCCTGGTCGGCACGGTCGGCGCGTGGTGGGGCACCCGCAACACCCACATGAGCAACGCCGCGACCGCCGGCGGCAGCCTCGCCGACCAGCTGAAGGTGGTGGCGGCATCGCGCGAGTTCCGCACGCTGCTCACCGTGTTCGTGCTGCAGGCGCTCGCCACCGGGGCGATGCTGGCCGGCGTCGACTACGTCGCCCGCGTGCTGCTCGGCTCGTCGGGCGCCTCGACGATCCTGTTCGTCTGCTTCGTCGCGCCGGCCCTGCTCGTGACCCCGCTCTGGCAGCGGGTCGGCGAGGCCCGCGACAAGCGCACCGGCTACATCTGGGGCTCGCTCCTGCTCGCCGGCGGGGCGCTGGCCACCGTGCTCACCGTGCGGGTCGGCGTCGCCGCCACCGCGGCGAGCGTCGCGGTGGTGGGCGTCGGCTACGCGGCCTGCCAGATGTTCCCGCTCGCGATGCTCCCCGACGTCGCGGCCGCCGACACCGCCCGCACCGGCGAGAGCCGCGCCGGCACCTACACCGGGGTGTGGACCGCGGGGGAGACGCTCGGCCTCGCCCTCGGCCCGCTCCTGTATGCCGGGGTGCTCGCCGCGGGCGGCTACGTCTCGTCGACCGACTCCTCCGCCACCCAGCCGGCCTCGGCGCACACCGCCATCACCCTGGGCTTCACCATCGTCCCGGCCGCGCTCGTCGCGGTCTCCCTGCTGGTCCTTCGCAGGTACCGGCTCGACCAGGAGGTGTCCCGGTGACCCCACCGACGTCCACACCGACCACCGACGACGTCCTCGCCACCCTGCGGACGCTGCAGGCCCTGGACCTGCCCGCCCACGGCGGCCGCACGCTGGCCTACGTCTACGACTCCGGGCTGGCCGACGCGGATGCCGTGGGGCTCGAGGCGCTCGCGATGTTCGCCTCGTCGAACGGTCTCGACCCCACCGCCTTTCCCTCGCTGCTGCGGATGGAGAACGACCTCGTCGCGCTCACCGGGGGCCTCCTCGACGCGCCGGAGGGCTACGCCGGGTCGGTCACCTCCGGTGGCACCGAGTCGATCCTGCTCGCCGTGCTCGCCGCCCGGCAGGGCGTCGAGACGTACCGACCCGAGCATGGTCATCCCGGTCTCGGCGCATGCGGCGTTCCACAAGGCGGCCGAGTTCCTGGGGGTGCGCGCGGTCCTCGTCGACGTCGACCCCGTCACCCTGCGCGCCGACCCCGCCGCGATGGACGCGGCGATCGACGACACGACCGTGCTCGTCGTCGCCTCGGCCCCGTCCTACGCGCACGGCGTGGTCGACCCGGTCACCGAGATCGCTGCCCTGGCGGCCGAGCGTGGCATCCGCTGCCACGTCGACGCCTGCATCGGCGGGTGGGTGCTGCCGCACCTCGACGGCACCCCGCCGTGGACCTTCGCGGTCGAGGGCGTCACCAGCATCAGCGTCGACCTGCACAAGTACGCCTACACGCCCAAGGGCGTCTCGGTGCTGCTCCACCGCACCCCGGCCCTGCGGCGCGGCCACTTCTTCGCCTCGGCGAACTGGCCCGGCTACACGATGCTCAACAGCACGATGCAGTCGACCCGCTCGGGCGGCCCGCTCGCCGCGGCCTGGGCCGTCACCCAGCGGATCGGCGTCGAGGGCTATGCGCGGCTGGCCCACGAGGCCCGCGACGCGACCCTCGCGGTCGCCGACGCGGTGGACGGCATCCCGGGCCTGCGCGTGCTCACCCCGCCGGACTCGACCCTGGTCGCCCTGGTCGCCGACGACTCCTGCGACGTCTTCACCGTCGCCGACGAGATGCTCGAGCGCGGGTGGTTCGTGCAGCCGCAGATGTCGTTCGGCGACGTCCCGCCGACCCTGCACCTCACGCTGTCGGCCGCGACCGCCCCGTCGGTGCCCGAGCTCGTCGTGGCGCTGCGGGAGTCGGTGGATGCCGCCCGCGCCGCCGGCCCGGTCGCCATCGACCCGGGTCTCGCCGGTCTCGTGGGCGCGATCGACCCCGCGACCCTCGACGACCAGGGCTTCGCCGGGCTGCTCGCCGCGGCCGGGCTCGCCGGCAGCGACGGCGCCCTCGCCCTCCCGCGCCGGATGGCCCCGGTCAACGCGCTGCTCGACGCCTGCCCGCCGGCGCTGCGCGAGGCCCTCCTGATCGGCGTGCTCGACCGCCTGTCGCGCCCGACCCCCACCTGAGCAACCCCGAGCGCTTGCCCCTCGCCCCGCCGGGGTATTGGCTGGGGCGGATCCAGCACCGCAGCCGGAAGGACGCCGATGGCACCCGAGACACCCCGACCCCGCCCTGTCGCACACCGTCGGAAGGGACACGCCGGCCCTGCTCGAGCAGACCATCGGCGACAACCTCGACGCGACGGTGGCGCGAGTGCCCGACCGCGACGCGCTCGTCGACCGCGCCAGCGGGGTGCGGATGACGTATGCCGAGCTGGGTGCCGCGGTCGACCGGCTCGCTCGCGGCCTGGTGGGCGCGGGCATCGGCAAGGGCGACCGGGTCGGCATCTGGGCGCCGAACTGCGCCGAGTGGGTGCTCACGCAGTACGCGACGGCGAAGGTCGGCGCGATCCTGGTCAACATCAACCCGGCGTACCGCTCGCACGAGCTGACCTACGTCCTCAACCAGTCCGGCATCCGGATGATCGTCATCGCCCCGTCGTTCAAGTCGTCCGACTACATCGCCATGGTCGACGCCGCACGCGACGAGTGCCCGGGGCTGGAGCAGGTCGTCGTCATCGGCCAGGACTCGTGGAACGACCTCGTCGCACGCGCCGAGGAGGTGAGCCCCGAGCGGCTGACCATGGTGCAGGCCGACCTCGAGCCCGGGCGACCCGATCAACATCCAGTACACCTCCGGCACAACCGGTTTCCCGAAGGGCGCGACGCTCTCGCACCACAACATCCTGAACAACGGCTACCTCGTCGGTGAGGGGTGCCGCTACACCGAGCAGGACCGGATCTGCATCCCGGTGCCCTTCTACCACTGCTTCGGCATGGTCATGGGCAACCTCGCGGCCACCACCCACGGCGCCTGCATGGTGATCCCGGCACCCGGTTTCGACCCCGCGCTGACCCTTGCCGCGGTGGCGGAGGAGCGGTGCACCTCGCTGTACGGCGTGCCGACGATGTTCATCGCCGAGTGGGCGCTGCCCGACCACGCCACCTACGACCTGTCCTCGCTGCGCACCGGCATCATGGCCGGCTCGCCGTGCCCGGCGTCGATGATGACCAAGCTCTTCGAGGCAGGCATCGAGGAGATCACGATCTGCTACGGCATGACCGAGACGTCGCCGGTGTCGACCCAGACCCTCACCGACGACACCTTCGAGCACAAGGTCGGCACGGTCGGCGCGGTGCACCCGCACCTCGAGATCAAGGTCGTCGACCCGCTGAGCCGCGAGACCCTCCCGCGCGGCGAGGCGGGCGAGTTCTGCACCAAGGGCTACTCGGTGATGCTCGGGTACTGGGAGCAGCCCGAGAAGACCGCCGAGGTGCTCGTCGACGGCTGGATGCACACCGGCGACATCGCGGTGATGGACGCCGACGGTTACGTGCAGATCACCGGCCGGATCAAGGACATGGTCATCCGCGGGGGCGAGAACATCTACCCGCGCGAGATCGAGGAGTTCCTGTACACGCACCCCGACGTGCTCGACGCCCAGGTGATCGGGGTGCCCGACGAGAAGTACGGCGAGGAGCTGTGCGTCTGGGTGCGGATGCGCGACGGTGCCGAGCCGCTCACCGCCGAGTCGCTGCGCGCCTACGCCGACGGCCGGCTGGCGCACTACAAGATCCCGCGGTACGTGCGGGTCGTGGACGAGTTCCCGATGACGGTCACCGGCAAGGTGCGCAAGGTCGAGATGCGCGAGGTCACCGTGACCGAGCTGGGACTCTGACCTCGTACGACGTGGCCTCGGTGGGCGCGGGCACGCAGCCCGGATGCCGTGGGCACGAGTGGCGCTCACGGCCGTGACCCCCTAGGTTTCGCTGCGCCCCGCCGCCGCCGGAGGGGTCGCACCTGTCCCGCTCGGAGCGCTCACCGCGGGGTAGGTTGTGCCGCGAGATCGCCCCTCGGGGGGGCACCATCCGACGACAGGACACCACCATGACGGCGCCTCGACTGATCCTCCTGCTGCTGCTCATCCTCGTGGCGGTCGTCCTCGTCGTGCTGGTGCTGCGGCGCGGCTCGGCCCAGCGCGACGCCCAGCGCGTCGAGGCGGCCGGTCTGCGCACCGAGGCCGACACCCTGGCCACCACGGTCGCGGGGCAGAGCGTCTTCGCCGACCAGGCCGCCCAGCGTGCCGAGCTGGCGCGGGTCGAGGCGGAGGACAAGGCCCGCGAGGCAGCGCAGCTCGAGGCCGAGGCGGCCGAGCACCGGGCGGCGGCCGAGGCCACCCAGCGCGACTACGAGGCCACGATGCGCCGCGCCGACGACATCGACCCCGACGTCAAGAAGTCCGAGTACCCGGAGGTTGCCGACGACGAGGGAGCCGACGAGGTCGAGGCCGCGCCCGCCCTGGCCGGGTCGACGGATGCCGCGCCGGCACCGGCCGCTTCCGGTGCTGCGGCCGCCGCCGCCGGCGCCGCTGGTGCTGCCGCCGCCGCCGAGCAGGACGAACTCCCGATGACGCGCGCCGAGCGTCGTGAGGCGCGTGAAGCCGGTCTGGCCCGGCCGGAGGACGAGGCCGGTGCTTCGGGCACCGCGGATGAGGCCGAGACCGGCTCGGGCTGGGGGGCTCCCTCCGCCGCGTCGTCCACCGCCGCAGCGGGGGCTGCCGGTGGCGCTGCAGCCGGCGCTTCGGCCTGGGCCGCCCGCGGCGACGACGAGAGCGACCCGGACAGTGAGCGGATCGCCTCCGCCGCGGACTTCCGCGACGACGTGTCCGGCGACCCGGCGGAGGAACGGGAGGAGGCGGTCGACGAGGCCCCGGCACAGGGGCAGGAGCACGACGAGGTTTACGCGGCGGACGACGCGGGTACCGAGCCGGACATGAGCGACGACTCCCGCACCGAGACCGCTGAGCACGCCTCGCACGACGACGGCCTCGAGGCCGGTGAGGGCGCTGCCGCGGCCTCGGCCGGCGGCGGGCGTACGCCGCCACCCGTGCCCTCCACGAGGAGACTGCCAATGAGCAGGCGGACCGCGCCGACGGCGCGGACCGCGCCGACGGCGACGCCGCAGATGGGACCGCGGACCGCGCCGACGGCGACGCCGACGCCGATGCCGCAGACGGGACCGCGGACCGCACGGACTCCGCGAGCACCGACACTGATGCGACGCACGACTCGGACACCTCGCAGGAGCCGGCCGACGACCTCTCGCATGACGTGGAGTCCCCCCGCGGTGAGTGGGGTGGTCCGCGCAAGGACGAGCCCGCCGAGATGACCGTCATCAGCGAGCCCGAGGCGTACGCCACGACCGAGCCGGTCATGGCCTCCGACCAGACCCCGCCGGTGACGCCGGACCGGGATGACACCGACCGCGAGGCCGGCGACCGCGAGGCCGACGCGAGGCCGCGACGGAGGCCGGCGACCGCGAGGCCGGCGACCGTGAGGCCACCGACCGTGCGCCCGCCGAGGCCGGCGCCGCGGTGGTCGAGACCGACGACACCGACCGCAGTGCCGCCGACGTGGCCGAGGAGTCCACCGAGGAGCGCTACGACCCGACCCCGACCCGCGACTGGGCCGCCGACGAGGGCGAGCTGCTCGAGGAGACCCACGACCGCGGTGACCGTCTCGAGGCCGAGCGCGCCGACCTCGCCCACCAGTCCGACGACGCCGCGGCCTCCCACGACGCGACGGCATCCGACGACGCGACCGACGCGACGGCATCCGACGACGCGACCGACGCGACGGCATCGGACGACGCGACCGACGCGACGGCATCCCAGGGTCGGCGGATCTCCGCCTTCGACGAGCTGCGCGACGGCGGCTTCGGGGTCGGCTCGGCCGCGCCGCTGGACGACGGCGCCCAGCCGCTCGACCACCCGGTGCAGGCCTACCGCGACACGATGACCTACCGCCTGCCGGGCGACGCCGGCTACGACTCGGCCGAGCCGCACGTCTGGTTCTACGACGAGGCCGCCGCCGAGCGCAGCGGGTTCCGGCGCTCCGAGGGCTGATCCGCCGGCGTTCCGTCTCACCACGAGGTCACTGCGGTCACACGTGCGCGCCTCGACGGGGTCGACCCGATAGGTTCGAGCCACCCCTGCAGGCCGAGAGGAACCGCCGTGCGCATCGGAGTGCCCAGAGAGACCCGACCGGGTGAGACGACGGGTCGCGGCGACCCCGAAGACCGTGGAGGCAGATCCGCACGCTCGGGTACGCCGTGTTCGTGGAGCGGGGCGCCGGTGCGCGTCGAGCTTCGACGACGCGGCCTACCTGCGGGCCGGCGCCGACGTCATCGACGAGGCGGTCTGGAACGCCGACGTGCTGCTCAAGATCAACGCGCCCTCCGACGGCCGAGATCGCCCGGCTGCGCCCGGCCAGATCGTGGTCGTCGCTGCTCGCGCCGGCCCTGAACCCCGAGCTGGTGCAGACCCTCGCCGCCCGCGGGGTCACGGCGCTGGCGATGGACGCCGTGCCGCGGATCTCGCGCGCGCAGTCGCTCGACGTGCTGTCGTCGATGGCCAACATCGGTGGCTACCGGGCGGTCGTCGAGGCCGCCAACGAGTTCGGCTCGTTCTTCACCGGCCAGGTCACCGCGGCGGGCAAGGTGCCGCCGGCCAAGGTGCTCGTCGTCGGCGCCGGCGTGGCCGGTCTGGCCGCGATCGGCACGGCGAGCAGCCTCGGCGCGATCGTGCGGGCCTTCGACGCCCGCCCCGAGGTCGGCGAGCAGGTCGAGTCGATGGGTGCGGAGTTCCTGCGCATCGACGTCGAGGAGACCGGGCCGTCAGCGCGACGGCTACGCCAAGGAGACCAGCGCCGACTTCGACGCCAAGGCCGCCGAGCTGTACGCCGCGCAGGCCGCCGACGTCGACATCGTCATCACCACGGCGCTGATCCCGGGCCGCCCGGCCCCGCGGCTGATCACCGAGGAGATGGTCGCCTCGATGAAGCCCGGCTCGTCGTCGTCGACATGGCCGCCTCGAACGGCGGCAACGTCGCGGGCAGCGGTCGCCGACCAGAAGGTGGTCACCGACAACGGCGTGATCGATCCTGGGCTACACCGACCTGCCCGGGCCGGCTGCCGACCCAGGCCTCCCAGCTGTTCGGCACCAACCTGGTCAACCTGCTCAAGCTGGTGACGCCCGAGCAAGGACGGCGAGCTCGCCCTCGACCTCGACGACCCGGTGCAGCGCGGCATGACCGTGGTGCGCGACGGCGAGGTGCTCTGGCCGCCGCCGCCGGTGCAGGTGTCCGCGGCCCCGGCCGCCGCGTCGGCGACCGTCGTGGCGCCAAACCGGCGAAGGTGCCGATGAGCGCGAACCGACGCCTCGGCATCATGGGCATCGGCGCGGCGCTCTTCCTGCTCGTCGCCTCGGTGTCGCCGGAGCCGTTCCTCGGGCACTTCATGGTCTTCATGCTCTCGGTGGTCATCGGGTTCTACGTCATCGGCAACGTGCACCACGCCCTGCACACCCCGCTGATGTCGGTGACCAACGCGATCAGCGGCATCATCGTCGTCGGCGCGCTGCTGCAGGTCGGCCACGACAGTGTCGCGGTCTCGGTGCTGGCGTTCGTCGGCATCCTCGTGGCGAGCATCAACGTGTTCGGCGGGTTCCGCGTGACCGCCCGAATGCTCGCAGATGTTCAAGCGTGAGGAGCCGGCCCGATGAACCTCCCGCTGACCCTCGTCCAGGGCGCGTACATCGTCGCCGGGCTGGCTGTTCATCCTCGCCCTCGCCGGGCTGTCGCGGCACGAGACCGCCCGGGCCGGCAACCGCTTCGGCATCATCGGCATGACCATCGCCCTGGTCGTCGACGATCCTGGCCGCCACCGGCGGGGTGTCCGTCGCCGACGTCGGCGCGGGTCACCGTCGGCACCGAGGGCATCGGGCTGGCTCGGCCTGGCCCTGATCCTGGTCGCGATGGCGCATCGGCGCGCGCGATCGGCATCGACCGGGCGCGCAAGCGTCGAGATGACCGGCATGCCCGAGCTGATCGCGATGCTGCACAGCTTCGTCGGCCTCGCGGCGGTGCTCGTCGGCTGGAACACGTCGTTCGAGGACGACGCCCTACCCCGGCATCCACGACGTCGAGGTGATCGTCGGCGTCTTCATCGGCGCGGTGACCTTCACCGGCTCGATCGTCGCGTTCCTCAAGCTGTCGGCGCGGATCAAGTCCGCACCGCTCATGCTGCCCGGGCCGCAACGGATCAACCTGGGCATCATCGTCGCGTTCTTCGTGCTCACCGTCGTCTACGTGCTGCTGCCCGAGGATGCCGACGTCGCGCGGGCCACGCTGCTGGGCCTGGTCACGCTGATCGCGCTGGTGCTGGGCTGGCACCTCGTCGCGTCGATCGGCGGCGGCGACATGCCGGTCGTCGTGTCGATGCTCAACAGCTACTCCGGTTGGGCGGCGGCCGCGGCCGGCTTCCTGCTCGGCAACGACCTGCTCATCATCACCGGTGCGCTCGTGGGCTCCTCGGGTGCGTACCTGTCGCTACATCATGTGCCAGGCGATGAACCGCTCGTTCATCTCGGTGATCGCCGGCGGGTTCGGCGTCGAGGGCGGCACCGTGGCCTCCGACGTCGACTACGGCGAGCACCGCGAGGTCACCGCCGAGGCGGCCGCCGACCTGCTCAACGAGGCGCCCGGTCGGTCGTCATCACCCCGGGCTACGGCATGGCCGTGGCGCAGGCGCAGTACCCGGTCGCCGACCTCACCCGCAAGCTGCGCGACCGCGGCATCGACGTGAAGTTCGGCATCCACCCGGTCGCCGGGCGCCTGCCCGGGCACATGAACGTGCTGCTCGCCGAGGCCAAGGTGCCCTACGACATCGTGCTCGAGATGGACGAGGTCAACGACGACCTCGCAGCCACCGACGTCGTGCTGGTGATCGGCGCCAACGACACCGTCAACCCGGCCGCGACCGACGAGCCCCACCCCCGATCGCCGGGATGCCGGTCTCCGGGTCTGGGAGGCCGAGCACGTCATCGTGTTCAAGCGCTCGATGGCCACGGGGTACGCCGGCGTGCAGAACCCGCTGTTCTTCAAGGAGAACACGCAGATGCTCTTCGGCGACGCCAAGGACCGGGTCGAGGACATCCTCAAGGCCCTCTGAACCTCGCGCTTCCCGCGGCGAGTGCGGAAGTGGTCGCCCGGGCAACCACTTCCGCACTCGCGGCGATGAGGCGGGTGGGCGCCGGGCTCGGGCAGACCACGACCTCGGTAGGCTTCCCGGCGTGAGCGACACCGAGCAGCCGACGTCCATCACGTACGCCGAGGCGGGCGTCGACGTCGAGGCCGGTGACAAGGCCGTCGAGCTGATGAAGGCCAGCGTCCGCCGCGCCACGCGCCCGGAGGTGCTCGGTGGCCTGGGCGGCTTCGCGGGGATGTTCGACGCGAGCACGATCGCCCGGATGGCGCGCCCCGTGCTCGCCACCAGCACCGACGGCGTCGGCACCAAGGTCGCCATCGCCCAGGCCCTCGACCGCCACGACACCATCGGCTACGACCTCGTCGGCATGGTCGTCGACGACATCGTCGTCTGCGGAGCCGAGCCGCTCTTCATGACCGACTACATCGCCACGGGCAAGGTCGTGCCCGAGCGGATCGCCGCGATCGTGTCCGGCATCGCCGCGGCCTGCGAGCAGGCGCGGGTCGCCCTCGTCGGTGGCGAGACGGCCGAGCACCCCGGGCTGCTCGAGCCCGACGAGTACGACGTCGCCGGTGCCGCCACCGGGGTCGTCGAGTACGCCGACATCCTCGGCCCGCAGCGCGTCGCGCCCGGTGACGTGGTGCTCGGGCTCGCGAGCAGCGGCCTGCACTCCAACGGCTACTCCCTCGTGCGGCGGGTCGTCGCGCACGCCGGCTGGGCCCTCGACCGGCACGTCGACGAGTTCGGCCGCACCCTCGGCGAGGAGCTGCTCGAGCCGACCCGCGTCTACTCCGCCGACCTGCTGGACCTCGTGCGCACCGACGGGGTCGACGTGCACGCCCTCTCGCACGTCACCGGCGGTGGCCTGGCCGCCAACCTGGCCCGGGTGCTGCCGCCGCACGTGCACGCCCGGCTGGACCGCTCGACGTGGACCCCGCCGCCGGTCTTCTCCACGGTCGGGGCCCTCGGCGGCGTGCCCCGCACCGACCTCGAGCGCACCCTCAACATGGGGGTCGGGTTCGTCGCGGTGCTCCCGGCGCGGAGCGTCGACGCGGCCACCGCCCTGCTGGAGGCGCGCGGCATCCACACCTGGGTGATGGGGGAGGTGTCCGCCGCCGACGGTGCACCGGTCGAGGACGGCGTCGAGGTGGTCCGCGGCGCCAAGGGGGTCGACGGCGGGTCGGTGCAGGTCGTCGGGGAGCACCCCACCGCCTAGCGACCTCGTGCGACTTGCATACGGTTTCGGGCACTCCGGGGCCGCGAGAACCGCATGCAACTCGCACGAAGTCGATGGTGCTCAGGTCCCGATCTGAGTACGCGGACGGATGCCGGCGCGCCTCGTCTCCGCGAGACGGTCTCCCTCATGAGCCACGCAGCCCTGCACACCGACCGTCCTGCCCAGCACGCTGGTTCCGACGCCGCCACGACGACACAGCGCTGGGCGATCGGGGTGCTCGCGGTGTCCACGGTGCTGTTGCTGGCCTACCTGGCGCTCCTGGTGGCCGTGGCCTGGCTCTTCGCCTCGGGGTGGAACGTCGTCACCGCCGGTCAGCCGGTGACCGTCGACGTCCTGGCGATCCTGCGGACGTCGCGCCGTCGCTGCTCGTCGGCTGGTGCACCGGCCTGGCCGCCAGCGCCGTGCTCGCCGGCGGTGAGGCCCTCGGCGCCCGCACCGCGGGGCTTGCCGCCGGGGCGGTCGGCACCACCGCGGGCGCGGCGGTCCTCGCCCTCACCGGCATCCTCTGACCGACTCGTGCGACTTACACACGGTTCTCGCGGCTCGCAGGCATGCGAAAGCGTGTGTAAGTCGCACGAAGTCGGGAAGCTCGGGGTCAGATGACGGTGATCTGGGGGGCGTAGAGGGCCATCGCGGCCAGGGCTCGCTCGTGGTTCTCCGGGCTCGAGCCGGCGCACCCGTCGCGCACGACCCGCACCGTCGCGCCGGCGTCCGCCGCCGGCAGCGCGGTCGAGAGCACGCAGCAGTCGGTCGAGACCCCCGTCAGGGTGACGTGGGCGTCGTCGCCGAGCAGCTCGCGCAGCACCGGCCACTTGCCGAACGTTCCGGCCGTGACGACGTGTGCGGCGACGTCGGCGAGCTCGGGCACCACGGCATAGAGCGGGTCGTCGTCGGGCACGAGGGCGAACGGCCAGTCGCGGTAGTAGGGCCCCCACGACCCGCCCAGGGTGGGGTCGGCCACGAACCGCGTCACCACCGTGCGGGCGGGCCCGAAGGATGCCGCGAGCTCGACGATGCGCGGTACCGCACCCGCCCACATCGCCGACCCCCACGGCGAGGTCGCCGGGTCGGCGAAGACTGCCTGGGGGTCGACGACGACGAGCCAGCCGTCGTCGAAGGCGTCGGTCACCGAACGGGTTCGCGGTCAGCCGGCGCGGGGGCGGTCGACGGAGCGGCGGCCTCCTGCCGGCGCACCCGGCCGCGGCGGGCCACGTACGTCACGACGAAGCCGAGCACCAGGGCGAGCAGCACGCCGATGTTGGAGTAGGGCCAGTTGCCGTCCCAGAACGGCGCGCCCTCGCCCGTGGTGACATAGGTGCCGAGCCCCAGGGGCTCGAGCAGGTAGCCCTGCCAGTTGTTCCACGCGGCATCCGTGGCGAAGCTGTTGACGACCAGCCCCCAGCCGATGATCGAGGTGACCACCATCGTGACGATGGAGACCCAGTCGAACGCGCCGTAGCGACCACGGGCGTCGAAGAGGTCGTCGTCGTCGTAGTCGCGCTTGCGCAGCGCGATGTCGGCGATCATGATCCCCGCCCACGCGGCCAGCGGCACCCCGAGCGTGATCAGGAAGCTCTGGAACGGCCCGATGAAGCTCTCCGCGAAGAACACGACGTAGATGGTGCCGAGGGTGAGGATGATGCCGTCGACCAGCGCCGCGGCCGGCCGGGGGATGCGAACGCCGAGCGAGAGCAGGGTCAGCCCGGAGGAGTAGATGCCGAGCACCGCGCCGGAGACCAGCGACAGGATGACCGCGATGAGGAAGGGCACGAGCAGCCAGGTCGGCAGCAGGGTGGCCAGGGTGCCGATCGGGTCGGCCGCGATGCCGTCCAGCAGGGCCGGGTCCGACCCGGCGAGCAGCAGACCGTAGATGACCAGGATGACGGGGGCGACCGCCCCGCCGAAGGTGTTCCACCCGACGATGGCCGCGCCCGAGGCGTCGCGCCGCTGGTAGCGCGACCAGTCGGCGGCGATGTTGATCCACCCCAGGCCGAAGCCGGTCATCACCAGCACCAGCGCGCCGACGACCGCCTGCGCGGGGCCGCTGGGCAGGGACTGCACCGCGGACCAGTCGACGTCCTTGAGGGTCAGCAGGATGTAGCCGACGGTGACGATGCCGGTGATCCAGGTGAGCACCGACTGCATCCGCATGATGATGTGGTAGCCGGCGACGGACGCCGCGACGATCATCAGCGCGACCACGGCGGCCGCCACGACCTTGGTCGCCGTGCCACCACCCCAGCCGAGCTGCTCGAAGATCGTCGAGGTCGCGAGCACCGCCAGGATGGCGAGGAAGGTCTCCCAGCCGATCGAGGTGAGCCACGAGATGACGCCCGGCACCTTCTGGCCGTTGACGCCGAAGGCCGCCCGGGACAGCACCATGGTCGGTGCCGACCCCCGCTTGCCCGCGATCGCGATGATGCCGCAGAGCGCGAACGAGACGATCACACCGACCACGGTGACCAGCGCGGCCTGCCAGAACGAGATGCCGAAGCCGAGCACGAACGCGGCGTAGGAGATGCCGAACACCGACACGTTCGCCGCGAACCAGGGCCAGAACAGGTCGCGCGGACGGGCGGTGCGCTCGGCCTCGTCGATGATCTCGATGCCCGTGGTCTCGACCCCGAGCCGCTTCGTCGCGGCGACCGTCGTCTCACTCATACCGGCGAGCATAGGCCCGCGCCGACACCTGTCGACGGCCACGCGTCGACGACCCGCGCGAGGGCATGCCGCGGACCCGCGCCGGCGGCGCGGGTCGCACGAAGGGCTGGATCAGGCCGGTGTCAACGCCGACCCGACGACCACTGCCCGTAGTCGTCCTCGTCCTCCCGGTCGCGGTCGTCGCTGGTCGCTCGACCACCGCTCTGGGCGGTTCCGTGTAGTTCTCGCTCAAGCGCGGAGAGATCGGTGTCCGGGCTGTAGTACTTCAGCTCGCGAGCGACCTTCGTCTGCTTGGCCTTGGCTCGGCCGCGCCCCATGGCGTGACCCCCTCGTGCGTCTGCCGGGGCGGCATCGCTCGCCGGACGGCCCCGTGTTCAGGGTCATCCCACGTCGCGGAGCGGTCCCGGGAATCGTGTGTGTGTCGTGACGCCAACGGTACATGAGTGGAGCAGCTCCGGCGACGCCGTCCCGGACAACGATGTCACGCGTCGCCGTGTTCCCTCGCGCCAGCCGCCGAGCCGACCCGGTCGCCGGGCAGCCAGGGCCGTCGCCCGCCCGCTGCTATCCGGCGCTCGGCGAGTCGATCGGCGGCCACGGCGGGGCTCACCCCCGCCGAGTCGGCATCACGCAGCACCTCGAGGGTGTGCTCGAAGATCGTGGCGGTGCGCTCGCGGGCCCGGTGCATGTCGAACCCGTGCAGCTCGTCGCTGACCTGGATGACCCCGCCGGCGTTGACCAGGAAGTCGGGGGCGTAGGTGATGCCACGGGCCAGGAGCCGGTCGGCCGTGCCGCCCTCGCCCTCGCTGACCAGCTGGTTGTTGGCGCCACCGCAGACGACCCTGGCCCGGAGCGCATCGACGGTCTCGTCGTCGAGGGCACCCCCCAGGGCGTTCGGGCTGAACACGTCGGCCGGCTCGCGCACCAGGGTGTCGAAGTCGTCGACGGCGCGCACCCGGGGGTGCACGCGCAGGAGCGCCCGGACGGCATCCGTGTCGACGTCGGTGACGACCACCTCGGCGCCGTCCTCGAGAAGGTGGTCGACGAGGCGGCGGCCCACCTTGCCGACGCCGGCGATCGCGACCCGGTGCCCGGCGAGGGTCGGCTCGCCCCACACGTGCTGGGCGGCCGCGCGCATGCCCTGGAAGACGCCGTAGGCGGTGAGCACCGAGGAGTCGCCGGCACCACCGCGCTCGGGCGAGCGACCGGTCGCCCACCGGGTGGACTCGCCGACGACGTCCATGTCGGTCACGTAGGTGCCGACGTCGCAGGCCGTCACGTAGCGTCCGCCGAGCGACTCGACGAAGCGGCCGTAGGCCCGCAGCAGCTCGGGGGTCTTGTCGCGCTGCGGGTCGCCGATGATGACCGCCTTGCCGCCGCCGTGGTCGAGCCCGGCGACGGCGTTCTTGCTCGTCATGGCGCGCGAGAGGCGCAGCACGTCGGCGAGCGCCTGGTCGGTCGAGGAGTACGGGTGGAAGCGGGTGCCACCCAGGCCCGGCCCGAGCGAGGTGTCGTGCAGCGCGATGATCGCCCGGAGCCCGGTGTCGGGGTCGGAGCAGAAGGCGACCTGTTCGTGACCCGCGAGGTCGATGAGGTCGGTGGCCATGGCGCGCTCCTGGGACTCGGTCGGTGCGTCAACGCTAGCCCTGCGCGGTCGGCCGGGTACGGAGTTTCGGGATGGTCCGCAAGAGTCACCGCGGCCGGCACAGCGATTTCGCAGCGGTGCCGCAGCGACGGCCGACATCGTGGGGCCCGGCCATCCTGGGGGTGGGCTCAGAGGCGGGCCCCCCCGGGATAGGTGCGGACCGGGCGGGGGGGCTCGGTTCCGCACCGCGGCCGGTCCCCCTAGGTCCCCGCACCATCGCGCGTCTCCTCGTCGAAGGACGTCGCCGCCCTCGGGGTCGCCACGGGCGCGTGGGGCAGGATGGGGCCATGACGGAGCCACGCGGTCTGCGGGTCGGGTACAAGGCGTCGGCAGAGCAGTTCGCACCCGGTGAGCTCGCGGCCTACGCCGTGCGGGCCGAGGAGCTCGGCCTGGACTCGGTGACGATCTCCGACCACTTCCAGCCGTGGCGGCTGCAGGGCGGGCACGCGCCGAACTCGCTCGCCTGGATGTCGTGGGTGCTGGCCCGCACCGAGCGGGTGCTGGTCGGCACCTCGGTGATGACACCGACCTTCCGGTACAACCCGGCCGTGGTGGCGCAGACCTTCGCGACGATGGCCTGCCTGGCACCCGGGTCGGGTCATGCTCGGCGTGGGCACCGGCGAGGCGCTCAACGAGGTGGCGGTGGGCTCGGTGGCCGAGGGGGAGTGGCCCGAGTTCAAGGAGCGGTTCGGCCGGCTGCGCGAGGCCGTGCGGCTGATGCGCGAGCTGTGGACGCAGGACCGGGTGACCTTCGAGGGCGAGTACTACCGCACCGAGGACGCCGCGATCTACGACCGCCCCGACCAGCCGGTGCCGGTGTACGTCGCCGCCGGCGGCCCGATGGTGGCCCGGTACGCCGGCCGCGTCGCCGACGGCTTCATCTGCACGTCCGGCAAGGGGCGCGAGCTCTACGCCGACCAGCTCGTGCCGGCCGTCGACGAGGGCCTGGACAAGGCCGGCCGCGGCCGCGACGAGATCGACCGGATGATCGAGATCAAGGTCTCGTGGGACCCCGACCCCGAGCTGGCCCTGGAGAACACCCGGTTCTGGGCGCCGCTGTCGCTGACCGCCGAGCAGAAGCACTCGATCCACGGCCCCGCCGAGATGGAGCGGGCCGCCGACGAGCTGCCCATCGAGCAGGTCGCGAAGCGCTGGGTGGTGGCCTCGCGCCCCGAGGAGGTCGTCGAGGCGCTGCGGGTCTACACCGACCTCGGGTTCGACCACCTCGTCGTGCACGGACCGGGCCACGACCAGGCGCGGTTCCTCAGCACGTTCGCCGAGCAGGTCCTGCCGGGCCTGCGCGAGCTCACCCCCGCCCCCCGGTGAGCGCACGGTGAGCGACGGCATCCCTGGGCCGGACCCCGTGGTTCCAGCCGCCCCGGTCGCGCTGCGGCTGCGCGGGCGCACCTTCGACGCAGGCCGCCCGGCCGTCATGGCGATCGTCAACCGCACGAACGACTCGTTCTGGTCGGGCAACCGGCACGGCGACCTCGCGTCGGCGCGGCGCGCCCTCGACGCGGCCGTCGAGCTCGGTGCCGACATCGTCGACGTCGGGGGCGTGCGGGCCGGCCAGGAGGGCGAGGTGGTCACGCTCGAGCAGGAGATCGAGCGGGTCGTGCCCTTTCTCGCCCGGGCCCGCGAGGACCACCCCGACCTCGTGCTCAGCCTCGACACCTGGCGCTCGGAGGTGGCCCGGGTGGCCGCCGCGGAGGCCGGCCTCGACCTCGTCAACGACACCTGGGCCGGTCATGACCGGGAGCTGGTGCACGTCGCGGCACGAGCCGGCGCCGGCTACGTCATCTCGCACACCGGCGGCCTGCCGCCGCGCACCGACCCGGTCGGCGTCACGTACCCGCCCGAGCCGCTCGGCGTGCTCGACGACGCGCTGCGCACGCTGCGCGAGGGCGCCGAGCGCGCCGTGGCCGCCGGCATCCCGGCCGAGCGCGTGCTCGTCGACCCGACCCTCGACTTCGGCAAGACGACCGCGCACTCGCTGACCCTGCTGCGGCACACCGCGGCGATCGTGGACCTGGGCTACCCGGTGCTGCAGGCGTTGTCGCGCAAGGACTTCGTCGGCGAGACCCTCGACCTGCCCCCCGACGACCGGCTCGAGGGCACCCTGGCGGCCACGGCCGTCGCCGCCTGGCTGGGGGCCACGGTCTTCCGGGCGCACGACGTGCGGGCCACCCGCCGGGTCGTCGACATGGTGGCGACGATCCGGGGTGACCGCCCGCCCCTGGTCGCGGTGCGCGGAGTCGCGAGGTGACCGCGGCACCCGGCCCGCTGGCCGGCATCCGGGTCGTCGAGCTCGGGAGCATCGGGCCGACGCCGTTCGCCGGGATGATGCTCGCCGAGCTGGGTGCCGACGTGGTGCGGGTCGACCGGCCGGGTGAGTCGAACCCGCTGGCGCTCGCGGGTGGCCTGCGGCGGTCGCGGCCGAGCATCGCCGTCGACCTCAAGACGGATGCCGGGCGGGCGGTCGTGCAGCGGCTGGTCGACGGTGCCGACGTGCTCGTCGAGGGCTACCGCCCCGGGGTGGTCGAGCGACTCGGCCTCGGGCCGGACGAGTGCCTCGCCCGCAACCCGCGGCTCGTCCACGCGCGGATGACCGGCTGGGGGCAGAGCGGGCCGTGGGCGCAGCGGGCCGGCCACGACATCACGTACGCCGCGGTGTCGGGCACGCTGCACGCACTGGGCACCGCTGAGCGCCCGGTGACCCCGGTGCCGCTGGTCGGCGACTTCGCGGGCGGGTCGCTCTACCTCGTCGTCGGGGTGCTCTCGGCGCTGATCGCGCGGGGCACGACCGGGCGGGGTCAGGTCGTCGACGCCGCGATGGTCGACGGGGCGGCCCACCTGTTCTCGCTGGTGCACGGGCTGCTCGGCACGGGCGGCTGGCGCGACGAGCGCGAGGCCAACCTGCTCGACGGTGGCGCACCGTTCTACGCGGTCTACGAGTGCGCCGACGGACGGTTCGTGGCCGTGGGGGCACTCGAGCCGCCGTTCTGGGCCGAGCTCGTCGCCGGCCTGGGGGTCGAGGTCGAGGGTGAGCAGTACGACCCGGACACCTGGCCGGCGCAGCGCGAGGTGTTCGCGGCGGCCTTCCGCACGCGCAGCCGCGACGAGTGGGCCGCGCACTTCGAGGCGACCGACGCCTGCGTCGCGCCGGTGCTGTCCCTCCGCGAGGCACCGCACCACCCGCACCTCGTCGGCCGCGGCACCTTCGCCCCCGACGCCCACGGCCACCCGGTGCCGCGAGTGGGACCGCGGCTGTCGGACACACCGGCGCTCGACCCGGGGCCCGAGCCGGTGCCCGGCGCCGACACGACGACCTACCTGTTGGCGCACGGGTTCACCGAGGCGGAGGTCACCGACCTCCTCGCGTCGGGCGCGGTCTCGCAGGCCTGAGCACTGCGGTTGGATGGCGGCATGAGCACCAACCCCCTCAGCACCGTCCTCGTCGAGACCACCGGAGCCATCGGCCGGATCACGCTCAACGCCCCCGAGCGGCTCAACGCCGTCGACCCCGAGATGTGCGAGGCGGTGGCGGATGCCGTGCGCGCCTTCGACGCGGACCCCGCCGTGCGGGTGGTCGCGCTCACCGGGGCCGGGCGCGGCTTCTGCTCCGGTGCGCCGCTGTCGGCCGACGGGGCGACGCAGGGGACCCTGTACGCCGGGGCCGACCTGGTGCGGGCGCTGCTCGCCTCCCGCACCCCGGTCGTCGCGCTGGTCAACGGCGTCGCCGCCGGCATCGGGGTGCCGATGGTGCTCGCCTGCGACTACGTGCTCGCCAGCGACGCGGCCTCGTTCGTGCTGGCCTTCGCCCGGATCGGGCTGATGCCCGACGGCGGGTCGACGGCGCTCGTGGCCGCGTCGATCGGGCGGGCGCGGGCCATGCGGCTCGCCCTCACCGGCGAGAAGCTGGATGCCGTGACCGCGGCGGACTGGGGGCTCGTCGCCGAATGCGTTGCGGCGCAGGACTTCCCGGCGCGTGGTGAAGCCGTGCTGGCGGCATTCGCGGGTGGTGCCACCCTCGCCCTGGGCGAGACCAAGGCGGCGATCAACGCGGCATCCGTCGACGTCGAGGCGGCGCTCGGCCGCGAGGAGGTGGGGCAGATCGCCCTGATGCACACCGCCGACTACCGCGAGGGGGTCGCCGCCTTCCTGGCCAAGCGACCGGCGGACTTCACCGGCCGCTGAGCGGACCCCCGGGCCGCGCCCTTCGGCCGTGTCCCGGATCGTGGACGTTCACCAGTCGGCGGAACCTCTGATATAACTTTCTCTTATGCACATCAAAACGAGCCGTTGGGTTTCTGGTCGCGCCGGCGACGCCCTGAACGCTGCTCGAATGTGCCGTGGCGCCAGCTGTCGTCCCTGCTGACGACCCCGCCCGCACGACCCCAGCGCGCCCGCCGCCGCTGCCCGACCGGGCTGCGACCACGGCATCCGGTGTGCCCTGCTCCACCCGACCGCGCCCGACGACGACGTCCGCGCGACGGCACCGCCCTGCCCAGCGACTCGAAGGACCATCCCCATGACCGCGACCATCACCCCGATCACCCCCACCACTGACCACTCAGCCACCACCACCGCCACTGAGCTCACGCTGCCGCTGCTCGACCTCGCCGACGCCTCCGGCACGCCGGCCGACCGCGCCGCGCTCCTGCACCGGTTGCGCACCGCCGCACACGACCTCGGCTTCTTCTACGTCACCGGGCACGGCATCCCGCAGGAGGTGCAGGACGACCTGCTCGCCGCCACTCGAACCTTCTTCGCCCTGCCCGAGGCCGCCCGCCGCGAGATCTCGAACCTGAACTCCGCGCAGTTCCGCGGCTGGACGAGCGTGGCGACCGAGCACACCGCCGGCGCCCCCGACCAGCGCGAGCAGATCGACATCGGTCCCGAGCGCGACGTGGTCGACCTCGGGCCCGACGACCCGGCCTACCTGCGGCTCGTCGGGCCGAACCAGTGGCCCACCGCGGTGCCCGAGCTGCGCGCGGTCGTGCTGCGCTGGCTGCGCGAGGCCGAGCGGGTCGCGCGCACCGTGCTCGGGCTGCTGGCCGAGGCGCTCGGCCAGGATGCCGGGTGGTTCGACCGCTGGTTCGACGACGAGTCGGTCACGACGACCAAGCTGGTGCACTACCCCGCGCCGCCGGTCGGAGTGGCCGCCGACGACACGAGCAGCCAGGGCGTGGGGGCGCACAAGGACTACGGATGGCTCGCGCTGGTGCTGCAGGACGACCGGTCGGGCCTGCAGGTGCGTGCCGAGGACGGCAGCTGGCTCGAGGCCACCCCGGTGCCCGGGACGCTGGTCTTCAACGTCGGTGAGGCCCTCGAGGTCGCGACCGGCGGCTACCTGAGGGCCAACGTGCACCGCGTCGTCGCTCCCGCGGAGGGGGTCGACCGCTACTCCGTGCCGTTCTTCCTCGCCCCCCGGCTGGATGCCGTCGTCGAGCCCCTCACGCTCCCGGACCACCTCGCGGCGCGGGGCGCGCGGCGTCGAGCAGGACCCCGACAACCCGATCTACGCGGAGTACGGCCGCAAGGCCCTGGTCGGGTGGCTGCGCTCGCACCCCGACGTGGCCCGTCGCTGGCACGCCGACCTGCTCGAGGACCCGGCGTGGAACCCCGGCCGCTGAGGCGCGGCACGGCATCCGAGGTGGATGCCGTGGCGCTCAGGACGGCGACGTGGAGCCGCCGATGTACGCGGCGGCCGGGCCCCACGGCATCCGCCTGACGTCCCGCCGCTCGACCCCAGCACCCCGAAACACCCATCACCCCAACAGAACCCGACCCGGCGCACACGCGCCGGGAGCCTGCCGCGCCCTGACCGGCCGGCACACACCAAGGAGAAGAACGTGTCCGACAACAGCACTCCCACGTCAAGCACCGCCACCATCCCGCCCGAAGGCGGGGCGTCCCTCACCGACCTCGAACCCGACGGTCGCAAGGGCCGCGGCAAGATCGTCATCGCCGCGGTCGTGGCCCTCGCCCTCGTCCTGGGCGGCCTGCTCATCTGGCGGCCGTGGGCGTCCGGCGACAACGGCAAGTACAGCGCCGCCGACGCCCCGCTGCGGGTGTTCGCCTCGGTGACGCCGCACGCGGACATCCTCAAGTACGTCCAGGACAACCTGGCCAAGGGCGAGTTCGACCTGCAGGTCATCGAGGAGACCGACGGCGTCAACGGCAACGACGTCGTCGAGAACGGCGACGCCGACGTCAGCTACTTCCAGCACGTGCCCTACCTGAACTCCGACAGCAAGGACAAGGGCTACACCGACCTCAAGGCCGCGGCCACCGTGCACGTCGAGCCCTACGGCATCTACTCGGACGAGCTCACCTCGCTCGACCAGGTGCCCGACGGCGGTCTGGTGCTGCTCTCGAACAACGTCAGCAACGTCGCCCGTGGCCTCTACCTCCTCCAGGAGGCGGGCCTCATCACCCTTCCGTACAAGTACGGCGACACCTCCTCGCAGGCCCTGACGATCACCGAGAACGACATCGTCGACAACCCGAAGAACCTCACCTTCCGCCAGGTCGAGCCGGCCCAGATCCCGCGATCGCTCCCGGATGCCGCCCTCGGCCTGATCAACGGCAACGTCGCCCTCGAAGCCGGGCTCACCCCCAGCAAGGACGCGCTGGTCCTGGAGAAGGCGGCGGGCAACCCCTACGCCAACATCCTCACCGTCCCCGACGCCCTCGCCGACGACCCCCGCGTCGAGCGGCTCAGCGAGATCCTCGAGGGCCCCGAGGTCGCGGCCTTCATCAACCAGACCTACCCGGGCTCGGTCATCCCCGTCGCGGGAGGGAACTGACTTGTTCCGCACCGAGGAGCTCGTCAAGACGTTCGGCGACGGCCCGCAGCGGGTCGAGGCGCTCAAGGGGATCACCCTGGAGGTCCCCGAGGGTGAGGTGTTCGGCATCGTCGGTCACAGCGGTGCCGGCAAGAGCACACTCATCCGTTGCCTCAACCTGCTCGAGCGCCCCACGTCGGGTCGTGTCTTCCTCGACGACACGGAGCTCACCGGCCTCCCGGCCGGTGAGCTCCGCCGTCGGCGGCAGCGGATCGGGATGATCTTCCAGCACTTCCACCTGCTCGACTCCCGCACCGTGCTCGACAACGTCGCGTTCCCGCTGGAGATCCGGGGCATCGACAAGGCGCGTCGCGAGAAGCGGGCCCTGGAGATCCTCGAGATCGTCGGGCTCGTCGACCGCGCCAAGGAGCACCCGTCGCGGCTCTCCGGCGGGATGAAGCAGCGGGTCGGCATCGCCCGCGCGCTCGCCGGCTCACCGCGGGTGCTGCTCTGCGACGAGGCGACCAGCGCGCTCGACACCCGCACGGCCCACCAGATCCTGGCGCTGCTGCGCGACGTCAACGAGGCGTTCGGGGTCACCGTCGTGCTCATCACCCACGACATGGAGGTCGTGCGCGCCGCCTGCGGGTCGGCTGCCCTGCTCGCCGACGGGCGGATCGTCGAGTCCGGTCGGCTCACCGACCTCAGCCTCGACCCGGGGTCGGCCCTGGGTCGCCTGCTGCTCCCGCTGCGCGAGGCGCCGGTGGGGCCGGGGGAGCAGCACCTGCTGCTGACCGTGGCCGACGTCGCCGAGGGGTCGGCGGTGCTCAGCCGACTGGCCCGCGACCTCGACGTCGACGTCACGATCCGCGCCGGGTCGATCGAGCGGATCTCCGGCCACGACGTCGGCCGGTTCCAGGTCGACATCGCCTCCGGCACCCCCGGGAAGGGTGCCGCGGCGACGGATGCCGTGGTGCGCTACCTCTCCGAGCGCGACGTGCGCACGGAGGTGCTCGTATGAGCGCCACCCTGCCCACGATCGACGGGTCGTGGAGCGAGTACGTCCCCATGCTCTGGCAGGCACTCGGCGAGACGATCTACATGGTCGTGTTCGCGGCACTGCTCACCTTCGTGCTCGGGTTGCTGATCGGGGTCACGCTCTTCGTCACCTCGCCGAGCGGCATCCGGCCCTCGCGCTGGGTCAGCGTGCCCCTCGGGCTCTACGTCAACATCAGCCGGTCGCTGCCGTTCCTCATCCTGCTCATCGTGCTGATCCCGATCACCCGGTTCATCGTGGGGACCTCGCTCGGCGCGACGGCAGCGATCGTGCCGCTCACCTTCGGCACGGCGCCCTTCTTCGGCCGCCTGGTCGAGACCGCCCTGCGCGAGGTCGAGAAGGGCAAGGTCGAGGCGGCCGAGGCGATGGGCGCCACGCACGGCGAGATCGTGCGCAAGGTGCTGCTGCCCGAGGCGCTGCCCGCCCTGCTCGCGGGGGTGACCCTGACCCTGGTCATGTTCGTCGACTACTCGGCGATGGCCGGGGCGATCGGTGCCGGCGGCCTGGGCACGTTCGCGATCAAGTACGGCTACCAGCGGTTCAACACCGAGCTGATGCTCGTGACGGTGGTGATCCTCGTCGTGATCGTGCAGACGATCCAGCTCGGTGGGGATGCCGTCGTGCGTCGGGTCGCCCGCCGCCGCTGACCCGGGTTCGGCGTCAAGGTCGCGTCAACGGGCGTCAGGGGCGCGTCACGGTCGACCGGATGCCGTGCGCCCGGGTGTGTCGTGGGCGGCATGTGGGAAGACGTGATCGCCGCTGCCGTGGGGCTGGCCCTCGTGGGTTACCTCCTCTACGCCCTCGTCCGGCCGGACCGGTTCTGAGGAGAGGTCGTGAACCCCGCCCTCACCACCGGCGCGGCCGTGCTCACCCTGGCTGCGCTCCTCGCCCTGACGCACGTGCCGCTCGGCACCTGGGTGCACCGCGTCTTCACCGACGAGAAGGACTGGCGCGTCGAGCGTCTCGTCTACCGGCTCGTCGGCGTCGACCCGCGCACCGAGCAGCGCTGGACCGGCTACGCGGTCTCGGTCGTGGCGTTCTCGGTCGTGTCGGTCGTCGGCCTGTTCCTGCTCATCGAGGTGCAGGGCCGGCTGCCGTGGTCGCTGGGCCGGTCGATGGACTGGCACACGGCCATCAACACCGCGGTCTCGTTCACGTCGAACACCAACTGGCAGTCGTACGCCGGTGAGGCCGGTGCCGGCTACACCGTGCAGTCCGTGGGTCTGACCGTGCAGAACTTCGTCTCGGCCGCCGTCGGGCTGGCCGTCGCGATCGCCCTGATCCGTGGCATCGCGCGCCAGACCACCGACCTGCTCGGCAACTTCTGGGTCGACCTGGTGCGCGGCATCGTGCGCATCCTGCTGCCGCTGGCGGTCGTCGCGGCGGTCGTGCTGCTCGTCGGTGGGGTGATCCAGAACCTCACCGAGCCGACGACGATCACCACCATCACGGGCGGCCACCAGGTCGTGCAGGGCGGCCCGGTCGCCTCGCAGGAGGCCATCAAGGAGCTGGGCACCAACGGCGGCGGCTTCTTCAACGCCAACTCCGCCCACCCGTTCGAGAACCCCAACGCGTGGACCAACCTGTTCGAGATCTTCCTGCTGCTCGTCATCCCCTTCTCCCTGCCCCACACCTACGGCCTGATGGTGGGCAACCGCCGCCAGGGCCTGGTCGCCACCGCGACCATGGCGTGCCCTCCTCGTCGCCAGCCTGGGGCTGGCGACGTGGGCGGAGTTCTCCGCCGCCGGGGGCCCGCTGGGCTCGCTGGAGGGCAAGGAGCAGCGCTTCGGCATCGCCTGGTCGACGATCTTCGCCGGCGCGACCACCGGCACCTCCACCGGTGCGGTCAACTCGATGCACGACAGCTTCAGCGCGCTCGGTGGGGCCGTGCCCCTGTCGAACATGATGCTCGGCGAGGTCTCACCCGGCGGGGTCGGCACCGGGCTCTACAACCTGCTCGTCTACGTCGTGCTCGCCGTCTTCATCGCCGGGCTGATGGTCGGCCGCACCCCCGAGTTCCTGGGCAAGACGGTGGGCCGCAGCGAGATCACCTACGTCGCGCTGAGCGTTCTCGTGACTCCGGCGCTCGTCCTGCTCGGCACCGGCCTCGCCATCGTGCTGCCGGCGGCCACGGCCGGGCTGCTCAACAGCGGGCCGCACGGACTCACCGAGATGCTGTACGCCTACACGTCGGCGGCCAACAACAACGGCTCGGCCTTCGCCGGCCTCACGGCCGACCAGCCCTTCCTCAACCTCACCCTGGCGTTCTGCATGTTCGCCGGCCGGTTCGTGCCGATCGTGCTCGTGCTCGCCCTCGCCGGTTCGCTCGCGGCCCAGCGCAAGCGACCCGTCACCGCCGGCACGATGCCGACCGACACCCCGCTGTTCACCGTCCTGCTCGTCGGCACCGTCGTGGTCGTCGCCGGGCTCACCTTCTTCCCGGCCCTGGCACTCGGGCCGATCGCGGAGGCCCTGTCATGACTGCCGCCCCTCGTCCGCACCGGCTGGGAGGCCCTGCCCCAGGCCTTCGCCAAGCTCGACCCCCGGCACACCGTCCGGGCGCCCGGTCATCTTCGTGGTGTGGGTCGGCTCGGTGCTCACCACCGTGCTCGCCGTCGCGGACCCCTCGGTGTTCTCCATGTCGGTCGCCGCTCTGGCTCTGGGCGACGGTGCTCTTCGCGAACCTGGCCGAGGCCGTCGCCGAGGGGCGCGGCAAGGCCCAGGCCGAGACCCTGCGCCGGACCCGCACCGAGACCACGGCCCGACGCCTGCGCGACGACGGCACCGAGGAGCAGGTGCCGCGGCACCGAGCTGCGGCTCGGCGACCGCGTCGTCGTCGAGGCCGGCCAGGTCATCCCGGGCGACGGCGACGTCGTCGAGGGCGTCGCCACCGTCGACGAGTCGGCGATCACCGGCGAGTCCGCACCCGTCATCCGCGAGTCCGGTGGCGACCGGTGCGCCGTGACCGGCGGCACGACGGTGCTGTCCGACCGGATCGTCGTGCAAGGTGACGAGCAGGCCCGGCGAGACGTTCATCGACCGGATGATCGCGCTGGTCGAGGGCGCCTCGCGCCAGAAGACCCCCAACGAGATCGCCCTGACGATCCTGCTCACGACGCTGACCCTGATCTTCCTGTTCGCCGTCGGCGCGATCCAGCCGATGGCGATCTACTCGGGCTCGCGCCTGTCGCTCGTCGTGCTCGTCGCGCTGCTCGTCTGCCTCATCCCGACCACGATCGGCGCCCTGCTCTCCGCCATCGGCATCGCCGGCATGGACCGCCTCGTGCAGCACAACGTGCTCGCGATGTCCGGCCGCGCCGTCGAGGCCGCCGGCGACGTGAGCACCCTGCTGCTCGACAAGACCGGCACGATCACCTTCGGCAACCGCCAGGCCAGCGACGTCGTTCCCGTCGACGGCGCCGGCCGCGACGACCTGCTGCGGGCCGCCTACCTCGTCCTCGCTGGCCGACGAGACGCCCGAGGGCCGCTCGATCGTCGACCACGCCCTCGGGCGCGGCGTCGACCCGGCCACCGGCTCGTTCGCCGAGCTGCGCCAGGCGGGCGCCGAGTTCGTGCCCGTTCACCGCCCCCACCCGGATGTCCGGCGTCGACCTGCCCGACGGCACCTCGGTGCGCAAGGGCGCCGGCTCGGCCGTCGCCGCGTGGGTCGAGTCCCGGGGCGGGCGGGTCGCCGGCGACCTGCGAGGACGCCGTCGACGGCGATCGCGCGCACCGGCGGCACCCCGCTCGTCGTCGCCGCGCGCGCTCCGGGATCCGCGCCCGCACGCTGGGCGTGGTCCACCTCAAGGACGTCGTCAAGCCCGGCATGCGCGAGCGCTTCGACCAGCTGCGGGCGATGGGCATCCGCACCGTGATGATCACCGGTGACAACCCGCTGCACCGCCGAGGCGATCGCCGCCGAGGCCGGCGTCGACGACTTCCTCGCCGAGGCCACCCCCGAGGACAAGATGGCCCTGATCAAGGCCGAGCAGGAGGGCGGCAAGCTCGTCGCGATGACCGGCGACGGCACCAACGACGCCCCGGCGCTGGCCCAGGCCGACGTCGGCGTCGCGATGAACACCGGCACCTCGGCCGCCAAGGAGGCCGGCAACATGGTCGACCTCGACACCGACCCGACCAAGCTCATCGACGTCGTCGCGATCGGCAAGCAGCTGCTCATCACCCGCGGTGCGCTGACGACGTTCTCGATCGCCAACGACGTCGCCAAGTACTTCGCGATCATCCCGGCGATGTTCGTGGGCATCTTCCCCGGCCTCGGCACGCTCAACGTCATGCGGCTGTCCAGCCCCGAGTCGGCGATGCTCTCGGCGGTCATCTTCAACGCGCTGGTCATCGTGGCGCTGATCCCGCTGTCGCTGCGCGGCGTGAAGTACCGCCCCGTGTCCGCCCACCAGATGCTGCGCCGCAACCTGCTCGTCTACGGCCTCGGCGGCCTCGTCGCGCCGTTCGTCGGCATCAAGCTCATCGACCTCGTCGTCTCCACCCTCCCCGGACTCAGGTGATCCCCGTGGCCATCGCCCGCCAGCTCTCTGCCGCCGTCAAGGCGCTGCTCGTCCTCACCGTGCTGCTCGGCGTGCTCTACCCCGCCGTCGATCCTGGCGCGTCGGGCTGCTCGTCGCCCGGCCAGGCCAACGGGTCGCTCGATCACGGTGCGACGGCACCGTCGTCGGGTCGAGCCTGCTCGGCCAGGCCGCGCGAGGGGCCGCAGTGGTTCCAGGCCCGCCCGTCGGCGTCCGACTACAGCCGGCGACACCAGCGGTGGCTCCAACCTCGGCCCGGACGCCGCGGACCTCGCGACGGCGGTGGCCGAGCGCGCGGCGGCCCTGCGCGCGGCCAACCCGGACGCCCCGGCGACGATCCCGCCCGACGCGCTCACGGCATCCGGCAGCGGCCTCGACCCGCACATCTCGCCGGAGTACGCCGCGTACCAGGTGCCCCGCGTCGCGGCGGCGCGCGGGATGAGCGACGAGCAGGTGCAGCGGCTGGTCGCCGACGCACACCCAGGCACGCGACCCTGGGCTTCATCGGGCAGGACCGGGTCAACGTGACCGAGCTCAACGTCGCCCTCGAGGCCGCCGACGCCCGCCGCCGGCAGTCAGTGAGAATGAGCCCATGGCACGCGGTCGGCATCGCATCTACCTCGGGGCCGCCCCCGGGGTCGGCAAGACCGTCGCGATGCTCGACGAGGGCCGCCGGCGCCTCGCCCGCGGCACCGACGTCGTCGTCGGGCTGCGTCGAGACCCACGGGCGCGAGCACACCGCGGAGATGATCGACGGCCTCGAGGTCGTGCCCCGGGCGCGGCTCGAGCACCGGGGCATCGACCCTCGAGGAGCATGGACCTCGACGCGCTGCTGGCCCGCGCGCCCCGCCGTCGCCCTGGTCGACGAGCTCGCGCACACCAACGTGCCGGGGTCGCGCCACGAGAAGCGCTGGCAGGACATCGACGAGCTGCTGGATGCCGGGATCGACGTCATCTCGACCGTCAACATCCAGCACCTCGAGTCGCTCAACGACGTGGTCGAGTCGATCACCGGTGTCGTGCAACGCGAGACGGTGCCCGACGAGGTGGTGCGGCGGGCCGACCAGATCGAGCTGGTCGACATGTCCCCCGAGGCGCTGCGCCGGCGGATGGCCCACGGCAACATCTACAAGGCCGAGAAGGTCGACGCCGCGCTGGCGAACTACTTCCGGGTCGGCAACCTCTCGGCGCTGCGCGAGCTGGCCCTGCTCTGGCTCGCCGACCGGGTCGACGAGGGGCTGGGGCGGTACCGCGCCGACCACGGCATCGACTCGTCCTGGCCGACCCGCGAGCGGGTCGTCGTCGCTCTCTCCGGCGGCCCCGAGGGCGAGACCCTGCTCCGGCGCGGGCGCCCGGATCGCCTCGCGCGGCGCCGGTGGCGAGCTGCTCGCCGTGCTACGTCGCCCGGTCCGACGGGCTGAGCGGGCCACCGCTGCCCGGCCTCGCGGCGCTGCGCCGGCTGACCGAGGAGCTCGGCGGCTCGTGGCACACGGTGACCGGGGACGGACCCGGCCGAGGCGATCCTCGACGTCGCCCGCGGCGTCAACGCCTCCCAGGTCGTCATCGGCAGCACCCGACGGCCGCGGTGGCGCACGCTGGCGGTGCCGAGCACCACCGAGGAGGTCATCACCCACTCCGGCGACATCGACGTGCACGTCGTGACCCACTCGTTCGCCGCACGGTCGCGGCTGGCGGGTGTCACGGGCAGCCTTGCCCCGCAGGCGAGTTCGTCTCGGGTATGCCGCGGCGCGTGATCGGTCCGCTCGTGCTCACCATGCTGCTGACCCTGCTGCCCGCAGGACCCCGACCTGCCCCTGACCGTGCCGCTCTACCTGCTCATCACCGTGCTCGTCGCGCTGCGTCGGCGGCATCGGCCCCGCGATCGTCGGAGCGGTGGCCTCGTCGCTGCTGCTCAACTGGTTCTTCCCGAGCCGGTGCGCACCCTGACCATCTCCGAGCCGGAGAACGCCTTGGCCCTGGTCGTGTTCGTCGTCGTGGCGGTGGTCGTGGCGTTCGTCGTGCACACCAGCGCCCGGCGGGCCGAGCGGGCAGTCGCCGCCCAGCGGGAGTCCGCCGCCCTGGCCGAGCTGACCCACACCCTGCTCGGGTCCACCGACCAGATGACCGTGCTGCTCGAGCACGCCCTCGACATGTTCGGTGCGCAGCGCGCCGTCGTCGTGCGCCGGGCGACGGCCGACGTGCCCGCCGAGGTCGTGGCCGAGGTGGTCGCCGACCCCGTCGTGGGAGTGGACGACGCGGGCGGACCGGGTACGCCGGCATCCGGCGACTGGGAGCAGACGCACACCACCGCCGACGACGAGCACGACCTCGTCCTGGTCGGCGTGCGGGTGCCCGCCGACCGGCAGCGGCTGCTCGCCGCGTTCGCGGCGCACGCGGGCGCCATCCTCCAGCGCCGCGCCCTGCAGCAGGCGGCCGGCGAGGCCGCCGTGCTCGCCCGGGACAACTCGGCCCGAACGGCGCTGCTCTCCGCGGTGTCGCACGACCTGCGCACCCCGCTGGCCGGCATCAAGGCGGCGATCGGCAGCCTGCGGTCGAGCGAGGTGACCTTCTCGGCGGAGGACGAGGCCGAGCTCGAGGCGGCGATCGAGGACTCCGTCGACCGGCTCGACGCGCTCATCGGCAACCTGCTCGACATGTCGCGGCTGCAGGCCGGGGCGCTCGATCGCCTCACCGCGGCCGGTCGACCTCGGTGAGGTGGTGCCGGCGGCCGTCGCCTCGGTGACCGAGCCCGACCGGGTCGACTGGAGCCTCGACCCGGCGGCCCGGGTCGTCGTGGCCGACCCGGGCCTGCTCGACCGGGTGCTCGGCAACGTCGTCGAGAACGCCCTGCGCCACCAGCCCGCACCCGGCCGGGTGCGGGTGTCGACGAGCGGGCTCGGCGGGCGCACCCAGGTGCGCGTCGTCGACAGCGGACCCGGGGTGCCGGAGGAGGCCCGCGAGCGGATCTTCCTGCCGTTCCAGCGGCACGGCGACGCGCCGTCGGGCGACGGGGTGGGCCTCGGCCTGGCCGTCGCCCGCGGTCTGGCCGAGGCGATGGACGGCGAGGTGTCGGCGGAGGAGACCCCCGGCGGCGGCCTCACCATGGTCATCGAGCTGCCCAGCGCCGAGGAGGACCCCCATGGCTGAGCGCGTGCTCGTCGTCGACGACGACGAGACGATCCGCCGCACGCTGCGGATCAACCTGCGGGCCCGCGGCTACGAGGTCGAGGAGGTCGCCTCCGGTCGCGACGCCCTGTCGACCCTCGAGGACGCGCCACCCGACCTGGTCATCCTCGACCTCGGGCTGCCCGACCTCGACGGCGTCGAGGTGCTCCGCCGGCTGCGGCGCACCTCGCGGGTGCCGGTGGTCGTGCTGTCGGCGCGGCACCAGTCCGACGACAAGGTCGAGGCGCTCGACGAGGGCGCCGACGACTACGTCACCAAGCCGTTCGGGATGGACGAGCTGATGGCGCGGGTGCGCTCGGCGCTGCGGCGAGGCGGGGGCGACGGCGAGGTGCTCGGCGGCATCGCGCCCGTCGTCACCGACGCGTTCGCGATCGACTTCGGCACCCTCACCGCGAGCCGGGGCGGCGAGCCGGTGCACCTCACGCCCACCGAGTGGCGGCTGCTCGGCGAGCTGGCCCGGCACCGCGGCCGGGTCGTCACCCAGGCCGACCTGCTCAAGGCGGTGTGGGGGCCCGGCTACGGCCGCGAGTCGAACTACCTGCGGGTGTACGGCAACCAGCTGCGGCGCAAGCTCGAGGCCGACCCGTCGCGCCCGCGGCACATCCTCACCGAGCCGGGGATCGGCTACCGCCTGGTCGAGTGAGCCCCGGCCCGGTCGAGTGAGCTCCGGCCCCGGGTGGTGACGCCGCCTACCGCGCGGTAGTCGTCGCTGCGACAGCACGTACTGCGCGGTAGCCCGCGTCATAAGGCCCGGCCCCTCCGACTTCGTGCGACTTGGACGCGGTTTCGCAGCGGCGGTCGCGCGAAAGCCGTAGGCAAGTCGCACGAAGTCGGGTGAGTGAGGCGGGGCAGGGCCGGGGCAGGCTGGGCCGGGCCGGATGGGTCGGGCGGTAAAGGCGGGGCGGGCAACCTTCGACGGGCTTGGGTGCGCGACGGCATACCCCCGCTGGTCTGCGGGTATGGGGCAGGCTGTGACGCCCGACCCGAGGAGCACCCGTGCCCGACCCCACCGCCCGACCCGTCGGCGCTCGATGAGCGACCCGCTGGAGGAGCTCCTCGAGGAGCGCGCCGCCGAGGACCTCGGCGACGGGCCGCGCAGCGACATCGTGGCCGCGATCGAGGAGATGGTGGCGCACCCCGAGTTCCCCTGCCTGGGGGCCCGGTCGGTGTTCCGCCGCGACGCCGCCACCCTCGTGGTGCTCGACGACCTCGCCGACACCAGCACCGGCGGCTCGCTCGACACCCTGGGAGCGAGCCTGGCGCGGTACGCCGACGAGGTCGACGCCGAGGGCGACCTCGTGTCGTTCGTCGCGTGCTTCCGCGGGCCGGTGCCCGACGAGGAGCGCGACTTCGAGGCGCTGCTCTGGGGGGCACTGCAGCACCTGCACGACCACGACGACGCGCCGTGGGCCGCCGAGGTCGCGGCCGACCCCGACAACCCGCACTTCGCGTTCAGCGTCGCCGGCACCGCGTTCTTCGTGGTCGGGCTGCACCCCAACGCCTCACGGGTGGCCCGCCGCGCGCCCCTGCCGACGCTGGTCTTCAACCTCCACGCGCAGTTCGAGCGGATGCGCGATGACGGCCGCTACCAGCGGATGCGCGACACGATCCGCCGGCGCGACACCGACCTGCAGGGCTACCTCAACCCGATGGTCAGTGACCACGGCGAGGCGTCGGAGGCCCGGCAGTACGCCGGCCGGGCGGTCCCCGCCGACTGGACCCCGCCGTTCGACCCCGACCCGGAGGCCGTCGGCGGTGCGGACCCGGACTCGGCCCCGGATGGCGTGCCGGATGCCGCGTCGGCGGGGGACCCGCGGTGAACCCCGCCCGCACGCGCTTCCCGCACGACGGCGAGCCGCCGGCATACGGCGGCTCGGCCGACGCGCCGGCGGACGGCTGGACCAGGATCGCTCCGCAGAGCGGCGTCGCCGTCGTGCTCGCCCCCGGCGACCGGCTGACCGTGCTCGACCCGTGCGGTGAGCAGGTCAGCGACCTGTACCTCGTGGCGGCCGACGACGTGGCCGAGGTGTTCTCGTCGGGCCGCACCACCGACTTCGGCAACTCGATCTACGTCTCGACCGGGTCGAACCTCTGGTCGAACCGCAGCCGGGTGATGGCCGATGTCGTCGACGACACCGTCGGGGTGCACGACCTCACCCTCACGCCGTGCAGCCAGGCGACGTTCGACCTGCTCTACCCCGAGTTCGACCGCGCCCCGCACCCCTCGTGCTTCGCCAACCTCTGCCACGCCCTGTCGCCCTTCGGGGTCGATCCCGACCGCATCGGTACGACGCTCAACGTCTTCATGGACGTGTGGACCGACGACCAGGGCGAGCTGCACATCGACCCACCCCCGACCCGGCCCGGTGACCGCTTCACCATCGAGGCGCGGATGCCGGTGGTCGTCGGGGTGACCGCGTGCTCGGCCGAGAAGTCGAACAACGGGCACTGCACCCCCATCGACTGGCGGGTCGAGCACCCTGGCGCGCCCGTCACCGAGCGCGCCACCCACGCCGACTGACACCGCAGGGGATCGCCCCGCACTGTCGGTGGACGGCGGCAGGATGGGCGGATGGACGTCACGCTCGCCGAGGTCGTGGCCGCCTCGCGGGCGGTCGCCGCCACCCGGTCCCGCACCGCCAAGACCCAGGCCCTGGCCGACCTGTTCGCGCGCTGCGACCCGGCCGAGGTCGGGCTGGTCGTCTCGCACCTGTCCGGGGTGCTGCCCCAGCGGCGGCTGGGCGTGGGCTACCGCTCGCTGGGCTCGCTGCCCGATCCGGCCGTCGAGCCCGCCCTCACCGTGGTCGAGGTCGACGCCGCGTTCACCCGGCTGGCGGCCACCGCGGGAGCCGGCTCCACGGCATCCCGCCGGGCCGAGCTGGCTGGGCTGATGGGCCGCGCGACGGCTGACGAGCAGCGCTTCCTCGTCGACCTCATCACGGGCAACCTGAGGCAGGGCGCCCTCGACGGCGTGGTGGTCGCTGCCGTCGCGAAGGCGTATGCCGTGCCCGACGCCGTCGTGCGCCGCGCCACCATGCTCGCGGGCACCGCGGCCGAGGTGGCCCGGCTCGCCGCCGTGGGTGGGGTCGAGGCCCTCGAACAGGTCGGGCTCGTCGTCGGGCGACCGGTGCGCCCGATGCTCGCCGCCTCGGCGAAGACCGCCCGGGAGGCGGTCGATGCCGTCGGCGGTGGCGACCTGCTCGTCGACGGCAAGCTCGACGGCATCCGGGTCCAGGTGCACCGCCGATCGGGTGAGGTCACCGTCTACACCCGCAGCCTCGACGAGATCACCGAGCGGGTGCCCGAGGTGGTCGAGGCCGTCGCCGTGCTGCCCGGCGGCGACCTCGTGCTCGACGGCGAGGCGATCGTGATGCTCGACGACGGGCGGCCGGCACCGTTCCAGGTCACCGGGGCGCGTACCGCCAGCTCGGCCGACGTCGCGGGCCTGCGCGAGCGGGTGCCGCTCACCACGTTCCTGTTCGACGTGCTGCACCGCGACGGCGTCGACCTCATCGACGAGTCGGCCCGCGTTCGCCATGACGCGCTGGTCGAGCTCGCCCCGCACCTGGTGGTGCCGCGGCTGCTCACCAGCGACCCGGTGGCCGCCGAGGAGTTCTTCGGGCGGCTCGTCGCCGCCGGCCACGAGGGGGTCGTCGTCAAGGCCGCCGAGAGCCCGTATGCCGCTGGTCGCCGAGGCAGCGGCTGGGTCAAGGTCAAGCCGACGCACACCCTCGACCTCGTCGTGCTCGCCGTCGAGTGGGGTTCGGGTCGTCGGAAGGGGACGCTCTCGAACATCCACCTCGGCGCCCGCGACCCCGACACCGGGGGCTTCGTGATGATCGGCAAGACGTTCAAGGGCATGACCGACGAGATGCTGCGCTGGCAGACCGAGCGGTTCACCGAGCTGGCGGTCGACGGCACCGAGGGCTGGGTGGTCGAGGTGCGCCCCGAGCAGGTCGTCGAGATCGCCTTCGACGGGCTGCAGCACTCGACGCGCTACCCCGGCGGTGTCGCCCTGCGGTTCGCCCGGGTGCTGCGCTACCGCGACGACAAGGGCCCCGACGAGGCCGACACGATCGCGACGGTGCAGGCGCTCGCCCCGGGCCGCTGACGGGCCGAGGCCGCCGCGGGCAACGACACGTTGACACCGCACCGCGGGGCGACAAGGCTCGGCGGACGGCCGGGTGCGACGCCGGGCATCCCGCCGAGTGCCACGAGGGTGGCCACGCGAGAGGACTGCGCCATGACCGTCGAGATCCCCAGGTTCCTCACCTCCACCCAGGCCGACCTGGTGCGCGAGACCGAGCCGGCCCGCATGGACAAGCTCGACGAGGACGCCCTGCTCGAGCTGCACACCCGGGTGCGCCGGGCCCGCTCGAAGTACGTCAAGCTCTACCGGCAGACCGGTGCGTCCCGGGTCGGCCTGAAGGGCGCCCGCGGACACGCCCGCCCGGGGAACGTCGCCAACGCCGCGAAGGCCGAGGTGTTCGAGCTGGCACTGGCCAGGGTCAGCGCTCGCGTCGACGTCGTCGCACGCGCCGCGGCCGAGGAGCTCAAGGCGGAGCGGCTCGCCGCCGCCGCCGCGACGCCCGGCTCGACGGGCCCGGGCCCGCGGTCGTCGCGAGGTGGCGCCTCCGCCAGCGCTGCGAGCACGCGTCGGCGGGCGACGAAGACCACGGGTGGCCTCAAGCGCGACGCGTCGTCACAGGCCAAAGGGGCTGCGCGGCAGGCGAAGAAGGACTCGCGCTGACTGCTTGACGCGGCCCGGCTCCGAAGCTGCGGCTCAGCGGGTCACCGAGTCATCGGGGGACGATGCCACGGCGCCCACGAACCGCACCGTCGACGCCAGGATGCCGATCAGCCCGCCGACGATGCCCGCAGCCACCGCGATCCGCGCGCTGACCGCCCAGGCGGAGGGGTCGGGCAGGTCGACCGGCCACACCCGCCAGAACCGCACCATCGCGAGCACGCCGATCGACGTCGTGGCGAGCTCGCCCAGGGACCGCAGCCACGTCGGATCCCACACGACGTAGACGAGATTGGCCACCAGGCCCACAGCGATGGACGCATTGACCAGGCCGAGGACCTGGATGGTGTCGCCGGTGAGGAACGGCACCGCCTCCCAGCCGGGGTTGCGGTTGATGAGGTAGAGCAGGAGAGCGTTGACGGCGGCCCCGACGACATAGCCGAACCGACGGGATGCGGGCCCGGGTGGGGCGTGGACGTGCGCCGGTGAGGTGTGGTGGACCGGTGAGGTGGACATGGTCGCTCCCAGTGGGCGGCCGGGACCTCGACCCGCCGGTGCGCGGTCGTGCGCCCGGCCTCCGGCTCCATCCTCGTGACCCTGCGGTCGGTCGGCGACGATTCGAGAGCGGCGTCACCCCGCAGGGAGGCACCCCCCCGAGGCCCTGCTTGACTGGGCCGACGGGACCGGTCGACACCAGCCCCGGTGTCGACGAGGTCGGAGGACGAGATGGCGTACGACAGCGACGACCCGGCCGTTGGCACTCCCCTCGGGGTGGCCGACCCCTCCCGCGGCGTCTGGGCGTTCACCACCGACGTCGACCTGCTCCTGCGGCTGGCCCGGGGCGGGTTCGACTGGGTCGCGCTCGACGCACAGCACGGGCCGGTCGACCGCACCGTGCTCCACGCGGTCGGGCGGGCTCTCTCGGACACCGGTGCCGCGTTCGTCGTGCGGGTGCCGGCGGTCGACCCGGCGTGGATCGGCGCCGCGCTGGATGCCGGCGCCGCCGCGGTCGTCGTCCCGTCGGTCACGGGTAGCGCGGATGCCGTGCTCGCGGCCCGCTCGTCCCGCTACCCACCCGAGGGCGACCGCAGCTGGGGGCCGTTCGCGCCGCAGTGGGGCGGCACCGCGCCCGACCCGGCGACGGCGAACGCCACGGTGCGCTGTCTGGTGATGGTCGAGTCGGTCGGCGCCTTGGCCGACGTCGACGAGATCGCGGCGACACCGGGTGTCGACGGCCTGTTCGTCGGCCCGTTCGACCTCGCACTCGCCCTGGGAAGCACGGTCGACGCGCTCCTCGACGACCGGTCGGACGGGAACCCCTTGGGCCGGGTCGTCGCAGCGGCGCAGCGGCACGGCATCCTCGTCGCGGGCTTCGCGGGCACCCCGGTGAACGCACGGCGGCTGCGGTCGCACGGCATCCGGTGCCTCGCGGTGACCACCGATCTGGCGCTTGTCACCGAGGGTGCGAGAGCGGCGCTCGCGGCCGACCACGACGCCTGAGCTCCTGCGCCCGACGGGGATTCACCCCGGCCGGGTGAGGCGCCGGGAGCCACGCGCCCCTTAGAACGGGAGGGCGGTCGAACGGCCGCGCCCGCGACCTGCGCGGTGCTCGAAGTAGAGAGTGGGCCACGATGTCGCACGACGACACGTCACTGACGACTGACCTGAACAAGACCGGCGGTTTCACCGGTGGCGAGAACGCCGGAGCCGTCGCCTTCGCCGGCGTCCTGTTGATCATGGTCGGCCTGTTCCACGCTCTCCAGGGGCTCGTCGCACTCCTCAGCGACGACATCTACCTCCGGGGCGAGAACTACGTCTTCCACTTCAGCTTCACCACATGGGGCTGGATTCACCTGCTCCTCGGCGTCGTGACCGCCGCCGCGGGCGCCGGCCTGTTCTTCGGCAAGACCTGGGCGCGCACCGTGGCCGTGATCGCCGCCGGGGTCAGCATGCTCGGCAGCTTCATGTGGCTCCCGCACTACCCGATCTGGGGCCTGGTCATCATGGCCCTCGACGTCTTCATCATCTGGGCGGCGATCGTGCACGGCCGGGCGCTCGTCGACGAGTGACCCGCCGCTGACTCTCAGCGGTTGCCGCGGTCGTGGAGCACCGCGGTGACGAAGCCCAGCTCGCCGCGGTAGCCGTCGATCCACTCGCTCCGGTGGGTGCGGGCGGTGCTCAGCGCCTGCTCCCGTTCGCCGTCGCTACGGTCCTCGCGCAGCGCCCACGCGACGAGCGAGCCGGTCCACGACCACTCGTAGTCGTCCCACTCCTGTGCGCTGCTGACGTGTGCGTAGCCCACCTCGAACCCGTGCCGCTCGACCGTGGCCACGAGCTGGGGGAGTGTCGGGAAGTCCTCGGGCTGCGCGCCGAGCGCTTCCTGCGCGGCGACCGAGGGCGGCTGCTCCCAGATCGCGTCCCCGAGCAGCGCGCGCCCGCCGGCGCGCAGGTGGCGCCGGATCGCCTCCAGGGTGCCCTCGAGGCCGCCGAACGCGTGGCTCGCGCCGATGCAGATGACGGCGTCGGCTCCCGGGTCGCCCGCCGGCCAGGTGGCGGCGTCGGCCTCGACCCAGGTCACCCGGTCGGCGACACCGCTGGCGCGCGCTCGGGCGTCGCGCTCGGGGTGCAGGGCGGTGTCCACCCCGACCGCCGTCAGGTCCGGGCGGGCCTCGAGCAGCTCGAGCAGCCATGCCCCGGCACCGCAGCCGAGGTCCACGACGTGCCCGCCGGAGGCCGGGTCGAGCCGCGCCAGGAGCCGGCGGGCCTGCGCCGGTGACACCGGCGCCGCGATGGGGTGGTCGGTGTGGGCGATGCGGCTGATCTCGGCGCGTTCCATGACGACATCCTGCCGCCTACCTGCTGGTGCCCCGCCAGCGCGTCGGATGAACCGATGGCTGCCGGGAACCGGGTGACAGGAGTCGGGGGCGTCGCCTGGTGCGGCGGCTCACCAAGTAGGTGCGAGAGGGAGAACCATGAACATGACGCGAACGAGCCACGTGATCCCCGCGACCGCTGTCGCGGCGCTGGCGGCGCTGGCCCTGACCGCAAGCCCGGCCCTCGCCGACGGGTCCAGCGGGCACAGCATCCTGCGGGCCGAGCTGGTGGGCAGCATGCCGGCGGACCCGCCGATCGCCGGCGTCACCCCTGGTGGCGCCCCGTGGGTCAACGGACCGAGCAAGGCCCGGGTGCGTGAGGACGGACGGATCGAGGTGAAGATCAAGGGCTTGATCATCCCGACGACCGGTGTCAACCCGGTCGCCTCGGTGGTCGCCACCTTGGTGTGCGACGGCGTGGTCGAGTCCCGCACCGCAGCGTTCGCCCTCGAGCCCCGCCGGAGATGGCTCGACGTCCGACGTGATCACCGGCACCCGCCACTGCGAGGACCCCATCGTGCTCATCCAGCCGGCCGCGAACCTGGCCCGCTTCATCGCGTCGACCGTGGACGACCACCACGACGACTGACGCCGGAACGACGAAGCCGCAGCCCGAGGACGGGCTGCGGCTGTTCCGGTGGCCAGGGGCGGGGTCGAACCGCCGACCTTCCGATTTTCAGTCGGACGCTCGTACCAACTGAGCTACCTGGCCGGGCCGCGGAGCCGGTCGGACGAACCGACCGCTCCTTCTCGGAGCGACCCCGACGGGACTCGAACCCGCGACCTCCGCCGTGACAGGGCGGCGCGCTAACCAACTGCGCTACGGGGCCTTGTGAAAGGCCTTGCCAAACGTATCCCCAACGGGATTCGAACCCGTGCTACCGCCGTGAAAGGGCGGGGTCCTGGGCCGCTAGACGATGGGGACCCGACCTCGACCGGGCCTCAAGGTCGCGCAGCGCGCAGCGCTCGGATCCGTCGAGGACTCCGAAAGCATAGGGGACACCCCGGGGCGTCACCAAAACGAGGATGCCGCGGCCGGCCGCCATCGGCTCGCGACCTCGTTTCGTCAGCATGTGTTGACGCGACGCGTGCGTCAGCATATGCTGACGGACATGACGAGAACCGCCACCGACCTCGCGGGCGACCTCGACAGCGCCGACCCCACGATCGGCCTGCGGGCCGTCGCCGCGCTGGGTCGCCTGCTCGACCAGCTCGAGACCCTGCACGTCCGCAACGCCCGCGCCAAGGGCTGGTCGTGGCAGGAGATCGCCGACGCGCTCGGCGTCACCAAGCAGACCGTCCACCGCAAGCACGCCCGGAGGTAGATCGTGTTCGAACGCTTCACGCGCGACGCCCGCACCGTCGTCGTCTCGACCCAGGAGCTCTGCCGGTCCCTCGGCGCCGACGAGGTCCGGCCCGTCCACCTCCTCCTCGCGCTCACCGAGGACGACAGCGGTGCTCGCGACGTCCTCGCCGCGCACGGCCTCACCCCGGACGCCGTCGCCGAGGCCCTCGGGGCCCCACGGCCGGCGCCGTCGGCGCCGCTGGGAGACGACGACGCCGCGGCGCTGCGCTCGCTCGGCATCGACCTGGACGCCATCCGTGCGGCGGTGGACAAGCAGTTCGGCGAGGGCGCCCTCGAGGGGGCCGGGTCGACTCCGGGGGCCACGGGTCGCGACGACGAGACCGACGTCGAGGAGGACGAGGCGGACCTCGCCCGCGGGCGCTTCGGGGTCGGCGGCCACGTCCGGTTCGGGCGCGGCGCCAAGAAGGTGCTCGAGCTGTCGCTGCGCGAGGCGATCCGCCAGCACTCCCGCGAGATCCGCAGCGAGCACATCGCCCTGGCGGTGCTGCGCACCGACGACGAGGCCGTCAGGATGCTGCTCGGCACGCTCGGTGTCGACGTCCGGGCCCTGCGCGCCGACCTCGAGGGCCGTGGCCGGCGCAGCGCCTGACGTGGTCAGCGACCCGGGTTCGCCCAGGCGAGCAGCCGGTCGGCATCCCAGGTCGTGACGATCCGCTCGGCCGGGACCCCGAGCCGCTCCGCGCGCTCGCAGCCGTAGGCCTTCATGTCGAGCTGGCCCGGCGCGTGCGCGTCGGAGTCGATCGAGAACAGGCAGCCGATCTCGAGCGCCAGCAGCACCAGCTCGTCGGGCGGGTCGCAGCGCTCCGGCCGGCTGTTGATCTCGACGGCGGTGCCGTGCTCGGCGCAGGCCTCGAAGACGGCCCGGGCGTCGAAGTCGGACTGCGGCCGGGTGCCGCGGGAGCCCTCGACGAGCCGGCCCGTGCAGTGCCCGAGCACGTTGACCCGGGGGTTCGAGACGGCGTTGACCATCCGGGTCGTCATCGGGCCGCCGTTCATCCGCAGCTTGCTGTGCACGGATGCCGTGACGAGGTCGAGCCGACCCAGCATCGCGTCGGTCTGGTCGAGGCCGCCGTCGTCGAGGATGTCGACCTCGATGCCCTTGAGCAGCCGGAACGACCCGCCGAGCGACCGGTCGATGGCCTCGACGATGCCGATCTGCTGGGTGAGCCGCTCGACGGTCAGCCCGTTCGCGACCCGCAGCTGCGGGCTGTGGTCGGTGAGCACGAGCCACTCGTGCCCGAGCTCGATGCCGGTCAGCACCATCTCGTCGATCGGGCTCCCACCGTCGCTCCAGTCCGAGTGCAGGTGGCAGTCGCCCCGCAGCGCTGCGTACATCGACGCGCCACCGTCGACCAGCGGGCCGCCCGACTTCTCCTGCAGCGAGCCCAGGTAGGCGGGCATCTCGCCAGCGAGCGCCTCGGCGATGACCCCGCTCGTCGACTTCCCGATGCCGGGGATGTCCTGGAGCGTGCCGGCCTCGGCCCGCTCCCGCAGCTCGGCCGCGTCGAGGGGCTTCAGCGTCTTGACGGCGTTGCGGAAGGCCTCGACCCGGTAGGTGCCGGCACGGGTGCGTTCGAGCAGGAAGGCCACCCGGCGCAGCGCCTCGATCGGGTGGACCGGCGCCTCCAGCGGCTCGAGGAGCGCGACCATCAGAGGCCGAACTGCCGGGCCATCAGGCGGTCCCACACCCGGTCGCCGGCGACGGCGTGGGTGGCGGCCATGACCTTGGCGGCCGGGGTGAGCAGGTAGCGGGTGCGCGGTCGGTCGGCGGCGACGGCGGAGGTGACCACCTGGGCGACGCTCTCGGCCGACACCGACATCATCCGGTTCGTGTAGGCCTCGGTGTTGGACCTGGACACCGACGCCCGCAGGGCGGCGTACGGGGAGTCGGGCTCACCGCCCATCCCGTCGGACTCGGTGGTCTTCTCGACGAACGAGCTTCGCGTGATGCCCGGCTCGACCAGGGCGACATCGACGCCGAACGCCGTGACCTCCATCCGCAGCGCGTCGGTCAGGGCCTCCACCGCGTACTTCGTCGCGTGGTAGTAGCCACCCAGGGGGAAGGTGAACCGGCCACCCATCGACCCGATGTTGATGATCCGGCCCTTCCCGGCCCGGCGCATCCCCGGCAGCACGAGCTGGCACATCCGGGCCAGGCCGAACACGTTGGTCTCGAACATCGCCCGCACCTTGTCCATGTCCACCTCCTCGACCGCGCCGTACTCGCCGTACCCCGCGTTGTTCACGAGGGTGCCCACCGAGCCGTGCGTCGCCTCGACCTCGGCGACCGCCGCCGACATCGACGCCTCGTCCGTGACGTCGAGCGCCGTCACGTGGGCGCCACGGTCGGCGAGGTCGGCCAGGGTGTCGGGCCGGCGCGCGGTGGCCCACACGGTGTGGCCCTGCAGCAGCAGGTCCTCGACGACGGCGCGGCCGATGCCGGTCGAGCAGCCGGTGACGAGGACGGGGTCGTGGTCGTGCTGTGCCATGAGCGGGATCCGTTCTCTCTCAGACGATCTCGGCGAGCCCGGTGAGCAGCCGGTCGATGTCGTCCGCCGACGTGTAGGGCGCCAGCCCGACGCGCACGCCGCCGCCGTCGCCCAGGCCCAGGTGGCGGGAGCACTCGATGGCGTAGAAGTGCCCGGCCGGTGCGTTGACACCGCGCTCGGCGAGGAGCCCGCGGATCTCCTGCGGGTCGCGCCCTGCCACGGTGAACAGAATCGTGGGCGTGCGCGATCGGGCGTTGCTGTGCACGGTGACACCGGACATCGCCCGTAGGGCGGGCTCGAGCACATCGAGGAGCACCCGCTCGTGGGCGTGCACCGCCTTCATCCCCAGCTCGATCCGCTCCCTTCGGCTGGCTGGCGCTGCGGCCGTGCTCGAGGCGGATGCCGGGTCCGCCTCTGCTGCTGCGGATTCCGTGCCGTCGCCAGGCCGGCGATGAAGTCGACGGCGGCGGTCGTGCCGGCCATCAGCTCGTACGGGAGGGTGCCGAGCTCGAACCGCTCGGGCACGGCATCCGTCGACGGCAGCAGCTTGTCGGGGTGCAGGGTCTCGAGCAGCGCCGGGTCGGCGGCGAGCACCCCGCAGTGCGGCCCCATGAACTTGTAGGGCGAGCAGGTCCAGAAGTCGGCGCGCAGCGCCGCCAGGTCGACCGAGGCGTGGGCGGTGGCATGCACCCCGTCGACCCAGTGCAGGGCGCCCACCTCGTGGGCCAGGTCGGCCACGCGACAGACCGGCGTGCGGGTGCCGATCAGGTTCGAGGCCGCGGTCGTGGCGACCAGCCGGGTGCGCTCGCTGAGCACGGCGGCGACGGCATCCGCGGACAGCTCGCCGGTGGCGGGGTCGAAGTCGACCCAGCGCACCGTGGCGCCGACTGCCTCGGCCACGTGCAGCCACGGGCGGATGTTCGAGTCGTGGTCGAGGCGGGTGACGACGACCTCGTCGCCCGGACCCCAGTCCTTGGCCAGTGCTCGCGCCAGGTCGTAGGTGAGGGAGGTGGCGCTGCGGCCGAACACGATGCCGCGCGGGTCGGCCCCGAGCAGGTCGGCGAGGGCGCTGCGGCAGTCGGTGACGACCTGCTCGGCGCGGCGCTCCGACGGGGTGACCGTGCCGCGGTTGGAGATCGCGCTGGTCAGGGTGTCGGCGACCGCCCGGGCCACGACGTCGGGGGTCTGGCTGCCGCCGGGGCCGTCGAAGTGCGCGGCCCCCTCGGTGAGCGCGGGGAAGTGGGCACGGACCGAGGCGACGTCGAGCGGCATACCGGCATCCTGCCCCATCCAGACGCCGGGGAGAGGTCACCAGGAGGTGTGCAGCGGGCGACCCTCCGCGAAGCCTGCGGTGCTCTGGATGCCGACCGTCGCCCGCTCGTGGAACTCCTCGAGGGTGCGCGCCCCGGCGTAGGTGCAGCTGCTGCGCAGGCCGGCGACGATCTCGTCGAGCACGTCCTCGACGCTCGGGCGGGCCGGGTCGACGTACATCCGGGCCGAGCTGATGCCCTCCTCGAACATCGCCTTGCGGGCCCGCTCGTAGGCGGTGTCGCTGGCGGTGCGGCCGCGGACGGCCCGCGAGGAGGCCATGCCGAACGACTCCTTGAACTGGCGGCCCGCCTCGTCGGTGTAGAGGTCGCCGGGCGACTCGAGGGTGCCGGCGAACCACGACCCGATCATCACGTTGGAGGCACCGGCGGCCAGGGCGAGGGCGACGTCGCGCGGGTGCCGCACGCCGCCGTCGGCCCACACGTGCCGGCCGAGCTCGCGCGCCGCCGTGGCGCACTCGAGCACCGCGGAGAACTGGGGACGGCCGACGGCGGTCATCATCCGGGTCGTGCACATCGCGCCGGGGCCGACCCCGACCTTGACGATGTCGGCGCCGGCCTCGATCAGGTCGCGGGTGCCCGCGGCCGAGACGACGTTGCCGGCCACGATGGGCACCCCGGGGTCGAGCGCCCGCACCGACCGCAGCGCCTCGAGCATCTTCTCCTGGTGGCCGTGCGCGGTGTCGATGACGAGCACGTCGGCGCCGGCGTCGAGCAGGTCCTTGGCCTTGGTGGCGACGTCGCCGTTGATGCCGACCGCGGCCGCGACGCGCAGCCGCCCGGCGTCGTCGACGGCGGGGGAGTACAGGTGCGCCCGCAGCGCGCCGGACCGGGTGAGGATGCCGACCAGCCGCCCGTCGTCGGCCACGATCGGGGCCAGCCGACGCCGGGCGTGCGACAGGGTGTCGAAGGCCGACTCGACGTCGACGCCGTCCTTCAGGGTGACCATGTCGCGGACCATGACGTCGTCGATCTGGGTGAACCGGTCGACCCCCGTGAGGTCGGTCTCGGTGACGATGCCGACCGGCCGGTCGCCGACGGTGACGATGGCGGCGCCGTGGGCCCGCTTGTGCAGCAGGACGAGCGCCTCACCGACGGTCATGGCCGGCGTCAGGGTGATCGGGGTGTCGTAGACGAGGTGCCGTGACTTCTGCCAGGCGACGACGTCGCGCACGATCTCGGCCGGGATGTCCTGGGGGATGACGGTGAGCGCGCCACGGCGGGCGGTCGTCTCGGCCATCCGGCGGCCGGCGATGGCCGTCATGTTGGCGACGACGAGGGGGATGGTCGTGCCGGTGCCGTCGACGGTCGCGAGGTCGACGTCGAGCCGGCTGGTCACCGACGAGCGGTTCGGCACCATGAAGACGTCGTCGTAGGTGAGGTCGTGCTGCGGCTGGAGGTCGTTGAGGAAATGCACCCGCCCAGCGTAGGCGCGGTGGGCGCGGGTGGTGCCGGCCCGGCATCCGGGAAGGCGTGCCAGCACCCCGCACGTGCGGGGTTATCGCTGTCACATCGGGTTGCCGACAGCAACAAGCCCGCACGTGCGGGCATGGTTGCGGGTGGTCCATGGGGCAGGATCGCGGACGTGAGTCTCATGGCCCCCTCGCCCGCGGATGCCGCCCGACGCGCCGGTCTGCGCCGGATGCGGCTGCTGGCCGTCTCGTTGCTCGTGCTCGCCGCGGTCGTCTACGCGCTGACCCTCCGGCTCGACCTGTCGGGGTTCTGGGGCTACGTCAACACCGCCGCGGAGGCCGCGATGGTCGGCGCGCTGGCCGACTGGTTCGCGGTGACCGCGCTGTTCAAGCACCCGCTCGGGCTGCCGGTGCCGCACACGGCGATCATCCCCAAGCGCAAGAACGAGATCGGCCGCAGCCTGGAGGAGTTCGTGACCGAGAACTTCCTCACCGAGGAGATCGCCCGCGATCGGCTGGCCGCGGCACACGTGGGGGAGCGGGTCGGGCAGTGGCTCGGCGTGCCCGAACACCGGCACCGGGTGCGCACCGAGGCCGTTCGGGTCGTCCGGGCGGGTCTGGGCCGACTCTCCGACGACGAGGTGCGCGGGCTGGTGGAGGACTTCCTCGTGCCGCGGCTGGTTCAGGAGCCGATGGCGCCGATCGCCGGGACGCTGCTCGAGGGGATCGTCGACGAGCAGACCCACCACGGCCTGGTCGACCTCGGCCTGGAGCAGCTGCGCGACTGGCTGGCCGACAACCCCGGCGCGTATGCCGCGATGCTGGGTGAGCGGGCGCCGTGGTGGTCGCCGCCGTGGGTCGACGACCGGGTCATCGGGTGGACCTACCAGCAGGTGCTCGCGTGGCTGCGCGAGATCCAGGACGACCCGCGGCACCCGGCCCGGCTGGCGCTCGACGACCTGCTCAAGCGGCTCGCGGCCGACCTCCAGCACGACCCGGAGGTCATGGAGCAGGCCGAGGCGCTCAAGGTGCGGCTGCTGACCCACCCGCAGGTGCCCGAGACCGCAGTGGGCCTGTGGCAGTCGTTCCGGACGTCGCTGACCGCGGCGATGGACGACGAGAGCTCCTACTTCCACACCCGCGGCGACGAGCTGCTCGAGCACCTCGGGCGGCACCTCGTCGAGGACGAGGTCTGGCGCGGTCGGCTCGAGGCCCGGCTCGGGGAGGCGGTCTCGTTCTTCGTCAACACCTACGGCAGCGAGCTGGCCCAGGTGATCTCGGTGACCGTCGACCGCTGGGACGGCCATGAGGCCGCCGAGCGCATCGAGCTGCACGTGGGCCGCGACCTGCAGTTCATCCGGATCAACGGCACCATCGTCGGGGCGCTGGCCGGGCTCGGCATCCACGCCCTGACGCAGGTCGCCGGCTGAGTGCGCACTCAGGTGCGCCTCGGGGGGCGGGGGAGGAACATGCTCGTCCGATCCATGTACTCCGCGTAGCCCGGGCGCTTCGCCATCTGTGACTCGAGCAGCCTGGCCCCCGTCGCGAAGGCGAGGAAGTACGTCATCACCACCGGCGACGGCACGGTCAGCACCCCGGGCCACGCCTCAGCGGACACCAGCCACAGACCCCACCACACGGCCGCGTCGCCGAAGTAGTTCGGGTGCCGGGTCCAGGCCCACAGCCCACGGTCCATCACCCCGCCGCGGTTGGCCGGGTCGCGCTTGAACGCGGCCAGCTGCGCGTCGCCGACCCCCTCGAACGCCATGCCCACGAGCCACACCACGACCCCCACAGCGGCGATCCAGCCGAGCGGCCGGACCGTGGCCGCCGCCACCTGCAGCGGCAGCGCCACGAACCACGCTGCCAGTCCCTGCACCACGAACACCTTCCGGACGGCGAGCCCGAAGCGCCTTCCTGGCGGTGCGTCGGCGAGCAGCGTCTCGTAGCGCGGGTCCTCGCCCGCCCCGAGCGCCCGCGTCCGGATGTGCCAGGCGAGCCGCCCGCCCCACACCGTCACGAGCGCGGCCAGCAGTAGCGATCGCCCCGACCCGGTGCCCACCGCGAACGACACCCAGCCGATCGCCACGAACACCAGACCCCAGGTGATGTCGACGACGCTCACCTTCCCTGTTCGCCGGGCCACCAGGGCAGTCAGTGCCATCGCCAGCGTGGCCGTCGCGAGCGAGGCCGCGACGACGGCACCCAGGGTGGTCAGCCTCATGCCGTGGGTCCGGCGCCACCCTTGGCTCCGGATGGCTCGGTCGCCGTCGCCGTGCGCGAGCGCGGACGCGCGGCCCGGCGCTCGCGCGCCGTCGCGGTGAGCGCGGCGACCGCCGCCAGGAGGTCGCCCCCGAGCTGTGGCACACCGACCTCCTCGAGCACCCGCGGGGTCGCGCCTCGGCCGGCGACCCACACCGGGTGGTCCTCGCTGAGCCGGCGCAGCGCCGACGCGTGCCCGCGGAACCCGGAGGGGCGGCGGCAGGCGAGCACCACCGCATCCGCCTGGGTGAGCCGGGCCGCCGCTGCCAGCGAGTGGATGGGGGTGTCGGGGCCGAGGTAGCGGATGCGCCACCCGGCGCGCCCGAGCAGCACGCCGAAGCTGAGCAGCACGATGTCGTGGAACTCGCCGGGCGGGCAGGCGAGCACCGCGATCGGCCCGGTGCCGACGCCCCAGGTGAGCGAGAGCGCCCCGAGCCGACGACGCACGAGGCTGCTCGCGAAGTGCTCCTGGGCGATGCCGATGCGGCCGAGCTCCCACATCTCGCCGACCCGCACGAACAGCGGCAGGAGCACGTCGATGATGGCGCTCTCGACCGAACGCTCGGCGAAGGCGGTGTCGAGCACCGCGTGGGCGCGGTCCTCGTCGAGGGCCGTCACGGCGTCGAGCAGCTGGGCGACGAGCATCGGGGGGTCGGCCCGCATCCCCGGGGGCGCCGAACCGTGGGCCGACCCCGAGCCGGATGCCGTGCCGTCGCGACCGTGGCCGCGCCCCGAACCCGCGGTACCGCTGCCGTCGGAGCCGTCGTGCTGGTCCTCGTACCCGGGCGAGCCGCCGCGCTCGGTGGCGAGCACCCGGCGCGAGGCTTCGGCGGCGCTCACCCCCTGGTCGCGCAGGGCGATGACCTCACGCACCCGGCGCTCGTCCTCGTGCCCGTAGAGCCGGTATCCACCGGCGGAGCGGACCGGGAGGAGCAGGCCGTAGCGGGCCTCCCACGCCCGCAGGACATGGGTGCTGACACCCACCTTGGCGGCGAGCTCGCCAATCCGCATCGTCGGCGGTACCGAACCCCTCATGCACGTCACCGTAGACCGTGGGCCGCACCTTTGACAAACATACGACACAAGATTCGACAAAGGTTTGACACTCTGGCATGAAAGGTTCTACGGTGACCGACATGACCCCACTCGACCCAAGCGCCACCTCTGGCCGGCCGGAGCGGATCGCCGTGGTCGGAGCCGGTGTCTCCGGGCTCACCGCCGCCTATCTGCTCAGCCGGCACCACGAGGTGACCCTGCTGGAGTCCGAGCCGCGGCTCGGCGGCCACGCGCACACCCACACCGTTCCCACGCACCACGGCGACCTGCGCGTCGACAGTGGTTTCATCGTGCACAACGACCGCACCTACCCGCTGTTGCGCCGGCTGTTCGGCGAGCTCGGCGTGCAGGCCCGTGACACCGAGATGTCGATGAGCATCCGCGACGAGGCGACCGGTACCGAGTACGCCGGCGGGCGCGGGGTCAAGGGCTTCGTGGCCCGCCCGCGCCAGCTGCTCGACCGTGAGTTCGTCGGCATGCTGCGCTCTGTCAGGCGGTTCCACGCGTTGGCCACCTCCTTTCTCGAGCAGACCACCGACGACGACACGACCACCTACGGCGAGTTCATCCGCGAGGGTGGCTTCCCCGAGTCGTTCACCCGCCTGTACGCCGTGCCGCTCGTCGCCTGTGTGTGGTCCAGCGGTAGCGGTGAGGCGATGGGCTACCCCGCCCGCTACCTGTTCCGGTTCCTCGAGCACCACGGCATGCTCACCGTCGGCGACTCCCCGCAGTGGATGACGGTCGTCGGCGGCTCCCGTACCTACGTCGACGCGCTCGCCGAGCGGCTGCCCGCGGTACGCGCCGGTGACCCGGTCACCTCCGTCCTACGCACCTTCGACGGCGTCGAGGTGCGCACCCGCGCGGGTCGCACCGACACCTTCGACCGCATCGTCCTGGCCGTGCACGCCGACGACGCACTCGGCCTCCTGGCCGACCCGACTCCGGCCGAGAAGGAGGTGCTGGGCGCCTTCCGGTACACGCAGAACGAGACCGTGCTGCACCGCGACGGCTCCCTGATGCCGCGGGCTCGCCTCGCGCGCTCGTCGTGGAACTACCTCGTCGGCAGCGACCCGACGCAGGGGGCGGTCGTCACCTACTGGATGAACCGCCTCCAGGGCCTGCCCGCCGACGTGCCGTTCTACGTGACGCTCAACGCCACCGACCGGATCGACCCCGACAGGGTCGTCGCGACCATGCAGTACCGCCACCCGCTCTACGACCTCGACGCCGTGCGCGCCCAGCGCCGACTGGCCGAGCTGACCACGCAGACGAACCGCGTTCGCCGGCGCCTACCATGGCTGGGGCTTCCACGAGGACGGCTGCCGGTCGGGAGTCGAGGCCGCCGCAGCCTTCGGGGTCGCCTGGTGAGTACCGTCGCCGACCTCCCCACACTGCCCGCCCTCGTCGTCGGGCAGGTCCACCACACGCGCCACCGCCCGCTGCAGCACTCCTTCACGAACCGGCACTACCAGTGGCTCGTCGACCTCGACGCCATGCCGCGGCTGCCCCGGTGGCTGCGGCCGGTCGCCGACTTCCGGGGCGAGGACCACCTGGCCGGCGCTCCCAGCATCCCAGCACTGAAGGCGAACGTCCTGCGCGTGCTCCGCCGCGAGGGCGTCGACACCAGCGACGTCGACCTCGTGGTCATGCTCGGCCAGGCCCGGGTGCTGGGGCACACCTTCGACCCGATGACCGCCTTCTGGTGCTTCGCCACCGACGGCACCTTGCGCGCCGTACTCGTCGAGGTGCACAACACATACGGCGGCCGGCACGCCTACGTGCTGCGACCCGACGACGTCGGGCGGGCGGCCACCGACAAGGAGTTCTTCGTCTCGCCCTTCAACGACGTCGAGGGCCAGTACGCCATCCGCTTCCACCTGACCCCTCAGCGGGTCGGTGTGGCCATCCGCCTGCTCGTCGGCGACGAACCACTGGTGACCGCATCGGTCACCGGCGCGCCCCGGTCGGCGACGACGCCGACCGTCGTGCGCACGGTGGCGCGGCACCCGCTGATGACGCAGCGGGTGAGCGGTCTGATCCGGGTGCACGGCATCTGGCTCTGGCTGCGCCGCCTGCCGGTCCGGCAGCGACCCGTTCCGTCCCTGGAGACCGTGAGATGACCGCCGACACCCCCCGCCTCGAGCTGACCCCACCCCTGCACCTGTCCCGCGTGCTGACGCGAGGGTCGGTGGCGAAGAAGATCGTGCACGCCACGGTCGCCGGGATGCCGGTGCGCCTGCGCTACCCCGACGGCACCGAGGTCGGTGGCGGCGGCCCGGACTCCCCGCGGCTGGAGGTCGTCCGCCCCGACGCCCTCTACCGACGCCTCGAGGCCCACCCGAAGATCGGGCTCGGCGAGGCGTACATGGCCGGCGACTGGCGGGCCGCTCCAGGCACCGACCTGGCCCAGGCCCTGATGCCGTTCGCGGCCCGGATGGGCCGGCTCGTGCCCAAGCCGCTCCTCTCGCTGCGCGGCTTGGTCGACCGGGCCATGCCGAGCCAGCAGCGAAACACCCTCGAGGGCTCTCGCAGCAACATCAGCGCCCACTACGACCTGAGCAACGACCTGTTCGCCGCCTTCCTCGACCCCTCGATGTCCTACAGCTCGGCCCTGTTCGACCCGAGCCGCCCGCTCGCTGAGCAGGACCTGCACGAGGCGCAGCTGCGCAAGGTCGACGGGATCCTCGACGCCGCGGGGGTGCGGCTCGGCAGCCGGGTGCTCGAGATCGGTACGGGGTGGGGGGAGCTCGCCATCCGGGCCGCTCGTCGCGGCGCCACCGTCACCACGGTGACCCTGTCGGCCGAGCAGCGCGACCTGGCGATGAAGCGCATCGCCGAGGCCGGCTGTCACCGACCGCGTCGAGGTGCGGCTGCAGGACTACCGCGAGGTCACCGGGCAGTTCGACGCCGTCGTGAGCGTGGAGATGATCGAGGCCGTCGGCGAGGAGTACTGGGAGACCTACTTCCGCCGCATCGACGACCTGCTGGCCCCCGGCGGCGCGGTCGCGATCCAGGCCATCCTCATGGAGCACCACCGGCTGATCGCCACCCGCGGCTCGTTCGGCTGGATCCAGAAGTACATCTTCCCGGGTGGGCTGATCCCCTCGCTGCAGTCGATCCACGAGGTCACGCGTGACCGCACCGACCTTCGGGTAGAGCGGGTGCAGGCGTTCGGCGGCGACTATGCCGAGACGCTGCGTCGCTGGCGCGAGACCTTCCTCGACCAGTGGCCGAGCATCAACAGCCAGGGCTTCGACGAGACCTTCCGCCGGATGTGGGAGTTCTACCTCGCCTACTGTGAGGCGGGGTTCGCCACGCACTACCTCGACGTCGCCCAGATCCGACTCGCCCGAAAGGACAGCCGATGAGCCCGACCATCGAGCGCACCGTGACGACCGTCGCCCCACCGGAGAAGGTGTTCCCCTACCTCGTCGACTTCCGCAACGCGACCGAGTGGGACTCCGGCACCGAGTCATGCGAGCTGGTCTCCGGCGACGGCGGGCCCGGCACCGTGTACAGGAACGTGTCGACCTTCGTCGGCAACACCGTCGAGCTCGAGTACACGGTGGATGCCGTGGAGCAGCCCCGGTTCGTCATCGTGGGTCGCAACGACACCACGACGAGCCACGACACCATCACGGTGAGCGCGCGAGAGGGCGGCTCGTCGGTCGTCTACCGAGCCGAGTTCACCTTCACCGGGCTGGCCCGGTTCGCCGGCCCGCTCATGAAACCGCTCCTGGACCGCCTCGGCGACAAGACCGCCGCCCAGCTCACGACGGCCCTGGACCGCCTGTGACCCACCCCCGCCGGGCCCTGGTCACCGGCGTCACCGGTTACATCGGCTCGCGCCTGGTCCCGCGCCTCCTCGAGGAGGGGTGGCAGGTGCGGGCCCTGACGCGTGACGACGCCAAGGTGGCCGACCGCTGGTGGCGCGACCAGGTCGAGGTCGTCGAGGGCGACGCGGGCTCTGCCGAGACCCTGGCCGCCGCACTCGAGGGCGTCGACGTCGCCTACTACTTCCTGCACTCGATGGACGGCGAAGGGGACTTCGTCGAGCGAGACCGCGCGCTGGCCCGCACCTTCGGCCGGGCGGCCGACGAGGCCGGGGTGGGCCGCATCGTCTACCTCTCCGGTCTGCACCCCGACCACGAGCCGCTCAGCGACCACCTGGCCTCCCGGGTCGAGGTCGGCGACCTGCTGATGTCCAGTGGTGCGCCGACCGCGGTGCTCCAGGCGGCGGTCATCATCGGCTCGGGGTCGGCGTCGTTCGAGATGCTGCGCCACCTCACGACGCGCCTGCCGGTGATGGTCACGCCCAAGTGGCTCGACAACCGGATCCAGCCGATCGCCGTGCGCGACGTGCTGCACTACCTGGTGCGCGCCGCCGACCTGCCGCCGGAGGTCAACCGCACCTTCGACATCGGCGGGCCGGACGTGCTCACCTACCGCGAGATGATCCAGCGCTTCGCATCGATCGCCGGGCTGATGTCGCGCCGCATCGTGACCGTGCCGGTGCTCACGCCCTACCTCGCCAGCCAGTGGGTCGGCTTCGTCACCCCGGTGCCGACCGGCGTCGCCAAGCCACTCGTCGGCAGCCTGCTGCACGAGGTGGTCTGCGCCGAGCACGACCTCGACGACCTCGTCGGGCCGCCGCCCGCCGGCCCGCTGTCCTTCGACCGGGCCGTGGCCGACGCCATCGCCGGCGACCACGTCGAACCCTCGCCCGGAACCGGGCACGGTCGACCCCGCGCACGTCACGAGCGCCGACCCGGCGTGGGCCGGCGACCGCAGGAGCGGCGGGTCGTGAACCGGGACGCCCGATGAACCCGGTCACCGAGTTTCGTGCCTTCGTGCGTGCCGCCCTGGTCGACCCGGTGCCCCGCGACCACACCGAGCCGGACTCGGCGTTCCACCGGCGTCGGGTCGTCGCCGCCGTCACGCTGCTCGTGGGCGCCGTGGTCCTGGCCTGGGCGTTGCGCATCGAGCCCGGCGACCCGACGTTCTACGTCGCGACCTTCGCGCTCGCCGCGGTGTGGGCCGGCGGGGCCTTCCTGTCCGGCCCGCTGCACCTCGGTCACGGTCACACCCGTGGCGGCCGCGACTCCAGCCGGGCCGTCGCGCAGTCGCTCGCCCTCGGGGCCCTGCTGCTCGGGCTGTTCATGGCCGGTGCGGTCGTCGTCGCGCAGGTCCCGGTCCTGCGCGACCCGGTGCAGGAGCTGCTCGACCACGCCCGGTTCGGCTCCCTCGCGCTCGTCACCGTCATCACCGTCGTCAACGGCATCGCCGAGGAGCTCTACTTCCGCGGGGCGCTCTACGCCGGTGTCGGTCGCCGGCACGCCGTGGCCGTCACCACGCTCGTCTACACGCTGGTCACCGCGACGTCCGGCATCCCGCTGCTGATCCTCGCGGCGGCGCTCCTCGGCCTGGTCGTGGCCTTCCAGCGGCGGGTGACCGGCGGCATCCTCGGGCCGGCCATCACCCACCTGACCTGGTCGCTGGGCATGCTCTTCCTGCTGCCCCCGGTGCTGGACCGGCTGTCCTGAGGAGGGTGCGTTGACCTCCGTGCTCTGGCTTCGGCGTGACCTGCGCCGTCGGGACCACCCCGCGCTGCTCGCGGCCCGCGACGCGGCGGGCGACGGCGACCTCGTCGTGGCGTTCGTGGTCGACCCGCGGCTGTGGGCCGGCGGCGGTGCGGCCCGTCGGGCATGGCTCGCAGCCACGCTCGAGGCGACGAACGAGGCCTTCGACGGCGCGCTGACCCTGCTGCACGGCGACCCCCGAAACGTCGTGCCCGAGCTCGCGGCCCGGGTGGGCGCGTCCTCCGTGCACGTCTCGCGCGAGACCACTCCCGCCGGCCGACGCCGCGACGATGCCGTCGCAGCGCGGTTGCGCGAGAACGGTGTCGAGTGGGTCGAGACCGGCACCCCGTATGCCGTGGGGCCCGGCCTCGTCGTCAACGGATCGGGCGACCCGTACAAGGTGTTCACGCCGTTCTCGAAGGCGTGGCGGGCGCACGGGTGGCCCGACCCCGCACCGACGCCGCGCGAGCTGCCCCTGCGGCACGCCCGCAACGACGCAGACGCGACCGCCGCGGTGAAGGCGGCGCTGACGGCGCCCGGCCTGCCCGCTCTGCCCCCGGCGGGGGAGGAGGCGGCCCTGACGCGGTGGCGCGCGTTCCGCGACGGCGCGGTCACCACCTACACCGACGACCGCAACCGCCCCGACCTCGACGGCACGTCACGGCTCTCGCCCTACCTCAAGCTCGGTGTCCTGCACCCTCGCACGTTGCTCGCCGACCTCGCGGCGGAGCGGGGGAAGGGTGCGCAGACCTTCGAGAACGAGCTGGCCTGGCGCGAGTTCTACGCCGATGTGCTGTGGCACCAGCCGCGCACGGCGTGGCACGACCTGCGGCCCGAGATGTCGCGGATGAGGTACGACGAGCCGGAGGACGCCATCGACGCCTGGCGCACCGGCAACACCGGCTACCCGGTCGTCGACGCGGGCATGCGCCAGCTGTTGGCCGAGGGCTGGATGCACAACCGGGTGCGGATGATCACGGCCAGCTTCCTCACCAAGGACCTGCACGTGTGGTGGCCGGTCGGGGCCCGGCACTTCCTCGAGCACCTCATCGACGGCGACATCGCGTCGAACAACCACGGCTGGCAGTGGGTGGCCGGCACCGGCACCGATGCATCGCCGTACTTCCGGGTCTTCAACCCGGTCACCCAGGGGCTCCGCTTCGACCCGGACGGTGCCTACGTGCGGCGGTGGGTGCCGGAGCTGGCGCACCTGGCCGGGCGCGGCGGCGCACGAGCCGTGGGAGTCCGACGACGGGTACGCCCACGGCTACCCGCGGCGGATCGTCGACCACGCGGCGGAGCGCCTCGAGGCGCTCTCGCGGCTCGAGGCCACCAAGCGCTGACCCCGCCGCGCCCGTGACCGGATGCCGTGGTGCGAGGGTTCGTGCGAGGTGTCCGCACACCTCCGCCGGACGTTTGGGTGCACACCTCGCTTGGGCGTCCCGGTTGCCTACACTCGTCGACACGAGGGGAGTACTTCCCAAGCTCGTGCCGGTCACTACGTCCGCCCCACGGCTGACCCGGTACGGCGCCACCCGGCATCCGGGCGGTGAAGGAGACCTCAAGACCGCATCTTGTCTTGAGGAGACCCATGTCCCCCCTGTCCCTGCTCGCTGCCGCTGACCCGGCCGCGACCCAGCCGTCGATCGGCACCCCGACCCTGTGGGCGATCACCATCGGTGCCATCGCCCTGCTCTTCGTCGCCGACTTCCTGATCACCCGCCGCCCGCACGAGGTCTCGATGAAGGAGGCCGTCGGGTGGTCGGCGTTCTACGTCGCGATCCCGCTCGGCTTCGGGGTGTGGATCTGGCAGCAGTACGGCGGCGACCGCGGGTTGGAGTACTACACCGGCTACCTGGTCGAGAAGTCGCTGTCGGTCGACAACCTGTTCGTCTTCCTGCTGCTGCTGACGGCCTTCGCCGTGCCGCGCGAGCTGCAGCAGCGGGTGCTGCTCATCGGTGTCGCCGGGGCGCTCGTGCTGCGCGGCGTCTTCATCGCGCTGGGGGCCCAGCTCATCGCGTCCTTCTCGTGGGCGTTCCTGCTCTTCGGCGCAGTGCTGCTCGCCACCGCCGTCAAGGTAGGTCGCGACGCAATGTCGCCCGACGACCACACGATCGACATCGGCTCGATCCGCATCGTCCGGGTACTGCGCCGTCTCTGGCCGGTGACCGAGTCGTACGCCGGCACCCGGATGACGCTGCGCGAGAACGGGCGCCGGGCGCTCACCCCGCTGGCGCTGGTCACCGTGGCCATTCTCGCCACCGACGTGGTGTTCGCGATCGACTCGGTGCCGGCCGTCTACGGCATCACCGGCGACCCGTACCTCGTCTTCGCGACCAACGCCTTCGCCCTCCTCGGCCTGCGGGCGCTCTACTTCGTCGTCGAGGGGGCCCTGGGGTCGCTGCGCCACCTGGGACACGGGCTGGCGCTGATCCTCGCCTTCATCGGCGTCAAGCTGGTGCTGCACTGGGGCCACGGGGTCTGGCCGTCGTTGCCGGAGGTGCCCACCCTCGCCTCGCTCGCGGTCATCGTCGGCATCCTGGCGCTGGCCACCACGACGAGCATCCTCGCCAACCGGCGGGACCAGCGACGCGGTGACGCGGAGGCCGCGTCGGAGCCGGCGTCTGACGCCGTGCGTGAGCCAGCGAGCCCCTGATGCCGGCCCACGGCATCTGGACGGGTCTCCCGGCTCGCGAGCCCTGGGTGCGGTCAGGGGCTGCTGGTCGGGTGACGGGGGGCCGGACCCTCTGTTGATCCGACCCCCCGCCTGACGACGGTAGGACCCACGAGCCCAACACGTCCCGGAGATGGGAGAAACCGGGGTCATGACCCCGGTCTCCCATGCTCGGCGTTACGGTCGCCCCGGGACGTGGTGAGGGGCCGGGCCTGCTGCGGCCCGACCCCTCACCACACCCGGTGTGGTCTACCTGGTGCTGATCACTTCAGCTTGAAGTTCGCCGAGATCGTGGAGCCGTCCAGCGGTCGTCATCGTGACCACGTAGCAGGCGCCGACGGTCTTCGGGGTCTGCCAGTTCTGGATGAACTGGCCACCCGTCGGTGTCGTACCGCAGCGACGGTGCCGCCGGTGGTCGTGAGCTCGACGTCGTCGGTCGGCGTCCTGCGCCGCCGGCGCAGGTGACACCTTCGACCTTGAAGCCCTCGACCGCCAGTGCTGGTCGAGCTCGGTCGAGCCGGCGAAGACCTCGAACTTCAGCGGCACGGTGGAGCCGTTCTTGACGGTGTTCCACACGCCGTTCATGTCGACCGGCTGGTAGAAGCCCTTGAGCGTCCACGCGGCCGACGGCGATCGTCCCGGGCTGCTCGGTCGCCGTCGTTGCCACTCGCAGTCCGTTGCGGTCGCCGTGAGCGTGTGACCACCGACCGTCGTGCCGTACCCAGTGATCTCACAGTGTCGCGTTCGTGTCGACCAGGTCAGTGGCGGTGCAGGTGCCGGCTGCAGGCGACCGAGCCGAAGACATACGACTCAGCCGTCGCTGTGGCCCGGCCGATGCCACGTGATCGGCGGGTGCCGTGGTGTCCTAGCCACCGTGCACGGTGAAGGATCCGGTTGCCCGCGTTGCCGCCGCGTCGGTCGCGGTGCAGGTGACCTCCGTCGCCCCGAGGGGGAAGGTCGAACCGGATGCCGGGTCTGCAGGAGACCTCCGGGTCGGCCGGTGCACCGCGTCGGTGGCGCTCGCCGTGGAAGGTGGCGGTCGGCGCCGGTGGGCCCGGTGGCTTCGAGACGTCGATGTTGGCGGGGAGTGTCGAGGGCGGGTGCGGTGGTGTCGCTGCACGCGTCACGCGTGAAGGATCCGGTTGGCGGTGTTGCCGGCGGCGTCGGTGGCGGAGCAGTTCGACGGTGGTCGTGCCGAGGGCGAAGGTGGACCCGGATACCGGGTCGCAGGAGGCACCTGAGGGTCCGTCGTGACGGCGTCGGTGGCGCTCGCCTGGAACGTGGCGCTGGCGCCGTTGGGCCCGGTGGCTTCGACGAGTCATGTTGGCGGGGAGCGTGAGGGCGGGTGCGGTGGTGTCCTGCACCGTCACGGTGAAGGATCCGGTGTCTTTGTTGCCGGCGGCGTCGGTGGCGGAGCAGTTCACGGTGGTCGTGCCGAGGGCGAAGGTGGACCCGGAGACCGGGTCGCAGGAGACCGTGAGGGTCTGTCGTGACGGCGTCGGTGGCGCTCGCCTGGAAGGTGGCGCTGGCGCCGTTGGGCCCGTTGGCTTCGAGGGTGATGTTGCCGGGCACCGAGAGCTCCGGTGCCGTGGTGTCCACGACGGTCACGTTGAACGTGTTGGTCCCCGTGTTGCCGGCGGTGTCTTTTGCAGAGCATGCGACGGTCGTCATCCCGAGGGCAAACGTGGACGCCGGAAGCGGGCGAGGCAGGTGACGGCAGGGTTGGCCGGCGCCACTGCATCCGTTGCACTGGCTGGGAAGGTCACGAGGGTGCCCGAGGGCCCCGTCGCCTCGACGATGAAGTCGCTAGGGACCGTCACCGTCGGTGGGGTGGTGTCCGAGGTAAGACAGCTCTTTGAAGTCCAGTTGACAGTTACTTGCGTGGTGCCAGTGACGGCGGTGCCGACTGCATTCACGCCGCTGTACGCGAACGCTATCGGACCAGATCCAGCCACTTGCTGCGCCGGCAACGTGACGACCGCCGTGACCTTCTCCGGGCTCAGGAAGTTGGTTGCCGTTGCTACGCCAGTCGGACGGAAGCGTGATGGCGTTGTCCGCCACGACCGCCGTCATGCCGGCCGCGCCGGAGGTGGGGGATATGTTGACCGTCGACCCGTTCTTGAAGACGTTGTTGTTGGCGTTGTTGTTGGGCTCGCCGTTGCGACGGGCTGCGTATCAGTACTTCGAACTGCACGGCTTTGTCCGTACAGGCCACGACTGTGGCGGGATTCTCCGGTGGCGAACGACGGCGTTCGCCAGGCCGATCGCCGTCGATGGCGAGTCTCGTCGGCCAGCGCTGCTGCACCTCCGGCCACGGCGAACACGACGGCGGCCGATGTGGCGGCCAACCCCCTGAACCAGTTTCTCGACGACAACGACATTGAGATCCCCCTACAAGGTCAAAGTGATGGTGTCGCCGACCGTAGGCGCGCGCTCGCGCCGCTGTCCCGAGAACGGAGAAACTGCAGGTAAGAGGCCCCTTGGCACGGTCAAAGCATGTCCGTTCGGGTGATCCTGCTGGCGTCGTGGCACCCGGCATCCCTAGGTTGGAACCATGACCGGAACCCTCCCGCCGCCGCGCACCATCGACAACGGCGCGTGCACGGGGGAGGTGTACGACCAGGGTGCCCAGGTGACCCGGTGGGCCCCGGTCGGCGCCGAGCCGGTGCTCTACGTCAGCACCGACCTCCGGCTGGCGGCGGGGCAGGCGATCCGAGCCGGGGTGCCGGTCTGCTGGCCGTGGTTCGGACCGGGCCGCGCGCCGGGGATGGTGCCCACACACGGGTTCGTGCGCACGACCACGTGGAACCTCGTCGAGGTGACGGAGGACGACGACGAGACGACGGTCGTCCACCGCCTCACCTCCGACGAGGCGACCTCGCCGCACTGGCCGCACCGCTACACCGCCGAGCTGCGGGCCAGGTTCGGCCGCACCCTCGAGGTGTCCCTGACGACGACGAACACCGGGGACGAGCCGTTCGACTACGAGGAGGCCCTGCACGCCTACCTCGTCGTGGGCGACATCCACCGGGCACGGATCGACGGCCTGGGCGGAAAGTCGTTCGTCGACAAGGTGACCGGCACCGAGCGCGTGCAGCAGGGGGAGCTCACCTTCGCCGGCGAGACGGATTCCGTGTTCCGCACCAGTGACCCGGTGACGCTGCACGACCCCGCGCTCGGGCGCCGGCTGGTCGTCAGCACCGAAGGTGCTGCCAACATCGTGGTCTGGAACCCTTGGGCCGCCAAGGCGAAGGAGGTTCCCGACATCGGTGACGACGACTGGGAGCGCTTCGTCTGCATCGAGGGCGCCAACGCCTTCGAGGACGCGGTGGCACTGGAGCCCGGGCAGTCGCACGCGACGACCTATCGGGTTGAGGTGCAACCGCTGTGAGCGAGCTGCGTTCTGAAGGAATCGAATCGGAGATAGCCACCGACGAGTCGCGAGGTGATGCGGCGGCACTGGCCGGGCAGCGCTCGTGGCTCGACGAGCCCGGGCACCGCGCGTGGCTGCACGCCGGCTTCGCCGACGTCATCACCTTCGCGCTGGGCTCGATCCTGCCCGACGGTGGGTTCGCCTACCAGGCCGCCGACGGGTCGCCGATGTCCGGTCGCCGACCGCAGCTCTTCCTCACCGCGCGGATGGCGTACACCGCGGCCATCGGCGTGCGGCACGGCGTGCCCGGCTCAGGCGAGCTGCTCGACCACGCCATGTCCTCCCTGACCGGCCTGCACGCCGACACCCAGCACGGTGGCTGGCTCAGCGAGCCCGGCGCGGTGACCCGCAAGATGACCTACGACCACGTGCACGTCGGGCTCGCCTCGGCCGGCGCGCTCACCGTCGGTCACCCCGCGGCCGCGCCCCTCCTCGAGCAGGTCACCGACGTCATCGACACCCGCCTCTGGGACCCCGAGGCGCAGACGCTTCGCGAGTCGTTCGCCCCCGACTGGTCCGACTCCGAGGACTACCGCGGCGCCAACGCCAACATGCACGGCCTCGAGGCCTTCATCGCGATGGGCCACGCCACCGGTGATGCCGTGTGGCACGAACGCGGCCTCGCGATCGCCGACCGCCTGATCAACATCGCTGCGCGCGAACGGGGTTGGCTGCTGCCCGAGCACTTCACCGCGCGACTGGCAGGTGCTGCCCGACTACAACCGCGACGAGCCGCTGCACCCGTTCCGCCCCTACGGCGCGACGTTCGGCCACTCCCTGGAGTGGTCGCGCTTCCTCCTCCAGCTCGACGCCTCACCGCTGGTCGGTTCCCCGTCGTGGCTCGTCGAGGCGGCCGATGGCCTGACCCGCCGTGCACTGGACGGCGGCTGGGCGCTCGACGGTCGGCCCGGGCTGGTCTACACCGTCGACTGGGACGGCGCCCCGGTGGCCGACGTACGCCTGCACTGGCCGGTCTGCGAGGGCATCCAGACCACGGCGGTGCTCCTGCGCCATCACCGGCGACCCGCACTGGGAGAACTGGTACCGCCGGCTGTGGGACCACGCGGCCCGCTGGTTCATCGACGAGCGCGGCACCTGGCGCAACGAGCTCGACGACGACATGCACGAAGGGGGCAAGGTCTGGCCCGGCCGACCCGACGTCTACCACTGCGGCGGCGCGTTGACCGTCCCCCTCGACGCCTGAGGCGCCGAGGGGTCAGCGGAGCACGACGAGGGCGTCGATGTCCTCCACCGGCAGGTGCGGGTCCGACGTCGCCAGCACCGTGAACGCCGCCGGCTGGCTCGAGCCACCGAGCGCGGTCAGGATCGCCGTGTCCGCGGCATCGCGCCCGGTGCCGATGCGCACCATCGACGCGCGCGGGGCCAGGCGGGTCGCGTCGAACACGCGCCACACCCCGTCGACCGCCACCTCCGCCACGGCGTGGGCGTCCATCGGCGACAGGCCGGGCGCGTATACGGAGACGTAGCGGGCCGGCATCCCGAGGGCGCGGCACATCGTGACGACCAGGTGTGCGTAGTCGCGGCACACCCCCTGCCCGGTGCCCAGCGGCACGAGCGCGTCGTCCGCCGCCGTCGTCGACCCCGAGAGGTAGAAGAGGCGCTCGTGAACCCAGGTCACCACCCGCTGAGCCGCCGTCGTCTCGTCGACGACCTGGCCGAACTCGGTTGCGGCGAAACCCTCCACGCGGTCGCTGGGGCAGTAGCGGCTCGGCAGCACGTAGTGGAAGCGTTCGCGCTCGGTGACCGCCACGGCATCCGTCTGGCCCAGTGCGACGGTCGCCTCGTACGCGACGGACAGCTGCCCCACCGGCGCGTCGATGACGTGCACGCGGGTTCCCCGGTCGAGCTCGAGGACGTGATGGGGGATGCCGGTGCCGTCCGGTCCGCTGATCGTGATCGTCTCGACGGCATCCAGACCGGCGGCGACAGCCACCGAGACAGCGAGTCGACCGGCCCCCTCGACCGGGATGTCGAGGTGTGCGCCGACGGTGGCCGAGGTCGCCGGCCCGCCGAGCGCGTGGGTCGGGTCCGACACGGGGACCACCTCCGGGAGAGGGAACGGGGTCGGCGCGGGCGCACCGGCCGCGGGCCACACGCGTCGTCGAGGGCGGAACCGCTGGGCGCGACGCTACCCCGCGACCCGCCTACGCTGGTCCGATGGGACTCGCCGACATGGTCGCCGGTCACCCGACGGCCACCCCGCACGCGGAGGCGCTCGCGCAGGCCGACTACGGCATCGCCGTCTACTGGCGCCCGGGATGCCCGTACAGCGGCTGGTTGCGGATGGCGGTGCGCAAGGAGCGCGACAGGATCGCCTGGGTCAACATCTGGGAGGACGACGCCGGACGCGCGTACGTCGCGAGCGTCAACAACGGCAACGAGACCGTCCCCACCGTGGTCATCGACGGCATCGCGCACACCAACCCCGACCCTGCCCTGGTCAAGCGGGCCCTCGCCGCCCACTGACCGAGTCACCCGTCGCGTCGGGCGGCCTCGATCACCGTCGTCAGGCGGTCGCGCAGGTCCTCCAGCTCGGTCAGCCCCATGCCCAACCGCGCCATGACGGCCGGGGGGATCCGCTCGGCGTCCTGACGCAGGCGCCTCCCTTCGGGGGTGAGGGTCACGGCAACGGCGCGCTCGTCGTCAGGGTCGCGGCGCCGGGTCACCAGGCCCGCGGCCTCGAGGCGCTTGAGCAGCGGCGACAGGGTTGCCGGCTCCAGGCTGAGCCGGTCGGCGAGCTCGCTCACCCGCAGCGGCTCGCCCTCCCACAGGGCGAGCATCACGAGGTACTGCGGATGGGTCAGGCCCATCGGCTCGAGCAGGGGGCGGTACAGCGAGACGACCGTGCGCGAAGCCACCGCGAGCGCGAAACAGACCTGGCGGTCGAGGGCGAGCAGGTCGGGGGCAGCGTCGGGTGCCGACGGGCGGCTGCGGGTCCGGGTGGAGGCCATGGTCGCAGTGTAGTGGCGAGTGGGCATATAGTTAGGGCACTAAGCATGATCCGGATGGAGGAGCGAACTGTGAGCAGGACCACCGAGAACGAGGGGCTCACCCTCGGTTACCGCTTCATGTGGCGCCTGCGCTACGTCGGTATGCACGTCTTCGGCCCGGCCCAGCTCGGCGACGACCGCGACCCGCAGCGCCGACTCGAGCGCGAGCGCGCGGCCAAGGTCGAGGCAGCCAAGGCCTCCCGGCTCGGCGGCCACGACCGCGAGCACGGCTGAGGCCCGCACGAGCAGCGGCCCGGCGGCGGTGGCAGTGTTGCGCGTCACGGCATACGCGTCGTGGTGCCGTCGTTGCACCCTCTCGTGCCCACCGACGTCGACAGGAAGGCCGTCATGACCGACAGCACCACCGAACCCACCGCCAACAGCACCGGCACCACTGCCCCGCGCGAGGTGCGCCTCGCATCGCGCCCCGTCGGCTGGCCGACCCACGATGACTTCGCGGTCGTCGAGAGCGACCTGCCCGAGCTCGCCGACGGGCAGCTCCTGGTGCGCAACGTCGTGATGTCGGTCGACCCCTACATGCGCGGCCGGATGAGCGCCGCCAAGTCGTACGCCCCGCCCTACGAGCTCGGCGAGGCGATGACCGGCGGAGCGGTCGGTGTCGTCGAGGCCTCGCGCGCTGACGGGTTCGCCGTGGGTGACCACGTGTTGCACGGATTCGGTTGGCGCGAGGTCGCTCTGGTCGACGCCAAGGGCGCGCGGGTCGTCGACGTGTCGGTCGCACCGGCATCCGCCTACCTCGGCGTGCTCGGGATGACCGGGCTCACGGCGTACGTCGGCCTGACCCGCATCGCCGCAGATCAAGCCCGGCGACGTCGTCTTCGTGTCGGGCGCGGCCGGCGCGGTGGGCAGCGCGGTCGGCCAGATCGCCAAGGCGCTCGGCGCGAGCCGGGTCATCGGCAGCGCCGGCTCGGCCGAGAAGGTGCGCCACGTCGTCGAGGACCTCGGGTTCGACGTGGCGTTCAACTACAAGGACGGCCCGGTCTCGAAGCAGCTGCGCGAGGCGGCGCCCGACGGCATCGACGTGTACTTCGACAACGTCGGCGGTGAGCACCTCGAGGCCGCGATGGGCTCGCTGCGACTCGGTGGTCGCATCGCCGTCTGCGGGATGATCTCGGTCTACAACGACACCGAGCCCGCGCCCGGGCCGCGCAACCTGTCGCGCCTCATCCAGACCCGGGGCCGCATCGAGGGCTTCCTCGTCGGCGACCACTACGACCTGGCGCGTGAGTACGCCGGCCTGGCGGCGCAGTGGCTCGGCGACGGCCGGCTCCAGTCGCGTGAGACGTTCGCGGACGGCATCGACGGGGCGGTCGACGCCTTCCTCGGGGTGCTGCGCGGAGAGAACACCGGGAAGATGGTCGTGCGCCTCTGACGTTCGCCGCAGCGAGAGGCGCGTCCCGAGCGGGGCGCGGCTCTCGCCTCTCCGCGGTACCACGGGCGCACGCGATCCCGCGAAAACCGGTGCGGGCGAGTGGGTCCTTCGCGACCGTCGACCGCGCTGGTCGGGCTCCAGCGCGCCTCCCACTCGCTGGGGCAGCGCATGGCCACCCGACGCAGCCGCCGCCGCCGG
>CAVUXS010000003.1:0-359391 GCA_963745545.1 uncultured Actinomycetota bacterium
CGGTAGTGCTCCGGCTTGTACGGCCCGGCGACGTCGACGCCGAGGTACTCGGCCTGCTCCTTGGTGAGCTCGGTGAGCTCGACCCCGAGCGCGTCGAGGTGCAGCTGGGCGACCTTCTCGTCGAGGTGCTTGGGCAGCGTCTCGACCTTCGGCGCGCCCTCCTCGTCGAAGTACTCCTCGGTCTTCCCGAACAGCTCGATCTGGGCGATCGTCTGGTTCGAGAACGAGTTGGACATGACGAACGACGGGTGGCCGGTCGCGTTGCCCAGGTTCATCAGGCGGCCCTCGGACAGCACGATGATCGAGTCACCGTCGTCGAAGGTCCACTCGTGCACCTGCGGCTTGATCTCCTGCTTGCTGATGCCGGGGACCTTCGCCAGGCCGGCCATGTCGATCTCGTTGTCGAAGTGGCCGATGTTGGCGAGGATCGCCTTGTTCTTCATCTTCTGCATCTGCTCGGCGGTGACGACGTTGAAGCAGCCGGTGGAGGTGACGATGATGTCGGCCTGCGCCACGACGCTGTCGAGCTTGGCGACCTGGTAGCCGTCCATCGCGGCCTGCAGCGCGCAGATCGGGTCGATCTCGGTGACGATGACGCGGGCGCCCTGGCCGCGCAGCGACTCGGCGCAGCCCTTGCCCACGTCGCCGTAGCCGGCGACGACGGCGACCTTGCCGCCGATGAGCACGTCGGTGGCGCGGTTGAGGCCGTCGATGAGCGAGTGGCGGCAGCCGTACTTGTTGTCGAACTTGCTCTTGGTGACCGAGTCGTTGACGTTGATCGCCGGGAAGAGCAGCTCGCCGGCCTCGGCCAGCTGGTAGAGGCGGTGCACGCCGGTGGTGGTCTCCTCGGTGACGCCCTTGATCTCGGCGGCGACCTTGGTCCACTTCTGCGGGTCCTGGCCGAGGGTGCGGCGCACGAGGGCCTTGAAGACGCCGAACTCCTCGGTGTCCTCCTCGGTGGTGGGGGGCACCTGACCGGCGGCCTCCCACTCCTTGCCCTTGTGGACGAGCATCGTGGCGTCGCCACCGTCGTCGAGGATCATGTTGGCGAGCGCGCCGCCGGGCCAGGTGAGGATCTGCTCGGTGCAGTCCCAGTACTCCTCGAGGGTCTCGCCCTTCCAGGCGAAGACCGGCACGCCCTGGGGGTCCTCGGGGGTGCCGTGCGGGCCGACGACGATGGCCGCGGCGGCCTCGTCCTGGGTGGAGTAGATGTTGCAGGAGGCCCAGCGGACCTCGGCACCGAGCGCGGTGAGCGTCTCGATGAGCACCGCGGTCTGCACGGTCATGTGCAGCGAGCCGGCGATGCGGGCGCCGCTCAGCGGCTTGCTGTCACCGAACTCGGCGCGCAGGGACATCAGCCCCGGCATCTCGTGCTCGGCAAGACGGATCTGGTGGCGGCCGGACTCGGCGAGTGCGAGGTCGCGGACCTTGTGGTCAACGGGCATGCGGAAGCTCCTTGGGAGTTCATGACGGTCTGGTTGACCCGGCGTCGCCCTTCAGGGCCGCACGTTCGTGGAGGGTTATCACCCGCGCCGGCGAACCCCGACTCTACCGCAGGGGCCTGTCGAACCCGTGAACCCGCTGGTCAGGAACCCCCCGCGGGGCCTGGAGGTGTGGTGCGATAGGCAGTGCGTCGCGGGTGCCCTACCAAGGGCCGGCGGCGCCAGACGCTGGAGAAGTCGGCGTGAGGCGAGCGGCGGATGCCGTGCCGCCTCGGCGAGCGTTCTCGTGGCCTGCAGGGTCCAGGGCAACCCGGAACGACCGCCGTCGACGACGCGTCGGAGGGGACGCTCTGCGCTGACGGCGATCGGGCCACGGCCGAACGCCTCGCTCACCACAGGCCGCCGGGCCGTCGTACTCGCAGGGGGTACGGCGGCCCGGCACTGCCGTGTCGGGGCCGGTCAGTGGCCGGCGGGTGCCGGAGTCTCGGGCCGCTCGGCGGGCACGTAGGCGTCGCCGCGGTCGACGTCGGGCTCGAGGTACATGACCAGGGTCAGCTCGGGCACGGCATCGCGCGCCCGGCGCTCGGCCTCGTCGATGGCCGCGGCGACGTCGTCGGCCCGCTCGGTGGGCGCGACGGCGAGCTTGGCGGCCACGAGCAGCTCCTCCGGGCCGATGTGCAGGGTCTTGGAGTGGATGACCCGCTGCACGGCATCCGGTGAGGCCAGCGCGTCGAGGATGGCCTTCTGGTGCGCGGGGGTGGCGCTCTCCCCCACGAGCAGCGACTTCATCTCCACGGCGAGGAACGCCGCGATGACCACCAGCAGCACGCCGATGCTGCCCGAGCCCAGCACGTCGAAGATCGGGTTGCCGGTGAGCAGCATCAGCCCGACCCCGAGCAGGGCCAGGGTCAGGCCGATCAGGGCGCCGAAGTCCTCGAGCAGGATGACGGGCAGCTCGGGCGCCTTGGAGCTGCGCACGAACCGCAGCCACGAGCGCGAGCCGCGCACCTTGTTCGACTCGCGCACGGCGGTGCGGAAGCTGAAGCCCTCCATGCCGATCGCCACGACCAGCACGACCACCGGCACCCACCACCAGCGCGACTCGAACGGGTCGTAGTCGGCGTCGCCGCGGGTCTCCTGCCACTTGTGCCACGACTCGTAGAGCGCGAAGCACCCGCCGAGGGTGAACAGCACGATCGAGACGATGAACGAGTAGACGTAGCGCTCGCGGCCGAACCCGAACGGATGCTGCGGGGTCGCCTCCCGCTGCGAGCGCTTGCCGCCGATGAGCAGCAGGACCTGGTTGCCGGAGTCGGCGACCGAGTGGATCGCCTCGGCGAGCATCGACGAGAACCCGGTGAGGAAGAACGCGATGAACTTGGTCGCCGCGATCCCGAGGTTCGCGAGCAGCGCCGCGACGACGGCCGTGGTCCCACCTTCGGTCGACATGGTCGCGATCCTAGGGTGCCGCCGTCGTCGCGAACCGGACTCGAACCGGCCGTGATCAGGCGTGGACGAACCCGGTCGAGCCGTGGCTGTTTCAGCCGAGCAGCTTGGCCTTGGCCGCGCCGAACTCCTCGTCGGTGAGCACGCCCTGGCTGTGCAGGGTGCCGAGCCGCTCGAGGGAGGCGATCAGGTCGTCGCCCGCCGGAGCCGGGGGTGGCGGTGGCGGCTGCGCGGCGGCGGCCTGGGCCGCCTGCTCGGCTGCCGCCTGCTGCTGCAGGGCAGCCTGCTGCTGCTGGTCGGCCTGCGCGTCGGCGGCCTGCTGCGCGGACGCCTCCTGCCTGTTGCGCACGCCGCCGCTCACCGCGGTGGCGGTTCCGGCGATGACCGCCGTGCGCGCCATCGTGCCGGCCAGCCCGGGTCGCCCCATCCGTCGCCTCATGCCGGCTCCTCCTCGAACTCGGCCCACGCGTCGATGACGGCGTTGACGTCGGCGGACGGGATGCGCTCCATCACGAGCACCTGGCCGCCCAGCTCATCGATGCTGGCCGCGATCTGCGCGGCCCAGCTGTTCTCCCACGCGATGACGAGAACCGTGGAGTCGAGCGGCATCTCGTCGGCGATCGCGCGGGCGTCCTCCTCGCCGACGAGGTCGGGCAGCTCGGTCGGGAAGCCGAGCAGCTCGTCGGACTCACCCGAGGACTCGGCGTCGAACATCAGGACCTTGCCGTCGGCGTCCTTGCGGACCAGGAGCACGTCGAGCACGCGCACGGCGCCGCGGTCGACGGCATCCGCGATGGCTTGGCGCACACCCCCTTGGCGCAGCTCGCCGGCGAAGCCGATGACTGCCAGGTCGACTGGACCCAGCGGACGCCTCGTCGCGGTGCTCATCGGTGCTCCCTCGTCCGGTGCCCTGATCCTCGCACCCCCGCTGGCTGCGCGTACAGGGGTCCACCGAGGGCGCCGGTCCGCGGTGGGTCGGCTAGCGTCCGACGTATGCCGTCTCCTCGCGGAACCCTCGACTGGTCACCTCCCGCGTCGCACCCCGACCTGCTCGCCGCGCCCGTCGCCGCCGCGGTCGGAACCGTTCCGGGGGCCCTGGTGGCGCCCATCGACCCCACCCACGCCGACACCGCTGCCTTCTGCACGGCCTACGACGTCGCGTTGGAGGCGAGCGCCAACTGCGTGGTGGTCGCGGGCCGACGCGGCGACGTGACCACGTACGCCGCCGTCATGGTGCTGGCCACCCACCGGGCCGACGTCAACGGCGTGGTGCGTCGCCACCTCGGCGCCCGGAAGATCTCGTTCGCGCCGATGGCGGATGCCGTGGGGCTGACCGGGATGGAGTTCGGCGGCATCACGCCGGTCGGGCTGCCCGAGGGGTGGCCGGTGCTCGTCGACGAGGCCGTGGTCGCCGCCGGCGAGGTGGTGATCGGCAGCGGGCTGCGGCGCAGCAAGCTGCTGCTGACCGGTGCTGACCTGCTCACCCTGCCCGGGGCAGAGCGGCTCGCCCTGGCGTCGCCGGTCGACTGAGCGAGCCGAGCGCGTCGGGCGACCCATCCCGACACGTGCGCCGGTGCGGCCGCAGTTCCTTGGCACCGGGCGGTGCCGGGCCTAGGGTCGTGACCACGTCGGTCCGACCCGAGGAGACCCATGCACCGCCCCCTGCTCACCCGCTGGTTCGCCGGGGTCGCCACCCTGGCCGCCACCCTCCTGGTCGCGACGCTGAGCGCTGCGCCGGCCACCGCCATCACCCATGGCGACCTCGACGGCGACGGGCACCCCTACGTCGGCCTGATGGTGGCCAAGGACGCCGGTGGCAACCCGCTGTGGCGCTGCTCCGGCACCCTGATCTCGCCCACGGTCTACCTCACCGCCGGCCACTGCACCCAGGCTCCGGCGGCCTCGGCGGAGATCTGGTTCGGGTCCGACCTGACCGATGCCGCCGCGATCGACTTCCCCACCACCGGGGACGCCCACGGCACCACCTACGTGCACCCCGACTACGACCCGGCCGACTTCGTGACCCGGGACGTCGGGGTGGTGGTGCTCGACGAGCCGATTGCCGATGCCGGAGTACGGCGCACTGCCGGCCCTGAACGAGCTGGACGCGCTGGCCCCCCGGCGCGGGAAGCAGGACACCACCTTCACCGCGGTGGGCTACGGCGTGCAGATGATGTTCCCGGCTGCGGCGAGCTGGAAGATCGAGAGCCAGCGGCTGCGCATGGTGGCGCACCCGAGGCTGGTGCAGCTCGACTCGGCCGGCACCGGTGACTACTCGATGCTGCTCTCGGCGAACGCGAACACCGGAGGGGTGTGCGAGGGCGACTCCGGCGGGCCCAACTTCATCGGCACGAGCAACGTCGTCGGCGGCGTGACGTCCTACGCGAAGAGCGACATCTGCCGGGGCACCGGCGGTGTCTTCCGGATGGACCGCTCGTGGTCGCTGGAGTGGGTCGGCAGCTTCCTCACCTGAGCCTGCCGTGCGCCGCCAGGGGCGCTGCTCAGGAGGTCGTGCTCAGGAGGTGCGGTCCTTGAGCTCGGTGACGTGCCGCGACACCGACGGGTCGAGGCCGAGGCCGAGCGCGAGGTAGGTGGCGGCGAAGTCGGTGAGCGCCACCAGCGAGGCCAGGCGTTCGATCGGCTGGCCGGAGCGGGCCTGCTGCTCCCAGACCGTGACGCCGGACTCGCGGGCCGACTCGACCACGGCATCCGCCAGGGCGACCTGCTCGGGGGCGAGGTCGGGGTCGCGCAGCGCGAGCAGGCCGAGCCGTGGCGCGGGCGGGGCGTCGAGGTAGGGGTCGGCGAAGATGTCGCCACCGCTCGGCCCTGCTCCCCCGACGGCGGCCGAGAGGCCGGCGCCGAACGGGCCGTCGAGGCACGCGACGACCTGTGACGCGGCATCCGGGAGGGCGCCGTAGGTGGCCGGCACCCGGGCGGTGCGGGCCAGCATCGAGGCGGCGCGGGCCGCGGCGACACCGGTGAGCGGGCCGTCGCCGAGCACGATGGGCACGGTCTCGCCCAGGCCGGTGGCGAGGATCTTGGCGGGGTTGACGAAGGCCTCCGAGCTGGGGCGGCACTCCTCGGCGACCTCGTCGAGCACGTCGGCCACCCGCTCGAGCACGCTGGCGGGGCACTGCACCAGGCCCATCGCGTCGGCGGCCAGGAGCACGGGGGTGAGCAGCGACCACAGCGCGGTGCGCGACGACGGGGTGGGCAGGGCCACCTCGACGTGCACGCCACGGGCGCGGGCGCTGACCTCGGCCAGCGGGGACCCGGCGGCGCCCACGGTGAGCAGCGAGGCGCCGCGACGGGCGGCCTCGGCGGCCAGCGCGAGCGGGCCGGCGGCGCGCCCGGACTGGGAGACGGCGATGACCAGGTCGAGCGGGCCGACCCAGCCGGGCAGCGGCGCGTCGCGCCGGGTGGTCACCGGGACGGGCGAGCCGGGCTCGGCGAGGAGGTCGAGCACGTCGCAGACGAGCGCGGAGCCACCCAGGGCCGCGACGAGCACCGATCGGGGGCGCTCACCACCGGCCGCCCGCGAGACGCCGGCCTCGTCGGCCGACACCAGGGCGCGGCGCACCTGGGCACCGGCCGAGGCCAGCGAGCGCAGCGAGTCGCGCGTGTCGAGGACGCGCAGCGCGTCCGGGTCGTCCAGACGGCCCTCGTCGACCCACGGCATCCGGGTGCGTCCTCTCGCGCCCCCGCTCAGGCGGGTCGGCGCGCCTCGTCGACGAGGAGGACGGGCACGCCGTCGTCGATCCGGTAGGCCAGGCCACAGGAGTCGGAGGTGCAGACCAGCTCGGGGCCGCTCTCACCGGTCGCGTCGCGCAGCTCGCTGCGGCACGCGGGGCAGCGCAGGATCTCGCGCAGCCACGGCTCGATCGGCGACGCGGGGGTGGCCTGCTCGCTCATGTGGGGCCTTCCTGGGGGCGGTGTCGAGGTCGTCGTCGATCCTCCCACACGGCCCACGGGCCGGCGGTAGGGAGGGCCCGGGTGCTGGGGGCCGGTCGGTGGGCGCTTTCCGCAGGTCAGGTGGGCGTGTCCACGGGGCGGGCTTCGCGGGCGCATCGTTTGCCGGGCCCGCGGGCACGACCTAGGGTCCGTGAGGTGTCGTCACCGCTCGGGGAGAGCCTTCATCCGCGGCTGGACGTGCTGGGTCGGGTCCAGCTCGTCACGGCCCGCGGACCCGTGCGCCTGACCGAGCTCGAGATCGGCCTGCTGTCCCTCGCCGCGCTGCGCGACCGGGTTGAGGTGGACTCGCTCGGCGACTGGCTCTGGGCCGGCGACCCGCCGGCGTCGGCCCGCAACCGGGTGCAGTCGCTGGTGAGCGGCATCCGGCGCAAGACCTCCGACAGCGAACCGGTGCTCGTCACCGACGGCCGCGGCTACCGGCTCGGCGACGCGGTGGTGGTGGACAAGGACGAGTGGGATGCCGAGGTGAGCCTCGCGCGGTCCTCGCGCGCCACCGACGCGGCGAGTGCGCTCGTGCACTACGACCGGGCGCTGGCTGCCTTCTCGGGTGCGCCCCTGCAGGGTGTTCCCGAGAACGCCGCCGTCGAGGTGGAGCGCAACCGGCTGGGCCAGGCCCGGCTGTCGGTGCTCGAGGAGCGGCACGACGCCGCGCTGCGGTCCGGGCAGATGGACGGGCTGGTGGCCGAGCTCGACGCCCTCACCGCGACGCACCCGTTCCACGAGGGGTTCATCGCCCAGTTCATGCTCGCGCTCGCCGCGGCGGGGCAGCAGTCACGGGCCCTGGAGGTGTACCGGTCGGCCCGGGCGCGACTGGACGAGGAGCTCGGGGTGCAGCCCTCGGAGCCGCTGCGGCGCGCCCAGCACCTCGTGCTCACCGGTGCGGGGCTGGGCGCCGCGGGGTTGCTGGCCGAGGGCGGGGTCGAGGACGCGGGTGACGCGGGTGGCACGGGTGGCGCGGGGGACGCGGGGGGCGCGCGGGGGACGCCGGCCGCGGGAGCCGGCCCCACGGCATCCACGCTGCCGGTGCCGCGCACCCTGCCGCGGCGACCGACCGAGCTGGTCGGCCGCGGTGCCGAGCTGGCCGCGGTGGCCGCAGCGGCCGAGGAGTCGGCGGAGCGGGCCGTGGTGGTTGCCGTGACCGGGCTGACCGGCGTCGGCAAGTCGGCGCTGGCCCTGGAGGCGGGGCACTCGCTGCGGGCGAGGTTCCCCGACGGTGCGCTCTACCACGACGCGGCCAACGACCCACGTGGCGCCGGGGTCGCCACGGCGTCGGCGACCTTCCTGCGATTCCTCGGCGTGCACCCGGAAGCCGTTCCGGCAGAACGAGAGTCGCGCGCCGGCCTGTTCCGCTCCCTGCTCGACGGGCGCCGCGTGCTGGTGGTGGTCGACAACCTCGCGACGGCCGGTGCGGCCTCGGGCGACGGGGCCGAGGACGTCACCGACCTGCTGCCCACCACGGCCGGGTCGATGGCGATCACGACGTCGCGCTCGGCGCTCCCCCGGTTGGGCGCGACCCACCACGTGCCGCTCCGCTCGCTCGGACCGGACGACACGATGACCCTGCTCACCGCGATAGTCGGCGCCGAGCGAGTCGCCGCCGAGCCCGAGGGGGCTCGCGAGGTGGCCCGACGGACCGGGGGGATGCCGCTCGCCGTGCGCATCGTCGGCGGCCGGGCGCTGCACCGACCGGACCTGTCGCTCGAGGACGTCGCCCACCGGCTCGACCAGCTGGGCTTCGCCGGTGACGTGCCCGACGACATGGACGTGCTGCGAGCCGGGCTCGACCGGGTGTTCGACGGGCTGCCCGAGGGCGCCCGGCGCACGGTCGAGGCGGTGGCGCACCTGCCGGTCGACACCTTCAGCGGCTGGGTGGCCGGGGCGGTGCTCGGTGACCGACGGGCCGGCGACGCGGCACTCGACGTGGTGCACGAGGCGAACCTGGTCGACCCCGTCGTTCGCGACGGCCGTGAGACCCAGTACCGGCTGCACGACCTCGTGCGGGCGTACGTGCGGGGCCGGGTGGGTCGGCCCGTGGCGGCCGGTGTCGACGTGTCGGGGCCTGGTGGCACCGAGCTCGTCGCGGTGGCCACGTGGGGGCTCGCCCGCAACGGACCGGCCCTGTCGCAGCTGCCGACCCGGTTCATCCCGGCAGCTCCGCGACCGGTCGCCGACGGTGTTGCTGTGGGTGATGGTTCGGGTGGTTCGGGCGACGCTGGGGACTCTGGTGACGTGGGTGGTTCGGGTGACGCGCTGGATGCCGTGGGCCCGGGTCGGCGGCGGCCGCCGGGGCGGGTGCTGCGAACCGACACCCCGTTGCTGCTGGCCTGCGCGTCGGCCCTGGCCGGCGCGCGCCCGGACCTGTCGTGGCGGCTCGTGGCGGACTGCGCCCTCGGGCACGACGCCCGGTCGGACCTGCAGCAGTGGCTCGACGCCGAGCAGGTCGTGGCCGCTGCCGTGACCGGCGCCGACGACGACAGCCGGCTCGGCGCGGCCTACCTGATGCTGTGCCGCGCGTGGCTGCTGCAGGACCAGCGATCGGAGTCACGGGTGGCTCGTGAGCTCGCGGAGCAGGCCCGTCGGAACCTGGTGGCGCTGGGTGCCCACCGTCCGGCGGCCGCTGCCGCCCTCGTGGTGGCGCAGGCCGCGACCTCGCTCGGGCTGCGCGCCGAGGCCGAGGCCGCGGTCGCCCAGGCCGAGGAGTCCCTGGCCCACGCGTCGGACGACATCCTGGCTGCCTGGGCCGCCGTCACCCGGGGGACACTGCACAACGACTACGACGAACTGGCCAACGCCGCACGGGAGTTCACCCGGGCGCGCGACCTGCTGGCCGACACCCCCGTCACCGTGGCCAACGCGCTCGCGACGCTCGAGCTGTCGCGGGCCCGTCGGCGGCAGGGCGAGGTGGGCCCGGCCGGCCTGCTCATCGACGAGGCGCTGCAGCTGTTCGCGCAGATCGGCGACGTGCACCTGTACTCGTACGCGCTCGACGCCCGCGCCGAGGTCAGCCTGGCCTCGGGTCGGGCCGAGGAGGCGCTGCAGGAGGCCAACGCCGCCCACGAGCGGGCCCTGGCGTCCCGCGACGCCTTCCTCACCGCGCGCGCCCGCCGCACCCGCGGTCGAGCGCTGTTCGCCCTCGGGCGGCTCGACGAGGCCGAGGACGAGGTGCGGCGCGCCATCGAGGAGTTCAGCGCCATCGACCGGCCGCTCTCGGTGGCGTTCAGCTACCAGGTGCTGGCGGGCGTGCTCAAGGCGAAGGGTGAGAGCGCCGGGGCCAAGGAGGCGCTGCAGCTGGAGCGCGTCGCGCTGCGCCGGGCCCACTCCAAGGCCGGCGACCCGGAGCACCGCACCGCTGATCCCACCTGACTCCGCGGTTCCTCGCGAAGTCAGGAGCACTGCGCGCAGTCAGGGTCGTATACGGCCCTGACTCGGCGGGTGCCTCCTGACTCGTCGAAGTCCCCCTGACTTCGCGGTGCCCGCCGCGCCGGTGAGGGCATGCACGCCTGGCGAGCGCACGGCATCCGGCATGTCGGATGCCGTCGCCGGAGTGACGAGGTGTCAGGCCGGCGCGCGCACGATCGCGAGCACCTCGTCGCGGACCCGCGCCATGGTGGCCGGGTCGGCGGCCTCGACGTTGAGCCGCAGCAGCGGCTCGGTGTTGGAGGCGCGCAGGTTGAACCACCACATCGGGTCGCCGTCGCCGCCGGCGTGGGTGACGGTGAGGCCGTCGAGCTCGTCGGTGTCGACGCCCTGCGGCTGCGGCCCAGGCGCGGACCAGCGTCGGTGGCGGCCGGCGCGTCGGTGACGGTGGAGTTGATCTCGCCCGAGGCGGCGTAGCGGGCGAGGTCGGCCATGACGGTGCTGAGCGGGGCGTCCTGCTCACCGAGGGCCGCGAGGACGTGCATCGCGGCGAGCATGCCGGTGTCGGCGAACCAGAAGTCGCGGAAGTAGTAGTGGGCGCTGTGCTCGCCGCCGAACACGGCGTCGTGGCGGGCCATCTCGCCCTTGATGAAGGAGTGGCCGACGCGGGTGCGGACCGCGCGGGCGCCGGTCTCGGCGATGACCTCGGGGACCTGGGCCGAGCGAGATGACGTTGTGGACGACGGCGACGTCGGCGGCATCCGCGCCGTCGGCGACCGCTCGGGCGACCTCGCGGCGGGCGATGAGCGCGGTGATCGCGCTGGGGCTCACCGGTTCGCCGCGCTCGTCGACGACGAAGCAGCGGTCGGCGTCACCGTCGAAGGCCAGGCCGATGTCGGCGTCGTGCTCGACGGACGGCGGCCTGGAGGTCGACGAGGTTCTTCGGGTCGAGCGGGTTGGCCTCGTGGTTGGGGAAGGTGCCGTCGAGCTCGAAGTAGAGCGGGACGACGGTCGAGCGGCAGGGCTTCCAGGCCGGCGCCGGTCTCGAGGACGGCGGGCACGGTGTGGCCGCCCATGCCGTTGCCGGCGTCGACGACGACCTTGAGCGGGCGGATGCCGCGCAGGTCGACCAGGCCGCGCAGGAAGGCGGCGTAGTCGGCGAGGACGTCGCGCTCCTCGAGGGTTCCGGTGCGGGCGGTGGCGTCGTGCGGCTCGGCGTCGTCGCGGTCGCCGGTCGAGGATGCGCTCGGCGAGGACGCGGACGTCGGCGAGGCCGGTGTCCTGGCCGACCGGGCGGGCGCCGGAGCGGCACATCTTGATGCCGTTGTACGCGGCCGGGTTGTGGCTGGCGGTGAACATGGCGCCGGGGAGGCCGAGGGCGCCGCTGGCGTAGTAGAGACCGTCGGTGCTGGCGAGGCCGATCAGCGTGACGTCGACGCCGCGGCTGCGGGCGCCGTCGGCGAAGGCGCGGGCGAGCTCGGGGCTGGAGTCGCGCATGTCGTGGCCGATGACGCAGGCGGGGGTGGCCTTGGCGTGGCTGCCGGTGTTGTCGTCCTGGTGGTCGCTGGCGTTGGTGCGTCGTTGTCGTGTCGTTGTCGTCGTTGTCGTGGCCGAGGACGACGATCTCGGCGAAGGCCGCTCCGAGGGCGCGGGTGACCCGGGCGTCGAGCTGGTCAGGGACGATGCCGCGGACGTCGTAGGCCTTCACGACGTCGGCGAGGGAGATCGAAGTCACGGGTGGAGAGCCTACGGGAGCAGCGGTGCCAGGACGGGATGCGGGTTGGTGAGGGGGCGCCCTCCCGGCCGCCGGCCGTCCGGCGTCGATGGGCGCGTCGCCCATCGGCGGGGTGTGCCGGGTTGTGGCGGGCCGCCCTCCCCGGCCGCGATCCGGCGTCGACGACCCGGTCGTCCTCGCGCGTGTGCCGGGTTGTGGCGGGCCGCCCTCCCGGCCGCAACGTCCGGCGTCGATGACCCGGTCGTCCCTGGCGCGTGTGCCCGGGTTGCGGCGGAGCTGCCCTCCCCTGCGCGCCGGCCGTCCGGCGTGGACGGGCGCATCGCCCAAGGCGGGTTGCGCGCGTCGTGCTGGGCGGCCCTCCCCCGGCGGCCTGACGTCCGCATCAACGGCCCGTCGCCTACGAGCCGGGTACGTGCGCGCGACTGTGGCAGGCCCGCCGTTCGCGGCCAGCCAACGGTCCGGTGTCGATGACTCTTCGTCCACAGGCGAGGTGTGCGGCTGGGGTTGTCCACAGGTTCGGCTCGTGGCTGTCGGTCGGGAGCGGGTCTGCATAGCGTCGACGTCATGACAGCTGTCGTGGCGCAGACCTCGGCCACCGGTGTGACGCCGGTGGTCGGGGGCGTCGCGCACGTGCATGCGGCGATCGACGTGCTGGCCGCCGCGGAGGTCGGCGAAGTGTCCGGGCACGACGTGGCCGAGGTCGACCGGGCGATGACCCGGCTGGCGGCGGTGAAGCTGTCGATGGTCGCCGCGGCACACCGACAGGGCGCCGCCCAGCGTGCCGGGATGACGAACACGGGCGCGTGGTTGGCGGCACACACCCGCTCGTGGGGCGCTCAGGCGGCGGCCGATGTCGCGCTGGCCGTCGCACTGGAGGAGTCACTGCCGGTGACCCGAGAGGCGTTGGCGGTCGGGGCCCTGTCCACCGAGCACGCCGCAGTCATCGCGGGCACCACCAGCCGACTGCCCGAGACCCTGACCGGCACCGAACGGGCCAAGGTCGAGGCAGCCCTGGTCGGGCAGGCGGCCCGGGTCAACCCGGGCCTGCTGCGCCGGTCCGCCAAGCGGGCACTGCTGGCCGCCGAACGCACCGCCCAGGAGGCCCTGGAGCACGAAGACGCCGAGCTGCGCAGTGAAGAGGACCGCGCCTGGCGACGGACCCGGCTGACCCTCCACGACAACCTCGACGGCACCGTCACGGGCCACTTCACCGTGCCGACGCTGGCCGGGGCCATCCTGCGCAAGACGATCCAGCAGATGGTGTCGCCTCGACGGCAGGCACGCGACGGAAGCCGCAGGTGTGATGCTGCGGCCGGTGGCAACCCTAAGGGTGCTGGTGCGGCCGGTGAGACGTCGACGTCGGCTCTCGGGCTGGGCGGGCACGGACCTCGCACCGATGCGGTCGACGACGGCGGCGGGTGGCGTGGCCACGAGGGCCGTCCCAGCTCGAACGCCGACGCCAAGCGCGACTGGTCGCACGACTACGGCACCGCGTTCGTCGAGCTCCTCGAGCACCTGCCCACCGACCGGCTGAGCGGCAAGGTCGCCGCCACCGTGGTCGTCACCATCGACCACGACCAGCTGCGCGACCAGCTCGGCGCCGCCCACCTCGACACCGGCCACGACCTGTCGGCCGGCGAGACGCGACGCCTGGCCTGTGCCGCCGGCATCCTGCCCGCCGTCCTCGACGGCAGCTCGCTACCGCTCGACCTCGGCCGCACCAAACGCTTCTACACCGAAGCCCAACGCGTCGCCCTGGCCACCACGTACGACCAGTGCGCTGCCGAGCACTGCGACCGCCCGTACGCGTGGACCGACCTGCACCACGAAAACCCTTGGGGCAGGGGCGGTCTCACGGACCTGCACCTCGGTGTCCCCTTGTGCGGTCCCCACCACCGCCGAGCACACGACGCACGATACGAGCACTCGATCACCACCGATGACACGGGTCGCAAGGCCGTCACCTTCCACCCGAGGAGCTAGGGATGGCCGCGAATCCAGCGGCGACCGGCGCGGGTGGCAGCAGGGACCAGCCGTCGCGCACGGAGCAAGCCGGTCGCGCGCGGGACCATGCCGGTCGGGCGCGGACCATGCCGGTCACGCGCGGGACCACGCCGGTCGGGCCGGATCATGCCGGTCATTCGACGCGGGACAAGCGCCGGCCGCGCACCGGCGCAGCCGCTCAGGCGCGGGACCACACGGCCGCGCCCCGGACGCTGCCGCTCACGCGCGAGACCACGCCGGCCGCGCACCGGACGCAGCCGCTCACGCGCGGGACCATGCCGGTCGCTGCCGCCACGCGCGGGACCACGCCGGTCGCGGGCCGGACGAGGCCGGTCATTCACCGGGACCACGCCGGCGCGCCAGGCACGGGGTCGGCGCCTGCGAGGGACGGACCTGTGGTTGGTCTTCAGCCCTCGGCGCTGCCGCGCAGGACGCGCAGGTGGCCGCGGCGCACCTCGCCGGGGACGACGGCGGGGGTCGAGTCGACCGGGGCCGGGGCCGGGGTGCGGGGTCGACCAGCCTCGCGGACCGCGTCGGCCAGAGCGAGGAGGTCGTCGGTGGTCGGTTGGGGCTCGGGGTAGTCCGTCGCGAGGCGGACGACCTCCCAGCCACGGGGGGCGGTGAGGCGGTTCGCGTGCTCACCACACAGGTCGTAGGTGTGCGGCTCCGCGTAGGTCGCCAACGGGCCCAGGACGGCCGCCCGGTCGGAGTAGACGTACGTCAAGGTGGCGACCGCGGGGCCGCGGCACGCCGTCTTGGAGCACCGACGGGACAAGTTCACTCCAGTGACTCTAGGTGGCGCCACGGACACCCGACGGCAGGCACGCCGTAGCATGCCCGTCGTGACAGGTCCGCGACGTCGTGAGCGCCATGGGCGGGGGGTTCGTGGGCCGCTGGCGTGGCCGCCGGTGCCCGCCATGGAGACCCGCCGGGCGCGTTTCGACGCCCTGGTGCTCGACGCCGCCGACCGGGTGCGTCCGCACCTCGGCACGCGTTACGCCGGGCTCGAGTTCGCCGTCGAGGAGGTTCCGCCACAGGACCCGGCGCCCTGGGAGGAGCAGACCGCACCGCTCGGGCGACTGCTGCGCGGCGCCGCCACCCGGCCCAACCGCGTCGTCGTCTACCGGCGACCGGTCGAGGCCAGGGCCCAGGACGACCTCGACCTCGCCGACATCGTCCGAGAGGTGGTCACGGAGCAGGTCGCCGCTCTGCTGGGCGTGCCTCCGCAGGAGCTCGACCCCGGGATGGACCCCGACACCTGAGACCTGCCCGCGCCGGGCGCTCGCGCGCGTCAGGAAGGGGTAGCGCGGCTCACTTCGGAGGTCGGCCGGGTGCTCGCCTCACGGAAGGGGGATGCGCCGCGCTGACCTCGGAGCGTCGGCCGGGCTGCTCGCCTCAGGGAAGGGGGAAGGCGCGGCTGACCTCGGAGGTCACCGCGCTCTCCTCGAGGGGCATGGAGGACAGCATCCGGGCGGCTCCGGTGCCACTGGAGGAGACCACGGTGCCGCGCAGCTCCCCGCTACCGGTGACCCGGCGGACCCAGACGGACGTGGCGTCGTCGAGGGGCACGGTTGCGACCCGGTCGGCGAGCAGGTCGAGCTGGCGCGTCACGGGGGCGCCCTTGACGACGGTGGTGACCTCGGCGGTGCTGTTGCCACCGGTGCTCACCAGGTGGAGGGTGCGCCCGACGCTGCCGATCGGCGAGAAGGCCGCGCCGCCCACGTCCTCCACGCCTGTCGCTGCGGGCGACCAGGAGATCTCGCCCGGGAGCCGGCCGTCACCGATGCGCACGAACGCCGACGCGACGACGGGCACGTCGGAACGCACCGCGATGGCGTAGGTGCCCTCGGCGAGTCCGGTCAGCGGAAGCTCGCCGACCGCTCCTGCGGCGACGCTGAGCACGCTCTCGCCGGTCCAGGGCACCAGCCCGTCACGGTTCAGCACGGTGACCCGAACAACGGCGTCCTGGTCGCCGGGCGCGGCCACCCGGACCGAGGTCGAACCGGTCGGGTCGACGACGACTCCCGGCACCACCTGGACGGTGGCCGGGGACGCCGCAGCCACGGTCGTCTCGGCGCCCAGCGCGGTGCTGCCATTGACCCACGTGTCGGTCAGCGTGGCCTGGACGCCTCCGCCGTCGGAGCGGACGTGCACGGCGGGGAGCTCTTCCTCGCCGTACCGGGCGTCGAGCAGCACGCTGACCCGGCCCCCCGGGGGAACGGTCTCGACGACGGGGTCGCCGAGCTGACCAGTCGTGCCGTGCACGGTGACGTCGGTGGTCACCGGGTTGGCGCCGGGGTTGGTGAGGATGAGCCGTTCCTGGCGGCCGGGGCCGGCGCCGCCGGCGAGCAGCCACAGGTCGGAGCCACCGGCGCCGCAGGGCGTCGTCACCAGGCCTCGCAGGTCCTTGTTGTCGACCCGCCACTCCTGGGTGCCCGCCACGGCCGGTGCCATCGATCCCTCGCCGGTGAGCAGGATCGGCCCGACGCCGGATGCCGTCGCGGCCGGTGCGCTCCGCACCAGTGTCACGGCGCTGCCCGGGCGCTCGTCGAGGGAGAGCAACGTGGTCGAGCCCGAGGTGGCGACGAGCCGACCACTGCCACGCGCCGGGACGGGGAGGAGCTCGGCCGGCCCGGCGGAGGCGGTGATGGACGACGTCACCGTGACGTCCGGGATGCCGGGGATGCCGGCGAGCTCGGGGCCGGGGCAGGTCTGCGCGACGCGTGTGGCGAGCGAGGTACCGACCAGCGGTGCCTGCTGCTCCCCCGTGGCCGCGACGAGGTCGACCGAGACCGGGCGGTTCGTGGCGACGTACACCAGGCCCACGCCGGCGCCGGCCACGAGCACCACCCGAGCCACGCCCGCGACGTTGATCCGGCGGGCAGAACGTCGGAGGCCGGCACTGGCGCCGGTGAGGCGGCTCATCGTCGACCCACCCGGGACTCGCGGCGCCCGAAGGGAACGGCGAGGAAGGCCAGCGCGAGGAAGGCCAGTGCCTGACCGGTGTGCCACCAGCGGTAGGGGTCGGGGACGGTGACGGTGAGCCGGCTGGCGCCGACGGGCAGCGCATAGGTGGGTGTCGCAGACCCCTCGACCGGTTCCACGGTCACCCCGTCGACGGCGACGACGGCGTGGTCGGCCCAGCCGAGCGGCTCGGCGACGACCAGGCGGCTGCCCTGGGGCACGTCGACCGTGGTGCGGGTGGCCGCGGTCTGCCCGGTGGTGGTGACCAGCAGAGCCCCGTCGGGCGTCTGGAGCCGCAGCCGCGGGGGCGCGACGAGGTCGACCCCGACCCCGGTGGGGCTGACCCGCCACATGTCCCACCCGTCGCGGGGGGCGATGCGCTGCAGGCCGTCGGTGGCGTCGAGCCGGCGGGCCACCTCGGGGACCAGCCCCGAGCGCACGGCGAGCAGGTCGGTGGCGGTGGCGGCGAAGAGCTCCGGCCCGGTCGCGGCGTCGCCCAGGGCCGCGCTCACCCGGTCGGCGACCGAGCCGTCGGCGTCGGCCACCTCCGGCAGCGGTCGCACGAGTTCGGAGGCCTCGCGCCCGACGAAGCGGTAGCCGGCACCGCGGGTGCCCGGGCTGATGAACAGCGCCCGGGTGGCGAAGGCCCCCTCGGCCTGGTCGACCGAGACGGCCGGGCGCGGGTCCTGCCACGGCGCGAGCTCGGTGCCCAGCGTCGCCCACGCGACGCCACCGGCGGAGACGGCGACCGCGGCGACCCCGACCGTGACAGCGGTGCGGCGGGCGACGGCCGGCAGGCGACCGGCGGACTTCGGCCGGCGCAGCGGCACCCCGTCGAGGCCACGGGCGACCGCCAGCACGATCACCAGGGCGAACGGCAGGAGCATCAGGCCCGACCACAGCGTGATCGGCTCGCCGGCGCCCTCGACCCCGGCGGGCACGGTGCCCAGCCGGATGCCGGGTGCGACGAGGGCGAGCGCCAGCAGCACCGGCGCCAGGAGGGTCAGCGTGGTGGTCGCGCTGCCCCAGGCGCGACCGCGCAGGAGTGCGAGCACGGCGACCGCGACGAGGGGCACGGCGGTCCACACCAGCGGAGCGCCCGCACCACCCGGGTTGAGCAGGGCCAGCTGCCAGGGATCGGGCGTGGTGCCGCCCCACTGGGCCAGACCGGCCCCCGCGACGAGCACCGGCCAGGAGGCCTCGGCCTGGCGGACGAACCACGGGCCGAGCACGGCGACGGGCACGAAGGCGACGACCAGGGCGTGCGCACGCACTCGCGAACGCCCCACGGCCAGCAGGAGGGCCAGCACGCAGACCAGCGCGAGCAGCACCGGGGCGAACGCACCGAGCACCACCGCGGCGAGCGCCGTGGCGAACGCACTCGTGGCCGTGGAGCGACGAAGGGCGAGCAGCCACAACCCGCACGCGATCGGCGGCAGCAGGATGAGGGCGACGAGCGCCCCGAGCCGCCCCTGGGCCACGGAGGCCGAGGCGACCCCGGTGGTCGCCCACGCGAACGCGGCAAGGCCCCGGACCCAGCGGGTGGTGACCACGGGGCGGAGGGAGATGTAGGCGCTCACGGCCGCGAGCGGCATCCCGAAGACGACGACGAGTGCGACGACCAGGCCCGCGGCGGACCCGGGGTCGGGCAGCAGCGGGAGGTGGTCGACCAGCCAGGTGGGCATCGCGAGCAGGGGCGCCCAGGGTCCGACCGGGTCCGGGCCGCCGAGACCGGCGCCGGTCCATCCGTCGGTCCAGGCGTGCCAGAGCACGGTGGCGTCGGCCTTGTTGCCCATGAGCTCTCCGCCGGACAGCCCCGAGCCCGCGCCGGTGATGACGCCGACCCCCAGGGAGCGACCGGCGACGGCGGAGACGACCGCGGCGCCGACGGTGGCGAGCACGCCGGGGTGCCGCACCACCTTGACCAGCCAGGAGCGGGGGTTGAGGTCGTTGGCCTCGTCGCCGATCGGGGGCCGCGGCGACACGAGGGCGTCGTGCACGGCGTCGCCCCACCCGGTGAGCACGGCCCGCCGGGGCTCGAACAGGGCCCGCAGGTCGCGCCGGCTCACCTCGCGGCGGTGCCGGGTGCGCCATCGGGCCGCGGTACCGCGGAACGGGTCGAGCGAGGCGAGCGACGACAGCTCGGCCCAGGCCGAGCGGGGGCGCTTGAGGAGGAGCAGGCCCAGGGCAGCGACGACCGAGGTGACCGCGATCCAGACGGCGAGGGCGGGCGAGGCCCACCAGGGCGCGCGGGCCAGGGCGACGCGGCGTGCGGCACGGCGGCGGGTGGCCGTGCTCGCGCCGGCGGGTGCCACACCGGGTTCGGTGCGCATCCGCGCCGCCGGCACCACGACGACGCGGCGACCGGCGTTGTGGGCGCGCCAGCCGAGGTCGAGGTCGGCGCCGACGTCACCGAAGGAGGTCTCCCAGCCGCGCAGGTCGACCAGCAGGTCGCGCTCGACGAGGGAACCGGCGAACGGCACCCCCAGCGCGTCGCTGGACCGGTCGTACTGGCCCTGGTCGGGCTCGCCGGGCGTGGGTCGCGACAGCAGCCGGCCGCCGCGGGTGGTGCGGATGGCCAGGGCCCGCAGCAGGTGCGGGTCGGCGGCGTCGAGGTGCTTGGGGCCGACGATGCCGGCCGACGGCGAGCGCCGCCAGGTGTCGACGAGCGCGACCAGCGTGCCGTTCTCCGGGGTGGTGCCGACCGGGAGCAGCCACGCGAGGGTGGTCGGAGCACCGTCGAGCTCGTGCTCGAGCAGGGCGCGGTGGGCGGCGGTGCGAGCCGGGGTGCGCGGGTCGACGGCCAGCAGGGTGATCGGCACCCGGTGGGTGCGGCGGGCGGAGTCGACGAGGTCGCTGACGGTGACCGAGCCGGGCTCGAGCGCGCTGCGGTCTAGCCGCTGCGTGCTCGGGGGCGGCGTGCCCGGCCGAGCCGTGCTCGTGCGTGCTGCGGTCGGCCTCGTCGTGCCCGTCGTCGTGCCCGTCGGGCTCGCGGTCAGCGTGCCCGGCCGAGCCGTGCTCGTGCGTGCTGCGGTCGGCCTCGTCGTGCTCGGGGGCTGCTGTGCCCGGCCGAGTCGGGGTCGGCCGTCGCCGGGTCGCCGGGCTCCCCGTCGCGAGAGCCGGCCTCCCCGTCGCGCCGAGCTGCGCCGGCCGGGAGCACCGCGCCGGCCGTGCGGTCGAGCACGACCACGGCATCCGGGGGGAGGCTCTGGCCGAGCACGGCGTCGAGCAGGGCCGCCAGACCGGCGGGGTCGCGACGGGTGATGACGACTGCGGTCACGCTCGGGTCCACCCCGTCCGGGCTGGACGAGATGGACATGGGACGCGCGGGAGCCAGAGTCATCCGAAGTGTCGGTGGGTCGGGGCGGGGCCCCGCGTCAAACCGCGCGCTTCTTCAGCTTGCGGCGCTCGCGCTCGGACAGGCCGCCCCAGATGCCGAAGCGCTCGTCGTTGGCGAGGGCGTACTCCAGGCACTCGGAGCGGACCTCGCACCCGACGCAGACCTTCTTGGCCTCGCGGGTGGAGCCGCCCTTCTCGGGGAAGAACGCCTCGGGGTCCGTCTGGGCGCACAGCGAACGCTCCTGCCAAGAGAGAGCGCCGTCCTCGGCCTCACCCTCGTCGAGCATCCCGTCGATCACATAGAGCTCGTGCATGTTGCCCTCCTCGACCCTTCGACCCGTGTGCTCCGGCGGGGATTCCGGAGTACATGGGTGGAATTACACGCGTGTCATGCACCCCACGTCAAGCCGCATTGGTGTTATTGACGCACATTTTCCCGGCTGCCCCGGCGTTTCGGGCGGACTCGCCGCCCCGCGAACGGGACTGACAGACTCTCGCACATGCACATCACGGCCCTCGCCGGCGGCGTCGGCGGAGCCCGCTTCATCCGCGGCCTCCGCCACCACCTCGACACCACTCCCGGCCTCGCGGACTCGACGGTCACCGTCATCGCGAACACCGGCGACGACATCACGCTGTTCGGGCTGCGGGTCTGCCCCGACGTCGACACCCTGCTCTACACGCTCGGCGACGGGGTGCACGAGGGCCAGGGCTGGGGCCGTGCCGACGAGAGCCACCGCGTGCAGGGCGAGCTCGCCGCGTACGGTGCCGTCCCCCAGTGGTTCGCGCTCGGCGACCTCGACTTCGGCACCCACATCGTGCGCTCGCAGTGGCTCGGCCAGGGAGCCTCGCTCAGCGAGGTGACCGCCCGGCTCGCGGCCCGGTGGGGCCTGCCGGAGAAGCGCATCGAGCTGGTGCCGATGACCGACATGCCGGTCGAGACCCACGTCGTCGTCGACGACGGCGAGGGCGGGGAGCGCGCGATCCACTTCCAGGAGTGGTGGGTCCGGCACCAGGCGACCGTGCCGGCGCATCGCTTCGTCGTCGCAGGGCTCGACCGCGCCACCGCCGCTCCGGGGGTGCTCGACGCGATCCGTCGGGCCGACGTCGTGCTGCTCCCGCCGAGCAACCCGGTGGTGTCGATCGGCATCATCCTCGGCGTGCCCGGGGTGCGAGATGCGTTGCGCGGCACCGCTGCTCCCGTCGTCGGTGTCTCGCCCCTCATCTCCGGCCGGCCGGTGCGCGGTCACGCCGACGCGTGCCTCGAGGCCATCGGGGTCGACACGAGCGCGCAGGCGGTCGGCGAGCTCTACGAGGACTTCCTCGACGGCTGGTTGGTCGACCCGGCCGACGCCGGCACCACCCTGCGGCGGGCCCGGGTCGAGGTCTTCGACGGCCCGCTGCTGATGAGCGACGTCGAGACCACCGGCCGCATCGCCGAGCACGCCCTGCGCATCGCCGCCGCGGTGCCGGCGTGACCGAGGCACGGATGCCGTCGCCCTCCCCGGTCGGCGGCCTCGCCGTCGTGCCGGTGGTCGGGATCGGGGAGGTCGGGGCGGGCGCGGACCTGGCGGGCCTGCTCGTGGACGCGCTCACGGCATCCGGCACCGGTCTGCGGGCCGGCGACTGCCTCGTCGTGTCGAGCAAGGTCGTCTCCAAGAGCCTCGGCCTGACCTGGGCGGGAACCCGCGAGGATGCCGTCGCCGCCGGAACCGTGCGGGTCGTCGCCGAGCGCCGTGGGCCGACGGGGTCACCCGGGTCGTGGAGTCGGTGGCCGGGCCGGTGATGGCCGCCGCGGGCGTCGACGCCTCCAACACCGGGCCCTCGGCGGAGCTGCTCGTGCTGCCCGAGGACCCCGACGCCGAGGCGGCCCGGCTGCGCGCTGCCCTGCTCGACCGGCTCGAACTGCCTTCTGCCACACCCCTCGCCGTCGTGCTCAGCGACACCGCCGGGCGGCCGTGGCGGGACGGCCTGACCGACTTGGCCCTCGGCAGCGCGGGCCTGACCGTGCTCGAGGACCTGCGCGGAGCCACCGACCACGACGGCCGCCCACTGGCCGTGACGATGCGCGCGGTCGCCGACGAGGTGGCCGCGGCGGCGGACCTGGTCAAGGGGAAGGCGGACGGCATCCCCGCGGCGCTGGTGCGCGGGCTGGACCTCGCGTGGTTCTCGCCCGACGCCCCCGGCGCTCGCGCCCTGGTGCGGGTCGGCCCCGGCGACTGGTTCGCGCTCGGGCACGTCGAGGCGGTGCGCGCCGCGCTCGGTGTCGCGCCCGGGAGCGCGGAGTCGGAGGAGGTCGGCATCAGGTCGGTGCAGCCCGGCGAGCCGCTGGAGGTGCGGGTCGGCCGGGTCGTGGCGCTCGCACTGCTCGACGTGCCGGAGGGCTCGGCCGACGTCGGGGTCGACGCGGGGTCGGGCACGGCCGAGGTGACGCTGGGCGCCCCCGACGACTACGACCTCGGGCGGCTCGTGGTGCGCGTCGAGGTGGCGGCGGCCTCGGAGGGGATGCGCGCCCGGCTCGTGGCGCGCTCGACCACGACGGTCACGCTGGCCCTCGGCTGAGGGGGCCGCCCGTCAGCAGGGAGACGGACGACCCCCCGCTCGCCGGGAGGCCTGTGCCACCGACCGCGCCCTCAGTGGTGGGACGACGCGGGGGTGGGTTGCAACTTGCGGCGGACGTCCTCGGCCACGATCCCGAGCACCACGGCGAACATCGCCCAGCGAAGGGGAACCGGCACCGGAACGGTGCCGAGGAAGAGCACGGCGCCGAGCAGGCACGTCATCAGCCACAGCAGAACCCAGAAGGTCCACCGGAGGCCCTGACTCAGCGTGTCGAACGTCATGACGCCCAGTGTGACACCAATCACGTCCGAACGGACGACCCAATTTTGGCCGAACGGCTGATGCGCGACGGTCGTCGCCTTCGGGGCGCGCTCAGCGGCCTCGCACCGGGCAGGTGGGTCGGCAACGTCATCCGGTGCCCCCGCCGCGGCCGGTGGTGACCACCGAGCTCGAGGAGCCGCTGCACGCGGTAGCGGTGCCCGGCGTACGGCTCGAGCAGCTCGGCGAGACCGTCGTCGTCGACCGGGGTGCCGGTCAGGGCCCAGCCGATGTCCTTGGCGACGTGGTAGTCGCCGAAGCTCACCTCGTCGGGCAGGCCGAGCGCCCGCTGGGCCACCTCGGCCCAGGTCCACCGCCCGACGCCGGGCAGCGCGGTGAGCCGGGCACGGGCCTGGTCGGCGGGCAGGTCGGCGCACTCCTCGAGGCGCCCGGCGTGGCCGACGGCGCGCACCACGGTGCGTGACCGGCCGGGGTCGACGCCGGCGGCCAGCCACTCCCACGACGGGATGGCGGCCCAGCCGCGCGGGTCGGGCGGCACGACGAGTCCGAGGTCCTCCCCCGGCCCCGGTGCCGGCTCGCCGAACCGGCGCACCAGCCGGCGGTACCCGGCGAAGGCCTCCTTGCCGGTGACCTTCTGCTCGATGATCGACGCCACGAGGGCCTGCACCACCAGGCCCGAGCGCGGCACCCGCCACCCCGGGAACACCCGCCACGCGTCGGCGACGGGTGGGTGCAGCGGCGTGAAGCCGGTGGGGTCGTCGCGCTCACCGAGCAGGTCGGGGACCCGCTCGAGCGCCCACGGCGCGCCACCACCCCAGGCGGATGCCGTGACCTCACCCGCGTCGGGGGTCGCGACGAGGCGGAGCGTGACCGGCCCGTCGGGCGTGCGCCAGCCGAACCACCAGCCACCGTCGTCGCGGCGGCTGGTGGGGTCGCCGCCACCGCGGCGGAAGATGCTGACGACCGCGCCCAGCGGCACCGGTCGCGAGGTGCGCACGACGCGCTCGGCGGGCCGCGCGGGACGGCATCAGGACAGGTGGCGGGGCGGGACGCGCAGCGGCGGCCCGGCGGGCGCCGACGCACCCTTGAACGCCGCCCACACGTAGGTGGGCACCAGCGGCAGGGCCGCCCGGAAGGCCGCCGGCGGGACCTTCGCGGCCCAGGCCGGCACGTTGTCGCCGGCGGCGAAGGCCGCCGGGTCGGTGAGCACCGGCAGGGTGTAGTCCCAGACGTCGTAGTCGGCGAACAGCCGCCGGAGCCCGGCCGGGGTGTAGTAGCGCTCGTAGTAGTGGTCACCCTTGCCGGTGACCCTCATGTACCGGTCGGCGGCCCCCCGGGGCAGCCACGACAGGAACGGCAGCCGGTGGTGCGGCTCGACGACCTGCCAGCGGTGCCCGATGCCGAGGTAGAGGAGCCCCCCGGGTCGCAGCACCCGGTGGATGTCGGCGACGACGGCCTCGGGGTCGACGACGTGCTCGTAGATGTGGTTGAGCACGGCGACGTCGACCGAGTCGTCGTCGAAGGGGAGGTCCTCGCCGCGGGCGAGCCGGAAGTCGACCCGCTCGCCGAAGCGCGCCCGGGCCTTCTCGAGCCCCGGCTCGTCGATGTCGACCCCGCTCGTGGTCGCCCCGGCCAGCGCGAGCTCGTCGGCGATGAACCCCGCCGAGCAGCCGACGTCGACCGCGCGCAGCCCGGTGAGCGACTCGACCCCGAGCGCGTGCTGCACCACCGCGACGATCTTGGCGGCCTTCTGGCGGCGGCCCTCCTCGTCGAGCATCTTGGCCATGATCTCGGAGTAGGCGAGCTGCTCCTCACGGTCGCCGGAGCCGGCTGGTTCGGTCACGTCGTCGATCCTAGGAGGTGGTGGCGACGTCCCCACGCCCACGCGAACCCGGCGAGCAGCAGGTCGGCGAGCACGGCGAGGAAGCGCGCCACGACGACCACCGCGGTCGCGGCGGGCAACGGCATCAGGGTGACGAGCAGCAGCGCGAGCACGCCGTCGCGCACGCCGACCCCGGCGGGCACCAGGATGCTGAACATCCCGGCCGCCGACGCCAGCGCGAACCCACCGACGCAGGTCACGAGCAACGGACCCAGCGGTGCGTCGGGCGCCACGCTGCGAGCCAGCACGAAGGTGCCCATCCCGGTCGAGACCCACGCGGCGACGAACCACGCCGAGGCGAGCGCCACGGCCCGCCCGGACAGGTCGTGCTCGAGCGGCTCACGGCGCAGCAGCCTCAGCCCGCGGGCGATGACCGCGTTGAGCAGCCGCGGCCAGAGCAGCACGCAGCCCAGCGCCACGGCGATCGCGACCCACCACCACGAGAACGCGTCACCCCGTGACGCGAGGAGCGGCTGCACCGCGGGGATGCCGAGCAGGCAGCCGGTGAGCACCGCGAGCCCGATCGAGAGGATGCCGACGACCGCCATCCGCCGTCGCGGCACCGCGAGCTTGGCCCCCATCTCGGCCTGGGCGACGACGGTCCACACCGACCCCGGGAGGTACTTGCCGAGCTGCCCGACGAGGAACACGCTCGACGCGGGCGGCAGGGCCAGGTGCGTGCCGAGGTCCTCGAGCAGCACCCGCCAGCCCATCAGGGTGAGGACCGGCGCGAGGGTGACGAGCACGAACGCGCCGAGCACGACGGGCACGCTGAGCTTGCGCAGCTGCCCGGACACCTCCTGCCAGTTCGCCCAGAGCGCGATGACGCAGGCCGCGACGATGACGACGAGCAGGCCGATGCGCAGCGCGTTGAGCGTCCTGGCCCGGGTCACCGAGACCTCACCGGTGGTCATCGGCGTCGGAAGGTGAGCCGCAGCACGGCGTACGCCGGCGCGTCACCCCCAGCGGCCTCGGTGCGGGCGTCGCGCATCCGGTTGAGCACGTCTCCGTCGACGTCGCCGACCAGTCGCAGCCCGAGGTCGTCGGCCCGGGCGAGGATGCCGCGCACGTCGGCCGGGCGCACCGCGAAGTCCGGGTCGTCGTCGCCGATCGGCACGGTCAGCACGAGCAGGCCCCCCGAGCGCAGCGCCCACGAGGCCTGGCCGATGGCGTGGTCGACGTCGGAGGCCGTGCAGCCGCCCGGGTGCAGCCGGGTGATGACGTCGAGGCTGGCGGTGTCGACGTCGAGCACCTCGACCGCCGCGCGCCGCCCGGTGAGCTCGAGCTCGACGGGGGCGAAGCCGACCGCGCGCGACCAGCGGCCCATCGGGCTGCCGCTGCCGCTCTCGTCGACGATGACCGACGACCGGTGCCCGTCGTCGCGGATCCGCACGATCGCGGCGAGCGCCCCCAGCGCCGACCAGGCCGCGACCGGCTCGCCCGGCCGAGGCAGGCCGAGCGCGCGGGCGATGCCGACGGCATCCCGGGCGTCGTCGTCGACGGCGAGCAGGTCGGTGGCCCGCACCCGCTCCGGGATGTCGGTGGGGGCGAGGTCGACGACGGGGCCACGACGGGCCCGGATGCCGGCCACGGTCGCCCGTGCCCGCGCGACCGGCCCCAGCGGCACGACCGGACGCGCCGGTTCGACGTCGACCGGCGCGGCGGCCAGGGCCTCGATGCCCCCGACGTAGTTGGCCCACGGCCCGGCGAGGTCGGGCGCGCGCACCTCGGCGCGCAGCCGGTCGACGACGCCGGGCTCGGCGAGGTGGCGCAGCGCGGCGACCAGGGCCTCGCGGTCGGACGGCGGCACGAGCAGCCCGTCGACCCCGTCGCGCACCTGGTCGGGGAAGGTGCCGACCGCGCTGGCGAGCACGGGCAGCCCGTGGCTGAGGGCGAGCTGGGCGTTCTGCGAGGCCGTGGCCGTGCGGTAGGTCAGCGCGACGACGTCGTGGTGCGCCATCAGCACGGGGATCCGCTCGGCGGGCACGTAGCCCGAGTGCACCTCGACGCGACCCGCGACGCGCGGGTCGGCGGCCAGCTCGCGGACCCGGCGACCGGCATCCCCCCACATCTCGCCCGCGACGGTGAGCCGCAGGTCGGGCACGTCGCGCAGGGCGTCGACGAGCAGGTCGACGCCCTTGTAGTCGCGCACGATGCCGAGCGAGAGCAGCCGCGGCGGGCCGTCGTGGTCGGGGCGGGCGTGCGGCGGGCCGCCGGGCAGGTGCGGCGGCAGGTCGAGCTCGCGCACGTGCTGCGCGCCGAGCTCGGCCGCGAGGCGGGCCTGCTCGTCGGAGTGGACGACGACGGCGTCGACCCGGCGCAGGAGGGTCTCCATCAGCTGCCGGTCGCCGGGGTGGCCCTCGTGCGGCAGCACGTTGTGCGTGATGAGCACCGTGCGCGGGCCGTGACCGGTCGGGGTGGTGCGCCCGACACCGGCGGCGCGCAGGATCGCGAGGTGGGCGGGCACGACGGCGGGGATGACGTGGACCACGACGATGACGTCGACGTCACGCAGCCGGCGCCCGGCCCGCACCCAGGTGTCGGGGCGCGCCCAGGAGAGCACGCGCAGGGTGCGCGGGAAGGGGTCGACGTCGGCCGAGCCGCCGGGCACCGACTGCACGCCCGGGTAGAGCGCGGACGGGTAGAGGTGGCTCCACGACACGAGGGTGACCTCGTGCCCGGCATCGGTCAGCTCGTGCGCGAGCGCCGTCGTGTGCGCGGCGACCCCACCCTTGTAGGGGTGGGTGGGCCCGACGAGGGCGACCTTGATCGAGGCGCTGTCAGACACCGTCTCTCGACCTCACCACGAGGTCGGAGAGCAGCGCCAGGCTGGCGATCATGATGCCGCTGACGATGAGCAGCACCGTGCTCGCCGGGAAGTAGAACGGGTGCCGGAACATGTCGACGACCGCCTTGACCAGGCCGATGACGATCATCCACAGCGCCGGCGGCATGAGCACCTTGAGCGGGTCGAAGTACATGACCATCCGCAGCACCTGGAGGATGTAGCGGTAGGCGTCGTTGACGAAGTGGAACTTGCTGACGCCGGCCCGCTTGGCGTAGCTCGTCTCGACGTACTTGATGTCGTGCTGGTTGCTGAGGAACGCGATGGTGATCGTCGTGACGCACGAGAACCCGGCCGGCAGCAGGCGCAGGTACGGCAGGCTCACGTCGCGGCGGAAGGCGCGCAGGCCGGAGTTGAGGTCGGGGATCCTCGACTTGGTGAGCCACTCGGCGATCTTGCGGATCAGCCACTTGGCGGGCACCCGGGCCCACTTGTGGGTGCCCTCCTCGGTGGTGCGGGCGCCGACGACCTGGTCGTAGGTGGAGTCGTCGCGCAGGATGCGCACGAGCTCGGGGATGCGCTCGTTCTCGTAGGTCATGTCGGCGTCGGTCCACACGACGATCTCGCCGCGGGCCTGCTGGGTGCCGATCCGGCGGGCCGTGCCCGAGCCGCCGTTGCGGCGGAACGGCAGGATCCGCAGGTGCGGGTAGGTGCGCTGGGCGTGGCGGAGCACGTCGAGGGTGTCGTCGGTGCTCGCGTCGTCGATGCAGAGCACCTCGTAGGTCAGGTCGCTGGTGCTCATCGCCGCGGTGATCCGCTCGATCTCCTGCAGCACGTGGGCGCCCTCGTTGTAGCAGGGCAGCACGATCGTCACGTAGGGCGCGGGGCCGGCGCCGGCCGTCTCGTCCTCGATCGGGTAGGACGGGTGGCCCGGCCGTGCGCCGGGGGCGCCGACCGCGGATGCCGGCGGCACGGCATCCGGGCCGGTGGCAAGGCCGGGGATGCGGGTGGTCGCGGCCGGGTCGTTGCTGCGACCGGCCATCTCGCCGGCACGCACCGCGATCTTCTCGGTGGGGGCGGCGTGCAGGTCGTCGTGGTCGTGCTGGGGCTCGTTCATCGCCGGTGAGCCTACCGGCGCGACCTGCCTGCCCCGCCCGCCACGACTTCCCGCCCGCCCGACTTTCCCGCCCGGAGCGGGAACCTTCACCTGAGCACGGGAACCGTTCCGGTGCGATGGTGAACCTTCCGCTGCTGAGTCGGGGCGGCCGACGCGAGCCGTCAGTCGGCGTTGTCGATGAGCCGCGCGACGGCCTTCTCGATGGCGGCCTGGCGCCTGGCGTCGTCGCGGTACTTCTTGGCCAGGGTCGGGGCGATGGTGACACCCGACTCGTACTGGTCGATCACCCGCGGGTCGACGTAGGACTTGCGGGCGATGGTCGGGGTGTTGCCGAGGTAGGCCGAGACCTCCTCGACGGCGGCCTTCACGGCCCGCTTCTGCGAGGCCTTGGTGTCGCCCTTCTCGGGGCTCTCGGCCAGCGCCACGGCCGCCAGCACCGTGGCGTGCCAGGTGCGGAAGTCCTTGGCGGTGAGGTCCTCGTGGACCATCTGGCTGATGTAGGCGTTCACCGCCGACGCGTCGAGGTCGGCCCACCGCGCCTCCCCGCGGTAGGCGAGCAGCCGGGCCGACCCCCCACGGCGCTTGCGCATCAGGTTGAGCGAGTCGATGACGTGCGGGTCGCTGATCGTGATCGAGTGCTCGATGCCCGACTTGCCGACGAAGCTGAAGACGAGGTCACCGTTGACCCGCCGCACGTGGCGGCGCTCGAGCGTGGTGAGGCCGAAGGAGCCGTTGGCGTCGGCGTAGGCGTCGCTGCCGATCCGGAAGTAGCCGAGGTCGAGCAGCCGGGTGGCGGTCGCGGCGGCGCGCGAGAGCGGCATCCCCTCACCCTGCAGGTCCTCGATCATCCGCTCGCGGGCCCGGGCCAGGCGCGCCCCGGCCACCTTGACCCGGTCGAACTTGAGCTGGTCGCGCTTGGTGCGCCAGTCGGGGTGGTAGAGGTACTGGCGGCGACCGGCGTCGTCGGTGCCGAGGGCCTGGATGTGGCCGTTGGGCCAGGGGCAGATCCACACGTCGCGCCAGGCCGGCGGGATGGCGAGGGAGCGGATCCGCTCGACCTCCTCGGCCGGGAGGCGTCGGCCGTCCGCGTCGAGGTAGGTGAAACCCTTCCCGGCGCGCCGGCGCGTCCACCCCTTCATCTGCGGGGACACCCGCCGCAACCGCGCCATGCCGGGACCCTACCCGCGGCGAAGGGGGACAACCCCGCAGGTCAGCAGGGTTCGCCGTCGGTCAGGCGAAGATCATGCAGCTGCTCGTCGCGTGCGCCACGAGCCGGCCCGCCTCGTCGGTGAGCTGCGCCTGCGCCAGGGCCGTGCGACGGCCGCGCTGGATGACGGTGCCCTCGCAGGTGAGCAGGCCGGAGTCGACCGTGACCGGCCGCAGGAACTTCACGGTGAGGTCGAGCGAGGTGTAGCCCTCCCCCACGGCGAGCGTGGAGTGCACGGCGCAGCCGGCCGCGGTGTCGAGCAGGGTGGAGATCACCCCGCCGTGCACGCCGCCGAGCGGGTTGTAGTGGAACTCGGCGACCGGCATCGCGACGACGACCCGGCCGGGCTCGGGCCGGAAGTCGGTGAAGCCGAGCGTCGCCATGATCGGGGGCGGCGGGAGCTCGCCGGCGGCCATCGCCCTGAGCTGGCCGATGCCGTCGAGGGCCATCAGCCGGCGCGGGTCGGCCTGGCCGGGGCTGGCCCAGGTGAAGGTGCGCGACTCGGTGCGGAAGGTCTCGGGCTGGGTCTGCGTCATGGACCGAGCATCGCTGGTCCTTGCTGAGTCTGTCAAGTGGACCTAGCATGGCGGCATGCCCGCACCTCCCGCACTCGCGTTCTCGACGGACAACTGCACCATCGGCCGGGCCATGGAGATCCTCGGCGAGCGCTGGACCTTCGTCGTGCTGCGCGAGGTGTTCAACGGCATCCGCCGCTTCGACGACATGCGCCGCCACACCGGCATCCCGCGCCAGGTGCTGACGAACCGGCTCGCCCTGCTCGTCGAGCAGGGCGTGCTGCGCCGCGTGGCCTACCGGGAGCCCGGCCAGCGGGAGCGACACGAGTACCGGCTCACCGAGAAGGGCTTCGCGTTGTCCCCGGTGCTGGTGTCGATCGCGGCCTGGGGTGACCGGTACCTGGCCGACGACGACGGACCCCCCATCGAGTTCGTCCACCGCGACTGCGGGTCGCCGGTCGAGGTGCACCTGCGGTGCGCGGAGATGCACGAGCTCGACGAGCCGCGAGCCGTCGTCGGTCGGCCCGGACCCGGTGTGCGGCCCGCTGCCACCGCCTGAGCGCGACCGGTGTTTGGCCGCACCCTCGCGCTGTGCGACGGTTGGGCCCATGCCCGGTCTGTCGAGCGACGCCGTCCTCGACCTCCTGCGTGAGGTTGCCGCAGAGGTCATCACCCCCCGCTTCCGCTCGCTCACGGCGGGTGAGGTCATGGAGAAGAACCCCGGCGACCTCGTCACCGTGGCCGACCGCGAGGCCGAGGTGCTCATCACCGCCCGGCTCAACGACGCCTACCCGGATGCCGTCGTGCTCGGCGAGGAGGCCTTCGCCGCCGACCACTCGCTGATGGACCGCTACCTCGCCGCCGAGCACGCCTTCACGGTCGACCCGGTCGACGGCACCAAGAACTTCGTCAACGGCTCGCCCGACCACGCGGTCATGGTGGCCGAGACGATCGGCGGCGAGACGGTGCGCGCCTGGATCTGGCAGCCCGAGTACGAGGTGTCCTGGGTCGCCGAGCGCGGCGCCGGCACGTGGCGCGACGGCGTACAGGTGCACACCGTCCCGGTGCCCCACGACCGCGAGCCGCAGGGCGTCACCTCGATGTGGTCGATGCGCGACCAGCGCCTCGGCGACCTGCCCCCGATGCGCCTGTCGTGGGTCTGCTGCGGCGTCGACTACCCCCGGGTCATCGAAGGGGCCGCCGACTACATCGTCTACAGCCGCTCGAACCCGTGGGACCACGCGCCGGGCACGCTGCTCGTCACCGAGGCCGGCGGCACGGTCGGCCACCCCGACGGCACGCCGTACGGCCCGCGCTCGTTGCGCGCCGGGCTGGTCGTCGCCGTCGACCGCTGCACGTACTCCGCGGTGCAGCGCCGGGCCGCACCCACCTTCGCCCGCTGACCTGCTGTCCTGGCGCCGACCCTTGGTCGGGCTGACGACAGGAGTTAGTCCACCCGGCGGATGCCGTCGAGCCGGTCCACCCAGCGGATGCCGTTCCACGCCGGTCCACCCCGGCGGATGCCGTTCCACGCCGGTCCAACCCCGGCGGATGCCGTTCCACGCCGGCCCAACCCCGGCGGATGCCGTTCCACGCCGGCCCAACCCCGGCGGATGCCGTTCCACGCCGGTCCAACCCCGGCGGATGCCGTTCCACGCCGGTCCAACCCCGGCGGATGCCGTTCCACGCCGGTCCAACCCCGGCGGATGCCGTTCCACGCCGGTCCAACCCCGGCGGATGCCGTTGCACGCCGGTCCAACCCCGGCGGATGCCGTTCGACGCCGGCTACCGCCCAGGACTGGTCGTGATCGCAACGAGTACGGCGCGGTAGCACGAGCTCTTGTCGTTCTCCTGTCGCTCCCTCCTGTCGCTCCCTCCAGTCGTTCTCCGGTGCTCTGGTCCGTTTGGTGGGGTCATGTCGATCTGGCCGGCTGGCGGTGCGGTGGCACCACCACTCCCGCAGATCACCGCCACCCCAGCAGATCACCGCCGCCCCAGCAGAACGACTACGGGCGGGGGCGTCCACCAGCGGACACGAGCTACGGGCGGGCGATCCCAGCGGACACGAGCGGGCGATCAGCGGAGGCTACGGGCGGGGCGATCCACCCAGCAGACACGAGCTACGGGGCCGGGGCGATCCACCCCAGCAGACCGCTCTACGGGGCCGGGGCGATCCAACCCCAGCAGACCGCGCTACGGGGCCGGGGCGATCCAGACCCGGATCGGCAGCGGGTCGGTGTGCGAGGGCCGCTGCTCCAGGACGTGCTCGTCCTCGCGCACCGTCGTGTCCGCGACCGACGTCGCAGTGGCGCCGAGCCGTTCGAGCGCCTGCGCCGAGTCGGCCGCCAGCAGCACCAGCCGGCCGCCGCGGGACCCGACCTCCTGCGACACGGTCGCGACGGTGGAGGCGAGCTTCGTGGGGTCGGAGCGCAGCCCGGACGTCGTCGACAGCGCCGGCACTCCGCACATCCCGCGCACCACCTGCGGCCACTCGTTGGCGGCACGGGAGTCGACCGCCATCACGACGTCGCCGGGCGACAGTGCGTCGCACACCGACTGCACGGCCGCGAGCGACCCGCGCTCGACGCCTCCGGCGCGGTGCGGCCACGTGGCGACCAGGGCCGGAACGACCAGGGACGCCGCGACGACGCCCGCGGCCACCACGCCCACCCACGCCCGGTCCGCGGCCCTGGTCCGCCGCACGACCCACGCCAGCCCGGTCATCACCAGCGCCACCACCAGGGGCAGCGCGATGAGCAGCCGGCGGTCGGCCCACGGGTGGTCCGGCGTGATGCCGGGCCGCGCCAGCGTGAGCAGCGTCGACCCCGACGCGACCAGCAGCGCCGGCAGCCAGGCGTCGACCCGGCGCGACTCCGCGGACAGCACGGCGCGACGCACGAGCACGGCCAGCACGGCCAGGGCCACGACCAGCGCCACCGGCCCGACGTACCAGGACAGCCACGCCACGGTCTGCTCCGCGTAGGTGCGGCCACCGTCGACCGGCAGCCCCTGACGCGCCTGCATCCCGGCCACGTACCGCGACCCCGGGTCGTTCGGGTCCTGGCGCACGACCTGCCACAGCGGCCGGCCGGCGAGGTACAGGCCCACGACCACCACGAGGCCCGCCGCCACGTTCGGCAGCCAGCGACCCACGACCGACGGCAGCCGCCAGCCGCGCCGCCACAGCACGAGCACGACCCACGAGCCACCACCGATGAGCACCCCGAGCGCCAGCAGCGGCACCAGGCTCCCGGCGATCGACGCGAGGTACTGCCACGACAGCCCCACGGCGGCGACGGCCGACACCAGCAGCGACACCCCCAGCCCGAGCAGCACCGGCCGCGGCCAGCGCGCACCGAACGCCGCCCCCAGGGCCAGCACCGGCAGCAGCAGCACGACCTCGCGCAGCGCGTCGACCCGGACCAGCCCGGTGCCGCCGACGAGCAGACCCGCCAGCAGCCCGGCCCGCCCCGACGCGTCGTGCAGCAGCAGCGAGCGAAGCGGCGCCCGCCCCACGACCATCCCCTGCGACGAGGCGTCACCCACGAACCCGGCCCGCCCATCGGCCGGCTCGACCTCGGCAGCACCCGACCCGACGACACCCGACCCGGCAGCACCCGACCCGACGGCACCCGACCCGGCAGCACCCGACCCGACGGCACCCGGCCCGGCAGCCGACCCGGCACCCGACCGGCACCCGGCCCGACGGCACCCGGCCCGGCGGCATCCCGCCCCGCCGCCACGGCGAGCGTGACCGCGAGCAGCCCGGCCGTCACGGTCAGCATCGCCAGCGGCTCGGAGTAGGTCGCCCGGGCGGTGTGCAGCACCGGGAAGAGGATGCCGGTGACGGCCGCCGTCGCGACCCCCGCCCACGGGCCCGCCACCCGCGCGACCAGCAGCCCCAGGGCCAGCAGCGCCAGTCCCATCGCGAGCGCCGGCAGCACGAGCGCCACCCCCGCTCCCCCGGCCCACCACCCGAAGGCGTAGACCACCGCCGGGCCGACGACGAACTGGGGCTGCACCGCCGGCGCCGCGCTCGAGCCCGCCTCGAAGAACGCCGGGCTCGCCAAGGTCACCCCCGGCAGGTCGAGCACCCCGGACCCGCCGATCGTCTCGGGGTCGACCGGCACCACCCGCGAGTGCGTCGTCGCCAGGCTCACCGCGGCCTGCAGGTTGCTCGCGGCGTCACGCCGGGGCAGCACCTGCTCGGAGTGGGTCGCCCCCGCCCACACCGTGAAGCCGACGACCACGGCGACGAGCGCGACCGACGCCGCGACCGGCATCCGCACCCCCGGGAGCAGGCGCACGCACCACCAGCACCCGACGGCCACGGCCACCGCCACCGGCCACGCCAGCCACGGCGACCACCAGCCGAGGGCGGACAGGCCCGCCGCGACGGCACTCACCGCGACGACCCAGAGGGCCGCGCCGACGGCGAGCGCGGGGAGGAGGCGGGCCCTCACGACCCCAGGCTGGCGATGTGCTCGATGATGCCCGTGGTCGACACCGAGGGGGTGCGGGGCAGGTAGACGACCTCGCAGACGTCCGACACCCAGTCGAACTTGCCGGCCCAGTCGTCGCCCATGACGAGCACGTCGGCGTGCTGCTCGAGGATGTAGTCGCGCTTGAGCTCGAGGGACTCCTCGACGAAGACCTCGTCGACGACCCGCAGGCTGGCGACGATCTCCATCCGCTCGTCCTGGCTGTAGACCGGGGCGCGGCCCTTCTTGGAGATGTTGAGCGCGTCGGCCGAGACCCCCACGACGAGCCGGTCGCCGAGCGCGGCGGCCCGCTGCAGCACCCGGATGTGGCCGACGTGGAACACGTCGAAGGTGCCGAAGGTGATGACCGTGCGTCCACTCATGCGGGTGAGCCTAGTGGCCGCCCGGACCGCCGCCCGGCCACCGCGCACTAGGGTCGCCACGGTGAGCACCCCACCCGCGACGCCCGCCGCGCTGCTGCGCCGGCTGGTGGCCGCCGACCCCGGCCGCCCCCGCGTCACCGTCTACGACGACACCGACTCCCCCACCCGCGGCGAGCGCATCGAGCTGTCCGCCCGGGTGCTCGCCAACTGGGTGGCCAAGGCCGCCAACCTGCTGCGTGACGACCTCGACGCCGGCCCCGGCTCGGTCGTGCTGCTCGACCTGCCACCGCACTGGCGCACCCTCTACTGGGCCGTCGCGGCGTGGTCGGTGGGCGCGTGCGTCGAGGTGCCCGCGAACCGCACCACCGCGGATGCCGGGCCCGGCCCCGCGCAAGCGGGGGCCGGGAACGCTGTCGCCGACGTCGTCGTGACGGATGCCGTGGACGTCGCGGCCGCGGCGGACGAGGCGGTGCTGGTCACCCTCGCCGCCCTGGCCCGGTCGGCGGGCGGCCCGGTGCCCACCGGCGTGGTCGACGAGGCGCGAGAGCTGGCGACGCACGGTGACGTCTTCGACGCCTGGGACGAGCCGGACGGCAGCGACCCCGCCCTGCGGGCGGCAGGCGAGGTCGTCGCCTACGCGGACCTGGTGGCGGCACCGGGGCCGGCCGGCGGGCCGCAGCGGGTGCACACCGACACCACCGACACCGCGGCGTTCCTCCGGCTCGCCCTGTCGGTCTGGGCCGCCGACGGCTCGCTGGTCGTGACCAGGGGCGAGCCCGACCCGGCCGTGCTGGCGTCGCGCCTGGTGGCCGAGGGCGTCACCGGCTCCGGCTGACGGCCCCTCTCCTGGCCGTGAGTGCGCAGACGGCTGCCCGGGCAACCACGTCCGCACTCACGGCGGAGCATGGGGTGTCGGGTCAGCGCGGCATCCGGGCCTCGACGGCCTTCCAGGTGACGGTGCCGACGACGCCGGTCTGGGTCAGCTTGGCGGCCTTCTGGAGCGCCTTGACCGCGGCCTCGGTGATGGGGCCGTAGCTGCCGTCGGCCTTGATCCGCAGCGCCTTCTGCAGGGCCACCACCGGGGCGCCGGTCGAGCCGCGCTTGAGCACCTTGCCCCAGTACGGCAGGAGCGGGTGCACCTTGAGCTCGAGCGCCGTCCAGGTCTTGGCGTCGACCACGCCGGTCGCCGTCAGCTTGTGCGCGGTCTGGAACGCCTTGACCGCGGCGGCGGTGGTCGAGCCGAAGCGTGCCGTCGACGACCATCCCGCCGAGCGCGCGCTGCAGCACCTTGACGGCGGAGCCGGTCGAGCCGACCTTCAGCGTGGTGCCCTTCACCGCGGTGAACTCGGTGGCGAAGGTGGTCGTCGTCGCGGTGGCCGGGCGCGGCCGGGGTGGTCGACGCCATCAGCGCCTTCCAGACCTTGGCGTCGGTCACTCCGGTGACGGTCAGGCCCTTGGACTTCTGGTACTCCTTGACCCGCGCCTCGGTGAGCCGGCCGTAGGAGCCGTCGACGGTGAGCCCGCCGATCGCCTTCTGCAGCGCCTTGACGGCCTCGCCCTTCGACCACAGCTTCAGGGTCAGGCCGGCGTACTGCGCGAGCGGGCTGGTGGTCGGGGCCGGTGCGGGTGTGGTCGGTGCGGGGGCCGGGGTGGTCGTCGCCGGGGCCGGCACCGTGACCGCGCCCATCAGGGTGTACCAGACCTTGCGGTCCACGACGCCGCTGACCGTGAGGCCCTTGGCCTTCTGGAACTCCTTGACCCGGGCCTCGGTGGCGGGGCCGAACGAGCCGTCGACGGTGAGCTTGCCGATGGCCTTCTGCATGGCCTTGACGGCCGTGCCCGTCGAACCACGCTTGAGCACGACGTTGACGTACGGCGACAGCGGGCTGGTCCGGGCGGGGACCAGCTTGAGGTAGACCATGGTCGCCCAGGTCGGGTTGTCGAGCTTCTTGGTGACCGGCACGCCGCGCTTGGACTGCCAGGTGCCGAGCGCGGCCGCCGTGAGCGGCCCGAACTTGCCGTCGGCGGTGACGCCGATGACCTTCTGCGCGAGCACCACGTCGGCGCCGGTGGCGCCCTGCGCGAGGAGCGGGTAGCCGCTGGCCGTGATCGGCGGTGCCGGGGTCGGCGCGGGCGCGGGGGCCGTCGTCGAGCCGGTGGGCCCGGTGAGGGGCGTGGTGACCGCGACGCCGCTCCACCAGGAGGTGCGCTTGTAGGCACCGTCCCAGTTGAACGAGAAGTGGATGTGGTCGGTGTGCGGGGAGACGCCGTAGTAGGGCGCCCAGCCGCGGCCCGGGTCGTAGGCGCGCCACTGCTGCCGGTTGAAGATGATGTAGTTGATGCCGAAGCGCTTGGCCATGGCACCGGGACGTCCCTGGGCGTCGGGGGCGGCCAGCCACCGGGTCAGCGCGTTCGCGAGCGCGAGCTGTTCGGGGTTGTTGGCGTTGATCATCCAGTCCAGGGCGCGGCCCTCGCCGTGCTCGGCGGCGCACGTGCGCAGGATGCCGTAGGTGCGGGTGCCGTAGGTCGCGTTGAGCAGCTTGGCGAACGCGACGGCCCCGGGCTGGTTCTCGGTGAGGCAGCGCGTGCCCTTCTGGTAGCCCGGGGCGACGTCGAGGGCGGACGGCAGCGTGCGCGAGGGCTTCGGGTAGGGGTACGTCGCGGCCTCGGCCGTCGACGCGAGCAGGGGGAACGCGAGGACGGACGCTGACACCGCACCGATGGTGCGCACGGGCATGCGGCGCTCACGGCGCAGCTCGATCTGAGGTGTGGACACGGCGGAGTGCTCCTCATGCAGGGGGCGCCTTCGGCAGGGGAGAAGACGCACAGGCTGCTCGTGTCACGGACGTCACACACGTCACATCCGCCTCACCAGACAACCTGGTCCCCTAGTTGTCCCACCTGTTACATGGCGCCCGCAATCGAAACGGCCTAATTACACGGATGTACTTCTCACCGAGGTCACCCGCGGTGAACGATTTCCGGCTCCACGACAGCGCCAGCAACACATCCTTCGGCCGCATGGTGGTGCCTCCCCACGGTGCGGCCGGGCCGATGCCCTCACTAGAGTTCCCGGCATGGACAAAGTCGTCTCCACCCCTGCCGACGCCGTCGCCGACATCACCGACGGGGCCACCCTCGCCGTCGGCGGGTTCGGGCTCTGCGGCATCCCCTCCGTGCTCATCGCCGCGCTGCACCGCATCGGGGTCACCGACCTCGAGGTCGTCTCCAACAACTGCGGCGTCGACGACTGGGGCCTCGGCATCCTGCTGCGCGTCGCGCCGGATCCGCCGGATGATCGCGTCGTACGTCGGCGAGAACAAGGAGTTCGCCCGGCAGTACCTCGCCGGCGAGCTCGAGGTCGAGCTGACCCCGCAGGGCACCCTGGCCGAGCGGCTGCGGGCCGGCGGCGTCCGGCATCCCGGCGTTCTTCACCCCGACCGGCGTCGGCACCCAGGTCGCCGACGGCGGGCTGCCGTGGCGCTACGCCGCCGACGGCACCGTCGCGGTCGCCTCCCCCGCCAAGGAGATGCGGGTCTTCGAGCGCGACGGCGAGCGAGCGCGAGTACGTGCTCGAGCAGGCGATCGTCACCGACTTCGCCCTGGTGCGCGCCTGGAAGGGCGACCGCCACGGCAACCTCGTCTTCGACAAGAGCAGCCGCAACTTCAACCCGCTCGCCGCCATGGCCGGCCGGGTCACCATCGCCGAGGTCGAGGAGCTCGTCGAGCCCGGCGAGCTCGACCCCGACGCCGTGCACCTGCCCGGCATCTTCGTGCAGCGGGTGCTGCCGCTCGACCCCGGAGCAGGCCGCCGAGAAGCGCATCGAGCGCCGCACGGTCACGCCCGCCGCCGACGCCACGAGCAAGGAGTCCTGAGCCATGCCCCTGACCCGTGAGCAGATGGCCGCCCGCGCCGCCGCCGAGCTCGAGGACGGCGCGTACGTCAACCTCGGCATCGGCCTGCCGACCCTGGTGCCCAACTACGTGCCCGACGACGTCGAGGTCGTGCTGCAGTCCGAGAACGGCATCCTCGGCGTCGGCGCCTACCCGCTCGAGGACGACGTCGACCCCGACCTGATCAACGCCGGCAAGGAGACCGTCACGGTGCGCCGCGGGGCGTCGTTCTTCGACTCGGCCACGTCGTTCGGGATGATCCGCGGCGGCCACGTCGACGCGGCCATCCTCGGCGCCATGCAGGTCTCGGCCGGCGGCGACCTCGCCAACTGGATGATCCCCGGCAAGATGGTCAAGGGGATGGGCGGCGCGATGGACCTCGTCCACGGCGCCAAGCAGGTCATCGTGCTGATGGAGCACGTCGCCAAGGACGGCTCGCACAAGATCGTGGAGGAGTGCACGCTGCCGCTGACCGGCAAGACGGTCGTGCAGCGGATCATCACCGACCTGGCGGTCATCGACGTCACCGGAGCCGGGCTGGTGCTGCGCGAGCTCGCCCCCGAGGTCACCGAGGAGCAGGTCCGCGAGGCCACCGGCGCCCCGTTCACCGTCGACCTCGCCTGACGTCGCACCGACGGACGACGCCGGATGCCGTGTCACGGCATCCGGCGTCGTCTCGTGTGACCCGGGGGGTCAGGGGGTCCAGTGGGTCCAGGTCGCCCAGGTGGCCGTGCCCGTGACGACGCTGTGCTGGGTCAGCGCGCCCATGTCGTTGCCCGTGAACACGACGAGCGCGCCGTCGGAGGACCGTCGGGCCACGACGTCGTCGCGACCGTCGCCGGTGACGTCGCCGGAGGCCATGAAGGCGCTGTAGTCGGCCCAGGACCCGCTGACGGTGGTCGGGGAGCCGAGCTTGCCGGTGCCGGTGCCCGGGTAGAGCAGCATGGCGTTGTCGCTGCTGCGCACGGCCAGCACGTCGACCTTGCCGTCGCCGGTGAGGTCGCCGGGTGACAGGACGACGCGGTGGGCGTTCCAGCCCGAGCTGATGTAGATGGTCGGTGAGCGTCTTGCCCCGGCCGTCACCGCGGTAGACCTTCAGCTGCCCGGACGTCGTGCGCGCGAGGAAGTCGGTGTACCCGTCGCTGTCCATGTCGCCGGTGCCCGACGACCAGGTTGATCGTGTCCCAGCCGCTGCTGATGGCGACCCGCGAGTAGAACCCGCCGGCGCCGTTGCCCGGGTGGTAGTAGAGCGTGGTGCCGTCGCGCTCGATGACGTCGTGGCGGTTGTCACCGTCCCACGAGCCCACGTCGGCGATCAGCCCGCGGCTGCCCCAGCCGCCGCCCATCGACTTCGCGGTGAACGCACCGGCGCCACTGCCGGACAGCAGCCGCAGCGTGCCCGAGGTGTCGACCGCGAGCAGGTCGCCGCGCTCGTTGCCGTCGAGGTCCTTGGGGTAGGACGCCGCCGACGTCGCCGGCGCCGAGGTGACGGTCCACCACGTGCTGCGCAGGCCCATCGTGGAGCGGAAGGAGTCGCCGGTGACGGTCTTGGAGCCCGCCGAGCCGATGATCGTCACGCTCGAGATGCGCCCGCCCCAGGCGTTGATGCCGTCGCGCTTGTCGACCCGCAGCGCCTTGAGGGTGCCGACGGTCGAGTAGGCCTTCTCGAGCGAGCTGATCGACAGCGAGGTGGTCCACCGGCTCGAGCTGCCGGACGGCACGTTGTCGTAGGGGTCGGCCTTGGAGACCTGGTAGGCCAACGAGGACGCCGCCGTCTGGCCACCGTTCGACGAGCTGAACTGGGTGAACGCCGGGGCGCCGCCGTAGAAGACGCCCAGCCCGCTGGTGGCGGTGACCGCGTTGGTGGACGCGGTGTACTCGTGCGGCACCAGGGTGCCGCTGGAGGTGTACCCGGCCAGGCCCTTGTAGACCTGGCACGCGGTGCTGTCGCACAGGTCGTACGCGGAGCCGGACGCCTGGTGGGCCATCTCGTACGCCGCGTACGTGCGGGCGGAGACCGCCTGCACCTGCAGGGCCGCGGCCGACCAGGACGGCGGCATCTCCGAGGGGACGACGCTCTGCAGGTAGTAGTTCATCGGCACGACGCTCAGCGTCATCAGGCCCGTCCCGGAGCGCACGCTGCGCACGACGCGGCGGTACTCACGCTGCGTGCCGTCGGGCAGCACGACCCGCACCTTGCCCAGCGTGGCGTCGCTGAAGGACAGCGGCTTCGTGACGGCCTTCCAGCTGGTCGTGCTGCGCCAGGTGCCGCTCTGCAGCCACTGCAGGGTCAGCCCGGTGCCGTCGGGCACGACGCGCCACCGGGTGCGCAGCGTCCCGTCGGAGTTCTTCGCGTACAGCGAGCCCGTTCGGGTGCCGTCGGTGACGACGAGGTCCTTCGTGGTGACGACCTGCGTCGACGACGAGCCCAGCGCGGTGAGCTTGACCCGCACCGTGGGGTTGCCGACCGCCGTGGAGCGCGTGGTGTTCGGGTAGTAGAAGTCGAGGATCTCGTCGCGGGTCAGGCCGCTCAGGGCGGCACCGTAGGCGCCGTACTGGCTCATCCCGCGGCCGTGGCCGAAGCCGCGACCGGAGAGGGAGAACGAGGTGCCGGCCGGGCCGGGTGTAGGTCTCGACCACGCTGGTGGCGGCGACCTCGGACGACGCCGCGCTGACCCCGGCCGTGTACGCGGAGGTCGCGGTGGAGCGCATCGTCGCCAGCTTGCTGTACATCAGGTCGCCGGGGCAGGTGGTCAGGTTGAAGTCGCGGTGCCCGGAGACCCGTGGCTTGGTGACGACCGTCCCCTCGGCCCACTTCGTGCTTCCCGCCGAGGTGTAGCTCACCGAGGTCGACGGGTCGAAGCCGTTCAGCCAGGCCTTCCACCCGATCAGCTTGCCGATGGCCGTCAGCACGGCGGACGACGGCGCGACGGCGCCCGAGGTGCCGGGGTCGTGGTTCGCGATGGAGGAGATGCCGAAGGACTGCATGTTGAAGCCCGCTGCCTGGGCGCCGACGACGTTCTTGTAGTCGCCGCCGAACCGGCCCTCGTAGAGGCGGCCGAAGCGGTCGACGAGGAACTGGTAGCCGATGTCGCACCAGCCGTTGCCGTTGACGTGGTAGGCGTACATGCCGCGCACGAGGCCGGCCGCCTGGTCGGCCGAGTAGGTGTTGGTGTTCACCGTGTGGTGGACGATGGCGCCCTTGACCTTGGCGACGTAGTCGGGCGAGCAGGTGCGCAGGCTCTCGTCGGCCCCCCACTGGGCGCGGCTGATGATGCTCGGCTTCATGGCCGCGGCCCCGGCCGTCGCGGCGGGTGTCTGCGCCAGCGACCCGTCCGCCGCGCTGGTCCCGCCGTCGACGAAGGTCGCCTCGAGGCGGTCGAGCCTGGCGGTGGCCTTGCGGGCGCTCACCCGGATCTGGACCTGGTCGGACCCGGCGACGCCCGACCGGCTCGGTCGCGAGCTTGGCCTGCGCGGCCTCGTCGGTACCGGTGTCGGGCGCGGAGTCGCTGAGCCCGACCTCGGTCCACGAGCCCCACCGGCCGTGGTCCCGGCTGCGCACCGTCACGGTGACGCCGTCGGCCGTGGCCCGGTCGGGGAACGCGACGCCCACGACGTCGGCACCGTCGGTGTCACGGGTCAGGACGCTCTCGGCATGCCGCGCCCGGGACCCCGCCGGACGCCGCACCCGCGGCGTCCACGGTCGCGATGGGGGCCGCGGCGTGCGCGGCGGGCATGGGGACCCGTTGGAGCGAGGGCTTGACGGCATGTGGCGTCGCTCCGACGGAGACGACGGGAACGACGATGGCGGCGCCGGCGAGCAGGGTGGACGCAGTGACGATGGCGAGAGTTCTCATGGTTCAACCCAGACGTGATCGGTGACACACCCGTCGGGTCGGCCGCGGCGGAACGGTCTCAGGGGGCCCGGGGGTGCTGCGGTTGCATCGGCGAGTGTGTCACAGCGAACACATTCGTACCTCCTGTACCAGCAAAATCGTGACCGAGGGCGCTCGGTATGCTGCGGGGATGCCGCAGGAGCCGTCCGCGCTCGACGGACGCGACCCCGGCTCCGAGGTCGCTTCGTCACCCTCCGGCGACCCCCCGCCGATGGTCGTCCACCCCGACGCGACCGACTCCGCCGAGCCGGTCCCGGGCGCCCCGCCCGCTCCCCCCGCCGGGGACAGCCTGCGCTCCCGGGCCGCGCTGAGCACCTACGCCACGGCCGTGCAGGGCCTGGCCCGGCTGCTCTACGGCGTGCTCATCGGCCACCTCGGCTCGCGCGAGCTGCTCGGCCAGACCAACACCTCGCTGTCGCTGTCGGTGCTCGCCAGCCAGCTCTGGGGCGCCCCGGCGTCGGCTGCGGGCACCCGGTTCGTGGCGGCCCGGGCCACCCTCGGGGACGCGGAGGCCGCCGCAGGTCGTCGCCCGGCACATCGCGATCCGGAGCACCCGGATCACCCTGGTGCTCCCCACCGCGGTGGCCCTCACCGGCTCCCTGTGGCTGGGGTTCAGCCCGGCGCACACGATCGGCACGGTCGTGCTGGCCTTCACGTACTCGATGTACAGCACCCTGCGCGGCATCCAGTACGGCGCCCTGCGCTTCCGCCACGTGGCCGTCTGGGACACCATCGCCGGCGGCGTCGCCCTCGTCGCCGTCACCGTGGTGCTCACCCTCGACCTCACCGCGTTCGCCCTGCTCCCCCTCGCGCTCGGCTACGCGCTGTTCGCGGTGGTCTCCTGGCCGGCCCGCGTCTCCGGGCGCGTCGACGCGGCGCTGCGCCGCCAGATCGACCACTTCGTGCATGTTCGGTGCCGTCAGCGGGCTCGCGAGCGGCGGCCTGCTCCAGCTCTCGCAGCTCGCGGCGCACGCGTACGCCGGGCCCGGCGAGGCCGGCGACTTCGCGGCGGCGCTGACCCTGGCGACGCCGGCGTCGATGCTCTCCCTGGCCCTGGGGACGGTGCTCGTGCCGCCGCTGGTCGCGGCGGCGGGCCGGGGTGACCGGGCCGCCGTGCACGCCCAGAGTGACGCCATCGCGCGGCGGCTCACCGCGATCTTCGTCGGGCTGTTCGGCGTGCTCGTCATCGTCAGCCCGCTCGCGATCGCCGTCGTCTGGGGCGAGGAGTACTCGGCCGCCGCCGCCGTGCTGCCGATCCTGCTCGTCGCGGTGATGCTCGCGTCCATCGCGCTCGGCGCGGCGACGACGCTGCGTGTCGACCCGGGTGCGCGGACCCCGGGCCGTGGCCCTGGTCAACCTCGCCGGCCTCGTCGTGAGCCTCGCGGTGTGGCCGTTCCTCGCGCCCAGTCACGGCACCGTCGGGGTGGCGCTGGGGTACCTCGTCGGGTCGGGGCTGGCCTCGCTCGGCATGCTCGCCACCGTGTGGTGGGTCGAGCGGCACCACTGGCTCGACCTCGCGGCCAAGCTGGTCGGTGGCACGGCCGTCGTGCTGGGGCTCGCCCAGCTGGCCCGGCAGGTCGACGGCATCCCGGGCGCGCTGGCCCAGCTGGGCGCCGCGGCGGCCTTTGCGGTGGCGTGGTTGCTGCTCAACCGGCACGAGGTCGCCGCCCTCTGGGCGACCCTGCGCGGGCGCGGGCACGACCCCCGCGAGCACCTAGGATCGTCGGGTGCCGCCCACCCTCACCGTGCTGATGACCACCTACCACGGCACCACGGTCGAGGAGCTGGAGCGGTCGGTCGCCTCGATCACCGGCCAGACCCGCCGCCCGGAGGAGTTCCTCGTCGTCGTCGACGGCCCGGTGCCGGAGCCGCTCGACGCGGCCCTCGCCGCCGCCGCGGCCGCCCACCCGGCCCTGCGCGTCGAGCGGCTGGCGCGCAACCTCGGCAGCGGCCTCGCCTCGGCGCACGGCCTGGAGCTCGCGACCGGCGACTTCGTGGCCCGCCACGACTCCGACGACGTCTCGCTCCCCCACCGCCTGGAGCGCGAGATGGAGGCCGTCGAGCAGCACCACCTCGACCTCGTCGGGTCGGCGATGCTCGAGTTCGAGGGCACCCCGGAGCACGTGGTCGGAGTGCGCCGCAACCCCCGCACCCACGAGCAGATCGCGTCCCGGATGCGCCTGAACAACCCGATCAACAACCCGACGGTGGTCTTCCGGCGGCAGCTCGCGCTCGACGCCGGTGGCTACGCCGACCTGCGGTACATGCAGGACTACGACCTGTTCGCCCGGATGCTCGCCGCCGGGGCCCGCGCCGAGAACCTCGACGAGCCCCTCGTGCTCTTCAACGCCGGGGACAGCATGATCTCGCGGCGCGGCGGCTGGCGGATGCTGCCCCACGAGTGGGACGTACAGCGCCGGCTGCGTGACACCGGCACGATCGGCAACGTCCTGCTCGCCCGGAACATGGTCGTGCGCGGTGCGTTCCGCGTCATCCCGCCCCGGCTGCTCAAACGCGTCTACGCCGTGCTCTTCCGGCGCGGGCACGACGACCCGCCCGCCCCCGCGAGCTCCGTCGGCGACCGCCCGGAGGCCGACCGGTGAGCACCCCCGCCCTGACCTTCGTCGTCGTCTCGTACGGCGGGGTCGACGACGCCACCCGCCTGGTCTCGTCGCTCGGCACCGACACCGCGCTGGACATCGTGCTGTGCGCGAACAAGCCCGGCGACACCGAGGCCGCGACGGCGGCGTTCGCCGACGACCCACGGGTGCGCGTGCTCTCCTTCGAGGACAACCCCGGCTACCTGCCCGCCCTGCAGCGCGCGCTCCCGCACGTCGACACCTCGCGCCCGGTCGTGCTCTGCAACTGCGACCTCGTCGCCGACCCCGGGCTGGTCCCTGAGCTGCTGCGGCAGGCCGACGCCTTCCCGGATGCCGGGTGGCTGGCTCCCGCGGTCATCGGCAGCCTCGGGGTCGACCAGAACCCGAACCTGCTGGCCCCGCCCTCGGCCCGGTGGCTGCGTGCCCTGGCGGCGGTGCACCGGGTGCCGCAGGTGGCCGACCTGCTCCTGCTGCGCAAGGAGGGCCACAGCTCGCGCACCGTCACCGGGGTCGAGCCGGGCAGCGCCGTGTTCGCCGGGCACGGCTCCTGCATCGTGCTCACCCCGCGGTTCTTCGCTGCCGGCGGGTCGTGCGACTACCCGTTCGCCCTGTTCGGAGAGGAGCTGTGGTTCGCGCGGGAGTGCGCGCGGCTCGGTCTCGAGGTGCGCTACGTTCCCAGCGCCGTGCTGCGCCACACCGAGCACGCCACCACCGGGCGCACCCGCCGCGGGGCCGTCGCCCGGGTCAAGTACGACGGGCTGCGCTACTGGGCCGGTGCCGCGAAGGAGGCCGGCTGGTGACGGCACCCCGAGTGCCGACCCGACAGGTGGGCTGGGCCACCGTAGGCTGGCCACGATGAGTACCAGCGGCACCTCCACCGACGACGTCTGGCTCGTGGTCCCCCTGTTCAACGAGGAGTCCGTGATCGCCGACGTCGTCCGCGACGCCCGCCGAACCTTCCCCAACGTCGTCGTCGTCGACGACGGCTCCTCCGACCGCGGCGCCGACGCGGCGGCCTCGGCCGGTGCCTTCGTGGTGCGGCACCCGGTCAACCTCGGCCAGGGTGCCGCGCTGCAGACCGGGTTCGACTACGCCCGGTCGGTGCCGTCGATGCAGTGGGTGGTCACCTTCGACGCCGACGGGCAGCACCAGGTGAGCGACGTGCGCGAGATGCTCGACAAGGCCCGCGCCGAGGACCTCCAGGTCGTCTTCGGGTCGCGGTTCCTCGACGACCGCACGACCCCCAGCCGGATGAAGAAGCTCGTCCTGCGGCTCGCCGTGGGCTACACGAACATCACCACCGGCACCAAGCTCACCGACGCCCACAACGGGTTGCGGGTCCTGCGCCGTGACGTCGTCGAGCGCCTCGACATCACCCAGAACCGGATGGCGCACGCCTCCGAGCTGGTCGCGCAGATCGGCGAGATGAAGGTGCGCTACGGCGAGAGCCCGGTGCACATCCTCTACACCGACTACTCGAAGACCAAGGGCCAGTCCCTGTGGAACTCGGTCAACATCCTGGTGGAGCTGATGTTCCGATGAACGCGCTGGTGCTCATCCAGGTCCTGCTCATCCTCGTGGTCATCCTCGTCGTCGCCCGGCTCTTCCGCTCGCGCGGGGCCCGGGCCCAGGCGATCCGGCGGATCGGGCTGGTGGTGTTCGCGGCCTTCGCGGCGGTCTCGATCCTCTTCCCGGACGTCTGGAGCAGGCTGGCCCGGCTGGTCGGGGTCGGCCGCGGTACCGACCTGGTGCTCTACGCCCTGGTCGTCGCGTTCCTCAGCTTCACGGTGACGACCTACCTGCGCTTCCGTGACCTCGAGACCAACTACACCCGCCTGGCCCGCCGGATCGCCCTGTCCGAGGCCCCCAGGCCGGCCGCTGCGGACGACGACCCCGCCACATGACGCCGGTGCTGCTGCCCGCGCGCCTCGGACGCTCGGTCGTCACCGCCGCGCTGGTCCTCTTCGCGGTCTGGACGCTCGTCTACCAGGCGGCCCTGCTGCTCGGGCTCCCCTCGACCGCCACGCTCCTCGTGGCCGGTGCGGTCGGCGTCGGTGCCCTCGTGCTCGGCCGTCGCCTCGGCTCGGGCCGGCCCCCGCTCGTCGCACCGCTGCCCTCCGGGGCGGCGTCCCTCGCGGTGCTCGGCGCGACGGTCGTCGCGACCGGGCTGGCCCTCGCCGAGCAGCGCACGGCCGCCCTCGTCGTTGCGGTGCTGGCCGCCGTCGTCGCCCTGGTGCTCACCGTGCGCAAGCCCGCGCCCACCGACGCCCTCGTCCGACTCCGACTCCGACTCCTCATCCGCCGGCGACCCCGCCGCGAGCCCGTGGCTGTGGCCCGTGGGCTGGGCCGCGGCCGTCGTCAGCGGGGTGCTCGCGAGCGTCATCGTCCGGCCCGACGGCGACGACGCCTACTTCGTCAACGTCTCGACGTGGGTCGCCGAGCGGGGCCGGTTCCCCCTGCGCGACACGATGATCAGCCCCGACCTCTTCCCTGCGCTGGGGGCGCACTCACCACCGACGCACTCCATCGAGGGGCTCGTCGGCGCGATCGCCCGGGTGGCCGGCATCGAGGCAGGCACCGCGGCCTACGTGCTCGCCGCGCCGGCCGCCACCGCGCTCGGGGTGCTCGTGCTCACGGCGCTCGTCGAGGAGGCCCGCATCCCCACCTCGCCGGCCGCGCTCCTCGCCTCGGTCACCTACCTCTGGACGACCGGCGACACGGGCTACAGCTTCGGCAGCTTCTTCGGCGTGCGGATCTGGCAGGGCAAGGCGATGCTCGTCTCGCTCGCCCTGCCGCTCGTCCTGCTCGCCGGAACGCGCCTCGTGCGCCACGGCACGGCCCGCACCCACCTCTTGTTCGGCGCCGCGCTCGTCGCCGCCGTCGGTGTCTCCAACACGGCCGTCTTCCTCGTGCCGGTGCTCGTCGCCGGGATCGCCGTGGCCGCCCTCGCCCTTCGCCTGCCGCGCGGCGCGCTACGACTCGGCGCCTGGCTGGCCTACCCCCTCGCCGCCGCAGCCGTGTCGCTGCTGGCGGCCCCCGCCGCGCCCAGCGTGGCCCAGCGGTCCGCCGAGGGTTTCGCCGCCGCGAGCGGCGCGAGTCGCGTCTTCGACCCGCTGGACACCGTCCCGGGAGACCGGGGAGTCCTCGTCGCCACCTGCCTGGGCATCGGACTGGGCGCCCTGGGCATCCGCAACGTCGTGCTGCGCACCGCGACCACCGGTGCGCTCGCCGCGGCCGGGGTCACCCTGCTGCCGGGCCTGCGCGACGTGCTCGGCGAGCTCGGACTGGCGTCGGTCACCTGGCGCCTCTGGTGGGTCGTCCCGGTTCCGCTCCTGCTCGCCGGGCTCGTCGGCGCCGTCACGGGACGCCTCGCCGAGCGCCCACGCCCCGTCGTCGTCGCGGTCGCGGCCGGGACGGCCGTGGCGGTCGGCCTCCTGCCCCTGGTGGGCGGGACGTGGGTCGGCTCGGCGGACAACCGTGCCCGCCTCGCGACGCCGCTCACCTGGAAGGTGCCCCGGGGCGCCCTCGCGGAGGCCCGGTTCATCGAGTCGATCAGTGATCCGGGCGACACCGTGCTCGCGCCCTCGGGACGCTTCACGGGTGCTCAGTGCGCTCACCGTCGACGTCCAACCCGTTGCAGCCCGCCGCTTCTACCTTCCCACGTACGCCGGTACGCCTGCGGCCCACGCGGGTGCGCGAGACATCCTGCAGGACTTCGCGGACCGGGCCACGCCGACGTCGAACACCCTTGCCGAGCCGCTGGACCTCGTCTCCGTCGACACGGCCTGCGTGGGCCGGTCGCGGGGACGCGCCGTCGACCTCCTCGAGGCCAACGGCTTCACGCAGGTCGGGTCGAAGGGCACGATCACCTGTCTGCGCCGCTGACCACCGCAGCTGTTCCGCAACCGGCGGGTCAGCCCTTCGTCGGCGGGTCAGCCCTTCGTCGGCGGGTCAGCCTTCGTGGTACCGAGGTCGTCGTTGTACTGGGCCAGGACCTCGTCCATCGGTCCGTCCATGGCGAGCTCGCCCCTGCGCAGGTAGAGGCCACGGGTGCCGAAGCGCTTGAGGTCCCGCTCGGAGTGCGACACGAGGAAGAGGGTGCGCCCCTCGGAGAGCAGGTTCTCCATGCGCTTGTAGCACTTCTCGCGGAAGGCCTTGTCCCCGACCGCCAGCACCTCGTCGACGAGGAAGATCGGCTCGTCGAGGGAGGAGATCACGGCGAAGCCGAGGCGCACCTGCATGCCCGGAGGACAGGTGGCGGTACGGGCGGTCGAGCGCCTCGCGGACCTGCGGCCCGGCGAAGTCGACCATGCTCTCGAAGCGCTCCTCGATCTGGTCCTTGGACAGGCCGTGCAGCGCGGCCTGGATGTGCAGGTTGTCGCGGCAGGTCAGCTCGCCGCGGAAGCCGCCGGTCAGCTCGATGAGCGGCGCGACCCCACCGGTGACGGCGACCGAGCCCGCGTCGGGGAGCAGCACGCCGGCGATCATCTTGAGCAGGGTGCTCTTGCCGCTGCCGTTGCCACCGACCAGGCCGACGGCCTCGCCGGCCGCGGATGTCGAAGCTGATGTCGCGCAGCGCCCAGAAGGTGTCGGACGTCGTCGTCGGGGCCCCGTGGAAGAGCAGGTCGCGGACCTGCATCTTGCGGCGGCGGGAGATGTAGAACTCGATCCCGACGTCCTGGGCGCTGATCACCACGCTCATCGGCTCAGATCTCCTTCAGGACGGTGCGCTCGAGCCGCGCAGAAGGTCCAGAAGCCCAGGACGAAGAGCACGAGGGTGACCCCGGCGCTGACGCCGACGTCGACCCAGGAGACCCCGCGGGCGAACAGGCCGCCACGGTAGAGCGACAGGATGCCGTTGAGCGGGTTGAACGCCAGGACCACCCGGAGGAAGTCGGGCACGGCGTGCGTGCCGTAGAGCACCGGCGACAGGTAGAACATGAACCGCAGCACGATGCGCACGACGCGCTGCATGTCGGTGGCGAGCACGGTCAGGGGCGCGAGGAGCAGCCCGAGCCCGACGAGCAGGACGAACTGCAGCAGCCATCCCGAGCGGGAAGAACACGAGCTCCCAGTCGAGCTCGACCCGTCCGACGACCAGGTAGTACAGGACGAAGCCGACGAGCACCGGCAGCGACAGCACGAACTCGACGCCCTTCGCGACGACGCACCGGATGACCCAGATCTCGCGGGGCAGGTTGGTCGAGCGGACCAGCCGCGCCTCCTGGATCAGGCTCTTCGTCGTGTCGTTGACCGAGCCCGTGAACCACTGCCAGGCCAGCAGGCCGGAGAGCAGGTAGAGGAAGTACGGCCTGTCGGCCACCCGGCCGCCGGCCTTGAAGATGAAGGTGAAGACCACGAAGTAGACCGACGCCATCAGCAGCGGGTCGAGGACGGTCCAGACGTAGCCGAGCAGGCTGCGCGAGTAGCGAACCCGCAGGTCGCGCTGCACGAGGGTCCACAGGATCGACGCGACGACGGGTCACCGCTGCCATCCGGCTGATCAACGCGGCGACCTCGATTCGGCGTGGTGGGTGGGCGAACGGCGCCGGTCAGGGCGCCGTGGCGAGGATACGGCACACCCGCACACCGCCCGGTTTCCCGGCATCAGATGTCGCGCTCGAGGCGCAGCACGCCGCCCTCGTCGCGCAGCATGCCGTCGGCCACCAGGGTGGCCCGCAGCTTGGCGTACTCGGCGGGGTCGCCGTGCGCGAAGTGCGCGAGCCGGGTCAGGAACAGGGCGACCGACCGGAAGGTGCGGCTGATGACGAGGTTCGGGGTGCCGGTCGTGCAGTTGAACTCGGTGACCGGGGTGCGCCAGTCGCCGTAGTTCTCGGTGAGGTAGCGGTCGGCGTCGGCCGGCCCGAGCACCGGCACGTCGGCCAGCGTGTAGTCGGTGAGCTCGAACGCCGTGTTCTCCCACCGGTGGATCGACGACCCGTGCCACAGCCGGTCACCCTCGCGGTGGTGCACGAAGACGTCGACGTTGATGCCGTTCTCGTGGATCAGCTTCACCAGGGCGGGGGCGCGCTCCACGGCATACCGGCCCGGCTCGGTCTCGACGACGGTCTGGGCGTCGTCGAGCTTCTTGACGACGTAGCGCGGCGACCGCTCGAGGGCCTCGACGAGCCGGTCGAGCACCTCCGGGTGCTCGGGGTCGAAGGTGACGCCCACGTCGATGTCGTAGTCGTGGGCCAGGAACCCGCCCTCGCGCACGATGCCGAGGAAGGTGCCCGAGATGACGTACCAGTGCCACTGCTGCACCGGCAGGGCCTCGGCGAGGTCGTGCAGGGCGGTGCGCGCGTCGTCGACCGAGAAGTCGCCTTCCCGGTCCGACACCGGGCCGGACGGCTCGCCCTGGGCGGTGCTGATCAGCGGGAGCAGCGCGTCCGCGTGCTCGCGGAAGTCGGCCCGCAGGGCCTCGATGTCGCGGGCGCCGGCGTCGAGCTGGGCGTGGATGCGCGCGGCCCGCACGAACAGGTCGTCGGCGCGCCACAGGTGCTCGGGCAGGCCCGCGCGCCGGGCGTCGATGAACCCCTCGAGGGCTTCGAGGTCGGCGGGGCTCGCACCGAGGGTGAAGTCGAAGAAGTCGTCGGTGACCGTCTCGACCCCGGGCCAGCCGCGGCGCAGCACCCACCCGGCGAGCCGGAACGCGTACTTGGTCTCGTCCTGCACGAACTGGGTGCGCACCAGTCGGGCGATCGACGGCCGCCCGGTCACCGCGAACGTGCCCGCGTACGCCGCGCCGCCCACGCCGTACCGGAACGCGGGTGAGTGCGAGCGGTTCAGGAAGTTCAGGAGGGAGTACGACTTGCTCAGCATCAGGAGCCGTTCGTGAGGAGCTGGTCGACGAACCGGGCGGCGGCCCGCCCGTCCTCGAGGGAGGCGAACTTCTCGCGGAACGCCTCGTAGCGCCCGGCGTGCTCGGCCGCCACGCGGTCGATGTCGGCGAGGGCGTCGATGACCTCGGTCGTGTGGCTGAGGAGCGGCCCCGGGGCCTCGTCCTCGAAGTCGATGTAGAAGCCCCGCAGGTCGTCGCGGTAGGCCTCGAGGTCGTGGGTGAAGAACAGCATCGGGCGACCGGTGTTGACGAAGTCGAACATCACCGAGGAGTAGTCGGTGACGAGCACGTCGGCGACGAGGTAGAGGTCGCTGATGTCGGGGTAGTGCGACACGTTGCGGGCGAAGCCACCGAACATCGAGGTGTCGACGCTGTCGGCGACCAGCTGGTGCCCGCGGATGAGGAGCACGGCGTCGTCCTTGAACTGCCGGTACATCCGCTCGAGGTCGAGCTTCATCGAGAACTGGTAGCGGCCCGACTTGTCGTGCTGGTTGTCGCGCCAGGTCGGGGCGTAGAGGATGACCCGCTTCCCCGGCTCGATGCCGAGCCGCTCCGCGGCGGCGGCGGTGCGCGCCGCCCGGTCCTCGCGGCCGGTGGAAGACGTCGTTGCGGGGGTACCCGGTCTCGAGGACCCGGCCGTCGTAGCGGAAGGCCCGCCGGAAGATCTCGGTGGAGTACGCGTTCGGGGACACCAGGGCGTCCCACTTGGCGACCTCCTTGGCGAACTGGGTGAGGTAGTTCTTGTTCGCCATCTGGAGGTTCTCGATGTCGAAGCCGATCCGCTTGAGGGGGGTGCCGTGCCACGTCTGGCCGTAGACGGAGCCCTCGCGCTTGGCGTAGTGCTTGGACATCGAGTCGTTGCTGACCACCCAGCGGGCCCGGCCCAGGGCGCGGTAGTACGCGCGGCTGCCGACGATGACGGTCTCGACGCCCTGGGGCACCTCGACCCCGTGGTGCTCGACGGCCCACACGATCCGCCGCTCGTCGCCACGGCGGACGAGCTCCTCGTGGATGGCGCGCGGGTTGTCGGAGTACTGCCGCCCCTTCCACGCCTCGAAGAAGACGGTGTCGGTGAGCGGCAGCCGCCGGGCCACGCGGTAGTGGACCTTGCGGGCGAGCTTCTGGTTGAAGGCCCCGCGGTCCCTCCACGAGCCGCCGCCGTTGGCGACGAGGCCGAGCTCGTGCGAGGGCGACGTGCGCAGGACGACGGCGACCTGGTCTCCCCCCTGGTCGGCGAGGTGCGACTCGGCCGCGGCCGAGACGTGCACCCCGAGCTCGGGGTCGGTCTCACCCGGCGTCGCCGCGACGACCGTCCACCGGCCCGGGCGCAGCCACCGCAGCGAGGCGTGGCCCGGTGCGCCGGTCGCCGGCACGAGGGCGCGCCACGAGTCACCGGAGATCTCGAGGGGCAGCTCGAGCCGGTCGGCCCGCGAGAGCAGGACGAGGCGGTCGAGGTCGATGCCGCCGGTGTCGCCGTGCAGCTCGAGGCCGGCGGGGGTGAACACGAAGTCGGTGAGCTCGGGCCGGGACGGGCCGTCGACGAGCATCGCCCCGGTGACGCCCCGCTCGCGCAGCTGCACGAGGCGCCCGTGCAGCCGGGCCCGGCCGGGGCCGGGCTCGGGGTCGACGTCGAGCGGCCCGACGTGGCGCCCCGTGACGGTGAGGACCCGCGGAGCCTCCCGCTCGGCCGCGGCCGCCGCGGTGACGAGCCCGTCGACGAGCTGCGCGGCGTCGGCCGGGTCGTCGTCGCGGGCTGCGGCGATCCAGAGTCGCCACTGGCGCTCGGCGAGGGACCGCGACGTGACGTCGAGGGTCGCGGCGGGGATCCGGGCGATGCCCTCGGCGCCGTGGTGCTCGAGGCGCACGGTGACGCCCTCGGAGGCGTCGAGCCGGCGCAGGTGGACGTAGGCGTCGGGCAGCTGCCTGCCCGGGGCGGCGCGCAGGCTGAGCAGCACCTCCTCGCCGTCGACCGCCACGTCGCGGACGACGGCCAGGGCGCGGCGGGCGGCGATCCGCATCTTCTTGCCGCGGTAGCCCGGCACGACGATGACGCCGCCGGGCGCCCAGCCCCGCGGCGGGTGAAGCGCCCGCGAGTACTCGGGGCTGCCGACGACGGACCCACGTCGGGCCGCGGGAGCGGCGACCTGGGCCACGAGCTCGAACTCGACGGCGTCCTTGCCCTCGGGCGGGACGAGGTCGGCCGCCGGGATGCGGGCGAGGAAGCCGGAGCCGTCGTAGTTGACGGGGCGCTTCCTCGACCGACCGGTGACGTCGGTGCGGCGCACCCGGCGGGCCCGGACGGTGCGACGCTCGGCCTTGGAGCCGACCAGGCGCAGCTGGAGCCGGTGCAGGGTCGTGCCGGGACCGACGTCGGGTACGCCGTCGATGTAGCCGTGGCCGTCGACCTCGAGCGTCGAGCGGTTCCAGCGCACGTCACGGATGCCGGTCACGAGGCTCTGCGAGCGGGTCACGTCGTACACGGCATCCGGCACGCCGACGGCGGCGTCGCCGAAGTACGGCAGGCGCACGAACAGGTGGACACCACGGCGGACGACCTGTGGCTTGGGGTCGCGCAGCTGCAGCTGGTGGGCCTCGACGAGCTCGGCGGTGCGGCCGGCGGAGATGAGGTGGTAGGCCAGGCGGCGCCGGGGCGGCAGGCTCGCGACGACGGCGGGGTCGACGTCCGAGAGGTACTCGCGGAACACCCGCACGAGGGTGTCGGCGAACTCCTCGTCGCCCTCGTGGAGGACGTCGAGGAACAGCGGCATGTCGAGGGTGAGCACCTTGAGGTCGTGCAGGCGCTTGCCCTCGACCTCTCCGGTGCGCTCGAGGAAGTCGTTGACCGACGAGACCGCGGCCATCCGGTCGACGAGGTTGCGGCTCTCGGCGCGGCGCTGGGTGATCGACTGCTCGGCGGTCTGCCGCTCGCGCCAGAGGTACACGGGCTCCTGGATCAGGTCGACCGAGCGGGCCAGGAAGTGCGCCGGCACCGTGAGCGGGATGTCCTCGTAGTAGACGCCCTCGGGGAAGCGCAGCCCGTGGTCGAGGAGGAACTGGCGTCGGAAGATCTTGTTCCACGCGGTGGTGTCGTAGAGCAGCGAGGGCATCGCCCGCACGTGGGTGGCGATGCGCGTCTCCGGGACCGCCCGCAGGTGCAGGCCCGAGGGTCGGGTGCGGGCGCCGTCGTAGCGCAGGACGCCACCGCTGACGATGTCGCTGCCGCTGCCCTCGATGGCGTGCATCATCAGCTCGTAGGCGTCGCGCGGCACGACGTCGTCGGAGTCGACGAACGTCACGAAGTCGGACTCCGCCGCGTCGAGGCCGATGTTGCGGGCTCGCCCCAGGCCACCGTTCTCGACGTGCAGGACGCGCCAGTTCTCGCGCCCGCGGGCGAAGTCCTCGGCGAGCTCGCCGGAGCGGTCGGGCGACCCGTCGTCGACGAGCACGACCTCCAGGTCGGTGAAGGTCTGGTCGGCGATGGACTCCAGGCACGAGCCCAGGTAGTCCTCGACGTTGTAGATGGGAACCACCACGCTGAGCCTGGGTCGGGCCGGGGCAGGGGGGTGGGCTCGCACGTTGGGCAGTATTCCAAAGCGGTGTGCGATACGGGGAATCGTGCAGGCCGGGCCCGAGCCGGGCCGGATGCCGTCAGCCGGCCGAGCAGATGCTCGCGAGGTCGCTGGTGTTGGCGTCCGGGTCGGTGGCCGGGCGCTCCATGACCGCCTGCTTCTTGGGCTTGGTCGAGCCGGTGCCGCGCCGGATGCCGCGGACCCGCCGCCCGACGACGCGGCCTTGCGCTCGTCGGCCTTCTCGGCCTTGTCGATCGTCGCCGCGACGGTGTCGCGCACGACCTGCGGGTCGTAGTCCCAGGGGTTGATGAGCGGCGGCACGAAGTTGACCGCGGTGATCTTCTGCGTCTTGGTCTTCACGGCGAGCGTGGCGAGGCTGGCGAGGGCCTCCTGCGGGATGTCGGTGCGGAACACGCCCTTGGTGGCCTTGGCGATGTCGGCGAAGTGCAGCACGACGGTCTGTGGGTCGAGCTGGTTGACCATCGAGGTGACGACGCAGCGCTGGCGCGCCATCCGCTCGTAGTTCGTGGAGTTGGCGCGGCTGCGGGCGTACCAGAGGGCGTGGTAGCCGTCGAGGTGCTGGTTGCCGGCCTCGATCCACCCCTTGATGAGGTGCTGCGAGCCGATCGGGGTGCGCCGCTGCACGGCGATGTCGAGACCGCCGACCGCGTCGACGAGGCTGCGGAAGCCCTTGAGGTCGACGAGCACGTAGTACTGGATGTCCAGGCCGGTGAGCGCCTCCATCGCCTCGGTGGTGGCGAGCAGACCGGCGTCCTTGGTGCCGGCGGGGAACTCCTTCTGGTGGTCGGTGCCCCAGGTGTAGAGGCCGTTGAGCAGGCACTCGTCGCCGCAGGTCCACCCCTGCGGCATCAGCCCGGCCATGACCGACCCGGGCCGGAACCGGATGTTCTCGGTCTCGCGGGAGAAGCCGAAGAGCACCGCCCGCCCGGTCTCGGCGTCGACGCTGGCGAGCTGGAGGCTGTCCGGACGCAACCCGACGCGCCCCGCGCCGCTGTCGCCGCCGAGCAGCAGGATGTTGTAGCGGCCGTCGACGGCCCCGGCCGCCTCGCCGCTGGCGAACACCGAGGTCATCGCGGCCCGGGCGGCGCCGACGTTCACGCCGGCGTAGGCCGCGCCCCCGGGCAGCACGAGCAGGGCCACGAGCAGGGCGACGAGCAGGCCCCGGCGGGCACGGCGAGGCAGCCGGTCGGGCTGGCCGAGACGCCAGGCGTCGACGAACAGCAGCGCCCACAGGGCCGCGAACCCCAGCAGCACCACCTGCATCACGAGCAGCGTCCAGCGGTGGGTGAGCACGGTGAGGGCGGCGGTGCGGCTCACCAGGGCGAGCAGGGCGACGAGCGCGACGGCGGCCCACATCCCCAGCCAGACGCGCAGGGCGAAGCGGCCGAGCCGCCGGTTCCCGGCCGCGATCTGGGCGGTGCCGGGCATGACGACGGTGAGCGCGAGCAGGGTCACCGCACGGCGCCGCCCGCGGCGTGCGTCACCCGGGGTGCGGGTGTCGACGCGGATCGGCGCCTCGATTTCCTGGCGCTCGAGCACCGCGGAGCCGCGCTGAGGTCCCATGACCTGTGAGTATCGGGGCGGGTGGGGCTGTCGTGACTCAGGCGCGCCGGGTGCCCGGGATCGCCGTGGCGTGGGATCCCAGACTCTGTTGGCACACTGGGGCGCCCCCCGGACCCTGCAGAGAGCGCCCGAGCCCCATGAACGACGACCACGCCCGGCCGATCCCCCAGGGGAACCGGCCCGAGCCGCCCGCCGACGACGACGTCTACGTCGTCGACACCCGCCGCGGGTCACGCCGTCGCGGCGACGACGGCGACCGCGCGGTCGGCACCCGCGCGGCGGTCCTCGACCACCGCAGCGCCCGCCGGCGCCCCACCGGCCGGCGACCCGGGCGCCTACGACGAGCTCGGCCGCCCGGTGGGCGCCGCGGGCGCTGCACGGCCCGCGGCCCCGCCGCGCGCCCCGGCGGGCCCTCGCGAGCCCCGCCCACCCCGGCCGGGCCGCAAGAAGCGGGCCGTGAAGGTGGTCGTGGTGGCCGTGCTCGCGTGGGCGGCCTTCATCGTGGTCACGCCGGTCCACGCGTGGTCCCAGGTCACCCGGGAGGACACCACACCCACCGGCACCCGCCCCGCGGATGCCGACGGGCACACCTACCTGCTGGTCGGGCAGCGACAGCCGCGCGGGCCTGAGCGCCGCCGAGCGCAAGGCCCTGGGCGTCGGCGGCGACGCGAGCGGCCGGCGCACCGACTCGATCATCCTCGTGCACACCCCGAGCGGGTCCGGGAAGCCGGTGCTGATCTCGATCCCCCGCGACAGCTACCTGCCGATCCCCGGGCACGGGAAGAACAAGGTCAACGCGGCCTTCGCGATCGGCGGGCCCGAGCTGTTGGCGGAGACCCTCGAGCAGGCGACCGGCCTGCCCATCGACGGCTACGTGGAGATCGGGTTCGGCGGCTTCGCCGGGGTCGTCGACAGCCTCGACGGTGTCGAGGTGTGCGTGAAGCGCGACATCAAGGACGCCAAGGCCCACATCAACCTGAAGAAGGGCTGCCAGACGCTGGACGGCAAGAACGCCCTGGGCTACGTGCGGGCGCGCTACTCCGACCCCAAGGGCGACCTCGGCCGGGCCGAGCGGCAGCGCCAGTTCCTCGGAGCCATCATGAAGAAGGCCGCCACGCCGGCCACCGTGCTCCTCCCGTGGCGCTGGTGGGGCTTCACCCACACGGCCGGGTCGAGCGTCATCGTCGGCGAGGACACCTCGCTCGTCGACACCTACCGGGTGCTCTCGACGATGAGGAAGGTGTCGTCGGACCAGGCGCTCAGCCTCGTCGTGCCGCTGTCGACGACCAACGCGTCGACCGCTGCCGGCAGCTCGGTGCTCTGGGACGAGAAGCGGGCCGACGCGCTGTTCACGATGCTGCGCGACGGCGACCCGATCGACGACGCGCCGGCCGGTACGGACGGCGTCCCCAGCGGCGGATGAGCGTGCCCCCACCGCCCGATCCTGGACGGACCACCCAGTGCCGGCCGTTAGAATCACCCGCCGCGGCCGCCGTCGGTGGCCGCGGACGACGACCACGGTGACGAGCACGGCACCACGGGACCAACGAACAGGAGGGTGAGTGAGCGACGCCGCCGACCCCTCCGTCGAGGGCCTCACCCGCCGCGACCTGCACGGTGGCCCGCGACGCACCTGGCGCACCTGGGCCGTCGTCGCGGTGGTGACGGTGCTGGTCGTCGTGCTCGGGGGCACGGCCTACGCGGCCTGGCGGCTCAACGCGAACATCACGAAGCTCGACGTGTCGGCGGCGATCGGCACCGACCGCCCGACCCAGGCGCCCGAGGCCGCCGAGGCGGTCAACATCCTGCTCATCGGGTCCGACACCCGCGAGGGAGCCGGCAACGACGCCTACGCCGACCGCGACGGCACGTTGGGCGGCGGAGCGCACTCCGACACCAACCTGCTCGTGCACCTGTCCGCGGACCGCTCCTCCGCGACCGTGGTGTCGATCCCCCGCGACTCGATGACGCCCGCCCCGCCGGAGTGCTCCGCGACGGCACCCGAGAGCGAGTGGCACATGCGGCAGTGGAACCAGAACTACTCGATCGGCGGCCCGGGGTGCCTGATCCGCACCCTCGAGGGCAACACCGGCGTGTTCATCGACCACTACGCCGTGGTCGACTTCCGCGGGTTCAAGCAGATGGTCGACGCGCTCGGCGGCGTGCAGGTCTGCACCCCGGAGGCGATCGACGACGCGAACACCCACCTGCAGCTCACGCCCGGCAAGCACACCCTCGACGGGCGCCAGGCGCTGCAGTACGTGCGGGTGCGCAAGTCGGTCGGCGACGGGTCGGACCTGCAGCGCATCGGGCGCCAGCAGGCCTTCCTCTCCTCGGTGATCCAGAGGGCCACCTCGACCCAGCTGCTGTTCGAGCCCACGAAGCTCTTCGCGTTCCTCAACGCCGCCACCAAGTCACTGACGACCGACCCGGAGTTCGGTGTCGGCACGATGCGTGACCTCGCGAGCAGCGTCAAGGGGATCGGCCTGGACAAGATCCAGTTCGTCACGGTGCCGAACGAGCCCTACGCCCCCGACCCGAACCGGGTGCAGTGGAAGGGGTCCGCGGAGCAGATCTGGTCGGCCCTGCGCGCCGACCGGGCGGTCGGCGCCAAGGCCACGAAGCCCAGCGCCGGCCCGTCACCGACGAGCTCGCCGCTCACCGTCTCGCCCGCCGACGTCGACGTCACCGTGCGCAACGCCACGGGCGTGTCGGGGCTGGCCCGTCAGGCCGCCAACGCCCTCGAGGCGCAGGGCTTCACCGGGGTCACGACCGGCACCACGGCCACGACCACCGAGCCGGTCGTCGTCGAGTACTCCGGCCGGCACGCGGAGGACGCCCGCACCGTCGCGGCGGCCTTCCCCGGGGCGGTCGTCGAGAAGACCAGCGGGCTCGGTGCGAAGGTGCGGGTCACCCTCGGGCGCGGTGCACCCGACGTCGCCGAGGTGCCGAACCGGCTCGGCAGCGCCCCGCTGCCCTCGCCGAGCATCTCCTCCGAGCCCAACCCCACCGAGTCGATCCCGACCCGCAACGCCGACACCGACATCTGCTCCTGAGCCGGGCCAGGGGTGGCGCCGACCACCCGGGCAGCTCAGTCGTCGTCGCCGTGCTGTCGTCGGGGCAGCACGGTGAGGACCATGCCGATGTACGTCCGGAACTCGGCCATGTAGGCGGCGAGGAACTTCCTGGTGGAGTCGTCGGTGACCTCTCCGTCGTCCAGGAACACCTCGGGTGAGTACCGGATGTACGCCTCGGGTGAGGTCATCTGCCGGGCGTTGCAGAAGCTGAGGACGCCGCGAAGGCTCTGCTGGCCCATGGCGGTGCCGAGCTGGCCGGCGGAGGCGCCGATCACCGCGGCCGGGATGTGGTCGAAGGAGTTCTGTCCCCACGGTCGCGACGCCCAGTCGATGGCGTTCTTCAGGGCCCCGGGGATCGAGCGGTTGTACTCCGGCGTGACGAAGAGCACGGCATCGACGGCGGCGAGGGACGCCTTGAGCGCGTTGGCCTCGGGTGGGAAGTCGTCGTCGTAGTCGGGGCTGTAGAGGGGCAGGTCGCCGATCGGGATCTCCGTGAACTCCATGTCGTCGGGCGCCAGGCGGATCAGCGCTCGGGAGAGGACTCGGTTGATCGACGTGGACGACAGGCTGCCGACGAAGTAGCCGACCTGGATCGTGGCCATCAGACCTCCTGCGGGTGCGACGTCGACCGTCGGTCGACCCGGGGCCGCCCGGCTCAGGCAACCACCCTGTCCCGGTGCCCGCGCTCCCGCAAGTGGGGTCGGCTGCTCAGTGGATCCGCGACGGGAACTGGGCGATGATGCCGGCACTGAGCCGGTCGGCCATCATCAGGATGTGGGCGTGGATGCCCTCGTAGGCGGCGACGCCGTTGGCGTACCACCGGGTGCTGGCCGCCTCGAGCCCGGCGATGTCACCGGCCTTGGCGGCACCGAGGACCTCGACGGCGATGGTGATGTGGTCGTGCAGCAGGGCCGTCAGCTGGTGTCCGGCGGCCTCGCCGTAGAAGGGCGCGATCGCGTCGCCGATGTCGCTCTGGTTGCGCAGCAGGCGCTCGGCCGTTGCGGGAAAGCCCGGTGACTCGTCCGCGAAGGTCACGATGGCCAGCCGTGTCCACGCGATGTGGTCCTCCCACAGCATGCGCATCTGGTCGTGGAGGGCGGTGCGGGCTGCCGTCGACGCGTGCACGGCGGTGGGGCCGATGTGCGCTCCCTCGGCCGTGCTGACGCCGCTGGCGGAGGCGGCCCCGGTTGCCAGCGCCAGACCGAGCACGGCGCTCAGGGCGACCGCCGCCCACGGGATCGACTGCCGCAGTGGGGTTCTCGAGTCGTTCATGGTCGCGCACCAACGCTGCGCCGGCTCGAGGAGCGGCCCGGCCCGACCCGCTCGACCGCTCCGGCCCGTGACGGCTACCTCGTCCTGCCGGCGAGCAGCTGACGGGCCATGACGATGCGCTGCACCTGGTTGGTGCCCTCGTAGATCTGGGTGATCTTCGCGTCGCGCATCATCCGCTCCAGCGGGAAGTCGCGGGTGTACCCGGCCCCGCCGAGCAGCTGGACGGCATCGGTCGTGACCCGCATGGCCACGTCGGAGGCGTAGCACTTCGCGGCCGCACCGAAGAACGGCAGGTCGGCGTCGCCGCGCTCGGACTTGGCCGCGGCGACGTAGACCATCTGCCGCGCGGCCTCGAGCTCCATCGCCATGTCGGCGAGCATGAACTGCACGCCCTGGAAGTCACCGACCAACTGGCCGAACTGGCGGCGCTCCTTGACGTACGCGAGGGCATGGTCGAGCGCGCCCTGGGCGATGCCGACGGCCTGCGCCCCGATGGTGACCCGGGTGTGGTCGAGGGTCGCGAGGGCGATCTTCAGGCCGGCCCCGACCTCACCGACCACGCGGTCGCCGGGGATGCGGGCGCGGTCGAAGATCAGCTCGCGGGTCGGGCTGCCCTTGATGCCGAGCTTGCGCTCCTTCGCGCCGAAGGTGAACCCCTCGTCGCTCTTCTCGACGACGAACGCGGTGATGTTGTTGCCGCGCTGCCCGTCGGGGTCGGTGACAGCGAGCACCGTGTAGTACTGCGAGACACCGGCGTTGGTGATCCAGGACTTCTGCCCGGTGAGCACCCAGTCGTCGCCGTCACGCACGGCACGGCACTTCATCGCCGCGGTGTCCGAGCCGGCCTCACGCTCCGACAACCCGTACGAGAACGACGACTCACCGGCCGCGAGCGGGGTGAGGTAGCGATTCTTCACGTCGTCGTTCGCGGCCAGGATGAGCGGCATCGAGCCGAGCTTGTTCACGGCCGGGATGAGCGAGCTGCTCGCGCAGACCCGGGCGACCTCCTCGATCACGATGCAGGTCGCGAGCGCGTCGGCCCCCACGCCGCCGTACTCCTCGGGCACGTGCGGGGCGAAGAAGTCGCTCGCCACGAGGGCGTCGTGCGCCTCCTGCGGGTAGCGGGCCTCCTCGTCGACCGCCGCCGCGAACGGCGCGATCTTGTCCTCGGCCACCGAGCGCACCGCCTCGCGGATCGCCTCGTGGTCCTCGGAGAGCCGATAGGTGTCGAAGTCCGGGTTCCCGCTCATACGCCTCATGTTACTGGCCGGTATGCGACGTGCCACCGGGTGGGCGGTCGGCGCCGGCGCCGTGCGAGGTCAGCGCAGGCCGCGGTGCGCGCCCCAGATCTGCCCGGCACGGTCGGCAGCCGATGCGACGAGCGCGGCCAGCTCGGGGTCGTCGGGCACCGGGAACGACACGTAGGCTCCGCGACCGCCCGCCACCGGGCGACCGTAGGCCTTCACGGCGAGGTGGCCGTCCGGCAGCATCCGCACGTTGAGGGTGCTGAGCAGGAACTCCTCGCCGCGCCGGGTGTCGGTCCACCGCCGCGACTCCGGCACCGTCACGTTGATCGCCAGGGCGCTGACCTCGACGTCCGCGGCTGCCCCGCCCGACTCGACCACCTCGTCGCCGCTCATGGCCCCGATTCTGCCCCGACGGCGCCCGGCCGCGCCCTGATCAGGACAGGGCGATCCGGGCCGGCCCGGCGACGGTCTCCCCGATCACCACCCCACCGGGCACCTCCCCCACGACGAGCAGGCCGCCACTGGTCTGGGCGTCCGCGAGCAGCACCAGGTCGTCGTCCGACACCCCGGGCCCGACGTCGAGGAACGGGCGCACCCACTCGAGGTTGCGTCGGGTGCCACCACTGACGAAACCGTCGCGCACGGCATCCCGCGCACCGTCGAGCAGCGGCACCGCCGCGACGTCGAGCCGCGCACCGACCCCGGAGGACCGCAGCATCGTCGCCAGGTGCCCGAGCAGCCCGAAGCCGGTGACGTCGGTCGCCGCCTCGACCCCAGCAGCCAGCGCGGCCCGAGAGGCCTCGGCGTTGAGCGCGACCATGCACGCCACCGCGTCGGGGAAGACCTCGCCGGTGGCCTTGTGCCGCGAGTTGAGCACACCGACACCCAGCGGCTTGGTGAGGGTCAGCGGCAGCCCGGCGCGCGCGGCATCCTTGCGCAGCAACCGGTTCGGGTCGCCGATGCCGGTCACGGCCATCCCGTACAGCGGCTCCGGGGAGTCGATCGTGTGCCCGCCGGCGACGGGGCAACCCGCATCGCGCGCGACGGCCGCGCCTCCGCGGAGCACCTCGGCGAGCAGGTCGAGGTCGAGCACGGCGCGCGGCCAGCCGACGAGGTTGATCGCCAGCACGCACTCGCCGCCCATCGCCCACACGTCGGACATGGCGTTCGCGGCGACGATGCGCCCCCAGTCGAACGGGTCGTCGACGACCGGCGTGAAGAAGTCGGCGGTGCTGATCACCGCCCGGCCGGCGTCGAGCCGCACGACCGCCGCGTCGTCGCCGTCGGCGCCGACGAGCAGGTCCGGGCCACCGGGGAGGTCGACCCCGCCCAGGAGCCGCTCGAGCTCGCCGATCGGCACCTTGCAGGCACAGCCGCCACCCGCCGCGTACTGCGTCATCCGCACCGTCATGGGCACCACCCTTCCAGCACCTCGGATACCCTCACCAGCGGAGGCGTACAGGCGCCTGGTGGCCCTCCCGGTCTTCAACACCGGTGAAGTCGAGCAGCTCGGCTTGGTGGGTTCGATTCCCATCCGCCTCCGCCAGACGTGAGGAGGAGCGGTGGCCGAGCACGACCCGCCCGACCCGCGACGCTCGGTGCCGCGCACCGACACGGTGCTCGCCGACCCGCGCCTGAAGGACGCCACCCGCACCCTGGGTCGCGACCTGGTGCGCACCGCCGTGGCCTCGGCGCAGGACCGGGTGCGGGCGGGCGACCTGACCCCGGACCGGGTCGTCGACGCCGCGCTCGCGGCCCTGCCGACGCGGGCCACCACACTGCGCCCGGTGCTCAACGCGACCGGCGTCGTGCTGCACACCAACCTGGGCCGGGCGCCGCTGTCCGCGGCCGCCCGGGACGCGCTCGTGGCCGCGGCCGGCACCGTCGACGTCGAGCTCGACCTCGCCACCGGTCGACGCGGCCCGCGGGCACCGGGAGCACGGGAGGCCCTGCTCGCCGCCGTGCCCGAGGCCGAGGACGCCCTCGTCGTCAACAACGGCGCGGCCGCACTGGTGCTCGCCACGACGGCGCTCGCCGCCGGCGCGGAGGTCGTCGTGAGCCGTGGTGAGCTCGTCGAGATCGGCGACGGCTTCCGGCTGCCCGACCTCATCACGTCGTGCGGCGCCCGGCTGCGCGAGGTCGGCACCACGAACCGCACCCACCTCGCCGACTACGCGGCCGCCGTCGGCCCCGACACCGGCGCGGTGCTCAAGGTGCACCCCAGCAACTTCGCGGTCACCGGCTTCACCAGCGCGGTCCCGGTGGCCGACCTCGTCGGCCTCGGGGCCCCGGTGGTGCACGACATCGGCAGCGGCCTGCTGCGACCGCACCCGCTGCTGCCCGACGAGCCGGATGCCGCGAGCTCCCTGCGGGACGGCGCCGCGGTCGTCACGTGCAGCGGCGACAAGCTGCTCGGCGGCCCGCAGGCGGGCCTCGTGCTCGGCCGGCGCGACGTCGTGCAGCGGCTGCGGCGCCACCCCCTGGCCCGCGCCCTGCGCCCGGGCAAGACGACCCTGGCCGCGCTGGAGGCGACCCTGCGCGGGCCACGCCCGCCGGCCCTGGTCGCGCTCGACACCACGCCGGCCGCGCTCCACGCACGCTGCACGACCATCGCCGCCACCCTCACCGCCGCCGGGGTGCCGGCGCACGTGGTGCCCTCGACCGGGCGGGTCGGCGGTGGCTCCGCGCCGGGGCTGCGCCTCGAGGGCTGGGCGGTGGCGCTGCCCGAGGACTGCGCGGAGCTCCTGCGCCGGCACGAGCCCGCGGTGCTGGCCCGGGTCGAGTCCGGCCGCACCCTCGTCGACGTGCGCGCACTCGCCCCGGAGGACGACGCCGTCGTGGCGACGGCGGTCGTCGCCGTGACCGGCGCCCGCTGACGTGGCGGTCGTCGCGACGGCCGGGCACGTCGACCACGGCAAGTCCGCCCTGGTGCGGGCGATCACCGGCACCGATCCCGACCGGCTGCCCGAGGAGCACCGCCGCGGGATGACCATCGAGCTCGGCCACGCGTGGGTCGACGTCGACGGGCACCGGGTGGCGCTCGTCGACGTGCCCGGGCACGACCGCCTGGTCGGCACCACCCTGGCCGGCCTCGGCCCGGTGGCCGGGGTGCTGCTCGTCGTCGCGGCCGACGAGGGCTGGCGGGCCCAGACCGAGGAGCACGTCGCGGCCGTGTGCGCGCTGGGGCTGACCGACGTCGCCCTCGTCGTCACCCGGGCCGACCTCGCCGACCCCGGCCCCGCCACCGCCGATGCGCTCGCGCGGCTGGCCGCGCACGGCATCCGCCCGGTGGCGGTGGCAGCAGCCTCGGCCCGCACCGGCGCGGGCCTGGCCGACGTGCGCGCCGCCCTGGCCGCGCTGGCCGACCGGGCCCCGGACGGCGACCCGCACGCCCCGGTGCGGTTGTGGGTCGACCGGTCGTTCACCGTCACCGGCGCTGGGACGGTCGTCACCGGCACCCTGCCCACCGGGTCGGTCGCCCGTGGAGGGACCCTCGTGCTCGACGGCGAGCCGGTGCGGGTGCGCGGCCTGCAGGTGCACGGCGAGCCGGTCGAGCTGGCGACCGGCCCGACCCGGCTGGCCGTCAACCTGCGCGCGCTGCCGGCCGACGCCGTGCCCCGCGGCAGCGCGCTGCTCTCCCCCGGCTGGCCGGCACCGACCGACGTCGTCGACGTCGTGCTCCACCGGCTCGCCGACCGGATGCCGACGCACGCCACCCTCCACGTCGGCACCACGTCCGCCCGGTGCGGGTGCGGCCCCTCGGCGACGACCACGCGCGGCTCACGCTCGACGACGGGTCGCACCCCCTCCCGCTCGTCGCCGGCGACCGGGTGGCGCTGCGCGACCCCGCCGCGCACGAGGTGCTGGCCGGTGCCACCGTGCTCGACGCCCGGCCGCCGCCGTTGACGCGGCGCGGGGATGCCGTGCGCCGGGCCGCCGCTCTGGCCGCCCCGGCCGCTGCCTCCGGCGCCGCGGTCGCCCTGCCCGAGTCGCGGGACCCCGCGGCGGACCTCGGCGGCACGTCGGGAGCGGGTGGCGTGCGCCCGGCATCCGGGCCGTTGCTCGGCCTGCTGGGGTGGCTCGACGAGCACCCCCTCGAGCCGGCCCCGGCCATGCTGCTCGCCCCGGTCACCGCCGCCGAGCTCGCTGCGGCGGAGCAGGCCGGGCGGCTCGTGCGGCTCGGCGGCCTGACCCTGCCCGGCGGCACGGTCGAGCTGGCGGCCGCCCGGCTCGCGGCGCCTGCCGGCGCGGTTCTCCCCCGGCGACGCGGCGCGGGCGCTGGGCACCAGCCGGAGGGTCGCCATCCCGGTGCTGGAGCGCCTTGACGCACGAGCGGTCACGATCCGCCACGCCGACGGCACCCGCACCCTGCGCGGACCTCGTGAGCCGGCTCCCGGGTGACCCCACCGACATGCAGTCGAGCCGTTCCGTCCGCTCGTGGCGCAGGGAACCGCCCTGCGGGGTGACCGACTGCATGTCACCAGGCGCGCTCAGGCGGTGATCGTGCCGTTCTCGAAGGCGCCCGTGAGCGTGCCGTCGCCGTTGTCGACGACGTGCGCGGTGGGGAAGCCATAGCTGCCGCCGGCACCGCCCGCGGCGAGCCACGCCGTCGAGCACCGCGCCCCAGACCGCGAACATCGGGCGGGAGGCCAGGCCCCACAGCCCGCCGTGCTGGAAGGGCTGGGTGGTGCCGCGGGTCAGGCCGGCGCGGTCGCTCGTGGGGTAGCCGAGCGGGCCCTTCTCGCGGCCGACCGCGACCCAGGCCAGCCACGCGTAGTTGTGCACGAGGCAGCGCCGCGTCGTGGTGCTGACGACGGTGCAGCCGGTCTGGAAGCGCTGGATCCAGCCGTCGGGCAGGTCCTCCATCTCGGCCACGGGGTACTTCAGCGGCCCGTTCTCGCGACCGCTGTCGCGCCACATCCCCCAGCGGTAGCCGTGCACGGAGTGGGTCGAGGTCGATGCGCTGTCGACCATGGCCCCGTTCTGGAAGAGCTGGATCCACCCGCCGTCGGTCAGGCCGGTGGTGCGCGCTCCCTTGGGGTAGCCCAGCCGCGAGGGCCCGCCGAACGCGGCGTAGCGCTCGAGGACGAAGGAGCTCATCGCGGAGGCACCGGTCGCGCTCGTCCACCAGATCCGGCCGCCCGTGTAGTTGACGTACTTCGCGGTCCCGTCGACGGTGGAGCGGATCGGGCCGGCCGAGGCGCGCAGGTAGGACTTTTGGGCGCCCATCGCGGTGTAGAGCTGCTCCATCGGTCCCCACGCCGGCAGGTAGGGCGAGCTGTGCTCGGCCGTGGAGTCGCTGCGGAACGAGGTGGTGGAGCAGTTGTCCCACTTGTACGGCGCCACGCACGACACGACCCGGCAGTGCACGCCGCCGCTGCACTTGACCTGGGTGTTGCACTGCCCGTAGCGAAAAGCGTTGCAGCAGTTGACCCGCTGGTCGCAGGTCGCGGTCGAGCCCTTCGTGCACGAGCAGTTCCAGCACTTGCTGTCGCAGATGTGGTCGGCGCAGCCGGTGGAGCACTTCGTGCACTTGGCGTTGCAGTCGACGATGTAGCGGTAGCCCCCACCGCACCACGACGAGTCGGCCGCCTTCCACCAGCCCGCGGTGAAGCTTCCGGGCGGGCAGCCGTTGACGCCCTTGTTGACCGTGGCGCAGAAGATGGTCCAGCCGCTCGTGGCGGTGTTGCCCGGGCCGCAGATCGTCGCGTACGCCGTCTGCGGCATCAGGGCGTAGGCCTTGGGGTCGGTGGCCAGGGCGGACCCCGCCACCGCGGCGCCGACGAGCAGCCCGCGCCGGGACACCCCACCGCGCCGCGACAGGCGGTCGATGAGCTTGACCAGCCCGGTGGGTCGCTCGACGACCTCGGCCAGCGGCCTCGGACGGGTCGGTCCTCCCGGTGCTCACACCCTCACCCCCCGCGCGTGCATCGTGGCGGCCGGCACGATCTGGAACGAGCGGGCGATGGCGGCCGCCCGGGGCACGGTGGCCATCCGGCGGGAGTGGCTGCCCAGCACGGTGAACAGGCAGAAGGCCCGGCCACCGACACTGAAGAAGTGCTGGCTCGCGCTGCGCCCGACGATGTCACGCGGCATGCGGTGCGGGCCGAACTGCGACGGCGCGAGGCGGGGCACCCCCTGCTTCTCGAACAGGCCGGCGTCGGCCAGGTCGGAGCCGTACTCGACGAGGGCGACGAAGACGTCCTCGGTGCCGAGGCTCTCCACCGCTCCCGACCCGAAGTCGCCGACCGTGGCAGGCACGGGCCGGGTCGACACGTGCAGCACCGGCAGGGTGCGCTCGGTGACCAGGTCGCCCGGGTCGGGCGCGACGCCCTGGGGCGCCCGGGCGTCGAAGCCGCGAGCCGGGTCGTCGGCAGGAGCCGCACGCCGCACGATGGCCGCGGACCACCCCACCGGCACCTCGACGGAGATTCCGTAGCCGATCCGTCTCATCAGGTTCCCCTCAAGGCGATCACGGTCAACGCGGTTGCTGCTGCGGCGAGCGCCAGCCTAGCCGCGACGTCGGCCGTTGGCGCGGCACGCTCGACACCGGACAGCACCCGCCAGAGCTGCTCGCGGGTGACGACCCTGCCCATGAACGCCGACGGGAGGGCCCGCACCAGACCGAAGGTGCCGCCGACCAGCAGCCCCACGGCCGGGTCCCCGGAGAGCAGGCAGAGCAGCGCCACGGCGTAGGTCGTGGCACTCGTGATGATCGTGACCAGGCCGAAGCCCGAGCTGGGCGCCGAAGCCCACCCCGACGACCCAGCCGCGGTAGCGGCCGAGCCACGCCTGGTCGACCTGACGGCGCCAGGTGGGCAGCCGCCGCCCCGCCACGCCCAGGTCGAGCAGCAGCCCGACGACCAGGGCCACCGCCAGGAGCAGGTAGGCCGCCGGGGACGAGCGCCATGACGCGGGCAGCAGGCCGCCGACGAGCGCGGCGAGCAGGCCGAGGGCGAGACCGCCGACCACCGAGGACACGACGTAGGCGAGGGTGGTCACCCACCACCGGGAGGCGCGGGCCCGCTCACCGAGCGGGCTGATGCTCGTGAGCATCGACTCGCCTCAAGGGGACCAGGTGGCTCGCACCGCTGCGACCACGGCCATCGGCAGCCCGATGACCAGCGCGACGACGGATGCCGTCACCGGCCGACCGGCTCGTCGTCGTCGACCGGGTCGGCCGGCTCGAACAGGCTGCGGTGACCGGGGTGGATGCCGGCCGCGGCGAGCTCGGCGTCCATCCGGCTCAGGTCGTCGGGACCGCCCGCCGCGGCGGCGCCGGTGGCGCCGGTGTCGCCAGCCACGCCCCCGGGGCCGGTGCGCCCGGCGGCCGCCCGGGCGTGGGCGCTCTCCTCGACGGCCTGCTGGAGCAGGTCGCGCACGCTGGCCCAGTTCGTGGCCGACCCCTCCCCGGTGACGACGCCGTCCTCGACGAGCACGAAGTAGGGCGAGCCGGGGATGTCGTAGTCGACCCAGGCCCCGCTGGAGGTCACGACCTCGACCCCGGGCCGGGCCAGCCGGGCGAGCGTGGCCGGCGACTCCTCGGCGCTGCCCTTCGCGACGACCACGAGCCTGGCGTCCCCGGGCGTGTCGGTGTCGGGGCCGAGCTCCTCCCAGAACGTCAGGCACACGCTGCAGCCCGAGGTGAGGAACGCCAGCAGTGTGGCGCCCGCACCGGCGCCGGCGAGCTCGACGTGTGCCGGGCGGCCCCGCAGGTCCTCCCCGACGACGTCGAGGGCTCGACTGGACCCGGCCCGGGTCGCGGGCACCACCCCCGGCTCGATCTGGACGGCCACCGGGCCGGGCGCCCCCGCCGCGCCACCACCGCCACTCGCGGCCGCGGCATCCTTCTCCAGCTCGAGCCCGGCGCCCAGCTCGTGCAGGGCCCGCAGGATCAGGGCGTGGCTGCGCAGCAGCCCGAGCACGAGGACCGCGAGCAGGGCGATCGCGACCCCCTCGGCGATGACGACGGCGAGCACGCTCAGACCCCTCTCCGGGTACGGCTGCGGATGGCGGACGGCTGCACCGTCGGCAGCACGGCCATGACCTGCCAGCCGAGGAACCCGACGAGGGCGACCAGTGCGACGAACCCGACGACGGCGAGGGCACCGGAGTCGGTCAGCGCCGACCAGGGACTCGTGCCGGGCGGCTGGATCGCCACGAGCAGTCCGACGGCGGATGCCGCGCCGGTCACCAGCGCGTGCGCCCGGGTCGGCGGGGTGTCGGCCCGCCCGAAGCAGCCGCAGCTCGACAGCACGCCGCCACGGCGCAGGGCGGTCACGACGAAGGCGGTGAACACGGCATACATCGCCGCGAGCAGCGCCGCGGTGACCCGGCTCGGCACGGCGAGCGCCGCGACGGCCACGACGACCTCGGCCACCGCGAAGGCGCGCACGGCGCCACGACCGATCGGCATCCCGACCGAGCGCACCGCGCGAACCAGGTCGCCGGGGTCGCGCACCTTCGGCACGCCCGCCACGCCGAGCAGCACGGCGGCCGCGGCATAGGGGACGACGAGGGCGGGCCACATGGGCCACACGCTAACCCGGACCTACCGCCCGTGCATGAAGTGCCACAGGTTGCCGTGCTGCTCCCGCTCGATGAACGCGGGGATGACCTGCTGCTCGAACAGCTCGACGCCGGAGATGTCGTAGGCCTGCTCGACGAAGTTCGTGATCGCGTAGTGCATGCCCCGCTCCTCGCAGGTCGACGAGCGCCTCGATGACCTGGTCGGGCGTGCCCACGAGCGGGCCGTCGGCGAACATCTTCACGGTCGACTCGACGACGTCGGCGGGCAGCCCCGCCGACGTGTAGTGGCCGCGAATCCAGTCGAGCCGCTCCTGCACCTCGGCCTCGTCGCGGCCGATGACGACGTTGTAGTTGGCGCTGCGGACGATCTCCTCGAACGGCCGTCCGATGTCGACGCAGTGCTGGCGCAGGATCTCGCTCTTGGCGCTGAACTCCTCCGGCCTCGGCGAGAAGTTGGTGTAGTCGGCGTACTCCGCGGCGATCCGCAGGGTCTTCTTCTCACCGCCGCCGGCGACCCACAGCGGGATGCCGTGGTGCGGGTTGCCCGGCACCGTGTCACCCTGCAGCGGGCGCGGGAAGCACAGCGCGCCGTCGGTGCTGAAGTGCTCGACCGGCGTACGTCGACCGGCCCGTGGACCACATCTCGCGCATGATCTCGACGCCCTCGCGCAGCGCCTGGAGGCGCTCGCCCGCGCTCGGGAAGCCGTAGCCGTAGGCGCGCCACTCGTGCTCGTACCAGCCGGCCCCGATGCCCATCTCGAGGCGGCCCTCGGAGACGATGTCGACGGTCGCGGCGACCTTCGCCAGGTGGGCCGGGTTGCGGTAGCCGATGCAGGTGCACATCTGGCCCAGTCGGATCCGGCCGGTGACGCCGGCGAAGGCGGCCATCAGGGTCCACGCCTCGTGGGTGGCCTCCTCGCTCGGCCGGGGCGTGGTGTGCATGTGGTCGTAGACCCAGATCGAGGACCAGTCCGGGTTGCCGTCGACCCGGCGGGCCAGGCCCGCCATGACACCCCAGTGCTGCGCGGGGTCGATGCCGACGAGGTCGTGGCGCCAGCCCTGCGGGATGAAAAGTCCGAACTGCAATGGAGGTCCTCTCGAAGGCCACGCGTCCCGCGGAGCGGGCCGCACGGTGGGTCGTTCCGCCCGGGGGCGGCCGCGCACGGCGGGGCGCGCGCGTGCCCAGCCAACTCCGCCACGGTCCGCGACGCAACTTCCCGCCCCGTATCGTTGCCCGGCGTGACTCGAACCATCTGCGTCGTCGGGACCTCGTACGTCGGGCTCTCCATGGCCGTCCTCCTCGCCGAGCACCACGACGTCGTCGCCTACGACATCGACGAGGGGCGGATCGAGCTGCTGCGCCACCGGCGCAGCCCCATCTCGGACCCGGACATCGAGGCGCGGCTGGCCTCGCCCGACCTGCGGCTGCGGGTGACCACCGACAAGCACGAGGCGTATGCCGGGGCCGAGTTCGTCGTGGTCGCCACCCCGACGAACTACGACGAGCGCACCAACTACTTCGACACGAGCAGCGTCGAGCAGGTCGTCGGCGACGTCGTCGCGATCAACCCGGACGCCACCGCGGTGATCAAGTCGACCATCCCGGTCGGCTACACCGCGGGCCTGCGCCAGCGACTGGGCTCCGAGAACATCCTGTTCTCACCGGAGTTCCTGCGCGAGGGGCGCGCCCTGCACGACAACCTGCACCCGTCGCGGATCATCGTGGGCGACCTGGGGCCGCGCGGTCGGCGGTTCGCCGACCTGCTCGCCGAGGCGGCCCTCGACGACGACGTGCCCGTGCTGCTCACGGACAGCACCGAGGCCGAGGCGATCAAGCTGTTCGCCAACACCTACCTCGCCATGCGGGTCGCGTTCTTCAACGAGCTCGACACGTATGCCGCGACGCACGGCCTCGACACCCGCCAGATCATCGAGGGCGTCGGCCTGGACCCGCGGATCGGGCCGCACTACAACAACCCGAGCTTCGGCTACGGCGGCTACTGCCTGCCCAAGGACACCAAGCAGCTGCTCGCGAACTACGCGGACGTGCCGCAGACCCTGATCAGCGCGATCGTCACGGCCAACACCACCCGCAAGGACTTCGTGGCCGCCGACATCGTGTCGCGCGCCCCGAAGGTCGTCGGCATCCACCGCCTGATCATGAAGGCGGGCTCGGACAACTTCCGCTCGAGCAGCGTGCAGGGCGTCATGAAGCGGGTCAAGGCCAAGGGCATCGACGTCATCGTCTACGAACCCGAGCTCGAGGGCGACCGGTTCTACGGCTCGGAGGTCGTGCGTGACCTCGACGAGCTGAAGCGGCGCAGCGACGTCATCGTCGCCAACCGGCTGGTCGACGAGCTGCGTGACGTCGCCGACAAGGTCTACACGCGCGACCTGTTCGGCAACGACTGACGCCGACGTCGGCCGGTTTGCCCCCGGTCGACGCGGGCATGATGGTCGTATGGGCCTCCAGCACCAGAACGACCCCGACCTCATCCGGGGGCTGCTCATGGACCCCGGCATCTGGGTCGTGGTCGGGTTGTCGAACAACCGGCAGCGCACCGCCCACCGGATCTCGCGGTGGATGCACGTCGAGCTGGGCATCCCGATCATCCCGGTGCACCCCAGGGCCGAGACCGTGCACGGCTGCCAGGGCTACGCCTCGATCGACGACATCCCCGCCCAGGACATCAAGGTCGTCGACTGCTTCGTCAACAGCGAGCACGTCGGTGCCGTCGTCGACGACGTCATCCGGAACAAGGACCGCCTGCTGATCGACGCGATCTGGATGCAGCTCGGCGTGGTCGACGCGGCGGCGGCCGAGCGGGCCCGCGCCGCCGGGCTCGACGTCGTCATGGACACCTGCCCGAAGATCGAGTGGCCGAAGATGCGCCACGAGGGGATGCAGCGCTAGCCGCGCACGCGGGGCGGCCGTCCGTCCCGCTCGACGTGGGCGAGCACCGCGGCCAGCGGCTCCGGCACCTGCTCGGGGTCGAGGGCACTGACCAGCAGCGCCGCATAGCGCGCCTTGCGTCCCGACCGGGAGCCGAGGAAGCGCCGCAGGACCGCCTCGCGCGTCCAGCCGCGTTGGGCGGGCATGCCCGCGAGCAGCCGGAGCGACTGCGCCTCACCGGCCGCGTCGATGACGGCCTCGACCCCGTCGGTGCCCAGTGCCCGGATCAGCTCGTCCTCGAGGTCCGTCGAGCACCCGTAGAAACCCATCCGCTCCGGTCCGTGCGGTTCGAGGGCCTCCTCCAGGCCCGCCGCCGCCAGGCCGCGCCGGAGCAGTGGCTCCTCAGCGGCGTCGTAGAGCCCGGCCAGCGGGAGGCCGAGCCCGCGCGGCCCGTACCGCGTCGCGAAGGCGCGGGTGTTGGTGATGCCGCCCATGGCCACGACCCGGACTCCCTCGACCTCGAGGTCACGGCCGAGGCGTCCGGCCAGGGTGTGCAGCGCGACCCGGTCACTGGCGCCCTCGACGAGCACGACCGAGCGCGGCAGGTTCACCGCACCATTGGGCGCAGCGTCGGGCACGCCGGTCAACCGGGTTTCGCCCTGGGCCCGCGGAACCGGCCCCGGCGGCTCACGACCCTGCGCGGCGCTCCCGCAACGCGGCCCCCTTGGCGTGCGCCTCGTCGCGCAACCCGGCCCGGAACGCTGCCAGCGCACCACGCAGCCGAGCGGCCTCCGCGCCCTCGCCCGCCCCGAGGATCCGGGCGGCCAGCAGCCCGGCGTTGCGCGCCCCACCCACCGACACGGTCGCCACGGGCACCCCGGCCGGCATCTGCACGATCGAGAGCAGCGAGTCCATGCCGTCGAGGTACTTCAGCGGTACGGGCACCCCGATCACCGGCAGCGAGGTGACCGACGCGAGCATCCCGGGCAGGTGTGCGGCGCCACCGGCACCGGCGACGATCACCCGCAGCCCCCGCGACTCGGCCGCAGCGCCCGTACTCGACCATCTCCTCGGGCATCCGGTGCGCCGACACGACGTCGACCTCGCACGGCACCCCGAGCTCCTCGAGGACCACCACCGCGGCCTCCATGACCGGCCAGTCCGAGTCGGACGCCCATGACGACGCCGACCACCGCCGCGCCACCCGCCGCGTCCGCCTCCGTGTGCGGCTCATTCGGTCACCACTCCCTGGATGTAGTCCGCCGCGTGCCGGGCCCGCTCGCGCAGGTCGGCGAGGTCGGCGCCGCTGACGTTGACGTGCCCGATCTTGCGGCCCGGGCCGCACGCCCTTGCCGTACATGTGCACCTTCGCCGCCGGGTCGCGCGCCATGACGTGTCGGTAGGCCGGGTACAGCTCGGCGTAGTCGCCGCCCAGCACGTTGGCCATCACGGTCCACGGCGCCGTGCGGTCGCGGGCGACCCGAGCGGCAGGTCGAGCACGGCCCGCAGGTGCTGCTCGAACTGCCCGGTCACCGCGCCGTCCATCGACCAGTGGCCGGAGTTGTGCGGCCGCATCGCCAGCTCGTTGACGACGAACGACGGCGCACCGTCGGCACCGTCGACCTCGAACAGCTCGACGGCCAGCACGCCGGTGACGTCGAGCTCACCGGCCACCCGCAGCCCGGCGTGCGCGGCGGCGGCCGCCAGCCCGGCATCCAGCTCGGGGGCGGGGGCGAGCACCTCGGTGCAGATGCCGTCGGTCTGCACGGTCTCGACGACCGGCCACGCGGCGGCCTGGCCGGAGGGGCTGCGCGCGACCAGCACCGCGAGCTCGCGCCGGAACGGCACCCGCTCCTCGAGCAGGATGCCGGTGCCCTCGGATGCCGCCCGCTCCAGCCAGTCGGTGAGCTCACCGGCATCCGCCACGACCTTCACGCCCTTGCCGTCGTAGCCGCCGCGCGGCGTCTTGGCGACGACCGGCCAGCCCACCTCGTCGCCGAAGGCGGTGACCTCGGCCGCGGTGTCGGCCCGCGCCCACCGCGGGCACGGGATGCCGAGCGCCGTGAGCCGCTCGCGCATGGCGAGCTTGTCCTGGGCGAACCGGAGCGCCTCGGGGCGCGGGTGCAGCTCGACCCCCTCGGCGACGAGCAGGTCGAGCACGTGGGCGGGGACGTGCTCGTGGTCGAAGGTCACGACGTCGCAGTGCTGGGCGAAGGCGTGCACGGCCTCGGCCTCGGTGTGGTCGCCGACCGGCGAGCTGGGCACGACGAGCGCGGCGCTGGCGTCGTCGGCCTCGGCGAACACGCTCAGGGTCACCCCCAGCTCGGCCGCGGGCCCGGCGCACATGCGGGCGAGCTGGCCACCACCGATGATGCCGACGACAGGGAAACCTCCGGGTGCGCGACGGGGGGTGGTCACCCGGCGAGGATAGCGACCGCCGGTGGGTAGTCTGCTTCGGTGCCCACGACCGCCCCGCCACCGACCGGCGGCATCGCCCGCCTGTTCGACTCGGCGCGCGGCGCGATCGACGTCATCTACCGCGAGATGATCAAGTTCGGCGTCGTCGGCATGATCGCCTTCATCATCGACATCGGCCTCGCGAACCTGCTGTGGCACACCGTGCTCTCCGACAAGGTCACCACGGCCAAGATCATCTCCGGCACCGTCGCGACGCTCTTCGCCTGGGTGGGCAACCGGCAGTGGACCTTCCGCCATCGCCGCAGCCGGCCCGCCCACCACGAGGTCCTGCTGTTCTTCGGCGTCAACGCCATCGCGCTCGGCATCTCGGCGATCACCCTGACCATCTCGCACTACGCCCTGGGCTTCACCACGATCCTGGCCGACAACGTCGCGACGATCATCGGCATCGGGCTGGGCACCCTGTTCCGGTTCTGGGCCTACCGCAGGTTCGTCTTCGCGGGCGAGCCGCTCTGACGACTCGGCCGCCGACGTCGGCGGTCTGCCCTAGCGTCGGGGCATGGTGCACCAGCTGTCCCGGCAGGAGGCCCGCCGCATCGCGGTGCGTGCCCAGCTGCTCGACGCCGAGCGCCCCACCGACCTGCTCGAGGTGGTCCGGCGGCTGTGGGTGGTGCAGGTCGACCTCACCGCGGCCGTCGCCCCCAGTGCCGACCTGGTGCTGTGGAGCCGGCTCGGCCGCGCGTATCGCCCCGACGACCTCGACACCGTGCTCGCCGACCGTGACCTGGTCGAGTACGAGGGCCTGCTCCACGCCGCCGAGGACATGGCCCTGTTCCGCGCCGACATGCGTGACTGGCCGGGCCGGCCACCGTTGCGCGAGTGGCAGGAGGACACCGCCGACTGGGTCGAGGCCAACTCCGTCTGTCGCGACGACATCCTGCAGCAGCTGCGTGCCGAGGGGCCGCTGCCGGCCCGTGAGCTGCCCGACACCTGCGCGGTGCCCTGGCGGTCCAGCGGCTGGAACACCGGCAAGAACGTGCTCATGCTGCTGAACTGCATGGAACGCCGGGGCGAGGTGGCCGTCTCCGGCCGCGAGGGCCGCGAGCGGCTGTGGGACCTCGCCGAGCGGGTGTTGCCCGACGACCCCGCCGTGCCGTGGCAGGAGGCCGCCGCCGAGCGCGACCGGCGCCGGTTGGCGTCCCTCGGCATCGCCCGGGCCCGCGCCACCCAGACCCTCGGCGAACCCAACGACGTCGCGGATGCCGGTGAGCCGGCGGTCGTCGAGGGCGTGCGCGGCACCTGGCGGGTCGACCCCGCGCAGCTCGGGCGGCCGTTCCGCGGCCGCACCGCGCTGCTCTCGCCGCTCGACCGGCTGGTCTTCGACCGCAAACGGATGACCGACCTCTTCGAGTTCGACTACCAGCTCGAGATGTACAAGCCGGCGGCGGCCCGGCGGTGGGGCTACTGGGCGATGCCGGTGCTCCACGGCGACCGGCTCGTGGGCAAGCTCGACGCCACCGCCGACCCCGAGGTCGGGGTGCTGCGCGTCGACGCGCTCCACGAGGACGAGCCGCTGACGGCATCCACCCGGGCGGCGATCGGGCGCGAGATCCGTTCGCTCGCAACGCTGCTCGATCTGGAGCTCGAGCTCGAACGCCCTTGAGCCCCCCGACACGGGTTCGCCGGGTGCCAGAATCGGTTCATCGGTGCCGTCCGGCCCGGGTCGCAGCGAGGCGACGGGGCGGCCGGCGTGGAGGTCGGAGGTTCGCATGCAGCTCGTCGTCACCGCCGAGGCCATTCCGCGGCGCGGTCGCGGGACCACACCGGAGGGCGGCGTCGGCGATGTGTCGGTCGCGGACTGGGCCCGGGTGGCCGAAGTCCTGCGCTCGGGTGAGGTGAGCCCGTTCTGGCTCAGCGTGAGCCGCGCGGAGGAACCGCCGCACGTCCGACCCATCTTCGCCGCGTGGGGTGGCACGTCGTTCTTCGTCGTCAGCAAGTCCTCGGCGGCCAAGACCGCGCACCTTCGACGACACCCGAACACCTCGCTCAGCGTGGCCCTCGACGACCTGCACGTCGTGGTCGAGGGGCGAGCGTCCCGGGTGACCGACACCGAGGGGTTGGCTGCGGCGTCGACCGCGATGAAGGAGGTCTACGGCTGGCCCACCCGCGTGGTCGGCGACGAGCTCGACGCCGACTACGGGGCACCGACGTCCGGCGGCCCGCCCTACCAGGCGTACGAGGTCGTCCCCGTCACGGCCTACGCGTTCCCGATACGCGACCAGGTGCACCCCACCCGCTGGAGGTTCGAGCGACGCTGACGCCTTCGCGGGCTCGGCGCACCCGCTGCCGAGCACCTACCGTGCTGCTGCCGCCTCACGTCATGCGTCGAGGGGCCCCGGTGTGACCGACGCGGACCGGGGCATCATCTCCGGCAGCTGCCAGGCGCGCCGCACGAACAGGGCCACGAGCAGCATCGGCACGACCACCGTCCACAGGGCAGCGGGGATGCTGGCGCCGCACCCGAGCGCGGTCAGGACCAGGGCCGGCACGGGGAGCACTCCCTCGAGGATGGTGCCGGCGAGCACGAGGAGCCCGCCCCCGACGAGCACCCCGACCGGGAGCGACCACACCGGTCTCGACCCCGCGCGCGCCATCGGCGTCCTCGGTCAGCCCGAGGCCGACGAGGAGTGTCGTGACCATCAGCCCGAGCCACGGTGTCCGTGGGCCCATCGCCCCACCGTAGACCGGCGTGGTGGGCCGTGGCCATGCCCGGGCACGCCGATCCGGCGTGCAGGAGGTCGAGCCGTCAGAGCGCGCTGGCGGACAGGAACAGGGCGAACAGCGGCGGCCTCGCGCGGACCAGCTCGAGCCGGCCCCCGGCGGCCTCGGCGAGGTCCCGGGCCAGCGAGAGCCCCAGGCCGCTCCCCGACGACGACACCGACCGCTCGAAGATGTGCGGAGCGATCGCGGCGGGCACGCCGTCACCCTCGTCGGCCACCTCGATGACGACCGACGGGCCGGCCCGGCGGGCCGCGATCTCGACGGTGCCGCGGCCGTACATCAGGGAGTTCTCGAGCAGCGTCGTGAGGATCTGCGCCAGCGCGGTCGGCGTCGCCCGGACGCCGAGGCCGCGCTCACCGCTGACGTGGATGCTGCGCCGGGCCCCCGCGAAGGCCGGCTGCCACTCACGCTGGAGCGAGGCCAGCACCGAGTCGAGCGATACCGCCGGGGTGGTCTCGGTGCCGCTGCGGGTGCGGCTCATCAGGTCGTCGACGACCCGGCTGAGCCGCTCGACCTGGTCGATCGCGATGGTCGCCTCCTCCTCGACGACCGCGAGGTCGTCGGTGCTGGCGATCTCCTCCAGTCGCATGAGGAGGGCGGTGAGCGGCGTGCGCAGCTGGTGCGACGCGTCGGCGGCGAAGTCGCGCTCGGAGGCGAGCCGCTTGGCCCCTTGCTGCGCGCCGCGGGCCAGGGCCGCGTCCAGTCGGTCGACCTCCTCGATCCCGGAGCGCAGCGGTACGGGGCGCGGGTCGCCGGGGCCGAGCCGCTCGGCGCGCTCCCCGAGGGTCGCCAGGAAGTGGGCGAGGCGGGACGCGCGACGGTCGGCCACCAGCGCGGCGATGGCCAGGGCGAGACCACCTGCGACGAGGACCGCCACGAGGAGCGCCGCGAGCACGGCCGGAACCGGTGGGGTGCCCTCGAAGTCCTGGTCGGATGCCGGCGCGAGGGACTTCAGCGGGTCACCCGGCCACAGCAACAGGGCGGCCACGGCCGCTCCCACGAGCGCAGCGGTGACCACCACGGCCTGCGAGACGGTGACGACGAGCAGTCGCCGCACGCCCGCCTCAGTCCTGCGGGGCGTCGAAGCGGAAGCCGACCCCTCGGATGGTGGTGATGTAGCTGGGGTGCGACGCGTCGTCGCCCAGCTTCCGGCGCAGCACCGAGATGTGCATGTCGAGGGTCTTGGTCGAGCCGTACCAGGCGCTGTCCCAGACGTCGCGCATCAGCTTCTCCCGGGAGACGACCTTGCCCTCGTTGGCGCACGAGCACCTTGAGCAGCTCGAACTCCTTGCCGGTGAGCTGCACCTCCTCGCCGTCGAGGAACACGCGGCGACCCTCGGGGTCGATCTTGACCAGGGCTTCGGGGGCCGGAGGCTCCACGACGCCACGCCGGAGGAGGGCCCGCGCCCGGGCCAACAGCTCGGCGAGTCGGAACGGTTTGGTGACGTAGTCGTCGGCGCCGGCATCCAGACCCACGACGGTGTCGACCTCGTCGGCGCGCGCGGTGAGGACGAGCACCGGCACGGTGCTGCCCTCCTGGCGCAGCCGCCGGCACACCTCGAGGCCGTCCATCTTCGGCAGCCCGAGGTCAAGGACCAGCAGGTCAGGCGACCGCAGGGCCTCCTCCAGGGCGGAGACGCCGTCGGTGCACACGTCGACGTCGTAGCCCTCGCGCCGGAGCGCGCGGGCCAACGGGTCGGAGATCGCGGGGTCGTCCTCCGCGAGGAGCACCTTGGTCATGGGTTCGATCGTAGTCACGCCGACGCCCCTGACGGCGCAGGGCGACGCCCTCCCGGTGCGCGTTGCAGTTCGTGGAGGGTCACGAGCCCGATGCCGCGCAGGACCCGCCGACCCCGTTCGATGGCCGAGAAGCCCGACACCTCACCCAGCACCCGCGCCATGTCGTCGTCGACGTACACGTGGCCCGAGGGGGTGACCGCGGTGATCCGGCTGGCCTTGTTGACCGTCAGCCCGAAGACGTCGCCGAGCCGTGAGACCACCCGGCCGTGCGCCAGCCCGACGCGCACCGGCGGCAGCAGGTCGTCCTCGGCCATGGCGTCGACGAGGTCGAGGGCGATGGCGGATGCCGCGGCCGCGTCGGTGTGCACGAAGAGCACCTCGTCCCCCACCGTCTTGATGACCCGGCCGCCGTGCTCGGTGATGACGTCGCTGGCGAGCAGCTCGAACCGCTGCACGACCCGCGCGAGCTGCCGCTCGCTCATCCGGCGCACGAAGGAGGTGAACGAGACCAGGTCGGCGAAGCCGACCACCCGGATCGGGGCGGACGGGTCGGAGTGCACCGTGGGGTCGGCATCCGCGAGCATGCGGGCGATCGCGTTGGTGAGGTGGCGGCGCCAGACGTAGACGAGCAGGGGCTCGATGTCGTCGCAGATCGACGCGAGCAGCACGGCGGCGTCGGCGGCGACCTGCTGCTCGGGCACCGAGCGGCTGTCGCGGCCCTCGAGCTCCTCGGAGTGCGGGGCGGTCAGCGACTCCGCCACGAGCTGGGTCTGCCACACGGCGAGCCGGTCGGAGGTGCGCGCGAAGGCCCGGGTCATCCCGATCGCGAGCTCCTCGCTGACCTGCTCGTCGCTGATCATCCGCGGCCACCCGCTTGAGCGCCTCCAGGTCGGCCTCGGTGAACATCGCCTCGTCCTCGACGACCTGGAAGCCCATCGCGTGCCAGAACCGGCGGGCCGTCACCGGCTCGACGCCGGCCCCTTCGGACACCTCGCGGCGTCCCATCGAGGCGGGACGGCCGAGCAGCACCCGCTCGATCCGGCCGGCGACGTCGTCCGGCGCCTCGGTGGAGGTCTCGGTGACGCCCTCGGCGGTCGGCACCGGCGTCGGCGCCGGGGTCGGCGGCGGGGTCGGTGAGCGGCTGGGAGGCGTGGCCGGCATCGGTGGGCAGACCGACATCCTGCGGGGACATCGAGCCTCCTCTCCGAGCGGTCAGCGCGACCGGACGTGGATGACGTCGCCGGCGGACACGGCAGACCAGCCCTCGGCGGAGCGCACGGTCAGTCTGCCCGCATCGTCGACACCTGTCGCGACTCCGTGGCGCACGACCCCGCCCGGCTCGTGCACCTCGACCTCGCGGCCCACCGTGGCGCAGGCTGCGAGGTAGGCGCCCTGGGCGGCGCCGCCGGGGCCGGTGTCCTGCGCGAGCACCCGGGCGAGGTGCACGAGGTAGGCCGTGAGCAGCGTCGCGCGGTCGACGCCCGGGGCGCCCGCCGCCCGCAGCGAGGTGGCGGTGTCGAGGGGCAGGTCGCCGCGGGCCGTGTCGACGTTCAGGCCGAGCCCGACGACGACGCCGGCCTCGGTCCACTCGCAGAGCAGGCCGGCCAGCTTCCGGTCGTCGTCGCCCGGCACGAGCACGTCGTTGGGCCACTTCAGCGCCGTCACGACCCCGGCGACCTCCTCGACCGCGCGGTGCACGGCGACGCCGGCGAGCAGCGGCACCCACGAGGCGCCGGAGGTCGGGGGCGGCACCAGCACCGAGACCGCGAGCGCGGTGCCGGGGGTCGTCGTCCACGACCGACCGAGGCGACCGCGACCGGCATCCTGCACCTCCGCGACCACCACGCGCCACGGCCGGGGGCGCGCCCGGACCTCGTCGTTCGTCGAGCCGAGGCGGTCGAAGACCTCCACCGGACCCCACGGGTCGCCGGGTGTGACGGATCGCTCGTCGAGGGGTCGGGTTCCGTGCAGCTCGTCCACGGGGGCAAGGCTAGGCTCGGAGCATGTCCAAGAGCGACACCCACTCCATCGGCGGCACTGACGTCCCGAAGGACATCGACACCTCGACGACGGCGGGCAAGCTCGCGGACCTGAAGCGCCGGGTCGCCGAGGTCGCCAACGCCGGGTCCGAGCGCGCCATCGAGAAGCAGCACGCCCGGGGCAAGAAGACCGCCCGCGAGCGCCTCGAGATGCTGCTCGACGAGGGCACGTTCGTCGAGATGGACAAGTACGCCCGGCACCGCTCGGTCGCGTTCGGGCGGCGACCACAACCGCCCCTACGGCGACGGTGTCGTCACCGGCTACGGCACGGTCGACGGCCGCACCGGTCGCGGTGTTCGCCCAGGACTTCACCGTCTTCGGCGGGTCGCTCGGCGAGGTGTTCGGCGAGAAGATCGTCAAGATCATGGACTTCGCCATGAAGATCGGCTGCCCGGTCGTCGGGCTCAACGACTCGGGCGGGGCGCGCATCCAGGAGGGTGTCGTCTCGCTCGGTCTGTACGGCGAGATCTTCCGCCGCAACGTGCACGCGTCGGGCGTCATCCCGCAGATCTCGCTGATCATGGGGCCGTGCGCCGGCGGCGCGGTCTACTCCCCCGCCGTCACCGACTTCACCGTCATGGTCGACCAGACCTCGCACATGTTCATCACCGGCCCCGACGTCATCAAGACCGTCACCGGTGAGGACGTCGGCTTCGAGGAGCTCGGCGGCGCCCGCACGCACAACACCAAGTCGGGTGTCGCGCACTACATGGGCACCGACGAGGACGACGCCGTCGAGTACGTCAAGGCCCTGCTGTCGTACCTGCCGTCCAACAACCTGGAGGACCCGCCGGTCTTCGGCGACGAGAACGACCTCGAGGTCTCCGACGACGACCGGTTCCTCGACACGATCATCCCGGACAGCCCGAACGTCAGCCCTACGACATGCACCAGGTCATCGAGCGCGATCGTCGACGACGACGAGTTCCTCGAGGTGCATGCCGCTGTTCGCGCCGAACATCATCGTCGGCTTCGGTCGCGTCGAGGGCCGCTCGGTCGGCGTCGTGGCCAACAACCCGATGCAGTTCGCCGGCACGCTCGACATCGACGCCTCCGAGAAGGCCGCCCGGTTCGTGCGCACCTGCGACGCGTTCAACGTGCCGATCCTGACCCTCGTCGACGTGCCGGGCTTCCTGCCGGGCACCGACCAGGAGTGGGACGGCATCATCCGCCGCGGCGCGAAGCTCATCTACGCCTACGCCGAGGCCACCGTCCCGCTCGTCACCGTCATCACCCGCAAGGCCTACGGCGGCGCCTACGACGTCATGGGGTCCAAGCACCTCGGGGCCGACATCAACCTCGCCTGGCCCACCGCGCAGATCGCCGTCATGGGTGCGCAGGGTGCGGTCAACATCCTGTACCGCAAGGAGCTCGCCAAGACGGCCGACGGCCGGCGACTCCGTCGAGGAGGCCCGCGCGCACGTTCATCAAGCAGTACGAGGACGCCCTGGCCAACCCCTACGTCGCCGCCGAGCGCGGCTACATCGACACCGTCATCACGCCGTCGAACACCCGGATGAACGTCACGAAGGCCCTGCGGGCGCTGCGCAGCAAGCGCGCGTCGCTCCCGCCCAAGAAGCACGGCAACATTCCCCTGTGACCTCTTCGCAGGCTCAGAGCTCACGGGACCCGCTGTGAGGCCGACAGCCGGCCGACGACCGGCGCGACCGACGCCGAAGCGGCCCCCGCGGCGCCGGCGATCGTGGTGCGCGGCGACGCGACGCCCGAACAGCTCGCGGCCCTGGTCGCGGTGCTGTCGGCCGCATCGGGCGGCGACGAACCGGCATCCGACGGCTCGTCGTCGGCCTGGGCGACCCGCACGGCGGCGATGCGCCGGCCGGTCAGCCACGGCCCCGGAGCCTGGCGCACCTCCCTGCGCCCCTGACCCTCGCGGCCGCGGGGCAACGGACGGCCGGGATGCCGGTGCTTCCGTTCCCGCTTCGGCGCGTCGCTACCGCGCGGTAGTCGTCGCGATCACATCACCTACGGGGCGGTAGCCCGCGCCGTAGGTCGGCACCGCCCGGGCGTCACCCCGGTGGGGCGACGGCGCGACGGGCGAGCCGCCGCTCGAGGGCGCTGTGGTCGTCCGGCGCGAGCACCCTCGCCGCCAGCACCCGCGCGGCCGCGTCGTCGTCCCCGGTGAACGCACGGAACACCTCCGGCACGGTGATGCCGTGCGCCGGCCGGTCCAGCACCTCGACCGCGTCGCCCGCACTCACCACGCCGGGCTCGACGACGGCCAGGTAGGCGCCGGTGCGGCCCCGCGCGGTGAACCGCCGCACCCAGCCGCGCTCCCCCATCCAGGCGGCGAAGGTCGCACAGGGGATCCGCGGCCCGGTCACCTCGAGCAGCGCCGACCCGACCCGCCAACGCTCCCCGACGACGGCCCCGTCGACGTCGAGCCCCTCGGTCGTGAGGTTCTCGCCGAACAGCCCGTCGGCCAGGTCACGCCCCAGCTCGGCGCTCCACCAGTCGAGCTCCTCACGCGCCACGGCGTACACCGCCTGGCTCGAGCCCCCGTGGTGCTTGCGGCTGACCACGTCGTCGCCGACGACCCCGCTGCCGAGGCCGCCGCGCTTCGGCCCGGGTCGCGGACGTGCGCGGACGCCACCGGGCGCTTGTCGATCGCCGTGTCGCCGCCACGCCGCCGGATGCCGGCGCGAGCGCCGCCGACGTTGACCGACCTCACCACGGGCTGCATGCAGAAGAGGCTATGTCGGCGCGCGACCCGCCCCTGACCACCGCCCCACACCGACCAGCTCGGCCGGAACTCGGGGCGAGCGCGGGGGCGACCGCGCAGGCGCCCTCGGGTAGCGTCCCGCGGGTGACCGCACCGACTTCCACGACCCGCCAGCCGACTGCCGTCGACGCCGTCGCCGACGCCCACTTCGACGCCGTGGTCGCCGCGAGCCCGATCGAGGCGACCCACCTGGGGGTGCCCGGAGCCGAGAGTGAGCTCGACGACCTGTCGCCCGACGGGTACGCCCACCACGCGCAGATCGCCCGCGACACCCTGGCCCGCCTCGACGCCGTCGAGCCCGTCGACGCGGTCGACCGGGTCACGGTGGCGGCGATGCGCGAGCGGCTCGGGCTCGGCATCGAGCTGCACGAGGCCGGCTACGACCGGATGGAGCTCAACGTCATCGCGTCGCCGCTGCAGGGCTGCCGCGACGTCTTCGACCTGATGCCGACCGCGACCCAGGACGACTGGGCGACCATCGCGACCCGGCTCACCAAGGTGCCGACCGCCCTCGAGCAGTGGACCGCGACCCTGCGCGAGTCGGCCGACCGCGGCCTCGTGACCCCACGGCGACAGGTGACCGAGTGCATCGCCCAGTGCGCCGACCTCACCTCCCCCGACGGCTTCTTCGCCACGCTACGTCGCCGGGGCGTCGGCCGGCGGCGCCCCGCTCGACGATGCCGTCCGCGCGGACCTGGAGCGCGGCGTCGAGGCGGCGGCCACGGCCTACCGGCGCCTGGGCGACGACCTGCGCACCCACCTGTTCGACCGCGCTCCCGAGGCGGATGCCGCGGGCCGCGAGCGCTACCAGCTCGCGTCGCGCCAGTTCCTCGGCGCCACGGTCGACCTCGAGGAGACCTACGCCTGGGGCCAGGAGGAGCTCGCCCGCATCACCGCCGACATGGTCGCCACGGCGAGCCGGATCGTGCCCGGCGCCTCGGTGAAGGAGGCCATCGAGCACCTCGACCACGACCCGCGCGTACCTGCTGCACGGCACCGAGGCGCTGCGGGACTGGATGCAGGAGCGTGCCGACGAGGTCATCGCCGACATGGCCGACACGCACTTCGACATCCCCGGGCCGGTGCGCACCATCGAGGGCCGGATCGCCGCCACCCACACCGGCGGCATCTACTACACCGGGCCGAGCGACGACTTCACCCGGCCCGGCCGGATGTGGTGGTCGGTGCCCAAGGGCGTCACCGAGTTCGGCACCTGGCGCGAGCTGACGACCGTCTACCACGAGGGCGTGCCGGGCCACCACCTCCAGGTCGCCCAGACCGTCTACCGCCGCGAGCTGCTCAACCGGTGGCGCCGGATGATGTGCTGGGTCAGCGGGCACGGCGAGGGCTGGGCGCTGTACGCCGAGCGCCTGATGGCCGAGCTCGGCTACATGGACGACCCGGGCAACTACCTCGGCCTGCTCGACGGCCAGTCGCTGCGCGCCGCCCGCGTGGTGCTCGACATCGGCGTGCACTGCGGGTTCGAGGCCCCCGCCGAGGTCGGTGGCGGCGACTGGACCTACGACAAGGCCTGGACCTTCCTGGTGGCCCACGCCAACCAGGGCGAGGAGTCGATGCGCTTCGAGCTCAACCGCTACCTCGGCTGGCCGGGCCAGGCCCCCGCCTACAAGATCGGCGAGCGGCTGTGGCTGCAGCTGCGCGACGAGGTCGCGCACCGCGAGGGAGATGCGTTCTCGCTCAAGGACTTCCACCGCCGCTCGCTCGACCTCGGTTCGGTCGGGCTCGACGTCATGCGTGACGCGATCCTCGCCTGAGCCACGGACCCTGCCCTCGCGCGGCATACTTTTCCCCACATGAGGAATGTCGACGAGGAGGCCCGGTGGCAGCTGGCACGAGGGGGCGCAGGCCCGCGGGCAGCGGCACCCGTGAGGCGATCCTCGCCTCGGCGTCACGGGCCTTCGCCGAGCAGGGCTACCCGCGCACCACGATGCGCGCCATCGCGCGCGACGCCGGCGTCGACACCCGGCTGGTCACCCACTACTTCGGCAGCAAGCAGGACCTCTTCGTCGCGGTCGTCGACCTGCCCTTCGACCCCGAGCAGGTGATCCCGGCGCTGCTCGCCCCGGGCCGCGAGGGCGTCGGCTTCCGGCTCGCCACGTTCGCCGTGGGGATGCTCGACACGCCCGAGGCGCGCCGCACGATGACCGGCCTCCTGCGCGCGGCGGCCTCCGAGGAGGAGGCGGCCGAGCGGGTGCGCGACCTGCTCATGGAACGCCTCCTCGGGCCGCTGGCCCACCACCTCGGCGGCGACCAGCCCGACCTGCGGGCCGCGCTCACCGCCGCCCAGATCGCGGGGCTGGCCTTCGCCCGGCACGTGGTCGGCGTGCCCCGCCTCGTCGAGGCCTCCCGCGAGGAGCTCGTCGCGGCCATCGGGCCGGTGCTCGAGCACTACCTGACGGGCGATCTCTCGCCGAAGCCCCGGTAACAGCGACAATCCTCCCGTGGAGCTCGCCGCACTCGTCGTCGCCATCGTCCTCGTCGTCATCCTGGTCAGCCGGGTGACGCCGTCCGGCATCCCGGCGCCCATCGCCCTGCTCGTCGTCGGAGCCGTGCTGTCGTTCGTCCCCGGCGTGCCCGAGGTGCGCCTGTCGAGCGAGCTCGTGCTCTACGGCCTGCTGCCACCGCTGCTCTACGCCGCCGCACTGTCGACCTCGCTGCTCGACGTCCGGGCGCACCGGGGCGCCATCCTCAGCCTGTCGGTGGGGCTGGTGCTCTTCACCGCGCTCGGGGTGGGGCTCGTCGCCTGGCTGTTGCTGCCGATCTCCTTCGCGCTGGCGCTCGCCCTGGGCGCGATCGTCGCCCCGCCGGATGCCGTGGCCACCACGTCCGTGGCCCGCCGGATCGGCCTGCCGCGGCGGATCACCACCATCCTCGAGGGTGAGTCGCTGCTCAACGACGCCACGGCCCTGGTCACCCTGCGCACCGCGCTCGCGGCCACCGGGCTCGTCGTCGCCCACGGGGTCGGCAGCACGGGTGAGGACGCCCCGGAGGTGACCGTCTCGTCGGTCGGCATCGACCTGCTGATCGCCTCGGTGGGCGGGGTGGCCATCGGCGTGGTCGCGTTCTTCGTCATCGGGCTGATGCGCAAGCACCTCACCGAGGTGCCGGCCGACACCGCACTGTCCTTCGTCGCCCCCTACCTCGCCTACGTGCCGGCCGAGCAGGTCGGCGCCTCGGGAGTGCTCGCGGTGGTGACCGCCGGCCTCCTGCTCGCCCACAAGGCGCCGATCCTCCAGACCGCGCCGTCCCGGCTGTCGGAGCGGATCAACTGGTCGAGCATCACCTTCGTCCTCGAGAACTCGGTGTTCCTGCTCATCGGGCTGCAGATCGCCGGCCTGCTCGACGACGTGGCCAACGACGACGAGCTCTCGGTCGCCCGCACCCTCGTGGTCGGCCTGGCCGTGCTCGTCACCTGCCTGGTGCTCCGACCGGTGTGGATGATCCCCTTCACGCTGTTCGCCAACCGGCGCGCCGACCCGGACGTCGACCGCCGCGACCGGCTGCGCGGCGCCCTCGTCGGGTCGTGGGCGGGGATGCGCGGCGTGGTCACCCTCGCCGCCGCCCTGACCCTGCCCGAGGACACCCCGCTGCGGGCCCAGCTCGTCGTCATCGCCCTGGTCGTCACCGTCGGCACCCTGCATGCTGCAGGGCTCGACCCTGCCCAGCGCTGGCCCGCGCCCTCGACGTGCGTGGCCCGGACCCCCGCGAGGACGCCCTCCAGGAGGCGACGGTGCTGGGCGCGACCACCGGCGCCGGGCTGCGGCTCATCGAGTCCGACCCGACCGCCGACGAGCCCACCGTCGCCGCGATCCGCGACCAGGCGACCGCCCGGGTCAACCGCAGCTGGGAGCGGCTCGGCACCCTCGGGCCCGGCGACGACGAGACGCCGAGCGAGGCGCGGGCCCGGGTGCGCACCGAGATGATCCGCGAGGAGCGGGCCGAGCTGCTCCGCATCCGGGACAGCGGCGGGGTCGACCACGAGGTGCTGACCGCCGTGCTGGGCCAGCTCGACGCGGAGGAGTCGGCACTGATCTGGGGGGCCACCCGGGCCGGCGCCGTGCGCCACTCACCGCTGCGCCCGCCCGACCGGATCGCGGGCGCGTGCGAGCACCTCGTCGCCGCCGAGACCCCCAAGGCCCCGACCAGCGCCGAGGGGTGCCCGAGCTGCCTGGCCGAGGGCCTCACCTGGGTGCACCTGCGGGCCTGTGCCGAGTGCGGGCAGGTCGGCTGCTGCGACTCCTCGATCGGCAAGCACTCCGAGGCGCACTTCCACGAGACCGGCCACCCGGTGATGCGCAGCATCGAGCCCGGTGAGGCGTGGCGCTGGTGCTACGTCGACGAGCTCGTCGGCTGAGTCCTCGCCGGGCCGCTGCCGCCGCCCACGACGACGTCGCCGTAGGTGTGCCGCGCCTGCTCGAGCGCCGCGACGTACCCCGCCCGCTCGTACGCCGTCGGGTCGACCCCGACCGGCACCGCCAACCGGCCGCGGAACTCGTCGAGGCCCGCGAACCCGTGCCGCCGCATCCAGTCCTCGAGACCGACCAGGAGCACCCCCGCATGGCCCAACCCGTGCCGCAGCAGCGCCGAGGCGGTCATGACGACGTCGGCGCCGGCGAGCAGGTAGGCGGCGACGTCACCGGCGTCCTCGACCCCCGTGGTGGCGGCGAGCGATGCCGTGACGTGGCCGCGCAGGATCGCGATCCAGGTGCGGGGCAGCCGCGCCTCGGCGGACGAGGACAGGCCGACGGCGGCGGTGACCGTCATCGACTCCGGGTCGACGTCGGGCTGCAGGAAGCGGTTGAAGAGCACCAGGCCATCGGCCCCGGCGAGGTCGAGCCGCATCGCCATCTCGCCCACGGAGCTGAAGTGAGGGCTCAGCTTCACGGCGACCGGCACGGACACGGCGTCCTTGACCTGGCGGAGGATCTCGACGTGTCGGTCCTCGACGTCGCGCCCACGGGTGTGCGGGTCACCGGGCACGAGGTAGATGTTCAGCTCGATGGCCGCGGCTCCGGCATCCTGCATCGACCGCGCGAACGTCGCCCAGCCTCCGGGGCTGCTGCCGTTGAGGCTGCCGATCAACGGCACGTCGACCGACTCGGATGCCTGCTCGAGCAGCCGCAGGTAGCGCGCCGACCCGACCGGGTGGGTGGCCGGCACCGAGGGGAACCACGACTGAGCCTCACCGAATCTGTCCTCGTGTGACTCGGTGATCATCAGGTCGCGCAGCTGCTCGCGGTGGACCTGCTCCTCGAAGAGCGAGTAGAGCACCACCGCGCCCACGCCGGACCCGGCGAGGGCCCGCACCCGGTCGACACCCTGGGACAGCGGTGAGGCGCTTGCCACGACCGGGTTGCGCAGAGCCAGACCGAGATAGCTCGTCGTCAGGTCGGTCACCGGGTCCTCCTGGGGTCGGCAGCGAACCGGTAGGCGCCGCGGGTGGCCATCTCCTCGTAGGTCTGCCACCGCTGGTCGACCGCCTCCTGCGCGAGATGCAGCAGCCGCTCGGCCTCCGCGGGGTCGGCGTTGCGCAGCATCCGGTAGCGCAGCTCGTTGTAGATGTAGTCCTCCAGCGGAATGCGCGGGCGGGGAGAGTCGAGCTGGAACGGGTTGCCGCCGCGGCTTCGCACCGCGGGGTCGTAGCGCACCAGCGGCCAGTGCCCCGACGCGACCGCGCGGTACTGCTGGTCGAGTCCGTTCTTCATCTCGATGCCGTGTGCGATGCAGTGGCTGTAGGCGATGACGAGCGACGGGCCGTCGAAGGCCTCGGCCTCGCGGAACGCGGTGAGCGTCTGGTGCGGGTCCGCGCCCATCGCGACCCGCGCGACGTACACGTCGCCGTACGCGATCGCCTGGAGCGCGAGGTCCTTCTTCGGCGACGCCTTGCCGGCCGCCGCGAACTTCGCCACGGCGCCGACCGGGGTCGACTTGGACGACTGGCCACCGGTGTTGGAGTACACCTCGGTGTCGAGCACGAGCACGTTGACGTTGCGCCCGCTCGCGAGCACGTGGTCGAGGCCGCCGGAGCCGATGTCGTACGCCCACCCGTCGCCACCGACGATCCACACCGTGCGTCGCAGGAGGTGGTCGGCCACGCTGCGCAGGTCCTCCACCACCGGACCCTCGAGGCCGCCGAGGCGGCGGAGCAGCTCGGCGACCCGGTCGCGCTGGGCGGTGTGCTCGAACTCACGCACCTGACCGGCATCCAGGATGCCGTCGGCCAGCTCGGCGCCGACGTCCTCGCGCAGCTGCGCGAGGCGGGTGCGGGCCAAGGACGTGTGCAGGTCGGCGGCGAGCCGCAGCCCGAGGCCGAACTCGGCGTTGTCCTCGAAGAGCGAGTTCGACCAGGCCGGCCCGCGCCCGGCCGCGTTCTTGGTCCACGGCGTCGTCGGCAGGTTGCCGCCGTAGATCGAGGAGCACCCGGTCGCGTTCGCGACGGTCAGCCGCTCACCGAAGAGCTGGGTGAGCACCTTGAGGTAGGGCGTCTCGCCGCACCCGGAGCAGGCCCCGGAGAACTCGAACAGCGGTTGCAGGAACTGCGTGCCGCGCACCGTGCCGAAGTCGACGCGGGAGCGGTCGTTGACCGGTAGGGCCTCGAAGTACGTGATGTTCTCGCGTTCCGGCTCGAGCACGGGGGCCAGCGGCTCGAGGTTGATCGCCCGCCGGGTGGGGTCGCCCGCCGGGCTCACCGGACAGGCCTCGACGCACAGGCCGCAGCCGGTGCAGTCCTCGACGTAGACCTGCAGCGTGTAGCGCGAACCGGGCAGGCCGGCGGCGTTGAGCGGCGCGGACCGGAAGCCGTCAGGGGCGTCGCCGAGCGCGGCACCGGGGTAGAACTTCGAGCGGATGACGCTGTGCGGGCACACGAAGCTGCAGGTGCCGCACTGGATGCAGGCGTCCGGGTCCCAAGCCGCCACGACGTCGGAGATCCGGCGCTTCTCGTAGGCGGTGGTGCCGCTCGGGAAGGTGCCGTCGACGGGCATCGCGCTGACCGGGAGGTCGTCGCCGCGGCCGGCCATCATGGCGGCGGTCACCGTGCGCACGAACTCGGGGGCGTCGGTGGGCACGATGTCGGGCCTCTCGCGTGCCGACGTGCGGGCCACGGGAACCGGCACCTCGTGCAGCGAGGCGAGGGTGGCGTCGACGGCGGCCTCGTTGCGGCGCACCACCTCCGACCCGCGACGGCTGTACGTCTTGCGGATCGCCTCCTTGACGCGCACGACCGCCTCGTCGGCGGGCAGCACCCCGGAGATCGCGAAGAAGCAGGTCTGCAGCACGGTGTTGGTGCGCCCCGGCAACCCGGCGGCACGGGCCACGGCGGCGGCGTCGACGGCGTACACGCGCAGCCGCTTGTCGATGATCTGCTGTTGCACCGGGCCGGGGAGGGCGTCCCACACCTCGTCGGCCGGCTGCGGGGCGTTGAGCAGCAGCGTGGCACCGTCCTCGGCAACGGCGAGCACGTCGACCGTGTCGAGCAGGCCGAAATGGTGGCAGCCGACGAAACCGGCCCGGTTCACCAGGTACGGGGCGTGGATCGGGTGCGGCCCGAATCGCAGGTGCGACACGGTGAGGCCGCCGGACTTCTTCGAGTCGTAGACGAAGTAGGCCTGCGCGTGCACGTCGGGGTCGGCGCCGAGGATCTTGATGGTGTTCTTGTTCGCGCCGACCGTGCCGTCGGACCCGAGCCCGTAGAAGACGGCGCGCAGTGTCCCCGGCTCCTCGATGTCGAGGGCGTCGTCGTAGGGCAGGCTGGTGCCGCCGACGTCGTCGGTGATGCCGATCGTGAACCGCCGACGCGGCGCGGGCAGCGCCAGCTCGGTGAAGATGCCGGCGACCATCCCCGGGGTGAGCTCCTTGGACGACAGTCCGTACCGGCCGCCGATGACCCGCGGGATGGTGGCCCGGTCGCCGCGCTCGTGGGCCTCGGCGAGGGTGGCGACGACGTCGAGGTAGAGCGGCTCGCCGTTGGAGCCGGGCTCCTTGGTGCGGTCGAGCACGGCCACCTGGCGCACGCTCGCGGGCAGCGCGGCGAGCAGCTCGGCCGCCGGGAACGGCCGGTACAGCCGCAGCTGGAGCACCCCGACCCGCTCGCCACCACCGACGAGGTGGGTCACCGTCTCACGCACCGTCTCTCCGCCCGACCCCATGATGACGACCACACGGTCAGCCTCGGGGTGGCCGGTGTACTCGGCGACCCGGTAGTGCCGGCCGGTGTGCGCGGCGACCTCGTCCATGACCTCCTGGACCACGGTGGGCACGACGGCGTAGAACGGGTTCACCGTCTCGCGAGCCTGGAAGTAGACGTCGGGGTTCTGCGCGGTGCCGCGCACGAACGGCCGCTCGGGGGTCAGCGCCCGGGCCCGGTGCTCACGGACGAGATGCTCAGGCACGACGGCCCGCAGCACGTCGTCGTCGATCAGCTCGACGGTGTTCAGCTCGTGCGAGGTGCGGAAGCCGTCGAAGAAGTGCACGAACGGCACACGGGTGCGCAGGGTCGCCGCCTGCGCGACAAGGGCGAGGTCGTGGGCCTCCTGCACCGACGCCGACGACAGCAGCGCGAAACCGGTCTGCCGCACCGCCATCACGTCGGAGTGGTCACCGAAGATCGACAGCCCCTGGGCCGCCAGCGCCCGCGCGGCCACGTGGAACACCGTCGAGGTCAGCTCGCCGGCGATCTTGTACATGTTGGGGATCATCAGCAGCAGGCCCTGGGATGCCGTGAACGTGGTACTCAGGGCCCCGCCCTGGAGGGCACCGTGCATCGCGCCCGCGGCGCCGCCCTCGCTCTGCATCTCCACCACGGTGGGGACGGTGCCCCACACGTTGGTGCGTCCGTGGCTGGCCCACTCGTCCGCCAGCTCGGCCATCGTCGAGGACGGCGTGATCGGGTAGATCGCGCAGAGCTCGTTGAGCCGGTAGGCGACGTCGACCGCCGCCTCGTTCCCGTCGATCGTGACGCGCACTGCTCACACCTCCGGAACCATGTCGATGGCGTGCACCGGGCACTGCCGGTAGCACGTGCCGCACCCGGTGCACTTGTCGCAGGTCGAACCGGTAGCGCAACCCGACGCCGAGCTTGACGACGGCGTCCTCGGGGCAGGACCCCAGGCAGCCGTCGCACTCGAAGCAGTTGCCGCAGGACAGGCAGCGGCCGGCCTCGAAGGCCGCCTCGGTGGGCGTCAGCCCGGTGAGCACCTCGTCGAAGGTCTGCACGCGGGTGGCCGGGTCGAGCCCGACCTGCTCGCTGCGCCCGTGCACGCCGAAGTACCAGAGGTTGAGCTTGTCGAAGGCCGCGAGCGGGTGCTTGGGCGGCGTCCTCGTGCGGGCTGGGCGCGCAGCCAGGCGTCGATCGAGCGGGCGGCGCGCTTGCCGTGGCCCGGTGCCCGACCGTGACGGTGCGCTGGCTGGGCACGCGTCGCCACCGGCGAAGATGCCGGGCGCGCCGGTCATCAGGGTGGCCTTGTCGACCTGCACCGTGTCGCGCTGGAACTCGATGCCGGGGATGCCGTGCAGGAAGCCGGTGTCGCTCGCCTGGCCGAGCGCCAGGATGACCGTGTCGGCCTCCAGCGTCTCGAACCTCCCGGTCCCGTGCGGGCGCCCGTCCTCGTCGAGCTCCTGGATCTCGACGGTCAGGTCGGCGTCGCCCATCGAGCTGATGGTGCGCAGCCAGTTGATCCGGATGCCCTCGGCCTCCGCGTCCTGGGCCTCGGACTCGTGGGCCGGCATCTGCTCGCGGGTGCGCCGGTAGACGATGACCGTGTCGTCCGCGCCGAGGCGGCGGGCGACGCGCGCGGCATCCATGGCCGTGTTGCCGCCGCCGTAGACGGCGACCCGGCCGGTGAGCGGCGCCTGGGTGCCGGACGAGGCGCCGCGCAGGAACTCGACGGCGTCGACGACCCGCGAGGCGTCCTGGTTGGGGATGTCGACCCGGGTCGAGAGGTGCGCGCCGATGGCGACGAACGCCGCGTCGAAGCTGCCGTCGCGCATCTCGGCCTGGAGGTCGACGACGCGGTGGTCCTGCTCGAAGGTGACGCCGAGGTGCGCGAAGCCGGTCGATCTCGGCGTCGAGCACGACCCGCGGCAGCCGGTAGCTGGGGATGCCGTAGCGCATCATGCCGCCCGGCTCGGACCCGCTGTCGCGCACGGTGACGGCGTGGCCGATCCGGCTGAGGTGGTACGCCGCGGCCAGGCCGCTCGGGCCGGAGCCGATGATCAGCACCCGACGGCCGGTGCTCGCCGGCGGTGGGTCGAAGGCCCAGCCGTGCTCGATGGCGAGGTCGCCGAGGAACCGCTCGACCCCATGGATCGAGACGGCACCGTCGAGCTCGAGCCGGTTGCAGGCGGCTTCGCACGGGTGGTAGCAGACCCGGCCGTGGACGGCGGGGAACGGGTTGTCGACGGTCAGGGCGCGCCAGGCTCCCTCGTGGTCGCCGGCCTTGACCAGTGCGAGCCAGGCCTGGATGTTCTCCCCCGCGGGGCAGCCGGCGTTGCACGGCGGCAGGAGGTCGACGTAGACGGGGCGCTGTTCGCGCACCGGGCCGGACCTGGTCCTCCCCATGCCGATCGGTGCCAGCGGGGTGAGGTCGCGGTCGGCTCCGGACACGGAGGTTCTCCTTCTCGCCCGGAAGCGTTCGGCGCCGGACGTCCACCTCGAATACTACGGCGCGTAGTTGATGCTTCTCGCACCTACAGGGCGTGTGCCGCGTCACCCGCACTAGGTTGTTCCGCATGCCGTCCGCACCCCTCGCACTCCTCCTCGCCTCCGCCTCCCCGGCCCGTCGCAGCACCCTCCAGGCAGCGGGGGTCGACCCGCTCGTGCAGGTGTCGTCGGTCGACGAGGACGCCGTCGTGGCGGCGGCGCAGGACGTCGCCGGGGGTCCGCTCGAGGCGGCCGACGTGGCACTGCTGCTGGCACGGGCCAAGGCCGAGGACGTGGTGGCCGCGCTCGAGGGCTACGACCCCTACGGTGAGGTGGACGCGGGCGTGCCGCACGGCATCCTGGTGCTCGGGTGCGACTCGGTGCTCGAGCTCGACGGCGAGGTGCACGGGAAGCCGGCCGACGCCGCCGAGGCCGTCGCCCGCTGGCGACGGATGCGAGGCAGCGCTGGTGTGCTCCACACCGGCCACTGGCTGGTCGACCTGCGCGACCCCGACGCCGGCGGCACCGGCGGCATGGTGGGGGGCACGGCGTCCACCACGGTGCACTTCGCCGACCTCGACGACGCGGAGGTCGACGCCTACGTCGCCACCGGTGAGCCGCTGCGGGTGGCCGGAGCCTTCACCATCGACGGCCTGGGCGGGCCGTACGTCGCGGGCATCGAGGGCGACCCGAGCAACGTCATCGGCGTCTCGCTCCCCCTGCTGCGCGACCTGGTGCGTGAGCTCGGCGTCGCCTGGCACGACCTGCGCGGCCCCGTCGAGTAGTCGAGAGTAGGCAACACGCCGCCCCCGAGACCTCGCAGTCGGCGTGTTGCCTACTCTCGACCGGTCAGACCGGGGGGACGTCGCGGCGCTTGTCGGCGAAGTGGCGGTCACGCTTGGCGGCGTAGCGCAGCCGGTGCAGCAGCTCTCCGCGCAGGGCGTCGGCCTCGACGACCTGGTCGATGACCAGGTCGGCGGCCAGCCGCTCGAGGTCGACGTCGTCCTCGTACTCCGCACGCCGGGCGGCCACGAAGGCGTCGCGCGCCTCGGCCCCCTCGGCGGCCTCGACCTCGGCGATCTTGTTGGCGTACACCGCGTTCACCGCGGCCTCGGGCCCCATGACGGCGATCCGGGCGGTGGGCAGCGCGATCGTGGCGTCGGGGCCGAAGCCCGGCCCACCCATCGCGTAGAGCCCGGCGCCGTACGCCTTGCGCACGACCACGCAGAACTGCGGCACCGTGGCCGACGCGACGGCCGAGACCATCTTGGCGCCGTGCCGGATGATGCCGCCGCGCTCGACCTCGGAGCCGATCATGAAGCCGGGCACGTCGGCGAGGTAGACCAGCGGCACCGAGAAGGCGTCGCAGAGCCAGATGAAGCGGGTCGCCTTGTCGGCGGAGTCGCTGAACAGCACCCCGCCCTTGACGGCGGAGTTGTTGGCGACGATGCCGACCGTCTCGCCGTCCATCCGGCCGAAGCCGACGACCAGCTCGGCCGCGAACAGCGGCTTGACCTCGAAGAAGCGTGCCGTCGTCGACGAGCCCGTCGATGAAGTCGTGCACGTCGAACGGCTGGCTCTCGCGCTCGGGCACCGACGCCCGGGTCAGCGGCGCGGCCGGCTCCTCCGGGTGGTAGGTCGGCAGCGGGGTGCGCCAGCTGCCGGGCAGGTACGAGAAGTAGAGCCGGGCGAGCTCGATGGCCTCGGTGTCGTCGTGGGCGAGCAGGTCGCCGACAGCCCGAGACGGTGCAGTGCATCCGGGCGCCGCCCATCTCCTCGAGGGAGACCTTCTCGCCGACGACCATCTCGGCCATCCGCGGTGACGCCCAGGTACATCGAGGCGTTGCCCTCGACCATGATGATGACGTCGCAGAAGCGGGGATGTAGGCCCCGCCCGCCGCCGACGGGCCGAACAGGCAGCAGATCTGCGGCACCTTGCCGGACAGGGCGACCTGGTTGTGGAAGATCCGCCCGGCGCCCCGCCGCCCCGGGAACATCTCGACCTGGTCGGTGATCCGGGCGCCGGCGCTGTCGACCAGCCAGAAGACCGGAAGCTCCTCGCGCAGTGCGGTTTCCGTGGCACGCACGATCTTCTCGACGGTGCGCGCCCCCCACGACCCGGCCTTGACGGTGGGGTCGTTGGCGATGACGACGACCGGCCGGCCCGTCGACCGTGCCGCGCCCGGTGACCACGCCGTCGGCCGGCAGCCCGGCCGCGCGCGAGTTCGCGTAGCGACCGTCCTCGACGAAGCTGCCGTCGTCGATCAGCAGGGCGATCCGGTCGCGCACGTAGAGCTTGTTCTGGCTCGGCGAGCTTGGCGGCCGCCTTCTCGGTGGGCCGCTCGGATGCCGTGTGCGCGGCTTCCAGCCGGGCCCGCACGTCGGCGACCCGTGGGTCGCCGACGGTGACCACCGGCGCGGGCGGCCGAGGGGCCTGCGGTCGACCCGTGCGCCGGCGCGACCGAGGGATCCGGCTGGTGTCCGCGGTGGTGGGCTGCTCGAGGTCCGGCGTCACCGGCATACCTCCTGGTCGTGGGTGCGGACGTGGTCGCCCGGGCAACCGTTCCGCACTCGAGGCGAGATGTCAGGCGGTGGGGAGGCCGAGGCCCTTGGCGATGACCATGCGCTGCACCTCGGAGGTGCCCTCGCCGATCTCGAGGATCTTCGCGTCGCGGTAGAACCGGGCCACGGGGTACTCCTCCATGAAGCCGTTGCCGCCGAAGACCTGGGTGGCGATCCGGGTCGCCGAGACCGCCGCCTCGGAGGTGTAGAGCTTGGCGACCGCCGCCGCCTGCTTGACCTCGGCGACCGAGCGCCGGCCGCTCTCCTGCTCGTCCTTGAGCCAGGCGGCCCGGTAGGTGAGCAGGCGCGCGGTGTCCTGACCATGACGGCCAGGTCGGCGATCGGGAAGGCGACGCCCTGGTTGACCCCGATCGGCTTGCCGAAGGCCGTGCGGGTCTTCGCGTAGGCCGTGGCCTCCTCGCGCATCCGGCTGATCAGGCCCAGCGCGAGGGCGCTGATCGCGATGCGGCCGTCGTCGAGGGTCTTGAGGAACTGTCGGAAGCCGTGGCCCCGCTGGCCGAGGAGGTGGTCCTCGGGAACCCGGCACCCGGCGAAGGCCAGGCCATGGGTGTCGGAGATGTTCCAGCCGAGCTTGTCGTAGGGCGCCTCGACGGTGAACCCCGGTGTGCCGGAGGGGATCATGATCGCCGAGATCTCGGGACGGCCGTCGTCGCCGGTGCCGGTGCGCGCCGTCACGGTGACGACCGACGTGATGGACGTGCCGGAGTTGGTGATGAAGGCCTTCGAGCCGTTGACGACCCACGTCGCCGTTCTCGAGCACCGCCTTGGTGCGGGTGGCACCCGCGTCGGACTGCCGGCATCCGGCTCGGTGAGCCCGAAGCCCGCGAGCGCGCGACCCGCGACGAGGTCGGGCAGGAAGCGCTCCTTCTGGTCCTGGCTGCCGTAGGTGAGGATCGGGTTGATGCCCAGGCCCACCCCCGCCGACAGGGTGATGCCGATCGACTGGTCGACCCGGCCGAGCTCCTCGATCGCGATGCACAGGCTGGTGAAGGCGCCGCCGTCGGAGTCCTCGAGCGACCCGCCGAACTCCTCGGGCACGACGAGGCCGAACAGGCCGAGCTCGCCCAGGCGCGGCACGAGGTCGGCCGGGAAGTGGTGCTCGCGGTCCCACTGGGCGACGTGCGGCTCGACGGCCTCGGTCGCGAACTCGCGGACCACCTTGCGGAAGTCCTCGTGGTCCTTGCTCAGCTCGTACATCGGCGCTCCTTCGCGCAGGTGGTCCCGTCCCCGGGTCGCGGGGCGCGGCGTGCCGTCACGTTCTTGACGTTGACGTCAACGTAAAGCAATACTCGCCGGTATGCCAACCCCCAGCACGGATGCCGTGCGCTCCCCCGCCGCCGTCACCACCGGTGAGCGTGGCCGCACCTGGTCGATCGCCGAGGTCGCCGACGAGTTCGGGGTCACCCACCGCACGGTGCGGCACTACGAGGAGCTCGGGCTGATCTCGCCGGAGCGCCGCGGCACGGCTCGGGTCTACCACCGCCGCGACCGCACCCGGCTCGCCCTGATCCTGCGCGGCAAGCGGCTCGGGTTCCCGCTCGAGGAGATCCGCACGATCATCGACCTCTACGACGTCCCGCGCGGGCGGCGCAGCCAGCTCGAGTACGTGCTGGGCCAGATCGACGACCGCCGTGCCGACCTCGAGCAGCGCCGCCGCGACCTCGACGCGGCCCTGTCCGAGCTCACCGAGTTCGAGCGCCGCTGCCGCTCCGACCTCGGCCGGCTGGCCTGAACCGGACCGGGAGCAGGCAGCACGACAGGGTCGGCACCCCGTCTCAGAGTGCCGACCCTGCCGTTCCCTCACTCGTCGCCGATGGAGGGCTGGCGACGGGTGTCCGGTTACCTCCTCATGGGTGGATCACGGGTCGATGACCACGACGCAGGTGTAGGTACCCGGCTCCAGGTCGGTCAGAGCCACGCCGCCGTCGCCGGTGGCGTCGGTGTCGTGCGCGCCGCTCGGAGCTCCGGGCGGGGTGCAGGTGATCTGCGAGTCGGTGCCACCGGGGATCTGGCTGTCGACGGTGACCGACAGGTTCGTCAGCGGGATGTTGACGAACGAGACGCTCTCGCCCGCGTAGGGGTCGCCAGCGCAGGTCGCGCTGTTGTCCACCGTCACGGACTTCGTGGTGTCACCCTCGGCGTGGTACCCGGCCGGAACCGTCTCGACGACGTCGTAGCTGCCGAAGAGCAACCCGTCGACACACGCCTGGCCGTTGGCGTCAGTGGTGACCGCCTGGCCTGCGATGGTGAAGGCCACGCCCTGCTGCGGCTGGCTGCCGCCGGTCGCTGCGGCGTGCTTGGCCGTCTTGGTGAGCTTGATCGCTCCGCGCTGGCGCGGGTCGACGAAGGTCACGGTGACGGTCTCGTCAGCGGTCACGGTGATGAGCTGGTACGCCGGGTTGGCGATGTCGTGACCGGCGGGAGCCTGCGTCTCGACGACCCAGTAGTCGCCCTGCTGGACGGTGAGGAAGTCGCAGACACCGGCAGCGGTGATGCAGGAGGCGACGACGGTGTCCTCAGCGCCGGGAGCGGTGCCGAGGGGAGCGTTGTCCTCGCGCAGGTCGAAGTGCGCGCCGTTGAGCGGCGACGCCGGGGTGGCGTCGTCGGTCTTGACCACGTGCACCGTGCCGCAGAGCGAGAAGTTGAGCGTCAGCGGGGCGATGAAGTCCTTCATCGCGGCGGTGAAGCTGTCCGAGCTGCGGGACTTCAGGTACGCACTGCCGAACGCGACGCACTCGTCACCCTGAGCGAAGGCGTTGAAGTCGATCTGTGCCTCACCGAAGGTGCGCGGGCTGATCGCCCCGAGACCGTCGGAGTTGGCCGCGGTGATCGCGCTGGTGTTGATCGAGCCGACCGCATCCCCTGCAGCGGAGAGGTTGACTCGCGTGCCCCAGCACGGGGTGCTGTTGTTGGCCTCACACAGGCTGCCCGGGCCGGTGGTGACCCAGCGGCTGAGGAACAGCTGCGGGTTGGTGCCACCGTTGGCGAGGTCGTACTGAATCAGGACGTCGCCCGCGGTTCGGTTCGGGGTGACGCCGTTGGTGCTGATGGACGAGGACTTGTTGAACTCGAAGTCCATGTTCGTGGTGCCGCTCGGGTCCTGCACGCGGTGCCAGAAGATGTTGAGGACCCGGTCACCGGCCGGGGTCTCCTCCAGGTAGCCACCGAACGTCTTCAGGTCGGACTTGTTCGGCGGGATGGAGCCGTCGACGACGGTGGGCACCAGGGTGTCCTCCTTGGCTCCCTGACCGAAGGAGTCGTCGGTGCTGCCAGTGGGGAGGTCGCTCTTGCGGCGCTCCTGACCCGGCCCGGTGCCGGTCGGGATGCTCGCCCAGTCGATCGACGGGGACGGGTCGTTCTGCACGAGGTTGGCATCGGTGTCGATCTCGAAGTTGCTGATCGCGAGGCTGACCTCGGGGTGGTTTGCTTGGGCTGGCACCGCGATGAGCGCGGTGAGGATCAGCGCCCCGGCACCGGCGGCTGCGACGAGACGGCGGCGCCTACGAATAGGTGTGTTCATGCCGACACCTCCACGGTGTGACATCGGGAGTGCCTCTGGGTTTCGTGCCGGGTGATGGACGGCGTGGTGGCACGCCAAAATGAACCATTGATCATGATGTGGTCCTCCGAAGACCTGATGTGTTGCCTGCATCAACGACATCGGACGCGCCCTACACGTCCGGATGGCACGTTCCACGACGTGTCGTGCCCGGGGCCGGTGCGAGAGTTTCTCGGCAGCGGTGTGGTCACCCACTGAGAGGTGATGATCCACCCGAACGACGTGCGCGGATATGACCCGTAATGACTATTTCTTTACCATTCGTTGACCCGTCAACGAGCATGGCACGCGGAGCGTGGGGCCGCCGGCGCGGGAGGGGCGTCACGACAGGGGCGGCACCCCGCCTCGAAGCGCCACCCCTGTCGCGTCAGGCCTGGTCGTCGGGCCGGCGGATCCGCGGCCGCGAGGCCTACGCCCGCCCAGGAGGCCGGGTCTGATGAAGCCCATCCTCCTCCGTCAGCGGCCGCACACCAAGGGCCCGGTCTTGACTATTTCTTTACCATTCGCCGACGATTCCTCGACCGGTTTCGTCACTGACGAAACCTGACCAGTTCGCAGGGGTTGCCGGCTCACCCGCCGAGGAAGTCGTCGATCTCCGCCCGGGTCGGGGCCGTGTTCGGCCCGCGCCGGGTGACCTTGATGGCTCCGGCGGCGTTCGCGCGAGCCGCGGCATGCGACCACAAGGCCCCCGCGGCCCGCTCGGCGAGCAGCACACCGGTGTGCGTGTCGCCTGCTCCGTTCGTGTCGACCGGCCGTTGCGGGTGTCCCGGAAGGACTTTCGTCGTGCCGGACTCGCGCACGGCGCAACCGCGCGGTCCGTCCCGGACGATCGTCACGGCATCCGGGGTCAGCAGCGTGGCGACCGCCTCGGCCGCCTCGGGCATGCCGTGCGCCCCGGTGAGCGCCGCCGCCTCGTCGGCGTTGCCGGTCCACACCGTCGTGCGGGCCAGCACTCGGTCCCGCAGCGCGGCGTCGAGGTCGGCGAAGGCCGCTCCCGGGTCGAGCACGACGACGACGCCGGGGTCGAGGGTGTCGAGCCATGCGAGCAGCGGGTCACGGGTGAGCCCGACGAGCGAGTAGCCGCTGACGCACACCAGGTCACCGACCACCGGCGCACTGCTCGCGAGCGACTCGACGCTGATCCGGCGCTCCGCCCCCTGGGTGGTGACGAACGACCGCTCGGCGGTGGGCTCGACGAGCACGACGCAGACGCCGGTGTCGACGTCGGGCACCGGCGGCGAGGACACCGCCACTCCCTCGTCGGCCAGAGCGGCCCGGATGACGTCGCCGTTGGGCCCCGTGCCGACCGCCCCGGCGTGCACGCAGGACGCCCCCGACCGGGCCGCCGCGAGCAGGATCGTGACCGCACCGCCGGCGTACCGGTGGTACGAGGTGGCCATCACGTTGCCGCCGCGCGACGGCAGGGCCGGCACCTCCATGACCGCGTCGACGAGCGCCTGGGCGGTGTGGATGACGCGAGGCATGCGCCGAGTATGCCGGTGAGTTGCGCTGCGAGAGGCGGCCAGTGGTCGCTCCCCGGCGCTGCGAACAGCCACACGCCACCTCTGACTCGCGCACCACGGGGCCAGAGGTGGCCAGTGGTCGTTCCCAAGGGCTCCGAGCAGCCACTGGCCACCTCTCCCTCATCCACAGCGCAGCAACTCTGGCCCTTGTCCACAGATTCGTCCGCCCGGCCGCGCCGCCACGCCCTGAGCCAGCCTCTGGGATGACGGCACGACGAACCTGCCCGACGAGCTGAGGCCGGGTCCTTCACGGTCGCCCGGGCGCACGAGCTGTCGGTCTCCCGTGGGCGCCTGCGCAACCCGGAGCTGCTGGCACCGACGCGAGGGTTGCGCCGCTCGGCAGGAGTCGAGATCGACGTGGTGGCACACGCGACGTCCTTCGCGTCCGTCCTGCCGTCCGACGTCGCATTCAGCCACCTCACCGCAGCACGGCTCCATGGCCTCCCCACGCCCAAGCCCTGGCCCGGCACCGACGAGGCGCTCGACGTGATGCGCGACCGAAGCCGCCCGCGGGTGGCACGGGCGGGATGCGTCTCCCACCGGGGCCTCGAGACCCGGGAGGTCGCCGACGTCGAGGGCCTGCGGGCGACCGGAGCGGTGGACACGTGGTGTGACCTCGCCGGCCAGTGGTCGCAGCGGGACCTGCTCGCGGCTGCCGACGTCCTGCTCCGTCGTCGGGTCATCGGCCCCGTCGAGCTCCTGGCGGCCGCGCGACCGGCGGGGCGACGGCACGCCGGTCCGCTCGTGACCGTCGCCTCGCTGGCTCGCCCGGGTCGGCCTCCCCGGGCGAGAGCCTGGCCCGCTGGTGGTTCTGGCGGTGGGGCCTGGCCGAGCCGGAGCTCAACGTCCCGGTGCTCGACGCGCACGGGGGATGGCTGGCGACCTCGGACTTCGTGTGGCGCGGTCCTCGGGTGGTCGGCGAGTACGACGGCGACCTGCACCGCACCGACCGCGCCACCTGGCAGCGAGATCGGGAGCGCCGCGCAGGCATCGAGGACGCCAGCTGGGCCTATGTGGAGATGACCGCGCACTCGTTCGCCGAGCCCGGCCCTCGGGAGGCCCTCCGGCTGAGGTTGGTCAGGCTCCTCAACCGGTAGGTCGCTGGACCAGAGGTGGGCAGTGGTCGATTCCGGCGGTCCGCGAACAGCCACGAGCCACCCCTCGGCAGCCGCAACCGTCACGACCAGCGAATCACCCTCCAATGCGGCCTCACTCGACGTGGACGCGCACCGCGTAGAGCTCGGGGAAGAACGTCAGGTCGAGCGCCCGGCGCAGGAAGTCGACCCCGCTCGAGCCGCCGGTGCCCACCTTGTGCCCGATCGTCCTCGACACCACCTGCAGGTGACGGAACCGCCACTGCTGGAACAGGTCCTCGATGTCGACGAGCTCCTCGCAGGTCTCGTACACCCCCCAGTGGGTGGCCGGCGAGGCGTACACCCCGGCGAACACCTCGACCAGGTCGGCGTCGAGCCGGTAGGGCTGGGTGACGTCGCGCTCGAGCACCGCGGCGGGCACGGCGTACCCGCGCCGGGCGAGGTAGCGAAGGAACTCGTCGTAGAGCGTGGGCTCCCGCAGCAACCGCTGCAGCGACTCGTGCTCGACCGGCGAGTGCTCGAAGACGCGCACCATGTCGGCGTTCTTGTTGCCGAGCAGGAACTCCACCGCGCGGTACTGGTGGCTCTGGAAGCCCGAGCTGGTCGCGAGGAACGGCCGGATCAGGGCGTACTCGCTCGGGGTGAGCGTGGCGAGCACGTCCCACTGCTCGACGAGCTGCTTCTGCACGTGCTTGACCCGCGCCAGCCGTTTCAGCGCCGGCCCGAGGTCGTCGGCCGCCATCAGCGCACGGGCCGAGTGCAGCTCGTGGAGCAGCAGCTTCATCCACAGCTCGGCGACCTGGTGCTGCACGATGAAGAGCAGCTCGTCGTGCTGCGGCGGCCGGCTGCGCGGGTGCTGCGCCGACAGCAGGGTGTCGAGGTCGAGGTAGTCGCCGTACGACATCGCCTGGGCGAAGTCGGTGGAGATCCCCTCCTCCAGCACGCGCTGGGCTCGGTCGACGGCGGCGGCATCCTCGCTCATGGGGGCATTGTGCCCCGTCACACCGTGGCGAGGACCGCTGGGCAGGCCGCGGGCGACGGCCCGGGCGGCCCGCCCGTCGCGCCGCTCGGCTCACCCGCCGGTGGCGCCGTACGAGCGGTACCACGTGGGCCCGACCACCGAGGCGGCATCCGCCATCGGCACCGGGGTCCAGGCCGGCGCGCCGCGGCCGTGCAGCACCTCGGCGAGCTCGTCGAGTCGACGTGCGGCGAGCGCCGCACCGGCGGCCCGCTGCTCGGCACCCATCCGGCCGACGGCGTCACCCCAGATGGCGCGCCCGGCCATGAACCCGCTGCAGCCGTGGTCGGCGGCGACGTCGATCTGGGTGCGGAAACCCTCGAAGGTGACGCCCGCGCTGAGCAGCACCCACGGCCCGTCGATGGCCTCGTCGAGGTCGGCGCAGGCCTGGTGGGCCGCGTCGAGGTCGGTGAGGTCGAGCACCGGGAACTCCACCTTCATGATGTCGGTGCCCACGTCGTGGAAGCTGCGCGCCGAGCTGATGACGCTGCGCCGGCGGCGTTCGCGGACCTCCGGGTCGTCCATCGACTCGCCGGCCACCGGGAACCACAACGGCTCGACGATGAGCGGCAGGCCGACCGCGTGGCAGTCGGCGGCCGCCTGCGCGACGACCTCGTGCTGGTGCGCGACCTCGGCGGCGTCGCCGTCCTCACGGTGGAACACGACGAGCTTGGCCGCGTCGGCACCGAGGGCGGCGAGCTTCGCGGGGTCCCAACCCTCCTTGAGCCGCAGCACGGTGTCGAAGCCGACCGGGCTGGTGGCGGGCGTGTAGTAGAGGTCCTCGATGCCGGAGATGACCCCGACGTCGCCCGGCAGGGCCCCGGTCACGATGCTCTGCCCGAAGCAGTAGACCGGGTCGGCCAGCACCGACGTGGCGTGCCGGGACAGCTCGGCGATCATCTCCAGCTTGGACTCCACGACCTCCTCGAAGGACACCTTGCTCAGGTCGTCGTCGAAGAGCAGCAGGTAGTTGTCCGGGTGGTCGATCGCGATCGTGCGGATCAGGCCGGCCTCGTCGGTGATGCGGGACATGCGTCGGTGGAGGCCAACAGTCTCGGCGGTTGGTGTCTCGGGTAGTGACAAAGCCGTCATGGGCTCTTACCTTTCCACACCGGGTTCACCGTCATCACCGAGGACAACGTGTCCGGCGGCGGTCAGGGAGTGGTGACGTCGACCAGGGCCGCGTGACCGGCGGCGTCCACCTTCACCGTCGCCACCGCCGTGCCACCGCGGATGGCGTCCTGCAGGCCCGCCGCCTCGTCCTGGGGCAGGAACCAGCTCTCGATGCCGCACTCGAGCTGCCAGCTCGAGTCGTCGCAGGTGAGGTAGAGCCCGTCGGCCGGCGGCGTGCGCTGCACGGGTCCTCCCACCCACACCTCACCGGACCGGGTCAGGGGCACGTAGGCCGTGCCACGCGCCTCGTCGAGCGCCTCCCGCTGCTCGTCGGTGAGGGTCCCGTCATCCTGGCCGGCCTGCTCCGGGAGGTCCGGGTAGGCGAGCTGTACGTAGGCCCCGCGGAACGGGTCGATCGGGTCGACCGGCTCCACTCGCAGCACGACCGTCTCGCCGGTGAGCCGCGCCGACAACGGCGCCCAGACGGCCACGCCGACGAGCGCGAGCTGGGCCAGGACGACCGCACCGACGCGCACGGCCCGGGTTGTGGTGGCACTCATGCCAGGGCCTCCTTCGCCTCGCCGACGAGCCGTCGTCGGCCGCGGTCGGCCAGGACGCCCGTGCCGAGCAGCACGACGCCGACGATGAGGAAGAGCGCGGCCCCGGACACGATCGGGGCGAACACCGCGAACGCCTGAACGGTCACGAAGACGACCAGGGCGACGGTGGCGAGCCAGGTCAGCCGCGAGGAGTCCCGCATCCCGCCGAGCACGGCGTACCCGCTCGCGACGGCGAGGTAGGCCGCGACCGAGAGCACGGCGCGCACCCACGCCCCGGTCGGCAGGTCCGCGGTGTCGAGCAGGTTCTCGTCGAACCGCCACAGCGAGAGACCGACGGTGAACGCCAGGGCCACGGCGGCGAGCCCGACCTCCAACCGGTCGACGCGGTCGCCGCGCACGAAGGCGACGGCCGCGAGGACGATCGCGACGCCGAGACCGACGAGCAGGGTGACGCTCGCGTCGGGCTCGCCCCACGCGTAGGGCAGCGCCGCGATGAACAGGGCGAGCAGGGCCAGAACCGCGCCGACCTCACGCCACGGGTCGGCCAGGTCGCGCCACCCGAGCACGAGGTGCCCCACCCCGACGGACACCGCGGCCAGACCGGCGGCGGCGATCGCGGTCGACACCGCGAAGGCGCCGTCGCCGGCACCGGTCACCTGCCACACGAACCAGACGGCGAGCAGGGCGACGGCGAGCACCAGGGGCGCGACACCGCGCACGGCATACGCCCAGAGCAGCGCACCCAGACCCCAGATGCCGACGAGCAGCGGCTCGTAGGCGGGCACCTGCAGGCTCTGGGCGGCCTGGAACACGACTGCTCCGAAGGCCGCGGCCGCGAGCAGCCGCAATGCACCGACGACCGGGGATGCCGGGTCACCGGACCGGGTCCGCCGCACGGCGAGCACCTCGGCCGCGACGACGAAGCCGAGCCAGATCGCGACCATGAGCAGGAACCGGGTCAGGGGCGACATGGCGTCGAGGTTCGACGCGACCAGCCAGATCAGGCCGAGGCCGACGAAGCAGGCGCCGAGGGTGAGCACGATGCGCGAGAGGGTGAACCGGCGGCTCGCCACGTACCGCTCGCGGATGGCCTGCGCGGCCTCGGGGGCGAGCAGGCTCTCCGCCTGCCAGCGCGCGAGCTCCCCCTCGAGCCAGTGCAGCTGGGCGGGGGTCGCGGGGTGCACCGCCGGGTCGCGGTGGCCGGGAGCGGTGGGAGTGGCGGTGGGCGGCGCGGTCATCGCGGGCTCCTCGGTGTCGGGCGAGACACCACGAAAGGGTGCACCCCCATGGTGCTGCGCCCGGGGCGCCACGACCATGAGCACGCCTACTCAGCGCGCCGTGTCGGTGGTTCCGTCGGAAGGCATCTCCAAACCATCTGCGCCCTCCGAGGACCACGGGGGAGTACGCGACGCATGCCACGACGCGGGCTACCGCGCAGGAGCTGCTGCTTTCACGACGCGTACTGCGCCGTAGGCCGCGTCCTACCCGGATACGCCTGCGCCGGTGCGGCGCCGGACACCGCCGTCGGGACGATGCTGACCGCCCTCAGCCTGGTCCTGCACCGGCAGCTGCTGGCGCAGGTGCGCGACTACCGGGGCCACGCCCGGCTGCACGTCCTGCCCCCGCTGTGCCCGCTGTTCGTGTCCCCCGCCGACTTCACCCGGGCCGGCTGGTCCCGGACCCCGTCAGGCCTGGTTGAACGCGTCCGGGTTCGGGCCGGTGCGGAAGTCACGGTCGAGGCCGGCGAGCTCGACGAGGTCGTCGTCGGTCAACGTGAGGTCGGATGCCGCGAGGTTCTCGACGATCCGCGACGGCGTCACCGACTTCGGCAGCACCACGAGCCCCAGGGCGAGGTGCCAGGCGATGACGACCTGCGCGGGGGTGGCCCCGTGCTGCTGCGCGATCCGCCCGATGACCGGGTCGTCGAGCACCCGCTTGCCCGACGCGAGCGGGCTCCACGACTCGGTGACGATGCCGTGCGCCGCGTGGAACTCGCGCAGCGGGGTCTGCTGCAGGTAGGGGTGCAGCTCGACCTGGTTGATGCTCGGCCACTCCCCCGTCTCGTCGAAGAGCCGCTGCAGGTGCGGGGCGTGGAAGTTGCACACGCCGATGGCGCGCACCCGACCGTCGTCGCGCAGCTCGCGCAGGGCCTGCCAGGTCTCGACGTAGCGGTCCCGGCCGGGCGCCGGCCAGTGGATGAGGAACAGGTCGAGCACGTCGAGCCCGAGGCGTCCCATCGAGGCGTCGAACGCCGTGAGCGTCGCGTCGCGCCCGTGGTCGCTGTTCCAGACCTTCGTCGTCACGAAGACGTCGTCGCGAGGGACGTCGCTGGCGGCCAGGGCACGGCCGACCCCTGCCTCGTTGCCGTACAGGCGCGCGGTGTCGACGTGCCGGTACCCGGCAGCCAGCGCCGCGACGACGGCGGCGTCGACCTGGTCGTCGGGCACCTGCCAGACCCCGAAGCCGACGGTCGGGATCGGCACCGAGCCGGAGGGCGAGGTGAGGTCGGTGGTGGTCACGTGGGGCATGACCCCACGGTAGGCGGTGGCGTTCGTGCGCCGCGCCCCAGCACCCCGGTGAGACGGCGCCGCACCGGGCCCTGCGCCACCAGCACGCTGCCGAGGGTGACCACCACGGCGACGAGGTGCACCGGGCCGAACGGTTCCGAGAGCAGCAGCACGCCGAGCGCCGTGCCGACGACGGGGTTGACGAGACCGACGACGGCGACGGCACCGGCATCCATGCGGGTCAGGCCGCGGAACCACAGCACGTAGCCCAGGGCCGACCCGACGAGGCCGAGGTAGGCCAGCGCCAGCACGGCGGGCAGGTCGAGCGCGGGTGGTGCGCCCTCCGCCACGGCTGCGACGGGCACGAGCAGGAGGCCACCGGCGACCAGCTGCCAGGACGTCGTGACGAGCACGTCCTCGGGCGGTGACCAGCGCTTGACGAGGGCGAAGCCGAGCGCCGACGACACGACGGCTCCCACCGCGGCGGCCACCCCGAGCAGGTCGACGGTGCCGGACCGGTCGCCGTGCGACACCAGGGTGACCACCCCGGCGACGCCGACGAGGGCGGCGCCCAGGGTGACCCGGGGCTGCCGCTCGCCGATCACGAGGAAGGCCGTGCCCATGACGACGAGGGGTGACAGCGCGGTGATCGTCGACCCGAGCCCGCTCGGCAGGCGGAAGGCCGCGACGTAGAGCAGGCCGAAGAAGAGGCCGTGGTTGAGGGCGCCCAGCAGCAGGGAGCGACCCCACCAGCGGCCCCGCGGGAGCCGTCGCACCCAGAGCAGGAGGATCAGGCCCGCCGGCAGCACCCGGGCGGCGGCGGCGAAGAACGGTCGGTCGGCAGGTAGCCACAGCTGGGTCACCGCGTACGTCGAGCCCCACACCATGGCTGGGATGGCGGTCAGCGCGATCGTGCCCGTCGTGGGAGTTTTCCCTTCCATGGAAGACACTTTACCTTCCATGGAAGATAAAGTCGAGGGCATGGACCACGTGAGCACCGTCGTCGAGCAGTGGGGCGCCGAGCGGCCCGAGCTCGACGTCTCCCCCCTTCTCGTCATCGGCCGCATCCACCGCATCGCCCTGGCCCTGACCCCCGAGCTCGTCGAGGTCTACGCGCGGCACGGCCTGGGCGAAGGTGACTTCGACGTGCTGGCCACCCTGCGCCGTCAGGGCGCCCCCTACGCGCTGACGCCGGGCGAGCTCGGCGAGCGCACGATGGTGACCTCCGGCGCGGTGACGAAGCGGGTCGACCGACTCGCGTCGAAGGGCCTGGTCGAGCGGCGGGCGAGCACCACCGACGGCCGGTCGCGCACCGTCGTCCTGACCACCGAGGGCCGCCTCGTCATCGATGCGGCGATGGACGAGCACGTCGTCAACGAGGCCCGGTTGCTCGCCGGCCTCGAGCCCGAGGAACGCACCGCACTGGCGGACCTGCTCGGTCGGTTGGCGACGACGCTCGGGGTGTGACGCGACAGTTCGTCTACTGCGTCACACCGGCGCTCGCGCCGGGCCCGGCCACCCCGGTGAGGGGGTCGCCGTACCGATAGAGTCCGATTCATGGCCATCAGCAAAGTCCTCATCGCCAACCGGGGTGAGATCGCGGTACGCATCGCCCGCGCCTGCAGGGACCACGGGATCGGGTCCGTCGCCGTCTACGCCGACCCGGACCGCGACGCCCTGCACGTCACGGTCGCCGACGAGGCGTACGCGCTCGGCGGCACCACCCCGGCTGACTCCTACCTCCTGCAGGACAAGCTGATCGAGATCGCGCACCAAGCCGGCGCCGACGCGGTGCACCCCGGCTACGGCTTCCTCGCCGAGAACGGCGGCTTCGCCCAGAAGGTCATCGACTCCGGCCTCGTGTGGATCGGCCCCGGCCCGGAAGCCATCGACAGCCTCGGCGACAAGGTCAAGGCCCGCCACATCGCCCTCGCCGCCAAGGCCCCGCTGGTGCCCGGCACCGCCGACCCGGTGGACGGGCCCGACGAGGTCGTGGCGTTCGCGCAGGAGTTCGGTCTGCCCGTCGCCATCAAGGCGGCCTACGGCGGTGGCGGCCGCGGCCTGAAGGTGGCCCGCACCCTCGAGGAGATCCCCGAGCTGTTCGAGTCCGCGGTCCGCGAGGCCGTCACGGCGTTCGGCCGCGGCGAGTGCTTCGTCGAGCGCTTCCTCGACCACCCGCGGCACGTCGAGACCCAGTGCCTCGCCGACCAGCACGGCAACGTCGTCGTGGTCTCGACCCGCGACTGCTCGCTCCAGCGCCGCAACCAGAAGCTCGTCGAGGAGGCCCCCGCCCCCTTCATCACCGAGGAGCAGCACACCGAGCTGCTCCGGGCGTCCAAGGAGATCCTGCGCGCCGCCGGCTACGTCGGCGCCGGCACCTGCGAGTTCCTCGTCGGGCCGCAGGGCGACATCTCCTTCCTCGAGGTCAACACCCGACTCCAGGTCGAGCACCCCGTGTCCGAGGAGGTCACCGGCATCGACCTCGTGCGCGAGCAGTTCCGCATCGCCGACGGCGAGTCCCTCGACTACCCCGACCCCGAGCCGCACTCGCCACTCGATCGAGTTCCGGATCAACGGCGAGGATGCCGGTCGCGGCTTCCTTCCCGCGCCCGGCACCGTCACGACGATGCGTGTCCCCCAGGGCCCGGGCGTGCGCTGGGACTCGGGTCTGCTCGAGGGCGACACCGTCGCCGGCGCCTTCGACTCGATGATCGCCAAGCTCATCGTCACGGGCCGCACCCGTCAGCAGGCGCTCGCCCGGGCTCGCCGGGCCCTCGACGAGCTCGTCATCGACGGCATGCCCACGGTCACGCCGTTCCACCGCGCCGTCGTGTCCGACCCGGCCTTCGCGCCGGCCGACCCGAACGAGAAGTTCACGATCCACACCCGCTGGATCGAGACCGAGTTCGACAACACCATCCCGCGCGTATGCCGGTGGGTCGGCTGACGCCGCCGAGGCCGACGAGCGACAGACGGTGGTCGTCGAGGTCGGCGGCAAGCGACTCGAGGTCTCGCTGCCCGGTGGCCTGTCCCTCGGTGGCGGCTCCGGCGCGGGCGCGGCTCGCAAGAAGGCGCCACGGCGTTCCGGTGCCGCGAAGGCCGGCGCGGCGGCATCCGGCGACTCCCTCACCGCCCCCATGCAGGGCACCATCGTCAAGATCGCCGTCGAGGAGGGCGCGACCGTCGCCGAGGGCGACCTGGTCGTCGTGCTCGAGGCGATGAAGATGGAGCAGCCGATCACGGCGCACAAGGCCGGAACGGTGAGCGGGCTGGCGGCCGAGGTCGGCGCCACGGTCTCCAACGGCGCCGTGCTCTGCGAGATCAAGGACGCGTGAGCCGCCGCGGCCCGGGCGACCCCGCTGGGCAGCAGAAGGATCCCGCCGTCGCCGAGGAACCGGCTACACCAGGTGCTCGGTCTGCTCCGGGCGGGCCTGGGTTCCGGCGAACATGGCCGTGAGGTCGAGCGAGCGCACGTGGCGCCGCGAGGCGAGCGACACGTAGGTGCGCGCCAGGACGTCCTTGCCGAAGCCCAGAACGGTGTTCAGCAGCCCGGTCGCCTCGGCGAGCTCCTCGGGAGCGGCCGACTCGACGATCTGACGCCACATGGCCTCTTCGAGGGCGTTGAACGCGGCCTGCACCTCGCTGATGTCGAAGCCGGCCTTGAAGCGCTCCTCGGCGACGTTCACGGCGTACGCGCTGACGCCGGCGAGGTCGCGGTTGCCGATCGCCGTCACGACGAGGTCGAAGAGACCTTCGAGTCGGGTGCGGGTGAACTCCTCACCGGCGGCCTCGTAGTGGTGGACGTGGGAGCGCTCGAGAACCGTGTAGCTCTCGTCGAGAATGCTCGACCGGTGTTCCAGGATTAGGGCTGCGCAGTCCATGCGAGTACCCGCCTTTCGATGGGTCCATCGTCCCACGCATGGGCTGCGACCCTCGCATCGGCCCCGCGTGCCGTGCGCCACGCCGGGGCGGTCAGCGCGGCGTCGGCGGTTCTCCCGGAACGACGGGTCCGGGTCGTCGGGCCCACGCCCCGGCTGGGGGTCGTCGGGCGTCGGCGGCAACGGGTTCGGCGCCGGCAGGTCCGGCTCGGGCGGCCCCGGTGGGCTGCCCGGGTCGGGGACCGGTGCGGGCGGCATCGGGCCGGCCGGGTCAGGGGTCGTGGGGACGTGGTCGGGCGGCAGCGGCGGACCGCCGGGAGTGGGCTGCTCGGTCATCTCGGCCTCCTCGAGTGGTCCCGCCACGGTAGCCACCGCGACAGGCGTGACGGGGTCCGCGAACCACGGCAGCTCAGGGGCGCGGGCGCTCCCCCGGCGTCAGCGGTGCCGGGTCGTCGTCCTGGCGCCGCGGCTGCGGGTCGTCGGTGGTTCCCGGGGAGGGGTTCGGTGCGACCGGGTCACGAAAGCCGTACGAGGCAGGCGGTTCCGTCGTGTCCGGGTCGGGGTCGGTCAGCCCGTCGCTGCTTCCAGCGCTCGTCGCACTCGTCGTACTCGTCGCGCGCGCAGCAGCGCTGACGGGCGGCAGGCCGAGGCTCCGGCGCAGCGCCGAGCTCCCCTTGTCGATGTAGGCGCCGTGCTTGGGAGCCGCCTTCCCCCGCACGAACTCCTCGACCTTGTCGAGGGTCAGGGCGGCCTCGTCGGGATGCTCTCGGGCGTAGTCCCGGGCCTGGCTGACGGCCGTCGTGACGACGGCGATGATGGCGGCGGCGCGAACCTTCTTCTTCACGGTGACTCCTACGGTGGGGTGCGGTCAGTCGGTGGGGTGGAGGTGGGCGGCCGCCTCGCCGATCGAGCCGGACGACGACGGCCGAACCGCGAACGTCGCTGCACGGCGGGACCCTCGCCACGCTAGTCCGCGGCACCGCACGGGTCGAGTTGCGTGACAGGCTTCCCTCCCGGCCGGGCGAGTGGTTGAGGGCCACGCCCACCGCGCCGGGCCCGGAACCGCCCGGGGCGGCACCAGGGCGCGCGGGTCTTCCCCGGTTCAGCCGTTGCTCGGCGGCGGGGGCGGGGGCGTGCGGTTGGGGGCCACCGGGGGCGTTCCGGCCGAGTTGGCGGCGGGGATGCCGAGGCCGGAGCGGACGGCCTTGCCACCCTTGTCGACGTGGGCGGCGTACTTCGGTCCCACCTTGCGGCCAACTGTCGACTCGATCTTCGCGATCGTCGCCGACACCGAGTCGGGGTTGTTGCGGGCGTAGTCACGGGCCTGCCTCGCCAGGGCGGCGAGGGCGGTGAGCTTGATGGCGCCACGAGCCATTGGGGTCCTCCTCGGGGTCGGGAACGGTCTGCGCGGTGAACTCCCGGGCCGGCCACGGTGTTCCCGACGTCGATCCCCAGGGCCGAGAAGCGCTCAGTCGGTGGCGTGGAGGCGGCGGGCCGCCTCGGCGATCGATCCCGAGAGCGAGGGGTACACCGTGAAGGTCGACGCCACCTGGTCGACGTTGAGCCGGTGCTGCACGGCGAGGGTGACCGGGAAGATCAGCTCGGAGGCCCGCGGCGCGACGACCACGCCCCCCACCACAGCTCCGGAACCCTTCTGCGCGAACAGCTTCACGAAGCCGTCGGTGATGCCGAGCATCTTCGCCCGCGCGTTGCGCGAGAGGGGCAGCATCAGGACCTCGGCGTCGACGACCTCGTCGTCGACGTCCTTCTGGGACACCCCGACCGTGGCGATCTCGGGGTCGGTGAAGATGTTGGCGGACACGACACGCAGGTTGAGCGGTGCGACGGCGTCACCGAGGGCGTGCGACATCGCGATGCGGCCCTGCATGGCCGCCACCGACGCCAGCGGAAGCACCCCGGTGCAGTCGCCCGCCGCGTACACGCCACGCACCGAGGTGCGCGAGACCCGGTCGACGGCGACGTGCCCGGATGCCGTGAGCTCGACCCCGACGTCCTCGAGCCCGATACCGCTGGTCTGCGGCACCGACCCGACCGCCAGGAGGGCGTGCGACCCGGCGACCTCGCGTCCGTCCTCGAGGCGCACGAGGACACCGTCGGCGGTGCGCTCGACGGACGCCATCCGCGACCGGCCGAGCACCTCCATGCCGCGCTTGGTGAACACGTCCTCGATGACCAGGGCGGCGTCGGGGTCCTCGCCGGGCAGCACTCGGTCGCGCGAGGAGACGAGCACGACCTCGGAACCCAGCCCCAGGTAGGCCTGGGCCAGCTCGGCCCCGGTGACGCCCGACCCGACGACGACGAGCCGCTCGGGCAGGACGTCGAGGTCGTAGATCTGCTGCCAGGTGAGGATGCGCTCGCCGTCGGGGCGTGCCGTGTCCATGACGCGCGGGGTGGCACCGGTGGCGACGAGCACGACATCGGTCTCGAGCGCCTCGACCCCGTCGGCCGTCTCGGCCCGCACCGTCGTGGGCGAGGTGAGGGCGGCCCGGCCGGCGAGCACACGGACCCCGACCTCGGCCAGGCGGGTGGCGATGTCGCTGCTCTGGGCAGCCGCGAGGTCGAGTACCCGCGCGTTGACCTCGTGCAGGTCGGCCACGGCATCTGTCGACCTCGTCGCCCTCGGCGTCCTCGAGGTGCACACCGAGCTCGGTGGCGGTCTCGAAGTCGCTCAGGTAGTTGGCGGTGGAGATCAGCGTCTTGCTCGGCACGCAGTCGGTGAGCACCGCAGCCCCGCCGAGCCCGTCGCGCTCGACCACCGTGACGTCGGCACCGAGGTGCGCGGCGACCAGGGCGGCCTCGTACCCGCCGGGCCCTCCACCGAGGATGACGACTCTGCTCGACCGCGCGCTCACTCGCCCATCCAACCATTGCGCAGCGCGCGACCCACGCCGACGTCGGCCACCCCCGAGGCATCGGTCGCCCGAGCGGTGCGACTGGCCGGTGAACGGCCGGAGGACGGTGCGAAGCGCACCGGTCACGTTTGAGTTTCGTCTCCGAGTACGCACAGGACATCTGTTCCCTCCGCGTGTGCTGGTCCCTAGAGTGCGAACTGGCTTCAACCACGAGGCCATCGGCTCGCGCCGTCCTGAACCGGAGGTCCACGATGACCCACTCCTTCACCAGGCGCACAGGCGCCCTCGCCATGATCGGCTTGGCCGCGGCGACCGTGGTCGCCTGCTCCCCGCCCAGTGACGACGAGGATGCGACGCCGGCGGCATCCGGCTCGGGCGCCGCCGACGCGAAGACGTCGACCTCAGCCGAGGGATTCGGCGGCATGGACGCCCTGGTGGCCGCCGCCAAGAAGGAGGGTGCGCTCAACGTCATCGCTCTGCCCGCCGGACTGGGCGAACTACGGCGAGATCATCAAGGCCTTCCAGGCCAAGTACCCCGAGCATCAAGGTCACCAGCGACCAGCCCGACGGCAGCAGCGCCGACGAGATCGCGACCGCCCAGCGGCTCAAGGGACAGACCGGCGCCCCGGACGTCTTCGACCTCGGTGCGGCTGTGGCCCTGGCCAACACGGCCATGTTCGCCCCCTACAAGGTCGCGACCTGGAAGGACATCGGCGACGACTTCAAGGAGCCGACCGGCCTGTGGGTCAACGACTACGGCGGCTACATGGGCATCGGCTACGACTCGGCCAAGGTGCCCGGCGCCGACCAGCGTCGCCGACCTGCTCAAGCCCGCGTACAAGGGCAAGGTGGCGCTGAACGGCAACCCGACCGAGGCCGGCGCGGCCTTCGCGGGCGTCCAGATGGCGTCGGTCGCCAACGGTGGCACCGTCGGTGACCTCACCAAGGGCGTCGACTTCTTCAGCGAGCTGAACAAGGCCGGCAACTTCCTGCCGGTCGACCCGACCCCCGCCACCGATCGAGTCGGGCCAGACCCCGGTCGTCATCGACTGGGACTACCTCAACGCCGCCCAGACCGACCACGCTGCCGACCTGGAAGGTGCTGGTCCCGAAGGAGGCCGTCGTCGCCGGCTACTACTCCCAGGCGATCAACGCCGACGCCCCGCACCCGGCCGCTGCGCGGCTGTGGCAGGAGTTCCTCTACTCCGACGAGCGGCCAGAACCTGTGGCTCAAGGGTGGCGCCCGCCCGGTCCGCTTCGAGGCGATGAAGACCGCGGGCACGCTCGACGCCGGCGCCGCGGCAGCGCTGCCTCCCGTCGACGGCGTCCCGATCGTGCCGACCCAGGCCGACGCCGAGTCCGGCAAGACCTACCTCGCCGCGAACTGGGCCAACGCGGTTGGCTGATGCCCCGCGAAGGAGGGCACTCGGCAGGTTCCGCCAGTCGAGTGCCCTCCTGGGCGTCGTCCCCTTCTTCGCCTACACGACGATCTTCCTGCTGATCCCGACGCTCGTCGTGTTCATCGGGGCGTTCCTCGACGATGACAACGGGTTCACGCTCGCCAACGTGGAGGCGCTGTCGTCGCCGGCCGTGCTGCGCGCCCTGCGCAACTCCGTCGTGCTCTCGGCGGTGACCGCGTTCGCGGGTGCGGTGGTCGGCGGCATCCTCGCGTATGCCGTGAGCACGGCGAGGGCGAGCAGTGTCACCAAGCGCTTCGTCACCTCGCTGTGCGGGGTGCTCGCCCAGTTCGGCGGTGTCGCGCTGGCCTTCGCGTTCACTGCGTCGTTCGGAGCGACCGGCCTGATCACCCTGTGGCTCAACGCGATCGGCATCGACACCGGCACCGGGTTCTGGATCTACGAGTGGAACAAGGGCCTGATGCTGGTCTACCTGTACTTCCAGGTGCCGCTCATGGTCATCGTGTTCCTCCCCGCCGTCGAGGGCCTTCGCCCCCAGTGGCGGGAGGCGACCGAGACCCTCGGTGGCACGACCTGGACGTTCTGGCGACGGGTGGCCGGCCCCATCCTGCTGCCGTCGTTCGTCGGCGCGATGCTGCTGCTGTTCACCAACGCGTTCTCCGCCTACGCCACGGCGAAGGCGCTCATCTCGCAGGGCACGCCGTTGCTGCCGCTGCAGATCGCCGGCACCATGAGCTCGGAGGTCATCCTCGGCCAGGAGAACGTCGGCAAGGCGATGGCCCTGGCGATGATCGTGGTCGTCGCGGTCGTCATGACCGCCTACGTGTTCCTCGACCGACGCGCCAGCCGCTGGATGCCGCGATGAGCGGCCAACGCGCTGCCCTCCGTCGCCGCCAGACCGTGTTCCGGTGGGCGTCACTGGTTCTCGCGGTCGCCTTCTTCGCTGCTCCGCTGCTCGGCGCGTTCGAGTTCACCACGCAGGGGCCCGGCGGCGTCGGCCACACGGCGCAGACCTGGCGCACGCTGGTCGACGTCTCGCAAGGTGACGACCGACTACCCGGCGCTGCGCCAGGGCTTCCTCGCGTCCATCGGGCTGGCGGTCCTGACCCCGATCGTCATGCTCCTGCTCCTCGTGCCGACGATGACCTGGGTCCGGCTGCGGCTGCCCGGCCTGTCCCGCACCGTCGAGTTCATCTGCCTGCTGCCGCTCACGGTGCCGGCCATCGTGCTCGTCGTCGGCCTGACGCCGGTCTACGCGTGGGTCTACTACCTGCTCGGGTCGTCGACGCTGTGGCTCTCGCTCGCCTACGTGGTGCTCGTGCTCCCCTACGCCTACCGGTCGCTGGATGCCGGGCTGCGCGCCATCGACGTGCGCACGCTGTCCGAGGCCGGCCCGGTCGCTCGGGGCGTCGTGGTTCACCGTGATGCGCCGCATCGTGCTGCCCAACCTGCGCTCGGCGGTGCTCTCGGCGTCGTTCCTCTCGGTCGCCCTGGTGCTCGGCGAGTTCACCATCGCCATCCTGTTCAGCAAGAAGAACCTCCAGGTGGCGATGTACGAGCTGGGCAAGTCCGACGCGAAGATCTCGGTCGCCGTCGGCCTGGTCTCGCTCGCTGTTCGCCTTCCTCGTGCTCTTCGCGATGTCCTTCGTCGGCAGCGGCACCGCCGGCACCTCCCCTCTCGCCCGTCTCCGGCGTCCCCGCGCCGACCGCAAGGAGCCCGCCGCATGACCGACGCCCCGACCCGCGGCACCGCCGTCCGCCTCACCGACCTGCACCGGGTCTACGGCGGGGTGGCGGCCCTCGACGGCCTCACCCTGCACATCGAGCCCGGCGAGTTCGTCGCGCTGCTCGGCCCGTCCGGGTGCGGCAAGACGACCGCGCTGCGCTGCCTGGCCGGCCTCGAGGACCCCGACTCGGGCAGCATCGAGGTCGGCGGCCGCGACCTGACCCGGGTGTCCGCCAACAAGCGCGACATGGGGATGGTGTTCCAGGCGTACAGCCTGTTCCCGCACATGACCGCGCGGCAGAACGTCGAGTTCGGCCTCGAGCTGCGCGGCCGCGACCGCGCCACCCGCCGGGCCCGCACCGCCGAGATGCTCGACCTCGTCGGCCTCGACGACGCACGCCGACAAGTACGCCCACCAGCTGTCCGGCGGCCAGCAGCAGCGCGTCGCCCTGGCCCGCGCCCTGGCCATCGAGCCGCAGGTGCTGCTGCTCGACGAACCGCTGTCGGCCCTCGACGCCAAGGTGCGCACCCAGCTGCGCGACGAGATCCGCCGCATCCAGCTCGAGGTGGGCACGACCACGCTGTTCGTCACCCACGACCAGGAGGAGGCCCTCGCGGTCGCCGACCGGGTCGGCGTGATGTCGGTCGGCCGGCTCGAGCAGCTGGCCGCACCGGCCGAGCTGTACAGCGCGCCGCAGACGCCCTTCGTCGCCGACTTCGTCGGCCTGACCAACCGCATCCGGCGCGAACGTCGAGGGCAGCACGGCGTTCCTCCTCGGTGGCAGCGTGCCGCTGCTCCCGGGTTCGGCGACCGGGCCGGATGCCCTCGTGCTGGTGCGGCCCGAGGGAGTGCGCATCGCGCACGCGACCGACGGCACGGCATCCGTGGTCAGCGCCAGCTTCCTCGGCGGCCACGGACGCGTCATCGTCCGCACCCCCGACGGCACGCTGGTCACCGTGCAGGTGCCCAACACCGAGGTGACCGGGTTCGCCCCCGGCGACCCGGTGAGCCTGTCCCCGCGCGGCGACGCCGCGCTCGCCGTCGCCGACTGACCAGCCGGGCGGAGCCGCGCCCGGGCACCAGCACGCGGCCCTAGAGTGCGGAGGTCGGGAGGAGCAGGCAGATGGCCCAGTCGGCAGCCGGCGCACCACCGGGCCCAGGGCCGGTGAGCCTCCGCCCGGCCCTGCTCGCCGCGGCCGTGCAGGCGCTCGTGCTCACCGTCGCCAGCGTCGGCTACGGCTTCCACCGTGACGAGCTCTACTTCCGGATGCTCGCGCCGGCCTGGGGGTACGTCGACCAGCCGCCCTTGACGCCGTGGCTGGCGCGCACCTTCACCTCGCTGGTGTCGGACGAGGCGTGGGCCCTGCGGATCCCGGCGACGCTCGCCAGCGCGGCTTCGGTCGTGCTGCTCGGCGCCATCGCGCGCGAGCTCGGCGGCGACCGCCGGGCCGTGGCGCTCGCCGCCTGGGGCGGGGCGTTCGCCGGGCTGCCGCTCGCGCTCGGCCACGCCCTGCTCACCTCGACGATCGACCTCCCGCTCACGCTGGGAGTGGTGCTGACCGCGCTGGTCGCGCTCCGATCGGATCCGCGCTGGTGGCTGCTCGCCGGTGCGCTGGCCGGCGTCGCGACGTGGAACCGCCTGCTCGTGCCCCTGCTGATGCTCGGCCTCGTCCTCGGCCTGGCCCTCCTCGGCCCGCGGGCACCGCTGCGCACCCGGTGGCCCTGGCTCGGGGCCGTCGTCGCCCTCGTGCTCGCCGCGCCGACCATCGTGTACCAGGCGACGAACGGCTGGCCGCAGCTCGCGATGGGCGCCGCACTCTCCGAGAACAACGCGGATGACGTGCGGACGACCCTCCCCCTCATCCTGCTGGTGGCCATCGGCCCGCTGCTCGTGCCCCGTGTGGCTGGCCGGCCTCGTCCAGGCCTGGCGGACGCCGCGCGCCCGGTGGGTCGTGGTCTGGGCCGCCGTCGTCGTGGTCTTCACCCTCGGATCGGGAGCCCAGCCGCACTACCCCGTGGCGACGCTGGAGGTGCTGTACGCCGCCGGGTGCGTCCCGGCGTCCGCGTGGATCGGCCATCGGGCCGGACGCCGCGCCCTCGTCGTGGGAGCCCTCGTCCTCAACGCCGTCGTCTCCGCGGTCATCGCACTCCCCCTGCTGCCCGTGTCGGTGCTCGGCAGCACGCCGGTGCCGGACATCAACATCGTGGCCGCCGACCAGGTGGGCTGGCCGGAGCACGTCGGACGCATCGCAGGGGCGTTCCGGCTCGCCGACGACCCCGGCGCGGTCATCATCACGTCGAACTACGGCGAGGCCGGTGCCGTCGACCGGTTCGGTCCCGCGCTGGGGCTCCCGGCGCCCTACAGCGGGCAGAACGACCTCGGAACCGGGCCCGGCCCGCCCGAGGGCACCCGCACGGTCGTGCTCGTCGGGTACCAAGGGCCGTCGGTCGAGGACCTGTTCGCGTCGTGCGAGGTCGTGGCCCGGCTCGACAACGACGCGGGTGTACCGAACGAGGAGCAGGACGCCCCGGTCGCGGTGTGCACCGACCCGGTTCTGCCGTGGTCACGGCTCTGGCCGCGCTTCGCCCACCTCGACTGACTGCCCCGTCAGGCGCGGATGCCGGCCGCCTCGGTCCGCCGGGCGGCGCGGTCGTCCACGGCTCGGGCGAGGCGCGCGCCGGCGAGGACGAGCAGGACCGTCATGATCAGCACCGACAGGGCGAAGGCGAGGGCGCCACCAGGCTCGGCGACGGCATACGTCGGGATCATCCGGCCGGGGATCGCGATGGCCGCGAGCATGGCCCCGACCGCGCCGAGCCAGCTGCCGACCATGTTGCCCCGGTGGGCCTGGACGTTGCCGCGGCGGGCGTTGACGACGCCGAGGGTCACCGTGACGAGGGTGACGACCGACAGCACGTGCAGCCAGCTGAACGCGCCCTCGTTGATGTCGCGGATCCAGAACGACGTGATGGCGGTCCAGAGCAGGAGCACGGCCCAGACGCGGCCGAGCAGACGGTGCCGGGCGTCGCCGCGCGGCCGGCGCCAGAGCTGGTAGCCGCCGAGCACGACGCTCGTGAGCGCCGCGAAGACGTGGGAGACGAGGAGCGGGGTCCACGGGTGCATGTCAGACCTCCTGGAGGGCGGTGGAGACGGTGCGCACGGATGCCGCGAGCGCGGCGGGGTCGATGCCCGCGCCGTGGACGAGGCGGTCGAACCCGTCGCCCAGCGCGGCCCCGGCGGCGGCGAGGGCCGCCCCGCCCTCGGCGGTCAGCGAGAGGCTGCGGCGGTTGCCGGGCCCGCGCGCGACGTCGACGTGGCCGTCGCGTGCCAGGCCGGCGACCATCCGCGAGACGGCAGCCTCGCTCGTGCCGAGCCGGGTGGAGAGGTCGCGTTGTGTCATCCCCTCCTCCTCCGAGACGTGCAGGAGGACGAGGAAGCGGGCGTAGGAGAGCTCGCACCCCGAACGGGCCAGGAGCGCGTCGGCGCGGCGGTCCATGAGTGCGACGAGGAGGTGGAGCTCGTGGGCGAGGGACGGCATCCATCAAGACTTGCAGGGGTAAGTTGCAGAGTCAAGGCTCTGCGCCCAGCTGCTTCCGCCGCCACCCAGGCGACCTCGCGCGACCTACCTACGGTTCCTGGCGGCGTCCGCGCCGGAAACCGCACCCACGTCGCACGAGGTGGCGGACCCGGGCGTCGCCGGGTCACCTCCGGCCTCGATACGCTGCGCTGCGTGACCGACACCGCCGCCGCCCACGACCTGTCCGACCCCTCGACCGACCCGTTCGCGGTCGCCGAGGCCGCTGCCGCGGTGCATCCGCGAGCGCACCGGGGTGGAACACCACGACGTGGCCCTCGTGCTCGGCTCGGGCTGGGGCCAGACCGGCGACCTCATCGGCGAGACCCTCGCGAGCGATCGAGAACCCGGACGTCCCCGGCTTCGGCAAGGCCGCCGTCGCCGGCCACTCGGGAGTGATGCGCTCGGTCGCGATCGGCGACACCGGCCGCCGGGCGCTGGTCTACGGCACTCGCACCCACTACTACGAGGGGCGCGGCGTGCGCGCGGTCGTGCACGGCATCCGGACCGCCGCCGCGCCGGGCTGCCGGACCGTCGTCATCACCAACGGCTGCGGCGGCCTGCGCGAGGAGTGGAAGGCGGGCACGCCCGTGCTCATCTCCGACCACATCAACCTCACGGACGCCTCCCCCATCGAGGGCGCCCACTTCGTCGACCTCACCGACCTCTACTCGCCCCGGCTGCGCGCCCTCGCCAAGGAGGTCGACCCGAGCCTCGACGAGGGCGTCTACGTGCAGTTCCGCGGGCCGCACTACGAGACCCCGGCCGAGGTGCGCATGGCCGGCGTCATGGGCGGCGACCTCGTCGGGGATGTCGACCTCCCTCGAGGCGATCGCGGCCCGCCAGAGCGGCCTGGAGGTGCTCGGCATCTCGCTCGTCACCAACCCGGCCGCGGGCATCTCGCCGACCCCGCTCAACCACGAGGAGGTCCTCGACGCCGGCCGGGAGGCCTCCGAGCGCTGCGGCCGCCTCCTCGCCGCCGTCGTCGGACGGATCTGAGCCCGGCCATGGGCACCGCCGCCGACGCACCACTCGCCGACCTCCTCGCCGCCGCCCGGGCCTGGGCCGCCGACGACCCGGATGCCGTGACCCGCGCCGAGCTCGACGGCCTCGCCTCCGCCGCGGAGTCGGGTGACGAGGCCGCGGCGGCCGAGCTCGCCGACGCGATGGCCGGGATGCTCGAGTTCGGCACCGCCGGGCTGCGCGGCCGCCTCGGTGGCGGTCCGAACCGGATGAACCGCGCGGTCGTCATCCGCGCCGCGGCCGGTCTCACGGCCTACCTGAAGACCGTCGACCCCGACCCGTTCGTCGTCGTCGGCTACGACGCCCGCACCAACTCCGACGTCTTCGCGCACGACACCTGCGCGGTGGTCGTCGGGATGGGCGGCCAGGCGTCGGTGCTGCCGCACCCGCTGCCGACCCCGGTGCTCGCCTACGCGATCCGCCACCTCGGCGCGGACGCCGGGGTCATGGTCACGGCGTCGCACAACCCGCCCGAGGACAACGGCTACAAGGTCTACGTCGGCGACGGCTCGCAGATCGTGCCGCCGGTGGACGGGCTGATCGCCGCCGAGATCGGCGAAGGTCGCCTCGGTCGCCTCCGTGCGCCTGCCCGACGACGGGTGGCACACCCTCGACGACTCGGTGCTCGACGCCTACCTCGACGACGTGCGCACGGTCGTGCTGCCGGACAGCCCCCGCGAGGTCACCGTCGTGCACACCGCACTGCACGGGGTGGGGTCCGAGACGGTGCGCCAGGCGTTCCTCGCGGCCGGCTTCGCGGCGCCGATCCCGGTGGCGTCGCAGGCCGAGCCCGACCCGATGTTCCCGACGGTCTCCTTCCCCAACCCCGAGGAGCCGGGGGCGATGGATGCCGCCCTCGAGCTCGCCGAGCAGACCTCACCCGACGTCGTCATCGCCAACGACCCGGACACCGACCGGTGCGCCGTCGCGGTGCCCGGCCCCGGCGGGTGGCGGATGCTGCGCGGCGACGAGGTCGGGGCGCTGCTGGGCTCGCACGTGCTGTCTCGTGGCGCGGCCGGTGGCGTGCTGCCGGACTCGGCCGACTGCGTCTTCGCGAACTCGATCGTGTCGTCCCGCCAGCTCGCGGCGATGTGCCGCGCCGCGGGGGTGCGGCACGAGGAGACGCTCACCGGGTTCAAGTGGATCGGGCGGGTGCCCGGGCTCCGCTACGGCTACGAGGAGGCGCTCGGCTACTGCGTCGACCCGGCCCGGGTGCGTGACAAGGACGGCGTCTCGGCGGCGCTGCTCGTCGCGGAGCTGGTGGCCACGCTGAAGGCCGAGGGTCGCTCGCTCGTCGACCGGCTCGACGACCTGGCCCGCGAGCACGGGGTCTACGCCACCGACGCGTTCTCGGTGCGGGTCGAGGACCTGTCGCTGATCGGCCGGATCATGGACCGGCTGCGGTCGGCGCCGCTCACCTCGGTGGCGGGCGTCAGCGTGGCCCGGGCCGACGACCTCGCGCGGGGCGACGGCGGTCTGCCGCCGACCGAGGGGCTGCGGTACTACCTCGCCGACGAGTCGCGCGTCATCGTGCGGCCGTCGGGCACCGAGCCCAAGCTCAAGGTCTACCTCGAGGTCGTCGAGCCGGTGACGGGCGGCGAGCTGCGCGGTGCCCGCGAGCGCGCCGCGACCCGGTTGGCCGGCATCCGTGCCGACCTGGAAGCGGCCACCGCACTCTGAACGGGGCGGGCCTGCCGGATCGGCACGGCGCGAGGCCCCGGCCCGCTGACGCCCCTGGTGTCGGCGGGCGGTCGTAGCGTCGAGCCATGGACCGGACCTACCCCCACGGAGTCACCTGCTGGGTCGACGTCGAGCAGCCCGACATCGACGCCGCGCAGGCGTTCTACGGCGGCCTGCTCGGCTGGGATTTCACGGCGGTCACGCCGCCCGACGCGCCGGCGCCCTACGTCATCGCCACCCTCGACGGCCACGACGTCGCGGGTCTCGGGGTGACTGCGGGCCGTGGGCAGTGGAACACCTACGTCGCCGTCGACGACGCCGATACGGCCGCCGACCGCGCCGCCACGCTGGGGCGACGGTGGTGTCGGCACCCGCCGATGCCGGCCCGGGTGGTCGCGGCGCCACCCTGCGCGACCCCGAGGGGTGCGAGATCCGGCTGTGGCAGGCCCGGCGGCGCAAGGGAGCCCAGCTGGCCAACGCCCCCGGTGCGTGGAACTTCAGCAACCTGCACACCGCCGACCTCGCGGCCGCCCAGCGCTTCTACGGTGCACTGTTCCCCTGGCGCTTCGTCGACCAGGGGTGGGCCACCGCCATCAGCGTCCCGGGCTACGGCGACCACCTCGAGGCCACCGTCGACCCCGACATCCGTACCCGCCAGGCCGGCGCCCCCGAGGGCTTCGCGGACGTCATCGGCGCCATCGTCCCGGCCGACGACGACCCGCCCGGCTGGTCCGTCGTCCTGACCGTCGCCGACCGCGACGCCACGGCAGCCCGGGTCGAGGCCCTCGGCGGGACCGTGCTCGGCACCACCGAGAACGACTGGACCAGGGATGCCGTCGTCCGCGACCCCCAGGGGGCCGTCTTCACGGCCAGCCAGTTCACGCCACCCGACGGCTGGGGGTGAGCGCACCGCTCGGGAGTCCCCCGATCGCCCCGGGCGAGAGGTGACAGAACCCCGTGGCCAGGGTCGTCGGGTGCTGCCACCGGCGACGGTGTCCATGCCGTGGGTGCGCCCGTATGCTCGAGCGGTGAGTACCGCCACCGCTGTCGACCCCACGGAGCGCGCCCGAGAGCTGCTCGGCGTGACCCGCCTGACCAACCGAGCCCTGACCAGCTGGCTGCACGGCCTGCCCGGTGTCGACCAGGTCGGCTGCGAGGCCCGTGCCGCGGCGCTGGGCACCCGCTCGATCAAGACGACGAGCAAGGCCTGGGCCATCGACACGGCCATCTCGATGATCGACCTCACCACGCTCGAGGGCGCCGACACCCCCGGCAAGGTGCGCGGCCTGGCTGCCAAGGCCCTGGTGCCCGACCCCAGCGACATGACCACCCCCCGCCCGGCCGCGGTCTGCGTCTACGGCGACATGGTCGCCACGGCCAAGGAGGCCCTCGGCAGCAGCGGCGTCAAGGTCGCGGCCGTCGCCACGGCGTTCCCCAGCGGCCGCGCGAGCCTGCCGGTCAAGCTGGCCGACGTCGCGGATGCCGTGAAGGCCGGCGCCGACGAGATCGACATGGTCATCGACCGCGGCGCGTTCCTCGCCGGTGACTACCTCACCGTCTTCCACCAGATCGCCGAGGTGAAGGCCATCTGCGGCAGCGCCCGGCTCAAGGTCATCATGGAGACCGGCGAGCTGGTGACCTACGACAACGTGCGTCGCGCCTCGTGGCTGTCGATGCTCGGCGGCGGCGACTTCATCAAGACCTCCACCGGCAAGGTCTCCCCCGCCGCGACCCTGCCGGTGACCCTGATCATGCTGGAGGCCGTGCGCGACTGGCAGGAGACGACCGGTGAGATGGTCGGCGTGAAGCCCGCGGGCGGCATCCGCACCAGCAAGGACGCCATCAAGTTCCTGGTGAGCGTCAACGAGGTCGCCGGCGAGGCGTGGCTCGACAACCACTGGTTCCGCTTCGGGGCGTCGAGCCTGCTGAACGACCTGATCCTGCAGCGCCAGCGGATGCGCACCGGCGCCTACTCCGGCGGCGACTACGTGGCCGACGACTCCCCCAGCCTCTACTGACCGACCGCGACCGAACGACCGCGACCGAGCACCACGGATCGAGGAACGAGAACCATGTCCCCCTTCGAGTACGCGCCGGCACCCGAGTCCCGGGCCGTCGTCGACATCGCGAGCAGCTACGGCCTGTACATCGGCGGCCAGTTCGTCGAGGCCACCGGCGGAGCGCCCTTCAAGACGGTCAACCCGGCCACCGAGGAGGTGCTCGCCGAGGTGTCCGAGGCGAGTGCCGACGACGTCGACGCGGCCGTGAAGGCGGCCCGCACGGCCTACACCCGGGTCTGGTCGCGGATGAGCGGCGCCGACCGCGGCAAGTACCTGTTCCGCATCGCCCGGATCCTGCAGGAGCGGGCCCGCGAGTTCGCCGTGCTCGAGACGCTCGACAACGGCAAGCCGATCAAGGAGGCGCGCGACGTCGACCTCCCGCTGGCGGCGGCGCACTTCTTCTACCACGCGGGCTGGGCCGACAAGCTCGACCACGCCTCGCTCGGCCCGAACCCGCGCCCGCTCGGTGTCGTCGGCCAGATCGTGCCGTGGAACTTCCCGCTGCTCATGCTCGCGTGGAAGATCGCCCCGGCCCTGGCGTGCGGCAACACCGTGGTGATCAAGCCCGCCGAGACGACACCGCTCACGGCGCTGCTCTTCGCCTCGGTCTGCGAGCAGGCCGAGCTGCCCCCGGGCGTGGTCAACATCGTCACCGGCGCGGGTGCCACCGGTCAGGCCATCGTCGACCACCCCGGCATCGACAAGCTCGCGTTCACCGGCTCGACCGCGGTCGGCAAGATGATCGCCCGCTCGATCGCCGGCACCCGCAAGAAGGCCACCCTCGAGCTGGGCGGCAAGGCGGCGAACATCATCTTCGACGACGCCCCCATCGACCAGGCGGTCGAGGGCATCGTCAACGGCATCTTCTTCAACCAGGGCCACGTGTGCTGCGCCGGCAGCCGGATCCTGGTGCAGGAGAGCATCGCCGACGAGCTCGACCACCGCCTCAAGCGGCGGCTGGCCACCCTTCGCGTGGGCGACCCGATGGACAAGAACACCGACGTCGGCGCGATCAACTCGCGCAAGCAGCTCGACCGCATCGAGGAGATGGTGGCGGTCGGCGAGGCCGAGGGCGCGGAGCGCTGGGACTCCGGCTGCGCGCTGCCCACCAACGGCTTCTGGTTCCGCCCCACCGTGTTCAGCGGGGTCAGCCAGACGCACCGCATCGCCCAGGAGGAGATCTTCGGGCCGGTCGTCTCGGTGCTCACCTTCCGCACCCCCGCCGAGGCCGTCGCGAAGGCGAACAACACCCCCTACGGCCTGTCCGCCGGCATCTGGACCGAGAAGGGCAGCCGCATCCTCTGGATGGCCGACCAGCTGCGCGCCGGGGTCGTCTGGGCCAACACCTTCAACAAGTTCGACCCGACCTCGCCGTTCGGCGGGTACAAGGAGTCGGGCTACGGCCGCGAGGGCGGCCGCCACGGGCTCGAGGCCTACGTCACGAGTCGGCCAGGCGCGCCAGCGAAGCGGCGCGGCCGCAGGAGCCAAGTGAGCACGCGGGTCGACGTCCGCAAGACGTACAAGCTCTACATCGGCGGCAAGTTCCCGCGCAGCGAGAGCGGGCGTTCCTACGAGGTGTACGCCGCGCCGTCCGGCGCCGCTGCGCGTCGCGGGTCCGCTTCTCGCGCACCGAAGTTCCTCGCGAACGCCGCGCTGGGCTCCCGCAAGGACGCCCGGGATGCCGTCGTCGCGGCACGCAAGGCGCAGCCGGGCTGGGCGGGGGCCACGGCGTACAACCGCGGACAGGTGCTCTACCGGGTGGCCGAGGTCATGGAGTCGCGTCGCGCCCAGTTGGTCGCAGGACGTCCGGGACAGCGAGGGCCTCACCGCGGCGCGCGCCGAGGTCGTGGTGTCCGAGGCGATCGACCGCTGGGTCTGGTACGCCGGGTGGTCCGACAAGTTCACCCAGGTGCTCGGCGGGCTCAACCCCGTCGCCGGCCCCTACTTCGACATCTCCGCCCCCGAGGCCACCGGCGTCGTGGCGGTGCTCGCGCCGCAGGGTTCCAGCCTGCTCGGGCTGGTGTCGGTCCTGGCGCCGGTCATCGTGTCCGGCAACACCGCGGTGGTGCTGACCAGCGAGGACCGGCCGCTGCCGGCGATCACCCTGGCCGAGTGCCTCGCCACCTCCGACGTGCCCGGCGGCGTGGTCAACATCGTCACCGGCCGCACCGCCGAGATGGCCCCGTGGCTCGCGAGCCACCGCGACGTCAACGCGATCGACCTCACCGGCGCCGCGGATGCCGAGGGCGTCGACTGGGGTGCGCTGGAGGCGGCCTCGGCCGAGAACCTCAAGCGGGTGCTGCGCCCCGGCGGCACCGGCACCGAGGCGGTCGAGCCCGACTTCGCGGCGACACCCGACCTCTCCCGGCTCACCGCCTTCCTCGAGACCAAGACGGTCTGGCACCCCAAGGGCCGCTGACCGGCGGCGGCCCGCCACCGCCGGCTCGGCCCCACCCGTCCCAACTTTCCCGCCCCATGCGTCGAGCTTGACCTCGCCCCACAACCGTTGGTGCTGCGCAGGTGAAGGTTGTCGCACCGGGCGGGAAAGTTGGGACACCGTGGAGCCGTAGACTTCACGCCCGTGGCTGACGACGTGACGCGCCCGCGGGCCGAGGGTCCGCGGACACCGGGGTCGCGGCAGCGGGTCGTGGTGCTCGCCGGGCCCAGCGGCTCGGGGAAGTCGCGGCTCTCGACCCGGTTGCACGCCACCCACGGCTGGCCGATCTTCCGCCTCGACGACTTCTACCGCGACCAGGACGACCCCTCGATGCCGCGCAGCGAGGGCCTGGGCATCATCGACTGGGACCACCCCGACAGCTGGGACGCCGATCGCGCTGTCGCGTCGCTGTGCGAGCTGGTCGACACCGGCCGCACCGACACCCCGGTCTACGACATCTCGACGAGCCGGGCGATCGGTCACCACGAGGTCACCGCGGCTGCGACCGACCTGGTCGTCGCGGAGGGCATCTTCGCGGCGGAGGTGGTCGACCGGCTGCGCGAGTGCGGGGTGCTGCACAGCGCGTGGTGCGTGCACCACCGGCCGGCCGTGACGTTCGTGCGGCGCCTGGCGCGCGACCTCAAGGAGCGCCGCAAGCCCCCGGTGGTGCTGGTGCGCCGCGGCCTGGCCCTGATGCGGGCCGAGCCCGAGATCGTCCGACGCCAGACGGCGCTCGGCGCCCGTCCGGCCAGGCCCACGGACATCGAACGCGACCTCGCCACGGCGGCCGACCCCGTCGGTTAGGGTCGACCCGTGGTCGATGAGGGGACGCGTGATGAGTGAGGGCCCGTGGGTCGCTCCCGGGTCGACACCGCCCCCGGAGCAGGGGCCACCGCCTCCCCCGATGCCCCCGCCCGGCTACGCCGCGCCGCCCCCTGGGTCTGCCGCGCCCCCTCCGGGGTACGACGCGCCGCCGCCCGGGTACGCCGCACCCCCACCCGGGTACGCCGCACCCCCACCCGGGTACGCGGCACCTCCCCCCGGGTACCCCGCGCCCCCTCCGGGATACGCCGCTCCGCCCCCCGGGTACGCCACTCCCCCGCCGGGCGGCCCCCGGATCGCGGGTCTGGAGTTCCGGCCCGGCATCATCCCGCTGCGCCCGCTGACCCTCGGTGACCTCTACGGCGCCGTGACCAAGGCGATCCGTGGCAACGTCGCCGCCACCATCGGCCTCGCCGTCGTCACCTCCCTCGTCTGCCTCGTGCCGACCACCGCGCTCGGGGCGTGGATCGCGAGCCAGGAGACCCTGTCGATCGAGAGCGACAGCTTCGGGGTCTACGGGCTGATCGGCAACTACCTGCCGAGCCTGGGCTCGGTCGTCTCCTCGATCGCCCTGACCGGCTTCCTCGCCTACGTCATCGGCCAGGCCGTCATCGGCCGCAAGGTGGGCATCGGCGAGACCTGGGACGGCACCAAGCGGAGGCTGCCCGCGATCGCCGGGGCCGTGGCGCTGACGATCATCGGAGCGCTCCTGATCCTCGGTGTGCTCATCGGGCTGCCCGTGGCCTGGCTGGTCGCCGTCGGAGAGGCTGAGGCCGGGCCGATCCTGCTGCTCGTGCTCGGCGTGCTCGCCTCGGTGCTCGTGTACGCGTGGCTGTGGACCCGGCTCGCCTTCGTGACCGCGGTGATCGTGCTCGAGGGTCGCGGCGTGGTCTCCGCCTTCGCGCGGTCCTGGCAGCTCACCTCGGGGATGGCGGTCTGGCGGATCTTCGGCATCCGGCTGCTCACCAGCCTGATCGTCGGCATGGCGGCCTACCTGATCACCCTGCCCCTGACCATCGCCGGAGTCGCCATCGTGTTCGCGGTCGGCGACGAGCAGGACATCTTCATGTGGCAGGCCGTGCTCAGCGGGCTGGCGACCCTGATCAGCGGAGCGCTCACCACCCCGTTCACGGCCGGGGTCGACGCCCTGATGGCCATCGACCAGCGGATCCGGCGGGAAGGCCTCGACGTGCAGCTCATCCACGCGGCCCAGCAGGGCGGGCCCGCCCCCTGGCCGAGTGCTGCCGGGGCCCGCTGACCCGGTGCGACTCGACCCACCCCTGGACCCCACGTCGCCGCAGGCGCGGCAGTGGCTCGAGGACGAGCTGCGCAAGGGGATCTACCACGAGCAGAAGGGCCTGCTGGAACGGATCTGGGACTGGCTGGACGATCTCCTCTCCGGCACCGGCACCGGCACCGGGTTCGCCGGCTGGACGATCTGGATCGCGCTCGCCGTCATCGCGGCCGTGGTCGCGCTGGTGCTGGTGCGCTCGATCCACGCCGAGCGCCGGATGACGGGCCCGCGCCGCGAGGGCGTGCTCGACGGGCCCACGCGCACTGCTGCCGAGCACCGGTCGGCTGCCGAGCCGCGCCCTCGAGGCCGGCGACGCCGACACCGCGGTGCTCGAGGCCTACCGCGCGCTCACCCGGTCCGCCATCGAGCGCACCCTGCTCGACGACCTGCCCGGCCGCACCGCGCACGAGGTGGCGGTCGCGCTGGGGCCGGTGTTCCCGGCATCCGCCTCGTCACTCGCGGTCGCTGCCGACACCTTCGACGCCGTGCGCTACGGGCGGCGCACGGCCAGCCCGGAGTCGGCCCGCGACGTCATCGCGCTGGACGCCGACCTCGCGCGCACCCGACCGCTGCTCCCCGACCCGGCCACCACGGCAGGCCCCCGATGAGCGCCACGCTCGAGACGCCCACCCGGCCAGGGGCCGGCCGGCGCTGGGACCGGCACCGGGTGCGACGCACCGCCGCCTTCCTCGGAGTGGTCGGTCTGGGGCTGCTCCTCGTGGTGCTGCTGGCCCTGTCGGCGCAGCGGCCCACGGCGGACCTCGACCCCGAGGGCACCGGGCCGGACGGCGCCCGGGCGCTCGCCGAGGTGCTGCGCCAGCAGGGCGTCGAGGTCGAGGTGGTGCGGTCGATCGACGCGCTCGAGGCCGCGCAGCCGGATGCCGAGACCACCGTGTTCGTCGGTGACCCCACCGACCTCGGCCCCGGGGCCACCGCCCGCCTCGCCGACTCCGCCCGGTCGGCCGGCCGACTGGTGCTCGTCGGCCTCGAGAGCGGGCAGCTGGAGCTGCTCGGGTTGCCGGTCGAGGGCTTCGGCGGGGGCGGCGAGCGACCTCGTCGCCGGGTGCGACTCCGAGGTCGCCCGCTCGAACGACGTGGTGTCGGCGTGGGACGGCCGCTACGTGCTGACCGACGACACCCCGGGCGCACGCTCGTGCTTCGTGCTCCCCTCGGACGACGGCCCGCCCGACCAGCCCGCCCCGGACGCCGCCTTCGGCGCGGCCATGGTGGAGCTCGACGCCACCGCGGCACACCCCGCGACGGTGGTCGCCGGCCTCGGCCCGGCCTGGACGAACGCGAACATCGCCAACGACAGCAATGCCGGCACGGCGGTGCGCGCGCTCGGCTCGACGCCCCGGTTGGTCTGGTACCAGCCGGGTACCAGCGACGCCCTGGCCCCCGGGCCCGACGGTGTCGACACCCCTGACGACCTGTCGGTCTGGCCGCCGTGGACCGACCCCGGCCGTCGCGCTGCTGCTGGCCACCGTCGTGCTCCTCGCGCTCGCCCGGGGCCGCCGGCTCGGTCGCCTCGTGCGCGAGCCGCTGCCGGTCGTGGTGCGCGCCATCGAGACCACCGAGAGCCGCGGGCGTCTCTACCGCCGGGCCGGCGACCGGGCCCGCGCCGCGGCCGTGCTGCGCTCCGGCACCGCCGAGCGCCTGACCCGCCGGCTGGCCGTGGGCCGCGGTGCCGGGCCGGCTGCCGTGGTGCACGCGGCCTCGCTCGCGACCGGGCTCCCGCCCGGCGAGGTGGCTGACATCCTGTTCGGGCCGGCACCGCCCGACGACGTCGCCCTGATCCGCCTGGCCCAGCAGCTCACCGACCTCGAGGAGAGGGTCCGCCACCCATGACCGACCAGCCCACCAGCCCGCCCGCCCCCGCGCCGGGGCCGCCGCAGCCGGATGCCGGGAGCCCGCCTCCCGCAGCACCCGCCGCGACGGCGCCTCCCGCAGCGCCCACGGCACCCACGGCTCCCGCGCCGACCGCACCGCGTCCCACGGCGCCCTGGGCGCCCGCGGCGCCGCCCGGACCGTCCGCCGACGCCCAGCGAGCCCGCTCCGCGCTCCTGGCCGTGCGGGCCGAGGTGGCCAAGGCCGTCGTCGGTCAGGACGCCGCGGTCGCCGGCCTGCTCGTCGCGCTGCTCTGCCGTGGCCACATCCTGCTCGAGGGCGTGCCCGGCGTGGCGAAGACGCTGCTCGTGCGCGCCCTGGCCGCCGCGCTCGACGTCGAGACCAAGCGGGTGCAGTTCACCCCCGACCTGATGCCGGGTGACCTCACCGGCTCGCTGGTGTTCGACGCCCGCTCCAGCGACTTCACCTTCCGCCCCGGGCCGGTCTTCACCAACCTGATGCTCGCCGACGAGATCAACCGCACACCCCCGAAGACCCAGTCGGCCCTGCTCGAGGCGATGGAGGAGCGGCAGGTCAGCGTCGACGGCCAGCCGCACCCGCTGCCGTCGCCGTTCATGGTCGCCGCCACCCAGAACCCCGTCGAGTACGAAGGCACCTACCCGCTGCCCGAGGCCCAGCTCGACCGGTTCCTCCTCAAGGTGGTGCTGCCCATTCCCCAGCGCGACGACGAGGTGCAGGTGCTCCGCCGGCACGCGAGCGGTTTCGACCCGCGCGACCTGGCCGCGGCCGGCATCCGGCCGGTGGCGACCGTCTCGGACCTCGACGCGGGCGTCGCGGCGGTGCGCGAGGTGGCCATCTCCGACGAGGTCGCGACCTACATCGTCGACATCGCCCGGGCCACCCGGGTGTCCCCCTCGCTCGCCCTGGGCGTCTCGCCGCGTGGCGCCACCGCGCTGATGGCGACCAGCCGGGCCTGGGCCTGGCTGGCCGGCCGCACCTTCGTCACCCCCGACGACGTCAAGGCGCTGGCGCACGCCACCCTGGCCCACCGGCTCTCGCTGCGACCCGAGGCCGAGCTCGAGGGCGTCGGCGTCGGAGCCGTGCTCGAGAGCGCGCTCGGCTCGGTGCCCGTCCCGCGCTGATGGCGATCACCTGGCGCACCGTCGTGCTGGCCCTGCTGGGGCTGGCACCGGTCGCCGTGTGGCCGCACGGGTCGACGGTGCGCTGGTGGCTGCTCCTCGTGGTCGTGCTCGTGGCCCTCGACGTGCTCCTGGCGAGCCGCCCGCGGGTGCTGAGCATCGTGCGCGGCGAGCCCACCCAGGTGCGGCTCGGCGAGACGACGACGAGCAGCCTGTGGGTCACGAACACCTCGGGGCGTGGCGTGCGCGGCCTGCTCCGCGACGCGTGGCCCCCGTCGGCCGGCGCGGTGGATGCCGTGCACGAGCTGGCCGTGCCCCCGCACGAGCGGGTGCGCCTCACGACCCACCTCGTGCCCACCCGGCGCGGCGACCGCCTCGCCGACCGGGTGACCGTGCGCGTGCTCGGGCCGCTGGGGCTGGCCGCGCGGCAGCGGTCGATCCCGGTGCCCGGGTCGATCCGGGCGCTGCACGCGTTCCCCTCACGCAAGCACCTGCCCAGCCGGCTGGCCGTGCTGCGTCAGCTCGACGGGCGGGCCGCGGTGCGCATCCGCGGCCAGGGCACCGAGTTCGACAGCCTGCGCGACTACGTCGACGGCGACGACGTGCGCTCCATCGACTGGCGCGCCACCGCCCGGCGCCAGCACCTCGTCGTGCGCACCTGGCAGCCCGAGCAGCACCGCCGCGTGGTCATCGTGCTCGACACCTCGCGCACCAGTGCCGGTCGGATCGGCGACGCCCCGCGCCTCGATGCCGCGATGGATGCCGCGCTGCTGCTGACCGCGCTCGCCGGCCACGCGCGCGACCGGGTGCAGGTGCTCGCCGGCGACCGGGTGGTCCACGCCCGCATCTCGGGCACCGACCGGGCCCGCCTGCTGCACGACACGATCTCGACGCTGGCGCCCGTGGAGTCGCGGCTGGTCGAGGCCGACTGGTCGGCGCTGGCCACCGAGGTCGTGCGGCTCGGCACGCACCGGGCCCTGGTCGTGCTGCTCACCTCGCTGGAGAGCTCGGCGATCGAGGAGGGGCTGCTGCCGGTGCTGCCGGCCCTCGCCGCCCACCACCGCGTCGTCGTCGCGTCGGTCAGCGACCCCGCCCTGGCCGTGATGCGCGGGGCGCGCACGACGACGGGCGAGGTGTACGACGCGGCCGCGGCGGAACGCACGGTCGCGCTGCGCCGGCGCACGGCATCCGCCCTGGAGCAGCTCGGGGTCGACGTCATCGACGCCGCCCCCGACGAGCTGCCGGTGCGGCTCGCCGACCACTACCTGATGCTCAAGCGCCAGGGCCTGCTGTAGGCAGGTTTGCCACCGAGGCGTGCACCGCCCCGCGGACCCGGGGGGGCGGGTGAGGGAGCACTCGACGCTGTGGAGCGGCCCATATCGTCGGCGTATCGAGAGCCGCATACGTCGTGGCAACAGCACACTGCCTTGACTGGGCGGCATGCCATCCAGCCAGCCACCGCAGACCGCACGGCACCGCCCCCACTCGACCATCCTCTCCTTCTTGGCCGTGGTCGCCGCGCTCGCCGCTGTCGGGGGATGCGGTTCGCCGGCGGAGGTGGCAGCGGCAGCACCACCGCGGGTCGCGTCCACGACGCCGCGTCCTTCCCCCTCGCAGCCCGCGCACCCCTCGCACCCATCGCGCACCTCTGACGAGCGGGTCCGCGCCGACGCAGGCAGACCTCAAGGCCCCGACGGCGGTGTGCTGGGCGTCGCCCACGGACGTGTCCCTGACGGCGCCACCGTCTTCGACGACCGGTACCCCGCGGTGGCCCACCTCGACCCCGACCTGCTCGGCGCGCTTCGCACGGCCGCGACAGCTGCGAGGCGCACGGGGGTCGAGTTCGAGGTCAACAGCGGCTGGCGCTCCCGGGCCTACCAGGAGCAGCTCCTCGACGAGGCCGTCTCGACGTACGGCTCGAGAGCTGCGGCAGCCCGCTGGGTCGCCACGCCCGCCACGTCGCCGCACGTGTCAGGGGACGCGGTCGACATCGGCAACTCCGACGCCACGGCCTGGCTTGGCGAGCACGGCGCCGAGTACGGGCTGTGCCAGATCTTCCGGAACGAGCCCTGGCACTTCGAGCTGCGCCCCCACGCCGTCGACCGCGGCTGCCCGGTCGGCTACGCCGACCCGTCACACGACCCGAGGATGCAGCCGTGAGCCGGCCGCGTGACCCGGGCAGCACGCGGCCCGCGCCCCGGTTGGCACTGGTCGCGCTGTTCGTGGTCTACCTCGTCGTCCTGGTGTGGACCGTGCTGTGGAAGCTGGACGTCCCGTGGACCGGTGGGGACACGATGGTCAAGCTCGTTCCGTTCGCCGCCGCGGGCGGGGCAGGCGCCAGCGCACCCGTCGAGGTCGTCGCGAACCTCGTGCTCTTCATCCCGCTGGGCCTCTACCTCGGCCTGCTCGCGCCACGGTGGCCGTGGTGGGCGGCCGCAGGCACGATCGCCGGGGCGAGCTTCGCGCTCGAGGTCACCCAGTACGTGCTGGCCGTCGGGAGGTCGGACACTACGGACGTCATCGTCAACACCGTCGGGGGCCTGGTGGGGCTCGGCCTGCTCGCCCTCGCCCGGCACACGCTCGCCGCCCGGACGGCCACGGTGATGACGCAGATCTGTTCGATCGCAACCGTGCTCGCCCTGCTCGGCGGAGGGCTCTACCTCGTCTCCCCCTGGCAGCCCGTGCACGTGCGCGACGCCGGGCCACTCGCGCGGGTCGGTACCCCCGGAACCCGATGACCCGGTTCGTCGCGTCGCCGCGGCATCCGGTCTACGGGTCGGCCGTTCAGTCGATCTGCAGCTCGTCCCCGTCGACGGTGACCGTGCCGCGGTGGAGAGGCCACGCCTTGGTGAGGGCGAGGTAGCCGGCGTCGAGCCCGGGGATCTTGGCGAACACGCCCTGCGGGCCACGCGTCATCCGCCCGGTCGTCACGTCGTACTTGGCCTGGTGCCAGGGGCAGACGAGGCAGCCGTCCGCGTCGATGCTGCCCTCGGCGAGGTCGGCGCGCAGGTGGCGGCAGCGGCGTCCGACGGCGAAGTACTCGCCGTTGTCGCCGACCGCGTAGCCCTCGACTCCCGTGACGGAGTCGGGCGGAACCTGCGTGCGGGGGATCCGGGTGGTGGACATGACCAGCTCCTTCGTCCGATCCGCCCATCGTGGCACGTCCGCCTCGACGGCGCACCGGTCGGTCAGGCGGCGCTCGCGGGGGCGACGTCGCCGGCATCCTGTGCCATGACGTCGCCGGTCGCGCCGCCCTGCGCGGCCGCCCGGCCCACGACGAACACGTAGGCCAGGAACAGGGACTCCACGACGACGCCGATGCCGATGCGGGCCCAGGTCGGCAGACCCGACGGCGTCACGAAACCCTCGATCGCGCCGCTGACGAACAGCACCGCGATCAGCCCGAGGGCCACCGCGATGGCCGTGCGGCCCTCCCTGGCGAAGGACTCCACCCGGCCCATCGCGCCGGGTTCGACCCAGGACCAGAACAGCCGCAACCCGACCCCGCCGGCCACGAACACCGCGGTCAGCTCGAGCAGCCCGTGCGGCAGGATCAGGCCGAAGAAGAGGCCGCCACGGTCGTAGCTGAGCATCAGCGCGGCCGCGATGCCCACGTTGACGACGTTGCTGGCGAGCAGGAGCAGCACCGGCAGGCCGAGTACGCCCAGGGCGATGCAGAGCGCCGCCACCCGGGCGTTGTTCACCCACACGAGCGTGCCGAACTCACCGTGCGGGAACTCGGAGTAGTAGTTCTCGAAGTCGGTGCCGACGTAGGCCTGGATCTCGGCCGGCGTCATCCGGCTGGTCCACACCTCGGGGTGGTCCACCGACCACCAGGCGACGAGCGCGGCCAGCGCGATGCTCGCCAGGGCCGTCGCCCCCCACCACCAACGGGTGCGGTACAGCGCGGCCGGGAACGTGCGGGTGAAGAAGCCGACCAGGTCGGCCCAGGTGGAGGTGCGGGCGCCGACCGAGGCGCCCCTCGCGCGGGCGAGGAGGGCCGACAGGTAGGTGACCACCGACGGGTCGGGGCTCGCCGAGCGCACCACGGACAGGTGGGTCGAGACGCGCTGGTAGAGGTCGAGCAGCTCGTCGGCCTCGGCCCCGGTCAGCCGGCGCCGACCGGTCAGCTCCTCGAGCCGCTGCCACTGGGCCTGGTGCGCCATGAGGTACGCGTCGAGGTCCACCCGCGCAGCCTAACCGCCGGTCCCCGTCTGCCCGGGAGGGTTAGCATCACCGGGTGACCGACCCGGGGGGCTACCGCAGCTACGCCACCGACGACCTCGTCACCGGCGAGGGCGTCGCCGTGGAGGTGCCCGTCGCGAGCGTCGCGGCGCGCATGGCGTCCTGTGTGATCGACGTCGTCCTCGTGGTGGTCGTCCTCGTCGCGGGGTTGTTCGTCTTCGGGATGCTGACGGCGGAGTCGTCCGAGGCGGTCCAGGGCATCGTCGGCATCGTGCTCAGCACGATGGTCTTCATCGGGCTGCCGGCCACCATGGAGACGATGAGCCACGGTCGCTCGCTCGGCAAGCTCACCCTCGGCCTGCGGGTGGTGCGCGACGACGGGGGGCCGGCCACGGCCCGGCACGCCCTGGTGCGCGCCCTGATCGGGTACGTCGAGATCTACCTGCTGCTCGGCATCCCGGCCCTGGTCACGTCGATGATCCACCCGCGGGCCAAGCGGCTCGGCGACATGGCGGCCGGCACCGTCGTGGTGACCCAGCGGGCCCGCCTGCGCCTCACCCCTCCTCCGATGATGCCGCCGACCCTGGCGCACTGGGCGCACACCGCCGACGTGGCGACGTTGCCGTCGGGGCTCACCGTGGCCGTGCGGCAGTTCCTGTCGCGCGCTCCCGGGCTGTCCCCGCAGTCGCGGCACACCCTGGGCGTCGAGCTGCTGCAGTCGACGCTGCCGTACGTCAGCCCGCCGCCGCCCGGTGGCCACCACCCCGAGGTGGTGCTCGCCGCGGTCGTGGCGGAGCGCCGGCGCCGGGACGTCGAGCGGCTGTGGCGCGAGGAGCAGCTGCGCGCCCGGGTGGTCCCGGCCGACCCGTTCACCACCCCCCGCTGACCGAACTCCCGACTTATTGCGGATCACCCACCGGAAAGCGGCCTCGAGGGGGCTTCCTGGGTGGGTGATCCGCAATAGGTCGGGTTCGCAGGGTCAGCGGGCGGCGCCGAGGGCGGCGTAGCCGGGCTTGACGACGTGCTCGATGATCTCGAGCCGCTCGTCGAACGGCAGGAACGCCGACTTCATCGCGTTGATCGTCGCCCAGCGCAGGTCGTCGAGGGTCCAGCCGGCCTCGTCGACGAGCAGCTGCATCTCGCGGGTCATCGAGGTGCCGCTCATCAGCCGGTTGTCGGTGTTCACGGTGACCCGGAACCGCAGTTCCTTGAGCATCGTGATCGGGTGCGCCGCAACGGAGTCGGCCGCACCGGTCTGGATGTTGGAGCTCGGGCACATCTCGAGCGGGATGCGGCAGTCGCGCACGTAGGCCGACAGCCCACCGAGCACCGGGATGCCGTCGTCGCCGGTCGTGATGTCGTCGACGATCCGCACGCCGTGCCCCAGGCGGTCGGCGCCGCACCACTGCAGCGCCTCCCAGATGCTCGGCAGCCCGAACGCCTCACCGGCGTGGATCGTGAAGTGGGCGTTCTCGCGGCGCAGGTACTCGAACGCGTCGAGGTGGCGCGTCGGAGGGAAGCCGGCCTCGGCCCCGGCGATGTCGAACCCGCCGACCTCGCGGTCGCGGTAGGTCACGGCGAGCTCGGCGATCTCGCGGCTGCGAGCGGCGTGCCGCATCGCGGTCAGCAGGGTCCGCATCCGGATGGGCGTGCCGGCGGCGGCCGCTTCCTCCTCGCCCTCGCGGAACCCCGCGAGCACGGCCTCGACGACCTGCTCCAGCGAGAGCCCACCCTCGATGTGCAGCTCGGGCGCGAACCGCGACTCGGCGTAGACCACCCCGTCGGCCGCGAGGTCGAGCGCGCACTCACGGGCCACCCGGGTCAGCTGCTCGGGGGTCTGCATCACCGCGACGGTGTGCGAGAACGTCTCGAGGTAGCGCACGAGCGAGCCCGAGTCGGCGGCGTCACGGAACCAGCGACCCAGCTCCACGGCATCCGTCGTGGGCAGGTCGGCGTAGCCCGACGCCTCGGCGAGCTCGACGACCGTGGCGGGACGCAGGCCCCCGTCGAGGTGGTCGTGCAGCAGCGCCTTGGGGGCGCGGGCGACGATGGTGGGGGCGACCGCCCCGGTGCCGGCCATCAGGCGATCCGGTCGATGACGAGGGGGGTGCGCTCGACCGTGGTGCCCTCGGGGGCGATGGTGACCGCGCCCTGCAGGGCGCCCTGCGCCCGGTCGAACCGCTCGGGCTCGTCGGTGTGCAGGGTGAGCAGCAGGTCGCCCTCGCGCACCGCGTCACCCGGTTTCGCGTGCAGCTCGATGCCGGCCCCCGCCTGTACCGGGTCCTCCTTGCGGGCGCGTCCGGCGCCGAGGCGCCACGCGGCAACACCCACGGCGTACGCGTCGAGCTCGGAGAGCACGCCCGAGGCGCCCGCGCGCACCTCGTGCTGCTCGGTGGCGACCGGCAGCGGGGCGTCGGGGTCACCGCCCTGGGCTGCGATCATCCGGCGCCAGGCGTCCATGGCGCGGCCGTCGGCCAGCGCCGCGGCGACGTCCTGGCCGCCGCGCCCGGCGGCATCCAGCATCTCCTGCGCGAGCCGAACGGTGAGCTCGACGACGTCGGCCGGGCCGCCGCCGGCGAGCACCTCGACCGACTCACGCACCTCGAGGGCGTTGCCGGCGGTCAGGCCCAGGGGCGTCGACATGTCGGTGAGCAGCGCAACGGTGTTGACGCCGGCGTCGGTGCCGAGGTCGACCATGGTGCGGGCCAGCTCGGTGGCGCTCTCGCGGGTCTTCATGAACGCACCGCTGCCGACCTTGACGTCGAGCACCAGCGCCCCGGTGCCCTCGGCGATCTTCTTGCTCATGATCGAGGAGGCGATGAGCGGGATCGCCTCCACCGTGCCGGTGACGTCGCGCAGCGCGTAGAGCTTCTTGTCGGCCGGGGCCAGCCCCGACCCGGCGGCGCAGATGACCGCGCCGACGTCCTCGAGCTGGCGCATCATGTCCTCGTTCGAGAGCGACGCCTTCCAGCCGGCGACCGACTCGAGCTTGTCGAGGGTGCCGCCGGTGTGGCCCAGGCCGCGGCCCGACAGCTGCGGCACGGCGACGCCGAACACGGCGACCAGCGGCGCCAGCGGCAGGGTGATCTTGTCGCCGACCCCGCCGGTGGAGTGCTTGTCGGCGGTCGGGCGCGACAGCCCGGAGAAGTCCATCCGCTCGCCGCTGGCGATCATCGCGGCGGTCCAGGTCGCGATCTCGCGACGCGTCATCCCGTTGAGGAGCACCGCCATCGCGAGCGCGCTCATCTGCTCCTCCGCGACGACGCCGCGCGTGTAGGCGTCGATGACCCAGCGGATCTGGTCGTCGGAGAGCTCGTGGCGGTCACGTTTGGTGGTGATGACGTCGACGGCATCGAAGGATTCGGTCATCGAGCCATCATGGCAGGGGCGCGGGGGGCGCTCGGTCATCCGCCCGGACCCGCCTGCTCCGCACCGGAAGCTTCACCTTCGCAAGGGTTACGAAGTGGTGCTGAGGTGAAGGTTCCCGCACCGGGCGAGAAAGTTGGGGCGCCTCAGTCGACCGGGGCGACGGCGTCGAGGGTGTCGCGCCCGAAGGCCTGCGGCAGCACCTCGCGCATCGTCAGCACACCCTCGGGCGTCTGCAGCAACGTGTCGGGAGAGCCGTTCTCCCACAACAGCTGCCGGCAACGACCACACGGCATCAGGCTGTCGCCGTTCTGGTCGACGCACCACACCGCCACGAGCGTGCCGCCACCGGTGGCGTGCAGCTCGGACACCATGCCGCACTCGGCGCACAGGGTGACGCCGTAGGCCGCGTTCTCGACGTTGCACCCCGACACGATGCGCCCGTCGTCGACCAGCCCGGCGACGCCGACGGCGAAGTGGCTGTAGGGCGCATAGGCGAGCGTCGTCATCCGCACCGCCTCCGAGCGCAGCGCCTCCCAGTCGACGGCCTGCTCGGAGCCCGTCATGTCGTCTCCAGCACCGTGGGCGAGTGGCGGTCGGGGGCGCGCCGGCGCAGCACCGCGAGGGACGAGAGCAGCCGGGCCCCCAGGGTGATGGCGTCCTCGTCGACGACCAGGTCGCCCTGGTGCAGGTCGTAGGTCGGGCCGCCGTGGGTGCGGGTGCCGACCCGGGCCATCGCGCCGTCGGTGTGCGCGAGGTACCAGGAGAAGTCCTCGCCGCCCAGCGACTGCGACGTCGGCACCGGGTGCATCCCACCCGCGAGCGAGGCGAGCCGGAAGGCCTCGATACCGGTGGCCGTGTTGACCACCGGCGGCACACCCTTGACCCGCTCGACCTTGGCCTGCACGCCGTAGGGCTGCACCACGGCGTGCACGATCTCCTCGAGCAGCGGGCCGACGGTGAGCCAGGCCTGCGCGTCGAGCATCCGCAGGGTGCCCTGGCACTCGCCGGTCGACGGGATGACGTTGCTCGCACGCCCCGCGCTGATCGTGCCCCACACCAGCGCCGCCCCGGCCCGCGGGTCGAGGCGCCGCGACAGCGCCGCCGGCACGTCGGTGACGACCTTCGCGAGCGCGTAGGTGAGGTCCTCGGTGAGCTGCGGGCGCGAGGTGTGCCCGCCGCGACCGTGCAGCGAGACGGTGACGTGGTCGCAGGCCGCGGTCAGCGGGCCCTCGCGCAGCCCGACCTGGCCGACGTCGAGGCTGGGGTCGCAGTGGACGGCGAACACGGAGTCCACCCCGTCGAGCGCGCCCGCGATGATGGCGTCGTGCGCCCCACCGGGGATGACCTCCTCGGCGGCCTGGAAGACGCCGCGCACCGCGAGGCCGCGCTCGATCAGGGCCGGCTCGCACTCCTTGAGGGCGAGCAGCGCCCCGAGGAGCGCGACGACGTGCACGTCGTGGCCGCACGCGTGGCAGACACCGGGGGTGGTGGAGGAGAAGTCGAGGCCGGTGCGCTCACGCACCGGCAGGGCGTCCATGTCGGCCCGCAGGGCGACGCGGTGCTCGGCGTCGGGTGCACCGATGTCGGCGAGCAGCCCGGTGCCCGGCAGCAGACGCACGCCGACGCCCGCGGCATCGAGGCGGCGGGCCACGGTCTGCGTCGTGCGCACCTCCTCGCGGGACAGCTCGGGATGGGCATGGAAGTCCCGCCGGATGTCGATGAGCTCGGCTGCGAGTGAGGAGATGCGCTCGCCGAGTGCGGCGAGAAGGGCATCGTCGTTCATCAGGCGTTCACTCTACTCGGACGCGGTGGCGCCCCGGGCTGCCTTCCGCCAGCCGAGCGAGCCCGACTTCGTGCGACGTGCTTGCGGTTTCCGGCACGGGCGTCGGCGAGAACCGCAGGCACGTCGCACGAGGTCGGAATGACGGGCGGATGCCGTCAGCCGCGCGCGGCCTTGTACTCGTCCCACCGCTCCGCGATGCCGCCCATCTCGCGGGTGATGAACTCGAGGAACTCGACCGACAGCTGCATGCGCTCCCACGCTCGGGTGCCCTCCTCGACCGCGCCCCGGGCCACGGCCAGCGCTTCGAGAATGGGCCGGTAGGCCTGGTCGCTCTGCATCAGCATGTCGTGCCACGCGTCGTCCATGACGACGTACACGTCGCGCCGCGAGCCACGCTCCCGCTCGCGGCGGATCATCCGCACCTGGGTGAGGTAGCGCACCGCCCCGGACACCCCGGCCGGGCTGATGTCGAGCATCGTCGCGATCTCGGATGCCGTGAGCCGGCCGTCCTCGGTCGCCATCAGCGCGGCGAAGACGCGCGCTGGGAGCCGAGCCAGGCCGGCATCCGCGAGGGCGCCGCCGAGGTGCTCGACGACGTCATGGAGCTGCGGGTCGCGCAGGTCGGCGCGCGCCTCTCCCTCGACGGCGTCCGGCGCCGAGTCGCGGCCACGTGGGCGGGCACGCGGGCTGGCCGGCGGCGGGGCTGCGGTCGGCGACATGCGTGAAGGTTACAACATTCACATACTTCTGAAACAGGCGTAGCATCTCGGGACATGTCCGATGTGATCTCAGTCTCCGGCCTGCGCAAGTCGTTCGGCCGACACCGTTGCCCTCGACGGCCTCGACCTCACGGTTCGCGAGGGCGAGGTGCACGGCTTCCTCGGCCCCAACGGGGCGGGCAAGTCGACCACCATCCGCATCCTGCTCGGCCTGCTGCGCGCCGACGGCGGCACCGCGACGGTGCTCGGCGGCGACCCGTGGCGCGACGCCACCGACCTGCACCGCCGGCTCGCCTACGTGCCGGGCGACGTCGTGCTGTGGCCGTCGCTGAGCGGCGGCGAGGTCATCGACCTGCTCGGCCGGCTGCGCGGAGGCATCGACGAGGACCGCCGCCGCCGGCTCGTCGAGCGCTTCGAGCTCGACGAGACCAAGAAGGGCAAGGCCTACTCCAAGGGCAACCGGCAGAAGGTCGCCCTCGTCGCGGCCCTGGCCAGCGGCGTCCCGCTGCTCGTCCTCGACGAGCCGACGGCCGGCCTCGACCCGCTCATGGAGGAGGTCTTCCAGAGCGAGCTCACCGCCCTCAAGGAGGACGGCCGCACCGTGCTCCTGTCGAGCCACATCCTCAGCGAGGTCGAGCGCGCCTGCGACCGGGTCAGCATCGTGCGCGCCGGGCGGATCGTCGACTCCGGCAGCCTGGCCGAGCTGCGCCACCTGACCCGTAGCCGGGTGCACGCCGTGCTCGACGCCGCGCCCAGCCTGCAGGAGGTCCGCTCCTGGCCGGGTGTCCACGACGTGGTGGTCGACGGCACCGACCTGCGCTGCTCGGTCGACGCCGAGCACCTCGGCCAGCTCGTCGCGACCCTGGGCAACCGTGGCGTCGCGAGCCTCACCTGCCAGCCGCCCACCCTCGAGGAGCTCTTCCTCGCCCGCTACCAGGCAGAGCCTTCCGCCGACGCCCCGGCCGCCCCCCAGGCCCCACAGGAGCAGCCGGCATGACCGCCGCCACCGCCCCGACGGGGCAGCTGGCCCCGACGATCTCCCTCGGCACCCGGTTGGCCGGGTTCTCCCACCTGCTGGCACTGGCCTGGCGGCGCGACCGCATCCTCATCCCGAGCAGCGTGCTCGGGCTCGTGGTGCTCGCCGTGGGGTCGGCGCAGGCGACCCTGGCGCTCTACCCGACCGACGAGGCGGCCACGACCGGCCTGGCCGGCGTCCTCAGCAACCCGTCGGTCCTCGCCCTCTACGGCCCGGTCGCCGCGCAGACCGCTGACGCCCTGGCCGTGTTCAAGACCCTGATGATGGGTGCCTTCCTCACCGCCGTGCTCGGGTTCGTCGTGGTGCGACGGCACACCCGCACCGAGGAGGACGAGGGGCGCCTGGAGCTGCTCGGCGCCGGGGTCGTCGGCCGCTGGTCGGCGCTCGCCGCCGCCGTGACCCTGGGGACGATCGCCGTCGTCGCCGCCAGCGTGCTCACCGGTGCGGGGCTCGCCGCCCTCGGCATGGACGTCACCGGGAGCATCGCGTTCGCGATCGCCTGGATGACGGCCGGCCTCGCCATGATCGGAGTCAGCGCCGTCGCGGTGCAGCTGGCCTCGACCACGCGCGGCGCAGCCGGGCTCGGCTTCGGCTTCCTCGGCGCGATGTTCGCGCTGCGGGCCATCGCCGACTCCGCCGACCCCGGCTCGCTCGTCCACGCACTCGGCTGGCTGTCACCGCTGGGCTGGACCGGTCACGTGGAGGTCTACGGCGCGAACCACACCTGGGTCCTCCTGCTCGGCGTGCTCGCCCTCGTCGTCGGAGTGGCCGTCGCGCTCGCCGTGCTCGACCGCCGCGACCTCGGGGCCGGCGTCATCCCGGCCCGCAGCGGCCCGCGCCGGGCCGGCAGCCTGCTCGCCGGGCCGCTGTCGCTCGTCACCAGGCTGGCTCGCGGCACGATCATCGGCTGGACGATCGGCATGGTCCTCGGCGGTGTCGTCGTGGGGTCGCTGCTCGGCTCGGTGGCCGAGATGGTCTCGGACCCCGGCATCCAGGACCTGCTCGAGAAGCTGGGCGGCACCACCGGCTCGATCGAGGACGTCTACGTCGCCACCGAGATCCACTTCGTCGCCGTCGCCGTCGCCGCTGCGGGAATCGCCCTGGTGCTGCGCCTCGTGGGTTCCGAGCGGTCGGGCCTCGGCGAGGTCGTGCTCGCGACCCCGACCAGCCGCGCCCGGTGGTTCGCCGCGCACGTCGCCCTGCCGGTCGCGCTCACGGCCGCCCTGCTGGCGCTGCTCGGCGCCGTGGTCGGGCTGGTCGGCCCCTCGGCCAGCCCGCAGGCCCCGTCCTTCGGCGCGGCCATCGGCGCCAGCCTGGCGGCGGTCCCCGCGGTGTGGGTGATGATCGGCGTCGCCGCGGCGCTCGCGGGCGCGGCACCCCGGTTCGCACCGTTCTCGTGGGGCGTGCTGCTCGTGACGTTCATGGTCACCGAGATCGGCCCGCTGACGAAGCTGCCCTCGTGGGTCATGGACCTCTCGCCGTTCACGCACCTGTCGCCACCTGCCCGGCGGCTCGTTCGAGGTCGTCTCGGCCGCGGTGCTGACCCTCATCGCGCTCGCGCTCATGGTCGGCGGGTACGCCGCCTACAACCGCCGCGACGTCGCCTGACACCCGGCGGCGTCCCCGACTGATTGCGGATCACCCACGCCAGAGCGCCAGGAATCGGCCTCCCGAGGTGGGTGATCCGCAATAAGTCGGAAGGCCTGGGCGTCAGGTGAGGTCGGTGCGGCCCTCGGCCTTGAGGGCGTCGACGACGAGCCTTGACGTCCTGGGCCCGCGCCCGGGTGGTCACGAGCAGGGCGTCGGGGGTGTCGACGACCACGACGTCGTCCAGCCCCACGATCGCGATGCGTCGCCCACCGCCGGGCACCACCACTCCCCCGGCGTCGATGGCGATCACGTCAGCCCGGTCGCCGAGCACCCGCAGGTCGTGGATGCCGTCGCCGCCGTCCCCGGTCCGGTCACCAGCCGTGGATGCCGGGAGCAGCGTCGCCAGGCTCGCGAAGTCCCCGACGTCGTCCCACTCGAAGGGGGCGGGCACGACGACGACGCGACCGGCATCCGCCGCGGGCTCGGCGACGGCGTGGTCGATGGCGATCTTGGTCAGGCCGGGCCACACCTCCGGCGAGCCGCGCCGGGTCGGCGGCGATGGCCCGCAGCCCGCGCGCCAGCTCGGGGTGCCACTGCTCCAGCAGGTCGAGCAAGCGTCGCGGCCCGAACCACGAACATGCCTGCGTTCCAGCGGAACTCGCCAGAGGCGACATACGCGCGCGGCCCGCTCGGCATCCGGCTTCTCGACGAACTCGACGGCCCGCAGCGCGGTGCGCGGCCCCGGGCAGCGGCTCACCCGCACGGATGTAGCCGAACCCGGTGGCGGGCCAGGTCGGCTCGACGCCGATCGTCACGAGGTGGCCGTCGCGCGCGACCGCCGCGGCCTCGCGGATGACCGCCTCGAACGCGCCCTGGTCGGGGATGACGTGGTCGGCGGCGAACGAGCCGATCACGGCATCCGGGTCACGGCGCTCGATGACGGCGGCGGCCAGCCCGATCGCGGCCATCGAGTCACGCGGCGACGGCTCCGCCAGCACCTGCGACGCGCCGAGGCCCGGCAGCTGGTCGCGCACCGCGTCGGCGTGGGCGGCACCGGTCACGACGACGACCCGTTCCGCGGTCAGCGGCGCGAGCCGGTCGACGGTGGTCTGCAGCAGCGAGCGGCCGCTGCCGGTGAGGTCGAGGAGGAACTTGGGGTGGCCGGCGCGGCTCAGCGGCCACAGCCGGGTGCCGGCGCCGCCCGCGGGCACGACGGCCCAGAAGCCGGGGATGCTCGTCACGCGGTCAGCCGCCGAGGGCGAAGCTGTCGACGACCCGCCAGACCCCGTCGTCGTCGTGGTGGTAGAGCTCGACCGAGGCGACCCGGAAGGCGCAGCGGAAGTCGGCCAGCGACTCGAACGCGCGGTCGAGCGCCGCCTCGTCGAGGTGGTGGGCCACCGTGACGTGCGGGTGGTAGGGGAAGTCGAGCTGCCGGTCGACCGGCCCCGAGCGCACCGCCCGCTCGAGCGCCTCGCAGCTCGGGATGCCGCGCGAGACCTGCACGAACACCACCGGCGACACCGGGCGGAAGGTGCCGGTGCCCGAGAGCACCATGTCGAACGGCTCGGCGGTGGCCGTGACCGCGAGCAGGTGCTCGAGGAACGCGTCCATGTCGTCCTGCGGGATCGCCGTGGGTGGCAGCAGGGTCACGTGCGGCGGGATGGCCGACGCCATCGGGTCGCCGAAGTCCTCCCGGGCCTGCTGGAGGGTGGTCGACCAGGGCTCGGGGACGGTGACGGCGACGCCGTGGTTCGGCATGGGCAGGGACCCTACTCCGCCGCCGGCAGCAGCCCGACCGCGTCGCGGACCCGGGCCATCGTCGCCTCCGCGATGACGGCGGCCCGCTCCGCGCCACGGGCCAGGAGGCGGTCGAGCTCGGCCGGGTCGGCGAGCAGCTCGGCCATCCGGTCGCGGAAGGGCGTCACGGCGTCGACCACGACCTCGGCGACGGCCTTCTTCAGGTCGCCGTAGCCCGCGCCCGGCGAAGTCGGCCTCGACCTCGGCGATCGGCGTGCCGGACAGCACCGAGTGGATGACGAGCAGGTTCGACACCCCGGGCTTGGTCTCGGGGTCGTAGCGCACCTCGGCCTCGGTGTCGGTGACGGCCGAGCGGATCTTCTTGGCGATCCGCGCCGGCTCGTCGCTGAGCAGCACCAGGCCCTTGTCGCTCGACATCGAGCCGCTCATCTTCGCCGTGGGCTCCTGGAGGTCCATGATCTTCGCGGACTCCTTGAGGATGTACGGCTCGGGCACGGTGAGCACCGGGCCGAACCGCGCGTTCATCCGCTCGGCGAGGTCACGGGTGATCTCGAGGTGCTGGCGCTGGTCCTCGCCGACCGGCACGAACGCGGCGTCGTACATCAGGATGTCGGCGGCCATCAGCACCGGGTAGGTGAACAGCCCGACGTTGGCGTTGTGCCCCTTGGACGTCTTGTCCTTGTACTGCGTCATCCGGTTCATCTCGCCCATGGCCGTCTGGCAGGCCAGCACCCAGCCGAGCTCGGCGTGCTGGCTGACGTGGCTCTGGCAGAACACCGCGGAGGTCTCGGGGTCGACCCCACCGGCGATGAACTGGGCCGCGGTGACCCGGGTGCGGCGACGCAGCACCTCCGGGTCGGTCGGCACGGTGAGCGCGTGCAGGTCGGCGACGAAGTAGTAGGCGTCGAAGTCGCGTTGCAGCCCGACCCAGTTCACGAGGGCACCGAGGTAGTTGCCGAGGTGGAGGGAGTCGCTCGTCGGCTGCATCCCGGAGAGGATGCGCGGGCGTGCGGAAGCGGCCGCTGCGGGGGTGGACATGGCCACATTGTGTCAGGGGCCGCGGCCCCTAGACTCACCGGCATGACCCGGGTCGTGGACACACACCGCCAGGTGTTCGGATGCCGACCCGGAGGGGGTCTGGTCGGCACCGGGCCGGGTCAACCTGATCGGCGAGCACACCGACTACAACGACGGGCTGGTGCTGCCGATCGCCCTTCCCCACCGCACGTATGCCGCGTGCTCGCCGCGCGCCGACGACCTCCTTCGCGTGTGGTCGGTGCAGACCGACGAGCTGGTCGAGGTCGGCCTCGGCCGACGTCGGGCCGGGGCGACCCGAGGGCTGGGCGGCCTACGTGGCCGGGGTGCTGTGGGCGCTGCGCGCCGCCGGCCACGAGGTGCGCGGGCTCGACGTCACCGTCGACAGCGCGGTGCCGGTCGGCGCCGGCCTGTCGAGCTCGGCCGCGCTCGAGTGCGCGGTCGGGGCCGCGGCCAGCGACCTGTTCGACCTCGGGCTGCTCGCCGACGACGCCGGCCGGGCCCGGCTCGCGGCGGCCTGCGTGCGGGCCGAGAACGAGGTGGCCGGTGCCCCCACCGGCGGCATGGACCAGTCGGCGGCCCTGCTCTGCCGGGCCGACCACGCCCTGCTGCTCGACTGCCGCAGCGGCGCCACCGAGCAGGTGCCGTTCGACCTGGCCGGTGACGGCACGGCATCCGGCGGCGGCACGGCGTCCGGTGACGGCACGGCATCCGGGCACGTCCTGCTGGTCACCGACACCCGCGCCGAGCACAGCCTCAACGACGGCCAGTACGGCGCAGCGCCGCTCGTCCTGCGAGCAGGCCGCCGCCGAGCTCGGGGTCGCCGCCCTGCGCGACGTCGACCCGACGGACCTCGACGACGCCCTCGCCCGCCTCTCCGACGACGTGCTGCGCCGCCGCACCCGCCACATCGTGACCGAGATCGCGCGGGTGCGGGCCTGCGTCGCGGCCCTGCGCGCCGGTGACCTGGTCGAGGTCGGGCGACTGTTCGACGCGTCACACTCGTCGCTGCGCGACGACTACGAGGTCAGCTGTGCCGAGCTCGACGTCTCGGTCGACGCGGCCCGCGCGGCCGGGGCTCTCGGAGCCCGGATGACGGGTGGCGGTTTCGGCGGCTCGAGCATCGCCCTCGTGCAGGTGGACGGGGTCGACGAGGCGCGGCGCGGCATCCTCGACGCCTTCGCCGAGCGGGGCTGGACCGAGCCGCGCAGCTTCGTCGTCACGGCCGGCGACGCCGCGCGCCGCGACTCCTGATCCGCTCGGATTCTGGCTAGTCGCTGAGAACGTCGGCGTGCATCGGCGCGAACCGGCGGGCACTCTGGATGGACCGGTCGGCAGCGACCGGTGCGAGCGACAGCCGCCGAGTCCTGTCCCCCTGTCGCCGCCCTCGGATTCACAATCGGGCAGGAACGGGGGACCCATTTCGGTCGGTTCTCGCCGGCCTCGGGGTGAAGCCGCGCAGTGCGCGGCCGGGCGCCTTCCGCCCGAACCCGACAGCTGACCTCGCAGGCGGTTGGAAGGGAAACCCCCATGACCACCCTCGAGCGCACCACCATGCCCGGACGGCGAACAGCCGTCCGGACCCTACTGGCAGCCCTGGCCGCCGTCGTGTCCCTCATCATCGTGTCGCCGGCCCCCCACGCCAGCGCCAGCACCCTCGGAACCACGGCCGTCTCCGTCGCGGCCGCCCAGAAGGGCAAGCCGTACCGGTACGGCGCCGCCGGGCCCTCGGCGTTCGACTGCTCCGGGCTGGTGAAGTACGTCTTCTCCACCCGGCTGCACCACAGCGTGCCGCGCACCGCGTCGGACCAGAAGCGGGCCAGCATCCCCGTCGCGAAGAGCCAGGTGCGCCCCGGTGACCTGATCTTCTTCTACTCGACCACGGCGTCGAGGGTCCACCACGTCGGTATCTATGCCGGTGGGGGCCGGATCTGGCACTCCCCCAAGGCCGGCGACCACGTCAAGCTGTCCACCCTGTGGACCTCGAAGTGGACCGCCGGGAGGGTGCGCTGACCCCGCACACGTGACGGCACCGCACGACGCCTCCCCCCGCCGCACCCCGGCGGAGGGAGGCGTCGTCGCGTGCGGCGCACTCACAGGTCGTAGGTGACCGAGACCGGCGCGTGGTCGCTCCAGCGCTGGTCGTAGGCCGCGGCACGCCCGACCTGCGCGCTCACCGCCCGCGCGGCCAGCGGCGCCGACGCCAGCTGGTAGTCGATGCGCCAGCCCGAGTCGTTGTCGAACGCCTTCCCGCGCCACGACCACCAGGTGTACGGACCCGGCCCCGGCCCGTGCAGGTGCCGGTGCACGTCGACGAAGCCGTGGGTGCCGACCCACCCGTCGATCTGGGCCTGCTCCTCCGGCAGGAAGCCCGACTTGCCGCGGTTGCCCTTCCAGTTCTTGATGTCCTCCGCGCGGTGGGCGACGTTGAGGTCCCCGGTCAGCACGGCACGCCGGCCGTCGGCGGCCCACGCCTCGAGCCGCTCGCCCACCGCCGCGAGGAAGCGCATCTTCTCCTCCTGGCGCGGGGTGCCCGCGCCGCCGGTGTGCACGTACGCCGAGGCGACGGTCACCACGACCGCACCCTCAGCCCCGTCGACCACGCACGTCGGCCTCGACCCAGCGGCCCGAGCCGGCGAACTCCGCCCCGACGTCGGTGCGCACCTCGGCGAACGGCCAGCGCGACAGCACCGCCACGCCCGAGCGGCCGGGCACGGAGCACCGGGCGTGCGCCAGGTGCCAGCCCTCGAAGGTCGAACCGGCGAGCGCGGCGGCGAGCTGGTCGTCGTCGGCGCGCACCTCCTGCAGCGTCACGACATCAGGGGCGGCGGCCTCGAGCCAGGTCACGCCACCGCGGCGGGACGCGGCGCGGATGCCGTTGACGTTGGCGGAGACGAGGAGCACCGGCCCATGGTGGCAAGCGCCCCGGGCACGGCGGTGGGCGGGGTCAGCCCTCGGGGGCGGGTCAGCCCTCGGGGGCGGGGTCCTGCTCGGTGCGGGTCCACGGCCCGATCGGCTCCTCGGCCGTGAAGACCTGTGACCCCACGAGCAGCCACCAGGCGTTGCCGGCGTTCGAGACCGAGATCCGCCCGTCGATCGCGGGAGCCACCACGCACTGGCCCTCCTTGGCCGGCTGGCCGGAGACGATCGGCACAGCGACGACCCCCCGACACGAGGGGTCGGCCTTGACGATCACACCGCTGCCGCCCTCGGCCACGGTCAGGGCCAGGGCGTTCTTGACGGCGTACGACTTCGGCCAGCGCTGGCCGCCGTCAGTGGTGGCGCGGACGTCACCGTTGGCGCAGAGCACCTGGGCGCGGCTGCCGTCGAGCACGGTGAGGTCGATGACGTCGCGGGGGCCGCACGGCTGCACGACCTGGTCGCGGGCCGTGTGCACGGCCTCCACCTGCAACCGGGCAGGCAGCCGCCGCGCCGATCCGGTAGAATTTGTCTTGACGTCAAGATAACCGCCACCACCGAGGAGCAGCGACGCACCCATGGCAACGATCATCTACACCCTCACCGACGAGGCCCCGATGCTGGCCACGTACTCCTTCCTGCCGGTGGTGCAGGCCTTCGCCTCCTCGGCCGGCGTCGACGTCGAGACCCGTGACATCTCGCTGGCCGGCCGCATCCTGGCCCTCTTCCCCGAGCACCTGACCGAGGAGCAGCGGATCGGCGACGCCCTCGCCGAGCTCGGCGAGCTGGCCACGACGCCCGAGGCCAACATCATCAAGCTGCCGAACGTCTCGGCCTCGATGCCGCAGCTCAAGGCCGCCATCAAGGAGCTGCAGAGCCAGGGCTTCGCGCTGCCCGACTACCCCGACGACCCGCAGACCGACGAGGAGCGCGACGATCCGCGCCCGCTACGACAAGGTCAAGGGCAGCGCGGTCAACCCGGTGCTGCGCGAGGGCAACTCCGACCGCCGCGCCCCCGCGGCCGTGAAGAACTACGCCCGCAAGCACCCGCACTCGATGGGCGCCTGGATCGCCCGACAGCAAGACCAACGTCGCGACGATGGGCATCGACGACTTCCGCGCCAACGAGCAGTCCGTCGTGCTCGCCGGCGACGACACCCTCACCATCCGGCACGTCGGCCACCGACGGCACCACCACCGTGCTCAAGGACGGCCTGACGGTGCTCGAGGGCGAGGTCGTCGACGCCACCGTGCATGCGCGTCGGCCGCGCTCGACGCGTTCCTGCGCCGAGCAGATCGCCCGCGCCAAGGCCGACGACGTGCTGTTCTCGGTGCACCTCAAGGCCACGATGATGAAGGTCAGCGACCCGATCATCTTCGGCCACGTCGTCCGGGCCTTCCTCCCCGAGGTCTTCGAGACGCTACGGCGCCGACCTCGCCGCCGCCGGCCTGTCCCCCAACAACGGCCTCGGCGGCATCCTCGACGGGCTGCCGGCCCTGCCCAACGGCGACGAGATCAAGGCCGCCATCGACGCAAGGGCCTCGCCGACGGCCCGCGCCTGGCGATGGTCAACTCCGACAAGGGCATCACCAACCTGCACGTGCCGAGCGACGTCATCGTCGACGCCTCGATGCCGGCGATGATCCGCACCTCCGGCCACATGTGGGGCCCGGACGGCGAGGAGCACGACACCCTGGCCGTCATCCCCGACAGCTCGCTACGCCGGCGTCTACCAGGCCGTCATCGACGACTGCCGCGCCAACGGCGCCTTCGACCCGACCACGATGGGCTCGGTGCCCAACGTCGGGCTGATGGCCCAGAAGGCCGAGGAGTACGGCAGCCACGACAAGACCTTCGAGATCGCCGCGGCCGGCACGGTCGAGGTCGTCGACGCGCGCCGGCGAGGTGCTGATGGCCCACGACGTCGAGGCCGGCGACATCTGGCGCGCCTGCCAGACCAAGGACGCCCCGATCCGCGACTGGGTCAAGCTCGCCGTCACCCGCGCCCGCGCCTCCGGCACGCCCGGCCGTGTTCTGGCTCGACGACAGCCGGGCCCACGACCGCAACCTCATCGCCAAGGTCGAGACCTACCTGCAGGACCACGACACCGAGGGCCTGGACCTCCGGATCCTCACCCCGGTCGACGCCGCCACGCTTCTCGGTCGAGCGGATCCGCCGCGGCGAGGACACCATCTCGGTCACCGGCAACGTGCTGCGCGACTACAACACCGACCTCTTCCCGATCCTCGAGCTCGGCACCAGCGCCAAGATGCTCTCGGTCGTGCCGCTGATGAACGGCGGCGGGCTCTTCGAGACCGGCGCCGGCGGCTCGGCGCCCAAGCACGTGCAGCAGCTGGTGCAGGAGAACTACCTGCGCTGGGACAGCCTCGGCGAGTTCCTCGCGCTGGCCGAGAGCTTCCGCCACGAGGCCGACCAACGGCAACGCCGCGCGCCGGCGTGCTCGGCGAGGCGCTCGACCGCGCCACCGAGCGCCTGCTCAACGAGAACAAGTCGCCCGGCCCGCCGGGTCGGCCAGATCGACAACCGCGGCAGCCACTTCTGGCTGGCTCGCTTCTGGGCCCAGGAGCTCGCCGAGCAGACCGACGACGCCGAGCTCGCCGCCGCTTCGCCCCGGTGGCCGAGCAGCTGACCGCGCAAGTCGAGTCGACGATCGACGCCGAGCTGATCGCCGTCCAGGGCTCAGCCGGTCGACATCGGCGGCTACTACCGCCCCGACGCCGAGAAGACTGCCGCGGTGATGCGCCCGTCGGCGACCTTCAACCGCATCCTCGCGTCCCTGGCCTGATCCCGGTCTCAGCCGACTGATTGCGGATCACCCACCGCGGGAGGCCCTTGCGGGGCTTCCAGGTGGGTGATCCGCAACAGGTGCGGGAGGTGAGGCGGGCGGATGCCGGGAGGCCGGCATCCGCTGACGTCCGTCAGTGTCCGCTGGCGGCCGGCATCCGCTGGCGGCCGTCAGTGGTCGTGCTCGGCGGCGTCGGCCTCGGCCTTGGTCAGGTGCACCGTGCCGGGCTCGTGCTCGGCCGGCCCGTAGACGGAGTAGAGGCGCAGCGGCTCGTCGCCCGTGTTGACCACGTTGTGCCACGACCCGGCGGGGACCAGGACGACGTCGTCGGCGCCGATCTCGCGATCGAACGACAGGTCATCTCGGGTCGGGCCCATCACGACCCGACCGGCGCCCTGTTCGACGCGCAGGAACTGGTCGAGGTGCGAGTGCACCTCGAGGCCGATCTCCTCCTCGGGCTGCAGGCACATCAGCGTCAGCTGCAGGTGCGTGCCGGTCCACAGCGTGACGCGAAAGGCGTTGTTGCCCAGCGTGGCTGTCTCGATGTCGGTGACGTACGGGGCGGGTCCGTTGTCGGCCATCTGGATCTCCTGGTCGTGGCGACTGCCCAATCGAGGGCGACACCAACCTACCGAGGGCTCGGCGCGTCCCGAGCGCGGGGGCCGTGACCCAGAGCACAATGTTCGCCATGACGACACCCACGATGTTCCAGCGCCTCGGCGCGGAGTTCCTCGGCACCTTCTGGCTCGTCTTCGGTGGCTGTGGCGCGGCCATCTACTCGGCGACGTTCCTCTCGCCCGTCTCCGGCGGGTCCGTCCAGCTCGGTATCGGCTTCCTCGGGGTGGCCCTGGCCTTCGGCCTCACCGTGGTGACGATGGCGTACGCCGTCGGCCACATCTCGGGCGCCCACTTCAACCCGGCCATCACCATCGGCGTCGCCATCGCGAAGCGCTTCGAGTGGAAGGACGTGCCGGCCTACGTCGGTCACCCAGGTCGCCGGCGGCCTCCTCGCCGGGTTGGCCCTGTTCGTCATCGCCAGGGGGCGCCCGGGCTTCGAGGCCACCGGCAACATGGCGGCGAACGGGTACGGCGATCACTCCCCCGGTGGGTACGACCTGCTCGCGGTGATCATCGCCGAGGTGCTGCTCACCGCGGTGTTCCTCTACGTCATCCTCGGCGCCACGGACACCCGTGCGCCGCAGGGCTTCGCCCCGATCGCCATCGGTCTGGTGCTCACCCTCATCCACCTCGTCTCGATCCCGATCTCGAACACGTCGGTCAACCCGGCCCGCTCCACCGGCGTCGCGTTCTTCAACGGCAACGGGGCGGTGGGCGCTGTGGGTCTTCTGGCTGGCCCCGATCCTCGGCGCCGCCATCGCCGGCGCCACCTTCCACCTGATCACCGGCGTCGACCGCCGCGACCGCGACATCTCCGGCGAGATCGACCCGGAGGACCGCCCCGCAACCGCCTGACCGTCGACCGCCTGCACGGTCGACACGACCCCGCTCACCTCCGGTGGGCGGGGTCCTCGGCATCCGGGGGCGTGACGGCCCGCTCGGCGGCGTAGTGCCGGAAGATCAGGTAGGCCGACACCGCGCAGAGCACGTGCCAGATGCCGTGCTGCTGCAGCAGCGTGTCCGGGCTGGCACCACGGGTGGTCGCGCATCCCGGTGGTCCAGATCGCGAAGGCGAGCGCCAGGGTGGCGACCGAGGCCACGCCGAACCGGAGGTCCTGGCGCGGTGCGGGTGAGCGGCGCCGGTAGAGCGCGACCTCGAGCCCCAGGGCCACGAGGACCTCGACCCCGAACGCCGCGTTGCCCGCGTGGCCGAGCACCGGCACGCTGCCACCGCGCAGGTGCACCGCCATCCCGGCGACCACCGCGACGGTGAAGACGACGGCGAGGAACGCCGGGCCGCGGTGCACGAACCGCATCAGGGCGTACGCCAGGGCGAAGCCCGACACGAGGTACATGCTGAGCAGGTCGAGGTGGCCGCCGAGGTCGGTCTGGGTCGCATGCATCGCCATCGAGCCCGGCCCGAGCAGTACGACGATCACGGCGTACGCCGTCGCCAGACCCGGGTGGGCACCCAGGGTGACGCCCAGGCGGGCGCGTTCCCCGGCATCCCAGGCGATGGCCAGCCCCGCGATGACGAAGCCGAGGTTGCTCCAGGTGTTGGCGGGCTGGCGGACCCACCCGGGGCGGGCCGCCTCGCAGAAGCCGTCGCCGCGACCGACGTCCGGGCCGAGCCAGCCCCAGCGCGCCGAGGCCACCACGAGGGCGAGGGAGATGACGGCGGTCACGACGGCGACGGCCAGCGGTCGCAGGTCGCGCCCGGACGGCGCCGTGCGATCTGCGCGACCATCGAACGTCACGTCGGCAACCTCACCACAGTGCCCGGTACGGCGCCATGGCCGGGCGCTGATAGCGTCGAAGCCACACAACGACACCTGCGTACGAAGGGGTACCACCGTGAGCAACGCGCCCGTCAAAGTGGCCGTCACCGGCGCTGCCGGCCAGATCGGCTACAGCCTCCTGTTCCGCATCGCGAGCGGCGCGCTGCTCGGCCCGGACACCCCGGTCGAGCTCCGGCTGCTCGAGATCACCCCGGCGCTCAAGGCCCTCGAGGGCGTCGTCATGGAGCTCGACGACTGCGCCTTCCCGACCCTCGCGGGGGTGCAGATCGGCGACGACGCGAACACGGTCTTCGACGGCGTCAACCTCGCCCTGCTCGTCGGCGCGCGCCCGCGCGGGCCCGGCATGGAGCGCGGTGACCTGCTCGAGGCCAACGGCGGCATCTTCGCCCCGCAGGGCAAGGCGCTCAACGAGGTCGCGGCCGACGACGTGAAGATCACCGTCACCGGCAACCCGGCCAACACCAACGCGCTCATCGCGATGAGCAACGCCCCCGACATCCCCACCGAGCGCTTCTCGGCGCTGACCCGGCTCGACCACAACCGCGCCATCTCGCAGCTCGCCGCCAAGCTGGGCGTGCCGGTCACCGAGATCCGCAAGATGACGATCTGGGGCAACCACTCGGCCACCCAGTACCCCGACCTGTTCCACGCCGAGGTCGGTGGCCGCAACGCCGCCGAGGCCGTCGGCGACCAGGAGTGGCTGGCCAACACCTTCATCCCCACCGTCGCCAAGCGCGGCGCAGCGATCATCGACGCTCGCGGCGCGTCGTCGGCCGCGTCCGCGGCATCCGCCACCATCGACCACGCCCGCACCTGGGTGCAGGGCACGCCCGAGGGCGACTGGGTGTCGATGTCGGTGCGCTCCGACGGCTCCTACGGCGTGCAGGAGGGCATCATCTCCTCCTTCCCGGTCACCGTGAAGGACGGCCGTTGGGAGATCGTCCAGGGCCTCGACATCGACGACTTCTCGCGCGCGAAGATCGACGCCTCGGTCGCCGAGCTCGTCGAGGAGCGCGACGCCGTCAAGGGCCTCGGCCTGATCTGACCACCCTCGCTCACCGGATGCCGTCCGCTCACCAGAGCGGGCGGCATCCGTCGTGTGGGTCGGTCAGGGGGACATCGCGAGGAAGAGGAACGCCGCGAAGAGCGTGAGGTGCACGCTGGCCTGCAGCCGGGTCGCTCGCCCGGGCACGACGGTGAGCACCGCCACGACCACGGTGATGGCCAGCAGCACGATCTGGGTCGCGCCGAGGCCGAGGTGCAGCGGCGTCGGGACCCAGATCGACGCGACGGCCAGGGTCGGGATGGTCAGGCCGATGCTGGCCATCGCCGAGCCCATCGCGAGGTTGAGCGAGGTCTGCACCCGCCCGCGCCGCGCCGCGTTGGCCGCGGCCAGGGTCTCCGGAAGCAGCACGAGCAGCGCGATGACGACACCGACGAACGACACCGGCAGGCCGACCGCGAGCACGCCCTCCTCGATCGCCGGCGACTCGATCTTGGCCAGCCCGACCACCGCGACGAGCGACAGCAGCAGGAAGCCGAGCGACACCCAGGCGTCGTGGGACGACGGCGGGTCGGCGTGCTCGTCCTCGTCGAGCGGCTCCCCGTCGGGCGCCACCGGGAGGAAGAAGTCGCGGTGCCGCACGGTCTGGGTCACGACGAAAGCGAGGTACAGGGCGAGCGAGGCCACCGCCGCGAAGGCCAGCTGCCCCGAGGTGAACTCCGGCCCCGGCTGGCTCTCGGTGACGGTCGGCAGCACGAGGCAGACCGTGGCCAGGGTGGCGACCGTGGCCAGCATCCCGCCGGTGCCCTCCGCGTTGAAGCGGACGGTGCCGAAACGGCGCGCGCCCAGCAGCAGCGACAGGCCGAGGATGCCGTTGATCGTGATCATCACCGCGGCGAAGACGGTCTCGCGAGCCAGGGTGGCCGCCTCGTCGCCGCCGGACAGCATCAGGGTGACGATCAGCGAGACCTCGATGACGGTGACGGCCACCGCGAGCACGAGCGACCCGAAGGGCTCCCCGACGCGGTGCGCCACCACCTCGGCGTGCTGCACCGCCGCGAGCACCGCACCGGCGAGCAGCAGCGCGACGAGCACCACGACCGGGATGCCGATGTCGCGGCCCCACGTGGCGACGAGCGCGAGCAGCGCGACGACAGGCAGGACCCGCCACACCAGGGTCGTGGTGCGCGAGGTGGTTGCCATGCTCAGCCCGCGACGCCGGCCGGCGACTCGGCGAGCGACCGTTCGGCGGCCTCGACCACGTTGGACAGCAACATCGCCCGGGTCATCGGGCCGACTCCGCCGGGGTTGGGGCTGACGAAGCCGGCGACGTCCCAGACGTCCGGGGCGACGTCGCCCGCGACGACCGACTTGCCGGTGGCCTCGTCGACGACCCGCGACACGCCGACGTCGAGCACGGCAGCGCCGGGCTTGACCATGTCGGCGGTGATGATGCCGGGCACGCCGGCGGCAGCGACGACGATGTCGGCCTGGCGCACCTCGGCAGCAAGGTCACGCGTGCCGGTGTGGCACAGGGTGACCGTGGCGTTCTCCGACTTGCGGGTGAGGATCAGACCCAGCGGGCGTCCCACGGTGATGCCGCGGCCGACGACGACGACCTTCGCGCCGGCGATCGGCACGTCGTAGCGGCGGAGCAGCTCGATGCAGCCGACCGGCGTGCAGGGCAGCGGCGCCGGGTGGCCGAGCACGAGCCAGCCGAGGTTGGTGGGGTGCAGCCCGTCGACGTCCTTGGCCGGGTCGACGGCCGACAGGATGGCGTTCTCGTCGAGGCCGGTGGGCTGCTGGACGATGAAGCCGGTGCACTGGGGGTCGTCGTTGAGCTCGTCGCACCACGGCGAGCACCTCGTCCTGCGAGGTGCCGGCGGGAAGGTCGCGGCGCATGCTGCGGATGCCGATCTCCGCGCAGTCGCGGTGCTTCGCGCCGACGTACCACTGACTGCCCGGGTCGTCACCGACGAGCACGGTGCCGAGGCCGGGGACGACCCCGTGCTCCGCGAGCGCGGCGACACGCTGGCGCAGCTCCTCCTTGATCGTGCCGAGGATCGCCTTGCCGTCCAACGTGGTCGCAGTCACGCGGCCGATTCTTTCACGGGGACGCCGCCGTGAGGCTGCTCCGACCTCAGGCAGGCAGGGCTGCGGCGAGGGCGGCCAGGGCCGCCGGGAAGCACTCGGCCGGCGGGGTGACCAGCCCGGCCCCCACCTGGCCGGTGCCCGCCACCCGCCCGGCCATGCCGGTGTTGATCTGCGGCAGGATGCCGGTGCGCACCACCTTGGTGACGTCGATGCCGGTCGGGGTGCCCCGGAAACCGAGGATCGGCACCTGGTAGACCGGGTGCTCGCCGGTCGTGACCTCGTACATCGTGCGGGTCGCCCGCAGCGCGAACGGCACGTCGCCGCCGACGAAGCGGACGATCGCCGGTGCGGCCGCCATCGCGAAGCCGCCGATGCCGCCGGTCTCGGTGATCGCCGAGTCGCCGATGTCGGGGTTGGCGTCGTCCGGGCCGTACTCGCCGAGGAACAGGCCCTCGGGAGTGTTGGCCGGCCCGGTGAACCACTGGTCGCCGGTGCCGGACACCCGGATGCCGAAGTCGGTGCCGTTGCGCGCCATCACCGTGACGACGCTCGAGCCGGGGATGCCCTCGGCGGCGCGGGTCGCGAGCTTGCAGGCCGGCATCCCCAGGTTGAGGAAGAAGTGCTCGTTGGCGCCGGAGAAGCGCACCGCCTCGGCGACGTCGGCCGAGGAGGCGTCGGCGGTGATCATGCCGGGCAGCAGCTCGCGCAGCAGCATCAGCGAGCCGGCGCGGTTGCGGTTGTGGCCCTCGTCGCCCATCTGGAGCATCTGGGCGATGATCGCGCGGATGTCGATCGGCCCGGTCGAGCGCACGGCCTGCCGCAGGATCGGGCCGAGCACGCGGGTCATCCAGTGCAGCCGCTCGATCACCTCGGGGCCGTACGCGCCGTAGCGCAGCACCTTGCCCAGGCCCTCGTTCAGCGAGCACCACGAGTCGTGGCCGTGCACGTCGTCGCGCAGCGCGTAGACCCACATCGACGGGCTGACGACGCCGGCCATCGGGCCGACCGCGCCGCGGTGGTGGCACGGCTCGAGGTCGAACTCGCCCTGCGGCGAGCCGGTTCTCGGCGTCCTCGGGCGTGTCGGCCAGGCCCTCGAAGAGCACCGCGCCGATGAGGGCGCCGCGCATCGGGCCGCTCGCCCGCTCCCACTCCAGCGGCGGGCCGGCGTGCAGGAAGGTGCCACGCTCGAGGCCCAGCGCCTCGGACGCCGGCACGACGTCGACCAGCACGGCCTCGGCGGTCGTCATCCGCTCGAAGGCCAGGGCGTTGGCGGCGGCACGCCGCGGGTCGCCCATGACGCGGGCCAGGTCGGTCTCGGTGCCGTCCATCGGCGGCTGCCACTGGGTCTCGGTGACGGGCACCGCCTGGTCGCGCAGCGCGTCGGCGAGCAGCGACACCCCGGCGGTCGCGACGACCGGGTCGGTCTCGAGCAGGCCGCGCAGGGGTCGGCCGCCCGGGGTCGGCGTCGTCGTCATCGCGGGCTCCCGAGGAGGTCGAGGGCGTGCCGGGTGGCGGCGCCGTTGGACAGGAAGACCGAGGCACCGGCGTCAGCGAGGACCTCGGCGCACCGCGCCCGGTCCTGCGGGTCGGCGTCGGTGCCGGTGAGCGACACCACGACCGGCAGCGCCCGGCCGTCGGCGTGGGCGAGCGCGCGCGCCGACCGCACGGCATCCGCGAGCTCACCGGCCGGGTCGGGGTGGGCGCCGTGGCCGAGCACGAGGTCGAGCAGGAGGACGCCGCACGTCGGGTCGCCGGCCTCGCGGGCGATGCGCTCCATCCGCAGGGTCGGGTCGATCATCGGGTGGGCGCGGCCGCGGGTCAGGCCGTCGTCGCCGAAGTCGATGACGACGTGCCCGGCGTCGGTGAGGTCTGGCCCCAGCGCGAGCTCGGGTGAGTGCGCGATGTTGCTGCGGATGCCGCCCAGCGTCGCCTCCGCGACCGTCATCGCCTCGTCGGCGAGGGTGCCGCCGCAGAACAGGCCGCGCAGGGAGGGGCCGGTGGCCAGTGACGGGTCCTCCGGCGGCGCGAGGGTGGCCGGCCAGGTCGGCACCTGGTGCCCCTCGGCCGCGAGGAACGCCTCGATGGCCTCGGTGAGGTCGGGGCGGCCCGGGCCGAGCACCGCCCAGTGCACCCGCAGGCCCAGCTCGGCGGCGTAGGCCCCGATGTCGGCGAGCACGGCGTCGTCCGGGGGCTTGGACACCACGAGCACGGTCTCGGTGGCGGGGTCGTCGGCCAGCGCCCGCAGCGCCTGCCGGGTGGAGCGACCCCCGACGGCGGCCTTGAGGTCGCGCCCGCCGACACCGAGGCAGTGACTCAGGCCGACCCCGGCGGCGTCGAGCAGGCACATCACCTGCTGCGCGCCGGTGCCCGAGGCCGCGACGACACCCACCGACCCGGGCCGCACGACGTTGGCGAACCCGAGGGCGACACCACCGACGTGGGCCGTGCCGCAGTCGGGACCCATGACCAGCACGTCAGCGTCGGCCGCGGCGTCCTTGAGGCGCACCTCGTCGTCGACGGAGACGTTGTCGGAGAACAGCATCACGCTCAGGCCCGAGGCGATGGCGTCGAAGGTCTCGGTCACGGCGTGCTGGCCGGGCACCGAGATGACGGCCAGGGTCGCCCCCGAGCGCGCAGCGGCCGAGCCGAGGGTTCGTGGCGCCACCTCGTCGTCACCGCCTCCGCCGCCCGAGTCGCCGGTGCCGCGCAGCGCCGCGAGCGCATCGGTGACCGCCGCCAGCCCGGCATCCAGACCGTCAGGGTCGTCGGCCCGGATGGCGACGACGAGGTCGTTGGGGCCGGCCTCGTCGGGCACGTCGAAGCCCATGCTGCGCAGCACGTCGACGTTCAGCTCGGTCGCCATCGCCACCTGGGCGGCAGCGACGCCCGTGGTGCCAGCGACGGTGCGGGAGACCTGCATCAGGCTCACCGAGTCGTGGTAGGCACCGCGGCGCAGCTCGACGTGGGTGGTCATGCGGCACTCCGTCCGGTCCTCCCGCGTGGGTGCGGAGTGGTCGTCCTGGCGGCCACTCTGCACCAGGCGAAGGGTAGCGTCCAGGGCCGCCCGGATGCCGGTGACCGTGTCGGCGCCCGAGGTGTGGCCGATGGCGAGCACGGCGGGCAGGGCCCGCGCGCACGCCTCCGGGGTCCGCTGGCGACGGCGGCGTCGACGAGGGTGACGACCGGGCGGGCGGCGTAGCCGTCGGCGGCCGCGTCGAGCAGGGCGGCCGAGACCGCGGTGGTGGCGCCGAGCCGGGCGCGCACGGCATCCGCGAGCGCCTCACCGGCGCCGAGCGCGTGGGCGACGAGCAGCGCGCCGGCGAGCGCGTCATCGCCCGACGGCGTCAGCCCCGCCCCGCGCCCGACCAGCCCGCGACGCCATCCGCGAGTCGGGCGCTCAGTGGCTGCCCGGCGACCGCTGAGCACCCAACGCCGGAGCGACGTCGGATGCCGTCGGCGAGCCACCCGCTCTCGCTCGCCGGCCCCGCTCAGCTCGAGCTGGGTGCTGAGGTGGCTGCCCCGGCGACCATCTCGAGCACCCGACCGCGGCAGACGTCGCGGGCGGACCCGGGAGGGGCGCCAGGTGCGCGCGGCCACGACGTCGAAACCCGGTAGTGCGATGCGACCCCCACCGACGAGCACCTCGTCGCCCACGTCGACGCCCCACGACACCGCCCCCGCCGGTGCGGCGAGCCGGACGGCGGTCGGGAGCGCGACGGCATCCGAGGTGACGACGGGAAGCACCGACCCACGAACCGAGAGGTACAGCGCGTACCGGTGCGCGGCGAGGACCGTCGCGGCGACCCGCTCCCCCTGCACCACCGCGGCCACGAGCGTCGAGACGGCCGCGGGCAGCGCGGGTCGCGAAACAGGCCGGTCCGTGGGCATGGGGCGACGCTATCGAGGGGTCTACTGTGACCGGATGGTCATTGTTGCCAACGATCAGCCCCGGGACACACAGACCTTGCCATCGCACGGTCAGACCGCGGCCCGCCCCAGCGTCGACCTGGAGGCCCTCCCGAGCGAACCGGCCGCCCGCGTCGGGGCCCTCGAGCAGATCGTCGAGCAGCAGGCGGCGCTGCTCGAGCGCGAGGACGAGGTGCACCGGGTGCTCGTGCGGATCGTGCTCGCCGGCGGTGCCCTCGCCGAGCTCAGCGACGCCGTGGCCGGCTTCTTCCAGGGGGCGGCCGTGGTGGCCACCACCGACGGCCGGGTGCTGGCCATGGCCGGCGACGAGGCCGAGGTCGAGCGCACCCGCGGGCTCGACTGCTTCGACCGCACCGGCCGCCTCGTCGTCGAGAGCGAGCCGGTCGGCCCCCGCGACCCCGACTCCCCGGGCAGCACCCGGGCCTTCGTCAAGATCGTCGCCGGCTCCTCCGACCACGGCCTGCTCGGCGCGTTCTCGCCCGAGCGCCCGCTGACCGCCGCCGACGTGCACCTGCTCGAGCGGGCGGCCACGGTCGCGGCGCTGGCCATCACCAAGGAGCAGGCCGTCGCGGCGGTCGAGAGCAAGTACCGCGCCGAGTTCCTGCGCGACGCCCTCGCCGGGCGCGCCGGGGAGCCGGCCGACGCGGTCTCGCACGCGGCATCCCTGGGCTGGGACATCGCGCGGCCGATGGTCGTCGTCGTCGCGGACACCGACGAGAACGACGAGGAGACCACCCGCGCGCCCGACGAGGTGCGATCCCTGCAGGAGCGGTTCGTGCGCGCCTGGGTGCAGGCCGTGCGGGCGCGCGACACCAGCGTGCCGGTCGCGGGGTTCAGCCAGGAGGTCGTCGCCCTGGTGCCGGTGGGCCCCGACAGCGACGCGGATGCCGTGATGCGCACCGTCGGCGAGATCGCCAAGGTCGTGCGCGGCGACGGCGGCGGTGGCCGGCGCAGCTTCTCGACCGGGGTGTCGCGGCCGATCACCTCGGTGGCCGACCTGCCCGCGGCCTACGACGAGGCGCTCAAGGCGGTGCACGTCGGGCGGCAGATGCACGGCGAGTCGGCCCTGACCCACTTCGACGGGCTGGGCATCTACCGGCTGCTCGCGCTCATCCCCGACGGCGCCGACCTGCGCCGCTTCGTCGAGGAGTCGCTCGGCGAGCTGGCGCACGACGACTCCCCCGAGAACGCCGACCTGCGCCGCACCCTGTCGGTGCTCATCGACACCAACCTCAACGTGGCCGAGACCGCGCGGCAGCTGTTCTTCCACTACAACACGCTGCGCTACCGCATCGCCAAGCTCGAGCGGATGCTCGGCCCGTTCACCTCGGACCCGCAGCTGCGGCTCACCCTGGCCCTGGCCCTGCGCATCCACCAGATGCGCGGCATCTGAGGCGTTCGTTCGCCGAGCCGCGGGCACCTGAGGCGTCGTTCGCGAGCCGCGGGAACACATGCGCCGACGGACGGACAAAAGGCGGCACACACGCGCCGACGGACGGACAAACAGGCGAAAACGAGCGCACATACGAGCGCGCAGCCAGGCTCAGCGGGGCGGTGGGAGCGTGCGTTTGTCCGTCCGTGGGAGCACCCTGCCGACGGTCCAGCGCCGGTCAGGTCCGAGGCTGGGCGCGGGAGGTGAGGGCCGCAGGTTGCCAACGGAACCGGCATCCGGCTGTCAAGGATTGCTGAGGGTGTCGCCTGACGCGGTCACTACGGTCCGTGTATCACTGCGAGTGAGCCGCGTCACGGTCGACGCGGCCGACCCGTATCGCCGCTAGAGAGGTCACTGCCATGGCGCTGGGCTTGGGTTGGACGCTGAAGGGCGACGGGCGCACGCTCGGGCCCGACGAGGTGGTGGCGCCGGACGAGCGCCTGTCGTGGGGCAAGACCGTCGGGCCTGGGCGCCCAGCACGTCGTGGCGATGTTCGGCGCGACCTTCGTCTTCCCGCTGGTCATGGGCCTCAACCCCCAGCTGGCGATCATGATGAGCGGCGTCGCGACGATCGCGTTCCTGCTCATCGTCGCAGGGCAAGGTGCCGAGCTACCTCGGCACGTCGGCGGCGTTCGTCGGTGGTGTCGCCGCGATCCGCGCGAACGGCGGCACCTCCTCCGAGGTCACCGGCGCGATCCTCGTCGCGGGCCTGGTGCTCGCTGCTCGTCGGCGTGCTCATCCACTTCCTCGGCTCGCGCGGTGCTCCACAAGGTGCTGCCGCCGGTGGTCACCGGTGCCGTCGTCATGCTCATCGGCTTCAACCTCGCCCCGGTCGTCGCCGGCATCTACTGGCCCCAGGACCAGTGGGTCGCGCTGGCCACGATGACCTTCACGATCGTCGCCGCCGTGGCCTTCCGCGGGTTCATCAGCCGCATCGCGGTCTTCCTCGCCCTGATCTTCGGCACCGCGCTGTCCTGGCTGCTCGACCAGACCGTCGGCCCGATCACCTCCGTGCTCGGTGGTGCCACCGAGGCCACCGAGCACCTGCGCTGGGACACCTCGCCTGGTCAGCAGCGCCTCGTGGTTCGGCTTCCCGTCGCAGACCGTGGTCGGCGCCGACGGCAAGGAGGTCGTCGGGTGGCACACCCCGACCTTCACCACGGCCGCGATCCTGCTCGTGCTGCCGGCCGTGATCGCGCTCATCGCCGAGAACACCGGCCACGTCAAGGCGGTCGCCGAGATGACCGGGCACGACCTCGACCCGGTCATGGGCCGCGCGATCGCCGCCGACGGCTTCGGCACCGTGCTCGCCACCTCGGTCGGCGGCTCCCCCACCACGACCTACGCCGAGAACATCGGCGTCATGGCGGCCACCCGGGTCTACTCCACCGCCGCCTACTACGTGGCCGCCGCCGTCGCGATCGTCTTCGGGTTCTCGCCGAAGTTCGGCGCCCTGGTGGCCTCGATCCCCGGTGGCGTGCTCGGCGGCATCACCGTCGTGCTCTACGGCATGATCGGCCTGCTCGGCGCCAAGATCTGGAAGGAGAACGGGGTCGACTTCGGCAACCCGATCAACCTCGTCCCGATCGCGGCCGGCATCATCATCGGCATCGGCAACGTCAAGGTGGACATCACCGAGGACTTCTCGCTCGAGGGCATCTCGCTCGGCACCATCGTCACGATCGTCGGCTACCACCTGGCCCGGGCGATCGCCCCGAAGGAGCTGCGCGACCGGGCCGACGGCACCGCGATCGCCGTGGGCGACCACGTCTACGGCGACAGCGACGGCGTCGACGACCTCTACCAGGAGGGCTACCCGGGCGCCCCCGGCGAGCGCGACCCGGAGCGCGACCGACGGCCCTGACCCGAACCGACCATCGCCCCGCCCGGAGGCCGCGACCTCCCGGGCGGGGCGGTGCCTTTCCCCGGACCCCTCGAAGAGGCAGGATCGCTCAGGTGAAGCCCGCACCGTTCGTGCACCACGCACCCCGCACCGTCGACGAGACCGTCGCGGTGCTCGCCCAGGTCGGCCACGACGGCAAGGTGCTCGCCGGCGGGCAGAGCCTGATCCCGGTGCTCAACATGCGCCTGGCCAGCCCCGGCCACCTCGTCGACATCAACGGCGTGACCGGGCTGGATGCCGTGCACGTCACCGATGCGTGGGTGCGGGTGGGTGCGCTGGTGCGCCACGCGGGGCTCGAGCGCGACGACGAGGCGGGTGCCGCGCTGCCGCTCCTGCGCCAGGCCGTCCGCAACGTCGCGCACCCCGCCATCCGCAACCGCGGCACCACGGTGGGGTCGATCGCGCACGCCGACCCCGCGGGCGAGATGCCCTCGGTGCTGGTGCTGACCGGCGGTGTCGTCGAGGCCGTGGGGCCCGGTGGACGGCGCGAGATCGACGCAGCCGACTTCTTCGAGGGGCCGCTCGAGACGACGCTGCGGTACGACGAGCTGGTCGAGGCGGTGCGCTTCGGGCGGTTCGCGCCCGGCACCCGTTCGGCCTTCCTCGAGTCGGCCCGGCGGCACGGTGACTACGCCCTGGCCGGCGTCGCCGTGGCGGTCGAGGTGGGCGAGAGCGGTGAGGTGCGTTCGGCGCGAGCCTCGTTCGTGTCGGTGACGCCGGTGCCCACCGTGCTCGACCTGACGCCCGCGTTCACCGGCCGGGATGCCGTGGCGCCCGTGCCCGCGGACGTCGTCGAGCTGGTGCGCGCCCACGTCGAGCCCGAGGGCGACATCCACGCCAGCGCCGACTACCGGCGGATGCTGGTCGCCGAGCTCACCCTGCGGGCGCTCGCCGCCGCCACTGCTGACCGCGACGAGGAGGGCGCCGCATGAGCGCGCCGACCGGGGCCGACGAGTCCACCACCGAGCAGCTGCTCGACATCCGGCTGCGGGTCAACGGCGTGCTGCGCTCCGCACCGGCGCCGGCCCGGCGGCTGCTGTCCGACTTCCTGCGCCACGACCTGGCCCTCACCGGCACGCACGTCGGCTGCGAGCACGGCGTCTGCGGGGCGTGCACCGTGCTCGTCGACGGGCAGCCGATGCGGTCCTGCCTGATGTTCGCCGTCACGGCCCAGGCCCACGAGATCACCACCGTCGAGGGCATCGGCAACGACCCCGAGGCGATGAGCCCGGTGCAGCAGGCGTTCGCCGAGTGCCACGGGCTGCAGTGCGGCTTCTGCACACCGGGGTTCATCACGACCATCACCGCCTACCTCGACGAGAACCCCGACCCCACCCCCGAGGAGGCCCGCGAGGCCATCTCGGGCAACCTGTGCCGCTGCACCGGGTACCAGAACATCGTCAAGGCCGTCGGTCGCGCCGCCGAGATCCGCCGCGAGGCGCTGGTCGAGCTCGTCGACCCAGTTCCGGGCTACGAGGGCGAGGCAGCGCGATGAGCACCCGCCAGTTCGGCGAGAAGGTGCAGCGCCGCGAGGACCCCCGCCTGCTCACCGGCAACGGTCGCTACCTCGACGACCTCGGCCACACCGCGCTCGCGGCCGCCTTCGTCCGCAGCCCGCACGCGCACGCCCGGGTCGTCGACATCGACATCGACGACGCGTGGGAGGTCGACGGCGTCGAGGCGATCTACACCTGGGACGACCTCACCGGCCGGGTCGCCGAGCCGCTCCCGGTGCTCATCCCCCACCCCGCACTGACCCACGCCCGCACCGGCTACTGCCTGGCCAAGGACGAGGTCAACCACGTCGGCGAGGCCGTGGTCATGGTCGTCGCCCGCGACCGCTACCTCGCCGAGGACGCCGCCCAGCGCATCCGGGTCACCTACGAGCAGCTGCCGGTCGTGGTCGGCGTCGACAACGCCCGCTCGGGGGCGACGCTGGTGCACGACGACGTCCCGGACAACGTCAGCGCCCACCTGCTCCAGGAGGTCGGCGACCTCGAGACCGCCATGGCCGCCGCCCCGAACCGCCTCACCCTCGACCTGGCCATCGAGCGCAGCGCGTGCACCCCGATGGAGGGCAAGGGCGTCTACGCCAAGTGGGACCTCGACGAGGGCTCGCTGCGCCTCTACTCCTCCACCCAGACCACCACCGGCGTGCGTGCCGCGGTCGCCGCCAAGCTGGGGATGCCGCTGGCCAAGGTCGAGTGCATCGCGCCCGACGTCGGCGGCGGGTTCGGCGTCAAGATCATGCACCCGTGGCCCGAGGAGGTGCTCGTGCCGTGGGCGGCCCGCAACCTGGGCCGCGAGGTCAAGTGGACCGAGGACCGCCGCGAGCACTTCATCTCCAGCGCGCACGAGCGCGGGCAGCTGCAGGAGGTGACCGTCGGCTTCGACGACGAGGGCCACCTGCTCGCGCTCGACGTGCGCTTCTGGCACGACAACGGCGCCTACACGCCCTACGGCATCATCGTGCCGATCATCACGGCCACCCAGCTGCTCGGCCCCTACAAGCCGGGTGCCTACCGCGTCGAGTTCTGGTCGCTCTACACCAACACCGTTCTCGTGACGCCGTATCGGGGCGCCGGCCGCCCGCAGGGCTGCTACGCCATGGAGCGCACCATGGATGCGATCGCGGCGCAGCTCGGCCTCGACCGCGCCGAGGTGCGCTCACGCAACTTCATCCAGCCCGACGAGATGCCCTACGACCACGGCCTGATGTTCCAGGACGGCCGGCCGCTGAAGTACGACTCGGGTGACTTCCCGGCATCCCTGGCCAAGCTCAAGGCGCTCGTCGGCTGGGACGACTTCGCGGCCTACCGCGAGCAGGCCGAGGCCGAGGGCCGGAGGGTGGGCCTCGGCATCGGCTGCTACGTCGAGGGCACCGGCGTCGGCCCCTACGAGGGCGGGCACGTGCACGTCGAGACCAGCGGGCGGGTCAACGTCGCCACCGGCCTGACCACGCAGGGCCAGGGCCACCAGACGATCCTCGCCCAGATCGTCGCCGACGAGCTCGGCGTGCGGATCGAGGACGTCCACGTCACCACGGGTGACACCCGCCGGATGCCGTACGCCGTCGGCACGTTCGCGTCGCGCGGCGCCGTGATGTCGGGCAACGCCGTGGCGCTGGCCGCCCGGGTGGTGCGGGCCAAGGCGCTCAAGATCGCGGCCGACGCCCTCGAGGTGTCGCCCGACGACCTCGAGATCGACGACGGCGTCATCTCGGTGAAGGGGGCGCCCGGAACCTCGATCGCCTTGTCGACCATCGCGGTGCTGTCGAACCCGCTGCGCTACGCCTTCGACGAGTCCGCCGCTGCCGCAACCCAGTTCGCGGGGACCTTCGACCCCGACAAGCCGCCCGTGGCCGACGACGAGGAGCCCGGGCTCGAGGGCAAGGACTTCTACTCCCCCACCCAGGCCACCTTCGCCAACGGCATGCACGCCGCGATCGTCGAGACCGACCCGGTCACCGCCGAGATCACGATCCTGCGCTACTGCGTCGTCCACGACTGCGGCGTCATGGTCAACCCGATGATCGTCGAGGGCCAGGTGCACGGCGGCGTGGCCCAGGGCGTCGGCGGAGCGCTCTACGAGCGGATGGCCTACGACGAGTCCGGGCAGCTGCTCAACGCCTCGTTCATGGACTTCCTCATCCCCTACGCCTCCGAGGTCCCGCACATCGAGACCGACCACCTCGAGACCCCCAGCCCGCTCAACCCCCTCGGCCTCAAGGGCGCCGGCGAGGCCGGCACCATCCCGGTGTCCGCCGTCATCGCCTCCGCCATCGAGGATGCCGAGGGGTTCCCCATCCGCTCGATGCCGATCAGCCCGGCCGAGCTCTGGGAGCTGCGACAGCAGCACACGACGACCACCGACCCCGTTCCCGCGCAGGAAGGTTCGCGATGAAGATCTCCGGCAGCTCCACGCTCGCAGTCCCCCGTCGACAAGGTCTGGGAGGCGATCCAGGACCCCGCCGTGCTGGCCCGATACCCTGCCGGGCTGCGAGTCGCTCGCCGTCATCGGGGAGGACCGCTACGCCATGTCGGTCATCGCCGGCGTCGCGGCCATCAAGGGCACGTACGCCGGTGAGGTGTCGCTGTCCGACAAGGTCGCGCCGAGCTCGCTGACCATGCGCGCCTCGGGTACCGGCGCCCCCGGCACCATCGACGCCGACGTCAAGGTGCAGCTGGCCCCCTCGGCCGACGGAGGCACCGAGCTGTCCTACGACGCCGACGCGTCGGTGGGCGGGGCCATCGGCGGCGTCGGCCAGCGGATGCTCGCCGGGGTCACCAAGAAGATGGCCGGCCAGTTCTTCACCGCGCTCGACCGCGACATCGCCGGTCTGGCCCCGGCGGGTGGCGAGCCTGCCGGTGTGGCGGCCCCGGCCGACGCGGCAGGAGTGGCCGGCGCGAGACCGGCATCCGGCGCCGTCTACCCCGGGCGCGCTGCCACGGCGAACGCCAACGCGACTCTGAACCTGGACAACGGCGCGGGCTTCGCGCTCGGGGTGCTCGTCGGCGGCCTGCTCGCCCTGGCCGGCGTGGCCCTCGGCGCCCGGATCGGGCGCGGGTCCCACGCTCTGCGTGGGCGGCTGTGATGCGTGCCTTCACCGCCGCCGCCGTGCAGGTCGCGCCCGTTCCCGGCCCGCTCACCGCCGCCTCGGTCGCGGCCAACGTCGCCAAGCTCGTCGAGTTCACCCGCCGCTGCGTCGAGGCCACCGGGGCCGAGCTGGTCGTGCTCCCGGAGTCGGCCACCACCGGCTTCACCCCCGGGTGCCCCACGGAAGAGCTCTGGGAGCTGGTGTCCGAGCTGCCGGGCCCCGTCATCGAGCCGCTGCGTGACGTCGCCGCCGAGCTCGGCGTGCACCTCGTCGCCGGCACCTACGAGCGGGGCCCGACACCCGAGATCGTCTACAACTCCTCGGTGCTCATCGACCCGCGCGGCGAGCTGCTCGGGGTCTACCGCAAGACGCACCCGTTCTGCTCCGAGGCCGTCTCCGGCGGGGGCTGGGTCACGCCGGGCGACACGGTGACGGTGTGCGACACCGAGCTCGGCCGGATCGGCATGATCATCTGCTTCGACGGCGACTACCCCGAGCTGTCACGCATCCAGGCGGTACAGGGGGCCGAGGTCATCTGCCGGCCGTCGGCCCTGCTGCGCTCGGCCGACATCTGGGAGCTCACCTCCCGGGCTCGCGCCTACGACAACCACGTGTTCGTCGTCGGCGCGAACGCCGTCGGCCAGGACCCGGCCGGGGTGCTCTACTTCGGCAACTCGCACGTCGTCACCCCGATCGGCCACATCGTCGCCAAGGCGGCGACGCACGAGGGCTGGGTCACGGCCCGGCTCGACCCCGACGAGGCGCTCTCGGCGCTGACCCCCGGCTCGAACATCACCCAGGGCTTCGACCACCTGCGCGACCGCAACCTCGACCTCATCCGCAACCACCGCGCCGACCTCGAGGGCCCCGCCAAGTCGTCCTTCCCGCACGCCTGACGGGCACCGCTACGCGTCGAGGCGACGAGCGCGAGTCGCTCGGCGACGGGCTCGGCAGTGCCGTCAGGCCGGGACGGTGCCGCGCACCCACCAGGCCGTGGCCGACAGCTCGAACGGGCCGGCCCCAGCGTCTTGGCGACCTCGTCGCGCAGGGCGGCGCGGGCGGCATCCGGCAGGCCGCAGACGTAGACCCCGGCCGGGCCCTGCCCGTACAGGAACGGCTCCCAGTAGTCGTCGAAGTCCACGAAGTCGGTCGACACCTTCACCCGGCTGCCGTCGACGTCCTCGAGGCCGGAGCGCTGCCACAGGTCGAGCAGCCCACCCGGGCGCCCCACCGGCATCGTGGCCTCGTCCCGCGGCCGGCGACCGTGGGGTCGAGGCGCGCCGCGGCGTCCCAGAGGGTGCGCAGCATCCCCATCCGCCGCCCGTAGTCCCAGACCGCCGCCGCCAGCACGCCCCCGGGCCGGGTGACCCGGCGCATCTGGGCGACGGCCCGTTCGGCGTCGGGCACGAAGTTGAGCACGAGCAGCGCGAGCGCGGCATCCACCGAGGCGTCGTCGAGCGGGAGGTCGCCGGCGTCGCCCACCTCGAAGCGCACCCGCTTCGCGAACCGTGCGGTTCGCTCGCGCGCCGCCTCGACGAACGGCACCGACGGGTCGACCCCGACGACCGCGCAGCCCGGCCAGCGCTCGGCGACCGCGCGGGTGAGGTTGCCGGTCCCGGAGCCGACGTCGAGCACCCGATGCGGGTCGGCAGCTCCACGGCGTCGAGGAAGAGCGGTGCGAGCTGCGTGCTCCAGCGCCCCATGAAGCGCTCATAGCCAGCCGCGTCGCCGAACACGACCTCACCGTCCCACGAACGGCGGCCGCTCCACCACCGCTACGACGCGCGGGCGTCAGTCGTGGTGGTGCTCGTCGTGGTCGTGGCCCTCGTGGTCGTGGCCCTGGTGGTGGCCCTCGGGCTGGTCGTGGCCGTCAGGCCCGCCGTCCTCGTCGGCCGCTCCGCCGTCGCCGGGCTCGTCCGGCGCCGCCGTTGCGGCCTCGGGCGCCTCCGTGCTCGCCCCGGCAGCCGCCTCCGCAGCCGCGACGCCGGCGGGCTGCGCCAGGTCGGCGAGCTTGTCGAGCTCGTCGTTCAGGGCGCCCAGGACGGCCCGGAGCTGCGAGTGAGCAACGCGAGCGTAGGTGCGGACGTAGTCGAGCTGCTGGGCCTCGGCGGCAGAGGGCGCGGCCGCCACGGCGACCGCAGGCGCGGCGGTGGTCGGCGCAGCATCCGGCCCGCTCGCGGCATCCGTCCCGGACTCCGCCTCGGCGGCCGGCGCGGCACCCGCCACGGAGCGGGCCGCCTCGTTGGCGCGCTGGAGGATGTCGCGGTACTGCTCGCGCGCGGTCTCCTCGAGGTCCCGGGCGTAGGACTGCGCCTCCGCGACGGCCTCGTCGGCGGCGCGCTGCGCGCTCGCGAGGAGCTCGACGGCTCGGAGGCTGACGTCCTGGTAGGCCAGTTCCCGGGCCTCGCGACGCTCTCGGTCGTAGTCGTCCTCGTGGGATTCGACGACCTCGTCCTGGTGCGTGTCGCTCACTGGGGGCCTCCTTGCGCTGCGGGCTCGGGCGTGGTGCGTCGTCGTCGACGACGGGGGCGTCGGCGTACTCCTCGACCTGGACGGTCTCGGGTGGTTTGGGTGTGGCGAGGAGCGCTGCACGCGTGTGGTGGACCATCGCGGGCGAACCGCACACCATGGCCCGGTAGCGGCCGTCGTAGCCGAGGGTCGCGGCGACGTCGCCGACGAGCCCGCGCCGCCCCGGGAACGTCGGGTCGTCGCTCACGACCGGGGTGTACCGGAACCAGCCCTCCGCGGCCAGGGCCGAGAGCCGCTGTCCGGCGTAGAGGTTCCACGCGAACCGGACCCCGTGGACGACGTGGACCTGGCGCAGCGGCCAGCCCTTGCGCCGGTGCTCCACGATGTCGTCGATGAGCGCGAGGAACGGCGCGAGCCCGGTGTTGCCCGCCACGAGGAGGAGGTCGGCCTCGTCATCCGGGTCGAGTACGAGGTGGGTACCGACCGGGGCGCCGATGCGCACGACGTCACCGGGCCGGACCTTGGACACGAACGGCACACTCACGAGGCCGCCGGGGTTCACGGCGACCTGGATGTCGATGGTGCCGTCGGGACGCGGTGCGTTGGCCGGCGTGAAGAACCGCCAGGACCTGTCGACCTGCGGGATGCTCATCGCCATCGACTGGCCCGAGAGGTAGGGAACGGGTGTCTCGGGCCGCAGGGTGAACGTGGCGATCTCGCGGCTCACGCGGGTCTTGCCGATGACCTCGGCGTCCCACCATGCCGGCTGCTCGCCCTCGGAATCCTCGGCGGCCTCGATCATCGTCGAGGCCACGACGCCGTAGGCGGCCGCCCAGTCCGAGGCCACCTCGGCGGTCCACCGGTCCTGGAGGAAGTGCGACAGGGTCCAGAGCAGGGAGGCGCCCACGGCGTCGTAGTGCTCGGCGACGACCGAGAACCGACGGTGGTCGCGCCCGAGCTGCTGGACGAACGGCACGACTGAGCCGAGGTCGTCCACCGAGCTGACGACGCGGCCGAGCGCGCCGACGAGCCGGTCGCGCTGGGCGCTCATGACCAGCGGGAACATCGCCCGTAGCTCGGGGTGGGTGACGAACAGGTGGGCGTAGAAGTACGAGGGCACGTCGTCGCCGTGCTGCGCGACCTCCTGCCACGTGGCCTTGAGTCGGTCAGTGTCCACTGGCCCGGTCCCCGTCAGACCTGGCTGACGACCTGGGGACGCACGGCGCCCAGCACGTCGCCGACGTCCTTCTGGATGTCGTCCGGCACCCCGCCCTCGGCGAGGATGCCGAGGAGCGTCTCACCGACGCGGTCGTAGTCGGCGTCGGGGATGCTGAGCGGCTGGTGGGCCGCCTCGAGGGTCCGGCCGGTCGTAGGTGTCGGGTCCGCCGAGCACCTTGGTCAGCATGAGGACCATGTGGCGCTTCTGCGTCGGGAGGTCGATGTCGGTGAAGTAGTGACCGACCTGGTCGTCAGCGGTGAGGCGCACGTAGAGCTCGTCCACGACACCCTTGACGGCGGGCGAGCCGCCGATCCGCTCGTAGTGGGATGACGACATGTAGGGACCTCCTGGTTGGGCGCGGCCCCCACACCGCATCACTTGACGTGTGTCGGGAGCATAGCGGAGCACGGAGCAGGCGCAACCGGAGATTTCGGGCAGCCACCACCGCCCACCGAGGGCGACGGCCTCAACCGGGTGGCCCGGGGGTAACGCTGGAAAGGTTGGACGGCAGAAGCGCCTGCCGTCGGCACAAACTGACAACGAATCGGCTGCCCCCGCCCGGTTGAATCGACGACATGGCGCACGAGACTCAGCGACGGATCAGGGTCGGCATCGACACCGGGGGCACGTTCACCGACGTCGTCGCCTTCGACGAGGACACCGGCGAGCTCGTGACCACCAAGACCCCGAGCACCCCCGCCAACCCCGCCGACGGGTTCATCGCCGGCATCGAGAAGATCCTCGGCGTGCTCGACGCGACCGGCGACGACATCACCGCCGTCTGCCACGGCACCACCGTCGCGACCAACAAGCTGCTCGAGGGCAAGGTCGAGCGGCTGGGCTTCATCACCACCGAGGGCTACGAGTTCATGCTCGAGATCGCCCGCCAGGCCGTACCCGACGGCTACGGCAACTCGTACTTCTGGGTCAAGCCCCCGCGCATCGTCGCGGCCGACCACGTGCGCACCGTCGGCGGCCGGATGGACTTCGAGGGCAACGAGCTGCGCCCCTTCGACGAAGCGGATGCCGTGGCCGCCGCCCGCTGGTTCCGCGCCCACGACATCACCACGATCGGCGTGTGCTTCCTGCACTCCTACGCCAACGACGAGCACGAGCTGGCGATGCGCGAGGTGCTGCGCCGTGAGCACCCCGAGGCCGTGGTCTCGATCAGCGCGGAGGTGCTGCGCGAGTACCGCGAGTACGAGCGGTCGATGACCACCCTGGTCGACGCGGCCGTCAAGCCGAACGTCAGCCGCTACGTCAGCAACATCCACGCCCGGCTCGACGGCTTCACCGGCGGCCGGCCGATCCCCTTCTACGTGATGAAGTCCAACGGCGGTGTGCTCTCGGCCGACGAGGTGGTGCACCAGCCGATCACCACCGTGCTCTCCGGGCCGGCCGCCGGGGCGCTGGGGGCGGCCCTGATCGCCCGGCGGGCCGGCTTCGCCCGGGTGCTCACCTGCGACGGGGGCGGCACCTCGACCGACGTCTCGGTCGTGCTCGACGGCGAGCCGACCCTCACCACCGAGGGCACGGTCGGCGCCTACCCGAGCAAGATCCCGATGATCGACGTCGTGACCGTCGGGGCCGGCGGCGGCTCGATCGCCTGGGTGACCCCCGAGGGGACGCTCAAGGTGGGGCCGCAGTCGGCCGGCGCCGACCCCGGGCCCGCTCTGCTACGCCAAGGGCGGCACCGAGCCGACGATCACCGACGCCCACGTCGTGCTCGGCCGGATCCCCCCGCACCTGCTCGGCGGCGAGATCCCGCTCGACGTGGACGCGGCACGACACGGCATCCGGTCACTTGCCGCCCGACTCGGCCTCGACGAGGAGCGTTGTGCCACAGGCATCCTCGAGATCTCCGCGTGGAACCAGGCGAACGCCCTGCGCCAGGTGTCGGTCAAGCGGGGCCTCGACGTGCGCGACTTCATGCTCACGACCTTCGGCGGCTCCGGGTCGCTGCTCGCGTGCCGGCTGGTCGACATCCTCGACCTCGCGGGCGTCGTCGTGCCGCAGAACCCGGGCAACGTGTCGGCGTTCGGGCTGCTCACCGTCGACGTCAAGAACGACTACGTGCAGACCCACGTCAGCCGCCACACCACCCTCGACCACGCGGCCGTCGAGAAGGTCTTCGACGAGCTCACGGCCCGGGCCACCGCGGCGCTCGACACCGAGGGGTTCCCCCGCGAGCAGCACGAGTACGTGCGCACCGTCGACCTGCGGTACTTCGGCCAGGCCTACGAGGTGCGGGTGCCGGCCGGGTCCGGGGCGGTCGACGAGGCCTCGGCGGCGGCCGTGGCCGAGCGCTTCCACGACGAGCACCGCCAGCTCTACGGCTACGACTTCCGCGACGACCCGCGCCAGCAGGTCGAGTGGGTCAACCTGCGCGTCACGGGGGTCGGCCCGATCACCCGCCCCGAGCTGCGCGAGATCGCTTCCCGCGAGGCACCTTCGCCCGACACGTCGGACCTGACCCAGCACGAGCCCCTGGCGCCACGGTCGATCGCGCGACGTCTGCTTCGACGCGGATGCCGGGTACGTCACCACCGACGTCTACTGGCGCCCGGACCTGCGCGCCGGTGACACCTTCTCCGGCCCGGCGATCGTCGAGGAGTTCGGCTCCACCGTGCCCGTCCACCCCGGATTCACCGTGCGCGTCGACGCGTTCGGCAACCTCGTCGTCACCAAGGAGGCCTGAGATGTGCGGCCCGACGATCCACACCGCGATCGCTCCCCCGGCGACGTCCGGCAGCGCTCCCGACGGCGCCGACGCGCCGGTCAACCCCGCCGGCCTGCCCACGGCCTACGAGCACGGGAACCGGCTCACCGCCGAGGGCAGCACGGTCGACCCGATCCTCGTCGAGATCGTGCAGGGCACCCTGGCGAGCGTCGAGATGGAGGTCGAGACCGCCATCGCCCGCACCAGCCGCAGCCCGATGATCCGCGACGCGCACGACTTCCGCGCCGGCATCCACGACCGCCAGCTGCGCAAGCTCACCGGCCGCTCGTACTCCGCGCTGGTGCACCCGATCGTGCGCGACTTCCCCCTGGCCGAGATGCGCGAGGGCGACGTGTTCTTCCACAACGACGTCTACGAGTCGGAGGGCGGCATCGGCCACCTGCCCGACCTGTGCGTCACCGTGCCGGTCTTCCACGAGGGCGAGGTCGTCGCGTTCGTGCAGGCCTTCGGCCACCACGACGACATCGGCGGGGCCGTGCCGGGCTCGATGCCGAGCAACGCCCGCACCGTGTTCGAGGAGGGCCTGTCGGTGCCCCCGATCAAGCTCTGGGACGCCGGCGTCCCCAACCAGGCCGCGCTGCGGATCATGACCCGCAACAGCCGGATGCCGGACAGCCTCGCCGCCGACCTCGACGCCGAGTGCTCCGCCTGCCTGATGGGCGCCCGTCGCCTCGCGGAGCTGTTCGCCCGCTACGGCCGCGACACCATCGAGACGGCCTTCGACGCGATCCTCGACGCGACGACCGAGACCTACCGGCGCGAGATCCTCGGCAAGATCCCCGACGGCACCTACGTCTGGGAGGACTACGCCGAGCACGACGGCGTCGACGAGCCGCAGCTGCACACCCAGCGGATCACCCTCACCAAGATGTCGACCGGTGGCCCCGGCCCCGGTGACGGCGGCCCGAAGCTGGTCATCGACTTCACCGGAACCGGCCCCCAGGCCAAGGGCCCGATCAACCACTGCGGCGACTACGTCGGCGGCAACTTCCTCAAGAAGTGGCTCGCGCCGATCCTGCGCAACCTCGCCGACACCCCCGAGCGGATGGCCGAGCTCGACGTCAACGAGGGCATCGTGCCGCTCATCGAGATGCGCTTCCCGGAGAAGGGAACCCTGCTCACGCCGATCTACCCGGCGCCGACCAACGCCCGCACCTTCGTCATCCTGCGGCTGCTCGGCGTGCTCGCCGGCGTGGTCGCCAAGGCCGTCGACGGCCGGATGCCGGCCGACCAGGAGACGATCCGCTACACCGGCGTCTACGGCAAGGACCGCGACGGCAACGACTACCTCATGCGCGAGGTGCTCGGCGGCGGCTCGGGCGGGCGCTACTACGCCGACGGCGAGGACACCATCCACGTCGTGCCCGACTCGCGGAACCTGCCGACCGAGTTCACCGAGAGCCGCTTCCCGTTCGTCGTCGAGCGGCTCGGGCTGGCCGTCGACTCCGGTGGCGCCGGCCGGCACCGGGGCGGCCTGGGCTACGAGAAGCAGATCCGGATGCTGCGCGACGCCCACTTCATGTCGATCGCCGACCGCTCGATCCTCGCCTGCTGGGGGGTCAAGGGCGGCAAGGCCGGGCGCTCGTTCGAGGTGACCATCGACCTCGGGGGCCCGACCGAGCGCACCGTCGACGCCCTCGCCGACGCCGAGCCGGTGCTGGCCGGCCAGGTGATCCGCATCCGCACCACCGGCGGCGGCGGGTGGGGCGACCCCTTCGAGCGGCCCTACGACGAGGTCGAACGCGACCTGCGGTGGGGCAAGGTCTCGTTCGACGGCGCCCGTGCCGACTACGGCGTCGTGGCCACCGGTGGGAAGGACGCACCGGTCGTCGACGTCCCGGCATCCGACGCCCTGCGGGCCGAGCGCCGGGCGGCCCGCACGGGTGAGGAGCCGTTCTTCGACCGCGGCCCCGGGTACGCGACCCTCTCCGGCGGCGCGACGGCCGCCGAGGTCGACTTCGTCTGACCGGCGCGACAAGGTGAGCGCCATGGATGCCCCCGAGCGCGGCGGGTTGCGTCCCCGGAGTGGCCAACGGGTCGATGCGGGGACGCCGGACCGGCGGCCGGTGGTGGTCATGGGCGCGACCGGCAAGACCGGCCGGGCCGTCGCCGAGGCCCTGCTCGCGCGAGGTGTCCCGGTCCGGGCCGCGGTGCGCCCGGGCCGGGAGTCCGCCGCCCCCGAGGGAACGACACCCGTCGCCGTCGACCTGGTGACCGGGCACGGGCTGGCGGCGGCCCTCGACGGCGCGCGGGCCGTCTACCACCTGGCTCCCAACGTGCACCCCGACGAGGTCGGCATGGCGCGACGGGTGGCCGACGCCGCGGCCGTCGCCGACGGGGCTGACCGCGCTGGTCTTCCACTCGGTGCTGCACCCGGACGACGCCCGGATGCCGCACCACCTGCGCAAGGCCGAGGCGGAGGCGCTGCTGCGCGAGGCCCTCGGCGAGCGGCTCACCGTGCTGCGGCCCGCGGCCTACCACCAGAACCTCCTCGGGCAGGCCCGCTCCGGGATGCTGGCGGTCCCCTACTCCCTCGACGCCCCGTTCACCAACGTCGACCTCGACGACGTGGCGCAGGTCGCCGCGGACGCCCTCCTCGGCGCGCACGCCGGGCTGACCCTCGACCTCGCCGGGCCGGAGGTGCTCACCACCCGGCAGATGACCGAGGAGGCGGCGGCCGCGCTGGGGCGGCCGGTCAGCGACACGCGGATCTCGCTGGCGGACTGGGTGACCGGGCCCGGCGCCGCGCTGGCTGCTCAGGCCCGCGACGACCTCGTGGCGATGTTCGCGGCCTACGACGAGGGCGGGCTGGTCGGCGACACCACGGTGCTGCCGCGGCTGCTCGGCCGCGCGTCGACGACGTGGGCGACCCGCGTGTCCCGGGGCGGGGACGGCCGCTGAGCCGAGGGTTTGCGCGGGGCGTCTGCCGTGGGGTCGCGAGTGCGGCGCCGGAGGCGGGCGCGAGGGCCTCGCAAGAAGTCGTGTCGCGGCCCTATTGGATGCTCGCCCTGAGCGAGCAACTTTGAAAGTTGCTCGCCGGTGGGGTGCATCCAATAGCGCGCGAAACGGATGCTCCGGCGACACCCGCCGGAGCGCCCGCGCCCGCCTGACCACGCGCCCAGGCCGAAAAGCACCTCGACCGCCGGCGGACCACGCCGCCATACTGGCGCCGGGGTCGTGCGGGACGGCCCGGAGAGGCCACGAGATGGACGTCAGCACCTTCTACGCGCTGTTCTCCGCCACCTGCTTCACGCTCACCGGGCTGTGGTGGGGCGTGGTCGAGAAGCACCGGCACTGGCTGCGCGACCCCGGCATGCGTCGGCGGGTCGGGTCGGTCTACCTCGCCTTCCTGCTCCCCGCGCTGATGGGCCTGTTCGCGCAGATCGGCGGAGCGAGAGCCCGGCCTTCTGGCGGGTGAGCTTCGTCGTCATCGCCGTCATCGGCTGCGCCTCGACGGTGACCCTGCTGCGCCGGGCCCGGGCGGCCGAGGGTGCCGGAACCTTCGCCCGCTACTGGTGGGCCGCCGGCCTCGTCTACGCGCTCGTGGCCGTGCTCGGCGTGGCACCCGAGATCGCGAGGTCGATCGGGATCACGCCGCTGCAGGCCGAGGCCACCATGCTCGTGCTGCTCGTCGCGATCGCGCACGCCCTGGTCTGGGAGTTCATGACGCACGACGGGCACGCAGAGGCCACCTGAGCACCCCGCGTGGCTAGCGTGGGGTGATGGCTGACTACGAGGTGAACGAGGCCGGGGTCGCCCACGTGCGCGACCTCATCGACAAGCACCAGTACGTGCTCGACAGCACCTGGGGCGACGTGCAACCCGATGCGGATGCCGAGAACGCCTACCTCGAGCGGCACTCCTGGGACGACTACGCCGCGTGGCACCTCGGGCTCACCGTGGGGGCCACCGACGAGACGAAGGCGCGCTACGCGTTCGTCGCGGGCGACCTGCGGCGCGTGCACCGCAGCGCGCTCATCGCCTGCGTCTACCGGGCCGGTGAATGGCGGCACAAGAAGGTCGAGCTCGCTGCCCACGACCTGCTCCAGCACCTCGACTCCGTGAGCGGTCACGCCTGAGCCGCGGCCCGGCATCCGCTGGCACAACCTGACAGCGGGTGACGGGCAATGACGGCCCGCCCTGCCGAACGGTGACGGATGCCGCGTGGCTAGGTTGACGGCATACGTCACCCTTCAGGCCCAGGAGCGCACCGTGAGCGGACCACTCGACGACGTCGTCGTCATCGACCTCACGCGAGCGCTCGCCGGGCCGCACTGCGGGATGATGCTCGCCGACATGGGGGCGCGGGTCATCAAGGTCGAGAGCCCCGGCCACGGGGACGAGTCCCGCGGCTGGGGGCCGCCGTTCGTCGGGCCCGACGACCAGCCGGTGTCGACCTACTTCCTGTCGTGCAACCGCAACAAGGAGTCGGTCACCCTCGACCTGAAGTCCGACGACGGCCGATCGGTGCTGACCCGCCTGGTCACGCACGCCGACGTGCTGCTCGAGAACTTCCGGCCCGGCGTGCTCGACCGGCTGGGGTTCTCGGCCGAGCAGCTGCACGCGCTCAACCCCGGGCTGGTCGTGCTCTCGATCAGCGGGTTCGGCCACGACGGCCCGCAGGGCGGCCGCGCCGGCTACGACCAGATCGCCCAGGGCGAGGGCGGCCTGATGTCGCTCACCGGCAGCGACGCCGAGCACCCGCAGCGGGTGGGCGTGCCGATCGCCGACCTGCTCGCCGGCATGTACGGCGCCTACGGTGTCGTCGCCGCGCTGCACGAGCGCAACCGCACCGGCAGGGGCCGGGTCGTGCGCACCTCGCTGCTCGCGTCGATCGTCGGGGTGCACGCGTTCCAGGGCACCCGCTACACGGTGGCCGGCGAGGTCGGGCAGGCCGGCGGCAACCACCACCCGTCGATCTGCCCCTACGGCCTGTTCACCTGTGCCGACGGGATGATCCAGCTGTCGTGCGGCAGCGAGAGCCTGTGGCAGAAGCTGGCCGCCGGGTTCGGGCTCGACCCGTTCGCACCGGGGTTCGCCACCAACCGCGAGCGGGTCGGCAACCGTGACGAGGTCGTCGCGACGCTCAACGCGACGTTCGCCGACATCCCGCACGCCGAGCTGATGACGCGGCTGGCCGAGATCGGCATCCCGGCCGGTGAGGTGCGCACGCTCGACCGGGTCTACGACTGGGACCAGACCCGGTCGCAGGGCCTGGTCATCGACGTCGACCACCCGCTGCTCGGCAGCATCGAGATCCCCGGACCGCCGATCCGGTTCGACGACAACGCGTATGCCGGTGGGCGCAGCGAGCACCTCCACCCGCCGCTGCTCGGTGAGCACAACGACAGCGTGCGCGCCTGGCTCGACGAGCAGGACCGAGCGTGAGCGACCCTCTGCGAAGTCGAGGTCCCGCGACACGCTGATCGAACGGAGCGGACATCAGCGTGTCGCGGGATCTCGACCGGATGGCGCCTGCTCGACGTCGGCAGCCACAGTTGCCAACCGGCATCGCGGCGTTGGGCAGGTCCTGACAACGCCCGTGCCGGGCCCGGCTCCTAGGGTCGAGACCGGGCACCAGCGCCCGATCTGACCGCGGAGGAGGTGGCTGACGTGCGGGTCCTGCTCGCCCTGGGCGGCAACGCGATGACCGCCCCCGACGGCAGCGCCACCCCGGCCGCCCAGATCGAGGCGGTCGGTGTCGCCATGCGGGCCGCGGCCCGGCTGGTCGCCGCCGGCCACGAGCTCGTCATCACCCACGGCAACGGCCCGCAGGTCGGCAACCTCCTGGTCAAGAACGAGCTCGCCGCCCACGTCGTGCCGCCCGTGCCGCTCGACTGGTGCGGCGCGCAGACCCAGGGGACGCTCGGCTTCACCATCCTCGACGCCCTCGACGTCGCCCTCGCGGATGCCGGCGCGCCCCGCCCCGTGGCCGCGCTCGTCACCCGCACCCTCGTCGACCGCGACGACCCCGGCTTCACCCACCCGAGCAAGCCGATCGGCCGCTACCTGCCCCGGGAGCAGGCGCAGACGCTCATCGACCACGGGCAGGTGTGGGAGGACCGCGGCGAGAAGGGCTGGCGGCGGGTCGTCGCCTCGCCCGAGCCGCTCGAGGTGCTCGACGTCGGCCCGGTGCGCGTGCTGCTCGAGGCCGGCCACGTCGTCGTCGCGGCCGGCGGCGGCGGCATCCCCGTCGTGCGTGAGCCGGACGGCCGGCTGCGCGGCGTCGAGGCCGTCATCGACAAGGACCTCACGGCTGCCCTGCTCGCCCGCACCCTGGCCGCCGACGTGCTCGTCATCGCCACCGACGTCGACCACGCGGCGGTCGACTGGGGCACCCCGGGGCAGCGCGAGCTCGGCCGGGTGACCCTCGCCGAGGTGCGCCGGTACGCCGAGGACGGCCAGTTCGCCTCGGGGTCGATGGGCCCGAAGGTCGAGGCCGCCACCCGGTTCGTCGCCGGCGGCGGCCCGCGCAGCGTCATCACGTCACTGACCCACATCACCGACGCCGTCGAAGGCGGCTTCGGCACCGTCATCGAACCCGGCTGACGCCCGAACCGCACTGACGACAACGACCCGACAGCCGAGCCGGCACCCGAAAGGAAAACGCACCGTGCCCGACGCCATCGAGGTCCGCAAGGTCCCGCTCCACACCGTGTCCGACGCCTCCGAGCTCGGGACGCTCATCGACGAGGGCGTGTTCGAGGCCGACCGCGTCGTCGCCGTCATCGGCAAGACCGAGGGCAACGGCGGGGTCAACGACTACACGCGCATCATCGCCGACCGCGCCTTCCGCGAGATCCTCGTCGAGAAGGGCGCCGACCCCGCCAAGGTCAAGGAGGTGCCGATCGTCTGGTCCGGAGGCACCGACGGCGTGATCAGCCCGCACGCGACGATCTTCGCCACGGTGCCGGCCGACCGGGCCGAGCCGACCGACGAGCCGCGGCTGACCGTGGGCTTCGCGATGAGCGAGCACCTGCTGCCCGAGGAGATCGGCTACACCCCGATGATCGAGAAGGTCGCCGCGGCCGTGCGGGTGGCGATGGAGCGGGCCGGCATCACCGACCCCGCCGACGTGCACTACGTGCAGACCAAGACCCCGCTGCTCACCATCCACACCATCCGCGACGCGAAGTCGCGCGGCAAGACGGTCTGGACCGAGCACACCCACGAGTCGATGGACCTCTCGAACGGCTGCACCGCGCTCGGCATCGCGGTCGCGCTGGGTGAGATCGAGATGCCGACCGACGCCGACGTCATGCACGACCGCTCCCTCTTCTCGTCGGTGGCGTCGTGCTCCTCGGGCGTCGAGCTCGACCAGGCGCAGGTCGTCGTCGTCGGCAACGCCCGCGGCGTCGGCGGCCGCTACCGGATCGGCCACGCGGTGATGCAGGACGCCCTCGACCAGGACGGCATCTGGGCCGCGATCAAGGATGCCGGCCTCGACCTCCCCGAGCGCCCGCACCGCAGCGACATCGACGGGCGGCTGGTCAACGTCTTCCTCAAGTGCGAGGCCTCGCTCGACGGGCAGGTGGCCGGGCGGCGCAACGCGATGCTCGACGACTCCGACGTGCACTGGCACCGCCAGATCAAGTCGTGCGTCGGCGGAGTCACGGCGTCGGTGACGGGCGACCCGGCCGTCTTCGTGTCGGTGTCGGCGGCGCACCAGGGCCCCGACGGTGGAGGCCCGGTCGCGGCCATCGTCGACCTCGGCGCCGGCGAGCCCACCGGCTACCGCCCGCCGACCGGCTGATCCGGAAAGGGGCGACGGGCCGCGGCCGCACGCGCCACACTGTGCGGGTGCCAACCACCACTCGCCTCGACGGTCTCGACGCAGCCCGTGGGGTGGCGGTCCTGTCGATGCTCGTGGCGCACCTGTGCCCCGCCGGGGGCATCTTCAACGTCTCCGAGTACCTCACCGCCCCCCTCTTCGCGGTCATCATCGGGATCTCGATGGGGGTGCGGCTCGACGAGCGCCGCCCGCCCGCCGGCACGTTCCTGCTCGACAACCTCCAGCGCGGGCTCGTCCTGGTCGTGCTCGGCGTGCTGCTCCAGTCGCTGTACTCCCAGATCGACGTCGTGCTGCCCTACCTGGGGGTGCTCGTCGTCGTGCTCGCACCGCTGGCGCTGCTCCTGCACCGGGTGCCCGTGCTCACCCTGGGCATCGCCGGCGCCCTGGCCGTGGTCGGCCCGCTCGTCGTCGAGCGGGCACGCGAGGCCAGCACCACCGTCGCCGGCGGCACGCCGGACCTGCTCGGGTGGGTCGCCACCGGCCACTCGTACCGGCTGGTGTCGTTCCTGCCGATGGCCCTCGGCGGCCTGGCCCTCGCGAGCGTGCTCCGCCGCGCGGCCCGGCCACCGGAGGGCTACGTCGTCGCCGGTGTCCTCTTCGTGCTGAGCGTCGCCGCCTACGGGCTCGGCCGCGGCACACCGGACGGGTCGGCTGCGTACTCCGGCACCACCGCCGAGGTCGTCGGCGCCACCTTCCTGGCCGCGGCCACGGTCGTCGCGAGCTGTGTCGCCGTGGACCTGCTGCGACGGGTCGGGGCCGGCGCGGTGCTCGGGCCGTGGCTGTCGACCGGCCGACTCGCCCTGACCGCCTACACGCTGCAGATCCTGTACCTCACCGTGATCCAGATCGCCGTCGGCCCGCGCCGTGACGACTCGTGGCTCATCCTCGGCTCGACCACGCTCGTCGTCGTGGGCGGGTGCTGGCTGCTCGAACGTCGCTTCGGCACCGGCCCGCTCGAGTGGGTCATCCACCAGCTCCGGCCGACACCACGGCCCGAGGGCCGCCATGAGGCGACCTCATCGGACGGCGCCGGGGCCGGCTGAGGCGAGCGACGGCATCCGCCTCGACGTCGCGCGAGCGGACCGCGACGTCAGTGGGCGAAGTGCCGGGTTCCGGTGAAGTACAGCGTGACCCCGGCCGCCTGGGCGGCCTCGACCACCTCGGCGTCGCGCATCGACCCACCGGGGGCGACGACCGCGCGCACGCCGGCGTCGAGCAGCACCTGGAGCCCGTCGGCGAAGGGGAAGAACGCATCGGATGCCGCGACGGCACCGCGCGCGCGCTCCTCACCCGCACGCGACACGGCGAGGTGGCAGGAGTCGACCCGGTTGACCTGACCCATGCCGATGCCGACCGACGCACCGCCGCGGGCCAGCAGGATCGCGTTCGACTTCACGGCGCGCACGGCCCGCCAGGCGAACTGGAGGTCGGCGAGGGTGGCCTCGTCGGCGGGCTCACCCGACACCAGCCGCCAGCTGGCCGCGTCGTCGCCGCCGACGACCGTGCCGGACTCGTCAGCGACGACGGCGTCCACGGTGTCGCGGTGCTGCATGAGCAGGCCACCACCGATCGGGCGGATCTCGGCACCGGAGCGCGCGGGAGCCGCACACTCGAGCAGCCGGATGTTCTTCTTCGCGGTGAGCACCTCGAGGGCGTCGTCGTCGAAGCCGGGCGCGACGACGACCTCGGTGAAGATGTCGGCGACGGTGCGGGCCATGTCGGCGGTCACCGGGCGGTTGGTGGCGATGATGCCGCCGAACGCCGAGACCGGGTCGCACTCGTGGGCCTTGCGGTGCGCGTCGGCGATGTCGGTGCCGACCGCGATGCCACACGGGTTGGCGTGCTTGATGACGGCCACCGTCGGCTGGTCGCCGTGGTCGTACGCGGCGCGCACCGCGGCATCCGCGTCGACGTAGTTGTTGTACGACATCTCCTTGCCGTGCAGCTGGGTCGCCTGGGCGAGGGCGGGCTGCGGCTGGAAGCCGTTGGTGTAGAGGGCGGCGTGCTGGTGCGGGTTCTCGCCGTAGCGGAGCACCGCGGCGCGCTGCCAGGTGGCGCCGACCCAGGCCGGGAACCCGGTGCCGTCGGAGCTGTCGGTGTAGGCGTTGCCCATCCACGACGCCACGTGCACGTCGTAGGTGGCGGTGTGCACGAACGCCTGCGCGGCCAGGCGCTTGCGCTGCTCGAGGGTGAAACCGCCGCCGCGCACGGCATCCAGCACCGCGTCGTAGGTCGACGGGTCGGTGACGACGGCGACGCTCGGGTGGTTCTTGGCCGCCGCGCGCACCATCGAGGGGCCGCCGATGTCGATCTGCTCGACGCACTCGTCCGGGGTGGCGCCCGAGGCGACGGTCGCGGCGAACGGGTAGAGGTTGACCACGACGAGCTCGAACGCCTCGACGCCGAGGTCGGCCAGCTGGGCGACGTGGTCGGGCTTGCGGGTGTCGGCGAGGATGCCGGCGTGCACCCGCGGGTGCAGCGTCTTGACCCGTCCCTCGAGGCACTCGGGGAAGCCGGTGAGGTCCTCGACCTTGGTCACCGGCAGGCCCAGCGACTCGATGAGCGCTGCCGAGCCACCGGTGGAGACCAGCGCGACGCCGGCCTCGTGCAGGCCGCGGACCAGGCCCTCGAGGCCGGTCTTGTCGTAGACGGAGACGAGGGCGCGGCGCACCGGGCGGACGTCCTGCGACGGGCCGGGGGTGGAGACGGCGGCGGACATTGGGGCTCCTTGCGGGGTCGGGTCGGTCAGCTCCGGGGCACCCAGGCGGGCGATGCCCCGACGTGTGACTTCCCGGTGGTGACCCACCCTCGCCAGTCGTCGCCGCCGAGTCTACCGAGCCGCGTCGGGTCGGCCAGGGATGCGGTCAGGTGGCGTACGGGGACGGGGGCAGGGGGTCGGGCCAGCTGCCGCCGAGCACCCGGTCGACGTCGAGCACGACGACCACCCGCTCGGGGTTGGGGCGGGGCCGCCGGTAGCGCACGGCATACCGCTGCTCGGCGTCGTGCACGGACGCCGCGTCCTCGAGCACCCGGGTGGTGCCCTCGAGGCTGATCCAGCGCCGGCCGTCGAACTGGGTCAGGGCGGCGCGCCGACCGGCTCGGGCCTGCACGACCTTGGCGTGCGCCGGCTGGCGATGACCCGGGCGACCAGCGCCTCGGCGTCCCAGGTGAAGCCGACCGGGACCGCGTGCGGCGAGCCGTCGCGGCGCAGGGTCGTGAAGGTCGCCAGGTGCCGCTCGGTCATGAACGCGAGGGATGCCGGGGTCAGGTCGGCGGGGTCGGTGGCCACGCCGCGAGTGTGTCACCCGCGGTCTCACCCGCGGGGCGCTCACCCGCGGGTCGTCACCCTGCGACGGCCACCAGGTGGAGCAGGAACCCCTGGGCGGGGGCGAGCACGGGCAGGGCGAGCCCGACCCGGCCCAGGGCGGCTCCGCTCGCGACGATGCCGTCGCCGACGGCGTCGTCCCACCAGGCCGGGGGCGCCGTCTGCACCATGGCGGGCAGGCCGGCCTCCGAGCGCACCCGCACCCGGTAGCGGCGGTCGGGGTCCAGCCCCGGCAGCGGCACCGTGCCGGGCGTGACCCCACGACCGGTGACGGTCGAGACCACCGTGAACACGGCATCCGCCCGGTCGGGAGCCACGACACCGCTGACCAGCAGGGCGTCGCCCGGGTGGTCCGAGCGCACGACGTCGCCGCCGTGCAGCAGCGGTCGCAGCTCGCGGTAGAGCCCCGACCAGGCCCGGAGCACCTCGAGCTCGTCGGGAGTGCAGGTGGTGATGTCCCACTCCAGCCCGGCGTGGCCGCCGAGGGCGACGAGCATCCGCAGCGAGAGGTCGAGGTCGCGGTGCGTCGTGTGCGCCCGCGGCGGCCCGACGTGCGAGCCCATCCGCTCCGGGGGCACGAGCAGCCCGGTCCAGCGCTGGATGGCGACCCGCTCGAGGGCGTCGTTGCAGTCGGAGGTCCACACCCGGTCGGTGCGGGCGAGCACGCCGAGGTCGACCCGGGCGCCGCCGCTGGAGCACGACTCGATCTCGAGGTCGGGGTGCCGGGCGCGCAGCTCGTCGAGCAGCCGGTAGGCCGCCCGGGTCTGGGCGTGCACCGCGGGCCGGTCGGTTCCGGTCGCGTCGGTGCGCACGGCCTCGTGCAGGTCGCGGTTGTGGTCCCACTTCACGAAGTCGACGGCGTACTCGCCGATCACGGCACTCATCGCCTCGAGCACGTAGGTGAACGCGTCGGGGTTCGCGAGGTCGAGCACGTGCTGGCGCCGGGACGGCAGCGGCGGGCCCGCCACCGGCCCCAGGACCCACTCCGGGTGGGCGCGGGCCACGTCGGAGTCGAGGTTGACCATCTCGGGCTCGAACCAGAGGCCGAACTCCAGGCCCAGCCCCTTGACGTGGTCGACCAGCGGACCGAGCCCGTCGGGCCACACGTCGGCGGAGACCTGCCAGTCACCCAGCCCGCGGTGGTCGTCGCGGCGGGAGCCGAACCACCCGTCGTCGAGGACGAAGCGCTCGACGCCGATCGAGGCCGCGGTGTCGGCCAGCCGCTTCAGGTGGTCGAGGTCGGTGGCGAAGTAGACCGCCTCCCAGGTGTTGAGCACGAGCGGGCGCGGCCCGGTGCGGTACCCGGGCTGGGCCCGCTGGTGCCGCACGAGCGAGCGGGTGAGCCCGTCGAGGCCCTCGGTCGAGTGCACGAACACCACCGGCGGCGCGGCGTAGGTCTCCCCCGCCGCGAGGCGCAGCTCGCCCGCCGCGAGCGACTCGCCGCCGCCGAGCACCGCCGCGTGCGGACCGGCGCCCTCGGGCAGTCGCTCGACGAGGTGCTCGTGGTTGCCGCTCCACGCGGTGTGCGCGGCCCACACCTCGCCCGACCGGAACCCGAACCCGGCCGTGCCGACGACCATGAGCAGGGTCGCGTCGTGGCCGGTGCGACCGCGTCGCCCGGTGCGCAGCCACGTGCCGTCGGCGAGCGGGTGGCGCTGCGGCGAGCGCTCGCGACACCAGCGCCCGGTGAGGTCGAGCACCTCGTCGGCACGCGCCGGCAGCGGAAGCACGGCCCGCAGCGCGGCGACGTCGAGGGGCGTCGGGTCGTCGGAGGTGTTGGTCAGGGACGACTCGACGACGAGCACGCCGTGGTCGTCGAGCCGGTAGCGCAGCACGACCTCGACACCCACGTCGGATGCCGTCGCGCGCACCTCCGCGGACCCCTCACCGCTCTCGAGCGTGGCCACCCAGCGAGGGGCGGTGCGCCCACCGGCGCGGTGCGCGGCGTACGCGGGGGTGCCCAGCCAGCCCTCGCCGGAGGTGGGGAGCACGGTGAGCGGCCACGGCTCGTCGAGCGCGTTGTGCGGCACCGGTCCGGCGGTGACGAGCGGCGAGGTCGGCAGCGGCGGCATCCGGCAGGTCGGCGCCCCAGTGCAGCACCCGGGGTAGGCCGTCGCCGTCCTGGGCCAGGACGAGCGCGGACCCACCACCGCGGATCACGGCGAGCGCGGGCGTCATCCCTTGGTCGACCCGAGGGTCAGCCCGGACACGAACTGCTTCTGGAGGACGAAGAAGACGATGAGGACGGGTAGGGCGACGATGATCGACCCGGCGGCGACGAGGTTGGTGTCCTGGAAGAACTGCCCACGCAGGTTGTTCAGCGCGCTGGTCACCGGGTACTTGTCGCCGCGGGACAGCAGCACGGTGGCCCAGAAGAACTCGTTGTAGATCCAGGTCACCTGCAGGGTCGCCAGGGCGGCCAGGGCGGGCCTGACCAGGGGCAGGGTCAGCTGCCAGTACTGGCGCCACACGCTCGCGCCGTCCATCTCGGCCGACTCGTAGATCTCGTACGGGAGCGTCTTCATGTAGTTGCTCAGCACGAAGGCGCAGAACCCCATCTGGAAGGCCGTGTTCACCAGGATCAGCGCCCAGAAGCTGTTGAGCATCGTTCCGCTCTCGCTCATGAAGCTCGGCAGCGGGATCTCCCTGAACATCCGGAAGACCGGGATGAGGAGGGCCTGGGGCGGCAGGAGGTTGGCGGCGAGGAAGACCCCGAGGAGGGTGAGGTTGAACCGGTACGAGAACCTCGAGAGCACGAAGCCCACGAGCGACGACAGGAACAGGGTCAGGGCGACCGCCGGGATGGTGATCAAGCAGCGAGTTCTTCAGGTGCAGCCCGAACTGGCCGCGGCTCCACGCCTCCCGGTAGTTGTCCGTGGTCCACCCGCCGAAGGAGAGGTACCCGTTGGTCTGGGTGTACGAGTAGTCGCGGAAGGAGTTGTACAGGGACCACAGCAGCGGGAACAGCCACACGAACGCCAGCACCAGCATGACCACCGTGGCCACCTTGCCGCGGCGCCGGTTGAGCACCCCGCCGCCAGGGCCTCGCTCCTTGGTCCGCGGCTTCGAGTCCTGCACGGGGGGCGCGGTCGTGGCACTCATCGGCGCTCCTCCCGGAAGACGATGCGTAGGTAGATGATGATGAAGACCGACGAGATGACCATCATGATGACCGCCAGGGCCGAGCCGAAGCCGTAGCGGGTGGCCTCGCCGATGACGTTCTGCGACACCAGGGCCGAGATGAGCTCCAGCCCGTTGCGGCCCTTGTTGATGACCCAGACGAGGTCGAACGCGCGCAGGGACTCGATGACGACGATCACGACCACGATCATGTTGATCGGCCGCATCACCGGGAAGATGACCTGGAAGAACGTCTTGACCTCGCCCGCGCCGTCGACAGCGGCTGCCTCACGCAGCGTCGAGTCGACGCCCTTCAGCCCGGCCAGGTAGATCAGCATGATGTACCCGGTGTGTCTCCACGCCGTCGCGACCAGCACCGCCCACAGGTTGACGTCGGGGTCGCCGTACCAGTCGACGTTGGTACCGAGGGCCTGCGTTGATCAGGCCCTGGTCGCGTCGAGTAGAAGAGCTGCCAGATGAAGCCGACGAGGGCCAGCGACAGCACGACCGGAAGGTAGAACGCCGTCTGGTAGAAGCGGCTGCCCCACATCTCGCGGTCGAGGATCACGGCGAGGACCATCCCGAGGATCGTGGGCAGCACGAAGAGGAACACCAACCAGATGAGGTTGTGCTGGATCGCCGGCCAGAACGGCGGGTAGATCGTGGCGATGTCCGTGTAGTTCTTCGTGCCGATCGCACTCGATCCCGCTGAGCCTGAACCCGTTCCACTTCGTGAACGACAGGTACAGCGACGCCAGCGCCGGGAGCCAGACCAGCCAGACGACGAGGATCGTCGGGACGGCGATCATGGCCAGGACGACCAGGCGGTCGCCGGGCCCTTTCTCCGTTCGACCCGACGCGTGCTGCGTCCGCTTCGTGCGTGGTGGCCATGATGCCCTCCCGACGTCCGGGTCAGCTTCCGAGGATCGACGCGGCCTGCTGCTGGATGGATGCCGTGATGGCGTCGATGTCGTCGGGGTTCTTCAGGAAGTCCTGCAGCGACGCGGTGATCACCGTGTTCGCCAGGTCGGCGTTCGTGTCGCGGTCGAGGAACTGCGCGATCGACTTGGCCTTCTGGACGAGCTCGACGGACTTCTTCTGGAGCTCGCCGTACTTCGCCGTGCTCGCCCCGGAGTTCGCCGCGATGAACGGCGCGGTCGGCGTTGTTGTTCGCGGTGTCCGCGGCCTCCGCGCTGCCCAGCCACTTGATGTACGCCTTGGCCGACTCCTGGTCCTTGCCGGCCGAGGCCACGCAGAAGCCGTCGATCGGGGCGTCGAGAGCGTCGTTGCCGATGGTCTGGTCGAGCGCGGGGAAGGTGAAGAAGTCGAGGTCCTCCTGCGGTCTCCGTGGGGATGCCGTCGACGACGAAGGTGCCGAGCAGGTACATCCCGGTCTCCCCCGTGGCCATGGAGGTGGCGGCCTCCTGCCAGGTGCGGCCGAGGGAGTTCTCCTGCTGGTACGGCAGCAGGGTGTCGCTCCAGGTCGCGAAGACGTTCTTGACCTCGGGGCTGTCCCACTTCTTCTCGCCCTGGCACAGCGCCATGTGGAAGTCGTAGCCGTTGAGCCTCATGTTGAGGATGTCGAAGGTGCCCATCGGGGCCCAGCGCGTCCTTGGCCGCGAAGGCGAAGGGGGCCATCTTCTTGCCCTGCATCTCCTTCATGAGCGCGGTGAGCTCGTCCATCGTGGTCGGCTGGGTCCAGCCGTTCTTCTCGAAGGTCGACTTGCGGTGGAAGACGGCCCACGGGTAGTAGCTGATCGGCACGAAGTACTGCTTGCCGTCGGCGCCGTCGCGGACTTCTTGAAGGCGTCGCTCATGCCCTCGATGGGCCAGACGTCGCTGACGTCGGAGATCAGCCCGTTCTCGGCGAACTGCGCCATGCGGTAGCCCGGCGAACCAGGTGAAGACGTCGTCAGGCGTGCCCTGCAGGTAGGTGTTGATGCTCTCCTGGAAGGTGTTGTGGTCGACCGCGTTGACGGAGACCGTGGCCCCGGTCTTCTTCGCGTACGCGTCGGCCATCGCCTGCATCCGCTCGTTGGCGGGACCCGAGCCCTTGGCCTCGTTGACGCCGAACGACACGGGACCGGCCTTCGCACTGGCGCCGCCGGATCCAGAGCGGTTCCGGGGTCGTCACCGCAGGCGCTGAGCAGCGCCGGCACGCCGAGCAGTGCGGCTGCTCCGACGGATCCACGCAGGAGGGACCGACGGTCGACACCGCGGACCGAGTTGGGAACGATGCTCGCGAGGTACTGATCGCGCGAGGTCGGGCGCGCCATGGGGGTCTCCTTTGACATCCACGTTTCTGACACATTCGATCAGAAACCAACACTGACAGGACCGAGTGTTGCCGTGCGCTCGGGAGGTGTCAAGGGTCGACACGATTCCCCTCGGTCACGATTTGCGACGCGAGCGTGCGTGCAGCGCAGGGCGGTTACTTCCTCCACACTGCTTGGGCAGCGGCTGGACGGCGGCTGGACATCGAGTGTTCGTTATGTCTCACAACTGTTGACATTTGTTCGGTCGGCTCAACAGACTTGCCGCCATGCGCCCGTGGCCCGACGACCGGATCGCCTTCGGAGGGGACTACAACCCCGAGCAGTGGCCGCGTGCCGTCTGGGACGACGACATGCGCCTGATGCGCGAGTCCGGTGTCAGCTTCGTGACGCTCGGGGTGTTCTCGTGGTCCTGGCTCGAGCCCAGCCAAGGGCGAGTACGACCTTCGAGTGGCTCGACGAGATCATGGACCTGCTGCACGCCAACGGCATCGCGGTCGACCTCGCGACGGCGACCGCGACCCCGCCGCCATGGCTCAGTCGCGGCCTACCCCGAGATCCTGCCCGTCGACCACGACGGCCACACCCTCTGGCCCGGCAGCCGGCAGGCCTGGTGCCCGTCGTCACCCCTCTACCGCGAGCTGGCCCTCGGCCTCACCGACCGCCTGGCCACGCGCTACCACGACCACCCGGCCCTGGCGATGTGGCACGTCTCCAACGAGTACGCCTGCCACAACCTGCCCTGCTACTGCGACACCTGCGCCATCGCGCTTCCGCCGTTGGCTCGAGCGGCGGTACGGCACCCTCGACTCGCTCAACGAGGCCTGGGGCACCGCCTTCTGGAGCCAGCGCTACACGGCCTGGGACGACGTCCTCCCGCCGCGGCGCACCACGTCGTTCAGCAACCCGACGCACGCGCTCGACTACCACCGGTTCGGCTCGGACACCCTGCTCGACTTCTACCGCGCCGAGCACGAGGTGATCCGCCGGCACTCCCCCGACGTGCCGGTCACCACGAACTTCATGACGCTGAGCCACTTCCGCCTGCTCGACTACAACGACTGGGCCCCGTTCCAGGACGTCGTCAGCACCGACCACTACGTCGTCGACGCCCTGCCGCACCCCCGGGCCGAGCTGTCCTTCAGCGGTGACCTGACCCGCGGCCTGGCCGGTGGGCGACCGTGGCTGCTCATGGAGCACTCGACGAGCGCCGTGAACTGGCAGCCGGTCAACCCGGCCAAGGCGCCCGGCGGCACCATCCTGCGACTCGCTGGCCCACGTCGCCCGCGGCGCGGACACCCTCGGCTTCTTCCAGTGGCGCCAGTCCAGGTCGGCTCGGAGAAGTTCCACTCGGCACTGGTGCCGCACGCGGGCGAGGACAGCGACCGGTTCCGCGAGGTCGTGCGAGCTCGGCGCGATCGCGCGACCGGCTCGGCGAGCTCGTCGGCTCCCGGGTCGACGCCGAGGTGGCCGTGCTCTGGGACTACCAGTCCGCCTGGGCGGTGGCCGGCCCCTGCATGCCGTCCTCCGCGATCGACTACGCGACGGCCGCCCACACCGTGCACCGGCTGCTGCGCGACCGCGGGGTGACGTGCGACGTCGTGCACCCGGACGCCGACCTGTCCACGCTACCGCGTGGTCGTGGTCCCGACGCTCTACCTCGTCTCCGACGCGCAGGCGGATGCCGTCGCGCGCCGCCGCCGCAGGGCGGCGCCCACGTGCTGGTCACCTACTTCTCCGGCATCAGCGACCACGACGACCACGTGCGCCTGGGAGGGTACCCGGGAGCGTTCCGCGACCTGCTCGGCGTCCGGGTCGAGGAGTTCTTCCCGCTGCGGGCCGAGGAGACGGTCGCGCTGTCCGACGGCGGCGCCGGCCGCGAGTGGAGCGAGCACGCACGTGCCGTCGACGCCGAGGTCGTGACCACGTACGCCGCGGGGCCGCTGGCGGGCCGCCCCGCCGTGACCCGGCGCCCGATCGGTGACGGGGTCGCCTGGTACCTCGGCACGCTCCCGGACGACGACTCGCTCGGCACGCTGCTGGACCGGGTGGTGACCGAGGCCGGGGTGGCGCCGGCCACCGTGGCCCCCGCCGGGGTGGAGGTCGTCCGGCGCCGGTCGGCCGAGGGCAGCTGGCTCTTCGTGCTCAACCACACCGCACGAGCACTGCGAGGTCGACGCGGCGGGCCACGACCTCGTCTCCGGCGTCGACGTCGGCCCGACCCTGCGCCTCGCCCCGCTCACGGCGGCCGTCGTGAGGGAGGGATGAGCGTGCTCGCCAGCCAGCGCCGCGCCGCCATCCTCGCCCTGGTCGAGGAGTCGGGTGCGGTGCGCGTCTCCGACCTCGTCGACCAGCTCGGCGTCTCGGACATGACCGTGCGCCGCGACATCGAGCGGCTCGACAGCGAGGGGCTGCTGGAGCGGGTGCACGGCGGGGCCCTCGCCGTGGTGCCCAGGGTCACCGACGAGCCGGGCTTCAGCGCGAAGTCCATGCTGCATGACGGCCGAGAAGCACGCCATCGCCCTGGCGGCCGCGCGCCTGGTCGAGCCCGGCGCCACGATCGGGATCTCGGCCGGCACCACCACCTACGAGTTCGCCCGCGTCATCCGCAACCTGCCGCACCTGACGGTCGTCACGAACTCGGTCCCGGTCGCGCAGCTGCTCCACGAGTCCGGCGGCGGCGACCACGTGGTCGTGCTGACCGGTGGGGTGCGCACCCCGTCGGACGCCCTCGTCGGCCCGGTCGCGGTCTCCGCACTGCAGGGCCTGCACGTCGACCGCCTCTTCCTCGGCGCCCACGGCATCGACCGCAGCGCCGGCCTGACCACCCCCAACCTCGTCGAGGCGGAGACCAACCGGGCCCTGGTCCGGCGCCAGCCGCTCGGTCTGCGTGCTGGCCGACCACACCAAGGTGCGGCATCGTCGGGCTCTCCACGTTCATGCCGCTGGACGAGGTCGACACCCTCATCACCGACGCCGGCGTGCCCACCCGGGCGCGCGCCGTCCTCGACGAGAGCGTCGAGCACCTCGTCCTCGCCGACGTGGCGCTGCCCGCCGCCGTCCGCGGGTTGCGACGCAACGGCGGTGGTGAGGCGGGGTGACGACGACCGCGAGCACGGTGCGTCGCACGGCGCGCACGCTCGCCGACGGGCGGGAGATCATCTACTTCGACGACACCGCCGGCGCCCCGCAACGCACCGTCGACGACACCCGCGCGCTCGGGGCCAGCGGCGGCCGCTGGGCACCTGCGCTACGACGCCCTCGTGGGCGACTGGGTGGCGGTGGCCGGGCACCGGATGAACCGCACGCTGCTGCCGCCCACGCGACGTCGTGCCCGCTGTGCCCGTCGGGCCGCGGACCGTTGCCGACGCGAGATGCCCGACAGCGACTACGACGTGGTGGTCATCGAGAACCGGTTCCCGTCCTACGCCCCCGTGGCGCTCGACGACGCCCCCGACCCGTCGCCCTTCGAGCACCGGCCGGCCCTGGGCCGAACCGAGGTCGTCTGCTTCACGAGCGACCACGACGCGAGCTTCGCCACCCTCGCGCCGCGCCGCGTGCGCACCGTGATCGACGCCTGGGCCGACCGCACCGCGCGGCTGGGCGAGATCCCGCGAGGTCGAGCAGGTCTTCTGCTTCGAGAACCGCGGGCCCGAGATCGGGGTGACCCTGCACCACCCGCACGGCCAGATCTACGCGCTACCCGTACGTCCCGGCCCGCACCCGCGAGATCCTGCGTCAGGCGCAGGACCACCACGACCGCACCGGGCGGCTCCTGGCGCGCGACATCCTCGACGCCGAGCGGGCCGACGGCAACCCGGGTCGTGCGGTCCGGCCGGCACTGGACGGCCTACGTGCCCTATGCCGCACGCTGGCCGGTCGAGGTGCACCTGGCCCCGCACCGCGACGTGCCCGACATCGTCGCCCTCGACGACGCCGAGCGGGACGAGCTGGCCGACGTCTACCTCGACCTGCTCGACCGGCTCGACCGCTACCACCGCACGGCCGACGGCGACCCGGTCCCGTTGCCCTACATCGCCGCCTGGCACCAGGCCCCGGTGCGCACCGGCCGCGAGGTGTCCCGCCTGCACCTGCAGGTGGTGTCGGTGCTGCGCGCGCCGGGCACCCTGAAGTACCTCGCCGGTTCGGAGAGCGGCGTCGGCGGCTGGGTCAACGACGCCCGGCCCGAGGCGATCGCCGCCCGACTGCGCGAGCTCGGCTGAGGGACTCGGCTGACCGGGTCAACTGACAGGTCGACCGACTGGGGGTCGGCTACCGCCAGGAGCGGTCCGCCGCGAGGCCACGCACGACGTCGACGAGCATCTCGCGCTCGAGCACCTTGATCCGCTCGTGCAGGGTCTCGACGGTGTCGTCGGGCTCGACCCGCACCGCCCGCTGGTCGATGATCGGGCCGGTGTCGACGCCCGCGTCGACCCAGTGGCAGGTGCACCCGGTGACCTTGACCCCGTGCGCCATCGCGTCGTGAACGCCGTGCGCCCCGGGGAAGCTGGGCAGCAGGGCGGGGTGGGTGTTGACCACCCGGTGCGCCGCGAGCACGGCGGGGCCGAGCACCTTCATGAACCCGGCGGAGACCACGAGGTCGGGCTCGTGCTCCGCGACGAGTCGCTCGAGGTCGAGGTCCCAGTCGGCCCGCGTCATGTAGTCGGGCACCCGCGCGACGAACGTCGGGATGCCGGCCCGCTCGGCACGCTCGGCGCCGCCGGTGCCGTCGCGGTCGGCACCGACCGCGAGCACCCGGAACGGGGCGCCGGCGCTCGGCCGAGGCGTCGATCAGGGCCTGGAGGTTGCTGCCCGAGCCCGAGACGAGGACGACGAGCCCGAGCGGCCCGGCGGTCGGGGCGGGGCCGGCGCTCACCGGCGCAGCCGCCACGCGTCGCGGACCACGACGACCATCGCCCCGATGGCCAGCTCGACGAGCAGCGCGAGGAACAGCCGACCCGTCGGGGCGCCCACGGCCGAGAGCCGGAACTGCCCGGCCGACCCACCGGCCACCAGGTCGAGGACCGCCAGGGTGAGGGCGGTGACGGTGCAGGCCGACAGGGCCACGGCCGCCTTGGTCCGCAGCCGGGACAGCCGGGCGACCTCGGTGAGCGCCCGCCGGGCCACGAAGGCGCCGACCCCGACGACGACGAGCACCGACAGCACCGTGAACCACGGGAAGTCGCCGGGCTGCGGCAGCGCGGCCAGCACCGGCACCATCGGCAGCAGCCCGCCGTCCGACCCGGACCAGTCGACCGAGCCGCCCTCGACGACGCGGAACCCGGGGCCGGCCATGAACGACACCGCCCACAGGGCCAGGTTCGGCAGCGACGCGACCTGGGCCAGGGCGAGCACGACGCTGCCGAGCCCACCGGCCGCGACGGCGGTCGAGATCGTGGTCACCTGGCTCCAGGACAGGGCGACCATCGCGAGGACGACGGCGAGGCCGGCCACGAGCAGCACGCCGGCACCGAGGAGACCGGGCCGCACCGCGCGCCGCACCGGGTCGGGCAGCCACGCCACCCCGAGCCGCGGCCCGAGGACGTCCGGGTCGTCGTGGGCGACGGGTCGCAGGGCCAGGACGAGCGCCAGCAGCGGCACGACCACCACGGGCAGCACGAGCGACAGCGGCGTGACCCGGAACGGGCCGGCGACCGCCAGGCCGGCCGCCCCGGCCACGGCAGCGGCGTACCCGGCCCACCACGCACCGAGCGCGGCGGCGAGCGGGCGCGGCAGCGTGCCGCGCCAGTGCTCACCGTCGGTGGACACGTCGACCATCGCCTCGCGCGCGCCGAGCCAGGCCACCCCGACGAGCAGCGCCAGGCCGAGCAGCGGCACCACCGAGATGGTGACCTCGCCGATGGCCAGGTGCGCCCCGGACACCAGCAGCCAGAGCGCCGCCCCCGTGCCCGCGGCCTGCCACCCGTCACCGGTGGAGAGCGGCTCGACCAGCCAGGCGAGCACCACCGGCGCGACGACGACGACGAGCGACGTCAGCCCGGTGAGCACCCCGACGATCGCACCGCGCCACCAGGGCGACCCGTCCGGCGGCTCCACGGCATCCCCCGAGAGGGGTCGTCGAACCCGGGCAGGACGGAACGGAGGCGGTCACTGACGGTCATCCCGACCAGTGTGCGCGAGAACACCACAAGGGTGTCCGAGCCTCGCCGACGACGACAAACGAAGCCGGATCAGCGACACGACAGCGGCGACCGAGCGAGCGGGGAGCAGCAGGTGGTGTGCGGACGCTGGATGGGCTGGCGGGAGCAGCGCGAGCGCCGCGAGGTGCGGATGGCGTCCGCACACCTGCAGCGGACGAGGCAGGCCCGTGCGCGGGTCAGGCGGAGAGCCCCTGCATGATCTCGCGCATCAGGTCGGCGGTCTCGGACGGCGTCTTGCCGACCTTGACGCCGGCGGCCTCGAGGGCCTCCTTCTTGGCCTGCGCGGTGCCCGACGAGCCGGACACGATGGCGCCGGCGTGGCCCATCGTCTTGCCCTCGGGAGCGGTGAAGCCGGCGACGTAGCCGACGACCGGCTTGGTGACGTGGTCCTTGATGTAGGCCGCGGCACGCTCCTCGGCGTCGCCGCCGATCTCGCCGATCATGACGATCGCGTCGGTGTCGGGGTCGTTCTGGAACGCCTCGAGGCAGTCGATGTGCGTGGTGCCGATGATCGGGTCGCCGCCGATGCCGACGCCGGTGGAGAAGCCGAAGTCCCGCAGCTCGTACATCATCTGGTAGGTCAGCGTGCCGGACTTGCGAGACCAGGCCGATCCGGCCCGGGCCGGTGATGTCGGCCGGGATGATGCCGGCGTTGGACTGCCCGGGGCTGATCAGGCCGGGGCAGTTCGGGCCGATGATGCGCGTCGTGCCCTTGCTCCTGCGCGTAGCTGAAGAACTCCGCGGTGTCCTTGACCGGCGACGCCCTCGGTGATGACGACGGCGAGCGGGATGCCGGCGTCGATCGCCTCGATCGACGGCGGCCTTGGTGAACGGCGGCGGCACGAAGATGACGCGAGACGTCGGCGCCGGTCGCCTCCATCGCCTCGGCGACGGAGCCGAACACGGGCACGGTGGCGCCGCCCTCGAACTCGACGGTGGTGCCGGCCTTGCGCGGGTTGACGCCGCCGACGATCGGCGGTGCCGGAGCGCGAGCATCCGCTGGGTGTGCTTCATGCCCTCGGAGCCGGTCATGCCCTGGACGATGACCTTGGAGTCCTCGGTGAGGAAGATCGCCATGGGTGTCGTGTCCTCTCCGCGCTCGTGCGGTCAGTTGCCGCGGCGAGCTCGGCGGCCCTGCGGGCGGCGCCGTCCATGGTGTCCTCGATGCGTGACGCAGCGGGTGGTTGCGCTCGGCGAGGATGCGCCGGCCCTCCTCGACGTTGTTGCCGTCGAGGCGGACGACGAGCGGCTTGGTCCGCCTCGTCGCCGAGGGTCGTCGAGCGCGCCGACGATGCCGTTGGCCACCGCGTCGCAGGCCGTGATGCCGCCGAAGACGTTGACGAAGACGCTCTTGACCTGCGGGTCGCCGAGGATGATGTGCAGGCCGTTGGCCATCACCTCGGCGCTCGCGCCGCCACCGATGTCGAGGAAGTTGGCCGGCTTGACGCCGCCGAACTCCTCGCCGGCGTAGGCGACGACGTCGAGGGTGCTCATGACCAGCCCGGCGCCGTTGCCGATGATGCCGACCTCGCCGTCGAGCTTGACGTAGTTGAGGTCCTTCTCCTTGGCCGCCGCCTCGAGCGGGTCGGTCGCGGCGTGGTCCTCGAGGGCCTGCGTGCTCCGGGTGCCGGAAGTCGGCGTTCTCGTCGAGCGTGACCTTGCCGTCGAGCGCGACGATCTCGCCGTCCGTCGGTCCTGCACGAGCGGGTTGACCTCGACGAGCGTGGCGTCCTCCTCGCGGTAGACGGTCCAGAGCGTCTTCAGCACCGGCTCGATCGCGGCCGCGGTCGTCGGCGTCGAAGCCGGCCGCCGTCGACGATCTCGCGGGCCTTGGCGTCGTCGATGCCGACGTTGGGGTCGACGGCGACCCGGGCCAGCGCCTCGGGGCGCTCGACGGCGAGCTGCTCGATCTCCATGCCGCCCTCCTTCGAGCACATCGCGAGGTAGGTGCGGTTCGCGCGGTCCAGCAGGATCGAGAAGTAGTACTCCTCGGCGATCTGGGCGCCCTGGGCGATCATCACCTGGTGCACGGTGTGGCCCTTGATGTCCATGCCGAGGATCGCGCGCGGCGTGCTCCTCCGCCTCGTCGGCGGTCTTCGCGACCTTGACGCCGCCGGCCTTGCCGCGGCCGCCGGTCTTGACCTGCGCCTTGACGACGGTCACGCCGCCGCTCGCGGCACCGATCCGCTCGGCGGCGGCACGGGCCTCCTCGGGGGTCGTCGGCGACCGCCCCGGCGAGCACGGGGACACCGTGCTTCTCGAACACGTCACGGGCCTGGTACTCGAAGAGGTCCACGAGGCGATCCGTCCTCACTGTCGGTCGGCTGACTGGAAAGTGGTCCGTTGGGGAGCCTAACGGGACCGGAGGGGTGGGCGCGCCACGGGTTGCCCCGAGGCGGCCGGTGGGACCCATCTCACGCCCGAGCGGTCGCCCCGCGCGGCGACCGGTGGTGGGATGGGCGGATGCCGTCCGCCCCCCGCCCGTTCACCCCACGACCGGGGGCCGTCGCCGCCCTGGCCCTCGCGGCCGTCCTGACCGCGAGCGCCTGCGGCGAGCCGACGTCCTCGACGCCGAGCCCGAGCGGCACCCCGGCCGGCACGAGCACGGAACCCGGCGACGCGGCATCCGCCACGGCCCTGCGCCGAAGCGGTGGCCTGGCCGGCTTCGACGACCGGCTGGCGGTGGCGCCCGACGGCCGGGTCACCGGGACGACCCGCACGGCCTCGGTCGACTGCGCGGTGGCGGCGCAGACCGTCGAGACGCTGGCGACGGCGCCTGCCCCCAGCGTCGCCCCGGCTGCCGGTGCCGACCGGATGACGGTCACCCTGCTGCGCGACGACGGCACCGTCGACCTCGGCGAGGCCCAGGGCGGCGACCCGCTCTCGACGACGGCCCGCGCCCTGCTCGACGACGTGCAGCTGCCGCCGGACCAGCGCACCGTCTGCCGCTGAGACCCGCCACGAACGCGCGGACGGCGTGCCGCTGGTCGCGGCACGCCGTCCGTGGTGCGTCGCCCGTGGGGCGACCCTGCGTCAGTTGCTGCAGGTCTGGGTGCCCGCGGGCACCGCGATGGCGTTGAAGCCGTTCAGCACGGCCGCGCACTCCGCGCTGTTCCTGCCGTAGAGGTCCTTGGCCGAGGCGATCGCGCCGTTGCGGGCGGCCGCGTAGCCGCTGCTCGAGGTGAGCTTGGTCGTGAGCGTGCGGTACCAGACCCGCTCGGCGACCGAGTGGCCGACGCCGGTCACGCTGCCGCCGTTGCAGGTCGGGCTGTTGTAGGTCACGCCGTTGACCGTCTTGGCGCCCGAGCCCTCGGAGACCAGGTAGAACCAGTGGTTCAGCGGGCCCGAGGAGTAGTGCACGTTGAGCCGGCCGACCGACTTGCTCCAGCAGTCGGCGCTCCGGCCGTCCTTGCTGGGCTTGTCCATGTAGCGCAGCGGGGTGCCGTTGCCGTTGATGTTGATCTTCTCGCCGATGAGGTAGTCGCCGGCACGTCGGCGGCGGTGTTGGCGTACCACTCGACGGCCGTGCCGAAGATGTCGGACGTCGCCTCGTTGAGGCCGCCGGACTCGCCGCGGTAGTTCAGGCCCGCGGAGTTCTCGGTGACGCCGTGGCTCATCTCGTGGCCGGCGACGTCGATGGCGGTCAGCGGCCGGGCGTTGTTCGCGCCGTCGCCGTAGGTCATCTGGGTGCCGTCCCAGAACGCGTTGTCGTAGGCGTTGCCGTAGTGGACGCGGCTGCGGGCGCCCGCACCGGTGTTCCAGATGCCGTCCCGGCCGTGGGTGGTCTGGTAGTAGGCGAACGTCTGCCTGGGCGCCCCACTGCGCGTCCGCGGCGGCGGTCTGGCGGCTGCTCGTCGCGCCGGTGCCCCAGACGTTGTCGGCGTCGGTGAACTCGGTGCCGGTGCCGCTGGTCGCGCCGTTGAGGTCGGTCGTGTGGTTGCCGAGGCTGTCGCGCAGCTTCCAGGCGCCGGTCGTGCCCGTGGTGTTGAGCGTGACCGTGCCGGAGTACTGCGTGTTGCCGGTCCCCTCCTCGATGGTCTCGGCCGAGTCGAGGACCCGACCGGTGCGGGCGTCGACCCAGGTCTTCAGGCGGCTGGGCGTCTGGCTCGCGCGGATGCCGGTCGTCGTCACCTGCCACGCCAGGCGCGGTGCGCCCTGGCTCGCGTACACGACGAGGTCAGCGGAGCTGGAGTCGACCTGGTAGCCGGCGGTCTTCGCGGCGGTGGCGGTCGCGGCCGCGCGGCCCACGGTCACCGTCGTCGAGGCGGGGGCGACAGCCTTGCCGCTGTTCCAGTGGCTGTCCTTCACGGTGCCGTTCGCGCTCTTGGCCACGACGAGGTCACCCCCGACGACCGGCAGGCCGTCGACCGTGCGGTCGTACCGCACGTGACGGGTGCCGTCGGGGTCGGTGAGCACGCTGCGCACGACGAGCGACTGGTCGGCCGGCAGGCCCAGTGCCTTGCCGGTGGACGCGGCGGCGGACTGCTCGGCGGCCTTGAGGGCGGCGTTGCCCCCGGGCGCGGCGGAGGCTCCGGTGCCGCCCGCAACGGTGGCCGCGGCAGCCGCGACCGCGATGGCGAGGGCTGCTCCGGTGAGGTGACGCTTCGACATGGGACTCCCCTGGTCTAGGACGCCGCGGTGGCCCGCGGCAGGTCAATGGTGCTGGAGCGGGTGCTCCGGCGCGCGACGAACGCGACGTTTCGGTCGACGCGCCGCGGCTGGATGCCGCCCCCACCCGGGTGAGGGGCGGCATCCGCCGGTGGTGCTGGGTCAGCTCGTCGCGACGGAGGTGTCGTCGACGACGAAGGACGTCTGCAGGCTGGAGTCCTCGGTCATGGTGAACCGGATCGACACCGTCCGGCCCTTGTAGGCCGTGAGGTTGAAGGACTTCTGCGTGTAGGTGGCGTTGGTCCCGACGTTGGAGTAGGTGGCCAGCGTGGTGACCGTGGAGCCGTCGACGACCTGGGCCCGCATCGTGTCGTAGACCGTGGAGCCGGTCTCGGCCGTGTCGGTGCGCAGCCAGAACGACAGGGTGGCGCTGGTCGCGCTCGAGGGGATCGCGACGCTCTGGTTGATCGTCTCGGTGCCCGCCGAGCCGTTGCCGCCGAGCCAGGCCTTCCACGAGCCGGTGCGCGCCGGGCGACCGGTGTTGTTCGTGATCGGGCCGGCGGTGCCGGTCCAGACGGTGTCGCCCGACTCGAAGCCCGGGTTGCCGAGCAGGTTGGTGCCGGTGGGCGGCGGGGTGGTGCCCCCGCAGGACTCGGTACCGGTCGGCACCGCGATCGCCGAGAAGGCGCGCTCGGTGGCGAGGCACTGGGCCGACCCGGCGCCGTAGAGCTCCTTCGCGGAGGCGATCGCACCGTTGCGGGCCGCGGCGTAGGTGCTCGACGAGGTGAGCTTGGTCGACAGCGTGCGGTACCAGATCTTCTCCGCCGCGGCCCGGCCGGCGCCGGTCACGGTGGTGCCGTTGCACGTCGGGCTGTTGTAGGCGACGCCGTTGATCGTCTTCGCACCCGAGCCCTCCGAGGCGAGGAAGAACCAGTGGTTCAGCGGGCCGGAGGAGTAGTGCGGGTCGAGGTTCTTGGTGCTCGTGGTCCAGCAGTCCTGGCTGGCGCCGTCCTTGCTGGGCTGGTCCATGTAGCGCAGCGGGGTGCCGTTGCCGTTGATGTTGATCTTCTCGCCGATGAGGTAGTCACCGGGGTCGGCCGCGCTGTTCGCGTACCACTCGACGGCCGTGCCGAAGATGTCGGACGTCGCCTCGTTCAGGCCGCCCGCGTCGCCGCTGTAGACCAGCCCGGCGGTGTTCTCGGTGACGCCGTGGCTCATCTCGTGGGCGGCGACGTCGATCGAGGTGAGCGGGCGGGTGTTGCCGGAGCCGTCGCCGTAGGTCATCTGGGTGCCGTCCCAGAACGCGTTGTTGTACCCGTTGCCGTAGTGGGTGCGGCTGCGTGCCCCCGTGCCGTTGTTCCAGATGCCGGCCCGCCCCAGGACCGAGCTGTAGTACGCGTAGGTCTTCTCCGCCCCGTACTGCGCGTCGACCCCCGCGGTCTGCCGGCTCGTCGTCGAGCCGTTGCCCCAGATGTTGTCGGCGTCGGTGAACTGGGTCCCCGTGCCCGACGTCGCCCCGTTGAGGTCCGTGGTGTAGTTCCCCCGGGTGTCGCGCAGCTGCCAGGTCGAGCCGCTGAGCGTCGTGTTGAGCGTGACGCTGCCGGAGTACTGGCTGTTGCCGGTGCCCTTGACCACCTCGTCGTACGAGGAGATGACGGCGCCCGACTCCGCGTCGACGATGGTGTGCAGCCGGCTCGGCGTCTGGTCGGCCAGCGTGCCGGTGGTCAGCACGTCGTAGGCCAGGCGCGGCGACCCGGTCGACGCCCAGACCACGAGCTCACCCGCGCTCTTCTCCCCCGCCGCCTTCGAGCGCTGCTGGCCCTTCGCCACCGCGGTCGTCTTCGTGACGGTCGGCGTGGTCGTGGCAGCGGCCACGCTCCTGCCGTTGTTGAAGTGGACGTCCTCGATGCGACCGCCCTTCTCCTTCTCGACGACGAGGTCGCCCCCGACGACGCGCAGGCCCTTCCAGGTGCGGTCGTAGCGGGTGTGCGTCGTTCCGTCGGGGTCGGTGACCACCGAGCGCTGGACGAGCTTGTCGTCCGCGCCCAGCTTGAGGGCCTGGCGGTCGGGCGACGCCCCGGCAGGGATGGCGCCGGGCAGGGCCGACGCGGCGGGTGCGCCGGCGGCGAACGTGGCTGCGGCCGCGCCGAGGGCGAGGCCTGTGGTCAGTCTTCTCACGATGATGGGTCTCCTTCGTGGTGGGCACCCGGGAAGCGGGCACGAGGGGAACCTGTCGGCTGGGAGCCGCCGTGACAACAGACCTTGCGAACAATTGACCGGGGTCCGAAGGATCTTTACCCCGGGCACACCGGGCCTTGACCGACGCGCCCCAGACCCAGACCGCATGGTGACCATCCGGCCCACCTTCGGGGTGTATGGGCCGCCCCGGCCGTACAGTTGCGACGCCATGGCGACCCTCCCGCGGCCGAGCGCCGTACCGTCCGACGAGCCCCCTGCAGCGCCGCAGGCCTCGGTGCTCCGGCGCGCCCGCGGGCTGGCCTCCGCCGCCCTGCACCTGCTCGACCCGGCCGTCCTGGCCGGCAACGCGGTGGAGTCGGCGTGGCTGGGCGCCCACGTCATGACCTGGCCGATCGGTCTGCTGGTGGGTCGCGGCGAGCGTTCCGGGCCGGCCTACCGGCTCGAGCACCTCCCTCCCGTGCAGCGGGGGCTGCTCGTCTCCAACGTCGAGGCCGCGGGAACGCCGATCCTGCTCGTGCACGGCATCGTCAGCAACCGGTCGATCTTCACCCTGCTCCGACGGGGCCTGACCCGCCGCGGCTTCTCCAACATCTTCGCGATGAACTACCTGACCGTCGCCAACGACGTGCGGGCGGCCGCCGCGGGCCTGTCGGTCGAGGTGGAGCGGATCGTCGAGGAGACCGGGTTCGAGCGGATCCACATCATCGGGCACAGCCTCGGCGGCCTGATCGCCCGCTACTACGTCACCCGCCTGGGCGGCGACGTCCGGGTGCACACCCTCATCACGCTCGGAACCCCGCACCAGGGCAGCTACGCCGCGTATGCCGTGCCGACCAAGCTCATGCAGCAGATGCGGCCCGGCAGCCACCTGATGCGCGAGCTCGACCGACCGGTTCGTGGCAGCCGCACACGGTTCATCTCGTACTGGTCCGACAACGACCTGGCGATCATCCCGCAGCGCAACGCGTCCCTGCGCCACCGCGACCTCGGCGCCCGCAACATCAAGCTGCACGGGGCCGGGCACCTCACCCTGCCGATGCTGGGCGAGGTCGTGCACGGCATCTCCAACGCCCTGGCCCACCTCGACGCGCACGGCGGAACGGTCACGTCCGGCGTCACCCCCCTGACCCGCGACGAGTGACGATGCCGGGCACCGGCCCGGGCGTCGGCGGCACGGTTCGTCACGTGTGAGGTACGTCACGGCATGAGCACCGGCTCGTGCGGGTAACCGGAGTGCAGAGGGATTCCTGAGAACGCATACCCACACATTCTCAGGTGAAGTTTGGGTTGTCACGGAATGGTCACGGTACGGTGGTGCCAGCTTCCGTCCACCCCGTCAAGCACCCTGAGGTCATCCCCGCGTGAGTTCGTCCTACCAAGGACGGCACTACGGCGGACGCCACCGCGTCCAGTCCCGTCGTGCTCGTCTGCCCCGAGCATTCAGCTCGAGCTTCGTGCTGCCCACCGCGGCAGCAGCGGCGCTCGTGGTGACCGCGACAGGTGCGACGATCGTGCACCCCGCGCCCCCGACCCTCGAGCTCGACGGCACGCAGACCGCCATGGCCCGCACCGAGCAGGTCGCCGACGACGCCATGGTCACCGACCTCGCGCAGCGTCGTCAGGCCGCGTCGATCCAGACCGCCGCCCTCCAGGGCCGCAACGAGCAGGCGGCCCGCGCGGCGCGCAGCGCCCAGCGCAAGGCCGCCGCGAAGGCCAAGGTCGAGCGCGAGGGCAAGCGCTGGGTGCGGCCGATCAAGACCTGGCACATCACGTCCGACTTCGGCTGGCGCTGGGGCAAGACCCACGACGGCATCGACCTCGGGGCCCCCACCGGCACACCGCTCTACGCGATGTCCAAGGGCGAGGTCATCGGCTCGTACTACGACTCGAGCTTCGGCAACAAGATCGAGATCCGCTACTGGGACGGCTCGATCTCCTGGTACGGCCACCTGAGCAAGCGGATCGCCCAGAAGGGCGACACCGTGATGCCGGGCGAGCTCGTCGGGCGGGTCGGCAACACCGGTCACTCCTTCGGCTCGCACCTGCACCTCGAGATCCAGAAGACCGTGGCGACGACAGCCCGATCGACCCGATCCCGTGGTTGAAGCGGCACGGGCTCAACTGACCGCGCTCGACCACCACGGCGCCGTCACGGCCCGGTGAGCAACCGCCTCAGAGCTTCTCGAGCGGTGCGAACCTCAGCACGAACCGCTTGACCCCGAGCTCTCCGCCGAAGTCGACCTCCGCCTGCGTCTTGTCACCCTCACCCAGGGTGCGCACCACCGTGCCGAGACCGTAGCTGTCGTGGGTGACCCGGTCACCGGGCGACAGGGGGATGACCGGCCGGTTGCCCGGCGAGCGCACGCCGGGCCGGGCCGCGAGGGTCGCCACGGCCGGCCGCTGGTCGCGACGCCCGATCGCGGCGGCACCCGAGAGCTCGCGCTCCCACTCGACCAGCTCGGCGGGGATCTCGTCGAGGAAGCGTGACGGCGGGTTGTACTGCGGCTGCGCCCCACGCGGATCGGACCGCTGCGCGGGACAGGTACAGCCGCTCGCGGGCGCGGGTGATGCCGACGTAGGCCAGCCGCCGCTCCTCCTCGAGCTCCTTGGCGTCGCCGAGGCGCGCAGGTGCGGGAAGATGCCGTCCTCCATCCCGGTGAGGAAGACGACGGGGAACTCCAGGCCCTTGGCGGTGTGCAGCGTCATCAGCGTGACGACCCCGGCCTGCGCGGCCTCCTCGGTGTCGGGGATCTCGTCGGCGTCGGCGACGAGCGAGACCTGCTCGAGGAAGTCCTCGAGGCTGATCACCTCGCCGGTCTCGCGGCGCGCCTCGTCGAACTCGCGGGCCACGGCGACGAGCTCGGCGAGGTTCTCGACCCGGGTCTCGTCCTGCGGGTCGCGGCTGGCCCGCAGCTCGGCGAGGTAGCCGGTCCGCTCGAGCACGGCCTCGAGCAGCGTCGGCCGACGCCGGCGCCGCGTCTCGACGACCGTGCGCGAGCGTCCTCGAGCAGCGTGGTGAAGCCGCTTGATCGCGCGCGACCGAGCGGGTGGCGATGCCCGGGGCGTCGTCGGCGCGGCCGCAGCGCCGCGACGAACGGGATGCGCTCGCGCTCGGCGAGCGGCGTCGACGCAGGCCTCGGCCCGGTCGCCGATGCCGCGCTTGGGCACGTTGAGGATGCGGCGCAGGTTGACCGTGTCGCTGGGGTTGGAGAGCACCCGCAGGTAGGCCAGGGCGTCCTTGACCTCGCGGCGCTCGTAGAACCGCGTGCCGCCGACCACCTTGTAGGGCAGGCCGACCCGGACGAACACCTCTTCGAGCGCTCGGGACTGGGCGTTGGTGCGGTAGAAGACGGCGACGTCGCCCGGCCGCACTCCGTGGTCGTCGCCGAGCCGGTCGATCTGCGTCGGCGACGAACGACGCCTCGTCGTGCTCGTTGTCGGCGACGTAGCCGATGATGCGCGCGCCGTCGCCGGCGTCGGTCCAGAGGTTCTTCGGCGCGGCGGCCCTCGTTGCGGGCGATGACCGCGTTGGCGGCGCGCAGGATGGTCTGGGTCGAGCGGTAGTTCTGCTCGAGCAGGATCGTGCGGGCGTCCGGGTAGTCCTGCTCGAACTCCTCGATGTTGCGGATCGTGGCGCCGCGGAAGGCGTAGATCGACTGGTCGGCGTCACCGACGACGACCAGCTCGCTCGGGCTCGACACCGTGCTCGGTGCGGGTCTCGGGCGGCCGACGAGCTCGCGGACCAGCTGGTACTGGGCGTGGTTGGTGTCCTGGTACTCGTCGACCAGGACGTGCCGGAAGCGGCGCCGGTAGTGCTCGGCGACGTCGGGGAACGCCTGGAGCAGGTGCACCGTGGTCATGATCAGGTCGTCGAAGTCCATGGCGTTGGCCTGCCGCAGCCGGCGCTGGTAGGCCGTGTAGGCCTCGGCGAGCACCTGCTCCTGGTGCGGGCTCGCCTCGCCGACCCGGCTCGGCGTAGGTCTCCTCGTCGATCAGCTCGTTCTTGAGGTTGCTCGACCTGGTGGCTGAACGACCGCGGCGGGTAGCGCTTGGGGTCGAGGTCCAGGTCGCGGCAGACCAGCGTCATCAGGCGCTGGGAGTCGGCGGCGTCGTAGATCGAGAAGGTCGAGCTGCAGCCCGAGCCTTGCCGGCCTCGCGGCGCAGGATGCGCACGCAGGCGCAGTGGAAGGTCGACACCCACATCGCCTTGGCGCGCGGGCCGACCAGCGCCGCGACCCGCTCGCTCATCTCGGCGGCGGCCTTGTTGGTGAAGGTGATCGCGAGGATCTGGCCCGGGCTGGACGCCGCGGGCGGCCAGCAGGTAGGCGATGCGGTGGGTCGAGCACCCGGGTCTTGCCCGACCCGGCGCCGGCGACGATGAGCAGCGGGCCGCCCTCGTGCAGGACGGCCTCGCGCTGCTGCGGGTTCAGCCCGACGAGCAGCTCTTCGGGGTCGGCGCCCGGCCGGGCCGCCGCTGGGCCGCCGTCGGGGCCCAGCCCGGCGGCCGCGGCCTCCGCCCAGGTCGGCACCCCGGCCGCGTTCACCAGCGCCGCGTGGGCGCTGGCGTGGGTGGCGGGGTCCACGTGCGGCTCGTGGCCCGGTTCGCCGAAGTCGAGGCCGTCGAAGAGGGTGCTCATGTCGGGGCCAACCCTACGTGCCGCCGCCGACCTCGCACCGCCCGCCGCGCCACCCACGCGAAGGGGCGGCCGGGACCACCACCGAGGTCCCGGCCGCCCGTGGCGACGAGGCTCGAGGGGTGTCGGAGCGCTCACCGCCGGGGGGTCCGGCTGGAGGAGAGGTCAGCCGCACCACGGGTAGACGAACGACGCTGCTCGTCGCCGGCCCGGTGGTCAGCGAGCAGGGTCGAGTAGGGGATGACCGTGTCGAGGGTGAACCCCTCGGGCAGGCCGTTACGCGCCGTCACGCCCACCGACACGGCGGTTCCGACCGTGATGCCGTCCTTCGCGACGGCGCTGTGGAGGCCAACCGCCTTGAGGGTGGCGATGCCGGCGCGCATGCAGGCGGTGTCCGGGGCGGCCTGGGCCGGTGCGGCGACGAGGACGCTGGCGCCGGCGGCGGCGACGAAGGTGGCGGCGGCGATGCGGGTGCGGGTGCTCATGGTTTCCTCCTGCGGGACTTCGGCCGGTTGGCCTGTCGATGTGTGCACGCTAGGCGCGGCCGTGCGTCCTGTCGAGTCTTTGTCGAAGGTTTCCTCACGTGCTGACGCAGTCGGCCTGCATGCCTGCAGGCCGGCGCGGGCCGACCAGGCCGTCGACCCGCCTGCCCCGCGAACTCAGGATCACTTCGCCGAATCAGGTGCATATACGGCCCTGACCCAGCGAGGACCACCTGAACCCACGGACTGCTCCTGACTCCGCATCAGTGGCCTCGGTCGCAACCTTCGACAGCCCGCACTCGTCCGTGCGGGGCCGCCCGACCCCACCGGCACGTGGAACGATCGTCGCACGTGGGGACCATGCTCGTCCACGTGCAGACCAACCCTCGTCCGCCGACATCGACCGCCAGGTCACCCGGGGACGGACGGCGCGGCCACCGGTGTTTCTGCACCCGGTGGCCGCGCGCTGGGCCGGGCGGCGACGCCACGGCATACGGTGTCTGGCATGGCCTCGCGCAAGGGTGAGTTCGGGGAGCCGGTCGTGCTCGACGTCGACGGCTTCGACGTGCGTGTCTCGAGCCCGGAGCGGGTCTACTTCGCCGCCCGGGGTGAGACCAAGCTCGACCTGGTCAACTACTACCTCTCGGTCGGCGACGGCATCGTCAACGCGCTGCGCCAGCGGCCCTGCATGCTGCACCGCTTCCCCGACGGCGTCTCCGGGAACAAGGTGCACCAGAAGCGACTTCCGCGCGGGGCGCCGCCGTGGGTCGAGACGGTGCGCCTGCACTTCCCCCGCTACGGCCTGCACGCCGACGAGCTGTGCGTCACCCGGCTGGCCGACGTCGCTGGGCGGTGCAGATGAGCACCGTGGAGTTCCACCCGTGGAACAGCCGGCGGGCCGACACCGAGAAGCCCGACGAGTGGCGCATCGACCTCGACCCGATGCCGGACGCCCCCTTCTCGCCGCGTGCGGCGGGCCGCGCACGTCGCCCACGAGGTGCTCGACGAGCTCGGCGCCGTGGGGTGGCCGAAGACCAGTGGTGGGCACGGGCTGCACGTCTACGTGCGGATCCGAGCCCGACCACGGGTTCGGCGACGTGCGCCGAGCGGCGCTGGCCTTCGCGCGAGAGGTGGAGCGCCGCATCCCCGACGACGTCACGACGACCTGGTGGCGCAAGGACCGCGACCCCGAGGCGGTGTTCGTCGACTACAACCAGAACGCGCGCGACCACACGATCGCCGCCGCGTACTCGGTGCGCGGCAACGACATCGGCACCGTCTCGACGCCCTTCCGGTGGGACGAGCTCGACGACGTCGAGCCGAACGACTTCACCATCGCGACGGTCCCGAAGCGGTATGCCGAGCTCGGCGACCTGCACGCCGGCATCGACGACGCCGTCTTCGACATCGCGCCGCTGCTCGAGTGGGCCGAGCGCGACGACGCCGCAGGTGCCGAGCCGCCGCCCGAGCCCGAGGACGACACGGGGAAGCCCTGATGGACCTCGTGGTTCCGCCGGGTCCCGGTGTGCCGCAGGGCCTGACGGTGCCGGGCGACCTGCTGGTCGAGCGGTTCTCGCGGTCGTCGGGGCCGGGCGGTCAGGGCGTCAACACCGCCGACAGCCGGGTCGAGCTCGAGCTCGACGTCGTCGCGTTCGGCGGGTTCACCGAGACCCAGCGGCGGCGGGTGCTGCGGGCGCTCGACCCGCGGCTCGTCGGCGGCCGGCTGCTCGTCGTGGCCGCGTCGGAGCACCGCCAGCAGCGCCGCAACCGGGTGGCCGCGCGCGAGCGGATGGCCGACCTGCTGCGCGACGCGATGGCTCCCCCGCCGGCGCCGCGCCGGGCCACCCGGCCGACCCGCGGGTCCAAGGAGCGACGGCTCTCGGCCAAGAAGCGGCGCGGCGAGACGAAGGCGGGTCGTTCGCGCCCGGCATCCGACGCCTGACTGCGCTGAGCCGACCCGCGTCCCTGGGTCGGCTCAGCGACCGCCAGGAGCTAACCCTCCCCGCTTCCACCCCTGCACGCGGTCCCGACGAAGCCCTTCGGGAATCCGTAGAACTTCCAGGAGTCCGCGGCGGTCTGGACCTGGCTCACGGTCTGCCCCTCAGCGCTGTCCAGGTCGTTGAGCCCACTGGCCGCGCAGATCGAGTTCGCGTGGTCGAGGGCACCGGTCTCGTTGGTGTTGTTCACCGTGCCGGGTGGGCCCTTGACCTCGCCGGCGAGCGCGGGGGCGACGCTCCCGAAGAACATCAGAGCCGCGCACACTCCTGCTCCGGCGATGGACCGTGTGGTGATCTTCATGAACCCTCTCCCTTGGTCGTGCAGGTCCCGACGGGACTCGCAGCGTCGACGGAGGCCCCCATCGTGCTCGACCATGAGCACCGCCACGACGGCGGAACGACGGCCTCGAGAGCACCGTGGGCAGGCTGTCCGTCTGCCCGAGTGTGCTCGCGCCAAGGAGCGGGCGCCATAGTCAATGCGGGCCATCGACCGGCTCTGAACCGCGTCGGGCCGCCACCCGGACTCAGCGGTCGACCACCTCTCCGACACGCCGGACCACCTCGTCGGCGCACCCCCACGACAGGGTCACCCCGGCGCCGCCGTGGCCGTAGCAGGTGACCACGGGTCGCCCACCGACATCGGATGCCGCGAGCCGCACCTCGGGTGCCACCGGCCGCAGCCCGACCCGGGCCCCGAGCACCTGGACGCCGGCCAGCTCGGGGACGACCTCGCGGACCCGGCGCAGGATCGCCTCGTGCACCTGGCGGTCGGGCTCGGTGTCCCACGAGCCGCTGACGTCGGTGCCACCGCAGACCACCCAGCCGGGGTGCGGCAGGGCGTAGACCATGCCGTCGGGGTGGTCGTCGTCGACGAGCCACCGGGTCAGCCCCGGGTTGGCGAGCAGCGCCACCTGGCCGCGCGACGGCATCCCGGCGTGGTCGTCGAGCAGGGCCCCCGAGCGCAGGCCCGCCGCCACGACCACCACGTCACCGGCAACCTCGGCCAGGTCCCTCACCCACCCCCTGACGAGGTCGACGCCGGCCTCGAGGCACCTGGTCTCGAGCCACGGCAGGTACACCGGCATGGTCACGAGCGGCACGGTCGCCATGACCCCGCCACTCGCGCCCGCCGGCAGCTCGTCGGCGCGGGCCTCGCGCCAGGTCGGCACGGCCTCGGTCCACCACCGGTCGGCTGCGCCTCGCTCGACGACCACGCCCTCGCGCACGGCCACCCCGCTGTCGGGGTCGCGGGCCAGCGCCGTGAACCGCTCGAGCGCGACCCGCCCCCAGTCGAGCACCCGGGCGCGCGGCTCGACGTGGTACGGGAACCAGAGGCCACCGGCCACCGCGGACGTGGTGTCGCCCACCGGCTCGTCACGCACGCAGCGCACCACGTGGCCCGCCCGCGCCAGGCCGAGCGCCGACGTCAACCCCATGACGCCACCGCCGACCACCGTCACCCGTGCCATGCCCGCATCCTCCTCTAGCGTGGGCGAGATGGACCCCCTCGACCGGCACCCGATCACCGGCGAGCTGTTCGCCTCACCGGTGCCCGCCGGCAGCGGGTGGCCGGGCGACCCGGCCGACGCGTCGACCCCGGTGGCCACGACCCCCGCGGCGGTGCGGCGGTTGGCGGCCTCGAGTGGTGACGTCCCCGAGCTGCAGGCGCGGGTCTCGGTGTGCCGGGCCTGCCCCCGCCTCGTCCGGTGGCGCGAGGACGTCGCCCGCTCGGGCCGCCGGGCCTCGTTCGCCGACCAGCCCTACTGGGGCCGGCCCGGGCCGTCGTTCGGCGACCCCGACGCCGAGGTGCTGCTGGTCGGGCTCGCCCCGGCTGCCAACGGCACCAACCGCACCGGCCGGATGTTCACCGGCGACTCCTCCGGCGACGTGCTGTACGCCGCGCTGCACCGCACCGGGTTCGCGGCGCTGCCGACGTCGGTCGCGGCCGGGGACGGCCAGTCGCTGACCGGCATCCGCATCGTCGCCGCCGTGCGGTGCGCGCCGCCGGCCAACAAGCCCACCCCGGCGGAGCGGGCGACCTGCTCGGCGTGGCTCGAGCGCGACCTCGAGCTGGCCGCCCCTCGGCTGCGGGCGATCCTCTGCCTCGGCGCGATCGGGTGGGGAGCGGCCCTGGCCGCGGCCCGTGGGCTCGGCTGGGACGTGCCGCGGCCCGGGCCGAAGTTCGGCCACGCCGCCGAGGTGACCCTGACGACGGCGGACGGGCACGGCATCCGGCTCGTCGGCTGCTACCACGTGAGCCCGCACAACACGTTCACCGGGCGACTCACCCCGGCGATGCTCGACGCCGTGCTGCTCTCGCTCCGCCCACGGTGAGCGCCGGGCCATGAAGTGGCCGCGCCGACGCGGATCGCTTACCGTCGCAGGATGATCCGGCTCGACCGCCCCCACGTCCGCGTGCACCGCAGCTACCTCGAGGCGCACGACGAGTTCGGCGGCGGCCAGCGCGACGGGGACGGCGACTGGGTCGAGGCGCCCGACGACGGTGGCTACGCCGGGGTGGCCTGGACCCGCAAGGAGCTCGAGACGGATGACGGGTTCGCCCGGTTCGTGCGGTGGCGGCTCGACCGCGCCCGTGACGACGCGCCGCGCCCCACCGGCCACGTGCCGTGCACGTTCTACTGGGTGGTCGACGACGACGCCCCCGAGACCTATCTCGGGTCGATCTCGGTGCGGCACGGGCTGACGCCGTTCCTGCTCGAGGTCGGCGGCCACATCGGCTACTCGGTGCGCCCGAGCGCGCGTCGCCGTGGCGTCGCCACCGCGGCCCTGCGACTCGTGCTCCCCCACGCATCGGCCCTCGGCATCGACCCTGCCCTGGTCACCTGCGACGTCGACAACGTGGCGTCGGCCAAGGTCATCGAGGCCAACGGGGGTGTGCTGGAGGACGTCCGCGGCATCAAGAAGCGCTACTGGGTGCCGACCGGGCACTGACGCCCCCGACCGGCGTTCGGTCGTCCTAGGGTGGCGGGATGAGCGCCTCCTCCGGTCCCGCCCTCGTCGTCACCGCCCACGGGGGCATCGACGTGCTCACCGTCGAGGACCGCCCGACGCCCGAGACCCGACCCGGCGAGGTGCTCGTCGAGGTCGCCGCTGCCGGGGTCAACTTCATCGACGTCTACCAGCGCGAGGGCATCTACCCCACGTCACCGCCGTTCGTGGCGGGCAACGAGGGCGCGGGCACCGTCGTGTCGGCCGGCGAGGGGGTCGAGGGCGTCCAGCCCGGGGACCGGGTGGCCTGGCCGCAGACGTTGGGGAGCGCCGCGCGGTTCGCCGCGCTGCCGGCATCCGCGGTCGTCCCCGTGCCCGAGGGGATCGACCTCGAGACGGCGGCAGCCGTCATGCTCCAGGGCCTGACCGCGCACTACCTGACCACGAGCACGTATGCCGTCCAGCCGGGTGACGTCGCGCTCGTGCACGCCGCGGCCGGCGGGGTGGGCCAGCTGCTCGTGCAGATGGTGCGTGCGCGCGGCGGGTCGGTCGTCGCGACGGCCGGGGGGCCGGACAAGTGCGACACCGCACGCGGCCTGGGGGCCGACCACGTCATCGACTACCGCGCCGTCGACGACCTCGCCGGTGAGGTGCGGCGACTCACCGACGGGCGCGGGGTCGACGTCGCCTACGACGGCGTGGGCAAGGACACCTTCGACGCGTCGCTGGCGTCACTGAGGCCCCGCGGGACGCTCGCCCTGTTCGGCGCCGCCAGCGGGCAGGTGCCGCCCTTCGACATCCATCGGCTCAACAGCGGTGGATCGCTCTTCCTGACCCGACCGACGCTGGGCCACCACCTCGCCACCCGCGAGGAGCTGCTGTGGCGGGCCGGGGAGGTGCTCGGCGCCGTGGCCGACGGGAGCCTGCACGTCGCGATCGGTGGCCGCTACCCGCTCACCGAGGCCGCGACGGCGTTCGCCGACCTCGAGGGCCGACGCACCCAGGGCAAGCTGCTCCTCATCCCCTGACCCCACCCCGACCTCGTGCGACTTGGGCACGGTTTCCGGCCGCGGATGCCGTGCGAACCGTGCGTAAGTCGCACGAGGTCGCTCCGGGGTGGGTCAGCGGGGGTGCGTCAGCCGGGGGCGGGTCGGCTGGGAGGGGTCAGCTGGCGCTGGTCCAGAGGACGGCGATGGCGACGTTGAGCAGGGCCAGCGCACCGGCGGCGTTGACGAGCTGCGGGCGGGCGCCCTCGCCCTTGCGCTCCTTGGCCGCGGCGATCTCGGCGCAAGCGACGACGGCGATCGCGACGAGCAGCTTGACGCCGATCTTGGCGTTGTTCACCTCCTCGTCGTCGGCCTGCAGCAGGCCGACGAGCAGGATGCCGGTGAGGAGCTGGGCGCGTGCACCCCAGAGCAGGGCGGGGGTCACGGCGCCACGCGCGACGAAGACCGCGCTGCCGATGATCGCGGCCATGCCGAGCAGGTGGAGGACGACGACCACGTTCACCAGGAGATCCATGGCCACACCCTAGGCCGGTGCGGCCCGCGCCCTCACCCCCGACGCGCTCCCCGACCCATTGCGGATCACCCACCTCCGCGGGCCCGGAAAGGCGCCCCGAGGGTGGGTGATTCGCAACAAGTCGAGCAACCCTGGCGGTCAGAGGAGGCGGCGGCCCATCGCCCAGGCGGTCAGCTCGTGCCGCGAGGACAGCTGCAGCTTCCGCAGCACCGAGGAGACGTGCGTCTCGACCGTCTTGACCGAGATGAACAGCTCCTTGGCGACCTCCTTGTACTGGTAGCCGCGGGCGATCAGCCGCATCACCTCGCGCTCACGGGCCGAGAGCCGGTCGAGCTCCTCGTCGACCTCGGCGATCTCGCCGGCGGCCGCGCCGAACGCGTCGAGCACGAAGCCCGCGAGCCGCGGCGAGAACACGGCATCCCCGTCGGCGACCCGCCGGATCGCGGTGATGAGGTCACGCGCGCCGATCGTCTTGGTGACGTAGCCCCGGGCACCGGCGCGGATCACCGCGATGACGTCCTCCGCGGCATCCGACACCGACAGGGCGAGGAAGCGCACCGGCGCACCCGAGCGCGCCTCGACCCCGAAACAGCCGCGGATGACGTCGACGCCGCCGTTCCCGGATCCGCCGGGCAGGTGCACGTCGAGCAGCACGACGTCGGGCTGCTCGGCCCGGATCACCGTGATGGCGGTGTCGACATCGGGGGCCTCACCGACGAACTCGCACACCGGGATCCCGCTGGCGGCCATCGCGTCGGTCAGCTCGGCGCGCACGCCGGTTCGGAACATCCGGTGGTCGTCGACGAGCACGACCCGCACGGGGCCGGGCTTCACGCCTCCACCGGTCGTGGTCGGTTGGCTCATGACGTTCCTCCTTCGATCGGTGGCAGCCGAAGCTCCACCTCGGTTCCGTCGTCGCGGCGCCGCACGCGCGCCGTACCCCCGTGCCGCTCCATCCTCCCCAGGATCGACTGTCGCACCCCGAGCCGGTCGTCGGGTACGGCGTCGAGGTCGAACCCCTCGCCGCGGTCGCGCACGAACGCCTCGACCCCGGTCGGCCCGATCTCGACGTAGGCCGTCACCGGCGTGCCGCCGTGCCGCACCGCGTTGAGCAGGGCCTCGCGCATGGCCTGCGCCAGCGCGGCACCGTGCGGCTCGTAGGGCCGGTCGCCGGTCACGACCAGGTCGATGGCCACGCCGTGCAGGTCCTCGACGTCGTGGGCGACCTCGGTGACCGCGGCGGCGAGCGTCGACTGCGAGCCCTGCGGGCCGGCGTACAGCCAGGACCGCAGCTCGCGCTCCTGGGCGCGCGCCAGGCGGGTGACGGCGGCCGCGTCGTGCGACTGGCGCTGGATGAGCGCGAGGGTCTGCAGCACCGAGTCGTGCAGGTGGGCGGCGATGTCGGCGCGCTCGGTGGCGCGGGCGGCGGCCACCTGCTCGCGCCGCAGGTCGCCCCACAGCCGCAGCGCCCACGGCGCGGCGATGATGAGCGCCCCGACGAGCACGGCGATGGCGGCGAGCAGGGCGTCCCAGACGGCCGAGACGGACTCGCCACGGGTCACGAGCACGAGGATGCCGGCCACGGTCAGGCCGGCACCCAGCGCCACCCGCAGCCAGCCGTAGCGCCCTTCGCCGGAACCGATCCACCGCGAGCGCTGGGCGTCGTCGAGGTTGGACCACGCGACGATGGCCCCGACCGCGATCGTGAACAGCGGCACGAGCACCGTGCCGATGACACCTCCCCCGAGCACCGGGGTCAGGAGCACCACGCCCACCACGACGAGCACCCCGCCGACGCCGAGCACGAGGCCCCACTGCCGACGCTCGGGTGGCGTGTCGTGGCCCGGGGCCTGCGACGGGTCGGCGTCGACATCGCCCTCGGGGGTCAGCGCCCACAGGAACACGTAGGCCGCGAGGCCGGCGCCCCCGGCGAAGGTGAGCAGCACGAAGATCCAGCGCACGGTGCGCCGTGAGATCCCGAGGTGGCGGGCGACCGCGCCGCTGACGCCGGGGGTCCAGCCGCGGGCGCGAGAACGCACGAGCGGGGGCCGCGGCGGGCGGGCGGGTCGCTGGTCGTAGGGGTAGGCCGACGGCACCGATCCCAGCGCGCCGGTATCGGGACCACCATCGGTCACCGGGCGCCGATGCGCGGCTGCGGGTTCGTAGGGCGTGGGCACGCCTCCATCCTGACCTACGCCGGGGGTGCGCAGGGTCGGTCCCGGGGTCGGGTCAGGGGGGCGTCAGGGTCGACCCTCATGGCGAGCGCCCTCGCCGGGGACCACGCTGGAGCCATGACGGAGAACCCCACCCAGAGCGTGCCGCCACCGAGCACGTCCTTCCTCGACGACAGCTTCGCCCGGTTGCGCAACAGCGGTTACCACCGCGACACCGACGGCCGCTGGTTCGGCGGTGTCTGTACCGGCCTGGCCCAGCGCTTCGGCGTCGACCCGGTGCTGATCCGGGCCGCGGCGGTCGTGCTCGCCTTCCTCGGCGGCATCGGCCTGACCGCCTACGTCATCCTCTGGCTGCTGCTGCCCGATCGGCAGGGCGACATCCTCGCCGAGCGTGCCGTGCGCCAGGGCGATGCCGGCCCGATCGCGCTGCTCGTGCTCGCCGCGTTCCTCGTGCTCGGCGGGGTCTTCTCGATCGGCAACGGCAACGGCTGGTTCGCCCCGCTGTGGCTGATCCCGGTCGCCGCGATCGGCTGGCTCGTGCTGAGCCGCCGCAACGCCCGCCCGCCGCAGACCGGGTACGGCAGCGTCACGGCCCCGCCACCGTACGGAACCCCCTCGCCCGCGCCCTACGGCGCCACCCCGCCCCCGGCGCCGCTCGGCGCCACCCCGCCCCCGCCAGGAGAGGCCATGTCCGCCCCCACCCCCTCGTATGCCGCGCCGCCGATGGCGAGCGCGCCGACCCAGACCCCGGCGGCGCCGTATGCCGGCAGCCAGCCCGGCGCCTACCGCGGCCCCCAGCCAGGCACCTACGGTGGCCCGCCGGCCAGCGGACAGCCCGGCCCGTACGGCGGCCGGCCCACCCCGCCGGCCCCGCCGCGGCCGATCGCCCCACCCCCGCCGCCGCGCCCGCGTCGCCGCCGGCCCAGTGCGTTCGTCGGCCTGGTGTCGCTCGGCATCGCGCTCGTCGGGATCGGCCTCGGTGCGGCACTGGACGACCCGCTCGGCTTCCCCGGCAGCTCGGCCACCCTGGGCTTCCTCATCGCCCTGACCGGTGTGTCGGTCGTCGTGCTCACCCTCGGGCTCCGGGGCCGGGCCTCCGGCTTCAGCGGCTTCCTCGTCGTGATGCTCGGCCTGCTGCTCGTGGCCGCCTCGGCCGCCTCGCGGGTCGACGTGCAGGACGGCGTCGGCGACAAGACCTGGACCCCGGTGCCTGCCACCGGAACCACGGCCTTCCAGCTCGGCGCCGGTGCGGCCACCCTCGACCTGAGCCGGCTCGTCCCCACGACCCCGTCCACCCCCGCCGCCACGGCCCCCCAACGCGTCACCGTGGACATCGGCGCCGGCGACCTCACCATCGTCGTACCCGACGGACTCGACGTCCGCGTCGAGGCCAGCGTCGGCTTCGGCGACATCACCCACCAGGGCGGCGTCGGTGGCCCCACCAGTAAGAGCGGTGGCGACCAAGACATGTCGACCGTCATCGGCGACCAGCCCGTGCACGTCGTCGTCGACGCCGAGCTCGGCCTCGGCCAGATCACCATCCAGGAGCAGTGATGAACACCCCGACCTCTCCCCCACCCCGGACACCCCGGACACCCCGGACGTCCCTGACACCACCGACGTTCAGGAGCCGACCGACAGCCGGCCCGAGGACACCCGACCCGGGGGCACCCAGCCGGCCGACACCCTGGCCGACGAGGTGTTCGTCGACGACGGCCGCACCGTGGCCCTGCCGACGACCGATGCACCGTCGACCGATGCTCCGTCGGTCGCCGCACCCTGGGCTGGCGCACCGTCGGCCACGCCCGCCGCGGGCACCACCATCACGGCCACCACCCCGGCCCCGTCCCAAGCACCCGCACCCACCGCCCCGCCCGAGCCGGAGTGGCTCACCGGCCCGGCCCCCTTCGCGCTCGTGCTCGGCCTGCTCGGTCTGCTCGTCGCCGGCATCACGCTCCTCACCGAGCTCACCGACGTGACGCTGCCCTGGGGTGACCTGGGGCCGTGGAGCGTCGTCGCCGCCGGGCTCGTCGTGCTCCTCGTCGGGGCGATCGGCCTGCGCAGCAGCCGCTCCCGCGACTGAGCCGGAGTGTCGTCAGGCGAGGTCCACCGCGCGCAGCGCGGCCCGCACACTCGCCACGACCGAGACCGACGACAGGGCGTCCAGGGGCACCCACCGCGCGTCGGACGTCGACCCGCCCACGTCGTGCACGACGGGGCGGGTCGGCCGTGCGCAGCGAGCCGTGTGCAGCAGCCGCACGGCGTGGTAGTCCTCCAGACCGCGGGGCGAGCGCCCCACCCAGTGCTGGGTCATCACGTCGACCAGGCGCACCGCGTCGACGACCTGGCCGGTCTCCTCGGCCACCTCACGGACCACGCCCTCGGTCGGCGCCTCGCCGAGGTCGAGCCCCCCACCGGGCAGGTTCCACCGGCCCGGTGCCCCGGTGTGGCTCGCCAGCTGGGTCAGCAGCAGCTTCCCCTCGGCCACGACGACGGCGTACGCCGCGACCCGCTGGTGCGGGTCCACGCCGACCCGCTCGGCCTCGGTGAGCCCCGGCCCCTCCGGGCCCAGCGGGGGGTCGGAGGGTTCGGCCGGCTGCACGGCGTACCGCAGGGTGAGGTCGCCGAGCACGCCGTCCACCCCCACGATCGACCCCGGCCACCCGCGCGTGGCCAGGCCCACCATGGGGTCCTCCCCGTGCTCGAGCACGAAGCGGGTGACGACGTGGCCGTCGTGGCTGCCGACGACGGTGATCACGCGACGGGCACCCCCGCCCGGTGGTACTCGGCCAGGGTCGCGGCCAGCACGCCGTCCCAGTCCTGCGCCGGTGGTGTCGCCAGCAGATGAGCGCGCATCCGGGCGCGCAGGGCGTCGTCGCCGGCCAGGCGGGCCAGCGCGCCCGCGATCTCCACGTCGCTGTCGCCGAGCAGCCCGTCGACGCCGTCCTCGACGAAGTCGTCGACCCCGGTGCCGCGGGGCGCGACGACCGGCACCCCGGCCGCCCGCGCCTCGAGCGGGGCGATGCCGAAGGCCTCGAGCCGGGCGGTGGTGAGGTAGACGTCCGCGCCCTGGTGCAGCCGGCGCAGCTCCTCCTTGCCGACCCGCCCGGGCAGCTCGACCCAGTCCAGGTCGCGGGTGCGCAGGTACCGCTCCATCAGGCGGCGCTGCGGACCCTCCCCGACGATCGTCGCGCGCAGCGGCACGGCCGGGTCGAGGATGGCGCGGGCGCCGCGCAGCACCCCCAGCGTGGCCAGCGGGCGCTTGCGGGTGACCAGCCGCATCGCGGAGACGACGTGCACCGGATGCCGTGGGCCCGCCTCGGCGGGCCCGGTCACCGGCCGCCACCACGCGGCATCCACGCCGTTCGGCACGACCTCGACGACCGCTCCGCGGGCGGCCGCGGACACGCGGGCAGCCGCCATCGTCGACACCGCGTTGAGCGCGACGCCGCGCCCGGCCCATCGCGAGAGGTGGCCCAACGCCCGGAACACGCCGGTCGACCGGGCGATGACGCAGTGGAAGGTGGCGGTCACCGGCAGGCTCGCGTCGAGGGCCACCGGCACCAGGTCCGTCGCGAACGGGCTCACCACCCCGAGGTGGGCGTGGGCGACGTCGAAGCGTCCCGCGGCCAGGCGACGACGCACCTCAGGAGGTGCGAACGGGTTGACCGGGATGCCGCCCGGCAGCGGGATCGCGAGTCGGTGCACCGTGACGCCGTCGTCGCCGGTGGTGGTGTGACCCCCGCGCTCGCCGTTCGGTCCGGTCGTCGCCGTGAACACCTCGACCTCGTGGCCGGCGAGCACCAGCTGGCGGGAGAGGTCGCGCACCTGGCTCTCGATGCCACCCAGCCGCGGCGGGTAGCAGTCGGTGAGCATGGCGACCTTCACGAGGCCCCAGCCTGCCATGCGGGAGGATGGGCGACGATGTCCCCCACGATCGTGGCGTTCCACGCCCACCCCGACGACGAGGCGCTGCTGACCGCTGGCACGATGGCGCGTGCTGCGGCAGCGGGTCATCGCGTCGTCCTGGTGCTCGCGACCGACGGCGGGGCCGGGCTGGCGGCCGACGAGCTGCTCCGCGACGGGAGCCTTGGCGAGCGGCGGCTGGAGGAGGCGCGGCGGTCCTCGGAGGCGCTCGGGGTGGCGCGCGTCGAGTGGCTCGGCTACGCCGACAGCGGCAGTGGGGTCGAGCCCGAGCCGGACGTCCCCGGGGTCACCCGGTTCACCCGGGCCCCCGTCGAGGAGGCCGCCGAGCGGCTCGCCGCCGTGCTGCGCACCGAACGGGCAGACCTGCTGCTCTCCTACGACGCCAACGGCGGCTACGGGCACCGCGACCACGTGCGCGTGCACGAGGTCGCCGCGCGGGCCGCCGAGATCGCCGGCACGCCCCGGGTTCTCGAGGCGACCGTGCCCCGCGACACCATCGTGCGGGCGGTTCGTGCGATCGGCCGCGTCTACCGCTTTCCCGACGAGTTCGACCCGACGTCGTTCGAGCGTGCCTTCTCCGCCCGCTCCGAGATCACCCACCGGGTCAACGTGCGCCGGTTCGCCGGGGCGAAGCGGGCGGCGATGCGGGCGCACGCGTCGCAGGCGACCGGCGGCGGCGCGGCATCCGCAGGTTCGGGCGGGCAGACCGGCGACCGCACCCTGGCAGCCTTCCTGCGCATCCCCCGGCCCGTCTACGATCTCGTGTTCGGGAGGGAGTGGTTCCGTGACCCCGCTCTCCCGCCCGGCAGGCACGTGCGCACCGACATCTTCGAGGGGGATCGATGAGCTCGCGCACCAAGCAGGTCCTCCAGACGGTCGTCGGGCTGGGGCTGGCCGCCGCCATGCTCATCTGGGGTCTGCCGTACTTCGCCAAGACGTCGTGGACCGACATCTGGAGCGTCATCCGCACCATCCCGCTCAGCCACGCCCTGGCCTTCCAGGCGCTGATGCTGATCGGGCTGTGGAGCTACACCTTCACCTTCACCGGGTCGCTGCACGGGCTGAGCCACGTCAAGGCGCTCATCGTGAACCTGTGCGGGTCCTCGGTGTCGAACCTCCTGCCCGGCGGTGGAGCGGTCGGGCTCGCGGCGACGTACGCCATCTGCCGGTCGTGGGGCTTCTCGCGGCGGGCCACGTCGACATCGGTCATCGTCACCGGCGTCTGGAACGTCCTGGCCCGCATCGCCCTGCCGGTCGTCGCCATCGGCGCGCTGTGGTTCGGCGGGGTGACCCTCCCACCGGCGCTGACCGACCTCGCGGTGGCCGGGATGTTCACCGGGCTCGCCGTCCTCGGCACCTTGGTCGCGATCATGGTCAGCGAGCGGGCCGCCCAGGCCATCGGACGCGCCCTGGACTGGGCACTCGGGCCGCTGCGTCGGCGCCGCAGGGCCAAGGCCGACGCCAAGGCCAAGGCCAGTGCCGGCACCACGGCCGACGCGAGCAGCGAGCCGCGAGCCCCGCCGAGCCGCCGATGAGCATCGAGGAGCTCGTCACCGACCTGCGCGCCCGGATCAAGGACGTCGTGCACACCGGCTGGATCTCGATGACGCTGGGCATGGTCGGGTTCTTCGGCGCGTACTACGTGCTGTTCGTGCTCATCATGCGCGAGACCGGCGTGACCCTGCCGCTCAACCTGCTCTTCGCGGCGTTCGCCATCGGGCGGCTGCTCACCGCGGTCGGCATCACCCCGGGTGGCATCGGCATCACCGAGACCGCCACCTCCGCGGTGCTTGGTCGGCTGGGGCGCCGACGCCGCCGGCGCGACCGCCGGCGTCGTGCTCTTCTCGATCTTCACGCACCTCATGGAGGTGCCCCTGGGCGCCCTGGGCTGGCTGATGTGGACGGCGAGCACCAAGGTCGAGCCGCACGACGAGGGCGACGAGCCGGCGCTCGCCCAGACCGCCACCTGACCCGACGGGCCGACTGGCGACGTCGGCCCGTCGGGGCGACGAGGTCGCGGAGTGGTCCGTCAGTCCTCGCGCAGGAAGACCATCGCCATCGGGGTCTGCTCGCTGCCCTGGCCGAGCGGGTTGTCGGCGAACATCTCCTCGAAGCGGGCCCAGTCACCGGGCACGTCCGAGCCGAGCACGTTGCGGCCGATGTCGTTGGCGTCCATGATCACCGTGCCGCCGAAGGTCGAGCGCCACGGCTCGGGCACCCGCTGGCGGATCGCGGCCGACAGGCGCGCCGCGACGGCATCCGGGTCCTTGGGCGCGAGCTTGGCCGACACGTTCGACGGGTAGGCCGAGTACTCGGTCGGTCCGTCGATCGCGTTGATGTTGTTCCCGACCAGCTCGTAGAACATGCCCTTGCGGCCCAGCACCTTGCCGATGGCGCCGCCGGCCGAGGCGTAGAGCACCCGCGGGAGGCCGGCCTCCTGGATCGCCAGCTGCATGGTGAACGGGCTGCCCAGACCGATGCCCGCCGGGGTCCGGGTGACGTAGCGCGAGAGCACCCGCGCCGGACGGCCGACCTTGATGTCCCACACGAAGTAGGACCGGCCCTGGGTGATCGCGACGACCTTCTCGGACAGGAAGAACCACCACGGGCCACGCGTGGCGGCGGCGTGGTCGGGGCCCGCAGCCGGGAGCCCGGCGAAGAACCGGTCGACGTACTCGAGCACCCGCGCATCGAGGTCGTCGTCGCGGCTGAACAGCTCGGTGCGCACCGGGTAGCGGCGCACCGGCTCGCCGAGCGTGGTCGTGAGGTCGAGCGCCCGGCCCTGGTTGGGCTCGTAGTCGGTCTTGACGTGGGTGGCCTTCTGCGCGAGGGCCGCGTCGGCATCCGCGTCGTGCTCGTCGAAGAACTCGCGCATCCACAGCTCGAGGTTGATCAGCCGCCAGAACGTCATCGTGTCGACGTCGTTCGCGCCCTTGATCCAGCCCTCGAACGCGGCGATCACCTCGGTCTGGTTCACGTAGGGCCGGTTGGCGAACGACTCGCTGAGGAAGATGTTGTAGAAGTGGTTCTTCAGCCGCATGAACCACTCGACCTGCGGGGTGGTGAACCCGATCTTGTTGCGGCGGCGGTTGATCGACTCGGGCAGCAGCCCGCGGGTGGCGTCGCGCAGCACCCGCTTGTTCCAGCCGTCCTTGATGATGGCCTCGTCGGACAGGCTGAAGATGAACTTCAGCACCTCCTTGTCGAGGAACGGCACGCGCCCCTCGAGCGAGAACCTCATCGTGTTCTTGTCCTCGTAGCGCAGCAGGCTCGGCAGCGAGTTGTGGAAGAGGTCCTCGACGAGCCGCTTCTTGAGGTTGGCGCCCTCGGAGACGTAGCGCTCGCCGGTGTGGGCGGCGACGAACTCGCGGTTCATCAGCTGGGTGACCGGGATCGTCTTCTTCAGGGTGAGCTTGGCCTTGAGCTTGAAGCGGCCCAGCCGGTAGAGCACGTCGAGGCTCTTGGCGAGCTCGGCGGCGGCGGCCGTGGCGCCCTGGGCGCGCAGCTGGCGCAGGTAGACGAAGTAGTAGGGGATGTAGCCGGCCATCATCTCGTCGGCGCCCTGGCCGTCGAGCAGCACCGTGACGTGCTGGGTGGCCTCGCGCATCACCTGGAACTGCGCGTAGGGGCCGGAGGAGATGAGCGGCTCCTCCTGGGTGCGGATGAAGTCGAGCAGGTCGGCCTTGAACTCGTCCGCCGTCGGCAGGATCTTGTGCGAGTCGACGTGCCCGGTGCAGATCTCGAGGACGTCGTCGACGTAGCGCTCCTCGTCGTTGATCGACCCGGGGAAGACCGCCGAGAAGGTGTTCTGGCGGGTTCCGACCGCGCGGGTCGACAGCTCGTCGCCCTCGTTCAGCTGCTGGTTGATGATGACCGCGACGGCGCTGGAGTCGAGCCCCCCGGACAGCGACGTGCCGACCGGCACCTCCGACTGCAGGCGCAGCCGTACCGACTCCACGAGCCGGCGCTTGTACTCCGCGGCGGCCGCGTCGTCGTAGGGCCGTTGCTCGTGCGCGAGCTCGAGCAGCTCCTCCTTGAGCCGGGTGAACATGCGCCGCTGGATGCCGTTCGCGTCGGCCGTGAGCATCTCGCCCGGGGCGAGCCGCTCGATGCCGCCGAAGAACGTCTCGGTGCCGTCCTCGTGCGCCCGGAAGCGCAGGTAGCGGTAGACCGAGCGCTCGTTGACCTGCTTGTCGTACAGGCCGCTCGCCAGGATCGGCTTGATCTCGCTGGCAAAGAGCAGCACCTCACCCTCACCGGCCGGCGCGGGGACCCGGGCGACGTAGAGCGGCTTGATGCCGAAGTGGTCGCGCGCCAGGGTGAGCCGCTTCTCCTGGCGGTCCCAGATGGCCAGGCCGAACATCCCGTTGAAGCGGTCGAAGGCGTCCGGGCCCCACTGCGCGAAGGCCTGGAGCACCACCTCGGTGTCGGAGTCGGTCGCGAACTCACGGCCCAGGGCGACGAGCTCCTCGCGCAGGTCGAGGTAGTTGTAGACCTCGCCGTTGTAGGCGATCGAGTAGCGCCCGTCGGCGGTGTCCATCGGCTGCTGGCCGTGCGCGACGTCGATGATCGACAGCCGCCGGTGGGCCAGGCCGCACGGGCCGCTGATGACGATGCCCTCGCCGTCCGGACCGCGGTGCTGCTGGCAGTCGTTCATCCGCTCCAGAAGGTCCTGGTCGGCGTGGAGTCCGTGGTAGCCGGCGATGCCGCACATGCGTGGATGGGTCCTCGCGCTCGGGGGTGGGGCACACGGCATCCGGGGTGGATGCCGAGGTCCAAGCCTGCCATGGATGCCCGGGTGGACCGATTCGGGTCACTCGGGCAGGTGCGCGTCCAGCCACGCCACGACGTCGGCGGTGATCTCGTCGCGGTTGGTCTCGTTGAAGACCTCGTGCCGGGCGCCCGGGTAGAGCGTGCAGGTCACGTCGGCCACCCCCACGGACTCGTACTGGCGCGGCAACCGCCGTGACGCCCTTGCCGGCCGCGCCCACCGGGTCGGCGTCACCGGCGATGAGCAGGATCGGCAGGTCGCGGCGCACCCGGGCCACCTGACGGCGGTCGTTGATCACGCCCAGGCCGCCGAGCAGGTCGGCGAAGAACCCGGAGGTGAAGGTGTTGCCGCACATCGGGTCGGCCACGTACAGGTCGACCTCGGCCTCGTCGCGCGAGAGCCAGTCGAAGTCGGTGCGGTTGGGTTTGAACGCGGCGTTGTACTGGCCGAAGGTGAGCTTGTCGAGCAGCGTGCTCACGTGCCGCCGCCCGCGCAGCCGCGCCTCGGCGTGGGCGACCCCGGTGCCGACCTTGCCGAGCAGGCCCGGGTCGCCGGCCGTGCCGGACAGCACGATGCCGGACAGCTCGCGGCTGTCCTCGATGACGTATGCGCGGGTCAGGAAGGACCCCATCGAGTGACCGAGCAGGAACACCGGCAGGCCGGGGTGCTCCTCGCGGGCGAAGTCGGTGACGGCCCGCAGGTCGGCGACGACGGCGTCCCAGCCGTCGTGGTCGGCGAAGTAGCCGTGGTCGGCCGCGCTCGCCGTGCTGCCGTGGCCGCGGTGGTCGTTGGCGTAGACCGCGAAGCCGGCTGCCGTGAGCGCCTCGGCCAGGCGGGCGTAGCGGGCGGAGTGCTCGGCCATGCCGTGCGCGATCTGCACGACCGCGCGCGGCGGACCCTCGGGCAGCCAGCGGTGGGTGTGGAGGCCGGTGCCGTCGCTCGCCGTCACGGTGGTCGTGGTGCTCTGCATGGTCGCCGTCCTTGGTTACCGATGAGTATGCCGAGGACAGCCTGCCACGCCCGCCTGACCGTGGACAGCAATGCCGCGATGGCGCCGCCTCGATGAGCAGAAAGACGCCGGGCGACGCACCGGTGGTCAGCCCGCCTGATCCACGGCGCCGTGCTCACGGAGGAATCCGACGACGTCCACCGCCCCGGCGCGCTCGGCCGCGCCCAGCGGCGTCAGGGCGTCCCAGCCCAGCCAGTTCACGTCCGCTCCGGCCTCGAGCAGGAGCACCGCCGTCTCGAGGTTCCCGCCGTGACAGGCGGCCCACAGCAACCCGCCCAGCGAGTCGACCGGGTCTTCGTGTAGCAGCTCGGCGACGCGGTCCGTCATTCCCAGCGCCGCGGCATCCCAGGCGGACACGACGGCGCCCCGCTCGACCAGGACGTGGGCGGCGCCCCACTGCCCGAAGGCGGTGGCGTCGTTGAGCGGCGTGCCACCACCGATGACCGCCCCCGGGGCGTCGATGTCGGCTCCGGCGTCGAGCAGCGCCACCACGGCCTCGACGTCGTCGCTGCTGGCCGCCCAGTGCAGCGGCGTCTCCGGGTGCTCACCGAGGAAGGGCGCGTTCACGTCGGCGCCGGCCCGGACGAGCACCGCCACGGTGGCGGCCACGTCGGGGTGGTGACCGGGCCAGTCGGTGGCCACGTGCAACAGGGTCCGCCCACCGTGTCCCGGGACCGGGCCCAGCACCAGCCGAGGCTCCTCGGCCAGCGCCCGGGCCAGCGCGGTGACGTCGCCTGAGCGCACGGCTCGCACCGCGGCCTCGACGGCGGACCGCGGCACGGGGCGGGCATCCATCCCCTGATCCTGCCCGGAAGGCCACGCCGCGAAAAGCCGGTGGCGCCATCGCAGTCGGGCACCTAGCGTGGGTGGCCCTCGAGGGAGCAGAGGGGCTGAGGGATGACGTGTGACCTGGTGGCGCTGGCCATCGACGCGAACGACCCGCGGCGCGTCGCCGAGTTCTGGGCCGGTGTGCTGGGCTGGGAGGTCGACGACTCCGGCGCCGTCATCGGGCTGCTGCCCGCCGACGACACCGGGTTCCGGCTCCGCTTCCCGCGCACCCACGAGCCGGTGCTCGGCCCGAACCAGTACCACTTCGACCTGAAGAGCGTGTCGACCGAACAGCAGCGGGAGACCGTCGCGAGGGCGCTCGCCCTCGGCGGCCGGCACCACGACGTCGGCCAGCTGCCGGAGGAGGAGCACGTCGTGCTCGCCGACCCCGAGGGCAACGCCTTCTGTGTCATCGAGGCCGGCAACAACTTCCTCGCCGACTGCGGCTTCATCGGTGCCCTCTCGGGGGACGGCTCGCAGGCGACCGGCTACTTCTGGAGCGCGGCGCTCGACTGGCCGTTGGTCTGGGACCAGGACGAGGAGACCGCGATCCGGTCACCGCACGGCGGCCCGAAGGTCACCTGGGGTGGCCCGCCGCTGACCCCGAGGACCGGCAAGGAGCGCGTGCACCTCCACCTCGCGCCACCGGCCGACGGTGACCAGCAGGTCGAGGTCGACCGGCTCGTGGCCCTCGGGGCGCGCCGGGTCGACATCGGCCAGGGCGCGGTCGACTGGGTGGTCCTGGCCGACCCCGACGGCCACGAGTTCTGTCTGCTGCCCGCCGGCGACGCCGGGTGACCGCAGGGGTCCAACGACGGTCGGGCCTCCGAAATGGTCGCCTTTCCTGTGTGGTCGCCGGAAAGGCGCTGTGGATGACGTGCGGCCGGCTTGGGTGCCTGCGGTCACCGACGATCGAGGTGGGATGGGCGCTGCCCAAGTAGGTTGCGCTTCACCGGAATTGGCTGTGGACAACTCTTGGATTCGTACGCGTGTTCGAGTATGATGAGGTATGTCGACCAGCCAGCTCCGGGACCGGGTCGCCGCGCTGCGCGCCGAGGCCGCCGCGGTCGGTCAGCAGCTGGCCGCGCAGGGGGCCGGGATGGACCCGGAGGAGCTGTTCGAGGTCACCGGTGAGCTGCAAGGGGTGGCGAACGCGGTCGAGGGGGCGCAGCTGGTCGCGATCGCGCACGCCGGGTCGCCACGAGACCCGGCTGACCGAGCGCGGCCCGGTGCAGGTGCACCACGAGGCTCGGGTTCGTCGACGCGATGACCTCCTCGGAGGTGTCCCTGGCCACCGGGGTCGGTCAGTGGGCGGCCGGGCGCAAGGTCGGCCTGGCCGCGGCCCTGACCGGCCGGTTCCCCCGCCTGCTCGGGCAAGGTCGTGACCGGTGAGCTGGCCACCGTCAACGCGAGCAAGGTGGTCACCGCCTGCGACGGCCTGGACGACACGGCGTGCGCCGCGGTCGACGCCGTCCTGGTGGAGCGGGTGGTCGGGATGGACCCGGCCCGGATCACCACCGTCGCCCGCAAGGTCGCCACGAGGATCGCCGCCGACCAGGTCGCCGCCGCCGCGGGCAGGAACAAGCGCGACCGGTGCGTGCAGGTCACCCCCGGCCCGGACGGCACCACCGACTGGTGGGCCCGCCTCCCGGCCGGATCGTTCCTCCGCGGCGTGGGCCGCGATCCGCGAGCTCGGCCAGGAGTACGCCGGCAAGGACCCCGCCCTGACCCTGGACCAGGCCCGCGCGGACGCGTTCATGGACCTGCTGCTGACCAACGTCACCGTCACCGCCAAGCTCACCCTCGGCATCCCGGTCATCACCGGCCCCGAAGGCCAGGCCGCCCGCGACACCGCCCTCGCCGAGAACGCGGACGGGAGCGACGCTGCCGGCGATGTGGAGGCCGTGGACACCGCCAGCGCCGGCGGGACGTGCAACCGGCCGGCGGTCGCCACCGGCGGGCTCGGCCTGGGCGGGAAGTTCTCCCTGTCGGCGGCCTTGTTGTCCGGGTGCGAGATCCCCGGGATCGGCTTCATCGACGCCGACACCGTCGAAGCCCTGCTCACCGTGGTGCCCACCGACATCGGCCGCGCCCTGCTCGACGCCCGCACCGGCACCCTGATGGAGTCCGTGACCACCGCCTACCGGCCACCCAAGGCGGTCACCGACTTCGTGACCACCCGCGACGGCACCTGCCGGATGTGGGGCTGCAACCGCCCCGCCACCACCTGCGACCTCGACCACGCCCGGCCCTGGCCCAATGGACCCACCACGCCCACCAACCTCGCCGGGCTCTGCCGCCGCCACCACCGCCTCAAACAACGCCGCCGCTGGACCTACCACCTCGACCCCGACGGCACCGCCACCTGGACCTCACCCACCGGCACCAAGCGCACCACACTCCCCGACCACGCCGTCCTGCCACCACCGGTGATCCCGGCAGGCGCGCAGCCCTCAGGGAGAGCCGAGCGCGAGCTCGTGGCCGTCGAGCCACCGCCGTTCTGACCGAGCCGCCGCCGTTCTAGGCGAGTCGCCGGGATGCGGCGGGACGCAGATCGGGATACCGACCTGGTCCCGCCGCGTCCTGGGGCGGATGTACCCCGACCTGCGACGGGCCGTGCCCGGTGGGCGCGTCGCCGACGGGCTCCACTGAGTGCAGGAAGGCTCTGACCCGACACGGACTGCACCGCGCCGGGACTTCCGGGTCGTCACGGTGACGACCCGGAAGTTCAGCCGTGGCGGGGAAGCTTCCGCGTCATCCCGGAAGTTCGGCGCCGTCACTGTGACGGCGCGAAAAGTCAGCCGCTGAACGGCCTCACTCCCACTCGATGGTGCCCGGCGGCTTGCTCGTGACGTCGAGCACGACCCGGTTGACCTCGCGCACCTCGTTGGTGATCCGGGTCGAGATCCGCGCCAGCACGTCGTAGGGCACGCGAGTCCAGTCGGCGGTCATGGCGTCCTCCGAGGAGACCGGGCGCAGCACGACCGGGTGGCCGTAGGTGCGGCCGTCGCCCTGCACGCCGACCGAACGCACGTCGCCGAGCAGCACCACGGGGCACTGCCAGATCTCGCGGTCGAGCCCGGCGGCGGTCAGCTCCTCGCGGGCGATCGCGTCGGCCGCGCGCAGCACGTCGAGCCGCTCGGCCGGTCACCTCACCGACGATGCGGATGCCGAGGCCCGGCCCCGGGAACGGCTGGCGCCAGACGATGCCCTCGGGCACCCCGAGCTCGAGGCCGACCTGGCGCACCTCGTCCTTGAAGAGCAGCCGCAGCGGCTCGACGAGCTTGAACTGCAGGTCGTCGGGCAGGCCGCCGACGTTGTGGTGCGACTTGATGTTCGCGGTGCCCGTGCCGCCGCCGGACTCGACGACGTCGGGGTAGAGCGTGCCCTGCACGAGGAACTCGACGGGGTGGTCGGACGCCCCCGAGTGCGAGCCGACCACGTCGCGGGCCGCCTGCTCGAAGACCCGGATGAACTCGCGGCCGATGATCTTGCGCTTCTCCTCGGGGTCCGAGACGCCCGCGAGCGCGGACAGGAAGCGGTCCTGGGCGTCGACGACGACGAGGTCGACGCCGGTGGCCGCGACGAAGTCCTTCTCGACCTGCTCGGCCTCCCCCGAGCGCAGCAGACCGTGGTCGACGAACACGCAGGTCAGCTGGTCGCCGACGGCCTTCTGCACCAGCGCCGCCGCCACCGAGGAGTCGACGCCACCGGACAGGCCGCAGATGACGCGCGCCTCGCCGACCTGGGCGCGCACCGAGGCCACGAGGTCGTCGACGACGTTGGCCGCGGTCCACTCCCCCGTCGAGGCCGGCGCCGCGGATCAGGAAGTTCTCGAGCACCTGCTGGCCGAACGTCGAGTGCAGCACCTCGGGGTGCCACTGCACGCCGTAGAGCCGGCGCGCGTCGTCCTCGAACCCGGCCACGGCGCTCCGGACGTCGTGGCCGTGACCGCCATCCCGGCGGGCGCCTCCGACACCGAGTCGCCGTGGCTCATCCACACCGACTGGTCGGCGGGCTGCCCGTTGAACAGGGTGGACGAGGTGTCGAGGATGGTCGCCGGCGTGGCCCCGAACTCGCGACAGGCCGGTCTTCTCGACCGTGCCGCCGAGCGCCCGGGCCATCGCCTGGAAGCCGTAGCACATGCCGAACACCGGCACCCCGGCCTCGAGCAGCGCCGGGTCGAGCGACGGGGCGCCCTCCTCGTAGACCGAGGACGGCCCGCCGGACAGGATCACCGCGGCGGGGTCCTTGGCGAGCATCTCGGCCACCGGCATCGAGTGCGGCACGACCTCGCTGAAGCAGCTGGCCTCGCGGACCCGCCGGGCGATGAGCTGGGCGTACTGGGCGCCGAAGTCGACGACGAGCACCGGTCGGTCGGCGAGGTGCACCGGCTCGCCCCCCTCGACGACCACGTGGTCGGGGTCGTCGTGGTGGATCGCGGGGTCCGTGCTGGGGGCGTCGCTCACGCGGCCAAGGTTACTGGCGCGTCGCCGCGAGCCTCGCCTCGACCTCCCCCGAGACCCGGTGCTCGACCCAGAACGACAGGAACGGGACGCAGCCGGCCAGCATGACTCCGCACCATCTTCGGCAGGGACCAGCCCACCTTGAAGCCGAGCATGGCGGTGGCGACGAGGTAGACCATGTAGATGAAGCCGTGCGGCTGGGGCCACCACGACAGCGGGTTGTCGTCGCCCTTCATCCCGAAGCCGTAGGAGAGCACCATCTCGGTCACGAGCACGAGCAGCCCGACACCCACGATGAAGGCCATCACCTTGAAGAAGGTGAGGCGGGGTCGCACGCCCTCGGCGTCCTCGAGGCGCAGCCCGCCCGGGGTCGTGGACGAGGGGGTGGCCGGGGTCGAGGCGGCCGGGGTGGTGGGTTCAGGCGTCGTCACGCGAACCATTGTCACCCGCGGCGACGGGCTGCCTGCCCTCGGCCCCCGGCGCGGTGGCAGTGGCCACCTCGGCCCGCGCGCGGCGGGTCTCGTCGCGCACCATCCGGCCCCACATCCACAGCGCGAAGGCCGCGAAGACCCACCACTGCACGGCGTAGGCCGCGTTGCGCCAGTTCACGCCCGTCTCACCCATGGGGGTGGGGACGGTCGCCAGCCCGGATGCCGTCGCCGGGCTCTCCGACTCGAGGAACCCGAAGGCGTTGTACAGCTCACCGGGCCAGGTGTTGACGAGCTGCGAGAGGTCGACCGAGCCGATCTGCCCCGACGGCACCGGGTCCGGCGAGGGCGACTCGCCGGGCGCCAGCCCGCCACCGATCGTCAGGGTGCCATCCGGCGGTGGGGTCGCCGACGCGGCGTCCGTCACGAAGCCGCGCACCACGGGCAGGGTGGCGCCGCCGCGGTCGAGCACGAACGGCGTGAGCACCCACAGGCCCGTCCGGCCCTCGAGCCGGCGACCCGGCACGAGCAGCTGCCCGGTCGGCGTCGTAGTGGCCGGTGGCGACGAAGGGCCGCGACGAGAGGTCGCCACGGAAGGGCTGGTGCGGCTGCAGGAGCGTCGTCAGGTCGGCGGGCGCCTGGGAGCGGGCCTGCTCGACGGCCTCGCGCTGCGCGGAGCTCTCGGCGACACCGAGCTGCCAGCTCCCGAGCCACACGAAGGTGGCGCAGAGCACCAGCACGAGCCCGAGCAGGCCGAGGAACCTCGGCGTCAGGGCGGTCCGCAGCACGCCTCGAGGTTACGTCACCGAGGGGTGGCCGCCGGCGCCCGTCCGGTCTCCCCATGGCGTCCCGGCGCCGATAGGGTCGGCGTCACCCCGGCTCGGTCAGCGCCGGGGCGGTCCGGCAGAAGGAGCGGTCGCCATGGCGGGATTCCTGGGGCGGCGACGGGAGCACGACGACCAGGTGCCACCGGGTCAGTACGTCACCCACGACTTCCCCGTGCTCACCGCGGGGCCGACCGAGGTGGTGCCCACCGACCGGTGGCAGCTCACGGTCAGCGACGGCACGACCAGCACCAGCTTCGACTGGGCCGGCCTGCACGCCCTGGGGCTGCAGACCCTCACCACCGACATCCACTGCGTCACGCACTGGTCGAAGCTCGGCACGACCTGGCGGGGCGTCCCCGTCCCGACCCTGCTCGAGGCGGCAGGTGTCGACGACCTGCCCTACGCCCTGGTGACCAGTTACGGGGGCTACACGACCAACGTGCCGCTCGAGGACCTCGTCGACCGCGACGCGATGGTGGCGGTCGAGTTCGAGGGCGAGCCGCTGCGCCCCGAGCACGGCGGCCCGGCGCGGCTGCTCGTCCCCCACCTCTACCTCTGGAAGAGCGCCAAGTGGCTCACCCGGATCGAGCTGCTCGACTACGACCACCCCGGTTTCTGGGAGGTCGCGGGCTACCACAACCACGGCGACCCGTTCCTCGAACAGCGCTACCACGGTGACTGACTCGGTGACCGAGCCATCCGCCACCATCGGCACGCGGCCGACGACCGGACGGACGGCCTCGCTGGCCCCGCTGGCCCACCTCGCCTGGCGCGACGTGATGGTCGCGGCGGTCGTCGAGGAGACGGCCGACGCCCGCAGCCTCGTGCTCGACGCCCCCCACTGGCCGGGCCACGTCGCCGGCCAGCACGTCGACGTGCGGCTCACCGCGCCCGACGGCTACCAGGCCACCCGCAGCTACTCGCTGTCGTCCGGGCCGGGCCAGGCACCCACGATCACCGTGCAGGAGGTCGAGGACGGCGAGGTGTCCACCTACCTCGTGCGCGACATCGCCGTCGGCGACACCCTCGGGATGCGCGGCCCGATCGGCGGCTACTTCGTCTGGGCCGGCCTGCACCGCCCGCTGCTCCTCGTCGGCGGCGGGTCCGGGCTCGCCCCGCTGCGGGCGATGTGGCGGGCGGCCGACCCCACGGCCCCGGTCGTCGTCCTCGCCTCGGTGACGACGCCCGCACGCCTGCTCTACGCCGACGAGCTCGCCGGCAGGGTGCGTGCCGGCACCGCCGCGGCCACCGTCCACGTCTCCCGCGCCGAGCTGCCGCCGGATGCCGTGCGACCGGGTACGCCGCTCGACGCGCTCACGCTCCGCTCCGGCCGGGTCGACACGACATCGGTCGAGGCCGCCGTCGCCGCGTGTGGCGGTGCGGATGCCGACCCGGCCGTCTTCGTCTGCGGCCCGACGTCGTTCGTCGAGGCGCTGGTCGACCTGCTCGCGGCCGCCGGCCTCGACCCGCGCGCCGTGCGGGCCGAACGCTTCGGCTGACCCAGGTCGCACCCGACCGGGCGCGACGGCATCCAGACCATCCGGCACCACAGAGACAGGCAGGTCGGCACGATGAGTGACCACGTCGACGGGAACGCCGTGATCGGCGCGCTCTCCCTCGCGCTCGGCACCGACGTCGGTGAGGGCTCGCTCGAGTGCGCCGGCTGCGGCGACACCCACGAGATCGCCCGCACCCACGTCTACCTCCGGTGCCCCGGCATGGTGCTGCGCTGCCCGGGGTGCGGCGCGGTGGAGGTCGTCGTCGTCGAGATCCGGCACCGGCTGACCGCCACGCTCAGCGGGGTCGCCGCGCTGCGCACCCGGCCGTCGGCCGAGCCCGCTCCCGCATGACCGACCCGGACGCACCGCAGGTGGTCACCGCGATCACGATCGCCCTCGCCACGAAGCTGCCGATGCGCCCGGTCGAGCGGGTGCACGCCGAGGCCGGCGCCGGGCTGGTCGGCGACCGGTACCACGGCAGCAGGCACCGGCACGTCTCGGTGCAGTCGGCCTCCGAGCTGGCCGAGAGCGCCGAGCTGCTCGGGGCCCCGGTGCCCCACGACCGCACCCGGCGCAACATCACGCTCAGCCACGGCGCGGTCGCGAAGCGGCCCGGCACGCGGGTGCGGGTGGGCGGTGCCGTGCTCGAGGTGGTGCGCCCGGCGCCGCCCTGCCGGCTGATGGACGACGCGGTGGGGCCCGGGGCGGCCCGCGCGATGCACGACCGGGGCGGCTCGATCCTGCGAGTGGTCGAGTCCGGAGACATCGCCGTCGGCGACGTCTGGCACGAGCTGGCTCCGAACCTGCCCTGACCCGCCCCAACCCCGACCGCGCCGAGTGCGGACGTGGTTGCTCCGGCGACCACTTCCGCACTCACGGCCGAGGGGCCCCGGAAACTCGTTCGCTCGCAGGCCGGTGCGGCGCCTAGCGTGGAGGCCTGATGTCGCACCACTTCTGGCCCTACACGATCGACGCGGACGAGGCCCCTCCGCTGGACGCCGACCGCTACCTCGTGTGGCTCGCTCGGCACCAGTGGCGAACCATCCTCGGGGGCGTGCTGTTCGGGGTGCCGTGGATGCTGTCCATCGCCCTCGTCCCGGCGGCGATCGGCAAGGCCATCGACGGCCTCGTGGCGCACGACGAGAAGGCCCTGCTCGTCTGGTCCGGCGCGATCATGGGCCTGGGCCTGATCAGCGCCGTCACGACCGACGGCCGGCACTGGTTCGCCGTGCGCAACTGGCTGATCGCGTCGTTCCGCACCGCCGTGGTCACCGAACGAGCGGTGCGGCGGGCCGGGCCGGCGCTCACCCGGCGGATGCCGGCCGGCGAGGTCGTCACCAGCTTCGCCAGCGACTTCTGGCGGATCGGCAACGCCTACGACGTCACCGCCCGGATGGCCGGCGCCATCGTGAGCTTCCTCGTCGTGTCGGTCATCCTGCTGCGCGGCTCGGTCGTGCTCGGCGTCATCATGCTGGTCGGCGGCCCGATCCTGCTCGCGTCGCTGGCCCTGGTCATGCGGCCGCTCCAGCGGCGCCAGGCGGCCCAGCGGCACGAGGCCGGGCTGCTCACCTCGCTCGGCGCCGACACCGTCGCCGGGCTGCGGGTGCTGCGCGGCATCGGCGGCGAGGACACCTTCCTGACCCGGTACGCCGCCCAGTCCGGTCGGGTGCGCGGCGCGGGCGTGCGGCTGTCCGGCATCCAGGCGACGCTCGACGCGGCGCAGGTGCTGCTGCCCGGCATCTTCGTCATCATCGTCACCGGCGTGGGAGCGCACCTCGCCGTCGCCGGGGAGATCACCCCCGGCCAGCTCGTGGCCTTCTACGGGTACACCGCCTTCCTCACGATGCCGCTGCGCACCGCCACCGAGTTCGTCGACAAGATGATCCGCGCCCGGGTCGGCGCCCGCCGGGTCGTGACGATCCTCGGCGTCGAGCCCGACCACGCGAGCACCCAGAGCGGCGCGACCCTCAACGGGCACGTGGTCGACCTGGCCGCAGCGCTCGTCGACCCGGTCACCGGTGTCGTCATCGAGCCGGGCCGGGTCACCGCGCTCGTCAGCGCCCGACCGGAGGAGACCGCCGAGCTGGCCCACCGGCTGGGTCGCACCCGGCCCGGCCGGCACGGCGTGCGCTGGGGCGACGATCCCCCTCGACGACCTGCCGGTGGATGCCGTGCGCTCGCGCGTCGTGGTGTCCGAGGCCGACCCGCACCTGTTCAGCGGTCCGGTGCGCGAGGCCCTGGGCGGGGCGAGCGACGAGGCGCGGCACGCCGCCGTGTGGGTCACCAGCGCCTCCGACGCCCTCGACGCGCTCGAGCACGGGATGGACGGCGAGCTCGAGGAGCGCGGCCGGGCCCTGTCGGGTGGGCAGCGCCAGCGCGTCGCCCTGGCCCGCGCCCTGCTGCGCGACCCCGAGGTCCTCGTGCTCATCGAGCCCACGAGCGCGGTCGACGCCCACACCGAGGCGCGGATCGCCGAGCGGCTGGTCGGCCCACCGGGCCGGGCGCACCACGGTGCTGGTCACCGCGAGCCCGCTGCTGCTCGACCGGGCCGACGTCGTCGTGCTCGTCGAGCACGGTCGGGTGACCGCCAGCGGGCGGCACCACGACCTGCTGCGGTCGCACCCCGCCTACCGCGACGTCGTGCTGCGGGGTGAGGGGTGATGTCGCCGCTGCTCGGGCGCACCGACCACGCCGCGCGGACCCTGCCGATCGCGACCAGGACCACCGTGCGAGCCCACACCAAGGTGCTGCTGCGCGACCACCGCGGGCCGCTCTCGCAGGTGCTCGGCTGGCACGTCGTGGCCGCGCTGGTGGCCCTGGTCGGGCCGTGGGTCATCGGTCAGGTCGTGCAGGAGGTCACCACCGGCGACGGCAGCCTCGGCCGGATCGACCGGCTCATCGCGCTGCTCGTCGCGGCCATCGTCGTCCAGACCCTGCTCACCTGGGTCGCCCGGCGGGCCTCGTTCGTGCTCTCCGAGCGGATCTTCGCCCGGCTGCGCGAGGACTTCATCACCTCGTCGGTGCGCCTGCCGCTGTCCGTCGTCGAGCGGGCCGGCACCGGCGACCTCGTCGCGCGCACGACCAACGACGTCGAGTCGCTCGCGCACATCATCCGGTTCGGCATCCCGGCCATCGTCGTCGCGGTGACCACGGTGGTGGCGACCACGGTGGCAGCGTTCCTCACCTCCCCGTTGGCCGCACTGTCGCTGCTCACCGCCGCGCTGGTGCACGTGCCGACGTCGCGCTGGTACCTCAAGCGCGCCGGCGACGGCTACCTGTGGGAGCACGCCTCCTACGCCCGGCTCAACGGGGTCGCCGCGGAGACCGTCGAGGGCGCGCACACGATGGACGCCCTCGGGCTGCAGGCCGCCCGGGGCCGGCGTTTCCAGGACGCCCTGGACGAGTGCGGCGACGCCGAGCGGTACACCCTGGGGCTGCGGCTGCGCTGGTTCCCCTGGCTCGAGATCGGCTTCTTCCTGCCGATCGCGACCGCCGTGCTCTGGGGCGGCTGGCTGGCCTGGAACGGCCACATCACGATCGCGGCCGCCACGGCCGTGACGCTCTACGTGCAGCAGCTGCTCGACCCGCTCGGTGAGCTGCATCTCGTGGCTCGACGAGATCCAGTTCGCCGCAACGTCGTTGGCCCGCATCCTCGGGGTCTCGGAGGTGCCGCCCGACCGCGTCGCCACCGGGGCGCAGCCCGACGGCGAGCAGGTCGACGTCGACGACGTGCGCTACTCGTACCGCGAGGGCCGCGACGTGCTGCACGGCGTCTCGCTCGGGCTGCGTGCCGGGCGAGCGGCTGGCCATCGTCGGGCCGTCGGGGGCCGGCAAGTCGACCCTGGGCCGGCTGATGGCGGGCATCGACGGGCCGCGCACCGGCCGGGTGACCGGCGGCGGAGTGCCGCTCGTCGACCTCGCGCTGCCCGTGCTGCGCGGCGAGGTGGCCCTGGTGACCCAGGAGCACCACGTGTTCGTCGGCACCCTCGCCGAGAACCTCCGGCTTGCCTCGCCCGGACGCGACCGAGGCCGAGCTGCGCGAGGCCCTGACCGCCGTCGACGCCCTCGAGTGGGCCGACGCGCTGCCCGACGGGCTCGACACGGTGGTCGGCTCCGGTGGGCACGCGCTCACCGAGGCGCAGGCCCAGCAGCTGGCCCTGGCCCGGCTGGTGCTGGCCGACCCGCACACGCTGGTGCTCGACGAGGCGACCTCGCTGCTCGACCCGCGGGCCGCGCGGCACCTCGAACGGTCACTGGCGGCCGTGGTCGACGGGCGCACGGTGGTCGCGATCGCGCACCGGCTGCACACGGCGCACGACGCCGACCGGGTGGCCGTCGTCGAGGACGGCGTGGTCAGCGAGCTGGGCTCGCACGACGAGCTGATCGCCCGCGACGGGTCGTACGCCGCGCTCTGGCGCTCCTGGCGCGACGAGTCCTGACCCGCGCAGTCGGGTGCCAGTGCTGCGGACCACCGAGCACTCGCGCGGATGCCGGAGGCCTCGCCCAGTCCAGGGTCGCTGCACGGCCCTCGACTCGGCGCAGTGCTCGCTGACCTCGCGACGCTGCCGTGCACGCGAGCGAGGTGCGCGCTGCGACCCGCGACCGCCGGATGCCGGTCAGCGGTCGACAGGCGGATGGTCACCTCGGCCACCGCGTCGTCGGCGAGGCCCTCGGCCACCCGCACGGCCTTCTTGACCGGCAGCACGTAGGCGCCGGCCTCGGCCGACGGGAACAGCGACGTGCGCCAGACGGTCCGACCCACGGTCACCTCGACGCGCACCGACCCGAAGCCACCGGTCGACCCACCGACGGTCTCGTCGACCTCGTCGCTGACGTCCTCGGGCACCGTGACGAACCGCCAGGACCCCTCGCGCCACCGCCACACCGGGGCGTCGAACGACCACTGGCCCGGCGGACGCCGACCGCGACGACCCGCTCATCCGCCCATCGTGGCCGCGGCCCACCGACACCACCGGCTCGACCCGCACCGGGAAGCCGACGGGCACCGCCGGGCGACGAGCGCGAACCGGCGCCAGCACGGCATACGGCTGGCCCTGGGCGGGACGCGCGTCGGCGTCACCACGGTTGGGCCACAACGACATCGCCCGCTCGGCCTGCGCGGTGATGGTCAGTGCCGGGTTCACGCCGAGGTTGGCCGAGACGGCCGACCCGTCGACGACCGAGATGTCCGGGGTAGCCCCACACCCGGTGGTAGCCGTCGACGACGCCGCGCTCGGGCGACGACCCGATGGTGGCCCCGCCGAGGAAGTGCGCGGTCATCGGCACGTCGAACACCTCGAACCACGACCCACCGGCCGCGGTGTAGTCACCGGTGGCCTCGCCGAGCCGCTTCGCGAGCGTCTCGCATGGCCTCGTGGCCCTCGGGGATGTACGTCGGGTTGGGGTGACCGTGGCCCTGCCGCGAGGTCAGCCCGGGCCGGCCGAACAGCCCGCGCCTGCCCGACACCTGCAGCGAGTTGTCCCGGCTCTGCATGACCAGGCCGATGATCATCCGCTCGCTCCAGTGCCGCGGGATCGGCATCAGCCGCAGGAAACCCATCGGGTCGCGGCCGATCTTGCGCAGCAGCTCGACCCAGCGCGGGCGCCCCGTGCCGCCGGGCACCGCGATCGTCGCGAGCAGGCCCATGGCGTTCGAGCCCGGGCCGTAGCGGCAGTTCTCGACGTGGGTGGTGTCGTCGACGTGGAACGACGACGTGATCGCCACGCCCCGGGTCAGGTCGAGGTCGCCGGGCGGCACGTGCTGCGACATCGCGCCGAGCAGGGCCTCGGAGTTGGTGCGGGTGCGGTGGCCGAGGTACGCCCGACAGCCGCGGCAGCTCGCCCTTGGCCACCATGTCGTGCAGCAGCGTCTGGGTGCCCCAGGCGCCGGCGGCCAGCACCACGCGGCGAGCCGTGACGACCTGCACGTCGCGCCCGCTCACCGGCCCGGTGCGTTCGTGCAGCACCCGGTACGCCGCGTGCTCCCCCTCCGTGCCCGGCACGACGCCCAGCCGGGTCACCGTGCGCATCGGCTCGATCACGACGCCGAGGTTCTCGGCGAGCGCGAGGTAGTTCTTGCGCAGCGTGTTCTTGGCGCCCACCCGGCAGCCGACCATGCAGTTGCCGCACTCGGTGCAGCCGGTGCGCCTCGGGCCGACGCCACCGAAGTACGGGTCGTCGACGGTCTCGCCCGGGTGTCCCGAAGAAGACGCCGACCGGGGTCTTGCGGAACGACTCACCGACCCCCAGGTCGTCGGCGGTGCGCTGCATGAGCCCCTCGACGAACCCGTGGCACGGGTTGGTGACGACACCCAGCATCCGGCTGGCCGTCTCGTAGTGCGGGGCGAGCTCGCTCTCCCAGTCGGTGATGTCGGCCCACTGCTCGTCCCGGAAGAACGGCGTCGGCGGCACGTAGAGGGTGTTGGCGTAGTTGAGCGACCCGCCCCCCACACCGGCCCCGGCGAGCACCACGACGTCGGGCAGCCGGTGGATGCGCTGGATGCCGTAGCACCCGAGCTGCGGTGCCCACAGGTAGTTCCTGGCGTCCCACGAGGTCTGCGCGAAGTCCTCGTCCTCGAAGCGTCGCCCGGCCTCGAGAACGAGCACCCGGTAGCCCTTCTCGGCCAGGCGCAGCGCGGTGACCGAGCCGCCGAAGCCGGACCCGACCACCACGACGTCGACGTCCACGTCGACCTCCGGGGTGGGTGTCGTGGACGTGTCGAGTCGCGGTCATCTCAGGCCGACCGCCTTCATGGCGCGAAGCGCCCCGGTGAGCACGCGGGCGAAGGTCTCGTCCGACATCCCGCCGAACGGCGCGATCGGCACGAGGTGCTGGGAGGTGATGTTCTGGCTCTCGGTGTACTTCAGCAGGCCCTCACTGCCGTGCCGGCGACCCAGCCCGGAGGACTTCATCCCGCCCATCGGGGCGGCGACGCTGCCCCAGGTCGCGGCGTAGCCCTCGTTGATGTTGACCGTGCCGGCGTGGATGCGGGCCGCGACCTCGCGCCCGCGGCGCACGTCGCGCGTCCACACCGACGCGTTGAGGCCGTACTCGGTGTCGTTGGCCAGGCGCACGGCCTCGTCGTCGGAGGCGACCCGGTAGAGCGACACGACCGGCCCGAAGGTCTCCTCGTCGCGGCAGGCCATCGCCGAGGTCACGCCCTCGAGCACGGTCGGCTCGACGACGAGCGGCCCGACGTCGGGGCGCTCGTGCCCACCGGTGAGCACCCGGGCACCCTTGGACACGGCGTCGTCGATGTGTCCGAGCACCTTCGCCTTCTGCTCCGGGCTCACCAGGCTGCCCATGTCGGCGCCCCAGTGCAGGCCGGTCGACAGGCGCATCCGGGAGACCTGCTCGACGAAGCGCGGCACGAACTCGTCGTAGACGTCGGCGTGCACGACGAGCCGCTCGGCGCTGATGCAGAGCTGGCCGGCCGAGGAGAAGCAGGCGCGCACGGCACCCGCGGCGGCCCGGCGCAGGTCGGCGTCGGCCGCGACGTACATGGTGTTCTTGCCGCCGAGCTCGAGGCTGACCCCGACGAGCCGCTTGCCGGTCGCCTGGGCCACCCGGCGGCCGGTGGCGGTCGACCCGGTGAAGCTGACGTAGTCGGCGAGGTCGACGACGGCCTGACCGGTGGGCTCCCCGTGGCCGAGCACGACCTGCAGCACGTCCTGCGGCAGCCCGGCCTCCTCGAAGATCTCGGCGGCCGCCAGCGCGGTCAGCGACCCCTGCAGGTCGGGGCGCAGCACGACCGCGTTGCCGGCCAGCAGGGCGGGGAGGGCGTCGGTGACCGCCAGGCTCAACGGGTAGTTCCACGGCGAGACGATGCCGACGACGCCCTTGGGCCGGTGGTGCTCCGTCGCACGGGACAGCACGGGCAGCACGCCGACGTGCCTGGTCTCGCGCAGCAGCGAGGGCCCGCGCCGGGCGTAGTGGCGCGCCACGATCGCGCAGTCGGCGACCTCCTCGTACGCGTGCGAGCGGGCCTTGCCCGACTCGAGCTGCACGAGGTCGAGCAGCTCGCTCTGCCGGTCGAGCACGAGGTCGTGCACGCGCAGCAGCACCGCGGCGCGCTCCTCGACCGACGTGGCCGCCCAGCGTCGCTGGGCCGCGCGGGCGGTGTCGACCGCGACCTCGACGTCGCGGGCCGTCGACAGCGGGAGCACCGCGAGGGGCGCCCCGGTCATCGGCGTGCGGGTGACCTCCTCGCCGCCGTCACCGGCCGCCACGACCCGAGCGGTGAGCGCTCGGACCCGGGCCGGGTCCACGGCATACGTTGCGAGGGGATCGGTCTCGGGGTCCGCGACGAGTTCGGCCATTACCGAAGGGTAACCACCTCGCCCTGCCACGAGAAGTGGTTCGCGAGGTGCGGCGCGCGGCGGTGGCTGCGAACGTCGCCGCTCGGCCGCGCCGTCAGCGCGGGTCAGCTGGCCTGGTACGGCGCGACGACGACCTCGACCCGCTGGAACTCCTTGAGGTCGAGGTAGCCCGAGGTGGCCATGGCGCGCCGCAGGGCACCGACCAGGTTGGTCGTGCCGTCGGCAACCCGGCTGGGCCCGAACAGGATCTCCTCGAGCCGGCCACCGCCCCCACCTCGACCCGCTCGCCGCGGGGCAGCTCGGGGTGGTGCGCCTCCGGGCCCCAGTGGAAGCCGCGACCGGGGGCGTCGGTGGCGCGAGCGAGCGCGGCACCGAGCATCACGGCATCCGCACCGCAGGCGACCGCCTTGACGATGTCGCCGCTGCGTGCCCATGCCGCCGTCGGCGATGACGTGCACGTAGCGGCCGCCGGACTCGTCGAGGTAGTCGCGGCGCGCGGCCGCGACGTCGGCGATGGCCGACGCCATCGGGCGCGTGGATGCCGAGCGTTCGCCGCGTGGTGTGCGCGGCACCGCCGCCGAAGCCGACGAGGACGCCGGCCGCACCGGTGCGCATGAGGTGCAGGGCCGCGGAGTAGGAGGCGGCGCCGCCGACGATCACCGGTACGTCGAGCTCGTAGATGAACCGCTTGAGGTTCAGCGGCTCGGCGCGCCCGGACACGTGCTCGGCCGACACGGTGGTGCCGCGGATGACGAACAGGTCGACCCCGGCGTCGACGACGGTCTTCCACAGCTGCTGGGTGCGCTGCGGGGTGAGGGCACCGGCGACGGTGACACCCGCGGCCCGGATCTCGCGCAGCCGCTCGGTGACGAGCTCGGGCTGGATCGTCCGCGCGGTAGATCTCCTGCATGCGGGTCGTCGCCAGCACCGGGTCGAGCGTGGCGATCTCGGCGAGCAGCGGGGTCGGGGTCCTCGTAGCGGGTCCACAGCCCCTCGAGGTCGAGCACCGGCAGGCCACCGAGCTGGCCGAGCGCGATGGCGGTCTGCGGGGACATCACCGAGTCCATCGGGGCCGCGATCACCGGCAGGTCGAAGTGGTAGGCGTCGATCTGCCAGCCGACCGAGACCTCCTCGGGGTCGCGCGTGCGGCGCGAGGGCACGATGGCGATGTCGTCGAAGGAATAGGCCCGGCGGCCGCGCTTGCCGCGTCCGATCTCGATCTCGGTCACCGGGGCAGCCTACCGACGCGATGACCGCGTCCCTCGCGGCCCCACCGCGGGGTCGCCTCGCGGCGTCAGGGCGCGTCGCCCGGGCCCGGATCGACCGACGCGGTCGAGCCGGCGAAGTCATCCTGACGTCGCATTATTCCCCGGTCCTCGGGGTGTCCGCTGCTAGCAGAAAGCGTTTCCAATGGGGGGGTTAGGTGAGGCACACTTGACCGTCGGCACCGCTGCCGCAGCCGGTCAGGCCCGCCGCCCCCCTGGGGTCGACGACGGGGCCGCCCGGCAGACCACCACCGCACCTTCGGACATGGAGCCAACGTGTCATCAGCACCAGCGCCAGACCGCGCCCCCCGTGCTACCCCGACAAGATCGACGGGGCCGTCCTCAAGATCGCCGGTGTCGTCGTCCTCGGCGCCATCATGTCGATCCTCGACATCACCGTCGTCAACGTCGCCCTGCCGACCTTCCAGATCGTCTTCGGCGAGCCCGGCGACCCGCTGCCGTACTCGACCGTCGCCTGGACCGTCACGGCCTACACGCTGGCCCTGGCCACCGTCATCCCGATGACCGGGCTGGGCGGCCGACCGGTTCGGCACCAAGCGCCTCTACATGACGGCGCTCGCTGCTCTTCACCCTCGGCTCCGTGCTGTGCGCGATGGCGACCTCGCATCGGCATGCTGATCGGCTTCCGCGTCCTGCAGGGCCTCGGCGGCGGCATGCTCATGCCGCTCGGCATGACGATCATGACCCGCGCCGCCGGCCCGGCCCGGATGGGCCGCCTGATGGCGATCCTCGGCGTGCCGATGCTGCTCGGCCCGATCTTCGGCCCCATCCTCGGTGGCTGGCTGATCGACAACTACTCGCTGGCACTGGATCTTCCTGATCAACGTGCCGATCGGCGCCGTCGCGATCGTCTACTCCTGGCGGGTCCTGCCGCCGACCGCCCGCAGCCGTCGGAGTCCTTCGACTGGATCGGCATGGCCCTGATGTCCCCGGGTCTGGCGCTGTTCCTCTACGGCATCTCGTCGATCCCCGGCGAGGGCACCTTCTTCTCGCCCAAGGTGCTCATCCCCGGCATCGATCGGCCTGCTCATGGTGGCGGGCTTCGTGTTCTGGAGCTTCAAGCCGGAGCACCCGCTGCTCGACCTGCGGCTGTTCAAGAACCGCAACCTCACGGTCTCGATCATCACGATGTTCCTGTTCGCGGCGGCCTTCTTCGGCGGGCTGCTCCTCGTGCCGACCTACTTCCAGCAGGTGCGCGGCGAGACGCCGCTCGCGGCCGGCTGGCTGATGGCGGTGCAGGGCCTCGGCGCGATGTGCACGATGCCCATCGCGGGAGCCCTGTCCGACAAGCTGCCCGTCGGGCGGATCGTGCCGTTCGGCCTGGTCGGCATCATCGCCGGCATGTACGCCCTGACCCAGCTCACCGCGACCACGTCGTACGCCTACATCCTCCCGGTGCTGTTCGTCATGGGCCTGGGCATGGGCGCGCACGATGATGCCGCTGATGACCTCGGCGCTGAAGACGCTGAAGTCGCACGACGTGGCCCGCGGCTCGACGCTGCTCAACATCAGCCAGCAGATCGCCTCGTCGATCGGTGTCGCGATCATGTCGGTCGTGCTCACCAACGGGCTCAAGCAACGACCCGCTGCGTCAGCGGCGCCCAGACGTTCGCCGAGGCAGACGCAAGGGCGTCGTCGACCCGGCCCAGCTGAGCACCATCGCAGGCAAGTTCCCCGCGGTCGGCGAGATCCTCGCGCGGTACGCCGACAACCTCGGGGCCTTCCAGGAGGCGCTGCTCCTCGCGGTCCGCGAGGCGATGGCGAGTGCGTTCGCCAACACCTTCTGGGTCGCCGCGATCCTGCTCACCCTCACGCTCATCCCGGCGTACTTCCTGCCGCGCAAGCACGAGGAGTCGCACCTGCTCGACGACGCCGACGCCGAGTCACGTCGCGTCGACCGTCATGCTCCACTGAGGCCTGACGCCTCGACCGGATGCCGGTCCCCGCACACTGGCCGCGGGGCCGGCATCCGTCATGCTGGGGCCGTGCAGCCCGGACCCCACGACGCGATCACCGACGTCGCGGGCGTGCGCGTCGGCCACACCACCCGCGACGAGCCGGGCTGGCTGACCGGGGTGACCGTCGTCGTCGCCGCCGCCCGGCACCGTGGGCGGGGTCGACGTGCGCGGTGGCGGGCCGGGCACCCGCGAGACCGACCTGCTCGACCCGCGCAACCTCGTCTCCGCCGTCGACGCCGTGGTGCTCGCCGGCGGCAGCGTGTTCGGGCTGTCCGCCGCCGACGGCGTGGCGGCCGCGGTGTACGAGGCCGGCGCCGGCTGGCCGGTCGGGCCGGAACCGCACGAGCGGGTGCCGATCGTGCCCGCCGCGATCCTGTTCGACCTCGGCCGCGGCGGGGTCCTGGCTGAACCACCCCGGCCCGGCCGATGGCGCTGCGGCCTACCGCGACGCCGTCGGCGGCCCGGTCGAGCAGGGGCCGGTCGGGGCCGGCACCGGAGCGCGCACCGGTGGTCTGCGCGGTGGGGTGGGCACGGCATCCGCGGTGCTCGTCTCGGGCGCGACGGTGGCGGCGCTCGTCGTCGTCAACTCGGTCGGCACGGCGTTCGGCGCCGACGGTGGCCTGTTCGCGGCGCACCTGGCGCCCGACCTCGACGCACCAGCACCGGATGCCGTGCGCCTGGCCGAGTACTGGGCCGCGCGCGCCGAGGAGGCCGAGCAGCTTCGGGCCGGCATCGCGACGACCCTGGCCGTGGTGGCGACCGACGCGACCCTGGGCAAGGCCGACTGCCAGAAGCTCGCCGGCGTGGCCCAGGACGGCTTCGCCCGCGCCCTGTCACCGGTGCACACGGCCTACGACGGCGACACGGTGTTCGCGCTCGCGACCGGCGAGCGGCCCGCCGTCACCGGCATCGACGAGGTCGAGCTGCAGACCGCCGCCGCCGACTGCGTGTCGCTGGCGATCGTGCGGGCCGTGCTGGCGGCGACCTCGGTCGACCGCACGGCCGACGGCGGGGTGGCGCTGCTGTCCTACCGCGACGCCCTGGCGGGCGACGGGTCGGCTCAGCCGGAGTAGTTCGGCGCCTCGACGATGCCGGTGATGTCGTGCGGGTGCGACTCCCGCAGCCCGGCCGTCGTGATCCGGATGAAGCGCCCCCGCGGCCTGCAGCTCGGGGATGGTGCGCGCGCCGACGTAGAACATCGACTGGTGCAGGCCGCCGATCGAGCTGGTGGGCGACGGCCGCCGACCGGGCCGCGGTAGGCGACCTGGCCCTCGATGCCCTCGGGCACGATCTTGTCGTCGGAGGTGACGTCGGCCTGGAAGTAGCGGTCCTTGGAGTAGGACTTCTTGCCCCGGGAGGACATCGCACCGAGCGAGCCCATGCCGCGGTAGGCCTTGAACTGCTTGCCGTTGATGAAGACCAGCTCGCCGGGCGACTCCTCGCAGCCGGCGAGCAGGGAGCCGACCATGACGGTGTCGGCACCGGCCACGAGGGCCTTGGCGATGTCGCCGGAGTACTGCAGGCCGCCGTCGCCGATGACCGGCACGCCGGCGGGGCGCGCAGGCCAGCGAGGCCTGGTAGATGGCGGTGACCTGCGGGACGCCGACGCCGGCGACGACGCGGGTGGTGCAGATCGAGCCCGGCCCGACGCCGACCTTGACGGCGTCGACCCCGGCGTCGACGAGCGCCTGGGCGCCGGCGCGGGTCGCGACGTTGCCGCCGATGACCTGCACGTGCCGGGTGGCGGGGTCCTTCTTGACCCGCTCGACCATGTCGAGCAGCAGGCGCGCGTGGCCGTGGGCGGTGTCGACGACGAGCACGTCGACGCCGGCCTCGATCAGCGTGGTGGCGCGCTGCCAGGCGTCGCCGAAGTAGCCGACCGCGGCACCGACGAGGAGGCGGCCGTCGGCGTCCTTGCTCGCGTCGGGGAACTGCTCGGACTTCACGAAGTCCTTGACGGTGATCAGCCCGCTGAGCCGGCCCTGGTCGTCGACGATCGGCAGCCGCTCGCGCTTGTGCTGGCGCAGCAGCACCGTCGCCTCGTCGTGGCCGATGCCGACGTGCCCGGTGATCAGCGGCATCGGGGTCATGACCTCGCGCACCAGGGTGTGGCCCCACTCGGCGACCGGGGTGAAGCGCAGGTCGCGGTTGGTGACGATGCCGAGCAGGTGGTTGCCGTCGTCGACGACCGGCAGGCCGGAGACGCGGTAGCGACCGCAGATCTCGTCGAGCTCCTCGAGGGTGGCGTCCGGGCCGATGGTGACCGGGTTGGAGATCATGCCGGTCTGGGTGCGCTTGACGAGGTCGACCTGGTAGGCCTGGTCCTCGATCGACAGGTTGCGGTGCAGGATGCCGATGCCGCCGTGGCGGGCCATCGCGATCGCCATCCGGGACTCGGTGACGGTGTCCATGGCGGCCGAGAGCAGCGGCACCCTGATCGAGATCTCGCGGGTCAGCCGGGTCGTGGTGTCGACCTCGCTCGGGATGACGTCGGTCTCGCCGGGCAGCAGCAGCACGTCGTCGTAGGTCAGCCCCAGCTCGGCGAACGGGGAGGCCGGTGCCGGCTCGGCCGTGGCCGCCGTCACGGCCGGGGCCGGGGCGCCCGCGGGGGCGCCACCCTGCGGCAGGTCGTCGTGGGTGGTGCTGGTCTCGTCGAGTCCGAGGCTCATTGCCCGATTCTACGTGGTCCGCGAGGCTCGCCCGTCACGGCGCCCGGGGCGTGGCGCGTCAGGCTCCCGGCCAGCCAGAACGGCCAGGCCGGGGCCGATGACCTTCGGAATCCGTGGTGGGCGAAGTGCGAGGTCAGGGGCTGTTTGGGTGTCTCGCAGGACTGTCTTGACCAACACTTTGCCAAAGAATTGCCCACCGTGTACCAACCCGCTCCTACCGTGAGGTTCAGTCGCTCCCGGGGAGCGGCATCAGCTTCCTGGAGGTACAGATGGCCGAGATCACCCGACTCCCGGGTCCCGTGGCCGACCTGTGGGACTGGCAGCTCGACGGCGCCTGCCGTCGCGTCGGTCCCGAGGTGTTCTTCCATCCCGAGGGCGAACGTGGCAGCAAACGCCGGACCCGCGCCACCGCGGCCAAGGAGATCTGCCTGACCTGCCCCGTTCTCCAGCAGTGCCGCAGCCACGCGCTGGCGGTCCGCGAGCCGTACGGCGTCTGGGGCGGCCTCACCGAGGACGAGCGCGAGACGGTGTACGCCCGCGACCGGCACATCGCGTCCTGACCTCGAACGACCGCCCTGCACGCGGTCGCCGCCCACCTACCCGGGGGCGAGAGGCGGTTCGGGTCGCAGGACGGCCCGTCGGCGGTGACAGCGACGTCACCACCGGTCGGGACGTCCTGCGACCCGGACACCGGAGTCGGTGCGGTGCTCGCGAGGCACCGGCGTCTGCGCTCGGCGAGGCACCGGCGCCGCGCGCTCGGCGAGCCGGCGTCCGCGCGCTCGGCGCGCGGCACGGCATCCGGCCGGCAGTAGCCTGACGCGGTGAGCACCCCCCTCGACGTCCCGATCCGCGACGAGACCATCCGCCTGGGCCAGCTGCTCAAGCTGGCCGGCGTCGTCGACGACGGCGCCATGGCCCGCGAGGTCATCGAGCGCGGGCTGGTCGCCGTCAACGACGAGATCGACACCCGGCGCGGCCGCCAGGTGCGCCCGGGCGACGTCGTGACCTACGAGGCCGAGACGATCCACGTCACCGCCGAGCCCTGACCCGACGCTGCACCGCGCGCCCGGAGTCGACGCTGACGCGGCGGACCCGCGCAGGTGCGTGCCCCGGGCTCGGGTCCGTGCTCCGGTGGCGCGTCCCTGCAGCAGCACGCCACCGGATGCAGAGCTCACTCCGGAGCAAGGACGCCTTCGAGCGCCGGGCGCAGCCCTGGAGCCGCCGCCGAGTCAGGAGCAGTCGCCGGCGTCAGGCCGAGCTGCCGGCTCGGGGTGCTCGGCGAGCCGGCGCACGCCGCCTGACTCGGCGAACTGGTCCGCTCGAGAGCTGCCGCGAGTGCGGCGGCCAGCCTCCGGGCGGTCGCCGCACCGACGCGGCGCATGCCGGCGGACGTCGACGCCACCAAGGCCTCGACCCGGACGCCACGCCGCCGAGCACGCACGGCGACGCGCCCGCCCGGTCCCGCCCGCTCGGGTGAGCGGACGGCATCCGGTGTGGTGCGGGGTGCGCCGGCGAGCGGCGCGGAGGGGAAGCGTCAGTGACCGTGCCCGTGGCCCTGGCCACCGGCGGCGGCCGGCTCCTCTTCCTTCTTCTCGACGACGAGGGTGTCGGTGGTGAGCACCATCGACGCGATCGACGCCGCGTTGCGCAGCGCCGAGCGGGTGACCTTGACCGGGTCGATGACGCCGGCCGTGACGAGGTCCCGTACTCGCCGGTGGCCGCGTTCAGGCCCATGCCCGACTCGAGCGTCGCGCACCTTGGCGACGACGACGTAGCCCTGCAGGCCGGCGTTCTCGGCGATCCAGCGCAGCGGCTCGGCCGCGGCCTTGCGCACGATGGACGCGCCGGTCTCCTCGTCACCCTCGAGGCCGAGGCCGTCGATGACCGCGACGGCCTGGATGAGGGCCGAGCCGCCACCGGCGACGATGCCCTCCTCGATGGCCGCGCGGGTCGCCGAGATGGCGTCCTCGATGCGGTGCTTCTTCTCCTTGAGCTCGACCTCGGTGTGCGCGCCGACCTTGATGACGCAGACGCCACCGGCGAGCTTGGCGAGGCGCTCCTGGAGCTTCTCGCGGTCCCAGTCGGAGTCGGTGCGCTCGATCTCGGCGCTTGATCTGGTCGACCCGGCCGGTGACCTCGCTCGTGGTCGCCGCGCGCCGTCGATGATCGTCGTGTCGTCCTTGGTGACGACGACGCGGCGGGCCTGGCCGAGGACCTCGAGACCGACCTGGTCGAGCTTGAGGCCGACCTCCTCGGCGACGACCTGGCCGCCGGTGAGGATGGCGATGTCCTGGAGCATGGCCTTGCGGCGGTCACCGAAGCCGGGCGCCTTGACGGCGACGACGTTGAACGTGCCGCGGATCTTGTTGACGACCAGCGTCGAGAGCGCCTCGCCGTCGACGTCCTCGGCGATGATGAGCAGCGGCTTGCCGCGCCTGGACGACCTTCTCCAGCAGCGGCAGGAGGTCGGCGATCGGCCGAGATCTTGCCCTGGTTGATGAGCACGTAGGCGTCCTCGAGGACGGCCTCCATGCGCTCGGGGTCGGTGACGAAGTACGGGCGAGATGTAGCCCTTGTCGAACTGCATGCCCTCGGTGAACTCGAGCTCGGTCGACGGCGGTCGAGGACTCCTCGACGGTGATGACGCCGTCCTTGCCGACCTTGTCGAACGCGTCGGCGATGAGCGTCGCCGATCGTCCGGGTCCTGCGCGGAGAGCGTGGCGACCTGGGCGATCTCGTCCTTGCCGTCGATCTCGCGGGCGGTCTTCGAGCAGCTCGCTCGGACACGGCCTCGACGGCCTTGTCCATGCCGCGCTTGAGGCCGGACGGCGCGGCGCCGGCCGCGACGTTGCGCAGGCCCTCGTGGACCATCGCCTGGGCGAGCACGGTCGCGGTCGTCGTGCCGTCACCGGCGACGTCGTTGGTCTTGGTCGCGACCTCCTTGGCGAGCTGGGCGCCGAGGTTCTCGTAGGGGTCCTCGAGCTCGATCTCGCGGGCGATCGTCACGCCGTCGTTGGTGATCGTGGGGGCGCCCCACTTCTTGTCGATGACGACGTTGCGGCCCTTCGGGCCGAGCGTCACCTTGACGGCGTTCGCGAGCGCGTCGACGCCGCGCTCGAGCGACTTGCGGGCGGCGTCGTCGAACTCCAGGGTCTTGGCCATTGCTGTCCTTCGTGATCGGGATGCCGGGCGCGGGCGCGGGATGGCGCTGCGCCGAGGCGGGATTGTCGTTCAGTCACCGGTACCGGACGCGCCCCGGTCACACCCGGTGGCGGGTGCGCACCGGGGCGCGGTCACGGCATACGTGGGTCGTGCGTCAGCCGACGACGGCGAGCACGTCACGGGCGGAGAGGATGAGGTACTCCTCGCCGCCGTACTTGATCTCGGTGCCGCCGTACTTGCTGTAGATGACGTGGTCACCGACCTTGACGTCGAGCGGGACGCGGTTGCCCTCGTCGTCGATGCGGCCGGGGCCGACGGCGAGGACCTCGCCCTCCTGGGGCTTCTCCTTGGCGGTGTCCGGGATGACGAGACCGGACGCGGTCGTCTGCTCGGCCTCGAGGCGTCTTGACGACGATGCGGTCCTCGAGCGGCTTGATGGAAACCGACACGGTGTGCTCCTCCCCTGTGGGGTGAGTCGAAGTGGACGGGGACTGCGCGTCCCGGGCCGCTCTCGCCGTCGCGGGGGTCGATCCTGACCCGGGGTGCGCTGGCACTCACCGAGGGCGAGTGCCAATCGGGCAAATCTAGGTCGCCCGTTAGCACTCGGTCAACTCGAGTGCCAGTCACCGGACGTCCGGGCCCCGACGCGCGTCCCGGGATGCGCCCCGCGCAGGAAATGGCAGGATGCCCGCCGTGGATGTCGGCATCGTACGAACGCTGGGGTCACCCGACGGTCGGGCGATCCTGCGAGGCCTGCCCGCGTACGACGAGCGCGAGGTGATGCGCCTGCAGGACCGGCTCCGCAAGGAGGGGCACGACCCCGACTTCGTCGCCGCGCTGCTGACCCAGCAGCGGCTGCGCGCCCGGGCCGTCGCCAAGTTCGGCGAGTTCGCCGACGACATGCTCTACACCGCCGACGGGCTCGAGCAGGCGTCCAGGCTGGAGGTCGCGGCCACCCACGCGGGGCGGTTCTACAACGCCTCGCTGGCGACGGTGCACGACCTCGGCTGCGGCATCGGGTCGGATGCCGTGGCCATGTCGGCGCTCGGCGTCACCGTCCGGGGTGTCGACGTCGACCCCGTCACCGCGGCGATCGCCGACATCAACCTGCGGCCGTGGCCGGACTCGCGGGCCCGGGTCGGGCTGGCCGAGGAGTTCGAGGCACCCCGCGACCCGCTGCGCTCGCGGGTCGGCGTGTGGCTCGACCCGGCCCGACGGGTGCCGGGCAAGACCGGCCGGCACGGGCGGATCAAGCGGGTCTTCCGGCTCGACGAGATCCAGCCGACCTGGGAGTTCGTGCTCCAGGTCGCGACCGCGGTGCCCGCCACCGGGGTCAAGCTCTCGCCGTCGATGCCGCACGACGCCATCCCGCTCGGCACCGAGGCCCAGTGGACGTCGTTCGCCGGCGAGGTGCTCGAGTGCGCGGTGTGGTGGGGGCCGCTGGCCCAGCGACCGGGGCGCAGCGCCCGCATCCTCGGGCCCAGCCGCTCCCCGATCGAGGTCGACGAGACGATGGCCGAGCCGGAGATCCCGACGGTCGAGTCGCTGGGCGCCGTCGGGCCGTGGCTCTACGAGCCCGACCGCGCGGTGACCCAGGCCGGCCTGCTGGGGGCCGTCACGGCCGCGACGCTCGGCAGCGAGGTCGACACCGGGCTCGGCTACGTCGTCGAGCGAGGCGCACGTCGACGTGCCGTTCGCCCGGCGCTACGCCGTGCGCGAGGTGATGCCGTTCGGCGTGAAGTCGCTGCGGGCCTGGCTCAAGCAGCACGGCGTCACCGGGCTGACCATCAAGAAGCGCGGTGTGCGGCTCGACGACGACGAGCTGCGCCGCCAGCTGCGGATCGGCCGCAAGGCCGGCGACGGCGCCCAGGCCACCGTCATCCTGACCCGGGTGGCCGGCCAGCAGGTCGTCCTGGTCGTCGACCCCGCCTGACCCCGCCGGCTCCCAACTTTCCCGCCCGATCAGGGAACGCACCGGGCGGGAAAGTTGTGGCCGGGGTCAGAGCGTCGGGTCGGGCTGGGCCCCCGGGTGGCGGACCGCCGCCGCGCCGGCCGCCAGGGCCGCGTCGAGCGCCTGCTCGCGATCGGCACCGCCCGCCAGGGATGCCGCCAGCGCCCCGCAGAACGCGTCCCCGGCTCCCGTGGTGTCGACGACCTCGTCGGCCGCCACCACGTGGGCCGGCGCGGTGACGCCGTCCCAGGCGGCCCCGTTCGCCCCGAAGGTCACGAGCAGCGACCGCGGCTCGGCACCGGCCTCGGCCAGCGCCGCCATCTCGTGCTCGTTGGCGACCACCGGGTCGGCGAGCGCCACGACGTCGGGCGGGAGGGCGGCATACGGCGCGGTGTTGAGCACGACCCTCGCCCCCCGGCCGGCCGCCCGGCGCACCGCGGTGCAGACGACCGCGCGGGGCACCTCGAGCTGCACGAGGAGCACGTCGCCCGGGCCGAGGGCGTCGACCGCGGCGACCTCACGCTCGTCGAGCAGGTCGTTGGCGCCCGGGATGACGACGATCGAGTTCTCGCCGTCGTCCGAGACGGTGACCACCGCGTGCCCGGTCGGCACCCCGGCGCACACCCGCACCGCCGCTCGTGTCGATGCCACGGGCCCCGAGCCGGGCCACGTAGGCCGTGCCGCCGGCGTCGTCGCCGACGCACCCGACCATGGCGACGGTCGCGCCCGCGGAGGCCGCGGCGACGGCCTGGTTGGCCCCCTTGCCGCCCGCGAGCTGCTCGAGCCCGTCACCGAGCACGGTCTCCCCCGGCCGGGGATGCCGCTCCACGCGGGTCACGAGGTCGACGTTGAGCGACCCGAGCACCAGCACCCGCCCGCTCATGACGCCTCTCCCCGCACCGTGCGCAGCCACAGGTCGGCGATTCGCGGCCCGTCGATGCCGAGCGCCACGTCCACCATCGTGGCGGCCAGGCCGTGCGGGTCGTGCGCGAGGTCACCGCTCCAGTCGCGGCGGTCGACGACGGTGCGGCCGCGGGTCCAGGTGCCGGCGAGCTCGACCCGCACCGGCAACCGCTCGGTGCGCACGGCATCCGGCTCGAGGAGGATGCCGACCGCGCCCGCGTCGCCGATCGTCGCCCCCGCGTTGGCGAACCGCCGGTGGTGGAAGGAGATCAGCCCGGCGGCGAGGTGCGCGACGGGGGTGTCGACCTCGCGCAGCTCGTCGACCTGCACGTCGGTGACCAGCGGGTCGTAGAAGACGTCGAGGCCGTACATCGTGACCGGCACGTCGTGCTCGGCGCACGCGGCGAGCACCATGGCGGCGGCCTCCGGGTCGTGGAAGACGTTGAACTCGGCTGCGGCAGTGGCGTTGCTGATCTCGACGCCGCCGCCCATGAAGACGATCCGGCCGATCCGGGAGAACGCCTGGGGGTGCACGCGGGCGAGCAGCGCGAGGTTGGTCAACGGGGCCAGCGGCAGGACGGTGACCGGCGCGCCCGCGGCCGCCTGCGCGTCGATGGTGTCGCGGAGGAGGTCGATCGCCGGGCGGGGGTCGGGGTTCAGGGTCGGGGGCGCCATCTCGAGGTCGGCCATGCCGTCGGAGCCGTGCACGTGGCGGGCGTCGACCGGCTCCTCGAGGATCGGGCGCGCGGCGCCGATCGCCGACCGGCACGTCCCTGCGGCCGGCCGTCTCGAGCACCACCAGCGTGTTGCGCACGACGTCGGCCAGCGGGGCGTTGCCGCCCACGCAGGTGACGGCCCGCAGGTCGAGCCGCGGGTGCAGCGCGGCGAGGAGGAGGGCGCAGGCGTCGTCGACTCCGGTGTCGACGTCGAGGACCACGGGAAGGCTCGGCATGGGGTCGATCATGGCGGATGCCGTGGACGCCCACGACCGGTCGAGAGTAGGGGACACTCCGTCTGCGGACTGCGCGCACGGCGTGTTCTCTACTCTCGACCCGCGGCCAGCACCCGGTTGAGCGGCATTCGGCCGTTCGCAGCACCGTCACGTACCGTCGTCGGGTGCTGTCCGCGACGTCTCGACTCCTGCCGACCCGCCGCCTGAGCCTCACCACCTCCGCCCTGCTGGCCCTGGCGCTCGCCGGGTGCGCGGGCGACCCGGCCGGTCCCGGCACCTCGCCCGCATCCCCCTCGTCGGCCAGCACGAGTGCCACGTCGAGCGCGACGCCCGGCACGGCATCCGCCTCACCCAGCCAGGACGCCGCGGCGGCCTGTGTGTCGTCGACCGTCGAGGCCATGACGCCCGAGCAGCGGCTGGGCCAGCTGTTCATGGTCGGCTTCGACACCAACGCCCCGCTCGGCTCGCTCGACGACCTCGTGCGCGCGCTCGCACGTCGGCAACGTGATCTACCTCGGCGGGTGGGACGGCGCCGACAAGGTCACCCGCACCTCCGAGCACCTGCAGGGGCTGGTGTCCGGCAAGAGCACCGGTGACGCCGGGCTGCTCGTCGCCGCCGACCAGGAGGGAGGCGAGGTGCACCAGCTGCGCGGGGAGGGCTTCACCCGGCCGCCGTCGGCCAAGGAGCAGGCGACGATGTCGTCCGCCGCGCTGACCAGGGCCGCGACCGGCTGGGCGCGCGAGCTGAAGGCCGCCGGGGTCAACGTCAACCTCGCCCCGGTGACCGACACCGTGCCGGCGGACATCGGCCGCGCCAACGAGCCGATCGGCCGCTACGGGCGGCAGTACGGCTCCGACCCCGAGACGGTCGAGCGCGCCTCGACCGCGTTCCTGAAGGGGATGCTGGCCGGCGGCGTCGAGGGCACGGTCAAGCACTTCCCCGGGCTGGGCCGGATCCGCAACAACACCGACTTCAACTCCACCGGCATCACCGATGACGTGACCGACGCCGACGACCCCTACCTGGAGCCGTTCACGGCGGGTGTGAAGGCGGGTGCCGGGCTCGTCATGGTCGGGTCGGCGCGCTACAGCAAGCTCGACCCGAAGGTGCCGGCGATGTTCTCGGCACCGATCGTCACCGACCTGCTGCGCGGCGACCTGGGCTACGACGGCGTCGTCATCACCGACGACGTCAACGCCAAGGCGGTGCGCGGCACCCCGGCTCCCCAGCGGGCGGTGCGGTTCATCGAGGCCGGCGGCGACATCGTGCTCACCGGCGACGCGTCCGTGGCACCCGCGATGATCGCGGCGGTCAAGGCGCAGGCGGCCGACGACGACGAGTTCGCGGCCAAGGTCGACGCGTCGGTGCAGCGCGTCGTCACGCTCAAGGAGCGGATGGGCCTGCTCCCCTGCTCCACCACGAAACCCTGACCCCCGGGGCCCGGGTCTTCCGCGAAGTCAGGAGCACTTCGCCAAGTCATGGGCGGGTAGGGCCCTGAGCCCGTGAAGTGCTCCTGACTTCGCGGGAAACCGGGCCGGGAGGTAGCGCCGAGGGTCAGGCCTGGACCTCGGTGACCGGCATCGACGAGTCGGCCGGCAGCGCGAGGTCGGAGGGCGCGCGCCCCTTGAGCACCATCTGGGCGCCGAGCGCCGCGACCATCGCGCCGTTGTCGGTGCACAGCCCCGGCCGCGGCACCCGCAGCTGGATGCCGGCCGCGTCGCACCGCTCCTGCGCCATCGCCCGCAGCCGCGAGTTCGCGGCGACGCCACCGCCGATCTGCAGGTGACCGACGCCGTTCTCGCGGCAGGCCAGCACGGCCTTGCGGGTCAGCACGTCGGTGACGGCCTCCTGGAAGCTCGCCGCGACGTCGGCCACGGGCACCGGCTCCCCCGCGGCCTCCCGGGCCTGGACCCACCGCGACACGGCGGTCTTCAGCCCCGAGAACGAGAAGTCGAAACGGTGCCGTTCCATGTCGCGGCCGGTGGTCAGCCCGCGCGGGAAGTCGATCGTGACCGAGCCCTCGCGCGCCATCCGGTCGATGTGCGGTCCACCGGGGAACGGCAGCCCGAGCACCCGGGCCACCTTGTCGAAGGCCTCGCCCGCGGCGTCGTCGATCGTCGAGCCGAGGCTGCGCACGTCGTGGGTGACGTCGGGCACGAGGAGGAGGGAGGAGTGCCCACCGGAGACGAGCATCGCCAGGGTCGGCTCGGGCAGCGGGCCGTGCTCCACGATGTCGACCGCGACGTGGCTCGCGAGGTGGTTCACACCGTAGAGCGGCACCCCGAGGGCGAGCGAGAGCGCCTTGGCCGACGCCACGCCGACCATGAGCGCGCCGGCGAGGCCCGGGCCGGACGTCACCGCAACGGCATCCAGGTCCTTCAGCGCGACCCCGGCTGTGGCACAGGCACGTTCGATGGTCGGCACCATGGCCTCGAGGTGCGCCCGGCTGGCGACCTCAGGAACCACCCCACCGAAGCGGGCGTGCTCGTCGACGCTGCTCGCGATCGCGTCGACGAGGAGCGTCTCACCGCGCACGATGCCGACTCCGGTCTCGTCGCACGACGTCTCGATGCCGAGCACCAGGGGCTCGTCAGTCATGGTCAGCACCCCTCTCCTGCAGTGGCTTTCGCATGACGAGGGCGTCGACGTCGCCGGGCTGGTAGTAGCGGCGGCGGGTGCTCAGCACGGCGTACCCGCTGCGCTCGTAGAGACCGAGCGCGGCGAGGTTGTCGGCCCGCACCTCGAGGATGACGTGCGCCGCGCCCCGGCTGCGCGCCCGCTGCTCCAGCTCGTCCAGGAGCAGCCGCCCGAACCCGTGCCCCTGCGCGCGCGGCGCCACGGCGATGGTCATGACGTCGGCGACGTCGCCGCCGTGGTCGAGCCCGGCGTACCCGAGCACGCCGTCGGCATCGGTGAGCACGAGGTACTCGCGGCGCGGCCGGCCGGCGAGCTCGGCCCACCAGGTCGGCTCGGCCCACGCGTCGTGGGCGAAGAGGTCGCGCTCCAGCGCCGCGAGCGCCGGGAGGTCGGTCCAGTGCAGCTCGCGCAGCGTCGGCGCGACGACGCTCACGACGCACCCCGCTCGGCGGTGGTCAGCGCGTCGGGGCGGCGCAGGTAGAGCGGCTCGACCGGCATCGGCTCCCCCGTCGCCAGCCGCCGCAGCGCCACCCGGCCCAGCCAGCCGGGGTCGACGTCGAGCGGCTGCCCGAGGGCGTGCGCGAACAGGCCGGGGTAGAGCACCGGCCCACGACCCACGGTGGGCAGGGCCCGCACGTCCTCGGGCAGCTCGGCGGGGCGGTCGACGGCCGGCTCGGTCAGCGCCACGGCCCCGTCGGCGCCTCGGGAGTAGCGCGCCCAGTAGACCTCCTTGCGCCGCGCGTCGGTCGCGACGAGCAGCTCGGCGATGCCGTCGTGCTCGGCCAGCGCCTGCTCGGCGAGCGCGTCGAGGCTGCACACGCCGTGCACCGGGATGCCGAGCGCGTGACCCATCGTGACCGCCGTGACCAGGCCGACCCGCAGCCCGGTGAACGGCCCGGGCCCGGTGCCCACGGCGATGTCGGTGAGGTCGGTGGCCGAGGCACCGGCTGCGGCGAGCGTGTCGCGCGACCAGCGGCGCGAGCTTCTCGGTGTGCGCCCGCGCGTCGATCGCCACACCCAGCACCGGGTCGGCCCCGGGAGCCAGGACGGCGACGCCGATCGCCGAGGTCGAGGTGTCGAGCGCGAGGATCAGCACGGCACACCGCCCAGGGCGACCAGCCCGGCATCCGCCACTTCGCCGCTCCAGCGCCCACCGATGCCGGAGACGGTCGCGGTGCGCTCCTCGGTGGCGGTGTCGACGTCGAGCACGACCTCGAGGCGGTCCTCGCTGAGGTCCTCGGCGAGCCCGTGGCCCCACTCGACCACGGTGACGCTGTCGTCGACCGAGGTGTCGAGGTCGAGGTCGTCGAGCTCGAGCGACCCGCCGAGCCGGTAGGCGTCGACGTGCACGAGCGCGGGGCCGCCCACCGTCGACGGGTGCACGCGAGCGATGACGAAGGTCGGCGAGGTGACGGGGCCACGGACGCCGAGCCCCTCGCCGATGCCCTGGGTCAGCGTGGTCTTGCCGGCGCCGAGGCCCCCGGTGAGCACGACCAGGTCGCCGGCGCGCAACAGCGAGCCCAGGACCCGGCCGAGCGCGCGGGTGTCGTCGACGCCGGGCAGCACGACGCGACGGCCGCTCACGAGGCGGCCTCCCGCCCGTTCCGGCCGGCTCGGGCGCGGGCCACCCGACGCTTCTTGGAGATGTCCTGCACGGTGCGGCGCACCCGCGGCTTGCTGCTGACCGGGACTCCCTCGGCCACGGCCCGCTGGGCCCGGCCGATCAGCATGAGGATCTGCTGGGTGACGAGCTGCGGGTGCTCGAGCATGAGGATGTGCCCGGCATCCGCGACGACCACGTGCTCGGCCCCCGGGATGCGGCGCACGATCTCCTCGCTGTGCGAGGGCGGGGTGATCAGGTCGCCCGCCCCGTTCATCACCAGGGTCTCGATGCCGGTGAGCGGTGCGAGGTCGGCGCTGATGTCGAGCTCGTCGAAGTCGGGCAGGAAGGCCGCCATGACGTCGAACGAGGTCGAGAAGATCATGTCGCCGACGAGGTGCACGAGGTCGGCGCTCACCGGCGAGTCGAAGGCCCACCGCTGCACGACGGCGTCCTGCACGCCGCGACCCATCTTGCGCAGCGCGCCGATCGGCCCGGAGTGCCGCGACATCCGGGTGAGCACGCCCGGTCCGAACGACCCGACGACCCGGCCCACCGTGGCGCCCAGGCCGAACTCGGTCATCTCGGCGCCGCCGGGGCTGGTCGCGATCAGTGCCACCGCCAGCACCCGGTCGCGGACGACGTCGGGGTGCTGCCCGGCGTACGACATCACGGTCATCCCGCCCATCGAGTGCCCGACGAGCACCACCGGCCCGCTGGTGCAGGTGGCGTCCATGACGGCGGCGAGGTCGCGCCCGAGCTGGGCCACGGTGCAGTTCTCGAGGGCGGGCTGCCCGGACTTCCCGTGACCGCGCTGGTCGTAGGTGACGACCCGGAATCCGGAGTGGATCAGCGCCCGGCGCTGCAGCACCCAGCACTGCAGCGACAGGCTGAAGCCGTGCACGAGAACGACGGTCGGCGTACGACCGGCGAGGTGGCGCCGGCTCAGGCTGGAGGTGTCCGGCGCGTCGATCTCGACGTGCAGGGCGACGCCGTCGTCGGCGGTGACCCACAGCGACTCGGTCGCGGTGTGCGCCCACCCGTCGGGCGCGTCGACCGACCGGTAGCCGGCGCGCGCGCGCACGACCCGCTCACCGACGACGCTGGCGGCGACGCCGAAGGGCCCGAGCGCCATCAGCCACGCCCCCCGAGCAGCACGCGCGGCAGCCGCGGGCCCATCCGGGTGACGATCTCGTAGTTGATCGTGCCGGCCGCCTCGGCCCAGTCCTGCGCCGAGGGCTCGCCGTCGGCGGCCCGCCCGAGGACGACGACCTCGTCACCGGCCCCACCGGCATACGCCGGCCCGAGGTCGACGACGAACTGGTCCATGCACACCCGGCCGGCCACGGGCAGTCGCTGCCCGCCCACCAGCACCGGGCCGCGGCCGCCGGCGGACCTCGGGATGCCGTCGGCGTACCCCATCGGCACCAGACCGATCACGGTGTCGCGGTCGGTGAAGTACTCGTGCCCGTAGCTGACGCCCTGGCCGGCGCGGGCGCGCTTGACCAGGGTGAGCCGCGCGGTGACCCGCATCGCCTCGCGCAGGCCGAAGTGGGCGGGGTCGCCGAGGTCGGGCACCGGCGACAGCCCGTAGACGGCCACGCCGGGGCGCACCATGTCGAAGTGCGCCGAGGGGTTGGTCAGCGTGGCCGCGGAGTTGGCGAGGTGGCGCATCGCCGGGCGCACGCCGGCCCGCTCGAGCTCGGCCGCCGCCTCGACGAAGCGGACCTGCTGGGCGCGCACCGTCGGGTGCTGCGGTGCGTCGGCCCACGCGAAGTGCGACCACACCCCGGTGACCTCGATGGCCCCCTCGGCCTGTGCGGTCGCGACCCGCGGCGACCATCTCGGACCAGTCGGTGAGGATGCCGCCGCGCCCGAGACCGGTGTCGACCTTGACCTGCACGCGGGCCGGTCGGCCCCGCTCGCGGGCCGCGGCGACGACGGCGTCGAGGGTCCACTCGCTGCCGACGGTCACCTCGATGTCGGCGTCGATGGCGCCGCCGACGTCGGCACCGGGAGGGAAGAGCCAGGTGAGCAGCGGCGCCGTGACGCCGGCCTTGCGCAGGTCGAGCGCCTCGTCCAGCTGGGCGACGCCGAGCCAGGTGGCGCCGCCGTCGAGGGCGGCCCGGGCCGACGGCACCAGGCCGTGGCCGTAGGCGTCGCCCTTGACCACCGCCATCACCTGCGCCGAGCCGGCCCGACGTGCGAGCTCCGCGACGTTGTCGCGGATCGCGTCGAGGTCGATGGTGACCCACGCCGAGGCGCCCGCGGGCGCGGGTGAGGGGGCGGAGGCGGGCGTGGTGGTCATGGGCCTGATGAGTCTAGGACGCCGGGGGTGCGGCTCGGCCCAGCAGGTGCGCGACAGCGGCGGGGATGCCGTGCGCCACCGCGAGTGCCCGCACCGGGCCACCGGGGTTGGCCTGCTCGGCGGCGACCCCGTGCACCAGGGCGCCGAGGGCGCCCGCGACGTCGGCGGGCAGGCCGGCGGCGAGGAGGGTGCCGAGCAGGCCGGCGAGCACGTCTCCCGCGCCGGCGGTGGCCAGCCAGGGCGGGGCGTCGCACTGCGACCACACGGTGGAGCCGGCGCCGGGCGGCACCACGAGGGTGGTGGCGCCCTTGAGCAGCACCGTCGCACCGGTGACCTCGGCGAGGGCCCGGGCATGGGCGAGCGGGTGGGCCTCGACCTGCTCCCTGGTCACCTCCCCGTCGGTTGGGCGCGAGGCGCCGAGGCGGGTGAGGAGGCGGGCGCACTCCCCCGCGTGCGGGGTGAGGAGGGTGACGGCATCCGAGCGGGCCCGCAGCACCTCGGCGTCGAGCAGGTCGAGACCACCGGCGTCGACGACGACCGGCTCTGGGCCGGCCAGCGCCTCGCGCGCCACGTCGAGCTGGGCCTTCGCCCCGGTGGCCCGCGACGCGACGTCGAGCCCGGGCCCGACCACCCAGGCCTGCACGCGCCCGGGGCCGTGCACCGCCTCGGGTACCGCGGACCGCACCAGCGCGGTCGGGGTTGGCGTGCCGACGTAGCGCACCATGCCGCACCCGGCCTCGGCCGCGGCGGTGACGCTGAGTACCGCTGCGCCGGAGTAGGACTCGCCGCCTGCCACGACCCCGAGCACCCCGCGGGAGTACTTGTCGTCGGACGCCACCGGCACCGGCCAGAGCGCGGCGACGTCGTCGTGGTCGAGGCGGCGCACGACCGGGTCGTCGTCGACCTCGAGGCCGATGTCGACGACGGTCAGCAGCCCGCAGGCCTGTTCGGTCGGGGGCAGCAGGTGCACCGGCTTGGCGACCGAGAAGGTCACCGTCTCGTCGGCGAAGACGCCGTCGGGGTCGAGCTCGCCACCCATCGGGTCCTGCCCGGACGGCAGGTCGACGGCGATGACGTGGGCCGTCTCGGAGAGCGCCGCGAGCCAGCCGAGCGCCCAGTCGGGCAGGCCCGGACGAGCGCCGATGCCGAGGATGCCGTCGAGCACGACGTCGGCCTCGCCCAACCCGCTCGGGTCGGTCGTGAGCACCACCCCGGCCGCCTCGGCGGCCGCGCGGGCACCCTCGTGGACGTGGTCGTGGTGCACCGCGACGGCGTTCCAGCCTGCCTCGGCGAGGCGGGCCACGGCGTACAGCGCGTCGGCGCCGTTGTTGCCGGGTCCGACGAGGGCCGCGACGGCCTCACCCTCGCTCTCCTCGAGGCGCGCGGCCGCGACCCCGGCGAGCCCCTCGACCGCGCGCGCCATCAGCTCGCCGTCGTCGAGGGTCGCCATGAGCGCCCGCTCGGCGGCGTAGACGGCATCCGTCGACCAGGCCTCGATCACGCTCCGGGTCCTTCCGCGACGACGACGGCCGACGCGATGCCGGCGTCGTGGGAGAAGGACAGGTGCAGCGCGGTGATGCCCAGGGCGTCGACCCGGGCCTGCACGGTGCCGCGCACCTCGAGGTGCGGGCGACCGTCGACGCCGCGGTGCACCTCGGCGTCGTGCCAGTGCATGCCCGCGGGGGCGCCCAGCGCCTTGGCCACGGCCTCCTTCGCCGCGAACCGGGCCGCCAGCGAGTTCAGCGGCAGGTCGCGCTCGCCCTCGGTGAAGAGCCGCTCGCGCAGCGCCGGGGTGCGCTCGAGGGTCACGCCGAAGCGCGCGACGTCGACGACGTCGATGCCGACCCCGACGATCACTCGGCGCCGCTCATTCGACCGTGACCGACTTGGCGAGGTTGCGCGGCTGGTCGACGTCCAGGCCCTTGGCCGTCGCCAGGTCGCAGCGCGAAGACCTGGAGCGGCACCACGGCGAGCAGCGGCGCCAGCAGCGGCGGGCACTCCGGGATCCGGATGACCTCGTCGGCGAACGGCCTCGACGTCCTCGTCACCGTCCTCGGCGATGACGATGGTGCGCGCGCCGCGGGCCCGGATCTCCTGGATGTTGGAGACGACCTTCTTGTGCAGCTCGTGCGGGCCGTCGGGGCGACGGGCACCACGACGAACACCGGCTGGCCCGGCGTCGATCAGGGCGATCGGCCCGTGCTTGAGCTCGCCGGCCGCGAAGCCCTCGGCGTGGATGTAGGCGAGCTCCTTGAGCTTGAGCGCGCCCTCCATGGCCACCGGGTAGCCGACGTGGCGGCCGAGGAAGAGCACCGAGCGGGTGTCGGCCATGAAGTGCGCCATCTCGACGCACCCGGTCCATCCGGTCGAGCACGGTCCTGGATCTTGGCGGGGATCGTGCTGCAGCTCGGCCATCACGGCCTTGGCGTCGTCGGCGTACGTCTCGCCGCGCAGCTGGGCGAGGTACAGGCCCAGGAGGTAGCAGGCGGTGATCTGGGCGAGGAACGCCTTGGTCGACGCGACCGCGATCTCGGGGCCGGCGTGGGTGTAGAGCACGGCGTCGGACTCGCGCGGGATGGTCGAGCCGTGGGTGTTGCAGATCGACAGCGTCATGCGCGCCGAGCTCGCGGGCGTGCTTGACGGCCATCAGGGTGTCCATCGTCTCGCCGGACTGGCTGATCGAGACGACGAGCGTGCTGCCGTCGACGATCGGGTCGCGGTAGCGGAACTCGTGGGCGAGCTCGACCTCGACGGGGATGCGGCGTCCAGTGCTCGATGGCGTACTTCGCGACCATGCCGGCGTACGCCGCGGTGCCGCAGGCGACGATCGATGATCTGGTCGACCGCCGCGCAGCTGCTCCTCGCTGATCCGCACCTCGTCGAGCACGAGCCGGCCGGTCGTCGTCGGTGCGGCCGAGGAGGGTGTCGGCCACCGCGTGCGGCTGGTCGTGGATCTCCTTCTCCATGAAGGTGGCGTAGCCGCCCTTCTCGGCGGCGGCGGCGTCCCAGTCGACCTCGTAGGCCTTGCCGTCCGACGGGCGTGCCGTCGAAGTCGATGACCGCGTACGCCGTCCGGGGTGATCGTCACGATCTGGTCCTGGCCGAGCTCGAGGGCGTCGCCGCGTGTGGCCGATGAACGCCGCGACGTCGGAGCCGAGGAAGTTCTCGCCGTCGCCGAGCCCGACGACGAGCGGGCTGTTGCGGCGGGCGCCCACGACCACGCCGGGGCTGTCGGCGTGCACCGCGAGGAGCGTGAACGCGCCCTCGAGCCGCTGCACGACGTTGCGCATCGCCCGGTCAGGTCGCCGACCTCGGTCGTACTCGCGACCGACGAGCTTGGCGGCGACCTCGGTGTCGGTCTCGGAGAGGAACACGACGCCCTCGCCGACGAGCTCCTTCTTCAGGGCGTGGAAGTTCTCGATGATGCCGTTGTGGATCAGCGCCAGCCGGTCCTCGTCGCCGCCGCGGTGCGGGTGGGCGTTGCCGTCGGTGGGGCCACCGTGCGTCGCCCAGCGGGTGTGCCCGATGCCGGTGCGCGAGGCCGCGCAGCGGGTGCGCCTCGAGCGCCGAACGGAGGTTCTCGAGCTTGCCGGCCCTCTTCTCGGACGTCACGCCGTCGTCGGTCACCAGCGCGACCCCCGCCGAGTCGTAGCCCCGGTACTCGAGGCGGGAGAGCCCCTCCATCACGACCTCGAGGGCCGTGTCGTCCATCGTCCGTCCGACGTAGCCCACGATTCCGCACATGGCGGCAAGCCTAGTTGTGAACCGCTCAGGGCATGGCGCGGCCACCAGCGCCCGCGCGTCTCCCCGGTCGCCCGACGGGGGCGCTGCGACGGCATACGCAACAATGGCGCGCGTGAGCGCCACGCAGGAGCGACGCACGCTGCCGACGCCCTACGTCGACCTCGACCGCCGGGCGTGGTCGCGCCTGCGCGAGAACCACCCGATGAGCCTGGAGCAGAGCGACCTCGCGCGGCTGCGCGGCCTGGGCGAGCGGCTCGACCTGCAACGAGGTCGAGGAGGTCTACCTCCCGCTGTCGCGGTTGCTGCACTTCTACGTCGAGGCCACCCACGGGCTCCGGCTCGCGACGAGCGAGTTCCTCGGGGAGCGCCCGACCCGGGTGCCGTTCGTCGTCGGGGTGGCCGGCTCGGTGGCGGTCGGCAAGTCGACGACCTCGCGCATCCTCAAGGAGCTGATGAGCCGCTGGCCGCACACGCCGCGCGTCGAGCTCGTCACGACCGACGGGTTCCTGCTACTCGAACGCCGAGCTGGAGCGACGTGGGTTGTTGCAGCGCAAGGGTTTTCCTGAGTCCTACGACCGACGCGCCCTGATGCGCTTCGTCGCCGCGGTGAAGTCGGGTGTGCCGGTCGTCGAGGCACCGCATGTACTCCCACCTGACCTACGACGTGCTGCCCGACACGATCCGGGTGCGGCGGCCCGACGTGCTCATCGTCGAGGGGCTCAACGTGCTGCAGCCTCCGGCGTCGCGCCCGGACGGGTCGAGCACCGGGGCGATCTCGGACTACTTCGACTTCTCGGTCTACGTCGACGCCCCGGTCGAGGAGATCCGCACCTGGTACGTCGAGCGCTTCCTCCGGTTGCGCGAGACGGCATTCGCCGACCCCCGGTCCTACTTCCACCGCTACGCGCGGCTGAGCGACGACGAGGCGCGCGACGACCGCGGCGGCCGATCTGGGAGCAGATCAACGAGCCGAACCTCGTCGAGAACGTGCTGCCGACGCGTGACCGGGCGACGCTCGTGCTGACCAAGGGAGCCGACCACGCCGTGACGCGGATCCGGCTGCGCAAGATCTGAGCCGGCCGTCGCGCGGTGCGACGTGACGGCGGATGCCGGTCAGTACCAGTGCGGGGAGCGGCTGTTCCACTGGTCGAGCGCGTTGCACGGCGAGCCGTAGGACTGCTTGATGTAGTTCAGCCCCCACTTGATCTGGGTGACGGGGTTGGTGCGCCAGTCGCCGGCCACCGTCGCCATCTTGCTGCCGGGCAGCGACTGGGGGATGCCGTAGGCGCCGGACGAGGAGTTCTCGGCCCGGTAGTTCCAGCCGCTCTCACCGATCCAGAGCCGCTCGAGGCAGGGCCACTGCGACTGGCTGAAGCCGTACTCGGGCAACAGCATCCGAGCGGCGGCCTTGGGGTCCTTCTGCGCGTTGGCGATGACCCGCTTGCGCTTGGCGGCTGCGGCGGCCTTCTCGGCGGCGGCCTTGCGGGCCTTGGCGAGGGCAGCGGCCTTGACCTTCTCACGCTGGGCACTGCGGGCCGCGGCGACGGAACGCTGGGCGTTCGTCGCGCTGCGGTCGGCGGCGACCCGCACGGCGTCGGCCTGCTCGGTCTTGCTCTGCTCGGTGGAGGTGCTGGAGGTGACCCCGTCGACGGCGAAGGTGAGCGTGTCGGCGCTCGCCGTGCCTCCGGACACGGAGGCGGCCAGGGCACCGGTCGCCAGCACCGCCGCCGCGACACCCGAGGTGAGCACCGGCCGACCGAGCGCCGTACGTGCCGCGTGAGAGGCGCCCGAACGCCGCGGGGCGGCATGACGGGGCGCGTGGCGCGGGGTGTACCGGGGCATGGGCAGGCAGGAACCTCTCAGGGGGATCACGCAGTCAGGGGGCGGGGCGCAGGGATGCCCCGGGGCGTTACCGAATCGAGACCTTACTTTAGGCGATCGCCGGAAAGGGGCGAAATCGTCACCTGAAGTTCTGCTCAGGTTGTGACGGGAGACACCTGCGCCTAGACCTCGATGCCCTCGAGCAGGTCCGTGACGAGCGCCGCGATCGGGCTGCGCTCGCTGCGGGTGAGCGTGACGTGGGCGAACAGCGGGTGTCCCTTGAGCGCCTCGACGACCGCGACGACACCGTCGTGCCGGCCCGACCCGCAGGTTGTCGCGCTGGGCGACGTCGTGGGTGAGCACGACCCGCGAGTTCTGGCCGATCCGCGACAGGACGGTGAGCAGCACGTTGCGCTCCAGGCGACTGCGCCTCGTCGACGATGACGAACGCGTCGTGCAGCGAGCGGCCGCGGATGTGGGTGAGCGGCAGCACCTCGAGCATGCCCGCGGTCGAGGATCTCCTCGACGACCTCGCGCGAGACCAGCGCCGACGAGGGTGTCGAAGACCGCCTGGCCCCAGGGGTTCATCTTCTCGGCGGCGTCGCCGGGCAGGTAGCCGAGCTCCTGGCCGCCGACGGCGTAGAGCGGGCGGAAGACGACGACCTTGCGCTGCTGGCGGCGCTCCATGACGGCCTCGATGCCGGCGCACAGGGCGAGCGCGGACTTGCCGGTGCCGGCGCGGCCGCCGAGGCTGACGATGCCGATGTCCTGGTCCATGCAGCAGGTCGAGCGCGATCCGCTGCTCGGCACTGCGGCCGTGCAGGCCGAACGCGTCGCGGTCGCCGCGCACGAGGCGCAGCTGCTTGTCGGGCGCCGACGCGGGCCAGGCCGGAGCCGCGCGGCGAGCGAGCACCAGCCCGGTGTGGCAGGGGAACTCGGCGGCCGTCGACGCTGTCGAGGCGGCCGTACTCGTAGAGGTGGTCCATCTCCTCGACGGTGACGTCGAGCTCGGCCATGCCGGTCCAGCCGGACTCGACGGCGAGCTCGGCGCGGTACTCCTCGGCCTCGAGCCCGACAGGCCGAGGCCTTGACCCGCATCGGCAGGTCCTTGCTGACGATCGTGACGTCGCGGCCCTCGTTGGCGAGGTTGCGGGCCACCGCGAGGATGCGGGTGTCGTTGTCGCCCGAGCCGGAAGCCGGCCGGCAGCGAGCGTCGGGTCGGTGTGGTTGAGCTCGACCCGCAGGGTGCCGCCGTCGTCGCCGATCGGCACCGGGGCGTCGAGCCGGCCGTGCCGCGATGCGCAGGTCGTCGAGCATCCGCAGCGCCGTGCGGGCGAAGTAGCCCGAGCTCGGGGTGGTGCCGCTTGGCCTCCAGCTCGGTGACCACCACGACGGGGAGGACGACCTCGTGCTCCTCGAAGCGGGCGATGGCGCGCGGGTCCGACGAGCAGGACCGAGGTGTCGAGCACGTAGGTGCGACGCGGCTCCTTCCCGGGTCGTGCGGGCGGTGCCGGTCGCGTGCTCGAGGCCATGAGTCGCTCCTGGGGTGAGGAATGCGGTGGTCTCGACGCTACGACTCACCCGGGCGCGCGGCTCGGAGGTACCCGGCGTGTCGGGCCCGTCAGCGATGGTGTACGGGGCTGGTGTGACGGGTGTGGCGTGAGGTACGTCCGGATGACCGGGTGGCGCGCTCAGGAGCCGAAGCGGCGCTGCCGCTCACCGAAGGCACGCAGCGCCCGCAGGAAGTCGACCTTGCGGAAGTCGGGCCAGTAGGCCTCGCAGAAGTAGAACTCGCTGTGCGCGCTCTGCCAGAGCAGGAAGCCGCCGAGCCGCTGCTCCCCCGAGGTGCGGATGACGAGGTCCGGGTCGGGCTGGCCCTTGGTGTAGAGGTGCTCGGCGATGTGCTCGACGTCGATGCACCTCGGCGAGCTCCTCGATGCTCGTGCCCCTGGCGGCGTGCTCCTGCAGCAGCGAGCGCACGGCGTCGGCGATCTCGCGGCGCCCGCCGTAGCCGACGGCGACGTTGACGAGCATCCCGTCGACGTCACGGGTGTGGTCCTCGGCCGCCTTGAGCCGGGCCGCGGTGTCGGGCGGGCAGCAGGTCGAGCGCCCCGACCGGGTGGATGCGCCAGCGGTGCGTCGCGGCGAGCGTCGTCGACGGCCTTCTCGATGATGCCGAGCAGCGGGTCGCAGCTCCTTCTTCGGGCGGTTGAGGTTGTCGGTCGACAGCAGCCACAGGGTGACGACCTCGACCCCGACCTCGTCGCACCACGACAGGAGGTTCGCGATCTTGTCGGCACCCGCCTGGTGACCCTCGCTCGCCCCGGCGCCGCGGGCCTTGGCCCAGCGGCGGTTGCCGTCGAGCATGACGCCGACGTGGCGCGGGACGGACGTGGCGTCGAGCTGCCGGGTGAGGCGACGGGCGTAGGCGGCATAGAGGACGTCGCTCAGCCACATGTGCGCCGTGTCCTCCCGCCCGCTCCGGAGCCGCACCGCGCGGTCGCGGACGGCGCGCCCCACGCTACTCCCGTGACGCACGCCTCTCTGTCTCGGCACCGCAAACCTACGGTTGCGTAGGTTACCCTCGATGAATGACGCAGACCGAGCCGACCCCCGGCGCCGAGCCGAGCCGCCGCGAGGCGCTCGAGCAACGCGTCGAGACGGCCCTGGAGCACGTCAAGCCCAAGCTGCGCGGCTGGCTGCACGCCGGCATGGCCCCGGTGGCCCTGATCGTCGGGCATCGTCCTCATCGTGCTGGCGGGCAGCACGAAGGAGAAGGTCGCGGCCGCGGTCTTCGCCGGCACGGCGGTGCTGCTCTTCGCCACCTCGGCCGTCTACCACCGCGGTACCTGGTCGCCGCGCGTCGGAGGGTTCCTCCGCCGCTTCGACCACTCGAACATCTTCCTGATCATCGCCGGCACCTACACGCCGTTCGCGCTGCTGCTGCCGCCGGACCAGGCCCGCCGGATGCTGATCATCGTCTGGAGCGGCGCCTTCCTGGGCGTGCTCTTCCGGGTCTTCTGGTCGGGCGCCCCGCGCTGGCTCTACGTGCCGGTCTACCTCATGCTCGGCTGGGTCGCGGTCTTCTACTTCGGCCCGCTGCTCCAGCACGCCGGCGCCGCCGTGATGACCTGGGTGGTCATCGGCGGGGCGCTCTACAGCCTGGGCGCGGTCGTCTACGGCACCAAGCGGCCGGACCTCGTCACCACGCTGGTTCGGCTTCCACGAGGTCTTCCACGCGCTGACCATCCTGGCCTTCACCGCGCACTTCGTCGCCGCCTCGCTCGCCCTGACCGGCCCCGCGATCGTCTGACCGGCCACAGCGGGTAGGTCCCCGCCGGCGCGTCAAGGCCCACCAGCGGGCCGGCGTTCACTGCCCCACGCGGGGCCCCTTCTCGTCGGTGCCCGTGGTGCCGTCCCCGTCGTCGGCAGCGCCCGCCGCGCCCGCTCCGTCGACCGGGCCGGATGCCGTCCCACCCTCGGGGGCATCCGTCGTACCGGCCACCGGGCCACCGGGCCATCCGGTCGGTGCCGACTCGCCCGGCGCCACTGCGGGTCGTCCGGGCCATCCGGCTCGGTGCCGAGCTCGCCCGGCGCCACCTGCGGGTCGTCCTTGCCGCGGTGGGCCGCCTGCTGGCGGTAGGACATCCGCCGCATCCGCGCGTTCATGTTGCGCATGAGGAACCACAGGGCGAGCGCCAGGATGAAGAAGGCGAGGAAGGCCAGGAAGCCCGGCCCGCCGTCAGCGGTGGGGGCCTCGTTCATGGTCATGCCTCACGCTCCGTGCGGGTGTCGAGAGCGACCGTGAGCCCGCCCGAGGTCGCGAGGGCGTCGGCTGCGGCGAGGTCGGTGGGGATGCCGGCGAAGAGGTCGTCCTCGCCCTCCACGATCGGGATGAAGGACAGCGCCGCCTCGTAGTCCTCGGTCGGCCACACCCGGGCCTGCACCTCGCGCGAGACGCGGAACCAGGTGCCGTCGGGGTCGACCTGCGTCGCGTGGGCGAGCAACGCGGCATCCCGCTGCTCGAACCAGGCCGCGCACTCGACCCGGGTGGTGACGGCGCGGTCGGGGCGCGACCAGTTCTCCAGCCACTCGGCGTACGGGCTCTCCTCGCCCAGCGCGGTCAGCGCCTCGTGGAAGGCCTCGATCCGCGCCCGGCTGAAGGTCTGGTTGTAGTACACCTTCAGGGGCTGCCAGGCCGGGCCGGCGTGCGGGAAGGCGTCGGGGTCACCGGCCGCGACGACGGCCGCCATCGACACGTCGTGGCACATGACGTGGTCGGGGTGGGGGTAGCCGCCGTTCTCGTCGTACGTCGTGACGACGTGCGGGCGGAAGCGGCGGATCTCGCGGACCAGCGCCTCGGTCGTGACGTCGAGCGCCTCGAGCGCGAAGCAGCCCTCCGGCAGCGGTGGCAGCGGGTCGCCCTCGGGCAGGCCGGAGTCGACGAAGCCCAGCCAGGTGTGCTGCACGCCGAGGATGTCGCGGGCGGCGGCCATCTCGTCGCGGCGCACCTGGGCGAGGTCGCGCAGGATGTGCACGTCGTTCTTCAGCCTGGGGTTGAGCACGTCGCCGCGCTCGCCACCGGTGCACGACACGACGAGCACCTCGTGGCCCTCGTCGACGTAGCGGGCCATGGTCGCCGCACCCTTGCTGGACTCGTCGTCCGGGTGCGCGTGGACGCACATGAGCCGGAGCCGGTCGGACACGTGGGGACCCTTCGGTGCAACGGTCTCGGGGCGTAGCCGAGAATGGACGCCGTCCATCCTCTCATCCGGCCCGGACCCCCCGACCACCGCACGCCAGCCCAGACCAAGGACCCGTATGCCGTTGCCCCGCCCCGCTCCCGGCACCACCCGCTGGTGGGTGGTCGGCATCGTCGGCTGCCTGGCCGCCGTGGGCGTCATCGTGTGGTGGGGGGTCATCTCGACCACCGGAACCGTGCGCCCGGAGGTCACCGGATACGTGGTCCGGTCCGACACCTCGATCGACGTGGAGTACGACCTGCACCGGCCGGCCGGTGTCGCGGTCGTCTGCCGGGTCAGCGCGCTCGACGGGGGCCACAACCGGGTCGGGACGGTCGAGGACGCCGTGCCCGCGCAGGGACCGACGTCGGTGCACCGGGTCGTGTCGCTGCGCACGAGCGTGCGGGCCGTGACCGGTGTCGTCGACACCTGCACCCGGGTGCTCTCCACGCCCTGAGCACGTGGCGGACCCACCGGATCGAGCCTCCCCACCGCCCCCGCGAGCTCGCGAACATGGTGGCGATCCGGGTCCGGGTTGGTAGACTGACGACTTCACACCTCGGGTCTGGGTCCGACCGGGTTGCCGAACGGCATCCATCGGAACCCGGGCCCGTTGCCGTAGCACCGAGGCGCAGCCCCCAGCGGGCGGGCGCCGTCCATGACCCAGGAGTGAGTGACGTGACCGAGACCGCCAACCAGGCGAGCTTCCTGACCCAGGGGGCGTTCGACCGCCTCCAGGCCGAGCTCGACGAGCTCTCCGGGCCCGGCCGCACCGAGATCGCGAAGAAGATCGAAGCCGCGCGCGAGGAGGGTGACCTCAAGGAGAACGGTGGCTACCACGCCGCCAAGGAGGAGCAGGGCAAGATGGAGGCCCGCATCCGCCAGCTCACCCAGCTGCTCGAGACCGCCGTCATCGGCGAGAAGCCGGCTGACGACGGTGTCGTCGAGCCCGGCATGGTCGTCACCGTCGACATGTTCGGCGACGAGGAGACCTTCCTGCTCGGCTCGCGCGAGATCACCGACGACTCGATCCACGTGTTCTCCGAGAAGTCCCCGATCGGCGCGGCCGTCAACGGCGCGAAGGTCGGCGACACCGTCACCTACGCGGCCCCGAACGGCAAGCAGGTCGAGGTCAAGGTGCTGGCCACCAAGCCCTACGAGAGCTGAGCGCACACCACCGCCACACGACGGCGGATGACGAGGGGCCGGGTCCGCGTGGACCCGGCCCCTCGTCGCGTCAGGTGGACCGGTCGCCGATGACGACGGTGCGGGTCTGCCCGCCCACCCAGGTCGTGCCGTCGACCACGTCGACGTGCACCCGGCCGGCCCGACCGATGACGGTGCCCTGCGCGGCGACGTAGTGCGCGGGCAGGTGGCCCGCCGGCACGAGCCACTGGGCCAACCCCGCGTTGAGGCTGCCGGTGACCGGGTCCTCGGCGAAGTCGCGGCCGTCGGAGTAGAACGCCCGCACCTCGGCGACGACACCGTCGTCGCGTGCCCCCGGCGGGTAGACCGCGACGAGGCCGGCCTTGACCCCGGCGCAGTTGCTGGGGTCCGGGGTCGCCGCCAGCACCGCGTCCGGCGACCGGAGCAGCACCCCGACCCAGCCCGGGCCGTTGTCGACCCACGCCAGGTCGACGACGTCGGCCGGGTCCAGGCCGAGCGCGGTGGTGACGCGCGCCGCATCCGCGACGGACACCGGGCCCGAGCGGGTCAGCGGGGGCGCCGCGAAGCGCAGCCGGTCGGCGCCGCGCACCTCGACCAGACCGGCCGCGCACTGCTGCACGACCACGCCCTCGGATGCCGGGACGCCGCCGGCCTCGAGCCACGCGTGCGCGCTGCCGAGGGTGGGGTGGCCGGCGAAGGGCAGCTCGCCGCCGGTGGTCCAGATCCGCACGCGGTAGTCCGCACCCGGGTCGGTCGGGGAGCAGAGGAACGTCGTCTCGGACAGGTTGGTCCAGCGCGCGATGGTCGCCATCTGCTCGTCGGAGAGGTCGTCGGCGTCGTGGAAGACGGCCAGCGCGTTGCCGCGGCAGGTGGACTCGGAGAAGACGTCGACGAAACGCACGGCAGGCATGCGCCCATGCAACCACGCGATCCGTGTGCCGCCGGTGCGGGAGGCCGCTACGACGCGGAGGGGGTCGCGGCTGCCGCGACGGCGGCGGCGCGGGCGTCGCCGGCCAGGTCGGTGCGCACGACCACGCCGAGCTTTCCCATGGTGGTGCGCATCCCCTCACCCAGACCACTCGTCACGACACCCTCGAGGCCGTGCTCGCGCACGAACCGGACGATGCGTGCGTGGTGGGTGCCCTCCGGACCGGTGCCGTGCAGGTCGCCCCAGCCGACGTGGTGCTCGGTCCACGCGACGACGGCGCCATCTCGGACGTCGGCCACCGCCATCGTCTGGGCGCGGCCCAGACCCCCGCCGACCGTGCCCTCGGGCGTGGTGGTGACCCCGACGATCATGCTGCTTCTCCTCACCGGCCGGCTCGGACCGCGCCACGCTCCGGCGACCCGCGGATGACGGGTCGGTGCCGACCCTGCCGATCCTACGGCGGCCGCCCCGCGCCCGACTCCGCGGTCGGCCCGGGTCGCCCGATGCCCTGACCCAGCCCCGGCAGCCGGACTTCCGCGCCTTCACCGTGACGTCGCGGAAGATTGCCCACGGCGCGGAAGTTTCCGCGCTCACCGGAACTTCCGCGCCATACCTGTGACGGCGCGGAAGTTCCGGTCACGTGCGACCCGTCAGTGGGCGGGTGGCCGGGGTCAGTCGGTGGTGCGGCGCACGTAGGCCCGGATGGCCAGCGGCGCGAGGATCGCCGACAGCCCGAGCGTCCAGATCAGCGTCGCGGTGACGGGGTACTGCAGCGGCAGCGCGGCATCCGGCGGCAGCGGGAAGCCCTCGTTGCCCCACAGCTCGCGCAGGGCCTGCACCAGCGCGCTGATCGGGTTCCACTCCGCGAGCCAGCGCAGCACCGGCGGCATGCCCTCGGGCCGGGCGAACGCGTTGCTGAGGAAGGTGATCGGGAAGATCGTCACGAACATGACGCCCTGCACCGCCTCGACCGACCTCAGCGACGACCCGACCAGGATGCCGATCCAGATCATCATGAACCCGAACAGGACGAGCAGCCCGTAGCCGACCAGGCCCTTGGCCAGCCCGTCGTTGATCCCCCACCCGATGAAGAGCCCGGTGACCGACATGACGACGATGCCGAGGCTGGAGTGGATCAGGCTGGAGACGCTGCGCGCCACGACGACGGCCCCGCGACCGATCGGCAGCGAGCGGAACCGGTCGACGATGCCCTTGCCGAGGTCGTTGTTGAGCCCGATCGCCACGACGAACGAGCTGAACGCCATGGTCTGGGCCATGATGCCGGGCAGCAGCCACTCCTTGTAGTCGACGCCGGGGATGTTGATCGACCCGCCGAAGACGAACGCGAAGAGCAGCACGAACATCACCGGCTGGATGGTGACGTCGGTGAGCATCTCGGGCTGGCGCTTGATGTGGGTGAGGTTGCGGCGGATCAGCGCCCCGATCTGCCGGGTGCTCGTGGCCCCGCGCTCGTCGGGGTGGGTCGCCTGGAAGTGGGTGGCCGTGGTCGAGGTCATCGGACCGCCTCCGTGATCTGCTCGTCGTGGGACTGTTCCTGCTCGACCTCGGCCCGGTGGCCGGTGAGGTTGAGGAAGACGTCGTCGAGGCTGGGCCGCTGCAGGCCGATGTCGTCGAGGTCGATGCCGGCCTCGTCGAGCCGAGCCGCGATGCGGGTGAGGGCGCCGACCCCCTCGGCGGGAGCCGTGATGTGCCGCGCGTCGCGGTCGACGTGGATCTCGCCGACCTCGGAGCGCACGATCTCGGCCGCGGCGTCGACCTCGGTGGGCCGGCTCACCGTGACGACCAGGCTGGCCGCCCCGGACTGGTCCTTGAGCTCGAGCGGGGTGCCCTGGGCGATGATCCGGCCGTGGTCGACGACCACGATGTTGTCGGCGAGCTGGTCGGCCTCGTCGAGGTACTGGGTCGTGAGGAACAAGGTGGTGCCGTCGCGCACGAGGTCGCGCAGCACGCCCCAGAGCTCGACCCGGCTGCGCGGGTCGAGGCCGGTGGTCGGCTCGTCGAGGAAGAGCACCGGGGGTGTGGCGATCAGGCTCGCGGCGAGGTCGAGCCGGCGCCGCATGCCGCCGGAGTAGTCCTTGACGACCTTGTTGCCGGCCTCGGACAGCGAGAACCGCTCGAGGAGCTCCTCGATCGACGACTTCACCAGGCGGCGGTCGAGGCCGTAGAGGTCACCGATCAGCCGGAGGTTCTCGCGGCCGGTGAGCAGCTCGTCGACCGTGGCGGACTGGGCGGTCAGCCCCATCCGGTGGCGGACGGCATCCGGCTCGGCGACCACGTCGAACCCCGCGACGCGGGCGGTGCCGCTGGTCGGGATGCTGAGCGTCGTCATCATCCGCACCGTCGTGGTCTTGCCGGCGCCGTTCGGGCCGAGCATCGAGAACACCGTGCCGGTGGGCACCGTGAAGCTGACACCGTCGACCGCGGTGAAGTCGTCGAACGTCTTGACGAGGTCGACCGCCTCGATGGCCGGGGCGCTCATGACACCAGGCAGAACGGGTGCCCGGCCGGGTCGAGGTAGACGACGAAGCCGCCCTGGGTGGACGGCTGGTGCTCGTGCCGACGGGCGCCGGCCGCGAGCACCTGCGCCTCGCCGGTGGCGAGGTCGGGCACCCGCAGGTCGAGGTGGAACTGCTGCGGGTGGGCGCCCCCGGGCCAGGTCGGCGCGACGTAGTCGCCGATCTCCTGGAACGCGAGCGCCTGGGAGCCCTCGCCCGCCCCCGCCGGGGCGATGGTCACCCAGTCGTCGTCGGGTTCCTCCCTCACCTCCCAGCCGAGGATGCCGGCGTAGAAGTCGGCGAGCGCGGCGGCGTCAGGACAGTCGATCGCGACGACGTCGAGGACGGGTCTGGTCTGCGGAGCGGTGGTCTCACTCATGCCACACAAGCCTAGGTGCGACCCCCGACAGAGGTCTTCTCCATTAGTGCTGAGCTCCGGCTCACGGCCCGACGTGCCCCCGGAGCAGTGCCCCGACCTGCGACGGCCTCCTCCTCGGTGTTGTTGAGGTGGAAGGACACCCGCAGCCGGCCCGCCCGCTCCGCCGCGACGATCCCGTGCGCGGCGAGGAGCCGCGGCACCTCCTCGTCGGCGGCCAGGGCGCGGATCGCCCGCCCCACCGGCTCCAGCCCCGCCCCGGCGGCGAAGGCGGCCTCGACCTGCAGCGCGTGGGCGTGCAGCGCGGGCACGCCCACCCGCTCGAGCAGGGCCAGTGAGGATGCCGTGCCCACCCACGCGTGCCACCCCGGCGACACGTCGTACCGGCGCGCGTCGGAGGCCAGCCGCAGCGGCGTCCCGTAGATCGACGACCAGGGCTGCTCGCCGGCGTACCACCCCGCGGCGGCGGGGACGAGGCGCTCCCACCGGTCCGGACGCACCGTGAGGAACGCGGTGCCCCGGGGCGACAGCAGCCACTTGTACGCCGCGCACACCGTGTAGGCGAACCGCCCGGCCTCCAGCGGGAGCCACCCGGCGGCCTGGGTCACGTCGACGAGCACGTCGACCCCGTGCCGCGCGGCAGCCGCCTCGACGGCATCCAGTGGCGCGACCGCGCCGTCCGACGACTGCACCGCCGCGAGGGCCACCAGCGCCGTCGAGGCATCGACGTGCTCGGCGATCTGCGCGAGCGGTACCTCCACGACCCGGATGCCGCGGGCCTCCTGCGCGAGGAACGGGAAGGTGACGCTGGTGAACTCCCCCTCGGGCACGAGCACCGTCGACCCGTCGGGGACTGCTGCCGCCACCATCGCGACCTGGGGTGACACCTGGCTGCCGATCGCCACCGTCTCCGGTGGCACGCCCACCAGCCGCGCGTACGCCCCCCGCGCGGCGGCCACGTCGGCGTCGTAGCCGGGCGCGTGGGCGGTGCCCCGGCGCCACTCGTCCTGCGCCACCGCGAGGGCCGCCAGCGTCGCCCGCGGGGGCAGCCCCATCGTCGCCGAGTTGAGGTAGGTGCCCTCGGCCTCGAACTCCTCCGCCCACGGCCAGTCGGTGCTCATCGCCTCACCGTAGTTGCGAGCCATCCCACTCGGGTGCCGCGGCCGTGACCCAGGGGTGGGCAGTGGCCGATCGAGGGCCACCCGGACAGCCACAGGCCATCCCTCGCCGCGCAGCCGCCCCCCGGGCCTGTCGGGTCCAGCCGCCCCTCCGGGCCTGTCGGGTGCAGCCGCCGCTACCGGGTCCCCAGGGGTGGAGCGGCCAGCGGCGCCGCCAGGGCGGCCGCGGCACCCGGGTACCCGTCCGCGAGCAGCCCCACCGCGAAGAGCACGTAGGCGGCGTCCACGCGTACGGTGCGCGTGGTCGGGCACCCGCCACCCGCCGCCGTGGTCGTCGGTGACCCGCGCGAGCACCCGGTCCCCGACCGCACCGGGCGCGTGCCGCAGCACGCCGCCGGACCCGACGACCAGGGCGACCTCGGCGAGCGGCCGCGGCCGCTCCGACGGGTGCGGGGGCCGGCCGTGCCGACGCACCGCGACGACCGCCGCCGTCGAGGCGATCTCCTCCTCGGCGGCCCACTGCGCGGCGGAGGAGGCGAGGTGGGCCGGATCGGCGGCGACCGCGGCGGCATACCTGATCATGTTGTCGGACAGCGAGATCCGCTCACGCTCGCCAGCCTCCACGACACCTTCGGCGTTCCACCGCATCCCGAGGTCGGCCTCGACGGTGCGGGCGTGCCAGAGCGTGCCGACGACCTCGCGGTGGATGGTGGCGTCCTCGCCCTGCGGGGTGATCACCGAGTAGACGTCCGTCGTCGCCCCACCGACGTCGACGACGAGCACGTCGCCGCCCACGACGTCGGCGAGCACCTCCACACCGCGGAGCACGGCATCCGGGGTGGGGGCGCGCACCAGCTCGGCGAACCCGCGGCCGCGGGAGAGGCCCTTGCCGCCGATGACGTGGGTGAGGAACGCCTCGCGGATGGCGGCCCGCGCCGCCTCGGGCGCGACGACCCCGATGCGGGGCAGCACGTTCGCCGTGACGACGTGGCGCCGCCCGGTCGACGCCAGCAGGGCAGCGACCTCGCCGGCGGCGTCGGCGTTGCCGGCGACGACGACGGGTGCGGACAGGCGCGCCCTGGCGATGCGCTCGGCGTTGTGCAGCAGCACGTCGGCGTTGCCCCCGTCGGTGCCACCGACGAGGAGCACCAGGTCCGGGGATGCCGCCCGCAGCGCGGCGACGTCGGCCCCCGTCATCGGGCCGCACGCGACGTGCACGACCTTCGCGCCTGCGGACAGGCCCACCCGGTGCCCGGCCTCGGCCGTCACCTCACGCTCGTAGCCGACGACGGCCAGCCGCAGCCCTCCCCCGGCACTCGAGCAGACCAGCACGTCGTCCGGCTCGCCGTGCCCCGCGAGTGCCGCGCGCACGGCATCCACGCCGTCCATGACGTCGGTCGAGACCGTCGTCGGGTGGCTCGCCGTGCCGAGGACGTCACCGGTCGCGACGTCGACGAGCACCGCCTTGGTGAAGGTCGAGCCGACGTCGACGCACAGGACCGAGGGCACCGCGGGCACGCCGGGTCAGGTGAGCCGGTCGAGCGCCTGGCCGAGGTCGGCGACGAGGTCCTCGGCGTCCTCGATGCCGACGGACAGGCGGATGAGGTCGGAGGGCACCTCGAGCTCGGTGCCGGCGACCGACGCGTGGGTCATCCGGCCGGGGTGCTCGATGAGCGACTCGACACCGCCGAGCGACTCCCCGAGGATCCACAGCTGGGTCTCGGCGCAGACCTTCGTCGCGACGTCCTCACCACCCTTGACCCGGAAGGCGACCATGCCGCCGAAGCGCTTCATCTGCCGCGCGGCGACGTCGTGGTTCGGGTGGTCGGGCAGGCCCGGGTAGTGCACCGCGGTGACACCCGGGTGCGTGAGCAGGAAGTCGACGACGGCCTCGGCGTTGTCGCAGTGCCGCTCCATGCGCACCGCGAGCGTCTTCAGCCCGCGCAGCACGAGCCACGCGTCGAACGGACCTGCCACTGCCCCCATCGCGTTCTGGTGGAAGGCAATTCGTTCCGACACCGACGCACCGTCGCGAGTGGTGGCGCCCGGGGCGACGACCACGGCACCGCCGATGACGTCGCTGTGGCCGCCCGCGTACTTCGTGGTCGAGTGCACGACGACGTCGGCGCCGAGCGCGATGGGCTGCTGCAGGTAGGGCGACGCGAACGTGTTGTCGACCACGAGCAGAGCGCCCGCCTCGTGGGTGAGCGCGGCGATGGCCTCGATGTCGGCGATGCCGAGGAGCGGGTTGGTCGGGGTCTCGAGCCACACCATCCGCGTCGCGGGGCGCAGCGCCGCACGCACCGAGTCGACGTCGGCGACCGTGGCGATCGAGTGCTCGACCCCCCACGGCTTCGCCACCGCGTTGAACAGGCGGTAGGTGCCCCCGTACGCGTCGGACGGCACGACGACGTGGTCGCCCGGGGCGAGCAGGGCGCGCAGCACCGCGTCCTCACCGGCCAGGCCGCTGGCGAACGCGAAGCCGCGCTCACCACCCTCGAGGGCGGCGATGCACTCCTCGAGCGCGGTGCGGGTCGGGTTGGCCGACCGGGAGTACTCGTAGCCGCCGCGCAGGCCGCCGATGCCGTCCTGCTTGTAGGTGCTCACCTGGTGGATCGGGGGGACGACCGCGCCGGTGGTGGGGTCCGGTTCCTGCCCGGCATGGATGGCGCGCGAGGAGAAGCCGAGGTGGTCGAGAGTCATGAGCGACAGCGTATGCCGGGCCGTTGGTCGCGGCCGACGGCCCGTGGTCCTCGCCACCCATCCTGGCCGACCCCGGCCCGGTCAGGATGGGTGATGAGGTGTCAGTAGGGGGTCAGCCCCCGGCGCCCCAGATCGCCGTCGCAGTGCCCTGGCCGCCGTCGCCGGTGATGCCACACCCGGCGGCTCCGCCGTAGGTGACGACGTCGACCGTCATCCGCAGCTGGGTGGCGCCGACACCGGTCTCGCTGTCGACGTCCCACTTCTGGGTGACGCTCTCGCCCGGCACCAGGTTCACGTTCAGGACCAGCGTCATGGTGACGCTCACCTCGCCCTTGGGCGGGCCGTCCGGGTTGAGGGTGCGCGTCGTGGACGGCACGTTGAAGCTCGAGGTGACCTCGGGAGTGAGCAGGACGCTCTTCGAGCCCGACCCGGGTGCCTTGTCCGCCGTGAACGTCGCCGTGTAGGTGGTTCCCGCGAGGATCGTGGTGCTGCCGTCGTTGCGGATCGTCCAGGTGAAGGTGCCCAGCGTGTGGCCGTTGACCGGCTTGGTCGCCGTGGTGCTGACGATGCCCAGGACCGGGGTGAACTCGACGACGTCGGTGGGCGAGCAGGCCGCCGCAGCCGCCGGCTGCCCCACGAGGATCACGGGAACGGTCCAGGCTGCGCCGGCGACGACGCGGCGTGTGACGAGTCCATCCTTCATGTGGGGCTCCAGCTTCTCCTGTGGTCCGGGGCCGGACCCTCTGCGGTTCCTGCACCCTAGGGGCCCCTGAGCAGGCATCTTTACCGTTCCTTTACCAGTTCACACCTTTGTCTTTGCTTGTCTGGCCATTCGGTCGACCTCGGTCCGACCAACGGCCCGACCCGGGATGACGGAGCGCGCTTTGCGTGTTGGGCTTGACATGCTCTTCGGATCCCGCGCCAAGACCACGCTGCCCACCCCCGACGACGCCCTGCCGGGCCGCGACCGCCGGCTCTTCGTCGTGCCGACCACCCACGAGGTGCTCGGGACGCCGCTCGAGGGCCCCTGGCCCGACGGCACCGAGGTGCTCTACGTCGCGATGGGCTGCTTCTGGGGGGTCGAGCGGATCTTCTGGAAGCTGCCCGGTGTCGTGACGACGGCGGCCGGCTACATGGGCGGCTACACGCCCAACCCGACCTACGAGGAGACCTGCACCGGCCGCACCGGCCATGCCGAGGCGGTGCTCGTGGCGTACGACCCGTCGGTCACCTCCCCCGAGCTGCTGCTCAAGGCCTTCTGGGAGAACCACGACCCCACGCAGGGCAACCGGCAGGGCAACGACATCGGCACGGCGTACCGCTCGGCGATCTTCTGGACCACCGACGCGCAGGAGGCCGCCGCCCGCACCACCCGGGCGACCTTCCAGGACGTGCTCACCCGGGCCGGCCGCGGCGAGATCACCACGACCCTCGCACCGGCGAGCGACGCCGGGCCGTTCTACTACGCCGAGGACTACCACCAGCAGTACCTGTACAAGAACCCCAACGGCTACTGCAACCACGGCCCCAACGGGCTCACCTGCCCGGTCGGCGTCGCGAACCTCCCCGCCCAGACCGACGTGCTCCCGCCCGCCTGACCGACGTCTGACCGCGAACCGACGAGGACGCCGCACCGGCTGACCGGTGCGGCGTCCCTTCGTGTCCGGGTCTGGACCCCGGTGTCGGCGTCACACGCCGACGGTGCTCCTGACCCGACCGCGGTCGACGGCCGTGCCCTCGGATGCCGGGCCGCCCTCGGTCAGCGAGTCGTCGTCGCCGATCCTGTCGTCGGGGGCCGACTGGGCCATGGTGTCGAGCAGCTCGTGCCCGGCCTCTTCGGCCGCGCCCACCTCGGCGTGGGTCGTCTCGCGCAGGGGCAGCGGTGTGATGGCCAGGGTCGCCAGGAACACGACGGCCACCAGGGGCAGGGCGAGGAGGAAGACCAGGTGCAGCTGGTCGGCGAGGCCCTGGCGCACCGCGTCCGCCACGGCCGGCGGGAGGCCGGCGAGGGCGGCCGGGTCGAGCACCGACCCCGCGTCGGCGGAGCCGGCCGGCATCCGGGCCGCGACCTCGGGCGGGAGGTGGCCGGCGATCGCCGCGGCCAGCCCGCTCGTCATCACGGTGCCGAAGACGGCGATGCCCACGGTGGAGCCGACGTTGCGGAAGAACTGGGTCGACGCGGTGGCCACGCCCAGGTCGGTGCGTGCCACGGCGTTCTGCACGACGAGCGTGTACTGCTGCATCGCCATGCCGAGGCCCACGCCGAGCACGACCATCGCCACGGTGAGCTGGGTCTGGGTCGAGGTCCAGGTGAGCCGGGTGAGGAGGAACAGGCCGGCACCCATGATGGCGACGCCGGAGAGCATGATCCCCTTGTAGCGGCCGGTGCGGGTGATGACCAGACCGGACAGGATGCCCATCACGACGAGCCCGAGCATGAGCGGCATCAGGATCAGGCCGGAGTTCGTGGCGTCGACCCCGAGCACGCCCTGGGCGTAGACCGGGATGTAGATGATCGAGCCGAACATGACCATGGCGACCGCGAAGGCGGCGATGTTGCTCGCCGTGAAGACCGACGAGCGGAACAGGCGCAGCGGGATCACCGGCTCCTCGGCGCGGCGCTCGACGACCACGAAGGCGATGAGGGCGACGACGCCGACGGCGTAGAGCCCCAGGATCGTGGTCGACCCCCACGGGTACGTCGTGCCGCCCAACGAGGTGGCCAGCAGCAGGCTGACGAGCGAGACGGTCAGGGTCGCGATGCCGAGGTAGTCGATCTTGGCCTCCCGCCGCTCGTGCGGCAGGTGGAGGAAGCGCGCGATGACGGCCGTGGCGACCAGGCCGATCGGGACGGCCGCGAAGAACAGCCAGCGCCAGCCCCAGTGGTCGGTGATGAAGCCGCCCGCGAGCGGTCCGGCGACCGAGGTGATGCCGAAGACCGCACCCATCAGGCCCTGGTACTTCCCGCGCTGTCGCGCCGGGATGATGTCGCCGATGATCGTCTGCGACAGCGGCATGATCGTGCCCATGCCCAGCCCCTGGATGGCGCGGCCGAGCACGAGCACCCAGAAGCTCCCGGCGAACCCGCTGACGACCGATCCGATCATGAACACGGCGAGCCCGGCGAGGTAGAACCCGCGGCGGCCGTAGAGGTCGGACAGCTTGCCGACGATGGGCACGGTGATGGCCGAGACGAGCATCGCGGCGGTCGCGACCCAGCTGTAGTGGTCCATCCCGCCCAGCTCGGCGACGATCCGCGGCATGGCGGGACCGACGATCGTCTGGCTGATCGAGGCGACGAGCATGCCGAGCATGAGCCCGACGAAGACCCGCTTGGCCTGCGGGCTCAGCCGGTAGGGCTCGACCCGGGCGCTCGGCGGTGCCTCGGTGAGGACGGCGGTGGTCATGCGGAAGTCCTTTCGACGGTGGTGGCCCGCTCCCCGAGGGAGGTGCTGAGCCGGATGAGGAGTCTGGTGAGGTCGGCGCGGTCGGTGCCGCTCCAGCCGGCGAGCGCGTCGGTGACGAGCGCGGCCCGGCGGTGGCGCTCGGCGTGGAGGACGGCGCGACCTCGGTCGGTGAGGGTGACGCGGTGGGCTCGGCCGTCCTGCGGGTCGGGGGTGCGCGCGACCAGGTCGCGGTCGGCGAGCGCGGCCACCCGACGGCTGACCGTCGAGGCATCGGGCCCGTCTGCCTCGGCCAGGTCGCACACGCGGCGCGGCCCGGCGTGGTCGAGCAGCGAGACGACGGAGTACTCCGACGGGGTCAGTGGCCCGCGATCACGCGCGATCGCCCGGGACATGTGTCCGAAGAGCACCGCGAGGTGGTCGCTCATCGGGGCGTCCTCGGGTAGTTGCATGGTGCAAGCATATGTTCTTCTTGCAGTCCCTGCAACTTTGCTGTTCATGCATACTTGGGCCATGAGCACCGTCGCCGACGCGCCCGGTCTGCGCGACCGCAAGAAGCTCGCCACCCGCGCCCGGATCCACCGCGAAGCCGTCGCCCTGGCCCTGGAGCACGGGGTCGACCACGTGACCGTCGAGGGCATCGCGGCCGCGGCCGAGGTGTCTCCCCGCACGTTCTTCAACTACTTCGCCACGAAGGAGGACGCCTTCGTCGGGGCCGACCCCACGTCCATCGAACGCCTCGCCGCCGCGGTGGTGGCGCGCCCGGCCGACGAGAGCGCCCTCGCCGCGGTGAGGAACGTGCTCGTCGAGCACCTCGCGGCCCTCGAGGCCGACGAGGAGCTCTGGCGGATGCGCCGCCGACTGGCGGCCCGCGAGCCGACGCTCGCGGCGCGCCTCGCCGGCGCCAACGACCGCCTCGAGAGCGCGTTCGTCGAAGCGGCCTACCGGCGCACCGGCACCGACCCGGCCCGGGACCTCCGGCCGGCCCTCGGGGCGCGGGTGGCGATGGCCGCGGTGCGCACGGCCGTCGGGGCGCACGTCGCGAGCGGGTTCCGGGGGTCGCTGCGCAACCGGCTCGACGAGGCGTTCGAGGTCATCGACTCCCGCTGAGCACACCTGCCGGGTCGGATGCCGAGCCGGCAGGCCAGCCACTGTCGGGAGCCCGGCTGTGCCGCCGCTGTCACCCGTCCGTGGTGCCCCCATGACGACGAAGCCGCCCCGGAACGGGCCGCCTGACCGGCGCTCATCCGGCATCCGGTCATTTCCATGGCCTTGCGGCACAACGGTTTTCGTTCGGCATCGACGGGTCAAAGGTGGGTCAGCGACGTCGCACAGCCACCACACAGACGCAGTGGGGTCAATGGAGTCGTCAGCCCCTCGACCGACCCAGGAGCCACCTCGTGAGCACCCTCACCTACATCGCCATGGACCTCGTCGCGATCCTCGTCCTCGTCTTCGGCCTCTACGTGCCGCGGCACAACCGCCGAGACCTCGTCGTCGCCTTCCTCGGCGTGAACGTCGGCGTGATGGCCGTGTCCGCGGCCCTGCTCGACAGCGCCGTCACCGCCGGCCTCGGGCTCGGGTTGTTCGGCGTGCTGTCGATCATCCGGCTGCGGTCCGACGAGCTCGCCCAGCACGAGGTGGCCTACTACTTCAGCGCGCTGGCGCTCGGACTGCTCGGCGGGGTCTCGGTCGGCCCGGTGTGGCTGAGCGCCACCCTGATGGCCGCGATCCTGCTCGCGCTGTGGGCCGGTGACAACCCGCGCCTGCTCTCGCGCAGCCGACGCCAGCTGATGGTGCTCGACCGGGCGTTCGACCAGGAGCCCGCGATGATCGCGCACCTCGAGGAGCGGCTCGGCGCCAAGGTCCAGGGCGTCACCGTGCAGCGGGTCGACCACGTCAACGACGCCACCTGGGTCGAGGTCCGCTTCCAGCTGCCCAAGGCTGCGGATGCCGTGGCCGCGCCCCCCACTGCCGCGCCCCGCTCCGCTCCCCTCGCGCCGCCCACCCCGCCGTGGGAGATCGACCCCGCAGCCGCCGGCCGCAACGGCCACGTGCGCAGCGAGGCCGACCGATGAGGCCGCTGGCCACCGTGACCGGGTTCGGCATCGACGCCCTGGACGCCCTGCCGGCGATCGGCCTGGACGAGCTCGTCGAGCGCAGCGAGCTGCAGACCCGGGTCGACCGCAAGTACGTCGTCGACCCGGCGGGTGCCGACGTGCTGCTCGCCCTGGCCCCGGCCGGGACCCGCGCCCTGGACATCGACGGGGAGCGCACCTTCGGCTACACCTCGGTCTACCTCGACACCCCCGAGCTGCTCGGCTACCACCTGGCGGCGCACCGCCGCCGTCGCCGGTTCAAGGTGCGCAGCCGGTGCTACGACGGCAGCGGCCTGGCCTACCTCGAGGTCAAGACCCGCGACGGGGCGCAGACCGTGAAGACCCGGCTCGAGGGCCGGCACGTGCGCGGTGACGGGCTCAGCGCCCAGGGCTGCGCCTTCGTGGCCGACACGCTCACGGATGCCGGCATCGCCGCCGACGTCGTCCCCTCGCTCGCCCCGGTGCTGCGCACCCGGTACCGCCGCACCACCCTCCACCTCGCCGACGACGCCAGCCGGGTCACCGTCGACCGGGGGCTCACCTGGATCCACACGGCGACCCGGGCGACCATCTCGCAGCCGTCGCTCGTGGTGGTCGAGACCAAGTCGGCGGGTGCGGTGTCCCCGATGGACCGCCTGCTCTGGTCGCGCGGCGTGCGCCCCACCCGGATCAGCAAGTACGCCACCGGCCTCGCGGCCCTCGATCCCGCCCTCCCCCACAACCGCTGGTCGCGCACCCTGCGCCGCCACTTCTGACCAGGAGAACACCATGAAGCTCACCAGGATCACCGCCGCGATCAGCGCCGCCGCTCTCGCCGCCGTGCTCGCGGGCTGCGGCAGCACCGACGGGTCCACGGCGGCCACCGGGTCGACCACGTCCGCGACCTCGAGCGCCACCGCGACGGCCGGCGCATCCGTCACCGCCGTGCTGGCCGACAACCAGGAGTCTCACGCCTCGGCGGAGGACCTCGCCTACACCGAGTCCGACGTCGTGGACGTGACGCTGTCGGGCAGCACCGCCACGGCCGGTGGCGGCGGGGTGAAGGTCGACGGCGCCACGGTGACGATCACTGCACCCGGCACCTACCGCCTCTCTGGGACCCTCGCCGGCCAGGTGGTCGTGGACACCTCGGCCACCGGCGACGTGCGCGTCATCCTCGACGACGCGACGATCACGTCATCGACGACCTCGGCCATCGCGGTCATGGCCGCGGACGAGGCCGTCGTCATCCTGGCCGACGGCTCGACCAACAGCCTGACCGACGGCTCCTCGTACGGCGACGGCACCGGAGAGGCGAACGCCGCGCTGTACTCGGCGGCCGACCTCACGATCGCCGGCACCGGCGCGCTCACCGTCACGGGCAACTCCAACGACGGCATCGGCGCCCAGGACGGCCTGGTCATCTCCTCCGGCACGGTCACGGTGACCGCGAAGGACGACGCCATCCGCGGCAAGGACTACGTCCGCATCGAGGGCGGCACGACCACGGCGACGGGCACGGGCGGCGACGCGCTCAAGTCCGACAACGTCGAGGACGCCGACCGCGGCTACGTCGCGGTGCTCGGCGGCACGGTCGACGCGACGGCCGGTGACGACGGCATCTCGGCCGCGTCAGACGCCGTGGTCGGCGGCGGGACGCTGACGATCTCGGCGGCCGGTGACGGCATCCACGGCGACGTCAGCGCGACCATCGGCGGGGGCACGACGACGGTGACCAAGTCCGGTGAGGGCCTGGAGGCCAAGGTCATCACCATCGCCGGCGGGACGCTGGCCATCACCAGCAGCGACGACGGCATCAACGGGTCCGACGGCTCGGGCGGTGGCGGTGGTGCCGGCGGTGGTGCACCCGGTGGCGGCGGCGGGGCACCCGGTGGGGAGTCCGGCATCGCCGGGGTCAGCGTGACGGTCAGCGGCGGCACGACCACCATCGACGCCGGTGGCGACGGGCTGGACTCCAACGGCGACGCGACCATCACCGGTGGCACGGTCGTCGTCAGCGGCCCCACGAACGACGGCAACGGCGCGCTCGACGTCAACGGCACGTTCACGATCAGCGGCGGCACGCTGATGGCCGTGGGGTCCTCGGGGATGGCCGTCGCACCGGACGCCGACTCCGAGCAGGGCTGGGTGGTGGCGACCTTCGACTCGGCGTACCCGGCCGGGACGGTCGTGCAGATCGCCTCGGGTGACGAGGTCATCGCGACCTGGACGGCCGACAAGAACTTCTCGTCGGTGGTGTTCTCCAGTGACGCGATCACCTCGGGCGAGAGCTACACGGTCTACGTCGGCGGCAAGGCCAGCGGGACCGCCGTCGGTGGGATGACCCTCGAGGGCTCCACGTCCGGGGCCACCAAGCTCGGCACCGTGACGGCCGGCCAGGCCCCCGCAGGCCGCGGCCACTGACGTCACCTCGACTCGGCGACTTACCCGCGGTTCTGGGTCGGCCGAGTGGCCAGGACCGGGGTAGTCGCACGACTCGCGTCGGCTCGAGTCGGGTCGTCAGATGCGGGTGGCGACCTCGGTGCCCTGGCGGATGGCGTGCTTGGCGTCGAGCTCCGCGGCGACCTCGGCCCCGCCGATGACGTGCACGGTCAGGCCGCGCTCCTCGAGGGCGTCGGCGACGGTGCGCACGGACTCCTGGCCGGCGCACACGACGACGCTGTCGACGGCGTACGTGCGCTGCTCGGTGGCGGGCCCGTCGGCGCCCGCGCCCTTCCCCTGGCCCAGGGCGACGGTCACGTGCAGGCCCTCGTCGTCGATCCGGTCGTACGACACGACACCCGTCACCTGCTCGACACCCTTGGCCTTGAGCGCGGCCCGGTGCACCCAGCCCGAGGTCTTGCCCAGCCCCCTGCCGATCGAGCTCGACTTGCGCTGCAGCAGCACCACCTGGCGCGGGCTCGGCTCGGGCCGCGGCCGGGTCAGCCCGCCACGGGTCTCGGCCGGGTCACCGACGCCCCACTCGGCCTTCCAGGCGTCCACGTCGAGGGTGGCGGAGTGCTCGTTGGTGAGGAACTCGCTGACGTCGACACCGATGCCGCCGGCGCCGACGACGGCCACCCGGGCACCGGCGGTGCGCTCACCGCGGACCAGCTCGGCATAGGTCATGACCATCGGGTGCTCGATGCCCGGGATGGCCGGCATCCGCGGCACGACGCCGGTGGCGACGACGACCTCGGTGAAGCCGGCGTCGACGAGCTCGTCGGCGTCGACCCGGCGGCCGAGGTGCACCTTGACCCCGGACAGGTCGAGGCGGCGGGTGAAGTAGCGGATCGTCTCCGCGAACTCCTCCTTGCCGGGGATCCGCATCGCGATGTCGAACTGGCCGCCCACGTGGTCGCGCGCCTCGAACAGCTCGACCTCGTGGCCGCGGTCGGCCAGCGTCGTCGCGGCGGCGAGCCCGGCCGGGCCGGCGCCCACGACGGCGACCTTCTTGACGGTGCGGGTCGGCCCGATCACCAGCTCGGTCTCGTGCGCGGCCCGCGGGTTGACCAGGCAGGTGGCGCGCTTCTTGACGAAGGTGTGGTCCAGGCACGCCTGGTTGCAGGCGATGCAGGTGTTGATCTCGTCGGCCCGCGACTCGGCCGCCTTGCGCACCCACTCGGGGTCGGCGAGGAACGGCCGGGCCAGCGAGACGAGGTCGGCCCCACCGGCGAGCACCGACTCGGCGACGTCGGGCATGTTGATCCGGTTGGTGGCGACGACCGGCACCGACACGTGCTCCTTGAGCCGCGCGGCGTACGACGTGAACGCGGCGCGCGGCACCGAGGTGACGATGGTGGGCACCCGGGCCTCGTGCCAGCCGATGCCCAGGTTGAGGATGCTGGCGCCGGCCTCCTCGACCTCGGTGGCGAGCGCGGTCACCTCGTCCCAGGTCTGGCCCTCGTCGACGAGGTCGAGCACCGAGATGCGGTAGATGACGATGAAGTCGCTCCCGACGGCCTCGCGCACCGCGCGCACGGTCTCGACGGCGAAGCGGCGCCGCTTCTGCGGGCTGCCGCCCCACGCGTCGATCCGCTTGTTGGTGCGCGGGGCGAGGAACTGGTTGATGAGGTAGCCCTCGGACCCCATGATCTCGACGCCGTCGTACCCGGCCTCGCGCGCGAGCCGGGCGGCGCGGGCGAAGGCGCGGATCTGGCGGCGCACGCCGCGATCGGACAGGGCACGGGGGCTGAACCTGCTGATCGGGCTCTTCACGGCGGACGGCGCGACGCACCACGGCGTGAACGCGTAGCGCCCGGCGTGCAGGATCTGCAGGGCGACCCGGCCGCCGGCCTCGTGCACGGCATCCGTCACCTGGCGGTGCTGGCGCGCCTCGCGCCGGGTCGTCAGCTTCGACGCCATCGGGTACAGCGTGCCCTCCACGTTCGGCGCGAAGCCACCCGTGACGATGAGCCCGGCACCCCCGCGGGCCCGCTCGGCGAGGTAGGCGGCGAGCTTGGGGAAGTCGCGTGCGTGGTCCTCGAGGCCGGTGTGCATCGAGCCCATGACCACCCGGTTGGGCAGCGTCACGTGGCCCAGGTCCAGCGGCGCCAGCAGGTGGGGGTACTCGCTCATCGGCCCTCTTCGTCGTCGGTGTCAGGTCGCGTCGGGCTGGTGACGTCGAACGGATGCCGTGCGCCGGCATCCGTCTCGGCTCACCGCCGGCGGCGCCACCAGCGGCGCCCGGGTCGAGCCTCTCCCGTTGTTACCGGCGGGTCAACATGCGCGGGCTGTGAGGCTGCTCGCAGGACTCGCCATCGCTCGACCATCGCGTCGACGTCGACGGTGGGGGCGAGCAGCTGCGGCATCCCCGGGTCGGGCGGGCGCAGCCGGTCGCGCCGGACCCGGGTGTTGAAGTCCTCCAGCACGTGGCGCACGGCGGCCTCGGTGCGCAGGTCGACCAGCGACTCGGGGTAGGAGGCGGCCTCCTTGCGCAGCTGGAGCGCGGGCGGGAGGGCGCCGGTCATGTCGAGGTGCTCACGCTCGGCGTACCGGCGCAGCCACCACATCGGGTCGTCCGGGTCGCCGAGGTCGCTCAGCGGCTTGCCGGCCCCGGGCAGGTCGTCGAACTCGCCCCGCTCCTGGGCCTCGCGGATCGCCTTCTCGACGGGGCTCTCCCAGCGGGGTCGTTCGTGCTCCACCGGACCAGTCTCACCCGGCGGCGGTCACCTCGCGACGCATGCGCTCAGCAGTACTTCGGCTTGTTGGACGACCACGAGCACGTGTGAACCGTCGTGCCCGCGGAGTTCTTGAGGTAGGCGGTGTCGCCGGTGTTGTTCCAGACGTACCACGTGCGCCCGTAGTAGCGGTCCGTCGACGAGGCGGTGCCCTTGCCGGTGTGGATCTTGACCTTGGCCCCGGCCTTGAGGGTGAACGTCGGGAACTTGTAGGTGTACCCGGTCTTGTCGCGCAGCGTCCACCCGGTGATCGACCGGCTCGTGGTCGAGACGTTCTTGAGGATGACGTACTCCGCGTTCAGGCTCGTGTTCGAGCCGGTGTCCGACCCCGGGGAGTCGGGGTACACGTAGTAGATCTTCACGCTCGAGGCCGCCGTGGCCTGCGGGGCGACCAGCAACGCGCCTCCGAGGACCAGTGGCAGGCAGAGCAGGGCACGGAACAGGTGACGCACAAGATCCCCCGAGGTGGAGTGTCCCCCCGACGGTCGGGTGACGGCCTGACCGTATCCTCCGCAACTGGGCGCCCGCTGGGAATCGAGACTCCAGCAAGGCATTCGAGGTGATCTGCGCACATGACGTGCCCGACATCGCGGCCAGGCTGTCGGGGACGGCGTCAGTCGGCGAGGAAGCCCAGCAGGTCGGCCCGGGTGAGCACGCCGACCGGCTTGCCGTCGTCGATGACGAGGACCGCGTCGGCGTGCTCGAGCTCGTGGCGGGCGGCGGTGACCGGCTCGCCGGAGCCGACGAGCGGGCAGGCCCGGGCTCATGTGCTGCCGACACCGCGTCGGCCAGGTGGGCCTTGCCGGTGAACAGCGCCTCGAGCAGGTCGCGCTCGCTGACACGGCCCGGCCACCTCGCCGGACGTCACCGGCGGCTCGGCGTTGACCACCGGCATCTGCGAGACGCCGTACTCGCGCAGGATCTCGATGGCGTCGCGGATCGTCTCGCTCGGATGGGTGTGCACGAGGGCCGGGAGGTCGCCCGCCTTGGCGTGCAGCACGTCGCCGACGGTGCGTCTCGCCGTCGGTCGCGCAGGAACCCGTAGGACTGCATCCAGTCGTCGTTGAAGATCTTCGACAGGTAGCCGCGACCGGAGTCCGGCAGCAGCACGACGACGACGGCGTCCGCCGGCAGGTCCTTGGCGACGCGCAGGGCGGCGACGACGGCCATCCCGCAGGAGCCGCCGACGAGCAGGCCCTCCTCGCGGGCCAGCCGGCGGGTCATCGCGAACGAGTCGGCGTCGGAGACGGCGATGACCTCGTCGACGACCGGCGGGTCGTAGGCGGTCGGCCAGAAGTCCTCGCCGACGCCCTCGACCAGGTACGGCCGGCCGGTGCCGCCGGAGTAGACCGAGCCCTCGGGGTCGGCGCCGACGATCCGCACGCGCCCGCCCTCGGTGGCGGAGACCTCCTTGAGGTAGCGCCCGGTGCCGCGTGATCGTGCCGCCGGTGCCGACGCCGGTGACGAAGTGGGTGACCCGGCCGTCGGTGTCGCGCCAGATCTCCGGGCCGGTCGTCTCGTAGTGGCGACTGCGGGCCGTTCGGGTTGGCGTACTGGTTCGGCTTCCACGCGCCCGCGATCTCACGGACCAGCCGGTCGGACGTCGAGTAGTAGGAGTCCGGGTGGTCCGGCGGGACGGCGGTCGGGCAGACGACGACCTCGGCGCCGTAGGCCCGGAGCACGTTGCGCTTGTCCTCGGCTGACCTTGTCGGGGCAGACGAACACGCACGCGTAGCCCTCGCGCTGGGCGACGAGCGCGAGGCCGACGCCGGTGTTGCCGGAGGTCGGCTCGACGATGGTGCCGCCGGGCTTCAGCTCGCCGGACTCCTCGGCGGCCTCGATCATCCGCAGGGCGATGCGGTCCTTCACCGACCCGCCCGGGTTCAGGTACTCGACCTTGGCCAGCACCGTCGCGGCGATGCCCTCGGTCACCGAGGTGAGCTTGACGAGTGGCGTGTTGCCGACGAGGTCGACGATGTGCTCCGCGTACTTCACCGGCCCATCCTTGCACGGGCGCCGGGGCGCCTCCGCCACCCGAAATCACGAGGCGCCCGAGCCCACGATCGGCGACGATGGCCACCATGGACGACTACCTCGAGGTGAACCGGCTCAACTGGGACGAGCGCGCCACCGTGCACGCCGCCAGCGCCGAGTACGGGTTCGACCGGTTCGTCACCGACCCCGGCCACCTCAGCGACGTCGTGCGGTTCGACCGACCGCTGCTCGGCGACGTGACCGGGCTGACCGGCATCCACCTGCAGTGCCACATCGGCACCGACACGCTGTCGCTGGCCCGGCTCGGCGCGCGGATGACCGGGCTCGACCTGTCGCCGGTGTCGCTGGCGCAGGCGCGGCGGCTCGCGACCGACGCGGGCGCGGACGTCGAGTACGTCGAGGCCGACACCTACTCCGCAGCCGAGCGCCCTGCGACGGTCGCACCTTCGACCTCGTCTACACCGGCATCGGCGCGCTGTGCTGGCTGCCCGACATCGACCGCTGGGCCGGCGTCGTCGACGACCTGCTCGAGCCCGGCGGCCGGCTCTTCGTCCGCGAGGGCCACCCGATGATGTGGGCCGTCGACGAGACGCGCACCGACGGGCTCACCATCGGTTACCCCTACTTCGAGACGCCCGAGCCGATCGACATGGAGGAGGACGGCACCTACGTCGAGAACGACCACGAGTTCGTCAACAACCGCCCGCTGTCGTGGAACCACGGGCTCGGCGAGACGGTGACGGCCCTGCTGTCCCGCGGGTTCGAGGTCACCGGCTTCGTCGAGCACCGCAGCGTGCCGTGGGACGCGCTGCCCGGCCGGATGGTGCGCGACGGCGAGCTCGACGAGTGGCGCCTCGTCGACGAGGCCGAGCGGCTGCCGCGTCAGCTACACGCTGCAGGCCCGCAAGCCGTCCGCAGGTCGGCGAGGGCCGTAGGTCCGCTGGCCCCCGAGCCGGGCGAGGAAGCGCTCGTCGTCGACGACCACGCGCTCGATGGTGCCGCGGCCGACGACGGTGCCCCCGGCATCCGTCGCGTCGACCTCGAAGGTGAGGTGACGGCCGTCGGCGGAGGCGACCACGGCGACGACGGTGACCGGCTCGCCGACCCTGCTCGGGGCGAGGTGCTCGAGCCGCACCGACGTGCCGACGCTCGACGTCCCCGGCGACAGGCCAGCCTCCAGGGCCCGGCAGGTGGCCGCCTCGCACCACGCGAGCAGGCGCGGCGTGCCGAGCACGGGCAGCTCGCCGGAGCCGAGCGCGACGGCGGTGTCGTCATCGCTCACGACGGCGAGGATGACGCCCCGGGCACCCACGCTCACGTCCACGACGCCCACCGTATGCCGGGGTGCACCGATCCGGAACGGGCGCCGCCGCGGTCGCGTTACCGTGGAAGACCGACCGAGAGGACGGAGCTGATGGGACGCGCACGCCGAGCCCGCAAGATCGCCGCCACCGCGGCCTACGGTGGCGGTGGGTCGCGGCGATCGGTGCTGCCCTGGGGGCCGCCGGCTGGGGCGTCATCAAGGCCGAGGCCGCCCTGGCGCGCCGCGTCATCGGCACGGCGTTCGACGACTCCCCCGACGACAACGGCGTCTACGGCGCCGGCCGCGGCGAGCCCTTCGACGTCGTCGTGCTCGGCGACAGCACGGCCGCGGGGGTGGGTACCGACGCCGCGCACGAGACGGTCGGGGCGATCATCGCCAGCGGCGTCGCGGCCCTCACCGGTCGGCGGGTGCGCCTGACCAACCGGGCCGTCGTCGGTGCCGAGTCCAGCGACCTCGAGCGGCAGCTCGCCAACTCGCTCGAGGACGTCATGCGGCCCGACGTCGTGCTCATCATGGTCGGCGCCAACGACGTGACGCACCGCATCGAGCGCAGCGACCTCGGTGCGCCAGCTCGAGCAGACCGTGCGGCGCATCCGGGCCCTGGGCTCGGAGGTCGTCGTCGGCACGTGTCCCGACCTCGGCACCATCCAGCCGATCCGCCAGCCGCTGCGCGCGCTGATGAAGCGCTGGTCGCGCGACCTCGCGGCCGCCCAGACCGTCGCCGTCGTCGAGGCCGGCGGTCGCACCGTGTCGCTCGGCGACCTGATCGGGCCCGAGTTCGCGGAGTCGCCGCACGAGATGTTCAGCAAGGACCGGTTCCACCCGTCGGCCGCCGGCTACGCGCGGGCCGCGTCGGCGCTGCTGCCGAGCGTGTGCGCGGCGCTGGGCGTGTGGGGCGCGGACACGACCGACCGGGCGCCGGAGCCGCGCCGCGGCGAGGGCGTGGGGCCGGTCGCCGTGGCGGCCGGGCAGGCCGTCAAGGAGCCGGGCACCGAGGTGGCGCCGACCCAGATCGCCGGGCAGTCGCGCGGTCCGCGCGGCCGCTGGGCGGTCACCCTGCGGCGCCGGCACGACGACGTGCCGCCGGCGGAGGACACCCCGGTCGCGACCGAGGGGAGCCGGCGAGCACCGGCGACGCGGCACCCGCGGGCCCGGCCTGAGCCGAGCTTCACCGGGGAACCTCAGCTTCGCACCGGAACGGTTCCGGTGCGAGGGTGAACGTTGCGGCACCGGGCGAGAAAGCTGGGATACTCGACGACGACCGCGTCGAGCTCGACCTCGACCTTCCAGCGCGGGTCGATCAGGCCGGCGACGACGACCATGGTGCTGGCCGGGCGGATCTCCCCGAAGATCTCGCCGTGCACCGACGAGATCGCGTCGACGACCTCGGCATCGCCGTCGGTGATGAAGTGGCGGGTGCGGATGACGTCCTCGGGGCGGCCGCCGAGCTCGGCGAGCGCAGCGAGGGCGATCTCCCAGCAGCGTCGCGCCTGCGAGGCGGGGTCGACGCTGACGTGACCGTCGGCATTGATCGGGGCGGTACCCGAGACGGCGATCTGACCGCCGACGCGGACGGCGCGGGAGAACCCCACGCTGGCCTCGTACGGCGACCCTGACGATGCGAGGCTGCGCGTGGTGGTTTCCATGACCTCATCCTGTCGGATGACCGGCCGCTGCGGCAGCCCCAGTGGCGAGACCGAGGCCACAGCCCACGCGGCGCCGACCCGGCATACCCTTGGACCCTGCACTGAGCGAGCGCTTAGTGGTCGTCACGACGACGTGCGCGGTCCAAGGCCGTCGTCCCCACCTCAGGAGCCCCCGTGACCGAAGCCGTCATCGTCGCCACCGCCCGCACCCCCATCGGCCGCGCGTTCAAGGGGTCCTTGAAGGACATCCGGCCGGACGACCTGTCGGAGCAGGTCGTGCGCGGTCTGCTCGAGAAGCTGCCCGCCCTCGACCCCGAGACGATCGACGACCTCTACTGGGGCTGCGCCGACCCCAGCGGCGCCCACGGGTCGAACCTGGCCCGCGTCATCGCCGTGCTCGCCGGCATGGACCACCTCCCGGCCGCGACCGTGAACCGGTTCTGCGCCAGCTCGACCCAGACCATGCGGATGGCGTTCCACGCGATCAAGGCCGGCGAGGGCGACACCTTCCTGGTCGGCGGCGTCGAGTGCGTCTCGAAGTACACCAGCTTCGCCGGGGCGGGCGGCAGTGACGCCGAGGCGCAGAACCCCCGGTTCGCGGATGCTGCGGCTCGCAGCGCCGAGACCGCCCGCACCAACGCGACGTCGGTTCACGACGCTGGACCTGAGCGACACCGGCCTGGGTGACGCGGGCGCCGCCCGGTTGGCCGACGCGTCATCGCTCGCCGGCCTGACCCGGCTGCGACTCGGGTACAACTCCATTCGCGACGCGGGCCACTCGGCGCTGGCCCGGTCGCCGCACCTGCGCAGTCTCGCCGTCCTCGACCTGAACGGCAACGCAATCGGCGACGCCGGTGCGGCGGCGATCCTCGACGCCCCGGACCTCCGCGGTCTGGCCCGGCTGGAGCTAAGCGTCAATCCGCTCTCGCGAGCGATGCGGCAGCGTCTGGATGAGGCGTTCAGCGAGCGGTGGGGCTGACCTGGTAGGAGAATCCCGATCGGCTCTGCTAGAATCGGGTCGTCATGCACGATGCTGCCGCCTTCCTCCGCCTGATCGCCGCGGCGCCCAAAGACGACGCCCCTCGCCTCGTCTACGCCGACTGGTTGGAGGAGCGCGGGGACCCGCGGGGTACCTTCATCCGCGTGCAATGGCGCTCTGGCGAAGCTGCCGGCCGACCACACCAGCCGCAAGGATCTTGAGCACGTCGAGGACGTCCTGTTCAAGACGCACGGCGCCGCCTGGGCACATTCCATCGCTGGGCGCGTCAGCGGGTACACCTTCCGCCGCGGGTTCGTGGACGAGATCACCTTGCGGGCCGACGCGTTCCTGCAACACTCCGCGGCACTGTTGCGGCCCGGGACAGTGCGGACGGTCCACCTGCTCAAGGCAGCCGGGCATGCCGGCGGGCTAGCCCGGTGCGCAGACCTGGCCCGAGTGCGGCACCTGGACCTGTGCTACAGCCGGTTGCAGGACGACGCCGCTCGCCTGCTCGCGAGGTCGCTGGCGGTCCGCGGGCTGGTCAGCCTCGACCTCAGCTTTAACAGCCTGACAAACGCCGGCGTCCAGGCGCTGGCGACGGCCGGGCCGTGGCCGCGATTGCGAACGCTCGACCTGCGAGGTAACGAGCGCGTCACCGACCGCGGGGCATCCGGTCTGGCCCGCGCGGACATTCCCGCCCTCACAACGCTGGACCTGCGGGACAACCTGCTCGGCCCAGCCGGAGTTTGGGCACTGCTGCGCGGTAAAGCGCGTCCGCGGCTGAAGGAGCTAAACTTGTCAGGTAATCCAATCGGGGACGGCGGCGCCGCCTGGCGGCCAGCCCGCGGTTGCGCGACGCTCCTGGCAGCGACCCGCACTCTCGATCTGAGCCGCACCTCCCTGGGCCCGGAGGGCGCGGCGCTGGTCGAGGATGGCCGGCTGGCGGCCGTGCGGGTGCTCAAGCTGGACGGCAACCGTCTTCGCGACGACGGCGTGGCTGTCCTGACGGCTGCACACTTGCCACACCTGCGGGAGCTGCACCTTGCCGACAACGACGTCACCGATGACGGGGCGGCGACCCTGGCGGGGTCACGCTCCTGGCCCGGCTGCGGTGCCTGGGCCTGCGAAATAACAAGCTGTCGGGAGCGGCCGGCGTGATCCTGCGGGAATCCCCGTATTACCACTGGCGGACGGTGATCGAGGACGAGGACAACCGCCCGCCGGTGCCGACGTCGGCGAGAGACACGCCGTTGGCTGTAGACTTGGGAGAGGATGAGGATTGACAGATGGTCGGGTAGCCACCCAACCACTCAATCACCCAATGACCGACGACGAACTCGCCTTCCTGCGCCTGATCCTCGCCGACCCGGACGCCGACGGGCCACGGCTGGTGTACGCCGACTGGCTGGACGAGCACGGCCAGCCGGACCGGGCCGAGTTCATCCGCGTCCAGTGTGCCCTGGCCCAGATGGGCGACGATGGCGCCGCAGCGGGAGGCCTTTGCCCAGCGGGCGACCGTCATCCTGGAGCAGCATCGACTGGAATGGAGCGGGCCGCTGTCCGGGCTGGCCGCTGGGTGGGACTTCCACCGCGGCTTTCCCGATGATCTCAAGATCGAGGCGAAGGCCTTCCTCGAGCATGCTCCCGCCCTGCTCGCCGCCCTTCCGGTCCGGCGGGTCGAACTGCTGGATGTATACGGCCACCTGCCCCCGATCGCCAAGTCGCTCTACCTGGCCCGGATGCGGGAGCTGCGGGTCGCCGCGACGCGGATCGGCAACGCCCTGCCGAAAGCCCTGGCCACGTCCCCGAACCTCGCGGGACTGGCCCGCCTCGAACTCACGCGCAATCGCATTGGCGACGACGGCGTCCACGCCCTGGCCGCTTCCCCGAACCTCGCCGGCCTGACCGCGTTGGACCTGGGCGACAATGAGATCGGCCCCGCCGGGGCGGTGGCCCTGGCCGCCTCTCCGTACCTGACAGGGCTGACCGACCTGCGGCTGACACGTAACCCGATCGGCCCGGCCGGGGCCGAGGCGCTGTTGACCTCGACTCGCTTGACCCGGTTGGCGCGGCTGGCTCGGGGCAACCGGCTGCACGGCCGCCGCAGTCCGCGCGGCGGTGGCCTCCGCGGACGTCCCGCCGCTGGAAGCGCTGGACCTGTCCCACAATGGCATCGGCGATCTGGGGGTCCAGCACCTGGTCGAGTGGCCACGACTCGCGGACCTGCGCGACCTGGACCTGAGTCACAACGAAATTGGCGACGAGGGAGCGGTCGCCCTGGCGTCGGCGTCTCCGCTGGCTGGGCTGTGGCGGCTGGCCCTGAATGGCAACCGCATCACGGAGGTCGGGAAGCGGGTGCTGGCGTCGTCGCAGCATCCTGCCGCGGATCAAGGCGATGCCTCTGCACGACAACTGGCCGGCACAACTCGCGGTGTTCCGGCGGTGATTCCTCACCCATGACCAACGCCGATGCCTTCCTGGCCGCCGTCATCGCCGACCCGGACGCCGACGGGCCGCGACTCGCTTACGCCGACTGGCTCGACGAGCGCCACGACGCCGCCCGGGCCGAGTTCATCCGGGTGCAATGCACGCTGGCGAAGGTAGACGAAAACAACCGCGACATCCACCCGCTGGCCGCACGCGAGCAGAACCTACTCAAGCGGCACTGCGACGAATGGCTGCGACCGCTGCAAGAAATCGCGTATCCGCGGGCACGGCGCTGGTTCGGCCGACGATTCGGGAAGGCTGAGGTTACCGCCGTGTTTCGCCGCGGGTTCCCAGAGGCTGTACTCATCCCCGCCGAGCGATTCTTCGAACGCGGGGCAGAACTTTGTCGGGCCGCGCCGATCCGCGAGATCAAGTTGGATTGCCTGCATGGGCCGGACGAGGCGGGTTGGCTTGCGGGAGCTCGCTCAACGTCCATACCTCGAGAGGCTCTCCGCCTTACGATTGGTTAGGGCAGTCTTGCCGATTGGCGAATTCGGTCGCCTTGCACACAGCCCTTACCTCACCCGACTTCGGGAGCTGTATGTCGACTCGGTTGAGGTGTCTGGGGACGACGTAATCGCCCTGGCCGAATCTCCCCTTCTAGCTCGATTACACAAGTTGACGCTCTACGGCTTCGGTGACGTCCGTGTCGACACACCCGCGCTGACGTCGTTGGTCGAGTCCCCTGCCTGCCGTGGACTTGTCACTCTGGGTTTGTGTGGCGGGATGGTGATGTGCGACGAACATCTCTTGACGGTGGTCACAGCCCCGCATCTGGAGAACCTGACCGAGCTTGACCTCTTCGAGAACCTGATCCGGCACCACCTCGCTACTGCATTGCCGCAGTTTCGGCCGAGGCTGCGCAGACTGAGCCTGCGCCAGACATTGTTGGACGACGTGGATGCGGCGGCTCTCAGTCAATGGCCGGGGGCGAGGTCATTGCTCTCGTTGAACCTGTCTCGCAACCGCATCACCGGCGTCGGTGCCCTCGACCTGGCCGACTCGTCGTACCTGCTCGCGCCGACCCGGATCGACCTGACCGAGAATCCCATCAGCAGGCGAGTCAAGCACGGCCTGCAGATCCGATTTGGCGACCGGCTGAAGATCTAGGCCGTTCCGCCGCGACCCGAGTCTTCGAGGGGAGCGCTCGCGAAGCGCTCCCCTCGAAGACTCGGGTCGCGTCGAAACGGGCGCGTCGATGATTATCAGGCTCATTGCCCTAACCCCTACTGGCCGCACCTTCGCTTCCGACACCCGTCGTCATTTTGCGGATTTGCTTCAGCCGAATTGCCCTGACCCCGGCCGGCGGGCATGCTACCTCTGAGCAGTCTCCTCACGTTGGCGCTCGTCACCCTGCCGCACATCCGGAGCCACGGCCATGAAGCGCTGGTCGGTCGTCCTCGGCGTTGTCGCCGCCGTCGCTCTTCTGGGGTTCGTCCGGGAGACCGAAGCCCGCCTCCTCCGTCGCCGGCAGACGTGCCGGCCGTGCCCGGCCGTCTGCACCGCCGTGCACCGTCGGCCTGTGCGTGCCGAGCGCCGGCGCGGTGGCGATGTCACCGATCTCGGCGACCACGCCGCCGCCTCCGTCGACCGCGGTCGAGCCGCCCGTGGCCCCGCCGCCGACTCCGCCAATTACGCTGCCGGTTCCCCCGCCCATCGCGCCAGCCCGGCCAGATGGAAAGCTCCACCTGCTTCTGCTGGTGGACGATACGGCCGCGGACACAGGGCCGATCAATGTGGCCGGCGCGGCCCGCATCGAGGCCGCCGTCCGCGCGGGAGTCGCTGCGTCCCGGGTCGGCACCGTCGAACGGCTGACCGGCGCCGCCCTGGACGGCGATGCGCTCCGCCCCGGATCAACGGCCTGCCGATCGGACCGGCGGACACACTCGTCTGCTACTACTCCGGCGCGATGACGTACGACGAATCGGCGCGAGCCTTCACTCTCACTCCGGCGGCGGCGGGCAGTGCGGACGACGCGACGGTCAGAACTCCGGGCCGATCTCTTTCTTCGGCGTGCGCAGGCTGACCATCCTTCTGACCGACACCCCGACGAACCGCGCGGCGGCGGAGGTGTTCGCGCCAACGGGGCGGCAGGCACCGAGCGGGCCTGAGGCGGTCGAGCGGCTGTTCTTCGGGCATACTGGGCTGGTTGACGTGCACGCCGCGGCGGCCGGGGAGTTCGCCGCTCCACGTCTCGGCGAGGGTGGCATATTCACCCTGGCTCTGACAGGGGAACTCGCGAAGCAGACCGCGGGGGGCAAGACGTGGGCCGCGCTGTCGATGACGTGAGGGCCGCGACCGGGACCCTGTACCGCGACGTGCGGCGGGCCGTCCTGTCGGGCGAGGCACCGTCGGAAGTGAAGCGCCTCTACCGCGAGCAGTCGTCGCAAACGCCGATCACGTTGACGCCGCTCGACCAGGTGACGCCGGACGTCGTGTCGCCGAGCGGTGGCCGGCCGGGCAATGGAGACGAGGCCCCGGACGCGATCGAGCAGCCGCAACCGCTGCCAGCCTCCGACGCCGGTCGCGCAGCCCGCCGAACTGCTGGTGACCGCCCCACCCGGCGCGCGGCTCTACGTCAACGACCGATTGACGGCACAGACCGCCGCCGAGCGGCGGTTCGTCACGCCGGACCTGGCGCCGGGTCGGGTGTTCTATTACCTGTTCCGGCTGGAAGGGCCGACGGGACCAGAGTCCCGGCAGGTGGAGGTGACGGCCGGGGCATCGATCACGGTGTCATTCGACAAATCGACTGGTGACAGGACGGAAGACTAAAGACCGTTTCGCCGGTCCCCGAGTCCGCGAGGGGACCGATTCAGCCGCGGTCCCCTCGCGGACTCGGGGACCGGCGAAACGGTTCCAGAAGTTTGTCATTCCCCTTACCGTCGCCGGCCGGTGTTCCGGCTGAACGTCAGGGAGAACTCGCCGAAGCTCAGCTGCGACGCCTTGCCGGTGTCGGCGAACAGCCGCTCCAGCATGTCTCCGAGCAGGCTGGCGTCCATTCGATAGTAGTTGAATTTCCCGTCCCGGCGGAAGCCAACGAGGTTGGACATCCGCAACAGCGTCAGGTGGTGGCTGACGGCTGGCTGGGACTGGCCGAGCATGTGACACAATGCCGACACGTGCATCTCCCCCTCCCGTGCCAGTGTGAGGAGGATGCGCAGCCGCGAGTCGTCGGCCAGAAGCTTGAAGTGCTGAGTGAGGCTGGCGATGGTCCGGTCGGAGATCGGCAGGGCCGGCGCATCCTTCTTCTTCGCGGCGGGGGGCATGAACGGTCCTCCGGGGAGACGAGGGGCGCGCCCGAGCGGCGGGGGCGGCAGGCCCGGGCGTCGGCCGACGGGCGAACGAGTCAACGCATCCTCACCGGTACCTATCCGAATTCGTAGGTTGTTCCGGAAGTGCCAATGTAGCCGCCCGACCGGCAGGGTCCAAGAGAAAAATGAGGCGCGCATAGCCGCGAGCGGTTTGGCGGACTTTACCCGAAGACGGGCAGGCCGTAGCGCACGAGCGTCTGCCGGATGCGCGCCTCGCCGGCCGAGTCGAGCGGGCACATCGGCAACCGCAATTCGCCCGTCCCCTTGCCCAACAGCTTCAGCGCCGCCTTGACCGGGATCGGGTTCGTCGCAACGCCGAGCAGGTCGCGGCCCAGCGCGAACAGCTTGCGATGCCACGCCAGCGCCTCGGCAAACCGCCCGCTCCGGTACGTATCCACCAGCGCCGTCATGTCCCGCGGGACAATGTTGCCGACGACCGAGACGACTCCTTCGCCACCGACCGACATGATCGGCAGCGTCATGCTGTCGTCCCCGGAGAGCACCGTCAGGTCGCAACCAGCCGCGATTTGCGACACCTGGTCGAGCGACCCGGACGCCTCCTTGATGCCGACGACCAGTCGCACCTCCTCGGCGAGGCGGATGATCGTCTCGGGCAGGATGTTCGACCCCGTCCGGCCGGGGATGTTGTAAAGGATCTGCGGCAGGTCCACGGCGTCGGCGATGGCTGCGAAGTGCCGGACGTACCCCTCCTGCGTCGGCTTGTTGTAATACGGTCCGACCTGCAGGCTGGCGTCGGCGCCGACGCTCCTGGCGTGCTTCGTCAAGCGGATCGCCTCGGATGTGCTGTTCGATCCAGTCCCGGCGATCACCTTGAGCCGGCCTGCCGCCCGCTCGCAGACGGCGGCGACCACGCGTTCGTGCTCGTCGTGGTCGAGGGTCGGCGATTCCCCGGTCGTGCCGCACGGCACCAGCCCGGCGGTCCCCTGTTCGCCGTGCCAATCGACGAGCCGGTGCAGCTCGGCGTAATCGACCTCGCCGTTGCGGAACGGCGTGACGATGGCAACAGACATGCCCGCGAATGCGGCTCCGCGCGACGGCATGGTGTGGTCTCCTGCGGTGGGCGGTCGTCGTGTGGTGCGTCGGAGACGTTTTATAGGGACGGGGTGGTGACGAGGCACCCCGTCGCGGTACGATGCACCGGTCCCCGTTCGTTCGCAGGGAGGTGATCGTGTCCGCCCGTGTCGTGCTGATCGTGTTCGCTGTCGCCGTGCCGCTCACCCTCGCCGCCGACCCGCCGACGGCAGAGGAGATTACGAGCGCCGTCCGGCAGCTCGGGGATCGCCGGTTCGCGGTCCGTGAACAGGCGACGAAGCGGCTCTGGCAGGCTGGGTCGGCGGCGGAGGCGGCATTGCGGGAGGCGGCAAAGAACACCGACCCCGAGGTGTCCCGCCGCGCCCGCGAGCTGCTCGACAAGATCGAATGGGGGATCGCCGCGGACACGCCGCAGGAAGTCGTCGAGCTAATCGAGAAGTACCGGGCCGCTGCGGCACCTGCGGCCAAGCGGCAGGCGGTCCACGACCTGGTCCAGAAGGGTCGGCCCGGCCAGGCGGCCCTGGTTCGGATCGCGCGCCGCGTCTCGCCGGACGACCGGAAGGCCTTGGCTGCGGCCATGACCGCGGCCGCACGCGAGGAGGTGCCTCGCCTCCTCCGAGTTCGCGACTACGACGCCGCTGGCGAGTTGCTCGACGCCTGCGTCAGCGGCGACGCCGACCCTGCGCTGACCGACTATGCGGCGTTCAACCTTCTTCGCGGGCAGTTGGACCGGACGATCGCCCGGTGGCAGGGAGAACCGCCCCCGCGAAGGTCCGCCGTCCTCGCCGTGCTCTCGCGGGCCAAGGGTGACCTGGCCGCCGCGCGGACCCATGCCGCAGCGTCCGGAAGCGCAGAGTTGCTCGACGACATTCTCTGGGACCTGGGCGATTGGGCTGACTTGGCCCGCCGACCGGCGCCCGACGGCCGGGCGCCGGCCGTCCATCGCGCGACAGTCGCCCTGTTCCACCGGCTCGCTGGCGACGAGAAGGCGCTGGCCGCAGAGATGGACGGCGCTGCGACGAGCTCGCCAAGGCCGACGAAAACTGGGCGTTGCCGGCCCGCGAGGAACCCAAGCCGGGCGACGACCTGGACCTGTTTGTTCCGTGGACCTCGGCCAAGGTGCTATGCCTCGTCGGACGGCCGGCCCCGGCCCTGACGCTTCTCGCCAGCGTTCCCGGCCTCCGGCCGCAACAGATCGAATTGCTCGCCGCGCAGCTTCGCTTCGGCGACGCTCTGGCCGCCGCCGGCAAGCCCGGCCCGACGGCCGAGAAGGCCGCGAGTGTTGCGATAAAGCGCGGCCGGCTGCTTTACCTGCTCGGCGACACGGACCAGGCTGGGCAAGCGTTTGCCGGCGTGGCCGCGGGGCTGCGGACAACCGACGATGTGGACACTGCCGGCGAACTGGCGGAGGCGCTGGTCCAGCTCGGTCTGGCCGACGCGGCCCGCGAGCACATGGCCCGCTTCCTCGGCGATCTGGCCCGGCAGACGGCGAGCGACCTCGGCCCGAAAAAGGTGCTCGGCGCCGTGTTCCCGAAGCGCGGGGCGAGGCGTGGACGTGGTGGACCTTCTTCCGCCAGAAGTTCCCGCAGGACGAGCCGGCCGGGACGATGAAGCGCGTTCGTGCCTTGCTCGATCCGCCGCCGGGTATCATCTCCGCCGGGCCGGGGGATCACACCGCGGCCCTGCTTGCCGCTCTGCCTCCCGGGGAGCAGGACGCCGACGCCCGTGCCCATGAGGCGCTGGCCGCCGCCCACGAGGCCGCCGGCCAGATCGCCGCCGCGCGGGCCGAGCTGACCCGCGCCGCCGAGCGGTCGAAGGACGCCGCCCGGTGGCTGCGGCTGGGCGACTTCCTCGCCACACGCAAGGAGTACGTCGCGGCGGCGAACGCGTACGAGCAGTCCGCCGCGCTCGACCCGGCTGGGCCGTTGGCGGCGTACCTGCACGGGCGGATGTTGGAAAAGTCCGGCCGAGCGGATGAAGGCCGGCAGATCGTCGAGCACGCCGGTTGGTTACCGTTGGGCAACACGATACTGCGGGCGGACCTGGCGGCCGACCTGGCCAGGCGAGGCCACGACGATCTGCGCAGGCGGAGCGCGACCTGGTCCTGAAGCTCGGCTGGCCGCGGGTGTGGGCCGAGGGCGGGTTCGTGTCGGCCTTGCGTCAAGCGGCGGTCGCCCGTAAGGACTTTACCGCCGCCGCCGGGTGGTACGAGCGCATCTCCGTCCACTTGATGCCCGACACGACCAAGGACTTCACCGAGGCGAGCAGCCTGCTCGCCGTGCCGGCCATGGTCCACGGCTACCGGGCGCGGGCCGCCGTGGCCGCCGGCAAGCTGGACGTGGTGAAGGCCGAGGTTGACCGCTCGCTGGCGTTGCTCCCTGGCAACATTGACCTGGCACTCCTCCTGGTACCGGAGCTGGACCGTCGCGGGCAAAAGGCAGACGCGGACGCACTGTATGCCCGGGTCGCCGGGGCATACGCGGCAGTGTGCAAGGAGTACCCCAACAGCCCGTTCGCTCACAACGCGGCGGCATGGCTCAGTGCCGGGTGCCGCCGCGACCTTGACGCCGCGGTCGAGCACGGCCGCGTGGCCGTAGCCCGGGCGCCGAAGAACGCCGGCCATCTCGACACCCTGGCCGAGGTCCACTTCCAGCGAGGCGAGCAGGCGACGGCGATCGAGTTGATGAAGAAGTGCCTGGTGCTGGACCCGAAGAACGCGTACCTGGCGAAGCAGCTCCGCCGGTTCGAGGCCGGGGATCGCGACGCGCCAGTACCTCCAGAAGGATCAGACGACTAAGGTCGAGCGGCGGGGTTCATCCCCGCCGTCTTGTCTTCCAAGAAAGACGGCGGGGATGAACCCCGCCGCTCGCCTGCAATTCGAGTGATCCTCAGAACTTCGGCACCGCCATCGGCATCGGTTGAGGCAGAAACTGAATCTGGTTCATCTGCCGGAACTGGCTGAGGACGCTCTTCGGGTCGCTGAGCCGGTTCATGATGATCCGTTGCATCAGGAGCAGTCGTGGGTCGTCGGGGCTGTCGAACCCTCCGATCGTGACGACGCTGGAATACTCGGTGTGCAGTACGTACGCCTCGTGCATGGCGTAGTCCATGGCCGCAGTCGGGAGCTTCCGAAGCACTTCCGCCAGCGCGTGGGCCTCATTCCCACTGGCGTTGAGCAGTCGGCCGGCGGCCGCGCCCGCGATGGGCTTGTGGACCATCGGTTGGGCTGCATATTCCTGCTTGATGGCCGCCGCCCCCTGGTAGGACTTGATCGCCAACGTCCACGGCTTCGGGTTCTTCAGCAGGCTGTACGGCTCGCCGGAGTTGTATTCCTTTAGCCGCGGGTCGGGCTTGTCGTCCTTGGCCTGCCGCTCGGCCGGGATCGTCGGATTGCGGACCGGAAAGGCGGACTTGAACGGGTTGATCGGCACGAACTGCTGCGGCTGGTTGATCATCCGGCCCTGTTCGTCGGCTGGGGCCCGGAATGCTTGTGCATGTACTTCTCGTCCGGCGGGGGCAGCTTGCGGACCTGCTTGGACGCCTTGGTCGCCGCCTCATCGTCCTTGTACCCGCCGACAAGGATCGCGTACTCGTCGCGGATCCGGTAGGTGCTCGGCGCGCGGAGCTTGGTATCCGGCGGCAGCCCAGCTTGCTTGATCCACTCCGCCTGCTGCTGCTTGAACCGGTCGATCCGCTCCTTCTCCTTGCGCCGCTCCTCGGCGCTGCGGCAATAGCTGTAGGCTGCCATCCCGTGCCTGGTGCGGATCTCCTCGATCAGGCCCTCTGTCAGCTCCTTGGCGTCCGGGCCGGAGAAGCTGGTGACGCAGATGAGCCACGCCCCGGCCTGCGGCGTGACCTCGTACGCCGTCTGTCGCCCGCCGGCCGGCGAACACCGCCAGCCCGACGCCAAGCGGGGCGACGGCGCGGAAGAATCGTCTGACGCATCGCGGACCCTCCCGTTTCGCGTCCTTTGTGAGGGGAGTGGCATAACGAATGCGGGTGGATGAAAAGACGAAGTCAGAACGGCCAGCGCTCGCCGAGGGTCGCTCCGTGGGCAGTGGTGAGGGACGCGACGCCGTGCTCGCCAGAGCGCCAGCAGCGCAGCGCTGGTGGCGGGTGAAGGTCGCCTCCTCGCCGCTGCCCTGCACCTCGACGAACTGCCCGCCGCCGGTCATCACGAGGTTGAAGTCGACCTCGGCGTCCTGGTCTTCGCGGTATTCCAGGTCGAGCAACTCCGCCGCCGTCCAGCAGGCCGACGCTGACCGCCGCGACGCTGTCCGTCAGCACGACGCCGGCATCGGGACGGCGGCCGAGCGACCGGCCGCTGTGCAGCGACGTGCAGGGCATCGACGCAGCGGCGACGAACGCGCCGTTGATGGTCGCGGTGCGCGTGCCGCCGTCGGCTTCGAGCACGTCGCAGTCGATCCAGAGCGTGCGCTCGCCGAGCTTGTCGAGATCGACGACGGCCCGCAGGCTGCGGCCGATCAGCCGCTGGATCTCGACGCTGCGGCCGTCGACCTTGCCGCCCTTGTCGCGCGCCTTGCGGGTGTTGGTGGAGCCGGGCAGCATGCCGTACTCGGCGGTGAGCCAGCCCTTGCCGCGTGCCGACGAGGAACGGCGGCACGGTCGGCTCGACGGAGCAGGTGCACAGGACGGTGGTGCGGCCCATGCTTGACGAGCACGCTGCCGGGCGCCTGCCGGTGTAGCCGCGGGTGAAGGACAGCGGGCGGAGTTCGTCGGGCCGGCGGTCGGTGCGGGGCATGGGATCGACTTGCAGCGGTGCGGTGCCGGACGGTCGGCGGATGAAGGTCACGACTTCGTCGGCAGCTGGAGCCGAACAGCTGGGCGACCAGTTCGCCGCGACGTAGCCCGTGCCGCGCTGTCGACGAGGTTGCCGTCGCGCCAGACGCCGACGACGGGCGTTTGGACACGATGCGCCGATGCCCGGGATGTACTGCCGCGAACGCCTCTTGGCACGTCAGAATGCCGGCATTGAACACATCGACGCGGACGTCGCCGATCCGTCTGAGCGACCGCGTCGTTCGATGACGTCGAGCAGATTCATGTCGTACCCGGACCACGTCGGCGACGCCGATCGAGAACGCGCGCGCCGCGATCGGGAATCGGGTCACCCGGCCTCCAGAGGTGGAAGCGGGCTCTCGGCTACGACGACCTGCGGGAACAGGCGGTCCGGTCGTGGAAGTCGAGCTGTCCGCGGCCGAGCTCGGGCGTCTGGTGTCGAACAGGTCGAGGAAGCGGTTCATGGCTTCACGTACCTGACCTGCGCCGTCGTTGATCCAGCGTCCGCCGGACTTCAGGATACGCCGAATCTCGCGTCGATTGCACCCCCGGTCCGTAGAGCGGGTGATCCGAGTCGATCGGAACGCTGTTCGTGTAGACCTCATCGACGGAGTCGTCGGCGAACGGGAGGTTCGTGTTGTCCGCAGATGAGGAACTGGAATGACCGTCGGCTGCCAAGTTCTCGAAGCGTCTTGCCGCCGTTGCCGCCAGGACCGCCACGTCGGGATCAGCGCCAAGGGCGGTTGCTGATTCAGGACGCCGGGGATTTCGCCTTCGCCGCCGAGGTTGACCGCAAACAGATGACATTCGAGGACTGCTGTCCATTCGCCGCAAACGGCAGGTCAGCGAACTTGCGGCACGGATCGAGATAGCTCGGCGCCGCTCAGGATACCTTCTAGACGCTAGACAGAACGCGCGTCACGTCAGATCGCGGATCACGATCTATTCTTCACCCCAGCAGCCACTCCAGCAGCGCCTTCTGGGCGTGCAGGCGGTTGCCGGCCTGCTGGAACGACCAGGCTCCGCGGGCCGTCGAGCACGTCGTCGGTGACCTCCTCGCCGCGGTGGGCCGGCAGGCAGTGCAGCACCTTCGCGTGCGTCGGGGCCTTGCGCCAGCAGCGCCGCGTTCACCTGGAACGGCGCGAACTGCCTGCAGCCGCTCCTCGCGCTCCGCCTCCTGGCCCATGCTCGTCCAGACGTCGGTGTAGATCACGTCCGCGCTCGCCGACCGCGTGCGGCCGGGTCGTGCCGTCTCGACCAGCAGTCGCCGTGCGGCACGTCTGGCGCGTAGCGCCTGCAGGAACGCGTCGTCGAAGCCGTAGCCCGCCGGCGCACGCCAGCACGAAGCGCGCCCCGAGCTTGCCGCAGCCGACCGCCAGCGACCGGGCCACGTTGTTGCCGTCGCCGACGAAGACGACCGTCCGGCCCGTCCACGTCGCCGAACGCCTCCCGGATCGTCAGCAGGTCGGCCAGCGCCTGGCACGGGTGCGACCAGGTCGGACAGGCCGTTGATGACCGGGCACGCGTCGCGTGCGCGGCGAGCTCCGTCGACGCGTCGTCGTGCTTGAACGACGCGCAGCACCAGCGCATCGACGTACTGGCTCGATGGTGCGGGCGAAGTCGGCGACGCGTCTCGCGCCAGCCCAGGCCGACCTCGTTGCCGGGCAGGAACAGGCTCGTGCCGCCGAGCTGGGCCATCGCCGCCTCGAAGCTGACCCGCGTCCGCAGCGACGGCTTCTCGAAGACCAGCCCGACCACCCGGCCGCGCAGCGGCGGTCGTCGGCCCGCGGCGCGCGGGCCGCCTTGAGCCGGGCGGCCTCGGTCGAGCAGGTGCGCGCAGCTCGTCGGCGCGTCAGGTCGAGCAGGTCGAGGAAGTGTCGCATCGGAGTACGAGTCGTGAGTGGTCGAGTCCGGAGTCAGCGATCGGAGCGCCGATCGCACTCGGCGCTCAGCGACTCAGACTTGCGGTTCAGCAACACGTCTGTCGAGGATGTCGCAGCCCTCGTCGATCTGCTCGTCGGTCAGGTTCAGGGCCGGCAGCAGGCGGAGGACGGTGCCGTGCGTGCAGTTGATCGAGCAGCCGCCGCTCCAGGCACTCCTGCACGACCGGGGCGCCGTCGACCGCCAGCTCGACGCCGATCATCGCGCCCTTGACGCGGACCTCCTGGATCGAGCGGGCACCGCTCCTTGCAGCGCCTCGAAGCGCTGCGCGGAACCGCTCGCCGATCTGCACGGCCCGGTCGAGCAGGCCGTCCTCCTCGATCGTCTCGATCGTCGCCAGCGCGGCCGCGGCAGGCGATCGGGTTGCCGCCGAACGTCGCCGCGTGCGTGCCGGGCTTCAGCTTCTCCGCCGACCTCCGGCTTGGCGATCAGCCCGCCCACGCGACGCCGCCGGCCAGCGCCTTCGCCAGCGTCACGACGTCCGGCTGGACGTTCCAGTGCTGATGGGCGAACCACTTGCCGGTGCGGCCCATGCCGGTCTGCACCTCGTCGAAGATCAGCAGCAGCTCGTGCTCGTCGCACAGCTCGCGCAGCCCTTCGAGGTAGCCCGGCCGGCGGCAGGTTGATGCCGCCCTCGCCCTGGATCGGCTCGACCAGGATGGCGCACGGTCTCGCCGTCGATCAGCTTCGCGACCGCGTCGAGGTCGCCGAACGGGGCGTAGCTGAAGCCCGGCAGCAGCGGCTCGACGCCCGCGTGGTACTTCGGCTGGCCGGTCGCGCTGAGCGCGCCCATCGTGCGGCCGTGGAAGCTGTTGAGCATGGTGACGATCTTGTACCGGCCCGCGGCTTGCCGTTGAGCCGGGCCAGCTTGATCGCCGCCTCGTTCGCCTCGGTGCCGCTGTTGCAGAAGAAGCACTGGCCGCCGAAGCCGGTCCGCTCGCCGAGCGCCTGGGCCAGCAGCGCCCTGCGGCTCGGTGTACCAGGTGTTCGGGACGTGGATGAGCTGCGCGACCTGCTCCCGCACCGCCTGCGACGACGCGCGGCGGACAGTGGCCGAGCAGGCCGCAGCCCCAGCCGGGGAAGAAGTCGAGGTAGCGGTTGCCCTCGGCGTCCCAGACGCACGAGCCCTCGCCGCGCACCAGGCAGACCGGGTAGCGCGTGTAGTTGCCGATGACGTACTGCTCGAACAGGTCGATGACCTGCTCGGAGGATCATGGTCGGTGTCATGGTCATTCGGTCGTGACGCCGCGAGTCGAGGCTGCGAGTGAGCGCCGCGACCGCTGCGCCGGCGGCGTCAACTGCGTCAAGGACGATCTCGGTGCCGACGCCGCGGTCGGTGTAGATCTCCAGCAGCAGCGAGTGCCGGCAGCCGGCCGTCGATGATGTGCGTCTTGCCGACGCCGGCCGCGCAGGCTGTCGAGGCACGCCTCGACCTTGGGGATCATGCCGCCGTCGATGACGCCCGTCGCGCGATCAGCTCGCGGCAGCCGGCCGCGTCGAGGCTGCGGCATCAGCGACTGCCGGGTCGCTGCGGTCGCGCAGGATGCCCGGCGTGTCGGTGAGGAAGACGAGCTTCTCGGCCTTCAGCTGCGGCGGCGACGGCGGCGGCGGCGGTGTCGGCGTTGACGTTCAGCCAGCCGCCGTCGGCGTCGACGGCCAGCGACGGGATGACCGGCACGACGCCGGCGTCGGCAGAAGTCGTCGATCAGGCCGGCGTCGACGCGCGTCACCTGGCCGACGCGGCCCAGGTCGATCGGCTCGCCGTCCGTCGCCGGGCAGCGTCAGCTGCTCGCCGAACAGGCACTGCAGCGTGTCGGTGTGCAGGCCGACGGCCCGGCCGCCGAGCTCGCGGATCTGCGCGGACGATGTCGGCGTTGATCTCCTCGCGGAGGACGCGGACGACGATGTCGAGCGTGGCGTCGTCGGTGTAGCGGCGGCCCTGGACCTTGCGCGGCTTGCAGGCCGGCCGCGGCCATGGCCCGGTCGATCGGCTTGCCGCCGCCGTGGACCAGGACGGGCCGCATGCCGACGGTCTCCATGAAGACGACGTCTTGCAGCGTGGCGCGCAGCGCGTCGGGGTCTTCCATGGCGCTGCCGCCGAGCTTGATGACGGTGAGCCGGTCGCGGAAGGTGCGGATGTAGCTGAGGGCCTCGATCAGCGACTTCGGCCTTGCGGATGGCGTCGTCCATCGCGGGCCATCCGGCAGGGGGCCAAAAGAATCCATCCTAGGTCTCTCAATGGGGGCCGTCAACGCGCCGGTTCCACTGGAGCCGTTCCTCACGGCGGGGGCCGGTCTGGGGGCCGAGTGAATGATCGGATGACGGACAAACGAGACCCGGCCGCCCCGGCGGCCATAGACGAGCGACGCACGATCCACCTCCCCGGCGCGGATCGCCTCATACTGATTGTGGACGACGAGCCCGGCCGCCCGGGCCGAACTGCGCCGCCATCTCGCGGCGGAGCCCCGACCGGACATACCGGTTCCTGGAAGCGGCAACCGCGGCCGAGGCGCTGGCCAATGTCCGGACCGTCCGTCCGGACCTCGTCCTGCTGGATGATTCCCTTCCGGACGTGGGCGGACCGGCGGTGCTCGACGCGCTGGCGGGTGCAGACGCGGTGCCGCCGTGGCCGCGCCGTCATCGTCATGACCGAGCCGGGAAAGGAGGCCGCCGCGGTCCAGGCCGTTCGAGCGTGGCGCCCTCGATTGCCTGCCGAAGGGCCGGTACGACGTCGAGCATCTCCGCCGGGCCGTAGCCGACGCCGTGGACGCGTTCGCCCGGCGCCCAGCCGTCGAGCGGCGGCGAATGCCGGATGTGGAGCAGCTGCGGGCGGAGGCCCGCGGCCGGGCCGACGCACTGGCCGAGGCCGAACGCCGCAAGGATGAGTTTCTGACCATGCTCGCCCACGAGCTGCGCGAACCCGCTCGCCGCCCTGCGGTCCGCGATCGACCTGCTGCGCGGCCCGATGGGGACGCGGCCTGGGCCGCTGGCGTCCTCGACCACCAGGTCCGGCGTATGGGCCGGATGATTGACGACCTTCTGGACGTGTCCCGCCTGACCCGCGGCCAGGTCGACCTCCGCAAGACGCCCGTGGACCTCAGAGATGTGGTCGCGCGGGCAGTGGAGACGATCCGGCCGCAGGTCGAGGCCCGCCGCCACACCTTGACCGTGGCCGCTCCGGCCAAGCCACTACTGATGGAGGCTGACCCGACCCGGCTGGAGCAGGTGCTAGCAAACCTGCTGCACAACGCCGCCAAGTACACGCCGGACGGCGGCCGGATCGAGGTGACTGCGACGGCCGGCAGCGGGGCGGCGGTGGTGGCTGTCCGTGACAACGGCGTCGGCATCACACCAGACATCCTGCCGCACGTCTTCGACCTGTTCGCCCAGGCCGACCGCTCCCTGGAACGAGCCCAGGGTGGCCTGGGAATCGGGCTGACGCTCGTCAAGCACCGGGTCGAACTGCACGGCGGGCGAGTCGAAGTGCACAGCCCCGGACCGGGCCGCGGGGCAGAGTTCGTCGTGCAATTGCCGCTCTGCAAGGAAGAAGGAGGAAAGAGAGACGAATCGGGCGAGCGCCTCGGATTCATCCCTCCTCGTTCCGCCTCCGTGCTTCAAGAAGGTCCTGGTCGTGGACGATAACGTGTACGCGGCGGAGGGGCTGGCGAAGCTGTTGAGGCTGCACGGGCACACCGTGGCGGTCGCGTTCGACGGCCCCGGTGGGCTTGCGGCCGCCCGGGCTGACCGGCCGGACGTGGTATTCCTGGACATCGGCTTGCCGGGATTGGACGGGTACGAAGTGGCTCGCCGACTGCGGGTGGACGTGCCGGACGGGGTGACGCTGGTTGCCCTGACCGGATTCGGCCAGGACGCGGACCATGGCGCGCGCCGCGCGGCCGGCTTCGACCATTACCTGGTCAAGCCGGCCGAACCAGGACGAACTGCGGCGGCTGCTGGAGGGCGTGAACAAGCCCGCCGGCGGCTAGCCTGTTGCTTTTCCCTGCGCCGGCGACTATATACTGGGGACGAACGTTCCACCGAGCGGCGTCAGGCGGGCCAGGGGGGCTTGCCGGGGCCGTGGCGGCACATTTGCCATCGGAGGCTCTCATGATGCGGATCGCTCGTCTGTTCGCCGTCGGCCTGGCGCTGCTCGTCACGGTCGGCCTGGCTCTGGGTCAAGACACGAAGGAGAAGGTGGTTGACGGCTCCGTCTGCTGCGCCAAGTGCGAGCTGAAGGTGCCGGCCAAACCAAGTGCGCCACCGTCGTCAAGGTCAAGGAAGGCGGCAAGGACCTGATCTACTACTTCGATGACGAGACGAACAAGAAGTCCCGCACAAGGACTACTGCACCGGCCGAAGGACGCCAAGGTCACGATCGCCAAGACCGAAATGAAGGACGGGAAGACCTTCGCGACCATCAGCAAGATCGAAGAGATCAAGAAGTAACCGGCCGGCCTGGATTCCGAAGCACGCGACGCCACCCCAAACGGGTGGCGTTCTTGTTTTCCGCTTGCGGCTTTGCGTTACCCGCCACACCGCCCCCGGTTGGCTAGTAGGGGCCGTGACGCTAGGATACACGTCCCCCCCACGGAGGCTGCGCGTGAAGATCATCCTGGCCAACCCGCGCGGCTTCTGCGCCGGCGTCAACATGGCGATCGAGAGCCTGGAGCGGGCCCTCGAGCTGTTCGGCACGCCCGCTCTACGTCTACCACGAGATCGTCCACAACCGGCCCGTCGTCGAGCGGTTCCGCAAGCGCGGCGTCGTCTTCGTCGAGTCGATCGACGAGGTCCCCGACGGCGGCACGGTGCTCTACAGCGCCCACGGCGTCTCCCCGGCGATCCGCGAGCAGTCGCGCCGCAGCGCAACCTCCGGGCCATCGACGCCACCTGCCCGCTCGTCACCAAGGTCCACCTCGAGGCGGTCGCGCTACGCCAAGGAGGGCTACACGATCGTCCTGATCGGCCACGAGGGGCACGACGAGGTCATCGGCACGATGGGCGAGGCCCCGCGACCAGCATGGTCCTGGTCGAGGACGTGGCCGACGTCGAGCGCGCTCGACCTGCCCGCCGGACGCGAAGGTCGCGTACCTGACGCAGACGACGCTGAGCGTGGACGACGCCAAGGTGATCATCGCCGCGCTGCGACGCGAAGTTCCCGCAGATCGTCGGGCCCGCGCAAGGACGACATCTGCTACGCGACGCAGAACCGCCAGGAGGCGGTCCGGGACCTGGTGCCCGAGGCCGACGTGGTGCTCGTGCTCGGCAGCCAGAACAGCTCGAACAGCAAGCGGCTGGCGGAGATCGCCCGGGCCAGCGGGCAAGCCGGCGCACCTGATCGACGGCGTCGCCGAGCTCCGCGACGAGTGGTTCGCGGCCGACGACACGGTGCTGATCACGGCCGGGGCGCAGCGCCCCGGAGGACGTCGTGCAGGAGTGCGTCGAGCTACCTGCGGACGCGGTTCGGGGCGACGGTCGAGAGCGCGCACGGTCCGCGAGGAGCACGTCAGCTTCCCGCTGCCGCGGGAGCTGCGGGTGCTGGTGCGGTGATGCTGACGTCCGGACGGCGCGACGAGCGATGGCGACCGTGCGACGATCGAAGATTCGGCCCGGCCGACCACGGCCGGCCCGTGTCCGCGCGACGAGTTCGACGGCGGCCGGACTACGAGGAGGGCTACCAGTACGAGCTCATCGACGGGAGGCTGTACGTGTCGCCCGATCCCGAACCTGCCCGAGAACTGCTCGAAGACTGGCTGTCGAAGAAGCTCGAGGACTACGCGGACGACCACCCGGACGTGATCAACTACGTGATCGAGCAAGGCTCGGGTCTTCGTCCCCGGCCGGCCGAGCGACGACGTCCCGGAACCCGACCTCGCCGCCTACCGCGACTTCCCGCTCGACGTGCCCGCTCGCATGAACTCCGGTGGGAGGACGTCAGCCCGCTCCTGGTCGCGGAGGTGCTGGTCGACGGCGATCCGAACAAGGACCTGGTGCGCAACGTCGGACCTGTACCTCGCAGGTGCCGTCGATCCGCGAGTACTGGGTTCTCGACGGCCGCGACGATCCCGACCGAGCCGACGCTGATCGTCCACCGCCGTCGCGGCAAGCGCTGGGTCGTCACGCGCGTACCCATACTGGCTCCGACGTACACCACGCCGCTGCTGCCCGGCTTCGCACTGCTCATCGACCCGCGCCGCTGACCCCGCATGTCGACCTGCCCGCCCTGACCCTCACCTCTCGAACTACCTCCCGCGCCTGCCGCGCCGCAAGGACTGGCGCATCGGCTGCGTCGGGGCCGGCTTCATCATGCGCGACTGCCACCTCGTCGCGTACCGCCAGGCCGGGTTCAACCCGGTCGCCATCGCTCGCGCAACCCGGCCACCGCCCAGGCCGTCGCCGACCGCCACGCCATCCCCACGGTCCACGCGACCATCGACGACCTGCTCGCCGACCCGCAGGTCGAGGTGCTCGACGTCGCCGTGCCGCCGGACGCGCAGCCGGACGCTCATCCGCGAGGCCGTCGAAGCACGCGGGCCACATCACGCGGCATCCTCGCGCAGAAGCCGCTGGCGCATGACCGTCGCCGAGGCGCAGGACGTGCGTCGAAGCTGTGCGAGCGGGCCGGCATCGTGCTCGCCGTCAACCAGAACATGCGCTACGACCAGTCGGTGCGGGCGCTGAAGGACGCTGCTCGACCGCGGCTGGCTCGGCGAGCCGGTGCTGGCGACGATCGACATGCGGGCCATCCCGCACTGGATGCCGTGGGCCGAGGGCCTGCCGTCGCTGTCGACGTTCGTCATGAGCATCCACCACCTCGACACGTTCCGCTACTGGCTCGGCACGCCCGACCGCGTGCTGGCCAGCACCCGGCCCGACCCGCGGACGACAGTTCCCGCACGACGACGGCATCAACCTGTACATCCTCGAGTACGACGACGGGCGCCGGGCCGCGTCGTGGGACGACGTCTGGGCCGGCCCGGCCCGCGAGGGGGCGGCCGGCGACATCGGCATCCGCTGGCGGGTCGAAGGGACCGACGGGCTGGCCCGCGGCACGATCGGCTGGCCGAGCTACCCGGCCCGGACGCCGAGCACGCTCGACTTCACGCACGCAAGCGACACGCCGGCGACTGGCATCCAGCCGCGCTGGGACGAGGTCTGGTTCCCCGACGCCTTCGTCGGCACGATGGCCCAGCTGCTTGTGCGCCGTCGAGGACGGCACCGAGCCGGAGATCAGCGGCCGCGACAACCTGGAGACGATCGCCCTGTGCGAGGCGGTGCTGGCCGCGGCGCGCGAGCATCGCGTCACGACGGTGCGCGGAGTTCCTAGACTGATGCACATGCCCGACCTGACCGTCGAACAGGCCCTCGCGCGGCGCATGCCGGCCGGCGTCAAGGTCATCGCCCGCTCGCCCGGGCTTCGCCGACGACTGGGTGCCCGAGTTCGCAGCGCCTGTGCGACCGCTTCGGCTCCCCGCGCCGAGCACGCTACGTGGCCGCCGGCCGTGTTCGCCCAGCCGCTCGGCCGGTCACACGTCGCCGTCGTCCAGGTGGCGGCCGCGGGCAACCCGCCGGAGTGCGCTTTCACGTCCTCGCCCTGACCGCAGGCCTGTACGCAGGCCTCGGCGACCCGTTCCTGTCGCCGAGCAGTTCCCCGCCCCGTGGGGCGCGCGCGTCGCCCTGCCGACGCTGGCCTGGGTCGACGAACCGTGCCCGCCGCGCACCGTCGACAAGGTCCACCGCGTCCTGCAGGAGGACGACTGCGCCGACGCTGCTGGGCGGCGCGCCAGGCGCTGGTGGACGGCGGGCGAGTGGTCTTCGAGCGAGCCGTTCCCCGCCCCCGACCTGCTCCGCCGGCTGTGGGCCGCTGCTGCCGGACAGCACACGGGCCGAGCTCTGGCCGGCCAGCTACGCCTTCGCCAACGCGCCTCGGGCTTCACGCCCTGGTCGTCCCGCGGCTCGACCCGGCCGGCATTCCCCGGCTACCTGACCGAGACAGCAGGCCGGCGACTACCCGGAGGGCCGTTACGAGCTGGACGTCCAAACGGCCGCCGAGTCCGGCGACCAGGCCGCCCTCGACGCCCTGTTCGCCCGCCGCAGCGGCCGGCAGACGCTGCGCCTGGCCGTCGTGCTGCTGCTGATCATGATGGGGTTGGCGGCGGCGGTGAAGTTCCTCTAGTCCGCGTAGGAATCATGTCCCTCGACGAACACGTCCTCGTCATTCCTGCCCGCGTGCTTGAATCCGTCGAATCCTTCCGCGGGTTCTCGGCCGCGGCGACGGCGACATCTATCCCGGCTGCTCGACCCGGCTCATCTCGAATTCCGGCCGCGCAGCGAGGTCGAAACTGACCCGGCATACAAGCAACTCGTGCCATACGCCGTAATCCGGTGCGGCGACGCGGTGTTCCACTACACCCGCGGGCCGGCGGGGGCGAGGCTCGGCTGCGCGGCACTGCGGTCGATCGGCATCGGCGGGCACGTCAGCCGCGAGGATGCCATCGATGCATCCTCGGGCACCATGACGAGCCGTCGCTGATCCAGACCGGCCCGGACGCCTGCCTCGGCCGGGTCGAGGAGCTGTTCGAGCTGCTCCGTCGGACGACGCACGGCATCGAGGGGCCGCTGTGGGGGATCGGGATCGCCGTGCCGGGCCCGGTCGAGTTCGAGACGGGCCGGCCGATCTCGCCGCCGATCATGCCGGGCTGGGACGGATACCCGATCCGGGAGCGGTTCGCCGGGCGCTACGGAGCGCCGGTCTGGGTCGACAACGACGTCAACGTCCTCGCCCTCGGCGAGTGGCGATCCGGCGTCGCGGCCGGCCACGACGACGTCGTCGTCGTGAAGATCGGGACCGGCATCGGGGCCGGGATCATCTCCAGCGGGCGGCTCCATCGCGGCGCCCAGGGGAGCGCCGGCGACGTCGGCCACATCCAGATCGTCGACGACCCGGCCGTGATCTGCCGCTGCGGCAACGTCGGTTGCCTCGAGGCGCTCGCGGGCGGCGAGGCGCTGGGGCGGGCCGGGGCCGCGGCGGCGCTCGACGGTCGGAGCCCGCGCCTTCGGACGGCGCTCGACCAGCGCGGCGTAGTGACCGCCGAGGACGTCGCTCGATCGGCGTCGTTCGGCGACCCTGTCTGCGTCGCGCTGCTGCAGGAGGCGGGCCGGCGGGTCGGGTCGATGCTTGCGAGCGTCGTGAACTTCTTCAACCCGTCGCTGATCGTGATCGGTGGCGGCGTCGCCAACAGCCCCGACCAACTCCTCGCCGCAATCCGCGAGACCGTGTACCGCCGGTCCCTGCCGCTGGCGACCCGCGAGCTGGCGATCCAGCGGTCGTCGTTGGGCGGCCTCGCGGGCGTCATCGGCTCGTCGTCGATGGTCGTCGACCAGCTGTTCTCGCGCGAGGCGATCGGCGCGTGGCTCGACGAGGGCGATCCGTCGCGACTGCCGGAGGTCGCGCAGGCAGCGTCGGGCTGAGCGGTGTGGTGAGGAGCGCGGCCGCGCCCGGCCGCGCCGCCTGAGCCAGCCGCGCCGCCGCGGAGTCCCCGCCAGGTGGCCGTCCACTCGAGCTGACAATGTCGGTACCACTGGACGCTCGGCGGCCGATTGAGCGCGCACACCGCAATCCGGTCGACTCAAGGCGCGCTCTGGGCGGACGGCGGACGCTGGCTCGGTGGTCGCTCGACCACTCACGTCGACATTGTCGACTGAGAGCGACCAGGCTGCCCACGCCCTCTGCGGCCGCACGCGCCCGATCCGCGCCTCCCGCGATCAGCCCCCGGCGACGATCCGATCGGTGAAGTCGCCGCTCGCGGGGTCCTTGAGGATCAGCTTGTGGCGGCCGTCGGGCAGGATCTCGCGCTTGATGACGACCTGGCCCTCGAACGACTCCGGTGACGACGCGATGCGTGCCGTCGACCCGCCGCGCCAGTCGAGCTCGACCGGCTCCCACGCGTGCGGCCTTCGCGGAGCGGTAGCAGGCGTCCATGATCGCGTTGACGACGTAGCCGTCGTAGAACGTCTCCATCGGCGGCCTGTTCTCCTCGATCGCCCGGAACATGTCGCTGAACATGTCGACGTAGCCCAGCTCCGACACCTCGTCGCCGACCGGGAACAGCCAGCCCGCCGACGTCTCGGCCTTCTCGGCGACGTAGCCGCCACCGCCACCGGCGCTGAACATCTCGAACCCGGTGCGCAGGAAGTGGTTCAGCCAGATCGTCCCGTGGGTCCCGGCGACCTCGTCGCGCAGGTCCATCCCGCCGCGGAACGTCCAGCTGACCTCGAACTGGCCGATCGCCCCCGACTCGAAGCGGATCAGGGCGATCGCGTTGTCCTCGTCGGCGATCGGGTGGACGAGCGTGTCGACGTGGCACAGGACCTCGACCGGTCGGTTCGTCTTGCCGACGAAGTTGCGCATGATCTCGATGCAGTGGCAGCCGAGGTCGATGATCGCGCCGCCGCCGGTCAGCCGGCCGTCCCAGAACCAGGCCGAGTGCGGGCCCGGGATGCGTCTCCCGGGAGCGGACCCACGTCACGTCGCCGATGGCCCCGGCCTGCACGGAGTCGATCGCCTTGAGCGTCTTGGGCGTGTAGCAGAGGTCCTCGAGATAGCCCGCGAACACGCCTGCCTTCTCGACCGCCTCGAGCATCCGGCGCGCCTCGTCGGCGGTCCGCCCGAGCGGCTTCGTGCAGAGCACGGCCTTGCCGGCCTTCGCTGCGAGGTGCACCGCCTCCTCGTGGAGGAAGTTCGGCACGCCGACGACCACGACGTCAGTGTCGGGGTGATTGACCGCCGCGGCCATGTCGGTCGTCGACTCGGGCACGCCCCAGCGGGCGCATGAACGCCTCGCCACGCTCCTGGCTGCGCGAGTACACGACGCGGACGCGGTCGCGGCTGCGCTGGCCGTGGAGCGTGTTCGTGTAGAAGTCGCCGATCAGGCCGGTCCCGAGCATCGTGATGTTGTGGGCGATCATCGGGGGGCCATCTCCTCTGTTATCGGCTGAAGGTCCGGGCGTCGCCCGCGGACGAGGTCCCGGCCGGCGACGAGCGCGAGCAGCTTGGCGGTCGTCGCCCAGCGGGCGGTCTGGCTGAAGCCGCAGTCTGGGACGAGCGTCAGGCGATCGGCCGGGACGCCGGTCGCAAGCACCGCCTCGATCCGCTGAGCGACCTCGTCGGGCGACTCGAGGTGGTAGTTCTTGACGTCGATCACGCCGACCGCGACGTCGCGGCCGGCATCGGTCAGGTCGCGCAGGAGGTCGACCTCGGACATCTCGCGGTTCGCGAACTCGAGAACGAGCTCGTCGACGCCGAAGCCGAGCATCGCGTCGCGGATCGGCCGATACGAGCGGGCCGCGAGCGGCCGACCGAGGAAGTTCCCGAAGCAGAGGTGGGCACCGAGGCGGACGCGGCCGCGGACCGGCTCGATCGCGGCATTGAACAGGGAGGCGAAGTCGGCCGGTGCGTCGGGATGGATCGCCGGCGACGGTTCGTCGACCTGGATGATCGTGCGCGCCGGCATCGGCGAGGCCGCGGAGCTCCGCCTGGAGGATCGGGACGAACGCCTCGGCCGCCGCGACGCGGGTCGCGTAGACCTCGCCGGGCCCGGTCACGCAGCCGGCCGGACAGGGTGTACGGCCCCGGCAGCGTCACCTTGAGCGGTCTCGCGGTCCGGCTCCGGGCGAACTCGTACTCCGCGACGACGCCCAGGCCGTCCGGCGCGGCGATTGCCTCGAGCACCTCGAACCGGTGCTGCTGGTCGTGGCCCCCGGCACCGAGCAGGCGGTCCGACGGGAGGGCCCGGACGCCGGTCAGGTGGTGGTAGAACTCGGCCGTGAAGAAGCCCGCCCGGCGCATCTCGCCGTCGCTGATGACGTCGATCCCGGCCGACTCCTGGTCGCGAATCGCGAGATCGACGCCGTCGTCGAGCAGCTCGGTCAGGTCGGCTGGCCCGAACTCGCCGCGCTGCGCGGCGGCGATCCCCGCGTCGAACCAGCCGGGGTGGGCGTGCGACCCGACGACGCTCGTCAGGAGCTCCTCGTGACTCATCGATCGACCTCTGCAAACGCGAACGCCCGGGCGGGTGCGGCGACGAACATCGACGCCCTCGCGTCCGCGCCCAGTCCGCGGGCGTCGAGGTCGTCACTGAACGCGGTCAGCAGGTAGTCCAGGCCCGGCGTCCCTCCGAACGACCGGTAGTAGCCCTGCCGGGCCGCATCCATCCCCAGCATCACCTGGGCGGCCGTGCCGTCGGCGATCGACCACTCGATCAGCTGGATCGTGCCATTGTCGCGGTCGCCCCAGCGGAATGCCTGATCGTAGACCGCGAACGCGCCGGTCGAGAGCATCTCCCGGTGGTAGGCCCGGTCCACGACCTTGTCGACGTGGCTGAGCGAGATGTGCTCGGGCGGAACGCCGGCGTCGACGAGGATCCGGAGCTGCTCCAGCGCGCCCGTCCCGTTCTCGCAGTGGGTGTGGATCGGCACGCCGGTCCGGCGGTGGGTCTCGGCCGCGGCGCGGAAGATCGGCAGGTCGCGGTCCGAGGGGCCGCCCTCGGTGCCGGCGACCTTGACGGTGCCCGCGCGGATCCCCGTCCGCCGGACGATCGGGCCGCCGTAGTCGCGCTCGTCGATCCCGGTCGTGACATCCGCGGTGAAGAGGTCGGCGAGCTCGTCCTCCGACGCATCTCGGCTCCAGTGCGAGGGCTCGTAGAAGCGTTCGTGGTGGAGCCCGGTCGCCGCCACGATCTGGACACCCGTTCGCCGCGAGAGGTCGGCGAGCTTCGCCGGATTCCTGCCGCAGTCGGCCGGCATCGCGTCGATCGCCGATCGCAGGCCAGCCGCCGCGGCGTCGGTCAGCTCGGCGACCATCCGGTCGACGTCGGCGAGGAGGAAGTCGGGCGAGAGCTCGACCGGCCGGCCGCCGTCGATGACGAGATGCTCGTGGGCATACGTGACCCCGAGCGCGCTCGCGTCGATGTCGCCGAGAACGGTCCGGACGATGCTCAACCGGTCTCGTCCGGCCCGACCGACACGACCGACCAGCCGCCGTCGACCTTCAGCAGCTGGCCCGTCACGGTCCGCGACTCGTGCGACAGGAAGTAGACGGCGGCGTGGGCGACCTCGACCGGGTCAAGCATCGGGCCGGCGAGCGGCTGCTTCCTGGCGGCGTAGGCCAGGATTCCCTCGTCACCGGCGGCCCGCGCCGCCATCGGCGTCCGCGTGAGCGACGGCGCGACGGCATTCACACGGATCCTGTCGTCGACGTAGGTCGCCGCCATCGCGGTCATCAGCGCCGCGACGGCGCCCTTGGCTGCGGCGTAGGCGTGGGTTCCGAACAGCTCCGGGACCGGGATCCGTGGCGGTGACGCTGCCCATCAGCAGGATCGACCCGCGCGTGCCGGAGTCGTTCGGCTCCTGGGCGCGCATCCGCCGCACGACGGATCCGCAGACGAGGGCCTGGGTCCGGAGGTTGAGCGCGAGCGTCGCGTCCCAGGCTTCGCCGGTCACGCTGTCGATCGGGCCGTCACCGAAGCGGCGGCCGCTGCCGCCGGCGACCGAGAACAGGCCGTCGATCCGGCCGAACTCGCCGACGCACGCGCCGACGGCGGCCTCGACCGCGGCCTCGTCGGTCAGCTCCGCGGCGCGGAACGCGGCGCGCCCGCCGCGGCCGGTGATCCGCTCGACGAGCGCCCGGCAGTGGGTCTCGTCGCGCGACGTCACGAAGACCGCCGCGCCCTCCTCGGCGAAGCGCTCTGCGGACGCGGCTGCGATCCCGGTCGAGCCGGTCACGAGGCAGGACAGGCCGGCAAGGCGGTTCACGCGGCGCCTCGGACCGACTTCACGATCGCCGCCCGCTCCACCGCCGAGGCGTTGACGATCGCGCCGCCGATCCCGACCGCCACCGCGCCCGCTGCTCAGGAACGCGCCTGCGGTTTCGCCGTCGATCCCGCCGGTCGGGATCAGCTCGATATCGCCCATCGGTCCGCGAACCTCGCGGACGTGACCCGGCCCGACCGACGACGCGGGGAAGAGCTTCACGAACGTCGCCCCGGCGCGCCACGCTGCGTCGATCTCGGTCGGGCTGAGGGCGCCGGGGATGAACGGCAGGCCGCGGGCGATCGCGGCGGTCAGGACCGTCGGGTCCAGGATCGGGCTGACGCCGAACGCGGCGCCGGCGTCCAGCGCGGCTTCGAGCGCGTCGGTCGTCCGGATCGTGCCGGCTCCGACGAGAGCTTCGGATCCAGCCAGCGCCTCGCGGCACGCGACGAGGTCCGCCGCCGCCGTGGGCGCATCGAACGTCACCTCGAAGACGCGTGCGCCGGCGTCGGCCAGTTCACGCACTAGGGCCACGAGCCGCTCCTGGGGCGCGACCCGCCGCAGGACCACGACCAGCCGCTCGCGGCGGATCGCGGCCGCAACGTCGGAGCTCCGGAGCGCGTGGGGCTTCGTTCCGGCATCCGTCATCGACTGATCGTAGACGGCACGACGGGGACAGGCGGATCAGCCTCGCTGATCGAATCCGCGACAGGCGAGCGTGCTGCCCATCGGATTCCGACACTCCGATGTCAATTCGAAGCACCCGTCACGCTCAACTGTCATCGATGTGATCAGCCGGCCTGATCACGGCCGATGCCGCCGCGCCGCGATCGGCGTCACCGATCAGATTCCGCACAGCCGAGCGTGGCGGGGTGCCAGTTCCTGCGGCAGGCAGTACGAATCGATGAGGGGTCACGCTCAGCTGTGCCAATTCGATCGGCCCCACCGATCAGCAGCGGGCGGCCACCCGGGAAGTCACGATGCCGGCGGCGCGGTGCTCTCGCGGATCGACGAGCTCCGTCGCCAGCTCGACCCGCATCTGCGGCGGCGTCTCGCCCCGGGCCATCGCGACGACCATCTCGGCGGCCGCGCTCGCCATGTCCATGAGCGGCTGGCGGATGGTCGTCATCGGCGGGCCGACCCACTGCGCGACCGGCAGGTCGTCGAAGCCGACGACGCTCAGGTCCTCCGGGATGTGGAGGCGCGCCTCGCGCGCGGCCTGGTAGACACCGAGCGCCTGGAGGTCGTTGCCGGCGAAGATCGCCGTCGGGCGGTCCTTGAGGCGGAGCAGCGCGCGGCCCCGGTCGATGCCCTCCTCGACGTGGAACCGGCCGTGGCTGATGAGATCCGGCCCGATCGGCACGCCGGCCTCGTCCATCGCCGCGCGGTAGCCGTCGAGCCGGGCGCGGCTGCAGAGGATCCACTCCGGGCCGCCGATGACGCCGATCCGGCGGTGGCCCAGCGAGAGCAGGTGCCGCGTCGCGGTCAGCCCGCCGTTCCAGTTCGTCGCGCCGATCGACGGCGTGTCGTGGAGCGGCTCGCCGGTCGGGTCGACGACGACGTACGGGATGCCGCGTGTCGTCAGCTGCGCCCGCATCGACTCGCTCAGGTCCGAGAAGACCGCGATCACGCCGGTCGGCCGGCGGGCGAGGACCCCCTCGATCCAGCCGCGTCCGGGCGAGCGCCGGCCCTGCATCTCGCTGAGCACGACGGCGAGGTGGTGTTGTCCGGCGACCCGCTCGACGCCGCGGACGATCTCGAGCGCCCACTCGCTCTCGAGCTCGTGGAAGATGACCTCGAGGAGCGGCGTCCGCGGCGCGCGAGCCGGCCGACCGCTGGTAGCCGTGCTCGCGGATCGCGGTCTCGACGCGCCGGCGCGTCTCGGCCGACACGTCGGATCGACCGTTGATCACCTTGGACACGGTCGGTACCGACACGCCGGTCAGCTCGGCGATGTCCGCGATGGTGGTCGGGGCAGGACGGCGCGGGCGCGCCTGACTGGGCGAGGTCACGACCGCAGTGTATCGAACGGCGCCGCTCAACGAAAGTTTCGGTTGCACGTTGCGGTCCAGAGAGCCCCACGGTTCACGCAGAGGATTGACACCGCCCGAGCCGTGCGACTACATTGCCCGAGCCGAAAGTATCGACGGGCGTCTCGCAACTTTCGAGGAGGAGACCGCGACCAGGCGAGCGCCTCGACGATCGGCAAACGTCGAAGTGGCAACCGCCGATTCCGTCCCGCCAGACTCCTCCTCCCTGGCGGGGCGGGATCGCGCACGTGGGACACATCCGGACTCGCCGGATGCACTGATGATCGCATCGGAGGAGATGTCATCGCCCACCGTGCCCGCTCCCGCGCCGTGACGCGTCCAGGTACCACGAGGAGGCTTGGCCAATGAGAACCCGCCCTCGGATCGCGGTCCTTCTGGCGACCGCAGCGATCGCCTTCGCAGCGTGCAGCGGCGGCGGAGGCGCCACGCCGTCGCCGTCCGCGGCTGCGCCCTCGACGGGCACCCCGTCGGAACCGCCCGCCTCGACCGGCAGCGGCGGCGAACCAGTCACCGTCGACTGGTGGCACATCACGACCGGCGAGCCCGGCAAGTCCGACTTCCAGGCCGCCGCCGACGCCTACATGGCGGATAACCCGAACGTCACGATCAAGCTCACGGTCCTCGAGAACGAGGCCTTCAAGACGAAGCTCTCGACGACAGCCGCCGCGGACTACCCCGACCTGTTCCAGTCGTGGGGCGGCGGCATCATGGCCGCCCAGGCCGACGCCGGCCTGCTCAAGGACATCACTGCCGACATCGCGGACTGGAAGGACACGATCAACCCCGGCGCGATGAGCATCTACGCATACAACGGCAAGCAGTACGGCGTGCCATGGGACATGGGCATGATCGGCTTCTGGTACAACAAGGCGCTCTTCGAGCAGGCCGGTATCACGGCGCCGCCGGCGACGTGGGACGAGTACCTCGACGCCGTCACGAAGCTCCGGGCCGCCGGAATCGACCCGCTGGCGATCGCCGGCAAGGACAAGTGGCCCTCGATGCACCTGTGGACGTACCTCGTGCTGCGAACGGGTGGCGGCGACGCGCTCTCGGAGATGATCCAGAGCGGCGACTGGAACACCGACGCCTGCACGAAGGCCGGTGAGGAGGTCCTGAAGCTCAACGCCCTCAACCCGTACCAGGCGGGCTACCGCTCGGCCGACTACAACGCCGAGGCCGCGTCCGTCGGAAACGGCAAGGCGGCCATGGAGCTGATGGGCCAGTGGGCGCCCTCGGTCCAGATGGACCAGAGCGCGGACAAGAAGGGACTCGGCGACGACCTCGGCTGGTTCGCCTTCCCGACCGTCGCCGGCGGGGCCGGTGCGGCCACCGACGGTGTCGGCGGCGGCAACGGGATCGCGGTCGGTGTCAATGCGCCGCCGGAGGCGCTCGATTTCCTCAAGTTCTTCAGCAGCGTCGACATCGGCAACAAGCTGAACACCGACGGCGTCGGCCTGTCCACGGTTGTCGGCACGGAGGCCTCGGTCACGGACCCGAACCTCCAGGCCGTCCTCGCGGGTCGTGGTGACGCAACGTTCATGCAGCTCTATCTCGACCAGGCCACGGCCGGGGCGATCAGCCAGGCCTTCAACGACGCGACGATCGCGCTGTTCCTGGGTGAGTCCACTCCGGCGGAGGTCTGCCAGGCTCTGACCGACGCGGCGGCTACCCAGTAGGCGCCTCTCGGGCCACTTACCCTGTGCCATTGATGAGCAGCGGGCCGGCTTCGCCGGCCCGCTCGATTCCTCCGCGCTGATCGAGGACGGTCGATGACGGCAATGAGCAGCCCCGCGCGCCGGCGCCCGGGACTCTCGACCAGGTGGCTCACGATCGGGCTGTTCGTGCTGCCGGCCCTGGTGCTGTACGCCGTCTTCGTCATCCTGCCGGTCCTGCAGGCGATGCAGTACAGCCTCTACAAGTGGAACGGGCTCTCGCCGCTGACCGACTTCGTCGGCCTCCAGAACTACGTCACCGCGTTCGGCAACAAGGCCTTCATGACCTCGGTCGGCAACAACCTGCTGATCGTCGTTCTGTCGCTGTTCGTCCAGATCCCGTTCAGCCTGGCGCTCGCGGTGCTGCTCAATCGGCGCTTCCGCGGTCGGGCGATCTTCCGCCTGCTGTTCTTCCTGCCGTACGTCCTGTCGGAGGCCGTGACCGGCATCGTCTTCACGCTGATGCTCCAGCCGGATTCGGTCGTCGACTCGTCGCTGACGAGCGATCGGCCTGGAGGGACTCGTCCAGGACTGGCTGGGCGACTCGACGCTCGTCATGATCACGCTGTTCGTGATCATCTCGTGGAAGTACTTCGGCTTCCACATGATCATCATGCTGGCAGGCCTCCAGGGGATTCCCCGCGAGCTCGAGGAGGCAGCCCTGATCGACGGCGCCGACCGGCGTCAGTCGTTCCGCTACGTCACGCTGCCACTGCTCGGACCGACGATCCGGGTGTCGGTCTTCCTGTCGATGATCGGCGCGCTCCAGCTGTTCGACATGGTCTGGGTGATGACCGCCGGCGGACCCGTGAACGCGTCGAGCACGATGGCCATCGCGATGTTCAAGGCCGGCTTCCGCAGCAACCAGTTCGGCTACGGCAGCGCGCTGGCGGTCATCCTGTTCCTGTTCTGCCTCGTCGTCGCGCTGCTCTATCAGCGCTACGTCCTGCGACGCGACACCGAGGGCGCCGTCACGGCGTACAGCGGGTGATCCGATGACGACGTCTGCCTCGAGGACCACGGAGTCGGCAGTCACCGCCGGGGCGGAGCGAACTGCGCGCACAAGACGACCAAGCCTGACTCAGATCGCCGCCGTCGGCGTCCTATTCATCGTGGCGATCGCCATCCTGTTCCCGCTCGTCTACGCAGTCCTCGGCGGGTTCAAGACGAACGGCCAGCTTGCCGCGGATCCCGGAACCATCCTGCCGAAGGACTGGGTCTTCACGAACTACACGGACGTCCTCTTCGGCGAGTACGCGGCGACCTTCTGGCCGCAGGCGCTCAACAGCGTCATCGTCGCGACCATCGCGGTCGTCCTCACGGTGGCCCTCGCCTCGGCGGCGGCGTTCGTCTTCGCCCGGATGCGGTTCCGCGGCCGCGAAGCCCTCTACCTGCTGTTCGTGTTCGGCCTGCTGTTCCCCTCGGCCGTCGCGATCCTGCCGCTGTACATCCTCGTCCGCCAGCTGGGCCTGTCCGGGAACTTCCTCGGCGTCGCCCTGCCCCAGGCCGCGTTCGCCCTGCCGCTCACGATCGTCATCCTGCGGCCGTTCTTCCGGAGCATCCCGGTGGAGCTCGAGGACGCCGCCCGGATCGACGGCTGCGGCACGTTCGGCTTCTTCTGGCGGATCCTGCTGCCCCTGGCACGGCCGGCGCTGGCCACCGTAAGCGTGCTGGCCATCGTCATCGACCTGGAACGCCTTCTTCCTGCCGCTGGTGATCCTCAACGGCGCCGACCAGTGGACGCTGCCGCTCGGGGTGATGAACTTCTCGACTGAGTACAACTCGGACAAGGCCCGCGTCCTGGCCTACACGGTGGTGACGATCATCCCGGCGATCGTCTTCTACGCGTTCGCCGAGCGCCACATCGTCAGCGGCCTGACGAGCGGTTCGGTGAAGGGCTGATGACCACGATCGACGCTCGCTATCGCGACGCGAGCCTGCCGGTCGACGCTCGCGTCGCCGACCTGCTCGCCCGGATGACGCTCGACGAGAAGCTCGCCCAGCTCGGCTCGCTCTGGTCGTTCGAGCTGTTCCGGAGCGAGACCGAGCTCGATCCGGAGCGTCGTCCGCGAGCGACTCGCCGACGGCATCGGCCACATCAGCCGGGTGGCGGGCGCGACGAACCTCGACCCGATCGCGGCCGCTGAGGTGGGCAACGAGATCCAGCGCTTCCTCGTCGAGGAGACGCGGCTCGGCATCCCGGCCTTCCTCCACGAGGAGACGCTCCACGGCCTGCTCGCCCGCGGTGCGCCCATCTACCAGCAGTCGATCGGCGCGGCGGCGACGTTCGACGCGGAGCTCGTCGAGGCGGTCGCGACGGCGATCCGGCGGCGGATGCAGGCGATCGGGGCGTCGCGTCGCGCTGGCACCGGTCCTCGACATCTGCCGCGACCCGCGCTGGGGCCGGATCGAGGAGACGTACGGCGAGGATCCGTACCTCGCGGCGGTCCTCGGCTGCGCCTACGTCCGCGGCCTCCAGGGCACGGACCTCGATGACGGCGTCGCGGCGACCGGCCAAGCACTTCGTCGGCCACGGACTCGCCGAGGGCGGGTTCAACCAGGCGCCGGCGCACGTCGGGCCGCGCGAGCTGCGCGAGGAGCAGCTGCTGCCGTTCGAGGCGGCCGTCCGCGATGCCGGAATCGCCGGCGTCATGCCGGCGTACTGCGACGTCGACGGCGTCCCGTGCCACGTCTCGCGCGAGCTGCTGACGTCGATCCTCCGCGACGAGTGGGGGTTCGACGGCGTCGTCGCCTCCGACTACACGGCCGTCCAGATGCTCGTCGGCGAGCACCGGCTGACGTCGGACCTCGGGACCGCCGCGGCGATGTCGCTCGGTGCCGGCATGGACAACGAGCTGCCGACGACCGCGGCGTTCGGCGGCCCGCTCCGGCAGGCGATCGACGACGGTCGCGTCGACCTCGCGGCATCGTCGACCTCGCCGTCGAGCGGACGCTCCGCCTGAAGTTCCGCCTCGGCCTGTTCGACCGTCCGTACGTCGAGCTCCCCGACACCGGTCGAGCTCGCCGCGCTCGACGCCGACGAGCACGACCTCGCCCGGGATCCTCGCCCGTCGGTCGCTTGTCCTCGTCGAGAACGACGGGACGCTGCCGCTGCCGCCGATCGGTCGGGCGGATCGCCGTCGTCGGTCCGATCGCCGACAGCGCCCGCGACCTGCTCGGCGACTACGCCCACCTGCTCCACATCGAGACGCTTGCGGAGCTGCGTCACCGGGCGAACCCGTTCGGCTTCCCGTCGAGCGACGTCATCAACCCGGTCGACGAGCTCTCGGGCATGCCCGACGATCCTCGGCGGCCATCCGCGAGCGGTTCGGCTCGGATCGCGTCGCGTACGCGCGCGGCAGCGGGCATCCGGGACGGCGACCGACGCCGAGCATCGCGGAGGCGGTCGACGTCGCGCGCGCCGCCGACGTCGCGATCGTCGTCGTCGGCGAGCGATCCGGGCTGACCGACGACGCGACGACCGGCGAGTCGCGTGACCGCCGCGATCTCGGCCTGCTCGGCCGCCAGCAGGAGCTGCTCGAGGCCGTCGTCGCGACCGGAACGCCGACCGTCGCTCGTGGTCGTGAGCGGCCGCCCGCTGGCGATCGAGTGGGCGGCCGAGCACTGCGCGGCGGTGCTGCTCGCGTGGGTTCCCGGCGAGGCCGGGCCCGCCGCGATCGCCGAGGTCCTCGCCGGCGACGTCGACCCGGGCGGGCGGCTGCCGGTCACGGTGCCGCGCGCACGTCGGCCAGGTGCCGCTCACCTACCGCCACCACCCGACGGGCGGCAAGTCCAACTGGAAGGTCGACTACGTCGACGGGACGTCGTCGCCGCTCTGGCCGTTCGGCCACGGCCGGTCGTACACGACGTTCACGATCGACCACCTGCGGGTCGACAAGAGCATCCTCGCAGACGACCGGCGACACGGTCGACGATCCGGGTCGACGTGACGAACACCGGCACGCGCGCCGGCGACGAGGTCGTCCAGCTCTACGTCCGCGACGAGGAGGCGTCGGTCGCGCGGCCGGTCCGCGAGCTGCGCGGCTTCCAGCGGCTCCACCTGGCGGCCGGCGAGTGCCGGACCGTCGCGTTCCGGCTCTCGACCGAGCAGCTGGCGTACGTCGACGTCGACATGCGGCGGGTCGTCGAGCCCGGGACGGTCCGGCTGTTCGTCGGCCGGTCGTCGGTCGACGCGCCGCTCACGGCCGACATCGCCCTCGTCGGGCCCGTCGTCGAGCTCGTCGATCGCCGGGACTACGTGACCGTCACCGACCGTCGAATAGGAAATCCGTTCCGACGGCGCCCGGTTGCATTGACGCGGCGTTCGGCGCCACGTATGATTCACGCATCCCAGACCGGCCTGCGCAGCGGACTCGATTCCGCGCGATATCCAGCCCGGATGCGTGTCACGCGCCCCTTCCTGAGGAACTCCCAGCCCATGCCCCAACTCGGTCCCGACCAGCGCCAGCGGAATCGTCGGCCGCGACGCCGAACCCAGATGTCTTCGCGCGCGCCGGTCACCGAGTACGACGAGCAGCAGGAGCTCGAGGCCGCCCGCGAGCGGAACGACCTCGACGTCTTCCGACCTGCGCGAGATGAGCGTCACGGAGCTCCGCGCGGTCGGCCGCGACCTCGAGCTCGAGACCGGCACCCAGGAGCGCAAGGACGACCTCGTCGAGCGGATCCTCGAGCGCCAGACCGAGCGCGCCGGCCACGCCTACGCGACCGGCATCCTCGACATCGTCGACGAGGGCTTCGGCTTCATGCGCCGCCACGGGCTGCTGCCGAGCCCGGACGACGTCTACGTCAGCTCCAGCCAGGTCCGTCGCTTCGGGCTCCGGATCGGCGACCGCGTCAGCGGCGCGGTCCGCGCCCCGCGCGACGCCGAGAAGTACTGGGGGATGCTCCGGGTCGACGCGGTCAACGGCGTCGACATCGAGACCGCCCGCCGCCGGCCGGTCTTCGGCGACCTGACGCCGGTCCACCCGGACGAGCTGATCAACCTCGAGAGCGACCCCAAGAACCTCAGCCAGCGGCTGATCAACATCGTCAACCCGCTCGGCAAGGGCCAGCGCGCCCTGATCGTCAGCCCGCCGAAGGCCGGCAAGACGATGCTCCTCAAGCACATCGCCAACGGCATCAGCGCGAACTACCCGGACATCCTCCTGATGGTCGCGCTCATCGGCGAGCGGCCCGAGGAAGTCACCGACATGCGCCGCTCGCGTCAAGGGCGAGGTCATCAGCTCGACCTTCGACGAGCCGACCGAGAACCACACCCACGTCGCCGAGATGGCCCTCGAGATCGCCAAGCGCCAGGTCGAGACCGGCCGCGACGTCGTCATCCTGCTCGACTCGATCACCCGCCTCGCCCGCGCCTACAACCTGGCCCTGCCGCCGTCGGGCCGGACGCTGTCGGGCGGCATCGACCCGATCGCCCTCTACCCGCCGAAGCGGTTCTTCGGCGCCGCCCGGAACATCGAGGAGGGCGGCTCGCTGACGGTCATCGCGACCTGCCTCGTCGACACCGGCTCGCGGATGGACGACGTCATCTACGAGGAGTTCAAGGGCACCGGCAACTGCGAGCTGATCCTCGACCGGAAGCTCGCCGAGAAGCGGATCTTCCCGGCGATCGACGTCCAGCGCTCGGGCACCCGCCGCGAGGAGCTGCTCCTCGAGGAGCCGGTCCTCAAGATGGTCTGGACGATGCGCCGGATGCTGTCGGCGGTCGGCACGAACGAGGGCATCGAGCTGCTGCTCAACCGCCTCTCGAAGACCGAGAACAACGTCCAGTTCCTCGGGACGCTGACGAAGTCGCCTCGACGCCTGAGACCGGCCGTCGACGGCCCGGCCAAGCGCGTGCGAGCGCTCTCGAGCCTGCGCGGCCGTTCCGTTTGCGGCATCGTGCTCCGTCTGTTAGCGTTCGCCCCGATGTCGTAAGCCCGTTGCAACGGGCATCGGCCGCGTACGAGACCCCCAGCTCGATACCGCGACCCGACGGACGGTCCACATCCCCAGCGCCTCTGCCCCCGCGCAGACCGTTCGCCTCCACCAGGAGACCGTATTGCTGAACGCATCGGTCGGCGTGCAGCGCGCCCTCGATCGCCTGCGCCCCGTCCCGGGCCATCGCTCATCGACGGCCCAGATCATCCACCGTCACAGCTTCGCCCTCGCCCGAGGCGTCCGGGGCCTCGTCCTCCCCGAGCGATCGCCACGCCGTCGCCGACGCGATGGCCAGCGCAGCGGCGCGCGCCGATCGGCCGATCAGACCGCGACCGCGGTCGCGGTCCAGCCGACCCAGCCGGCGTCTCGCTCGATCGGCCCGCCGTCGCCGGCCGAGCGCGCTTGCGCCGCGATCGGTCTCCGCCGACAGCGCCAGCGTCGTCGCTCCCGGTCGGCTCGCCCATCGGTCGCTCATCTCGCGCATCGGCGCCGAACGCGCTGTCCCGGCCGCGGCCGTCGCGATCCTCCTCGTCGCCACCGCGATCAGCAGCGCGCCCGCGCTGGCGCAGCCGAGTGCGGTCGGCGGCACGACCGGCAACGGCCAGGAGGCCCGGATCGTCGCCGGCGGCGTGCAGCGGCGCCATCGGCGGCCCGGACGGCCCGATCGACGACTCGGGCCGTACGGGCTCGGCGTCATCGCGACCGATCCCGACGGTGCGTCGACGACTGGGACACCGCGATCGACGACGACCGACGCGGCCCAGGCCGGCACCGCTCGACGACGGCACGCTGCTGAAGCCGGTCGCGGTCGACACGACCGTCGCCGACGGCAAGGGCCTCATGCGGACCTACAGGTCCGCTCCGGCGACACGCTGACCGGCATCGCCCGCAAGTTCGGCGTCTCGATGATGACCGTCTGGTGGGCCAACCACCTCACGCTCCAAGGACGACCTCCACATCGGCCAGACGCTCACGATCCCGCCGGTCAGCGGCGTCGTCGTCACGGTCGGCGTCGAGCGACACGCTCGAGACGCTGGCCGCGAAGTACCGGGTCGAGCCGTCCGAGATCGTCGACGCCAACGAGCTCGAGCGATCCGAACCTCGTCATCGGCCAGACGCTCACGATCCCCGGCGCCCACGGCGCGGGCATCCCGACGCCGAAGCCGCGCGCCGAAGCCCGAGGCGACGTCGAGTCGTCCGAGCGGCTCGAGCAGCGGCGGCGGCGGGTCGACCAAGCCGCCGGCGCAGTACAGCGGCGGCGCGTTCGCCTGGCCCGTCGCCGGCGGCTCCATCAGCCAGTACTACCACTACGGCCACTACGCGATCGACATCGCGGCCGACAGCGGCACGCGGGTCAAGGCCGCGGCGGCCGGGACCGTGATCTTCGCCGGCTGGAAGAGCAACGGCGGCGGCTACCAGGTCTGGATCGCCCACGGCTCGAACCTGTACACGACGTACAACCACATGTCGTCGGTCTCGGTCGGGCGCGGCCAGCACGTCGGACGCGGCCAGCAGGTCGGCCGGGTCGGCTCGACCGGCAACGCGACCGGTCCGCACCTCCACTTCGAGGTGTGGCGCGGCCCGGTCTGGAACGGCGGCACTCGCGTCAATCCGCTGATCTACCTCTAGATCGCGGCGCCGGCGCGTCGGCCTCGGCGACGCCGTCGGCGACAATCGACTCGGATGTTCCTCGACCGCGTCAAGATCTTCGTCAGCGCCGGCGCGGGCGGTGACGGGGCGGCGACGTTCCGGCGCGAGGCGCACGTCCCGCGCGGCGGCCCCGACGGCGGCGACGGCGGTCGCGGCGGCTCGATCCATCTCCGGGTCGACGCCGGCCAGACGACGCTCCGCGACTTCCGCTACAAGCACCACTTCCGGGCGACGCCCGGCGGCCGCGGCGAGCGCGCCCGGCGCCACGGCTCGGCCGGCGACGGACCTCTACCTCGACGTCCCGCCCGGGACCGCCGTCTACGACGACGAGATCCGGCGAGCTGCTCGCCGACCTCGTGATGGTCGGCCAGACCGCGATGGTCGGCCGCGGCGGCCGGGGCGGCCTCGGCAACACCCACTTCGCGACGTCGACCCACCAGGCGCCGCGGCACGCCCAGAAGGGCGAGCCCGGCGAGGAGCGCTGGCTCCGCCTCGAGCTCCGGCTCATCGCCGACATCGGCCTCGTCGGGCTGCCCGAACGCCGGCAAGTCGACGCTCCTCGCCGCGCTCACCGCCGCCCGGCCCAAGATCGCCGACTACCCGTTCACGACGCTCGAGCCGAACCTCGGCGTCATGGACCTCGGCGACGAGGACGAGCGCCGGCCGACGATCGCCGACGTGCCCGGCCTGATCGAGGGCGCGAGCAGCGGGGCCGGCCTCGGCCACGCGTTCCTGCGCCACGTCGAGCGGACCCGGATCCTCGTCCAGGTCGTCGACGGCTCGTCGCGCGACCCGGCGTGGGACCGCGACGTCATCCGCGACGAGCTCGAGGCGCACGATCCGGCGCTCCTCGAGAAGCCGCTGCTCGTCGTCTTCAACAAGCTCGACCTGCCGGCCGCGGCGGCGGCATGGCCGGCGTTCCGGGACGCCCTCGCCGCCGCCGGGCAGGACGTGGTCGCGGTGTCGGCGGCCACCGGCGAGGGGATCGACGCCCTGCGGGCGCGCCTCGCCGACCTGCTGCCCGACGCCGACGAGCTCGGCGCGCCGCCGGAGCCGTCCGGCGTCGTCGTCCATCGGATCGAGCCGGCGACGGACGGCTTCGTCGTCGAGCGCGAGGACGGCGCGTTCCGGGTCCGCGGCAAGCGGATCGAGCGGATCGCCGCCCAGACGAACTTCGAGGTCGAGGAGTCGGCCGAGCGCTTCCAGCGCGATCTCGCCCGGCTCGGGATCGACGACGAGCTGCGACGGGCCGGGATCGAGCCGGGCGACCTCGTCCGGATCGGCGCGACCGAGCTCGAGTGGGAGGCCCAGCCGTGGGAGGAGCAGTGAGCGAGGGCCGCACGGGCGCCGGGCCAGGACGCGCCGCGGTGCCCGGTCGAACTCGGCATCCTCGGCGGCACGTTCGATCCGATCCACGTCGGCCACGTCGCGCTCGCCCGGGCCGCCCGCGACGAGCTCGGCCTCGACGAGGTGCTCGCTGGTCCCGGCCGCGCGTCCGCCGCACAAGCCGGACGCCGAGATCGCGCCCGCGGCGGACCGGCTCGCGATGGTCGAGCTCGCGGTCGCCGGCGAGGACGGCCTCGCGGCGAGCCGGATCGAGATCGACCGGGCCGGGCCGTCGTGGACGGTCGACACGCTCGCGGCGCTGGCCGCCGGGCCGAGCGCCGCCGGCCGGGACGTCGAGCTGACGCTGATCCTGTCGGCCGACGCGTTCGCCGGCCTCCCGACCTGGCACGAGCCCGAGCGGCTGCTCCGCGCGGCGCGGATCGCCGTCGCGCCGCGGCCCGGGCATGCGCCGCCGATCCGTCGACGCCCTGCCGGCCACGCTCCGGGGCGTCGCTCGCGGCATCACGATCCTCGCCGGACCGAACGTCGACGTCTCCGCGACCGACATCCGCGGCCGCGTCGCCGCCGGGCCGTCCATCGAGGGCCTCGTCGCGCCGGCGGTGGCGCCGATACATCGAGGCGCATCATCTGTATCGACAGCACCCCGACATCGAGGACGCCACGTGACCGATCCCGCCGAGCCGACCACAGCGACCACGACCGACCAGAGCCCGCGTCCCGACGGCCTGCCCGCATCGCGAGGCAGCCGTCGCCGTCGGAGCGCCCGCCGCTCGACGTCGCCCGCCGCATCGTCGAGCTCGCCGAGGACAAGAAGGCGGCCGACATCGTGCTGCTCGACCTGACCGGGCTGACGACGCTCGCCGACGCGTTCGTCATCTGCTCGGGCGGCTCGGAGCGGCAGCTCGGCGCGATCGCCGACGGCATCATCGAGGGGATGCGGGCCGAGAAGACCGCCCGATCGGCCGCGAGGGGACCGCCGACGTCGCACTGGGTCCTGATCGACTTCGGCGCCGTCGTCGTCCACATCTTCACGCCGCCCGAGCGCGACTACTACTCGCTCGAGAAGCACTGGTCCGAGGCGAAGACGATCCTGCGCGTGCAGTAGACCCGGCCCGGCCGTCCGGGAGGTACCGGTCGGGTCAGTACCGTCGGGTCATGACGGGCTCGGAGGCGCGCCACCTAGCATCGGCCCCTGAGGTCGATCGCGCGATCGCCCGGTCCGAGGTCCGCTACGTCGATGTCCCGCCTCCGAGAGCGCTGCCCCAGCTGCGGACGCCGCCTCATCACGACGCGGTTCGACACGACGTTCCGCATGTCCGACCGCAGCGAGCGGCTCTGCTTCGGCATCCCGGGCGGCCTCTGCGAGGACTGCCACCAGCTCTACATCGACCCGGACCTGATCGAGCTGCTCGACCTGCGCGAGGGCCGCTGCGTCTTCGCCATCGAGAGCGATCTCGTCGTCCAGGAGCAGGCCTGGTCCTCGGCCGACTAACGGCCGCCGCATGGCGGCCATCGCCGCGCCTCCAGCGTTCTCGGCGGCTGGCGGCGACTTCGCCCACTACGGCTCAGGAACGCTGGCATGCTCGATGCGCGCCGCGGCCGCGGCGCGGCCTTGCCGCACGCTCGACGACGACCTCGCCTGCAGCGATACCACGTTCCTGAAACGTGCAAGGAGTTGCGGATCATGTCTCGCAGCGGAGCGGGCGAGCTACGTCGCTCGGGGCACCACGTTTTCCGCGAGCCACATCGTGAACGCCAGGCGACGCTGCGCCTCTGACGCGCCGTAGCCGGGGGCGCCCTTGACCGTCGCGTCGAGGTCGACGAGGGCCGTCGAGCGCTGCCTCGAGCTCGGGCAGCGTCCAGCGGCGCGCCTGCAGCGGCGAGCTGCTCGGCCCGGAACGAGTGGATCCCCATCGACCGCGGCAGCGAAGCCTCCTTCTCGCCCGACGCGAGCCTGTCGGCGACCTCGACGAGCTCGCGGATCCGGCGGTGGAGGACCGCGAGGAGGACCGGCTCGGGCGTCGTCGCGGCGAGGCGATCGAGCAGCTCGGAGGCGCGGGCCAGGTCGCGCCGTCCGACGGCGTCGGTGAACGCCCAGACCGAACCAGGCACGGCCTCCGCGACGAGGGCCTCGACGTCATCCGCCGTGATCTCGCCGTCAGGCCGGTAGAGCGCCAGCTTGTCGAGCTCGCGGTCGACGATCATCGTCTGGTTCCGGCGATCGGCGTCGTTGTCGGTCACGAAGCCGCCGACCCGCGTCGCCATCGCTCGCGCAGCCCCCTGGCCGAGTCGCAGCCCGCGCTCTCTCGCCTCGGCCTCGATCCAGCCGGCGAGCTCGCCGGCCTTCGGGGCGCGGAACGCCCGGATCTCGCCGCCGGCGGTCTGGACCGCGTCGACGAGGCGCTTGAGTCCCGGCTGCCGCGCCCCGCTCGGTGACGCCTCGACGAAGACGACGCCGCTGCCAGGGGCCACGAGCGGCAGGACGGCGACGAGCGCGTCACGGTCTTCGTTCCGGACGGTCAGCGCCCCGGCATTGGTCACGACCGCGAGCGAGCCGCCACCGAACATCGACTGCGTGGCCACGCGCTGGTGGAGGTCGGCGATCTGCGCTGCCGCCTGGTTGCGGTCGCCGCGGACCTCGAACCGCTCGACGGGCCCTCCGTTGCGGGCGCCGATCGCCTCGGCCATCCGGCCGATGGCGCGGCTCGAGCCGAGGTCGTCGTCTCCCCAGAAGTAGGCGATCGGCGCGCGCGCGGTGGCCGGGGACGCGGGTGTCTGGGTCATCCGCTCGATGGTACCGCGCAGCTGAAGGCCGACGCAGCGACGGCCGGACCGGCCGATGCGACGCGGGTCGGGCAATTGCGTCGCGGCGGCAGCGACCGGGCGAGCGCCGGTCGTCCGGACGGACATCCGGTCGCCCTCGAACGAGACCTCGACCGAGCCGTCGGTGTCGGTCCGGAACACGCGTGCGCCCGCGTCGGTCAGGTGATCGAGCGTGCTTCGTGCCGGGTGGCCGTACGGGTTGTCCGCGCCGGCCGACACGACGGCGAGCGCCGGCCGCACCACGTCGAGGAATCGATCGTCGAGGCAGTGCCGCTGCCGTGGTGGGCGACCTTCAGGAAGTCGACAGCCGGGATGCCGCGCGCCGCCAGCACCGGGTCGACGTCGTCCTCCACGTCGCCCGTCAGCAGGAATCGCTTTCCGCCGACCTCACCCAGCAGGACGATCGAGACGTCGTTGATCGCCCGTCCCGTGTCCGGCGGCTCCCGCGGGTACCCGGCCCGGGTCGGGCCAGAGGACACGGAGCCGCAGGTCGTCGACGGCCAGCCGGTCGCCCGTGACCAGCGTCCCGCGCGGCGGCGCGCCCGCGCGATCGAGGGCCGCCGCCCAGGCGCCGTAGCCCGGTCCGGGACCCCGCATGCCCGGCTCGAACACCGCGCCGACACGGTATCGCTCGAGGAGCATCGCCAGCCCCGCGACGTGGTCCTCGTGCGGGTGGGTGAGGACCAGGACGTCGAGCCGGCGATCCCACGGCGGGAGTCGGCTGTCGAGCTCGACGAGGAGTCGATCGGGGTTCGGGCCGCCGTCGACGAGCATCCGGCCGCCTCGGCCACCCTCGACGAGGATCGCGTCGCCCTGCCCGACGTCGAGCACGGTCACCCGCGTGACCCCGTCTGGCCGGTGGACCGCGACGAGGACGAGCGCGACGGTCGACACGCCGACCGCGATCGCAATGAGGCGCGACGGCGCGCGCCGAGGCCGTGGCTTCGTGGGCGGCACACTGCGTTGCGAGCCGCCGCTCCGGCCCGCTGCACGCGCGCGCCGCCATCGCGCGACGATCCCTGTTCGCCGGGCCGCGACCAAGGCTGCGACCGCCCCGGCCGCCGCACCCGCAGCGACCGCGTTCCACGGCGCCTCGATCGTGGCACTCGCGAACGGCAGCCCGGCCGCCGCCTGGACGATCCCGACGATGAGCGACAGCAGGAACCACGCCGGCAGACCCGAGCAGCGTTGCCACCAGCGCCGGTGCCCCGGCAAGCGTCGCCAGCCCACCGAGAAGGGCCACGGCGCATGCCGCCATCGCCGGCGCTACGAGCGGGACGACGCCCGAGGTTCACGATCGGCGAGACGATCGCGAGCCGCCCGAACGAGAGCAGGACGACCGGCAGTGTCGCGGCCTGGGCGACGAGCGAGACTGCGAGGCACTCTGTCAGCCAGCCCGGCAGGCGCCCGGTCCGTGCTCCCAGCCAGGCGCTGAACGGCGTCGCCCAGGCGAGGATCCCGGCAGTCGCGAGCGACGAGAGCTGGAAGCCGGCGTCCGAGACGAGCCTGGGATCGACGAGCAGCAGGATCGCGGCCGCCCAGCCGAGCGCTGCAGCGGCCCGTCCGGCCCGGCCGCTCTCGCGGGCGACGAGCACCACGCCGGCCATCGCGGCCGCCCGGACGACCGACGCGGACGCGCCGGCGAACGCGACGTAGGTGACGATCGCGGCCGCGGTCAGGATCGCCCGTCGTCGGCGCGAGAAGCGACCGCACATCGCCGCAACGCAGGCCGCGACGATCGCGATGTTCCAGCCCGAGATCGCGACGACGTGGCTCGCGCCGACCGTCGTGAAGTCTGCCGCGAGGTCGCGATCGACCCGGTCGCGCAGCCCGATGACGATCCCGGCCGCGAGACCTGCCTCGGGCTCCGGGATCGCAGCGGTGAGCGCACCGGCGGCGTGGCGACGCAGACGCTCGAGGTTGCCGGCCGGGTCGTCGTCCGACCGCAGCAGGTCGAGCACGCGCGACCGGATCGTGCCGGCGACGCCGGTCCGCCGGAGATAGTCCCCGTAGCCGCCATCCGGCGGTGGCTCGATCGAGCCCGACACGCCGACGCGGTCGCCCGGTTCGATCGCCGGGTACCGCGGCAGCGTTGCGGCCAGTGCCACGCCCTCGTCCGCCTCGAGGCGGAGCGTCGCGACCTGGCTGCCGTCCCGTGGCGCGCCGACGGACTCGACACGGGCGACCCACGGCCCTTCACCGTCGGGAACCGGCGCAGCCTCGGGAGGCGGTGCGGGGAGGATCGCGAGCCGGAAGGCCAGGAGGCCAGCGCCGACGGCGAGTGCGACCATGCCACGCCTCGTCGCCCGCTTCGAAACGCCCCACCCGGCCGCGGCGAGGCTCGCGGCGACGATGGCAACGACCACGGCGCCTGCGCTCGGAGATGCGAGGGCGGCGACGACCGACCCGATCGCGAGCCAGCCGCTGGCGGGCATCAGCGGACGGTGACGAGGTCGCGGAGCTTCTCGAACGTCGCGGCACCGACGATCTTCCGTTCGCGCAGCTCGTCGACGCTCGCGAACGGCTTCTCGGCCCGAGCGTCGAGGATCTTCTGGGCCGTCACCGGCCCGATCCCGGGCAACTCGTCGAGCTCGGCCGTGGTGGCGGTGTTGAGATCGACAAGCCCACCGCCCGACCCTGCCCTGCTCACGTCGCCGCCGCCGCCGCCGGCTGGACCACCCGTGGCCGCAGCGACGTCGCCGCGAGCCGGAACGACGATTCGGTCGCCGTCCTTCACCGGCGCTGCGAGGTTGAGTTCCGTGGATGCTCTCGACGCGTCGACGCGCGGGCCGTAGCCACCCGCCGCGGCGATCGCGTCTCCGACGCGCGATCCCGCCGGCAGGCGCTGCACGCCGGGACTGAGGACGGCGCCCTGAACGTCGACGACGACCTCATCGTTTGGTGTGAGTGCAGAACCAGAGCCGTCGGCCGTAGGACCGCCGCTCGACCACGCCGTACCGCCGGCGATCTCGACCGAGCCCGCGGGACCGGTGGCTGCCAGAACGAACGCCGCCACGGCCAGCAGCCCGGCCGCCGCGACACCCACAACGAGTCGCGGCGTCAGCAGGCCGATTGAGCCCGGAACGGTCTCACTGCTCGAGCCGGCACCTGGCTCCCCGGTCGGGCCCGCGGCGTCGTCGAGGACGCGCCAAGGCGCGGCCGATCTGTCCATCCACTCTCCGCGGCGGGAGGGGCGGGCTCGCGGGCTGGGCGGCAACTCTTCCTGCGGCGGACATGCGGACGCCCCGCGTCGTTGGGGGCACTTCCGACGGCGGCGGGGCGTCTCGTTCCGAACCCTAGCAGGGCCCGCTTATCTGGCGATTAGCTGCGACGCCCGGGCGGGACGCGCGATCACGTTCGCGGCGTGGCCAACGAGCTCGGCTGCCGGTTCGCGGCAATCCCTGGCTCGCGGTACTGCCGACTCTGAGCGTTGGCGGGCCGTCCGAGAAGCGCGATCTTGGGACAGGCTTCAGTCGGGCAGCTGAGGCCGACCGAAACGCCCCGTCGCTATCCCGCGGCGGGGCGTTTCTGGCATTGCGTGGCGATCAACTGCGACTTCGCGGCCTCCCGGCCCGACTTGCGTCGCCTACGGTCCGAATTGGATGGATTCCATGACGGCCTCGAGCTCGGCGATGTTGCTCGCTGAAGCCTCCGGCGACTGACCGGGGTTGAAGACGGCAAGCTCGCCGTCGATCTCGAGCGCGATCGCGGTCCCACTGAGGGTCGGGGGCAGCGCGAAGTAGCTGTTCTCCGCCGGATCAGCCCAGATCTGCAGTGGGCCATCGGCGCCGTGCCGGCAGTCGGCCATGTCAACCCCGGCGGACGGGGCGACGACGATCTGCTTGGCGGGACGGCCGCCGAACGTCGTGTCGGTGATCGTGGCATCCGTGCTGACCTGAGCGTCGACTGCGTCGACAAGGCCCTGGAGCGTTCCGTCGAACGGCTCGAGGGCACCCTCGAAGCGACAGGCGTCGGCATAGACATGCGTGACGGCGAAGCCACCGGCAAGGCCCGGAAGCCATAGAGTAAAGGCCGACCTCTGTCGGCTGGTCGGCGTCCAGGCGGACAGTCGCCGTCGGTCCGACCCGTCCACCGCCCTCGTCGAGCCGGAATGAGATGTCGGGCCCATCCCAGGTCCAGGCGTACTGGCCAGGTTCGAGCGGACCCGGGACGACCGCCATGGCGCTCGGCGCCGCGGTCGGGGTCGGGCTCGCTGTCGGCGAGGCGGCCAGCGTCGGTTGACTGCCGGGCGTGCTGTTCCGTGGCAGGAGCTGGAACCCGGCGACCGCGACCACGAGCACGGCCGCAGCGGCGATCGCCAGCTTGGCGTAGGTGTTCATGTCGGTAGACCTCCGCGCAGGCCACCAGGGTCGGCGCTGTGGCGTCGTGTCGACCTCGTCGAGGGCGCGCAGGAGAAGGCGCTCGGCGTTCTCGTGGGCGTCTTCTCGAAGCCACGACAGGACGATGCGCGTGCTGGGGATCGCGTTCGGTGGTCATCGGGAAGCCTCCCTTGCCGCCGGGCGCTCGTCGGCATCGAGTGCCGCCCGCATGGCGCGCATCGCGTGATGGAGTCGAGACGAGACCGTGCCGACCGGGATCTCGAGGATCTCGGCCACCCGGTCGATCGGAATGTCGGCGTAGTGGTGCAGGACGAGCACGGTCCGGTGGTCCACCGACAGGCGGTGGATGGCCCGTTCCAGCTGGTCCCGGACGATGACCGACATCGAGCCCGCCGGACTCCGACGGCTCGTCAGCCGGCAGGATCCGGAGGTTCGGCGACCACTGGCGGGTCCGTCGACCCTCCGAGTAGCACGCGCGCACGAGGAGCCGGTACGACCAGGCGTCAAAGCGCGCCGGGTCGCGGAGCTGTGGCAGATCCCGCCAGATCGCGACCAGCGCCTGCTGGCTCGCGTCCTCGGCGAGATCGATGTCCCGCAGGATCCTGCGGGAGACGGCGAGGAACCGCGTCGCGATCTCGGCGGCGAGCAGCCCGAAGGCCGCCCGATCGCCGCGCTGGGCCCGAATCACTACCTCGGTCTCCACGCCCCTCACCACACTTGTGCGCCGCATGATGCAGCGCTCACACGGTATGGGGCACGGCCTGGCGGGCCACCTTCAACATTCGCACGACACCAGACCTAATGGCCGGCAGGGTCGATAATGACCGTGGCTGGCCCGACATCGCGATGGCTCTGCTCCGTCGAAGGTTGTGTCAGAGCCGAGGAGGCGTCATGACCGAGAGATCACTCGACGAGCTGGGGCCCGTCGACTACCTGGTGGTCGAGTTCCCGGCAGGGCAGCAGAACTTCACAGGCGAGGCGGCCGAGCAGCTCCTGCGACTGCACGACTCCGGGATCATCCGCGTGATGGACCTTGTCGTCATCGGCAAGGGCGATGACGGGACGGTGATGGCCCAGGAGCTGGCCGACCTGGACGACATGGGCGAGTTCGCCCGACTCGAGACGGAGCTCGCCGAGACTCTCGCCGAGGAGGACGTCCTGAAGTTCGGGGCGACGATGGAGCCGGGCAGCCTCGGCGCCGTGCTCGTGTACGAGAACCTGTGGGCCGCGGGCGTTCGCGTCGGCCGTTCGCCATGCCGGCGGGCAGCTGGTTACCCAGGGCCGGATCCCGATCCAGGCCATCATCGCCGCCGTCGAGGCGGACGAAGCAGCGCTCGTCGCCGAAGGAGTCTGAGATGCCGCTCCGAGCATCACGCCTGGGCAGGGCGGCGGTCGTGACCGCTGCCGTCACCCCCGGCCCGTCGCCGGTCGCCAAGGCCGCCGTCGTCGGGGCTGCGGTTTCGGGTCCTGGCCGGTCGCCGGTCGCCAAAGCCGCCGTCGTCGGGGCTGCCGTTACCCCCGGCCCATCACCGGTCGCCAAGGCCGCGGTCGTCGGCGCCGTCGTGACCCCGGGCCGCCGCCGCTTCTAGCCGGCTGCATTAGCCGCGGCGCGTCCGGCAACGAAAACGCCCCGCCGATCCTGCGTCGGCAATCCGACGGCGGCGGGGCGTTTTGTAGCGCGCCCTGCGGGGGCGCTACTGCGTGATCAGTGGCTCAGGACTGGCGCGTTCTCGTCGAGGCGACGGGCGATCCGGCCTGAAGCGCGGCTGAAGGCTGCCAGCGCGGCCGCTGCAGATCGCCGGAGCGATCGGCCGTTCGACTCGGACTCGTCCGACCAGGCATCGACGGCGAGGAGCCGTCGCTGCTCGGCCTCCTGGGCTCGCTCACGGGCGAGGTCGAGGGCGATGAAGGTGTAGTAGCTGTGCACGGTAGGCCTCCTGTTCGTGCCAGGTGATGCTGGGATCAGCGGCGGTGGTCGTCGGCCATGCCGGGCCGTGAGTCGGCCCCCCAGCCGATGGCGGCGACGTCGAGCCCGATGAAGGCGACGATGGCGACGATGAGGGCGAAGATCGCTTCCATGATGTCCGTAACCTCCTTGGGTCCTGACTAACCGGTTTATCTTTCTTATCTGGTTACGAACTGTAGACCCTTGCGCGTAACCTGTCAAGTGTTCTAGAGTGGTTATATGCCGATCAAGTACGGGGGCCACGGGGCCTCGTACGACCACCATCACGCGATGTCGCTCGACGACACCTCTGACTTCATGAACACACTCGAGCTGGAGTCGGGTTCCCTCGTCGAGCGGTTCGTCACGTTCGACGACGCGGCCCACTGGCTGAGCGAGCGCGGGATCTGCCACGAGGACCTCGCGCCGGCGGCGCTCGAGGCGTCCGGCATAACCCAGGACGAGGCCCTCGAGCGGGTCCGCTCGGTCCGGGACGCTCTCCGCGAGGTCGCCGACGCCGTCACCCACGACCGGCCGCCGACGGACGACGGCGCTCGCCGAGGTGAACCGGGCGATCCGTGCCCGGGAGCGCGTCGAGCTCGTCAAGGAGTCCGACGGCGTCTCCGTCGGGCACAGCCACGTCGGCGACCCGCTCGACGACGCCCTCGCCCGGCTTGCCGACCCCCTGGTGAGCGAGATCCAGAACGGCCGCACCGATCGGATCCGGATCTGCGCCAACGACACGTGCCGCTGGGTCTTCTTCGACGAGTCGCGCGCCGGCCGCCGGATCTGGTGCGACATGGCGAGCTGCGGCAACCGGGCGAAGGCGGCCCGACACCGGGCCCGGGCGAAGGCGAGTGCCGCGGCGCCGTTGCCCGCGGTCGTCGTTACTGAGCCGATCCGCTCCAGCATCGGCCGAACCTCGGTCGCAAGCCGGGTCATCGACTCCTCGTCGTGCGGCGACGGCAGCGCCCGCGATGAGGTGCCGGTAGCCGAGCTCGACGAGCGGCGCGATCGCCGCCGCCACGTCCTCCGGCGTCCCGACCGGCTGGTCGGTCCACGGCTTCGCGTCGGCCGTTCCGGGCGAACGCCTCCCGAAACGCCCGCTCGGCCTCGGCCCGGCTGTCACGGATGAAGATCGTCCCGATGCCCGTCGTCCGCTCGATCGTCGCCGGGTCGCGCCCGACCGTCTCGCAGTGGCGGAGCAGGACCTCCTCCTTGCGCCGGACGCTGGCGATCGCCGCCGCCGACGTTGTTCATGTCGGCGTAGCGGGCGACGAGCTTGAGCGTCACCTGCTCGCCGCCGCCGCCGATGCAGATCGGCAGGTGCGCCTGGACCGGCGCCGGCAGGTTGCGCGTCGCCTTCGCGCGCGTAGTGCGGGCCCGACGCTGTCGGCTCCGTCGCCGTCGAGCATGCCCGCGCATGATCGGCAGCGCCTCGGCCAGCCAGCGGAGGCGCTCCGGCGGCCCCGACCCGAACTCGAGCCCGAACGCCTCGTGCTCCTCGTCGAACCACGCCGCGCCGATGCCGAGGATCGCCCGGCCGTTGCTGATGTGGTCGAGCGTCGTCGCCATCTTCGCGACGAGCGCCGGGTTGCGGAACGTGTTCGCGCCGACCATCAGCCCGATCCGGACCCGCTCGGTCGCCTGGGCCCAGGCCGTCGTCACGAGCCAGCCCTCGAGGATCGGCCCGTTCGAGCTGCCGACGATCGGGTAGAGGTGGTCCCACGTCCACAGCGTGTCGTAGCCGAGCCGCTCGGCACGCCGGCCGGCGTCGAGCAGCGACGGCCAGTCGGTGTACTGGTTCCAGCACAGGGCGCCTAACTTGACTTTGGGCACGTCGCCTCCACCTTGTCCAACCGGCGCTAGTCGTCGCGCCGGTCTCGCCGCAGGATGTCGAGGTAGACAGCGGCGCCGACGACGGCGGCGACCACCCAGACGAGGAAGTTGCCGGAGCCGAAGAGCCACCCGGCCACAAGCGAGACCGCGAGCCACGCGATCACGAACGAGCCGAAGGCGATCCCGACTCGGCGAGCGACCTTGATCACGAACCGACCCCCGACCCTAGCGTTAAGCAGAGCCGCCAACGAAGCGTCCGCGTGAGTGATCGGTCCGTCAAGGGCCGAACGTTGTGGCGCTGGACACCACGTGTGACGGGCGGCGCGCCAAGTCGGATGCCTCCCATTCGGCCATGATGGCACGGCACCTGCCCGAGCAACCGGATTGAAGGATTGGCGCATCGTCGGCGTCATAAGTCTGTGAGTGCGGCAGGTGACCGCACCGCTTCCGAGGAGTCGGCGTTGACGTCCGATCTCGTCGTACGCGCACAGCGGGGCGATAACGAGGCGTTCGATGCCCTCGCGACTGCCGCATACCACCGCCTGTACGACCTCGCGAGACGGATCCTCCGCGATCGGTATGCCGCGGAGGATTCGGTGCAGGACGCCCTGGTCAAGGCATGGCGCGAGCTCCGTGGCCTGCGCGACCCCGCCGCCTTCGACGCCTGGCTTCATCGCCTCCTGGTCAACGCCTGCCGCGATCACGCCCGGCGCACGCGCCGGCGCCCGATCGAGTTGCCGGCCCTTCCGATCGATCGGGCGGAGCCACGCGACGACCTCGCGCAGCTCGCCGACCGCGACGAGCTGGAACGAGCCTTCCTCGAGCTCTCCGTCGAGCACCGAGCCGTGCTCGTCCTGACCCACTACGTCGGCCTGCCGGCACCCGAGGTCGGGCGGATCCTGGGGATCCCGCCGGGAACCGTCGCTTCACGACTGCACTACGGAGCGCGGGCGATGCGCGCGGCCCTTCGCCGCGAGCACGAGGACGCGATGCCGGCCACCGCCCTGGAGCCCGGACGATGAACGAATCGATCGATCGAGCGCTTGACGACTGGCTGCACGAGCGACCCGAGATGGGTTCGCGTGAGGGCCTGGAGCGCGCGCTCGCGGCGACCCGTCGCGTCGGCCAGCGGCCCGGGTGGACCTTCCCCGAAAGGTGGCTCCCGATGCAACTGACCATGACTCGGACACGGTCCCAGCGCCCCATGCTCGCGATCGTGACCCTCGCGCTGCTGATCCTGGCCCTGGCAACCGTCGCCTTTGTCGGCTCACGGCCGGCGCCGCCGACCCTCACGGCGCCCCCATTCGGCCTGGCAGGGAACGGCGTCATCGCGCTGGAGAAGGAAGGCGACATCGTCGTCGCCGATCGGCCCGGTGGCGAGACTCGTCCGCTGGTGGCCGGTCCCGAGGACGACAACAGTCCGATGTTCTCGCCCGACGGCACGCGACTCGCCTTCGTGCGATCGACCGAACTCGGCTCGGCTCTGATGGTCGCCGACGCCGACGGTACGAACGTCGTTCAGCTCACGCCGGAAACCTTTGATTACCCCCAGTGGAGCTTCGCGCCGGATGGCCGATCGCTCGTCGGAGTCGCCGTGATCGACGGCGAACCCGACGGTCCTGCTTCGGAATTCGGCAATGCACCAAAGCGCGTCCTCATCCGGCCGATCGACCCGGCAGCGGCACTCACCGTCCTGGACATCCGGTTGTGGGAAGTCTCGATGGAGCTCGAGCAATGGGGGGGTCCCCGCTTCCGCCCGACGAACCCCCGGGAGATCCTTCTCGTGACGCAGCTGGATCCGGGCGTTCAGCGCGGGATCTACGCATACGACCTTGCAACGGGCGGGACCCGGACGATCGTGGAGCCGGACGGCTACGTGCACGATGTCGCGTGGTCCCCGA